>NZ_CP186861.1:0-2262847 GCF_049674265.1 Latilactobacillus parasakei | reverse complement strand
CCTAACATGCCAACTGAAAACATCGCAAAACTATCCTTAATGGCTCCGCCAATCTTGGACCATGATCCTTCTGCTTTTGCAGACGCCTCAGAGAAACTAGAAGCACTAGAACTCATTTTAGGTGCTTCATTCACAGCTTTTGATTGAGCTGACGCCATTTTTTCAATGCTAGAGGCACTTTTACTTTGAGTGCTAGCCACTTTTTCGTTAGCACTCGATAATCGATCAGTTAGCGACACAGACTCTTTTAAAGAGCTGTTTAATTTCTCACTCCCCGAAACACTTTTGTTAATTCCTTCGGTCATAGTAGAAAAGGAGCTAGTTCGTCCAGCAGTCTCACTAACTCCCTTTACGACTTCGGATAACTTTTTAACGCTAACTGTGGCCTTTTCAACTTCTGCATTCATTTTAGTTGCAAACGATGAGCCAGACCCGCCACCACCTGAACTTAATCCGGCCGTGGCGCTTTTAAGTTTTTCCATCAAGGCATTGGCTTTTTCTAATTGATCCAATCCCGTAACACTAAGTTTAGTGGTAATTATTGTCTCATTAGACATCGTCAGCACCCCCATGCATCAACTTGTATTTACGATATGCAAGTTCATTGTAAACTTGAACCTCTTCAGCTGTTGCCAGTTCCATTTCTTGACGAGACACAATCTCCATCATAATTGGGAACCAATACCATTCCTGATCATCAACACTCTTATTTATTGCTAAGTCGTTCTTCCTAGCTAAGGCGTTTTCCACAAAACGTATCCACTGCTTCCATGACTTCATCTAATCCGGGACGATTATCAAAATCATCTAACGTCAATCCAGCAGGTTTTACAATTACATTTTCACAATAACCGTCATATAGTAATGAATTAGCCAAAACGCCGTTTGCCATACGTGCATTATCAATAATTTCATACGCCTTACGCACGCCAGGGAATTGAAATTCATAATCCCAATTAAAACCATTCTTATCGGTGAATGTAAAAGTTTCATTATGACCCAATCGGTCAATTTGAACTGGTTCAGGCGCAGGTACTGTATTACCTGTTGTTGGTAAATTACTTTGTGCAGATTGAATGGCCGCTACTTGTGCTGGAGTTGCTGTAGTTACTGGTGCTGGTTGTGTAGTTCCAATTGCTTGAGTTTCTGTATTTTGTGTTTGTTCTGTCATTTTCATGACCTCCATATTTTTAAATTTTGGTGCAAAAAAAGCGATAGGAGTCGAACCCATCGCTTTCACGTTTAAATTACATCAACCTGCATATCCAATGCTTCAAAAGTATAGGTACGCGCCGGCGTATCTTTGCCAAATGCAGCGTTAGCTGGTTTCGTACAAATGGCTTGATTACTTGTGATTTTTTCATACGGTGTTGTGATAACGATTGGAACAGATTTACTTGAGTTTGCTAACTGGTTTAATCGTTTATGATCGACTGAATTACCAGATAAATTAATAACAATTTGCCCTAAGTGGCTGTTATTAATCGCTACTGACGCAGTTCCTTGTGCATCTACTGAGGTCCTAATCCGATCTTCTTTTAGTTGAGCAGTAAACATATCATTGGCTTGGAAACCTTGTACCACACGACCATCGACTGAAATATGACACTCTTTAGCGTCATACATTAATTTTTCTTCCATGAATTGTTACCCCCTTATAATTCGACTGTTCCGTGAACAGTAATAGAATGAATTGCGCCTGAACGTGTGTACGTGAATGAAAGTCCATCGTAATGACGTTTTGCAATATTTTCGGTTGTTGATTGCGCACGTGATTGTGCACTTACGGCAAACTTGCCGGCGTTAGTCTCATCATTCACTAAAACGATACCGTTAGCAGTAGCTTGCAACATGACGGCCGTCGCAACAGCTTCAATTTGTGAAATACCGGCAGCATCATAACTCAATTTATCCGTTGTAGATAACATTTTTTGCAATGCCGTTTCCATCGAAGCCCGGACCCAATCATCACCATGTAACGCATCAATAAATTCACCCGTCACGGTAAAACCTTCTGATGTCTGGGCGATGCCAGCTTTATTTACGTAAGTAAAAATACCGTTATCATGTAACTTTCTTACTTGTGACGCATTATAATCAGCGGGATCAACACCAGATAATGTTTTAAATTTCCAAGTAATCGAGCCCACTTGCTTGTTACCTAAAGAACCGATTAATGCGCCAACCGCATATTGCGATGTTAATTCATCAATGCCAGCAGCAAATAAAATAGTCCGTTTATTGCCAAAGTATTCTTGTTTGATTTTATCAACATTGTTAACAGTTTCTTCAGTTGCTGGTAACCCAACAACATAAAAGCGACTCATTTTTTCTTCAATGTAATTTGATAAAGTCATTGCATCATTTGCATTTACGGTCCGTGTGTCGCCACCCTCTGGCGGTGTAACAACAGGCGCTGCACCAACAATTGTTGCAAATTCCCAATCTGAATTAAAATAGGCATTTAAAGCAGTTGCCATATCAACGTAACTAATTACGACTAACTGTTTTGAATGCCCTGTTTGTGCAAAATATCCTCGCGCTAAAGATTGAACCTCGGTATCAGTAACGTCATCGGTTAAATCTTCTAAAGCTGAATAAGTTTTCATACCATTTGCACTCGCTGGCTGAAAAACTGCTAAAGTACCCATATTAATTGGCACCGTTGGTTGTTGCACGTTTAGCACAACTTCTACATCTGACAATGTTGTATTTGTCATTCTTACATCTCCTTAAATTTTATATCTGTGATTGGTTCAACGTCATTAACAGCAACGTCGTGAAGCCGTAATCTGCAATCAAATCCGACCATTTTGGCTATTTGATTGCTCCCTTGAATGTACCGAATTTGTGTCGGCATCTTCTCAACTAATACAATATTTAGTTCTTTAAAACGATCTAAAGTATTAATTGAATCAAGCATTTTTCTGAATTCGCCTGCTTTTGATAAGGCCGATACTTTCGCTAAATCATATACCGTAAAAGAAACTACACATTCAAATGCTCCAGAGCTGTCATCTTCTAGGTAATTCAACGGAATGTAGGGGCTGATAATATCAAATACACAAAAAGGCGGATCAGGTTGTATCCCACCGCCATTTAGTTCAATCATTGTTAATCCGATATAGTCATATATCAGTTTGCTAAAAGTCTTGTACAGTACCTCATAATCAAAATTTTCAGCTGCCAATCATTCCACCCCATTTCCATCATCAGAATCGGCGCTCAAGTAATAAACTGTTACATTTGAGTAATCTGTATAATCGTCCTTATTGCGAACTACTAATGTAGTATCACCGTGTTTAACGATTGTACCCATTGGATAAGTCCCACTAGATAACCATTCTGCTTCATAATGTTCACGGTTCCCAGTATCTTGCAACGTTAGCATGCTTGAGTAGGCACCAATTCGCCCAAGGGGGATAACTGGTTCATACAACTTAACCGGCTCGTCCGATTCATCTACAATCCAATGCCCATCTATCCATTTCCCACCGTTTGATGCTGGGTAAACGTTCAACTCTGTACCAAATTGTTCTAATAAGGACGTAACGTCTAGATAAAATGCCATCTACCCACCACCTTTTCTCCACGTAATAGATCCGTACATATCGCCGGTATCAATCAATGGTTTACTGTGACCTTTTTTAGCAATCGTTGCTGGCGCTAATGGTGCAAAGCCACCAGCATCAATCGTTGATTTAATGCTGCTGACCATTTTGGGGCCCAATGCTGACCCAATATCAAAACTGCCACCGTTAATAACCGCGATAATTTTAGGACCAATAAAAACACCCCATTCATGCTCGTGTTCATACAATGTATTTCGTAAAAAAGGACGTGCAGGCATGTTTGCCGTCCCGTATTCGTTCCACATTGCTTTTTTAGCAGCAAAGCCACCGAATAGTCCCGCACTTACTTCTTGCCCATCAATCGCCTTTAACCGGCTAATCATGCCTTTAAAATCAATTTCTCCACGTATTTCGGTTTCAATTTTGACATCCATTACCAAAACCCACCTATGTTTCCACTAGTGCCGTTAACCAAATCGTTTAATAGTCGCTGATATTCGGTTAAATAATCATCTGTTCCAGTCGAATCAAAATATTCTCGAGACAAAACAGCGGCCTGTTCTTTTTTTACCTTGGCATTTTTATTAAATGCGATGTAGGCATAATGTGCCGTTAAATAACTGGAAGCTGCTATTACACCAGGTTCTTTAAAACCATCTGCTAAGGCTTGCGAGTAAGCATCGTTAGCAAAGATATTTAGCGCCTCATCGCCAACGTCAATTACTTGTGCTGCGATTATTTTAACGCGCTTGATGATATCTGCAATAATTTTAGTCGTATTGGTCATCAATACCACCTCACAAACTAAAATAGAGTGTTTTGCCCGGCTTTAATCGGTTTGAACTGAGATTATTTACATACTTCACCCAACCGACTGAAACGTTATGTGCAGTCGATACAGTAGCAATATTGTCGCCATGTTGAACAATATATGAATCACGTTCAGGTTCTGGTTTGTCGATAATCGTTACAATTGCAGTTACCGTAACATCTCCATAGGAATATTTGACATTATTATTACCAGCCTTTGATGTGTTAACCGCTTTAGAGACTGTTATTTGGTCCAAATTAACAGTTTTCCCATTTTCATCGGTAGCTCCATCAAAGTTATAAGCTGCATCCCAATTGTCCCCAACATTAAGTGTAGAATCATGGACATTGATAATGACTTTTTGTTTCACTTCTTCAGGCGGAGTCGTTGTTTCATCTGCTGCAACATCATCAATTGTAGATTTAATCTTTGCCATCTTCTTCAACCTCCTTAATGTAACCATCATTAATCAGTTCGTCTAATCGAGCTTGAACAGTTGCCCCCGCATATTTTTTGAACGGATATACATTACCTTCCCAATAAACATGTTTTTTCCCAGCTTCATCAACTGAACAAACATTTTTGTCGGTAAACGCTTTGGTTACTTCATATTTCAAATTTATCCCTCCAATTAATGTTCTTCTGGTTCCGCTTTATCTGAATGATCAACATTTTGGCTTACTGATTTATTTTGAGTTGCCTCACCGTCAACAGTTGTCGCAATTGTTGCTTGGAAAACATCGTCTGCAGCTGCAAATGATGGAAGTGCTGTAGCAACAGCTTTTTCAAAAGTAGCAACTGGGTCACCTGATGTTTCGTAAACGGTTGTAAAGATATTACCAACTAACCCTGTTTCAAATTCTGGGTTAGCCGTTAATTTAATCTCTTCAGCAGTTGGGCCATAAACCGTTTCGCCAAGAAGTTGATCATCAAACATTGCGAAAGCATCTTCATTCCAATAGCGATGTTTTGTATATTTTTGACCATCTTGTGTACGATATTTTGCATCGTACGTGCGAATTACAGGAAGGTTGTTAGCTTCCATGTATTGATCTAATTCAGCAATAGTCAACACCTTACCAGTATCACGTCCATAAATAGAAGCCAACACATTTTTGTTACGCATTAATAATCGTAGTAACTTGGTTGACGTTAAGGCACGTGTTGGCGCACTGTCCATCTTATCTGTCCAACTAAGAATGTCATCGAGTGGATTAACGTCGGCTGAGGCCCAGTTAGATGTTGCTTTATGGTCATCCGGCACTTTGTAGTCGACAACAGTCTTATCGTTATTTTCGTCTAACGTAACTTTACCAGTAGCCAATAATTCCATTCGCATACGTTCGTGTCGAGCGCGAACTGATAAAACAAGATTGTCTAAATCGTTGTAAACTCGTTGCATCAGATATTGTTGTTCCGCGCTATTACGAGGATTGGTCAAGGCAATAATGTCCTTTTCTTTAAGCTGCATTTTACGCTTAACCAAGGCCAATTCAGCAGCGCCCTTAGTAGCTTCACGAGAACCGATTTCCGCTTCGGTATCAAACGCATGTACTCTAGCGGCTACTGGTAATGAGCTCCCCCCTTGTAGATAATCAAATTCTAACCCTTGAATCTTTCGTGCTGGAAATAACGTTTCACCCATCATTGGTTTAGGTGTGCGATCGCGTGTATAATCTAGCACTTCTTTTTGTGTAAATAAATCTGCAATTGTTGGCATATATGTGCCCCCCTATTTAAATTTAATTCCTGTTAATGCGGTTTTGTCTGCGGCTTCGATTTTCGCCGGCAAACGGTCTTCTACAACATAACCTTCCACCATGACTGACATAGGTTGTTGCACATCGTCAGTTCCGACTGTAACGTCATTGAATACCAATCCAACTACTACATCACCCTTCTTAAATACTTCCCCAGATTTGTATGATTTGTCTGCGTATTCAGTAAAGTTAATGTAATGTTCACTGGCTAACCAGTTAATTTCGCTAAAGCTTTCTCGTTTTACGTATGGCATTATTTTGCCCTCCTGTTTATTTTTTGGACCAAGGATCGTTAGCTACTTCGATCATTCTAGATTCGTTGGCTTTCTTTGCTAAATCAGCACCGACTGAATCTCCGCTTGCGCTAGAATCCCCGTTACCGAATCGGCTTGGCGTTTTACCCGCCATTTTGGCTTTAACTTCTTCTTGAACTTTTTCATTAACGGAATTATTAAAAAGTTCGCCGAACTCTTTTACCGTTGTTTTAATGGCTTCCGCGTCCATATCGTCATGCACTAAGGCGTTTAGTAACCCCTCGCTCGCTACAATCCCTTGTTCGCTTAGCATTGCCGTTACCGTTTTTTCAGTTGAAATACGATTAAGTTGCTTTTCCAGCTTATCTTTTTCAGCTTGAACTTGATCACGCTCATATTGAGCCTTTTCAGTATCGTTCATTTCTTCGAGTTTTTTGGCCTGATTTTGCTTTTCAGAAAACTCTTTCGCTAACTCCGATCTAAGCTCGCTGCGCACCTTATCACGATCGCGATTGACTCTTTCTTCCACAATTTGATTCACCTGGTCTTGCGTGAAACTATCTTCACTACCAGAACTACCGGCAGTTCCTCCGTTATTACCTCCTTCCGCTCCTGTGCTTGCTTCAAGCATTTTAAAACTATTTAATCCAGAACGTGCTGTAAACATATAAATCTCCCCTTTTTTAAGTCTTGTTTGACTGCGCCTTGCAGCTTTTAGTGCCATCAGCATGTTTTGGGCATAAAAAAAGACAGCCATTTTGACTGTCTACTGTTTATTTAGTTATTATTTATCAATTAAGCATGGCTAATCACTCTCTTTATCCGATCATGTTTAATCGTGACTGTTTCCCAATCTTCAGGTGAGGTTCCAATATCCAACTCGTAGCTCTCACCCGGTGCATTGATGTTAACAATAGTTCCTACTGTCCCATCTTTTAACTCAACTGTATCGAGTTCATTAATTTTCAACTTTTCCCCTCCCTATTTAACGAATAGTGTAACTAGTTTTGTTGTCGAATTATCTTGGCTTACCATCCATGCTGTAGAAACATCAACAGTAGCACCGTTAGGCCCAGTAATAGGGATGATCACTTTAAATTTATGACCATACTCATTGCTCTCACCCGAAATCGCTTCGTAATTTCCGACATTATTAATAATCTGATTCCTTAACTCCTGCCAATTACTTAAATCATAGCCTAATGCTGATTTAAAGACTTTAGCTTTGTGCTTCCCGCGTTCACTTTCGGGGCTTAAAGCATACTTCGTTAATTTTTGTTCCGGGAAATTAACTTTATCAAAATTAGGCAACTGATTCTCCGGCTTCATTATACCATTTTCTTCGACGTCATTGCTGGCTTCATCCGCAATATCGTCAATATTATCTGAACTGTTATCATCTTCATTCATGGCTGCTAACCCGCCCAATAACAGCGCAACATTATCGTCTGAATAGTCATTATCAATGTGCATTAACCGGCAACGGCAATGACTATGGAATGGTATTTCTGGGGCATCATTCAAATCGTATATCACACCAATGTAATCGATACACAAGTCACAGGGCGTAAATTCATTGACCACTGTAACCTTTTTAATGCCGGCTTGTCTAAACGCAGAAATCGACTCCTGATTAATCACTTTAGCACTCGCTGTTCGATAAATACTCTCGGCGATATACTGCTCGCTTTGAAAATAGCTATTTAACGGTAACGTGCCGCCAACTCGCTTGATTGGCTCGTACTTCCCGCCTAACGTTGATTTGCGGAAACTATATTGTGGCATCATCTCTTTTAACAACTGCTCACGCTTGCGGCTTTGTAGCATTTTTAGCACGCTCGAGCTAACTGCAGCAACCATAACATCATTACTGTCCCAAATCGCATTACTCTTTTCATCGCTAACCTTGTCAGGCTTTTTAACCGATAAATTTAACTGTGCATTTTGGAAATTAAGTTCTGTTGCAGCATCTTGATTTAACGCTTTTTTTGATTCCTTTGCATATTCTTCGTGGAGCACCACACTTTGAATTCCAACCAATGCTTGAATATAGAAATTAATACTTAAACTCGCGATGGTTAAATACATTTTTAAGCGCTTTTTAGCGTGGTTAGATATGTTATCGTCTAAATCATCAACCAACAAGTAAAGTCGCTCTAAATCACTTTTTTTTGGCTTCTGAACGGCTAAAATCTTGTTAGTACCTTGATAATCTATTGAGAGCTGATTAATAGTAGCGACAAGATTGCGATATGCTTTGGATGTTGCCTTTAAATAGTTATTGGCCACGTACACATCGTGATTCTGAACCGCGATGAGTCTACTCTTTTGAGCTGCTATTTGCTTCATTAGTTACACCACTCTTATCAGCGTCAATCGCGAATTTATCAGCAATTTCTTGTGCATGTTCGATGTCCTCTTGTTGCGAAGCTGCTACTCGTTTAAGTTCTTTCTCAGGATCATCAATGATAGACACAACTTTTAAAGCTGTTTCAGGGCTAACCTTGCCACTATCCAACAGCTTATTAAGTGTCTCAGCTTCGTCACTAACGTTTCTTGGCGTTGTTTTAATGAACTTAATGTTAATATCATCCAAGTGGTCCAACACCTTAGACTTGGCATCCATGGTCCGAATGGCACTAAACGCAGTCTTAATAACTCGTTTGATCGCCGGTGTCATCTTACGGGCCTTCATATCAGCAAGATTGGACATCGGCTGCAATTTATATTCAAGCGCAACACCAGAGGCAGTGCCAAATGTTTCGTCGTTCAAATTAGCGATGCCTGTTGTTTGGTACAAATAATCAACGTTACGATCTATTAAATGTTCTTGCATGGCATCATTGCTCGCTTTGTTAATGTAATCGACATCTACTGTGGTGCCCGGAGCAACATTGGGTATTTCCAATGTCTTATTCGACCGTACTTGGACACGTTTATCATCCTTCATTTTGGCACCGATAATCTTCAAGATACTGTCCGCTTGCGCATCAAAGTCGTTGGCTTTTTCAGACATTTCATGATTAATTCCATCGATGATATTCAAAGCGTCCTCGAACAAACCTTGTCGTTCTTCATTGCTATAAGCTTCAATCAACTGAATATTATCACCAAACGGTTTTATGTCATCTATCGGATCACTATAAATTTGGCATCCCATTGAGGGAAGCATTTTAAAGACATAATTACCTGTATTGGTATATAAAGTTCCATTGATTCCATTATTTTTGTTGTCAATACTATAAACAACAGCAAATAACGGCTTTTTTTCCACATCATTCGAGTAGATAACAAATGCATTTCGGGGGTCCACAGCGACCAATCTAGTCTCACTACCCTCGTTTTGATATACAAAGTAATGTGATCGCCCATAAATATCAATCTGCTTTGATACCTCAAAATTAACATCATCAAAATTAACCGACTCAAGCCAATCGTCTAGGCTGCCATCACTCTCTTCGCCATTTGCATTGTCGATATCAATACGGGCCGGTGTTCCCAGAAAGAATCCGCCAAAAGTGTTAACTAATTTTTTGGGAAAGTTATAGAGCAGTCTATTATCAGGCTTCCACGACTCTTTAGCCGATTCTTTCAGAATCTTGTGTTTGCCTTTGTAGTAGTTTCTAAGCTTAATATAATTTGGTAATAATTTTGACCGGTGGTAGTTAACAAACTTTTCTAAATCATTCGGACTAATATCTCCTTCTTCTATCGGGTAGAAGAAGACATTATCGTCATCAACAACCGCATTACTGTTCCAAAACATAGTTTTTGTCATTATATCCCCCCTCCACTTTCGATTTCGTTGTAATCTTGATGTTGCGAATAAATGGCATAACGTTTTGCGTCCATAACATCGTCCATCAGCTTAATTGGTTTTCCAGTTTTTTTATCCCACGCATAGTTATAGACCTCTTCTAAGTAGCATGAGTCATCTGATTTAACAGTCTGTCTAACAACATAAAAGTGGTGTAACTTAATCAGTCTGGCCACTGCTTCAATGCCTGACAGTACCGCTTTATCAGCATACATTGCCGTTATATCTTCATTAATAAACCTAGCGACATGCTCCGGACGCGCACCATCACACCAAAAATTAATATCGCCGTAACGATCAACAATACCTTTAGCGATATCCACCCAGTAGTCTATTTCTTCATACTGAGCTGTATGTTCCTCAAGCAAATAGGTATTTCCAAAGTAATCGTCGCCAAACACAAGGACTGACCCCTTATGTTCATACCCCCAATCGACTCCGGCGTAATATTCTTTAATATCAGGAACATCATCCTTGTTAATCAGTGTCTGTTTTTCGTCGAAGTCTTTATAAATTGCACCCTCACCAGATACCCAAAGTCCTTCGATTGAACGGTCGTAAAACATCCCTGACGGAGTACCCGCCTTTTGGTCCGCAATGTACTCCTTTGATAAAAAGATATTATCGTCCATTCTAAAATGTACCGAAACAATTCTGGCTTTTGGATCAGTATTATCTATATAATCCTTCTTTAACCAATGCTGCGGATTATCCGGGTTGGTATCGCCTATTATTCTTGCGCCCGGCCCAGAACATCTATCCTTGATTTCTTCAAATACTTCTTGATTAGCTAGGGATGCTTCATTGACATAAGCGCCCCACGCAGTCATCCCACGGATAGCACCCAATCCGCCGATTGTCCCAGTAAAGGTCTGCACAACCTTAACTCCGAACAACTCAAACGAATTGTGCTTATCAAACTTAAAATCAAATCCATATTTATTACTGAGTTCTTGCAGCACATTGTTTTGGAGAGACTTAGACGAGTAGCCAGCTAGAATATACATCGGCGTCTCAACCTTGGGGGTCTGCTGATCCGCTAACTTTCTAACACGACGCAATTCCATTAAGAAAATATCGTTATTAACCGCCGTTTTACCAGCACGCTTCGCACCATGACCAATTAAAAAACGCCAATTTTCTCTAACAGCAGTCCTTAGCACTTCTAATTGTTTAGGCGAATATAAATCCTCAATCCCCATCGTCCGTCTCTCCTTTCACCGCATCTTTTAAAGTTTCTAGATAGCCATCAAGCTTAGTTTCAACATTTTGGTTGCTTCGATTCTTGTCGAGATAAGAAAGCAACGCATCCATTGCCTTCTGTTTGTCGTACAGCTCGATCACTGGGCCATCTTTACCAGACTTAATTGTCTTAATCAAAGAGGTATCGACCTTATCTTTATCTTTAAACATGACATACGACCTATGTGATTTAATCGGATTACCATTGTCGTCTAGCAACTCTCGCTCATCTTCATCAAGAATAGTTGACTCTTGCCCGCCGAACTCTACGTAATCGCCAATATCAGCGAATGCCTGCTTAGCATACTCTTTAGCAATATCATCAGCTGTAACGAATAGGTCATTAGCAATCTCGCTACGCAGCTTGTTGATTTGCTTGCGGATACTAGCATTAACTAGCAATCTTGGGCCATTTACATTAGCTGTTTTATAATCGACGTCATACGCTTGCATATAAGCCCACGTCGCATTGAATCGCTGCAGGTAGTACAAGCAGAACATTTTCTGTTGATCGTTTAACCCATCATTAGCAGATAATTCCTTCACTATTTTTGGTGCAACCTTCTCGACTTTGTGTGCACCCTTTTTGTTTTTTGTGTGCACCTCTTTTTGAGTTGGTCCTCGTTGCCAGTTGTTACGTTGTTTCCATGACTTAACCGTGTTAATTGAAACCTCATACTTTTCAGCAATATCTTTATACTTCATACCTGATAAGTAGTCCTTTTTCGCTTCGTCTTGCATTACATAGCACCATCCTCCTTTAAAGCATTAGCTTATTTATTTTTCTGCAATAAAATACGCCGCTCATCATCTGAACGACGTTTCTCATCTATCTTCTTCTGTTTAAGCCACTTCTCTAAACGGGCATCCGCTGCTGTCCATTCAGGTGTTTCGTAGCCGTACTTTGAATGTATTAACTTAGCTATGACTCCCACTCTCCATTATTGACCATAATCGTTTCTTGCCATATAATGGCTTTGTTGGGTGAATTCCAACATCCGACACCCTTTTTACATTATCTCTACTCTAGTACGCGGCCGCCTTTTGGTGGTCGTATTTTGTTGCAGCAAAAAAGCCATAACCATCTGGCTATGACTATATCTTCATTAATCTTTATGCTATCCAACTATATCAATTACACGTTGTATTTCTGCTAATTTAACAGTTGGTGAATAATCAGAGTCTAATATAGTTTGGATTAATTCAATTAAAGATTTATCCATATACCCTCCTAATTAAAAAAGGACGCCTATTTGACGTCCTTCGTTACCTTAAGCAGTTGTTGCAACTGGTCCTTTTTCTACTTTCTTTTCTTTATCTTTCTTCTGTTTCCGAATTTTATCCTTTGCACGCTTATAAACATCTTTGGGACTAGGAAGCCCAAATACATAAACTACCATAATATCCCTTCTTTCTTACTTCAATTGTAGACTCAATCTTACAGTACTACAAATATTCAGGACTAAAAAAGACAGCCTAAGCTGCCTTAAAAACCTAACAAAATATGCTTATAAGTGCTATTACTGCTGTACATACAGAAATAGTAATGCCAATTCTATCCTTAGATTCCGGGACCAGTCTTGTAAAAGATTGGATGACATTCCCACCTAGATACCTAATGTAATAAACTAGTACGTAACTAAAAATATAGAACACCTGTATAGACTGTTTTTCAAAACTAATTTTATTAGTATTAATATAACTAACTGTAGTGTTCACACTCCTAAAACCTAAAATAACTAAAACTATTGGAATTCCTATAAACTTTAACCACGCAAAACAGATATCTCTCTTTTTTTTACTATCCGTACCATTTGATATAATTAATTCCTTAAGAGTAATATATTCCAGCAATATAATACTGAGCAATGTGTACCCGTATAGTATGTCGTTGTATTTTTTAGAGATACTCACTACTCCCGACAATAAACTTCTATTGAAATGCATTATACAAACAGCACTCCATAGTAAAAATGCTGCTAATATTGCATACAAAATAGCTGAGTATATTAAAGGCGCAAATAAAAGCATGTATTTTTTATATTTAACCTTCGACAACCACTTATATTTTTTTAACCAGTACTGTTTGTTTAATAATTTATACTTAATTCTAAGGTACAACGTCATATTTATTTTCCACAAACTCTTCATATATTGCCTCCAATACATATATAATACAAAACCCCAGCCATAAAGGCTAGGGCATCTTGGAGGCATCACTGTCTGAGTTGTTTAATAAGCCTACTCACAGGCTTCACGCAATCGTACCCACCCAAGGATAGTTACGCAATGCCCCCTGATGGATTCCAACCATCATTCTCACTCTTATCAGGAGTGCGCTCTTGCTGATTAGCCGGACTAATCCGATAGCATGCGGTGCGTACGACACTCACTACTTCTGCTAATTCTTTGAGCTAAAGGAGCCGATATCCTAGTCGGGACTCACACCCGAATCGTGTTCACATCACGTTAATGTGCCGCTTTGTTTAAGCTACTAGGCAAAACGATTAAGTCCGTGATCGTTCACGGCAACAACGTGTTAATCTCACGCACCCCAGTGTAATAACGCATTGATCCTTTTAATTGATAACACCACTGAGATTTAACGGTCGTATTTTTGACAACAGCGCGACCTTCGTTTTCCGCCGATGATTACTGGTTGCAGTTTAAAACGCGCCTTTGCCGATTTAGTACTTTACTAGAATATCACCTCAAATCGGACTTTTTCCCTCATCCCTCGGACACTTTGCGGACAAGATGCGGACAGTGTCCCCTCAATTTTTATAAACAAGCAACTCTCCGTACTTATATGCCTCGCAAAATTCAATTAATCCCTCTGATCGGCGACGTTCAACGGTCTTGGTGGCATTTAATGAATTAAATACGATTGATGAGATTTCTAGGTCGGTGTGGACTTCCTTGTCGAGGTACGTGTAATAGAGCACTTGAAAGTTAACTTGTCTGATACTTTGAAACGCCCGCAGCATATAGGTTATATCCTGATTAGCGCTGATGGCATCAACGTACTTTTGTTCCATCGAATTATCAACACTAACTGCTTTAGGCATGTCACTAGCTGTTGGCGATTTAATAGTTGTCAGCGGCTGCCCTGCTATTCTAGCCTTACGGCGATATTGTCCTAACACTTTTCTTGCGTTGTCTCTACATTTTTGTTCATCTAATTCTGGTAATAACACTGGCAACCGCTCCCTATATGATATAATTAGAGTAATCACAGACTAACTATGTCGTTCTTTCGGGAACGGCTTTTATTATGTTATAATTACCTATGTTCATTACATAGTGGTCAATAATGAACTACCGTGAATTCATTAAAGTCGTCTTGCCGGGCGGCTTTTTTTGTGCCTAAAACAATTCTTCAATCTTAATTGTAAGCCGGTGGATCCTTTCGTAAGCTACTTCTATTTCTTCGTTTAAATCGCAGTTAGCTTGTTCTAACCATTCATTTCGTTTCTTTAGCCGCTTATTATCAGCTTTGAGCTGCTCGTAGTTGTCCATTAACACTCATCCTTTATTTAAACACAATATACGTACCAACTTCCGTTCCACATTGAATCAACTGCATTACTGCGACATCATGGTCTACGCTGTCGCAAACGAATTCTTCATTTTCAAACTCACAAAAATTATGATGAGCGATAGCTTCACAGATACGTTTAGCCTTACGCGGGTAAACCATTTCTGTTTCATAGTAATAGTAACCACCATCGCTAAAGTGATCCCCATCGCGGTAGAAAATCATTTGGTCCCCCGTGAAATCAGTTGCGATAGTGTTAATACCGATCATTCTAGGATAGACATTATTTATACCTGGTACTTCTGTGTAGAAGCTCATCACTCAGCCCCCAAGTCTTCATCTTTAACAAACGATCCATTAATCATCTTGCCTTTGCGATATTTAATCTGTTTATAGGCTTCGTCTAAACTCATTTGATATCCGAGACCTAACTGCATACATAGGATAATTAATACGATTTGAATGTCGCCAATTGAGTCAATCACTTTATTCTGCTGCCCTTTATTGTAAGCCGCCGACAACTCACCAACTTCTTCCATCAATTTAATTATTTGATTGCTCGAATTACTAGGTCTATCTAAACCACGTTCTCTGGCCCAGCGGTCTACTTCTGAGACTGTATCCGTGTATATCATTTCGATACCTCCACGTAGCTATCCTTAAACACATCATCAGCAATCACCCAGTGTTCACCTTTGACGCCTGTTGCGATCCAATCGCCGACTTCTAAGTTCATTGCACCTTCGAGCGTATACAGGATATAGCTAGGTTTATGCCCAATATAACCGCTACGAGGTATTCCAATCTGATAACGATTAATCATTTCATCCGACCCTTCAAACTGCTCAGCTTGGATCGTTGCTGTTTTTCTGTAGGTTTTAATCATAAGTCTCGTTTAAACTCCTTATACGTAATTATGTCTTGACCATCTACTAGCCAGAATATTACCGCGAACCCATAACTAACTCGTAATAACCCGTCTGAAATGAAGTAGCACGTTGCTATAATGATGACGAACGGAAAAACAATTATGTGTCGTAACCAATCAGGCATCATTCCGTCCCCTCCAACAATTCCGGATTTTCAAACTTAATCTCTCGCATGTTAATCCTCCTAACGACTGCTAACGCGGCCTTTTTATTTTGATTTACTTTTGATTGTGCCTGTATAGCTTGATATATCAGCATTCTTACTTTTGATTTACTTTTGAACTGTTAACCAATCATTGACAGTTGGACTATTGCTATTTTGGAAAGCACCACTCACACAAACAAACTCATCTGGCCTTCGCTTTTAATAAACGGCCGTATTTCGCGTTCAAATTCATCTTCTGGTAAATTATCCCAACATATTTCGGACTCGTCCAAATACGTAATTCCGTGGTTTTTAACTCGCTTGTTTTGGTCGCGTGTAAAATCTTGATGGTCTCCATTGTCTCGCCATCCATAACGATCACCGCGCAAGTAAATGAACCAGCGACCAGCGACAACCCGAAACAACGAATACTTGTAATCATTGATGCAGAACACTCTGTTGTTATCAATCTCCATCCGGACCACTCCTATACATTTGATTAAAAATATATAACGACCAAATATGAACGAATCTTCAAATGTTAATCACCTTCAATCCGTATGGCGACTAATGCGTTGCCTTTGCTCTTTTTCCAATATGCCGGCGCCGTCCAATACCAAATTGTTTTACGCGGGACGCCAAACTTATTGGCCAAATAGTCCGCAGTTCCAAGATCTATGAATTGGTCGCCCTTGTAGATTGCGTATTCCGCCATTTGAATCACCTCTATTGTTCGTGTGGATCCATACATTAATCGTTCGTGTGGATCCTAACAATTATTATTTAATAAACACCACCCAATGTGTTTTACTTCGCTTATTCCCAAACAATGGTTTATATTCCGTGGTGGCCAAAACATCTTTAAGCTTAATTTGGTCTTCATTCCACTTGAATATCAGTGTCCCACTAGGCT
The DNA here is from genome assembly GCF_049674265.1 of Latilactobacillus parasakei. Lineage (NCBI taxonomy): Bacteria > Bacillati > Bacillota > Bacilli > Lactobacillales > Lactobacillaceae > Latilactobacillus > Latilactobacillus parasakei. The sequence goes on along the minus strand of NZ_CP186861.1, from coordinate 2,245,866 downwards.
TTAAGACTCGCATGTACTCTTGAAATCCGTCATGCAACATGGTTGGCCACGATTCATCTAACTTGCCATATTTTTTGGCCAGCCATGAATTAGGCCCTGCGCGTAACAAGTGTGGTGGATCAAACACTACTAAGCTAAATGATTCATCTTCAAACGGCATATCCGTAAAGTCAGCAACCACATCCGGCTTAACCGTCAATCTGCGGTTGTCACATAGCAACTCATTATCAACCGTCCGATTGTCCATGAACAGCGCTCTAGGGTCTTCCTTGTCAAACCAAAACATGCGTGAACCGCAACAAGCATCTAATACTTCCACCATGTTAATCACCTAACTTTCTGCCGCATATTGGGCAATAATTAACCTTGATGTCTCCCCACCCGTTTGACACGAGTACAACTTCTCCGGTGGATTCATTATTTTCAAGCCAAACTGACATATCAATTAAATCTTGCCCGTAAGCATGAATGTCGTCTTCGTCAAAGTCGGTGAACTTGCAATACTTACATTCAGTCATCAACGCTCACCCTTTCTGTTTCAAGCAGTTCAAACAGCTCGTCGCTCATCATTAATCTGTCTTTTAAATTAATTAGTTCTGCTTCGCTAAACGCGTACTGATAACCCCACGTCTTTATTCCGAAGTGATATAAACCGCCAATGGGGGATTTTTTATCTTTATCATGTGAATCATAGATATTCTCAACATTTAAATAGTCTCGACCGCGTCTTACATTAGGCAATCTTAGATAATATTTAGTCATCAATTTCCACCTTCTCAAAAGCTTCAAATGGCAAGCCAGTGCCTTCTAGTAGTTTTTTGAACTCTGATTCTGTCATGATGTTATCTGCAAATGGCCGCTTGAAGAAAGTGATTTTTGCATATCTGCTGCTAATATATCGCGCGTAAATTTTTTTACTTTTAAATCGCCAGTTATATTTAGTTGCGATCCAATCGATTTCATCGGCACTATGGATTCGCTCAATAACCTTAATGCCGTCGCGGCGTGCCAATCTCCCAAACCATTCTTGAGCTAATCCAGTTACTAAAATGGGGAACGCCTTTATAAAAGCATCGTGATAAGGGTTATCTTCTTCCCGAATCTCATCCACAAGTTTTTTATATTTCTCATCTAAAGTTAGCTTAATTGTCATCTTGCCCACCGTCCTTATAAATTAATAAAGCTGTATTAAAAGCCCTACAATCTGTGATTGCCGTTTGGAATTTAATGTCAATGACTTCGACGTTGTTAGCATCTAAAAAATCATTAACCTCATGGATATTGAGTACTGAAACCTGACAACCACACACACATAAATTTAGGTAACTTCACTTTTTCACTCATCACTTAACCTCCCCGATATAATCAACGATCGCTGGGTGTTCACCGAATTTTGGAACTATCTTATTCCGCGCGTCCTCAATTGATTTATTAATTTTCGCGCTATTCTTTTCGAGCAACGGGATAATCGTGTCGTTAATAATGGCACTGACCAATCTTAAGTAGTCCTGTTCAGTCGATGCGTTCACAACTTCATCAGGTCTGAGGATGCTGCATTTGATTCCTGATCCAGACGATAATTCAGTGAAAAAAATTACAGGATAACCTTTACGCATCGCCGGGTGTACTCCAATTTCAATGTTTTTAACATTAGCAACGTTACCAACCGCCGATAACCATCCTTTTTCTTCATCTGCTAACCAGAATCTTTTTAACTGCCTGTCAATTGTTATGATTTCCATCACTTAATCCTCCTAATAATCATTGGTTCAGGCGTAAACTTCGCCCTCCGTAATCGCTACTAATTCTGACTCGTAGCAGAAATAGCACTGACCGATTGCATCTCTGACGCATACGCCATCAGGCAGCACCTCTGAAATGCGGCCGCACACGTTGTAGTTTTTTAATCTCACATACATCCCTTTAGTCATTGTTGTTATCCTTTCCGCGCTAGATAAAGTAAGTCTTGTCCTCTACGCGCCATTCCCAAAACTTGGGATTAATTGACTTAATCTGTTTCTCGGTTAGCGACAACGAATGGGAGTTATCCATTTTGACCCATGTATAGCCGTCGTTAAAACCTAAATACCGACCGCTCTTTGGATGGCGAACCCACCACCTACGTTTAGTCATTTACTCGTACACCTACTTTTATCAACTCTAGGAGCTTGCCCTTCAAAGTCACTCCATCATGATTAATATTGTTTTCATCAAGATATTCTTTAATTTCCTCGATTGTGCTATATGCATCTGGCACACTGGGATCATCACTTTTCTTAAACATTTCAGAATACCCATCCGTTTGCACATTTCTCGATTTGTATGCTCGGTTGGCTCGATAGTAAAAACCATGATCATCTGGCGTACCATAAGTCTTATTAGCGGGAGAGCAGAATAATTTTTCATTACAATCTGGGCATTTCACATAACTATTTCCCCAGTAAGTTATCGTTGTCTGGGCGTAGCCACAGAACGGACATTGCATGTCAACTTTTACTTTTTGCGGGCGATCATAACTCGTCCGCTTACTTTCAGGTTTAGCGGCCTTAATATCTGGCACGCCTTGTTTCTCCGGCTCATCAACGCCTGTGCCCACTTCCAAGGTATCATCTCGACCAGTCGCTAATTGATAAGCCATGAACAACTGTTTAAACTCCAATTCGGCGTCTGTTGTTAGTTTTAATTCAAGTCCGTTATTCTCAATCTGTAATTGCATAATTACCCTCCGCTATGTTTAATTTAAGCCAATTCAACAAATCTATCTACCGGTGTTTTAACTGGTTTATTAACTTCAATCATTTAACTGGTTCCTCTCTACCTTCTTGAATTCTTGCCAGCAACTCGTTAATCTTGGCCTGTTGATCATCCACGACCGCTTTTGACTCAGTGGGCGCCACATAATCCGGCTTAGCCCACTTAGGCTCAACTTCTTGTTTACTAGTAGCGTTCTTATTCGAACGTCTTGAATAGTTTTGCTGTTGCTTCTCGGCCATAAAGTGACGAGTTTCTTCGCGGGCCTGCTCAATAGTCGTTACGTTCTTAGTTTTCCAATCTTCAAGAATCGAAGTAACGTAGCCAAGCGCACCGCTCTTACTTACTCCGTTTTGACCTGCGCGTTTGATTGCCGCATCCGTTAACTCATCCCCGTATGTGTCAATTAGCTCAAACAAAGACTCTCGTTGAACTACGTTTGGGAAGTTCCAAAGTGATTCCCAAGTCGTTAAAGAATTTTCAGGTTTAGAATTTGAACCTACGCTCGGTTCATTAACAGCGGGTACGCTCCCCGTTGCATCTTCATCATCATAATTCTTTAGTTCTTCAGTTCTTAAGTTCTTGTTAGTTGTTAGCTGACTGTTAGGTGATTGTTGGTTGTCTGTTAACTGACTGTTAGTATCATTGTTAGCTTTAACGGACGAACCTTGGTAAAGGCCCCAATTAACAATAGTTATCAACCTATTAACCTTTGTTGATTCGTTTGTTAGAAAATGATACTTTTCTTCAAAACGTTTCAACGCAGTGCGAACGTTCTGCACGGTTATTCCTTTACCGCATGCTTCACATATTGATTTAATTGAAGTGATAAACTGCCCTGGTTTAGTTCTATAAGGCTCCCCCTGCCACTCCCATTCAGATTCTTTGTTATTGGCCATTAATAAGAGAGTGATTAGGATAACCTTTTGTTCAGCAGATGATTGGTTCCAGATTGGTTTATCCAATAACTGCCGATATATTTTTACCCAGCCATTATTCACTGCTGAACCTCCTTATTAATTTAGAATGGTAAATCATCATCAGAAATATCAATCGCCTGTCCAGTATTTGCAAACGGGTCAGATTGATTATTTTGTTGCGGTTTGTTTTGCGTATGGTTTGCTGATTGCTTACCAGACGCCTCACCAGACGCTTTTGAATCAAGCAGGCTAAAGTTATCAACGACAACCTCAGTCACATAGACGCGTTGGCCCTCTTTATTCTCGTAGTTTCTAGTTTGGAGTCGGCCATCAATCCCGATTAACGAACCTTTATGAGTAAAGTTCGATAAATTCTCAGCTGATTTACGCCAGATAATACAATTAAGAAAGTCAGCCTCGCGATCACCGTTTGCGTTCGTAAAATTGCGATTAACTGCTATGTTGAATTGACCAACCGCATTGCCTGATTGCGTGTAACGTAAATCGACGTCTCGCGTGAGACGGCCGACAAGTACGACTCTATTTATCATTTGTGTAATCCCCTTGTATGTTTAAGTTTTTTAGTGTTTCTAAATCCAGCTTCACACCGTCAACCGGCACATGATACTTGTTAGCGAATGCTGGTCGCCCTATCTGTTCAATTTCAACGTGATGTACGCGACACAGCGCCATGAAGTGATGTTTTAAATGTTTTGACTTAGTTCTATTGCTTCCCATGCCTAAAGCGTCTACGTGATGAATATCGGCCTTACAACCACACTCCATACACTTACGATTCTTACAACAGTAGTAACCCCAGTAAGCTTCATCTTTAGGCAATAGATAGAAAGCATCATTTATCGGCACATCATTTCGTAGAATGAACTCGACAACAATTTGAAGCATTACAGTAGCTTCACTCATTGTTGTTGTCGAATTATTATTAAAGCTGATCAATCCACCATTCGTTTTAGTCCTATATTCCTCATAAAAATAATTTTTTAACACCTCAGTGCTATTACCTGACCATTTAAAAATGTCTTCAAGGATTGCAAAGAATAACTTACGTTGTTTGGATGAAAATCGACGTGGATCAATAAACTCAATATCAGCGACAACCTTCGATAGGTTGCCGCCGTATAATACCTTTAATCGCTCCAAATTTGGTAATTCATCAAACTTAAAAGTTACTTCATCACCTTGAATCCTTACCATTCTTGGTAGCACTTAATCACCCCTGTGCAAATACATTGCCTTCCTCATCTTGGATAGTCTCTTTTGCAGAATCGCTATCAGGTAACTTTTCGAGTTCTGAAACCATCGTTACTAAATAGCTATATGGCCATTCATTAAGTGGCGACTTATGGAGTGCTCCGTATACGCCCTTGAATTTAGCGGTTCGAAGCTCAGTCGTCTTTGTTAATTCTTCAATGCGTAAAATTAATTCATTTCGTTTTTTGTTCATATCAATTCCTTGGCTAGACCATTCATAAATTCGATGACCAGTTTCCTCATTAATTAATCCAGAGTCATTAAACATATTCGTGTTGTCCTTAATCGCTTCGGCCGAATGGTCTTGATTAATATTGAAGTTAATAGCAAATTCATATTCCCAACCATCTCGAATCTCTGGTTTTAAACCAACTTTCACCGGGAAGACCTTACCAGCTTCATTTTTTTCCATATCATAGCCGGCCTTACTACGCGCCGTGCAAATCATAAAAACTGAACTATCAGTAATTAATTTGAATAACTTTTCAATCTCTGGTTTAACCTTGCCCCATGCAAGCATGCTATTTTTAGAACTGTGTTTATTAAGGTTATCAACCTGATTCTGTATCCCACCATCGCCGGACCACATATGTGTTAACGAGTCTAGGATAATCACCTCGACTCCTTTTTCTTTTAGTTGACCAATACCAATAGATAACTCATTGGCGTTGTATGGCGGCTTAAAGTCAGCGTGCAAGAACTCACCAACCTGACTTCCGCCAATCTCTGAATCAGCATAGTACTTAGCGCGATTATGTTCAGTGTCAATAACCGCAATTTTCAACCATTGATCATCTACAGGTAAGTCGGGATACATTTTCTCAACAATCCCTTTAGCGATAAGCAGTGAACTAACAGTTTTACCTGACCCACTTGCGCCTGTTACAAGAATCGGAATTTTCATTTTTTCACGTTTAGCAATCGTTACTTCCATGACTAGGCCTCCTTAACTTCATAATCAATGTTGTTATCTTCAAGAAAGTCTTTTAACATCCTAGTTTGTGGCCCCGTGATATTATTTAGCTTTAACAGCACATTGTATGTTTGTGGCGTTGTTACATAAGTCCGCAATTTTACTGGATTCTTTTGTGTTTCAGATTTAATAATCTCGCCAGTATCTGGATCAACATCACGACCTGCAACTTCAACAGTATTTTCTTTTGCCTTATCTTCGGCTAGTTTTGCCATCGCAGCATCATATTCAGCTTGTTTCTTTTGTCGTTCGATTTCAGCAGCAGCTTCACGCTTGGCTTGTTCTCTCGATTGATCCATAAGCTTGATGATTTCAGCAGCGGACTTTCCGTCATCAGCCATCGTTAGCCAGCCTTGCGCGTCCATAGAAACGGCCTTAGCGTAGTTACGAACTAACTCCCGGTTTTCATCTCGACGCTTGATATCATCAAGCATCTTGCTGATTTGGGCATTAACTTCGTCGGTGACATCTTTATCAGTCGCTGTCTTATTGAGCCACTTATCATTGAATTGAATTGAATCAATAAATATTTTATTTTGATTAGCCAAATCGGTTATTAATTCATTTACATGCTGCCTTTTTTTGTCTTTAACAGCTTGGTCATAGAACTTGATTCCTTTATCAATTGGATCAATTACGTTATCAAGGATTGTTGTTAATTCTTTGACTTTATTTTCAAACTCATCAAGCGGTTTATTAACTTCGTGCTTAATAGAAATTCGTCGTTCATCAATTTTCTTCTTTAAGGCACGCATTTGAGCTCGCACTTTCTTGTCATCTTTAAAGGTTTGCTCAGTGATAACAACGTCTTTGTAAGTTGCAGCGTAGTCGATCAGTTGTTTTTTCATCCCGTCAAAATTATCAATGGTTATTTCAGCTGGCTTTAAGTTAACAGGAAACTCAAGGTCCTGTGTTTGAAGTTCGGTACTAGTTATTGTTGTCATTTTTTTTGCCTCCTAACACCCGATCAGATAATTTCATTAAAAAGGCGAATTTCTCAATCGGATTCATCTTACTTAAAACTTCCTCGCAGATATGAGTTAGTAGATGCACTACTTCTGGACCGCTACCCTTAACGTAGATTGTTGTATTCCTTTCCTCATCACTACCATCAACCGGTGCAATACTACTAATAATTGTGCCGCTATTTTCTAAATCGTCCGCGTTCAATACGCTATTCAAAACTTTTTTTAATTGCACTTGCATGATATTTCTCCGTTTCATTTTTTATGATATAATTACCGTATTAATATTTTATCGAACTACTTTATTCGCCGTTGATGTGCCAGCATCAGCGGCTTTTTTGTTGCGCTCATTGCGCCTTTCTATCAGGTCGTACGTACCGGCGACCATCAAACTTAATAACGTTACTATTAGACTTGTCATCATCGAACCCCCATAGATTTTTAAATCCGATTTTGCCAGCTCCATAACAAAGACCGCCAACTGTGATGAATGCTAGTAATAAGATAAAACCGTCAATCTTAATCATTTACTTATCCCCTAACCGACTTCTTGCATTTTTTTAGTTTTTTTATCTAATCGTAATTGCTCTAACTTTGCCTCAATATCAATGCCAGCTGCTGCAGTCTCAACAGCAAACCTTTTTAGTTCATAAATTGATATCTTAGGACGTTTAAATCTCAATGGTTTAATCAGTCCTGCTTCTACTAACAACGGAATAGAGTCTGCTGATATCCTCATACTTTTTGCTGCTTGGGAATAAGTTAGCGTGATGCGTTCAAACTGTTGATTGTCCATTTAATCGGCTCCTTTCACAATTCCCTTCATAATCCACCGTTTAACTCTCTGCTTTAGCATGTCCTGCATCGAAAATCCAAATGACTTACATACATAGGCGATGAGGTTCATTAGATATAAAACAGCATCAAAACATTCATTAACAAGTTTCTCGGGGTCTTTGAAATTCTCTTCTTTACGTTGATCACTTGGAATTGTCATTTCATCCATTGATTCTTGGATACTTGCCATCGCCTGTGACAACTCTGGCATAGTCTTGACTGCCATAGCTAAAGGCTCTTTCATTATCTTGTCGCCATCAATAACCGGCGTTGTGATACCGACCATTTGATTAGCAACTTGCATTGCTAGAAATTGATTTTGCTTTCCAGTTGCCTTCATCAACGCTTCAATATTTTCAAATTGAAGTGGCATATCCCCCTTTTTCAAATGAGCAATTGCACTTGGTGTAACATGCATCCGTTTAGCAATTTCTTTTTGAACTAACTTTCCTTCTTTAATCGTTGTCCCTAAGACACGACTAACGTCAATCTTTCGATTAAACTTGGCCTGATTCATAATTATCAATTTCCCTTCTTAATAGTGAATGATGATTGTCATATGATTTAGACATAAATAACTATGCTAATTCAAAACAAGCTTCATTCAACTCACGCGCAATCATCATTTGGTTAATAAAAATCATTTGATCAAGAGCAACGTCGGATAACGTATTTAGCAACTCTTCACTGCGATCGGGTTCAGCGTTAAGAATTGCTTTAATTTTTTCCTTACGTGACATGTAATCACCTCCTTGTCGAAATACTACATTTTGTAGCTAAAAAGATTAAAAAAAATCTCTTCTTTTGCTACTCCGAATACATCTTCCAATTTCTGCAACTCTCTTGGCTTAGGATTTCTCCGACCGACTTCCCATGCGCTCACTGTTTTCTGTGATACACCAATGATTGAAGCTAGTTGACTTTGAGATATTTCTCTATTCTCTCGTAATTTTTTTAATTTATTCAAACTATCACCTCCGACTACGTTATGTAGCTTACATAAATTATAATATACTACAATACGTAGCATGTCAACATTATTTTCTACTTTTTGTAGTTTAATCCCTAAATAACTACTTTTTGTAGTATTATCACATTAAGATATAGAAATGAGGTTACGTTATGTTTCCAAATAGATTAAAGACTTTGCGAAATGAACACAGTTGGACGCAAGCCGACCTTGCCCAAAGAATCAACGTTTCGCCTAAAACAATAGGTACGTGGGAACGAGGAACTCGCGAACCCCCTATTGAAACAATTACTAAATTATCCGATATCTTTGAAGTTTCATCTGATTATTTACTAGGAAAAACTGAAAATAAAAGTATATCAAAAACCAAAGAAGCAGAAATAACTGATGAACATACAATCATGACTTTTGAAGGTAAACCGATTCAACCTGAGGATTTGGACTTAATAAAACGTCTACTTCGGGGGAAAGAATAATGGAACATATAATTACAAACCTAATCAACTATGCACTCGATAATAATATAGGCGTAACTGCTTTACGTGTGTTATCTCCATATACAGCTTCAGCGGTCGATACAGAAACTAGACACATAGTCTTCAATTTAAATTGGCATAATCAGAATCAGTTAGCTTTTAGCTTGGCGCATGAAATAAGTCACGTATTAAATGGCGATGAATCATTAACGCCGCTTTATTTCACACCAAGTAAATCGAAGTTTGAATTGGAAGCTAATATCGGCGCTGTCAAAATGCTACTGCCCTACTATGTGGCAGACAAAGAAGTTGACCAGCTTAATAGTTACGACTTTATGAAGTGTTTCGGAATACCTTCTCATTTGGAAGATATTATCATAGAAGAAATTAAGAATTATTAAACTACTGTCCAAATGCTGACGACTTTAAAAGCTGTACATATTTTGGAGGAGTAATTTAATGTATAAATTATTTGCTTACTTATTTTATATTTCACTAATAGCGGTTGTGGGGACTGCTATTACAACTTTTATTTTAAAAAAAAGTACAAAAAAGTACCTATGGATTTCACTAGGAGTTTTAGTTTTTAGTTTCTTTATCTCTCAATTTTTTGATGAACCGGCAGACTCCATCAAAGATATTATCAAAATTACTTCAAAAAAATCAGATACTGGCGGTTTTGATACCGACGAAAAAGGCAATTATGTATTGAAAGGTAAAGCACTTCGCAACACAACGGTAACCATTAAAGATGACTTAGACGATAACTACCCTGTGAAAACTAAGAAATTACGTAAAAATCAAAACTTTAAATATAAATTTCACGTTACCCCTAAAGAAGGTAGCCTCGATATCAATTTACACGCTACGGATGGGAAACGAAGTTTTAAACGTGATCTAGATTTCTATAACAATACAGACACGGATGACGGTGAGACAGTGAATGCTCCCTATTACAACACAACAGAGGGACACGTACTTCTATCATCTGACGTTGACAAATTAAACGACGACCAAGAAAATAATTTCTATGAATTTGCCCGTGCCATCGTACAAAAAGAAAATCCTAAGATAAAAATGTCTAATCTTAAAAATTCAACTTTGTATGTCGAAAAATTAAAAAAGAAAAAATCTTATAAACTTATCTATGAATGCATAGATAAAAAAACAAAAAAATCATTTAAATCGTCAATGACCCTGATACCAGATGACAAAGAGATCTCTGGAGACGCCACATTTGAATACAAAGACTATTCATCTGATCTGTCCGAATACAAGCAAACAAACGGTGGGTTAGTGCTGAAAACTGCTGAGTCTTCAAGTGTTACTTCACAGACTGAAAACTCTAGCTCAGCAACAGAACAAAAAGCCCCTGCTGATAACACGACTAAATTGCGTAAGATTAGTAAAAATATTAAAAGCGATACATTCAGTGGGGCAAATATTCAAAATAGTGTATTAACATTTATTATTAAAGATGATGAAGCATACACCGGTATCGGTGGTTTTAAATTAGAACAAAAGCAACTATTAAGAGAAATTGAACAGACAATTCAAAAATATAGAGATAATCCGTTAGCATCAAACGGAATGATTTTTACTGGTGCAAGATATGAACTAGACGACGGTGCTAAATCACCAGCCATTACTTTTTATTTTGATAGTGCTGCTCTTTCATCAATGCCAGACTTTGGAATGAAATCCGCTGATTATTCTAAAGAATATGATGATCCAACCAGATTATTAGACTATGCAACTAACCATTATATTGATGGTATGTTCCTAAAAAATGTTATAAAAAGTAAGGGTATCTACGAAGGAAAGGGATTAATCAAAAACGGTGATGAAACTCCGGACTGGTTAATTGATGTTGAAACTGGAGATACTCTTCCAAAACCATTAAAATAACTTCTCCCCCACTCTGGTGAGACAGCCGCGTTCGATTCGTGGCTGGGGTGTTTTGGACCTTTAGCTCAGTTGGTCAGAGCAGACGGCTCATAACCGCCCGGTCGTAGGTTCGAGTCCTACAAGGTCCATAAATTCAATTTAAAAGGTAGGTGAGCGTTATGTTATATTTTATCGGTACTGTCGCCATCATAATAGCGGAAGTTGTCTACACTATCGAACGCGATAATGACGACGTTCCCTCGCCACTGTCTTTTGTAATTTAACAAAAAAGCACATCCCCTCCCGCCAAGAAGTTGGATGTGCTGTCTCATATAGCACGCTAGTCGATCGACAACAAAGAGGAGGCATTTTATGCAAATAATAATGTTCATTGGAATTATTTTATCATCTATAGGACTAATCTTATTAGCCGCTACTACCCGCTGGGTCAACGGTTGGCTAACAAACTATAAAACTACAAATAGACCCGTATCTTTATTTGGTTGGTTTTTGCTAATCGTTGGTCTTGCAATTATAATTGCTGCTGCTTACGCTAACGGTCAGTTAGGTTAATCCCACTCTGGAGAGTTCAGCTGCGTTCGATTCGTGGCTGGGGATTTAATTAAATAAAGGAGTGTTCACATGAATAAGCAAGAACTGTTAGACTATCTAGAACAAAACTCAAGTGCAATTGACACTTTCCGTGAAAAAGGACTTGAATACCAAAATATGAAAAATCAAAAACGCCAGCCGGCCAAACGTTGGAATGAAACTAAAGTTGATCGTGCCGTCGATAAGATGGTTCAAGAATTTATTGAAAGTATCCACCAAAAAATGATTTTCAATATTAAAAGCGACTCCTACGAATCTTGGCAACAATTCATTGAACAAAATGAAGTTGTTGAAGGTTTAGAAGAATCAGTAAATGAAATGGAATTTGAATAATAGCCTATCAAGTAATATAGATAGGCTATTATTTAACACATCAAAAGAACGTACGTTTGCACACACTGTATTCAATTTCAATAATTAAAAATGATAGGAGTAGATAATTATGGCTGAAGGTAACGTCAGAAAACGCGGTGATAAATGGTACTATTCATTTGAGGCCGCTCAAGTTGATGGGAAACGAAAACGCATTGAACGTGTCGGCGGATATAGCGAGAAAGAAGCTAGAAAAGCTCTTCGAAAAGCTATTGATGAATATGAGAATGGCAACGTCCAAATTAAACTGGATAAAATGAGCGTTGCCGATTACTTTAATTACTGGTTGGTTAACTATGTAGAACGTAATTTAAAATACAATACCGTTAAAAATTACAGGAATATTCTAAAAAAATATATTATTCCAAAGCTAGGCAAGTATAGAGTACGGACTTTATCGCCTGAAATGCTACAAGAATTCATAGATGATATCGCTGATAACGCAACAACGAAACAAGGAAATCCGCTTGCACAGCACACTGTAGCAATTATCTTTACTGTCACAAAAGAAGCACTGAGAAAAGCTGTATTCCCCTATCGAATCATAAAAGATAACCCTATGGCTTATGTAGACATGCCAAAATACGAACCACAGCCAAAGAAAACAAAGCAAGATTTAAAAATTATTACACTTGATCAATACCGAGAACTTCTAAATTACTTCCCGGTAGCAGACTCATTTCATATGCCGCTTGTAATAGCATTTAACACTGGCATGCGTCGTGGTGAAATCTGCGCCCTGACTTGGGACAAAATAGACTTAGTTAATAATACTATTACCGTTGATAGTAACATGATTCAGCACGGCAAAGGCACTTATGAGTTAGCAAGTCCTAAAACAAAAGCCAGTTACCGTACTATTGATATCGGTCAGACTCTAGTTAATGAATTAAAAGGAAAACGTAAATCTCAAATGGAAAATCAAATGAGGTATGGCCACCTTTACGATAAAAGTAATTTTGTTTGCACCGAAGAAAATGGATCACCAGTGCTTCCTAACACGATTAAATATAAAGCACGACTAGTTCAAGATAAATTGCATATGAATTTTAATTTCCATTCACTACGTCACACTCACGCTACTATGCTGCTAGAAGCCGGAGAAAAAATGAAAGTCGTTAGTGAACGACTTGGCCACTCTCGAATCAGTACAACAATGGACACATACTCACACGTTACTCATAAAATGCGCAAAAATACAGTTAGTCTGATCGAACAAATTCAAAATGAATAATGTTGGCAAGCGCACTATCTTGAATAGTTTGAAACACATAAAAAATAGCAGTTTTGCCAACCAACGAAAATTGACGTTGGCAAAATGTTGGCAAAACTGCTATTTTATCACTATTAAATTTCCAAAAATCCTTATTTACCGGCTTTGTCTTCATCGTTCATCTTAAGAATGGACATGAAGGCTTCCTGCGGTACTTCCACCGACCCCACGGATTTCATTCTTTTCTTCCCAGCCTTTTGCTTTTCTAACAGTTTCCGTTTCCGGGTGATGTCGCCACCGTAACACTTGGCAAGCACGTTTTTCCGGAAAGCTTTAACAGTTGAACGGGCAATAATCTTATTCCCGATAGCGGCTTGGATTGGCACTTCGAATTGTTGACGCGGAATCGTTTCTTTCAACTTACCAACAATCACACGGCTCCGTTCAAAGGCAAAGTCGCGATGCACGATGAAACTCAAGGCATCAACCGCTTCGCCGTTCAAGAGGATATCAATCTTAACCAGGTCGCTGGCCCGATAGCCCGTCACTTCGTAATCAAACGATGCGTAACCCTTGGTGTTTGATTTCAAATCATCAAAGAAATCAAAAATGATTTCAGAAAGTGGCATATTGTAGATCACATTTACCCGGTACGTGTCTAAATAATCCATCGTCACGAATTCGCCCCGTTTACGTTGGGCTAATTCCATAACGGCCCCAACATAATCGTTAGGGACCATGATTGACGCTTTGACGTATGGTTCTTTAACTTCTGAAATATTCGATGTTTCTGGCATTTCTGATGGGTTATCAATCACTTCTTCAGTCCCATCAGTCAAGGCAACGTGGTAATCAACCGATGGTGCCGTCATAATCAAGTCTAAATTAAATTCACGTTCCAATCGTTCTTGAACAACATCCATGTGTAACAGACCCAAGAAACCACACCGGAACCCAAAGCCTAAAGCTTGCGATGATTCTGGTTCGAACTCTAAAGCTGCATCGTTTAATTGTAATTTCTCAAGTGCTTCACGTAAATCATTAAACTTCGCATTATCAACGGGATACATCCCTGAATAAACCATTGGTTGGATATGACGATAACCATCAAGTGGTGCATCAGCTGGATTATCAGCTAAAGTGACCGTATCCCCAACGCGTGTATCTTGAATTGTTTTGATGCTAGCTGTGATATAACCAACATCACCGACCATTAAGAAATCACGTTTAACCGCTTTGGGTGACATCACACCAACTTCTGTGACTTCAAATTCTTTACCGCTGTTCATTAAACGAATCTTGTCGCCGACTTTAACCGTTCCATCGACCACTCGAATATTTAAAACAACCCCGCGGTAACTATCGTAATTTGAATCAAAAATTAAGGCTTTAAGTGGAGCTTCTAAATCACCAGTTGGGGCTGGTACATCCGTCACTAGTTTTTCAAGAATTTCTTCAATCCCAATCCCACTTTTGGCACTGGCAAGAACGGCTTCTGACGCATCTAACCCAATCATTTCTTCAATTTCAGCCTTAACAACATCGGGTTGCGCTGATGGGAGGTCAATTTTATTAATAACCGGTACGATTTCAAGATCATCGTCGACTGCTAAATAAACGTTGGCCAATGTTTGGGCTTCAACGCCTTGCGCTGCATCAACAACTAATAAGGCCCCTTCGCAGGCTGCCAAACTTCGTGACACTTCATATGAAAAATCGACGTGCCCTGGCGTATCGATTAAATGGAAAATATAAGTTTCGCCATCTTTAGCATGGTAGTGCAATTCCACCGCATTCAACTTGATGGTAATCCCACGTTCACGTTCTAATTCCATGTCATCTAAGACTTGCGCTTGCATATCGCGCTTGGCAATAGTATCCGTCATCTCAAGAATTCGATCAGCTAATGTTGATTTACCATGATCAATATGCGCGATGATCGAAAAGTTACGAATGTGTTTTTGCCGGTCTAACATTTCTGCGTAATCCATTTATTGTACCTACTTCCTCTGACTATCCCTTAAATTATACCAAGCATGCCACTTAAAAGCGAACAGTATTCATTAAAATGACATCACTAAAAAAGACGACCACTTAAAATTAATTTAGTGAGCGTCTTTAGCAACTATTTTTCCGGATTCGTTTTAGCTTTTTGTTTATCTTTTTTGGCTTCTTCTTGCGATTTATCGTGGGTCACTTCTTCGACGACCTTCTTAACTGTGCCTTCAATCTGATTTTTAAGACTATCTAAACGTTCTTCATTTGCCATCGTTTCTTTCCCCTTTCACTATTCTAACTTTATTTTACGAGTCTTCAGTAGATAATGTCAAAAAGAAGGCCTTTTTTCGTAATCATGGTATACTTAGATTGGATTCATTTTGATTTTTAATTTAAGAATTGGAGTGTGGTACCATGACATTTTTAATGACTTTTTCAAATAACGAGACCGTTACTTTACCGGAAACAGCACGTTTCCACGCTTGGAAAAACGATACAAGTTATCTAAGCGTTGATGAAGACCAAGCCTTCTATTTAGAAGCAATTTTCTCAGGAAGCTATCAAGAAGCTTTGGAATCTGCTAAAGCCAATCAACAAACTGATAGCCAACCCGTTAATGTCCTCGCCGGATTATTAGCCAGCGCTGACTGGTTAACGCTCGACGAACATCCAGATAAATACTACCGTACTAGCACAATTGTTTCATTAGAAGTGCAATCAAATTAAAACACAAGCCTTAGTCTGATGACTGAGGCTTTTTTAGTGGTTGATTGCGTTCAAATCAAGCCCGTAATACAATTAACTAAATCATTTGCTTTGGAGGCTAATTAATGACAATCTTATTGACGATTCTTTTAATCATCAGTATCATCACCAGCGTTTATTATTTCACGAAACACCCTTATCATCGTCGCTTCTGGTTGAGCCTGGTATTTTTGCTTGTGGCAATCATTGGCCTAGGCACCACTAATACACTTATTAACTCGGCGAGTGCTTCAAAAACAAAGGTTCAGCACGTTTCGAAAAAAGAAGGACAACGTGCCAAAAAAGAAGCACTCGCCAACTCAACCTCACTTAAAAAACAACTAGCGGCCAAAAAATCAGAGGCTAGTAGTCTATCAATTGCGGTTTCTGAACAAGAAGCGGCTACTGAAAGTAATGTGCAATCGACCGCCACAGTCGATACAACCCAAACAACCGCTAATCAAGCTGAAGAAATGGTGACAGTGGCACCCAACGCCGGTAAAAAATACCATCTCGATGCAAACTGTCGCGGCCTAAAACGCGCCACGAGTACAACAACGATGACTCTGGCCGAAGCACAAGCGCAAGGCTATACGCTTTGTGGCTGGGAGGATTAATATGTCAAAATTAAAAGCAACCACCACTCTCATTATCGGGTTACTCCTTGCAAGCAGCCCCCTCATCACGCCGAAGCCGATCCAAGCAGCTTCAGGGACTGCGGATTATCAACAAGCGCAAAAAATTAACCAAAAGAATAAAAAGACTAGCAAGAAAATCAGCAAATTGCAACGACAGATCAACAAGCTCAATAAGCAACTCGCTAAACTGGCAACTGAAACCAATACCCCCATCGCTAATACAACAAATCACGCCGCTTCTGAGCTGGCAACATTAGATTATCAAGGCGATAACGAAATTATCGTCAACAACAACCAGCCTACCTTTACCGCAGCTGATCTGGCCACTACAAAGGGCCCTTGGCAGACTTTTAGTAACCTCGATCAATTAAATCGGGCTGGTACCGCCAATGCGCTCTTAAACAAAAGCATGATGCCAACCGCTAAACGAGAAGGACTTACTTGGAACCCGACTGGTTGGCGTAATAAGCGGGTAAAATCCGGTTGGCTCTATAATCGTAGCCATTTAATCGGTTATCAACTGACCGGTGAAAACAACAACCCTAAAAACCTCATCACCGGTACCCGCCAATTGAATGCGCCCGAAATGTTGGCTCATGAATCAGATATTGCGACCTACCTCAAAAAACACCCCTCAAGCTACGTGCGTTACCGTGTGACACCCATTTTTAGAGGGAATGAATTATTAGCGCGTGGCGTCCAAATGGAAGGTCAATCAATTGGCGACAATAGCATTCAATTCAACACTTACATCTTTAACGTTGCAGATGGTGTTACCTTAAATTACGCAGATGGTTCGAGTAAAACTGCCAAATAAACACATTAAGCAAAGTCTTTTAGGACTTTGTTTTTTTGTTATCTAACAGAATTGTCACTCAGGATTTAATACTTATCATCAAACTTAAAACATGAGATAATATAGCCATTAAATCTTTTAGGGGAGTTACTTTATGCAAGTCAAATCACATCAGATTATGAACAATTTCGATATTAAGATTTTAGGGATCTTGCTCATGTTCGTTGACCATATCCATCAAATGTTCGCCGGCGCGGGAGTCCCTGACTGGGTCGATTGGTTCGGTAGACCAGTTGCTACGATTTTCTTCTTCATGGCAGTTGAAGGTTTTACGCACACTCGCAATCAAAAGCGCTACCTACTCCAACTACTTATCGGCTTTTGGGTAATGAGTTTTGGGGATCGTCTCATTCAACAATTCTTCACGGTCGGTGATATCGCCCTATCGAACAATATTTTCACGGACTTATTCATCGCCGTACTAGCGATGTACGGTATTCAGGAAATTACAGCAGGTATACGCGCTCATCGTGCCAAGCAAATCACAATCGGGATTTTAGCAATCATCGTCCCCATTCTCATGTCACTACTAGTGATTTTACTAATTGTTAATCCTAAAACAGCAATGTTAGCGGCTAATATTGGGATGGTTATCCCAACCATCACACTTGCCGAAAATTCTATTTTTCTTTATATCGGTGTCTTCTTTTACCTTTTCCGCAATAATCGGTTACTGCAATGCCTGACAATTATTGTTTTTGCCGTTATTAACGCAGGTGCCAACTCAGGTTTTGCTTTCACTGGACTATTGACGACCAATACCCAATGGATGATGATTTTTGCAATCATTCCAATCGTGTTATACAACGGCCAAAAAGGGCGTAGTATGAAGTCATTTTTCTACTTCTTCTACCCAATACACATTTGGTTATTGTACATTCTCGCTTCATTTATCATTTAGTGCCATTTAACAAGCTAAAAACTGTCAATCAGTAAACGCAATATGCCATAATATTATTAACAGCAAAGCGTTTTTCTTATCGTTTAAAAATGCTAAGAGCTGATTAATGGAAAGGGGTTTTTATCATGGTAAAATCATATCAAAGATATTGGGCACGCATTCTTGATTTCACGGGGACCTCAAATCGTCCCGATTTTTGGTGGCCAATTATTATTAACTATATTTTAGGTGGCATTATTATTGGGATTATTCAGGCAATGACCGGGCATCCAATCTCAGAAATTTATAACATTGGTGATTTAGGCATTTCGATGGGCCGTAATATCGTAGTTTTCATTGTATGGATCGCAACTTTATCCGTTAAAATCCGTCGTCTTCACGATACAGACCGCTCAGGCTGGTGGGTCCTTATTGAGTTCGTACCACTTATCGGGACAATCTGGTTCTACATCTTAATGCTCTTACCAACAAAATCAAATCGTTGGGCATAAGCAATTTATGTAACAGTCACGCTTGTGGCTGTTATTTTTTTACAACAAAAAAGGCATTTAACACCGTTACGGTAGTGTTAAATGCCTTTTATTAAGCTAATTAATTAGCTTAACCCTTGTTTTATCCAATGGAGCCGGCGGGGGTTGAACCCGCGTCCATGCGCATTGCCACGTCAATCTCTACACTCATAGTCGAACTATTTAGAAATTCGCTAGCCCAAAACGCCGTTCAACAGAGGCTCGGATGGACTAACTAGTTTGCAAATCTCTTTTAAACACTTCAAACGGCGGCATTTAACGTAACCCAATTAATTTGAGACCCGGATCTAACCCTTGGGTGAAGTCAGGCGGATCACGCTATGCTGGTGTTTAGGCAGCTACAGCGTAAGAATTGTTATTGTTTGCAGTTATAATTAACTGTAACGTTGTTAACGCAGACGTAACCTACGAAGTGCAATTCACGCTCACCTACACATGTCGAATCCGTAACGGCCCCGATATGCATAGCATATTCTATCATAAATCCGCGTAATATAAAAGGATTACGCCGATTTAACCACCAATCGTTTCTCAGGAAACCGTTCTTTGAGAAAATTCGCTAGTGTTTGACTCTCTAATTTAAATTTTAACGTCGTAATTTGAATTTGACCACTAAACACTTGAACGACTGTTTCAGCTTCTTTGGTACTTAACTCAATCTTAGAAATTGCGGCAAATTGACGAACCGTATTTAAATTAGCAATCAGCATGGTCTTGGTGAAACCTTTGGGCCAAAACGCGAACACTAATAAAATGATGACCGATGCAATACCGGTCAGTTTATCATCTACCGATCCCGTGACAACAACACTAGCAATCAGTAACCCAATTGCAATTACCGTTAAAATGGTCCGCATCACGCGACTACTCTTAGCGCGATATACCATATGAAACTGCACGACTAGCCAAATGACTAATAAAGCTATTGCTAGAATGCTATAAAAAATTGTAAAACTCGACATTGCCTTGAACCTCCAATAAAAAAGGACCAGCAATACGCTGATCACTTTTTAAACTTATTTAATTTGACCAACTGACATAACGTCTCTGGCAATCATGACTTCTTCATTTGTAGGTACTAAGAGCACCTTAACTTTTGAATCATCAGTACTAATAATCCGTTCTTGTGCCATCACATTATTCCGTTCTGGATCAACTTCGACACCGAAATAGCTAAGACGATCGCCAATTCGTTGACGCATTAAAATATCGCCTTCACCCATCCCAGCTGTAATCACTAAGACATCTAAGCCACCCATAATCGCAACGTATGAACCAACATACTTGATTAAACGGTTAACAAAAATATCGATTGCTAATTGTGATTCTGGGCGTTCTTCTCTTGTCTTTTCAAGATCACGCATATCAGGTGATAAACCTGAAATACCATAAATCCCTGATTTCTTATTCAAGATATCAATCATCTCTTCTGGATCCTTGATATCTAATTTCTTCATTAAGAAAGCGACTAATGACGCATCGATATCGCCAGAACGAGTACTCATTGTAACACCAGCAAGCGGTGTGAAGCCCATTGAAGTATCTAATGATTTACCATCTTTGATAGCAGTCATTGAAACGCCACTACCAAGATGCATAGTAATCATTTTCAAATCTTCTAATGGTTTTCCTAACATTTCAGCAGCACGATGTGAGACATAACGGTGACTAGTCCCATGAGCACCGTATTTACGAGCCCCATATTTACGATAATAATCTAATGGTAGACTGTAAAGATAGTTTTCTTCGGGCATTGTCGTGTGGAAAGAGGTATCAAAGACTGCCACTTGTGGCACATTAGGCAAAATATTACGGAAAGCACGAATCACACCAGCTTCAGCAGGATTATGCAATGGTGCATATTCGGCTAATTCTTCGATGCGTTTTAATGATGCTTCAGTAATCAAGGCTGATGTTTTAAAATCTTCGCCCCCGGCAACAACCCGGTGGCCAATCCCACTAATTTCAGAATATTCAGCAATAATCTTAAATTCGATTAACTTCTTAAGTAATAAATCAACCGCAACATCTTGAGTTTCAATATCTTGCGTGATTTCATATTTTTGACCATCACCATATTTAACAGTGAAGACAGAATCGGATAAGCCGAGACGATCAACCATCCCTTTGGCAATCACCTTTTCTTCAGGCATTACAAATAATTTCCATTTTAAAGTTGAACTGCCGGCATTAATTGCTAAAATTTTTGACATCTAATCACCTTTTCTATTCGATTAATTAATATTTTCTTTATGCCAAGTCCGAATCTGTTGTAAATACGCAGCGAACGCTTTTTGATCGTTTGAATTTGGAAATTCACCTAATAGAATTTGCTTAGCTTGTTGGGCACCAGCACCTTGTTTTTGTAAAACTAAGATGGCTTTTTGACCCTCTTTAGTCTTAAACAAGTTAACTGGTAAGCTCAATAAACCTTGCAGGTAGACATGTTTAGTAATCCATTTTACCAGTTGTTTAGCTTCATCTGTTTCCAAAATAACGTTGGGCACAAGGAAGAAACCAAAACCGCCGTCTTTGACATAGTGCATCGTTTGTTCAATGAGTAAATGATGCGCATACGAATGACCGCTGGCAGCATGTGTTTCAAAATCCGCTGCCCGTTCATCAATTGGATAAAAGCCAATTGGTAAATCAGCAACCGCGATATCAACTGGCTTAATCATTAACGGTTCAATCGCATCTTGATGGAATAAAGTGGTGTCTAACCCTTGTAACTCGCTACTGATACCGGCTAATTCTAGCAAACTATCATCATTATCAACCCCAAAACCTTGGAGATTGTTACCCGTTAGATTTTGAATATGATTCATAACAGTTGCTAATAAATTGCCTGTACCAATCACTGGGTCTAACACTGTCTTAATTTGATCAGCGCCACCAAATACTTCCGCCAAATAGGCGACTAAATAACCGATTGCGTCTGGTGTCATTTGTTTATTAGGCTCCACTTTAACTTGTCGAAGTCCTTTTAAGGTTGCCAGTTGTAAGGCTTGACGAATAGTCTCCGCATCAAACTGGTTCAGTTTAACTGTTGCGTAAATTGGTTCAAGTTGTGCGACCGTTTGCGCATCTGGTAAATTATCTTCAACCTTCACACGACCACCATCAGCAATATTGGCAATTGATTCAGTCAATGCATCTAAATAGGTTGTTTCTAAATTCTGTTCAATCAACGTTGTTGTTTGATCAATTAAGTCAAACAACGTTTCTACAGCACTCTTAGGCAAAATAGCCACCTCTATTCATTGGATTCTGTTATATTCTAGCGGTAATCCAACATCAACGCAAGTAATACAGATGGTTACATTACAAATTATAAGCCATAGTAAGCGCTTTATCAAATGGAATTTTTATTTTTTGCCTGTTATATTTTTTATTTCAAACTGTTTCTGATAGCCATTCTTAAGAATAACCTTGATTTGATGCTGTTTCATTAGAATTTGGCTCTCACCTGTCGTCGCTTTGATTCCCTTTAACCCGGCCTTAGACTGACTGGCTAAGGTCAATTCATACAGCGTTTTAGCCTGATAGTAATTCAATAAATACCGGTAACTCTGTTGCTGCTGTTGATAGCTATGTGTCACGCCAACTAATACGACACTGATTAACGTCAGCATTAATATCGCGTTAAGTAACGCAACCGCCGTATGTTTAATTGGTGTCGACCTTCTTTTTCTTAGCTTGTTCATCTTGTTCCTCCAAGAAAACGTCGTGTTGGTAGCGCCTCTGATCCGTAAAAGTCGCATCGATTTGAACAAACGGTCGCTGATAATCAAGTTGGAGTTGCTTGAGGTTGCCTAATAATGGCATGTACCCATCTAATTGGCTGACAACGATCATTTCATTTTTCATCCTTTTTAAATAGTAAACGGTCTCGGCAGCTTCCCCCGACTGATTAGTATCAGGTTTTCGAAAAATAATTTTAGGCGCATCTTGAGACTGGTAATTTGTAAAATACGCATCTGCTAAAAATTCATCTAGTTGAATGGTGCTGATATGCCAATCGATTGTATTTTGCTGTTGTTGGGTCACTTTAATTGCCTTTTGTAAAACACCCACCGTTGCCACCAGTAACTGACTCGTCAGGATTAGAATCGCCATTGAAATCACCATTTCAATTAACGTGAATGCTGCGTGTTTAATCGGTCTTCCAATTAATCGCAATCGACTCACCTGCCTTTGTGGTCACTTTTAGTCTCTGATGATTAGCCGCCACTGTATAAATCGTGTCACCCATTTGCCACCGTTTTTTCACTGTCTGGTGTGCTCTCAACTGCTCAGCGGCCATCGCCAGAACCGCCTGTTGTGCAACTTGCTGTTGTTTAAGCATTTGTTGTTGCTTAAAGTGTAGTAGACTTACCGTTAATAGCCAGCAAGCCCCTAGTACTAAGGTTAAGGCAATGATATTTTCAACAAGCAAAAAGGCCGGTCTACTTCTGAACATGTAATACCCCCCACATCATCTGGATTTTATACTGATATTCACGATTATTAAGCGTTGATTTTAACTTTAAGGTGCGCGGTTTGATACCCTTATTATGAGTAATATTAATTAAATGCCATTCGGCTGGATTACTCACTGTTAAAGTTTCTGGTAATACGAGTTGATGATTTCTAAACGACTCACCAGCACCTTTAAATGTGATTGCATGTGTTGGTGCATCCCACATCACCCGGACAGCACGCGGTTCAATTGCCACATATTGACGAGCTGCATCCCAACTCGTTTCAAATTGATGTAGAAACAACTGCTCAGCCTGTTGCGCACGATATTGCTTAATCTGATAAATCGGCAACCAACTTAATAAGCTCACAATCGCTAAGACCACGCACATTTCAATCAACGTAAAACCTTCATTTTTGCTTAACCGTGCCGCCTTCAATTGTAATCCCCTTCTCCTTTGCGTGCTTTAATTGGTCTTTTGAAATATACTTATCCGTTAATTCATCTAGACTCTTAATTTGATGACCTTGTTCATCGGCAGCCAATTCAACTTGCGTTTGTAAAGTCGTCACTAAAGCTTGATCGGTTTTCTTCTCCGCGCGCTGTTTTTGAGCCACCAAATTTGGTGAGATTAATAAAATTAATAACGCCACAATTGCTAGAACAATTACCATTTCGATTAGTGTAAAAGCATTTCTTTTTTTCTTCATGAAATTCCCTCCATTGTTTGATACAGCGGTAATAAAATACTGAGATACGTACAAATAATAATGAGCCCAATTAAGATAAATAAAATAGGTTGTAACCAGCTCACTTTCCGCTGTAATTGCTTCTGTAGTTCCGTATACTGCAGGTTAGCTAGCATGGTGATTTCAGCGGTTGTCTGTTGCGTGAGGTTATGCTTAGCTAATACCAATCGTAATGACTGTGGAAAAAATGCAGAGCGACTAAGATAAGCATCCAATGATTGCCCTGAAGCGAGTACGACTTCCAATTGTGCTACCAAGGTCACCAGCCATGTATTTTGTTGCAGTTGCTTCTGTAAAGCACAAATTTCTGTTAACTTGAGCCCGTTTTGCAGACAAGTGCTCAAATCAAATAATAAACAATAATGATAATACTGCTGAATATCACGCCCAATGATTGGCCACTTGAACGCTTTTTGTAATCGAACTAAAACCGGTAACCGGCGGTAAACCATAAAAAGACCGCTTCCCATTATCAAAAGGACTAGTACTAATAAAAAGCCCCACAATATAATTCGATTAAGCGGCGAGCCTGTCTGGTTTGACTCGGGCGTCATCTGGGCAATCTCCGGTAATAAATAATGGCGCAATAAACCGATTAAGCCTCCTAAAAAGACTAAAAGAAATAACGGATAAGCTAGCACACCCCGTATTTCTCGGTGGCGTTTTTGGCGGATACTTTGAATCTGTCCTAAATGCCACAAACACTGACCAAGATTACCTTGTAATTCAGTTAATTCGATTTGACCAACATAATCAGCCGGAAAATGAACATGCGCTAAACTGACTGCCAGACTGTCACCTTTTTCAAGGGCTTGATTCACCTGATTTAACCACTGTCGTTGTTTTGGAAAGACAATCGGTAAGAAAGCAAAAGCTTGTTGTAATGAAAAGCCGTTCTCTAATAGTCGCCCCAATAACTGCAAGAAATCGGCATAAAATTGCGCTTGTTGTCGTGACTTATACATCGCATCCACCTTCTTTTGCCGAGAAATAATCTGAACCAGTTAATAACTCATAATGGGCTTGCACAATGTCGTCTTTTGTCACCAATGATTGATAGGCAATCCCCGTTAGACAGGCTCGTAATTGCAGATTAGAAATACCAAGATCCAATAAACGCGCGACCACGCCCCGTGTACTTCGAGCATGGATTGTGCTCAATACCAGGTGGCCACTTAAAGCCGCGGAAACGGCATATTGGGCCGTCTCTAAATCGCGAATCTCACCGATAATCAGCGTATCTGGACGCAATCGCAAACTAATTTTTAATAGCTCGGCATAGCTCAATCCTGCATTATCATTGACTTGCAATTGCAAAAACTCAGGCGCAACAATTTCAATCGGATCTTCAATCGCGACCACCATCTTGGCACTCATCGATTGTTGTGCGAGCTGATAAAGGCTGGTCGTTTTGCCAGAACCGGTCGGTCCGGCGAAAAGAATCAGCCCTGCCTGTTGACTCATCTGCGTTAATTGCGCCAAAATCTGTTGATCATCACAATGATGGATGGCGCCAATTGGGTAGATAAAACGAATCACCAAACTTTCGCGGTTTAAAAAATCTCCGACTGTCGCTAGGCGTAAATAAATGGTCTGGTCAGCTAGCTGTAATGCCGAGCGACCAGTTTGCGCACGCCGAGTCTCACTGATGTCCATCCCAGCCATATATTTCAGCCGATTTAAATAACGCGTTCCGGTCGACTTATCCAACTCTCGATTGGTGACCAAATCGTTCTGACGGCGTTCCGTCAAGCGCCAGCCATCGATTATCGGTGTAAAATAGAGATCTTGAACACGTTGTTTAGCACAATGCTTTAATAATGTTGTTAGCGTTTCTTCAGTTGACATGCCATCACCTTTCTTTTAAGTCGTTACTTAAGATTACGCTAGGCACGGCCCTATTTTTTTGCAAAAAAATAACCTTAAACCAACAATATTGGTTTAAGGTTATTTAGTATTATATTATTCTTCTGGTAGTTCGCCTGCTGTATAAACATCTTGAACGTCATCGTTGTCTTCTAAGGCATCGATTAAACGTTGGAATTGTTCAACTTTTTCAGGATCAACTGGTGTTGTGTTTTGTGGAATCATTGTTAATTCAGCATTTGCCAATGTGTATTTCTTTTCAAGAATATCACGGACATTAGCCAATTCCTTAGGATCTGTGTAAATTTCAAACACATCTTCTTCGGTTTGTAAATCATCCGCACCTGCTTCAAGAATGTCTTCAAACATTTGGTCTTCATCAACATCTAAGCCTTCACGGGCAATTGCGATGTAACCGCGACGATCAAACATGTAAGCCACTGAACCAGCAGCGCCCATTGTCCCACCGTTACGTGTGAAGGCAACACGAACATCTGAACTTGTCCGGTTTTTGTTATCTGTTAAAGCATGTACTAAAACAGCCACACCACCTGGTGCATAACCTTCATAAGTAATTTCATCATAATTAGCACCGTCGCTACCTTCGGCTTTATCAAGCGCACGCTTAATGTTGTCCTTAGGCATATTTGCTGAACGAGCCTTATCCATAATTAAACGTAATGCAGCGTTAGAACTTGGGTCAGGACCGCCACTTCTCGCAGCCATGAAAAGCTCACGGGATAGTTTTTGGAAAATCTTGCCGCGTTTTGCATCTTGTGCATTTTTACGACCCTGAATATTATGCCATTTTGAATGTCCTGACATATCTAACTCCTCTTTTCGATTATAGAATTCTGGTACTAAGTCGTTATCTATGATAGCAAATTATCAACTCAAAAGCAATGGTAGTCAGGTTTATCGTCGTTTTTTACGACCTGTAAAGTATAAAATAACACTCATAATGACAATCCCCGATAAAGCGCCCACACTATCGAGCATGACATCTTGAAAAAGCGGTGTCCGATCACCCGTTAACATTTGGTGAAATTCGTCGGTTGCCGCATACCCAGTCGCTGCCAACCAACTGAAGATCCCCGCTAAGAAAGCACCTTCGATTCGGGGGCGTAATCCTAAATAACTAAATAACGCTAATAAGAAATATGTGCCGAAGTGGGCACCCTTACGCACGAAGAATTCGACAAACTTAAAATAACCACTTGCCTTAACACTTTGTTCGCTGCCTGCATAATGGAAGGAAAATTGACTCAACCACTGCTTTAGTGGTTCATTTTTCAAGACGCGTTCCAAAAGTGGGACGGATGTTTGCTCATGATACGTCATTGATGAGCTATAAAACAAAATTGCCATCATGACAAGTGCTAATACCAAAAACCAATCGCTCTTTTTCTTAAACATGCTTAATCCTCCGCTAATTAATCTCAGATTACAGTATACCAAAGTTGTTCCAAGCATTAAAATCAGATATACTACCATTTGAAAGAAGGTTTTAAAATGCCCGAGCAAGATCGTTTTTACCAACCTCAAAACGCCAAAGACGCCATGCGTTTTGTTCAAAAACTATTCAACCAATACAACCAAGCACCACTAACAGAAGAATTAGTCGCATACCACCAAAAATTACTCGCTTACCTCACTAACGATGTCACCGCGGAAGTCCAAAAACAAGGCAACTCGGAACAGGCTGCCAAATTAAAGGGCATGATTGTCACCATGCAAGACTGGCTAAAAATCCGTGTCAGCGGAAAACCTTATGCCGGTAAAATGCAACATTTCAAATTTATGCCTGATCAACAACAAACGACATTTAAGCAACGGACAATTAAAGGCAGCAAACCCAACAACCTCCGGACATCGCCTCGTCGTTAAAGACGCTTGCTATTTTAGCTAAAAGTGCTAAAATATTTTTTGTAAGCGTTTGGGCCCGTAGCTCAGTTGGGAGAGCGCCTGCTTCGCATGTAGGAGGTCGCCAGTTCGAATCTGGTCGGGTCCATAAACAGTCTATAAACGTTGATATAACAGTATTATCAAAAGACATCAAAACGATTTTGATGTCTTTTTTGGTACAATTGACATCAAAATCTAACATCTTTTCTAACTTGGACATCACTTCTCTCTCTCGTTCATCCAGTCTCATAATCTTGTTCTCATCTTCATCTACCCCCATCAACATCAACTTCCATCAAGTGGACATCTTCGACATCAAAACACAACATCATCCTTACTATATCAGCTATCCCAAGCCTTTATACGTAAGTTAAAAGCGTGTATCTAGTCATTTTAGATACACGCTTTTCTACTATATTAAGATAATTTGCAACTAACTTTTATCTTCCTTTGGTTCCGCCTCATCAATTACCTCAATTGATGTTTGTGTTTCAGCGAATAGCGGTAATTCATAAATTCTTGTATTCAACTGGTTAATGATTTGCTTAATTTCAGTTAGGTTATTACCATCATCTTCAGTCAATTTAAGTCGCAAAATCGGCTTCAATAATCGGTTCATTTCCGTATTGTACTGTTTTGTTAACTTCTTTATTAAGGCTAAATCAGACGTACTATAGTATATCCGCTTATCACTAGCGTTGTAATACAGGTTAGGCAATTTATGCATCTTTATACGATTGATGAGTCCCTGTAGTAAACCAACGCGGGGCTTGTTCTCTTCGTTGTACATAACCTTTTTTAGACCACTGTCGGACTCTTCCAGTAAAGTCCATAGTTCGCTGAACGTGTATCCTTTTTTACTTTTACGCATAATTTCGTTTGCTTTTTCCAACATTAGCGATGTATCTGACATAATAAAAACCACCCTTTATTTATTTGGTGGTCTGATGATAACTCTATAGCTATTGATACTCAATAAGATAAATTGTATAATGACGCTACATAACATCGAGCTGTATTAGCGTGAATTATTATAATTAGCTATTATAAGTGCGCAATCACCAGCTCTAAAATGGCGTTATCATCTACTTGATGCTTTCTCCAGAGGGACATTAGATTTTTAAATCTAGTGTCCCTTATTTTTATTAGTAAGATAATTTAAATTGTGATACTAGCTCGTTAGCATTACCAAAAACTGTTCGGTCTCGAGTGTAATAATAAAATTTCTTATTGTAATCCTCTTGCGAAAATCCCCACTCAATAAACCCTCTATCTTTGCCTGATTCTTTATCTTTTTCAAGTAAATACCTCAATACTAATTCTTTTACTTTACCACTAGTTTTAATCTTTACTTCGCCATTAGATTTGTGGTTAGGTTTAGGCTCATTCTTTTTAGAAAAGTAGTTTTTAGAATCGGTTAATTTTTTTGTAATTGCTTTTTTTATTTTATCATCTAAAAAGTTACAATTTACAAACAGAATCACCCACCAGGCACTATCACTTTTAAATATATCTTTATCTTCATTAGACACCTTGGCTATATTCTTTTTTACATTTTTTTTATAAATCTCTTTCTCTTCCACATAACCCATCTTATTTACATATATTATCCATCCAGCATATAAATATGCGTTTTCTTCATCTTCAATACGTTTCTTAATATCTTCGTATAATTCAACATCTAATTCAATTCCTAAATTTCCCGTTAACAGCAATAGTTCAATCCAGTCAGTAGGGTATTCTTTAAATAAATCATTTTGAAAGCGTTCAAGTAAAGAACTTATAACCTTCTTTAACTTTTGAGAATCAATCTTTTCAAAAATATTTAATATTCTAATCAATTTTCTGCACTGTACAAAAGATGGATACTCGGAATATAAGTGAAAAGCTATATATACTGTATTTTCAAGAATTTCTACTTTTGCTTCCCTTTCTGTCAGTGTCACAAGTGTGCTTAATAAATATGAGAGTTCCCGAAATACATCACTTCTTTCAGAAGAATCAAATAGTTCATCAACTTTCATCCTATAGTCTTTATACCCCCAACGCCCTCCATCTTTACACAGTTCGGCCATACTATCACTAATCTTTTTTGTTTTTGATAGCCACGCTACCGGCGATTTATACTTATCATAGATTTTAACTTTTTTAGTTCCAATTTTTAACTGAAATTGTGAAAGACACTCTTTATATATTTCAGTAATTTTACTAATTACAGTATCTTCATTTGAAAAAATATATATATCATCTATTATTCTCACTACTTCATAATCTCTTCTACCAATAGATTCTGCTAGTAACTTCTCTCTTACAAGGGCATCAATATGAGAAAGTAAAAACTCTGATATTAGCCTACTAAATTCAGGACCAACTACTATACCATTTGTTTTCTTTTCATTAATCCTTTCTAAAAATAAATCAATTTCATTATATACCGAAGGTATATTTTTAAATTTCATTCTTTCAACATAGTTTCTTGATATTAGCCATGAAAAAGAATGCGTATAAATAGAATTGAAATAATTCTCTATATCAATTGATTGCATCTTTGTAAACCTATCACGTAATCTCAAATAAAATGTCGAGTCTGTAAACGCTGGTAAAGACTTTACAGGTAAATGTTGATAGAACCTTCCACTAGATTCTAAAGAGAATAATAATTGCTGCTTTTCTTGGCTATCCGAGTACGTAACGACCTGATTCTCAGAGTTTTTATATCTTAAAGCCGACGTTTTATAAGGAATTCTCGCTCCAAATCCTCTGTTTTCTTTAATAATAGATAACATTTCGTTACCAAAGGCCGCATTAAAAAACATAGCATCAATTGCAGATACTGGGCTTATAATAGAAATAATTCGGAATCCATCTCTTAACCTTGTTTTCACTTGCATTGGACTCGTAACCCAAATATTTCCAAGCTTCTCATTAGTTTTTAATACATTAATTTCTTCTTGATATTCTCTACCATATTGCGCAATTAAACTTTTATTATCTGCATCTGTTAAAAATGAATATAACCCGCTAAATGTGAAGTACCCTGCCTTCTCTAAGGGTAATGTTTCGGTTAATAAGTAGTCCATCGGTTGCCTAGTAAATTTAGTTACCAATTTATTCTTCCTCTCCGTATATACTCATATATATACTCTTTGATATTTCGTCATAACTCATAAATGTACTGACATTCAGACCTAACTTATCAGCAACTCCATAAATAGAACCATAAGGGAGCCCTATCATTCTATTAGCAATAAATGCCTTATTTTTTTTACATGAAAACTTATATCTATTAAAACTAATTGCTCGTTTTAATTTATTTGGAATATCTATTCCAAATTCCCTAAATATATTTCGTATGTCTTCACCATTTAATAAACTAGCAACCGACTCATCCAAAATAACATACTTAGTATCATCTGAAACAACGAATTTTTGTATCAGCTTATAATGCGATAAAAATCCTCTCGATTGCCACACCGGTTTATTCTGATTTGATTTACTTGGTGCAAAAAAAACATATCTTTTAAAGAAAATATCAAGTTTTATAAGTAATGCATCTTCTGAGTCCTGTCCTTCACAAAACAATTGGATTACTCTTTTCAGCTTTTTCTTTATTACATCAAGTTTTTTAGGACTTATTCCTATTACAACATGACTCTTATTACCACTACCTATGCATTTAAAACTATATCCCAAATAATCTAACGTATTTTCCTTTGTGCCTTGAGTTATTTGTTCATACTTATCATTAACAACTGCTCCCTCACCTATATTTGTTTTTAGAATTTCATTAATTTTACTAATAATATAATTCTTATCGATATTATCATTTTTGCACACTAAAATAATGTCGTCTACATACCGGTTATAGTATAAAATTTCTTTATCCTTGAACGTGCGCTTAATTTCACTATCGACTCTCTCACCCAACAATTCAGATATAACATTTATTAACGATATCCCCGTATGTATTTCATTTCTCTTAAAAAAAGTTGTAATATACTCTCTTTCAGCTCTTGATAATCCTGGTTGCTCTTTAATCACACTCTTTACTGTTTTCGCATTAATATTATCAAAAAAGTTCTCTATATCTATTCTGATAATCGAAAACTTCTCTAAATTGTAGAACATTAATAACTTTTGAAAAAAATTATCCATTATTGTATTACGATTAGCAAAATTAAGTCTATTTACTTGTTTTAATCGATTTGAAATGTAATCTACTGCTTCTATAGTTGTACTAGTGGCGGTTTCCTTATCCAAAATAATTCTTTTTTTACCATTTTTAGTTATTTCTCTTTTTTTAAACAGAGGTTCTTCTTTTTCTGAAATCCCTATTGGCATAATTTTTCCATGTGTATACATTTTTTCTCCTACCTATCCCTAATCCTCTTAACCGTATTTCTACTTATCCCAAGACATTCCGCAATCCCTTTTATAGGTTCTCTTTTCTCCAATCTTCTTATTACTTCACTATATATGTACCTATTTTTCTTAATTGGGCTATTCTGTCGATATTTTGGAACGGTCCCTTTATATTTTCCTGCTAGTTTGGCCCTCTTAATACCTTCTTTTTGGCGTCGCAACATATCTTTTCTTTCTTGTTCTGCTTTATAGCGTGTTACGACGTTAATAACGTCCCAAACCATCTTCAATACTCCCTCTGTTGGAACTTCATTTAGTCCCAACATATCAAATAGGTCTAAGGGTACAACAGTAACCCCTTTTAGACTCAACTCTGCTGAAATTACTTCTTGGTCTGTCTGGTTTCTTGCTAGTCTATCAAGTGCAACTACGTAAACAAAATCTCCCTCACGTACATATGAAAGTAAATCATCTAGTCCTATTCTACCATTTAAACTTTTCCCACTCACTGCATCATCTATAAAATATTTATATATATTATATTTCTCCAGAACCTGTCTTTGATTTTCTATACTCAAATCACTACTACTAACTCTCATATAAGCTATATTACTCATTCTTATACCTCCAAATTTCATTATTCTCAATTGACCACTCTGAATGACCATCCACTCCCCTATCTAAATTGGCTATTTATCTGCATCGTTCACTGCACTATTAGCCCCCCATCTGATTGACCACCTAGCACAAAATTAAAGCGAGAATAGTCTCTCGCTTTTTGCATACTATTTATTGCAGTCTCAAACCTGCTGCTAATTCATGACTGCAGTAATAGAACTTATTCTGCAGTTGTACATTAAAATAAAAAGGCTAAATTTTAATTAGCCTTCCCTATGTATAGGTTATTCAATTGTGTTACTCCACAAGAATTCACCTAAATCAACCTCATGATGATGCTTCAAGTCGTTATCGATATCATTTGAAAGTTGAATTATGAACAACCCTCGAGTTTTAGCATACAAATAATTGATTGCATCTTCCACACTGACTTCAATAACATCATCGTAAATTCGTATAAGAATTACACCGTCTTTTTCTAAATAGTCTTGTAATTCAAAAATCATTTCTTCATTCCAATCCATTTCACTTAATTCTTTCAAAGATAAAACTCGAACGTTATCATCAGGCATGTTCTCATAGATAATCATCCCATCCGTAACAATCAATACACTTTTATCTTCTTTTTGTGCTAACTTTTGGACGTAGTCCCTCAGCGCTATATCCCCATTAAATAGTGGTGTATTAAAGTACATCGTTTTATTTTTTACTTTTGTAATATTATTCAAATTAATCACTTCCTAATTGTATTTTTCTAACCTTCTTTCTTGTTGTAAATTTCTTTAAATCGTAGCTTTCTAAAATTTCATCGACTAATACTTTTTTATCGTGCTGCACTTTTTCAAATTCATCAAGTTGAGCCAAAGCATATAATGGTTCCGTTTTTCCCAAGTAATTCATTACATGCAGACTCACGTCTTGTTTACCAGCAACTACACATATTGATTCCCCGAAAAGTAAGCCTTCTGCTTGTACCTTCTCAAAAAATGAAATATCCGTAAATACATACAACGGTACAAACCTCTTACGCACTTTTACACCCTTCAATTCTGTGTAATTTTTAGAATTAACAACCACAGTTTCTAAGGGCATTACTGTATCTCCCCGTATAGCTAAGTTAATTCCCCACTCCCCCTTATTCAGCATTAGGGGTTGAGCTATTTTAAAGCCGCTTTGTCTTAACGCATGTGTAGCTAGAGCTCTATAGTGATTAGCTATTACGCAACTATAGGTCGCTCTATCTGCGAAGTAAACCTTTACTGGGCGTGTAGCTACCCCCGCCATCTTTCGCCACTTAAACGTTTTTGTTGCCTCGATGGTCTTTAATGGCTTTACCATTTTTGAACTAGTCGCAAGAATCAAATCCTTCCTAGCTATACCATCTGTGTTACCAATTATCTGTGCAATTTCTTGCGTTGTTATTAACTGTCTATACTTAAAATCATTTATACTAACCGTCATACTCCCCTCCTGACAGTTAACTGTCATCTATTTTTTACTCTTTATAGCTACCACTACTTTACCTACCAGTGACCCTTAACTAGCCCTTTATTCTAATTCCTAGCTTGGCGATTATATATCTGGTTATTTTTTTGAAGAGTATATCTACACCCCCCATTTCATATAGCTTATTATTAGAATCTGCAAATTAAGCATCACTCACTCCTCTTATGTTTCTTATTTAATGCCGCTTGTCTAACTTGTCGTTCTATTATCATTTCCTCTGTTGGTGGTAAGAGTGAGCTACCTGGTAAAAAACCATGCGCTAACATTAGAGCCTTTTCCGTTTCTTTCGATACATTACCTTTGCATCTCTTCCTTTGTCTAAAAATATTAAACATTTCACACCTCCTACATCTTGATACGGCTCCTATGTCAAGAATCCGGACACAAAAGTACGAACAAATTTGACTTTCAATCTAAATTACTTAATTTAATTTTCTGAGTTAGAGATTTTAATCTAAATCAACCTTTAAAACCGCTTTAGGGTGCTTTAAATAGCCCCCAACATTCGTACGTTTTGAGCGCGCTGATTAAAAATTCAATTGTCTGTAGCTACGCTACAAGTGAAATACGATCACTGTTATACCAACGAATATAGTTATCAATTCCGGCGGTTGCTTCATGAATTGTCTTAAAATCTTGGAAATTAACGTATTCACGTTTCAAAATTGAATGAAAACTTTCAATTCGCGCGTTATCGCCGGGTTGACCCTTACGGGAGTAAGAATGCTTGATACCACACTTCGATAAAACGCTCTCAAATAAGTCACTTGTGTATTGGCTTCCCATATCACTATGAATAATTTGTGGTTTAACTGCTTGCGCCATGACTTGGGTAATAACGTTAGTCGCTAGTTCTTTAGTCATCTGCGTATTAAGTTGGTAAGCAATAACCCGTCGGGTTACTGGATTATAGACACTAGCTAGGTAACACCAAGTATGGTTAAGGGGAATGTACGTAATATCAGTCAATAAAACACCAGATTGATCAGTTAACTGCTTAATCAAGTTTGGTCGCTGATCATAATCAGTCTGAGTGGTTGGCTTATTGATTCGTTTAACCATTCTAGATCTAATCCCTAATTCACACATTTGTTGATAGACCAGACGCTGACTAACGTGAATATCAGACTGTTGATTTAGTAAGATCGTTAATCGTGGATAGCCATACATTGGATATCTTAACCAAACCGCTAACACTTTTTGCTTAAGTAAATGCCGTCGGCATTCAGTTCTACTTGGCTGCCAATGTAGATAATCATAGTAGGTTGAGCGCGGGATTTTGAGTACTGATAAGATACGAGTAATGCGGTGCCCAGCACGTAAATTAGCGTTGACGATTTCTAACACGAGGGTACGCCCCTTAATAATTAGCTTTTTGCCATGAGCACCGCCGCTCGTTTTAAAATATCAAGTTCTTCTTTTAACCGTTTATTTTCTTTAATCAAAGCACGTTCATTTGATGATAGCACTTTAGTGTTGTTAGGATCAGCTTGTTTAATCCACTTAGTAACCGTTGAAACACTGACGTTGTATTCTTTAGCCAGTGAGTTGGCCGAACGGCCAGTCTGACTTAAGCTAACAATCGACTCTTTAAATTCATTTGAATATTTAATTGCCATAATAAAAGGCTCCTTTATGATGTATTATATCGAACATTTTGTCCGTAATTCCATCATAGGAGCCTACATTATTAATATAATTTTCACTCATCACTCTACTTTCACAATTTTCGAGACAATCATTCAGCGACTACTTGCACATTTATTTATTTTATTAGTTACCTTGCGGTGCCTGTTTTTATAAGCGCTATAGTTAACTCATAATATAAAAATGACACCCCTGTTAGGAGTGCCATCTTCTTATTAGTCTTCGATTACTTAATCCGTCCGCCACCGCTCCAGAATAATAGGGAGTATGCTATTTTTGTAGCCTTGCTACATTAACTATTTATTACTTATTTTAACGCCAGTAAATTGTGTAACAAACTGGTGTTAATCCGTCACCCATGACTTGATTTACGGCATAGCCGTTGAAGATTGGATTTGGTTCAAGCATTGTACTATCTAAATAGTTTTCAGCGAAATCTGTTGCTGATTGCATACTTGAGAAGATTAAGTTAGATTTTGTTTGTCCTGCAGGTGCTGTTTGCTTGTCCATGTAGAACCAGATGTTATGCGTGTTCCCCGCTGGAGTTGTGTTGCCGTCTAGCAAGCCCGCTGTACCTGCAGGAGCATTTACTGGTGTACTGTGGTCGCCTGTTACAGGTGCGTCTGCCTTATAGGTAAACGTTACCGAGCTACCGCCCTTTGTAAATACTCCGTTTTGAGTTGCTTGGCTTACTAATTTGTAGCCCGCGATTGTCTTAGCAGTGAATGAGAATGCGTCACCTACGTTGCCTGACTTTGTATCTTGTGGCGCAATTGCGCGCCCTTTTTCGTCTACATAGGTTTCCGCTATCCGCTGTAAACAGCTTTGACTGCTTCTACAAATAAGTTTTATTTTTGTCGCATCTATTTTGTACATCAACTTTCTACGGTATAATCCTTTTAGGTTATCTAACAGTTTCTCTAAACTGACTATGGACATGGAGTTAAAATGAATATAAAACAAAGCTCTATAACTTATTAAGAGCATTATGAAACACAAATCAGATTTTTATTTCAAAGCTATAACTGTAATTACAGGAATCTTTGCAGTTTACCTACAATTTGTTACGCTTCAACATACGATTAACAATGATAACGATAATCGTACAAGTAATAATGTACCCCAAACGTGTGAAACATATACTGAAGATACGGGTCAAACACATAGGAGCCACACACGATGCTCTATAAATTCTTCAAATCCTACGACTGGTACCCCCATAGTATTCCTGAGTCATAAAGGAGATGATATTTAATGTAGCCCTAATCTACAATATACGTATAAATGCAATTGCTTAATTAAGCAATAATAGTCGGAAACCAACGAATTGTTTATGCATTTTATAATTCTAGATAACTTATATAGATTAACCGTGGAACGTTAATACACCTATAGATTTGGCAGTGTAAGACTTAATGCACTGCCTTTTTTATTGCTCTGGTTCTTGTTACTTAATCCGTCCACCACCGCTCCAGTTAGGGAGTATGCTATTTTGTATCTTTGCTACACATTAGTTTAAATATTACAACTATTTCAGAAATTGTAACAATATTTTCTGGGATTCTTGGTAGCTATTCTTTCTGGGAAACGCATCATTATATCCCACGCCATTAAAAGAAAAAATAGATGCCAAACGAACCACAATTAATCTCTAAGAACACATCCAAATTGTATTCTTAGTCTTGAATATTTACTGCCTGATAATAGCTTCGCTACTTATAGACCTCACCGAGTTATTCATTAGCATATATCAAAGTACCAAATAAGTTAGCACTATTGTTGGTTTATATTTAAGAATAACGGACTCCACGTATTAGCAAGCCCTATATTTAAACCTATACCAGTATTTTTAACTATATCGATACTTGGAATAACCTGATTTGACAAGATATTGTTACTATCTTGTCTTTTTTATTGTCTTAATTCTTAGTTCTTTAATCCGCCCACCACCGCTCCAGTTATAGGGAGTATGCTATTTCTTTTGTACATATATAATGTTAATATTACTATGCACGTTATGATTCATGAACCTATTTTTACCACATTTCTGTGGGAGTGCAAGGATTTTGTATTATGTCTAAATTTTTGTATTGGGTATCTCATGGTATTAAACCTATACTATCTTCTTAAAACTTTACCCATCATCTTACTGGATGGTTACTTTTAAAGGGAAAGGAGTAGAGAATGATAGAAGATACCCAGTAAGTTATTCAGGCAAGCCCGATGATTCTTTATGGTCAAAGGGCTTTTTTGTTGCTTATTCCGTCCACCACCGCTCCAGTTAGGGAGTATGCTATTTTGTAGCTTTGCTACATTATTTACTTGTTAATCTTAACGCCAGTAGATTGTATAACCTACCGCTGTTGTACCATCACCAAAAACCTGATTTACGGCATAGCCGTTGAAAAGTTGGTTTGGTTCTAACATGGTGCTATCTAAATAGTTTTCCGCAAAGTTCGTTGCGTCTTGCATCGTTGCAAAGATTAAGTTAGATTTTGTTTGTCCTGCAGGGGCTGTTTGCTTGTCCATGTAGAACCATAGATTATGCGTGTTCCCCGCTGGAGTTGTGTTTCCGTCTAACAAGCCTGCTGTACCTGCAGGAGCATTTACTGGAGTGCTGTGGTCACCTGTTACAGGCGCATCCGCTTTATAAGTGAATGTTACTGAACTGCCACCTTTTGTAAATGTACCATTTTGTGTTGCTTGGCTTACTAATTTGTATCCTGCAATTGTCTTAGCTGTAAAGCTGAATGCGTCACCTACGTTGCCTGACTTTGTATCTTGGCTGGCAATTGCTTTGCCTGATTCGTCTACGTAGTTAGCTGTTGCTGTGGCTGTTTCAACTGGTGCTGTTTCACCTGCACCATCACCAACATATTGAGAGATATAAACTTTATTTGTATCTGTGATATTTAGAGCTACACCAGTATCAACACCCATTTCATCCATCATTGTACCGTAATGCATATTGCTTGCTTTGAAATTATCAAAAATACGTTGTGCCATTTTTTCATTTGTATCACCAATAGCCACAAAGTTTTGAGCAATATTTTCACCTGCATCACCACTAGCATACCCGTTATCAATTAATAATTGATAATCATCAATATGGTTAAAATCATTTTCGATTTGTTTTGCACGAATACTTGCAACGGTATTTAAAGCACTATTTTCTTTTAATGGTGCTAAACCTTTACTTACACGTTCTTGATTTACTAAGTTGTTAAACAAACTTGCAACAACTGTTGCATCAATGTTTGATTCTTCAGCATTCTTTGTATATGTGAATGTTAGGTGGTTGTTGTCTTTTGCTAATGTTAGGCTTTGTGTTGCGTTACCTTTGATTGTGTAACCTTCAATTGTTGGTGCTGTTTCGGTTACTGATGCGCCTACCGTTTGGTCGTTGACTACTTTGTCCGCTTGGAGTTTTGTGCCGTCTTCTGATTGGTAGGTTACAGTGTAAGAAGTCTTTTCTACTGGTGCTTCTGCTTTGGCGTAGGTAAATGTGATTACGTTGTTATCCTTGGCTACCTTGATAGTCTTCGTTGCTGAATCCTTCAATGTGTAACCGTTGATTGCTTTAGCAGTTGCTGTGTAGTTCTTGCCCACTTCTTGTTGGGCGATTGTGTCTGTTGCTAGGACGTTGCCTTGTTCGTCTACTGATTTAACAATGATGTCGGCTTTAACAATTGGGTCAGCATTCTTTGTGTATGTGAATGTGATGTGGTTGTTGTCCTTAGCTAATGTCATCGTTTGGGTTGCGTTTCCTTTTAATGTGTAACCTGAAATTGATGGTGCTGTTTCTGATACACTGGCACCGACTGCTTGGTCTGTGACCGTCTTGTCTGCTTTAAGTTTTGTGCCGTCTTCTGCTTGATAGCTTACAGTGTAAGTTGTCTTCGCAACTGGGGCTTCTTCCTTA
Organism: Latilactobacillus parasakei; assembly: GCF_049674265.1. Lineage (NCBI taxonomy): Bacteria > Bacillati > Bacillota > Bacilli > Lactobacillales > Lactobacillaceae > Latilactobacillus > Latilactobacillus parasakei. The sequence continues at coordinate 2,205,914 of NZ_CP186861.1, read as the reverse complement.
GCATACGTAAATGTGATGTGGTTACCTGATTTAGCTAACGTCATCGTTTGTGTTGCTTGGCTCGTTAACTTGTAACCCTTGATTGTGTGAGCTGTTTCAGTTACTTGTTTGCCTACTTCTTGGTCGTTGACTACTTTATCAGCTTGCAACTTCGTGCCGTCTGCTGTTTGATAGCTGACCGTGTAGCTTGTCTTTTCAACTGGTGCTGTATTTTTTGTGTAATGGAATGTGATGTCGTTTCCAGTCTTGCTCAACTTGATTGATTGAGTTGCATCTCCATCTAGGGTATAGCCATCAATGTTTTCAGCACTTGCTGTGAAGATATCCCCCACATTACCCTCAACCTTTTTGTCTTCTGCAATAGACTTCCCATCTTGATCAACAGAATGAATGTTGACTGATGTCTTTTCTACTGGTGCAGAATTCTTAGAATATACAAAAGTTAGGACTTGGTTCTCTTCACTCATCACTGCGTTGATTACATTTGAATTTTTCACTGAATAACCGTCGATAACTGGAGCATATTCAACGATGTCCGACATCATTTTTACGTTATCAACCTTTTTTGATTTGGCAATAGGCTTGCCTGATTCATCCACATAGTTAACCACGTATGATGAAGACTCTGGTAATGTATTTGGTCGATAACCAACTGTAATCACATTCTTATTAGCATCCTTATTCAAGGTAATCGTCTTGTTAATTTCCGCAGAGCCACTTAATACATATTTTTTCCCATCTATAGTAATCTCGATGTCCGATGTGTATTTAACGGTCTCGCCAATCTTGCCTTTAAGTTCGATTGACTTCAGTATCTTATTACCATTTGTGTAATCAACAAACTTGATTGTATAGCCTACTTCATTTTCATTTGGCGTTGTAGGTATTGTTGGGTCTGTTGTCCCGTTACCATTGTTATTATTGTTGTTTGAATTGCCATTATTATTCGAGCTGTTGTTATTTTCGTTTGAACCATTATTTGAATTATTGTTATTAGAATTGTTACCGTTGTTTGTGTTCCCTGAACCATTATTTACATTTGAACCATTATTTACATTTGAACCATTGTTTGAACTACTTGAATTATTACTATTTGAGTTGCCACTACCGTTGTTAGTTGTTGCACCATTCCCGTGTGATTGTGCTCCCCCATTAGTGGTATCAATTGCCGTCCCATTTCCGTTGTTGCCCGTTTGAATTGGTCTATTTGGGCTCAGGTTATAAGTATGGCTAACGCCATTCTTATCTTCTACCGTTACTGTACCATTAGTTCCTGAACCATTGAACCACAATTTATTCCCAGCAATAATCAAATCAATATTAGCTATCTTATTGATTTGTGCCAAACGATTCACTGATGTTTCAATGCCATTTTTGTTCGCTGCATCGGCGATTGTACTCAGCGTATCACCATAGTTAATCAAGTATGGTTCAGTGCCCTCGGATTTCAAGCTAGCCTGAATTTCTGTTGTTGAACGAGCTGTCCAAGCCGTTGCTGCATGAGCGCTTGTTGTGCTCATTGCTGCTACTCCGATGGCCAAACTAAAAGCTGTAATTCCCGCTGTCACCCATTGTTTTTTAGCCTTATACATCTTCACTCTATGGATTTCCTGTTGTTGTGCTTTCTGGAATTCTTGATATTGGCGTCTTGTCATATGTTTTACCCCTTATCTCCTTTTATTTTCAGATGCCAAAATCGAACGATAAAGACACCGATAATTTAGAATAAAAAAAGTGCTAAACCATCTTCAAAAATGGCTTAACACTGGGATTATGTAAATTCTTATTTTAGAAATTATGTTACTGCCAATATCGTTCGTTATTGGCATCTGTGGTTCATAGTTTGTTTAACACCTTAATAATAACATGACATTTTTATTATGGGAAGTCTCTTTTCACCGCCTACTTAAGTTGCGAGACTTAGCTATCCGATAAACTGTACGAATACTAATATTACATCGGTCTGCAATATCTTTTGTACTTAAGCTAGGATTCATATAAAGCTCAGATACCCTTTTTTGTATTTTCGTATCAATCTTTGGTCTGCCAAGTTTCTTATCGGTCATCGCCAATGCATCCTTTGTCCGTTTGCTAATCATCTCAGCTTCCATTTGTGCTAGGCCGCTCATTATCGTAAAAAGGAACCTTCCATTAGTCGTTGAGGTATCTAGTCCGTCGCTGATTGATAGCAATTGAATCCCATTATCGTTCAATTCAGCCATCAGGTTCACTAATTGCTTTGTTGAACGACTGAGTCGGTCCAACTTATAAATTAGCAAGCAATCTCCTCGTTTCAGCATCTTCAATACTTGGTTGAGACCTTCACGCTCCTCTTTTCTACCCGATATCTGCTCCTTTATTATCTGATTAGGTTGATACTGTTCAAAGGCTTTCAATTGTACATCTAGACCTAAATCCTGTTTTCTCGTTGATGTCCTTGCATAGGCTATCGTTTTACTTTTATCTTTTATTTGTTCCATATTCTATCATCTCCTGCTATCTTTAATAACAAGAATCTACATGATAATTATGTATTATTTCATAACTTTTACATTTCAAAACACTAAAAAAGCACACACTGTTCAATCAATGTATGCTTCGTCTCTTCTATTGTCTTCACATTATTCTATGTATTGTGTATGTTCATCATCTATTTATCTCTAACTTATGAATCCTATGTTTCCCCATGTCGCACAAGTTCTCTTAAAGTGTTTAATTCTTGTAGTTCAATTGTAGCTCAAATTTTTTAACTATTCAAGTCCCTGTTATCACGTTTTATCATTCATGTTTTTCTTCCAGTCTTCTTCAATCTATTGCAACTAAAAAGACATAACACCTCATCATCATGTCATGTCTCTTCTTTATTCATTTATCTTATTCTGTTATTCATCTATTTGCGTACAGTGTTCCCAATACAGACCTAGGTTCACCCCTGTCCTTTTGGGATTGTATATTATTCTTAAGTACAGTATACCTCAAATTTTTTTATTATGTCAGTCCATGTTATCACGTTTTGCAATCTACACCGGTATAACCGCAAAAATTCGTTATCAGAAAATTATCAGCGAGATTCAAAAATGCAACTAAGCCCTGTGAGCCCTTGTGTGAGCTTCAACTCAGGTATAACTTAATTATACTATTTCAATTTTAAAGTATTTATATAAGGCTTTGTGAGCCACCTGAGCTAGGAATCTTGATGCGATGAAAGGTCTAATATTTCGTCTAATTCATCGATTTCATTTCTCAATTGCTCAATTGCTTTAACCTTAGAAATCCGCTCATCTCGTATTTTTTGGATATTTAGCTTACCTTTTGTCTTCTTTTTATTCCGTTTTATAAACGCTACTCGTGCATCATATATCCGCCCAGGCTCGTTCAATTTTTGGATATCATATTCAGCATCATCCTCATAATCAATAATTCCCGTAATATCTCCTGATAGCCTATACATATGGATATATTTTAGATAATTCGGGTCGATTTCAAACGCGACACATTTGCGGTAAGTTGTCATACAGGCTTTAATATCCACACCACTGCCCGCAAATGGTACCCATACGTAATCGCCAATGTTAGAATGGCGCATTATTAATTCGATTTCAAGTTGGAGTGGTTTCATGGTTGGATGTTTCTTCAAATTTAGATCCTGGAACAAGACTTTCTTCTCATATTTTGTCATCGAGTCAACAGCGTAATTATATGTTCCAATTTTAAAATTCTCTGTTCCTAAAAGATTGAATGTCAAATCTTCATTATTCGTATTCTTATGTTTAATCACCAATATATATTCTCTGGCTCTTTGCGTAATATACATGCTTTTATCTGGATTATCTGGATTTGGCTTTTGCCAATGTACAGTTCGAACAAGTTCTAAATCATTCTCATCCAAGTAGGCCTTAATTTCCTCCAAAGATTGCGCACGATTATAGACTAGCAATGTGCCATTTACATCTAAATGCTGACTAAAAATTTTAATCATTTCACCAAAATCAAAGGCTTCGTCCCACACATCTTTTTTCTGGTTATAAGGTGGGTCAGCAAGAATCAACGGGAACTTCACTGGACTACCATCATCCGTTTGAATCAAGTAATCAATATTCTGATAATAGTCGTGGATTAGTTGGATAAATTCATCTTCCGTACTAATTGCCGAGTTATGTAACTTATTGTCCTGTGATGATTTACTTGCAAACGTAATTGCATGCAATTTTTCAAATGGATGTTCAGCTTTATTTAAAGCTGCATCATACAGCTTGCGTTGATTAATCATACTTTGAGTTTCGAGTTCGTTCCGTTTAAGCCCAACTTTTTCAAAGGCTTTATCTAAACGTAGTTCGTCTAATTGTTGTAATTCAGCAAATTCCTGATTATTTAATTCGAATAATATATTCTTCATTTCTCTACCTCAAAAAAATTCCACATAAACTCCTTAATATCTTTATCATTCACTTTTTTTCCTGTTGATAGCTCATACAAATTTCTCATCGTTTGATATAAATCATAGGCACATCTATCTTCATCATAAAATAAAACCTGCTCTCGAATGGTCTCAAAACCTACAGACTTAATTTGATTTGGAAATATTAATTTAATCGCTGAATCAAATAAATTAGGACTTTCAAAATAATCATTATATTTTAAGTTCTTCAACGAATCCCATTTAGCGTATTCATATTTTTTATGCTCGCTTAAATATGCCTTTTCTATTTGAAAATAGCTTATATCTTGTTCAGGCGATTGTATTTCTTTGTTAATGGTTCTAAGGTATTTTGCAGACAATCCTAGTTCTTGAGCAACTTGTTTCTGTGTTTTCCCACTACTCATTTCTTGGTCAGCTTTTTCCGTTATTTGTTTTTTTATGGCGTGAGACAAAGTTTTATTGGTCTTTCTATTACCTGCGTTATCATTAAATCGTTTATTTTTCATTGCTTCCGACATCTTTGTATTTGGCGCCAATACTTGAAACTTTTTGAATTCGATTAATTGTAAGATTGGTTTAATGGGTGATTCCATAATAAAATGTAACAAGAACACTTTATCATTCAAACTGATTTTATCTTCCAACATCTTACAATAGACTAACGATGGAATTAACTCTGCAGGAACCCGATTTCGTTGCATAAAAAAAATCATGACTGATAATGCCAAGTCGGTTGCCCTATCATTTGCATCGGTTTTCAGCTGATATTCAGAAACGCTCAACAGCGCGTATGTTCTTTTAAAATCGTTTGATAAACCATTTTTATTAATGTGGTTCTTAATCATCTTATAATAAACCAAGCCTAGTCGCCAAAAACGCTCCTGCATCACGCCAATCTTTTTATCCCTAGGCAATGCTTTAATCATCGTTTGCAAATCATCTTCTAACGGATTCTTGTCCAATGCTACATTGACTTTTTTAGGCAATTTCCCACCCCCATACTTATATTAAGATACCACAAAATTAGGTATGGCTATGAACTTAATTATCGAGTATGCTTTAGTTAGCATAAGGAGTGATTATTAATGGCAAAGAAATCGGGTATTCCCTATGTCGAGTATCCTACTCGATGGGTCTTCCAACATTATTTTTTACTAAAAGATGGTACTACTAAACAAAAATCAAAATCTTATAATAAAAATAAATATACTTTCAAAGAAGCTCAACTAGATGCTCCGCTTTGGGTCAAAAAGGAGCAACAACGGCTTGACTCAATCAACATTTACAATGAGTCAAATCAAACTTTTGGCGAATTTATTGAAAACGTTTGGCGCCTGCATTATCTAAAATTAGAGAACGCTTCAGACGGTGTCGTCAGATATAATACGACCCTGTCCAATCAGCAATTTATGAAATATATCTGGAATACACCATTGGATAAATTAACTCTAGCATTTGCCAAAACATTTTATCGAAAATACGGTAATACTCAACTAACTCATAAAGTCAGAAAAACTAAATACTACCCTTCAAAATCGTCAATGAATAATTTAAAAAGAGCAATCAACCATGCGATTGATTATGCTGTTGAGTTAGAATTGATTAATAATAATAATTTTAAACAAATTACAAACATCAATCAGTACCTCCGCAAGGACATGCAGAAAAAAGCAAAAAATACTGATGATGATAGAAATTCGTTTACAGCAACTGACATAAATACAATTATCAATACGATTAAAATTAAAGAACCTAGTTTTGCGCGAGCCGTAGCATTGATGGTTCAAACTGGATTACGAACGGAAGAACTAGCCTCGTTGACTATTAATGAAAGTATAAATCTTCGTAATAATTCTCTGCGTATAGATTCTGCTGCGGGCTATAATCAGGTCAAAGGATTATATATTAAGCCCACAACCAAAACTGGTAAGCCACGTAATGTATACTTTAACGCGAACGTGTTCGAGTTAATCGTTGCTCAAATTAACTTCATTTTAGGGAATCAACAAACATTGGACTTAGAAAAACATCAAATTTTCTTGTTCCCTAAAGATGCGACATCAAACTTGATGTGGGCTCCTAAAGATATTAGCGTACATTTTTCATCCTTAATTAAGGTTATTCCTAACGTTCACCATTATAATATGTACTCACTCCGACACACATATGCTACCCAGATGGTATCGGCGGGAATGCAGTATCCCGCGATTGCTCAACAACTAGGGCACAAAGTAAAAACGTTCCTTGAATTTTATGTGCATGCTCTTCAAGATGATGTAGTAAAAGTCGGTCACTACGACTTCTTACGGGATAACAAAAATAATTCCTCTAACTAAAATCATTCTTGCTAGCTAAAGAACATCGGATAATATTTTTACAACATCAACGACATCAAATCAAGACATCTATTGGACCCTATCAGGTTCATTTAATAGCAAACTACACTTATATATAGGCATTCTCAAAGAACATCAAAATTTTTTATATGGAATCTGGTCGGGTCCATTAATTTAATCTTGTAATAAAAGAACCACCAACAATAATTGTTGGTGGTTCTTTTATTACATTTATCGGTTTCATATACTGATGAAACCCATTCCCTAAATCACAATCAAATATAACTAGCGATTGCACAACTTAATTGTTGCCAAATCCTCGCGAAAACGTTATAGTTATGCTAATATCTAGGGGGTTTTTATAATGACTGATAAAATTTTTACAAAAGAAACACTCGCACAATATAACGGTCAAGATGGCCAACCAAGTTACGTTGCTGTTGAAGGCATCGTCTATGATTTATCCGCAATGGGACCTTGGGAAGGTGGCAAACATTTTAAAGGGTTGAGAGCTGGACAAGACTTAACAGAAGCCTTCGCAAACTCACACCACACACCTAAACGACTTCAAGATCTCCCTCAAATGGGCCGCTACGAAGGTTAACAATGACCTTCATCAAAAAACACCATCAATTCTGGGCAATCCGCCCACATTGATGGTGTTTTTTTAGAATAAGATCGTAATTAATAAAATAGCAGCAGCAACTTGGAACACGACTAAACCGCCAGCATAAAATAGTAATTGTTTACCTTGATTAAATAGTGTTTTTAAATTTAAACGTAAGCCGATTGCGGCTAAGGCGGTCATTTCACACCAAGTACTCAAGAAATGGCAAATTGTTCCGAATTGACCGGGGAACAGATGTAGGCTATTGATTACACAAAAGATTAAAAAGCCTAAAACGTACCAAGGGACAAGACTACTTTTCTTCGCCAATAGTTGTTGACTTAACTTCGTATCAGTTGCTTGGCTTTGTTTCTTCTGATGTAAATAACCAAAACCAGTTACTACAAAGACTAAACAGATAATCCGCAAGATTTTAAATAAGGTTGCTGTGACGACAGTGCCTTGATTAATCATTGTCGCACTGGCGACCACTTGGCCCACAGATTGCACCGTACCACCAATTAAAATCCCTCGAGCAAGATTATCATGGCCCCATAACAGTGTCCCTAAAACTGGCAGTGCCAACATCAAGATTGTCCCCATGAGATTGACCATTGTGATGGCAATCCCAGTATCTTCATTATCCGCATCAATCACGGGCGCAATCGCCCCGATTGCTGAAGAACCGCAGACCGCATTCCCACCGGCCATCAATAAGTACGTGCCTTCGCTAAAGCGCAAGCGCCGGCCCAACCAGATGGCAAACCCAATTGTTAAGCTCATCTGCAAGACCGTTAGAACAACCCCTTGCCAGCCAATTTTTTGGATACTTTGGAACGTGATCGTCGCGCCTAATAACATCACCGAATATTCCAAGAGCCGTTTTTCAGAAAATTTCGTGCCTGCGGCTAAGCCCGGTTGTTTTAACCAGGTATTGCCTAAAATAATGCCAACAAATAACGCAATGGTTGCGCCACCCAACATTGGTAACCATAACTGTGCAATATAGTAGCTTCCAATCGCGATGACCAATGATACAATAAAGCCAGGTAATTTCTTAATCAATGATTGCATTTTACTCGCTTCCTCTCAAATCAATAAGTTAACTATACCGAAACTCTTTCAATTAATAAAATAAATCTTTATAATAGTTGTTATTAAGAATTTTAATGGAAGTGATATGATGTTTAAAACGCTCGAAATTTTCAAGACGGTTTATGAAACTAAAAATTTTACGACTGCGGCCCAACTCCTTTTCCTGTCGCAACCAACCGTTTCAGTGCAAATCAAACAACTTGAAGAGTCGCTTGATGTTGTTTTATTTGAACGCAATGGTCGCCAACAAATCGTGCCCACCAAACAGGCGGATTTATTCTACGAGCAATGCCAGCAATTACTGGATTTATGGCACCAAGATCTCCATCAACTACAACATCAAGAAAGGCAGGCTAAAATCCCCTGCCGGATTGCTGCTTCACACACCACGGCGGCCTACTTCTTACCGGCGTTACTTAGTCGCCACCGTGCTGCTTTAGATGCTTTAGAGATTGAAATCTGCACGTTAAATTCCTCGCAGATTATCGAACAGTTATCGCAACACAAATTGGACTTTGGCTTTATCGAAAAACCATTAACGGAAAAAGATATCGTTCGCACGCCGCTACAAACGGATCAATTAGTTTTAGCCGGTCAACCAACCGAACCGTGGCTCTTACGTGAAAATGGTTCTGGCGTCTATCATTACACGATGAATTATTTAAAGGAAAATAATTTAACGCTCGATAACGTGATGACAGTTAAAAGTAATGCCATTATCGTCCAATTATTACGACAAGGATTAGGCCAATCATTGATTTCAAGTGCCGCATTACTTGATTATCCAGAGATTCCCTACCGACCGCTTTCCAAACAGTACCAACGCCAATTTTACCTGGTTAATCGCAAGGGTTTACCCCAACCAATCCAGGATTTCGTCGCGACATTACTGGCGACCCCACTACCAATTGAATAGGAGTGTTCCACTTTGACAAACTCACCACAGATTAAAAAAGAACTGACTGGTTACATCATTCGTGATGTTTTCAGTTCACTCGGCCTTTCCATCTATATTTTGGCTGATACCTACTTCATCGCTTACGCGGTTGGCCCAATTGGCTTGGCCGCGCTCAATATCGATTTACCACTTTTTAACCTTTTTAACGGCTTAGGATTGATGCTCGGTATTGGTGGCGCAACAATTTTCTCGATTAATAAGGTTAACCATCCCGAAAAGAGTCAGGCGATTTTCACTGAAGTCCTCTCCTTCGGAATTTTATTGGGGCTAATCATCATGAGCCTTGGTTTGATTTTTATTCATCCGCTCCTCTATCTACTGGGTGCTAATCATGAAACGCTCGGGCCTAGCTTGGCTTACCTACGCGTTATTTTAATTGGGAGTCCACTCTTTATTCTCAATAACTTGGTTCTCAGTTTCGTGCGAAATGATAGCAATCCACATCTAACCATGATTGCGACCCTTTCACAAAGTTTATTCGTGATCATTTTTGACTACTTATTGATGTTCCCACTACACATGGGCATGATGGGGGCGGCTCTTGCAACGATTTGTTCACCGCTCGTCAGCCTTTTGATTTTAACGCGACACCGTCATCACCCAGACCGTTTACTCACCCTCAAAAAACTGACATTAAACTTCAAACCAACGTTTAAAGCTGTTCAACTGGGCTTTCCTTCTTTCTTAACCGAAATGAGTACCGGCGTTAGCATTTTCGTCTTCAACATCGTTATTTTGCATTTAGCCGATAACTACGCCGTCGCAGCTTACGGCATTATTGCTAATATCTTACTTGTCGGTTTATCGTTATTTAACGGTGTTGCCGTTGGGGTCCAACCAATCGTCAGCCGTGAATTTGGTAAACGAAACTGGCATAACGTTAAAACTAGTTTAAGAATCGGTTTGTTATCAGCACTCGGGATTGCAACTGGTCTGTATCTAGTCCTGCTCGGGTTTAAAGAACCAATCATCGCCATTTTCAATCATGATCACAATCAATTACTCGTTCATTACGCGGCCGCCGGTATTCCGTTGATTTTCATCAGCTTTTTCTTCTCAAGTATGAATATCGTCAACAACCTATTTATGACGGCCATTGCCCAACCACGACTATCATTTTTCGTCGCGATTATGCGCGGTTACGTACTTTTGATTGGCAGTGTCTTATTATTATCGGCCTTGTTTGGCCTAACGGGTGTCTGGCTCAGTGTGCCGCTCACCGAATTAGTGGTCTTAATCGGCGGCTTCTTCATCACTCACAGTTTATTGAACACGCTTGGTGAATAATCTAAAAAGGGTAAGGACAAAAGTTATTTTTGTCCCTACCCTTTTTCAATATTCTATTTTAATTTTGCCCCTAGGGGTTTTTGCGGATCGACTGGTTGTTGCACAATCAGTTCTTCAATTAAGTAAACAATCGTTTCATTTTCTGGCAAACTCGTGTGTTTAGCGTCATTGCCACTGACAAACATCGACATGTAATGGGCGATTTGATTTTGGAAGACTTCCCGACCTGCCGCAACGCTAGAAGCTGGGACAATGCCATCATCCCCACCAGTGGTTGTCCCACCAACGGAATAGACGACCATCTTCTTAGAAAGCTGTGCTTTTTGAGATTTTAAGTCTGCCAACATAGGGCTCTCATCTTTGATGCTGGCATTTAAGCCATTATAGGGCGTCCCAATCGTCAATAACCGGCCTAATTGCGCCTCTTTAGGATAGCGTTCCGCATAACGCGTTAAGACTAACCCGCCGTTAGAATAGCCGACGCCGTTGAATTTCTTAAAATGGTATTGCTTTGTCAAATGTTGCATTGCCTTTTCAAACCATTCGGTCTGTTTAAAGACGTTCTCGTCCCCATCGTTGTTATTTTCAAAACTGACCACAATTAGAGGGACCTTATCACGCCAGACAATCTGACCTTTCGTTTTAATTTGACCGTCCGTCATCACCTCCACCTTAAGAATACTGTGTTGGCGATAATGTTGGTTAACTGTTTTAAACAGTTGATCAAACCGATCATCAGTCCCACCACTGCCGGGGACAAAAACCACTGGTTGCCGGTCCACTTTTTGTGGGTTAACAAGCCCCTGAACCGCAACTCTAGTAGTCCCGAGGGTCCCAATCACACCACCAATGATTAAACAAAAAACACAAATCAATACTATTCTTAATTTTCGCATCCTAAAACTTCTTTCTTACAGCTTGTTATTAATTTTAGTTGGTAAAATAGCTTGAATGTCCGCCGGAATCGGCGCTGTAAACTGTCTCTTCTGTTGACTAAACGGATCATTAAAAGTTAATTGGTACGCATGCAATGCTTGGCGGTTAATTCCCCAAGCAAGTGGCCCCTCATAAAGCTGATCGCCGACCAACGGGTGATTTATATCACTCAAATGAACCCGAATTTGGTGTGTTCGGCCGGTATGAATCTGGACTTTTAAAACGGTTAAACGTTCATCTTGCGCTAAGCGCCAATAATCGGTCCAAGCACTTTGTCCGTCAGCAATGACCCGTCGACGTGGTTCAACCCCAACACGGCCGATCGGCGCTTTAATCGTCCCCAATTCCGGGAGTCCAGTCCCCGCAACAACCGCTAGATAAAACTTTTGTAGTTGATGTTGTTCAATTTGCGGTTGAAGCAAACTTTGGGCCACTTGGTGTTTAGCCGCTAACACAATCCCACTTGTATCAAAATCAAGGCGCGTAATAATATGCGGCACTAAATCAGTGAGCCCATTTTGTTGCCAATAACCTTTAACCCTGTTCAATAACGTATCTGTCGTATTAGTTGGTCCAGGAATTGTTGCCAGGCCAGCTGGTTTGTTCGCGACTAACCAGTAGTCATCCTCATAGAGGACTTCAATTGGTATTTGACTAACCGCGACCGTTTCATCGGCTGGTTCTGCAGGTAATGTCAGACTGACCTGGTCACCTTTTTGCACTTGATCAGCCGGACCGCTTACCCGCTGATTTAACCGAATCGGTAGCCCCTGCGCCTTAATTTTGGCGTATAGGCGTTGGCTAATCCCATTTTTTAGAAGGAACTGTTTTATTGTTTGTGATTGTTGCGTGGCGACTTGCCATTTAATTTCCATCACTTGTTAACCTGCTTTCAAAAACTCTTACGCTTATTATACTTGTAATACCCATTTAAATTCAATCCACTAACCCTTTTAGTTGCCAAAATGTGGCGGAATTCGCTATGCTAGAAGTGTAGTCAATTCAATATTGGAGGTTACACCTATGACAAAAAATGTAGCAGTTTTAATTGGTAGTTTACGTCAGGATTCATTTAGTAAGGCAATTGCCAAACAATTGATGCCGTTATTCCCAGAAGACATGCATTTAGAGGTAATTGAAATCGGTAATCTGCCACTTTACAATCAAGACTATGATGATCTTGATCAGGTTCCTGAAGCCTATACAACTTTCAGAAATAAAATGCAACAGATGGACGCTGTATTGTTCGTGACACCCGAATACAACCGTTCCGTACCAGCCGTCTTAAAAAATGCTTTAGACGTTGGTTCACGTCCTTATGGTGCGAGTGTCTGGGATAACAAACCTGCCGAAATCGTCAGCGTTTCACCAGGTGCCATTAGCGGTTTTGGCGCTAACCATCATTTACGCCAATCACTCGTTTTCCTAAACATGCCAACAGTTCAACAACCCGAAGCTTACATCGGTAATGTAATGAATCTATTAGACGACAATGGCCAAGTTGCTAATCCAGATACAATCGCCTTCTTCCAAGTGATTGTTGATGCATTTGTTACATTGATTAACCGTTATATTGACTAAATCCTAATTAATTCAGCCGTTGATCAGTGATCGACGGTTTTTTTGTCCATCCAAAATAAATTTAATTTTAAGTCAAACGATTCGTATGCTATAATAACAAATGTACTTATGTCTATTTAGATATATTTTTATAATTTTTATATCCAAATAGACATAAATACTAATCTACTTATTTTGGGGGAAATTTTTATTATGGCAAAGAAACAATATTCATTAACGTTAATCGGCCTTGGCTTAGCGGTATTAGGTTTTCTTTTTTCACTTCCAGCAGATTCTGGATGGGGGCTTATTATACCATCACTACTTGAAATTGCAGGATTCGTCCTATCAATTATTGGAACAGTTAAAAAGGATCACAAAAAATTAGCGATTACCGGTATCGTAGTGACTAGTTTATTACTTCTAATCTTCATACTAGGATCCGCTGCTAATAATGAAATTGAAAAAGAACAATATCAACAAGAACATCCCATTTCATCTTTAATGCAACAATAAATAACCAATCAAAAAGCCCTTCTAAAATCAAATTCCGATTTTAGAAAGGCTTTTTCCAATCATTACCACTTAGTCGCATTCCAGATACGGCCGTCCAGTTCACCCTGACGTTGTTCAATCCGAGTTGCTAATGCTCGATTGAGTTCTGCGAGCGCTTCATAGAAGGCTTGATCCTCATACGTGGTTGCTTGTTGTTTGAGCATTTGAATTTGTTGGTTTAACCATTCTTCGTTTGTCATTAACCTTCGCCTTCTTCCTGGCGAATCAGTTGCACTTGCCAACCTAAATCGGTTAACAATTCACCTTGTTCTGTCAACTGATCAGCTAATAACGCAAGCTGTTGCTGCTGATCTGAATCAGTCGCAGCCGATTGGCGTTGTCGCAACTGCTGTTCAAACCACGCCACCTTTTGTTCAAAGTTAAAAGTCGTTTGCGTTAAATACCGCTGGTAATCAACTAATAATAATTGGCGGGCTGTTTCGGTTAAATAACTAAATTGATGAATCGCAAGCGGCGGTAAATAGGTCATCCCTAATTTCCGTGCGACTAATTCATATGGCCGTAAAATTTCGGAAAGCGTTGCTTGCTCGCTGCCACCAGCTTGAAAATGTTTACCAGCAATCCCTGTCGAGACAACAACCCCCAACGATTTCCCTTGTAGCGGCATTCGCCCGCTAAATGCAAATTCACCAGTTAAAACAGTATCTAACCACGTTTTGAGACTGGCTGGTGCAGCATACCAATAGAGCGGAAATTGGAAAATGATCCGCTCATGGTTGCGCAATAAGGCTTGTTCCGCGGCGATATCCAGCTGTTGAATGGTTGCTAAATCGTGCCAAGTCACTTCATCTTGAAACGGTGTCGCACTCGCCTTCAGAAAATTCTGAACAAGCGAGTTGGCCATTTCAGGATGACTGACAATCACTAATGTTTTCATACACTGCCAACTTTCTATTTCTAAAAGTTCATTGTACAAAAATTAGCTTTAAATTGCGACTAATAGAGTTCCAAATATTGCTCGCGTTCCCATTCAGAAACTTGTTGACGATAGGCTGCCCATTCCAATGACTTAGAATCCATGAAACTTTGATAGAGATAAGTGCCCATTGAATCTTTAATAATATCATCTTTAGCTAGTTCTTTAAGCGCATTGTGTAAGGTTGATGGTAAATCAGTAATATGATTTTCCTTCCGTTCTGTTTCATCCATGCTGTAGATGTTGCGATCAACACCTGCTTCTGGTGAAAGGCCTTGTTCTAACCCTGATAAACCAGCTGCTAAGATTGAACTGATCGCAAGATATGGGTTTGCACTGGGATCAACACTCCGCAATTCAAGACGCGTTGATAAACCACGTGATTGTGGTACTCGGATTAATGGTGAACGGTTATGGCCTGACCAAGCCACATAAACGGGTGCTTCAAAGCCAGGTACCAAGCGTTTGTATGAGTTAACAGTTGGGTTGTTGATGGCCGTAATCGCACGAGCATGGCGTAATAAGCCTGCTAAGAAGTGATAGGCTGTTTCTGATAATTGTTCTTTACCGTTTTCATCGAAGAAAGCATTTGTGCCATCTTGGTTGAATAATGACATGTTGATGTGCATCCCTGAGCCATTGACACCGTGTAATGGTTTTGGCATGAAGGTTGCATGGAGCCCATGTTTACGGGCAATTGTTTTAACGACTAATTTGAAAGTTTGAATATTATCGGCTGCATCGACTGCATCGGCGTACTTGAAATCAATTTCATGTTGGCCAGGTGCGACTTCATGATGACTGGCTTCAACTTCAAAGCCCATTTTTTCAAGTTCCAAAACAATATCCCGACGGCAATTTTCGCCCAAATCAACAGGGGCAAAATCGAAATAGCCACCTTGATCGTTTAATTTTAAGGTTGGTTTGCCAATTTCATCTAATTTAAAGAGGAAGAATTCTGGTTCAGGCCCGATATTAAAATCTTTGAAGCCTTTATCTTGCATTTCGCGAACCATTTTTTTCAAGTTATTGCGAGGATCACCTAAGAATGGTTCCCCATCGGCAGTATAAACAGAACAGATTAAACGGGCTACTTTGCCATGTTCAGCTTCCCATGGGAAAATCAACCAAGTACTTAAATCAGGACGCAAATACATATCACTTTCTTCAATCCGGACAAAACCGTCGATTGAAGAACCATCAAACATCATTTTGTTACTTAAAACTTTGTCTAATTGACTGATTGGGACTTCCACATTCTTGATAATCCCATTAATATCCGTAAACATTAATCTTAAGAACTTAACGTTTTCTTGATCCACTAATTGCTTGATTGCTTCTGCTGTCAACATTTTTCGTGCCATTAATCTAGTCGCCCCTTAATATAATTTAGATGATTGTGAAATAGATGGTCGTTGTCCTACTAATCCGCCGACCGAAAGCATTTCTTCCGCTAACAATTGACGGGCCTTGGTATCGGTCAGATGCCGCTGTTGCATTTTTTGCGCTTGCTTGCGGTAAATCTGACGAATTTGAACCATCGTGGCACCTTCTGCTAAATAATCCTTAATCTCTAATAAGCGATCAACATCATTCAGCGAAAATAACCGTTGATGCCCCGGCGTACGTTCGGGCAAAACAAGTTCTTGACTCTCATAGTAACGGATTTGACGCGCCGTTTGACCGGTTAACTTCATCACCGTTCCAATCGGTAAAACCGCTAAATTTCGTCTTAATTGCTTTTCAGCCATCTATTTCACCTCACTTGCGTTTTATCTTACCAGTCGACTTCTTACCGGTCAACATTTCATGTTAGGTTTTCTGACATAAATGTCACAAAAAAAGGTAAACCGTTTTGGTTTACCTTTTAAAAGCTATTTTTCATCAATCAGTTGAATTAAACCACCTGCAAGCATAAATAAATGCGTAACGACGGGTCCTACAAATTTAAAATCCCGTTTCTTTAAGTCTTTAGCGAGTCGAGCACTAATCGGCGCCGATTTATCGGAGACCCCAGCCATTTGTGAATCAAGTAATTGGGGTTGATTATCAACAAATGCCCACAAGTAGGCTGAGAAACTACCAAACTCATCCTGCACGTTTTGAATCGCCCGCGCATTCTGGATGGTGGCGCGAATCTTTCTTGTATTGCGAATCATATCCGGTGCTTCTTGAAGTCGTTCAACATCAAATTCATCAAATTGTGCGACCCGATCAATCCCCATCCCCGCCATTTGTTGCCGTAGAATTGGAATTTTACTAGCGGCTACTTTCCAACTTAAACCCACCTGAAAAACACCAACTGTTAAGAGTTCAAACCAAATTTGATCATCATCAGTTGGCGTCCCAAAATAGCAATGATAGGCTTGAACGCCATCTGTCGCTATTTTAAAATCATTTTTCGCTGTCTCATCTACCATCGATAAACCGCCTGTCCTGCACTTTCTGTTGGAAAGCCCACTTTCTTCGCTAATTCACTGTAATGTGCTTCTAAATAATCGTAACATGCTGTCACATCATGGGCCATAAAAACCGGTAGTAACCCCATCTGATCATCAAAGTGAATGTGTTCTTCTTGCGCATAGGCCTTCAAGACTTTCGCTAACTGATAAAAGTCCTGATTAGCGATATAATACGGCGTTACGGCTTGTTTGGTATCAACGGTGACAATCGCGCGATAAGCGTGACCGACCCCTGGTAGTCCCCCAATCCCCGCTGCTGGGCCTGCAGTTTGGAAGACTGCATAATGGACAGCTCGAATTACTGCTGTCGCCAATTGCTTAACCATCTTCGTGGGCATCACTTTTAAATAATCTGTCTGTTTCAAACTGATTTGATGTGGTGCTAACGTTATTAAATAAGGCGTCCGTGTTTGCCGCCAATGTGTCGGCATCGTTTGCCCGTCCCTGATAACAGCGACATCTGTCAACGTTTCACTAAACTGTTGCCTTAAGTCAACATAGTACCGCTCTGGTTTTTGGATAAGCTGTCCCAAAACGGATAACGGCACTGTTTCTTCCGTTTCAGATAAATGCCAATGCTGTCGTAAGCGCGTTAATAGCGAACCCGATTTAGTCACTGTTTCAACGTCTAACAGTTCGTTCAAACTCACGTTATAAAGTTGCGCAAGTCCGACTAATAAGTTCAACTCCGGCACACTTTTATCAGTTTCCCACTTAGAAATGACTTGGCGCGAAACATTCAGTTTATCCGCCAGTATCTGTTGTGAGTATCCCGCACCTAATCGAAATTGTTTTAAACGCTGACCAATTAACATCTAACCACCTCCAAGACCTACCGTAGCGAAAACCGCCTTTTTTCACCAGCAACAATCTAAAGCATTAGTTAAATCAGGCCGCTACGATTCATTGCACCCTTATCATACCACGCTTTAGATACAAAAAAAGCGGCGAATCAAACGTCAATTTGATTCACCGCTACCTGTTTATTTTTCAAAGAATGTTGTTTGCACTGCCCGACTAATGGCGAGCTTAACGTGCGCATAAGTTAAACCACCTTGTAAATAAAGCGTGTAAGGTGCCCGTAATGGTCCGTCAGCTGAAAATTCGATGCTGGCGCCTTGAATAAAGGTGCCGGCAGCCATCACGATTTGATCTTCATATCCGGCAAAGTCACTTGGAATGGGTGTGACGAAAGAATCGATTGGTGATTGTGCTTGTACACAACCCGCAAACTTAACCATGTCATCAGGATTACCAAAGTTAACTGTTTGAATTAAATCGGTTCTAGGGGCATCCCATTTTGGTGAAACATTTAAGCCCATTTGTTCCAAAAGTGCTGCTTCAAAAACAGCCCCTTTGATGGCATTTCCTGTGACACTTGGCGCTAAGAAAAAGCCTTCGAACATCAATTGTAAGTTACCTTGTGTGGCCCCTTCACTGGCACCAACACCTGGCACCGTTAAGCGATAACCAATCATTTCAATTAAGCGTTCTGGCCCAACAATGTAACCACCTGTTTGGGCAATCCCACCACCAGCATTTTTAATCAATGAACCGGCCATGACATCCGCGCCGACTTCCGTTGGTTCGATTGTTTCTGAGAATTCGCCGTAAGCATTATCAACGAAGACAATCAATTCGGGATTAATCCCCTTGATAAAACGTACCATCTCTTCAATTTTAGCAACCGTAAAACTATCGCGATCGGCATAACCACGTGACCGTTGAATCGCAACGACTTTCGTTTTAGCCGTGATCTTCGTCTTAGCTGTTTCAAAATCGACCGAGCCATCTGCCAATAATGGCACGTAATCAAAGCCAATTTGATATTCCTTCATCGAACCAATGCCGTTACCGGCCATCCCGACAACTTCTTGGAGCGTATCGTAAGGTTCTCCGGTCAAATAGAGTAAATCATCGCCAGGGCGCAACATGCCCAATAAGGCTGTTCCAATCGCATGTGTGCCGGAAACTAGTTGTGGCCGAACAAGGGCGTCTTCCGTCTTGAAAAAGCGACTATAGACCGCTTCTAACTTATCGCGCCCTTGGTCATCGTTCCCATAACCCGTTGTTCCGTTTAAATGTGATTCTGAAATATTTTCTTCTTGAAAGGCTTGCAGCACCTTCGCTTGATTATTAATAATTTGTTCATCTAACGCTTGGAGCCGTGGCGCAATTTGGGCGTCAACAGCTGCAATTTTGGTCCGTAATTCTGGTGCTAATGAGGCTTGCCAATCCATATTATTCACTCCGTTTCCACTATTTCTGTAACCAGGCCTGGATATCTGCTTGAATGCGTGCTAAGTCGGCTTCTTGATGCTCAACTAAATTATACCAGTTAACCGGAATTTGATTTCTAAACCATGTTAATTGGCGTTTTGCATAATGGCGCGAGTTTTGCTTCACTTGATCAATAGCTGCTTCTAGTGAACACTCACCATCAAAGTACGGGAAAAATTCCTTATAACCAATGCCACGAACTGCTTGCGGACTTGTTGCCCGGCGTTCATAAGCCCATCTTGCTTCTTCAATTAACCCGGCGTCCACCATTTGATCAACGCGTTGATTAATCCGCTCATACAAGACAGGACGGTCGCAATTTAAGCCAATAATAAAGGTATCATAGCGCAATTCCTTAGGCTTTTGTTGCGAGAATAAAACACCCGTTGTTTCATAAACTTCTAATGCCCGAATAACGCGGCGCGTATTAGCCGCTGGTATTTTTGCCGCAGCATCCGGATCAATCTTAGCCAGTGCCTGCCATAAATCAGTTTCTGAATGCCGCTCTAAGTATGCTTGCCATTTATTGCGAATACTGAAATCCTGTTCAGCATCCGTTGCACTCCCTAGCGTCATATCATACAATAAGGCTTGCAAATAAAGACCGGTCCCACCAACAATCAATGGTAAATGTTGGCGGTCAGTAATTTCTGTAATCAATTGTTGGCCTTGTTGTTGAAAGTCAAAAGCCGTGAAACGTTCATCAATATCCGCGACATCGATTAAATGATGCGGCGCAATGGCTTGTTCTGCCGGCGTTACTTTGGCCGTTCCGATATCAAGATGACGGTAAACTTGCATCGCGTCTCCAGAAATAATTTCGCCCTTCAACTGTTGTGCCACTTGTAGGCTAAGTGCTGTCTTACCAACACCCGTGGGCCCTACAATGACAATTATCTTTTCTTTTTTCATTATTTCACCACACTAATTAACGTATTTTACTAGCTATTCGCGCCTAAATACGCGATAATGAACATATAGTTTGAATGAATGATTGAGGAGGTTTTACGATGAAACATAAATTTTTTAAAGGTTTCGTAATCGGGACTGTTTCTACTGTTGGTGCGATTGCCGGTTCACTCTTTGCATTTAAGAAAACCGTGTTAGATCCTATCGAAGAAGAAGAAAATAAAATCGAAGAAAATCGTCGTCGCGCTAACCGTAAGAGCCATTCAGCTCACCAAGGCTAAGCGATTAAAGATGATCACAAGACGCTGCCCTACTTTTGTAGGTGGCGTCTTTTTTTGGTGCTGAAACGTGCTTTTCAAAGCTACCTCTTGTGCTTTGCTACGTACCGCAAACAATCGACTATTGTCGTTTATTCACGATACTAGGCAAATGCTCAGAGTCAAATCGCTTTGAACAGCACTCTTTTTCTTGAAACGTACTTTTATCGCTAGCTTTCTGTGCTTAACTACGTGTGCCAAACTAGCGATTACATCGCTAATTCGTCACCCTAGGTTAATGCTCAAAAGCTGATCAAGCGGTAAAAGCACTCTTTTTCATATAAAAACCCAAAAGTCTGCTGTTCTTCACTGGCGACTTTTGGGTCTTTTTTTAATCTACTTTTTACGTTTTGTTTTTCCTGTCCAGTTGTTAAAACCTTTTTGGAGCCATTTAACGTTCGTAAAACCTGCTTTGCGAAGTTTTAATGCTGCCCGAACGCTTAATGTAATGCCTGTATCATAGAGGTAAACTGGCAAATCCATTCGTAATTCCCCCATGTTTTGTTTCAACATTGGGTAAGGAATGCTCCGAGCACCTAAGATATGGCCAGCATCGAAATCCTTGCGTTCACGCAAATCAACGATTTGGGCTTTACGCATGTTTTCTTCAAATGCCTTTTCAGTCAGTTCGCCGCCTAGACGCTTACGTTGGATTTTATAATAAACCCACACGCCAATTATCCATAATAAAATAGCGATCAAGATAATATTAACAACAAACATTGGATTAATTGTCCCGATTACAAACATCTACAAAACTTCCTTTTTAACAGATTATTGTTGGTCAAATTGTAAAGCTAATGAAGCAGCACCGATAACACCGGCAACGTTACCTAAGTTAGCTAAACGAACCTTCGTTGTTTGCTTAACATTTGGGAATGTAAATTCTTCAAAGTAAGCTTCAACTTGTTTACGTAAGAATTCACCAGCGGCTGAAACACCACCACCGATAACGATGTAGGCTGGGTTCAACATGTTACCAACGTTAGCTAAAGCTAAACCAAGGTAGTATGACACGCGGTCAACTACTTTGACAGCCAATGGATCAGATTCCTTAGCCAAGTCGAAAACAAGTTTTGAACTGATTTGTTCGCCATCATCTAACATTGTCTTCAATTTTGAATTACCAGCATATTCTTCAGCCATGTCACGCGCAACACGCACAACACCTGTTGCTGAAGCATAAGTTTCTAAACAACCTTTTTTACCACAAGTACATTCGTAGCCACGTGGTTCAACAGTTACGTGACCTAATTCACCGGCGGAACCAGCAACACCGTGTAGTAAATGACCATCAGCAACGATCCCGCCACCGACACCAGTACCAAGTGTTACGAAAGCAACGTCAGGTTGGTTTTCACCAGCACCCTTCCAGCGTTCGCCTAAAGCGGCTACATTGGCATCATTATCAACTGCTAGTTTCATATGTGTGCCAGCTTCAATATCACGACGTAAGTATTGTGTCACTTTCCAGTTTAAGTTGAAGGCG
The DNA here is from genome assembly GCF_049674265.1 of Latilactobacillus parasakei. Classification (NCBI taxonomy): domain Bacteria; kingdom Bacillati; phylum Bacillota; class Bacilli; order Lactobacillales; family Lactobacillaceae; genus Latilactobacillus; species Latilactobacillus parasakei. The sequence continues at coordinate 2,183,766 of NZ_CP186861.1, read as the reverse complement.
CCAATAACAGTACCTTCTTCACTATTAACACTACCAGGTGTTCCCATCCCAATTCCGATGAAATCTTCGGGTGTCATGTTGTATAAATCTAAATGATGATTAATCGATTCAACGATATCGGGCACAATGTGGCTACCTTCATCCAAAATATCTGTATCGATACTCCAACGTTGTTGAATGTCGCCATCCACTGTCATAATTGCAAATTTAGCCGTTGTACCACCTAAGTCAACGCCGATTAATTTCTTGTCTGTCATTTAAACTTTTCCTCCAATAATTCATGATTGAATGTTTGTTTTTCTTCCAACCGATGTTCATGTACTAGCACCATCTTAGCGTCGCGATACACTTTACCATCGATTAAACCAGCATCGTAGACATGACGTAACTCGATACTCGTTAGCTCAATATCCCAAAGTCGCTTACCAACATGGACATAAACACCAAATTGTTTTAAAAGTTGTTGCACATCATAAAGTGTTCTCATCAACTTCACCTATCATATTATACCTAAATTTATTAACGATTCATACCCAAGTAGACAAATAAAATAAGGGTAACGACGTAAACTAACCCACTAACCACACGGTTTAGCGGGTTAATTTTCCCGATACGTGGTGCGCCAAGTGCCATGCTACTTAAAAAGCCACCTAAAATACCGCCAACCATCCCATACATCGCATTGCGATTAACGACAAATTGTAATCCGGCTGTTAAAAATAGGAATAACCAATACTGGCGCGCAATCTGACCAAAAACTGGATTATCTTTGAACGCATCACCAAGCATTAAAAAACCACCAAAAATCCCAAGAACGGCTAAGCCCGCTGTAATCGTTTGCGAACCTGTTCCTAAGAAAAGACCTTGCGTGATTAAACTTGCTAAACTACTGAGTATATAGATTGCCAATAAGCGCCAATGACCAATTAATGATTCTAATTGGCTCCCGACAAAATATAAAATAACACAATCCATTAAGAGACTTAAAAAACTAATATGGTTAATTGAAGCCATTAAAAATGGGACAACACCACCTGCCAGCAAGCCTTGCACCGACGTAATTCCCTGCGCCCAAATCATTGGTGCAACAAACATTAACCCAAAATAAAGGACGTTCATGATAATCAAAGCATAAGCGACAAATGGTATTTCCCGCCAATCTTTGTTGTGATTTACTTTCATCTCTTCTCCTTCTTAAGCCGTAATAATGTGCTTTAGTTTAACATCAAATTGATCAACTGACCAATCAGGCACCTTCACTTGTTGTGGCTTTAAAGCGAGTGCAACAGTGTTCATCTGATGAGCTGCCAGATAGCGATCATAATAACCACCACCAAAACCAACCCGCCAACCGTCTAAACTAAAGACAACCCCTGGAACAATCATTAAGTCCGGTACAATTACCTCACCAGTTGCTTGCGGTTCTAAAACACCAAAATGACTTCTCTCAAGAACCGTTGTTGACGTCAACTCATAAAAGGCCATCTGACGCTTAGGAAAAGTTCTGGGCACAACAACCCGTTTCCCCGCTGCTTGCGCAGCCTCAATAATCGGTTGCGTTGCGACTTCAATCGGTTGATTAAGCGTTATCCCAATCACGGTTGCGGATTGAAAAGCAGCACTGTCAATTAATTTTTGTAACAAGATTGCTTCTTGTTGTTGCTTGTTAGCGGGTTGTTGGGCTAAACGCTGTAACGCTGCCAAACCCTGTTGTCGGACTTGTTGCTTAGTTTGCACGAAGACCCCTCCTAACAAAAAAAGCCCGGGCAAGCGCCCCGGCTTTTTTTATGCGTCACTATTTAGTTTCGCGGTGTAAAGTTACTTTGCGTTCGCGTGGGCAATATTTCTTTAATTCCAAGCGATCTGGATTGTTACGTTTATTTTTGTTTGATAAGTAACTACGTTCGTGACATTCTGTACATTCCATTGTAATGTGAACACGCATTGATATAGCCTCCAAGCTGTAAGTAAATTTCTAAAAAACTGTTTAATTCTTAGACTCTTAGTATCATACCATTTTTTCTAGTATCTGAAAAGGTTAATTCGCAATATTTCATTTTGAAATATTATTTAATTTATAGTAATCGGTAATCATTTCACGCGCCAACAAGGTATTGTAGTGCCCTTCATCGGATGTCAAGTTAGGGAAAACAATCGCGATGGCGACTTGTGGATCGTTATATGGAGCAAACCCAACCAGACTTGATGTGACGGTTTCTACTTGCTTGCTGGTTGAATCATTTGGATCTTCACGTGCAAATGATTGCGCGGTCCCGGTTTTAGCACCAAAGGTTGGTTTGATATCCTTCAAGGTATGCGCTGTCCCCCAGGCATTAGTCCCGTTGACAACGTTGTACATCCCTTCTTTAACAACATTAAAGTACGATTTTGGTGCGTTAATCGTGTTTAAGACCGTTGGACTAGTCTTAGATTCAAGTTTGCCCAGGTTACCATCAGTCCCTGTTTGTTGGATTGAATCCACCAAATAAGGTTTCATCCGGTTACCACCGTTAGCAATTGCTGAAATATATTGTGCCAATTGAATTAAGGTATAGGCATCGTAGTTCCCGTAGGATAAATCCAGTGCGGAACCCACGGCTGTACTCCCATCATCCGTTAAAGTTGGCCCTTCAATCCCTTTTGCTTCACCTGGTAAATCGATACCTGTTTTTTGACCTAAACCAAATTGATTGAAGTAACCCCGCATTTTTGTAAAGATATCCGGTGAAATCTTGATGCTCTTATTGGGAATGTACTCAGCTTTCCCTTCACGTAATGCTAATTGCATCATGTAAATATTGGAAGAAACTTCCAAAGCCGATTGTGCTGATAATGACCCGAAAGTCCCCACTGGGTAAACAGATTTCTTAACTGGGGTGCTTGGTAAATAAATTGGCGTATCCGGCAAGGTATTATTAGTTGGTGAAATAACACCGTCCATCATCCCACCCATCACTGTGGCCCCTTTGACAGCAGAACCCATGACGAAGGTGCGATTGATAACCCCTAGCGCATCATCGCTGGCTTGCTTAGTAGTACGGTCGTTTTGTTCACCAGCCATCGCTAAAATCGCACCGGTTTTTGGATTCATCGCAACCGCGTAAGCACCGTCAGAGTACGTCGTTGCGCCAGCGGCTACCGCTTTGGCATAGATTTTCTTCAAGGCTGCTTCCACTTTTGTTTGGTAGGCTTGATCGATGGTTAAGTTTAAATTACTCCCTTTTTGGCCCTTGAAAAGTACTTTGCTTGAGAGAATTTGGTTGTTATTACCAACTTCCACTTGGGTTTGTGATTTAGAGCCATGCAAAATACTTTCGTATTGCTTTTCTAAATAACTAGTCCCAACCCGATCGTTTCGTGAATAGCCTTGGGCTAATAACGAATTGATACCGTCTTCTGGCAACCCTTGTTCTTCTGTTGAAACATGCCCGATAATACTGCGCATTGAATCACCATTAGGATATGAGCGTTCCCAATCGGTCCCAACATTAATCCCAGGTAAACTGGTTAAATGTTCACTAATTTCAGCAATTTCTTTATCAGTGACGTTGTCATTCTTGATATAAACTGTTGAAAGTTGATAAGCACCACTCATAATTTTAAAAATCGCTGCCGCTTGTTTTTGCTTATCTGATAAGCCAGTAAATGACTTTTCAACGAGGTCAATTGTTGATTGATAAACTGTCTTATCCGGAATCTTAGAACCGTCAGCCGCTACTTTTTTAGATTTTGGTAAGCGGGCATTCCATTTTTTAAGATTCTTCGGATTGCTGAGGTAATAATCAATCTGATCACGTTCTGTCAACGTATCTAACTTATCGATGGTTAGATATTTCGTTAACTGATTGGCCTCCGCATACATTTTATCCGCCAAGACGTTCATATTCTTCGTATACGTAATGGCTGATTTAGCACTGTTGCCGACCAACACACGCCCCTTGGCATCCAAAACCATCCCACGGGGGACATTGCCGGTCACGATTTTTTTATCGGTACTATTGACCATCGCCTGATAACTCGCACCGTTTAACACTTGCAAGCGCCCCAATTGAATAATCAAGGCTGCAAATAATGCAAAAACGATAAAAAATAGGAAGTTAAGTCTGAATGGAATATGGGATCTCTCCCGGTTTCTCTTAGTTTTTTTCTTCATAATTTTCACGGACAATCAGTTACTCCTTATTATTAGGCTTTTTGAAAAAGCCTTGCGATTCTTTATTTAAATCTTAATAAAATAAGATTATTGTACATAGCATATGCTTCATTGGTTAAGTTTAGCAAAATTATCCTTAACAAGCTATGCCCAATCTCTAAATTCAAGTGAGATTATGGTATCCTAAAGAGGATTAACATTACTGTTATATTTTACAGCTTTTCATCATTAAAAGCTGTTCATCAAACTAATTTTTAGATTTTTTTATTAATTGGAGGTTTCTCGTGACTCGATTATATACTTTTTTACGACGCCACTACGCGTTAGGCCTTAGCTTCTTACTTCCTTTTGCCATTATTTTTATTTATGGCTTAAGTCGCCACGTCTTTCCGTTTGGCGGACAGACAATTATGACGGTTGATTTAGGGCAACAATACATCGATTTTTTTGCCTACTTTAGAACAACCTTACTTCAGCATCCCGATACTTTCTTTTATTCGTTTGCCAAGGGACTTGGCGGTGATATGCTCGGTGTTTGGGCCTACTACTTAATGAGTCCGTTTAACCTGCTCGTCTTATTGACGCCCGGTAAATGGTTGAGCTTTGGCGTTTGGCTCATGGTATTGCTTAAATACGGTTTTAGTGGGCTGAGTTTTGCCTACTATCTCAAGAAAAGTCGTCTGCTAAGTGGCTGGTGGCTGCCAACACTCAGTCTAGCCTATGCACTATCAGGCTTTGCAATCGCCAATCAATTTAACGTGATGTGGTTAGATGCCATGATTTGGTTACCACTAGTCGTTTTAGGCATCGAACAACTCTTTGAGCGCCATCGTTTTTGGTTATACCCACTTAGCTTAGCGGCTTTATTAATTATCAACTATTATATGGGCTACATGGTTTGTTTATTTGTAGTGGCCTATTTTTTCTGGGCGAGTGTCCATCATTTTAAAACTTGGCGCCAAACTTGCCTCGCCTACCTCAAATTTGCCGGCGGTTCAATTCTAGCTGGTCTGTTAGCGGCTTGGCTATTATTACCGACTTTCTTCCAATTAACACAAAGTAAAGGCCAATATACAATTCAAAAGATTCATTGGAAAATTGAATATAATCCCCTCAAGATTCTCTCTAAATTAGTGGTTGGGAATTTCAATTTCGATCAAATGCCAAAAGGCGAACCCAACATTTTCGTTGGTAGTCTCGTTTTGATTGGTTTTATCGCCTATTTCCTAACCCGCAGCATTCCGATTAAAGAACGACTGGCCGCGTTACTGGTAACTGGGTTTCTCGGTTTATCACTGTGCTTTGAACCGCTCGATTTACTCTGGCACGGCATGCAATTCCCAGTTTGGTACCCTTATCGCTTCTCTTATGTGATTAGTTTCTGGCTAATCGTCTTAGCTGTTCAGCGATTGCATTATCAACCACAGTTCAAGTGGTACAGCTTGCTCGCGCCACTTCTACTACTGGCGGCATCACTTGCTTACACTTTCAAACACGTCAAAGCATTTTCAGCATTATCCGAACGACAAGTACTCCTTAGCCTTGGCTTTTTAATCGCCGTTGGTTTAATTCTAATGTTGCCAGCGCGCTTCAAACGCTATACTGCTGTCTTTTTATTACTGGTTACCGGTGGCGAAATGACCGCCAATGCCATCCTCAGCTTGAATCAAATTAGCTACGTTTCACAAAAGGATTACGCTGATTACACGGAACAACTGCAATCAGCTGTCGCCGCCGTTCCTAACAAAGTCCCGTTCCAACGGATTGGTAAAACGTTCATGCGGACTAAAAATGATCCGATGCAAGCCGACTACTTCGGCGGTTCTCACTTTAATTCAATGTTGGAACCAAGCTATCCTAAATTCATGGGGAGTATCGGTGAACCTGCCGGTGATGGTTCCGTGGCCGATACCAACCAAACGATGTTCACCGACGCTTTACTAGGTTATCGCTATTACCTCAACAGTACCAGCGTTCAAGCAACCGTGCCGCGCAGTACCAACAGACCCGATTTAAGTGACTATCGCCAAATCAAACAAAACGGCCAGATTGCCATTTATCAAAATGATAATGCATTACCACTCGGTTTTGCAGCTTCTGATAAGGTGCTTAAACATAAGGTCACGGCGGACTATCCAATTCTTGAACAGGGCAACATTGCAACCAAGCTAACGGATAATCCTACGCTTGGCAATCAATTATTCACCCTTCAATATTTCAACACCGTTGCTTACCAAAATACTAAGCAAAAACCGAAGTTAAACGAAACCTTCCTCCGCATCAATTCTAAAAAAGATGCGCACGTGACCTACACCTTCACGCCAACGACGAATGACCCTTACTATTTAACACTGGGCTCAAGTCTCGAAAAGAATGCTGTGCGCTTGACGTTAAACGGTCAACCGATTACGCAATATGATACCTTTAGAGATACCGTTGCGCTTAACTTGACTAACAAGGCACTCGGGAAACCGCAGACGTTAGACATCGCCTTTTCAAAGGATGAAATTTGGCTTCAAAACATCAATCTCTATAGTCTTAACTTAGAAGCCTTAAGCAAGATTACGACCCAATTGAAACAATCACCGTTACACATCAAACACTTTTCAAATACGCATATCAGCGGTGATATCACAATCAAACACAAGAATCAGGTCTTAATGACGACGATTCCTTATGCCCCTGGCTGGCAAGTAACGGTCGACAACCATCCCGTAAAGGCGGTCAAAGGGCTTAAGAACTTCATCGCAATACCATTAAAAACGGGTCACCATCAAATCCAACTGACTTACCGGCCTCCTTATTTCAGACTAGGCCTTCTAATTTCAGTCGTTTCGGGATTAATGGCGATCTTAATCGCGATTATAACGCGCTATTTTAGAAGAAGACGACTGTTTTAAAAAAAGAAGAGTGTGGCATAAGTCGGGTATATTCTGAGGATTAACAGAGAGCGGCGGATAATTGCGTTAGCAATTATTCGTCGTTCGGCGTTAACCACAGGAATATGACTTATAGAACACGTTTAGACAAATCATATTTAAACAGAATAAAAAGACGTTCGGGCAAAATTAATTTTGCCTGAACGTCTTTTTATTCTGTATCCGTGTCCGCCAAGATCAACGCGTTTTCAGCGTAGTTAATATCTTTGCGTAACTCATCCGCCAATTCCCATGAAATCTTATGCTGTTCCAATAATTCTTGAATCGCAAGTCGTTCACTCGTTAGCGCCTTGATTCGTAATTTTTGTAGTTGTTGTTCGTAAATATCCGTCTTCGTATGGCCGATATTTTTCATGTTCTCAATTTGATTCCGGTAACGAATAATAATTTGATAAATGACTTGTCGGTTATAATGATGCTGCCGGTTCTCAGGCTGTTTCAAGAAATACGACAGTTGTTTGATCCCCGCTTTCGCCATTTCCTTTTCGGTCGTCCGCCACTCGGTGAGCGCTGCTGTCGATTTTTGCGATGTCTTTAATCTCGCTATTAACCGCTTCAGCATCGTCAAACCACGGTAGAACATCAATTGGACATGACGCCAACTGAAATTACTGCCAATCACCGATAACCCAATTTGTTTCTGCCGGAGTTTCCGTTTACCACGGCGGTACGTTTTGGCCGTAATTTCACCATCAGACCGCAGTGTTTCTAACTTTTGCCGTTCCCCTTCAAAAGCGACCTGCCGCAAAATTAATTCTTCTGCAATCAACGGTGGTAATTCATCGCCTTCTGTCTGCTCATTTTGTTGATTTTCAAACCGGCGCATCATCAGTTGGTATTCAGCAATTAAATCTAGCGCTGCCCGATTATTTTCAATATGACGCAACGACTCAACCGTCCCAACTGCCACACGATACATATAGATTTTGGCATCAAATTCACTCAGTAATTGGTCATCAACTGGCACGAGTTCTGCCTCGTCATTTGTATCTTCGTGAGCGGTTCCCCGTAATTCAATCGGCGTTCTCACCTTGGTTAATATTGGAATAAAGATAATCGCCATTACCAAGCTAACGATAATGACACCGGCTGCAATAAACAGCATTAAACCGCGTTCTGGAAATGGTGAGCCATCGGCAAGCACAGTCGGTACAGAAAGCACCCCGGCCATCGTAATGGCTCCCCGCACGCCTGAAAGCCCTGAAAGGACTGAAATTTTAAGATTATCTTTTAATTGCTTCGGATTCGACTTGTTAGTATACAATAAGTAGCTTAATGTCCAACAGGTTCGAATTAGAATTAAAATCCCCCAAACCGCTAATACCAAGAGAATTTCTTCCCCCGTATTAATCAGTGGACTATGCACCGTCCCCCTCATCGCGACTGGTAATTCGATCCCCAAAATTAAAAAGACAAGGCCGTTCAATAAATAAACACCAATCGACCAAGTTTGTTCCGTCACTAATTTTAATTCTGGTAAATAATCTAAGTAAATATTGCGACTTGCGTGACTAATAATCCCAGCTACAACCACTGCAATGACCCCTGATGCATGGAGTAAATCTTCAACCACTAGATAAATCACAAAAGGGGTAATCAACTGCAAGACGGTGTGAAAAACAACGTCTTCAATCCCCTGTTGCAACATAAACAGTCGAATAAAATGAATTGCATACATCAACAACATCCCAGCAATTGCGCCAACGATACTGATGTATAAGAAATCACCGGCAGCTTGTTGAATCGAGAAGTACCCGGTAACCGCAGCGGCAATCCCGTATTTAAAACTAATCAAGCCACTGGCATCGTTAATTAAACTTTCGCCACTAACCAAATGTAAAACACGCGGCGGCAAGTCGGCCTGTTCTGAAATCGACTGGACCGCCATCGGATCCGTTGGTGATAAAATAGCAGCTAACGCAAAACTCGCTGCCAATGGCATCTTAGGCACTAGCAAATGAATTGCTAAGCCCCCAATCAATGTAGTAACAAATACTAAGAAAATCGCATTTCCAATAATCGGTCCTCGCAACGCCCATAATTCCCGCTTAGGAAACCGGCGGCCGTCGTTAAACAACAACGGCGCGACAAACACTAACATAAACCAATCTGTTTTTAATGGAATCTCAACTGAAAAAAGTAGTGCCACCAGCAAGCCCAATCCAATTTCAATCAGACTGACTGGTAGTCGTGGTACATAGTGACCGATGATATTAGCGACAATCAACAGCATCACTAACAAAATAACAGCTTCAATGATAGCCATCTAAATCCCTCACTTTCATGCAAAAATAGGGGTCGTACAATGACTGGCCCCCATTTTTACTATTCTGATTTTTTACCGATAATTCGCACTTCTGGCTCAAGGCGAACTTCGAATTTGTCCCAAATTATTTCTTGAATATACGCAATTAACGTTAAATAGTCGGTAGCAGTTGCGCCGCCACGATTAACAATAAACCCAGCGTGCTTCTCTGAAACTTGTGCGCCACCGATTTGATGTCCTTGAAGGCCTGCCTTTTGGATTAAAGGCCCCACAAAATGGCCCACTGGTCGTTTGAAGACACTCCCACATGAAGGGTATTCCAACGGTTGTTTAGCAGCGCGTAATGCATTTAACTCATCCATTTTCTCACGGATGGTTGGTGCAACGCCTTTAGCCATTTCAAAGCGGGCTGACAAAACAATACTCCCATTTTCTTGAATCAAACTATGCCGATAGCTGAAGTTTAATTCAGCGTTCGTTAACGTTTCAATTTCGTTATCCTGCGTTAAAATTTCGGCAGAAGTTAAGACATCACTGATTTCACCACCGTAAGCACCAGCATTCATGAAAACCGCGCCCCCAACGCTCCCAGGAATCCCAGCCGCAAATTCTAATCCCGTCAAACTACCACTATAGGCAGCCTCAGAGGTTTGGATAATCCCAGCTCCGGCTTGTGCAACCACGGTTGTGCCCTGCACATCGATTTGATCCATGGCGGTCAAGATAATCACTAAGCCACTAATCCCATCATCACGGACGATTAAATTACTAGCATTACCAATCACCGTAATCGGTAATTGATTTTTCTTAGCGGCTACTAATAATTGGCGTACTTCAGGAACTGACGTTGGCAAGGCTAATAAATCAGCCGGGCCACCGGTTTTGGTAAAGGTATATTTGCTTAAAGGTTCATTGATTTTAACATTAATCGTTTGATTTGCTTCTAAAAATGCGTTGATTTGACTTAACACGGCTGTCGTTCCTCTCAAATAATCTTATTCTAGTTTAACAAAGTAGACCGTAATTGAACAGTCAACACTTCTTTTGCGTAATTACGCATAGACCGTTAAAATATAGGATAGAAACGAGGCGAAGATCTATGAAATTTATCTCTTGGAATGTTAATGGCTTACGAGCCGTCTTAAAAAAGGATTTTATGGCTACTTTTGAACAATTAGATGCTGATTTTTTCTGTCTACAAGAAACAAAAATGCAAGCTGGTCAAGTTGAACTTGATCTACCTGGCTACCATCAATATTTTAATTATGCTGAAAAAAAAGGTTATTCTGGTACGGCTATTTTTACAAAACATGAACCACTCAACGTCACTTATGGTATTCAACAACCCGAACATGACCACGAAGGCCGGGTGATCACTTTAGAATACCCTCAATTCTTCTTGATTACTTGCTACACCCCTAATTCGCAAAATCAATTAAAACGGTTAGATTACCGCATGACTTGGGAAAACGCGTTTAGAGCTTACGTGCAACAACTAGGTACGCAAAAGCCGGTTATTTTCTGTGGCGATTTAAACGTGGCCCACGAAGCGATTGATTTGAAAAATGATCGGACCAACCACAAGAGCGCTGGTTTTTCTGATGAAGAACGGGCCCAAATGACAACCCTTCTTCAATCAGGATTCACAGACACTTTCCGTTATTTCTATCCCGACCAAGCCGATATTTATTCATGGTGGAGTTATCGATTCCATGCGCGTGATAACAACGCCGGTTGGCGAATTGACTATTTCATCACTTCTGACGAGCTCCAACCAAAATTAATGGATGCCAAAATCCATACAGAAATCTATGGCTCCGACCATTGTCCCGTAGAACTTGACACACAAGATTTATTCGCTTAAAATAAGCAAACTTCAAATAAAGCGAGGTAGAAACAGTGAATTTCGTTGCAATGGATTTTGAAACCGCCAATGGTCAACGCGACAGTGCTTGTTCAATCGCACTGGTCGTCGTTCGTAACGATCAAATTGTCGATCAATTTTACACCCTTATTAAACCTGAAACTTATTTTAGTAGCCGTAATAGCCAGATTCACGGTATTTATGAAGAAGATGTGGCCCAAGCCCCTAAGTTTGATCAAGTGTGGCCACACATCGCACCTTTTTTCACACCGCAAAAATTAGTTGTGGCGCACAATGCGACCTTTGATATCGGTGTCCTTCGTAGCACACTCCAACACTACGACATCCCAGAACCTCACTATTTAGCCCTCGACACTTTAACAACTAGTCGTCGGCTTTATCCCCAATTTGAAAATCATAAGTTAAATACATTATGTACCAACTTAGAAATTCCACTCGAAAATCACCACAATGCACTAGCTGACAGTATCGCATGCGCCAAAATCTTGATTAAAGAAGCACAAGATTTTGGCACAGACCCACTAAAACAGGTCACAAAAATAATCGGCTAGAGTGCCCTTCAAAGCGGTTTAACTTCGAGTACTTGCATAGTGTTGTGAATAAGCGACTTTAGTCGATTATTTGCAATACGTAGCAAGATGGAAAAGTTAGCTTTGAACGCACGTTTTAAATAGAGTGCCCTTCAAAGCGATTTAATCCTACCAACAAAAGAGGCTATCAGTAACTGAAATGGTTACTGATAGCCTCTTTATTAGCAATGGTGGATTAAAGCTAAATCAACATTAAGGTGTGTCATTAATACATTTAACCATTAGCAATCGCACTAATGGTTAAATAGCTTTTTATCCACTAATAATTGTACCACATTTACTTTATTACGTTAACTTATTTTTTACTGATTTCTCGGCGATTTCCAAAGCTAAGAATGAAAACTGTGCTGATAACGAGCAAGCCACCGATAACTTCCCAATGATTGAAACTCGTTTTTAAAAATAACACTGTCCCAATTGTCGCAGCTAACGGTTCAAAAGTATTCAATAAACCGGCCGTTGTGGGAGTAATATAATTCAAACTTCCTAAAAAGCAAAGGTTCGCCAAAGCCGTCCCAAAAATGGCAATAAATAACACACTGATGATTGTTGGCATATTCATTGGTGGGGCATCCACCCAAAATGGATGAATTACATTAAATAACACGCCACCAATTAGCATCGCCCAGGCTACAATTACTAATGTATCGTACTTTTGAAACAGTTTCCCTGGGATTAACGTGTTTAACGCCCCAGAAAAGCCGAGGTACAAACCAAGCCCTAAAGCGGCACCTGAAATCGATAACTGAGTTAGTTGCCCCTTAGTGACCAATAACCAAGTCCCTAATAAAGCGACAATCACAGCAATTAATTCCGTTCGACTAGGTTTCTTATGATAAATCACAAGACTGATGATAATAATCATAACGGTCCCTAATTGCTGCAAAATCGTCGTGGTTGGCGCATTACTGGCCTGAATTGTTAAAAAATAAGCGTATTGGACAGCTGATAATCCTAAAATAGCAAAAGCCAATAGTCGACCAGCATCTCGTGGTTGCCGCCAAACTGCTGTGACAGTTTTCGGTTGCTTACTGAATGCATAGCCTAGTAAGAACAGCCCTGAAAGACCCATCTTAACGCCCATCAGCCATTCAGGTGCAATTGACGTGTCTGTGAATAACCATTGTGAAACAGGGCCCTGAATCCCCCAAAAAATTGAGCCTAAAATTGCTAAATAAATCCCTTTTATGCGTTGTTGTGCCACTTTAAAATCTCCTACTCTATATTAATCAAGCGGACCATTTGTAATACCGGTAGCATCCCGACTGCCGGATCATAATAGCCCGCCTTTAGTTTAGCCTCAACTTGAAAACCAAATTGCTGATAAAGTTGAAACGCGCGTTGATTCCGTTCTTGAACTGTTAACACGACCCGGCGTGGTTGCCCACTAGCGCTGATTGTTTGTAATAGTGCGTCTAGTAATCGGGTGCCAATTTTTTGGCGCCAATGCGCCTTTAAAACAGCAACACTCAATTCACCAATATGTTGCAAACCTGGTTCAGGTTCGCTCACCAAACGAGCGGCGCCCACAATTGTAGCCCCATCAACTGCCACCCATAGAGCATCAGTCGAACTATCAAGCACGGCTTGTAACATCAGTTCGCAAAACGCCTCAGACATCGCCAAGTTTTCTGCTGCAATTGGTAAATATGGCGTTTCCTGCACCACTTGGTTTAAAAAACATAAATAAGCCCGTGCATCCGTTTCCTGCACAGGCCGAATTACTAGCGATTTAGTTGTCAAAACTAGCCTCGACCAAGGCTGTATAGCGTGCGCCATGCGGTTCAAAAACAAGCGTCCGCATCTGATCGTCGTCATCATTTTTATTGAAATGAATCGTCAAGTAGTCACTTGGTAATTCATCAGCAATAAATTGACTCCATTCAATGACTGAAACGCCATCCCCATCAAAATATTCCTCTAAACCAAGATCACTGGCGCCGGTTTCTTCTAACCGATAAACATCCATATGATAAAGTGGAATCCGGCCATCTGGGTATTCTCGAATCAAAGTAAACGTAGGACTTTTGATATACCGTTTAATATCCAAACCTTCCGCTAATCCCTTAGTGAAAGTTGTTTTACCGGCACCCAAATCACCGTCAAGTAGTAAAACATCACCTGCTTGCAATTGACGTCCTAATTTTTTAGCAATCGTAATCGTTTCTTCTGGTTGCGTTGTTTGAAATTCTAACATAATTCGCCTCATTCTATTGACTCTTTGTCTGCATTATACCGAAAAATAACAAGTGAGGAAAGCATTGCTATCCGAAGATTCCCAAAAACAAACATAAAGAGGCTTAAGATAACGTCGCCATTATCTTAAGCCTCTTTAATCAATACTCTAATTTTGCAATGCTTGGGCAGCTGTGATGATGGCTAACTTGTAAACATCTTCTTCATTGCTCCCACGTGATAAATCTGAGATTGGTTTATTTAAGCCTTGTAGGATTGGACCGATTGCTTCGAAGTTACCGAAACGTTGGGCAATCTTGTAGCCAATGTTCCCTGATTGTAATTCTGGGAAAACAAAAACGTTTGCTTGACCTGCCACTTTTGAATCTGGGGCTTTTTGGTTAGCAACTACTGGGACGTAAGCGGCATCGAATTGTAATTCACCGTCGATGTCTAAGTCAGGTGCTAATTCTTGGGCAATCTTGGTTGCTTCTTGAACCTTTGTCACTTCTTCGCCACGGGCAGAACCCATTGTTGAAAAGCTTAAAAGCGCCACTTTAGGATCAATATCAAATAATTCAGCAGTACGTGCTGAAGCCACTGCAATCTCTGCTAGTTCTTGCGCATTTGGATTGATGTTGATGGCACAGTCTGAGAATAAATAACGTTCGTTGTCGCGGCCACGTTGCATGATGAAGGCCCCACTTGTCCGTTGAATACCAGGTTTTGTTTTGATGATTTGAAGGGCTGGGCGAACTGTATCACCAGTTGAGTGAACAGCACCTGAAACCATTCCGTCGGCCAAATCAAGATAAACCATCATTGTGCCAAAATAATTAGGATCTTGTAAAATAGTTTGGGCTTGTTCCGTCGTTGCTTTACCTTTACGACGTTCAACAAAAGCGGCTACCATTGTGTCAAAATCTGCTTGAGGATACGCTTTAGGATCGATAATTGTAATCCCTGCGAGGTTAAACCCCTTGGCAGATGCAATGCTTTGAATATCGGCTGCATCCCCGATTAGAATTGGTTTTAAAATCCGGTCAGCATTCAAACGGGCTGCTGCACCAATAATTCTAGGTTCTGTTCCTTCAGGAAAAACAATCTTAAAATCATGACTCGTAATTTTTGCTTTCAAACTTTCAAATAAATCCAAAATAGTAACCTCCATAAAAGCGTTTTATTTATAATCTGATACAATCATACAACGTTTCTTATCGTCCGACAAGTCAATAATGAGAGCGTTTTATTTTTGTTCAGAAACGTCTTGTGGTAATTGCCAATTAATGGGCGTCATTGCCCACTGTTTTAACTGCCGATTTGTTTGTGAAAATGGTTTGGAGCCAAAGAAGCCATGGTAGGCTGCTAGCGGACTTGGATGAACGGCCGTTAACACTGCATTTTGACTTTCATCGATTAAGGCCCGTTTGGCTTTAGCCGCATTGCCCCATAAAATAAAGACCACGTGCCCGCGTTTTGACAAGGCCGCAATCGCCGCATCAGTTAGTTGCTCCCAACCTTGCTGGCGATGAGAATTGGCCTCACCAGCTCGCACGGTCAACACAGTATTTAATAGGAACACGCCTTGATCTGCCCAGGCCTTCAAATAGCCATGATTAACGGGATTGAAATCGACATCCGTTTGTAGTTCCTTATAGATATTCTTTAATGATGGCGGTACTTTAACACCTGGTAATACCGAGAAACTACAGCCATGCGCTTGATGTGGGCCGTGATAAGGATCTTGACCCAGTATCACAACTTTGACTTGTTCGAATGGCGTCCACTCGAAAGCCTGGAAAATGTGATGCATCTCCGGGTAAACCGTAGTCGTCGCATATTCTTGCTTCAAAAATTGATGCAACTGACCATAATAAGGTTTGGCAAACTCTGGTGCTAAAACAGTTTGCCAATCATTATGAATAATTGTTTTCATTTTTTCACCTCACCGATTAGTTTATCTTGTTTTAACACAAGTTGCTAGAAGAATGTGCCCTCCCATGCTAAGATATAACTAAGTCTTTAAAAATACGTTTTCAGGAGGAATTGAATTGATTTCACTTATCGCATCTGACATGGACGGTACCCTTTTAAATGATAAAATGCAGGTTTCTGATGATAACATCAATGCCATCAAAGCGGCTCAAGACGCTGGGATTGAATTCATCGTCGCTACCGGGCGCAGTCGCAACGAATCACTGCCACTAATGGCTGAAGGTGGTATCAAACCAGCCTTAATCACCATGAATGGCGCTCAAGTTTTCGATCAATTGGGCAACGAAGTCATCAATATTCCAATTGAACCTGCTACTGTCGTGGCAGTTACGGATGAATTACGCGCTAGTGGTTACTACTTTGAATTGATGACCACCGCTGGTAATTATTCTGACAGCCAAGTCAACCGGATTCAAAATGTGGCCGATCTATTAGTCGACCTCAATCCTGATACCAGTTATAAAATTGCCGTTGCCCTAGCTGCAGCGCGCCTAGAATTAATGAATATCAACTATGTCGATGATCATTATGCCGGCATTATTGCGGATCCAACCATCAAAATTGTTAAAATTATTGCCTTTAGTACGAAAGGCCTCGCTGATCTAGAACCCGTGAAGGTTTTCTGTGAAGAACGCGGTGATTTAATTGTCACCTCTTCTTCAAGCAATAACATCGAGATCAACCACATCAATGCGCAAAAAGGGATTGCACTCGCAGCCTATGCCAAAGAAAAAGGAATTCCAATGTCTGAAACAATGGCGATCGGTGATAACCTCAATGATTATTCCATGATTGAAGCAGCGGGCATCGGCGTGGCAATGGCTAATGCAGTGCCCACGATTACCGACTTAGCCAATTACCATACCGCTAAAAACACACAAGATGGCGTTGCCCAAGCTATTTACCACGCCATCGACATTAACCAAGCAGCCGAAAAGAAGTGATGGCGCATGCCTGATTTATACATTAAGCATCAAGCAAGTGCCTTAAAAGGGGTCTCAACGATTATGGATGACCACCAACGGCCCTTGTTCCTCTTAGTCGGTAGTCGCGGCTTACGCCAAGATGGGTTTTCGCTCTACCGGCTTTCGGGTGAATTACTCGGTGAAATCAAACAGAAATCACTCGGGTTTTCACCCAGTTTTGAACTATTTCAAAACGGCCAATCAATCGGCAGCCTCCAGAAGATTTGGGGTGTTTGGCGTGAATTCGTCTATGTTAAAAATCTCAACTGGCTAATTATGGGTGACCTAATTCAGAATCAATACCGCATTATCTACCATACCCAAACCATCATGCAAACTAATGTTATCCTGACAAGTACTGGGCCTACTTTTAAATTAGCAATCGCTGAAGATGCAGATCAGATTTCCTGCATTCTAATTGCGGCCGTTTTGAATCATTGGGTGTATACACAACCAAAAGCTTTCATTCGTAAGCTAGCACCTAACACGCTTCGCTTTAGTTAAACAGATGAGTCATCGCCAAAAGCGGTGACTTTTTTGTTGTCCAACGTTAAATTCATAAAAATTTGCCTCCCCTTTTTTTAATTGGTATAGTTGAATATGTTATTTTTAAAATTAAAGGGGTCTTTACAATGCCAACTGGCGTCATTATTAATTCATTATCCGTCTTATTCGGCGGTATTATCGGTGGTTTATTGGGTGATAAACTATCCGCTAGATTTAAAACAGAGATCACTTTAATCTTCGGCGTTTGTTCAATGGGGATGGGCATCAACGCAATTGTCGTCATGCGAAATATGCCGGCCGTTATCCTCGCAATTGTCTTAGGGACCGGTATTGGTTTAGCCGTTCACTTCGGTCACTGGATTGATCGTGGCGCTGTCTTAATGGAAAAGCCCATTTCAAAACTATTCCCAGTTCGTAAAACAACTTTGACCGATGCTGAATTTATTTCAGCCCTCGTAACCGTCATTGTTTTATTTTGTGCAGGCGGCACCGGTATCTATGGTACGCTCGATGCCGGTATGACTGGTAATAGCACTATCCTTATTTCCAAATCAGTGCTCGATTTCTTCACCGCCGCGATTTTCGCATGCAACTTAGGGTACGTCGTTTCGGCGATTGCCATTCCACAATTTATTATCTTCTATATTATTTTCTTACTCGCTAAATTAATTTTCCCATTAACCAATCCCAGTATGATTGCTGATTTCAAAGCCTGTGGTGGCTTTTTAATGCTCGCAACTGGTTTCCGAATGGTTAAAATTAAAGAGTTCCCGATTGCGGATATGATTCCGGCGATGATTCTCGTCATGCCACTTAGTTGGCTATGGACCACGGTGATTATGCCGTTGTTATCGTAAAATTAAAATTCAGTTACTGAACTAAAAAAACGTTATTAGCATTCGTGCTAATAACGTTTTTTAGTTTGGTAATCAATACGATACCGGATACTCGTACCGGCTTGGAATTAATTTGTATTCTTCGTTTGACTCATACAAATTACGAGACTGCTGATTCTCAAGCTCAATTTCATAAAGACTACCCACTGGAAAATTCCGAATTATTTCTATTGGTAAATATTTCTTCATCATTGGTTCAGATAGTCCCTCATTTTCGGATTCAATCAAATTAGCGAGCATCCCCGTTGACATTTCTTTTACTGGAATATATTTTTTAATATAAAAATAGTTTCTACTATTCGTCTGTCGACTTAGCCACTGGATTCTCTCTTTGAATGGTCTCGTTTTTAGCCACGTATAATGCTCTAAAAAACGACGCCAAAAAGCGAGTTCAGTTGAGTAAAAGTGAATCTCCCCGCCATTGGTTAAATCATTTATTTCAGTTCTATTGGCACTTCCTTCTAATAAACCACTCAGCATTTCAGAAACTGGTTGATTGAATTCTGAATATTCGTTGGATTTCTCCAAAAGCATCGTTTCATGTTTTGATAAGTCAACAATATTAGGGGTTGTCGAAGTGCCCCGAAATGAATACTCACTATTTCCCGACATTGATTTCATATATAGTCTGGTCAAAGCCTTTTTACGTTGCGCTTTCGTAAATTTAACGGTTACGTCAAAACCACCCGCTTCATCAGCCAACATTCGATCATGCGTTATCTTGGGTGTTATCCCCAGCACCGTTCGATAATAACGATCACCTGCTGCCATATATGGTCCGTATTTTGCTTTTGGCACATGACACATCGTTAAAATCAGTACACCAAATAACAGCATGACGGTTAGACAGCCAATTGAACAACCCGTTGCACAGCTCATCGTTTTTCGCTTCATGTCTAAATGATACCCCAATTCTACCATTGTATAGTTAACGTATTAAACCACTTTTATATTAGTATATCATCGCCATGATTAAAGTAAAAGGCTCGGACAAACGTAAATTTGTCCGAGCCTTTTTCTAAAATTTTAAATTAAATTGCTTTGACCATATGTTCATAACGGTGATCACCAATCATTAGCTCACCTTGTTTTACAAAGCCCATGCGCTCATATAATTTCTTAGCCCCTGGATTTTGTAAATCGACGCTCAGACTGATCATCTTCTCACCGCGTTGCTTCAAATAATCGGGCAAGGCCTTCAAAAGGGCGGTCCCAACACCACGTCCTTGTGCATGTTCGGCCACGGCTAGTGTGTCTAAATACCATTCACCTGGTTGGGCTTCTTTATCCGTGAAAAAGCGGGTTTCTTCAGGTAAGCCGATTTGTGGGAAAAGTGGTGCTAGTGCATCATCGATGTGGGCTTCCTTTTCTTCTGGGAAACCAACGACAATCCCTAATATTTCACCGTCTTCTTCATAAACCAGTGTATTAGCATAGCTATACCGGTATTCTGGCATTTCAAATGCCTGTTTTAAGATCTTAAATAGATTTTCGAGCGGTATCTCCTGAAAAAGTGGCATCTCCATTTCTTCAAAAACAATATTAATAATGGGTAAGACACTTTGTGCATCTTCAATTGTTGCTTGACGAATCATTCAAAAACCTCCTTCAATATCTCTTAAGCATACGGGGGAATTCGCAAATCGTCAACTTTCAACTAATCTAAATCCGCACGATAGTCCGCCATTTTCTTAGCGAATAACTCCCCGTTAGTCGGCGGCGTGTAGGTCAACGCATTGGCGCCAGCCTCAATCGTACTTAGAATAGTCTCTTCATCATGCCCACCCGTCGCGATGATTGGGATTTGCGGATATTTTTGCCGAATGGCTTTAATAATCGCGGGCGTTTTTGCTGCACCACTCACATTAAGAATTGAAACCCCGGCTTCAATCTGGGCCGCATAGTTCTGACGTTCTGAGACAACGGTACCAACGATTGGCACATCCACTACCTTATTAATCATTTTAATGGTCTCAACGGAAGTTGGCGCATTGACCACCACCCCCATTGAACCAGCCGCTTCCGCCAATAAGCCCATATACGCTGAGCGACTCCCCGCTGTCAGCCCGCCACCAATCCCGTTTAAAACTGGAATGGTCGCCACATTACTGATGGCATTCATGACCGCTGGATGCGGCGTAAAGGGATAAACAGCCAGTACAGCATCCGCATTCGTATTATTGACAATCGC
The DNA here is from genome assembly GCF_049674265.1 of Latilactobacillus parasakei. Lineage (NCBI taxonomy): Bacteria > Bacillati > Bacillota > Bacilli > Lactobacillales > Lactobacillaceae > Latilactobacillus > Latilactobacillus parasakei. Next base: position 2,163,204 of record NZ_CP186861.1, on the reverse strand, counting down.
CACGTCAGTCGTGAAGATCAATGTTTTAATTTTCTGGCCTAAAATCTTAATCCCACCAACTTGGCGCGCAATTGCGGGTGGTCCAACAACACTCGTTTTAAGTGGTGTATAAATTTCCGGTACAAATTTTTCTGTCATTAATCAGCCCTCCTCATTTAAAAGTCGTTGTAATCGCTGCGCCAATGCCGTTAGTTGAGACGTATTGAGACGCGCAAAATTAATCCGAAAAGCAGCCTGATGTGCACCAAATAATGTGCCTGGTGCTAGTGCCACATGCGCCGCAACAAATGGTGCTAATGCATACGGTTTAACTGCCCGGGTCGCCCAAATATAAAAACCACCTTGGGCCACACTGAACTGCCAGTTAGGCAATGCACGCGCCAAAACCCGTTGCGTCTGTCGTGCCCTTATTTGTAGCTGCTGACGCAATGCGACTAATTGCGTTTGAAAATGCGGCTCCTGAATTGCCAAGGCGGCCATCACTTGCGACATAATACTTGGAACTAAATCCATTTCCCGCTGAACACGCACCAATTGGTCAATCACTTGCGGCGTTGCAGCAACCCATCCAATTCGGGTACTGACACCCATAATTTTCGATAAAGAGCTCATATAAATCACATTTTCAGGATCAAGTTGTTTTAACGTTGGCAAGGCTGGCGTCGTTTCAAAGCGTAACCAACCAAAAACATCATCTTCGACAATTGGTACTTGATACGTTTGGCAAAGCCGAATAACCGCCTGCCGTCGTTCTAAGCTCATGACTTGGCCCGTCGGATTTTGATAATTGGGATTGAGAATGACTAATTTAATGCGATGCTTTACAATCAATTGCTCCAGCGCAGCCAATTGAATACCTTCTGTATCAAGTGGTGCACCAAACGAGCGAATCCCAGTTGCTTCAAATAACGTCGCTTCGTGGAAAAATGACGGTGATTCAACTGCGACCGCATCCCCCGGTACCAATAATCCCTGCAATACTAGAAAAAGTGACTGTTGCGCACCCGCGGTCAATAGGAGTTGGCCTTCAGGTAACACTAATTTTTGATTCTCCTGATTCAAGCGGTTAATCGCCGTTAACAATGGCGCGTACCCAAGTCGTGTTTCTGCTTCTTGGGCGCGGTTAAAATCTTGCCACGTTAACGGTGGAAATTGGAATTGCGGCATCAAATCAGCTGGTAAGTCGCTCGAATAAACATCGATTAAATCGGCGGGTTGCTGTGCAATTAATTGTTGCAGTGCCTGGCGCTTTACTTGCCCGACTTGAAAAGGTTGCGACGTTAAATACGTATGCCAATTAACGCGCCGCTGCGCTTGTTGTTCACCAGCCTGTTGACTGACGAAAGTCCCACTACCAACACGCCGCACCAATATACCATCTGTCGTCAGCTCATCAAACGCTCGCGTCACAGTCGAGCGGTTCACTGTTAATTGCGTAGCTAACCATCGTTCTGCCGGTAACTGTTCACCTGGCGATAGTAACCCCTGTTCTAATAGGCTAATCACCATTTTTTTAATCGCTAAATATTTTGGTTTCTGTGCTGGTAAATAACGTGCCCACTCTATCAAGTCCTCACCTCTCTTTAAGTGTATAAATTGGCTGGTAAAAAAACAAGCCAATTGGCTCTTTTGTCCCATCACACTATCCGTTAAGGTTAATATAACCAAAAGGAGGCGGCTTATGTCAAACATTCTAACTATTGCTGGTTCTGATACATTGGGCGGTGGCGGCTTACAGGCGGATTTGAAAACCTTCGAAGCCTTCGGTCACTTCGGCGTCAGTGCCGTCACCTGCCTCGCAACGGTCATGCCGGATCAAACTTTTCAAATTCAGAATATCGAAACTAAAACGGTATTAGCCCAGATTGAAGCCATCTTACATTACGTGCCACTAACGGCTATCAAAATCGGCTTAATTAACGATGCCACGACACTTGAAAAAATTGGTCGTCTTTTACAAAAACAACCGCATTTGCAAATCATCACGGATCCTGTCTTGGCCTTCAAAGAAACCACTGATAAGCTGCAACAACAGTATCTAGATAGTCTGAAGGAATTCTTATTGCCGCAATCCCTAGTCGTAACCCCTAATCTAGTTGAAGCCCAATTACTAAGTGGCTTGCCCCAGATTCAGACACGGGCAGAACTGGAACAAGCCGCAACCATTATCCAATCTCTCGGACCACAACACGTCGTTATCAAGGGTGGGCAACGTTTCCCTGATGATGACGCCATCGATTTGTTGCGCAGTGGCACAACTAACCACTACCTCAGCGCGCCCCGCTTAACGAGTACGACTCGCAACGGTGCTGGCTGTACCTTATCGGCCGCTATTACAGCGGCAATCGCGAGCGATCGTGATATTTATCCCGCGGTTAAAGTGGCTAAACAATTCGTCTATCACGGGATTCAAAATGGGATTCAACTGCGCCACGGCTTCGGCAATGTGCGCCAAGGAGGTTCATATGAATTTTAAACAGCGTCAAATACCCGTTATTGCGATTCTAACGGCCCTCACCGTTTCTTTATCTATGTTATTCATCATTCCCGTCCCAGCGACTAAAGGTTTTGTCACGCTCTGTGAAGTGGGTATTTACACCACGGCAATTATTTTAAAGAATCCGGGCGGTTTAGCAGTTGGTGCGTTGAGTGGTTTGCTGATTGATTTATTATCAGGTTATCCTGAATGGTGCTTGTTCTCCCTTTTAATTCATGGTACCCAAGGCTTTGTTGTCGCGTACCTCACCCGCAATGATGAACGGCCCAGACGCTTATTCATGCCACTGCTATGCGGGAGCGTCATCATGGTCGTTGGTTATTGTTTAGCCACGAGCTGGCTTTTCGGTTGGGCCGCAGGAATCGCCTCTATTTTGAGCAATATCGTCCAAAATGGCTTTGGTATTTTAGTCACAGTTTCCTTAGTCAAACAACTTTACCGGGTTCGTCCCCAACTTTTTAGTGAATAGGAGTTTTTTTATATGTCAATTGATCTCAATCAAATTAAACAGGATTTAACCCAAATTACCAACGACGTCTTAACGGCCGCCAACTTACGCCGTGGCGATATCTTCGTGCTCGGTTGTTCAACGAGTGAGGTGGTTGGTGGCCATATTGGCAAAGCCTCTAGCCGCGAAGTCGGTGCAACGATTATCGAAACCCTTTTAAGTATTCTCAAGCCGCTCGATATCCAATTAGCCGTCCAAGGTTGCGAACACATCAATCGTAGTTTAGTAATGGAACGTTCAGTCGCTGAAGCACACAATTTCGAAATTGTCTCCGTTGTTCCCGCAATGCACGCTGGTGGGGCTTGTTCCGTTGCTGCTTTTGAACAATATAGCGATCCCGTTGAGGTGGAACATATCGTCGCCCATGCCGGCCTTGATATCGGCGATACGGCCATTGGCATGCACGTGAAATTCGTGCAAGTTCCCGTACGTCCTAGTCTCGATACATTAGGCGCTGCACACGTGACAGCACTCCGATCACGACCAAAATACGTCGGTGGACCACGCGCTACTTATGACATTTAAGCAAATCTAAAAAAGGCATTCAGAAATTAATCTGAATGCCTTTTTATATTTGCCACGCTATGTTAATGCTCAAAATCTGATCGAGTTTTAAAACCACTCTTATTTGAAACGTGCTTTGAATACCAACTTTCTGTGCTTTGCTACACTTGTCAAACCGGCGAATCCTTCGCCAATTCGCCAAGTTAGGCAAATGCTCAAAAGTTACCCGGTATCAAAACCACTCTTATTTTTGAAACGTGCTTTTAAAACTAGCTTCTTCCGTTTAGCCACGTTAGACAAATAATCGATTCCATCGCTTATTTGTCTCCCTGAGCTAATCCTCAGAAGCTAACCAGTTTTAAAACCACTCTTATTCTACTGTAACACTTTTGGCTAGGTTTCTTGGTTGGTCAACGTCGTAGCCTCTTTGAAGACTTGCATAATAAGCAATCAGTTGTCCTGGGATGATACCTAACAATGGTGCTAGTAATGGATTAACATTTGGTAAGACGACTTGGTCGCCAGCTTGGGCGTGGTCTTCGCTGACAATTGTTAACGTCTTAGCCCCACGTGCGCGAACTTCTTGCAAGTTACCGCGTGTATGATCAATCGTCTTAGCATCCGTTAAGAAGGCCATCACTGGTGTCCCTTCTTCAATCAAGGCAATTGTCCCATGTTTCAATTCACCGGCAGCAAAACCTTCTGCTTGAATATATGAAATTTCTTTCAACTTCAAGGCGGCTTCTAAACTCAAGGCATAATCTTCGCCACGGCCGATGTAAAAGGCATTGCGGGTTGTCTTCAAGTACATCGTTGTGAAATCTTCAATCGCTTGTTTTTCACTCAATAAGGTTTCCATCCCGGTTGCGACTAAAGCCAACTCATGGTTAACATCGAAATCTTGAGCAGCTTTGATAGCGGTATGGCGACCAAGCGCTACTGCTAAGAATAATTCAACCGCGATTTGAGCTGTGTAAGCCTTCGTTGAAGCGACCGCAATTTCAGGACCCGCATGTAGCAACAGTGTATAATTGGCTTCTCGTGAAAGCGTTGAGCCTTGGCTATTCGTGATTGTTAGGCTTGGATAACCTAATCTATTCGTTTGCACCAATACTTGGCGACTATCAGCTGTTTCACCACTTTGTGTTAAGAAAATGAAGAATGGTTTCTTCGATAGAATTGGCATGTGATAACCAAATTCACTGGCCACATGTACTTCCACCGGTTTTTCAGCTAATTTTTCAAATAATGATTGGCCAATTAAACCGGCGTGGTAACTTGTACCAGCTGCCACAATATAAATCCGGTCTGCGTCATCAATTGCCTTAAGAATTGCTGGATCGATTTTCATTTGACCAGCGTCATCCACATATTCGGTTAACAAACGGCGCATTACTGCGGGTTGTTCGTCAACTTCTTTTAACATGTAATGGGGGTAAGTCCCTTTGCCAGCTGCACTGGCATCCATGTCAACATGGTAACTATCACGATGAATGAAAGTCCCGTCTAAATCTTCAATTTCAACCTTGTCCTTTTTAAGAGTGACCATTTCGCGGTCGTGAATTTCAATAAAGTCTTTGGTTTCGTTTAACATTGCTAAAGCATCTGAACAAACAACGTTGAAATCAGCGCCGACACCAATTAATAATGGTGATTTATTCTTAGCCACGTATAACGTCTCTGGATCGTTCCGATCAATCATGACAAAGGCGTATGAGCCTTCAATCAACGTTAGGGCCTTGCGGAAAGCTTCCTTAGCTGATAGTTGTTCTGTCTTAGCTAAATAAGCGATTAATTGAACGGCCACTTCAGTATCTGTTTCACTTGCAAAGTTGACTTGGCTTAAATAAGTTGCACGTAATTCAGCGTAGTTTGTTAAAACGCCGTTGTGGACCAAGTAGAAACGACCATCTTCTGAAACGTGTGGGTGAGCATTTGCTTGACTTGCAACACCATGCGTTGCCCAACGTGTATGACCAACACCAATTGTCCCCTGTACTTCAGGACCAACTGCGGCTTTTAAAACACTAATTTTACCGGGTTCTTTAACCAAATAATCGCGACCAGTTTGACTATTAACATAAATCCCTGCTGAATCATAACCACGATAAGCTAATTTTTCTAAACCATTTAATAAAATTTCAGTTGTATCTTCTTTACCAATCACACCGACAATTCCACACATATCAAATTCCTCTTTTTCTCTTTGGTTTTATTTTTAATTTTAATTGGTATAACACTTAAATATAATAACACCAACGTTTTTATTGTCAAGATTTTTATTGGTATATATCAATGTGTAACATTGGTATAGTCCTGAATAAATCCTATTAAATTATGCTATACTAGACCTATTCAAAACTTAATCGGGAGTCTTGATCATGAAAAAAGCTATTCTAACGCTTCGCCTCATTTCGCTAATCGGGTTACTAGTCGGGGCGGGTTTCATCTTGGTTGCCCCTCAGACCGTCGCCTTACATATCACCGCTGATAACGTCGTTGATTCATCTGGTAGTCGCTTCATGTTGCTCCTCGAACCACTCTTATTGATAATCGTCAATGAAGTCAGTATCTTCAGCATCAAACGCTATCGCCACAATTTTTCATTAACCGAGGCACCGATGATTCTTGTTAAAGAGTGGTATTACATCTCCGCTGCGATTGTCTTGTTGATTACTTTTAGTTTTTTGATGTATCAACAGATCACTTGGCATTAAAATCATAAGCACAAAAAAAGAGCGTAAGACAAAATTACTTTTGTCTTACGCTCTTTTTGAATCGTCGAAAATTTCAAACGCACTCTTGGTTTAAACGTGCTTTTTGGTTGCAACAACTTCCGCTTAATATAAAATTGCCAGTAATCCTAAAACCCTGGATTACTGGCAATTTTGTCTTAATGCTCAGTTGCTACCCGCAACTAAAAGCACTCTTGATTTAAACGTGCTTTTCGAAACTGCCTTCTGCGCTTAACGATATTTGCCAAATCAGCGATTTTATCGCTAATTCGTCAAATTAGGTTAATGCTCAAAGTCAAACCGTTTCAAACGCACTCTTTTTAATTATTCACCAATTTCAGATTGAACGACTGCGGCAATTTGGTCCGCATATTGGTTAACCTTTTCTTCAGTAGCGGCTTCACACATGACACGTAATAGTGGTTCTGTCCCACTAGGACGGACCAAGACGCGGCCATCACCGTTCATTTCTTTTTCAACAGTATCAATAGCGGCTTGGATCTTATCGTTTGTTAACCAAGCATCCTTGTCCTTAACTGTTAAGTTAACTAATTTTTGTGGGTAAGTTTGAACTGGGGCTGCCAATTCTGATAACTTCTTACCGGTTTGTTTCATGACATTCATTAATTGAATCCCAGTTAACATCCCATCACCAGTATTATGGTAGTCAAAAATAATGATATGGCCAGATTGTTCGCCACCTAAGTTAAAACCTTTTTCGCGCATTTCTTCAACGACGTGGCGATCACCAACGTCTGTTTGGGCAGATTTCATTCCATTAGCTTCAATTGCTTTATACAAGCCAATGTTACTCATCACTGTTGTGACAATTGTATCTTGTTTCAAGCGACCTTTTTCAGAAAGATAGTGACCCAAGATAAACATGATCTTGTCGCCATCAATAATGTTCCCTAATTCATCGACTGCGATACAACGATCGCCATCGCCATCAAAAGCTAAGCCCATATCAGCGCCTGATTCCAAAACCTTTTTAACAAGATTTTCAGGATGGGTTGAACCCACACCATCATTGATATTTAAACCGTTAGGATGAGTAGCAGTTGTTGTGAAATCAGTTTCTAAATCAGCAAAGACCCGGCTAATCAAACCACTTGTTGAGCCGTTAGCGCCATCAACAGCCACTTTTAAGCCTTCTAAATCATCAGGAATTGTATGTTCCAAGAATTGTGTATATTTCAAAGCACCTTCTGGATATTCTTCAACAGTCCCAAGGCCTTCACCTTCTGGACGTGGTAATGTATCTTCTGGTGCATCTAAAATAGCTTCAATTTCTTCTTCAGTGGCATCAGGTAATTTATAACCATCAGCTCCGAAGAATTTAATCCCATTATAAATAGCGGGATTATGTGATGCAGAAATCATGATACCGGCACTTGCTTCTTGAACCTTAATTAAATAAGCAACTGCTGGTGTTGTGATGACGCCTAATGATAGGACTTCAATCCCGACTGACAATAAGCCAGAAATTAAAGATTGTTCCAACATTTGTCCTGAAATCCGTGTATCGCGAGCAACTAACACTTTAGGCCGTTGGTTTTTATCAGCGTGTTTTGTTAAAACGTAGCCGCCAGCGCGACCTAATTTAAATGCCATTTCTGGGCTTAATTCTAGATTAGCAACGCCACGTACACCGTCAGTTCCAAAATATTTTGTCATGTCTAATTATCTCCATTCCATCTTCTTAAACGTTTTATGATTCGTTCGTATTTGCTGTACTGCTTGAGTTGTCACTACTACTACTTGACTCACTGGTTTGATTATTATCAGTCGTCTGACTCTCACTTGTCGTACTACTACTGCTACTTTGCACTTGGCTTTGACTCATTGAAGTCGTTGACTCTGATGAAGACTGCGTTGTTGTTTCCGTACGACTAGTCGTCATCCCAGTTGGTGCTGTAACCTTAATATTGACCTTTACCTGTTTAGGATGACTGTCATAGACGCCACTTGGAAGCGTCAAAGTCACCGTGCGTGTCGTATCTTTAGTGATATCCGTCATATCGACCGTTAGTGGTAAGTCCGTTAAGGTTGCCAAAGTTTGCTTCTTCCCGTACACCGTTACCTGTTCCGTTTCTGAACTCAACGTGTACTGGTAGCCGCTCTTTTCACCCGTTTTTTGTAAACTGAGTGGGACCGTCTTTTTATTCATCTGAACGGCAATCTTAATATTAACAGTTTGGGGTGAAATTAAAACATTCACCGTCTTACCATTACGATCAACCGCTTGTAGAAGCGTTTCTTCGTTAATATCATTTTTGGTCCCTTTATCAGGATCAATTGTCGCTACCACTCGCGCAACTGAATTAACAGCTGCCTTGGCTCCACTAACTTGTACGACATCTTGACTAATCTTAGGATTGCCAATACTATAACCAGTCGCCAAATTTTCTTCCTTGACGTTAACTTGTACTGGGAACTCCTTAGTCAATTTATGTTCAATTTTAACCTTAATGGTAGCTGGTTCAATCTTCACTTTGATGTCTTTGTTAATCCCGGTTTGTGTTAATTTAACCGTATGCGTCCCAGCACCTAGCTTCGTTAAATCGCCAATCACCCGGAAATTCAACGTATTAACAGCAGATGTGATCAACGCATTAGGACCTGACAAGGTTACTTTAACTTTTTGAGGATAGCCGGTAATAAAATATTTATCGGTATCCGCATTAATTTGCAACGGCACCTTCACAGTTTCACTGCGCGTCGCTAACATTTGTGTGTTGTTATTATTAATTTGGCGCGTGGTATTAATTTTATCAATATTAACGTAGCTAAAAAGGAGTAACGATAAGAAAAGCGCTAATATCCGGTACAACCAAGGCCCTTCTATAAAGTTTTTCATTATTTATGGCCTCCTTTTTTGAAGCCGTCAACGAATTCTTGCAATAGGCTCACCTTATCTTCTTCTTGCGTAATTAAGTGTGAGTTTAAGTATTTCAAGTAATCTTCCCGCGTTAAGTCGCGCATCAATTCGTTATTCTTGGTTAACGTGACACCACCGGTTTCTTCAGAAACAACGATCGTCAACGCGTCCGTTACTTCACTAATCCCGACAGCCGCACGATGCCGCGTCCCCAGTTCCTTAGGAATTAGATTACTTTCTGACAGTGGCAAGTAAGCCGCCGCAACGGCAATCTTATCCTCGCGAATAATAACGGCCCCATCATGCAGTGGCGTGTTGGGAATAAAGATATTAATCAATAATTCCCCTGTGACATCGGCGTCTAGATCAATCCCGGTTTCAATATAGTCTTCTAACCCGGTATTCATCTGAATGGTAATCAATGCCCCAATTCGCCGCTTTGACATGTACTGAATCGCCTTATCTAAGGCCTTAATCAAGTTGTTTTCTTTTTCAAGTTTAGGATTATTACCCCGCATCAATAGTGAACCACGCCCGATATGTTCCAAGCCACGACGAATTTCTGGTTGGAAGATGACGATTAACGCAATCACAATCCAACTGATAAATTGATCCATGATGTACGAAACGGTTCTTAGACCAAGGTACCAACTGACAATCTTGATGATGGCAATGACCATGATGCCTTTGAAAAGCTGCACGGCTTTCGTGCCCCGAATCAACATGATTAATTTATAAATAAAATACCAGACCACAATGATATCCAAAATATTGGCTAACATGCGCCAGGTTAACAATTGTGCCCAATCAACTGACATGGTGACCTCCATTCAAAAAATTTCTTTTTCCATTATACCATGAAGCCTTTTTGTTTGCTGATAGCTTCACAATTAATGTTGCATCTTAAATTCTAGGAATAAATCGTTGTATAGACCAACCATCTCAGGTGATAAATCACTATAAACTTGTAGTTTATTCAGCACTTTTTGACTTGGGTAATAGGCTGGATTATTCCGGGTTGCTGCTGGTAGTAGCGCTTTTGCTGGCATATTCGGTGTTGAATAGCCAATGTATTCCGCGTTTTGCGCCGCGTTCTTAGGTTCTAACATGAAGTTTAAAAAGGCATAAGCTGCTTTGGTATGTTTAGCCGTCTTGGGAATCACGAGGTTATCAAACCAAACGTTACTCCCTTCTTCCGGAATCACATAGTGCAGATGTTTATTGTTGGCTAACATTTCAGCCGCTTCACCGGACCAGGTCACGGCGACGCTCGCTTCATTTTGAACCATGTACATCTTAATTTCATCGGCAACAATTGCCTTAACATTGGGTGCCATCTGATCAAGACGTGCTTTAGCAGCTTTTAACGCCACTGGGTTGGTACTATTGACAGATTGGCCGTTTTCAATTAAGCCCACCGCCATCATGTCCCGCGCACTATCGACGACCATAATTTTACCGCGATATTTTGCTTGCCATAAATCGGACCAATGCGTTAAGGGCCGATCGACTAATTGATCATTATAGATAATGCCTAACGTCCCCCAGAAATAAGGGAGCGAGTATTTATTACCCGGGTCAAATGGTTGATTCAAATAAGGTTTGCCAATGTTTTGAAAGCCGGTTAAGCGTGAATGATCGATTGGTTTCAAAAGATTGGCCTTCCGCATTTTTTCAATCATATATTCACTCGGAACCGCCAAATCGTAAGCCGTGCCACCTTGTTTAATCTTAGTGTACATCGCTTCATTACTATCAAAAGTTTCAACCGAAACGTGATAGCCGGTTTGCTTTTCAAATTTCTTAATCAATGATGGGTCGATATAATCGCCCCAATTATAGAGGGTTAATGTATTGTTTTTCGTATAACCTTGCGATTTTTGTAGCTGAACCGTCCCGAACCAAAGGGCTGCACAGACGACGAGGATTGCTAACGTTAATCGTCCTAATTTATTCATTTAACTGGCGCCCCCATTTTCTGCTTCCGTTTTGCTTTGTGTGCTTGATTGCGTTGATTTAATAAGTAATAGCCACCCACTAATAATAGTGAGAAGACAAACATCAAGGCTGATAGCGCGTTAATTTCTAAACTAATTCCTTGTCGAGCTCGTGAATAAATCTCAACGGACAACGTTTCAAAACCGTTGCCGGTAACGAAGAAGGTCACCGCAAAATCATCAAGTGAGTAGGTAAAAGCCATGAAAAAGCCGGCAAAAATGCCTGAACTAATATACGGTAAAATTACCTTGCTGAGTACTTGCCAATCAGTCGCCCCTAAATCACGCGCCGCATCAACTAATGCAGGTCGCATTTCGTTTAATTTAGGCAGAACCATCAAAACCACAATTGGAATTGAGAAGGCAATATGACTCAGTAAAACTGACCCAAACCCTAGCCCAAGGCCCAAGAACGTGAAGAAAATCAAGAAGCTGGCCCCAATGATAACATCGGGTGAGACCATCAAGATATTATTCAAAGATAAAATAATATTTCTTAACCGCCGTTGCTTGGTGGAATAAATCCCCAACGCGCCAAAGGTCCCGATAATCGTCGCACAAAGTGATGATAAAATCGCAATTAATAGTGTTTCTAGGACAATTTCAATCATCCGTGTATCCGCAAATAAGTCTTGGTAATTTTGCCAAGTGAACGATTTAAAGCCGTTCATATTGTCGCCGCTACTGAAAGAATAGAAAATCAGATAAAAAATCGGTGCGTACAACAAAATGAAGACGACAATTAACCAAACATGTTGCCATTTAATCTTAGCTTGTTTCATTTCATCGTCACCTTCTTCTTCGTCTTCTTTTCACCGGTTAACATCATGATGAGGCCCATTGCGACAATCAAGACAACCCCGATTGTCGAACCCATGCCCCAATTCATCGTCGTTAGGAAATGTTCTTCAATCGCGGTCCCTAAAGTAATCACTCGGTTACCCCCGATTAAACGCGTCAACATGAATAGTGATAATGATGGGATGAAGATGGCTTGCACGCCCGCTTTGACACCGGCCATCGTCAAGGGTAACACGACTTTTGAAAAGGTCTGCCAATTGCTGGCCCCTAAATCGCGACTCGCATTCACTAAAGAAGGATTTAATTCTTCCAAACTATTGAAAATCGGTAAAATCATAAATGGAATTTCAATATAGGTCGCCACCACCAAGAAACTAAAGTTGGTGAATAGAATCTGTTGTGGCCCGATGCCAAACCACCCTAAGAAATGATTGATGGCGCCATCTTGACTGAAAATCCCGATAAAGGCGTATGCTTTTAACAAGAGATTAATCCAAGTTGGTAGAATAATGAGTAACAGCCATAATTGCTTATGCTTGGTTTGATGGAGCCAATAAGCGGTTGGATAACTGATTAATAACGTGATTAACGTAATCAAAAAAGCATACCAAAGCGAATTCAGCGTCATCTTCAAATAAGTGCCGGATTCAAAATAAGTGACATAATTTTGGAGCGTCACATGGTTATTAATATCAAAGAAGGACTGATAAACGATTAAAGCGACCGGCGCTAGCACGAATAACAAAAGCCACAGCGCGTATGGTAAATAATAAATTAATTGTTTTTTCCGCATAAGCCGCCTTAATCCTCCTCTTCATAACTTTCAAGACGCGCGTCAAAATCTTCTTCAGATTCGCCAAAACGCATGACGTGGACATCTTCTGGTTCGAAGAACAAGCCAACTTGTTGGCCGTCTTTAGCTGGATTAGTCGAATGAATTAACCACCGATTATGATCGTCATCGTAGGCAGTAATTTCATAATAATCCCCTCGGAATAATTGCGTATCAACGGTGACAACTAACTGTCCTTGGTTGACGGCTACGATATCCAAATCTTCTGGACGCAACACAATTTCAACGGCTTCGTTAGGTTTCATCCCCGCATCTGCACATTCAAAAACTTTACCAACCATTTCTACTTGATAATCAGCAACCATTTTCCCGGGCAATATATTGCTTTCCCCAATAAAATCTGCGACAAAGTGGTTAATCGGTTCATCGTAAATATCAACTGGGGTCCCACTTTGAAGGACATTTCCCTCGTTCATAACGAAGATTTCATCACTCATTGCAAGTGCTTCTTCTTGATCATGCGTCACAAACAAGAAGGTAATCCCTAAGCGTTGTTGGAGATCACGTAATTCATATTGCATTGCTTTTCTTAATTTCATATCTAACGCTGATAATGGTTCGTCTAATAGGAGGACTTTAGGCTCGTTGGCTAAAGCACGGGCAATTGCCACCCGTTGTTGTTGCCCACCTGATAGTTCACTAATTTCGCGGTGTTCATAGCCACCCAACCGCACAAGTTTCAGTGCTTCAATCACCTTTTTTTCAACGTCTTTTTTGTTAACTTTACGTAAATTTAACCCAAAGGCAACATTATCGAAAACATTCAGATGGGGAAATAGCGCATAATCTTGAAAAACAGTATTGACCTGACGCTTATTAGCCGGCAAATCATTCATCCGTTTTCCTTCAAATAAAACATCCCCAGAAGAGGCGTTTGTAAAACCAGCAATAATTCTCAGAATTGTTGTCTTACCACAGCCTGAGGGCCCCAATAAGGTATAAAACTTACCTTTTTCTAGTGCCATATCAATTCCCTTTAGGATTTGATTATCGTCATACTTCTTGATGACGTTTTTGAATTCCACCATTGGTTGCTGCATTTTCGTAATCCCCTCTACATACTATTATAAATAATGGCTCGATAAGTTAATAAATATCCCTTCAATTATACCGTTTCCAGCTTAGTATGCCAATTCAAACCTTGTTTTGTTGTATAATGAAGCTAACTAAACTATCGGAAATGAGGTTTTATATTATGGTCGCTTATCAAGCTTTAGTTTTAACACACGACAACGAAACTGTTACTGCTCAGTACGTAACAAAATTGACACCTGATTTACCAAAAGAAGGCGTCTTAATCAAAGTTGCCTACTCAGATATCAATTACAAAGACCGCCTCACTATGAATGCTAAAAGTGGCGTTCTTAAAAACTATCCCGCAACACCCGGCGTTGATTTTGTCGGCACAGTGGTCAACTCGGACAATCCGTTCTTCGAGGCTGGTGAATGGGTCTTGTGTACAGGTTATGGTACCGGCATTAGCATCGACGGCGGTTATGCACAATACGTCAAAGTCCCTAGCGAATGGCTCTTGAAATGTCCAATTGAACTAACACCCCAAGAAATAATGCAACTTGGGACGGCCGGGTTCACCGCGGCTATCGCCCTTACTAAAATTCTTAGACAACCTTTTACACGGGATCACGATACGCCACTACTAATCACAGGTGCAACTGGTGGCGTTGGCAGCTATGCACTGACAATGTTAGCACAACTTGGTTTCACCAACATCACAGCGACGACTCGCGATCTCAGCCAAGCAGATTACTTAACCCAACTGGGTGCCAAACATGTCATTGCAACTGATGATCTCTTAAACGCTCCGCTCAAACCATTGGCTCATCAATCCTATACTGGTGTAGTCGACACACTTGGCGGTGATGTCTTAGCACACATTCTCCCTTATATGGCTCAAGATGGTTTAGTCGCAGCTTGTGGTAACGCTGCAGGCTTTAAGCTCGCAACAACGGTCTTCCCCTTCATTTTACGAGGGGTAACACTGGTTGGCATCGATTCAGTCAATTATCCCCGGAAGGATCGCAAAGAAATTTGGCAGTTGTTAGCTACTAACTTCAAACCGCAAACCTGGCCACTAATTCGTAATATCGCATTTTCAGAACTCGCAACTGAACTGAGCACCCCCACTAAACAAGCTGGTCGCGTGGTCGTTAAAATCAATACTGAACATTAAAAAAGTGATTCTACTCGTCCATAACGGATGCGTAGAATCACTTTTTAGTTAGACTTATTTATCCATTTTTTCTTTGACATCATCGATGACTTCATTTGTCTTTTCAGCGACTTTGTCCTTAGCTTCCGCTAATTTTTCCTTGGCCTTGCCCATCATACCCTTGGCATTACCCTTTGCTTCTGTTTCTTTGTCGCCTGTTACTTTACCGGCTGTTTCTTGAACTTTACCAGTAACTTGATCTTTCATGCCATCTAACTTCTCTTTATTTGTCATTTAAAACACTCCTTACTGATTAGTATATCTTCATGGTAACGAATTACTCAACCATTCGTCAAAGTTTATGATTATCATTTATCAGTCAATTGACCATCACGCATGATGTAAACTTGATCCGTATAGGCTAAAACGCGTTCATCGTGCGAAACCATTACAATCGTCTGACCCGTTTTTTTAGTAATCGCCGATAACTGCTCAGCAACCTGAATGGCACGTTTGCTATCCAAGCTGGCAGTCGGTTCATCAGCAAAAATTAACGCTGGTTGCCCATAAAGTGCTCGGGCAATCGCAACGCGTTGGCGCTGCCCACCTGATAGGCTAGCCGGATACTGACGGCGTTGGTCCAATACCCCTAGTTCCTTCAAAAGGTCGTCTGTCTTATTCGGACTCGGCGTTTTCCGGAGTCGATCAACTAATTCAAATTGTTCACTGACCGTTAAAAAGGAAACGAGGTTTGAACTTTGCAAGATAAAGCCAAAATCGTTAAACCGCAAAGCTGACCGTTCCTTTTCCGTTAAGTGTCCTATTTCTTGATCCTTAAAATAGAGCTGCCCATCACTAGGACTTTGCAAGCTGCCCATAATCGTTAGCAAGGTGGTTTTCCCTGAACCAGAGGGCCCCGTTAAACCAATAAATTGCCCTTTTTCAATCGTTAAATCGATTTGCTTAAGGGCGGTCGTCTGCTGATCACCACTACCAAATCGTTTAGTAATCTGTTCTAAGCGCATTAAACTCATATTAAGCCCCTCCAATCGCATCTAGCGGATCAATTTTTAGAATCCGCCAAATTGAAAATAGTGCGCCGACCACCGTCATCAGCAATAGCACCGCTGAAAAGGCACCGATTAATAAACTATTATTCGCATACGGCACACTGACTGGTAATACCAAGGTTGTTAATATATTACCAATGAGACCCGCACCTACGCCAATTAAGCCCAAGAAGAGTGATTGCCACATCAAACTGGCCACTAATTGACCACCCGATATCCCTTGGGTTCGCATGACACCATAAACCGTCGTTTTTTCAATAGTGATAATATACATAAAAATCCCCACAATGAAGGCAACAATAATTAATAAAGCACCAATCATCAGCGCGAAGGTTTTCACTTGTGGCCCATAGCCCGGAATATTATCGATTAACTGTTTAATCGTTAGGTTGGTTAATTGGTCGTCCTTTTTAATAGAGGCGCCGTCTCTTAAAACGACGGCATTAATCTGATCGCTAGCCGCTGGACCATAGCGCATCTGACGAAAAGCCTTTAAGCTCAAATACGTGACCGGTTGCGTGTTATACCGGTGATCGTTTGTTAACCCAACTACCTTATATTTTTCAGAACGCCCGTTTAATTTAATCTCCTGATTGAGCTTAATCCCTTGGAGACTATCATCGACAGCCACTTCGCGGGTCGCTTTTGGTAAGCGGCCCTTCGTTAATGTCGGTTTTAGAAAAGCATCGAAATCAATGCCAAAAACACTCGTATTTTGTTTTTCGATTTGCGAACCACTAACAACCCCCATCATCTGGCCTAAATAGGCGCGATCTTGTTGGTCCCCTTTAATCGTTGGCAGTGATCCCGTTTGTAACTCGGAAGCCGCCAAATTTTTATTCGCATACTGACTAATCACGATTCGATTGGCGTCCCAATGATCAATTGCTGACCGGTTATTGTTGGCCAACCCATACGCCAAGCCCGTTAAAAAATAAATTAAATAGGCAATCAAAAAAAGCGTAAAAATAATTAATGAATACCGCAATTTAGCATGCTTCATTTCCTTAATGGCTAGATACAATGTCCTCATCCTCTCATAAAGTCTACTTCCAACTTAACATATCCAGCGTCATCATAATATTTATTTGCTCTAAGCATAAAAAAAGACCTAGGACAAAAATAATTTTGTCTCAGGTCTTTTTTAACATCAATTCTCAATGTTTGGGGAAAGCATATTTCGGTTCGTCTAATTGCGCGTCATAATCAATTGCTAGGTCATAGTCAGCAAAAAACCAAGCATCCGAATCACTGGCGAAATAAGTAATCCCGTCTTTTTCAACTTGACCAATCGGTTGACTGACTTCAGCCCGTTCCATTCCTAATGAAAAGCCGTCATGAACAGCCGTTTGACCGTAAACCTTACCGAAAAAGCGCACTGCTTCTCCTGGTTTTAAAGCGAGTTCCTCTTGAAACCAATGACTTGCTGCATCTGTAACTGTAATTTGCATCATCATAACCTCCCAAATTTTTAAATTAATCCGCTAATTGATGCTTGATGGCATAAATTGCGGCCTGCGTCCGATCGTCAACTTGTAACTTCGCTAAAATGTTGGAAACATGCGTCTTAACCGTTTTAAGCGTGATGAATAATTCATCCGCAATTTCTTGATTACTGCGACCCTTGGCAATCAAACCTAGGACTTCTCGTTCACGGTTCGTTAAATCTTCGTATAACTTTGTTTCTGCTTGATGCGTCATGCGATTCATCATCTTGTTAGTGACTTCAGGTTCTAAAACCGATTGACCAGCAGTTGTTTTCCGAATCGTGTTGGCAATTTCCTCGGCCGTCGACGTTTTTAATATGTAACTTGCCGCACCAGCTTCGATTGCTGGGTAGACTTTTTCGTCATCAATAAAACTAGTTAGAATAATAATCTTGGCTTGGGGCCAAGCCTTTAGAATCGTCTTAGTGGCTTCAATCCCATCCATTTCTGGCATGACGAGATCCATTAAAATCGCATCTGGCCGTAGCGCCAATGCTTTTTCGACACCTTCACGGCCATTAACCGCTTGATCGACTACTTCTAAATCGTCTTGCACCCCTAAATAAGTTGAAATCCCCAATCGAACCATCTCGTGGTCATCTACAATCAATACTTTTATCACTTTAATTTCGCTCCTTCAAAAGTGGTACTCTAATTTCAACGCTTGTGCCTTGGTTGGGCAAACTAATAATCTTAGCCGTTCCGCCCACCGATTGGGCGCGTTCTGTAATGTTATTTAAACCGTAACTCCCAGCTTTTTGCGCGACCTTTGGATCAAATCCTTGGCCATCGTCCATGACTTTCAATAAGACGCTCTGGCCGATTTTTTTCAAATAGACTTCAATTTCTTGAGCCTTCGCATGCCGCAAAGTATTTGATAATAATTCTTGGACGATTCTAAACAGATTGTCCTCAATCCCACTTGGTAGGGTGACATTATCAATATCCCAAGTAATTTCCACCGCAATTTTAGTCTTCAATTCATTCAATAACTGAATAATCCCATCGCGTAAACTCTTACCTTCCAACGTCACTGGCCGTAGATGTAACAACAATGCTCGCATCTCTGATTGTGCATCGTTCAAGACCCGTTCAACCGTCGTTAGCGATTGTAACAGCTGCGGATTATCCGCTTGTTTTTGGGCCACTTCGCTTAACGCCGATAACATCATCGTCGCCGCAAATAACTGCTGACTAACGGAATCATGCAACTCGCGAGCTAGACGGTGCCGCTCTTGGGCCAAAATTTCTTCTTTTGTCTCACCCGCAATCACCGGTGGCCGATCACTATAACTTTGAATGTCTCGTTGTAAGCGTATCATTTTTTGCCGTAATTGTTCAACAGTTTGTTCGATTGTCATCGAAAAATTACCATTATCGGCATTTATTTGTTTAAAAACCGGTGATTCGTACTGTCCGGAAACTAAATATTGCAATTGGCTCTCCGTATGTGAGACCTGTTGACGTAAAACGAGATAAAAAATACTCGTCACAACCGTCGCTACAATTAACGCTGCCACAATAATATAGGCAATTAACGGTACATAGAAAAAGCGAACCGTCGCTAGGCTCAATAACCATTGATCTTGTTGAATACTATAGAAATACGCAAAAAATAACGCCACTGAAAACAGAAGCGTCAACAATCCGGTACTAATAAACACAAAACTGCGCGCGAGTTTACTCATACTAGAATCACCTCAAGATCGCCAATCACGACATTCGTGATAATTTTCAGATGGCGACTTTCTTCATCATAATTGGTACTATACAACTGAAGTGACTCATTTTTCAAGTGATATTGTTGTTCATCAATTGTGACAGTTCCTAACATCGCAGAATGGTCTAAATAAATCCCGGTGCCCACTGGGACTAAAATCCGCGTTTTACCAAACCCTTTACGAATAACAATATGATTATCATCCTTAGGCAAAATCGTACTGCCCAAATCAATAATTGTATCACCGGCTAAGACGGCAAAGTTAATATCGTCCCATTCAAAAATATTCGTCCCAATCGTCTGATGACCAAACCAATTATGCCGGGTCACGGTCGCTTGTTTTGGCTTAGGGGCAGTCGTATTAATCGGTATGAAATTCTTTTTGCGCCATGGTGCATTTTCAAATAAATTGTTTAAATTACGGTTGTTAAAATGACTTGCATGACTATGGTTGATTGCCATAAAAACAACTGCGACAATCAACATCAACCATAATGAAAAATTAATCAATAATGGCACTGCAACCGCCACACTACTCATCATCGTTAGAAACATCGTCCAAAAGCCCCGCTTATTAGCCATTCGGCGTTTATTAGCCCAGACTAATCCGAGAATCCCGATAATAATATAGACTAAATAAGGCGGATACGTAATAATCTGCCAAATAAAGGTGCCAAAAATGATTGCTTCTACGATTAAAAAAATCCGCCAGAAAAACGGCATAATTTGGTCTCCTCTCAACTCTTTAAAATCATTATACAAGCTTAATCATTAAACGCCAATCAGTCTAGGGGCTGATTAACGTAAAAGAGTGCGTTGTCAGTGGTTAACTTTTGAGCATTAGCACAGCTCGGTGAATAACTGCTGACAAAAATACGTTCAGACTATAAAAGTTCAACTAAAAAAGAGCCGGGACAAATTGACTTTGTCCCGGCTCTTTTAGTTAGTAGGCTATTTTTGAAACGTGCTTTCATTAAGCACAACCTTCCGGTTAGCTACATAGGTCAAATAATTGACTATCGTCGCTTATTCACCCTATTAGGCTAATCCTCAGGTTGCACCCGCTTAATGACGCACTCTATTTAACTTCCGTAATGGTTACGTGCATGTCGCCGCCTGGTGTTTGAACTACGACTTTGTCACCAACGTGTTTGCCAACTAATGCTTGGGCAATTGGTGAGTCATTTGAAATCTTACCGTTAAATGGGTCAGATTCTGCAGCACCAACGATTTGATAAGTTTCTTCTTCGCCGTCTTCATCATCTGTGAAGCTGACTGTTTTACCAACAGCAATTTCGTCAACAGCAATATTGTCAACATCAATCACTTCCGCAAAACGAAGCATGTTTTCAACTTCAACGATTCGTGTTTCAAGTGAGCTTTGTTCATCTTTAGCAGATTCGTATTCAGAGTTCTCTGATAAATCACCGAAACTACGTGCAATCTTAATCCGATCGATTACTTCTGGTCGTTTAACCATTTTTAAGTTTTCAAGTTCTTTAGCTAGGTTTTCTTTACCTTCTGCAGTCATTGGGAATTTTTTTTGTGCCATTGTAGTCACCTCGTTTAATTATTAGTCATTCATATTTAGAATAGATTGAATTTTCGTTACTAAGAGATCAATCGCCACCCTGTTGTTACCACCTTCGGGCACGATTAAATCTGCATACCGTTTTGTTGGTTCAATAAATTCGTGGAACATGGGTTTAACTGTCTTGAGATATTGCATCACAATATCATCAAATGAACGTCCCCGACTCTCCATATCACGACTCATCCGTCTTAATAAACGAATATCATCATCCGTATCAACGTAAACTTTGATGTCCATCAAATCACGTAACCGGGCATCCGCTAATACCAAGATTCCTTCCAAGATAATGACATCTTGTGGTTCCACATGGACAACTTCATCTGTCCGGTTATGGATTTTATAATCATAAACAGGTTGTTCAATTGATTGATGATTTTTCAACATGGTTGCTTGTTCAATCAATAAATCAGTATCAAACGCATCTGGATGATCATAGTTGGTTTCTTGGCGTTCTTCAAACGAACCATCTTGATGTTTATAATACGCATCCTGTGGTAATAACATCACCGAATGGTTTGCAAATTTTTGTGCGATTGCCTGGCTAACAGTGGTTTTGCCACTACCTGAACCACCAGTTACGCCGATAATTATGGGTGCTTTTTTTTGACTCGTCATTAGACGCTCCTTTTTTCTCAACTTCTTTTTGGACAGACAGAAGTCGACCCCGCTTGAGGTCGACTTCTATGATACATTACTAATCTTCGATCGAGCTCGTTGTGTCTGTATGTTGCTCGAAAGTCTTCGAGTAATAAACCTTACCCGTCTTCAAGTTAGCCACAAAGTAGAGATAACCTTGATCACGATCAGCTGGGTTTAAGACCGCCGTTACAGATTGTAAACTTGGCGAGTTAAATGGTCCTGGCCCGTAACCTGAATGAACATAGAGGTTATAAGGTGAGTCGACTTTAGTATCTTTATTATAGAGATGTGTCTTATGCGTATTCAATGCGTACATAACAGAAATATCTGATTGAATTGGCATATCAATATCTAAACGGTTAAAGAAGACACCAGCAATCTTTTGACGATCGCTTGCAGTTACCCCTTCACGTTCAACTAATGAGGCCAATGTTAATGTTTGTTGAACAGATAATTTCTTATTCTTCATTGTTGCATAGTATGGTTGTAAGTTTTGATCAGTTGTTTTCACCATTTCGGTAATCAATTCTTTCAACGTGCTGTCTTTATAGACTTCATACGTTGCTGGGAAGAGATAACCTTCTAAGTGATAACGAACATCCTTCTTAGCCATCGTTGATGACAAGAGTTGTGGGTATTTCTTCTCAAGGCTTGCCAAGAATTTCTTATCCTGAACTTGCTTCATGAAGGCAGCTTTCGAGAATTTTGTTTCCTTGCCGACTGCGGTTGCAATCTGTTCAAGGGTAACCCCTTCTTTGACTAAGACCTTACCCTTCGAATCGCGAGGACGGGTTGGCGTCCCTTCTTTTTGAAGGTTGGCAATAATCTTATCTAAGCTCATTGATTGTTTCAAAACGTGATAACCAGCTTGGAAATCGGTAAAGTTATGTGTCTTCACGTAATAGTTAAAGACAGATGCATTCCGAATGAGTCGCTTATCTTGTAAGATAGCGGCAATTTCCTTGTTGGTTGATCCGTTAGGAATCTGAACCGTAATTTCTTGTTTAGCATTTGTGTTATAAGGTTTCAACGATGATTGGACAAAGCGATACCCCATAAAACCAATAATGATGACTAAGGCTATCAGGATACTAATAATCCAATAGACAATTTTATTAGCTGCTTTTTTTTCAGCCCGTCGTTCAGCATATTGCCGTTCTTCAGCCGTTTTTTGATCAACTGGCTCCTTTTGATCAGCATTCTTCAAAGGATGACCTCCTAATTGCTCTTTTAAATACAATCCTTAAAACATTATACCAAATTATTTAAAAATTGCATTAAAGATTCGTAGATTAACGGACTTTCGCTTGGAAAGTTGCCACTAAGTGCGCCACAACTTTTTCAAAGGCCGCGTTAACTTCTTCTTCTGTTAAAGTAGCGTCTTCATTGAGATATGTCAATGTATAAGCCATTGACTTCTCGCCAGCTTCGATATGACTGCCCGCATAAACGTCGAATAATGATACTGAAACAAGATAACGGCCGCCTTTTTCCTTGATTGCGTTGACCAATTCAGCATTCGTAACTGCTTCAGGCACTTGTAAGGCAATATCCCGTGTCACTTCTGGGAACTTAGGTGCTGGTTTGGCAATAATTGTTTGACGTTGTAATTCTAAGATTTTAGCCAAGTCTAATTCAAAAATATAAGTTTCTTTTAAATGTGTGGCTTTCGCAATTTTAGGATGGATTTGACCCACAATTCCGATGAATGTTTCACCGACATAAATAGCGGCAGTCCGACCCGGATGCATTTCTGGATAAGCATCTGTTGCTTGGTAAGCTACTGCTTCTTGCAAGTTATAGCTAGCCATCAAGGTATCAACAACACCTTTGATTGTATAGAAATCAACTGGTGCTGCCGTTTCTTGCCATGATTTCACTTGACGATTACCGCTCATTAAACCAGCAACGTATTCGACTTCGCTTGGGCGATCTTGACCTGCATGGTGTAAAAAGACCCGGCCTTGTTCGTACAATGCTAAGTCTGTTTGTTTCCGTGCGACGTTGTAGGCAGCATCATCGAGTAAACCAGTGACAAGATTCATTCGTAAATAAGCATGATCTTGGGTCATTGGCCAATCAAGAACGGTTGCCGTTTGTTTGGCAGCTAAAGCAAATTGCCCCGCTTTTTCTTCAGTCGTCAAAGCATAGCTAATTGCTTGTGTTAACCCAGCACCTTCAAGCGTATGACGTGTTCGGCGAAGCGCCTTTTGTTCGGTTGTCAAAGCACCAGTTGTCATGTCACCAGTTGGTAATGTACTTGGTAAATTATCGTAACCGTATAAACGAGCGATTTCTTCAATCACGTCTGCTTGGATTTCAATATCCCAACGACGGGCAGGAATTGTCACCGTCAATTGGTCAGCGCTGTTAGCCACTTCAAAACCAAAACGTTCAAGTAAATCAATCATCGTTTGAACACTCATGTCAGTGCCTAATACACGGTTGACCCGTGCTGAATCGATTTGAATCACTTTAGGTTGTGGTGCCAAGTTTGTTGGGCTCACGACCCCAGCAGTCACTTGACCAGCGCCTAATTCAGCCATCATGACTGCGGCGGCATCTAAAGCCACTTGAACATCAGCAACATTCACGCCTTTTTCAAAACGTGATGAGGCATCTGAACGTAAGTTATGGCGTTGCGCCGTTTTCCGAACAGCCGTTGGGGCAAAAATAGCAGCTTCGATAATTACGTTTTTAGTATTAGTCGTAATTTCTGAATTGAAACCACCCATAACACCAGCTAATGCGATTGGTTGGTTGCCATCTGTGATGACAATATCTTCATTGGTTAAATCATGTTCTGCTTCATCAAGAGTCGTTAATTTTTCACCTGTTTTAGCTAAACGAACTTCAATTTGTTTGTGATCGCCAGTTAAAGTATCGGCATCAAAAGCGTGTAAAGGTTGACCGTACGTTAACATCATGTAGTTCGTCACATCAACAAGGTTATTGATGGGGCGAATACCAGCATTCCAAAGCCGTGTTTGTAACCACAATGGACTTGGTTGGACCGTCACGTTTTGTAACATGCGCAAGTGATAACTTGGGGCTAATTGGTCATCAACTACTTGAGCACTCACTTGATCTTTTGTTTGAACATCACTTTCTGAAACAGCTACGTCTTCAAAATGAGGTGTCAATGATTCAATCGCTGCCACTTCATGAGCCACACCGTGAATTCCAAGTGCATCGGCCCGGTTAGCTGTTAAATCAAGATCGATAATGTAATCAGTCATCCCAAGTGCTTCATAAACTTCAGTACCAGGTGTAATTGCTTCTGGGAAAACAAAGATGCCATCAACATATTCTTTAGGTACAACGCTATCGGCAAAACCGATTTCTTGTAGGCCACAGATCATGCCCATTGAAACAACGCCACGCATCTTGCCTTTTTTAATCTTCACATTATCTGCGATTCGTGAGTTAGGTAAAGCGACAATCACATATTGACCAGCGGCCACATTAGGGGCACCACAGACAATTTGGAAAGGTTCTTCTTCACCAACATCAACTTCACAAACATGTAAATGATCTGAATCAGGATGTGGTTCGCAACTTAAAACGTGTCCCACAACAATTTTTTTCAAGCCAGCACTCATTTGTGCAACGTCTGCGACTTCAATCCCTGTCCGGGTAATTTTTTCTGCAAGTGCTTCTGGCGCAGTTGTTAAATCTAAATAGTCTTTTAACCAGTTATAAGATACTTTCATTGCTTAAACCTCCTGTGTGAATTGATTTAAGAATCGGACATCGTTTAAATAGAAGTTCCGAATATCATCCACACCATATTTCAACATTGCAAAACGATCGATCCCAAGCCCAAAGGCAAAACCACCATAAACTTCTGGATCAACACCACCGGCTTTTAAAACGTTTGGATGCGTCATCCCAGCACCTAAAACTTCAATCCAGCCAGTTTGTTTGCAGACACTGCAGCCTTCGCCATTACAACGGAAACATGAGATATCCACTTCAACAGAAGGTTCCGTGAATGGGAAGTAACTTGGCCGGAAACGTAGATTACGATCTTCACCAAAAATGTGGTGGATTGTGTATTCTAGGGTCCCTTTTAAGTCAGCCATCGTAATGTTCTTATCGATCACTTGACCTTCCATTTGGTAGAACTGATGTGAATGCGTGGCGTCATCTGTATCACGCCGGTAAACACGACCTGGGCTAATCATCTTAATTGGGCCGTTAGCAAAGTCATGGCTTTCAAGATCGCGTGCTTCATTAGGTGACATATGGGTCCGCATCAACGTATCCTTGGTAATGTAGAACGTATCTTGCATATCACGAGCTGGGTGATCAGCAGGCATGTTTAACATTTCAAAGTTATGTTTTTCATCTTCCACTTCAAAACCGGCAACAACTTGGTAGCCCATCCCGATGAATAAATCTTCTAGATCATCAATCACTTGGGTTAAAACGTGCGGTGTGCCCTTTTTAACGGGTTGACCTGGTAAGGTGACGTCAATTGTTTCGTGCGCTAATTGAGCGGCTTCTTTTTTAGCTTCTAATTCTGCTTTGCGCGCTTCAATCGCTTGGGCCAAATCGCCCTTAATTTCGTTTGCAAAAGCCCCTACTTTAGGCCGTTCTTCATTACTTAAGTCCCGCATACCACGTAAAACTTCCGTAATGGGCCCCTTCTTACCGAGCACTTCTACTCGAATCTGATTCAATGCATCTAAATCAACAACTTTTTGGATATCTTGCAAACTCTTTTGTTGCAAGCGTTCCAACTGTTCCTTCAATGACATTTGATTTCCTCCTTATTTTTGCCAACAAAAAAAGCCTCGTCCTCAAAAGGGACGAAGCTTCGCGGTACCACCCTAGTTTATGACCTAGTCATACACTCAAGTTTGCGTAACGGGCAATACCGGACTCAACGGTCAACTCTGAAAGTGAACTTCACCTAAACTCAACTGAATAACTTGCAGTCTATGATTATTCTCCCTGAAAGTTGGTTGTTAGGTTACTCTTTTTCATCTTTGTCTATAAACTTTATTTTAGCGTAAATTCAATGATTAAGCAACTAGTCGTTCGTATCGCACCATTGGTCAGACCAATTATGAACGGCATCCATAACAGGTGCTAGCGATTCGCCTTTTTCAGTTAGTTGATATTCGATCAACGATGAATCAGCACTCGTTATTCGAGCAACGATTCCCGCTTGTTCTAATTCCTTCAAGCGTTCAACTAACACGCGATCACTGCACTTGGGCACACTATGAACCAAATGCTTGAAGCGCTGTGCGCCCCCTTCTAATAATACATCAATGATCAGACCATTCCATTTCTTGCCTAAAATTGAGAATGTTTTTTCAAATTTAGGACAGAGTTGGAAGGTCTCTTGACAGTCAGAAATAGCATTTTCTTTTACAATACTCATCATTACTCACCTCACACTTATTATTAATAAGTGTACTCAAAAAGGTTGCAAAAAGCAACCTTGAGGATTGGCGCATCTTTTATTTGTTGGTTTGTGTGGCAGCTGATTGACGGCGCACTTTTTGTTTGAATTTCGTCCAAAGTGGTGAACAAAATTCAGTCACCGCACAATAGTCATCGACCAAGGAAACAATATAACTCTCACGATATTTTGGATGGCTAACAGTCGCCCCCCACATATGTTTGACAATAATATCTTTTTCCATTGGTGACAATTCGGTTAGTTTCTCAGCATTTCGCAGTGCAATCCGTGGGTGCACATAAGCGTGGGTCCCAAGATCGAACTTCGTATCACGCCAGTCGTAGTAGAACAAATCATGTAATAAGCCTGCGCGGGCAACTGAGCGGACGTTAAGATGCCATTTCTTGGCAATCTCGTAGCTTCGATAAGAAACACTGAGTGAATGTTCTAAACGATCTGAATGATGATGCTGTGTGTAATTTGCTAACTTTTGAACTTCTTCTTTTTCTAACAAATCGGCAATCAATGCCATATAATCTGCATCTTGATACCACTTAGCTGTTGCGTTCATTCAAAGACTCCTGACTGATTTAAATTCAAATTCTGCCACAAGAATAACAGCTTTTTGACCAAAAAAGAAGTCATTCGCTCCAAAAAAAACGCTTCATTAAGAAAACTTAAGAATTAGCCTTCGATTAATTTAAACATTAAAATCCCAGCAGCAACTGCGACGTTCAATGATTCTGCATTCCCAGGAATTGGAATATAAAGGTTTTGTGTTGTGGCAGCTAAGACGTCTTTTGCAACACCATTGCCTTCATTGCCTAAGATCAAAGCCATGTCAGCTGCCTTAGGCACATCTTGATAACTGATGGCTTCTGGGTTTAATTCTGTCCCGTAAACTGGTACGTCTTGTGAATTGAATTTCTTCATCCAATCCATTAAGTTGCCTTGATAGATTGGTAAATGGAAGTGACTGCCTTGCATTGAACGCAACAATTTTGGATTGTATAGATCAACACTACCATTCCCTAAAACGACGCCGGCAAAGCCAGCAGCATCTGCTGTCCGAATCATCGTGCCGATATTACCAGGATCTTGAACGGCGTCTAATAATAAGTAACGACCCGTTAATTTTTCGGGCATTGGTGTTTCTGACATTTCAACAACGGCAAAAATCCCTTGTGGCGCTTTTGTTTCGCTAAGATGTTGGGCCACTTCAGGTGCGATTTCAAAAGTATCATCGTATAAACCACGTAAGGCGCGTTCGTCGACATATTTTTCTGTGGCAAAGACTTGGCGAATCACTGCTTTATTTTGGATAGCTTCTTGCACTAAATGCCAGCCTTCTAATAAATAAGTATTTTCTTTACGTTGGTTTTTCTTGACGGTTAATTTCTTAGCCGCTTTAATCTTAGTATTTTGGTTCGATTGAATGTATTCCATGTTGTGCTCCAGTCTATTTAGTAGTTTCTATTATACGCGACTTGGGCTGTAAATTCTATGAAACCCTCGTCTTGCTTTTTAATCGCCAAATCATCGCCAAGCGATTACAATAGACTGGAGGTGATTAATATGCAAAAAGCAGTCCAATTAGACGTTTTTGGTCGCGTTCAAGGGGTTGGCTTCCGGTGGATGACTAAACTGGTCGCTGATCGACTAGGGATTACTGGCACGGTTGCCAATCAACCCGATGGCTCTGTCAAAATTATTGCAATGGGCCCCGATGCCATTTTGGAACAATTCATTGGTGCCGTTAAAGCGTCACCGACACCCAGTGGTCGCGTTGATCGTGTTATCCAAACACCCCTGAAAGATGTGTCAGCGTGTCATAAATTTTCAGTTGTCGGTTGAAAAACGTAGCCCCTTACAGTATAGTTACACTTATTGAAACTTATCTTGAAAGGGCTAAATTTATGAAAAATTCAAAACGCTTCGCAACACTTGCGATGCTAGCAATGACCGTTACATTATTTCTATCCGGCTGTATGCCACAAAAAATGAGTAGCCATCCTAAAGTCCCAACCGGCTTCATCTATGGCTCATCGTACAAATACATCGCCGTCCCATTACAACATATTATGGAACGGATCGCTGATTTCTTCGGCGGAATCAATGGTTACGGCTGGGCAATCATCATCATCACCTTCGTTGTGCGGATGATTTTACTCCCATTAATGCTTAATCAATCAAACAAAATGACTGCGCAACAAGAAAAAACGCGTCGTTTGAAACCACAATTAGATATCGTACAAGCACAACAAAAGGTTGCGACAACACCTGAAGAAAAAGCCGAATTAAGCCAATTAATGATGAAGGTTTATAAGGAAAACGATTCAAGTATGATGCCTAGCCTTGGTTGCTTAACTTTATTAATTCAATTACCAATCTTCTCTGGTTTGTACCAAGCCATTCAATACTCACCAGAAATTTCAAGTAGTCACTTCTTTGGGATTGGTTTAGGTCAACCCAATATCATTATCACGATTATCGCGACCCTCTTTTACGTTGGTCAAAGCGCCCTCTCACTTGTTGGGATGCCCGCTGAACAAAAGAAACAAATGCAAACAACCGTCCTCATGAGTCCTGCGATTACATTCTTCATTTCGTTATTCGCACCAGCTGGGTTAGCACTTTACTTCCTTGCCGGCGGGATGATCATGATTATTCAACAAATGATCACAACCTTCATCATCATGCCACGTGTTAAGAAACGCATTGATCAAGAAATCAAAGAAAAGCCAATCGTCACAGTCGTCACAAAAGACATGTTCACTAAAAAAGCAGCTGCTAAAGCAACTGAAACACCTGTGACACCAGAATCAACGCACACCAATAAGGCAACGACGCCTTCTGAAACAGGCAAACGTAACTCAGGCAAACAACGACACAAACCACAAGCATAATTAGAAATACTAAAAGAGGCACAGACAAAATGATTTTGTCTGTGCCTCTTTTTCGATATCCAAATATTAATGGTATAAACGTGTTCTATAAGTCATATCCTTCCGGTTAACCCTGAATGTCAAACGACTGCTTGCAGCAATCATTCGCCATTCTGTGTTAATCCTCAGGACATACCCGACTTATGGCACACTCTCTTTTTTAATTATCATCTTCTGATGTAGTCTTTGTTTCTCTAACGAGTGGTAATTCAATCCGGAAGACCGAACCATGTCCGACACTACTTTCAAGTGAGACATTACCATCGTAGCCTTCAACTAATTGTTGAGCGATGGCTAAGCCTAGACCATTACCGCCTTTTTCCCGACTCCGAGCCTTATCAACCCGGTAGAAACGGTGGAAGACTTTCTTCTTATCTTCTTCCGAAATCCCTTCGCCAAAATCTTGGACGGCGACTTGTGCATAACGCTCATCGTTGGCCACGGCAATATGAATTTCCTTACGAGTCGTTGAGTATTTAATCGCATTATCTAGTAGGATAATCATGATTTGCTCAAGGTGATTGCGGTTGATATTAACCAAGGCTTGACCATGCAGGTCATCATCCAAAATAAACGTAAACTCAGGATACAGCATCTCAAAATTATGATAATTTTGTAAAACGACTTTCCCGACATCTGTTACTTCCGTTGTGCCTTGTGTGACTGCCTGATCAGCACGCGTTAAATCTAACATTTCTTGAATCAAGTTCTTCATTCGTAAAATTTCTTGCAGTGAAGCTGCCAGAGATTCCGATAAAACTTCCGGATCATCTTTACCCCACCGATTCAACAATTGAAGGTGGCCTTCAATGATCGCAACCGGTGTCCGTAATTCATGCGAGACATCACTCACAAATTGGTCTTGTTGTTCAAAGTAATGCTGAATTCGGTTTAACATTTCGTTAAAAGCCACGACTAAGTCCGAGAGTTCGTCTTGGCTACGACCCGTCTCTGGAATGCGGGCATCCGAATTCGGTTCAACGTTAATCGCTTCAATTGTCTGCTTCATCGCTTCAATCGGCCGCAAGAACCGGTTCGCTAATAAGTAGCCAATCACAGCACTAAACAACATTGCAAATAACACAACGACCAC
The DNA here is from genome assembly GCF_049674265.1 of Latilactobacillus parasakei. Lineage (NCBI taxonomy): Bacteria > Bacillati > Bacillota > Bacilli > Lactobacillales > Lactobacillaceae > Latilactobacillus > Latilactobacillus parasakei. The sequence continues at coordinate 2,132,294 of NZ_CP186861.1, read as the reverse complement.
TAAAACAATCCGTAATTCCAGCATCGCATGATTATAATCACGCAAGTTATTGGTAACCTCAACATATCCAATAGTACGGTTCGTATTGGCCGCCTTGATGGGACGAATCCCAATCAAATGAATCTTCCCAAAGATATGCTCCCGCTTTAACACATCGGTATCTTGCTTTGGAAAAGACGTAGCCCGACCACGCGAGGCAAATAACCCTTGCCGATTTTGATCATAAACTTTAACCGTCGTATCTTGTTGCGCTAAGCGCATTAAGACGGAATCTTGATAGATTGCTTTTGATTGTCTTGGCGCTGGGTCGAGTTGACTCGTAACAAAGTCCGCGGTCAACGCTTTTTCCGGGCGGGCCAATCGTTGCTGAATGACACTGACCGTATCATGAACATTATCAACTTCCTTATGCAATAAAATGTTCGAAATACTACTGAAAATCACAATTGAAAAAATCGCAAAGGTGATAAAAATGGCCAACCCAACTGCAGCTGCCCATTTCACCTTTAACGATATTTTACGACCCTTATTGTTATTTTCACTGGGTGTTTCTAAGTCATTTGTTATCACGAGCGCATCACATATCCAGTTCCCCGAACGGTTTGAATATAGCTTTGTTCGCCCGTTCGATCGATTTTATTCCGTAAATAACGAATATAAACATCGACCACGTTCGTTTCAACATCGGAATCATAACCCCAGACCTTGCTTAACAAGACATCCCGTGCTAAGACCACGTTGACGTTTTCCATTAAGGTTAATAGTAATTCGTATTCACGTTTCGTTAATTCAATAATATCATCGCCACGACGAACGATACGGTTTTCCTTCTCGACCGTTAAATCGCGATAAGTCACCGTCGTTTGTTTGGCAGCATTATGTTCGCCTTCAATATCGATCCGGCGTAACAAGGCGCGTAGACGAGCCAAAAGTTCTTCAATCGCAAATGGTTTAACGATATAATCGTCGGCACCATGATCAAGCCCTGATACCCGATCAATAACGGAATCGCGCGCTGTCATCATGATAATCGGTGTGTTTTTAACTTGTCGAACCCGTCGGCAAACTTCTAACCCGTTTAATTCAGGTAACATTAGATCCAATAAAATTGAATCCCAGTCTTCGTTTAAAGCAGCTTCTAAACCAGTACGCCCATTGAAATGTACTTCGGTCTCATAGCCTTCGTGCTTTAATTCAAGCTCAACAAACCGGGCTAAATTTTTCTCATCTTCAATAATTAATATGCGACTCATTTAGTCACTCCCTAAAAAAAGAAATTTAATGTCCACGCTGAACGTTCTTCGTAGATAAGAATTCTCTAAGAATCAACTCGTCAGTAGTAGCCACTTACTCATTCATTTTAGCATAGTTCCTCATAAATAACTAACAAATCTCTCCACAAAGCACGTACGGATAATTATTTAAGCACCACAATAGCGCAGTTGGTAACGCCTCAAAAAAATCCAGACGAAAATGAGGCTTTCGTCTGGATTCTTTAGATTCGATTAAAAATTATTGTTCTTTGTACCATGTGTAATGGAAGATGCCTTCACGGTCTGTCCGTTCGTAAGTATGGGCACCAAAGTAATCGCGTTGTGCTTGGATTAAGTTAGCAGGCAATACTTCTGAACGATATGAATCAAAGTATGTGATAGCAGCTGTTAAACCAGGAGCAGGCACACCTTGTTGGATTGCCAATGCAGCAACATCCCGAACAGCACCTTGATAGTTCTTAGTAATATCTAAGAAGTAATCATCCAATAATAAGTTATTTAAGTCAGCTTTCTTATCAAAGGCATCCGTAATCTTTTGTAAGAAACGGGCACGAATGATACAGCCAGCACGCCAAATTTTAGCGATTTCGCCGTAGTTTAATGACCAGTCATATTGATCTGAAGCCACACGCATTTGTTCGAAACCTTGTGCGTAACTCATGATCTTACTGAAGTAAAGTGCTTGACGAATTTTTTCGATCAATTCTTTCTTATCTTCAGTTAACTTAGCAACTGTTGGAGCAGGTAAAATCTTGCTTGCAGCAACACGTTCGTCCTTCATTGCTGAGATATAACGTGCATAGACTGATTCTGTAATCAATGATTGTGGCACACCTAATTCAAGAGCGCTTTGTGAACTCCACTTACCAGTTCCTTTGTTACCAGCAGCATCTAAGATAACGTCTACGATTGGCTTGTCTGTGCCTAAATCGTCTTTACGTGTCAAAATGTCAGCTGTGATTTCCATCAAGTAACTGTCTAATTCGCCGTGGTTCCATTCTTTGAAGACATCAGCGATTTCTTCTACAGATAAACCAACAACGTTTCTTAACAAGTTATAACTTTCTGAGATTAATTCCATGTCGCCATATTCAATCCCGTTGTGGACCATTTTGACATAGTGACCAGCACCGTTAGGGCCGATGTATGTGACACATGGTTGGCCGTCTTCAGCTTTAGCTGACATTTGTTCCAAGATAGGGGCAACTAAGTCATAAGCTTCTTTTTGACCACCTGGCATCATTGAAGGACCTTCTAGGGCACCTAATTCGCCACCAGAAACACCCATACCAATAAAGTTGATACCTGATTTATCTAATTCGGCATTCCGACGAATTGTATCGCCGAAGAAGGTGTTCCCACCATCAATTAAAATGTCGCCTTTATCTAATAAAGGTAACAATTCGTTGATGACGGCATCTGTACCGGCACCAGCTTTAACCATCAAGATAATCCGACGTGGTTTTTCTAATGATTTAACAAAATCTGCGATTGTGTAACTTGCAACTAATTTCTTTTCGCTATGATCTTGCATCACAGCTTCTGTCTTAGCACCAGTCCGGTTATAAATGGCAACTGTATAACCGCGGCTTTCAATATTCAATGCCAAGTTCTTGCCCATAACTGCCATCCCGATAACACCGATTTGTGGTTGACTCATGTAAAAGGCCTCCTAATAAGTTCTAATTTAATGGTGTATTATCTACTCAAATTGCTTAATACACTTACTCTGATTATGTTAGCAGAATTGTTCACTAAAGAAAAGCATTTTAACCCATTTGGGCCGGTCCATTTTATAAATTAGTGCAAAAAAAGACGCCCATCTTAATCGGCGTCGTTTTCTTGTGCTTCCAACAATGCTTTGAGCTTAGCTAATTCTGGATTAGGCGCTTCTGCTTCTTCTGCTTGTTGCTTTGCGTATTCTTCTTCAGAGATAACTGACCAAGCTTGGCCCGTTGGCATCACGTCTTCATTTTCTTCTTCCGGTGTCAAAATATGACTCGGAATGTGTAACAAGATGTGATCTTCAACAGCCACTTGCATGTCTAACATTTCACCTTCTAATGGGAATAACATGTCCTCATCAGGGAAACATGATAATTCTTCGTCCGTTGGATCAACATAAATTTCAGTGAACGTAAAATCAAGTGGGAGTGCCACCGGATTCAAACTCCGTGTTGATGGAACGGTTAGTTCTCCGACCACGTGTAAGTCAGCGATGATGGCCCGTCGATCAACGGTTAATTGACCGCTGATGACAAACGGCGTTGCTGCCAAAACATCATTTTCTCTTTCGTGGAGTTGTTTTTCTAAATCAACTGTTTCTTCAAAAGCAAGCGGATGTTCACGATGCTTTTGTAATGCTTGTACTGACCATTTTAACAATGCGCTTCATCCTTTCCATGATAAAAAATCGGTTGTCTGGCAAAATTTTGCGACTGCCAGCCAAATTGTTCACGCAAACGATCGACGCGGACTTCCAAACCCAATAAACCAGTCTCGGCTCCCATTTTAGCGGAAACCTTACTGATAATTGGTAAATCAGTCGTCTTCTTCAACTGGTGTAAGTGTTGCTGACCAATGTCATTAAAGCCCAACAAGCGAATATAAGGCCGTGCAAGTCCCTGTTGTATATCCGCTGGTTGAATATTTAATAAAACATATAGACAAACCCGTTGGAGCCGGGCATACGTGTATCGTTTTGTTTTTAAGGCTTGTAATAAGTCGTTATAACTATTGGCTTTATGAATTACCTTTTTAAAACGGTATTCCAAACCTTCTGACATCTGGTAGACCTGCCGTAATTGTGCCAGCGACAAACTCTCGATGCGGTATTTTAAGAGTGGCCATAGCTGGTCTTCTGTAAGAATCGTACTATCCGCTAAGGCTGCTAGGGTTTCTGCTGGGACAACGTGTTGTAAGGTCGCTAAATCGGTATCTTGCGTCACAATCTTGCGAATCGCACTCGCACTTGCATACGGTGCTTTTGAAATGGTTTGGTCACCATGTTGTGCTTGCTCCCGCTTGATAGCCAATAAGTTTAACGGCTGCGCTAGACGTGCATTAGCGACTGCGTAACTAATCCCTAGTAGATGGTTTGGTTGATCAATCTGCAAGGACAACTGTTCTTGATAGAACTCGTTAAGCTGCGTTGCGTACGTTTTTTGATAGTCAACAAAAGCAGCAGATTGCTCAGGTAAATCGATAATCTGCTGCCCCGCTTGTTGATAATCAAATGCCGGTTGCTCACTGCCAAAGGCAATCGTCTGACAGCCAAGCGCCGCTAGCAGTTGTACTGCCCCAGTCGCAAAACGATCTGCTGGTTGCACCGCACTCACAAACGGCAATTCGACCACCATATCCGCCCCATTTTGCAAGGCTAATTCGGCACGCGTCCACTTATCCAAAAGGGCTGCTTGCCCGCGCTGAACGTAATTCCCGCTCATGCAGACAATCACTAAATCCGCTTTGGATTGCTGGCGCGCTTGTTGAAGTTGATAGACATGCCCATTATGTAGCGGATTGTACTCCGCAATAATTCCTGTAATTCTCATACTAACCTCTATTTAACTGCGCTAAAGAACCAACGAACACTGTCATCTTGAACTGCTTCTTGACCAAAATTAGCGCTGACTTTAATTTGCTTAAAGCCGACAGCTTCTAAAGCCGCTACAAAGTCGGCCATTGGATAAGTCCGTTCATGATGTAATTCGTTTAATTCTTGGTACCCACCAAGTTGTTCGTCCCAAACGAAGAAGGTTAAATCATGTTCAACTGAATGAGGCACTTCGCCTTCATAACTCGTCCACATAAAGGCCGTCTCTTCGGTCCGGTCATTATACATGAAACCGGGGAATAAAACGTCCATTTGATAGAGTGAATGCGCATCAAATAGGAATTGACCGCCCTCTGCCAGTTGTTGATAAACCTGTTTAAAGACTTGTTGGACCTGATCCAAATCTTGCATGTAGCAGATTGAATCATCAAAACAAGTAATCGCATCAAATGTGCCCACTTCGCTAAGGTCTAACATGTCGCCTTGCAATAATGGAAAACTAACGCCGGCTTCAGTCGCCTTTTCAGACGCAATACTCAACATTTCTGTTGAAAGGTCCAAGCCAACAACGTCCAACCCTGCTTGTTTTAAAAGGATGGCTAAATCACCAGCCCCACAAGCGAGCTCTAAAACGCGGTGTTTATTTTGCAACGTTTGTAATGTGTAATCGCGCCATTGGCCATATAATTCATGATCCATTAAGCGATCATAGACCGTTGCGAAACTTTGGTAAATCATTCTTCTGTTAACCATTCTGAAACATCAACCATTGGTGCTTCATCCCATAGTTTTTCAAGGTTGTATAATGCACGTTCTTCTGGCATGAAGACGTTGATGACAAGGTCGCCAAAATCCATTAAGATCCAACGTGAACCTTTTTTACCTTCAATTTTCTTAACCATCAAACCAGCTTCTTCTTCAGCATCTTCAATAGCGTCCACAATGGCGTCTAATTGACGTTCTGAAGAACCAGTCATCATCACGAAATAATCAGCTAATAAACTGATCCCTTCCATGTTTAATGCCACAATATCTTCTGCTCTTTTACCGTCTGCTGCTTTAACAGCAATTTTTAATAAGTCTAAACTTTTCACTAATGTTCTCCTTTAATGGGCTTGAGTTGGCACCCAAGCATTGTATGTGTCAATTGTTTTAGGATAAATCTTCTTTTGCCCTTCAATTAAAAAGGTCAACGTATTTAAAATTTCAAACCGCACGCCAGCCGCTAAATCAGCGAAGGCAGTTTCCCGCGCTTGTACCACGCCTGGAAAATCACGACCCGGTTCGATGAAGTCAGCGACAAATAAAATTTGATCGATGACTGTCATCTCTGGGGCACCAATTGTGTGGCGACGCACCGCGTTTAAAATTGTTTCATCGTGAATGCCTAAGTCACGTTCAATGACGTAAGCACCGACGACACCGTGCCAAATTGCATTACCGTATTGTAACAATTCCGGATCAAAGCCAGCTTCATGAATCGCTTCAATAAAGACTTCATCTGGTAATTGCTTAGCATAATCATGGACCAAACCAGCAATCGCTGCCCGTTCAACATCAGCATGATTAAGCTCAGCAAGCTTAATCGCAGTTTCTTCAACGCGTAAACAATGTTGAAACCGGCTCTCAGATAAATTGGCAGCCACTTTTTGCGCTAATTCTGCGCGTGAATACGGCACAATATTTTCTTGGTAAGTAAAATCACTCACGGTATAACCCTTCTTCCTCAATATAATCCGCCACTTTAGTCGGTACCAAGTAGCGAATTGAACAACCCTGTTGCACCTTATTGCGAATCTGAGTTGAACTAATATCGACAAGTGGTGCATCAACCCACAACACGGGATAAGGCGTGTCGCGACTGTAACCTGTCCGTTGAATGCCAACAAACTGCACGAGTTGCACTAAATCATCAATTCGGTGCCAAGTCGGTAAGTAATCGACCATATCGCCACCGATGATGAAATAAAAATCCGTATTGGGATATTGTTTCTTTAACGCCACAATCGTGTCATACGTATAACTGACACCACCGCGTTCAATTTCAGCCATTGATAATTCAAAAAGTGGATTATCGGCAATCGCCCGTTTGACCATCTCAACACGATGTTTGGCGGGTAACGTTTTTTTGGTATCGACATGTGGTGGGGTTGCATCCGGCATGAATAAAACTTTATCCAACCCTAATTGCGTCCCCACTTGTTCAGCCATAATTAGGTGGCCTAAATGTGGTGGATTAAAGGTGCCCCCCATGATGCCGACCTGTTGTCGTTGTTTATCTTCGACAACTAAGACAGACGGTTTTGACTCTGATACACCGTGCACTTTTTTTAATGTTGCATTTTGCATCTCATCACCGCCTTATTAACGTCCGAGCTTAGTAACAATCGTTGAAATTTTTTGGTATTTTTCTTTACGTGATGCCTTATAAATGACCAATGTCCGACCAATTTTTTGGGCAATTTCAATCCGATTATCATGTTGCTTTAAGAAGTTGGCTAATTCATCAACCGTTACCTCTGTTGTTTGCAATAAATTAATCTTGATTAATTCACGTTTTTCGATTGCTTCTTCGATTTGTTCGAAATAAGCTTGTGATAAACCATTCTTACCTAATTGGAATAATGGTTTTGTTGTTTGCGCTAATCCTCTAAGATAGTGCTTTTGTTTACCTGTTAACACGCGCGTTACTCCCTTCGCTAACCTAAATAAGTGCTTTTCTGATCATCACTGAAACGCCTTTTGGTGCGTAACCGGCGACAACCACGTTTTCTGGCAATGTAATCCAGCCTAAACCGGCGAAGACTAAATCACTCTTTTCTTTTGTTGAAAATTCATAGCGTTGTAAATCTGGAAAATCTGCTAAGTCTTCTGGATGAGGTGGCTGTAATAAATCACCTAACTGTCTAACATAGAAGTTATCCGCATTTTCTAATTTTGTTCTGTGGATGTAAAGTTCATTATCAAAGTAACCAACAAAACCGTGACGTGGGCCTTGAAGATAATCAAAACGTGCCAAGCCGCCTAAAAATAACGTTTGTTGTTCATTTAATTGATAAACTTTAGGCTTGATTTGCTTTTGAGGGGCAATCAAACGAAGATCCTTATCGTGTAAGTAATGCGCCATTTGTTGCGCATGAATAATCCCTGGTGTATCAATTAAAGCATGATCATCTTCATATAATGGAATATCAATCCGATCCAACGTTGTCCCTGGGAATTGTGACGTCGTAATCACGTCGTTGTCCAAAATCCCAGTTTGTTTGATGATGCGGTTAATTAACGTTGATTTACCAACGTTAGTTACCCCAACCACGTATACGTCGCGACCTTTTCGTTCCCGTTCGATAACTGCTAGTAAATCATCGACTGAATTGCCTTTTTTTGCGCTGACCAACATGGTTTCAATTGGATGTAAACCATGTTCCTTCGCTTCTTTTTGAATCCAGTTAATAACGCGATTAGGATTGAGGGCTGTTGGTAAGATATCGACCTTATTGCCGACCAAGATCACTGGGTTATCGCCGATGAAACGGTGTAATCCGGGAATCAAGCTCCCATTAAAGTCAAAGATATCCACAACGTTAACGATTAAAGCATCACTATCACCGATTTGGTTGAGTAACGCTAAAAAGTCATCATCGTTTAACTTGATATCACTGATTTCATTATAGTGGCGTAATCTGAAACAGCGTTGGCAATATAGCTGACCCGTTTCCAAGCCTTTTTTAAGGGCAGAATTAGGGGTATAGCCTAGTGCTTCCTTATCAGTCGTTTGAATCTGAGCACCGCAACCAATACAAAATAGTGCTTCTTCAGTCTGTTGTTGTTCTTCAGTCATTTAAATCCTCCCGCCAAGTTAAATCTGCGTGTTTTTTTAGTAGTTGTTGCATAATATATTTTTCAAAAAAGCGATTAATAGACGTATTCCAAGCATCGCTATCAATAATCGGTTTTACCAAAATTGTCCGGACACCGGCAACGTTGCCTGCGTGCATATCGGTAATCAATTGGTCACCAACCATTACCACTTCGTGACGTGATAACCCGAGTTGCTTCTTAGCTTTCACAATACCCGTTGCCAGAGGCTTATTGGCTCTGGCGATAAAAGGTAATTGTAATTCAGCCAACGCATGTTGGACCCGTTGCTGATTATTATTTGAAACCACCATGACCGTAATCTCAGCGGCTTGCATTTGTGCTAACCATTCTTTGAGTTGCGGCGTGCCGTTCGGATTATTCCAAGCAATTAAGGTGTTATCAAGATCCGTTAAAACGGCTCTAATACCTTGTGCTTTGAGTTGTTCTGGTGTTAAGTCGTAGATTGCATTAACCATCCAAGTTGGCTTAAAATTCTTTAGCATGCATTTGTCTCCTTTAATCTAGTCACTGACTAATTATAGGTTATTTAGTAGTAAATTGCACCTTTACGAGGTTAATTATTTGCCCATTCTAATTGCTTTTCAATTTTCTCAACACTTTCTTCACAATCTAAGTCAAACTAATCGACATTTAAGCGCTTTTCTGGTACGTTTAAAGAAATTGAGAGGATGTGTTGTTATGGAAAAATTTGGGTTTAATCATTTTGGCGGACCAGATGTTTTTGAAACATTGAATCAACCGCAACCAGTGCCAAAGGAAAATCAAGTCTTGATTAAAGTACTTGCGTTTGGGCTTAACCCTTACGATGTTGCCCTTAGAACCGGTTCACAACAAACAGTGCGTCCTTTACCAATGCCTATTGTCCCTGGGACAGATGTGGTTGGTGAGATCGTGATGCTTGGTGCGGATGTCACTGATTATCGCATTGGCGAACTGGTTATTAACCATCGGCCACTCGGCGGTTATAGTGAGTTCGTCACAGCTTCAACCAACAAAATCATTCGTAAACCAGCTAGTCTCAGCATTGCTGAAGCCGCTGGTCTCGCAAGTGCCGGTATTACCGCTTATAACACGTTGATGCACTTTACGAACTTTAAACACGGCGATACAATCGCGATCATGGGTGCTAGCGGGGCTGTCGGGAGTTTACTCACCCAACTGAGTCTTGCTGCCCATTTAAACGTTATTGCGATTGCCCACAGTTCAAACCTTGAATATTTACGGTCATTTGGCGTTCAAGAAACAATCGCCTATGATCAACCAGGCGATTTAAGCCACTTTAAGCAAACGGCCAAGATTGCTGTCAACCTCAGCCGCGATCCAAAATCAACTGAATTATTGAATGAACTCGTTCAACCAGATGGTTTCTTTACAAGTACAACGATCATGCCAAGTGAAGCAGAACAAGTGGCTGGTGTCACTTACCAATCTGTCTATCCTCGACGTGATTATCCAGATTTGACTGCTCTTCAAGATTTAAGTGAACTTGTTGACCAAGGACTATTACACGTCACAGTCTTTGAAGAATTACCTTTCACACTTGAAGGCGTCATCAAAGGCCATCAACTATTAGAAAGTCACCATGCACCAGGTAAAATCATCGTTTCCCGTTAAAAATAATGCAATTTATAAAGAAAGAGTCTCGAACAAAACGAAGTTTTGTCCCAGACTCTTTTTTGGTCTTATTAATTATTTGTTTAATGCAGCTTTAGCAGCTTCAACAACTGATGTGAATGCAGCAGCATCGTTAACAGCTAAGTCAGCTAACATCTTACGGTTCATGTCGATTTCAGCGACTCTTAAACCGTGCATTAATTGGCTGTATGACATATCGTTCATACGAGCAGCAGCGTTGATACGAGCAATCCATAACTTACGGAAGTCACGTTTACGTTGACGACGATCACGGAATGCATAACGGTATGAAACCATTACTTGAGTATTTGCTGATTTGAATAATAAATGTTTAGCGCCGCGATAACCCTTGGCTAATTTTAAAATCTTTTTACGACGTTTGCGCGTCACTGTTCCACCTTTAACACGTGGCATAAGAATTTCCTCCTTGAATAACAAACAACGTCAAAGCGTTGTTGTAGTGATCTAATTTTTACTTGAATCCGAAAATGCTATGGCTTATTTAAGGCCTGATAACATTTGACGGATACGTCTCATATCGCTATTTGAAACCATTCCAGATTTTCTTAATTGACGACGTTGTTTCTTAGTCTTACCGTGGAAACGGTGACTTGTGTAGGCGTGGCTGCGTTTTAGGCCGCCATTACCTGTACGTTTAAAACGTTTTGCTGAAGCACGGTGTGTCTTAAATTTTGGCATGATATTTCCTCCTAATAAATCAGAAACAGATTTTTATTTTTGGTCCTTAAGCGGTTCTAACATTAAGAACATGCTACGGCCATCCATTTTAGGACGTGCTGTAACTTTAGCGATGTCCTCTGTTTCTTTAGCAAGTCTTTCTAATACACGTTGACCAATTTCTTTATGCGTAATTGCTCGGCCCTTGAAACGAATAGAAGCTTTCACTTTATCGCCCTTGCCAAGGAACTTACGTGCATTGTTCAACTTCGTATTAAAGTCATTTTGTTCAATTGTGGGACTAAGACGAACCTCTTTGAGGCTAATGGTTTTCTGCTTCTTACGAGCATCACGTTGTTTCTTTTGAAGCTCGAAACGGTACTTACCATAGTCCATAATACGAGCAACGGGTGGTTTTGCGTTTGGTGAAACCAAGACAACATCCATATTAGCTTGTTCAGCTAAGGCAATTGCGTCCTGTGTACTCTTGATACCAAGTTGTTCGCCATCTTGAGCAATCAAACGTAATTCTCGTGCACGAATACCATCGTTAACCATCAAATCTTTTGCTATGACTCTTCACCTCCATAAAATTTAGAGAGAAAATGCAGCTAAGCACCAAAAAAACGGCCCCTTCAACAGAAAGGCCCGCTATTCGATAACTTAATTCGTCCGAATTAGAAACTATCAGCCCAGAGACATCAAGTGTCTACTAAGGCGAGAAGCGGGAACTTCTGCTTTATTTCTCAACGAAAATAAGTATACTCGGTTTAAGTTTTAAAGTCAAGGTAATCCCAACTGATTTTCAGAAATTAATTACCATAGTGATTATCGATTAATTGTGTCGCTTTTACTTCATCAATATTATGCGTACCAGCGAGTTGCATAACGAGTTCCAATTCCTTTTGTAAATATTCAAAGACGTTCTTAACACCGATGCTACCGCCCAATGCTAGGCCATAGATTACAGGACGGCCAATTGCAACGATATCTGCCCCTTCTGCTAAAGCCTTGAAGACGTGTTGACCACGACGAACGCCACTATCAAAGACGATTGGTACGCGTTTATTAACGGCTTTTGCGACTACGTGTAATGAATCGAAAGCTGCAGGACCACCATCTAATTGACGGCCGCCATGATTTGAAACCCAAATGCCTTTAGCGCCGGCTTGAAGCGCAATTTCAACGTCTTCTGCTGTTTGAACACCCTTCACAAAGACTGGTAAGTGTGTGTATTCAGAAATAAATGCAACGTCTTTTGGATTCAAACGTTGTTTAGCTGACTTATAAACAGCGTCCATTGTTTGTCCGACACCTGTTTGATAAGCTTCAACAATTGGTAAGCCAACTGGGAATGTAAAATGATTGCGTTTGTCAGTTTCACGGTTACCACCAACAGTTGCGTCAGCTGTTAAGACGATTGCTTTCACATTGTGGGCCATCGCTTCATCTAAAATCTTACGGTTAATATCGTCATCTTTACTCATATAAAGTTGGAACCATTGTGGGCCACCATCAGCTGCCGTTGCCATATCATCAATGCTTGCTGAAGCAAATGAGCTCATGGTTAAGATTGAGCCATATTCTGCTACCCCTTTGGCAGTTGCCGCTTCACCTTGTGTGTTAACTAATTTGTGCGCTGCAACGGGTGCCATGATAATTGGTGACGTTAAGTGATCACCAAAAATTTCTGTCGATGTATCCGGATTTTCAATGTCTTGTAAAACACGTGGTGCGATATATTTATGATTGAATGCCGTGATATTTTCATTAATGGTATAGAGGTCACCTGCACCACTATAGATATATCCAAAACCGCCCTTAGGGACAACTTTACCAGCGGCTTCCTCTAATTCGTAGAGATTGATAATATCCAATGCTTTTTCTGCAGAACCTGCCATATATTTTTCAGTTGCCATAATAAAACCCCCATTAATTATTAAATGTGAAATCGTTTACACCTATTATTATACCGCTTTTTTGATTGTGTACAACTAAAAGACACAAAAAAGAGCGTTAAATCAAAATAAATTTGATTTAACGCTCTTTTAGCAATTATCACCAGTAACTGACTTGTGTTACTGCACACAAATCTCAAAAGCTACCAGTCGTAACGCACTCTTTTTTGAAACATGCTTTTCAAAGCAACTTCCTGCGATTAGCACCGTTAGTCAAATAATCGACTTTGTCAATTATTCGCCTACCTATGCTAATCCTCAGAAGCTACCCGCTTTGAACGCACTCTTTATAGATTAATCTTCTTTGCGTGTTGTTTGCCGTCTCGGCTGTAGTTGCCGACTTCTGCAACAATCGCATTGATGAACATGTCTGAGGCTTCTTCAACAGCATTTTCTTCACCGTATTTACGGACAGAAACTGTTGCTTGTGCAAGTTCTTGATCTCCAACAACTAATGTATATGGAATCTTGCTTGTTTGGGCTTCACGAATCTTATAACCCATTTTTTCGTTACGATCATCGATCCGAACCCGTAAGCCGTGTTTGATCATTTCATCTTTGATGTTTTTAGCGTAATCATAGTGAAGATCGTTCTTAACTGGAATGATAACAGCTTGTGTTGGTGCTAACCATGTTGGGAAAGCGCCCTTGTAGATTTCTGTTAAGTAAGCTGTGAAACGTTCCATTGTTGACACTAAACCACGGTGAATCATAACTGGACGATGCATTTCGCCATCTTCACCAACATAGTGTAAGTCAAAACGTTCTGGCAACATGAAGTCTAATTGGATTGTTGAAAGTGTTTCTTCATTCCCCATAGCCGTCTTTGTTTGAACGTCTAATTTAGGACCATAGAAAGCAGCTTCGCCTTCAGCTTCGACATAGTCTAAGCCAAGATCATCCATAGCACCCTTCAACATGGCTTGTGCCTTGTTCCACATTTCGTCATCATCGAAGTATTTTTCTGTGTTAGCAGGATCACGATAACTTAAACGGAATGTGTAATCATTGATGTTAAAGTCTGAGTAAACTTCGATCATTAATTTCAAGATTGATTTGAATTCATCTTGGATTTGATCAGGACGAACGAATGTGTGACCATCATTTAAAGTCATTTCACGGACACGTTGTAACCCTGAAAGTGCACCTGATTTTTCATAACGGTGCATCATACCAAGTTCAGCTAAACGAATTGGTAATTCACGGTATGAACGTGGATGATGTTTGTAAACTTGAATATGTGATGGGCAGTTCATTGGCCGTAATTCAAGCATTTCGCCATCGCCCATGTCCATTGGTGGGAACATGTCTTCACGATAATGATCCCAGTGACCTGATTGTTTGTACAAGTCTAAGTTAGCTAAGATTGGTGTGTAAACATGTTCGTAACCATTAGCAACTTCCTTGTCAATGATGTAACGTTCGATTGAACGACGAATTGTCGCACCATTTGGTAACCAGTAAGGAAGTCCTGCGCCGACTTTAGGGTCAACGAAGAATAAGTCTAATTGATTACCGATAACACGGTGATCACGTTCCTTAGCTTCTTGACGACGTTTCAAATCAGCATCAAGTTCTTCTTGTTTAGGATAAGCTGTTCCGTAAATCCGTTGTAACATTTGGTTACTTGATTTACCTTGCCAATAAGCACCAGCAACTGATAATAGTTCGAAGAATTTAACGTCACTGACTTTACCTAACATTGGTGCTAAGCTAAAGTCTGAGTAGTCACCTAATTGGTAAACTAAAACTTGATCAGCTTCAACTTCGTCTAATAAAGCAAGTTTATATGTTTGGCCGGCAAATAATTTCTTAGCGTCATCTTTTGAAACGCTGATACGTGAAATTGCTGCCCCTGATTGGATTAATTTAGCCATTTCTGATTTGATTTCTGGTAAATCTGTTACAGCAACTTGGCCAGCTTCGTTATCTGTATCGTAATAGAAACCATCTTCGGTTGCCATGACTTCACCAAATTGCATATCTGGGTAGTGTTGATTTAAAGTAGCAGCTAATACGAAAGCTGCAGTATGCCAAGTGGCAGTAAGGTTAACCGTTTGATCATCTTTAGTGATGATTTCGATTGCCCCGTCTTCCAAAAGTGGTTGTTGTAAATCAACCACTTCACCGTTAAATTTGCCGGCGATTGCCTTTTTTGCCAAGCTCGTACTGATTGATTTTGCAACGTCTAGTAAACTTGTTGCTTGCTCAAATGTTTTTTGAGCACCATCTGGAAAAGTTAATTGAATTTCTGCCATGCTTGAACACTCCTTCTTATTTTTGTAATCAACAATAAAAAAAGTCCCTGAGACACATACAAATATGCACCTCAGGGACGAATTGATTTCGCGGTTCCACCCAGATTGAGAATCAGATGATGATTCTCCAACTTTAAGCGTCTTTAACGGAAACGACCCGACTAACTTAAGCCTCTAGAAAGTGGTCAATTAAATGTCCTTATGAAAAACTTTCAGTTATGTTTTTCTCCCTGATCAATCTCGCCATTTAAAAGGTATCTTTCATCGTTGATTGACTCTATTAAAACACTTAATCAAACTTTACGCAAGCCCTAATTTGATTGTAAGCGTCTATTTTGACCACTGACCTCAACCTCACGGGCTAAATAACGCACGCGTTGCATAATTCGGCCGGCCTTCACCGGCTCCTCATCGCCACGCTGGCTGGTTGTCAAATGTTTCTCCAGTTCGTTCATCGTAAAATTAGAACTGAAGAAAGTGGCTAATTGTTCTTGCATCCGGTATTGCAAAATAATGCCTAATACTTCATCCCGTACCCAAGCGCTCAGTGCATCCGCACCAATATCGTCAATCATTAAAATTGGTGCTTTCTTGATTTGGTTGACCTTTTCGAGGACGTTATTTTGGCCAATCGCATTTTTCATTTCAACTGCAAAGGTTGGAAAATGAATTAACGTCGTTTCAAAGCCTTGCAGCGCTAGCTCATTAGCGATTGCGCCTAGTAAATAAGTCTTACCGACGCCAAACTGGCCACTTAAATATAAGCCTTGATGAAAATCGGTGGGCGCTTGCCGATAAGCTTCGACAAACTTCAACGCTTCAATTAACGGCACTTGGCGCTCACTGGCGTCATATTGTGCGAGGCTCGCTTCAACGATGTCTTTAGGCATATTAATCGACTTCACACGAGCCTTCAATTCAGCTTGTGCCCGCTTTTGAACTAGATCCGCCGTTGGTTCATAACTAACATCGATAAAGTGGTTACTCAACACCAACTTAGGCGCGTAGCCTGGTGCCAGCGTTGTTTCACCGTTTAAAACTTTCTTTTTTTCATTGACGTATTCATAGATTTTAGCGGCACTGCGCGCCACTGTTTCTTGTGATAGGGCGGCCTGATTAGCCTGAATAAAGGCCTGCACATCAGGATCTTGTAAGGCTTCTTCAACTAATTTATTAAAGCGCTGATTCAGGCGTTGCCGGTTCATATAGTCGGTTAAATCTTTGCCCATATTTTCCATTATGATTCCCGCCCTTCACGGATTTTCTTGAGTAATTGATCAATTTCTTGCTGATCCGCCTTACTTGATGTGGTTTGTGGCGCTTGATAATCAGACTTAGCCCATTTAGGCACAGTTTCCTGCTTGGTCTTGGCTTGATAGCGCGGTTGTCGTTTAGTTTGTTTCGTTTCTTGTTTAGTTTGGAAATCACGGATTTGTAAAATGGCATCAGCTGGCGTCTTAACACCTTGTTGCGCCCATTGGTTAGCAATCCGATCCAACAAAGCTTGTGTTAAGCCCTCATACTGGCTAATAATATAAACCACTAAAATATTTAAAACATCGTTGTTGAAAATATAACGATTTTGCAAGTCCCGTAATGCGCGAATTTCATTTTTCGCCACAAAGCCGTGATTTTTTTGCTTGAGATATTCTAAGTAATCCACTGGCAAATACTGCTGACTTTCGGTTAACCATTGCATCTCTTTTTCGTTAAAGCCGGCTTGTTGCCATTCTTTTTGTAGGACCTCGAGTGGCTTCTTAGCCGGTTGTTCGCTGTTATTTTGAACACTATGCCGACGCGTATAATTATTCAAAACATTTTGTTCTAACGCATCCATATTGACCCGACTATCAGCAACATCCATGGTAAGGCCGATTAAGCGTCCTAGCTCCATTTCGTCTAATCCATAGAAATAATGCAAATTAAATAATCGTTGCTCATTACGTAAAATTTCATCCGTATCGATTTGGTTCTGTGCAACCACTTCTTGCAACAAAGCCCAATCAAAAGTGCGCAACTCAACTGACGTGAAACTTGGTTTTTGCGCCTTTTTTTGTTGATACGTACTTTGCGCCTCAGCAACTGCCGTAGGCGCCGTTGTTAAATGATCATTTTGAACGTGGAAAACCGTCAAGAAGTTCTTCGTAACCTCTTCGTATTCCTTAGAACGCACTGGTTGTAGTTTAAAATGCTCTCTCAATTCAATAAACCGCTTCTCACCGACTGATTCATATAAAATAACACTCAATAAATCATCATTGAAGAAAATATGCGGCTGCATCGGTGCGTATAATTCGTACACCAGATTGCGGCCCGTATTATTATTTTTTTGATAAGTCCGCATTAAGCCCAACGCTTCTAACTTATTACGCGCATCATAAAAAGCTGGCAAATCGACCCCTAATAAATTCAACAAGGTTGCATGCGTTTGGAAAGTCGTTTGACTTTTAGCCTGGGTTGATTGGCTCCATAACAAAAGATAGAGACTGTACGCGACAGCCCCCATCAGTGGTTGGTATAAATAGGTGACGACTGTTTGATCAAAATCGCTCAAATAGTTAGCTTTTGTCACCATAAACCCATCTTTAGGACTTAAATAATCAAATGCGTCTGACATCCACTAACTCCTTTCGACTAATCTTGGTCTTTAGCCTTTTCTTTTTTCATCATTTCTTGTAATTCCGCCATAAAGACATTCATGTCTTTAAATTGACGGTAGACACTAGCAAAACGAATGTAAGCAATCTCGTCGACGCCTGGTAAGACAGCCATGACATATTCACCGACAGCTTGTGACGACACTTCGTTTTCGCCTAATGCTCTGATTTTATTTTCAACTTCATCAACAATTTCAGTCATTTGTTCCATCGTAACGGGCCGCTTTTCAGCAGCCCGAATTAAACCACGCAATAATTTATCCCGGTTAAACTCTTCGCGCGTTCCATTTTTCTTAATAACTAATAACGGTGTTTGCTCCACCCTTTCAAAAGTTGTAAACCGGAATTGACAATTTTCGCATTCGCGACGACGCCGAATAACGCGTCCTTCATCTGTTGGTCGACTATCAATTACCCGTGAACTATTTTGATGGCAATGTGGACATAGCATAAAGACACCTTCTTATCTTTTAATTTAAGGAATATTAATTGTATTTTACTATTCTAAACAGATAGTATAACAATATTATAACATGACATGCAACAGAGTGGTCTACCAACCGGGTTGATTCTGAGGATTAGCAGTGTTAGGCGAATAACCGATGCAATCGGTTGTTTGACTAACATCGCTAACCGCAGGAATCAGGTTGGTAGTCCACGTTTCAGATTGATTTCGCACTGGGTTACTTTTTCACATTTGCTGCGTAGTGTAAGTAGGCCAAAAAAGGAGCTGAGACAAAAGTAATTTTGTCTTCAGCTCCTTTTCGATATCCGAATATTGATGGTATAAACGTGTCCTATAAGTCATATCCTTCCGGTTAACCCTGAATGTCAAACGATTGCTTGCAGCAATCATTCGCCATTCTGTGTTAATCCTCAGGTCATACCCGACTTATGACACACTCCTTCCAAAACTGTCTTTAATTGGGCTTCCAATTGAGCCAGTGAACCTTGGTTATCAATCACAAAATCTGCTCTGTCGCGTTTTTCAGTCAATGATGCTTGACTGTTAATCCGTTTCAAAGCATCTTCGCGACTTAATTGATTCCGCGCCATCAATCGCGCTAATTGCTTTTCAACTGGTAAATAAACGACCATCACCCCGTCGCAAACCATTTCGTAGTGCTGTTCATACAACAACGGTAAATCCAAAATGACTAGCGGTTCTTGATGCGCTTTAGCCGCGGCCATCTCGGCCATAATCGTTTCCCGAATGATGGGTGCGGTAATCGCGTTGAGTTGTGCTAATGCGGCTTGATTACCAAAGACCAATTTACCCAAAGCCGCCCGATCAACCTGACCGTTTTGCACAAACTGCTCGCCAAAAGTGGCTTGGATTTGCGCTTGAACGCTTTGATTATTCGCCAACACTTGGTGTGCGATTTGATCCCCATCAATAATAGGCACTCCTTGTTGGGCCAGCATTTGAGAAACCGTTGTTTTACCGGTAGCAATACCACCGGTTAGGCCTAAGAAATAAGTCATTATTTTGCATCCCTTTTAATCTGACACTTTGGACAAAAATGCGTCCCCCGTTGTGCCACTTTAATCTTCTCGATTGGTGTCCCACATCGTTCGCAAGGAACCCCCTTTTTACCGTAAACATGCAGCATTTCTTGGAAGGCGCCAGCATGACCGATCGCGTTCAAAAATGTGTTAACCGTCGTCCCTCCATGATTAATCGCTAGTTCTAATTCGGCGATAATCTCATCGTGGAGGCGATCCGTTTCAATACGCGTTAAAACATTGGCTGGTGTTTCCGGATGAATATGACTCAGCCACAGCGTCTCATCAACGTAGATATTACCTAAGCCGGTCACAACCTTTTGATCTAATAATAATGGCTTAATGGCTTTGTGATGCTTTTGCAACCGTTGATAGAAGTCCGCCTTTAAAAAGGTCGTTGGTGTTGGTTCCGGACCTAAGTCCTTCAACCCGGCTACCGTATTTTCCTGACCGGTTTCAATCAACTGCATTCGGCCAAACTTCCGCGTGTCTAAGTAGCGCATTTGTTGACCATCCGTGAATTCAAAAATTACGTGCGTATGTTTTGAAATCGGTGCCTCCTTGGCAACCACTTCATACTTACCTTCCATTCGCAGATGGCTAACAACCGTCAGCTGCTCTCCAAAACGAATTAGTAAATATTTCCCCCGCCGATCAACAGCAGTAATCTGTTGGCCTACTAATCCAGCAGTAAAGACTTCATCTGGATTAACAATGATTTTCGACCAGCGAATATCGATTGCTGAAACAGTTTTACCAACCGCTAAGGTTTCAAGTCCCCGGCGGACATTTTCGACTTCTGGTAATTCAGGCATTTTCCGTCACCTTATTTCTTAATATCGTACCAAGTTGGGCCAAAACCACTTTCGACCTTCAATGGCACCGCTAATTTAACGGCTGAATCCATCACACTTGGGACTAATTTTTGTAAGATTGGTATTTCTTCAGTTGGTGCTTCAAAAATCAATTCATCGTGTACTTGTAATAACATTCTGGCTTGTAAGTTCGCCTTTTTCAATTCTTGTTGCATTAAAATCATTGCCACTTTGATAATATCCGCAGCACTACCTTGAATTGGCGTATTCATCGCTGTCCGTTCTGCAAAAGAACGAAGGTTAAAGTTCTTAGCGTGAATATCTGGTAAATAACGACGCCGGTGGAAAAGCGTTTCGACATAGCCTTCTTCGCGCGCTTTTTTAACAATATCGACCATGAATTGTTGGACACCCGGATATTGTTCGAAATAAGCGTCGATAAAGCGTTTGGCTTCTTGCCGTGAAATCCCAATATTTTGAGATAAACCATAATCGCTAATCCCATAAACAATCCCGAAATTCGTAGCCTTAGCTTGGCGCCGCATATCTGGTGTCACTTCATCAGCACTATTTAAACCAAAGATCTTCATCGCAGTATTCGCATGAATATCCCGATCTTCTTTGAAGGCCTCTTGCATATTGGCATCCCCTGAGATGTGTGCCAATACACGTAATTCGATTTGCGAGTAATCAGAAGCAAACATTTGCCAGTCTGGATGGCTTGGAACAAAGGCTTGGCGAATCTTGCGGCCCTCTGCCAAACGAACTGGAATGTTTTGTAGGTTAGGATCAACTGACGATAAGCGACCGGTTTGCGTCAAGGTTTGTAAATAACGCGTATGGACTTTGTTATCTTGATGAATTGATTTCAATAACCCTTCAACATAGGTTGATTGAATCTTGGCGATTTGACGATAATCCAAAATTGTTTGAACAATCGGTGCATCCTGCCGTAATTGTTCAAGCACATCGACAGCGGTTGAGTAGCCCGTCTTTGTCTTCTTAATGACTGGTAAGCCCATTTTTTCAAATAAAATGACGCCCAGTTGCTTAGGTGAGTTAATGTTGAAGGTTTCGCCAGCTTCAGCGTAAACTTTTTCTTCCAAAATCTTCAAGGTCTGGCTGAATTCCGAGCCCATTTGTTGCAGGCGACTAGCATCGACCCGAATCCCTGTTATTTCCATTTGCGCCAATACGAGGGCCAATGGTAATTCCATATCCGTAAAGAGATCGAATTGTTGATGTTCCTTCAATTGTTCTTCAAGTTGTGGTTGTAAATGATAAATGGCCGCCGCTTTTTGAACAAGATGTTGATACAACAAGGCTGGTTCAGTTGGGACAGCCCGTTTGGCACCTTTCCCATAAACGGCCTCGTCTGTTTGCACATTTTGATACTCGTGTAAATTAGCAACCGTTCCTAAATCATTACTGTTATTCGTCGTATTCAATAAATAAGATGCTAATAATAAATCGAACTCAACGCCCGCTAAATGAACACCTAATCGATTAGCTGCCACTTGCGTCCGTTTAACATCAAAGACCGCTTTAGGATGGCTCGCATCTTCCAACCAATCCTTCAATACTGGTTCAGCTAGTAGCGCAACATCATCACTGACATACCAATGATCTGGTGCACCGATGTAAAAGCCAATTAAATCGGCGGTATGGTAATTATCGGTTAACATTTCAACCCCGAAGGCAACCGGTGTTTTAATCGCTTGAACCGTTTCTAAATTATCCAACGTCAAAACGGTGTATTGATAGTTTTCCGCCGGTTCAGTCGTTTCTGGTGTCACGTTTAACTGCTTTAAAAAGTTTTGAAAGTTCATCTCTTGGTAAAAAGCAATCAACGTATCGATGTTTGGGCCTTCATACGTGATGTCCGCTAACGTCGTTTCGATCGGTGCATCCCGCAAAATCGTCGCCAATTTTTTGCTCATAAAGGCTTGATCACGATCTTCAATCAGATGTTCCTTCATCTTACTCTTTTTCATTGCATCGACATTTTCGTAGACCCCTTCGATGCTCCCAAATTCCGTTAGGAGTTTCAGCGCCGTCTTTTCGCCGACCTTTGTGACACCCGGATAATTATCAGAGGTATCACCCATCAAACCCTTTAAGTCTACGATTTGACTAGGTGCTAAGCCTAATTTTTCTTGTACATGTTCTGGTGTGTAGGCTTCTGTATCGTTGACACCTTTGACCGTGATATTAACGGTCGTTTTATCTGTTGTTAGTTGTGTTAAATCCCGATCACCCGTCACGATATTGACAACAAAGCCATCTTGTTCTGCTTGGCTCGCCAACGTCCCAATAATGTCATCGGCCTCATAGTTGGCTAATTCAGCCGTCTGAATGCCATAAGCGTGCAATAATTCCTTAATATAGGGAAACTGTTCCGTTAATTCTGGTGGTGTCTTAGAACGACCGCCTTTATAGTCGGCAAACTGTGCCGTTCTAAAAGTCGTTTTGCCCGCATCAAAAGCTACTAAAACATGTGTTGGTTCAAATCGTTTCAAGATAATGTCTAGCATATTCTTGAACGCATAAATGGCGTTGGTATGTAACCCATCTTGATTGGTAAAACTGTCTAACACTTGGTGCATCGCGTAAAACGCTCGAAACGCTACACTGTTACCATCAATTAATAATAAACTTTTTTGAGAACCCATCGTGTTCCTCCTAAATTCGTAAAGTCGCTTCCTCTATTCTAACAAAGAAAAGCAAGACCGGATACTGATTTGGCTGTACAAAAAAAGGAATCTGGTAATAAGCCTTACCAAGATTCCTTTAAATAAATTATTTTGCTTCTGGTCGATTAAGGTTCATTGAAACCATTCGTTCAAAGATTTCTTTACTTTGACCGATAGTAGCATCCACTTTATCCTTACCCACTTCATTTTTAAGATCATTGTAAAGATCCAAGTAATAATAAAGTAAGTGATGATAAACTTGTAACCCTTTTTCAGTTAAATGCACACGACGAATCCGTTGGTCTTTTTCGTCTGATTGTTCAGCGATGAAGGCCATCTTCCGTAACGAACGACATTGACGTGAAATGGCAGAGCGACTAACTTGCATCTTGTCTGCTAAAGCACTGTTTGTTGTTTCGTTATCGTTGTTCTTAATTTCGTGCATCACTAAGAATTGATCAAATGATAACCCGTATTTTTGACTTTCTCGGTTCATCGATTCACTCAAATTGTTAATGAGCCACCGGTATAATCCTGCGAATTCCATAAAATCAGACCATGAATCACCGATTAGGTCGGACTTATTAGTTGCATCCATGTTTTACCTCCTATATGCCGTTCAGATCACTGATTATCATAAATTAAGACGATTTCCCGCAAACCACTTACTTACTTTAAGTAGATAAAGATAAAGTAATCAAAACATAAATTATTTGTTCGTCTTATTCTATGCAATTAATTGATTATAAACGACATTTCTTTAATTAAACTTCAACTCACTATGACTTAAAGCGTTATAACCAGTTTATAGTATTAAAAACTATATTTCAACCAACTTCCCTCAACTTAATAAAAAGATTAGTGTCATTGACTATTTTGAACATTATTCACTTTATTGATTAGAAATAATATCAAATTTTTTATAATTTACTAATCGTAGTGTTAGAAAGTTATGATACCGCCCACATATACAGCGTTAACAGTCTTTAAATCTGGTTTTTCTGGGCGCTAAGTTAGCATTTGAACAAAATATTAATATTTTTATTTTAGTTGACCGTACCTGCTTAGAGCGTATTGGGCAGCGTTGCGCTAAAAGCTAGCGCTTGGTGTGTCAAATCCCACAAGTTAACGGTGATTGATTGCGGCACAACCTCTTGTTCATCGTAATGGCAACTGACCTCATACTTAAATTCAGTCTCAGATTGCTTTTTACTCAAGATAATCCGCGTCGCCAATTGCTCAAAATCGTCCAATGAATAATTAGTGCCCGCAACTTCGCCTGGAACATGTGTATCCCGCAAGGTTAGTCGATAATGGTTATTTTGATAGGCCGCATATAATTGATTTACCCGTGCTTGATTATTAGGCATGAGGTAATTAATGCTTGGCCGATCCCCATGATTCAAATGCGCTGTGCCGGTAAATAATAAACCGTCAATATCGTCGCCTTCTGAAAGCGTAAAGCGAAAGGGCAACAGGTGCGTCCGATGATATAAATTGACCTTTTTTCCAGCCACTTCTGCATATTGATGACTGACTAGGTCGTATCCCGGCGTATTGGCCTGTTTACGTTTTTCATCGCTTCGCGTAATCAGCCCACTTTGAATAGCTGACTGGCGTGCTTTTAAAATACCTGTCGTTAATAAGGCAATTGCACCAACCGGTCGTTCTTGTGCCATTTCGGCGACTAACACATCTCCTGATTGTCCAGGTTTATCCAACTGATTCATTGTCTGTTCAAAATGAGTCGTTGGTATGTAATGGTACGCAACCTGTACATCTTCAATAAGCGTTTGTGGCGGCGTTAGCTCCTCAGCATCCTCTGTTTCATCCTGACCCTTATGCGTCCGCACAAATTGATACAGTGCATACCCCAACCAAGCAACGGCAACCACTGTTATTAGCGGCTGATGGCACCATTTACCCAAGTTATATAAGAGCAGTATTCCTAAATATTTTTTCATCAGATATCCTTTAAGTTAGTTTGCGGTGCTTTAAACAAGCAAGATGAGGCATATACCAGTTTATAGTATTAAAGAACATGTTTCAACAGACATATTATTAAATTAAGTAAAATTTTGCTAAATTGACTATTAATATGCTAAATTTCTGCTTTTTTACTAAAAAAACAGCCCCAACTAGGAGACTGTTTTGAATTTATTTAATAATTGTAATCGTTATGTGCCGCCGACCCCAACTGACACATTGGGCAACGCTTGGAAAGTGCACATCAATAATATGGCCCTTAATGGCACCACCCGTATCACCTGCAATTGCATAGCCATAACCTGGTACCAAAACAAGCGAATTTAACGGAATAACTTTTGGATCAACAGCAATACAATTAGGATTTTTCACCAAATCAATCCCCGTCGCACCGTAGCGACTTAAACCCGGTTCTGCCGTTGAATAAGCAGTTGCTTGCACATCAATCGTTTGTCCTGGTTTTCCCTTGGCGGCAGCAGCTAGTGCCGCTTGCTGTTGATTATTGACGGCTGATAGTTTTTGATTAGCCGCTTTAGCGGCAGCTTCATCTTTTGCCTTGGCAGCTGCTTTGGCTTGCTCCTCAGCCTCTCTTTTTTGTTCTTCAATCTTCTTTTTACTGATATCAGTTAGTTGCTTTTGACTCTGGCTTAGGTCTTTTTTCATCTGGTCAACTTGCTTTTGTAAATCAGCCGTTTGTTGATCCAAATCTTTTTTCTGTTTGTCTAAAGCGGCCTTACTTTCTTCTAAGTGTTTTTGAATCGTCACCATTTTCTGATAACTAGTCGCTAAATCAGCCATATTCTGATTATCTGCATCTTGTAAAATCGTCAAAGTATAAACGCGACTCAATAGGTCACTTAATGAATCAGCCGACAATATGGTATTTAATACATCCCGGTTATCTTCAGATTTTTGTAATGCCTGCAAATGGGACTTGGCATAGTCCTTTCGTGCCGCTAATTCTTTTTTTTGAGCTGCTAAGATCGTTTCAGCCTTATTAATGTGTTCTTCATTTTCTGTAATTTTCGTTTTTAACTGATCAACTTCTTGATACTTAGCATTCACTTTGGTTAACGTACTTTGAATTTTACCGTTGATGGTATCGATACTTTTTTGTGTTTGTTCTTCTTGTTGTTTTAATTCGCTAAGACTGGCAGCACTGACTGAGCCCGCCGTTGTCACAATGATTATGAGTCCTGTTAACATCATTAAAACCATTTTCTTGAATCGCATCTTGGTTAAGCCCTCCCCCTACGTTATCACTATTTCAGATTAATTATACAGAATAATGATGGTTAATGCTATTACGTTTTAGTATTAACTAATATAAAAACTGTTGTTTAGTTCGTTCCAACCACCTATAATAGTCGTTAAAGCGCCATCATTCAACTGATTAGGGGGCATTATTATCCAAAAAGCCATTATTTTGCTATGTCTATTCGCAGCATTTATGATTATTTTGGCGACAAATCAGCACTATCAGTCGTTGGCTTTGTTATTTTGGCTAATCGGTTTCATCTCAATTATCAGCGCCCTGATTCTCGCATTGTTAATTCAGCGCCAATCTAAATAGTCATCAAAAAAAGAGGTCGGACAATATTGTCTGACCTCTTTTTGATTAACGTTTTCGAAGTGCTCTTGCCATTTCACGATCTTGTTCCTTACGCTTGAGCGTTTCTCGTTTATCGTATTCCCGTTTCCCTTCACCAACGCCGATTAAAACTTTAGCGAAACCGTGTTTTAAATAAACACGTAACGGGACAATTGTAATCCCTTTGTCCTTGGTCAAAGCACCAATTTTAGCAATTTCCTTCTTGTGTAACAATAATTTTCGGTTACGCAATGGATCATGGTTAAATTGGTTGCCTTGCTCATAAGGACTGATATGGACATTTTCTAGATAAGCTTCGCCCCTACGAACACGTGCAAAGCCATCACGCAAACTAATTTTTCCCTTACGAACCGATTTAATCTCGGTCCCGGTTAAAACTAAACCTGCTTCAAATGTCTCAAGGATATTGTAATCATGCCCAGCTTTTTTATTTTGTGCAATCAAATTAGCTGGTTTTTGTGGATGTTTCTTTGCCATTCAATCACCTACTTTTTAAAAGTACGTTTTTGTGAGTCCTTTTTAGCCACTGGCCGTCTTGGATGACTGTTTTTCTTTTGGTCACCACGTCGTTGACCGCCTTTTTCATGGTCTCTTGGGCGAGTTGGGCGCTTAGGTCTTGCTTCTATCTTACTCAAAATTTCAGCAGAAGCCAAGGGAACTTCCTCGCTTGCTAACAATTCAAAGTCTACAGAATGTGCATCTAAGTCAACATTAGCGACTTTAACCCGTACTGGTTGGCCAATTCGGAACATCTTATGTGTTCTTTCGCCCACTAAAGCCAATTGACTTTCAACGAAGCTATAGTAATCATCTTTCATTTGAGAGATGTGTACAAGGCCTTCAACCGTACTTGGTAAGGCGATAAACATCCCGAAGCTTGTCACAGAACTAATAACAGCATCGTATTCATTACCAACCTTATCAAGCATGTATTCAGCTTTCTTAAGATCAACAACTTCACGTTCCGTATCAATTGAACGTCGTTCTTCAAGTGATGTTTGTTCAGCGATTGGTTGTAACTTAGGTGCCCATTTTTCTTTTTCTTCAATCGTCATGCCGTTTGTTGCATAGTTATGAATCAAACGATGGACCATTAAATCAGGGTAACGACGAATTGGTGATGTGAAATGCGTATAGAATTCAGCAGCCAAACCAAAGTGACCCAGTGATTCATCTGAATAATGTGCTTGTTGCATACTTCTTAATAACATCGTTGTAATAATAGGTTGTTCAGGTTGACCTTCAATTTGCGTCAAGACTTCTTGTAACATCATTGGTGTTACTTTTTTGCTTGAGCCTTGGACTTGAATGCCATAAGCTGTGATAAATTCGAAGAAGTTCTTCATCTTATCAGTATCCGGTGTTTCATGAATCCGGTATAAGAAAGGTGCATTAGCAGTACTGTAATGTTCTGCAACAGTTTCATTAGCCGCCAACATGAATGATTCGATCATGCGTTCTGAAAGACCGCGTTGACGTAATTCAATATCAATTGCCTTACCATTTTCATCAACAATAATTTTAGCTTCGTCTTCTTCAAAGTCGATTGCGCCACGATTATGACGTTTCTTCAAGAGGATTTCATGTAATTCAGCCATTGTTTCAAACATTGGCACCAAACGTGCGTATTGATCACGTAAGTCAGCATCTTGGTCCGTCAAAATCTTATTAACGTTGTTATAAGTCATTCGAGCGGTTGATTTGATAACACTTGGGAAAATATTGTGATCGACCACATTACCATGTTCGTCAATTTCCATCTCACAAGTTAATGCCAATCGTTCAACGTCTGGGTTTAATGAACAAATCCCGTTAGAAAGACGGAATGGTAACATTGGAATCACGCGATCAGTTAAGTAAGTACTTGTCCCACGTTCGAGCGCTTCAGCATCTAATGGTGAGCCTTCTGTAACATAATAACTAACATCGGCAATATGCACGCCTAAGTAGAAGTGACCATTGTCCAATTGACGGACATTAACGGCATCATCAAAATCTTTTGAATCGTCGCCATCGATCGTCACAACTGGTTGGTCGGTTAAATCTTTACGGCCAAACTTATCTGTTTCTAAAACAGTATCTGGAATAGCTTCTGATTGTAAACGAACTTCTTCTGGGAAGTCTGTTTTAATATCATGTTGGTAAACAATTGATAAAACATCAACACCAGGATCGTTTTTATTTCCTAAGACTTGTTTGGCAATCCCGCGCATTTGGCCGGGTGTATCGATACTTGGGTATGATGTAATATCGACTTGGACCATATCCCCTTTTTGAGGGTGTAAACCGTTATCTGTTAAGTAAATTAAATAACTGCTTAATTTTTTAGCATGGCTTTGAATGTAACCAATCAAGCCTGTTTTTTCTTTTTGGATATCCGAATAAGGCATGAATTCGCCGACGATTTCTTCAATCCCCCGCGTAATCACTTTAGCCACTTTCCCTTCAGGACCGCGGCGGCTGTTTTCTTCTGCTTCTTTGATGATGGCCACTTCAACAGTGTCACCATTCATTGCGAAGTTTGTGTTTGGTGGTGCGATAAAAATATCTGGATCACTTGGTTCTTTATCAACCATTGAGACGAAACCAAAACCCCGATCGTTGGCGTGGAAAACCCCTTCAACTAAGCGTTGGCTAGCTGGTAATCTGAATTTACCGGCATCATCCATTAAAAGGTGCTTGTCCCCTTCTAATTCGGCTAATACTTTCACTAAATCTTTGAATCCTTGTGAGCCGGCCACACCGATTCGTTCACTGATTTCTGATACGTTTAATTGTTGCGTTTCATCTGCTGCAAAAATGGCTAAGATGGCAGCTTTCATTTGGTCAACTTGTGTCAAATCAACACCTCTTTCTTATTTCTCATAACGTTTAATAAATGCTTCAACATCTGTTTCTAATTGGTGGTGCGCCCGATCGACTGTAATCACGTGACCGGCATTGTCATACCAGTGATAATCAACTGGTGTTTGCTGTGCTTCTAAGCGTTGTTTTAATACTGATGCGCCATTAGGATCAATCACCTGATCTTGACCACCTTGACCGATAAAGACAGGCTTATCACCAATCTGATCTAAATCGGCGGTGACTAACGCGCTAAAATCAGCGATTGCTTGTAGTTGTTGTGGTAATTGTTGCTTAATCTTGGCCAATTGAACGGCTTGATCAGCGGCCGTTTTTTCAGCCATCTGATAAAGGTGTTGCGCATAACCCAGAAATAGCGGTTCTAATTTATCAGTTGGTCCTTCTAGTACTGGCGCGCTAAAAATGCCACCACCAATCACCGCTGGCATCGTTTCGATTGCGCGCATCGCGAACAATCCACCCAATGACAACCCAAAAATAAATAGTGGTTTCTTGGCAGCAACTTGTAACTTCTGAATGGCAGCCGTTGTATCCGCCCACCAAGCTTGAACATTACCTTCTTCTAAGATATCGAATGGTTCAAAAGTGGCGTGCCCCGTAAAGTGCGGTGCAAGCACACTGATTTGCTGTTTCTCTAAAAAACGGCCCATCATATGAACATCATTAGCACTTCCTGTGTAAGCGTGCAATAGCACCACGCCAACTGAGCCACTATCATAATAGTAAGGTTGTGGTAACCGATACTGCATTCAAACCCGCCTCCAGTACTTGACCGATTTAATTCATTTAAAAAGGTCTCCTGCTATTTGAACAGGAGACCGCATCAACGTTCTTATTAGAATTCGATCCGTCCTACTTGCTTTAGTGTGATGATAAATAAACTAATGCAATTGCAAAGACGAAGAATAAAGCCCCTAAAACGACGGTCACTTTCTGCATGAAAGCTTCAAAGCCACGGGCCTTTTGCTTACCAAATAAATCACCAGAGCCACCTGATAATGCGCTCAAAGCGTCCTGTTGTTTACTTGGTTGCATCATGACTGCGATCACAATCAAGATTGAATCGATTAATAATAAGTTCAGGATAAGATTTTCCAACCTAATTCCCTACCTTTCTATCTACACTGTCTTTTAATACTTTAGCATAAAAAGTAGTTAATCACCACTTTTTTATCAATTATTTCACGAGATTCTCATCCGCTTTTTTTAAGGTTTGGGCAGCGGCTTCAATCTGTCGGCGAACGGTTGCTCGTAAGTGATGATCGGTTAAAATGACCAAGGTGTCACCCGCGCGAATCAGCGTATCACCATGCGGAATCAATTCCGCTTCGCCGCGCCGCACGGCAATTAATAAACAAGTTTCCGGCCAAGCAACATCGCGGACTTGATGATCTTCCAATGGTGCCCCGGCAAAAATCGGTACTTCCAAACGATCCTTAAATTGTGCCATATCGGTTTTAGGTTGGCCAATTAAGCGTTGTAATAATGATGCATAAATCGGTGCGCCACCCATCAAATCAACCACAACATACGCGACTAATGATAAAATTGCCAGCGGCATTAAATGGGTAAGTGTCCCAACCATTTCGGTCACCAATAAAATCGCCGTAAACGGTGCTTTCCCGATGCCGGCAAAATAACCGCCCATCGCAAAAATAATTAAATTAGGAACATAAACAGGTGCTAACCAGCCCAGTTGGACCATCACCAAACCATAGACGGCCCCAATTAACGCTCCCAGTGACAAGATGGGCAAGAAAATCCCCCCTGGCAAGCCAGAACCATACGAAATCATTGAGAAAACAAATCGCAAAACCAGTAACAATGCCACCGTTGTTAAAGTTGGCACTTGTTGGCCTAATTGCGTGATTAAACCATTCCCGCCACCTAAGACCGTTGGCCAAAAATAACCGATGGGCAGTACAAGTGCTAACGGCAATAAGCCCCAATAATATTTAGGCACTGGTAATCGCTTATAAAACTGTGGTAACCAAAGCAACGTTTTTTGATAGACATAGCCCAACAACCCGAGCACAATCCCTAAAAGAATTAGATGCCAATACTGATTAATCGGTAAATTATGCGTATACGTAATGTGCAATGTGGGCGTTAATCCGAAAAAATTCAATGAGATGAAATTGGCTCCGATTGCACTGGTCAATGCAGTTAGCCAAACAAGCGGAGAAAAATTATGATAGATTTCTTCCAACACGAAAAAGGTTCCAGCAATTGGTGCGTTAAAGGCGGCCGATAAACCAGCCGCTGCCCCACCGGCGATTAAAATGCGGCGATCAGCGCCGTGATCATCTAAGCGGTCCGCAACGCCTTGACCGACTGCCGCCCCTAATTGAATTGAGGGTCCTTCCCGTCCTAGGAATAAGCCTGGCGCAATACTTAAAATACCACCAACAAATTTCCGCCAAAGAATCGACCACCAAGCTAGTTCAAATTCACCTTCTAGCTGCCCTTCCACTTGGGGAATCCCCGAACCACTGATATTAGGTTCTTTTTTCAATAGCTGCGCCACAACCAAGCCTATTAGCAAGTTAGCACCGATTAACCACAACCAGTTAAGTGGTTGACTATGCAAGCTTTGATACAACTTAATCGTTAGTGCTAAGCCCTTTTCAATCGCAAGTCGAAACAAACTGACTACTAATCCTGTCACACCCCCGACTAATAACCCTTTTAAAATAAAAACAAAACGGGTTTTATTAAAGCGGCTGGCACGTCTGATTCGTCCGTTTTCCAATAGCGTTCATCCTCCAATAACTTTTCTTTTATCCTATTATAAGCTATAAAACCTGCAATAGCTTAAACGATTTTATTCACAAATTCCTTAATTTAGGATTGCCATTTGATTAAATTTCGATTATATTCAAAGTATACTTATAAAAGGAGGTTGCTCTTATGCAATCTAAATCGAAACAGCTTCGTTGGTATAATGTTGCACTTATTGCCTTTGTAGCGGTTTGGGGTCTTGGTAACGTGGTTAATAACTACGCGCAACAAGGTCTCTCCGTTATCACGTCTTGGATTCTGATCATGCTCTTATATTTCGTTCCTTACGCATTAATCGTTGGTCAATTAGGTTCTACTTTTAAAGATGCTAACGGTGGTGTTTCTTCCTGGATTAAAGCGACAAGTACTAAGCGGCTCGCTTACTACGCCGCTTGGACTTACTGGGTTGTTCACATTCCATATCTTGCGCAAAAGCCACAAGGGATTCTCATTGCGCTCAGCTGGCTTTTCAAGGGTAACGGGAACTTCGTCAATACGATTTCATCAATGGCCGTTTCGGTCATCTGTTTGGCCCTTTTCTTACTCTTTTTATGGCTATCATCGCGCGGAATCGCGACCTTGAACCGGATTGGGAGTATTGCCGGAACCGCCATGTTTGTGATGTCAATTCTTTTCATCATTCTCGCAGTTTCAGCCCCTTTTATGACTAAAGGCGCTCACATTGCCACACCCGACATGGGCAATATTAAAACATACATCCCTAAATTTGATGTTAACTATTTCACAACCATTTCAATGTTAGTATTCGCGGTTGGTGGTGCTGAAAAGATTTCACCTTACGTTAACAATACTAAAAATGCCGCTAAAGAATTCCCTAAAGGAATGTTAGTCTTAGCCGGCATGGTGGCCTTTTGTGCCATCCTAGGCTCATTTGGGATGGGCATGCTATTTGATTCAAACCATATCCCAACTGATTTAATGGCTAACGGTGCTTACGAAGCCTTCCATCGTCTCGGTGCTTTCTACCACGTTGGACCACTCTTCGTTATTCTTTACGCCTTAGCAAATACACTCGCACAAATCTCAGCTCTAGCCTTTTCAATTGACGCCCCACTTAAAATTTTATTGGGCGACGCTGATAGCAACTTCATTCCTAAAGGCCTTTCAAAACTTAACAAAAAAGGCATCCCAACTAAAGGTTACATGTTAACTGGGGTCCTCGTTGGTCTCTTGATTATCGTGCCTGCCCTAGGGATTGGTAACATGAACGAACTTTACAACTGGTTATTAAACTTAAACTCAGTTGTTATGCCACTTCGTTATCTCTGGGTATTCTTAGCTTATATCCTCTTGAATAAACAACTTAAAAAATTTACGTCAGAATATCACTTTACTAAGAACCCTAAAATTGGCTTAATCGTCGGCAGTTGGTGTTTCTTCTTCACCGCCTTCGCTTGTTTGATGGGCATGATTCCTAAGCTTTCATACGCTGCTAACCCTTCAACATGGTGGTTCCAATTAAGCTTAAACATCATCACACCAATCATCTTCGTTGCATTAGGTATGATCTTACCAGCAATCGCAAGAAGACAAAAAGCATAGAAGTGTGATTAAAGGCGGTTAACTTCCGAGCATTAGCCTAGTGTCGTGAATAAGCGACTTCAGTCGATTATTTGCGATACGTAGCTAAGCACAGGAAGTTGCCTT
Organism: Latilactobacillus parasakei; assembly: GCF_049674265.1. NCBI lineage: Bacteria > Bacillati > Bacillota > Bacilli > Lactobacillales > Lactobacillaceae > Latilactobacillus > Latilactobacillus parasakei. The sequence goes on along the minus strand of NZ_CP186861.1, from coordinate 2,098,470 downwards.
TAGGCGCACGTTACCATCTGAGTGCTATGAAAAGCACGTTATCAACGTCTAATCTCAACCCAAAAAAGGAGCTGAAGACAAAAGTAATTTTGTCTTCAGCTCCTTTTTCGATATCCGAATATTGATGGCATAAACGTGTTCTATAAGTCATATCCTTCCGGTTAACCCTGAATGTCAAACGATTGCTTGCAGCAATCATTCGCCATTCTGTGTTAATCCTCAGGACATCCCCGACTTATGGCACACTTCCGTTTTTTATTAACTTAATCTTCTATTTTTAAATCGTTGCCATGGTCGCTCTGTATAAAGCCAACCGATAATTCCGATAATAACAATATTACGTAAGATGACCCACAGCAAGACTATTTTTTCATGGTTGGCTAATAGTTCATAAGGTGGTCGACTGAAAATACCATTCATCCCAAACAACCACGCCAAATATAATGTGCCGATAACAACCAGTGGTTTTTTAAACCCAGCAATTTGGACCAATTGGTCCTTATTTTCAAGTGATAAGCGTTTATAAATCCAAGCGCCACCCCATAACAATAGACAAGTTACTACGAACAAACCAATGATTAACCCAATTTGTTGTTGGTTACGATACAACCGGTATTGACCATTGCCCATTGTTAAGAGCTTAGTGAGTAAGCCACCATTACTATCAGAGTGAATACTGTATTGTTCACTTCCTCGATTCATTACAAAGCTTCGTGTGTCACTCATGCTAGGAATGGCAAACAATAGTGAATAAATAAAACCAAAACTACCAATTAATAATGTTGGTAACTTACCAATTAGTAACCCTATTAAACAACCGATTGTAAAAATCCCCAACATTAAAACAAGGCTGCCAATCTCACGTTGAATTAGCGTCAGGATATTTAGCTGGACGTATGGCGCACTAATTTTTAATTTTAAAATTAAATAGTAGATAACATCTCCTATCAACAGACTACTTAATACTGTTCCGATTCCATAACCTAATTTCGTCCAGTATAGCCGTCGCCGCGAACTCTCTAAGCTAAACAAAAACGTATCAAAATTAGTCCGTCTATCGTTGGCAAACATTAGGAGTCCAGCGCCAAAAACAATGATTGTCAACAGCGCCATCATCGGTGAATAAATCATAAAGCCTGCCTCATGCGTTGGTTCAAATACAGGATTAGCCTCTAATCTAAAAGCCTCTAATGATTGTTTCTTGGGATGACCTTTACGATCTTCTTGTAGATATGACTTTGGATGTTGCTTAAAATCTTTAATAAACTGTTCCGAATGATAATATTGATCAGATGATTGCCATTTATCAACAACAGTCATACTTCTCATCCCTTGCAGCCCGATAATAATCACAAACAAGCCGACCAAGTATTTCCAATAGCGTAATTGCATGATTTTCATTAACTGTTTTTGCATTTTTACTGCCTCCACTTCTAAACGAAGACTTGATAGTCTTGTTCGTTAATTAAGTTTGCTTCGAAAACATCTTCCAATGTAATCGGTAGTGCCTCGCATAAAACAGGGTCCAGTGCAGCCAACTCCTGTTCAATTTTATCTGTATAGTCTGGGAAATAAACGACCATCACGCGCCCTGAAACATTTAATAACCGCCCTTTTTCTTTTACTAGCGCTGGAATCTCGTTGGTTTTTAATACCAGTTGCAACTTCCGTGCTGTTTGGCGGAGTGTTTCTAAGCGATAATCGTGACTAATTGTCCGATCCTTTAAAATCAGTGTCCGGTCAATCAAGGGTTCTAATTCTGCTAAATTATGTGATGTAATCAGCAGTGAAAATTGTTGTTCACCAACTTGATCGAGCAATAGCCGGATCACATTTTTACGAATAATGACGTCTAAGCCATCGAATGGTTCATCCAACAAAATGTACCGTGCATGACTACTAATGGCTAAAATAATATTGAATAAGCCCCGCATCCCTTTTGATAATTGCCGATAATTTTGTTTGAGCGGTAAGCGATACTGCGCTAATAAAGTAGTCAGCTGATTTTCATCAAACTGCGGATAGGCTTGTTGGTAAAAGCCGCCAATCTGGACTAACGTCAAATTTTTGAAAAATAAGTGATCTTCGTCTAAATAAAAAATCTGTGTCCGCAAGCGACGATCTTCATCGATTGAAACTTTATCAATCAAAATCTGACCACCATCCAATAAATAATGACCGGCGATACTTTTTAGCAATGTCGACTTACCGGCACCATTGCGGCCGACCAATCCCAAGATTTCCCCCGGTTCTTGTTCAAAACTAATCTCTTCTAGAATTGATTTTTGATCAATTCGTTTATGTAACTTGTTAATTGTCAGCATCTTTTGGACCCCTTTCAAATTGTGCGGTTAACCATTCACTCATCTCAGCCTCTGAAACGTTTAAATAAACAGCTTCTAAAACGAGTTCTTGTAATTGCGCCTTCAGTTGGGCGATTTTAACATTATCCCGGTCAGTCGCTTGGTGTTCAGCGATGTAAGTGCCCCGGCCTTTAACCGTCACTATAATACCTTGCACTTCTAACAATTTATAGGCCTTACTTACCGTGTTCGGGTTCATCATTAATTGCCGCGCCATTTCTCGAACAGACGGAATTTGTTCACCCGGTTTTAAAATCCCCTGGAGGACTTGTTCCTTAATCAATAAAATAATCTGTTCGTAGTACGGTTTAGCGCTTGTTTTATCAATCATCATCGCCTTGGCACCTCCTTTAAATTAATCACTGTATTACACTGTACTATTATACGTAGTACACCCCTAAAGTCAACCACAAAAAAAGACGCTCACCAAAATTATTCGTTTTGATGAGCATCTTTTTATTATTTAGATTTTATTTTTAAATGCGTTGCAAAAAAGTCGGTAATCGTCGTCATTAAGGCGGGTTGCACTAAATGGCGCTCTCCTTGGCCCGTCATAAACGTCACGTTTTGCGCATACGATTGCCCTTTTATTTGTCGTTCAAAATCAGCCATTTGGTTATAAGGAATCCGTTCATCCTCGGTACCATGCCAAAATAAAACGGGACGGTTCGCAAGTGCATTCGGCTGTTGCGTTAAATCATAGGCTGTTAGCCAACTCGTCAACAAGCCAAGATCAGCCGGTTGTTGTAAGCCGTGCTGACGAACATTATCGCGGACCAAGCGCGCATAGGTCAACGGGGCTGGCGAGCCCATAATGCAAGCTGCCACTTTGATTTCTGGATGTTTCGTCAGTAAAGCCGCCGTTGTCATACCGCCCATTGAGACACCGCCAACGCCGATTAAATCGTCTTTAATCAGGTGCAGTTGCTGCCAATAATCGATGATTAAACTAAATTCCGCTAGATTGGTTTGGATGCTCTGCCAAAAAGTCCATGATGGAATTTCTGATACTGGCTGCAGCCGTTCACCATGATTAAGCGCGTCTGGTAATACAACGCGCATGCCAGCTTGCGCTAATTTACGCGCCTGTGTCAGGACCAATTCCTTGGCCGACCGCCAACCATGATAATAAACAACCAGTGGCAATGGTTCGTGGCGTGCGTTTTCTGCCACAACCTCTAACACCGGAATGCCTTTAATCTGCCGCTTTAATACAAGTGCCATCCCAAAATCCCCCTTTTGAAAAGTTCACCATTACTATAGCGAATTATGAAGGAAAAGTCGCGTGTGGTGTATCTAAAAAGAGGACCAGACAAAATTAATTTGTCTGGTCCTCTTTAATCACCAACACCCGGTTGCTGGTGATTTTGAAACGTGCTTTTTAAAGCTGACCCCTGTGCTTAGTTACGTATCGCAAACGATTGCCTCTAGCACTCATTCACGACACTAGACTAATGCTCGGAGTCAAAACCGCTTTAAACGCACTTTGTTTTCTTAAACGTGCTCCGTAAGCCATCTTCTTCCGGTTAGCTACACCAGTCAAATCACCAACTCCGTTGGTAATTCGCCTGCTTAGGCTAATCCTCAGAAGATACCAGGCTTACTACGCACTCTTTTTTTACATTTCTTTTGGTGCTTGGACGCCTAATAGGTCTAGGGCTGTTTCTAATACGATGCTGACACTCTTCACTAATGATAGACGAGCGTTTCTTTGGTCGTCGTCTGCCAAAATCTTAGAGTTAGCATAGTATTTGTTAAATGCTTTTGCTAAACGTAATGCGTATTTAGCAACGATTGATGGTTCGTATTCTTTACTTGCGCGTGCAATCACTGCTGGGAAGTTGCTTAACATCTTCAAGACGTCCCAAGCGTTATCGTCAGCAACGACTAATTGATCGTCCACAACGACTTCTTGGTTAGCTTTTCTCAAGATACTTTGCGCACGTGCATTTGTATATTGTACGTAAGGACCTGTTTCACCTTCAAAACGAACCACTTCTTCTAAGTCAAAGTCGAAGTTGTCTAAACGATCGTTCTTCAAATCGTGGAAGATAACAGCGCCAATACCAACTTGTTTAGCAACTTCTTCACGGTTAGGTAAATCTGGGTTCTTCGCTTCAATTTGAGCGCCAGCTAATTTAACAGCGTCGTTTAAAACTTCTTCTAAAAGAATCACGCGACCACTACGAGTTGATAATTTCTTACCACCTTGTGTGATTAAACCAAATGGAATATGGTGGATTTCGTCTGACCAGTCGTTACCCATTTCTTTTAAAACAGCCTTCAATTGGTTGAAATGTTCCCGTTGTTCGCCACCAACAACGTACAATGATTGGACGAAGTTATAAGTGTCATGACGGTACATTGCAGCTGCCAAATCACGTGTCATATAAAGTGTGGCACCATCTGATTTTTTAATCAAAGCAGGGTTTAAGTTATAAGCTGTTAAGTCAACGATTTCAGCACCGCGACTTTCTTGTAGTAAGCCTTTTGATTCGATTGCTTCCACAACAGCATCCATCTTATCGTTATAGAAGGCTTCACCGTTATATGAATCGAATTCGACACCCAACATGTCATAAATCTTTTGGAATTCCTTCAATGATTCACTTCTGAACCATGACCAGAGTTGTGTTGCTTCTTCATCCCCGGCTTCTAACTTCCGGAACCATGCGCGCGCTTCGTCGTCTAATTCTGGATGTTCGACGTCTTCTTGATGGAACTTAACGTAATATTTCAAAAGGTTTGTGATAGGGTCTTCTTTGACTTCTTCTTCACTCCCCCATTTTTTGTAGGCCACGATTAATTTACCGAATTGTGTCCCCCAGTCACCCAAGTGATTGATTTTGATGGGATTGAAACCAACCTTCGTCAAAATCTTAGCAATTGAGTTTCCGATAACAGTTGAACGTAAATGACCCATTGAAATTGGTTTAGCGATGTTAGGTGATGACATATCGATTGGCACGTTACCACCGTGACCTAAATCACTTTCACCGTATTTAGCAGCTTCTGTTAAAACGGTCTTCAAGATTTGGTCGCTAAAAGCAGCCTTGTCTAAGAAGAAGTTGATGTAAGGGCCGTTGGCAATGACTTTTTCAAAGCCAGCAACGTCCATTTGATCGACTAAATCTTGGGCGATTTGTTGTGGTGCCTTCCGTAATGTTTTCGCTAAGATGAATGTTGGGAATGCATAATCACCCAAATCTGATGTCTTAGGTGTTTCGATGAGTTGTGCGATTTTCTCTGCTGGTAAACTGTCGCCTAAAACGCCAGTTAATGCTGTGACAACTTGTTGTTTAAAATCCATGTTAATAGCCTCCTTAAATTTTCGAACAAAAAAAATCCCTTCCAAATAAATGAAAGAGACGAGAATTCCCGCGGTACCACTCTGATTGATCAATCGATCCACTCAATAGTATGCAATTGTTCAACCAAAAGTGCGCCGCATCAGCTTGATTATCCGGCTTCCACCAATCCCGGACTCGCTATTAATCGCTGCTAACACTATTCTTTTGACTGTTCTAACTTGACTCCTAGTATATAGAAGTCCCGTTGACATTTCAACCCCAATTATTCAGCGGCTAAGGCTTCGATTGGGTCTAGTTTAGCGGCTTTACGTGATGGGGCGAGTGCTGCTAGTAAACTAATCACCACACTGATAACAATCCCAAAGATGACGTAACCACTGGTAATTGCCACAATCGGCATATGCGTCAATGGTTGGGCAATTACGTTAACCAGCGCTTGACCACCCCAGGCAATTAAAGCTCCTAGAACACTTGAGAAAAGACCAATCAAGAAAGCTTCTGATACGAATAGATGGCGAATATCCTTTTTACGTGCACCAATGGCCCGTAAAATACCGATTTCTTTCGTCCGTTCTGAAACGCTGATGTAAAGGACGACGATAATCATGATTGCTGAAACTAATAATGAAATCCCCGCAATCCCGGCTAAGACGTAGAAGGCTAACATGAGGTACGTATTGATTGAATCTAAGATTGCACCAACACCAGTAATTTGGTAATCCTTTTGCGTTTTACCATTTACCTTACTGTCGTAAGCTTTGATTTTATTTTGAACCGCTTTGACGTTTTGCGTTTTATTCACCGTAACAGCGGCAAAGTTAGGTTCTAAATCTAAGTTTTGGGCTTGATACATTTTTGCTAAAGTCCCATAAGTAATGGCTTCAGTCCCGGAATTGATAATTCCTGAAACCTTCACATCTTGACGCATTTGAACGGGTCGTTGATCCTTGCTAATCGCATTGACGTATATCGTTACTGTGCGACCAACCATCTTTTTATAATTTTTCTTATCTAATTTTTTGGCAGTTGCCTTCGTTAAAAGGACTTCGTTGGTGCCTGGTTTTGTCCCAGTTTTAATATCTTGAACCCGTTCCGTCTTATTAAAGGTTTGGAACATTTGAATTGTTTCACTCTTCTTTTGGTAGTGAACTTGGACACCATTGGTATAGTAGCCCTTTTCAACCTTTGTCACATCTTTAATCTTGTCAAAACGTTTAATATCTTTATTGGCTAAATTCCCTTGATCGCCATTTTCAATTTGTTTTTGGCTCACATTCCGGGCAATTTGAATTGTATTGGGGTTCACTTGGGATGATACTTGATCGTTGATGTACCCGGTCACCCCTTGGCCTAAGCCCAACATTAAAATCACTGAGAAAATCCCGATTGAGGCACCAAAAATGATTAACAAGTTCCGTTTAATGTCGTAGCGCATGTGTTGCATTGCCATTTTAAAAGCAGACATGAAACTCAACGGACTATTTTTCTTAGGTGTTGATTCAGCTGGTGCTGGATAAGCATCCTTGAGGCGCTTATCATAATCGATTTGGCCATCAACCATGTGGACAACGCGTGTGCCGTAATCCGCGACCGCTTGCGAATGCGTCACGGCAATAACGAGTTTCCCATCTTCGGCAATTTTTTGTAAAATCGCCAAGATTTCAGCAGTATTTTGACTATCCAAGGCACCGGTTGGTTCATCGGCAATGATCACATCAGGATCGGCAGCCAATGCGCGGGCGATAGCGACCCGTTGTTTTTGGCCCCCCGATAGTTGGTTCGGATGCTTGTTGATATGTTCCTTCAAACCAACTTGTTCTAATAAGGCAGTTGCCTTTGCAACCCGTTCCTTATGCGACAAATCGGTCATTTCAAGTGGTACCATGACGTTTTCTAAGTTGGTTAAGTGACTAATTAAGTTAAAACTCTGGAAGATGAAGCCAATTGTCTGACTGCGATAAGCATCGAACTTCTTTTCAGAAGCATTCTTCAGTGATTCGCCATCAACGATTAATTCACCTTCATATTGATGATCCAAACCACCAATAATGTTCAGTAACGTTGATTTACCGCCACCGGATTCCCCTAAGATCGATACGAATTCGCCCCGATCAAACTTAAGATTGATGCCTTTTAAAACTTTAAACGCTTCTTTATTCACATGGTAGGACTTGTGAATATCTTTGATTTCTAATAATGTCAATTGACTACACTCCCACTACTTATAGTACCCTATGTTTATTCCCCAGGGCTTTGCTCATGAATCTACTTTACCAAACCGACTTTGACAAACAATCAGTCTAAAGTCTTAAAAATGACAACCTGTCATTTATTGTTTTTTAGCTGTTCTTGACGTAGCTTTTCAAGATTGCATCATTATATCATTTTGATGGTCAATCGGACAAAAAAAAGAAGCCAGACCATTTCGGCCTAGCTTCTTCAATAATTATTCAACTGTTATTCATGAAGCGAGTGACGGGAATCGGACCCGCGACGCAAGCTTGGGAAGCTTGAGTTTTACCACTAAACTACACTCGCATTACTCATTTATTGTAGCATAATCTCCTAGATTTGTGAATATTTTTTTGAAAAAATGATTCAATGACTTAACAGACACCCCTTCGGTAATGTATACTAAGGCTAACAACTCAAAGATTGGAGTCCTATTGATGAAAGATTCTCAAGAAACATCACAAGAACTTTCGGAATCATCGGCTTTTCATTGTCCAGCGTGCCAAGCCTGTATTGATTACGGTATCAAACGCTGTCCGAGCTGTCAGACTGCCATCTTTTATCGTGATATGTCTGAAACTTTCTGGAATGACCGCAAGATTAAGATGTTCAAACAAAGCGACGCAATTCACCACAATCACTAACCTAACTATAAATTAAACGTAGACGTCACGCAAAAGCTATTTTGTGTGATGTCTTTTTTAGTGCTTATGATTTTTTTAACATCTAAACGTGTTCTATCAGTCATATTCTGAGGATTAACGCCGACTGATGACACACTCTTTTTTTTAGTGCTTAAAAATTTAATACCAACTTTTTTTGTAACCGTCACCACACTATCAAGCGCACTACTGACGCCTGTTTTTGGGCTTAAAAGTCATTTGTATACCACTTTGATGGTTGTTATAATAGCAAACCATACACAGGAGGTCTTTATGTTAGAAAAGAACAAAATGAGTTTATTCAGCTTAGTCATGTTAGGACTGAGCTCAATCATCGGTTCCGGGTGGCTATTTGGTGCTTGGGAAGCAACCACTGTCGCAGGACCGGCTGCCATTATTTCATGGATTGTCGGTGCGATTGTGATTGGGGCCATCGCCTTTAACTATGTCGAACTGGGGACCATGTTTCCTGAAAGTGGTGGGATGAGTCATTACGCGCAGTACAGTCATGGCTCATTATTAGGTTTTATCGCGTCATGGTCCAATTGGGTGTCGTTAGTCACGATTATTCCCATTGAGGCTGTCGCCGCTGTTCAATACATGAGTTCGTGGCCCTGGTCTTGGGCCAACTGGACAAACCGTTTCATGCATCATAATGAGATTTCAACCCGCGGTTTATTAGTCGTTTTTGCTTTTATTATTGTCTTTACCCTTTTAAATTTCTGGTCAGTTAAATTCTTGACCCGTTTCACGAGTTTCATCGCCATTTTTAAATTAGCAATTCCATTACTGACAATTATTATGTTAGTTTCAACTGGGTTCCATGCTGAAAACTTCGGCCATTCGGTAGCAACCTTTATGCCGTATGGTTCCGCTAAAATTTTTGCGGCAACCTCGATTTCCGGGATTATCTTCTCCTACAATGCCTTTCAAACGGTCATTAATGTTGGGAGCGAAATTCGGGATTCTAAACGCAATATTGGTCGCGGAATCGCAATTTCACTTGGTATTAGTATCGTCATCTACTTATTACTTCAAATCACCTTTATCGGGGCCGTTTCTCCTGCTTTAATCGCTAAAACTGGTTGGCATGGTTTGAATTTCCAATCACCATTTGCTGATTTAGCAATTCTATTAGGGATTCACTGGCTCGCTGTTCTATTGTACTTAGATGCTTTTATCTCACCATTTGGGACCGGCGTTTCATTTGTTGCATCATGTGCCCGCACACTTGCGGCCTTGAAGCAAAACAAACATATGCCACCGATTGTCGGTAAGATGAACCACCAATATAATATCCCCAGAGTCGCCATGGCGATCAACGCCGTAGTCAGCATGTTGTTAGTTTCCGTCTTCAGAAGCTGGGGTACGCTTGCCAGCGTTATTTCGACGGCCACCCTCATTGCCTATTTAACCGGTCCGGTAACCGTCATGTCACTTCGGAAAATGGCACCAGATATGAACCGGCCTGTCCATTCACCATGGATGAAAGTAATGGCGCCCTTATCCTTTGTCCTCGCTAGTCTTGCGACTTACTGGGCAATGTGGCCCACAACTATCAAAGTTATCGGCGTGATTATGCTTGGCCTACCATTTTATTTCTACTATGAATATCGGATTCATTGGGAAAATACCTGGGCACAATTCAAAGGTAGTCTCTGGTTGATTATTTATTTAGCCTTGCTGTCATTGATTTCCTTCCTTGGTAGTCGTGAGTTTAACGGTATCAACGTGATTCCTTATCCGCTTGATTTCGTCTTGATTAGCGCCTTAGCCCTCATCTTCTACTATTGGGGCATTATCAGTCGCTTCTACTCAAAATACTTCTCACGCGCTAAACGAATCAATAAGGACGTCCAACTTTAAAAGAGTGTGTCATCAGTCTGGGATGTCCCGAGGATTAACAGAGCATGGCGAATGATTGCCAACGGTAATTATTTGACATGCGGCGTTAACCGCAAGGATATGACTGATAGAACACGTTTAAGTTAAAAGTGTGCCATCAAAAAGAGATTGAAACAAAAATTATTTTTGTTTCAATCTCTTTTTTTGCTATCATATCAGCGTTTCTGTTAGAATAAGCGATAAATGGAGGCGCTTAAATATGAAAAATTTTACCGTGCAATCAACCGACCGCCAGCATCAACTTCATGTGGTTGCTTGGTTACCGACTCAAAAACCAATCGCAGTTGTCCAAATTCTAACCGGCATGGCCGAATATATCGAACGCTATGACGCGCTCGCCCAATTCTTAGCTGATCGCGGGATCGTCGTAATTGGCCACGATCATGTTGGTCAAGGACATTCCGTTCAGACAACTGATGAACTCGGTTATTTTGGTCCCCACGGCTTACAAACACTCTTAAACGATTGTACCTTAATCGGGCGCATCGCCCATGAAGAATATCCTGAATGCCCGTTATTTGTATTGGGTCATTCAATGGGTTCGATGCTCGCCACTCAATATGTCAAACAAACAACTGTGCCACTGGCTGGCGCAATTTTTATGGGCGTTATTGACGTTCCAGTCGTGCTCAAACCCGTTTTACCACTCGTTAATTTAATCGGAGCCCTTGCGCCTAAACAACCAGGTAAGCTTTTGAATAATCTAGCTTTTGGCGTTTATCCTAAACGCTTTGACGCCAATCGGCCGTTCTCGTGGCTCAGTTATAATCAGGACAATGTAGCGGCTTACGAAAATCATCCCCTTTGTGGCTACGTATTCAGTAATAGCGGTTTTGCGATGTTATTGACGCTGACAGAATTAACGCGTCATGCTGATTGGCAACTGGCTTTAAAAGAACGCCCAGTGCTAGTCCTGAGTGGCCAAGACGATCCCGCCGGCGGTTATGGCCGCCGCGCCCGCCATTTAGCGACACAATTTAAAAAGCACACCGTCACTAACGCAACGGTGCGCATTTTACCACATACAGCTCATGAAATTTTACAAGAAACAAATGCAATTGAACAGCAACAAGCGATTTATGATTGGTTGCTTACAGCAATTTCTGAATCTCCTGCACCACGCCATAATTCTCGTTAGTATCAGCGCGGTAGGTGGCATATTGCAACATATCATCATCGGCGTTGCCCATTAAATAACTGTATTTAACTGTTTGCAGCATTTCCTTATCATTATACGTATCCCCAAAGGCCATCATTTCAGCCGTTGAAATATTGAAATGATTAGCTAGAAAACGCATCGCATGGCCTTTATCAATCCCCTTGTTCATGATATCGACCCATTCCACACCAGCGACGGCCACTGAATAGTCAGCACCAAACGTTGGCCCGTAAATTTGTTCGTAAAAGTCGCGGCTATTGGCTTCTGGGAAGTAAACCGTAAACTTATCCGCTTCAACACTCACTTTAGTTAAATCAGGAACGTATTTGATTTCGGCATAGAATTGACGGAATGTCGCATCTAAAGCTTGGTATTGTTCTTCAATATAAACCGCATCCATTCCACAAATCATCCCGATTCCGGTTTGACTCTCGTTCACAAAAGCGACCATCCGTTGATAATCAGTCAATGGCAATAAACTCTTGAAGATAATGTCACCTTGATAACTGATAACCCCGCCATTATCACCTACGAGACACATGTCATTTTCTAAATTAGCAAACATCTGCTTCAACGTATAAAGTGGCCGACCACTCGCCGCTGTAAAAATGATGCCTTTGGCCGTTAACTGTTTAACAACTTGTTCAAAATTCGGTGGCAACTGGCCACTTTCGTTTAATAAGGTATGATCCATATCTGATGCAATTAATTTAACTGTCATACTTAACGCTCCCCTATCCTTAGTTACCTTAATAATATAACGGTTTCGGCCCGTCGTCGCAACCGTTTACATCCAACTCATTAAAAATAGCACTGGCGCATTTAACGCGTCAGTGCTATTTTCGGTTTTATGCTAATTTTAATCGTTTAGCCGTAAGGCATTTAATAACACTGACACTGAACTAAAACTCATCGCCGCCCCAGCAATCATTGGGTTTAGAAGTGGTCCCCCAAACAAGTGGAGAACCCCCATTGCAACCGGAATCCCAAGAATATTATAGGCAAAAGCCCAGAAAAGATTCTCTTTGATATTTTGCATCGTTTTCCGGCTTAACTTGAAAGCTGTTGGAACGGCCATTAAATCATCGTGCATCAACACAATATCGGCTGATTCAATCGCCACATCTGTCCCTGAACCAATTGCTAAGCCAACATCGGCTTGCGCTAAAGCCGGCGCATCATTAATCCCGTCACCAACCATCGCCACTAATTGACCGGTTGCTTGTAAGGTTTTAATTTGCGCTGCCTTTTGTTCTGGTAAAACATCACTAATCACTTGTTCGATTCCAACTTGGTGTGCAATTGCTTGAGCCGTCTTTTGGTTATCCCCGGTCAACATCACGACTTGAATCCCCATCTTTTGCAGACGACTGATGGCCGCTTGACTCGTTGCTTTAACCGGATCGGCAACCGCAATTACCCCTTGTAATTGACCGTCTTGGGCCAAGTACATCGGTGTTTTGCCTTGTTCGGCTAATTGTTGCGCCGTCTTCGAACCGACTTCAATTGCAACGCCATTTTCAGCCATTAATTGTTGATTCCCAAATAGAATTGTCTGGTTCGCAACTTGGGCGGACAGACCGTAACCCGGAATGGCTGTGAAATCGGCCATTGCTGATAAGGTTAATTCACGTTCACTAGCCGCTTGGTTGATTGCACTCGCTAACGGATGCTCCGAACCAGCTTCTACACTGGCCGCTAATTGTAACAAATCGTCTTCAGTGCCCTGATAAACAACCATGTCAGTCACGATTGGTTGGCCGGCAGTAATCGTTCCCGTTTTATCCAATACCACGGTTTGAATATGTTGCGCCGTTTCAAGTGCGTCACCGCTCTTAATCAAGACACCATTTTCAGCCCCTTTGCCAGTCCCCACCATAATAGCCGTGGGGGTCGCTAACCCTAAAGCACATGGACAAGCAATCACTAAAACTGAAATCGTAATCGTTAACGCAAAGAGCCACGATTCTTGTCCTAAAAAGAACCACGCTAAACCAGATAATAAGGCCAAACCAATCACGATTGGGACAAAAACACCTGCAATCTTATCCGCTAACCGTGCGATTGGGGCCTTAGTCCCTTGCGCCTGTTCGACCAATTGAACAATTTGCGCCAAGGCCGTATCTTTGCCAATCTTAGTGGCTTTAAATTGGAAATGACCGTTTTTATTTAAGCTGGCCCCAATAACGGCATCGCCAACTTGTTTTTCAACCGGTAAACTTTCACCGGTAATTAGCGATTCATCAACCGCCGAATGACCCGCAATCAATTCTCCGTCAACAGGTACTTTTTCACCAGGACGGACAACAAGCACGTCGCCGACGACCACTTCGGCCACATCAATCGTTGTTTCGACACCATCGCGTAAAACCGTCGCTTGTTTAGGCGCTAAATTCAACAACTTTTCGATTGCCGATGATGTCTGCCCCTTAGAACGCGCTTCAAAATATTTGCCTAATGTAATCAACGTCAAAATAACACTGGCTGATTCATAATAGAGACTCGTCACTAAGTCGACATGCCCACTGATAATCGCTAAAGTGGCGATCAAGCTGTAACCCCAAGCAGCGCTAGTACCGAGCGCAACTAAGGAATCCATATTGGGATGCCCATTGAATAACGCCTTAAACCCGACAATGAAAAATTGCCGGCCCCAATATAACACTGGTAACGTCAATACTAGTTGGGTGACCGCAAAGTTAACGGGCGCTTGCATCGGTTGCCAAAACGCCGGTAGCGGTAAGCCAACCATATGCCCCATCGATAAATATAAGAGCGGCAACGTCACAAGGGCCGATAACCAAAAACGCCGCCAAAGCGCTTGTAAGTGAGCCGTACGTTTGGCCTGAATCGCCTGCGCTTCTTTTTCCGGGTCAATCTGTTCCGTTGCGCCATACCCCGCTGCGCTAACCGCGTCTTCAATCGCGGTCACCGATAATTCGGAATCGTCATATTCGACCTGCATTTTTTCAGTGGCCAAATTGACCGCCGCTTTTTGCATGCCTGGCAATTTTTGCGTTGCCCCTTCAATCGTTTGTGCACAAGAAGCGCACACCATCCCATCAATGTTGAACGTTTTGGTTGTCATTTGCTGGTTGCTCCCTTCAATCCGGTAATCCTAGTCGACCGTGTAGTGTGTGCCTTCAAGTGCCGCTGCCAAGGTGGCATGCTCAATTTCAGTAGCCGTTTGGAGCGTTGCTTGTTTTTGTTCTAAACTCACTTCAACAGATTGAACCCCCGCAATTTTTGAGAAGCGTTCCTGCACGTTTTTCGTACAACCATCACATTTCATCCCTGTAATTTTAACGATTTGTGTCATTGTTATATCCTCCAATATCTACATTTGTAAACTAATTGTTCAAAAAAATAATCGCCTCAGCGAAACGATCATTCATTCAATAAAGTTAGTTTACAACCGTAGACTTAAAAAGTCAACTTAATAATCCTAAGCAATAAAAAAGACTAGCCGAGTTGCTAAAAACAACTTGGTCAGTCTCTTATAAGCACTTCATGATGCCCATAGTAAACGCTAAACACCTTTAAAATCATAGATTAATATATTCAATAATCATCTTATATATTGAAGAATAGATTTATTTCTCGTACTCTTTTCTTCCTATTACTCTAAATTCAATATTCTCTTCTCTGTATGAAGAAATCCATCCTTTAAATTTAAGATATTGCAAAATATTTGTATTTTCATCTGTTATTTCAATCAATGGTCTCTTTCCATCAAATAGACTAATAAATTTACTTGAAAAATTCAATTTACTCAAGTATTTCTTAACCTGTTCTTTATCGAATAATTTTATATTATTAGAAAACAACTGTTTTCTAATATTGATTTCCACATCAATATTCCCTAATAAATGCTCCAACAAAGGTAAATATTCAATTTTAATTTTATTCGTAAGAATTATTTCTATATGCCCTACCACCACATACCTTATTACTTTCTGTACTGCAACAGAATACTTAGTATAATTACTGATAATTCCGTTTAAATCATTAATATTAAATTTATTTTTTAATATAAATATTAATAATTCATCCGAATAATTTTTGCTAATAATAGAAATATTTTCCTTTATAGACTGTGCCGTTTCTATTTTCATATTCTCATCTAAAACTTGTAAAATCTCATCTGGATCATATAACTCATCGTTTTGAATTAATTCGTAATACTTTTCAAGATTTCTCTGAATAAACATAATTATTTTATCCGGATAGTTTTTCCGAAGACCAGTTAAAGTTTCTTTCTTCATTTCTATTATTCGATTGTCAATTAAAAGGGACATCTTATCGCTCGGTACATCAACTATACTAAATGTGTTAACTCCTTCTAAATCACCCTCCTTATCGCTTGATTTCATAGATATAAGTAAGCTAGCGTATTTATTATTCTTTAATTGATATTCCTTAATTGTATTAAAGAATATACCGATTCTTCCATATTTAGTATTTACGTTAGTAAGGTTTACTTTAATATTCATCTTATTTTGATTAACAAACTGTATTAACTCTTTTGACCAACTATCATCATTATAGTGATGATAGTACTCAACTAAATTATTTTCCGTAAGGGTTATTCCATTTTGCTTTATCAAAATTTCCCAAAAGCCTTCATTATCAATCTTTTCAATTGTATTTAGTCTAGTTTTAAGCGCTCTTATATATTTTACAATAGTCACTTCACTTAACTGCTCATTATTAATGATCTCATAAGCATAATTTTCTTCATCTTGAATTACATTTTCTGAATTATTTAAGATAACATTAACATACAGTTCAATATTTGTAGTGACATAATCTATCAAGTGTTTTGTCCCAACACTCTTTACTAAACTATAATTCTTATGTGCAATATTCTGCTTATTTTTAATATTATGAAAATTAGTAAAAATACTATTTAAATTATAAAAATTAATTCTATATAAATTTTTTTGATAGATATTTTCAGCAACCTCAGAATTAATTTTAGAAAAATCTATAGAATTAAATTTGACGGATAATTTTTCTAAGTTACTAATCAGCAATTTATTATACCCATCTAGTCTAGCTAAAAAAGTATTCGAATTTTCAAGATAATTAATGATTACATTCTCTTCATTCTGGTTATTAATACTAGTATAGTCTAATGTATTTAAAGCAACTTCGATAATTAAATCATTTATTTTTTCATTGCCAGATAGTAACTGCTTTGCAAAACCATTCCAACTAAGGAATAACAGTCCAATCATATTTTCATTTTTTTCCGTATCTTGTTTTTTTCTATTACGGATAAAAATAGATTTAATAAACTCAATATTTTTTTCTTTAATCAAACTACCTATGACTTTATTTAAACTGTCTTCATATTGAGTTAGATGACCTAACATGAAGCAAAAAAGATCGTAGTTCAATACCTCTTTTTTCATATAATCATTAGTATCCATTCTACGCATTACTTCTTCTATATTTATTAATGCGTAGTTGTAATTTAAAGCATTTTCATCAGTGATACTCCTCAAGTAAAGCTTATCACTTTGAGCTAAGGTGTTTGGATAAAAATATGTCATATAATCTGGATATGATTCATCTAAATAGCCATTTCTTACTAAGAAAACTAGTAATAAGAAATAATCGTTCTGTTTTATTTCACTGAAATCAATTTCTCCACCTATTATTTCTTCCTTTTTATACTGTTCAATCTCTGATTTTGAGACTAGATCATTTAATTTTTGTAGTTTAATAAGTTCAATTTTTTCTTTTAGTTCATTACGCTTCTCTAGAATAGCTTCTTGTCTTTTTTTGTTTTTTATTTCTATATTCTTTTTTCGCTCTGAATATCCCTTTTTTTGCTCTATTCCTATTAAAATATCTTTTCCAGATACCGGAACCCAACTATACCAATCATAACTTTCCCTTTTTTCCCAATTATTATCAGCAATCATCAATTCCTTTGCAAAATCTGATGTCGTTTCAAAATCATTTACAGTTTTATCATTTACCTGATACAAATTATTATCAGTAAAATACAACGCAATCAGTTCACTAATATTAGTGAACTCTTCATCGTTAGCAGCTTCAAGCTCTTTATCTATTTGACTTATATCATCTTCTAATTTTGCTATTTTCTTTTGAATTATCTCAACTTTATACTGAGTAAATAACGAGTAAACAAATCCCTTTGATAACTGTAAATTTGAAAAGTCTCGTGGAAAAATATTTTTATACGTTATAAGAGCCAGCAACTTATCTGAATTCAAATTTATACTATTTAATTCTTCATAGTATATTAAATACTCATTGTATATATTTTTTAACAATCTCATGTCGTCAATATATAATGATAATTTTTGTAGGAATCCTCTATCAAAATTTTTTTCCAAGCCTACCCTATCAAAAAGCTCAATAATTTTTTCATATGAGTTTGATGAGTCAATCACCGGTACAACAGGAATTATAATATCAAAAAATTTGGTTCTATCCTTAGAAATAAACATATCGTCTCTCAATAAATATAAAAAAACGATTCTTTTCTTAGATCTAAATTTCTGTCTTACTATTTTAATAATCCGCCGGTTACATACTGTTTGAAAAAACTTTGTATTTCTAATATACTTAATGAATTTTATCTGACTCTTGCTACTTTTATTCCTTTTATTAACTAATGTATTAATTTCTTTCAATTTTTCAAAAATTTTAACATTATTGTACCGGTCAATATCTTCAAAAACAACTACATCAACATCGGAATTTTCAAACAAATAAATTACATCGTTTAAGTACTTATCAAAATACGATTCCTTAGATTCTTTAAAGACTTCTATATCATTTCCCTTAATTGATATTTTTCGAACAATTCCTTTATTAACTTGCAGTTGAATAAATTTGTACACATATACCACTGTTATAAAAACCACAATAAAGAATATAACTAACCAAGTATTAGAGTTAGTTATTAAATTCATAATAAATTTAATAAAGAACAACTGACTATTTTTAAAATTCTTTTCAAAGAAACTCTTCCAGTTATTAAACCATACTAAATAACTCACGAAAATAATCATTAAAGGAATTGAAATACTTGCTAAAAGTAAACTAATTCTTGATATTTTTCTTTTTACTTTAAATATAGTTTGCGGTATTTTTGATAACTTTATCTGATGTAATAGCTGATTAAGTATCTTACCTTCTAGTTCTTTCTCTCTTTGACTATTAGTATCTTTACCCTCATCAGAAGTACCACTTTCAGGAGATTCATACTGTGCTAATGAAATATGTAGAAATCGATACTTTACATCATCATAATTTTTATATGACTCAATAATACTGCTTTTCCCTGAACCATATGATCCTGACAAAGCAATATTAAAATTTTTTTTATCCTCTAACGCTAAATCCAATGCTGTTTTATAAACGCCTAGATTCCTATCGTTTACCGATCTTAAGTTTTCCAAATAAATTACATCCCCCAACCCACTGTCTCCCCCTATAGTCTATATCTGACCAAGATACTAATTTTTTTAATAAACTACTTATCTCTTTTCAATTATACCATGTCAAATTCCTTATTCTTACATTATCAAATATCAGAAATAGACATCCTACAACACCCTTTTAATTTGAGTATTTTACTATATATCTGAACAAATATATTAAGTCCTACATCAATTAATTATAAAAGGGCATTAAAGCCACTGATATATCAATGGTTTTAATGCCCTTTTATTTTATCTTAAATCCTTTTATTACACTATGATGCCCGTGGCAGGATTCGAACCTGTACTCGGTTACCCAAACAGCGACCTGAACGCTGCGCGTCTGCCAGTTCCGCCACACGGGCGATTTGCTACATGACTATTGTACCAGTGTTATGAAGACCTGCCAATACCCTTTTAATACTATTTCGCTTATAATAGAGGCAACTAAAGGAGGTCATCGTATGCAAATTATCACAGACGAGTTGGCCCGCCAAGTGATTGTGGCTCGGCCCGCTATCAGTCACAAAGGCGATTTTGGCCGTATTTTAATCATCGGCGGTAGTCAGCAATATGGCGGTGCGGCTATTATGAGCGCCTCTGCTGCTGTTTATACCGGGGCGGGGTTGGTTTCCGTGGCTAGCGATTTAAGCGTCCTCTCTAGCCTTCACACCCGTTTACCCGAAGCCATGTTTATCGATTACCGGCAACCCTTCGTACAATGGGTACCTACCGTTCAAGCCGCCGATGTTATCGTGATCGGTCCAGGACTTGGACTGAGCGCCTTTGCGTTGCTTCTTTTAAAACAAGTTTTGCAAGCTGTTCGGCCTGAACAAACCCTCTTAATCGATGGTTCTGCGCTTACCTTAATCGCCCGCGAAAAACTCGCCCTACCAGACACACAACTGATTTTAACGCCCCACCAAATGGAATGGGCGCGTCTAAGCGGCCTATCGATTGAACAACAAACTGTCGCCAATAATCAAGCGGCACTGGCTGATTATCCAAAGGCCACTCTCGTGCTAAAAAAACACCACACCGAAATCTATCACCAAACACAAGTCAGTCAACTCATGATTGGCGGACCCGCAATGGCGACCGGTGGTAGTGGTGATACTTTAACTGGGATTATCGCGGCGTTCTGTGCGCAATTTGGCCCAACTCCTGATGTAATTGATGCCGCGGTTTATACCCACAGTGCAATCTCCGACGAACTTGCTACAACTCAATACGTGACACTGCCCAGTCAGATTATTCAAGCATTACCGCAATTTATGGCAAAGATAGCTGATCATTAACCTGATTGGACTGGTAGTGATAACTACTATTCTTAGCTATTATTCAAGCTTTAAAGTAGTCAGTGGTCTATGTCAAAAAAGGATTGTTCCTCTGTCTAATTAATGGTATTATCAATATCTAAAAAGCGTTTTCCAAATCATAGCAATGGAGGTCTAAACAATGAGACGTCTTATATTACCACTATTAACAACCGCCATCTACCTGTTTTTAAGCTATTTATTGGTCGTAGTTCGGCCAATTCAAGGTAGCCTTAGAAACATTCTAATCATTGCACTAGTGGCTAGCTATGTTTTTGGGACCCGTTGGCTATTAAAAGATGCCTATCCAATCATCCCACAAAAGTACCTAGTACTAATAAAAATCGGCTTGCCAATTGCGATTATATTAACATGGTAGATTGTAAAATTAATCCGAACGCTGTTCGGACAAAAAAGATCAGCTTCCTTTAAAATGGTGTTTACCACAAACCCATTTTTTAGGAGCTGATCTTTTGTCTAGTATAACCTATTCTGAACGAATTAAAATTGAAACTTTCTGTGAGTTAGAACTATCCAATATTGAAATGGCCAATCTGTTAAACCGTTCACCAGCGACTATTTCATACGAATTATCGCGTTGTCATCCTTATCAAGCTGAACTGGCACAAGCAGATACAGAACGTAAACGGGCTCAGTGCGGCCGCAAAACTAAGTTGACCGCCACTTTGAAACAATTAATCCTGAACCACCTACGTTTAAGCTGGCCACCAGAATCTATTGCGCATGAATTTAATTTAGCGACTAAATCTATCTATAATTGGTTAAATCATGGACAGATAGACTTCCCCTTAAGTGAGCTATCTGAACATGGTTTGCGCCAACGGCGTAAAAGCGACCAACGTTCAAAATATAACCAATCTCTGGGGTCGTCAATTGAACAACGACCACCAGTCATTAACCATCGTAACCGAATCGGTGATTTTGAAATGGATACAATTGTTGGTCCTCGTGGACGCAGTAAGGCGGCCTTATTAACTTTAGTCGATCGTAAATCACGATTCCTATGGGCTTACCCACTAAAAGAACGATCAGTAGCTGCTGTAAATGGTGCACTGGATAATTTTCTAGCAACCTTTAAAGGAACTGTGCACAGTTTGACCGTTGATCGTGGGACTGAATTTAGCGGTCTTGGTTCTTTTGAACCGCAATATGGGATTAAGACTTATTATTGCCATGCTTATAGTCCAGCTGAACGTGGTAGTAATGAACGATTTAATCGACACTTACGTTATTTCTATCCAAAAGGAACTTGTTTTGAGCACGTCAGTGCTCATGAACTAACCACTACGCTGCTCGAAATTAACCAGAGACCACTTAAAATACTCAACTGGCAAACACCCTACCAGGTAATGCTGACTAATTTGTCGAAAAATTCGGATTAAATTTGCAATCTACCACATTCATAATAATGATTCTATTTCTTTTTTTAATATATTACTAAAGGGGCCTGGAAAAGTAATTTTTTCCAGGCCCCTTTAGTATGAACTATTCTTTTAATAATGCTATTTCGGTAGTTTTTAATGCGCGATACGCGCCACGTTTTAGATCAGCTGGTAAGTCTAGTGGCCCCATCTTAATCCGTTCTAGAGTCAGTACTTCCTTATCAACCGCATGAAACATGCGCTTAACCTGGTGGAATTTGCCTTCATGAATTTCAACTTCAATCAAGCTTTCTTGGCGTTTTGTATCAGTACTTAAAATCGTCAATTGTGCTGGTTGAGCATCAAAATCACTCAACTTTAGACCGGCAGCAAATTGTGCTTGGTCAGCCGCTGTTACCACCCCGGCAATTTTAGCGCGATATGTTTTTGTAACGTGTTTTTTCGGACTCAATAAGTCGTGGGCTAAGTCGCCATCATTGGTGATCAACAACAGCCCCGTCGTATCCTTGTCCAAGCGGCCCACGGGGAATAAGTCTTCCCGATAATCTGCTGGTGCGAATAAATCCATGACCGTTTTTTGCGGATCGGTCGTGGCCGAAATCACACCCGCCGGTTTATTTAATAACCAATAAAAATTAGTTTGATAGCGAATCGGTTCATCATCAACGTAAACCACCATTTCTGGGGTCACTTGATATTTCGCTTCTTTAATAACTTTATCGGCAACACGAACCCGCCCTGCCTTTAATAATGGCTTGAGCGTTTTACGCGTGCCGACATTCATATGACTTAAAAAACGATCAATTCTCATTTTAATTTCAACTTTCTTCTAAAGCGGTCTAAGTTACTGCCTAGGACATAATCGGCTAAGCGTGATTTCAACGCTAAAACAGCATAGACTAACCCACCAACTGCGACACTAATCGCAAGGACAAGCACACTTTGAAGCCGACTTTGTGGATTAAACACTAACAATAAGCCTTTGACCGTTAGTGATGTCATCAGATACATAATCACTGAGAAGCCGATGATTCCGATTAAACGGCGAATCGTTTGCCAAGCATCGAAATGATAATAGCGGTGTAATGCGGCTAACATCAAGATTGAACTCGTCGCAAAGGCTAAGCCAGTTGACACGAGCGGACCGTATACCCGGAAGAAATAAATGGCTGGGTACTGGGCCACAATTTTAACGATGAAACCAATCAATAGATAGAACAAGGCCAACCGATTTTGGTACAACCCTTGTAAAATCGCACCTAAGACCGTGAAGAGGCCTAAGAGAATTGAAATATACGATGAAAATTGTAAGACACTAATCCCTAAGGCATCATGTGAGTAGAACAAGGTATAAAGCGGTCCAGCCACGGCTGCCATCCCGAAGGCCGCTGGAATCATGACTAAATTAAAGAGTTGAATGGTACTCCCAATTTGTTGCCGTAATTCTTTTTGATTGCCACGAACATGAGCCGCAGACATCAATGGCACCGCCGTAACAGCCATTGCGGCCGCTAATGAAACGGTGATTGAAATCAGCTTATTCGCATTAACCGCAAAAAGTGTATATAGATTCCAAAGTTGGTGATCCGAAGCAATTACAAAATCACTCATCATACGATTAAAACTATACTGGTCAATAATATAGACTAAATTAATACTAGCATCAATAACGATAAAAGGAATCGATTGCTTGATAATCCCCTTCAATAAATCATTCGTTGAAACAGTTATCGCATTATTACTACCAGCAATTAACTGTTCAATCCGTGGTCGCTGCTTTAAGTAGTGCCAAATCAGTAGAAGTAGACCAGCAACTGCTCCGATAAATGCCGCAAAAGTTGCCTGAGTCACAGCATCAATGTAACTTCCTCTTAAGACCTGTGTGATAACAAAAACAGTCACAGTCATATAAATTACCCGAGCAACTTGTTCAATAAATTGAGAAATCGCGGAAGGTGCCATCTCAGCATACCCCTGGAAAAAACCACGCATAATACTTAAGAGTGGAATCACCAACAATGGCCAACAAAGTGAATGGAACACCGGAATCATTCTGGCATCCCCTTGAGATAATACAGGTGCTAGAAGATATAACGCACCTGCCGATAAAATCCCCATAATCAGCATTAAAATTAGTGATTTTTGAAAGAGTTTCTGCCCAACTCCATATTCATTCATTTCGTTATAATGCGCGATTTGTTTTGAGAGTGCCCCCGGAATCCCAGCAGTCGAGACAACGATTAGCACACTATAAATTTGGTATCCTCGGCCAAATAAATTATTGGCTGCTAAAAAGTTAACCCCAAACCAGATTGGCCATGGAATAACATAGATGGCTCCCAGAATTCGCGAGAAAATACTTCCGGCAGTCATCCAAGCGGATCCCCGCAACATCTTGCTCTGTGAAGATTTATCCGTCGCCTTTGTATCAGATGAATTGGTCATTTTCCATAACTCCCTTATTAAACGTCAAAAAAGCATCTTCCTACCATTTTAGATGATTGCCTGAAACCTTGCAATTCCTTTAACAAAACTTTATGAAAAAAGAGTGCTTCTGATGATGGTTAGCAACTGAGCATTAATTAAAAATAACCATTAATCTCGCTTTTAAGATTAATGGTTATTTTAGATTAAGCGGAAGTTGTTGTCATCAGAAGCACGTTTCAAATCAGAGTGCTTTACCGAGCGATTAACTTCTGAGTATAGCATAGCTTGGTGAATGAGCCGCACAGCGGATCGTTTGCTAAGCGTCGCTAGACGGAAGAAGTTGCTCGTTAAAGCACGTTTCAGCCGATTATCTTGTGACGATTAGCCACAAAAAGAAGCTGGGCCAAAAGTAAATTTTGTCCCAGCTCTTTTTTAATATTCGAATGCTAATCGTCTAAACGTGTTCCATAAGTCATATCCTTCCGGTTAACCCGACTTATGCCACACTCTGTTTATTTTGTTTTCGTTGTTTGTTTAATCAAGTACCATGTTAATAAGATACTGATGAACACCATGATGCTCCCAAAAATTGGTGTACTCCCCAATCCCCAAGCGGCAGAAGCTTGACCGCCGACCAATGAGCCAATCGTAATCCCAATGTTAAAGGCTGAGATATTCAAAGCCGATGCCAAGGGAATATCGTTTGGTGTGAACTTTTCAGCCAGTTGGACAATGTAAAGTTGCAAACCAGGCACGTTCATGAAGGCGAAAAAGCCCATCAATAAGACGTTCATTAAACCAAACCAATGTGAATTCAATGTTAGCATGAACAACATGAGGGTCACTAGTAATCCAATAAACATTCTCAATAATGCCAACAAAGGTTTGTGGTTAGACCACTTACCACCTAATGTATTCCCTACGGCAACCATTAAGCCATAAATAACTAAGATAATAACCACCGCACTTGGTGACCAGCCCATCTTCGTTTGTAAGATTGGTGTCACGAAAGTATAAACGGTGAATGTGCCACCATAGCCAAGGGCTGTAATTAATAAGGCAATCACGATTGCTTTATTTTTGAAGACCCGAATAATCCCACTAAATTGGCTTGGTTGACCCAATGGTAAATCGTTTGGGACCAAGAACCAGTTAGCGATTAAGCCCAAGACACCAATGCCCGCAATGAAAATAAACGACATGTGCCATGTTGAAATTTGACCGATGAAAGTCCCCAGCGGTACCCCAGTAACCGTTGCGACGGTTAAACCAGTGAACATCACGGCAATCGCACTTGCCCGGCGTTCGGGTTCCACAACATCCGCCGCAATCACTGATGCGATTGACATAAAGATCCCGTGTGATAACGCTGAAATAATCCGACCGATTAAAACAACTGAGAAAACTGGGGCAAAGGCCACCGTTAAGTTCCCAATGATAAAGACAATCATAATCCCCAACAATAAATTTTTCCGGGGCCAACGACTAGTTAAGATGGCCAAAATGGGCGCACCAATCGTAATCCCCAAGGCGTACATTGAAACGGTTAAGCCGGCTTGGCTCATTGTAATCCCAAAATCTTTAATCATCAACGGCATTAAGCCAACACTGATGAATTCTGTTGAACCAATCGCAAAGGCACTAATCGCCAATGCTAATAAAGTTAAGTTCGCACGTTGCTTTTTACTCATTTTCCCACACTCCTAATAGACTTTTTAACTGATGTACTATATTATTCAATAGAAGCGTCATTTTCACAATCACGCACTTTTTAGTCAGTAGGTTACTGAAAAGTAATAATTGAGTCTTATCACAATGAAAAGGTGAATCAAAATTAAAAATGAATGAGAAAACTTATAACATTGGTGTTGAAGCCACGATGGAAATCATCGGTGGTAAATGGAAACCCGTCATTTTATGCCACTTACGGAATCAACCACTCCGCTCAAGTGAACTCTTACAAAATATCCCTAAGATCTCTCAAAAAGTTTTAACGCAACAATTGCGCGAACTCGAAGCCGACGGGATTATCAATCGGAAGATCTATCAAGAAATTCCGCCGCGGGTTGAATACAGCCTCTCTGACTACGGCCAATCACTCAATAAGATTTTGAACCTACTCTGCTTATGGGGTGAAGATAATATCGACCGCCGCCAATCAGCCGGTGAATCGATCAACGTCTTGCACCGTGATCAAATTAATCCAATCTACTAAAAAAGCAGCCCAAATCGGCTGCTTTTTTTTATTGTTTTTGACGCCCAAACTTTATGAAATAAATAACAATCATCAGGACTAAAAAGATTAATCCGACAATTAATGAGATCCGTGTTTCTGGGTTAATAAACATGAATACTAGTGTTAAGCACAACATTGCCAACGTAATGTAATTAGAATATGGTGACCATGGCATTTTAAACGGATGGGTCGCCATCTTTTCGGCGTGTTGTTTTCTAAAAGCGATTTGACTAATTAAAATCACAAACCAAGGTACCATTCCTGGTAAAACACTTGAACTATAAACAAGCACGAAAATATTGCCGGCTTGTGGATAAACTAATGGTAAAATGGCATTTAAAATCACACCGATTAAAATCCCTAATGAAATCGCACCAACCGCGTAAAATGGCACGCCATGTCGGTTGAGTTTCAAGAAACGTTTTGGTAATTGACCGTTAGTCGCCAATGTAAACGTCATTCGGCTCGCACTGTAAATCCCAGAGTTAGCGCCTGATAGAGCCGCTGTAATGACAACGAAATTGATAATTGAAGCCGCCGCAGTGATGCCAATTTTAGCGAAGGTTTGAACGAATGGTGACCCCACTTGGCTGAGTTCATTCCAAGGATAAATACTTAAAATAACGAAAATAGCACCAATGTAGAAAATGAGGATCCGAGCAACGGTCGATTGAATCGCTTTAACTAATGTTTCTTGCGGATTTTCAGCTTCCCCAGCCGTAATCCCGATTAATTCAATCCCTTGATAAGAAGCCAGGACAATCGCAAGTGCGAAGACAAAGCCTTTGAACCCACCCGTGAAGAAACCATGAGTCCACAAATTACTAATCCCAACTGGATGCATGTGATTCCCAATCCCAAAGATAATTAATCCGAGACCAGCGACAATCATTAACACAATTGTCACTACTTTAATCAGCGCAAACCAAAATTCTAGTTCACCAAACATGCTGACCGATATGAGATTAGCAGCACATAAGAACGTAATCGCGACTAACCCTGGGACCCAACCTGGCAGATTCGGCCACCAAAATTCTAGATAGCCACCGATTGCAATCATTTCACTCATCCCAACGACCACAAATTGGAAAACGTTACTCCAAGCTGTCAAATAGCCAAAAATGGGGTGCATATATTCCGTTGCAAATTTCGCAAACGAACCTGTATCTGGATCAACGTACAACATTTCCCCCAAAGCACGCATGATTAAATACAATAATAACCCGGCAATGCCATAGGCGATTAAGACAGAAGGTCCTGTCCATTTAATCGTTGTATTGGCCCCCATAAACAAACCGACCCCGATTGTCCCACCTAATGCAATCATCTGCATCTGGCGGGCATTTAAATTTCGTTTCATTCTCCTCAAACCCTTCTATCTAGGCATCCCCGTTGTTGGTTAACCCGACAATCTAAATTTACTTATCATCGTATAATAAAAAAAGAGGAAAATCAATATCTTTTCTCATCTTTTTATCATTTTAAAATGTTGATAAACAAGGTTTTGAAGGTCAATAGTATTTGTTAGGTTCCTAACTATTAACTTTAGATAAGAAAAAGGACAGACAAAATTGAATTTGTCTGTCCTTTTTGAAACGTGCTTTTTCAGGTATATCGTTGTGGTTAGCTACGTCCCGCAAATAATCGACTTTGTCGATTATCCACGAGCCTAGGCTAATCCTCACGATATAACCACCTGAAACACACTCTTTTTTGAAACGTGCTTTTTGGTTGCAACAACTTCCGCTTAATCTAAAATTGCAAATAATCCTAAAACCTGGATTATTTGCAATTTTTTATTAATGCTCAGTTGCTGACCGCAACCAAACGCACTCTAATTTGCGACAATATTTACCAATTTGTTTGGAATGGCAATCACTTTGCGGACTGTCTTGTCTGCGATAAATTCAGCTACTTTTTCGTTTGCCTTTGCCATCGCTTCTAATTCTTCCTTCGGTGTATCTTTCGCCACTGTTACTTTGGCCTTTAATTTGCCGTTAACTTGGAAGATAACTTCCACTTCATTAGCAACCAATGCTGCTGGGTCAAATGTTGGCCAATCAACATAGCTGATTGAATCATCATGACCAAGCATTGCCCATAATTCTTCCATCATATGTGGTGCGATTGGGGCTAATAATTTCACAAAACCTTCAGCATATTCACGTGGGAATGTATCTGCTTTATAAGCATCGTTGATAAAGACCATCAATTGTGAAATCGCCACGTTAAAGTGCATGCTTTCAAAATCTTCTGTCACTTTCTTAACGGTTTCGTTATAAACTTTCTTCAATTGATCGTTGTTGTCAGCGACAATCTTGCTTGAAAGTTGGTCGTTTTCGTCGGTATCTTCTTCTGTGTATAAACGCCATACACGATCCAAGAATTTACGAGCGCCAGCTAAGCCCTTTTCACTCCATGAAATTGAAGCATCTAATGGACCCATAAACATTTCGTATAGACGTAATGTATCAGCACCAAAACGATCAACAACATCATCAGGGTTAACAACGTTCCCTTTTGATTTAGACATTTTTTCGTGGTTATCGCCTAAAATCATCCCTTGATTGTATAGGTGTTGGAATGGTTCCTTCGTTGGGACGACACCGATATCATACAAGAATTTGTGCCAGAAACGAACATATAGTAAATGAAGAACAGCATGTTCTGCACCACCGATATACATGTCAACTGGTAACCAGTCTTTCAACTTGTCAAAGTCAGCCAATTTATCGGGATTCTTAGGATCAATATAACGGAGATAATACCATGAGCTACCAGCCCATTGTGGCATTGTATTTGTTTCACGACGGCCTTTACGACCATTTTCGTCCGTCACGTTTAACCAGTCCGTTAAGTTCGCAAGTGGACTTTCACCAGTACCAGAAGGTTTGATATCGCTTGTTAATGGTAATTCAAGTGGTAATTGCTCTTCTGGAACGACAGATGTTGTGCCATCTTCCCAATGAATAATTGGAATTGGTTCACCCCAGTAGCGTTGACGTGAGAATAACCAGTCACGTAATTTATAACTGATTTGTTCATGACCCACTTTGTGTTCAACCAACCATGGAATCATCTTGTCGATAGCAGCTTGCTTGTCTAAGCCATCTAAGAAATCCGAATTAATCATTACACCAGGTTCTGTGTGAACAGCTTCTTCAGGGTTACCGCCTGAAACAACTGGTTTCAATGGTAAACCGAATTTCTTGGCAAATTCCCAATCGCGAGGGTCATGTGCAGGAACGGCCATGACAGCACCAGTCCCGTATGACGCTAAAACGTAATCTGAAATCCAGATTGGTAAACGTTCGCCGTTCACCGGATTGATGGCATAAGCACCCGTAAAGGCACCTGTTTTGTCCTTCGCCAAATCAGTCCGTTCAAGATCACTCTTGTGTTCAATTTCTTTTAAATAAGCTTCAACAGCAGCTTTTTGTTCAGGCGTTGTGATGTCGGCCACTAATTTATGTTCTGGGGCCATCACGATGTAACTAACACCAAACATTGTATCGGCACGCGTTGTGAAGACATCGACCTTAGCGTCGTGGTTTTCAACAGCAAATGAAACTTCGGCACCTTTTGAGCGACCAATCCAGTTACGTTGCATATCTTTGACACTTTCAGGCCAATCAACCAGGTCTAAGTCATCGATTAAACGATCAGCATAAGCCGTAATCTTCAACATCCATTGACGCATTGGTTTCCGGTAAACAGGGTAACCACCACGTTCAGTTTTACCGTCGATCACTTCTTCGTTGGCCACAACTGTCCCTAAATCTGGGCTCCAGTTAACAGCAACTTCGGCTTCATAAGCCAAGCCTTTTTCGTACATTTTTTCAAAAATCCATTGGGTCCATTTGTAAAAATCAGGATCCGTTGTATTCACTTCGCGATCCCAATCGTATGAGAAGCCTAATGAATTGATTTGACGTTTGAAAGTGTTGATATTTTTTTGCGTGAAATCAGCAGGGTTATTCCCCGTATCTAACGCATATTGTTCAGCAGGTAAGCCGAATGCATCCCAACCCATTGGGTGCAACACGTTGAAGCCTTGCATCCGTTTCATCCGGGCCAAGATATCAGTTGCCGTATAGCCTTCAGGATGGCCAACGTGCAACCCTTGTCCTGATGGGTATGGGAACATATCTAATGCGTAGAAATTTTTCTTATCTTTATCTTCTGTTGTTTTAAAAGATTTATGTGATTGCCAGTAGGCTTGCCACTTTTGTTCAACTGCGCGATGATCGTAAGTCATATCAAACACTCCTTATTTTTAGCGTACTTTCAAAAGTATAGACACTTTTGACGCACTCTTTTTTAATCCACTTAACGTCAAAAAAAGTCCTATGGTATAAATACCATAGGACGAATTGACCGCGATGCCACCTAAGTTCTGCCCAGTTCAAACTGAGCAACTCTCTGGCCGTAACGTGGCTGACGTTTCTATCTACTTGATTTCAATAGAAAACTCAAAGGTGAGTTCGCTAAGTTCAACGACGTGTTCGCACTAACCACACGCTCTCTGGACGTTTCACTTAACTACTAATCCCTCTCAACGTTAAATAATTGTTCTTAGCATACCAAACTCTTACTTCAATTTCAAGACTTGGCCAACTAAGATTAAATCTGAGCGTAAATTATTGGCAGTCTTCAATTGGCTAATTGTCGTGCCATTTTTTTGAGCGATTGACCATAGGCTATCACCTGATTTAACGGTATAAGACTTTGTTTTATTAGGCGTCGTTTGATTGTTATTGTTAGTTGTTGTTTTACCAGCACTGACTTTTAACACTTGACCTGGATAAATAAAATTATTTTTAATGTTATTTAAACGAACCAATTCAGCCATTGAGATTCCTGATTGTTGTGAAATCCGCCATACTGAATCACCAGCTTTGACCTTGTAGGTTTTAGCGGTTGTCGTTGTTGAGCCATTGTTATTATTACTACTGCTATTGTTGTTGTTATTTGTTGGAGGTGTTGTTTGTCCCGTTGATTTTTGACCAACAATTAATTTTTGACCAGGATAGATGAAGTTATTACGGATATTATTCCACTTCACCAAGTTCGCCATTGAAACACCATAACGGTTTGAGATTGCCCAAACTGAATCGCCAGACTTAACCGTGTAAGTTTGGTTATTCGCCGGTGTTGTTGGGTTCGTTGGATTTGTCGGTTTAGTTGGATTCGTTGGTGTTGTTGGGTTTGTTGTTTGTTTAGCAGAAACAATCAACACATCGCCCGGGTGGATCATGTTATTTTTAATGTTATTCCAGCTAATTAACGTATTCATTGAAATACCGTAACGCTTAGCAATGCCGTAAACTGAATCGCCGGCTTTAACTGTGTATTTTTCACCATTTGTTGGTTTAGTTGGATTGGTTGGTGTCGTCGGATTCGTTGGTGTTGTTGGTTTGTTAGCCGAAACAATTAAGACATCACCAGGATGAATCATGTTATTTTTAATGTTATTCCAACTGATTAAAGTACTCATTGAAATTCCATAACGTTTAGCAATGCCGTAAACTGAATCGCCGGCTTTAACCGTGTATTTTTCGCCATTTGTTGGTTTGGTTGGCGTTGTTGGATTGGTTGGGGTTGTCACTGTCCCGCCACCATTGTTACCACTTGTCGCAGGTGTGTCATATTGTGTTAAATTATATTGTTGGATCAGACGATTTAAACTAGCCGCATAGTTCGTAGCTGTTGCATAGCGACCTTGAAGATATTGTGTCGCGTTTTGGTAGCTTGTTGTGTGACTCTTAAAGGCGCCTTGATAATAAGGTGTTGATCCAAAAGAAGTATTCTTCAAAACATGCACGTAATCTTGTAGTGATTGGTAGTATGAAGGATATTTACGGAAAGCAGCGTTGATTTGGTAAAGATTACCATGACCATCATCTTCGTTTGTTAGCATGTAGACAGAGCTACCGTTGTAACTCCCTTTAACACCGAATAAGTTGTAGTTAGGGGCTTTGCCTAAAGCACTATTCCCGAAACCTGATTCAAGAGACGCTTGGGCAATCATCACTGAAGCATACAAATCATTTTCACTTGCCAATTGACGTGCTGAGCTAGCAATTGAATTGATGAAAGTTGATGCACTGGTTGATGAATAAGCCATAATCGCTTGGGCTGTTGCGATATTAGCACCCGTATTTTGTGTGCCAACAACTGGTTGTGCTTGTGTTGGTTTAGGTTGAGCTGTGGCAGCTTTATTGGCATCATTTTCAGTCACTTGCGGCTTCACAACTGGTTGTGATTGGCTTTGACTACTACTTGTCGTTTGGCTTGATTGACTCTGACTACTACTTGTTACTTCAGTTGTACTGCTTGTCGTGCTATTAGCAACACTACTTGTACTTGTTGTTGCTGTATTAAGGTTTGTTTCACTAGCGCTGACTGTCGCAACAGCCGCCTTCGCTTTACCGCTTACGAGACTAGGTGCAACCGCAGATCCCATCAAGAAACTAGCCCCTGCAAAAGTCGTCATATGCCGTACTTTCTTATTCCGTAGTTCCTTTTTTTGACGGTTCAAAATTCTTTTTTGGATCGCGATTCTTTGTTTTCTAGTCTCTTTCAACGTAAAAACCTCCATATAATTTTTTCTAAAGTAATAGCTTTCTTTATTAAGTTTATCTAAAATATATTATAATATTAATAATCCTATAAAACAACGTATATGTTACAAGTGGTTAATAATCGTTTTAAAAACATTTCAAGAATAGCGAACATTAACGTTGTCATTATAGACTTTGAAAGGGGTTCACTATGTCTCATCAAAAGCAACAACTCACGTCAGTGATAGTGGGCTTTTCACTATTTACAATTATTTTAGTCGGTCTACTAAACCATGCAGCTTGGATTAACATTGTCGACAGCACTATCAGCCAGATGGTCCGCAGTGTCGCATCACCACTAACAACCACCCTCGCAGTCGCAGTCACAAGCATAGGTAATCCTTATAGTATGCTGGGATTAACAGTCGTAGCAACACTCACACTACTCTTCATCCGCCAAACAAACGCCGCCCTCTTTTTATTAGTCAATATGGCGGTTTTCAGCAGTTTAAACCACATCATTAAAGAATGGGTTGCTCGACCCAGACCTAACGCACATCATTTGGTCGTCGCCAACGGTTTTAGTTTTCCCAGCGGGCATTCTTCCGGCGCGCTATTATTTTTTGGCTCATTGAGCATTATCGCCACCTACCTGATAAAAAAACGCTATTGGCGGTACCTGTTAATTAGTGTTTGCTTAATATTCACGTTACTAATTGGCGTTAGTCGCATCTACGTTCAAGTGCACTACCCAACCGATGTCTTTGCGGGGTTCATGCTTGCCCTAATCGGATTAGGTCTTTCGTGGTATTATTTTGATAGCTACCATCTATTGCAGCGAAAATCGTAATTAAAGGGGATTTTTATCATGCTACTTGATCAGCCAAGTTCTTTTGCCCATTTTCTATTGGACCAAGCCGTTCGACCAGGCGATGTTGTGATTGACGCCACCGTAGGTCATGGTGATGACACTTTATTTTTAGCAGAAAAGGTTGCCGATTACGGCCATGTTTATGGTTTTGATATCCAAAAAGAAGCACTCGCTACTTGTCAAAAACGATTAACCACTGCCAATCTCAATCAGCAAGTTTCCCTCATCAATCAAGGTCACGAGCGAATCATCACCGCTCTCCCCGCTGATTTAAAAGTGCAAGCGGCCATCTTCAGTCTTGGCTCGCTCCGATCGGAAACACCTCAAAGTGTCACGCTACCCAATACGACAATTTCGGCCTATCACCAAGTCTTGTCTCGCCTCAATCGAGGTGGGATGTTACTATTTATCATCGATAATCGTTTCTTTCAATCAGAAGAAGAAATCCACTATTTGGTCGCAGATTTAACGCGATTGAACCCTGAACGCTATGCCGTTCGTCATTTCCAAGGGGTCAACCAAGATGTCGGTCAATTACTGACCGTAATCAAAAAATAAAAAGGTTTCCGGATAAAAGTTATTTTTATCCGGAAACCTTTTTTGATTGCGCAATTTTTTATTTAACCAACGATTTTAGTGCCGTGTGCTTCTGTCACGTTTAATCGTTCAGTAATACCTGCGACGTTTTCAGCTGTAATACCACCGCCTGGTAAAATACCTAAGCGACCATCAGCTAAGCGCACAAGTTCTTGAAGCCGTTCTTCATTTAACGGTGCCGTTAATGGGCCACCATGCGTTAAAATGCGTTTAACGTCGTGTTCAACTAGCCAGTCGATTGCTTCGGCTTGGTCAGCTGCTGCTAATTCGTCAAAAGCCATATGGAAAACAACTTGCATCCCATTGGCAGCCCCAATTAGCATTTCCATTGCTTCATCATCAATCTTATTGTCAGGCGTTAAACAACCCACGACAATCCCGTCGGCGCCTAATTCTTGTGCTGAAAAAATATCAGCTTCCATGATTTTTAATTCTTGATCATTATAGACAAAGTTGCCACCACGAGGGCGAATCATGACCATTACTGGCACATCATGTTCATGTGCGTAACGTACTGATTCAGCCATAACACCACGACTAACCGTGGTACCACCAACAGCTAAGTTGTCATTTAATTCAATTCGTTTGGCACCATTACGAATGGCAGCCGGAATTTCGGTGAAATTTTCGACACAAACTTCTTTGATTAACATGGGAAAACCTCCAATTTTTATTTTAAACGTGCTTTTTGGGTTGCAACAACTTCCGCTTAATCTAAAATTTCTATTAATGCTCAGTTGCTAAGCGCACCCAAAAGCACTCATATCCAAACGTACTTTTTATTGGCAACTTTCTGTGCCTAGTTCTATCCGTCAAATCACCGACGCTGTCGGTAATTCGCCGGATTGACTAGTGCTCAGAGTCAAACCGCTTTAAACGCACTTTGCACTCAAACGCGCTCTTATAAGAACATTGCACCTAATACCAATACCCCTAGGATAATCCGGTACCAACCGAAGACCTTGAAGTCGTTTTTCTTGATGTAACCCATCAAGAACTTGATTGAGATAATTGAAATGATGAATGAAACGACCATCCCGACCAATAAAATGATTGATTGATCCCCGGTAAAGGTATTACCTTGATAGAAGAACTTACCAATCTTCAAGATGCTGACCCCAATCATCGTTGGAATTGCCATGAAGAATGAGAATTCAGCCCCAACAAAACGTGATGTCCCAATTAAAATCGCCCCTAAAATCGTTGCTCCTGAACGTGATGTCCCAGGAATAATTGATAAGGCTTGGAAACAGCCAATCCAAAAGGCAGTTAACCAAGGTAACGTATTTAAATCTGCAAATTTGGGTGTGCGTTGTTTATTGCGGTTTTCAATAATGATAAATAAAATACCATATAAAATTAACATACTTGCGACAACCCAGTTTTGCATTAAATGTTCGTCCATCCAATCATTCAATGGGAAGCCAATAATCACTGACGGAATAACCGCCAAAATAACCTTAAACCATAAAGTCCATGTTTGCTTTTGCTCTAATTGATTCTTCTGCGGTGAAAATGGGTTCAATTTATGGAAGTATAAAACGACAACGGCCAAAATAGCCCCAAATTGAATGACGTAATTAAACATATCCATAAAGGCTTTTGATTCGCCCATTTTTAAAACACTACCTACTAAGACTAAATGGCCCGTTGAACTAATCGGTAACCATTCCGTAAAACCTTCGACAACCCCTAAAATAATTGCCTTAATCACATTTAAAGTTAACACAATCTCCATCCCTCCATGAAACGTAGTCGTTCTCTAGTATACTAATTTCAAATCTAGAATGCGACTTAAATTAGAAGTTTAAGGTTTTTTTATTAAAATTAAACACAAAAAAAGACCGCTAAATCACGGCCTTTTGCTTATTTTTAGAGTGTTGTTTCATCAAAATCAAACTGACGTTGCGCTAAAACAGCACTAAAATCAGCTGGCACTGGGCTTTTCACCGTAATTGTTCGTTCTTCAAATGGATGATAAAACGTCAATTGGCGGCAATGAAGCGCTTGGCGTGGCAATAAATCATCAGATTCACCGTAGAGGTTATCGCCAATTAGCGAATGCCCTATCGACGCAAAATGAACTCGAATCTGATGCGTCCGGCCTGTTAGTAACTTTAATTTAACGAGTGTCGCACCATCACCGTGAGCGGCTTGCCAATATTCGGTCAATGACCGCTTACCACCTTCACCGACCACCCGGCGCATATAGAATTCTTCCGAGCGTTTAATCGGACGATCAATCCACGCATGTTGCGGTAAATCCTCGCGCATATCACCACTGGCAATTGCGATATACGTTTTTTGTAATTCTTTCGACTGTAACTGCCGATCCAACAAACTATGTGCAAACCCATGCTTAGTGAACATCATCAAGCCGCTCGTATCACGGTCCAAACGCGTGACGACATGGACCGCGAGGCTTTCAGCTTGTTCATCAATTAAATACTGCTTCACAAAGTTAGCCATCGTATTATTCGGATGGTTGGGTGCTGGCAGCGAAGCCACAAAAGCCGGTTTATCAACAATCAAGAAGTGATCATCTTCATAGGCAATTTTTAAATCACCCTTGACAGGGATCACGTGTTCCACCGCAACCTCTGGCGCTAGATAAACCGTCACCACATCATTTTGAACTAGTCTAATATTGGTATGGGCTTCCTGACCGTTCACCAGAATCTGCCCACCTGAGAACTTAATCTTCGATAGCTGACTTCGAGAAATCTCATGTCGTCTTAAAAAATTGCGTAAAATGCAGCCTTCGCTGTCTGTGTATTGCCACTCAAATTTCATGTTTTGACCCAATAAATGCATCTTCGACGCGATCCCAGAAATGGGTGTGTCGGTAACGTGCAAATTGTATTCTTTCTTTTGCAATTTTAAATTGCATTGATTCAATTGGTCGATCCTTAAACGTAAACTGATCAATCGTCACAACGTAATCGCTGGTGCGTGAAGGTTTTAAAAGTAACCACTCATCAGAAGGCAACACAATTGGTGCGGCCAGTGTTCTGTAAACACGATTATTAATCGACGCAATTTCAGTTAATTGCATCGCTTCTAAGCGTGGATGCAAGACCGCCCCACCAATTGATTTGCCGTAAGCCGTTGAGCCAGTTGGTGTCGAAACACATAGCCCATCGCCCCGGAAGCTTTCAAAAAAGTTCTCTTTGATATAAACATCAGTCCGCAAAGTTGCCGCATAACGCCGCAACGTCACTTCGTTCAACGCCAAGAAGTGTTGGACTTCATTGGTATCAGCATAGGTAATCTTAACTTCGAGTAACGGATAACTAATACTCTGACCCAAATCTTCTTGTAAAGCGACTACTAAATCATCAACTTCAAAATCCCGCCAATCCGTATAAAAACCCAGATGCCCTGTATGGACCCCGATAAAGCGGATTTGATCTAGCGCATCAGCATAGCGGTGAAAAGCAGATAGTAACGTCCCATCGCCACCAACTGAAATCACCACTTCTGGTGTTTGTGCGTCCATCGTAAAACCGTTGTTAATTAACTTATTGGTTAGTTTATCAGCCACTTGTCGAGAAGAGCTGCCGTCATTGCTATATACCGTTATTCTCAATCTGGGGCATCTCCTTCAGACTCATTTTCAGTCGCTTTTTCTAAAGCACTCTGCCACTTACCGTATGAAAAGAGCTGTTGTGCTTCTTGAATTTCTTCGCGAATTTCAGACATTTCTTTATCTAACATAAATGATGCTTCGGCTGCCCGTTTTAAACGTGCCTTCAATGTTTCAGGGAATTCCCCTTGATATTTATAATTGAGTGAATGTTCAATCGTTGCCCAGAAATTCATCGACATTGTCCGAATCTGAATTTCTGCCAAGATTAATTTTTCACCGCTGATCAGTTGCACTGGGTATTCAACCACAATATGATATGAGCGATAACCGCTGGGTTTAACGTTTGAAACGTAGTCGCGTTCCTCGATAATCTTCATATCGGTTCGTTGGTGTAATAAGCCCACAATTTCGTGGATATCTTCTACGAACTGACACATAATCCGTAACCCAGCGATATCTTGCATATCTTGTTCCAATAAATCCTCTGTGATATACCGCCGCTGCATTTTTTCTTTGATACTATCTATCGGTTTGACCCGGCCCGTTACAAATTCGATTGGGGCGTGTTCATTATTTTGTTGATATTGTTTACGCATACCACGTAATTTTATTTTCAATTCACTAACGGCTTGTTCATAAGGCATCAGGAATTTTTTCCAATTTTCGACCATAATAACCCCTCATTCAATCTGTCACATACAGCATTATTTTAACATATATTGGAAAAGAATAGATAGGATTCCTCCCAAATCAAATACAATTACAACTTTTCAAATTTATGCTAGGATAGTCTTATTCTCAAAAGGCAGGTTATTAAATGACACAGACCATTGAACGTGAATTTAAAGTCAGTCTCACTGAACAACAATTCAATCAACTGCGGGCCGCCTATTCATGGCCGACACCTTTTACCCAGACCAACTATTACTACGAGCTACCGCAAAATGGTTTGTACCAACGCCATATGGGGTTACGTACGCGCCTCTACCAAGAACAGGCAGAACAGACCTTAAAAGTACCCCAGACTGGTGCGACACGCACCTTGCTGGAAATCACCGATACAATGCCGTTAGCCAGCGCACAGCATTTGATTGATCAACAAACTATTCAGCCTAATCAGCAAATTGCTAAGTACCTAGAAGCAATCGGGATTGATTGGTCAGCCCTTTTCATCTGGGGACAAGCGACTACCAATCGGCAAGTTTTAACACTGCCTAGTGGTCGCTTGACATTAGATCAAACAACCTACCCGGATCAGACAGCTGACTATGAATTAGAACTGGAATTTGACGACGCGACACTCGCCCAACCTTTCTTCCAAGGCATCGTTTCGCGTTTTAAATTAACACAAACGACACCACTCAACAAGATTCAACGTGCTAAAAATCATCAAAGCTAATTAATTGCAAATCCAAAAAAATTTGTTAAAGTAAGACAAGAGCTTTCAATACGAGACTTAAGTTTGGGGGAACCATTTTGTTAGAAGTGTTTTTATATATTAACCCGATCGGCCAACGTTGCTTACACTCCGAAAAGGCACTTTTAAAAATTATCGACGAGGCTGATATGAACATCCATTTCAAGTTCATACCCGTCCTCAACCTACAAAACGTTGAACGTTACATGCAATTTCAAAATTTAAATCGCCGTGACTTAGATTTAAGAAACCACGTCTTTAGTACGATCTATGAAGCAGTCCTAGCTTATAAAGCAGCGACCTTCCAAGGAAGTAAGAAGAGCCAAGCCTTTTTAATGGAACTTCAACAAGTTTTCCAACAACCAGATACCACGCTTGATACTAAATTGGTTTTATCAATTGCTGAAAAAGTTCATCTAGACACCGAAATGTTACTTGAAGATTGGCACAGCGATTTAACCAAACAGGTTTTTGATTCCGATCAACAATTAGCGTGTGAAATGAATATTAAAATGACACCTTCTGCAGTTGCCTTTGACTATTCTAAAGATGACTCAGAAGCGGGCCTATTGATTGAAAATTGTGATTCTTACGACCTCTTGAAAGAGGTTTGTTCTCAGGGAGTGAGTCCTGAAGACACGTACCAAAAATTACAAAAACATAAAGCTAATGTGACTAAAATCGCCTTTCGCGTACTGTCGTAATCCGTCATTCAGCACTTAATAAGCGCCCAAGATTTTAAACAGTCTTGAACGCTTATTTTTTAGCTCGCAAAGCCTGTTGCAGCCTGCAGGTTGGCCAATCTCGAAAAGCTTGTTGGCCAATTAACGGTTGATTTAAGGTGGGACAAAACTGCGAAAATGTTGTTACGGGTTGCTCAGCCAGCCACCACTTTAAGCGACTTTCAAACTGATTCTGCTGATAAAGTGGTGGCACTACCGATTGATAAAAACACCAATCAGGGGCTTTTTGGAGTAACGTTCCTTGTTGGTAACAAAACTGTTGCAAGCGGACAAAGCGCTCATCACGTAGATTTAGTCGTTGCATCAGCCGCGCTCGTTGCCAATTAATCGGCATATTCTGAATATTGTTCGGTTTTAACAAATGATTTTTATTTAAAAATGCGACTAGTTGATGTGATTTAAAGTATTGTGTTTGCCACTGATAGCCTTGAAATTCAAGCGCAACGACGTGATGTTGCAAGACCCAACGG
The DNA here is from genome assembly GCF_049674265.1 of Latilactobacillus parasakei. NCBI lineage: Bacteria > Bacillati > Bacillota > Bacilli > Lactobacillales > Lactobacillaceae > Latilactobacillus > Latilactobacillus parasakei. The sequence goes on along the minus strand of NZ_CP186861.1, from coordinate 2,057,743 downwards.
TGCAATTGCGTGCTGTAACAAAATAGATAAAAGCCCCATGCCGGGCAATAATTTAAAAAAGCCAATTGTTGCCGACTAAGATGGCGGGATTTAAAACGGAACCGATCACCAACTATCCAAGTGACCGCCAAACCACTTGCATGATACCCCTGCGTTCGTTTTAACAATTGCGCCGGCGTCAACGGACTACATTGATACTCAATCACTTGTGACTCACAACTGGGCTTTGTTAAATAAACATCGGCCCTCTGCTCAGGATTAACAACCAACTCAAAATCCGCCTGCCACCCCAGCGCATTAGCAAGTGCTGCAATCGCCACCTTACCAGTTTGATGGGCGTCACTTTCACCGCCGCCACCCACCGCTTTGGTTTGATGCGCAAAATAAGGAACAGTCTGCTGACCGCCTTTGAGTTGAACTGGCTTTTGGCACCGCGGGCAAAAATACTGACCGCTTCCAAGTAAGAAGGCATCTCCAGCAGACACCAACTGACCAGCAAGATTCAAAGCCACTTTCATCAAAACACCCCAAGAAAAAATACGCAAAAAAGCCAGTTGATTATTCATCAACTGGCTTTTTAATTAATCTTTAAAATAGTAACGTGTTAATTCCAATGCGCTATTTTCCATTACTCTCTGACCATATTCACTTAAGAAATCAGCAGTGTAATTTGTTTTATGACCAAATTCATTAGCGACCGCTAAATCATCTTGGACAAATGTTTCCGTTGTATTTTCTAAAAAGAAAACTAGTTGTGCATAATATTGATGTTTGTAGACAAAAAGGTTCGAAACACCGCTTTCGATATGCAACTGTTGCGCAAGTGCAATCCAATCTTCAAACGTATCAAATCCTAAAACAACTTGTTTGGTTGGATTATCGGCTTGATTTAAATAAGATTCGATTTCGTCTTCTTCTTCGTCGTCTTCAGAAGATGCCGTATCCCGTTTTAATAGTTGATCCTTAATATATTCCGTAATGCCGTCTTTACCTTGAACCATTTCTGATTGTGCTTTGTTCAAATCGAGATTAGATAAATTCTTACTAATTAATAATTCTAACCCCTGTTCATTAGGTAATACTTGGAAAGTAACCGCGTCATTATTGGCAAAGACGTGATCTTGATCAACTTCTTCTAGAATTGAGTAAAAGAAGCGCTCGATTTTCTTATGATTACTCAATAAATCAAGTCCAGTAATACCCCGTTCTTCTAGATCATCATTTTCCAATAAAACACGAATTGTGTTTTCATCGATTTTTTCCATTCTCATGGGACAACGCCCCTTTCTCTTAGACTATATAGATAGCCTACACAGTATCCTACTCTTTGCTTTACCATACCAGTATCGGACACAACATTCAAGTATCAAACCATTTCCATTCAAAAAAAGATAAGGATTTCGTTTGCTACTAAAAAAGTCGAGGTATCCACCTCGACTTTTCGTTAGAATCCTGCCATTAATTGTGCTTGTTGTAATTCAAGTGCCCGTACTTCGCGTGGTAAGAAACGACGAATTTCATCTTCATTGTAACCAACTTGAAGTCGTTTTTCATCCAAGATAATTGGTCGTCTTAATAGACCAGGATTTTCTTGAACAAGATCTAATAATTCATTAACAGATAAATCATCAATTTTAATATTTAGTTGTTGGAAAATCTTAGAACGTGTTGAAATGATTTCTTCAGTGCCGTCCTCAGTCATTCGCAAAATGGTTTTAATTTCATTTTTATTGAGAGGCTCCGAAAAAATATTGCGTTCTTTAAATGGAATGTTATGTTCCTTTAACCACGCACGAGCTTTACGACAAGATGTACAACTTGGTGAAGTATATAATGTAACCATATGTCTCTCTCCTTTACCTTTTATGAAAGCGGCGATGAATAACTCATCTCCGTCTCATTCTCTCTCTTACAAGAACTTATTATACGCGAAACGACTACTAAAAACTAGTTAATTTCCTTAATTTCTAATTAAATATTAATAATCCCTATTAGACTAATAGTTCTATAATGTACAATAAAAGCGTTTCACTCCGCTCATATCACACTTTACACCTATTACCTCTTTTTTAAAATTATCTTTACCATTTAAAAAAAATTATATTAGCATATTGTTCTCATGATATTTAACTTATTTTTTGTAAGCTAACAACATGACCTATTCTAACCTAGTCTATTTTAATTGTCAAACCCTGTTCGGCAATTGTGATCGGAATTGTCGTTATCACTGTTTTAGCTTGCGCCAATAAAGTCTCTGGTGAGACAGCTTGTGGTAAATGTGTTAGCAATAATTGCTTAACGCCACTGATCTGTGCCAGGTTTGCTGATTGCGTCGTCGTCATGTGCGCCATCTTCCCTTTACGATCGGCCAAGAAGTTAGTGTCAGTCATCAATAAATCCGCACCCTGACAGAACTCAGCTAATCCTGGGAAGTAGGCTGTATCCGCTGTGAAGACCAAGACCTTACCTGTTGTTTCTTCTTCAATTCGAACAGCAAAGGCTGGTACTGGATGTTCAGTCCGCTTAAACGTCACCTTCAAAGGCCCGAGTTGTAGTGTCGTATCTTCCTGATAACCAAACCCCTGCGTTACATTTGGTAAGGTTAAGCTACCAAAGTGCAGTGGGTCTTGTAAATGCCCATAGATTGGCAAGATGGGTTCTTTCTTTTGACCTGCTTGTAGTTGCCAGTAATATTGTAAAACCCCGACATCTGCAATGTGATCATGGTGATAATGCGTCAATAAGACGGCATCTAATTGGAGTGGATCGAGTTCTTTTTCGAGTGCCAAGAGTGCGCCGCTCCCGCAATCGAGTAATAAATGATAATCGCCACTCGTTAAGAGATAACTACTTGTGCCGACCCCCGCGTATGGATAACCGCCATAATAACCTAAAACTGTTAATTCCATTTTAATGAACCACCTTTCTATCTTCCTCTATAGTAGCTCACTAGCCAATTATATTGCACCCTTGTTTTTAAATATTTAGCGTTTTTTAAGCAGCAAAAAAGGATTGGCATGTTAGCCAATCCTTTTTTGCTATTGAATAATTTGAATGCGTTGTTGCTTGATATCTTGGTAAAAGGCCGTCACACTGACGATTAAATATGGATAGAACCAGATAAACCCAATGCCAGCCGTCAAGTAGACCAACAATTCCCAGCCAATAAATGATAACCCTAATCCTAATAATTTCAGCCAGTGGCCTTTTAAAATCAGGACTGACAAGGATAGTAGCATCCGCATTGAAACCTGTGGAAAATCAAATTTAATTAGCACTAAGATTTGATAATACATCAAAATTAATGGTTGCAAGAATGTGATTGCTAGAATCACCAACAAGAATGCTAGCACAGCCGTATATTGTTTTGGATTCTGACTAATCTGCATAATATAAGGTGCCATTGACGTGATGCCATTATACGTGTAACGGAAAACCCTCTGCCAGCCGATTAACTGGTGAAACGGTGCTAGGCCAATCAGTGTTAAGGCCCAATTAAGTAACTGTTGAATGAAATTCAAAATCACTAGATGCGTATAAAACGGTGGTCGGAACAATACGAATGTATCACTGAGACGCGTTTCTTTTTTAATCGTTAATTTATAAGCCGCTAAAAAGACGGCGTTTAAAAAGATAAAATAGAATAAATAGTTGGCAAACGTGTTTAACATTTGATAACCAAATGAATTGGTCTCGAATAAGCCTTGTAACAATGCATCGGTTCCCATTTCGACTAATAGCCAGATGATTACTAAAGTGGCCATCATCTGCCAGTGGCCTTTTAATAGTTGCCGCGCAGTTGCACGATAAGTTCTCAATTGCAAAAAATTTTCCTCCGAGCTTAATATAGTGCATCGTCATTTAACGGTATGTTGACGATACGATTGTAGATTTCAGCAGTCACAAGATAGAATACAAAATAAATCATGATAAAAATGCCACACACAATATAGACTAATTGTAACCCAGGATTATCCAAAAACAAACTCAATAATCGAATCGCAAAAACTGCGTGCAAGGTCCCCAGAATAATGGGTAGTAAAAAGATAATCAGGATTTGGAAATAAATCGTCCGCTTAATTTCCGAATAGGTCATCCCAATTCGTTTTAAAGTCTTATACTGTAAAATCTCCTCCTGAGCTTCTGATAACTGCTTCAGCATGATAATACTTCCGGTCGCCAGCATAAATGTCAACGCAATAAATAAGGCAATATACATATAAAACCCAAAGTTGGCATTCGCACGGTCCTGATTAGGTTTGCGTAATAATAAATCAGCTCGCTCAATGCCATTTGAACCTGCTTTTGTTGTCACCCGGTAGCGTTTGAAGCCATTTTCATTTCTAGTAGTTGTCAGATAACTCTGTTTTTTAGTGTCGTGCGATAAATTAAAAAAGGCACGCATCAATTGCTTATTCCGCCGCTGTTTAGGTGTTAAGTCTATTGCATAAACTTTATCAATCGCCGCTGGCTTAATTTGTTCATAGTATTGATCCGGGACAACTGCCATGTTTAATGCGCCGTAAAAATTGACCGGTACCCCATTAGGATATAGGCGTCGGATATGAATAATTCGCAATTGCGGTATCTCTGGCTGTTTAATTTGAAGTGGAATCCCTTGTTGACTTGCAGATGCCAACCGGTTTCGATGCGGCATCTTAATCATCGTTAAGGGTAAATCAATCATCGCAACAGCCTCGTTAGGCCGCAATTGCGTTGCTGGTAACTTGAATTGGCGCGCCATCAACATATTATACCGCGATAGTGGTAAGACACCGGTCGCACCAGCTTGCATGACCGAATCATTTATCCACGGTGTTGCGACTTCGAATTGTGCGTCGACAATCTTATACGTCGTCGTTGTTATTCGTTTTGGTGTTACTTTTTGCTCACGTAAAATCTGTTCAACATCTGCTTTTTGAAATCTAGAATAAATAATATCCGCAGGAATATTTTCACGTATCGTCTTCTGATTAAAGGTGTAGATCATGGCAGCACTCCCCAGTGCCGTGATGGTAACAGCGCTCAAAATGGTAATCATCCACAGTGTCTTCGCATTTTTCTTAAAGCGGTAACTCAAATTCGTGACACTTAATAAGTGTGTTCCCCGGTAATAGAGTCGCTTCCACCGGCGTTCAAGACGGAGCCAAATCTGCGTATAGGCTTGAAAAAAGGCTAACGTGCCAATAATTTCAAACCACAGGATCATGCCTAGATAGGCAAAATCAATCCCATAACCATAACGCTTTTCAAAATAGGGCATCAAAGTCAAAATATGCTCCGCTAGATAATAACCACTAACAATCAGCGCAACACCTATCAAACCCCAAATCGTCGTCAACCAATTAGGTCTGCGCGTCTTGCGGCTAAATTCGGTAGGGTGTAATAAATTGACCAGTTGATAGCGAAAAATTAAACTACTATTTAATAGGCCAGTTAATAAGAACAGCAAACCAAAAGTAATCGTCGTCTGCTTAATGGCTCCCCAAGAAATCAAAAACGGGATTGCGACGCTGATGCCCATCATCCGTAATAGCAACATCCCAAATAACTTCGATAAAAAGATTCCGAAAAACAGACCAATCAACAATGCAATCGTCCCGATTACTAAACTTTCGGCGAAAAATATCACACTTATTTGTAGCCGCGTAACCCCCATCACGCTGAGCATTCCGACTTCCCGCCGCCTTTTTTTCATAAAAAACAAGTTCGCATACGCCAGAAAAAAGGCTGCAAATAAAATGATAATGATGCTCGCAATTTGAATCGTCCCACCAAAAATTAAACGTTCGCCCGCCGATTTTAGTTTGGACAACACCGGATCAGTTTTGATAGCTGTAAAACAAAAGTAAACAACAATCGCCATAATACAGGCCATCAAGTACGCAGCGTAATCGCGGGCCCGATTAATCGTACTTCTAACGAGGAGTCGTAACAGCATTGTAGCGACCTCCCCCACCAATTGTCGCCTGCATATCAATGATTTGGTTGAAGAATTGTTGTCGATCACCACTGCGGACAATCTCAGAAAAGAGTTGGCCGTCCTTGATGAAAAGAATCCGCCGACAATAACTAGCCGTAAATGCATCATGCGTTACTAATAAAATCGTCGTTTTTTCCTGATGATTAATTTCCGTTAAATACCGTAAAAGTTCGGTTGCTGATTTTGAATCCAAACTCCCCGTCGGTTCATCAGCCAACAATAAAGTCGGATTGGTAATCATCGCCCGACCACACGCAACCCGTTGCCGTTGCCCAATTGAGATTTCATCTGGATAGCGGTCTAATAAACCACCAATTCCAAGAACTTGTGTCACTTGCGCGAGACGTTTTTCAATTAAAGCCACGCTCATTTTATCCAGCGCTAACGGCAATAAAATATTTTCTCTGACCGTCAATGAATCCAATAAATTAAAATCTTGAAAAATAAAGCCTAAGTCATGACGTCTAAAATTAGCTAACTTAGCTTCACGCATTTTCGTCACGACTTGATCCTTAATCATCACCTGCCCATGAGTCGGGCGATCAATCGTTGCAATCATATTTAAAAGCGTCGTCTTACCAGCCCCTGAAGGTCCCATAATACCGACGAATTCCCCTTCTTCAATTTCAAAGGAAATATTATTTAATGCATTCACCAGATTAAACCGATGGCCATAAACTTTAGAAACTTGTTGAACGGCTACCACTGTCATTTTGTCACACTCCCGGATTAACTTGCTTTACATTTTAGCAGAGTTTTACCAAAAAACCCATTTAATCAGACCTTAGTTGGTTGTCTTTTAACTTAAAAATCGGTACTATGAACATAATTATGTCTGAGGAGCGCTTATTATGTTTGAAATTATGATTGTTGAAGATGATCCTACAATTGCTAACTTGATTGCTGAAAACTTAGAGAAATGGCAGTTAAAAGCCATTATCCCCGATGATTTCGATACTATTTTTGATCGTTTTTTAACGGACAAACCCCACTTAGTCCTACTAGATATTAATTTGCCCGTCTATGACGGTTTTTATTGGTGTCGTAAAATTCGTGAAGTTTCTAAAGTGCCTATTATTTTCATCTCTAGCCGTAGCACTAATATGGATATGGTGATGTCGATGAACATGGGCGGGGATGATTTCGTTAACAAGCCCTTTTCAATGGAAGTCTTAATCGCTAAAATCAATGCGCTTTTGCGCCGGACCTACAACTATGTCGATCAAAATACCGACGTTATCGAGCATAACGGCCTCTTGATTAACTTACAAAGTGGTGGGGCACAAGTTGGTGACACTGTCGTTGATCTTTCTAAAAATGAATATAAGTTACTCCAATTTTTGATGCGCCAACACGGTCAAATTGTCAGTCGTGAAAAACTCCTACGGGCGTTATGGGACGACGAACGTTTTGTCGATGACAATACATTAACCGTCAATATCAATCGGCTGCGTAAGAAAATCGAACAAGCTGGTCTAGAAGACTATATTCAAACTAAAATCGGCCAAGGCTACATCATCCCATAAGGAGTAATTATGACCTTTAAAAAATTCATCCGCGATCACCTATTTCACATCGTTTTCTTCTTTGGCGGCATGTTCGTCTTGGACCTTGTCTTATGGCTAGATCCTCACATGCGGCTGGCCAAAGAAACGCTGATGTACCTCGATTTCCTATTAACAATTTTCTTTTGCGCCTTTTTAATTGGCCTTTATCTCTACCATCGCAAATGGTTTCGAACAATCCAGATGCGCCTCAACGCTAAAGAAGAGGCACTCAACTGGCCACTAACCGGCGCTACCTCAGCTGAAAAACAATACTTTCAAAAATACGTTAATTCACTGTTGGACTACCATCAACAAAGCATCGAACGTTTGATGCACGCTCAACAAGACCAAAAAGACTTCATTGACGGCTGGGTTCATGAAAGCAAAGTGCCACTTGCCGCAACGCAATTGTTGGTTGAATCGATTGAAGATCAAATTCCAGAGGAGAAATTTAATCAACTGACAGACGAACTCGTTCAAATCGAACACTATGTCGAACAAGTTCTCTATTACTCTCGGCTCGATAGTTTCTCAAAGGATTATCTAGTTCAAGAATATGCCTTGAAACCGCTCGTCAACCAAACCATCCGCCAAAATCGGAACTACTTTATCCAAAACCGGATTCAATTCAAATTAACCGGTGAGGAGCAAACCGTACTGACAGATGCAAAATGGTTAGTCTTCATCCTGAATCAAATCGTCTCCAATGCTTTGAAATACACGCCTCAAAATGGGCAAATTACAATTGATTTGGCGCATGATGAACAAGGTGTCTGGCTTAGTGTCAGCGATTCTGGTATCGGTATTCCCGCTGAAGATTTACCGCGCGTCTTCGATAAAGGCTTCACTGGCCAAAATGGGCGTCAATCCAATCAGCGCTCAACTGGCCTAGGCCTCTATCTCGCTAAATCGCTAAGTAACAAGCTTGGCCACGAACTTTATGCCAGCTCAACGCCCGGAAATGGTGCAACTTTCAAATTACTCTTTCCCTTTTTAAGTTACTATAATGATCCAGATGGTGAACGTTTGATGGGCAAAGAAAATCATTTTAGATAAATATAATCGGCTGGTTCCCCTTTTTGAAGGTGGTACTAGCCGATTTTTTTATTCACTGACTCGCGCAACTGTTATAATAAGCACATTAACCAGCGAAAGGAACCAACGCATGCGCAAAACAATCATCTTAACACTCACTTCACTACTCCTGCTTACCGGCTGTGGTGTTCAAGCTAAAAAAACGACCCAGTCAACCAAAAGTACGAAACAAGCAACCATCACTAACGTCAAACCAACCACAGAAAAAATTGTCCAAGGTGCCACTCAAACTTGGACCTTCAGCAAAAGGGTTGGTTCACAACAAACAACCAAAGGTGTGTCTGAGCAATTAACCATCTCGCCAACCACCAGAAGCGATGCCCAAATTAACTGGACAACCGGCCAAGGTCAAATTTCTGGTAATACAGTGGTCTACAATCAAGTATCGTTTAAAACCTGGTCTCGGAAAACACGACAAAGTGTTACTAAAGAAGGTCAAGATGATCTTCATTTCATGTCGGTTACCCAAATTAACCAGACACTCAAAAAATTAGGCGCCAACTTCAAAATCGGTAGTTTAAATGATCTTATTTATCTAGAAACAAAGACTAAAACGATGGTTCTTCCTGAAGCAGTCATTGCCAAAGACGACCACCTATACACTATTAATATCGAATACATTACGACTGATCACACCCAAACCCTAGAACGTGGTGAAGTCTTCAATAGTACCGCAACCCAACAAAAAACAACGCAAGTCCCCTTAACGCAGTTAAATGGTACTTGGACTGCAGCCGGCACAACGGCCAGCGCTAACGATAGCGGCAAAGTACTCGTCAAAGACGGCTACCTCTATCAACAACGCTATGACAGTTATGAACGCTCCGCAATTCAATCGCTGGCTTCCGAATCGGCCGCCGCCCTTAGAAAAAGCGCGATGTTCACCGATCAGCAAAGTTCTGCAGCCAAAGCTGGCTACCAACTCACTGGTAAATCAGTTGCCAGTGGCGATAGTATCGGGTACCTCTACCTCTTTGTTAACAATCAAAAATTAGTTCGCATTGGCGAAGGTCTTGCGACCGACTACCAAAAAACAAGCGACCAAGTCTCTGAAAAAGAGTTACCGCAACAAAGTATCACGATTTTCAAGCAAATGGATGCCAAATATCCTGGCGAGGTTGCTTCAACAATCACCACTAAAGCAGATGCTCCAATCGTCGGTATGAGCGCTAGTATCAACTATTTGACGGATGTTACTGCCGGTCAAATTACGGAAAATAAATCAGTTACAAACTAAAAAAAGGAAGACGCTTAGCGTCTTCCTTTTTTATTAGGCAGCTTCTTGTTGTTCGCGAGCAGCTTCTTCTTTTAATGCCATTGATGTGGCAATCTTGATAAATGGCAAGTAGATAATCGTTGAAACGAGTAAGTTAACTGCGGCTAAAACCCCGCCTTGCCAACTAACAGTTGCCATAATCCCGCCGATAATTGGTGGTGTTACCCAAGGTGGCATGATGGTTGCTGCTGGCACTAACCCTGTGCTCGTTGCAAAGTAAGCAATTGTCACTAAGACCATTGGTGTCACAATATATGGAATGAATAGAATTGGATTTAACACAATTGGTAAGCCGAATGTTAATGGTTCGTTGATATTGAAAACGCCAGGTGCGGCACTTAAGTTACCAACAATCATGTATTGTTTGTTCTTGCGACCAACTAACCAGATTGCGAAAATCAAACCTAATGTTGCGCCTGTACCACCTAAGTTAACAAATGAATCAAAGAATGGTTTGTTAACGATATAAGGGGCCACTTTACCTGCTTTGATTGCTGTGATGTTAGCTGTAATAGCAGGTGCATTGATGGTTTGCATGAATGGTTCGATCATATTGGCACCGTGTAACCCGAAGAACCACAAGAATGGTGTAATGAATGCTAATAATAAAGCTGAAGGATAGCTGTTTGCAAGCCCTTGGAATGGTTCTTGAACGGCTTTGTAGAATGATGTCACGATATTTTCGATACCAAAACCTAATAAAATTGTTGCGAATAATGCAAAAATAGAAATTGTAATCATTGATGGTAATAAAGCAGCGAATGATTTAGCAACTGCAGGTGGTACCCCATCAGGCATCTTGATCACTAAGTGTTTGTTACCTAATAAGCGTCTGAGGATTTCAGTTGAAATCATTGCGACAATTAAGGCCACGAATAAGCCCATTGAATCCATGCCAGCCAAGCCACCAACAGCAAAGAAAGAACCTAATGCTGTGACACCTGATGCTAGTGGATTAACATCGTAAGACTTACCTAAGTTATAGGCAACTAGGAAAACGATGAAGACTGACAAGATAGCAAATGTCCCGCTCCAAGCGTTCCCCCCAAATTTAGTCCAAATATAAGCTTTGTCCGCGCCGGTACCAACTGTCTTTGAGAAAACACTATTCATGAAATTGGTATATGCCGGAATTGGTAAGTTATTGAGTAAGGTCGCAAAGGCACCTAAGATCATCAACGGCATTGTTGTCACAAAGGCATCCCGAATGGCAATTAGGTGTCTTTGGTTCCCAACTTTAGCGGCAACTGGTAAGAATCGTTTCTCCATGAAACTGATAAATGAATCCATAAATCTCACTCCCTGTCCTGTTATTTAAAAGCCTGTATAATTGCTATTACAAGTATTATCATAACGGCTTATGTAAGCGTTGTCAAATAATAACCATACTAAAAAGCTTAAATTAGAAAGGTTTTCACTAATAACCAAAAGAAGCACCAACTCACTTAAATCCTGAGTTGATGCTTCTTTTTTAATTTATACGGTATATACCATTCTCTTAAAATAAAATGTTATTTTTTTATTAGTGATGCATCGTTAACGGACTAATTTATCCCAAATAACGGGCTTACCAGCAACCAATGATTTCGGTACATCGATAATACGTTGGTTACTGCTGCCTCTAAACTGTAAGGTTAAATCCATCTTATCTTGCATAAAACGACCGTCCACTAGAATATCGATTTGCGATAACAATTCCAGTTTATCGGGTGACTCGAGCATTAATTCTTCCCAAGTATAACCAGTCCACGACCAAATATCCTTGGTTTGACCGTACGTCTCATGAATACGGTCAACCAATGATAAACACGTTTTTGTATTTAAGAAAGGTTCGCCCCCCAGTAACGTCAACCCTTGAACATACGGTTGACCAAGATCGTCAATGATTTGGTCTTCCAACTCTTTGGTATAGGGCCGACCGTATTTAAAATTCTGGGCGATTCGGTTGTAACACCCTGGGCAGGCAAATAAGCAGCCACTGACATACAAACTACAACGGACACCTTCACCATCAACAAAATTAAATGGTTTGTAATCCGCAATATAATCCTGACTTAGTTCTTCAGATAACCATTCTTGTGGTGCTGGGTTCTTAGGCCCGCGTTTCGTATTTCCCATTGAACAAACTCCTCAACTCAAAACCGTTTATTGTCTTGCAACGTTATTATTATCATTACCAATCGTGATGTGCATATGTTTGACACGACTTGAGATTTCCTTATGACGACCGTGAACCATTGGCCGTTGTTGTGGGTTCCCTAAATAACCGCAGGTCCGTTTAACAACGTCACACGTTGCTGGATCCGTGTTACCACATTGTGGGCATTGGAAGCCCCGTTCAGTTGGCTTAAAGTCGCCCTTGAAACCACACTTGAAACATTGATCAATTGGTGTGTTAGTCCCTAAATAGCCAACACGATCATAAGCATAATCCCAAACGGCTTCTAGGGCCTTAGGATTTTGACGTAGATTTGGGTATTCACAATAGTGAATAAAACCACCGGCACAATATTTAGGATAATCTTTTTCAAAGTCTAACTTTTCAAATGGGGTTGGTGCCTTACGAACATCATAATGGAAACTATTCGTGTAGTATTCCTTATCCGTAATGTTTTCGACAATCCCAAATTTTTGCGTGTCTTTTTGGCAGAAAGTATTCGTTAAACTTTCAGCAGGTGTACTATAAACTGAGAAGTGATACCCGTATTCCTTTTCCCAATCGACACAGTGGTTATAGAGGTCCTTAACCACGTCTAACGTAAATTGCTTAGCAGTTGCATCCTTTTCCCAATCTGGGCCGAAGAAGGCTGCACCGACTTCGTAGAGGCCAATATAGCCCAATGAAACTGTTGCGCGTGAATTCTTGAAGACTTCATCAACACTGTCCGTTTTCTTCAAGCGTTTGCCAAAAGCACCGTAACGATAAAGAATTGGGGCGTTTTCAGGTTTAGCTTCCTTAGCACGTTCCACTTTGAAGACAAGGGCTTCCTTGCAGACCTTCAAGCGTTGTTCTAGGATTTCCCAGAACTTAGCTTGATCGCCAGCCGCTTCAAGCGCAATCCGTGGCAAGTTAACTGTTACAACACCCAAGTTCATACGGCCACTGTTGACCTCTTGTCCTTGTTCGTTCTTCCAGCCTTGTAAGAAACTCCGACACCCCATTGGTGCCTTAAATGAACCTGTTAATTCAACTAACTTGTCGTACATTAAAACATCAGGGTACATCCGTTTAGTTGCACATTCAACAGCTAGTTGTTTAATATCATAGTTTGGATCAGTTGGGGCTAAGTTTAAACCACGTTTAACAGCAAAAACGAGTTTAGGGAAAATAGCCGTTCTCTTTTCCTTACCTAAACCTTCAATCCGAATTTCTAAGATTGCTTTTTGAATGGCACGTTCCATCCAACTTGTCCCTAAACCAAAGCCAAGTGTTGTGAATGGTGTTTGGCCTTGTGATGAATATAAAGTATTAATTTCATATTCCAATGCTTGCATCGCATCATAAATATCTTTTTCAGTCTTAGTTTGGGCGTACGCTGTTTGTTTGGCTTCGCCATCAATCCAGTTTTGAGCATCTGCTAAATGCTTGTCATAGTTCTTCTGTGCAAAAGGTGCCAATAATTCATCAACTCGATCAGCTGAACAGCCACCATATTGACTAGAAGCAACGTTGGCAATGATTTGTGACATTTGGGCCGTAGCTGTTTGGATTGAATGTGGGGCTTCAACTTCGGCATTCCCAATTTTAAAGCCATGATTCAACATTTCTTTAAAATCAATTAAACAACAGTTGGTCATTGGGCTGTAGGGTTGGTAATCCAAATCGTGCCAGTGAATTTCACCTTTTAGATGTGCATTGGCAACCTTAGGTGGTAACATCTTAAGCCCCATTGCCTTAGCAACAGTGCCAGCCGTTAAGTCCCGTTGTGTATTGAATACTTGGCTATCCTTATTGGCATTTTCATTGACCACGGTTTGATCCTTAGCCAATAATTTTTGAATCGTAAAATTGATATCAGTTGCCTTATTGCGGGCAAAATCCCGTTGCGTCCGATAATTAATATATTCCTGGGCAATGTCATATTGATGATGTTCTAATAGTTTATGTTCAACAATATTTTGGATTTCATAGATTTTAACGTCTTTATCAAACCGCGCACCGACTTCACTCACGACATCGGTTGCCACTGAATTTAAAATTTGATAATCAAGTGGTTCTAATTCAGTTTTAACGTTTTTAGCTGCTTTGATAACCGCTTGTTCAATTTTATCCGCTGAAAAGGGTAAAATACGTCCATCTCGTTTGACGACTTTAATCTCTAAAGCCATTTTTGGTTCTTGTTCTTCACGTATTTCCAACATTGCACCAGTCTCCTTTAAAAAATCACTATCCCCATCATAGACGAATTTAAGATGCCAATCAACTATATATAGTGTATTGGACATTAAAAAAGGCGTACACCAACTGTATGTTGTATACGCCAATTGCGCACAACTTTTTCTTTCCCGCGCCCTTATCAGGATTAGCCTGACCGGGTTAAAAAAAGGATTGACAAGTTTGCTTAGTTTTTTAATTTTAATGTCATCGCATTAATCGCTACGACAATTGTTGAAAGCGACATCAAGATGGCGCCAATGGCTGGACTTAAAATTAAGCCCCAAGCGGCAAATAAACCACCCGCCAATGGAATCGCTAAAATGTTGTAGCCAGCTCCCCACCAAAGATTTTGCGTCATCTTCCGACTAGTAGCATGCGCTAAATTCAAGAAGTGCATAATATCATTTGGGTTACTCTTGACCAAGATTACATCTGCGGAATCAATTGCGACATCCGTGCCCGCACCAATCGCAATCCCAATATCAGCTCGCGTCAAACTTGGCGCGTCGTTGACACCATCACCAACCATTAGGACCACTTCGCCCTTTGCTTGATAATCTTTAACTAGCGCTTCCTTATCTTCTGGCTTCAAATTGGCTTGAACCATCATGCCACCTAATTGTTGCGCTACCTTTTCGGCAACCTGCTGATTATCACCCGTCAACATTACCGGTTGAATATGCCGTTTTTTCAACGCCTTGATGAAAGTCAGTGCTTCTGGTTTCAACTGATCACCTTGCGCGACCAATCCTAAGACAGTTTGGCCTTGAATTAAATAACTAATGGAATTACCCTTAGCCGCTAACGTTTCAAAGGCTGCCATATCAAATACGATTTGCTTTTCTTGCAGATAATCGGCCGTAACAATTTGATAGGATTGGCCTTCAATTTCGCCCGTCAGCCCGACCCCTTGAATCGTTTGTACGTTTTCAGCTTGAGGCATCGTAATTTTTTCAGCGTCATTATAAGCCAAAATTCCGGTTGCCAATGGATGACTTGAATGTCGTTCCAAAGCACCCATATAAGCCATCAATTGGTTTTTTGACATCTCGCCAGTTGGTTGAACTGCATTGACCTTAAAAGCCCCTTGCGTCAACGTTCCTGTTTTATCCATTAAGACCATCGTAATTTGATCCGCAACTTCAATGGCTTGACGGTTACGAATTAATAAGCCGTTAGTGGCTGCAATCGCTGTACTCCGAGCAACAACTAATGGAATCGCTAAACCAAGTGCATGCGGACAAGCGATGATGAAGACCGTCACCATTCGTTCAAACGCAGTATTTAAATCAGCTAAGAAAAACCAACTGATAAAAGCAATAATACCAGCCACTAACGCTGCGTAGAAAAGATATTTAGCAACCTTGTCAGCTAAGCCTTCGACTTTTGATTTTTCTTGTTGCGCCTGTTTGATCAACTTCATCACTTGGGCTAAATAACCACTCTCACCAGTCCCCGTGACTTTAACGGTTAATGTCCCGTCGCCATTGACTGTCCCACCAATCACTTGGTCGCCAGTCTTTTTAGCGACTGCTTTGGCTTCACCAGTCACCAATGATTCGTTCACCTGACTTTGACCATTCACCACAAGACCATCTGCTGGGACTTTTTCGCCTGCTGCCACCAACACGGTTTGGCCTTCTTGTAAATCCTTCAAATCAACAGCGTGCTGCTGGCCATCTTGGTCAAGGACTTGGGCTTGACCGGGTAATAAGGCGGCCATCTTCTCCATCGCACTCCCAGCGCTCATGACGGCGTTCATTTCAATCCAGTGACCTAACAACATGATAACGATTAACGTTGCCAGTTCCCAGAAGAAATCCATCACGTGCGTTTGTGGTGCCAAGAAATGGTTGGCAATAAAGGCGTATAAACTATAGCCATACGATACCGTAATCCCCATCGCAATCAACGTCATCATCGCTGGGTTCTTCTCGGCCAATTCGCCCTTTGCGCCTTTTAAGAAGGGTGCCCCACCATAAAAGAATAGGAAGGTTGCTAATAAGAGGACTAACCAATCCGAACCAGGGAACGTGGTTTGAAATGGTAATTTAATCCCCATAAAAGGCGATAATATAATAATCGGAATTGTTGCGACTAATGAGACCCAGAACTTCTGTTTCAAATTACCCATGTGCATCATATGTCCACCATGCATCATCATATCGCCGTGATCATGATCCATATCATGCATATCGTGCATGTCCATTTCCCCCATCTCATGATCGTGCATCTCCATATCATCGTGTTTCATCGCTATTCCTCCTTTTCACAGTCACATTTATTTGGCAAACAGTCGCAAGCCACTTTTTCTGGTGCAGTAGCTGCTTTGGCTGTTAGTAGTTCTTGTAATTGTAAAATATCCGTCTGACTCAAAGTCGTTTGTTCAATTAGAGCGGCTAACGTCTGCCCTTTTTTCATACCACACAAGTGTTCAAAAAGGCTCTGCGTCGCATTGTCCATCGCTTCAATTTCAGGAACGGTTGCCGTGTAATTAAAACGTCGCCCTTCCTTTTCTGTCTTTAAGAAGCCCTTTTTAACCAAACGGCCAATCAATGTTTTGATGGTTGAATCTTGCCAATCACGCTTTTGTTGAAGTAAATCAATTAAATCACGACTATTGACTTGCCCAAGTGACCAGACAATGCGCATCACTTCCCATTCGGAAGTCGTAATTTCATTTGTATTTTCTGCCATCTCGTTCACATTCTTTCGTTTACATTTGTAATCATGAATTCAGTTTACAATCCAGAAACACTTCTGTCAATCATTAATACTTTTGGCTATCAAAAAAGGGTGTTAAGACAAAAGTAATTTTGTCTTAACACCCTTTAAAAAGTTTAAGCCTAACGATCTTTCATAAAATCTTCGACTAATTTTTGATTTTCTTCGTTGCTTGTATTGACGTTAACAGCTGTTTCAACTAAATCAGTTAATTCAGTTGTGTCTAAACGTTTCATCAAACTACGAACTCGTAACACAGAAGTTGCGCTCATTGAGAATTCATCTAAGCCCATCCCGACAAGGAGTGGTGCCATGATTGAATCTCCGGCAGCTTCCCCACACATACCAGTCCACTTACCTTCTTTATGAGAAGCGTCAATGACGTTCTTAATAAGACGTAAGATTGCTGGATTATAAGGTTGGTAAAGGTATGAAACACGTTCGTTCATCCGATCAGCAGCCATTGTGTATTGAATCAAGTCGTTCGTCCCGATACTGAAGAAATCAACTTCTTTAGCAAATTGGTTAGCCAATACGGCGCTGGCTGGAATTTCAACCATCATCCCAACTTGTAAATCGTCAGATACAGTTTGACCTGCAGCAATTAATTGTGCTTTTTCATCTTCGAGAATCCCTTTAGCTTGACGGAATTCAGCAACAGTTGCGATCATTGGGAACATGATCCGTAACTTACCATAGTTAGAAGCACGTAATAAGGCGCGCAATTGTGTTCTGAAAATGTCATCACGATCTAAACTAATCCGAATTGCTCGGTAGCCTAAGAACGGATTCATTTCTTCTGGTAATGGTAAGTAAGGTAATTTCTTATCCCCACCGATATCCATTGTCCGCACAACAACTGGTTTGCCGTCCATACCTTCTAGAACTGATTTATAAGCTTCGAACTGGTCATCTTCACTAGGTAACTCAGCTGAATCCATATATAAGAATTCTGTCCGATATAAACCGATTGCTTCAGAGCCATTTTCAAGAACACCAGCTAAATCTTTAGGTGTTCCGATATTAGCAGCAACCGTGAATGTTTTGCCGTCTTTAGTAACGGACTTTTCATTCTTTAGTTTTTCCCATTCTGCCTTTTGATCAGCAAAGGCTTGGGCCTTCACATCATATTCAGCAATATCAGCATCTGTCGGATCTAAAACAACATCACCGTTAATACCATCGACAATTAATAAGTCGCCAGCTTTAACATCTTGTGTGACTGTTTCAGTCCCAACAATTGCAGGAATTTCTAAAGAACGTGCCATAATGGCAGAATGTGACGTCCGACCACCAACATCAGTTACAAAAGCCTTAACGAATTTACCGTTTAATTGGGCTGTGTCACTAGGTGTCAAGTCATGAGCAATCACAATTACTTCTTCATCAATTAATGCTGGGTTAGGGAGTGTTACCCCTAATAAATGACTGAGAACTCGCTTCGTAACATCTTTGATGTCAGCAGCACGTTCTTGCATGTATGCGTTATCAGTCATAGCCTCAAAAGTGGCCACGAATAAATCCGCGACCTCTTTCAACGCTTGCTCAGCATTAACCTTGTCATCATTGATTTTACCTTCGATAGCGCCGGTAAATTCTGGGTCTGCTAAAATCATCATGTGAGCGTCAAAAACTTGTGCTTCTTCTTCTCCTAATGATTCAGCAGCAATCTTCCGAATGGTCTCTAGATCACTCGTAGAATCTTGTAAGGCCTTATGCAAACGATTAATCTCTTTTTCTGAATCTGAAATAGTTGATTTCGAAAATGACAAATCGGGTTGCACTAACATGTAGGCTTTCGCAGTAGCGATACCATCACTGGCAGCAATCCCTCTTAGTTTAGTCATTATTCAGATAAACCTTCCTTTTTCATTGTTTCTTCAATTGCGTTGATTGCGTCTGCTTCATCAGCACCTTCAGCAGAAATTGTAACGTCTGCGCCTTGGCCAACACCAAGTGACATAACGCCCATGATTGATTTCAAGTTTACAGATTTACCTTTGTATTCTAAGTTGACATCTGAGTTAAATTTGCTTGCTGTTTGTACCAATAATGTAGCTGGACGTGCGTGGATACCTGTGTCTGCTACTACGTGAAAATCGCGTTTTTCCATGTTAATCGATCCCCTTTTATCTAATTATAGATTTATTTTGGCCGAAATAAGTAGTCACTGATGGTGTCTACCCTTTCGAATATTAAGATTACCATTTTTTGAAAAATACTACAACAGTTTCGCTAACAAAATTAATGGTAGTCTACACTATACCGCTTTCAGCACAGCGGTAAATCACCTGCCCATTTCGTTGGGCAGCGCCTACAATTTCTTTTCGATGGTTGTAATTGACCCATACTTTCTGAAAGTCTAAAAACTCATCGTGTTCAACAACGATAGTTTCTTTTTCGTGATTTAACAAGGCATCCATCTCTGCTAAAAAATCTCTTGCCATCTGAATCACTCCTTTATCACGTCTCGATAATTATTTTTAGTGACCCTCTTTTCATTTATTAAGTGGCGTCACTGCTTCCAATTGTACGCAATTTTGACCCACAAATAAAGTTTTATTTTCGAGTTCGATTACTTGCAACTTTTTTTAGAGATGATTATAATTTATTTAAGGTCAAAGATAGTCAAACAAACTTTGACGTTACATTTAATAGGCGAAAGGTTGTGACAGATTAAATGCTTTGTCAAAATTGTCAAAAAAATCCAGCAACAATCCATCTCTACACCAGTGTCAATGGTCAAAACCAAGCCATTAACCTTTGTCAAAACTGTTATCAAGCACTAAAACAACAAGGAATGAGTGGTCAATACAACGATCCATTTGGTTTTAGTAATCTTGATGAACTCTTCAATGCCATCAATAACCCAAATGCTGAACGTCAATCAGCTGCCAACCAAGGCCCCCAAACACAAGGCGGTCGTAATGGCGGCGGTAATAACGGTCAAAATGGTGAAAGCTTACTCAGCCAATTTGGGGTGAACCTCACCAACCTCGCTAAAGGTGGTCAAATTGATCCGGTCATTGGCCGCGACAAGGAAATCGCACGTGTCATTGAAATTCTCAATCGGCGTACCAAGAACAATCCGGTCTTAATTGGTGAAGCCGGTGTTGGTAAAACAGCTGTTGTCGAAGGTTTAGCACAAAAAATTGCCGACGGCGACGTTCCTGCTAAATTGAAAGACCGCCAAGTCATTCGCTTGGATGTCGTTTCATTAGTACAAGGGACTGGTATTCGCGGTCAATTTGAGGAACGGATGCAACAGTTGATCACTGAACTCAAACAAAATAAGCAGATTATCCTCTTTATCGATGAAATTCACGAAATTGTAGGGGCTGGCAACGCTGAAGGCGGCATGGACGCCGGAAACGTGTTGAAACCCGCCCTTGCGCGTGGCGAACTACAACTTGTTGGTGCCACAACTAATAATGAATTCCGTCAGATTGAAAAAGACGCAGCCCTTGCACGTCGTCTTCAACCGGTCGCAGTCAACGAACCATCTGTTGACGAAACCGTTCTAATTCTCAAAGGGCTTCAAGATAAATACGAAAGTTATCACCACGTTCACTATACGGATGAGGCGCTTAAAGCAGCAGCGGCGCTTTCCAGTCGTTACATCCAAGATCGTTACTTGCCTGACAAGGCTATCGACCTTTTGGATGAAGCAGGTTCTAAGAAAAACTTGACGATTACCTTGATGGATCCTAAGGAATTAGAAGCCAAGATTAAAACTGCAGAAACGCAAAAACAAGAAGCCCTCAAACAAGAAGATTACGAAAAAGCAGCTACCTATCGTGACCAAGTCACACAGCTCTCCGAAATGAAGGCTAATAATTCAGTTGAAAAATCCCAAGAACCAACAATTACCGAAAAGGATATGGAAAAAATCGTCGAAGAAAAAACCCATATTCCAGTTGGTGAATTGAAGGCTCAGGAACAAGCACAACTTAAAAATTTGGCCCAAGATCTCGAATCACGTGTCATTGGTCAAGATACCGCAGTTGATAAAGTCGCTCGTTCAATTCGTCGTAGTCGGATTGGTTTCAATAAATCCGGCCGACCAATTGGTTCCTTCCTCTTTGTTGGCCCAACTGGGGTTGGTAAAACAGAATTAGCCAAACAAATTGCCAAAGAACTATTTGGTAGCACTGATGCGATGATTCGTTTCGATATGAGTGAATACATGGAAAAATTCAGTGTGTCGAAATTGATTGGTTCACCTCCTGGCTACGTTGGTTATGAAGAAGCCGGGCAATTAACGGAACAAGTTCGTCGTAACCCTTATAGTTTGATTCTTTTGGATGAAATCGAAAAGGCTCACCCTGACGTTATGCATATGTTCTTACAAATTCTAGATGACGGTCGTCTAACCGATTCACAAGGTCGGACTGTCAGCTTCAAAGACACAATCATTATCATGACGTCTAACGCTGGGCAAACTGATGCTGAGGCTAACGTTGGTTTCGGTGCAGCTGTCGCTGGCCAAACCCATTCAATTCTCGATCAGTTAACGAACTACTTTAAACCAGAATTCTTAAATCGTTTCGACGATATTATTGAATTCCAACCATTAAGTAAAGATAATCTATTGAAGATTGTCAGCTTAATGCTTGATCAAACTAACGCGATGATTGCCGACCAAGGCCTCCATATCGCTGTGACGGATGACGCTAAATCTAAATTAGTTGATTTGGGCTACAACCCTGAAATGGGCGCTCGGCCACTACGCCGTGTTATTCAAGAACAAATTGAAGATCGCGTTGCCGATTATTATTTAGATCATCCAGAACATAAGCAATTAAAAGCGCAGTTAATTGATGATCAGATTCAAATTGTGCAAGGATAATAGCAAATATTAAGATTTATTATCATATTTTAAGATTAAATCCGTGTTATATAAACCGCTTTCAGTTATACTATTAGTAGGACTTAAATGATTAGGGAGTGATTAGTATGAGACTCATTAATATTACAAATTCTTATCACCGTTTAGTAACACAACAATTAGCAACCACTAAAGCCGACTATGTGAGCGTCTATTCGCTTGGCAAAACAACAGTCCTTTTCACCCGCTCATCTAAAACGCGTGAAATTCTTCTAAAAAATGACAAGCGACATATTCAACAAGCTGAAATTGATTTTGTACTCAAGGAATTAGTCGATATTGATTCAACCGACGATGTTGAAATCCTAAACGATGGCTCATTAGTTGAGATTACCATTCCAACCCCTTCTACTACCGCCTCTTAGACGGTTGAAAGCAGGCCACTACCGATAACTTTGGTAGTGGCTTTTTGTGTGCAATCAAAATAATAGCAATTCGATATGCCGTATCGTATAATACCCATTAAGCTTATTGAGGGAGGATTTTACGATGCAAACTGTTCAAAAAGGGCAACAAATTATTTGTCGTTTAGAAGTTGGCGATGAACTCATCACCGAATTGAAATATTTAGCCGCTACTTTACCGGACCAATTAGGTGCCATCTCAGGAATTGGTGCCTGCAATGATGTCACTGTCAGTGTTTACTCACCAGACAGCGACAGCTACGTTGAAACGCGTAGCCAAGAACAGGTCGAACTCTTATCACTGAGTGGTAACGTTGAAAATGCGGATGGTAAGATTTCAACTCACTTGCACGCCAGTTTTGCCCGCTTAGACACAAGCGTTTTTGGCGGCCATCTTGAACGCGCCGTCATTTCCAGAACTGGTGAACTCGTCATCTCAATCGTCCCCCTTGCTGTTGGGCGTATCTTGCATCAACCAACCCAATTACAAGTACTCGATTTATCATAAAAGATGATTAAAAGGGATTAAAAGGGATTAAGGCAAATAAAATTTTTGCCCTAATCCCTTTTTTTGCTAGCCAAATTAGTCAGCGGATAATAATGTCCTCTAGGTGTACGCTTTTTATTTAAAATTCTAGTCAAATTAGTGACGATTATAAACCACTCTTTTTCTAATTTATGATAGACTAGTATTAAGTAAATAACGTTCCACAAGGAGTCCGTATGAATTTTATTAACCTGATTCAATCGTTATTTAGACGGCGGCCAAAGCCCCCAACCATTCAACCAGAGACGCACTTTAATCAAGCTACTCCTGAACCAGAAAACACAAATCAATTCTTCGAGACAGCTGATCAATTTGAAAAAGAACCCCAAGCGCAGCAAACTGAACATTTGGTTACGACACCTGTCCAACCACGAAAAAGTTCAGTAACAATCCACTACCTCAACCAAAATCGAATTCCACTGCGACCTTCGATTACACTTTCTGGGGTAGTTGGCGCTACGCTTGATTTACCGTGGTTAAAATTTCCTGGCTACTATTTAGCCGAAATTACAAATTTAAAACAACATTTCCATGAAGACCCCACTAACATTTGGCTTTTTTATAAACCCCAACTAGCGGCACCAGTCATGGTGCTTCATCAGGATTTAGAGGGTGGTTTGCTAATTAAACCCCAATTTTTACTTGGTGCTTTGAATGAACATTATCAAGCTAATCCGTTAGAAGGCGGTGTGAACTTTATCTATCGCACTTCTAGTAATCAAACGGGACGCTTCAGTGCTGAAACGCAGCTAGTACGGTTCCAATATGATCCACTCAATCTAAAATACAGCGATGCTCCTGATAAACCGTTCATCGAGTTAACCGCATCTGTTGATACTTATAAACGACCAACAGAAGAAGCACTAACAACCACCCGATTGCCAAAATATGCGATTTGGAAGATTTATAGTTGTGCTACCGCAACTTCTGGGCAACAGTGGTTTAACCTTGGTAGTTTCTGGATTTCACCCAAGCATTATGAACTCCATGCAACTAATCCTAAGGCAACAGCCGACTATCAAGTGCCCAAGTTTACCAATCAATATACCGTGATTGAAACCACACCCCTTAATTTAGATGCCACTTTGAATAATACAACGGCAACGTTATGGGCCGCCCCTTACGAAAAACCGGCTACCTATCGTCTTACTTTGAAGACTCGCGTGCACGTCAAGCAAGTGATTGCGCTCGACAATCTCAGTCGTTGGTGTGAACTTGAAGGGGGCCAATGGCTATTAGAATCACTACTAACTTTTGACTAAAAAAACATTTTTCATCGCCGCATAAAAAGAGGTCTTCTGACAAAATCGATTTTGTCAGAAGACCTCTTTTTGATTGTTTAAACGTGCTTTGCCACTAAGAATGCACGCTCTTATAATTTAGCTGTTAATTTAACTTCTGGATACTTATCTTGGAACCAGCGTTCTGCAAATTTATTTTCAAATAAGAAGAGTGGTTGGTCGTGAATATCTTTTACAAGTAAGTTCCGTGATGATGACATACTTTGATCTAATTTTTCAGGATCGATCCAACGGGCTGTTCGTGAGCCGATTGGTTCCATGATCACTTCAGAATTATATTCATGTTGCATCCGATATTGGAAAACTTCAAATTGCAATTGACCAACAGCGCCTAAAATATAGTCGCTTGTTGTGTATGTCTTGTACAATTGGATGGCCCCTTCTTGAACCAATTGTTGAATCCCTTTATGGAATGATTTTTGCTTCATCACATTTTTAGCAGTGACGCGCATAAATAATTCTGGTGTAAATTGAGGTAATTTTTCAAATGAGATTGCTTCTTTACCAGTATGAATCGTATCACCGATTTGGAAGTTCCCCGTATCATATAGCCCAACAATATCACCGGCAACCGCACTCGTTACTTGTTCACGAGCATCGGCCATAAATTCAGTTGAGTTATTCAAACGCATCTTCTTACCAGTCCGAGTTAACGTCACATCAATTCCACGTTGGAATTCGCCTGAACAAACCCGTACAAAGGCGATTCGATCACGATGGGCTGGATTCATATTAGCTTGAATCTTGAAGATGAAACCTGAGAAATCTTCATTTGTTGGTTCAACTTGTGTTTCTTCTTGTGTTTGATGCGCTTCTGGTGCTGGTGCCATATCAACAAAGGCTTCTAAGAAAGTCTTAACCCCAAAGTTCGTTAAGGCTGAACCAAAAAAGATTGGTGTTTGATCACCGGTAGCAATTTTAGCAGGATCATAAGCATTACCCGCTTCACCGATCAATTCAATATCATCTAGTGCTTGTGTGTAAACAGAATCTTCCTTCAAAGGATTATCGCCAGCAATCTCACCATTTTCATCTAAAGCAAGATAAGGATTGGCTTCATCTTCTGGGCGATACATTTCAATTCGTTTGTTAGCAATATCGTATAGGCCCCGTAAATCTTTACCCATCCCGATTGGCCAGTTCATAGCACAACCTTCGATATCCAATAATTCTTCCAATTCAGCGATTAAATCGAGTGGTTCGCGACCATCACGATCTAATTTATTCATAAATGTGAAAATAGGAATGCCACGCATCTTGCAGACTTTGAATAATTTCTTAGTTTGAGGTTCAATCCCTTTAGCGGAATCAATCACCATGACAGCGGCATCCACCGCCATCAATGTCCGGTAAGTATCTTCTGAGAAATCTTCATGCCCAGGCGTATCCAAGATATTAATCCGTTTGCCAGCATAATCAAATTGCATCACAGAACTCGTAACAGAAATCCCACGTTGCTTTTCAATATCCATCCAGTCAGATTTCGCAAACTGGCCACTCTTTTTCCCCTTAACGGTTCCGGCTTGACGAATGACGCCCCCGAATAATAAGAGTTGTTCAGTGATTGTTGTTTTCCCAGCATCCGGATGGGAAATAATTGCAAAAGTCCGCCGGCGTTCAACAGCCGTTTTTAATTCAGTTGGTGTCATTGTTAAATCCTCTCTTTAGTGCCAAAGTCATTAGGCCTCAGACGCATCATCTTTGGTAGCGACCGTCGTTGGTAATGTTAGTTTCAAATCTAATAAACGTGAACCGACCACCGAACCAGTTGTTAAAACAATGCCGTTCGGTAAATCAATTGATTCTGGATGACCACTGACAGGAATTGCACCAATCTCAGTAATCATAAACCCAGCAATCGTATCAACATCAGCGATTTGAATATCTGTCTGAAAGGCATCGTTGAATTCATTAATTGGCATCCGGCCCATTACCTTGTAGTGGGTCTCGTCAATCTTCTGATACAACACATCCGCCTTATCGGATTCATCTTCAATCTCGCCAACAATTTCTTCTAATAAATCTTCAATTGTCACTAGCCCAACAACCCCACCATATTCATCCAACAAAATGGCCATCTGGAGTTGGGTACGTTTCATTTCAAATAATAAGTCATCAATCACGATTGTTTCAGGCACAAACAAGGGTTCTTTCATGACCGTTTCCAATTGTGTTTCTGAAAAACCCTTCACACGCGCTTCTCTTAGTAGGTTTTTGATGTGGACAATCCCTACAATTTGATCTTTATCATCCCGATAGACTGGGATTCGTGAAAATGGTTGTGCCAAGATAGCATCGATATTTTGATCATTGTCCGCACAGATATCCACCATAAAGGCGTCCGTTCTGGGAACCATGACCTCTCTGGCCATCTTCTTATTAAGGGTGATAATCCCTTCTAACATTTCGTACTCATCAGATTCTAAGACCCCTGCACTTTTCCCGGATTCAATCATATGAACCATCTCTTCACGGGTTAGTTTGGGTTCCGTCTCAGAAAAATCAATTGGCGTTAACTTCATCAAAACTGTCGTTGACGCTGATAGCAACCAAACAAACGGCCGCAATAAAACGCCAATGAAGCGAATCGGTTGAACTGCCGCCTTGGCAATCGCTTCTGAGCGATGCAAGGCAACTTGCTTAGGATATAATTCCCCAAAAACAAGTGAGATATAGGATAAGACAATCGTCACAATTAATACGGCTGCTTCCTTTGTCCAAGCCGCATTTCCTAAAAGGGGTGCTAATCTACCCGCAATGGTTGTGGCAGCACTCGCTGAAGATAAGAAACCAGCAAATGTGATGGCTACTTGAATCGTTGCTAAGAAATTATTGGAGTGACTTAAAACCTCCACTAATACGCGCGCCTTCTTATCGCCATTTTCTGCTTGGTTCTCCATCTTCGTGCGACTCAGTGATACTAGCGCAATTTCTGCCGCGGCAAAAAAAGCATTCACTAAGGTTAAAATTAAAATCAACAGTAACTGTCCCCACACCGGACTTCCAGGGTCAGGATTCATCGTCACATCCACTACCTTTCATCTTATAAATTATCGTATTGAGCCGATTAAGACCTACTATGCAGTATAGCATAGTCAAAAATGGAAATTCAACCCAGTAAGAGTCGTTAAAATCGCCTTCAAATCAGTCTTGTGCGATTATAATTTAGTCGCTTTATCGACTTTGGTGCGTAAGGCTTGAATATCGTACAAATAAACGACAACCGTTTTGGTAACGGCGTAAAACGGAATTGCTAAAATCATCCCCAAAATACCGTAGATATTACCGGCAACTAACAAGATAATGATAATCGTTAATGGGTGAATATCTAGGGAACGACCAATCACATTAGGGTAAATCAAGTTACCGTCAATTTGT
The DNA here is from genome assembly GCF_049674265.1 of Latilactobacillus parasakei. Lineage (NCBI taxonomy): Bacteria > Bacillati > Bacillota > Bacilli > Lactobacillales > Lactobacillaceae > Latilactobacillus > Latilactobacillus parasakei. The sequence goes on along the minus strand of NZ_CP186861.1, from coordinate 2,030,222 downwards.
TGCACAATGATGACCACGACAATCACCATGATTGTTTTCGGAATTGAAATCGATAAACTAATAATTAAAGCAGGCGCAATCCCAATATAAGGGCCCAGATATGGAATAATGTTGGAAACACCGGCGATAAAGCCCAATAAGTAGGCATATGGCATCCCAATAATCAGGTAACCAATAAATGTAAACACACCGACGAATAAACATTCTAGCGCTTGCCCGCCGATATAAGCTGAAATGGTTGCGCCCATCTTACGTAATAAATCAGCGACTTGGTCGTTATAACGATCTGGTAACATTTTTTGGATATTTGGAATGAGTCGATGACCGTCTTTTAACATATAAAAGAGCATGATTGGTACTGTAAAGACACCAATTGTCACACTCGTCACGGCACCAATCATGCTGCCAAAACCACTAGTAAAGCTCTTCATGATGTTTTCAGCAATCTTAGAAGGTTTTAGGTCTAGTTGGTTAACGTATTTATTAACATCAATATTCTTTAAATGCGGATTCGATGAAATTTTATCAATCATGTCCTGCAAGCGATGCACGTAATCTGGTAGATTCGTGACCACTTGTGTCACTTGGTGGATTAATTGTGGAATCGCTAAGGCCACAATGAAGATAATCCCGCCGAAAAAGACGATGAAAATAATCGCAATTGCCCATTTCCGCGATATTTTTAGCTTACCTAGTAAATTAATCAATGGATTAAATAGGTAGAATAATAATCCTGCCCCAATGATTGGTCCAAATAAGGTTGAAATAAAGGTTCCTATTGGATCAAATAAGAAACTAATTTTAGTACAAACAAAAATCAAAACGGCTAAAATTAATAGTTCAATTGACCAAAACAACAATTTTGATTGACGCAAACGCTCAAACATAAACATTCCTCCACTTGACTTCATCGAAAATAACGCCTATTTGTGCTATTATAAACGCAAAGATTATTTTTATTGTACCAAATTTCATTGTAAAGCTACATAAATTCAAACGATTGGTGGTTTTTTCATGCAAATTAAACAAACTCGTGATTTAACAAGTCCTTACTATCAAGACGGTCTCGCTATTCGACAAGCTGTTTTTGTTGATGAACAAAAGGTGCCTGCTGAATTAGAAATCGATGAATTTGAAGACCAAGCACTCTACTTCACAGGTTATTTAGATGAACAACCTGTTGCCACATTACGCGTATTGACCGAAGGCAACTTCTACCACGTGCAACGCGTTGCTACCATGAAAGCCTACCGGTACCGAGGACTGGGGTTAGAACTAATGCAAGCAGCTGAAGAATCCGCCAAAAAAGCCGGTCATAAAGGCCTCATTTTAAATGCTCAAGTCACAGCCGTCCCATTTTATGAACGCTTAGGCTACCAAGCAACTGATAAGGAACGTTTCTTGGATGCCGGTATTTTACACCAAGAAATGATTAAGATCCTATAAACCGTTGGCATTCTAAGAACCTTTAACCTATAATAAATATTAAAGTCTGACCATGTTTGCAAAGAGAGGTTTATTATGTCTAAACAAAAAACATTTTTCGTTAATCTATTTTTCTTCGTTATCCCTTATTTACTAGTCGTTACAATTGCTGCCATTGCTTATGACAGTTTGGTTGTCCACAGTGCTACTTGGGATCGCACGATTTTTGGCGGGCTCGTTGGCGCAACACTGATTTCCTTTACAAAAGTGCCACTTGAACGCCCACTCACCATCATGGCCGAGCAAACTAAGAATCCTATTATGCACGCTGTTTTGAACTTCTTCATTATTAGTCGTTCAACTACTTATAAAATTGGCAACTTTGTTTTAGACTTCGCACTCTTTTGCCTAGCAACTTATTTACTAAGAAATTTCCTTTCATTATCGTTTATTGCTGGTAGCTTACTCGGCTGGTGTGTCATCGCAATTTTAATCTCGATTAGCATTGCAACGGCCCTCGGTTTCAAGACACTAACAATCCAACAAGACACATCGGTAGAAAATGATTAGAGTGCTAGTCAAAGTGCTTTGACTTTGAGCATTAAAATCGTATTAAACCTAATTTTATCAGTCATCCTGTTCCTTGAGGATGGCTTTTTTTATGCGCTAATCAGCTAATTTTACAAGGCTTTTAGCAACTTGTTACACTTACTTATAAAGAGTGATGAAGGAGATGAGTGCCATCAAAACAATTGCTATTATGGTAGCTGCTGACGAGCAATACACCGATCAACTGCTATTAACGCTTAAATCAATTCGAGAACATTGTGCTTTAGAAACCGCTGTTGATTTATTTGTTTTGAGTAGTCACCTTTCCCAAACGACTAAATCTGCAGTTAACCGGTTAATGACGCTGCCCCACCACGTTTTATTTATCGCCATCAATCCTCGCCGTATTAAAAATTTCCCAGGAAATAATCATTTCGACCAAACCGCGTATTATCGAATTCTCGCCCCACAGATTCTCTTAGCTAGAAATATTGAACGAGTACTTTATCTCGATCTTGACACACTTATCCGAACCGATTTAACGCCTTTATACGACAGCGATTTAGAAGGCAATATTATCGGTGCGGTCATCGATCCCGGTAAAGCACTGACCTTAAAAGGCCTCGGTGTGCCTCAATCACAAGCCAATAATATTTATTTTAATGCCGGCGTTATTCTGATTGATACCGTTCTTTGGGAAACGCACCACATCAGCCAGAAGATTCTTGCAATGATGGTGCCTTACCCCGGTCGCCGCATTAATGATATCCAAGATACATTGAATGTTATTCTAGCGGGACGCACTAAACTGTTAGCCCCTCAGTGGAATGTGCAAAATGCGATTTTATTTAAATCGTATGAGCCAATTAATAACGAGTACGCTCAGCTCTTTAAACAAGCTATCAAAGCCCCCAAAATCATCCACTTCACCACTGAAAAGAAACCATGGGAGGTCTTCTTAGATCATCCTTACATGCCTGAATATCAAACCTATCTTGCACAATTACCTGCTGACAAACGTGATCAAATCAATATTGTTTCTGCGGCTAATTCTAATTTCGTTGAACCACTTGCCATTTTATACGCTTCAATCCTGAATAATAACGATGATAACCGCCATTATGCTTTTTTTGTTTTAAGCGATCAGCTCACCGCTCGTGACCGAGCAACCATACGCCAAATCACTGAAAGTTTTAATGCCGAGTTAACGTTTATTGAAGTCGACGAAGACCCACTAGCAGCGGCCATTCAAGATGACCAAGTTTTAAAAACTACCTATTATCGACTATTAATTCCCGATTTACTTCCCGAAATTGAACGCGTTCTTTACTTAGATTGCGATACACTGTGCCTCGAAAATCTCGCACGCTTGTGGGACGTCGAACTGGGTAACACGCCAGTGGCCGCTGTTGAAGATGCCGGCTTCCATAATCGGTTGGCACAAATGAAAATTGACTACAAGAGTATTCGCTACTTCAATGCCGGTGTTTTATTAATGAATCTGACCATCTGGCGCCAACAAAAACTAACGGCAAAAATGCTGGCCTTTATTAAAGAATACCCTCAAAAATTACGATTTCACGACCAAGATGTCTTAAATGCGATTTTACATGATCGTTGGATTCACTTGCACCCCAAGTGGAACGTTCAAACCAGCGTTCTAATGGACTTTATTATTGCACCAACCGAACGGATTAACCGTCAATTCCTAAGTGCGCAAAAAGAACCGGGACTCATCCATTTTTGCGGCGCCGAAAAACCTTGGGATAAAACCTCAACGCATCCTTATACACCTCAATATCGCTTTTACAAAAGCCGATTCCTTGAAAATAACGATCCGGTGCCTTTTAAACCAAGCACCACTTATGGTGAATATCACTCTTAAAAAGCATCAAAAAAAGAAGGCCACACAATGTGTGGCCTTCTTTCGTTATTAAGACTAAATAGTGTTCTAACGGTGGTGAGCCAATTCTTGATAGCGGTTATACCAGATATCAATATATTCCTTCGAAAATGGCCCTTTGCCATTGTTGATCCAATCTACCAAAACTTTGACATTGGCTTTCAATATCCGATCAGTTTCGGCAGAATAGTGCCACTTCGCACTATGCGCTTCATATTCATCGACGTCTAGTAGGCGTTTCTCCCCATTTGGAAAGACTTTTACGTCCAAATCATAGTCGATATACTTCAACGCTTCTTGATCCATAACGTGTGGCGATGCCAAATTGCAATAATATGAAACGCCACCTTCGCGAATCATGGCCACAACGTTAAACCAATACTTCTTATGGAAATAAATAAGTGCCGGCTCCCTCGTGACCCACTTTCTGCCGTCTGATTCTGTAACTAAGGTATGATCGTTACAACCAATGACTGCGTTCTCGCTGGTTTTCAAAACCATCGTGTCGCGCCAAGTTCGGTGTAAACTCCCATCGTGTTTATAACTTTGAATCGCTATATAGTCGCCTTCTTTAGGTGCATTCATCGACCTACCTGGCTTTCCAAGGTTATTATTCATAATCACCTATCATTATAGCAAAGACTCTCAAAATTACCTAAAACTTTCTACCGCTAAAGTGAGTCAAATCGTTGCGCCATTTTCTTTTGAACCGTTGGCATCGCAATTTCTGCTAGAGCCGCTTTTGAATACCATTCACCTGGGAAAAAGGCCAAGTCACTGTCCGCCGCAATCGTCGCCGATAACAACGTAATCGTCCACTTCAAATGGGTGAAGACGTGCGTCACCGGTTTGACAGGAACCGGTTTTAAATGCGCTAACGTTAAACCGTACGCTTCTTTGAAGTAGGCTTCAATTCGAGTCATTTGCTCTTCTGGCGTTAATAACTCAGACTCATCATCCTGTAAATCTTCTGCCATCACCAAAGGATAGGTCGTCAAATTTGCTAGCAAACCCGCGCTAGGCCGTTTTTGAAATAAAAAACCTTTTTCGGATTCTATCACGACCGCAAAGAGCGCGACTGGTTTGGGTTTGGCCTTCTTCGTTTTAACCGGATAATCCAACAATGTTCCATCTTGATAACTTCTGAAAAATGGGGCTAATTCGGTGTCCCCAACTGTTGGATTTTTAGCTGTACAAACTTGCGAGCCAAAATCCATGACAGCCTGGTTGAAATCGCCAGGTCTGTCTTTGGGAATTAACGGTAAAATAGCGTCGTAAAAAATGATACGATTCTTCGGATTCGCAATATCAGCGTCAATTTTTAATAACCGACTGAAGACCCGAAAAGCATTCCCGTCGATTGCGGGAACCACTTCGCCAAAACAGATACTGGCGATGGCGCCTGCTGTATACGGGCCGATGCCGGCTAATTTTTCTAACTCAGCAGATGTTTGCGGCCATTTGCCCTGATAGTCATCAACTACTTGCTTAGCCGCTTTTTGTAAATTACGCGCCCGTGAATAATAGCCTAGTCCTTCCCAAGTTTTCAAGAGCAACTCTTCTGGGGCAGCTGCTAGGTCTTCAACAGTTGGGAAAGTCGCTAAAAAGCGTTCGTAATACGGAATCACCGTTTGAACTTGCGTTTGTTGGAGCATAATTTCAGACAACCAGACCCGGTAAGGTTCTTGATTTTGACGCCAAGGTAAATCGCGACGATGTTCGTCGTACCATGCCATAAAAGCAGTCTGAAACGCATCACGTTCACTCGGTGTCATCTGATACTTCTTGGTCGTCGATGAAACGGTTGATTGCATCAATATTAAATCCTTTCCGGTAAAGTGCTTGTTGCATCTTCATCCGCCGCTCGCGCGGTTCTAATAGGCGATAGCGGCGCCATTTTTTTTCGCCAAGGGCTGCCAATGCATCTGCTTCACTATCACTGTCTTCTTCAAGCGCTAATTCGTCAATAATCCGACTTAAATTATCGCCACCAAAGCCCTTTTGCATCAAGCCTTGTTTAATCTTTTGTTGTTGTTCGAAGAACGAACTGTGGCGGTACTTCTTCGCTAGCTTTTGGGCAGTTGCTAAGCCGACTGTCACTTGTTCTTCATCTGTATATAGCGTCAACGCTTGATCGATATGATTAGCACTAACCCCTTTTTGAATCAATTTTTGTCGAACCACTTTAGGCCCCTTATCTGAAGTATTAATCACCGTTCTAACATAACTGTCCGCGTAATCCTGATCATCCAAATAATGTAGTTCGCGTAATTTTGTCAAACTGGTTTCAATGCCTTCTGGCGTAATTTCATGATCACGCAAGTATTGTGTTAATTCTTTTTCCGTTCGTAATTGGTGACTTAAATAATTCAAGGCCAGTTGATAGGCCTTGGCATTGTCGTCTTCTTTTTGAATGTCGCGTTGTAAGCTACTATCGATTTCGAGCCCTTTTGCAAGCCGAAACTTGATTAAGACACTTTCAGTCACCCCAAAGGCAAACTGCTCGTCGATAAAAATGTTATAGCGCCCTTTTTGTTTTTGTGAGGTAATTTTAGTAATCTGTGGCATCTTATTTTCTCCCGTTGCGTGTCGCTTTGACGTTCAGATAAATCTTAAAGCCAATCACGACCACCGCTAAAATCAGGGTGCCAATGATTAATGGCAAACTCTTCGCTTGAAAAGCGTAGATCCCAATTACAAGGACTACCACCATCGCAATTAAAAATTGATTTCGTTCCCAAAAGTTCATCGTTATTCGCTCCTTCATGGGGAGTTAGTACTAATCCCCGGCTACTGACATACTTCTTATTTAAATGCATTTCATCAATTATATCCTCAGGACATAACCGACTTGCATCACACTCTATAGAGTAGCATAAATCACAACGCGCAACAAAATCGAACGCTGTTAGTTTCCGATTAGAATATCCGCTTTTTCTAACTCGGTTCTGTTATAATAGGGTACAGCAAATTTCGTGCTATTTACAATTTTAACAATATAGGAGTTAATTAAATGCCAGAACAAACAACTACTAATGAAGTCGAAGTCGGCCAACGTTTCCCACTGACCATCAAGCGAATTGGGATTAACGGTGAAGGGATTGGTTATTACAAACGCAAAATTGTTTTCATCCCCGGTGCCCTCCCTGAAGAAGTCGTGATTGCCGAAGTCACAACTGTTGCCCCCCGCTTCATCGAAGCTAAGGTCCACAAGATTCGTCAAGAATCACCACAAAGGGTCACACCTAGAGATGCCACTTACGGTCAAGTTGGTGGCATCGAATTGGAACATCTCAGTTATCCTGGCCAACTCGCCTTTAAAAAGGATATGATGATCCAAGCCTTAGAAAAATTCAAACCCCACGGCTATAATGGCTATCAAGTCACTGAAACCGTTGGCATGGAAAATCCATGGCATTACCGGAATAAGGCGCAATTCCAAGTACGTCAATTAGGCGATCATTTAGGCGCTGGGTTATACGCCCCAAGCAGCCATACTTTGATTGACCTTCCAGAATTCGCAACCCAAACCGATTTAACAATGCGGATTATCCGGACTGTTTTAAAATTGGTTGAAGACCTTGGCATCCCCGTCTTCGATGAAGAAAAGAACGCCGGTATCTTAAAAACAATCGTTGTGCGTGAATCTTTCTCAACCGGTGAAGCACAACTCACCTTCATCACCAATTCACCCAAACTACCAAAGAAATACGCGCTAATCACCGCCATTCAAGCTGAATTACCCGAAGTGGTCTCAATTATGCAAAACGTCAACAAGGGAAAAAACGTCTTGGTATGGGGCGACCAAACAATGCACCTTGCCGGTCAAGAAACGATTATGGAAAACCTCAACGGCGTTCAATTTGAATTGACTGCTCGCGCCTTTTTCCAACTCAATCCAATTCAAACCGCTAAGATGTATAACTTGGTTAAAGAAGCACTCGATTTAACCCCTGAAGATCGCTTAGTTGATGCTTACTGTGGTGTCGGCACTATCGGATTAAGTCTTGCCAACCAAGTTGCTGAAGTGCGCGGTATGGATACAATTGCCGACTCAATCGAAGCCGCTAAACATAACGCAGAAATCAACGGCATCGACAATGTGGACTATGCCGTTGGTGCGGCTGAAGACCTCTTACCGGAATGGCTAGATAACGGCTTTGTCCCAACAGCCCTTGTCGTTGATCCACCACGGACTGGTCTTGATCCAAAATTAATCGACGCAATTCTCGACAGCCGGCCCCTTAAATTCGTTTATGTTTCATGTAACCCTTCAACGCTCGCACGGGATCTTAAGACATTGGTTCACACCTACCAAGTTGAAAAAATCCAACCGTTAGACATGTTCCCACAAACGGCTAGAGTAGAAGCAATTGTCACAATGAGATTAAAAAGAAATCTATAAAAAATGAGTGCTATTCATAGCGGTTATACTCTGAGGACTAGCCTAATCAGGCGAATAACCGATGCAATCGGTTGTTTGACTGATGTCGCTAGCCACAAGAGTATGCTATGAATAGCACGTTATGATCCGAGTGCTTTCAAAGGCGATTTACTACCGAGCACTAGCATAGTGTCGTGAATAAGCGACGCCAGTCGATTATTTGCGATACGGCGCTAGGCACAGGGAGTTACCTTTAAAAGCACGTTATGTATCCGAGTACTTTCAAAGCACGATATCAGCCAAGTTTCATCCCTAATCTAAACACAAAAAAACACCCTCAGAAGACTTCAATTCTAAGGGTGTTATTTTTTTACGCTATAATCCAGAACAAATTTACCGATTATTACAATAAGCAAGATACTCCTGTTTAATAAATGCCACGTAATCCGCATTAAAGGTTTGTGCTATTTTATAACCTACAAAATACGGCGATGCGGTAAATCTCGGTACAATTTTGCAAATATATCGCGCATCGCTTTTATAAAAAAAGAGATTGTAGGACTGACAGCGTCCTTGATAATATTGATTCAATAGATAACTAACGACGTTTTGAATTTCTTCAGCCGCAATCCGCAATTGATTATCGGTACGCCATATAACGTTAATTTCAAGAAATCCCATGATTGGAAATTTCGATATGTTAACTGTCACACCACTCTGTGCCGCCAACTTGATTCCTATAAAATTTTTCTTTCGAATTTCAGTATAACCAGCTATGTTTTTTAAACCAATCAGCTGCATATGCGGATGTTCCTGAGACCCACCTGACTCTGGTCCAAAGTTTTTATATAGCAAAACACTTCTATACGCCTTTGATTTCAATAACGCTTCCCAGTTATCAATAGCGTATTGGAGAATCGCAACCCATTCTTGCTTTCCATAGTTTGAAACATCCCCATCATGGCGATCCGATTCAATTAATACTAACTGCTCCGTATTCTCCAACGTTGTATATTTATTCTTTAATAAAATCTTTTCACCCTGCGAATCGATAACATCCCTCAAATCAGCAACGTTACAGAACGGACACCTCTGCCTGATTTTAGCTTTTTGAAGACCAATTGTTGCAATAAAAGATAAGCCATTTTCTACCATCTAAGCACCTCAATCACTCATGACAATCCTTATTCTCGATAGCCATTAGGTTTATTTTGCTGCCATTGCCAAGCAGTTTGAATGATGTCATTGACGCTCTCATATTGTGGTTGCCAGCCGAGTATCTCTCTAGCTTTGGTGCTGTCTGCCACTAATATATCTGGATCGCCGGGACGCCGAGGGGCTACAACTGTTGGGATAGGCATTTTAGTTACCGCTCTCGTTGCCGCCAGAATTTCTTTAACAGAGTAGCCATGATTCGAGCCTAAATTAAACGCGGTACTTGGCTTCCCAGCCTTCATATAATCCAGCGCTAAAATATGGGCTTCTGCTAAATCTAAGATATGAACATAATCTCTAACGTTAGTACCGTCCGGCGTTTGATAATCATCGCCATATATATGAAACTTAAGGCTATCATCAGCGGCGACCTTTAAAATATTAGGGATTAAATGTGTCTCGTTACGATGCGCTTCCCCAATTAGGCCATTTGGATGAGCGCCGGCTGCATTAAAGTACCTGAGCGCAACATATTTAATCCCATCTGCCTGATCCACCCAATGCATAATTCGCTCCATCATCAATTTACTATCACCATATGGATTAATCGGCTGTTTAGCGCTCACTTCTTTTACATATTCAGCTTCAGGAATACCGTAAACCGCCGCAGTAGTTGAAAATACAATTCGGTTAATCCCATATTCCTTCATTACTTCTAGTAGTGAAATCACACCGCCAACGTTATTATCAAAATACTTTAATGGTTCTGCAACTGATTCTGGCACAATCGAATACGCATCCATATGGATGACCGCATCAATCTTTTCTTTGCTAAATAAGGCGGTTAAGAAAGTTTTATCCCTAGTATCACCTTGGTAGAAGCGCGCTTTTGGGTGAATTGCCTCTCTAAAACCGGTAGAAAGATTATCGGCAACCACCACGTCAAATCCTTTATCGATTAAATGATATACCATATGTGAGCCTATATAACCAGCTCCACCAGCAACTAATATTATTTCCATACTAATTCTCCAATCCCATAATTGTACTCGCATAACAAATGATTCACATAACGAGTATAATTAACTGGTAAGCATTCATCATATTACAATCGTCATAATCTAGGAGCATCTATATGAATATCGGTGAAATTATTAGTTTCTATCGGAAATATCAAAATTTAACACAGAGCGAATTAGCCGACGGTATTTGTACCCAAGGTAATATTAGCTTAATTGAAAAAGGATTACGGATTCCTTCAGTTGAAATTGTCACAATGATCAGTAATAAACTGGGTATTTCTCTCGACGTCTTTGAGAAAAATAACTTTTACGAGGAACAAGAACGCTACGTCACAACGATTTTAAATCAACTAGAGGCGTTCGTTAATTATCGGCAATACGCACAAATGTCATCATTATTATCAGACGATATTTTAAACAAATATTGCAATAACCCAATTACTAAACAACAATTTTTATGTTATAAAGGCATCTACGTCAATTACTATGAAAAAAAGCCGCGTAAGGCACTTGAAATCTATCGACAGGCCTTACAAGAAACCAACGTTACGGCATTCAACACTATTTTTGACTTACCCAAACATAAGAAACAGTTTTCTAAAATTGAAACGCTCTTACTCTCAGGTGCCGCCAGTTGCTATTATCTAACCGCTAAATTTGAAAAAGCAGCTATTTTATTTGATATTGCACGCCGTAATATAGCGCACATCAAACTACAGCTCTCAACGCAAACCCTGGGCACAATTTACTACAATGCTTGTAAAAATTTGAAAGCCTTAAAACGCTATGATGAGGCCATCGAAATTGCTCAAAAAGGCCTTTTATTTGAAACCAGTCGTAAAACAATCTACCGTTCAGCAGAAATCTTCTTCGAACTAGGCGAAATATTAACCTTGCAAGGTAATTTGGCCCAAGCTGAAAAATATTATATTCGTTCGATGTACTTATCACTTACAACAAACAACAATCATTTTTTACGATTACTACTAATCGCCTTAAAACAAAAGCAAAACTTGCGACTACTGCAAGAAAATATCACGATGCTTGAGAAATCTTTTAATAACATCTAAAAAAATAAGCAATCAGAAATATATTCTGACTGCTTATTTTTTAGCTTTAATCCTTTTTCACTTTAGCTCTCAAAAAGAACGTAACAAGTGGATTATCACTGTTTGTTTCTAACTGATTTGTTTTTAATAATGCCGTAATCAACAATGCTAACCCAATAACAGCCGAAATGAAGGCCCAACCGCGCGATTGTTGGCTATAACTGGATGCAAGCCCGTTTATAATCCAAAGCGTAACGGCGCCCCGACCATTTAATCCCGCATCTCGGTATCGACGAATCGTCAGTGCTAACGTTGGTATAAATAGTGCTAGCGCAATAATAACAACTAAATATGAAAAGCCTAATCCTAATTGACCTGATTGCGCCACAGCCGTCCCCACTTGCCCCGCTACCTTCGCCATCAAAAATTGACCAAGTAAAATGAATCCAGGTATAAATAGAAATAACATCACAATGATCATTACCCACCAATAACCTGCACGCGTACTTCGGCCCATAAAATCAAAATAACCTTTAAAGTAATCCCGAAACGCTGTCTTAATTGTCACTTTACCAGGTACTTCTTGAATTTCACGCATTCTTTTTTCCTCCAGTTAACTACTATTCATTAATTGTACCGCATTTAGACTACAATTTGATACAATAGTAAAAACACATTGGAGGCTCATTATGAAAATTTATTTTGCAAATGCACTCTTCTCACAAGCTGATTTTGATTACAATATGCGCGTTATCGCTGCGCTACGCCAAGCAATGCCAACTTTAGATATCTATTTGCCTCAAGAAAACGCAGCGATCAACGATAAAGAAGCCTACGCTAATTCTGAAATGATTGCCCAAGCCGACACAGAACAACTTGTCGCTAGCGACTTGGTGATTGCAGTCTTAGACGGTCCAACAATTGATGTTGGTGTTGCCAGTGAAATTGGTGTCGCATATGCCCGCAACATCCCAATTATCGGGCTTTACACAGATAGTCGGCAACAAGGCGCCACGAATTCACAAAAAGTAGCCGCTTTGCAAAACATTGCTGAAAATCAATTCCATTACCTCAATCTCTATACGGTGGGCTTAATTAAATTAAATGGCACAATCGTTAACTCAATCGAGACTTTAATCGAAACTGTTCAAAAATACTAAAAAATAGCGGCCACTAGTGCCGCTATTTTTTTGGATTAAATTTCAAATGATTAATAAGATTATCAGTATCTCTGTTTGATGACGTATTATTTGTTATTTTTTTGCATAATCCAAGCCGTCGATAAGTCCATTGCTGCTCTTGTTGCATGAGTCTTGTCTAAGGCGTTAACCATTACAAAATCATGGATCATCCCTTGGAAGCGTACCTGCTTTACATCAACGCCTGCTTCTCGTAACTTGTTAGCATATGCTTCACCTTCGTCACGTAGAACGTCAGCTTCACCGTTTAATATCATTGCATCTGGAAGGTCTTTCAAATCCTCTAGGCTTGCTCGTAATGGTGAAGCCGTGATTTGAGCACGTTCTTGCGGATCAGTTGTGTATTGGTCCCAGAACCATTGCATCCCTTCTTTTGTGAGGTAGTAGTTATCTGCAAACTGATTGTATGACGGTGTATCAAAGTTAGCATCTGTTACTGGGTAGTAAAGTAATTGTTGATTGATATGGATACCTTGACGTTGCTTGGTCATTAACGTCATTACGGTTGCCATGTTACCCCCAACGGAATCGCCAGCAACGGTCAAACGATTAATATCAAGGTTCTCACTAGCAGCTAATTTCGGTAATTGTTGTAATGCTGCATAATTTTGTTCAATGGCAGTTGGGTATTTAGCTTCAGGTGAAAGCGTGTATTCCGGAAAAACAACAACGGAATTTGTGCGTACAGCTAATTCTCGTACCAATTTATCATGGGTGTGAGCACTACCAAAGACCCAACCAGCACCATGAATATAAAAGATAACGGGTAATTTAGCATAATTACCTGCTGGCCGAATGATGCGCACATTAATTGCTCCCCATTTGCCAGTATCAGTAAGCTTATCTTTAATATCTACATTATATTTTTCAATTGATGAAGATTGAACCTTTTCCAATAAATCTCTTCCTTCAGATGGTTTTAATTCATAAATCCGAGGATGTGGTGCATTTGCTTCACTGAAATTTTTGGCTGCTGATTCTAAAGTAATTTTATCTGACATACTAAACACTCCTATATTTATGTTATAATTCAACAAGTAAATCGTGCACAACTTACTTGATGTGATTATTATATCGCACACGATATTGTTGTCAACGATTAATTTTTATTTTTTCAGAAGGGTTATGAATTTAATGTCAGCAGAAAACATGCGTACTTTAGAAGACCATTTTTGTTTTTCAGTTTATGCTACGTCCCATGCCATTCAACGATTATATAAATCAGAACTGGTAAATCATGATTTAACTTACCCCCAATACCTTGTCCTCGTTGTTTTATATGGACAAGAAGGCATGTCAGTAAAGAAAATTGGCCAACAGTTAAACCTAGGGACTGGGACCATCACACCATTACTCAAGCGAATGGAAAAACTGGATTTAGTGATTAGAAAAAGAAATCCTGATGACGAACGTGGCACACTAGTTGCATTAACCTCAAAAGGAAACCATGAACGGCTTGCATTAGAAAAGCTTCCCAGTTTATTAGTCGATAGCACTACGCTAACAGATCAAGAATGGAACCAACTAACAACTTTAACAAATAAGTTGATGAATGAACTTATTCCCTGAAACCAGGACTATTGTGCTAGTGACCAAAAACTTTATAGTCTGTTAAAGATGCTAGCGCATTTTATATCAAAAGTTTTACTCAAAATGACCGTTAACTAGCTAAAGTCGAAACGGTCTTTTTGGGGTTCCTATTTTTAAATAAAGGCGTATGCTAGTCATCAAAAGGAGCTGATTTAATATGTATGATCAATCAACCAAAGAATATCGCTGTAATATTTGTCAACAAACAATCGCTGTCAACGAGCACTGTTGGACCAATATCCAATTACCACCGAGTCGTTTCATGAACGGCTATATGGACATTCGCGAAACTTTGAAAAATACTAATGCGTCGATTATTTGCCAAAGTTGTGCCCAACTTATCAACAAGTCAATCGATTTAGATCAGATTCGAGCTCAAGCCTTAGAGACTAAATCATGACAATCAAAAAAGGATTCAAAGTTAATTACTTTGAATCCCCTCTATGTCGAGGTAGATAGCTTGGTTGATGCTTGCTGATTCTGTTGTTTACTCTGGATAATGTTACACCTCAATACTATATTCAATTGTGATTAATCGTTTATTCTAACCTACTGCTTATCGTATTACTCGATCTAGTTTAGTCGTTTCTTGGTGATTGACTCTGCGTGCAGCTTCAGCGATAACGATTAACTTTGCGTTTGTTACTGCTACGATATTCTTTAACAGACATCAGCCTCCGATATACTCGCACTTATACGCTTTGGTCTTGCAATTAAGTTGTCATTGGACCCACTTCCTAGCAATCACTTAGTGTACTTTTACCAATCTTATCTTGCGATGTGTTGTTGTTATTTGGTTCTAAAGCTTTAACGATTTGTAACGCTTAATACTTAGTACCTGACAAATACGGTGGTGCCTAACAAATGTGGTTCACTTGGTTTTATTCTACCAAGCTATCTTTCCTCACCATTAATATACCACCTTATGTAATCGGTTACAACTAAAACACCTCGAAATTTTGAATTAATTTTAAAAAGTTTTAAAACGTTGATATATCAGCATTTTAACTCAAAATAAAAAGGCGATTCGGATAAGATTAACTTATCGGAATCGCCTTTTTGAAACGTGCTATTCCAAGCAACTTCTTCCGTTTAGCCACATCAGCCCAACAACCGATTAAATCGGTCATTGAGCTGATTAAGCTATACTCAGAAGTTAAACGCTTGGCCTAGCACTCTCTATCTTCATATATTCTTTCATGGTCCTTCACGCCTTTTAGGATAATTGGGGCGTTATCCATTGTAAGGTCAATTTCGTATTCACTACCATCTTCTGGTAGTTCCGTTTGGAATTGTGTTTCGTATTCAACCATCGTGAGTTGGCGACGGTTGGCCAATAGATCAGCATGTTTTTGCTTTGCTAATTGTTTTTCGAAACCTGGTTGTAAAATCCCCGTGAAAAATTCGCTAATGGCACCTGATCCGTAACTGAAAAGACCAATTCGATCGCCAGCTTCTAGATTAGTTGAGTGTTCCAATAATGAGAGGAGGCCTAAGTATAGTGCACCCGTATAGATATTCCCGATTTGACGACTGTACAAGGTACTTTCGGCATACCGTTCTAAGAGTTGTGCTTGTTGTGCCTCGCTGCCTTCATCTAGAATCGTCCGCAATGCTTTTAGCCCCATCTTAGTATAAGGTAAGTGGAAAGCTAAAGCCTTGAAATCAGCGATTGTCCGGCCCGTTTTAGCACGGTAATCAGCCCATGTCTTTTGGAAGAATTCGATGTATTGTTCTGTTGAATATTTGCCTCGTGCAAAGGCTTCTTTAGAATAGTTTGGTCGCCAGAAATCTTGAATGTCTTCACTGTGGACACTTGTTTCTGGTTCAAGAACCATCAAACGTGGTTGGGCACTGACCAACATGGCAACGGCACCGGCACCTTGTGTCACTTCACCCGGTGTTTCTAAACCATAGCGCGCAATATCAGAACCAATCACCAATGCCTTTTGATCAGGATGAGCCGCAACATAATCATAGGCTGTCATTAAACCAGCTGTTGCACCGTAACAAGCTTCCTTAATTTCAAAAGTCCGTGCATTACTGAGGCCTAATAAGCGTTGAATATAGATAGCGCCAGCTTTAGATTGGTCAATGCCTGATTCAGTGCCTAAAATTAACAATGAAATATTGTCGCGTGATTCGCCTTCTAATAAATCCAAAGCAGCATTAGCGCCCATTGTGACACTGTCTTGGCTTAATGGCGCAATCGCCATTTGATCTTGGCCAATCCCAATTGTAAATTTATCAGGGTCAACACCACGCGCGTTTGCTAACATTACAAGATCTAAATAAGTATTTGGGGTAAAAAGACCCAATTTATCAATTCCAATTTGCATAATAAACTTCCAATCTATCTGTTTTCAGCACGGATTTGACTTAATAAAGTCGTCGCTGTTTCAGTATTTAAGTGTGGTGCTTTTAATAATTGCGGTAATAAAGTGGTTAACTCGCTAGCTGTTGCGCCAACTGCAATTGCGAGTGATTTAGCTTGGAGTGCCATGTGACCTTTTTGAATCCCGTCTGAAACGAGGGCTTTCAAGGCCGCTAAATTCTGACCTAACCCGATGGCCGCAATCACACCAGCTAATTCTTCGGCCGTTTCGATGGTCAGTAAACGCTGGGCAACTTGAACTGTCGGTAAAATACCGATTGAACCACCGACAATGCCGACTGGCAATGGGACCGCAATTTGCCCGCGCAGTTGATGATCAGTGGTCCATGACCACTCCGTTAAAGGTTGATAGTGTCCGGTGCGTGCGGCATAACTATGCGCACCAGCTTCAATCGCCCGCCAGTCATTACCAGTTGCCATAATCACAGCATCAATCCCGTTCATAATGCCTTTATTGTGCGTTGCGGCCCGAGCTACATCAAACTGAGCAAACTGAGTCGCATCAATTAGCCGTTGTGCTACTGCGTCACCCGTTAAGGTTGCCGTTGCTAAAGTCGCCGGATTAAGCGTCACTGATGCTTTAACAACGGAACCAAAGGCAGCGTTCGTCAAAACGCTCAACAAAATAGTCCCACCTAAAGTCGATTGAACAGCATGGGCAATCGACTCACAAATGGTGTTTACAATATTAGCGCCCATCGCAGCCTTGGTATCAATTTCAAGATTTAATTTCAGAAAACGATTTTCAACGATTGTCGTTGTGATTTTCTGCAAACCGCCACCTCGTTTTACAATTGACGGATGTGCTTTTTGAGCAACCTCTTGCAAAATAGCAAAATGGTTATCCACCCATTTTACAGCATCTGCTAGCTGAGGTAAATCGATTAAAACGACTTCACCAAACATCACACGTTGACTATTTTCGATTGTGACACCGCAATTTAGGCGCATCATCTTTGCTGCGTTATTAGCCGCGGCAATCACTGATGGTTCTTCGATTGCCATCGGTACTTGATAAACCTTGCCAGCTACCATAACATCTTGCACAATGCCTAATGGTAAGTGATATTGTCCGATATAATTTTCAATCATACTATCGGCTAATTCATCTGCTAAAGGTTGCCCTTGTGCTAAAAATTGTGCGTCTTTTTCTGAAAGTTGATTAGCGTTAACCAAACGTGCTAACCGTTCTGATTTTGACAGTTGGTAAAACTTTGGACTAGTCATTTAGCCACGCCTCGTTTAGTTGGATTTCATAAGCAATCCCTAAGCCGCCACCAATACACAATGAGGCAACCCCAGTTGTTTGGTTGGTCCGTTTTAATTGGTGCAATAAGGTCGTCATAATTCGTGTGCCCGAAGCCCCGATTGGATGCCCTAAAGCAACCGCACCACCAGCAACGTTCACTTTGGCAGTGTCTAACGCTAAGCCGTTTTGAACAGCCACGCTGGAGGACGCAAAAGCTTCGTTGATTTCAAATAAATCAATATCAGCGAGGGTTTGAGCTTGCTTAGCCAATAATTGTTGAATAGCAGGTACTGGTGTGTACCCCATGTAATTAGGATCCATCCCAACTTCTTGATAACCAACCAATGTTGCTTGATAAACAAGACCGAGTGCTTCTGCTTTTTCTTTAGACATCACGATCATTGCCGACGCACCATCGTTGATTCCTGAAGCATTGGCCGCTGTAACGGTGCCGTCTGCTTGGAAGGCTGGTCGTAATTTACCCATTGTTTCAAGCGTTGTATCTGGACGAATCCCTTCGTCTTGACTCACTTCAAAAGTTGCGCGTCGTTGTTTCACAGTTACAGGCACGATTTCAGCATCAAACCAGCCGGCTTGTGTTGCATTAGCCGCTTTTTGATGTGATTCTAATGCGAATGTATCTTGCATCAAACGTGTGATGCCGTATTTAGCAGCCACATTTTCAGCCGTAATCCCCATTGGTTTATTGGTGAAGGCATCATTTAAGCCTTCACTACTGATACTATCGACAACGGTTTGATCACCAAACTTGCTGCCAAAACGCATCCCTTTATTCAAATAAGGCGCTTGTGACATGCTTTCAGTTCCACCAACTAAAACAACATCAGCATCGCCCATCACAATCGCACTTTGTGCAAGACGGATGGCCTTCAAACCAGAACCACAAACTTCATTCACGGTCATCGCAACACTCGTTTGTGCTAAACCGCTATTTAATGCGATTTGACGAGCAACGTTTTGCCCTGAACCAGCTTGTAAGACATTGCCAAAAATAGCTTGATCAATTTGGTCAGCTTCAATACCAGCTGCTTGAATGGCTGCTTTAGCCGCGATTGTCCCCAAATCGACTGCGGTTAAACTGGCTAATTGACCGCCAAACTTCCCGATTGGTGTTCGTTTGGCACTCATAATAACTACTTCTTTCATAATATCCCTCTTCACTTATAAGTCTAATTATTACTATAACTAAAAATCTGGTGATTGTATGCTTAATTTACTTTTCTTTAACTAATTTTTAGGATTAATCTAAAAATAAATTACCATTTTAACGGCCAATTGGTTTACTCATTAACGTAAGCGATTCACCGGTGACCTTACAATTAAAAAACTTGGAGGTTTTCAATATGCAAACAACATGGTTAACATCAACAATTGCGTTCGAATTACAAAACGAGGCTTATGAAGACGATCATCTCATGCGGCGTTTAAGCGCAGTAAAAGAAAACGTACAAGCTGACGAAATCCAAGCAGTCGGCGAAGCCCTTGCTAGCCTACATGACAACGATCAATTCATCATGGCAGAACTAACAACTAAATCAGTTTATAACGCTAAGTAAAAAACATACCAATTCTTTAGGAGGAATTCAAGATGAAAGAACTTAATTTAGAATTTAAAACGAGTATTAATAAGAGCAAAACATTACGCCTACGCCAAGTTAACGAATCCTTAACCCCTGAAGTGGTTAAAGCAGCGATGACTAAAATCGCTAACGCCAATCTCTTCGAAAAAGATGACGTTCAACTCTACAAAACACCAGTCGCAGCCAAGTACGTTGAACGAATTGAAACACCAATTTTTTCGGATAAATAAGTCTGTGTATCAGTTGGGGATATCCTGAGGATTCACAAAAGTTCGACTATAAAAAAAGCGTCCGGGACAAATTCAAATTTGTCCTGGGCGCTTTTTTTGTCTTTAGATGTTCTTTAAATTTTAAGTTGTTCGCTTGTCACCATCCTTGACTTAGGTGTACGATGACCCTTATTAAGTTATTAAGGTAGGTTTAGCATGTCACTTTCAAATACACTAACCATTGACTGGCAACAACTACTGATTGCCATTATGCGCAACTGCGCACTATTAATTTTAATGCCACTGGGCTTTGCCGCCTTATTGACGGTGATCAACCGCTCCACGAAAACGCGCTTAGCACGTTGGTGGCCCCGCTCACAGATTGTAATAGGTGGCCTCGGCACCATTATTCATGAACTGAGCCACGCATTATTTTGTCTGATCTTCAACCATCAAATTACTGATATGCAACTACTCAATCGCAACTTAAATGATCCTAACGACCACTCCCTTGGGCACGTCGAACACCGCTACCGTTCTGGCCGTCTGTGGCCAACAATTGGTAACTTCTGGATTGGCCTAGCACCTATTTTTGGTTGTTCAGCCGCTATCTTGGGCCTCACTTGGCTACTAGCCCGCAACACCTTTCAAACCTGGCTGACATTTGCCGGAGAACCAACTTGGCAATGGCAGGCAATCAAACCCTTATTCAGTCAACTCTTGATGACTACTAAACCGAGCTTCCTATTTATCTGGTTGATCCTCTGTGGCATGATTGCTATCGGTGGTTTTGACTTATCAAAGGCTGACTATAAAGGGATGATTCCCGGGATTATCGCCACCCTGATCGTTATTATCGGGGGCACTTTCATCGCTAGTTTATTCAATCAAACTACCGGTGGGACCAGTTGGCTACTAACTATTCTGACACCATTAATGGTCATTTTAACAATCGTCGTCTTACTCTCATTGATTAGTTGGCTGATTGTCGCCGCACTACTTAAATTGACGCAAAGGAGTCGATATCATGCGCGTCATTGATTTATTACAATTACTCGCCGATACACCGCGCAACGCACTCATTTTTTTCGAAGGCTCTGATCAAAATTGGCCGATTGCCGACTTTGAACAAGATATTCACAATGAACAACCGCGTCTGTTATTACAGACGGTTGCCAAGAAACCGCATCCCCTCAAGCAATGGGAATTCAGCCTCCTCTTAAATCATCGCGAATACTATCAACACTATGTCTACGTTAATCAGGATGATCAAGCTTACCCACTATTCGGCTTCCGCGTGGCCCAGAATAAAATTCTGCTCGGTTAATGCTGCCGGTCAGCCGCCAAAGCGGTTAAATACTGGTGACTTGCAACCATTTCCCGCGCATTATTTTGATCAGCCAACTGAACTTCATAGATGTTCGTCGCTGCCGAATTTAAAACCGGCACAACCCGGCGCCAATCAATGCGGCCGGTCCCGAGTTCTAACCCATCATGTTTAAGTCCTAACGAATCCACCAGATGGTAATGGGCAATCGCTGGTTTTAGCGTCTGTAAGCTCTGAACTAACACGTCATTATCGCCATGGTACTTAATAAAACAGTGACTCGTATCAAAAGCTAACCGATAGCCCTTCGCTAAAATGGCTTGGTCCAAATCTGGATTACCGTAATAAAAGAGTGGCGAAATCGAATTTTCGAAGAATAGATGATCATGACCAATCTTGTTAAGATAGTCCATCCGCTTAAAGAGCACCTCAGCCGCTTCAGCGAGATTGCGATAACCAACTGTCAATTGCTCGACTGGTTCATCATACGAACCGTGGACTAACAACTGAACGTTTTCCGCTTGGGCCAGTTGCAATAAGTCCAACGTTGACTGCCACAAAAAGCGATAGCGGGCTGGTGCACTGGCCTCACTCATCGACAGCTCAAGATGGCCGCCTTCAAAATTCATCGGATGATGTAGGACAATGTGCTGCACCCCTTGGCTACGGACAAACTGAATCTTATCGCGCAGTCTTTTTAAGCCAGCACCCGAGACATCTTCCTCCGTAAGGTGAAATTCAAATACGCTGGGATGATATTGTAAACGATCCATAATTTGACGGTCATTCACACCCGCCTTTAATCCTAGTTGCATAGCCTGACCTACTTTCATAATTGCCGTTAACCTTATTTTAACACTTACAAAAGCCGCTAATCAGTTATCAGCTTATCAAAAAAAACAAAGTCTCGTGGCTTTGTCTTTTTTTGATACTCAGCCGCCCCCACACCAGTTCGTTTTCAATGCTTATTCATGGGATTCTTGCTATGCTTAGGTTAATTAATAAAGGAGGTCTTTTTTATGGATCGTTATGCCATTATTTATAATCCTCATTCTGGCCAAGATCACGGCGAGTCAGTTGGTCAAAAAATTGAACAAGCCCTTGTTGAAAAACAACAAACGGTTGAACTAATGCCCACGAAAGGCCCCAAAGATGCGACGCGCTTAGCTAAAAAAGCGGCTCAAGCACAGTTCGATATCGTGGTGGCCGTCGGCGGCGATGGGACCATTAACGAAGTCGTCAGTGGTCTAGCGCCTTTGGAGCAGCCACCCCATTTAGGAATTGTTCCGGCTGGTACCGTCAATAATTTGGCGCGGGTTCTACAAATCCCATTAGATATTGACGACGCGATTGCCAATCTCCTGCAGGGTCATCTTCAACCACTAGACGTCGGTCAAGTTAACGACGATTATTTAATCAGTACCATGACACTTGGGATTTTAGCCGATGCTGCTTTAAACGTTACCCAAAGCGAAAAGCAAAAGTGGGGCCCACTCGCGTTCTTAAACGAAGGCGTCCACGCACTAGCCAAGCACCAACATTATCCCCTAACAATTGAAACACCCCATCGCCACTGGCAAAAAGATACGCAGTTTTTACTCGTCACACTCACTAATTCCGTTGGTGGTTTTACAAACTTCAATCCCGAAGCCAAACCCGACGATGGTTACTTCCACGTCTTCGTTGCCCCCAAGATGTCATTGGCTCGCTCTGTGCGCTTTTTCCCATATTTTCTAACGGGTAACTTTAAGAAAATTCCGGGGATGACCTACTTTAAAGCTAGTGAAATCAACATTACCACCGATAATCACCAAAGTGTACAAACTCGTATTGATGGTGATCCAAGTACCAAATCTCCCTTAAAAATGCGGTTGTTAGCACACAAATTACAAGTCATCACCCCTAATCCTGACACGACGAAAAGCCCCTTAGAACAATTAAAAGCGCAACTTGATTTATAAGCCTATTTTGACAAGCCATAAAAAAAGACAAAGTCTGGCGACTTTGTCTTTTTTCTATTTCGTTTCGTTTTCTTGATAACGTTGGTAAAGTGATTCTAAGAATTGGATCTCAGTCACATTTTGATAAGGGAGCACGTAGAAATTAGCGAGACCATAAGTCACACCAACCAATAATTGCCAGAAATAAAATGAATATTGCATGATTAAGAATTCCAATTTATAGCCGTGCATGATTTTACGACTCATGTTAATCGCTTCGCTAGCAGTCATTTCAGGATTCTTTTCTAATAGGACATTGGTCATTGCATATGAGGCCCCCTTGACAACCCCCGGAATAACGAATAATAACGACCAACAGAATTGATAGAACGTGGTTAAAACGTTTGCTTTTAACACCCGGTTCTTTTGCGCTTTTACTAAGTAGTTAAAAATCTTCAACCCATCAGCGCGTTGTCCCCGTAAGGTAACGATTGCGCACCATTGTAAAACGGGTTTGCGTAAACAAACGATTAAGAACAGCGCTATTAAGAAAATAATAACCACTAAAAACCATAAAAATGCCGTAAAGCCTGTCGGACCTTGGTCAGAGTAAAGGTTCCCCAAAATCGTCATTTCAATGGCCGCCATCATTCTACCAAAACTCATTGCCAAAAAGAATGTGACAACAATCATCCCAATGACCAACCACAAGATGGTCTTCATCCATTCGCCATAACGCCCTGATAATTTACGTTGAGCTTCCTTTTTGATGTCAGCCCGCGTCATATTTAACCCCTCGACTTGGTCTAACTGGAGTGCCATTTCTTCATCCGTTTTTAATTTTTCAAAACGGCTCTTCATACTGTCGCCTGTGGCGTTTGGATTGGTCATTTGTTCGATGTTAAAACCACATTTAGGGCAAAACTTAGCCCCCTCCTTGATCTCCGAACCACAATTTGGACAAAACTTCATGATTATCTTCCCCCCACTACTTAATATTAACTCTCTTTTATACTACTATTATTAACTTCTTTTGAACAGGAGGTTAATTAAAATCACATATTATTCGATTATTGTTTATTGCGCGCATATTTTGCTTCTACCTTGGCTTTATCCGCTTGCCACCATTTCTCATGATGCCGATACCAATTGATTGTCTGTTGTAACCCAACTTTAAAATCGGTTAATTGCGGTTGCCACCCGAGTTCCTCTTGGAGCTTGCTCGCGTCGATGGCGTACCGCAAATCATGCCCTGGTCGATCCTGAACTTGATCATATGCATCCTTGGGTTGCCCCATCAATGTTAAAATCATTTCCAAAACAGCTTGATTAGTGCGTTGTCCATCAGCACCAATCAAATAGGTCTCGCCAATTCGGCCACGTGTCAATATTGTCCAAACAGCGCTAGAGTGGTCATCCGTATGAATCCAATCACGAATATTTTGGCCAGTGCCATATAACTTAGGGCGCCTACCACTTAAAATATTAGTAATCTGACGTGGGATAAATTTTTCGATATGCTGATATGGGCCATAATTATTCGAACAATTTGAAATCGTTGCGCGTAGGCCAAATGACCGCACCCATGCCCGCACTAATAAATCAGAACTCGCCTTAGAAGCGGAGTATGGGCTGCTAGGATTGTATCTTGTTTCAGATGTAAATTTCGCATCACCTACTAACGGTAAATCACCGTAAACCTCATCTGTAGAAACATGATGATACCGCACATGATATTGTCGACAGGCTTCAATTAACGTATAGGAACCCATAATATTAGTTTGAATAAACGGCGTTGAATCCTGCAGCGAATTATCATTATGACTTTCAGCTGCATAGTGCACCACCGCATCCACCTTTTGAACTAATTGTTGAACCAATGGTGCATCACAAATATCACCAACTACCAACGTCACTCGCTCTGCTGGTAAACCGGCTAAATTAGCGCGATCGCCAGCATACGTTAACTTATCCAAAACAGTTACATGGACTTCTGGGTGTTGCTCAACCACATAGCGAACAAAATTAGAACCGATAAAACCGGCACCACCGGTTACAAGAATATGACGCACACTCATTTCCTCCTCAAACATTATTCATAATAGCATCTTACAACTTTATCCCGTCACTGCGCTATCCTTTTATCACAAACCGATTGCGATACTGAATTGGTTTCATCCCCATATTACTTTGAAAGAATTTTGAAAAATATGAAGATGATGTAAAGCCACATTCATAACTAATATCCGTAATCGATAACGAACTTTTTCTGAGTAATGAACACGCCTTTTGTAGTTTTAAATTTTGAATATAGTGACTTGGCGTTGTTTTCTTATACTTCTGGAATAACTTAAAAAGATATGAACGATCAATATTATGGGCCATCGCAACTTCAGTTACTGACAAGTTTTCCGAAAAATGCTTCTTAATATAGCTGATGATCGTCACTAGTAATGCTTCATTTGGATTAATCTTCTGTGTAAGCGAATCCTTAGTCGTTAAATATTCTAGCAACTCAAATGTTGCCCCTAAGGTCCCAAATAACCGACCACTCTTTGATTGCTGGTATATCTCTGTAAATAGTTGATCGAGCAACTGATCGTAGGCATCATGAATCACAAATTCACTCACTGATAACTGACATTTAGCTAACAACGATTGCACTACCGCCCCTGATATACCAACCCATCGATACGACCAAGGATTATTTCGTTTGGGATAGTAACGATTACCATGGTGTGCCGGAATCATAAATATATCACCAGCCTGAATATGTTCTTCTGGTGTTCCCGTTAGCGAAAAATAGCCTTCACCGCTGATACAATAATGAATCACCCAGTAATCAATTGGCACATATTCAACCGGTTTAGTATCGCGGCAATGCTCAAAACCCACCTCACAAACATGAAAATCAGACGAAATCAGATCATTATTTACTAAAATATCTGCTTCTTCAGTTTGACCCATTCCAGCACATCCTCTCATCAGATTAATGTAAACGTTATCACATAATCAACATAATTACAAAAAAGTGGCAACATCTTGTATGTAATCAATTACTAATAAGGCTTATATTTAGGTTGTTAAATACAAGTACAGGAGATGAATATCATGGCTGAATCAAAATCGCGTGAACGAATTGGCTCTGTTGCTTTAATGTTGATGACCTTCTCGGCAGTGTTTGCTTTTCCAAGTATTGTCAACAACAGCATCCAAATCGGTCTCGCCACTATCCCCGGTTATATTTTCGGAACCGTCTTTTATTTTTTACCGTTTATCCTGATGATTGCGGAATTTGCATCTGCAAATTCAACAAAGGAATCCGGTGTTCATAGTTGGTTAGAAAGTGTCCTAGGTCCCAAGTGGGCCTTTCTAGGCGCTTGGTCGTATTTCTTCGTTAATCTCTTTTTCTTTTGTTCATTACTACCGAATACCTTAATCTATGGTTCTTATGCATTCTTTGGGCAAAATTTGTTCGAAAGTGCAAACGGTACAAAAGTGATCGCTATTATTTCAATTTTACTTTTTTGGATTATGACTTGGGTTTGTATTAAAGGTGTTTCCTGGATTTCAACTGTTACAAGTCTAGCTGGTAGTGCCCGCTTATTCATGGGCGTCATTTTCGTTGTACTAGCCTTCGTCGTTGTTTTTATCTTTGGCAAAGCACCTGCACAAGAATTTTCAGTTGCAACAATCAAACCTAATTTCAATTGGACTTTCTTCATGACAATGGCGTGGATTTTACAAGCTGTCGGTGGTGGTGAAAGTATCGGTGTTTATATTAAAGATGTTAAAGGTGGCAATAAAACCTTCGTTAAAACGATGATTGGTGCGACTTTAATTGTTGGCCTAATGTATATTCTCGGCGCGATTGCCGTTGGTTTAGTTGTCCCAGAAGCTGTCTTAAAAGGAAATTACTCTAACGGTATTTTTGATATTTTCAAGATTCTGGGCACTCACTTCCACATTCCTGGCGGTGTTATGTCTCGTCTAGTTGGCGTCATTTTATTCTTAGGGAGTCTTGGTTCTCTTGCACTATGGACCGCAGCCCCTGTTAAAGTTTTCTTCTCTGAAATTCCAGAAGGTGTATTTGGCAAATGGCTCGTCAAAACTAATGACGAAGGTAATCCTACCAACGCACTGATGGTACAAGGGATTATCGTAACAGTACTCTTAATCATCCCTGCACTTGGCATTGGTGATATGAATAGCTTCCTTGAAACCTTAATTAACATGACTGCTTCAACATCCCTCTTACCAGTCTTATTCTTATTAATTGCTTATATCGGATTACGTTTGAAAAAAGACGATATGCCCCGCGATTTTAAGTTTGGTAATCGTACTTTCGGTTTAATCGCAGGTATCGTATTGCTCTTAGTTTTCATCTTCGTCTTCTTCATGTCGACCGTCCCAGATCCAAAACTGATTGTAGCTGAATTACACGGCACATTGCCAAAAGGAACTGCTAGTCCGATTGGTATGTTGATTTACAACGTTTTAGGTTTAATTATCTTTATGGGATTTGCTTGGATATTCTGGGCACGTTACGAAAAAAAACAAAAAAAGGTGGCTGAATCATAATGAAATTATGGGAAAATTATCAACTCGATAGCATTAATCGTGAACCAGCGCGTGCACACTTTTTAACATTTCCATCTAAAGAAGCGGCGCAACTCAATCAAAATAAGTACACACATGCTTTCAAAAATCTTAATGGCAATTGGCAATTCTTATTCTTACAGGCCCCTGAATATAGCCCTAACAACTTCTTCAAACCTGACTTTGATACTTCAGGAATGACAACTATTACCGTTCCGGGCTCATGGCAAGTGCAAGGATTTGGTAAGATGCACTATTCTGATTTGTGGTATAACTTCCCCATCAATCCGCCTTTTGTACCAACGATTAACCCAACCGGCATTTACAAACGGTCTTTTACAATTGATGAATCCTTCAACAATCAAAAAATCATTTTGCGTTTTAATGGCGTTGATTCAGCCTTTGAGGTCTGGGTTAATGGCGAATCGGTTGGTTATAGTAAAGGTGCCCGCAATGAGGCAGAGTTTGATATCACTGATTTTGCTAAAATCAATCAAACAAACGACGTTACTGTCCGCGTTTATCAATGGTCTGATGGTACTTATTTGGAAGATCAAGATATGTGGTGGCTCAGTGGTATTTATCGGGATGTTGAATTACTAGGTGTCCCTCAAAACGGTATCAACGATCTAAGTGTCGTTGCTGATTTAGATGCTAATTATCAAAATGGCTTATTATCTGTAGAAACGACATTCCGTCAACAAGCCAATCAAACTGTTACTTTTGAACTTCGGAATCCTGCTGGTAAAGTCGTTTTAGAGGCTAGCCAACAAGTTACTAATGCAAAAGCGACCCTCGCTGCTACTATTAATGTCGTTGATGCCTGGACTGCTGAAACTCCAAATTGTTATGATTTAACGATTAGTGTTTATCAAGCTGATCAATTAATTGAAGTCATCCCACAAACAGTTGGCTTTAGAAATATTCATGTCGAAGGTGAAACATTCCTAGTCAACGGTGTCGCTATTAAATTCAAAGGTGTTAACCGCCATGACTATAATCCACATAATGGCCGTGTCGTTTCTAAGGAAGAAATTGAACAAGATATTATTCTCATGAAGCAATTTAATATCAATGCAATTCGTACTAGCCACTACCCTAATGCCTATTACCTCTATGATTTATGCGACCAATATGGCATGTATCTGATTGCTGAAGCTGATGTTGAGTGTCATGGTTTTGAGTTAACTCAAAAATACGATTGGATCACTGATGATCCAAAATGGGAAACAGCTTATGTATCCCGTTTAACACGGATGATTAACCGTGAAAAAAATCATCCTTCAATTCTATTCTGGTCACTTGGAAATGAATCAGATTTTGGTCATAATTTTAAAAGAATGGCCGCTGTCGCAAAAGAAATGGACCCAACTCGCTTAGTGCATTATGAAGGCGATTTTGAAGCTGAAGTTGTTGATGTGTATTCCACAATGTATACCTGGCTTGAACATCCTACTAAAAAGCCGCTCATGAAAGACGTCATCGAAAATAGTAAAAAACCTCATCTCTTATGTGAATACGCCCATGCAATGGGCAATGGTCCTGGTAACTTAAAGGATTATCAAGATTTATTCTACGCTCACGATAAACTCCAAGGCGGTTTTATCTGGGAATGGTTCGATCACGGTATTGAGACGCAGACTGCATCTGGTGAGACCTATTACCGCTATGGTGGTGATTTTGGTGATGACCCAAGCAATCGTGACTTCTGTATTGATGGGCTCCTAATGCCTGATAGAACCCCATCTCCTGGCTTATATGAATACAAAAAAGTCATTGAACCTATCAATACATCTGTTATTAATTTAGATGCTGGAGAATTCGAGTTGCTTAGTCGATTTGATTTTGCTAACCTCAATCAATTCCAACTCGTTTATACTGTGATGGCAGATGATACCGTTCTTCAAAGTGGCACCTTAGCACTCCCATCAATCCCAGCCCGCCAAAAAGCAACAATTCAAGTACCAATTGATCTCGACTTTACTGCTCATCCTGGCACCACCTACCTATTGAATTTCTCTTATCAATTAGCAAGCAATACCCCTTACGCACCAGCTGGTCACGAAGTTGCAACGGCTCAATTTGAACTACCAATTCATCAAATCGGACTTTCTGTTAAACCAGTTGGAACACTCACAACTCAGGAAGATGGTGCATTTCTTCAAGTAGCTGGGGCCAACTTCACGCTCACTTTTGATAAGGTACTGGGGGCCATTACGAGCTTAACGCGCGACGGTATCGAACTCATGTCAAAAGGACCACACTTCACTTTCTGGCGAGCTCCAATCAGTAATGATATGGAAATCGTGGATGAGATGAAGAAAAAGCAATTCCTTCACTTAGAACACGAAACCGTTCAAAATTTTGACTACCATCAAAATGGCCAACAACTGATCGTAACGGTTGAGACGTTAAATGGGACAACCAATAGCGCTTGGCATTATGATTGTCGTTATCAATACACCATCTATCCAAGCGGCGATATTCAATTCAATCTAAGTGGCACACCAGGTGGGAAATTAAACATGGCACCTGAAATGCTTCCAAGATTAGGTGTTGTCTTAAATCTGAACCAATCACTCGAACAAGTTCGCTACTTCGGCCGGGGGCCTCATGAAAACTACGCTGATTCAAAAGAAGCTGGTTTATTAGGTGTCTACACTAACACCGTCGATAATCTCTTTACAAACTATGTTGTCCCACAAGCTAACGGCAATCACATGGATACAAAATGGACTGCTTTTACTGATGATCGTGGCCAAGGGGTTGTTATTTCAACAGACCAATCATTTAACTTTAGCACCTCATTCTACGATGAAAAAACAATTGATAAGGCACTACACACAACAGACTTAGTGAAAGCTGATCATATTGTCGTTAATGTTGACTACAGTCAAAATGCAATTGGTAGCTTCTCATGCGGACAGTGGCAACTCGATAAATATCGAACAAAAGTCACACCATTTGAACTCTCATTCAGATTGACACCGTTTAATAGCAAAGAAGCTGTTGATAAAGAAATTGCCCACGAAAGACTAATTTAATACACTAGCAAAAAGGCCCTAAGACAAAAATGATTTTTGTCTTAGGGCCTTTTTATATAGTTCAAACGTGCTTTTTCTAAACATTCAATACCTTATTCAAGAAGTCCTTTGTTCTGTCATTTTGTGGGTTGCCGAAGACTTCTTCTGGGGCACCTTGTTCGACAATATGTCCGTCTGCCATGAAGATGACACGATCGGCCACTTCTTTGGCGAAGCCCATTTCATGGGTAACAACGACCATCGTCATCCCTTCTTTGGCCAAGCGCTTCATTACTTCGAGCACGTCGCCGACCATTTCTGGATCCAACGCTGATGTTGGTTCATCGAATAACAGAATATCGGGTTTCATCGCCAAGGCGCGCGCAATGGCGACCCGCTGCTTTTGACCACCTGACAGTGACCCCGGTTTGGCATCGTACTTATCCGATAAGCCAACTGTTTCCAAAAGATGTTTGGCGGTTTCTTTGGCTTCTTCCTGCGTCATTTTACCCAGTTCAACAGG
This sequence comes from Latilactobacillus parasakei, assembly GCF_049674265.1. Lineage (NCBI taxonomy): Bacteria > Bacillati > Bacillota > Bacilli > Lactobacillales > Lactobacillaceae > Latilactobacillus > Latilactobacillus parasakei. Next base: position 1,999,080 of record NZ_CP186861.1, on the reverse strand, counting down.
TGCCAACATAATATTTTCCGCAACAGTGAGATTTTTAAAGAGGTTAAAGTGTTGGAAGACCATCCCAATTTTTTCCCGAATCTGATTCAAGTCGCTCTTACGATCATTAAGATTATAACCATCGACGATGATTTCACCGCTCGTTGGTTCTTCCAAACGGTTCAAACAGCGGAGAAAAGTACTCTTCCCAGAACCGGAGGGCCCAATCATAACAACCACTTCATTGTTGCCAACGGTTAAATCCAAATCCTTCAAAACTTCATTGCTACCATAATTTTTAATGAGGTGGGACACTTCAATTCTATTCATTAGTTATTCATTCTCCTCTCGATGTACTTCGATAACCATGTCAATAATGTAATCACAATCAAGTAAATCAACGCGATCATTCCCCAGATTTTGAAGCCTTCTAGGTTTCTGGCGATGATAATCTTGCCGGCTTGCGTTAATTCAACAATGCCGATAATTGATAAGATTGATGTATCCTTCAATGTGATGATGAATTGGTTAATAAAAGATGGCACCATAATCCGAATCCCTTGTGGTAAGATAACGCGACGCATTGCTTTGCCATATGGTAAGCCTAAACTGCGGGCTGCTTCCATTTGACCAGCGCTGACGGCCCCAATCCCACCTTTCACGAAGGCGGCTGTATAGGCCCCTTCATTGAACATCAGCGTAATCACACCAGCGACCATTGCGGGGATCTTTTGCCCCGTCAAACTTGGAATCCCAGTGTAGATGAATAAGGCTAAGACTAACAGTGGTAAGCCCCGGAAGATATAAATGACTGTATCCGAAACGCCCCGTGCAAATTTATTCGGTAGCACGCCGAGTAATCCGAAGAAGACACCGAAGATGGTTGCGAAGAAAATCGCGATGACCGTTAATAGTAATGTTTGGCCTAAGCCATCTAAGATTGCACCCTTATTTTCTTTTAATAACCCGAAGAAACTGTGATCAGCTTCTTTTTTGCTAGTTGCTTTAGTGTTTAAATATTTTGCTTGAATTTTGGCGTATTCACCACTGTCTTTTAACTTCTTCAAGCCCTTGTTAAATTTTGCGACTAACTCTGGGTTAGCCCCCTTCTTAACAGCGAAACCATAGTCGCCGCCTTGTGCTGGCTTGGTGACAATCTTCAAGTTCAAACCAGTCTTAATCCCGTATTGCATCACTGGTTGATCTTCGAAACAGGCCACTGAATTGCCGTTGACAACATCATTGTACATATTGTCAGAATCATCAAAAGTGACTGTCGTAAAGCCGTATTCTTTGGCCTTTGATTTTGCATAATCACCTGCGGCCGTCCCGGTCTTAATCGCAACGCGCTGGCCCTTTAACCCTTTTAAACCGGTAATCTTGCTGTCTTTTTTAACCGCCATAACAACCCCGGTGTGATAATAAGGATCCGCAAAATCAAATTTTGCTTTCCGTTCATCCGTAATTGTCATCCCGGCAATCACACCATCAATCTGTCCTGATTGAACCGCTTGAACGGCGGCATTAAAGCCGAGAGGTTGGATATTCACTTTGAAACCTTCTGATTTTGCGATGGCCTTCATGATATCAATATCAATGCCGACATACTTATTATCCTTATTCGCAAATTCAAACGGTGGATAAGTGACATCAGTTCCGATTTCATAAGTCTTCTCAGCCGCTTGTACTGACTGCACCTGTTGGCTGCCAAATACAAACAGTCCTAGTAACAACAAACTACTCAAAAACAACGTTATTTTCTTCATTGTGAATCCTCCTCTATACCCTCTTACCGGTCATTAAAATTAGAACTTAATAAGCTTCGTTATAATGCTATACTCATAATTATAATCAAAAGCTCATACTTTGTCGAATTTTTATTCATTTTATGTCCAAAAGATAAAATTTTTATTTGTTCTAAATGCTAAAAAAGGCCATTAACCTTTTCGGTTAACGGCCTTTTTTTAAGGACTAGCCTAGTTTAACGACATCTGCTAGAGCCTCATTAATTTGATGACAATAATCCTTTTGATTTTGTCGAATTTCTTTTAATTTTTCTAATATCAATGAGTCATTCTCTGTTTCAATGATCGATAACATTTTTTCAACACTACCAACATATCCTCTGAAAGCCTCTTTTAATCGCTGGTTAGTTTCAGCAAAATAACTTGGTGGATTGATGCTTTCAATCAATTGCACAAAATGTAGTAAATTAACTAAATTCTTCTGGAAATACTTTTTCAAGGAATGCAGATTCTCATTAACTAAACATCTGCCCAATACAATATTGCGGCAGGTTTGGGTATATTCATTAAAGACCGTATCAAATACTAATAATTTTTCAATGACTTGATTGCAGCGCATGATATAAGTAACCGACGACAACGTTTCTGTTTGACTTAACATTTTATTATTTCTCCCCTCTATTGTTATAGCACTTAAAGTCTTCTAAATTCTAATAGTTACCATTATATATAATACGAGATTACGCTTATTAGCAATGTTAATTGCTTTCTTTTTTCTAATTGATAACAATATAGACCATTAAGTCTATTTATACGACCACTCGGTGTCATAGTTTGTTTGTACAACTTAAATTGCTAGACCGCTTTAGGATTCATTTGCCAATTAAAAAAGCTGGCTCATTCTAAGCAAGCCAGCTTTTATAAATAAATTTGTATCCGAGCACATTATATTGTTCCGGTTTGGGCAGGTTATGAATCACTTTGGGCAACTTGACTCTGTTATAATAGAATTATTAACTTTTGAGGAGTTTTTTTATGATTAAGCCAATTATGCATGATACTAAATTTTTAAAACAAGTGGCCCTACCCGCTACATCCGCAGATAGTGCTGTTATCACCGATTTAATTGATACCTTGCAAGCTAACACTGAGCGTTGTGTCGGCATGGCTGCTAATATGATTGGCGTTAATAAGCGGATCATTATCGTTCAAATGGGTATTCTACCCGTTATTATGGTCAATCCCAAGATTATCCGTCAGAGCAACCCTTATCAAACCGAAGAAGGCTGCCTCTCTCTGACTGGGCAACGTCCGACACAACGTTACGACACAATCGAAGTACGCTATCAAGACCGCCAATTTAAAGCACAGCAGCAAGCTTTTTCTGGCTGGGTAGCTCAAATTATCCAACATGAAATAGATCATTGTGAGGGCATCCTCATTTAATGCGCCATCACACAGCCACTAGTCCTATTTTGTCTAGTGGCTTTTTATATCACTAAAAATTTTTTTAATTAATTTAAATTAATTAAAAAAATAAATTCGGGCATTATACTATTTCCTATATAAAAAATCAGCTTATCATTCGCAATAAACTCATTTTGTAATTAAAATAACCGTTGCGTCATTTATATTGACCACTTAAGTCATTAACGTTTATAACAATCGTCTTTTAATGTCATATTAATGACCCAAAAAGGCATTATAACGGCATTTTTTGACAAAAACACGACAGGTTAAAGATGCTATTTTATTAAGAATAGTGATAGAATATTAAATAATCAAGTCATACAAGGAGCATTTTTGATGTTAAATATTGCATTTTGTGACGACAATCAGTGTTTTCTAAAAAAAATCACACAAGAGATTGATCGCTCATTAGCCATCAAAGCAACTTATCAGACCTTTACAAATGCAACTGACCTACTCGATGCCTTCAAACCTGGTGTATTCGACGCCCTTTTTATCGACATTTATATGCCAAAAATTAATGGGAAAATGTTAGCCCACAAAATTCGCAATCTAGATAAGCGGGTTAAAATTATTTTCGTCACCCGCTATGAACAAGAAATTCTGAACACCTTGCAATATGATATCTATGATTTTCTACCTAAGGACCATCTCAGTGAGCGCATTGATAACTTATTAGCACGGCTGAGTCGCTCGGTTGCTTTTGAAAACAGCAAATATCTCCGGCTAAAGCTCCGCGAAACGACCGGTGAGGAACTCTATAAGAAAGTCTATCTCGATGATATTATTTACGTTCAATCACTCAACAGAAAGGTCTATCTTCACCTAGCCAACCAAACGCAATTTGAACTTGTTGGTTATGCCTTTCAAGAAATAACGGATTCACTAGTTGAAAAGGGCTTTTTGAGGACCCATCGCAAGTTCACGGTCAATCCAATCTTTATCAACGAAATTAAAAACACCAGTATTCTAATGGATAATGGTGAAGAACTAGATTTAAGCCGACGACGAAAAAAAGAAGTTCAAGAAGCATTTATATGCGGTATACGGGGGATTCTCAGTGACTAATCTAATTATCTACGTCGCACCGACTGTGATTGAAGTAACCATTCTTTATGTTTTATTGATTTTATTTTTAAATACGCGTTTTACACGCTATAGCCAGATAATCGGTACTTTGTTAGTTTTGATTGCCATAGATACGACTATCATTCTCGCAATTGCCAATTTCACTAACCTTGCTCACTCCCTATTGATGATCACCGGCATTAGTATTTCTGCTCTATTATTATTCAAGGACAAATTTATCAAAATTTTTTATTTTGTTTCGCTTGGTTACTACTTCATCTATTTCTCAGATATTTCTTCTGGTATTATCCTAGCAAATATCTTTCATGAACCAATTCCAATTATCATAGATACCGGTAAAGCTTATGGTATTTTGTTTTATATCATTACTAAATTAACGATGTTACTTCTCATATATAGTTACTACAAACTTTTTCACAATATTAATTTGGATATCTCAAAACATTATTTAATCATCATCAATTGCATTTTAGTGATGGGTACAATGCTCATTACTAACTTTATGAACATGCTAAGCAGTAATTTAAAAGCTGAGCATGCTGAACAACTATCAGCTAAAATTTTAGTTATGGTTATTCTACTGAATGCGACTATCTTTCTAACAATCTACCTATTTTCCCAACTAAGTCTCTACTATCAAAATCGTGAATTTGAGCTCAATCTACAAGCGGCTTCTACCGTCTTGAAAAATGAAATTAAAATTCAAAATAAAAAAGAACTTGAACTAAGCCATATGCGGCATGACTTTAAGGAAAATATCATGTCAATCAAATATATGATTGAAAATGAGCTTGATACCGAAGCCATCAATTATATCAACCAGATTACGGGGCAATTGGAGAAAGTTAAAGCCCAGGTTTTAACCGGCAATGTGTATATTGACGCTGTTTTAAACAACAATATCCGCCTGTGTGCCTCTAATGATATCGAACTCTCGCTTAAAGTAGATCAAGTTCAGACTGAGTCATTAGAACCCGTTTCTCTTTCCAACATCCTGATCAACTTATTGAAAAATGCCGTTGCCGCAACAGAAAAACTACCGCCCGAAAAAAGAAAAATCAGCGTCAAAATTTTTGAATATAAACATAAACTGGTATTAATTGTTAATAACTCTCATGCCGAAACTCATTTAGGCAACAAAATTAATCTTTCTAACAAAGGTTGGTTTAAACATGAGCCACATGGCTTAGGCATTAATATTATTAAGAAGAGTATTGATCGACTCCATGGTGACTATAAAATAGCCTATGACGAAACACACTTTGATATGCTCGTTTTATTACCAATTGATCAAGACTAATAATGGAGGTATTGGCTTGGAAAACCTTACAAAAATGATTACGAATCTACTCGTTAGAAAACAAGTTATCTCAGCAGACGAACAAGTCTTTTACAATTATGGCGTCGAGCTAACAATTAATGAGTTTTTGATTACGGCCTCCATCTTAATCTTTGGTCTTATCACCCATCAATTTTGGTTCACTGTCGGTTATGTGATTCTCTTTAGAATCATTCATACACAAACTGGTGGCTACCACTGTCGGACCTATTTAAATTGTTATCTGACATCCGTTTCTCTGGCTATTGTCGCTATCTATCTCGCGCAATGGCTATTATTCAATACCACTATCGCGATTATTTTCTCGCTTCTATCAGCTCTTGCTTTCTGGTTTGGAACACCGCTTGTTGAGGATAAACGTATTAAAAATGAAAAGTTTAAGCGTAACCGGATCACGATTATTGCTTTTAGCTTATTCTCAGTTTTGTGTCTGTTCTTCAATTTCTTAGCCGTTCCAATTAGCGCCGCAACGCTGGCAACCTTAATACTAGTTACAATATCCCATTTAAAGGAGGTGATATCTCATGAAGAAAGTCTTAAACTACATTAAAGAAGCCATCGTATTAAAGATGCGCTTAAACTCACTAACCGTTTCATCAGCTTGGAGCTACGAAGTTAAAAAACCAGCTGAATTAGACAAATACCTAAAGAGTATTGACTAATTCATTACACAAAAAAGATCCCGTCAATTGACGGGATCTTTTTTGTGCTTAACTACTAACCGCGATGGTCAGCACTCTATTTGTTTTCTTTCTTTTCGCTTTGCTTTAATTCTTCACCCAATTTGATGATGTATTTCTTCAAATCATCTTTAACTTCTGGGTGTTTCAAACCGTATTCGATACTTGTTTCTAAGTAACCGAACTTGTTACCAACATCGTAACGACGGCCCTTGAATTCGTGGGCGAAGACGCGTTGTGTCTTGTTCAATTCGTCGATCGCATCTGTTAATTGAATTTCGCCACCAAGACCTGGTTTTTGATTTTCTAGGACATCAAAAATTTCTGGTGTTAACAAGTAACGACCAATAATGGCCAAATCACTAGGTGCCTTATCAACATCTGGTTTTTCAACGAAGTTCTTAACGTTGTATAAGTCGTCCTTAACCTTATTTTCAGGGTTAATGACACCATATTTATCAACTTCGTTATGTGGTACTTTCATGACAGCCAATTGTGAAGCGTGTGTTTCTTCATATTCATTAATTAATTGCTTGCTCAATGGCACTTCGTCTTCCATCAAGTCATCACCTAACATGACAACAAAAGGTTCGTCCGCAACGAAAGATTTTGCAAGACGGACCGCATCCCCTAAACCGTTAGGATGTGATTGGCGAATGAAATAGAGGTTAACGCCCATATCGGTTGTTTCATTAACCATCTTCAACATCTTCGTCTTGTTCTTAGCTTTCAAATTTTGTTCCAATTCGGGTGCTGAATCGAAGTGATCTTCGATCGGGCGTTTCCCCTTACCAGTGATAATTAAAATATCTTCGATACCTGAAGCTTTTGCTTCTTCAACGATAAATTGAATTGTTGGTTTATCAACAATGGGCAACATTTCCTTGGCCATTGCTTTGGTAGCTGGTAAGAAACGTGTTCCTAGGCCAGCTGCTGGAATAACTGCTTTGCGTACTTTCATTTATTGGATCCCCCATTAATCATAGTCTAATCATAGTATGCCATACCCTAGCCGATTTGTGACCCCTAAACGCTTAAAAATGAGGAAAATATTAATATCTTAACATCTATTTGTTGATAAAATCACATTTACATTGTAAGCGTTTGTTAATATTTGCTATCCTCAAATAAATCGTTTACTTAGGAGGATCCTATGTTACTACTGCATACTCATACCGTCCCGCTCCAACATACCGTTTGTCCAGACTGCTTACCGTTAATTAAAACGGTTGATTACGATTTGCGCTTTCGAGAAACGGTTAACTGCTCGTATATCAATCATTACCATGTTAATTCGGACACAATGCTACTCGCGGCCAATAAGCACCGTAGTTTGATCATTAGTCGCAATAATGGCCTGCAAGCCACACCGCTTTCGACCCGTAAATTGATGCGCCAGTACAATCGCCAGCAACTCATTGATTTCTCACAAATGCGGCACATCTATCATAACTTTGGCCAACTGCGGAAACTACCGCAGATCAACGGTGAATATCAATTCCTACCACTCAGCGGCACCGCCCATCAAAATGCAAGTTGGTTAGCACTGCACTACGTTAAATATTATGAGCAAGCTGGCGATCATCTCCGGATTACCTTTTTGAACGAAACGAGTTGCGAACTCCTCTATAAAGGTAGACAGCTAGAAGCTGAAATTCATCAATGTGCCGCAATCGGGCGCATTCTACGCATGAGCCTCGGGATTTGTGCAACTAACTTCGGCTATACGATCGAACTCCAATCTTGCTTTAACAGCAGTATTATCCATAGCTATGACTACTGTCATTGCCAATTATGCAGTATGGTGCCTGATAACCCACAACAATTAATTCGCCTCTTAGACGACTTAGAAGTTCACAAATCAAATTACATCTACCAAGCAGCCATTCAAGAATACAAAGAATATCCGATTCATGAATTTGGCTGGTATTTACAAGGAGTGCCCAGCTTTATCAGAAAATTACGCGATTTATAAAACAACCGAAATATCGACTTTTCAGCGATTTTCAAGGTTAAATAACACTTGTTTCAGAAATTACTACTTACGAATTCCTATAAAACCAACGTTTCACTCTGATTAATCATCAAAAACGGTCGTTATTCTTTTGATCGCCAAGTCGTTATAGTGAACTTACCGGGAAAATTTACTGCGAGCTCGCGGCCTAAAGGATGAGATACAATGACCAAATCTAACCAAGCCGCTTTCAACCTCTTACTTCAAGACGATAACTTTATTTACGGTGCCCTCAAATCGCTCCATATTAATCGTTATCACGAGAATTTCGATGATCTCTACCAAGAAGCCATCCTGACCTTCATCGATGCCTATCAGCGCTTTCCAGGCGATCCTGATACCCAGGAGCACGAATTCATCGTCTACGCCTACCAAGCGATTAAATGGGCCACGATGCGGCACTTCAGACAAGAAAACGGCCGAAACAAACAAATTGGCTTCGTTAATCGTTTATCTGAAGACGATGCCCTAATGGACTACCTCGACCAGATCAGTGATCCCCACTGCGCCCCAGATAATGCCGTCATCTATAACGACCTCTTCGAAAAACTCTACCAGGTCTGCGACCCGCGTGAACGTCGCTTCCTAGTCCTACGCTACTTTGCCAACGCCAGCCTAAAAGAAATCGCCGCGGACTTAAACATCACACGGCGAACAGCTAATAATATTAAATTTAGGGTGCAGAAAAAGTTTAGTAATCTATTAGTAGATTAAAAAAATGCCTAGTCATTAGCAATAGACTAGGCATTTTTTTAATTTCCATTAGTTTTAAATCCTCTAACAAAATTGCGCATTAGTTTAAAAATATATACTCGAACGTATTCCATTAATAAAAATAAGGCAAACATTAGAATTGAAATTATAAAGAATATGATTAATCCATAAACTAGATTTAAACTTGTTAAATTTCGAAAAGCATCTTGTATTACGTAATTAAATATTATTGGATGAGTATCAATCAAATAGACAGCAAATGATAATGGCGAAATTACTATTAATATTTTTTTATCTTATCATTTTTTATGTTTATTCTTGTTAGCAAAATAAATAGGCAAATAGAAGAAACTGTAACCATTGGAGATAGGTAACTTAACCAGCGTTCCTCTCCACCTATAAATTTAATTGATACATATTCTGCTCCCACAGATATTAGCGAACAGAGTAGATACAGAATCAGTAACCAAGTATTTTTTAATCTTTTAATTCGTGGACTTACTTTTATATAGGCCCCAATTAGATACAGAATCATTAGCCAAATACCAGAATAACCCTCTAGCTCAAATAAATGCCCAACAAAACCAATAGTTACAGAAAGTACTACCAAACAAAAGACAATTTTTTCAAATACTAAAAAATCGATAGCTTTTATTCCAGCGTTTAAAAATGGAATAAAGAGAACTAAAATTAAATAAGCATTGAAATACCAGTAACTATTCATGATGGTTGGAAAAAAAGAAGTTATTATATCATGCATTTTCAACGGATAACCCCAAAAATAAAATACAATAAATATAAATATTGACCAAAATATTACTATTTTCCAAAGTTCAATAACTCTTTTATATGAAAATCGTTTTCCTGTCATCAAATAACCTGTAATTATTGCAAATATATTCACTGCAATGATTGAGCAGTTTTCTATGAACCAATAGATCATACTCATTGGATTACTATTAATATCTAAATTTCTTAAAATTCCACCATTTAATAGATTATGCAAAAAAAACAACCATCAGCATAGCTAATATTCTAGCAATATCTATCCCAAAATTTCTCTCACTATTACTACTCATTACAAAATCTCCTTATATGAGGTTTTCAACCGACTATTACTAATTGTCTAAGAACTTTAATAATTCTCTCATACAATTATCAACTACCTCAGAGAATGGCTGAGTTGCATCAATCATTTTTATTCTGTCAGTATTGTTTCTCATCAAGTTTTGATAAGACTTTCTAACTTTCTTATGGAAGTCTAATTTTTCATGGTCTAATCTATCATATTGATTCTGTCTATTCTTTTGAATTCGTTCCAAACCAACTTCAGATGGAACATCAAGATATATAGTCAAATCAGGAGTTAATCCATCCGTTGCAAATAAATTCATATCGGAAATAAGTTTTTCTCCAATACTTCTTCCAGCACCTTGATACGCTATTGAACTATCAACGAATCTATCGCATATAACAATCGCTTTTCTATTTAATGCTGGTTGTATTCTTTCAACTATATGTTGACGTCTAGCGGCGGCATACAACAACGCTTCTGTTCTTGAATCCATTTCACTATTATCAATGTCTAGAATCAAGTTTCTAATAGATTCTGAAATATTATTTCCACCAGGCTCACGAGTAACAACTATTTCTTGTTCTATAAGTGAGCTTATTTTAGGTACTATCGCTTCCAAAACACTAGTTTTTCCAGCTCCATCAGGTCCTTCAAACGTGATAAAATTTCCATCCATTATAAATACCTCACATTATTAGTCTTCTACACTACTAATGAATTTCTGTAATGCATCTTGCCATGTTGGTACTTCAAAACCGGTTGCTTTAATCTTCGTCAAGTCCATAATTGAGTGTCTTGGACGGAAAGCTTTTTGTGGATATTCATCTGACGTAACGGGGCTCACTTCTACATCCTTATCCTTCAAGATTTCGCTCGCAAATTCATACCAAGTACATGAATTATCATTTGAAAGTTGGTATAAACCATAAGGGACGTCGTTTTTAACGGAATATAACATGAATTCAGCCAATGTCCGGGTCCAAGTTGGCCGGCCAACTTGATCACTAACAACCGTTAAATGATCGTGTGTCTTAGAAAGGTTCAACATGGTGTAAACAAAATTCTTACCATATTCACCAAAGACCCATGATGTCCGGATGATGTAATATTTGCTCATCGTATTAGCAACAGCTTCTTCACCTGCTAATTTTGTCCGACCATATTCGTTTTTAGGTGCTGCTGGTGTCTCTTCTGTATACATTTGGTCATTAGTGCCATCGAATACATAATCTGTACTGATGTAAACTAATGTTGCTCCAACTGCTTCTGCAGCATTAGCAATATTTTGTGTCCCAACGACATTTACTTTGTAGTTGATTGACTTGCCCGGTTCTTCTTCGGCTGCATCAACGGCTGTATAAGCAGCACAGTGATAAACTAATTCTGGTTTGTTAGTTTCAAAATAAGCATTAACTGCTTCTGCATTCGTGATATCCAATTCAGCAGCATCTGTTCCTATATATTCGATTTGATTTTCATCTAATAAATGACGTAATTCGGTTCCTAATTGACCATTGGCACCAGTAATTAAAATTTTCATTGTTAACTCTTCTCCTTAAAAAAAGTAGGCACTCGCCTACTTCCATTTAGTTATATTTATTGACCATTTTTAGCATAGTTGGCTTCAACTGCTGCTTTTTCTGCTTGCCACCAGTTTTCGTTATCACGATACCAGTCAATCGTATGTTGTAATCCTGATTTGAAATCAGTAAATTCTGGTTGCCAGCCCAATTCTTCACGTAGTTTGCTTGAATCGATTGCATAACGTAAGTCATGTCCTGGACGATCTTTAACTTGATCATAAGCATCTTTAGGTTGTCCCATTAATTCTAAAAGTAGTTCCAAGACATCCTTGTTGTTTTGTTCGCCATCAGCACCGATTAAATAAGTTTCACCGATTTTACCTTTAGTTAAGATTGCCCAAACAGCGCTTGAGTGGTCATTAGTATGAATCCAATCACGAACGTTTTGACCTGAACCGTAAAGCTTAGGGCGAATGCCACTTAACACGTTAGTAATTTGACGTGGAATAAATTTTTCGATGTGTTGATAAGGGCCATAGTTATTAGAACAATTTGAAATAGTCGCTTGTAAGCCAAACGAGCGGACCCAAGCACGCACTAATAAGTCCGAACTAGCTTTTGATGATGAGTAAGGGCTACTTGGATTGTAACGTGTTTCAGGTGTGAATTTTTCACCAGCACCTTCACCATGACCTGGTAAATCCTCGCGTAGTGGTAAATCACCATAAACTTCATCCGTTGAAACATGATGGTAACGAACATTATATTTACGACAAGCTTCAATTAAGGTATATGAACCAATAATATTAGTTTGAATGAAAGGTGATGGATCTTTTAAGGAGTTATCGTTGTGACTTTCTGCAGCATAGTGCACAACCGCATCAGTATTTTGAACCAAATTATTAACTAATTCTGCATCACAGATGTCGCCAACCACTAATTCCACACGGTCTTCTGGTAAACCAGCTAAATTAGCACGATTTCCCGCATAAGTTAACTTATCCAAAACCGTTACATGAACTTCTGGATGGTTGTTAACAACATAGTGGACAAAGTTAGAACCGATAAAACCGGCGCCGCCGGTAACAATAATATTTTTCATAAGTTAGAGTCTCCTTAAATTTCACCGTAAACAAATGGGTTATCTTTTTCAAATTCTGTAAATGTTGGTTGCTTAGCATCTTTTTCTGATGTAATCGCTTGGTCAAAATCAATTGGCCAGTCAATATTTAATTCTGGGGTTTTAAATGAAATCCCACCATCGGCTTCTGCATCATAATAACCATCACATTTATATAAGAAGTTAACATTATCGGTTAACGTCACAAATCCATGGGCGAAGCCCTTTGGTACTAATAGTTGACGGTGATTACTTGCTGAAAGAATATAACCTTCCCATTGTTTGTAAGTTGGTGAGCCTGCACGTACATCCACGATGACGTCTAAAACAGCACCCGTCACAACCCGGATTAATTTCGTTTGAGCGGCTTTGCCACGTTGGAAGTGCAATCCGCGTAAAACGCCGGCTTGCGTTGAAAGTGAATGGTTATCTTGAATAAAATCGATATCAATTCCGGCTTCTTTAAAGTCACGGTCTGAATATGATTCTGTAAAGAATCCTCGGTGATCGCCAAAAACAGCTGGTTCAATGATTTTAACATCTTGTAATTTAGTTGTTGTTACTTTTAATTTTCCCATAATTACTTACCCCTAATCTTCGTTTACTAATCTTAATAAATATTGGCCATAATCATTTTTCTTAAGCGGTTGTGCCAATTCAATCACTTTTGATTTATCGATATAGTTCATTCGGTAAGCAATTTCTTCTAAACAAGCAACCTTCAAGTTTTGACGCTTTTGAACGGTTGCAATAAAACTGCTGGCCTCATGTAATGAATCGTGAGTCCCAGTATCTAACCAAGCAAAGCCCCGGCCCATTAGTTCAACATCTAACTGACCCTTTTCAAGATAAGCCTTGTTAATATCTGTAATTTCAAGTTCACCACGTGGTGATGGTTTGATATTTTTAGCAATCTCAACAACTTGATTGTCATAGAAGTACAAGCCAGTCACTGCGTAGTTGCTTGCTGGATGTTCTGGTTTTTCGATAATTGATTTGGCATGCATATTTTCATCAAAATCAACGACCCCAAAACGTTCTGGGTCATTAACATGGTAACCAAAGACCGTCGCACCAATTTCTTTTTGGGCTGTTCTTTGTAGCATTTCTGATAGCCCACCACCATAATAGATGTTATCACCTAAAATTAAACAAACTGAATCATCACCGATAAAATCGGCCCCAATAATAAATGCTTCAGCCAAACCGTTTGGTTTATCCTGAACAGCATATTCAATGTTTAAACCTAGATCATGACCATCACCAAATAATTCTTCGAAACGTGGTGTATCAGTTGGTGTTGAAATAATCATAATATCCTGTATCCCTGCTAACATTAAAGCTGACATTGGATAATAAATCATCGGTTTATCATAAACCGGGATAAGTTGCTTTGAAACTGCTTTTGTAATTGGATATAAACGTGTTCCTGATCCACCTGCTAGAATGATACCTTTCATCTTGAAGCTCCCCCTTTATATATCCTTTTCGGTATTTGAATTTTAATACCTAAGATCCAAATAACAGAAACTATTACGCCGATAGAAATAATAATTGCTACGCTCGTAAATAGTACTGCAAATAATATATTACTAATTTGATACCCAATAAACAATACCCCTTCTAGAACTAATCCACCAGTTATAATTAATACATAATATTGGAACAAAAACCTAGTAACCTTTTGTTGGAATCCATATTTAAACACAACGTACGGTTCCCACCAAAGATTAACTAAAATATTACTTGCTATTGTTCCTATTAAAACGGCCGATAATCCTAAACCAGTATACTTAATTAGGATTATAGAAACTAATAGGTTAAGCACTGATTCAAATATTGGCTTATATCTTTGTTGCCAGTAAAGCCCATAGGAATTAGCATAGGTAATTACAGATTGTCTAACAGCTTGTATAAAAAAGTTCAGCGAAATTAAGAAAACCGTTAGACGGGATAGCACATACCCCTCACCAATCCATAATGTTACAAATGCCGTTGAAAATGCGGCTATTCCTACAGCCATTATCAAACTAACAATTATTGTGATCGAAAAATATTGATTAAATACTCGGACTTCTTTCTCTTTACTATCATTTTTAGAGACTGCTAAATTACCAACTGAAGCAGATACCGCAGACACTGCCTGTGTCAGTATTGCGGTAAGTCCTGTTGTTATCAAAGTATAATTTGCATATTTACCAACGGTAGCTAATCCCAAGAAAAACGAAATCACCAAATTATCAGTACCATTTACAACAACTCCACCTAATTTAGCAGAAATCATTCCAGTTACATTCTTTTTAAAATATTTTAAAACATCTTTATCAACAGAAATATTAAAATCTTTCAAATATGGATATTTTTTATCAACTAATCTTGAGATATTAATATTTGAAAAAAGATTTGCCAACAACTGAATAATCAAATAAATATAAAAATTAGGATATACAATTAAAAATACAATTTGAATAATCTGTTGTCCAACGCTAAATCCCACTGTATTAATGGTATTAATATAACCTTCCTGGTTTGCAATTAATAACGTCCTTTTATAGCTTAATAGGTATGTTGAAATCGTCCCCATCAACGCTAGGAAGAAAAACAACCACAATTGCATATCGCTAAATACCGGCTTATGAATTAGATTAGGGATAAATGGCATAAGAACCACGCCACCTAATAAAACGATGATAGCGATCATTCTATACCATTTTTTTAATAATCTCATGATTGCAGATACTTGTGCCTTATTATTATCAGCTAAAGGCTTAAATAACGAAAACGTTATCGCGTTTCCAATGCCCAGTTCTGCTAAATTTAACATGCTTAATAAATTTACAAAAAGTCCATTTAATCCTAGATATTCGCTACCCAAAGTTTTTATAAAAATTGTTCTTGATACAAATTGTGCCAATATTAATACCACTTGCGCTATAGTTGCTACCGATGAATTAACTAATGCAGCCTTGCTTCTCGATTTATTCATCATTGCCTCCACCTAATACACTTATAAATTTATCTCCTGATTTAGTTAAAGAAAATTTATTAGCGACATCTATTCCATTATTAACAAGCAACTGTCTATATTTTTTATCTTCTAATAGTTTTATAATACCTTGATACATTGCTTCTTTATTATTCTCAACGATAACAGCAGACTGTCCATTTGTAGCGTATTCTGTAATACCACCATTATTCACCGATACTACTGCTGCTCCATGATACATAGCCTCTAGGCCTGTCAATCCCCAACCTTCACTACTACTTGGCATAAAATAAATAGCAGACTTCCCATAAATATTATTTGATAAGCATTCTGAATCTGCATTTAAGTAACTCTCAGAAATTATACTTTCGCCTGAATTTGCAGCTCCAAATTCAATAATTTTCAAATCAGGAAATACATCTTTAACCTTTTTTAATACTTCTAATCCAATCGAAGATTGCTTGTCTGGATTAGTATGCCATAAAAAAGATACTATATTTTCTCTTTGATTATTAGGTAGTAAATTAGTTATATTAAATTCATTATGATCAATGAAATTAGTTATTAAAGTTGCTTTAACATCTAATTCTCTTGCTTTTTTTTGTAACCATTTTGAAATTACAATATTATTTAGCCCTAGTCTCCATGTATCTTCAATATCTTTTTTAGTTGCTGAGGGGTCAAACGACTCAAACGCCTGGATAAAATAGAATTTGTGTTTTTCTTTAACGTTAGATGCCAATACCAAGCGGGCAGTTGACCAATGGGTTGCTATTACAGTTCCATGATTTATATTCCTAATAGTATTACTGGAAACATCAAAATGCACATGAATATTGCTCCGTAAATTAAACCACGAAATGTGTCTATAAATATTTTGTTTTAGAACTAATCCACTAATTTTTGCGCGCCATAAATTTAGACTATTAATTTTAGCATTAATCACAAAGTAAATATGTACATCATGTCCTTTATCACTAAAATAATTAGCATATTGAAACACTACTTTATATCCTCCCATAGGAGTATTAGTAGATCTAGGCAACACAAAATTAATTCTCATTTTTAGTTCTCCTGTTATTCAGGCTTTGTCTAAATTCCTTGAATTTTATATCATCCTCTGGTCGATACTTAATCCCGTCTACAATGCCCTTCCAGGCCGATATCAATTTCTTAACTCTAGGTCCTGAATACACTAAAATTCTTCTAGACTGAATCATACTAACAATTACCTGATACTTGTGACGTCTAAATTCCGGATATCGCTTAGAATATATAATAGTATTACGTTGAATATAATATTCCCGAAATGCGGAATGGTCTGAAAAAATAGCTTTTTTAGGAAATAACAAAAGCCTTGATAACATAGGTTTTTGAATAACATCCCCAACCGCATGATCCATAACTACATTATTAACCTGCCAAATTTTGTAACCTGCTAACAATAGTTTAGCATTAAAATCAAAATCAACTTGATCAATAAACATCCATTCATCATAGCCTTGTACAGCTTTCCATGCTTTAATATTGACTAAATTTCCAGAGGCGATTACCATTTTTTTCTGCACAACTTGGTCATATCGTTCATCTAATTTGTTTTTTCTTTGTTCTTCTGTCCACTTGGAATCATTATATTGCGCTGCTAATATTCCAGTATCTTTGTCTTCATATTGACTAGTTGCTTTTAGTTTTTGAATAGATTTCTCTGCCATTTCAGAGTCTTGATCAAGTGTAACTACCCAATTAAATCCTAAATCATCTAAACTTGAAATCGCTCTATTCTGTGCAGCTGCAATACCTAAATTTTGTCCAAGATCAATTATATCTACATTCATTTTCAATACTTGTAACAATTCTTTTATATCATCTAAATTATTCGATCCATTATCTACAATTACAACTCTATCAACCTGATTATAAATCGCATTAATATTTCTTTTTAATCCATTTATATCTGGATTAAAAGTAACTATAATTGCGCCAACTTCATTACTCAATTTTTTATCCCCTAATAATAATATTTTGATTAATAATTCTCATTATATACGGTAATTGATCGCCAATTTTATAAATACCAAAAACTTGAATGACCATTATTACAATACCTATAATTGACGCTGCTGCAACATTAAAATATCGAGTAGTCACGGGAATTTTTTCGTTATTAAAAATAATTACAGTCCAAATAAAATAAAATAAACTAACATTTCTAATTAATCTAATATAATCAACTGTTACAGTCATCAATAGAATAGATAATGCAGCTAAAATTAACATCCATAATAGCGGACGATATTCAACTTTTAAGATTTCATTTTCTACAATCGACTTCTTATTAAAAACTGGGAAAAGAGATATGATAATCGCTAATACTAACATTGCAATCCAAACTTTATTAACAGCTGAGTTGGAATAGACATTAGTTAAATTATTAGCTAGTGATTCTCTTCCACTAAATAATTTTGTTATCAATACAGATAAAGAGATTAATATTCCCTTCCCAAATGCTACAAATATTATGCTCAAGCCATAAATAATTAATGAAGCATGTTTATAATAAGTAAATTCCCTATTTCTAAATACATAAGTAAATATTGGAATGACAATAAATATCAATCCCAAACTATGGAATAGTGATGATATCCAGACAATTATAATTGCAACAAAGTATCGCCAATTGTCATCTTTTTTCAAAACTACAACCATCCATGTAATTATAGCAATCATTAATGTGTTTCTTACTTGGATAGACTCTAGCGGATACATTGAAATACCATATAGAAAAGATACTAAGGCAACATTTTCAGTCAACTTAACAATGCCCATGAATAGAATGAAATACGTAATTAAACAGAACGCTAATCTAAAATTCTCATAAGTAACACCGTAATTTTTAGCCGTCTGGGCAAAGTACGTGTATCCCTGTTCAAAATTACTCCATTTCATATCGAAACTCGCCAAATATAATTTATAGTCAGCATTATGTCTAATATCTGCTATCCCACTGTAAAACCCAAGTGTCATAAAAGTTAGCAAACCACTTGTTCTCTGAAATTTTTTTAAAAGTCCAAAGATTAAACTCTGTGCTAATATCAATATAATAATCATTCTATAATCCTTTAATTATTAGATTTTAAAATATAGTGTCTGGCGCTAAATGCTTCTTCTTCAGATAACTCTCTAAAACCACCATAAACAGTCTTTATATAGCATTCCGTATTTTCTGGTCCATTTACTTCTATTTCTCTAAATGGATACTTCTTTAGCGATCCCCAAATTTCCGTCGGAATCATTTCTTTATCTTTATACGCTCCCATGTAAGTTCCTGCAAATAAACTATTTTCAATTGAATATTTTGAAAGGTTATTATCAATTTTATACTTAATAGTCTGTGGATTTAGTTTACTTCCGAATGGCTTTGACAGCTTCAATACTTTAATAAGGAATTTTTGACCAATACTTCGTTGCTTTAACATATTTATAGAGCTAGCATAATGCCATGATAAAAGACTTCTGTAAAAAAGAAGTTTATAAAAAAAGACTTTTCTTAAAAAAGGATTATTAGGTGTTCCATCCAATGGTGCTATATCAATTGACGGATGAGAAATTTTTTGTTCTGGATCACTAACTTCCACAATATCGATTGATGTATTCTCAACTCTAATAATTGTATACTTAAACTCTTCGTCTAAAGTATAGTGTTTCACTCTATATTCTGCTGGCATTTCCGTATATATGCTATTCAAAAATCTAGTGTAATCTTCTCTAGGCATACTCAAGTCAATATCGTCATCATATGGGATGAAGTCTTTATAATAGTTAGCTCCAAGAACGGTTCCACCCGTTATAGTATAATTTAAATTGTTCTTTTCAAATACTTTCAATAATTCAATTAATACTTCATATTCTTTATCTTGAATATCTTTTAAACCTACTCTACGACTATCAGAATTACAGTCCATTTTCCCCTCCTAATTTTTCCCTTTACGTGTTCCTGACTTATACCCTAAATACTTAACGCCTGTTCTCATAATTGAATAGGGAATTTTAAGTGGTTTATTATTTCTAATTAAATATTTCCATTCTGAAAAAACAGATTTTAAACCTTCTTTCTCGTTTGTACCAAATTCTTCTTGTATCCATTTATTTTGTCCATGGAACTCACCTATACTTTGGTACCTTCTAAACTGATCTTTGAGCGTATAGCTATGTGAATGTATTACAATTGCTTTAGAGCAATATCCAACTGTATAACCAGCCTTCACGACTTTCGCTGCCATATACATATCTTCTGAAAAATTTAATTTTTCTGGAAAATTATTTACTTCTAATAAAACAGCTCTTCTATAGATTGCAAAAGCATCAGATGAAAAAACAGTTTTGATTCCAAGCTGCTCTTTATCGGCATAAGATTTTTCCATATCATAATCAGGATAATTGAAGCTTCTATCTTTTTTTTCAAAAATATCGGTTTTATTCATATCAACAGACTGTTTTCCATACGCAATAGCCATAATAGGATGTTCCGCTATATATTTCACTAAATTCTCTAATGCCGTAGGTTCAACATAAACATCTTGAGTCATATAAATAATATAATCACAATCAGATAATATCTCAGATATTTTTTTTCTAACTAACCCATGCGTAAATGTTTTCTGCTGTATACTGTATATTTCAAAGTTTTTATCTTTCGCAATTGCGACTGTCTGATCCTTGGATTCAGAATCAACAATTATTTTTCTGTCAATATTTATACTTGATTTAACTATCTTTTCTAATACATCATTCAAATTTGTTCCTGCATTATAAGTAGGAATTGCTAATCCAATTTTCATTTCTATTCTCTCCAACTCAGTACGCATCATTTGGCATAATCATAATTTTGACTGTTCTGAAGAGAATACCCAAATCATAAACCAAACTACTTTTTCTAATATATTTTAAATCCAATTCAACCATCTCATGGAACCCAATACTATTACGACCACTTACCTGCCACAACCCGGTACAACCAGGCTTAACCATTAATCGTTGCCAGTCATAATCGGTATATTCTTTAATTTCTCGTTCCAATGGAGGTCGTGGTCCAACAAGTGTCATATCACCAACTAAGACGTTCCACAATTGCGGCAATTCGTCAATACTGTATTTACGAATAAAATGCCCAACTTTCGTAATCCTGGGATCTTCTTTCATCTTAAACATAGCACCTTCAACCTCATTATATTTAAGAAGGTCTTTTAATTTTTGATCAGCATCGCTGCACATTGATCTAAACTTATACATTTTAAATTTCTTTTGTTTTAAACCTAAACGAGTCTGTGAGTAAAAAACACCACCCGCTGAATCATCAACTTTAATCCAAATCGCAAGTACCAAAAATAGCGGGCTTAATAAAATTAACCCCGCCAAACTAGCAACAATATCGAATAAACGTTTTAAACCGCGATAAATATACCGCTGATCTAACACAGCCTGATTAAAAAGCATTACTTGGCGTGTATTCTCAATAGACGCCCGACTAGTGTCCTGCTTTTGTATCTCCATGCTTTATTTCCCCCAATTCAAACTATTTCTTAGATTCTTCTGCACCATAGTAGCCACCATAATAGCCGCCATAGTAACCACCTGTATTTTCTGGTTTCACGCGATTCATGATCGTCCCCAAGATCCGTGCGTGAACTACATCTAATAGTTCCTTAGATTTAATAACAGAGCGTTTATCAGCAATCCCTTGTGGTGCTACTAATATCGTCCCATCCACTTTACTTGCTAAAATTTGTGCATCTGTCACTGAAATTACGGGCGGTGCATCAAAAATGACAAGATCAAAGTGCTTTGTTAATTCAACAATTAACTTATCCATCTTTTTCGTATTTAACAATTCTGATGGATTAGGTGGTACAACGCCACAAGGTAAGACGAATAAATGTTCTACCGGTGTTTTTTGAATCGTCGTGTTAAAGTCAAATTCATCTTCGGTTAACAAAGATGTTAAGCCTTTTTTGTTAGGCACCTGGAAAGTTTGATGAATTGTTGGACGACGCATATCAGCATCGACTAGTAACACATTGACCCCTTGATCGGCCCAAGTAACCGCTACATTGGCACTGATCGTTGATTTGCCTTGTGAAGGGCCTGATGATGTAAAGACGATACTTCTTAATTTTTGATCAATTGATGAGAATTGGATGTTTGTCCGAATGGTCCGGAATTGTTCAGCAATCACTGAAGTTGGTGAGGTTAAAGTAATTAACCCAACCCCTTCTTTCATACTGTCTTGATCTAACTTCTTTTCTTTTCTAAATAATCCCATGAATTCTTACCCTCTTCTCGATAATGTACTTGTACGCATAATGGCTTTTTTGATTAGATCTTTAGGGGCGATATTATTAATAACACCTAAACTAGTCAGACCGAGTTCATCAGTTAAGAAACTTTCGTCCTTAACTGTTTTATCCATTAATTCGCGAATAAATGCGACGGCGACACCAATTAATAAACCGATGATAAACCCAATTAGAACATTTAGTTTATTTTTAGGGGAAACGGGAGTCAAGTTAGGTTTTGCTTTCGAAATAATCGAAACATTATCCGTCCCACTCATAATCTTGGGTGCTTTCTTTTGAAAAGTAGTAGCTGTCATATTAGCAATATCGGCAGCAGTGTAGGCATTATCAGCTTTAGCTGTTACTGAGAAGACCTGTGAATTCTGGTTATTTGCGATACTAATCATTGAAGCAATTTGATCATCACTCAACTTTTCGGCTTTACCATCATTAATTTTCTTAGCGACTGAATCCATAATAACTGGCTTCGTAATCAAATCCTTATAAGTATTAATCATCTGTACATCTGTCTGTACCTGATTGTATTGCATATTTGCATCTGTATTTTGTTTACGATTAACCAATAATTCTGTTGATGCACTATATTGGGGTGTAATAACAAAAAACGTTAAAATTCCAGCCAACAATGTAAAAGTGATTGTTGAACCTGCAATAAGCCTTCTATATTTCCGTAAAACCCCTAAAATCTGTTCAATATTAATTGTTTGTTCCATAATATCCTCCAAAGGTTGATTACGCAGTGATGCTAGACCACATACGAAAAGAAGTTAACCATTACTGATTAGCTCCTTACTGGTATTACTTCAAATCTAATTGCTCTCTGAGTAGTGTTGACATGTTTGAAACTTCATCAGGTGACATCACTTGGAAGGATTGGCCATCAATCATCTGACCGGTTCCTTTCAATTGTTTTGTCTTGAAGTTCATCGCATCCCCATAATTATGTTGAATGTTCAAGACATCCTTTAAGGTCATATTGGTTTGCATGTTATTTTCTAAAATCTGTAAGAACTTATTATACTGGGTTACTAAGTTCAATGAAGTAGCCTTCTTCAAGACCGCTTGAATAATTGCTTGTTGCCGAAGTTGACGCCCAAAATCACCCCGGGGATCATCGTAACGCATCCGTGAAAATTTCAACGCTGTCTCACCATCTAAAGTGACTGAACCCTTTTCGAAATGGTGACCTTCATAAGTGAAGTCCAGGTCATTATCGACCGTGACTCCACCAACTGCATCAACCAATTGTTCTAAGCCCTTCATATTCATCATGACGTAGTAATCAACCGGCACATTCAAGAATGATTGCACGGTATTAATGGCCATTGGAATACCGCCGTATGAATAAGCGGCATTAATTTTAGCTTTTTGGCCGTAACCAGTAATTGTGACCCGTGAATCACGCGCAATACTTAACATATTAGTTTGTTTCGTCTGCGGATTGACAGTCGCTAGAATCATTGTATCCGTCCGTCCTTTTTCCGTACGACCTAACTCACCAGTATCTGTTCCTAATAATAAAATTGAAAATGGCGTTTTTTTGTTAAGCTTAACCGTTTGATTAGCTTTACGTTTATTCTGTGTTTTACCTTTAGCCTTGTAAACAGTCTTCGCCGTTTGATCAACATCATAGTAGACCTTCGCAGCGAAAGCACCGCCCGCCAAAACCAAGATACCTAAGACCAGTAGAATGATTTTCCATAAGGTCCATGTTTTCTTATGGTGTTTATGGTGATGGTGACGATGTAGTTCTGGTTCGTCTGAATTCATGTCTAACTTTCCTCCTCAAGGTGTACGATACGAGAATAATAATTATATTATAGGTTAATCAATGTTAAAAAGAAATCACTTTTTTGTTACCGTCATGTTACAACACTACTTGCGGCCCTAATTATTAATGGGTTTTATGATTAAGTCTATCCCTTACGACGCTCAATGAAGTCGTAAACTTTCCCCCGACTGGCGTCGACGCGACCGTATCCGGCCTCTTCAATCACCACGTTTAAAACGGCACCGAACATCAAAACCATCGCCGAATAATTAAGCCATAACAAGAGTACAATAAAAGCACCGATTGTCCCGTAACTATTCCAAGAAGTGCCAAAATAACGCATATATAATGAGAAGGCTTGCGCTAATATCAACCAGCCAACCGTCGTTAAGAAGGCCCCAGGCAATACGCTGCGCAATTGCATCTTAACGTTTGGAATGAAGAAGTAAACGAAGATTAAAACCACGAATAAGACGATACTGGTAATCGGCCATTTTAATTGACCGAAAACATTGATGTAGTCTTCAGGTATTTTGAAGATGGGTGCGATTAGTTCCAACACTTGTTGCCCGAATGTAAAGACGACAATCAAACTAACTAACAGTAGTAATAAGACTAATGTGGTCCCTAATGAAATGAGTCGCTTTAATAGGAAGTTTTGCATTTTTTCGACTCGGTAAGCCCGATTAATACTGTTCTTCATGGCATTGATCCCCATGCTTGCTGCCCATAAGGTCCCCAAAATCCCGACAGACAATAACCCGTTGTTGCGCTTATGTAGTAATGATTGTAAAACGGGCATAATGCGATTGAAGATGGTTGGTGGCACCGCCGTTCGAACGTAATCAGCAACGCTCATCACATCTAATTTAAAATATGGCAAAATGTTCCCGATAACGATTAGAAGTGGAAAGAATGATAATAATGCGTAATAGGCAATAATCTTAGCATTATCGCTGATGTTAGCCTCTGACGATCGCCGAATCATCAGCTTAATGAAGGCAATCAGTTTCTGCTTACCGGAAATATCGCGTTTGAAAACCGGCAATTGACTCTGTTCGTCTGATTTCATATTTTTCCTCATAAATTCTTAGTATACGCGTCTTGGCCGACATTCAACAAGAGCGCTAAATGTTATAAAATTAACTATTTGTGTATATTATACATGATTAAGCAACTAGCATATAGGTTTCTGAAAACAAAAAAAGAAACCTTCTCATTTTTTTGAGAAGATTTCTTGAGGTGGTGCTTGTTTTAGATACGTTCAAAATATAACCGTCGGCTTACGCACTTTTATTAAACGTGCTTTTTGAAACATACTTCTGCGCTTAACTAAATTTGTCAAACCGGCGATTTCATCGCCAATTCGCCAAATTCTGTTAATGCTCAAAGTATAACCGTTTCAAACGCACTTCTTACAATAAATATTTCGCGTCCATTTCTGCGTCTTGTGATGTTAAGATTTTTGGACCGTCTTTTGTGATAGCAATTGTGTGTTCGTATTGTGCACAGGCTGTACCGTCTGCTGAGACATAGTATTCCCAATCGTCACCAGGGACTGTCTTAGCCTTGATATGCCATGTGCCACCTAAGATGACCATCGGTTCGATTGTGATGGTCATCCCTTCTTTAAGGCGTAATCCCTTACCTGCTTCACCGTATGAAGGCACGTTAGGTTGTTCGTGCATTGTTGGTTGGATACCGTGACCGATTAATTCGCGGACATCACCGTAGTTGTTTTCAACTTCAGTGTATTGTTGGATGGCATGGCCGATATCACCTAAGCGATTGCCAACGACTGCTTGATCAATCCCAAGGTATAAAGCCTTGCGAGTATCATCCATTAATTTTTGTAATTCTGGTGCGATTTCGCCAACCGCATAAGTCCAGCAAGAATCACTTTCGTAACCGTCTAAGTTAACAGTCATATCAACAGTGACAATATCGCCTTCTTTTAAAATCAAGTTTTTGCGAGGAACAGCATGTGCGACTTCATCGTTAACACAGACGCAAGTGGCATACTTATAACCTTCAAAACCTTTTTCAGATGCCTTAGCACCTTGTTTTTCGATATAGTCATTTGCAAATTCTTCGATAACCCAGCTTGAAATACCAGGTTTGATAATATCGCGTAGGCCGCGATGAACACCAGCGATGACGGCGCCAGAAGCTGCCATGCCTTTAATTTCTCGTTCAGATTTTAATGTAATCAAAATGAAACCTCCAATAATTGTTACCAATTCGCTATTCGTTAGAACGGTAAATCGACAGCGTTAACCCGCTGTCTATCTTCAATTTCATATTATACGCTATCTGACTCAAAATTGTACGGCCGACCGCTTTTTAATTAAGATTAAACACAACGCCTTTTCTTAGTTCTAGGCATTTGCTATAATCCTTATAGCAGAATCTTTATTTTGGTCCGTCAGTTGCGGGCCATCATACCATTGCACACGTGAAAGGATGTTCCTAATAATGGCAACAGCAAAAGTAGTTTACGCAAGTATGACCGGTAATAACGAGGAAATTGCCGATATCGTAGAAGAAGCCCTCGAAAACTTAGACGTCTCTGTTGAAACGTCAGAAATCTCACAAGCAGATCCTTCTGATTTTGAAGACACAGACATCTGCATCGTCTGCAGCTACACTTATGGCGACGACGGTGATTT
The DNA here is from genome assembly GCF_049674265.1 of Latilactobacillus parasakei. Lineage (NCBI taxonomy): Bacteria > Bacillati > Bacillota > Bacilli > Lactobacillales > Lactobacillaceae > Latilactobacillus > Latilactobacillus parasakei. The sequence goes on along the minus strand of NZ_CP186861.1, from coordinate 1,972,553 downwards.
ACCAGACGAAGCCGTTGACTTCTATGAAGACTTAAAAGAAATGGATTTAACCGGTAAAGTTTACGGCGTCTGTGGTTCAGGCGATACCTTCTATGATGAATTCTGTAAAGTAGTCGACGATTTCGCCGGCGTCTTCGAACAAACCGGTGCAACAAAAGGCTCAGACGTGGTCAAGGTTGACCTCGCCCCAGAAGCAGAAGACATTGAACACTTAGAACAATTCGTAGCAGAAATAGTAGCAAAACAGAGTGCTCTCTAAGCTGGTCAGCATCTGAGCACTAGCCTAGGCTGGTGAATAGTCAACTTTGTTGCCTATTTGCTAGACGTAGCTAGGCACAAGATGCTAGCTTAGAAAGCACGTTTCAAATCAGAGTGCTCTATAAAGCGGTTTGACTCCGAGCATTAGCTTAACTTGGCGAATTAGCGATGCAATTGCTAGTTTGACAAGTGTCGCTAAGCGAAAGAGTCAGCTTTAGAAAGCACGTTTCAAGTCAGAGTGCCCTCTAAACCGAGGTGACTCCCCTCAAAGCTAGATACTTTGAGCAACATCTTCACCAATTCAACATTTCCCCACTGGGTCTAGGGCAATTCCCTTTTGCTTTGGGCCCAGTTTTCTTATTTTAGTTTTACATTCTATTATTAATTTAGGGGCTCTTTTTATGGCTTTTATTAAGCGGCTATTATTTAAATACCGAGATTTATTGACCTACACCGTTTTTGGTTTTCTAGCATCCCTGGTCAACATCTTCACTTACTGGGTCTTTCGCCATACAATCGTTTGGCCTTACTTATTAGCAAACACGATTGCTTGGTTACTGGCGAACCTATTTGGCTTTTTCACCAATAAGTCCTTAGTGTTCCAATCGAAATACACAACTTTCAAGGCGCTCTTTGGCGAAGTGATTTCCTTTTTCTTCTTCCGCGGCGTTTCCTTTTTCTTAGATAATGGTCTGATGATTGTTGCCATCTCATTTTTAGGCTGGCAAAGTATGACAGCCAAGATTGTCGACCAATTAATCGTCGGCATCGTCAATTACATTACGACCAGCTACACCTTTAAGAAAAGTGAGCGGCAGATGGCCTTACGTGGTCGTATTCTGCGCCATTATCATACTATTTTAAAACGAGGCGATCATGATTAAAACAATTCAAAATCTCATTCATAAATATTGGGAACAATTAATGTATCTGGTCTTTGGTGTATTAACCACCGCCGTCAACATGGTGGTTTTCTATCTTTTAGATCACTATACCGGCATGTATTACTTACTCAGCAATACCATCGCTTGGTTTTTATCCGTCCTCTTTGCTTTTTTCACCAATAAAACCTGGGTTTTTCAGTCAAAATACACGACTTTTAGAGATTTTTCACGTGAAATGGCTAGTTTCTTTTTCTTCCGTGGTATATCCTATATAATGGATACTGCGATAATGTTTGTCGGGATTTCAATGCTCCATGGTCCAAACATGGTGGTCAAGATTATCGATCAATTTGTGATTATCCTGGCAAACTACATCTTCAGTAAATGGATTTTCAATAAGTCAACGGAGGCTTAACATGAGCAAAACGATTTCAATTATTGTCCCCTGTTTTAATGAGCAAGAATCAGTCCCACTATTTTATGTAGCAGTTGAAAAAGTTGCGGCTCAATTACCAGATCATGCTATCGAATACTTATTTATTAACGATGGTTCTGCTGATCAAACTTTACCAGCAATGCGGACATTACAAGCACAAGATCCTGAACACGTGCATTACATCTCATTTTCGAGAAATTTTGGTAAAGAAGCGGCATTATATGCTGGTTTACAAGCCGCTACTGGCGATTATGTGGCCGTCATGGATGTCGATCTCCAAGACCCACCCGCTTTATTACCTGAAATGATTCAAGGTATCGAAGTTGAGGGGTACGATTGTGTTGGAACCCGCCGGACAACTCGTGCTGGCGAACCACCCGTGCGTTCATTCTTCGCGAAAAAATTCTATCAAATTATCAATCATATTTCTCAAACTAAAATTGTGGACGGTGCACGTGATTACCGTTTAATGACCCGTCAAATGGTCGATGCCATTCTTGAAATGACTGAATACAATCGTTTTTCAAAAGGTATCTTCAGTTGGGTGGGCTTCGATACTAAATATCTTGAATATCAAAATCAAGATCGTGTTGCCGGCACAACTAGCTGGTCTTTCTGGGGACTTTTCAAGTACTCACTTGATGGGATTGTCACCTTCTCAGAAACACCGCTAGCAATTGCCTCATTTATCGGTTTCTTCTCATTTATTATTGCCTCAATCGCCTTAATTTTCATCGTTATTCGTGCGATTATCTTCGGTGATCCAACGAGCGGTTGGCCATCTCTCATCTCAGTTGTTCTGATGGTTGGTGGCTTACAACTCCTTTGTTTAGGGATTGTCGGTAAATACATCGGTAAGATTTATTTAGAAGTTAAAAATCGTCCTGTTTATATTGTTAAAGAGAAGAAATAAAAAGTTGGTTATCGATTTAAAATCGATAACCAACTTTTTTTATTTTTAGACCCGTTCCAGTTCAAAACAGCGCATTAACATCACACCGATTTGTGTTGAGGCGGATTCTTCATCAAATTGTATCAAATGTGCATTGATTAACGTCGCAAAGCCCGTCATTGTAATCCAAATTTCATTAACCACTTGTTGTTGCTGTTCTTTTGTCAGGCGTTGGAGTGGCTGATAATCGTGGAGCCGAATATCAGTCACTTGGTTAACAAAAGCGCGTGTTTCTGCAGCACCAAAATGGTTATCAATAAATAACGCCCGGTAGAGTTCTGGTTCAACCGTCGCAAAACGAATATAACCCACACCCAAGTTCACAAGTGCGTCGTCATGATGCTGTTCTTCACTGACATACCAAATTAACCGCGCCTTAGCTTGTTCTAAGACGGCCTGTTTCAATTCAGACATACTGCCAAATTCAAGGTAAATCGGCTGTGTTGAGCAGTCCAAAGCAGTTGCTAATTTACGGGCTGTGATTGATTTCAAACCATCCTTCAAAACAATTTCATATGCTTTATCGAGAATTTGTTCCGCTTTTATTCTTTTTTTACGTGCCATTTTACCAGCACCTCCCACCTCATTATTGACTTAAAACAGATTCATTAATGTCACTCTAACACAAAATTAAATAACATGAAAACGTTTTTATGGTTAAGGCGAGTTTTTTTAATCATCCTATGCTATGATATTGGTATCAAATAGGCTTTAAGGAGGATTTTTTTATGACAACTTTCCAACATAATCTTGAAAAATACGCAGCATTAATCGCGAAAACGGGGATCAATGTCCAAGACGGCGATACCGTTGTCATTCAAATCGCAGTTGGCCAAGCCGAATTCGCCCGCGACATTACGGCTGCTTGTTACGATTTAGGCGCTGCCGAAGTAATCATCAAGTGGCAAGACGATGCTATTGATCGCATCAACATGCAACACAAAGCCCAAGACCGCTTGGTTGACGTGCCAGACTTCCAAAAACAAGAATACGACTACTGGTTAGCAAACAATGCTAAACGAATTTCAGTGATGTCTAGTGACCCTGATAACTTGAAGGGCTTAGATGGCGATCGCGTTGCCGCTGCCCAACTTGCCAATGGCAAAGCAATGCTCAAGGTCCGCCAAGCCACACAAGCCAACAAGAATAGTTGGATCGTTGTAGCAGCTGCTAGTCCTGCTTGGGCCCACAAAGTCTTCCCTGATTTAGAAGCGCAAGAAGCGACTGATAAATTATGGACTGAAATCTTCAAAACAACTCGTGTGGACCAACCAGATCCAATTTTAGCCTGGGAAGAACACGGCAAGAAATTACAAGCTAAAGCAGCCGAATTAAACGCTGCCCAATTCAAAGCCCTCCACTATACTGCTCCTGGTACTGATTTAACAATCGGCTTACCTGAAAACCATATTTGGATTGGTGGTCCTAACCAAAGTAGCGATGGTCGCCCATTTGTTGCCAACATGCCAACTGAAGAAGTCTTCTCAGCGGCTGATGCCAACCATATTGACGGTTATATCTCATCCACTAAACCATTGAGCTATGCTGGTAACACTTTGAATCACATGCAATTCACCTTCGAAAACGGTCGCGTGATTAAAGCCACTGCTGAAGAAGGCAACGATGTCCTTCAAAAACTATTACAAACAGACGAAGGCGTTAAGAGTTTAGGTGAAGTGGCCTTAGTACCAGACCCCTCACCAATCTCACAATCAAAGATCACCTTCTACAATACGTTATTCGACGAAAATGCGTCAAATCATTTGGCTTTAGGCTCAGCTTACGCCTTTTCAATTGAAGGTGGCACTGACATGACACAGGAAGAATTAAAAGCAGCTGGCTTAAATCGTAGCCAAGCACACGTTGATTTCATGGTTGGTTCAAGTGATATGAACATCGATGGTTTAACACATGATGGTCAAATCGTCCCAGTCTTCAGAAACGGTGACTGGGCTGACTAATGCTAACTTTTTGGCTCATGCTGTTGGGTATTTCAATTTGCCTGACCACCTTTTTTGTCGGTTTAACCGGCTACTACTATTTTCAAAAACAGGCCACTAAATTATTAGTGGTCATCTCGTTATTTGGGATTGTCTGTACAGTCGTCACTTATTACTACTTCCATCAGGCCCTATTAACACCCGCTTTATAATTAAACAAGGATTGGTCCCAAATTCATATTTGGCCCCAATCCTTTTTATTTTCTTTAATAACACTTGCACTTAATAACCATTCGAATCTAACCTAGCAATTGATTTGACACGATTCTTTTGTTGTGAAGGATTTCCCAAAAGACATTGATAATCTTTCTCAATTAGCTATAATGAGGTTAAATCAGTCAATACTAAGGAGATCTCGCTCATGAAGGCTATCACGACCACCAACGCGCAACCACTAGAACATCACTTTCATCTATCAGAACGACTCAACATCATTCGGGCCGGTGTTCTAGGTGCCAATGATGGTATTATTTCGGTTGCTGGGATTGTGGTTGGCGTCGCTAGTGCACACCAAAGCCAATATACCCTCTTTTTAGCTGGGATTTCTGGCATGTTAGCGGGCGCCTTTTCAATGGGCGGCGGTGAATACGTTTCGGTCAGCACACAACGTGATACGCAAAAATCAATGATGCGCCTCCAAAAAGAAGCGATTCAAAACGAATATGATGCTGAAGTAGCTAGTTTACAACGGACCTACGAGTCAAAAGGCTTACCGACACCGCTCGCTAACCAAGTTGCCACAGCTTTCATGCAAAAGGATAGTCTTGATATTACGCTCCGCGAAAAATATAACATTGAACTACACCACTATTTTAATCCCTGGCACGCGGCTTTTTCATCCTTCTTCTCGTTCATCTTAGGCTCGCTCTTACCAATCCTCACGATTCTAGCGATTCCTTATCCTTACAAAGTCAGTGGGACGGTAGCATCCATTGTTGTTGCCTTAATCATTACCGGCTACACAAGTGCCACGCTAGGTCATGCCAACCGCTTCAAGGGTATTTTGCGTAACGTCTTAACCGGCGTTTTAACAATGGTCGTCACCTACTTAATTGGCGGTTCAATCGGTTAGGCTTTTCTTTGTTCACTAAATTTGCTATGATAGGTTTAATTTAATCGTTGCCACCGGGCAGTTAATCACTTCTATAGGTCATAGAAGAAGTGATTGGCTGCCCTTTTTTTATGGCGCGACAACATTAGGAGGCTTTATATTATGGCATGGTTTGATTTATTAATCGCAGGATTAGCAGAGGTTTGGTGGGCAACTACCATGAAGATGAGTAGCGGTTTTACCAAGCTCAACTACACGTTATTAACAATTGTCGGGATGATCGTTAGCTTTGGCTTTTTGATTCGTGCAACTAAAGGCTTACCGCTCAGTATCGCTTACCCCGTTTGGACTGGGATTGGTGCCGTTGGGGCGATTTTAGTCGGTGTGATTTTATTCAATGAACATCTTAGTTTGTTAACTTGGTTATTCGTGATTTTACTCGTGATTGGGATTATCGGGATTAAAGTGACGAGCGGTCATTAAACAAAAATAAGCTTACCCGCTATGGGTAAGCTTATTTTTGTGCTTGCGCTAACTGCCAACGTGCAATGTTTTGGATGAGCTCAACTGGAAATGCCGCACTGTCCTTTTTAAATTGCAGCGTTCCTTTACCCGTTTGATAAGGCGCGACTTTTTTTGCAAAATGAGCCATCGGTTGATTCGTTGGATAGAAACCAACATGGCGCTTGTTAATGCCAAAATAACAAAGTGCCTTAGGTTGGTAATAGCCAACTAACCCGTAAGCCAATTTAACTTCGGCATCCGGCAACGCCGTACAAATAATCTTGTGCATTGACAGTGCAAGTTCACGATCATTATCATTTTCTAAACCAGCCAAGTATTGTGCCACATTGTCCATTTTAGCCCCACCTTTATTTTGCTATTATCTTAACACAAGCCTTCAAAAAAATGCCAATAAAAAAAGCCCAACCGAAGTTGGACTTTTTTGATAAATAATAATTATTTAACAGCTGGTGTACCGAACCATTCGATACGTGATTCAACTGTGTCTTTGATTGCTTTTGTACCAGGTGCAAGAACTTTACGAGGATCAAAGCCTTTTTCAGCTTCGTCTTTGTCTGCAGCGTAGTATGCTTTAACAGCTTTTGACCATGCAATTTGTTGTTCTGTATTAACGTTAACCTTAGCAATACCCATGTCGATTGCTTTAAGGATTTGTTCCTTAGGAATACCTGAACCACCGTGTAATACAAGAGGAATCTTGATTTCAGCAGCTAATTCTTCTAAACGGTCAAAGCTTAAACCTTGCCAGTTTTCAGGGTATACACCATGAATGTTACCAATACCAACAGCTAAGTAGTCAGGACCAGCAGCTGCTAATTGTTTAGCTTCTTCAACATCAGCTAATTCACCAGCACCAACGATACCGTCTTCTTCGCCACCAATTGAACCAACTTCGGCTTCAACTGAGATACCTTTAGCATGTGCTAAAGCAACGATTTCTTTTGTCTTTGCTAAGTTTTCTTCGAATGGTAAATCATGACCATCGAACATAACTGAGTTGTAACCAACTTCGATACATTCTTTAGCAGCTTCGTAGTTACCGTGATCTAAATGCATGATAACAGGAACAGTGATGTTCATTGACTTGATTGTTTGTTCAACCAAGTTCTTGCATAATTCGTAACCACCCATATATTTAGCAGCACCCATTGATGTTTGGATCAAGATTGGTGTGTTAGTTTCTTGAGCAGCACCTAAGATAGCACGTGTCCATTCAAGGTTGTTTGTGTTGAAAGCACCAACAGCGTAATGACCTTCACGAGCAGCTTTAAAGATTTCTGTACCATTAACTAATGACATGAAAAAGCCTCCAGATTAATTGCAACTTTTTAGTTGCGATTTTTGAATACGAGTCTATTTTACCATATTTTTACTGAATATGAATCACCTTTGACAACTTTCTGAAAATGAAAACGAATTCAATCTCACGAGCTAATTCAGACCGGCTTTGCGCCTAATTCTCAAATAAAAAAATAAACCAAGGCAATAATAATCCCCCACAGCAATAGTGATATTGGAAGCCCATAAACTAGCCCTTTAAACAATAATTTGCCCTCTTAGCGTCCGTATTTACGCAAAAAGAAGAAAATTTAGCGTTATTAACGCTAAACTTTCTTCTTTTATTTTGTTGTTGCTTATTTACTTAAGATGCCCCCGGCGAGAATCGAACTCGCAACCTATCGCTTAGGAGGCGATTGCTCTATCCAGTTGAGCCACGAGAGCCTATAACTCTCATTATCGCATCTCGTGAATTAACTGTAAAGTTGATTTAGCAATATTCAGTCGACATCTGTCATTTTTTGATGCATCGTTTCAACTCCGAATAAGAGGACGGCTCCGGCTGCCATTAAAATCGCAACTGTGAAGATCGTAAAAATCACTGTGATTGAGACTTTTTGATTGATGAGATAGCCGACTAAAAACGGTCCGACAATCCCACCAATCCGCCCAACTGCAGCGGCTAACCCACTTCCGCTGCCACGAATAATGGCCGGATATTGTTCTGGTGTGTAGGCGTACAACGCGCCCCACGCACCCAAATTGAAAAAGGATAACAAGGCGCCGGCACTAATTAATAGAACGACTGATTGGGCGGTACCAAAGAAATAGGCGCTGATCGCCGTTCCGATTAAGAAACTGCCGAGAACCCATTTACGGCCCCACTTTTCGATTAACCAAGCTGCCGAGAAATAACCTGGTAGCTGCGCCAAAGTCATGATTAAGACGTACCCAAAACTGTTGACCAAACTAAAGCCTTTGAGCACCATCACACTTGGTAACCAGAGGAACATTCCGTAATAAGAAAAGACGACTAAGAACCACACAAACCACAATAAGGCTGTTTTTTGGCGGTAAGCTGGTTGCCACAATTTCGTAACGCGTTGCATAAAGGGCAATGGCTTTTGAATCGTAGTTGGTTCGTGGCTATCCTTGACGTGCTCCCGAAGAACTAACGTGTAAATTGCAGGGAGCGACGTAATCAATAAGACAACGCGCCAACCCCAATTAGGAATCACAAAATATGCCAGTAAACTAGCGGCTAACCAACCGGCTGCCCAGAAACTCTCTAGTAAGACGACTGCCCGACCGCGTGTTGAGTCCGGTGTATTCTCTGAAATTAACGTCGAAGCAACTGGTAACTCGCCACCCAACCCAATCCCCACTAATAACCGTAAGGCCATGAAGACGATTAATGATGGGCTAAGCGCTGATAAGCCATTTCCAATTGAAAAAAGTAATAGCGAGAACAGTAAGCTATTCCGCCGCCCAATTTTATCGGCCAAAGCACCGAAGAAGACGGCCCCAATCGCCATCCCGATTGACCCAACACTACCAATTAAACCCATTTGACCACTGTTAAGGTGCCATTCTTTAGCGAGGGCCGCGATTACAAATGATAGTAAGCCCACGTCCATCGCATCAAACAGCCAGGCCCCACCAGCTGCCCATAATAGTTTGTGATGTTCTTTTGTCATCTCAAATCCGCCTCCAAAGTTGATAATAATTGTGTTTATCATACTTCTTAGGTTTACAGGTGTCAAGACACCCTAATTGTTAACGTAGAGAATATCAAGTGCTGACAAGGCCGCTTTAATCCGTTCAAAATCCTGTTCGGAAGCGCATTCGATGGTATGTAGGTGAATCCCCCCAGTAAGTGTTGAGAGTAGTTTTTGTTCGGGATATTTTTTAATTTTCTGCATAAATCCTTTGACATCTGTCAAGTTGTTGATGCCTAGTTGCCCCGTTATTTCGCCGTAGACTTGATGATCAACTGTGACGTCAATCACTCGCCCACCATTTTGAACAATGGCGGTTAATTCAGCGCGCGTCTTGGCTTGTGTGTGCTGGCACACCAATTGTGCGCGATAACCGGTAATTTGTTGAGTTGTTGTTTGGTAATAATAGCCACTGACCGTCGCAATAATATTGACACCCTGCGCTCGAATTAGCGCAATATCGCCCACGATTGTCTGGCGACTTACATGATAGGTTTGGGCTAGTTGCTTGGCACTAATCGGTTGATCACTGTCTTTAATCGCCGCTAAAATGGCGTCTCTTCTTTGTTGGGTTGTCATTGCCGCACCTCGTTTTATCTAATACAGCTATTTTAAGCGTAATTGCACAAAAAAGGAAGTTCCCGTTTTGACAGGAACTTCCTTTATTTTTTAATTTAATTGTTGCCCGTTGCTTCGAATGACGCGTTGGTACCAATAAAAGCTGTCCTTAGGATAGCGATTAAGTTCCTTTTCATCAGTTTCATCCCGATCGACGTAGACAAAACCGTAGCGCTTCTGATAACCATTCGTCCAACTCAATAAATCCGTAAAACTCCAAGTTGTGTAACCAATAACGGTCACGCCATCTGTAATAGCTTCTTGAATTGCTTGAATGTGGGCCTTTAAAAAGGTAATTCGGTAATCATCGTGCACTTCACCGGCGCCATCGAGGCGATCATAAGCACCCAAACCGTTTTCGGTAATTAAGACCGGTAAGCTATAACGACTCTCAATGCGCCGTAATGCCATTCTAAGACCTTCTGGGTCAATATTCCAATCCCAGTCGGTTTGTTGCATATACGGGTTGTCAGCCGTCTTGAAAAGCCCTGGCACACCGCTCGCTTGACTCGTTCCTTTTTTACCGGAAGTGTTTTGTTTGGTTAACCCAACGCCACCGACCAACGGATTAGCCGTCACGGTTGTCGTTTGATAATAGTTGAGTCCCATGAAATCAGGCCGGGCTAATGGGTCTTGTAGTAATGCTTGGTCTGCTGCCGTGATATCTGGCAGCAACCCTTCGCGCGCCCAATAATTTAGAATTAACTTCGGATAGCGACCCCAAGCATAAACATCCAACCATAAATCAGCGTTCAATTGCTCAGCATCATCAGCCGCAATCTGGTTCGCTGGATCAGCATCTAAGGCATAGGTTGGACTATAGGCAAAGCTAGGGCCAATTCCACCTTGATAACCTTTTTCATGGAACAACTTAATCACACTCGCATTGGCTAAGTTCGCCATATGGTTGGCTTGATAAGTCCGTTTGGCATCCATCACTGCTGGTGGGTGTTCTGCGGTTAAGTAGCCGTGCGTAATGAAAATATTTTGTTCGTTCAAGGTTACCCAATGACGAACACGATCGCCAAAACGTTCGAATAGTAAGGCTGCATAAGCTGTAAAATCCGGAATAATCTGCCGAGATTCCCAACCACCATATTCATCTTGCAAGGCTTGGGGTAAATCCCAATGATAAATTGTGACAATCGGTTCGATCTGATTAGCAATTAATTCATCAATTAAACGATCATAAAAAGCTAAGCCTTCTTCATTCACAGTGCCTCGCCCATCAGGCAATACCCGTGGCCACGAAATTGAGAAGCGATAGGCTTTTAAACCCGCCCGCGCCATCAACGCCACGTCTTCTCGATAACGATGATAGTGATCAACCGCGACATCCCCGTTAGTTTCCTTATAGGTCTTCCCAGGAATCCGGACAAACTGATCCCAGACAGACTGGCCCTTGCCCGCTCCTTGATAAGCCCCTTCAATCTGATAGGCCGCCGAAGCTGAACCCCATAGAAAATCTTGTGGGAATGGTGCTAATTGTTGATATTCCATGATCAAACTCTCTCCTTATCCCGCTAGATATGACTTTTCGATTTGCTTCAACATTTTTTTGAAGCCCCGTTTTCTCATAAAGCCTAAAACAGCACCCATCAATAAATCATTCGTTTGTTGTAGTTTACTGTTTGCCTTGGCCTGTTCCCGATAAATCACTTGGATTGCTTGGGGGCCATTGGCAAAAATATCATAACTCGATTGGTAAGTTCCCCGTGAAGAGGTTGTTTCGTAATGATAGCTCTGATCCTTGATCAACTGAGTGACCTTCAAGGTTGCTTTACCGCGATTACCAAACGATTTTTGATACGAATAATTAGCAAGTTGCGCTTCGGTAATTTTTTCGCCGGTTTGTTGTTTGATATCAAATAAAACAGACGTAATAATCTTCTGATAGAAATCACTCGCAGGCATACTCAAATTTTGTTTAATCTCCATAACGCAATCACGCTCTTTCTCTAAATTTAGTACGTTTCAACAGGTAAGCCAGCCATCTTACGATAAACATCGACCACTTCGCCGGCAAGGTCTCTGAACGTAATGGCGTTCATTAAATGGTCTTGAGAATGAACGGTTAATAAAGTGACATCAATATGGTCGCCACTTGCTTCCTTAGTTAACATCCCGGTTTGGACATTATGTGCTTCTGATAACGCAGCATCTGATTCTTGTAACTTAGCAGCAGCTTGGTCAAAGTCACCCTTCTTAGCGGCCTGAATTGCTTCCATTGCACTGCTCTTGGCGTTCCCACCATTAATAATCAATCCCATGATTGTTTCTAAGTTTTGTTCATCTGCCATTGTCGGCACCTCCTAAAATTTAGCTCGTCACTGACTTTCACGCTTGCCTCTTAGTTGTCCCAAGGCCGTTAGCGATAACTGAGGTCTAACGTGGTCTTGTCCAATTTAGATAAAAGGCTTACAAATTAAAAATCAACTCCCAGCGAGTCCGTTCGCTCAAGTGTCCGTCAAACGAAATAAAACCCTTACTTATATTGTAAACGCTTAACTAGAATTGTCAATAAATAGCTTGCCCACTCCCTCACAATACCGCCCAAATAAAAAAGAAACCTCAATTAAATTAAGGTTTCTTCTCTGTTTGGGCTAGACCGTTAAATCTTTGTTTTTCTTGTGATAGCCCTTATTCTTTTGATCGCGTTTACGATTTTTCTTACGTTTTGGCTTTAATGGTTCAGCAGGTTGGCGAGTTGGCACTGGTTTCTTAGCCACTTTTGCCTTACTTCGTTCACCCATTGGTTTGTCATCAGCAACCGGTGTTTTCGTTGGTTGTTGCGTTGGTGTGGCAGCGGCTTTTTGAACCGGTGCGGCTTCCTTCACAACTGCTGGTTTTGTTTCTTCCAAATGATCGCCGACCAAATAACGGGTCACTAAATCATATTCTGGTGCTAACAATTTCCGCAAGTTACGGCCATCATGTTGGTTACCCAACGTTAATACCGTTCCTTCGCGACCCATCCGACCAGTCCGACCAGCCCGATGAATATAGGTAATCTTAGCGTTAGGCACGTCAAAGTTAATGACGTATGGTAAGTCAGTAATATCTAAGCCCCGTCCAGCAACATCCGTCGCTAAAAGCAGTTGAATCTTACCTTCACGGAAGTCTTTTAACGCCTTTTGACGTTCTGTTTGGCGTCCCTGGCCAGATAAAGCAGCATACGTTACCTTTTGGTGTTTCAAGGTTTGAGCCGCTTGTAGTAATTGAGCAGACTGGTTAAAGATCACCAAACCTCTAAAGTTCTTTTGATGCGCTAAATGCCGTAAGACATTGACTTTTTGCGCATTACCAGTTGGAATAAAGGCGTGTAGGACATCCCCACCAGTCTTATCGATTGACCGCACATCAATTGTTTCAATTGGGACACCAAACCAAGTTTCAAGATCGGTTAGTGTATCCGTTGAAGTTGCTGAAAAAAAGCCCAATTGCACATCAGCTGGTGATTCTTGCACAATGTGGCGCGTTTCTGATAAGCCGCTGTCGGTTAGTAATTCGTCCGCTTCGTCCATAATGATGGCTTGAAGCGTATGGAATTTTACCTTGCGTTGTTCACTGAGTTCCAATAAACGCCCAGTGGTTGCAACGATAATTTCTGGTTTCGCCTTGAGCCGTTCGATTTGGCGCTTCACGTTGGCTTTACCAGTAATCGCTTGGACGTTACAATCGATTGCTTTTGCGTAAGGTTGAATCACGTCTCGTGTTTGAATCACGAGTTCTTGTGAAGGGGCCAAAATGAGGACTTGGAGACCTTCACCGGGCATAATTTTTTCTAATAAAGGTAGTGAAAACGCAAGTGTCTTCCCTGAACCAGTTGGGGCTAAGCCCAAAATTGATTTATCCTGTTTTAAAGGTTGGTAAACTGCTTCTTGAATTGGGGAAAGGTCCTTAAACCCTTGTTCATCCCATAGTGCTTGAAATAATGGTGAAACGCTCATGTATTGCCTCCGTTAATGTTGATCTGCATCAAACTGGATCCCGGCCGATTGTCTTAATTGATATAAAACGGCATTGACCGATTGACTTAGTTGTAATAATTCATGATACCGTTTTGTGTCGTGATTAGCAATAATGGTTGCAAAAGTTGCCGCTTCAGCCATCATTGGATTAGCAAGTGATTGTTCGCCGAGGGATGTTATTTTTTGGCCACCTTCTTCATATAAATCGACTTGGCCAATTGTGCCCGCATTATCTAAAACGATTGTGCTTTGGCCGCCATAAATTTCTGATGTTAAGTATGAGTCTACTGTCTTACCAAAGATTAAAGTCACATCGTAGTCTGGGTAATGAAGGGTTGCGACCCCTTTACCGTCTACCTTAGTTGGTAGCATTTCAGCTTGGTAATCAACCGTGATTGGTTGGCCAAACCAGCTGAGTGCATCGTAAACAACATAAACGCCTAAATCTTGTAAGGCACCACCTGAAAAATGAGGTGAGAAAATATTGGGTTCTTCACCCGCTAAAACTGCATCATAGCGAGATGAGTATTTCATATACGACAAGGTTGCCCCGTTAATACTTGGTAATTTGGCAATCGCGTCTTGCACAATTTTGAAATTAGCTTCATGAATTTGGCGCGCTGCCTCAAATAAGAACTGATCGGGATGATCCGCTAATAAAGCAATCATGTCTGCCATTTCGTCCGGATTACTGAAAGCTGGTTTTTCAACAATCACATTTTTACCGGCTTCGATTGCTTGTTTGGCTTGTTTAAAATGCAAGCTATTGGGGGATGCGATATAAACGGTTTCAAAATCGCGACTTTCAAAAAAACCATCGAGGGTTGTATACGTATTTGCGTCAGGCGCAGTATAGTCTGTTTTAAACTGGTCCGCCTTTTCTTCAGTTCTCGAATAAACCGCTGTCAATTTGAACGCTTCTGCATCGCGCGCTGCGTTCACAAACTGGCCTGTAATCCAATTTGTACCAATAATGCCTAATTTTTGCATGTCAGTCAACTCCTTCAATTAATAGTTTTAGTATACGGGTTTTGGCTAGAAAAACCTATTAAAATCAACTGCTAGTTAGTAGCCTCAATTAAGTATTTTAATAAATAATCGCGTTCTTTAACGATTCTTAATAAAATCCGCCTTAAGTCCGATAATTAATTGCACGCAAGCCACGTAATTCGTGCTAAAATAGAGAGTAATTGAGGTGTGACTATGCGAATTTTTGAATTTAAAAAACCACGAGAATTATTTGACCAAACGATTCATCAATATCAACAAAAGGCCCGGGCCACTCAAGCCAGTAAAATAGCAACTTTTTACGCGGGTCATTGGACTTTCGATGATGAAAAAACGCATAAACGACATACGCTTGAAATCACGCCAAATTTACTTATCCAGATTGATCACAAACCATTAACTGGTAAGGTAATTTTGTTAAGTGAAACAGAGCTTATTTTTCTCGACCATTTTGGTTACCAACTCAAAATCACATGTGAAAACCACCAACCGGTTTCAATCTACGACGAAGCAGAAGACACGGAATACCCAATCAAATAAAGAAGAGTGCTTTTATTCACGTTTTGGCTCTGAGCATTAACTCAGCGTGCTAAATGACCGATGAAATCGGTCGTTTAGTGCGCGTGGTTAAGCACAAGAGGCAGTGAATAAAAGCACGTTTAATTTTAGAGTGCTCTTTTCAAGTGCCCCGCTTTTGAGCATTAGCATAGTGTTGTGAATAAGCGACGCAGTCGATTGTTTGCAATACGACGCTAAACGCAAAAAGTGACTTGAAAAAGCCAATTGATACATAAAGAAGCCGCCCAAAATAATGAACCATACCCTGTCAAGTAGACAGATGATTTATAAAAAATGAATGTTTTTTTAAAGTCGTATATTCTATACGGCTTTTTTGTATACTTCGATTGGTGTTAACCCATTGTAAATTGGCATATATCGTTTATTCATATAATAATCAATATATGCGTAAATTCCATCTTTTAAATCGGATAGTGAGTTAAAAGTATGTCGATAGAAATATTCAGACTTCAAAATACCCCAAAAGCTTTCAATCGGCTGATTATCAAGGCAATGTCCCGCGCGGGACATGCTAACATTAATACCATAATGTTCTATCAATCGCTTATATTCAGTTGAGGTATATTGGAAACCTCGATCACTATGAATGATTGGTTTAACATCAGGGAATCTTTTAAAAGCTAATCGTATCGTGTTCATAACCAATTTATTGTCGTTGTGTTTGCTTATCTGATAGGCAACAATTCGTTTATCAAAACTATCTATTATGGCACTTATATAAGCTCGCTCACCGGTATCCCCGTAACTAAGATAGCTAATATCAGTAAACCACTTCTGATTTGGTTTATCCGCATTAAATTCACGACTTATAATATTCCCCGCTGTAAATAAAGACCTGCTACGTTGCCAGATTGGTCGTTTCCGTCTAATATCTGACACAAGTCCCATAATCTTCATTAAGCGTCTAACCGTTTTTATATTAATATCTATTTGATGTTCACGTCTTATTGCACATTTAATTCTAATTGCTCCAAATGTTTTATCTGACTGGTAAAAGCCTTCTTTAATGATTGCCGCTTGTGCTTGCCTGATTTCTTCAGCTTTAGACGGACCAGCCTTTAACCATTTGTAATAGCCACTCCGACTAACTTTTAGTGAAGCACATAGTGCTTTTATTGAATACCGTTTTTCTTGGTGGAGCTCAGATACTGTTGTATATTCCAGGTCATTTGTGGTTAACGAAAATAACCGAATCTTTGTCTGAGCTCCACTTCTTTTTTTGCGATATCTGCTTCCATTTCTAAATACTGATTCCTATTTTTTAGACGTACATTTTCTAGCTTCAAGCGTTCTAATTCAGTTAATTCTTGCTTTTTCTTGTGATGACCACGTCCATCTTTTAAGCCTTCGGCTCCTGAATTTTCATATTTTTTAAGCCAGTTATAGATTTGTTGATAAGATACCCCATACTTTTGAATTGCTGCTTGATAATCTCGACCTTTTTTTAAAGTATATTCAACTATCTCAATTCGTTCTGTAAATGACGTACTACGACCGCTTTTCATAGACGAAAGCCCCAATCTTTTTGGTTTCCATTGCTTTCGTTCATTATAAAGCCTTATCCATTTTCTCAATACTAATCGGTCACTAATATCATATTTTTGTATTGCTTCGCTGATTAATAATCCGTTTTTTACTACGTCTATAACTGCGTCGTGCTTAATTTGTGGGGGATAATTTCTAACTATCTTGTAGGGACGAATCCCGTTAACGCCCCATTTTTGGTATTTTCTAATCCAGTCACGTAGTGATGATTTGGCTACAGAAAAATCTTTGCTGACGGCTGAGATTGATGCTTGATTATTTAGTACAGCTTGAACTGCTTCGATTTTCTTTAAATATGAAATCCGTTTACTCACAAAAATACTCCTCTCTGGGTACACACTTTTTATAATTCAAGTGTCTACTTTGAGGGGAGTATATCATAATTTGGGCGGCTTCTTTTTTACCTATTTGATTGTTTAGCCAATGCCTTTTCAGCTGCTTTTGGTAAATCAGCTTGGTCCACCTTTTGCCATGACATCACACCTTTGCGATCGTTAACCTTTAATTCAAGGTAGGCTTGTTTTTGTAAGCGTGAACTTTTAGCACTATTAAAGCTCACCTTTTTTTGATGGCCAGCCTGATCATATGCGGGCAGGTCGTATTGGTAAGAAACATATGATTTACCTTCTGTGTCCTTATCGACCTGCTTCGTACCATTTGTTGTAATTTGTGTGTAGTAGGTTTCACCACCGTAATAATATTCCTTAATGCCCCAGCTACCGCCAATAAAGAAAATCACGATGATGATTAATAATAACCAGCCTTTGCGTTTAAACATATTTAGGCTCCATTTCTATTTGAGTTTTTGCCATTGTTGCGGTGTCCCCGTGAAAACTGCCAATTGATATTCTGAATCATCACGGCCACCTGGTATTTTGCTAGCAGTGGTATACTGCCAAAAGCCATTCTTAGTGCCGACTGTCGGCCGCTGTTGCGTTGTTTGCCACAGTGGATAAGTGCCTTTTGTTGGGACATAACGTTTCAACAACGCCGGCGCGCCACCGATAATGCAATCTTGATGATAATACTGATTGATGAGCGTCACAAACCGTGCAATCGCCCGCTGTGTCTTAGCTTTTGCCGGTGGTTTTTGTGCGTAATCATTGTAGTAAGAAAGATAAACCATGATTGGTAGATGACCAGTATCTTGCCCGACTGATTTGATAAACTGTTGGGCCTGGTCTTCAGGTGAGCTATCAAAACTGAAGAAATGATAAACTCCGACTGATAGGCCTGAGCCCTCTGCCCGACTATAATTACTATCGAAATTATCATCCTTATAGGAAGCCCCTTCGGTCGCTTTTAGATAAACGAATTTTAGACCTTCTTTTTTCAAAATTTGATAATCTTGGTAGCCATCTTCTTGGCTAATCTGGGCCCCTAAGACGGGATATTGTTGTTCATTGGGTCGATCAGTTCGATTTTGGAGCCACCACCAAATACCAGTGATCACCGCAATTGCTAAGAGGCTTAGTAAAACTATTCGGCGCCAGTAGCGCTTTTGAAAACTATCTTGAAAAATCGGCGTCATTCGACGTTTCATCGTTTCACCCCAACTTAAGCTTAGTACGCTTAGTTTACTATTTTCATTAACCGCAAACAAGCGACCTAACAATTTTGTTCGTCGTTGTCACTTTTGTTTGCCTTTTCACTTGAATGGTCTACAATATGTTCAAAGGAGGCGGATTATGCTAGATGAGCGTTTACTGGGGTTAACATTCCAGCTGCCCGATGCACAATCGGCGGGCGTGATTTCTTTTTTCGGCGTCTTATATCATTACCGTGTTACCGGACCAGCGGAAACTGGTCTACTAGTTGTCGTCACTGATGTATCACCATTATACTTAACAGTTACGGCCCAACACAATGTTTTAGAATACTAGTTTTACTTTGGAGAGGAAGTTTTTAATATGGGTATTTTTCTAACGATTTTATTAATTGTCATTTTGGTTTTAATTGCTATCACTTTATTCTCATCTTTTGCCTTGATCCATACTGGTGAAGTAGGCATTTTAGAACGTCTTGGGGTTTACGTGAAGACCTTGGAACCTGGTTTCCACCTCGTCTTCCCATTTTTATACCACATCACTGAAGTGGTTAATATGAAACAAATTCCGTTAAAAGTGGCGGAACAAGAAGTCATCACCAAGGATAACGTTGTGGTCATGATTTCAGAAACACTTAAATACCACATCACAGACGTTAATTCATACGTCTACAAAAATAAAGATTCTGTTTTGAGTATGGTACAAGATACACGGGCCCAACTACGTGGGATTATCGGGAACATGGATTTAAACGATGTTTTAAACGGAACGGAAAAGATTAACCACACTCTTTTTGAACAATTAAGCGCTGTGACTGCCGGTTATGGTTTAAACGTTGATCGGGTCAATATCGATTCCATTCAAGTTGCACACGATATTCAAGAATCAATGAACAAATTACTCCGTGCTTCTCGTGAAAAAGAAGCCAACATTATGGAAGCTGAAGGGCTCAAAGCCGCTGCCATCCGTAAGGCCGAAGGGGTTAAGGAAGCCAATATTCTAGAAGCCGAAGCTAACAAGCAAACTCAAATCTTGGAAGCTGAAGGGAAAGCGCAAAGTCAAAGAACCGTCGCTGAAGCGGTTAAGGATCAAATTAACTTAATCAACTCTAGTTTGGTGAATAACGGCGAACTTTACTTACAATTTAAGAACATCGAAGCAATGGAACACGTTGCAGATGGCCAAAATAACACCATTGTGCTCCCTAACAAAGCAATTGATAGCTTAGGCAGCCTACCAGCAGTTGGCGAATTATTAGCAAACAAAGACAAGCATCTATAACATTAAAAAAGAAGCGGCGGACAATATATTTGTCCGCCGCTTCTTTTTTAGTGATCTTGTTCGTCTTCCGAATTAGCCCCCGCTTTTGGTGGTTGATTCATTCGGTTAGTCGTCTTGCTTAAAATATATTGCTCGAGAAGATTAATAATCTGCTGGTTCTGCGGTAAATCGGAGTGTTGCGCTTGATTCCCGGTAACCGTGATTTCCGTATAGTGCTTGACCTGGCCCTGATAAATATACTTCCCCGCCTCGACACTGCGCGCCGGTACAATCCCATCGTTTTCAAAGTTCTCAGTCCCCGCGATAGAATACATCGACAAGTTCGAGGGAATCTTTTTCCGATTAGCGATAAAATCCGTTAACATTTGTGATTTATGGGCCAACGAGGTTTCTTCGAAGTTGTAGGGTGAGCCGATCGTCATTAATTTTTTAACGGTAATGTCATCCCGATTGAAATAATTCTCTAAAAAGGCCGTGTAAATCAAACCGCCGTTCGAATGCCCGACCGCTTTAAAATTATTGAACTGATATTTCTTGGCCAACGCGGTAAACGCGATTGAGAACCACTTAGCCTGTTTCTTAATATTACTGTAGCCATCTTTGTTATTTTCAAAGCCAACTACGATAAATGGTTCGTTATCCCGCGGCTTAATTTCGCCAGAATAGCTGATATGATTATTGGTATCGACAGTCAATTTTAATAAACTATGCTTATTGCCCCGCTTTTTATTCAGTTTGGTGACCAACTCATCAAAACGATTCTGAGTCGCACTACTCCCCGGAATAAAGATCACCGGTGACATCTTAGAATCATGCCGTTTCGTTAAAGTCGCCACATTTTGGCGCGTCCATTGTGCAGACGGCCACATCAGCGCACCTAAAAATAGAAAACTCAAGCCAAGGAGAATTAAACTTTTACGTTGTAATTTAGACATCCTGGTCAACTCCTTCCTGCAGGCGATTAGCAAGTTGGATAAACGGTTTATAAATCAAAACCCCGACGAAGACGTTTAATAAACTAATGACCAACGCCATCCAGTTGCCGTTAGTCCCAATAAACGCCTGTAGCAATCCCGGCGTTCCCAGTGGCACGTTATAAACCACCGCTGGCATTAGATTAAGCGCAATCGCCAAGGCCGCAATGCCCATATTGACCAATGGCGTTAGTAGAAACGGAATAATGTACAACCCATTTCCTAAGACTGGCAGCCCCGTTAAAACGGCACTATTGAAATTAAAGAGGACCGGCATCAATGACCACCGTCCAATCAAATGTTGGTCGCGCTGGCGACTGAAAAGGAAAATGGCAATCACTAGCGCCAAAGTGCCACCGGTCCCACCGATGGCACCAAACGGCCCATAAAGTGTCCCTAACGTAAACGGATAAGGCACATGCCATGGTGTATGATGCAAGAAGGCGTAATTCAGGTTAGCGGTTGCGGCAAAACCATCACGGCCAAACTGTTCAAGCGTTGGCATGCTGGTCAGCCCAAAGAACGTCAAAATCGTAACGAGGACCCCAATTCCGAGTGAAAAAATCAAACTGGTTTGGTTCGCTTTTAAATTCTGTAATTTTAAGATGACTTGATCCGGTAGAATCGAAATTTCTAACCAGTTGAGCAATAGTCCGACTAAAATTGCGGTAACCACCACTAAACTGATTGGCACTAGCGAATCCAATGACCGTCCCACAATTGAGCCGTTGTGGGGATTGGCAACCTGTTGTGCTTTTCCTAGCCATCTGAAAACAAGTCCCACCAGATAACCGACAAGCAAGCCGAAGAAAAGCGCCCCCATTCCCAACAAATTTGCGTTAAACGTCAATTCACCGTTAGGCGTATACCGCAAGGCTAATAAAAGATAGGCTACTAAGCCTGTGATGCTTGCCAGCTGTTCGTCGCGACCGTAATACTTAGCGGTATAGCGCGCCGTTGCAAAAGCTGCGATTGCCGCCACAATTCCTAAAGTTAAACTCGTTAGACTATTAAACGGCACCTGCATATAATTATGCTTCGTTAACCAAGTCGAAAAGTGAAAAATACTGGCGATGAAACTATGGCGATTAAACAATGTCAATTGAATTAATTGGCTTAAACTACCGATTAACACAAACGGAAATAACAATGTTAAACTCCTTTGAATAATTTGATACAACGGATGATTGGTTTGAACCCGTGTGATCCACTGCCCAAATAACAGCAATTTAGATTGAACGATTACTTTCATCTGTTAACCCTCTTATCATTTCTCTTATTGGCTTTATTCTAGCCGAAACGATTCTATTTTGCACGTCTTTCTTACCTAGACCACTAAAAAGGCCGTCTAACCCACAATGATGAGGATTAAACGGCCTTTTAAACGTGCTCTTTCAGCCATATCATTCCGGTTAGCGACAGCAGTCAAACAACCGACTTTGTCGGTTATTCGCCTGCTTATGCTAATCCTCATGATATACCCGGCTGATGTCGCACTCTATTTTAATACTAATTTTGTTACTGATTCGACGTGCAACGTTTGTGGGAACATGTCCACTGGTTGTGTGCCTTCTGCTTGGTAACCTTGTGCGGCTAACAAGTCTAAGTCACGTGCCAATGTTGCTGGGTTACAGCTGACATAAACCATCTTAGCAGGTTTCAATTGACCAACGGCTTCGATAAAGCTTGGTTCCAAGCCTTTACGTGGTGGGTCAACGATTAAAGCATCGACTTGAAGGCCGTCTGTTTGCCATTGGGCCATCACATCTTCGGCTTTGCCAAGTGTGAATTCAACGTTATCAATCGCATTGATTTTAGCATTGTGACGGGCATCCATGACAGCTGATTCAACAACTTCAACGCCGTAAACTTGCTTAGCATGTTTAGCCACTGCCAATGAGATTGTCCCGATACCTGAATAAGCATCGATCACTGTTTCATTGCCGGTTAATTCAGCTGCTTCAATTGCCTTTTGGTAAAGGACTTCTGTTTGCACTGGGTTCACTTGATAGAATGATTGTGCTGAAATTTCAAATTTCAAGCCCATTAATTCGTCGCGAATAAAGTCACGGCCAGCGATTAATTTTGTTTGATCACCGAAAATGACGTTGGTTTGTGCCGCATTAACGTTTTGCATGATGCTGACCACTTCTGGAAGAGCCTTCTTGATTTCGATGGCAATTTCACGGGCAGCAGGTAATTTCTTACTACGTGTGATGAAGACAATCATCATTTCGTGGCTGTAATAACCGCGACGAACCATGATTGTTCTCAAAACACCTTTATGCGTATCTTCATTGTATGGATCGATGTAGAAACGACGTAAGATATCACGAACCACTTTGATTGCTTCATCAATCTTAGGATCTTGGATGTAGAAATCTTCCATTGGCATCACTTGGTGACTGTGTTTCCGGTAGAAACCAGTCATTAAGGCCCCATCGATAAACCGAACAGGTACTTGAGCCTTGTTACGGTAACCAGTTGGATCAGTCATCCCAAGTGTGGGTTGGACTGGAATATCCAAATGCGCTTTTTGGAAAACATTTAAGATTTGATTGCGTTTAAACGTTAATTGCGCTGGGTATGCCAAGTGTTGAAGTGGTGCGATCCCAGTTTGTGAGTAGATATTCGCTTTTGATTCAACACGATCTGGGCTTTTCTTTAATAAGTTAACCAAACGTGCGAAACCGTATTGTTTGTTGACCTTTGTGACTTCCACTTCGGCTTGTTCATCAGGTAAAACACCTTCGATGAATAATGGGTAGTTGTCAACTTTGGCAACACCCATGCCTTCATAGGTCAAATCCATAATATCGACCGTTAACTTTTCATTTTTTCTTACTGGTGCTTGAATTTTCATAGTAACCTCTTTTTTGTTGTTTAAAAAGAGTCTGAAACAAAACTGAGTTTTGCGCCGGACTCTTTTCGCCTAATAGTTTAGTTTAACCTATTTTACCGTCACCGTCGATATCTTCTTTTGATATTTCTTCGACTTCTTTGACGAATTGATCTTCTGCTGCGAGCTCTTCTGGTGTCTCCGTTGTGATTGCGTGATCCGGAATCGCTTCTTTATTAACATACATTTCAATATGCTGTTGTAAGTTAACAAAAGTCATCGGCGCATCGCCACCGTATTCACCATCTAGATTAATCATCATCTTGTCGTTTTCGTCAGCTGGTCGAGCCACTAACTTAGACGTCTTCGTGTAAATAATCCGCGGATCATCAACGTGTTTGCCACCTTTTAGTACCAGTGCCATCAG
The DNA here is from genome assembly GCF_049674265.1 of Latilactobacillus parasakei. NCBI lineage: Bacteria > Bacillati > Bacillota > Bacilli > Lactobacillales > Lactobacillaceae > Latilactobacillus > Latilactobacillus parasakei. Next base: position 1,948,662 of record NZ_CP186861.1, on the reverse strand, counting down.
ATGGACTAATTCAGCCATGTTGGCCGTTTTGACAACGATTAATGAGAAATTCCCATCATCAAGTTGAGCATCTGGTGCCACCTGTTCAAACCCACCGACAGAATTCGTCAAACCTAATAAGAAGAGCGATGCTTGACCATCATAAGTGCCCTCATCATATTCAAGATGCATTTGAATCGGCTTAATCTGAGGTAACATTTCTGCACCTTTGACGATATATGCTAAATAACCAAATATTGATTTGAAATCAGAAGGGACTTCATACGTCAACTCTGTCAACAAGCCGCCCCCGGCAATATTCATGAAATAGTTATCGTTTGCTTGACCGATATCCATTTTGAGCGTTTGATTTTTTAAAATCACTTTCGCTGCGTCGACTGGATTATCACGCGGAATCTTCAAAGCCCGCGCGTAATCATTTGTTGTCCCGGCAGGAATAATCGCCATTTTAGGGCGTTTTGCTAGTCCTGCAATGCCGTTGACTACTTCATTGATCGTACCATCACCACCGGCGGCAACCACTAAATCAAAGTTGGCCTTAGCAGCACGCGTTGCTTCTTTTTGCGCAGATGCTGGTTCAGGTGTTGTTTGATAAGCGCTCGCTTCATAACCCGCTTGTTCTAAAATATCCAGAATATCAGCAACACTTCGCTTCATTACTTCATGTCCTGAAGTTGGATTATAAATTAACCGTGCACGTTTTTGCATATGAATCTCCTAATTCTTGATTATCGTTTATTTAATTCAGCCATCAATAAGTCATTAACCACTTTCGGATTAGCTTGACCACGTGTTTCCTTCATAATCTTACCGACTAAGAAGCCAACTGCCCGGTCTTTACCATTCTTGAAATCGTCAATTGATTGTTGGTTATCATCAAGGATGCCTGTGATGATTGGTGTCAACTTAGCTGGGTCTGATAATTGAACCATCCCTTTAGCTTCAACCCATGCTTTTGGATCCGTATCATTTTGGATAATTTCTTGGAAGACCTTTTTAGCAATCTTCGATGAAATAATACCGTCTTTGATCAAGTTGATCATTTGGGCCAAATGTTCTGGTGTTAATGCTGTTTCTTGAAGGTCAATTTGCTTGTCGTTCAAGTAAGCATTCACTTCGCCCATCAACCAGTTAGAAACTTGTTTAGGTGCGGCACCGTTGGCAACAGCTGCTTCAAAGAAGTCAGACATTTCCTTCGTGTTCGTTAAGACACCCGCATCGTATTCTGGTAAGCCTAATTCATCAACATAACGTGTCCGACGTTTAGCAGGCATTTCAGGCATATTATCTTGCACTTCTTTCAACCAGTCATCGCCAATGTGCATTGGTGGTAGATCTGGTTCTGGGAAGTAACGGTAATCATCCGCACCAGATTTAACCCGCATTAAGTAGGTTTCGCCTGATTTTTCATCAAAACGACGAGTTTCTGGACGAATTGTTTCACCAGCAATCAAAAGTTGTGATTGACGCTTGATTTCATAAGCCAACCCTAAACGGACATGGTTAAATGAGTTCAAGTTTTTCAATTCTGATTTAACACCATATTTCTTAGCGCCAATTGGTCGCACAGAAATGTTGGTATCCACTCGCATTGATCCTTCTTCCATCTTAACATCAGATGCGCCCGTAAATTGAACGATTTGACGTAAGGTTTCAAGGTAAGCATAGGCTTCTTCAGGTGTTGACATATCAGGTTTTGAGACGATTTCGATCAAGGCTGTTCCTTGACGGTTTAAATCGACGTATGAATAGCCGTCTGAACCATGCGTATTCTTACCGGCATCTTCTTCGACGTGCAATTCAGCAATCCCGATTTGTTTTTTGTGACCATCAATCTCAACTTCGATATAACCATCTTTACCAAGCGGTTGTTCGTATTGTGTGATTTGATAAGCCTTTGGATTATCTGGGTAGAAATAATTTTTCCGGTCAAAATGTGTATCACGGGCAATATCAGCGTGTAGTGCTGTTGCGACCATCATCCCAAGTGTGTAAGCACCCTTGTTCAAAGTTGGCAATGTCCCAGGATAACCCCAGTCGATAACATTCGTGTTGGTATTAGGTTCTGCACCATAATTAACAGGAGATGGACTGTACATTTTTGAGTTGGTTTTTAATTCAATATGCACTTCAAGTCCGATTGTTGTTTCGAAATTCATTAGGCTTGTCCTCCTTTAAAGCTTGGTACGTTTTTGTTGAATCCTGTGGCTTGTTCAAAGGCGTAACCGGCACGATAAACTGATTCTTCGTCGAAGGCTTTCCCAATGATTTGTAAGCCAACTGGCATCCCATCAACAAGGCCAGCAGGTACTGACATTGCTGGTAAACCAGCCATATTAGCAGGAATCGTTAAGATATCATTCATGTACATTGTGACAGGATCTGTGACCTTGTCACCTAACTTGAAGGCGGTTGTTGGCGTTGTAGGCCCCACAACTAAATCGTAATCTTCGAAAACATTTTCGAAATCTTGAATGATTAACGTCCGCATTTGACCCGCTTTTTTGAAGTAAGCATCATAGAAACCTGATGATAAAGCAAATGTGCCAAGCATAATCCGGCGTTTCACTTCATCGCCAAAGCCTTCAGAACGTGATTTAACGTAAACATCTTCAAGCGTCTTAGCTTCAGGTGAACGGTAGCCATAACGAATCCCATCAAAACGTGACAAATTAGATGAGGCTTCACTTGAGGCAATGATGTAATAAGTTTGAACCGCATATTGAGAATGTGGCAAGCTAACTTCTTCAACCGTTGCACCCAATGACTTGAAGGTTTCAATAGCAGCTTCGATTTGAGCCTTAACAGCTGGTTCAACACCTTCTGCCATGTATTCTTTGGCAACGGCAATCTTCATGCCCTTGATGTCGCCGTTTAAAGCAGCCCGGAAATCAGGTACTTCATAATCGGCACTGGTACTGTCTTTTTCATCATGGCCACTAATGGCTTGTAAAACAGTTGCATTATCAGCAACAGTTCGACTGAAGACACCGACTTGATCAAGACTTGACGCAAAAGCGATGGCTCCCCAACGTGACACGCGGCCATAAGTTGGTTTGATGCCGACAATCCCGTTAAAAGCAGCAGGTTGTCGAATTGAACCACCAGTATCTGTCCCTAAAGCAGCAACCACTTCACCAGCGGCAACAGCTGCTGCTGAACCACCTGAAGAACCGCCAGGCACTTTATCAAGGTCCCAAGGGTTTTTAGTCTTCTTAAAGGCAGATGTTTCGGTTGAAGAACCCATGGCAAATTCATCTAAGTTGGTTTTACCAATCATGATGGCCTTTTTAGCCTTTAATTTTTCAACAACGGTCGCATCAAAAACAGGTTTGAAGTTAGCAAGCATCTTGCTAGCAGCTGTCGTTGTGACACCGTCTGTCAATAAGTTATCTTTAATCCCAATTGGCATCCCTGCTAATAAGTTATCAGCATCGATTGGTTGCGCATCGATTTTGGCAGCTGCTTCTTGAGCGCCTTTTTCATCGATTGTTAAGAAAGCATCAACTTGTTGTTCTTTGGTTTTAATCGTTTCTAATGTATCCGTTACTAATTGACTAGCCGTTAAGTCACCAGCAACTAGTTTGTCATGAACACTTTGTAAATCTTCGTTTAAATAATCCACGGTTAGGCTTCCTCCTTGTCCATGATGGCAGGGACTTTCAATAAGCCGTCTGCTGAATCTGGTGCATTCTTCATTAAGATTTCACGATCTGTCCCTGGTTGGGCAACATCTTCGCGAACAATGTTCTTGAGGCCATTTACATGAGTCGTTACGGGAACACCTGTGGTATCCACTTCGTTTAATTCATCAGTCATTTTCATGATGTCGGCAAGTTGTTCAGTGAATTGTTCTAATTGTTCATCACTGAAAGCTAATTTGGAAAGTTCTGCGACATGCTGAACTTGTTTTTTATCAATCATGAGTAAACCCCTTTTCTAATTCAGTCACTATTTATCCATTCTGATTAATTTTACCATATATTGCCCTAGATGAAAGTGACATCCCCCGGAATTTGGTCGTTTTCTATAACTTATTCATGTAATCGTTACCATTAGTTGCTATCTCAAACTTTTTACCCTAATTAGTTTTATCATTACTGGTAACAATATATCTTATACAACTCATTAGGACTCGATATGATTCATAACAATGAATGGTAGACAACCATACGTTCAAACTTATATAATTGACTAGACAAATACGTTAGAAGAAATAATCATTTAACCATTATTACAAGGAGGAACTTATTATGACCATTACATCATTTACTCGTTTTTTAGCCGTTGCTAGCCTTAGCCTATTCGCCGGACTAACAATTCAACATCAATCCGTTTCAGCTGCTACTTCTACTGTCGGTGTTACTTTCTCAGGCATCACCCCAGAAATGCAAGCAAAAGCTGCAGAAGAACGGGCGGCTGAAGAAGAGGTGAATGATGCTTGGCTAGATATGGACTTCACTGATGATTCTCCTGTTGAAGTTGAAGAAACTGTCAACGGTCAAACACAGCACTATTGGGAATATGCTGATGGCACAACAAGCCAAACAGCACCTGCCGAAACAGCTGATACTGAAGACGTTGCAACAACAAACCAAACAGCTGCTCAGCCTACTGCAGAAGCAGCACCTGCCGTTAGCGAACAACAAACACCAGAAGCAGCAACTACTACTACTAAACAAACAGCAACACCTGTTAAAAAAGCACAACCTAAAAAAGAAAAGTTCAAACCAATGCCAAGTGTTGCAACGATTAAGCAACTCACATTTGACTGGGCTTCAGCACAAGTGATGCAACCCCTAGAAAAAATGATCGCACATGCTATCAAAGGCCTATAATTAAAAAAAGCTCCCGGCAATCAACTGATTGCCGGGAGCTTTTTGAATCTCTTATTTAATAACTACCGAAAACGTGTGTGGTAAAGCCTTTGCTGCCTGATGCACGCCCAACATAAGCTTGCATCCCTTCCGCCGATGTAATTGAGATATCAAGCGGAATGTTACGCGGTAAATACTTATCCGCGGCCGTCGCAATATACTGTGTAAAACTCATAATTTCCGTTTCACTGTAGAATTGCGTATTAACCGTGATATTCATGCCTGCTAAGACGCCTTCTTCATAATGCGTCTGAGCGGTCACACCACTTAAGTTCGGGAAGAACGTTTCAACTTGTGTTTTAAAGCTGTTAAAAGCTGTCGCGTCGTCTTGATTAATTGCTTTTTCATCATTTACAACTGGTAGCACTTGATTTTCTTGATTCAATTCGTGCCATGAATCAATCGTTGTGCTGCCTTTTTTGCTGACCCCATAAGCGAAGAATGTGCCACCAACTAAACTATCCTTAGGGGCTTGTTTATAAAGTCCAATGACAATTGTCGTATCGCTGAGGCCCTTCTTTTGACGCATCCGGCTTAAAACTTTATTAGCCATTTGTTTGCCTTGTTGCGTCATCATCGCTTTTGAAATCTTCGTTTCAAATGTTGCACCGTATTGTTCCTTGGTATAGTAATCAACTTGATTCATCCCTAGGCCAATACTCATGCCTTTCATACTGCCATCTTCACCTAAATAATCTTGTTCCAATATTTGTTGGAGATAAATTGGATTCCGTTTATTCGGATCTTTTTGGCCATTATCTTCGGGGTTTAAGCCCTCTGTATTCGTTTTAGATTTACGTGCTAACCATTTTTGCGCTTGGGCGGTCTTTAAACTTTGCCCTTCTTGGAAAACATATTTTGAAGTGGGAAATTGTTCCTTGGATAGTTTAAGAAGCCCACTCTCAAGACTCTTAACATCAAAAGAGGTGTTACTCTGTTGCGTTGTTAATCCCCGAGTCTGGCTAGTTTTATACTGACCATTATCAATTACGCCTTCATACATACTATCGGTCACTTTACCCGTTGTTTGTAATTTTTTAGTCGCTTTACTACTTGAACTCGATGAAGTGCCTGGAAGACTTGTGCAACCTGCTAACAATAAAAGAGTTGCTGCTGCAACGACCCATATTTTATACTTTGCCACTGAGAATGGTGCCTCCTTAATTCCGATTAAAGCGCGTTAAATGAATTAAACGCGCGCTCTTGGTTATTATACCGAACTTTACCTACTGCGCCAAATAATTATCTAAATCAGCTTCATTAATAATGGGGATTGCCAATGACTGTGCTTTTTCAAGTTTGCTACCGGCATCTTGCCCCGCAATTAACGCATCCGTCTTCTTAGAAACAGACCCTGTGACCTTCGCGCCGTTGTCTTCAAGCAATTGCTTCAATTCACCACGCGTATACTGTTCTAACTTACCTGTTAAAACAACCGTCTTACCGTTAAAGTAGCTGTCACTAGTTGCCGCTTGGGCTTTAGTAACACCCGTATAGGTTAAATTAACACCGACTGCTTCTAATTCTGCCATCAAGGTTTGCACCTGACTATCCGCAAAATAAGTCACAAGGCTGTCAGCAATAATCGTGCCAATCGTATCAACCGTAATGATAGTTTCTTGATCACTCGCCATCAAGGCTGCTAATGTTTGGAAATGTTCAGCCAATAAACGGGCAGCTTTAGCGCCCACATGGCGAATCCCTAACCCAAATAATAACCTTTCTAGCGAATTCTGGCGACTAGCATCGATTGCATTTAATAAATTATTAATAGATTTTTCTTTAAATTTATCCAATTGGGCTAAATCATCCGCTGTTAACCGGTATAAATCGGCCACATCGTGGATCAACTCTTTTTCCAACAATTGGGTAATAATCCGTGGACCTAAGCCATCGATATTCATCGCGTTCCGAGAAGCAAAATGGGTGAGTTGTTCCTTCATTTGAGCCGGACACATTGGATTAATGCAACGCAACGCTACTTCTTCATCCAAATGGACCAAATCGTGCCCACATGATGGACAAGTCGTTGGTACGGCATAAACTTGACTATCGCTAGGACGCTTGTCTAAAACAACTTGCGAAATTTCTGGAATAATATCTCCCGCTTTGTGCAAGAGCACTGTATCAAGCAATCGAACATCTTTATCGCGTAACATATCCGCATTGTGTAATGATGCTCGTGAAACGGTCGTCCCAGCTAGTTGAACCGGATCCATAACCGCGGTTGGTGTCACAACCCCAGTTCGGCCAACGGTCCATTCGATTTCACGAACGACGGTCTCTGCTTCTTCAGGTGGGAATTTATAGGCAATTTCCCAGCGTGGCACTTTAACCGTGTTGCCTAATTGACGTTGGAGCGCAAGATCATTTACTTTTAAAACAACCCCATCAATGCCATACGCCAAATCGTTCCGTGTCCCTTGGTATTGTTCGATAAACGCCTGTACCTCAGCCATATTTTGGCAGACAACAGACGTTGGGTTCACGTTAAAACCTAATTCAGCTAAAACATGGAGGGCCTCACTTTGCGTTGTCGCCTGCACATCATCAAACGTGACAATCGTATAGATAAAGGCGCTCAATTGACGAGCAGCTGCCACCTTAGCATCCAATTGGCGTAAACTACCAGCCGCCGCGTTCCGTGGATTAGCAAACGGTTCTTGGCCTTCTGCTTCCCGTTTTTGATTCAAATCTGCAAAAGCCGCTTTGGGCATGTAACATTCACCGCGGACCTCAATTGAAACGGGACGCGTTAGTTTTTGCGGAATCGCCTTGATTGTCTTTAAATTCTGAGTAATATCTTCACCAATTGTCCCGTTACCACGCGTGGCCCCCCGGACAAAGCGGCCTTTTTCATAAATTAAATCAATCGCTAAGCCATCGATTTTTAACTCGACATTATACTCGATTTCCGTTGCCGTATTTTTTCGTAACCGTTGGTCAAACGCTGCCAACTCGGCTTCAGAAAAGACATCCCCCATCGATAACATGGGAATCTCATGCGTGACCTTTGTAAAACCTGGTAAGACTTGGCCACCGACTTTTTGAGTTGGTGAATCATTGGTCACAATCACCGGAAAAGCGGCTTCGAGCTGCTCTAAATCACGATACAACTCATCGTACACATGATCTTCCACTAAGGGCGCATCCTGTGTATAGTACGCCTGACTGTAGTCGGCTAATTGATCGCGCAATTGTTGCGCAAGTGAAGCCGCCTCACTCTGGGTATAATCTTCAACTGGTTTGGCTAAACCCATATTGGACACTCCTTTGTTGGATTGAAACGTGCTCTGTTAGGCATACTCTTCCGGTTAGTTACATACCGCAAACAACCGGCTTTGCCGGTTATTCACGGTATTACACTAATCATCAGAGTATAATCGCCTGCTTGCGCACTTTATTCTACTTTTTCTATTGGTGCGAAGCTTGCTAGTAGTCTCTTGACACCTTGTTCCTTGAAGGCGATGTCTAGTTCTTGGTCGCCGCCTGTGCCGTTGACCTTGACGACTGTGCCAATGCCCCACTTCTTATGTTGGACTTTTTGGCCCGCTTGCCAACTACCACTCTTATCGCCACCGGTTGTATCGGCAATTTTATGACTAGTGGTTGTTTTAGGCCCGTTATACGTCGTAGCGGTTGCTCTGGCGTAGCTATTCGACTTGCCAAATGGTAGCTTACGTTCTGGAATACTGCCGGCATTGCCGTTCGCGTAATCCAATAATTTATCATCAATTTCACCAACAAATCGTGAAGCTTGGTTACTTTGTTGACGACCATACAACATCCGTGAATAAGCATTCGTTAAATAAAGCTTACTTTCAGCACGGGTAATTCCAACATACGCCAAACGCCGTTCTTCTTCTAACTCGTCTTCTTCCAATAACGCCCGTGATAGTGGGAAAATACCTTCTTCCATCCCCATTAAAAAGACTACTGGGAACTCAAGGCCTTTAGCCGCATGCAAGGTCATCATCGTGACTTCACTAGCTTCTTCTTCAACAGAATCCAAATCAGAAACCAATGATAATTCCGCTAAGAAGTCCACAAATAAATCACTGTCTTCTTCTTCGGGTTCATAATGCTCATCAAATTGTTTCGTTACAGATAGTAATTCTTCAATATTTTCTAAACGGGTTTGTGATTCTAGTGTATTTTCAACTTCAAGTGCCTTCTTGTAGCCGGTCTTGTCCAATAATTGTTCGGTCAAGTCCGTCACGTTTAAGAATTCACGCATCTTCGCTAAATCGCCAATTACGTTCCCAAAGTCGATTAAAGTATTGCGACTTCTAGCGGGAATCGTTGATAATTCAGCATTTTGTGCCGCTTCCAATAATGACCATTGGTGATCATCGGCAAACTGCCCTAATTTTTCAAGCGTACCAGGGCCAATCCCCCGTTTAGGGCTGTTGACGATCCGTTCAAAACTCATTGAATCGGCCGCATTAACGACTAAACGTAAATAAGCGAGGATATCCTTAATTTCTTTCCGGTCATAGAATTTGTGTCCGCCGACCATTTTATAAGGCATGTTAGCTTTAACAAACGCTTCTTCAATTGTCCGAGATTGCGCATTAGTCCGATATAACACTGCAAAGTCGCCGTATTTACGGTTATTTTTTTGCATTTCTTCTTGAATCTTCGTGATGACAAATAAAGATTCGTCGCGTTCACTCTGGCCTCGATAATACGTAATCGGTTGGCCTTCTTCATTTTGGGTCCACAATTCCTTTGGTTTTCGGAAAGTATTGCGATTAATGACCCCATTAGCGGCTTCCAAAATGGTCTTGGTTGACCGGTAATTTTGTTCCAACATCACTGATTTAGCGTCTGGATAATCATGTTCAAAGTTCATGATATTGCTGATATCAGCACCCCGCCAACCATAAATACTTTGATCGGCATCCCCAACAACACAGAGGTTTTGATACTTCTCAGCTAACATATTCACCAATGTGTATTGCGCTTCATTGGTATCTTGGTATTCATCAACGTGAATGTATTGGAATTTTTCTTGATAATGTGCCAAAGTTTCCTTATTTTCTCTAAATAAGCGAATTGTTTGCATGATTAAATCATCAAAATCAAGCGCTTGGTTTTGATGGAGTCGTTTTTGATATTCTGTATAGCATTTTGCCGCCATCTTTTCAAACGGTCCATTGGCTAAACCTTGATAGTCCGCTGGTGTTTGAAGCGCATTTTTCGCTTTACTGATTGTTCCTAAAATCGCTTTGGGTTCATATTTTTTAGTATCGATATTTAAATCCCGACAAACATGGCGCATCAACGTCAATTGTTCAGAAGGATCCGCAATCGTAAAAGCCCGGTTATAGCCGATTTGTTCAATTTCACGTCGTAAAATCCGCACACAAAGGGCATGGAAGGTTGAAACCCAAACATCTTGAGCACCTTCGCCTAGTAAATTGCCCACCCGTTCACGCATTTCGCGCGCTGCTTTATTAGTAAAAGTGATGGCTAAAATGCGCCATGGCAATACATGTTTTTCTTCAATTAAATACGCAACACGGTGCGTTAACACCCGCGTCTTACCACTGCCGGCACCCGCTATAATTAACAGTGGCCCTTCAGTTGTTAGAACCGCCTCAGCTTGTTCGGGATTCATTCCTTTTAAGAGCTCTTGTTCAGACAAATATAGTCATCCTTCCGTAATTGCAATTAGTCTTTATTATAACAAACTAGATAGGTAGAAAAAAGCGAACACGCCTTAGTAACCGGATTACAATTCTAGTCAATCTTATGCCTTGACCTGGGACGCGTTTCATAAATTATACTCACATTAATCCAAGAAAGGTGGCATTCATTATGATTAAATATATTTTTTCTGACTTAGATGGCACATTGTTAAACCAGGCGGGACAACTTTCCGAAAAAGATATCGCTACGGCCAAAACAAGCCCGCTACCAATCTCCCTAGTTTCAGCCCGTTCACCACAAGAAATGCAGGCGATAGTTGAGCAACTCGAACTGACAACCCCACAAGTTGCTTTTAATGGCGGTCTCATCTACAAACCCACTGATTTATTCCCCATGGTCTTAGCCGAATATCCACTCGTAACAACGACTGTCGCACAACTAGTCGCTGCATTACAAACCGAATTTAGCGACATTAGTTTAAGCGCCTATGATTTACAGCATTGGTACACACAAAAAATTGATGCCGGAATTGAAACTGAGGCCCAACTCACGGGGCTCTTACCCACCATCATTAATTTTGACGACCAGTTGAAAAATCCATTCATTAAAATTTTTAAGGTGATGCTGATGGTGCCAGAAGATGAACAACGCACAGCCGTTTTACAATTTATTGACCAACTTCACTTACCTGGCCTTTCCGTCCAACAATCAGGTACAATGTACGTAGAAATCACCAGTCAACAAGCGACTAAAGCACAGGCCTTAATGACCATTCTCAAAAATGCCGGCTTGACGCCCGCCGACTGTGCCGCTTTTGGCGCAGGTCAAAACGATTTATCGATGTTAAGCATCGTCGGGCACCCAATTGTGATGGGCAATGCAAGTGATCAAATTCAAGCTGCCGGTCAATTTATTACTAAAACCAATCATCATAGTGGCTTTAGCTACGGGATTAAGAAATACATTACAAAAGTTAATCAAAAAGTAGGTTAAAATCATGCCAACCATTCGTGATATTGCTAGAAAAAGCGGCTATTCGGTTTCGACCGTCTCCCGCGTTTTAAATCAACAAAAATACGTGTCTAACGCTGCCAAAGAAGCGATTGAAGCGGTCATCAAGCAACTAGATTACGTCCCCAATAGTTTGGCGCGCGATTTAAGCTTTGGCCAAAATAAAAATATCGGCGTCGTTCTACCGCACAATGACCATCCCTATTTTAATCAGCTCTTAAACGGGATCATGGACGCCGCCTTTTCGAGTGGCTATCACATTGTATTACTGCCTTCAGAATACAATCGAACCGTTGAGCGCGATTACCTCGAGCAATTGAAGCGAAAGAATTTTACGGCGTTGATTTTTACCTCGCACGAACTACCGCTAGCGGTTTTAGAAGACTATACGCGCTACGGTCAGATTGTTTGCTGTGAAAATCCAGGGCAGCATCATATTTCAGCGGTGTATTCCAACCGTGAACCGGCCTATTTAGCCGCCTTTGACTACCTTAAATCGCTTGAGGTCCAACAAATCGGGTTGCTCTTGAGTCGTAATCTGGCCAAAAGTCCCACCTGGGTGGCCGTCACAGGGGCTTATCAACAGGTTTTCCACCAAAAGCCAAATCAGCAGTTGATGATTGGTGGCATGCGCTCTTTTGAAGATGGCTACCGCGCCGCCGAGCAACTGATTGCACGCCAACCAGCTCTTAATTGCTATTTTACTAACGGTGATGATATTGCGGCTGGCGTACGCCAGTATCATTTGGACCACCAACTTTCTGCCCCCATTTTGATAGGGCAGGAAAAACAACTCTCGAGTTTCCTCCTAAAAATGCCAACGATTGACCATCACTTCTTCACTTTAGGGCAAAAAGCCTTTGAACTGGCCCTCAGCAATCAACACCATGAATGTGCATTTGAATCGGAATTTATTCGCCCATAAAAAACGCCTTAACCATAAATAATGGTTAAGGCGTTTTTTGGTTTTTATTAAGATTCAGAGCCTACCCATTGGAAAAACTACTCTTATTTAAAATGTGCTTTTTCCAACAGCCTCTTGTGCCTAGCTTTGCATCGCAAATAATCGATTTCATCGCTTATTCACGACGCTTTGCTAGTGCTCAGAGCCTACCCGTTGGCAAAACCACTCTTATTTAAATACTCTGTCAAAAATTGTTTGTACTTGGCTGAGGTGCCAGTGGTAGTCGAAAGCGTCGTCCATTTCAGCTGGTGTTAATTGTGCCATGACTTTTGGATCTGCTTCTAATAATTGACGGAAATCTTTTTGTTCATCCCATGCAAGGGCTGTTTTTGGTTGTACCAAATCGTAAGCTGCTTCTCGACTTAACCCAGAATCAACTAACTTCAATAAGACTCGTTGGCTGTAAATCAAGCCGTGCGTTAAATTCATGTCAGCTTTCATTTTTTCTGGGAAAACAGTTAATTTTTCAATAATTCGTGTGAAGCGATTTAGAATATAGTCTAATAAAATCGTCGTATCAGGCAAGATAATTCGTTCTGCTGAACTATGTGAAATATCCCGTTCATGCCATAATGAAACATCTTCCATCCCCGTGATGACATGACCGCGAATGACGCGGGCTAAGCCACTAACGTTTTCAGAACTGATTGGATTACGTTTATGCGGCATTGCTGAAGAGCCCTTTTGACCTTTAGCAAAGAATTCTTCCACTTCGCGGACTTCGGTACGTTGTAAATGACGAATTTCAGTCGCAAAATGTTCGATTGATGTTGCGACAACCGCCATTGTATTAATATAGTCGGCGTGCAAATCGCGTGGCAAGACTTGTGTTGAAATATCTTGGGCGCGAATGCCAAGATTTTCTGTTACGTAAGCTTCAATTTCTGGTGAGATATTCGCAAAAGTACCGACTGCCCCACTGATTTTACCGGCTTCAACGCCCGCTGCAGCCCGTTCAAAACGTTCTTGATTCCGTTTCATTTCAGCATACCAAGTCGCTAACTTCAAACCAAACGTTGTTGGTTCAGCGTGCACCCCGTGTGTCCGACCGATCATCACTGTGTTTTGATATTCGTAAGCTTTTTGTTTCAAAACGGCCATGAATCGTTCAATATCGGCCCGAATTAAGTCGTTGGCTTGTTTTAAAATATAGCCTTGGGCTGTATCAACAACATCTGTAGACGTTAAACCGTAGTGCACCCATTTCTTTTCGGCACCCAATGATTCTGAAACCGCGCGGGTAAAAGCGACCACATCATGATGTGTAATTGCTTCTAAGCGGTTGATTTCTTCAACATCAAAGCTCGCGTTAGCGCGTACTTTAGCGGCGTCTTCCGCTGGAATATCGCCTAATTTAGCCCAAGCTTCCACGGCTAAAATTTCAACTTCAAGCCAAGCTTGGTAGCGATTTTCAGTAGTCCAGATGGCACCCATTTCTGGGCGTGTATAACGTTCTAACATGTTTCTTCCTCCAAATGCGTTCAGTTGAAAAGTATCAACTAACGGTCGATTTCTTTTTAAATTAATTCGGCTGCTTCGAAATTATCCAATAGTGGTTGAATATTATGCCCGACGGCTGTGATATAGCCACTTTCTTGCGTCCCAATTGTCTGACAACGATTGAAATACCAATCCGGCTTGATCTTCATTTGCGTTTGAATCAGTGACCACTGTTTTGGTGTTACTCTTAAACAAACGCCCGCGTTGTTTAAGCGTGATGGGCCGATTGCTAACTGGCAAATCGCCTTTAAGTGGTATTCATATTGTGAGAAGTTCAAAATGCGGTTAAGCACATCCCCGGTTTCATGTGGTGCGGTGACAATTCGCTTAACGTAGATGTTCATATCCGCGGTCAAGAAGAATTCAATCCCGAAGATGCCCATATAATCAAGATTTTGCCCAATCACAGTCGCTAAGCGTTCAATTTCTTCTGCAACATCTTGATCGATGCGGGCCGGTGTAATCGATAATTGTAAATCTTGGTCTTGCATTTGATTTTCAATAATCGGTAACGTGACCACTTGCCCTTCATAATCCTTGGCAACCATCACGGCCAATTCTTGTTGTTTAGGAACCCATGATTCTAATAGGTAAGCCCCCAATTCCAATGTATCGTCCATTTTGGCCAAATCGGCTGGTGATTCAAGGTATTGATGATATTGCCGGCCAAAGCCGCGTTGAATTGGTTTTAAAATACAAGGATAACCAATTGAATCGACCCCTTGTTCAATATCCGTCTTATCGACAACTGTCACATATGGCGAGATATTGATATTAAGATCATTTAAGAAGACCTTTTCGAGGTAACGATCTTGCGTCATTGAGAGCGCATCGCTACCTTGGGGGACATTGTAATCTTGCACTAATTGTTCTAATAGTGTTTCATCGAGCGATTCATCCGTATACGTGAGCACCTGGCAACAATCGCCTAAGCGTGCGAGCGTTTCGTATTGCTGTGGATCGCCTTCAATCTGAATATCAAGTACTGCGGCTAATGATGAATCTTGTGTCTGTTCGGTGACAATTGCCGCAACGCGGTAGCCCATTTCCTTAGCTTTTAAAGCTAACATGTACGCACGTTGATCATTTCCAATAATTCCAATCGTTTGACCCGGATAAATAACTGGCATCTTTCTACCTACTTTCTTATGCACATGACTTCAATTCTCAGATACCTCTATTATAGCGAATTCTGCCCCTAACTACCTAGTACTTTAACTAAATCTTGATATTTTTCGCACAAAAAAAGACCATCACTGGCCTTTTTCAAATTAATTTTCGTTATTTTCGTCTAAGAAGACCACTTCGCCTTGTTCAAAAGCAGCAATTCGTGCTAATGATTCAACGTGAATACCGCGTTGATCTAATAATTCGCGACCTTTTTGGAATGTTTTTTCGATGACAATGCCGACCCCTTCAAGTTGGGCACCAGCTTGGTCGATAATTTCTAATAAGCCTTCAACCGCTTGACCGTTTGCTAAGAAATCATCAATCACTAAAACACGATCGTTTTCGTTCAAGAATTTCTTAGAAATTGAAATGTGGTTGTTGACCTTTTTCGTATATGAATAAACAGTTGCGCTATACATATTATCTTGGAGTGTTAAACTCTTGTGCTTACGTGCAAAAACAACGGGAACGTGGAAAGCAAGGCCAGCAAAGACCGCTGGGGCAATGCCTGATGATTCAACCGTTAGGATTTTAGTAATTGGGGCACCTTCAAATAATCGTTTAAACTCTTCACCCATTGCTGCCATGAGTTCTGGATCAACTTGATGATTTAAGAAGTTGTCAACCTTCAATACATCTTCTCCTAAAACCTGACCATCTTTTTTAATACGTTCCTCTAATAACCGCACACCTAGCACTCCCTTGTTTTCTGAAATTGAATTAAAAATAGGTTACCACAAATAAAAGCTAGCGACAACTTTAATTAAGACTTTTCAAGATTTATTATCATAAACAAGATTATTTATGGTGTTTATCAATCGAATTGGTCCAATCGATAGGTTTTGACGAGTTCAATCAACTTCTCCGGATAATTAGGATCCGTTGCGTAACCATCTTGTTTGAGCGCTTGGGCTGCCTGTGTATAATTGGTGGCTGCCACAACGTGTTGATAATGATTATGATCCCAAGATGTCCCGTGCGCAAAGAGTAAGACGTGATCTAACATAGACTCGCGATAGTCACGGTAAACCCGAAAGCGCGCGGTAGTCGTCACCCATTGGCCGTTCAAGTATTCCTTAGTGGTCATTTCTTTGGTATTATCCGGGTCGTCGCCTTTAATCCCAAAATAGTTATGGTAATCCGCTGCGAGTGAACTCTTGCCCCAATCACTTTCTAAGATGGCTTGGGCCAATGTGATGCTAGAAAGGACGTGGTATTTTTGTTGTAATTCTTGCGCATAGGGCGCTAATTGGTTAATAAATTCTTTTTTCTTCTTCACTTTAGCCAACTCTTCTTGTTTGGCCTCATTAGCTAAGCGTTCCTGGGTCTGTGCGCCGGTGTATTGAATATAGAGCACTAACCCAACCCCCAGAGCAAATAAAACACCTAATAGGACGACTAGCCATTCTGTCGGTTGTCTCTTCTTAGTGCTGTACCATTTTTTAGTTGTGCGCCGTTTTTTCTTCTTTGCCACTAATCTGCCTCTGCTTCATTCAATCTATTCTATATTGTACACAAATTTAACCTGAAGACCAATGATTAATCTGCTTAATTGCCTTTAATTCCTATTTTGTTTTTTTATTGTTATAATATCGTTTGGAACCGATTACGATAGTAAAGGACTGATTCATTTGACAACTCTTAACTGGGGCATTATGGGCCTTGGCAATATCGCCGGTAGTTTTGCAACTTACTTCAACCAACCGGACGGCCAAATCTATGGTGCTGCTTCTCGTTCATTAGAAAAGGCAAACGCCTTCACCCAACAATATCATATCCCTCATGCTTATGGTAGCTACGCTGAGATGTTGGCCGATCCTACCATTGATATTATCTACGTCGCCACACCTCACAACTATCACTTTGATGGGATTATGGCGAGCTTAAACGCTGGTAAACATGTCTTTTGCGAAAAAGCCATCACAATGAACCGCCGCGAATTAAACGCTGCTAAAGCACTAGCGGCCGAAAAACATTTAATCTTAGCCGAAGCCATGACGATTTATCATATGCCACTTTTTGCAGAAATTGAACGTCAACAAGTTGCTCAAGATTTAGGGGCCCTAAAATCAATTCAGGTTACTTTCGGGAGCTTCAAAGAACTTGATCCAACCAATCGCTTTTTCAACCCTGAATTAGCCGGTGGCGCGATGTTAGATATCGGTGTTTACGCCCTTGCATTTGCGCGGCGGATGCTGAGTGCTAAACCAGAATTGATTGCCACCCAGTGGGTGCCATCAGAATCTGGTGTCGATCAACAATCAACACTCCTTCTTAACAATGCTCATCAAGAAATGGTGACCGTCACCCTTAATCTTCACGCAAAGATGCCTAAACAAGGCGTCCTCGTTTATGAAAAAGGCTACGTGACAGTCGATGATTATCCACGACCAGACAAGGCCCAATTGACCTTCCTTGATGGCACTACCCAAACTATTCAAGCGGGTGATGCTACCAACGCCATGAACTACGAATTACACGACTTCCAAGAAGTTGTTCGTGGTCATCAAGAAAATGACACACTCGCCCTAACAAGCGACGTCATGGACATTATGACCGACGCCCGTGCACAATGGGGTTTTGTTTACCCATTTGAACAACCTTCAGACTTAATTTAAAAGGATTAATGATAAAAAGGACTAGGACTAAAAGCATTTTTTGTCCTAGTCCTTTTTATGTTGGCCTCTTATAGTGGTTGACTCAACACCACCATGTCCTGCAATTGAATCCCATTTTCAATAATTGGTGCTTGATATTGTTCAAAAAAGTTTTTACGAATATGATCGAAACGAAACCCTTGGCGCAGATAAAAGCCGATTGCTGCCAAGCTACCATCCCCGGTGCCCACTAGTAATGTCTGGTACCCTAAGTCAACCATCATCTGTTTCAAATCGTTAAGCGCTTGTTGCCCATAACCTTGATTCCGATAAGCTGGCAATAAGGCGATATTTTTCAATTCAACTTGTGTTTGGTCAACAAACGTCACATGCATAACGCCAATTACGGTTGATTGGCCGGCTAAGTGAATGCTATAGAGCTGACCCTCGTTTAAATAATGACGAATCATGCCGACTTCTTCATCTGCTAATCGTAAATAAGGTAAGTAATTCTCCCGCTCATTTGGGGCAATCATTTGATAAGCTAACATCCTGCCGCCTTTCTTTAGCCATAAAAAAAGGACCAACTGATTGACAGTTGATCCACGACTAATATTTATAAATTAGTTTTTGTTTACGTTAACGGCTTGTGGTCCACGATCGCTTTCTTCGATATCGAAAGAAACGCTTTGACCTTCTTCAAGAGTCTTGTAGCCTTCACCTTGGATAGCTGAGAAATGTACGAATACATCACTACCATCTTCGCGAGTTACAAAGCCATAACCTTTTTCTGCGTTAAACCATTTTACAGTTCCGTTTTCCATGAGAAAACTCCTCCTTGTGTCGTTAGACACATATAAATTTGTGTATTTCTGTCGGTGCGATGGAAGAAAGTTCTTTTGGAAACATTCGAACCATAACCTGTCAAAAAGTACAAACATAGTGTAACATATGAAAAAAAGAGAAACAACCCTAAACACTAAAAAATAAACCGTTTTCTTTCTACGATAACCGAACTTTTATACTTTCCATTAAATTGACGTTTTTCTGTTATCTACCATGGCAAACGGTTGGCTTTTAGACGTATTTACGCTAAGATGAAGTTAACGAATTTAACTACTGGAGTGCCTGACAATGCTAAAAATACTAAAACGATTACTCCCCATTTTGGGGCTACTATTCTTACTAGCCGGTTGCGAAAAACCGCTCGATACAAAACAGCAGGTCAAAGACGACCTCAACACTATTTTGCAGATTTCTAAAACCCAACAAACGGCACTCAGCACTCTAGAAGATGCCGGTCAGGGCGTACCGGATAGCTACCTTAAAATCCAAGCAAAATATCCAGATCAAAACCTCCTAGATGTTAAGGGGTCTAAAATAGCACAAACTGCCGCTTCACGAGCAGAAGCTTACAAGACGCTTAAAACACAACAAGCTGAATTAAAGCCGGTCGTTAAGCGCCTGATTAAAATTGCTAATCAAGAAAGCGACGAATTGCCCATTGAATTCATCAAGGATTTAAATCAAAGCTTGAAACTATCCGCACTTGATTACACAACGCTTTCGAATTTCTACGACGCCGCTGCCACAGCCGAAACCGACTTCTATGCCGATCACACATCGGCCGATGCACACGCGGATGATTTAGCAGCGCCTATCAACCGCTTGAATCAATATTATAGTGCTATTTACCAACAAGCCGAAATCGCTAAGGTTAATATTAATACGGTCACTGCACAGGCTAAGAAGGTTCAAAAACAATTGGACTAGCCACTAAAAAAGAGTCGGGACAAAAATTACTTTTGTCCCGACTCTTTTTATTCGCGCTTAAATCTTAATAATGGCTTGGCCACAAACGGTGTCACAATCACCGCTAGGGCTATTTCCATCAAGGCATTAATCGCTACGGCACTCAGCATCACGATAATTAAGTGACTGACGTCCGTTTTATAAATCCCGGCTGCTTGTTGGCTGTAAAAAGCCCATGTCAACAGAATGACTAACGTCGTATTAACGATAGTCCCAAAAAAAGCGGCGATCGCCATCGAGCCACGTTGACCTGCTTTAGTATTGTGTAAATGCTGATACAATAATCCCGCCACTAACCCCACCATCAAGCGCGGTAGAATAGCGATTACCGGATTTTGAAAGATCAATAAAGTTAAGGCATCGACTGGCGCTGTATAGGCGTGAATTAGGGATAATGTTCCCCAGATTGCGCCTAGGGTTGCCCCACCACGAGTACC
Organism: Latilactobacillus parasakei; assembly: GCF_049674265.1. Taxonomy (NCBI): domain Bacteria; kingdom Bacillati; phylum Bacillota; class Bacilli; order Lactobacillales; family Lactobacillaceae; genus Latilactobacillus; species Latilactobacillus parasakei. Next base: position 1,928,639 of record NZ_CP186861.1, on the reverse strand, counting down.
TAAGATAATCGCCCCAATAATAACGGTTAAATGCATTGTGGTCACCCCTGGTAACCCTGGTAGAATATAAATATAACCAACCATCGGCACAAAACTCTGAATCATTAACAATGCCGTTAGAATCGCTAAAATGCTAATCTTATACGCTGATGAATTACGTGTCATCTCTATTTACCTCTCCCATTAACTTATTGCCCATTATAGCGATTTACGAAATTGAATTCAATTCTCAAACTTAATTAGGGCACAAAAAAACGACACCGCTAACGGTATCGTTTAACTTGTTATCATATGCGGGTGAGAAGACTCGAACTTCCACCGGGAAAATTCCCGACAAGATCCTTAATCTTGCGCGTCTGCCATTCCGCCACACCCGCGATACTTGCTTTATGACTTTAAGCCACGTACATTAGTATAAGAGAAACCTGAATTGAAGTCAACAAAAATTCGCCTCGGAGGCCAAAAATGTTTATCGAAACTGCTAAATTAACCGATATTGGCGCTTTAACGACGCTTTATCAAGCTTTAACGTCCGAAATGCACGCCCTTCAACCAACTAATTATCAAGAAAAGAGTAGCCCTGATTTCTTTACCTGGAAAATGATGGTTGAAGACAACCGCCAAATCGTCTATATCACTCGCGATCAGGATCAGATAACGAGCTTTTGCCACGTTACCACGGCACAAACCAGTCCTTCCAATCTCTTTATCAGTCATCAATTTGCCTACGTCACTGCATTATACGTCCATCCAGACTATCGTCGCCAAGGCCTTGCGACGGCATTATTAGTACAGGCTCGTACTTGGCAAAGTGAAAAGCAACTCGCCTTTTTGGAGCTAACCGTCTTGGGCAATAACCAATCCGCCCTACAACTCTATCAAAAATTAGGCTTTGTGACGCAAAATCAAACACTCCGACAAATTTAAAAAAACAGGACCTGAGACAAAATTATTTTTGTCTCAGGTCCTGTTTTTAATCTCAGCATACTTGTAGCCTTAACGTGTTCTATAACGCACACTTCCATTTTTAGATTTCTTTTACCAATTTTAAATGGCCATGGCAGCGACGACAGACATAACGCGTTGTATTGATATGCCGTTGTCGTTGATACAACTGACCACATTTGGTGCATTGATATTCTAGTCGTTTTTGTGCTGCCTTTTTAGGCGTGACCGGTGGTGCAAAACGTGCACCACCAACCTGTTGTAAAAGCCGCTTAAAGTCTTGATCACGATGCCGGTATCCACGGTGCAATAAATGCAGGTGGTAATGACACAGCTCATGTTTAATGATGCCTTCTAAAACAGCCTGCCCTTGGACCACCATCAACGGGTTAATATCGATATGGTGGTCTTGCAGATGATACCGACCCCCTGTTGTTTTTAGGCGCCGATTAAAGTTTGCTTGGTGGCTAAACGGCCGATTAAACGTGGTTACTGAAATATTTTGGATGAGTTGCGTTAATTCTTGATCCGTCATCATTAATCAGTTGCTTTAGGCGCCTTCATCGTCAATTGAACTCGTTCACGTTCTTGATCGACGCTTAAGACCCAAACCTGAACAACATCACCAACTGAAACTTCATCAGATGGATGTTTAACAAAGTGATTGGCCAATTGCGAAATATGAACTAAGCCATCATGTTTAACACCGATATCCACAAAAGCACCGAAATCAATGACATTCCGCACAGTTCCTTCTAGGGCCATATTCGGTTTCAAATCAGCAAGCGTTAGGACATCATGCCGTAACAGTGGTGCTGTCATTTGATCACGCAAATCCCGACCTGGTTTTTGTAATCCGCTTAAGATATCTTCAAGCGTTTCAGAGCCGACCGCTAATTCGGTCGCCAAATCAGTCACTGTTAATGACTTAATTGCTGCTGATAATTCTGTTGTCCCAAGCGCCTTCAAGGTTAAGCCCAACGATTTTAAAACCGCCTTGGCTACTGGATAGCTTTCAGGATGAATATCCGTATTGTCTAACGGGTTATCGCCACCGATGATTCGCAAGAACCCAACGGCTTGTTCGAATGCCTTAGGGCCTAAGCGCGGCACTTTCTTCAATTCACTGCGTTTTTGATATAAGCCATTTTCGTTACGGTATTGGACAATATTTTGTGCAGTCGTCGCTGATAACCCAGAAATATGTTGCAAGAGTTGTGGACTAGCGGTGTTCAAGTTAACCCCTACGCTATTGACAACATCTTCAATAACTGTGTCTAATTGCGTCGTCAATTCCTTTTGGGCAACATCGTGTTGGTATTGCCCGACACCGACTGCTTGTGGATCAATCTTAATCAATTCTGCTAAGGGATCTTGTAAGCGCCGTGCGATACTAATCGCACTCCGCTCTTCAACGTGTAGATCTGGAAATTCAGCCCGCGCTGTATCACTTGCTGAATAAACGGAGGCCCCTGCTTCGTTGACAATCACGTAAAATATTTCCCGGGAAATGGTTTTTAAAACTGAAGCTACAAATTCTTCAGATTCACGACTAGCGGTCCCATTACCAATTGCAATCATTTCGACATCATACTTCTCAAGAAATTGCTTAAATTCATCGGCAGCTGCTGCTCGTTTGGGTGCTGCGGCCGGTTTATGCGGATAGATTACTAATTTATCTAGGAATTTCCCCGTCCCATCAACAACGGCTAATTTACAGCCTGTCCGGTAAGCTGGGTCAAAGCCTAAAACAACTTTACCTTTCAAAGGCGGTTGTAATAAAAGATGCTTTAAGTTATCACCAAAGACAGCAATCGCTTGTTGATCAGCCTTTTCTTTTAACTGCTTCCGTAATTCACGTTCAATAGCTGGACCGATGAATCGTTTATAGGCATCTTCAATGGCCGTCTTAACAATTTGGGCGGCAGCTGAGTCTTGACCATGAATAACGGCTTGAGCAATATGTCCAACGATCATATTTTCGGCAACTTCTAGCTTCACCTTCAAGATACCTTCGTGTTCGCCACGATTAATCGCTAAATATTGATGTTCCGCAATCTTATTAATCGGTGCTGAGAAATCATAATAGATTTGATAAACTTGCTTATCATCGCTGTCGGCATCTTTTACCTGACTTACAATTTGCCCGTTTTGACGGGTGTATTGTCGTGTCCAATCCCGGAAAGTCGCCGTTTCACTAATATTTTCAGCGATAATTTCGTGCACACCCGCTAAAACAGCATCTGTATCGATAATTTTTTGGTCTGGGTTAAGATAATCAGCCGCTTTTTCCAGGAGGACTTGTTCTGAAAAGTTCGGTAATTGCGCGATTAGGTTGGCAAACGGTTCTAATCCAGCTTCTTTAGCAATCGTCGCCTTTGTCCGCCGTTTTTGCTTATAAGGCAGGTATAAATCCTCAAGCACTTGTAATTGGCTAGCGGCTTCGATTTGCTTTTGTAAAGCTGGCGTTAACTTAGCTTGTTCGGCGATATTTTTAATAATATCGGTCTTGCGTTTTTCAAGCGTTGTTAAATATTGGAAGGTATGTTCGATTTCGCGAATTTGAACTTCGTCTAAACTACCCGTTCGTTCCTTACGATAACGCGCCACAAACGGTACGGTGTTACCTTCATCCAATAAGGTTAACACGGCGTTAATTTGTTGTGGGCGATATTGCGTCAGTTGTTTGGTGACAAGTTGTTGAATATCAGTCATGTGCGTCCCTACCTTTATCTTCAATAAAAAAACAGCACCCGTCTTGGGAACTGTCATGAGTTGATCTAAGCAATTTTTGAGATGTTTTGGATATACTTAGAAATTCGTTCTGTTGCTTTGTCTTGGTTCATTTCTGAAGCAGCAAAAGCTTGCATATCAACTGTTTGATCATCATGCATGCTTGTAATTAAATCTTCGCAACCTTGAACGAAATCAGCGTAAGCACCGATTAAACGTTGGTTGTTCCCCATCAAACGAGCTGGGGCAACGGCCGTCTTAAATTGTGCTAAGAATTCGTGGTATTGATCCACACCGTCTCTGAAGATTTGGGCTGTCTTTTGGTAATCTTGTTCGCTCATTTCAGCTAACTTACCATCAGCAACGGCCGCTTTTAAAGGGACGAAATATTTGCTCATGCCTTCTTGCACTTTTTCAGTGTTGTCGATTAAATCGTTAACAGCTTGGCCGTATTTAGCCAACTTTTGTTGTGTTTTATTCATGTTAATCCTCCTAGTTTCCTATGCTTCAGTATACTAATTCTAGTATCGGCTTGCAAATAAAATCTTCAAAAAGACCGCGATAAGCTGATGCTTATCACGGTCTTTTCTTAAATTATTTAGCAGCTCTTCTTTGGAAGAACTTCACGATTTCAACGATGACCACTAGCATGAATGAAGCTGCTAGTACAATCCCCCATTGATATAAATCAAGGTGTGAGACGTGGAATAAGCCATTGAGACCTGGAATCATGATTGTTGCGGCTAATAAGATAAATGAAGCTAAAACAGCCCAGTTGAAGGCTTTATTCTTAAAGAAGCCAACTGTAAAGATTGATTGATGGACTGATTTAACGTTGAATGCGTGGAAAAGTTGAATCATCCCTAACGTTGCATACGCCATTGTTAAGGCATCCGCATGGGCTAAGCCACTTGCTTGATGCACTGGGAACGTAATCGCTAACGCATAAACGGCTAAGGTAATCCCACCTTCTAATAGGCCTTGATAGATAATCGCTTGGAACACGCCGCCTGAGAAGAAGTTTGATTTACGCCCACGTGGTTTTTGATTCATAATCCCTGGTTCAGTTGGTTCAACCCCCAAGGCAATCGCTGGAAAAGTATCTGTTACTAAATTAATCCACAAGATATGCACTGGTTGCAGAATTTGCCAACCTAAAACCGTCATCATGAATAAGGTTAACACTTCACCCAAGTTGGCTGATAAAAGATATTGGATTGATTTTTGGATATTAGCAAAGACTTTCCGGCCTTCTTTAACCGCAATCACAATTGTTGAGAAGTTATCATCGGCTAAGACCATATCACTGGCCCCTTTAGAAACTTCAGTCCCGGTGATCCCCATCCCAATACCGATATCGGCTGATTTGAGGGCTGGCGCATCATTGACACCATCACCAGTCATCGCAACGACTTTACCGTGTTTTTGCCAAGCTTTCACAATTCGTACTTTATGTTCAGGCGCAACCCGCGCATAAACGGCGTATTGAGTAACTTTTTTAGCGAATTCTTGATCATCCATTTGGTCTAACTCAGCACCAGTAATAACGGCGGCATCCGCATCTTCTTCTGGGGTAATAATCCCTAAACGAAGCGCGATTGCTTCGGCTGTATCGCGGTGATCCCCAGTAATCATTAGGGTCCGGATGCCAGCTGAATGCGCATCTGTTACAGCTTGTTTTGCTTCTGGTCTTTCAGGATCAATCATCCCAACTAAGCCAGCGAAAATTAAATCAGTTTCAATCGTTGGATCAACCGTTGCTGGCACACTTGGTAAGACTTTATAAGCCAACGCTAAGACCCGCAAGGCTTGTTTTGCCAAACCATGGTTCGTGTCTAATAATAATTGGCGCTCTGCATCGTCCATCGGTTGAACAGCGCCTTGTGCGTCGATATAATGCGTAACGCGTTTGAGCAATTCATCCGGTGCGCCTTTCGTGGTCATTAAGAATTGACCATCAGCTTGTTGATGAATTGTGGTCATCAACTTCCGCTCTGAATCAAATGGTACTTCAGCGACCCGTGGTTCGGCTGCTAAGGCTGCGTTAATATCAAAATCTTTATCGCGCCCATACGCGATTAGCGCTGTTTCGGTCGGATCACCAATCATGTCCCCATCGGCTTTAATTTTAGTATCATTGGCCAAGTTCATGATTTTAAGCGTCAAATTATCTGCTGGCAGTGTTGCACCAGCATCTTGTAATTGATTGTTAGTGAATATTTTTTCGACGGTCATTTGGTTCATCGTTAACGTCCCAGTTTTATCAGACGCAATAATATCAGTGCTCCCCAGTGTTTCTACAGCGGGTAACTTACGAACAATGGCCTTTCTTTTAACCATCTTTTGCGTTCCTAATGCGAGGATAATCGTCACAATTGCGGGTAAGCCTTCCGGAATCGCTGCCACCGCTAACGAAATAGCGGTTAATAACATGTTAATTGGTGATTGTGCGTGGCGTAAGTAACCCACTACGAAAACAATTGCAGCAATAATCAAGATCATAATCGTCAAACTCTTACCTAATTGGCTCAAGTTCATCTGTAATGGGGTCGTTGTTTCGTCGGCTTGGTTGAGCATCCCAGCAATTTTACCAACTTCGGTTTGCATCCCAGTCCCCGTTACAACCCCAACGCCACGACCGTAAGTAACGTTACTATTCATAAACGCCATGTTAGTCCGATCACCAATCCCACTTTCTGGATCAGTCAACGTTTCAACAGTCTTATCAACCGGAACCGATTCTCCCGTTAAAGCAGACTCTTCGATTTTCAAAGCAGCTGATTCAAGTAAGCGAAGATCTGCTGGTACAATATCACCTGCTTCTAACAACACAATATCGCCAACTACGAGTTCTTCACTCTTAATCGTCACGATTTCACCATCTCGACGAACGTGCGCATCGGGTGTCGCCATTTCTTTTAAGGCGTCAATTGCTTGTTCAGCCTTTGCTTCTTGGAAAACCCCAAAAATCGCATTTAGGATCACCACGGCTAAAATAATGAACGCATCTGGCCATTCGTGTGCTAAAAAGCCCGCGATCATTGCTGCGACTAATAACACAATAATCATAAAATCTTTGAACTGTTCTAAAAAACGAATCGCTAAACTTTTGCGTTTCTTTTCAGTCAATTGATTCCGACCATTTTCTGCCAAACGTTTTTCAACCTGTTCTTGGGTTAAACCTTGTGGCGTTGTTGCGAGCGCTTTAAGTGTTGCGTCTGTTGATTGTGTAAAAAATGTGGTTTGTTTATCTACCATTACCTTGCCTCCTATAAATTTGATTTTGGGGGTAAAAAAAGAGACCTACAGGAATTCTAAAAATCCCTATAAGTCTCACTAATTAAGATAACACCAGAATATTGCCTTGTTGGTGGCGTTATCGCAGACAAGCTGCCAGTTACTCCCTTATCGTTAACCTCATTATAAGGTATAACCAATCTAAAAGGCAAGTAAATAATTATTTTAATAACTAAATTGGCTCACGAAACTAGGCTCGAAGGCTAAACTTATCAAACCGGTGATTTCATCACCAATTCGCTAAGTTCTGCAAATGCTCAAAAGCTAACCACTGACAACGCACTCTGTTTTTTTAAACGTGCTTTTTGAAACTGACTTCTGCGCTTAGCGTCACTCGTCAAACAACTGCTGTAAGCAGTTGTTCGCCGAGCTGTGCTAATGCTCAAAGTCAAACCATTTCAAACGCACTCTGTTTTATTGCCAGAACGTATCGTAGATTGTTATTGGTAAATGACGCTTGTGGGCCGTTTTCTTGTACCAGTTTTCAATCTTCGTTGCGGCTTCTTCACTGACCTGACGACCTTCTAAATAGTCGTCAATTTGATCGTATGTGACGCCCAATGCTAATTCATCTGGTAATGCTGGACGGTCTTCTTCAAGATCCGCCGTTGGTACTTTTTCATAGAGGTGTTTAGGCGCACCGAGTTCGGCTAACATGGCCTTGCCTTGACGCTTATTGAGTCTGAAGATTGGCACTAAATCTGCGCCGCCATCACCAAACTTCGTATAAAAACCAGTGATGGATTCGGCGGAATGATCCGTTCCTAAAACAGCACCGCTATTTTCACCAGCGATCCCATATTGCACAATCATCCGCACGCGGGCTTTAATATTACCCTTATTGAAGTCACTAACGACTACACCGGTTTCCGCAAGGGATTGGACCATTGCATCCACTGAGCCCTTAATATTGACCCGTTTGACTTGATCAGCTGCCATAAATTCAATTGCGGCCATCGCATCCGATTCATCAGCTTGTTCCCCATAAGGTAACCGCACTGCGATAAATTGATAATTTTCATCGCCAGTTTCAGCCCGCATTTCTTGCATGACTTTTTCAGCAAGTGCGCCCACTAAAGTTGAATCTTGGCCGCCTGAAATGCCTAAGACATAGGTTTTTAAAAATGTATTTTTCTTTAGATAAGCCTTCATAAAATCAACCGAGCGGCGGATCTCTTTGGCGGGGTCAATCGTTGGTTGTGTTTTTAAGGCTGCAATAATTTCTGCTTGTAAAGCGTTCATTTGCCAGATACTCCTTCAAAAATAATCGATTCTAGTGCATTAAATTAACGTCTTCTCTGACTTTGCGAATTGAATTCATCTTATTATCCCAAGTCCGTTGTGATAAATCGACTGGATAATCTTGTGGATTCAAGTCCCGTTTGTATTCATCCCAGAGTGAATCAAGGTTTTCAGCACAGAACTTCTTAATCGCCGCTAATTCAGGCAACGTATAGACCCGTTTACCATTTTCAAAAATAGTCCGTAAAATTGGTCGGGCATTGAAGTCGGTCACGGTCTTATTGATGTACGTGTAATTAGGGTGGAACATGTAAATCGTATCTTGTTCAAGTGGATCTTCATCCCATAACGTGATGTAGTCCCCTTCTGATTTACCGTCAACTTGTTTGGTAATTCGCCAAACTTGCTTGCGGCCTGGTGTTGAGACTTTTTCAGCATTACTTGATAATTTAATCGTGTCGACCATCTTGCCATCTGAATTTTCAATTGAAACGAGCTTATAAACCGCGCCCAAGGCTGGTTGGTCATAAGCAGTAATTAACTTCGTCCCAACGCCCCAAACATCGATTTTAGCTTCTTGCATCTTCAAGTTTTGGATTGTCTTTTCATCTAAATCGTTAGAAGCATAAATTTTAGCGTCCGTGAAGCCTGCTTCATCCAATTGTTGGCGCACACGCTTAGAAATATAAGCCATATCACCACTATCAATCCGCACGCCTTGGAAATTAATCCGACTGCCGAATTCGCGCGCAACTCGAATCGCACTCGGCACACCACTTTTCAAAGTATCATAAGTATCCACAAGGAAGACACAGTCCCGATGCGTTTCAGCGTAGGCCCGGAAGGCTTCGTAATCGTTACGGTAAGCTTGGACTAAAGAATGTGCGTGCGTCCCGCTTGCTGGAATCCCGAAAATTTTGGAAGCTCGCACATTACTGGTTGCATCAAAGCCACCGATATAAGCAGCGCGTGTGCCCCATAAAGCAGCGTCCATTTCTTGGGCCCGGCGCGTTCCGAATTCTAAGACGGGATCCTTGCCGACCACTGATTTGATTCGTGCTGCTTTAGTTGCAATCAATGTTTGGTAATTGACAATATTTAATAGCGCCGTTTCAATCAATTGGCATTGGGCGAGTGGGCCTTCTACTTGCATGATTGGTTCATTGCCAAAGACCAATTCGCCTTCAACTGCTGAACGAACCGTTAAATCAAAATCTAATTCTGCTAGATACGTCAAAAAATCTTCAGGATAACCGACTTCATCCCGTAAATAAGCTAAATCGCTCTCGGTAAAGCGGAGATTCTCAAGATAATTAACGATATGTTCCAAGCCAGCAAAAATAGCATACCCATTTTCAAAAGGTAGTTTTCTGAAATAGCATTCGAAAACCGCTGTCCGATTATGGAGTCCCTTTTTAAAATAAGTTAACATCATATTGAGCTGATACAAGTCTGTATGTAACAACAAACTATCATCAGGATATAATTTTTGCATGTCGCACTCCTAATTAGAGATATATTTGGTATAACTATATCATAAAATAAAACAAGCAATCAAAAAATAGTACCGTCATTTAAACTTTGTGGGCTAATAAAAAGGATGCCGCTAAACATCGGCATCCTTTTCAGAAAAAATCATAATTAATCCTTATCCATCAAAGTAGTGGCTGTTGCCAAGGTAATAATCGATAGACAAGTAATTAAGGTACCCAATGTTGGTTGATTTAGACTAACCACTAATGTTGGGAAGTACGTCAATAACATCATTACTAATGCCGTCTTAGTTAAGTTGATACGTTCAATAAACAGTAACAAAATTGGTCCTAGTAAAATCAAATAACAAATAATCGTTCCAATTAAACCAAATGGTAATAGGTATAGTAGTACTAAATTATGCGGCTTCTGATAACCCCAATTTTTTGTGTAGACGGAAGACATGCCAATTCCAACTAAGAAATTACGTGGATTTGCATTAATTTGTTTTTTCGACTTATCGTTAATAATAATCCGCATATAGTTACTTAACTTAATACTCTTTTCAGCATCTTCTGCTCGTTTTTTCTTATTCTCTTTTTTCTTTTCTGCTTTGCTTAAATTCTTAGGTGCGAATAAACCATGCACATCAAATTTCATAGCATTCGGCACAACCTTATTGTATACATTAACAGGGACGTCAACAGAACGTACTAAATTTTGTTTATTAACAGGACTTGCCAATATTCCAACCAACCCCAACGAAACTACGATAATACCTACAAATATTCCTAAAAGTTGCCAGAACTTCTTCAACTCAATTTTTTTAAGTAAGATAACTGCAATCAAAGAAATTACAATCTCAAACATTCCAACAGAAAAAGCAATTCTTGATCCAGCTAATAGTAAGGTCGGAATGCTGAGTGCTAATAAGCTCCATGTTGTTACTGTGTAGAAGATATCCTTTTTTCGTGAAATACAATAAACCAATACTGGATAAAACATTAGTAGGCAGATATAACTCGTAATACTATTACCTAGTAAATTATGATTTCCAAGTCTAATTTCACCTACCCCAAAAAAGATAATACCATATTGGAATAAAACCGAAACTAGGTTTCCTAATAATAATGCCGTAAATATTTCTTGAAATTTGATTTTAAAATACGCGAGCGAAATCGCAACAATACAAACTTCAATAATAATTCGTGCTAATAGAAAGCTACTAACCAAAGTCATATGCGTCATATACCGATAAATAAATGTTGCGATATAGAATATGCCAAAGGTAAAAAGAAGGGTAAAGTAATATTTGACCCAAATTGAAGATTTCGATAATTCTCTCTTAATAATTAATCGCCAAAACACAGTATATAATCCGATGGCAAAAATAACGAACTCAATTATAAAAATCTTTGCCGTTCCGTTAGCTGCACCACTAGTCGAGATACCAATCGTTGCCTGTGAAAAAATAAAAACTAATGCCATTAGTGTCGTAGCAAATATTTTCTTTTTAGAACTAATTAGATTTGTTAAAAGCATAAGACTCTCCTTCTTATTAAGTTGCTGAAAATGTTAAAAACCGGTATAATACTAGCATATTATAGCAGAAAAAGGAGTTAAAATGAAATTAGTATTTTCCAGCTTCCCAGAAGTTTCAGATAATACACTAATCGTATTGACAGAGGTCATTAACCAAGAATTACCGGTTAAATGTTATTGGCTTGTTAATGATATGACTAACTTAGATGACATCAAAGAAAAACTAGCTTATTATCTAGGATCTCGCAGCGATCAAGTAACGTTAGTTCCTAAAAAATCACTTTCTGGCCTTTTTCATTATCTAACTGCTAACTATTCTTTTGGGACACATGGCATGTTTGAGCAATTCCCGTTACTGCCTTGGCAAAAGAAAGTCAATCTATGGCATGGTATGCCATTAAAAAAAATTGGCCGTCTCTCCGGTAACCCTGTTAAATTTAAAATAAGTTATACAGTTTCAACAGCACCAGTTTTTGACGCTGTTATTGCCGAATCCTTTGAAATCAATGATAATCAAATTGTCAAAGTTGGCTTACCACGTAATGACTTATTCTTTAAAAATCGTATTAACCCACAAATCACCCAATTATTTAACAATGATTATCCACTTATCGCTTGGTTACCGACTTATCGACAAAGTGCAGTCGGTGATATTCGAGTAGATGGTGTTCAAACGGATCAAAATATTGGTGGGCTTAATATCTCTGATTTAATAGAACTAGATCAGGCATTAATAACAAACAAAAAAAATCTAATTATCAAGTTACATCCAATGGATACATTAAATGAACAACTGACCACGTTACCTAAATTTAAGAATATTAAGCTTCTCAATAGTGATGGCTTCAACGCTCTTCATATTGAAGTTAATGATTTTTTACGACACACAATCGGTTTAGTGACAGATTATTCTTCTGTCTATTTTGACTATCTACTAATGGAAAAACCAATTGGTATTTTTCAATTTGATGAATCTAGTTATTCAGAAAAAAGAGGCTTTACCTCTGATGAAGTTGCTGATAATTTTACAGGTTTTAAAATCAGTAACTTATCAGATTTCGAATCATTTATTAAAAACGTTGAATCTGAAGAATTACATGAAGATTTCATCAAAAAAAATAAGTTATTTAATCGATATGACACTGCTGGTAATAATAGTGCAACGCTCTTGAAAAAAATTGGCTTATTAAAATAAAGCGAGGGTTTAAAATGACTAAAATTTTAACATACGGTACATTTGATTTACTACATCGAGGTCACATTAATTTATTAAAACGTGCAAAAGCACTTGGCGATGAATTAATTGTTGGTGTTTCAACTGATGAGTTCAATGCCCTTAAAAATAAAAAAGCTTACTATTCTTTTGAGGATCGTAAATATATTTTAGAAGCAATTAAATATGTTGATCAAGTAATTCCAGAAGAAGACTGGGAACAAAAAAAATTGGATGTTCAGAAATACGATATTGATATCTTTGTAATGGGTGATGATTGGAAAGGTAAATTCGATTTTTTAAGTGACTACTGTAAAGTGATTTACTTAGATCGAACCTCAGGGATTTCAACAACTAAGATAAAACATGATTTAGGAGTTAAATAATGACTAATGAGTTAAAAGTAGCCGCTATTGTCGTTACCTTTAATAAGGTAGCTTTCTTGTCAAAGAATATCGAACACTTACTTAACCAAGATACAACTATTGAAGAAATTATTATTGTTGATAATGCAAGTACGGATGATACTGAAACATATATGACTTCCTTAGCAGCTAATAACCCAAAAATTAACTATCAAAGACTTACAAAAAATATTGGTGGTGCTGGTGGCTTTAGTCATGGTATTAAAACCGCCTTTGATAACCCAGTTATTGACTACGCTTGGGTTATGGATGATGATACAATGCCTCGTAAGAATTCATTAACAACATTATTAGATGCTGCACACAATAGATTAGCCGATAATTTTGGATTCTTAGTTAGCAATACACGTTGGACGGATGGCCACGCCGCTTTAATGAACGTCCCGGAAACAACTTCCGATTGGAACGATCGTGTTGCCGATAACCTTGTTGGTATTAAAACCGGCACCTTTGTTTCTTTTATGACTTCTAGAAAAGTTGTTTCAGAATTAGGACTCCCAATCAAAGAATTCTTTATTTGGAGTGATGACTTAGAATTTTCATCTAGAATTTCAAAAAGATATCCCAGCTATTTAGTGACTGACAGCTTAGTTGATCATGAAATGGCAAAAAATCAGGGTGTTAAATTCTTAGAAGAAACTGATGTTAACCGTTTAGGTCGCTATACGTACAGTTTTAGAAATAAAATGTATATTGAACGACGTGATGGCCACAAAGGTTATCTTAGATATAAAGTAAGTTTGTTACTTCTTATGCTAACCTTACCGTTCAAATCTGTTGACTTTAAATGGCAGAAAGAGCGAATTCTTCTAAAGGGATTTAACCAAGGTCTTTTCTTTAAGCCCACTGTTGAATTTTTAAATAAAAGATAACATTAAAAAGGCTAGGATTAATAATCCTAGCCTTTTTCGTACCCTAAATATTTTTCTTAAACAAACGGACGACCGACACCAGCAATCCAAGAACGTTGACTATTTTTGATTGGTTGGACCATTACACATGGTGGCCATGATTCAATCACTTGATCATTTCCTAGATAAATAGCAACATGCCAAATCTTATTGTCATATGGACTGCGATAGAAAATTAAATCTCCACGTTGCCGTTGACCATAACTAACCTTCTTTAACTTTGAGTTAGCAAATAAAACACGTGATTCCCATTCATGCCCTGGATGCGCATGAATATAAGAAGATGATGGAAGTGGGTTAATTCCTGCAGAGTATAACGCCTGCATCGTTAAGCCACTACAATCAACCCCATATGCCGGCGTTGACGATGCTCCGACAATATACGGTCTATTCATATATTGATAAGCTGTATTAATCATAGCTTCAATATGTTCACTTCTAGAATTTGTTAGATGTACTTTTAACGGACTAATGTATGAATCAATTTGATTCCATGCACCTGTTGAATAACCTAACTTATTCCATGTTGTTAAATTCAAAATACCATCTGCTTTTAAACCGTGGTTTCTTTGGAATCTCTTTACTGCGCTAACAGTAGCTGGTCCGTAATGACCATCTGCAGATAAGCCTAGTTTTCGTTGCGTTAACCAAACCTTAACACCCTCATAATCATATGAAATATTATAAGGTGTTGGCCCGGCAGGTTTAATTTGAGTATCTGATATTTGTAGATACTGTGATGGATTTTGATAATAAGAAAAAGCGCGTGTATTCATCCAGTAATAACGGTTGCCATATTTAAAATTATAATAATATTCGCCGTTGCTAACTTTGTATCTAGCAACTACGGAAACTGTTTTATTAACAACCGTTTTCCCTGAAAGTAAGTACTTAGCGCCATAGAGTGGTGACGGCGTGTTAAATCCACCATAGTTATTAGCGGTGATTTTAGCGGACATGTGTACCGATTCCTTTGAAACAATTGATGCGACATCAGTAAATGCACGTGTATTAGTCCAGTAATAACGATCACCAAACTTAAAGTTGTAATACCATTCACCGTTGCTGACCTTATACTTAGCGACGATATGAACAACATTGCCACTCAATTGACTGCCACTAATTAAGTATTTAGCGCCAGGGATTGGGGATGGCGTATTGAATCCGCCATAATTATTTGCTGTAATTCGAGCATCCTTATTGACTGATTCTTTGGCCACTATTTTAAATGTTGGCGCTACATTACTAAAAGCACGGACGTCCATCCAATAATAGCGATTACCGTATTTAAAGTTATAATAAGCAGTTCCATCACTCAATTTATACATCGCTACTGCGGTCACTTGATGACCGTTAAGTTGACTGCCCGCAATAAGATTTTTAGCACCATCTAAAGTAGCTGGTGTGTTAAAACCAGCATAGTTACTAGTAGTCACTTTGACTGGTTTATTAAGTGATTGTTTGGTTGTAATTTTAACCGTATTAACGTCAGTGAAGGCGCGAACGTCCATCCAATAGTAACGACTACCATATTTAAAGTTATAATAAGCAGTCCCATCACTCAATTTATACATCGCTACTGCGGTCACTTGGTGACCGTTAAGTTGACTGCCCGTAATAAGGTTTTTAGCACCATCTAAAGTAGCTGGTGTGTTAAAACCAGCATAGTTACTGGTAGTCACTTTGACTGGTTTGTTAAGGGATTGTTTCGTTGTAATTCTTACCGTATTAACGTCAGTGAAGGCGCGAACGTCCATCCAATAATAGCGATTACCGTATTTAAAGTTATAATAAGCAGTCCCATCACTCAATTTATACATCGCTACTGCGGTCACTTGATGACCGTTAAGTTGACTGCCCGCAATAAGGTTTTTAGCACCATCTAAAGTAGCTGGTGTGTTAAAACCAGCATAGTTACTGGTAGTCACTTTGACCGGTTTATTAAGTGATTGTTTGTTAACAATCGTTACTTTATTGTTGAGCTTACTATCAGTGACTTTAATTTCTTTAAAAGCATTTGTATCTGTTAGATACTTATTACCGTTAAGTTCGTATTCATAGAAAGTACTGCCATCTTGAAACTGATATAAGTTAATAATGTGCAGAGACTTACCAGATAAGGTAGTGCCGTTAATAACAGCATTTTGTTTACCAGAAATGATGTCTTCTAATAAATAGCCAGCATAAGAATTCGTCTTAGTTTGTAAGTACTTATTTTGGTTTTGCTGAGTTTTAACCGAATTAATTTTTGTTTCTTGTTCCTTGTTAGTATTAGTGCTGTTGCTTTGGCTTATTGAACTATCTTGGATACTTTTTGTGTCACTAATAATTGAACTACTTTGAGAACTAACAGTAGAATGACTTTCTGATAGTTCGTTAGCTGATGCTACGATAGGATTAACTAAGGTTGTAGCAAGTGCTGTAACGCATAGTAAGCCTAAAAATTTTCCATTATACTTCATAATATCCCCCTAAATAAAATTATAGTACTATAAAAATATGCTTGCTATTAGAACTATCTACAGTATATACTAAGGGGGCTTAAGTATAAATACTTTTTTGGGGGGGATTTTAATGAGAAAGTCTTATCAAGCACTTTTAATTGCTTTAGGACTTGCAACATCAGTTTCAGCGAGCTCATTGTTAATCAATGATGTTCATGGGGCTACATCGGCTCCGGTTACGATTCAACAGAAATTAAATGTAGCCAAGAATATGCAAATTACAACGAATGTATACGCAGGTTTTAGCGCACCAGCAACTTTACCTGATGCTAAGAGCTTATTAGCAGGAGATAAAGTTAACGGTCAAAATGTACGAGTTGTTGCATTGTATAAGGTTAGCGATGGTACTTCTTATTATAATTTTAAGTATGGGGATCAGTATTACTGGATGGATTCGCGTGCATTTACAGAAGTGCCAGCTGTAAGTGTAGCTACTAAAAGTACTGTAATGATTGTTAACAAACAATCACTTAATAAACCGGTCAAAGTGACTACCAGTAACTATGCTGGTTTTAACACACCAGCTACTTTAGATGGTGCTAAAAACCTTATTGCGGGCAGTCAACTTAACGGTCATCAAGTGACCGCAGTAGCGATGTATAAATTGAGTGATGGGACTGCTTATTATAACTTTAAATACGGTAATCGCTATTATTGGATGGACGTTCGCGCCTTCACTGACGTTAATACGGTAAGAATTACAACGAAACAATCCCTTAACAAACCAGTCAAAGTGACTACCAGTAACTATGCTGGTTTTAACACACCAGCTACTTTAGATGGTGCTAAAAACCTTATTACGGGCAGTCAACTTAACGGTCACCAAGTGACCGCAGTAGCGATGTATAAATTGAGTGATGGGACTGCTTATTATAACTTTAAATATGGTAGTCGTTACTATTGGATGGACGTTCGCGCCTTCACTGACGTTAATACGGTTAAAATTACAACCAAACAATCACTTAATAAACCAGTCAAAGTGACTACTAGTAACTATGCTGGTTTTAACACACCAGCTACTTTAGATGGTGCTAAAAATCTTATTGCGGGCAGTCAACTTAACGGTCATCAAGTGACCGCAGTAGCGATGTATAAATTGAGTGATGGAACTGCTTATTATAACTTTAAATACGGTAATCGCTATTATTGGATGGACGTCCGTGCTTTTAGTAATGTAGCGCCAACATTTAAAATAGTGGCCAAAGAATCAGTCAATAAGGATGCTCGAATTACAGCAAATAATTATGGCGGATTCAATACGCCATCCCCAATCCCTGGCGCTAAATACTTAATTAGTGGCAGTCAATTGAGTGGCAATGTTGTTCATATCGTCGCTAAGTATAAGGTCAGCAACGGTGAATGGTATTACAACTTTAAGTTTGGTGATCGTTATTACTGGACTAATACACGTGCATTTACTGATGTCGCATCAATTGTTTCAAAACAAACAGTCAATCTTAATTTAATTGTTAACCTAGGGAATTATGGTGGTTTCAATACCCCTTCTCCTCTTCCAGGTGCCAAATATCTAATTAGTGGCTCACAGGTTAAGGGGAAAGTCGTCCGAGCCGTTGCTAAATATAAGGTTAGCAATGGTGAGTACTACTATAACTTTAAATACGGCGACCGTTATTACTGGATGAATACACGCGCTTTTGCAGCCTATGGTGAAGTGTTAATGAAAACCGGCTATATCAATCAATATGCAGCCGGCGCACCTAACGGTTGTGAAGCTGCCTCTTTATATATGGGTCTTCGCGATAAAGGGCGCTTAAAGGGTTATACCTTCCCATCCTTTCTTCGAACTATGCCTATTGCAACTGACTTAAATCCTAATCATGGTTTTGGTGGTTCGCCTTACTACAGTAGACCTGGTGCTTTTGAAGCTATTTTCCCTGCACCATTAACTAACTGGGCAAAAGCATACGGTAATGTTCGCAATATATCAGGTAGTTCTACAACTCAAATTAAAGATAGCTTAAATCAATTACATCCCGTCGTTGCTTACGTTACGATTCATTTTAAAAAACCAATTTATCAACAATATTGGTGGGGCAGAGGTACTAATAATAACCATGCTGTTTTAGTGGATGGTTATAGAGCTGGTGCCTATCATGTCAGTGATCCAATTGATGGTCAATACTGGATTAACTCTGCTCAATTCGAAAGTGTTTACAATGCACGTAAATGGGCTTTAGAAGTCATTAGTTAATTGCATTAAAAAACTCACAGTTATAGTTCAAGCGTTTAAAAACGCATCTAACTAAAACTGTGAGTTTTTTTATTTCTTTAAATAATTTAAGATTCTTGGTCTTGTTATCCATAAAATACTACAATAGATAATTATTCCGATCACCGCTTGAATAATTAATTGCGTCATATTAAACGATAATTTTAAATTCATTGTTAGAACGACAACAAACATTATCAGACCACTTAACAAATATTTCCAAAACTCTTGCAACATTTCACGTAAGTTTAGATCATCTTTTACGATATATAATTGGTAACTAGTGACACTCAGTTCAGATAATACTGTTGAAATCATAGCACCTAAAGTTCCTAACCATAAAATCATCGGAATATTCAAAATAATATTAACAACTGCTCCGATTGTAACAGATACTGTAAACTCTTTATTATGACCTGTTGGCATTAAATACTGAACACCTAATACATTACTCCAAGCAATAAATAATATTACTAACGATTCAACCATCATTAGTGGTCCTACTGCATCAAATGCTTGTCCAAAAAACATCGTAGCAAATTTAGGCGCGATAGCCGCTATTCCAAACATCATCGGTATCGAAATGGCGCTCACAAAATCAAAAGATTGATATAAGTATTTTTTAACCTGTTCATGATCTCCCTTAGCAAATGTATTAGCGACTCGAGGTAACATCACTGTTCCCGTTGCGGTTACAATCGCTAATACCATCTTGATAATTTTATCGGAATTATCGTAAAAGCCGGCTGCTTCAACCGATACCATCTTCCCAACCATCGTTTTATTAAGGATCAAATAAACTTGAGTTGCGATTTGGGGAACAAATAAAACTAAAGAAGGTTTAAAATGACGCCAAATTTTTAATTCTCGCCAATTTGGTAAGTTAATGTATCGTTTTAAATAAGGAAATAATGTGATATTACCGATTAATTGAGAAATTGACAAGACAGCGATGTATAATGTCAAATCACCTTTACCACGAACAAATATAAAAATACAAGCTAACGATATTAACTTAACGATAATATTTCTAAGAACCGTTACCTTGAAATTCTCAAAGCCCATAAAGAACCATGAAATATCAAAAGCTGCAGCACCAATTAAAATTGCTTGCATTAGATATGCTTCGTGATAAGCTTTCTCAACTCCTAAGAAGACAAAGAATGCTGCTAATGCTACTAAAATCGTAATCATTCTCATTAGAAAAACTTCCCAAAAAATTTGAGAAGTTTTCGCTTTGTCATCTCGATAATAAGCAATCTGGCGATTACCATAAAGTGAAACCCCAATACTACCAATTAAAATAAAATACTGCGTATTCGAATTGGTAAATGAATTAATCCCAACACCAGTTGGTCCTAAAACACGGGCAATATAAGGCATCGTTATTAGTGGCACTAATAACACAAAGACCTGATAGAACACATTATAAAGATAATTTTTAATAATTTTCATTGATTAATCCTTTAATTCATCTTTCACAACTTGTAAGGCTGCGTGAATGACTTGATGCATATCATAATAACGATATTGGCCTAAACGACCACCAAAGACCACTTTAGGTTCTGTTTCTGCAAGATCCCGATATGCTTTGTATAAACGGTTATTCTTATCATTATTGATTGGGTAATATGGTTCGTCGCCGCGTTTCCAATCTGCTGGATATTCTTTCGTAACGATCGTCTTATTCTTATCACCTTTACCGAATTCAAAGTGCTTGTGTTCGATAATTCGTGTGTAAGGTGTTTCGGCATCTGTGTAGTTAACAACCGCATTTCCTTGGTAGTTATCAACATCTTTTTCTTCTGTTTCGAAGCGCAGACTACGGTATTCTAATTCACCTAATTGATAATCGAAGAATTGATCAATCATCCCTGTAAAGATAACCTTGTCGTATTGATCGATGTATTCTTGTTTCTTATCGAAGAAATCAACACCAGTTTCGACTTCGATTAAATCGTTATCTAACATTTTTTCAATGATTTGTGTATAACCACCAATTGGAATCCCTTGATAAGTATCATTGAAATAGTTGTTATCGTAGGTTAAACGAACCGGTAAACGACGGATAATGAACGCTGGTAAATCCGTAGCCTTTTGGCCCCATTGCTTTTCAGTATAGCCCTTGATTAATTTTTGATAGATATCTGTCCCAATTAATGAAATAGCTTGTTCTTCTAAATTTTCAGGCTTCTTATCGTTCAAGACTTGACGTTGTTCAGCAATCTTAGCAGCAGCTTCATCAGGCGTCACAACACCCCATAACTTGCTGAAAGTATTCATATTGAACGGCAAATTATAGATCTCACCCTTATAGTTAGCAACTGGGCTATTCGTATAACGGTTGAATTCAGCAAATTGGTTGATATATTCCCAGATCTCCTTGTTACTTGTATGGAAAATATGCGCACCATATTGGTGAACTTGGATACCATCAACTTCTTTTGTATAGATGTTACCAGCGATGTGATCGCGTTTTTCAATCACCTTAACGTGGTTACCACGTTTTGCGGCTTCGTATGCGAAGGTTGCGCCAAAAAGGCCTGAACCCACTACTAGATAATTAGTCATTTAATTATTCTCCATTCCATGTTTGGTATAACGCAATGTAACGATCATATGCAATTTCTTTATCAAATTTATGAGCTTGCTTAACACAAGCTGTAACAACTTCTGCAGTTTTCTCAAACCCCAAACACGCCTGAAGTAATGCTTCTGAATCCCCCTTCGGCACAACACGACCTACTTCAATATTGAGACTCTCGGGACTCCCACCTGTATTAAATGTAATAACAGGCGTCCCAGATGCAAGAGCTTCAATATTCGAGGTTGGAAAATTCTCAGCCATTGTTGGATTAACAAATAAATCCGCACTCGCATAAATATTAGCTAGTTCAGAAACATCATTGGTTTGTTGAATTTTAAGAATGTTATCCGACTGTAGCTGATCGGTATCTCTTCCAACAACTACTACTTGGTAATTACTTGGTAAATTCTGGGCTAGATAATCGAAATATACCAATCCTTTACGTGGTTCCCAAATATTAGCTGCACCTAGAATAATCTTTTTATTTTTTAACTGATAATGCGTTTCAAAATAATTTTCCGTCGTTGGTTTAAATTGATTTAAATCAATCCCATTATGAATAGTTTCAATCTGATATTTACATAGAAATGAATCTTTTGCTAAATCTGTTAGCCAGTTTGAAGGCGTAACTATTTTAAAACGTTCTTTAGGTAATTCTGTGAAAGCTGCAACCTTTTTATTATATAATGACTGACTTCTAAAACGACAGTAAGTTTTAGGATATTCATTAAACTCCGACTTACTTTGAACTTTGTTAGGTACTTTCCCAGATTGATCTCGATCAATATAGGCGCTTTGTGGTGAAAATGGCCAACAATCATGAAGCGTTAATATAACCTTACAATCACTTTTCCTTAAATACTCAAATAAAAGCGCAACATTAAGATAATAACCATGTAAATTATGCAAATGCACAATATCAGGTTTAAATTTCTCGATTCTTTTAATAAGCTGTGTAGTCGCATGTCTTGATGCAAATCCACCATTATCAAAAAAACGTTCTTCGACTAAATGTTCATAGATATTAAATTGACTAGCCCCAATTTTAATTGTTGGTATACTCAAATCACTGGATTCGGTACCACGTCCATATGCTATCACGGGTATCATACCACTTTTTAGCTGTTGCTTAGCTAATTCAACTGCAATCCGACCTGTACTTCCCACGCCGTTAACAGAATTAATCTGTAGTATTTTCATTTTTAATTTCCTTAATCATTGGATTAGATATAAAAGAAAGCCCCTTTAAAATAGAGAGGCTTCTTAATTAGACTATGACTTAAACCAAACACGCCGGTTAATATAGTCAGTATATGATAAGATAATTCGCAATACTTTTTCGGACACATTAGGCATACTATAATCAGCAACATGTCGTAAAGTATCAGGTGTTTGACTTTCTAGAACTTTCAATCCTTGTAGAATACGTTCTTGGTTTAACCCAACCATCATAACAGAAGCTTCTTCCATTGCTTCAGGTCGTTCATGTGCTTGTCTAATATTTAGCGCTTTGAATCCTAGAATAGATGATTCTTCGCTAATCGTACCACTGTCACTTAATACTGTCTTTGCATATAATTGTAACTTATTATAGTCATTAAAATCCATTGGCTTCATTGTTTTTACTAGTGGATTAAATTGAATGTTTTTTTCTTCAATCATCTTACGTGTACGAGGATGTGTGCTAACAATAACCGGTAATTGATAAATATCTGCAATTGCATTTAAACTAGCAACCAAGTCATTAAAGTTAGTCTCTGAGCCAATATTTTCTTCTCGATGTGCTGAAACAACAAAATATTGTCCCTTTTCTAAGGAAAGTCGTTCTAAAATATCTGATTTTTCGATATCGTTCTTACGTGTTCCTAATACTTCAAACATCGGACTCCCAGTTTTAATTACTTGATCTGCGGGTAAGCCTTCCTTTAACAAATATTCACGAGCAATATCACTATATGTTAAGTTGATATCTGCTGTATGATCAACAATTTTACGGTTAGTTTCTTCTGGTACCCGTTGATCAAAGCAACGGTTACCAGCTTCCATATGGAAAATTGGAATATGACGACGCTTAGCAGCAATAGCTGCTAAGCAACTATTAGTATCTCCTAAAACAAGAAAAGCATCAGGTTGTACTTGTTCTAATATCGGATCAATTTTAATTAAGATATTACCAACTGTTTCAATTGCATTACCCTGTGCGGCTTCTAAGAAATAGTCGGGTTTACGTAAATGAAAGTCCTCAAAAAATACTTCATTTAACTCATAATCATAATTTTGTCCCGTATGAACAATAATTTGTTCAATAGCTTCGTCTTCGTCCAAGCGATTCATAACAGCTGACAAACGAATGATCTCAGGACGCGTGCCAACAACCGTCATTACTTTTAATTTTTTCATCTTAAACTCCTTCATAATACGTATCTGGTTTTTCAGGATCAAATATTTCACAAGCCCAGAATAATGTAATCATTGTTTCTGCCCCAGTATTGCTAATATTATGTGTATAACCTACTGGAATATCAACCACTTCTGGCTTATCACCAGACACAGGATATTTTAGAATCTTATCGGTTCCAACTTGTCGAAACTCGATTAAACCTGTTCCCTGAATTACCAAGAATTTCTCGACCTTCGTATGATGCCAATGATTTCCACGTGTAATTCCAGGTTTAGTTGTTGAAATGAAAATTTGCCCATTATCTTCAGATTTAATAAATTCAGCTAACCAACCACGATTATCTTCATTTTTCTTTAAATAATAAGAGAATTGATCTTCCGGTAAGTAACTTAAATAAGTGCCATATAGATCACGATCAAATTGCGCTTTTAAAGAAGGCATTACTAATGTTTCACGATTATCATGAAACTTCTGTAATTTACCCGCTAATTCGCCAACGGTTATTTCATAACTCTCTGGAACAACACAGTATTGTCCCTCTTTTGTGGGATGGCCATTTTTCATTGTTCTTATAAAATCACCAATGACGTTATCAATATAATTTAGATTAAGAGTCACATCGGGATCATTAATTTGTAACGGTATATTATGTGTCAAGTTATGTGCAAACGTTGCAACAACACTATTATAATTAGGACGAGACCACTTCCCAAATAAATTACTAAGTCGGTAAATATAAACTGGTGTAGACTGTGTTTGGGCATATTCGAATAACTGATCCTCAGCCATCTTTTTACTCTTACCATAATCATTATCCAATGCAGCTTGAATTGATGATGTGTAAATAATTGGCGTTCTCATTTTTTTAGCTTTTAATAATTCGATTAATTGCGTTGTTAAATCAGTATTTCCAACATAAAACTCGGTGTTATCTTTAGGTCTATTAACACCTGCCAAATGGAAGATAAAATCAACGTTTTCTAATTGAGATTCTAGGCTAGATAGCGTATCTTCTCGATTGAACTCAACAATATCTTGATAGTCTTCGTTATTAAGTTGTGTTATCAAATTACGGCCTACAAATCCCTTAGAACCTGTAACTAATATCTTCATTATTTTTTATCATTCCATTTCTTTAACTCATCTTGTACTAATTGTAATTCTAATAATTTAGCTTTCATCTCTTCAACAGATAACCGATTAGTATTATCTGAGTTGTATTCTTCAATATCAACTGCTTTTTGGTCACCTTCCGCAAAATACTTTTCATAGTTCAAATCTCTGCGATCTGATGGAATACGATAAAATTCTCCCATATCCTCAGCTCTAGCGGCTTCTTCTTTGGTCAATAAAGTTTCATACATCTTTTCTGCATGTCTCATCCCGATATGTTGGATAGGCGCTTCACTACCGAATAAGTCTTGAATAGCCTCAGCTAGTGTATTGATTGTTGCTGCCGGTGCTTTTTGAACCATAATATCACCTTGTTGTGCATTTTGGAATGCGTACATAACAAGATCAACAGCTTCATCAAGATTCATCATAAATCTTGTCATTGAGCCTTCTGTAATTGTAATGGGGTTGCCTGCTTTTAATTGGTTAATAAACAATGGAATAACACTTCCACGAGAAGCCATAACATTCCCATAACGCGTTCCACTAATTAACGTTTCTTCTGGATCAATATTTCTAGATTTTGCAATAAAAACATGTTCCATCATCGCTTTAGAGATTCCCATAGCATTAATTGGATATGATGCTTTATCAGTTGATAAACAAACGACTTTTTTTACTTTATTTGCAATAGCACTTGTCAAAATATTATCCGTTCCGATAATATTCGTTTTAACAGCTTCCATTGGGAAGAATTCGGCAGAAGGTACTTCTTTAATAGCTGCTGCATGGAATACATAATCAACACCAGGCATTACTTGACTGATGCTATCACGGTCGCGTACATCTCCAATATAATATTTGATCTTATCATTTTGAAATTTACGACGCATATCATCTTGTTTCTTTTCATCACGTGAAAAGATACGAATTTCCTTCAAATCAGAATCTAAAAAGCGCCGTAATACAGCATTACCAAAAGAACCTGTTCCACCCGTAATTAATAAAACCTTATCTTTAAAAAAATCGTTTGCCATTATTTATCTCCTCTTTCATCTATAGCATTCAATAACCACTGCTCTGTATCCATCATAAATCTCTGTTTCGTAAAATGCTTTTCAAAATAATTATACCCATTTTCACCAAGTTCGTCACGCTCTGGGCCAGTAAGTTTCATAAAATTTAATAAAATATCAGCTAATCCTTGCGCATCACTGGCTGTTGTTTGAAAACCGCACTTCGATTCCATAATAACTCGCTTAGCATCACCATCAATCGCCGCAATAACTGGTTTATGTGCAGCCATATATCCCTGAAGTTTAGCTGGAATGGTTGCTCCAATCATATTCTCATTTTTTAATGTCAACAAACACGCGTCTGCTTCCTTATAAAAATAAGCCATATGCGAACTAGGCTGTCTTCCATAAAAGATAATGTAATCTGTCAGGGCCATCTTTAACACCATATCCTTAATAGCTTGTAACTGACTGCCATCTCCAACTAAATGAATCCGAATAGTCGTGCTTTGTACGCCACGTTTTTTTAAGGCTGCGACAGCATCAACAATCGTTTCAATATCTTGAACCAATCCGATATTCCCAGTAAAGACAAAGTTATTTTTAGCTTTATTTTTAATAATAGCCTTATCATCTTGAATGTCGGTCTGTTCATCCGCATATTGTGGAATAAATCGAACTCGTTCACTAGCTATCTGATTAACTTTTTCTAAATAATCGATAAACGGTACTGAACTAACTGCAATTGTGTCTGCCGCTTTATATATACTTCGACTCATTTTATGAATAATCGGAAAGGCTATATTATTTTCATTTATTCTCATCGCCTTAACAGACTCTGGCCATAAATCAAGATTGTAAATAGCTAACGGAATATGTTGCTTCTTAGCTACAGCCATTGCTGGTATCCCCATTGTAACTGGTGAAATCATATATACATAGACAATATCGAATTTTTGTCTCTGCCATTTTCCCCAGAACCAGCCATTAATTGCAAACGACATATAATTCAATGATCTAAAAATCGGCCCCGTTCGCCGTGCGATTGCGCGTACACGATGTATCTTAACGCCATTTAATTGCTCGTTTCTATTTTTAAATAAGCGATAACGCTTAGGAACTTTACCGGTACTATAATCTCCTAATCCGGTTAAAACTGTCACTTTATGCCCAGATTTTACAAATGATGTCGCTATATCGTTTATCTTAAATTCATCCGGATAAAAATTCTGACTTACAATAAGTATTTTCACTTAGTTCATTCCTTTAGCAATTAAATTATTTTAATTCAAAAACAGATAAACCACTAGTATCAACATAAACCCGCTTATATTGATGATCACATAGCGCTTTAATGAAACCGTTAAATCTAAAATCAGGTTGCTGACTAATACTATTGGAAACTACTATGAATCTTGGCTTTCGTTTAATAAAACTATCTCTAAATTCCTTTGATATCTTAGGGAATTTTTGATAATCTAACGAAGGTAAAACAAAAAATCTAGAATTGGACACTCTGTTACTCTCTAAGTATATATTTGCATCTAAATTATGCACATATATACTATCCCTATTTGTTGAGTGTTGTTTAATATAATTTGAAACCCTCTTGATACCTCTATTGGTTTCAAATTGTTTCGAGTTATTAACAACCAATGCTGTTTTCCCTTGTTCATACAGGGCGTGTCCTTGAATACTCATCATTAAAATTGCTATTACAAGTAGATAGTGCCATTTATTTGTCTTTTTCCCTATTAGCTCTTCAAGTGCAAAACCAACAAAAATAAGAATGGCAGGTATTTGTGTTATTAGATAGTGTTGGTAATTTCTACCTGAAGCTACTACTGTAAGCCAATTAACAATGAAGTACCCTATCAACCAAATAAATGTTTTCTTTTGCTTAATTGTTAACTCAGTATACCGGCTTATTTTAACCACAATACCACTTATAACTAATGCTATTAATCCATATTTTATTAAAAAATCTATAAAGTACTGTGTAGCAACGCGCTTATCAAGCAATGTAGAATCTGCATATTTAATATTCGCAATAAAAGCTTGTTTGATCATTTCTGAAGTTGATGAACTCATAAATGCAATTAATGTAAAAAGACAGATACCAAATAATCCTCCAAGGATTGGTATCAATAAATCGCTTCCCCGTCTATTTTTACTAGTTAACAAATTGATTAACAAGACTAATCCGAAAATACACCAAATAGCAATCATATTGGCACGAATAAACAAAACAACACTACCGCTAAAACCGACTAAAAACAGACTTAGCTTCCGATGATTTTCTAGATCATCATTTAAATATTTAATTAAGCCGTACAGTGCTACTAATATAAATGGTAACGCATATTCTTCAGAAAAATTACCACCTGCAAATAACTCAATAAAGAGTCCTAGCGAGAGCCAAATTGTTAAACAAACTAAATAACTATTTTTCAATAAATAATTAAGTATTTTATAAAGTAATATCACTGTGGTAGTTAAAAATAAAACCTCAATTATCCATAACAGAAATTGCGCATGCCCTTGACCAAATAAGTAGGCCAATGAATTCACATAAAACAAAACACTACCTTTATGATCATACATATTGACATAAGGTACCATGCCATTATGAATCCCCCTACCAAAGTAAAGAAACATGGATGAATCATGTGTTGGTAAAACAGTTGATATCGGATTACTTCTAAATGTAAAACTGATAATCACAATAAAAATAGTCATACTGATAACATTCAGTACTAATGCTTTATTAGCAATAATTTTTTTCATTTTAACCCATACCATTCATTATTTATATTTTGCATATAATCCAATAATTCATTATACACTATCAGTGTATATTGTTCCGGCCTAAATAAAAAGGGATATCCTCAAATGAATACCCCTAGTTAAAAGTTTTTAAATACTTTTTAATCTTTTAAATAAATTATTCCAATAAAGAATAACGACGACAGCCATCAATAGCCATGCAATAATAGTATTAAGCATCAATATATGAATTATTCCATTCGGATGATAACTAATTTCTAAAGTATTAATTCCCACTTTTGAAGGAATAATCATAGCGCCAATTCTAGTTATTTTTATATCTTTTATTAATTTTCCATTTACAACAACCTGACTGTGATTGTATTTAATAATTGGTAGTTGTATATTCTTTTTTTCTTGATCCGTATTGATCCATTTTACTATCTGTTTATTCTTATTCACCTTTCGTTCGACTATAATTTGATTATCTAACACTTGTTGTTTATACAGGTTATATGGATCTACTTGACTATACTCAGCACTTTTAATACTTGGTGTAGCTGGTAAATAATCAGGTGTTCTCTTAGGTAATAATAGTAACCCTGCATTTAATTTATTTTTGTTTTGAAAGCTTTTTTTCAATAATTTAATATCATTTGTTGATCTTTCACCATTATATAAGGCATTAATATCGCTCCCCTGCCAATGTGCAATAGGAGCCTGTACTAAATGTCTAGCGTTAATAAAAATCATGCTCGCAATCACTAGCATACTGCAACTAACTAATCTTGTATAAGAAACTTTACTTAATGCTATTCCGATTCCTAAGAGCAAAAGTACAAAACTAATAACTGATAATCTCTCTGGAAACTGTAACATCGTTTTCAAGATTGGAAAATGATTTCCAACTCTCTTCCACGGCATTAAGCTGGATGAACCGATTAAAAAGATAATACCACATCCGTTAATAAGCTTTTCAACCAATGCCATATATCGGAATTTTATTAATGTATATATCGTCTGTGCGATAAAGATAAAGCTAAATATCAGTCCGTAGTGATTCCAGTTATAACTGGTAGTTGTAAAATGCATTACTGAATTACTTAAATCTGGATTGGGAAAAGTTGAAACAACAGTATTGCCACTATAAACATCCAATATTGCGCCCCAAACGTTCGCTGTCAATAACAACGTTATCCCCGCCGCAATTACCACCTTAATTAGTAATTTCTTTTTATCTCGACTTTTGTACAAACCAAAACTATAGAATAATACTAGAATTAAAATGCCAATTAAACTAGTTACTAAGTGGACTTGGATTAGAATTGACATAGTAATCGATAATAATACAACATTAACAGGCTGCGATTCATCCTGGATAACACGAACTGCTGAAATACATAACAATGGCAAGAAAGCAGCACCCCAGCCGGTAAAATTATGTCCAATTACCCAATACAAAACAACTGGTGAAAACATATATAGTACACTGATAACTATCGCAATCAAACGTTTAACATTTAGATAGCGATTTAAAGCGTACATATTACTTCCTGCAACCCACAATACAATTATATTTAAAACGACTTGCAACGTCACCCAACTCTTACTTAACGCTAAAATAATACCACCTAAATAATTAATAGCTGGCCCGTACAGCGCTGAAACAATTCTAGCGGAACCATTATAACCAAAATTAGATTGAAAATAACTAAACTTACCATTAAGAATTTGACTAGCAGTCTCATAAAAACTGTTCATATGAAATACAGTGTCCGTTCCAAAAATAACAGCATTACTTCTAATCTGTGGTATTACTAATATAATTGCACATACCAATATTATTAAAATTGATAAGATTTCAAATTTAAAATTATTTTTTCTATTCATTTTTACACCTACAAGTTTGTGATAAATTAATCATACCATTATATTTATCTAACTTCTACAAATTATATGCCGTTAATTACCGTTAAAATTAAATATGTATAAAAAAACAGAACTATCAATCTAACTATGATAGTTCTGATCTGACTTGCGCTAACAAGTATTCTGTGTCTGATCTAATGATAAATTAATGTACTACAGCACTCGACTGTGATTCACCATTAACTACTGCTTCTGATGATTCTGATTCTTTTTGAACTTGACTAGTACTTACTGAACTTATTTCAGATGTTGAACTACTTTGAGAAGTGGCTTCTTTAGCACTATCTTCTTTTATCACATTACTGCTTTCTTGTGACGATGTTTCTTTACTTTCAGCACTACTTGATTCCGATTCCTTATCTAATTTAAGCGTTGCCTTTTGAACAGATTTTTCAACTTCTGCAAAAGCTCTCGAATTACACCAGTAATAACGATCATTATACTTAAAATTATAATAATACTCGCCATTACTTACCTTATATCTTGCCACAACATGGACAACTCTATGATCAACTTGTGAACCTACTAATAATAATTTTGTTCCTGGAAGTGGTGACGGTGTATTATAAAAGCCATAGTTATTTAAACTAATTCTAAAATCTTTATTCATTGATTCTTTATCAACTACCTTAAATACGTCTGTAAAGGCACGTGTATTTGCCCAATAATAACGATCACCATATTTAAAGTTGTAATAATATTCTCCGTTGCTTACTTTGTATCTAGCAACAGCATGGACACTTGTTTGTTGAAGATGGTTACCTGTAATTAATAGTTTTGCACCATATATGGGAGATGGTGTATTGAATAAACTATAATCATAACTATTAATTCTAATATCTTTACTGATTGATTCCTTTGAAACTATCTCAAATGTATCTTTAAAAGCACGTGTATTTGCCCAATAATAACGATCACCATATTTAAAGTTATAATAATACTCACCATTACTTACTTTATACTTAGCTACTACATGAACAACACTCTGAGTTAAATCGCGACCATTAATTAATAACTTAGCGCCATTTAAAGGCGATGGTGTATTAAATAAGCTATAATCATGACTCGCAATTTGAACATTCTTATTGACGGATTGCTTTTCAGTTATTTTAAAACCATCATCTTCGCCTTCAGTGAACCGTCCATTGTAATCGTAACTCATATCAATTTTGTTACCATTATTATCCCATGTACTTGTAAACTGCCATGCTTCACATGGATAACCACACTGAGAAGTACCATACTCAGCTACCCATAAATTCTTATCATGTAATTGTGCATCTAAAACACGTTGAATTGTAAGCCAATAACGCATGACATACGTTGACGTTTTAGCATAGCCATTTGCAGATACATAATCTTCAAATGTATTAATATCTTTTGTAATTACATTACTGTCCTTACTGTTCTGTTCATCTTCGATATCCAGAACCATTACCCGGTTACTTTCAATTCCTAAACGTTTTGCTGCAGCAACAAAATAAGCTGCTTCTCGAATTGGACTAGTTACATCTACACTGGAATTAAATTCTGCATAATGATATGCGTTAACTAATAATCCCGCTTTCTTAGCATTATTTATTTGATCCTTAGCTTTAGGATTTGTATACCAATCACCCTGTGTCAATTTAACATTAACTGCTTTAACACCCTTTTGTTTCAAAGATTGAAAGAATGCTAAATTATCAGGTTGATAGCTAGCAACATCTGCAAATAGATTAGTGCTAGCCTGCACAGCATTCGTATTACTTATAAAAATCGGTAATATACTTAAGAACGCAATACATAGTAAAAATACCCAATTCTTTTTTTTCAAAGCTGATACCCCCATAAAAATTTAATCCGTTAATTAATATTACCATAACTGATAAGATTATCTAGCTAATTTCTTAATTCATTTATATAATGAAAATGATACATCATCTTAGGAGGAATTTTATGTTAATCTGGACCATTATCTTATTCATACTTGCACTAATTTTGATCATACTTTCTTTTTTTAAGCCGTTTAAGAGTAACCGGCACTTACGGATTATTTTATTTGTTATTTCAATATTCTGTCTTATTTTTAGTTGGATGAGCTACAGTCGTCTATCCTCTAAGAAGGAACCGTCGCATGATTCAGAAAAAGTAGCCACTGTAAAAAAGAAAAAATCTATCAAAATATCGTCTATCCAAAAAAGTAGCTCTGAAAAAACAAATGCTAAATCTCAATTTTCTGAAACTGATGATACCTTAAAACCTAGTACTTCCAATACTAGTTCTTCAGTAGTTGCTTCTGAAAAAAATTCAAGTAGTTCCATAAATAAACAAAATACGTCTTCTACTAGCTCTAGTATCACATCTAGTTCTAATAACAATTCAAACAGTAGTTCCAATTCCCACAACACGTCTAATGCGACTGCTGTTGCAAAAGAAACATTTGAAAACAAAATATCAGTTACAATATCTGATGCAAAACTAATTTTAACCCCACAGGATCCTGAACTAATAACACAACTCTCTAGAATTGCTAGTCACAATCAAGAACCGTATAATTTTGATACCACTAAAGATAAAATCACAACACTTTCTCAAAATTTCCCAACCTATACGATAACCTTAATTAATCCTCAAGATAACCAACCTTTATACGCTATGAAAGATGGCAAAGTCACAACAGATCATATTTATGGTTAATCAAAAAAGAGTCAAAACAACGAATAAAATCATTGTTTTGACTCTTTTTTTATCTTTCCAAATAAAATTCAAATCGTTCGCCCACGTATTGTGTGCGGACGTATTCAAATGGTGTACCGTCGTTTAAGAAGGATACTTGGCGCAAGCGTAAGATTGAGCCGTTGCGCTTGATGTCCAAGTATTCGGCAATGCGTTCTGAGGCGAGTTGAGCCGAAACGGTTTGTTGCGCGCCACCCATTTGGTAGCCGCCTTTTTCTTCCAGCGTCTTGTAAAAAGAGCTGGTGATTTCAGCTTTACTGAAATCAGCGACTAATGATTGTGGCACTGTGGCCACTTCAAAACAAATGGGAACATTATCCGCGTAACGAATCCGTTCCATCCGTAGCACTTGTTCACCGTCTTTTAGTTGGAGCTTTTCAGCTTCACTTAATGATGGGTTAGCAATGTGAAAAGAAATCGTCTTGCTAGATGGCGTCTTGCCTTGGGCCGTCATTAAATCTGTAAAACTGGTTACCCCGGACATCTTTTCTTGGACTTTTCGGTTTGCGACGTAGGTCCCGGCACCAATCCGGCGTTCCAAAATGCCTTCATCAACCAGCGTTTGGACGGCTTGTCTAAGCGTCATTCGCGAGACTTCAAAGTTTAATGCGAGTTCACGTTCTGAAGGAATCCGATCCCCAATCGACCACTTGCCGGCTTCAATATCTTTTTTAAGTTGATTATGAATTTGAATATAAACAGGTGATTCCATGGGTCACACTCCTATTGATTAATGTTGGTAACCTTGGCCGAAGCTATAAGTTGCCACTAAGTTTTGTTGTTGGTCTAAGATGTTTAAATCAGCATCGCGGCCTACTTCTAATTTACCTTTTTGTGTTAAACCAAATTCTTCAGCTTGGTTAACACTTGACATCATAACGGCTTCAAATTTATCACAGCCCGTGAAGGTTTGGATATTCTTGAAGGCGTCGATGTAAGTCAAGACAGAACCAGCTAATGTGCCGTCTTCTAAACGTGCTTGTTTGTCTTTAACGATTACTTTTTGGCCGCCTAATTCACTTTCGCCTTCAGCAATCCCTTTGGCACGCATTGAGTCAGTTACTAAATCGATGCGTTCTGCACCTTTTTGTTCATATGCTAATTTAATCATATCTGGCACGATATGGAAACCGTCTGCGATCAATTCAGCATACATATTGTCTTCTAACATTGCGTGACCTGTTACACCAGGTTCGCGGTGCTTGAATTCACGTTGGGCATTGTATAAATGCGTGACGTGAGTTGCTTTACTTTCAATCATTTGTTCACGTGTAGCATTACTATGACCAACAGAAGGTACGATGTTGTGTGCTAAACAGTAATCTTCGAACGCTTTTGAACCAGGATCTTCTGGTGCGTAAGTAATTAAACGAACGCGATTGCCTGATAATTTGTTCCATTCGTCTAATAAGTCAACGTCTGGATCTTTGATAAATTGTTCAGGTTGAGCACCCTTAAAGATTGGGGCGATAAATGGCCCTTCTAGATGGACACCTTGGATTAATGGGTTCTTTTCAGCAGCGTCTTTAACACCACGCATGGCATTTGCAATATTTTCGTTTGATTGTGTCATTGTTGTTGCAAATAAAGTTGTGACACCTTCGTTTTGCATCATCTTAGTTGCCATTTCGTCGATTTGGTTAGCATCGCCATCCATTGCATCAAAACCGTAACCACCATGACAGTGAACGTCGATGAAGCCAGGAATGATGGTTTGACCCTTCATATCTTGGATTTCTTCGCCAGCTTGTGCTTTATAGTCAAACATTGGGCCAACAGCTAAAATTTGTTTGTCAAAACGAATATAGCCATCTTCAATAACGTCATCACCAGTATAGATTACTGCATGTTTTAAAACTTTGATTGTCATTATCCATCCACCTCTATTATTAAATTACTTCCAGTATAAATGGTATAGACCAAAAATGCAAGGCACTCGACGTGATCTTTGAACCGTTTTCTTAAAAATTTGGTATACTGTCCTTATCAACTACTGTGAGGAGTTTTAAGCATGCTAAATATTGGGGTTATCGGTTTAGGCAACATCGCGCAAAAAGCTTATTTGCCAGTAATGGCACAATTACAAGATCAAGTTAACTGGGTTTTATGTTCCCGCCAACCCGCAAAACTGGCGCAACTACAAGACCAATATCACTTTAGCGATGGTTGTCTCTCTTTTGAAGATCTCTTGGCAAAATCCTTGGATGCCGTTTTTATCCATACACCTACTAACACCCATTATACACTTGTTAAGCAAGCACTTTCACATGGATTACACGTTTTTGTCGATAAACCGCTCAGCGAGAACCCACTGGAAGTCGCTGAACTCTATAAATTAGCCGAACAGCAAGGCCTATTATTAACGGTTGGTTTCAACCGCCGTTTTGTGCCGCAATTACAAAAGTTAAAAAGCATCCCTAATAAGCAACTGATCAACGTTACGAAAACGCGCGTCGATACGCGTCAACCAGCCGCTTTTGCGATTTACGATTTAATGATTCATACCATTGATACAGCCCTTTATTTAGCTAATGACGTTGGTTTGAGCGATAACGTGCAGACGTATTGTAAACAGGATGCCAACCAACAACTGCAAGTTGCCCAGCTGACCGTTGAAACGACCAGTCAACTCATCACTGCGACGTTAAATATGCAAGGTGGCACTAACCAAGAAATCGCTAGTCTTCAAAGTCCGCACGGTTTATTCACTGTTGATAACCTGACACAATATACCGCCAAAACGGCAACGGATAATCGGCAACAACAACCCGCGGACTGGGAACCAACACTAGTCAGCCGCGGTTTTGACCCAATGATTAGAGCCTTTATTACGGCATTGCAAACAAACGGTGAAAATCCCGTCTCACCTGCCAGCAGCTTATTAACACATCAGTTGTGCCACACGATGTGCAGACAAGCGCAACGTTGTTAAAAATAGGCCAGAACATGGCGTAAAAAAGAGGTCGCAACAAAAATTACTTTTGTTGCGACCTCTTTTTATACTTAAACGTGCTTCCCCGAACTGCCTTTTCCGGTTAACTACAAAATGAGCAGTATGGCTAAAACCTGCCATACTGCTCATTTTTAGGTTAATCCTCAAAGTCAAATCGTTCGAGTCCGCACGCTATTTTTGGCTTTCCAAGTCTTTTTCAATTGTTGCGTCGATACCTTTAACCACTGCTGACATTAAACCTGCTTCTTCCATTGCTAACAAGCCTGCAACGGTTGTGCCACCTGGTGATGATACTTTGTCGATTAAGTCCCATGGTGAATCGTCACTCAGCAGAACATTTTGGGCGCTCCCTAAAACAGCTTGGGCTGCGATTTCAGTTGCCGCTTTCTTGGTTAAACCGTGTTTAACACCGGCACGTGCCATTGAATCGATGAATAAGTAAACGAAAGCTGGTGAACTGCCAGCAAGTGCGCTGAAAGTTGTGAAGTCTTTTTCACCAATTTCAACAACGCCACCTAATTGTGACAAGACGTCCTTCACGCTCTTCAATTGATCAGCACTCACTTGTGCATTACCGACAACGGCTGTGATACCGGCGCGGTTAGCAACGTTGACGTTGGGCATAATCCGCAAAATAGGTAGATTATCCGCGTCCACTTGTTGACTTAATTTAGCCAACGAAAGACCGGCTGCCATTGAAACCATTAATGGTTTCTTTTCTTTAAAAGCGGCGCCTGTTTCTTCCAGAATAAGTGGCACAATATATGGTTTAACCGCCAAGAAGACAATATCAGCTTGTGCGACTACCGCGATATTATCTGCCACTGGTGTAATGTGTTGTTCAGCCGCAAATGCTTCATAATTTGCCGGATGAGCCCCGTGGACCAAAATATCCGTTGTTGCGATCTGATCAGCTTTCACTAAGCCTTTAATAATTGCTTGTGCCATATTACCGACACCAATAAAACCAATTTTCATTCTGCCACCCCTTTTTGTATTGAACCAAGAATACCGAAAGAAAGTGTTAAAGTCAATTAGCACCTTATCTATACTAAAAAAGCGTCCGGCAAAATTGACTTTTGTCGGACGCTTTCTCATTTAGAAGCGTGCTAAATTTTTAACTGATGCCTGCGACGTTTTAACCAATTCACCCACAACGACTGTTCGCTCGTAAGTCTGACCATTGACTATCTCGCCATCAGGATCACAGGTGTACAAAGTCACTAGGCGTTTTTGCCGGACATCATCCAAAATAGCTACTTGGTTGGCCTTAACCGTTTTGCGACTGATGACGCGATAGGTATAAACCTGCTTCGTATCGGTCAAATAAATCGCGGCGCCCACTTTCGTTTGACTGAGTGGTGAGAACAAAACATTTTCCTGGGCAATATCGTGACTACTTAAAACATAGTTTCGCTTGCCCATTGTCTGTCCCTGTTTATTG
Organism: Latilactobacillus parasakei; assembly: GCF_049674265.1. Taxonomy (NCBI): domain Bacteria; kingdom Bacillati; phylum Bacillota; class Bacilli; order Lactobacillales; family Lactobacillaceae; genus Latilactobacillus; species Latilactobacillus parasakei. The sequence goes on along the minus strand of NZ_CP186861.1, from coordinate 1,891,197 downwards.
GTAACAGCCGCCTTTAGCATATTATCGTGCCCGTTTGTTTGACCAATACCTTTGATAATCGGCAATTTAATACCCACTGAGGGAATTGCCAACTTACCAACCGTAATCCCCCGCGTATCTTCATCCCAATAAGTTGGTTGCGGTGCGTTATCGTCCGCCATTTTTTTCGTCTGAACTGGTCGCACTTTAACGATTCGTGCGCGGGCGATATTTTGCGTCAACTGATCATGCCGATACTTTTGAACACCCATCAAACCTAGAAAAAGACAAAGTGATGCTATAAAAAGCCAACGAACCCATTTCACTGCCGGGCGCTTTTGCTGTCCTTTCATCCCCTTATCTCCTCCTTACAAGATTTTGCTGAACCTAGAAGCGTTTCCCAAAAACAAATAAGCCAGAAAGACTTGCTACGATACCCGCAAAAATAGTCGCAATTGTCTTGTCATGATTATCTTGACCCGTTTGAAGTAAGGTAGTTGGCTTGTTGCCAGTCTTATCGGCTGTGTCAGGCGCTTTATCAGCACTATTAGCTGATCCATTTTGACCATTATTAGTTGTGTTAACTGTCCCTGCTGCTGAATGGCTTGTTTCACCAGCACCATTTGATGCGCTATTATTTGACGAACCATTCTTTGAACCGTTATTGACTGAACTACTTGAATTACTTGATTCATTATTTGAAGCACCATCGAATTACTAACATTTGATGCTGACGAGGCAAACGAAATCAGTGAATTACTATTATCTTATTAGACGAATGAAATAAATAACAAAAAAGCTGGTGAAAATTAATTCATCGGCCTTTTTTGTTACCTTTTATCTTCTCTCAAAACCATTCTTTAAATTAACACTCTCTCTTGGCTATATATGGGCCCATGAAGTTTATAAGGCATACGACGGACTATTAGTCGGATTTCCTTTAACCTCTTCAGATTCGAGTTCTGGGGCTTACCTGAGGCGCGATTAAATCATCTTTCATACCTTAAAACACAGAACTGCTATTAATAATCCGCACACGCTTATTCTATAAATGAATAAAGCGTGTTTTTTTACTCACAAAAAAAAGCGCACCGACAACTGTCGGTACGCTTACCTGATAAATTATTGGGCTAGCTGGATTCGAACCAGCGCATGACAGGATCAAAACCTGTTGCCTTACCGCTTGGCCATAGCCCAATCAAGTGGAGGAGAGTGGATTCGAACCACCGAACCCGAAGGAGCGGATTTACAGTCCGCCGCGTTTAGCCACTTCGCTACTCCTCCATATGTCTGTCTCATCTCATCGATTCAACTATATTAGTTTACAAAATTTTCAGACAAAAATCAACCCTAAAATGCAAAAAAAACCTCGATTATTGTATAAATAACCAAGATTTTTTAAATAATTAGTTAACGCCTTCCATCAACTTGTGAATTGGTTTCACGAAGAAAATTAAGACGATCCCGAAGATTGCACTAACAATCCCGATGCCTAAGAAGTATTTAATTTCTGTTTGTGGTGAATATAAACGCACAAGTTGTGCATTAATTGCTTGCCCAGCAGCATCAGCTAAGAACCACATACTCATCATCTGTGATTGGAATGCTTTTGGTGCTAATTTCGTTGTAATCGAAAGGCCGATTGGTGAGATTAACATTTCAGCAATTTCAACAATCACCCATGAGCCGATTAACCAAAATGGGCTAACACGTCCAGCAGTCCCATGTAATAAGCCAGGAAGCGCCATGAACATATATGAAAGACCAGCAAAGATTAAACCAACAGCAAATTTACCAGGTGCTGAGGGTTGCTTCTTCCATGAACTCCACAACCAAACGAAGAACGGTGTTAATAGCATAATGAATAATGGATTAAGTGATTGGAACCATGAAGCAGCCAAATTAAAATGACCAATGTGTAAAACCGTACGATCTTCAGCAAATAATGCTAAGACCACTGAACCTGACTCTTCGATGCCCCAGAAAACAGCAGCAGCAATGAACAATGGAATATATGCTAAAACACGTGAACGTTCTTTTTTAGTCACTTTTTGACTTGCTAACATCCGATAGAAATAGATAATTGGTAAAGCAATCGCAACGATTGAAATTGCCAAAACAATATTTTCAATGTTTAAATGACCTGTAAATTGCATTGCTAAAACAATAATTACGATTGCGATAATACCAAGTACGATTCTGCGAATTACGCTTGTTAATTCTTCTGCAGCAATCGGATCATTAGGACGCGCATTTTCTTTATTAAATTGTGAACGACCACGATAATATTGAATTAACCCGAAGAACATCCCAATGGCAGCTAATGAGAACCCTAAGTGGAAATTCATCTGTAAGCCGACGGTCCCAACAATCAATGGTGCGACAAACGATCCCAAGTTAATCCCGAAGACGAACATACTGAAACCAGCATCTCGACGACGATCATCTTCACTGTATAAGCTACCAACCATTTCAGAAACGTTTGGTTTCAATAACCCAGTTCCGGCAACAATCAAGCCGATTGAAATAAATAAAGCAGTTGCGCCCATCGGTACCGCTAGTACAATATGGCCCAACATAATGAGGACCCCACCGATGAAGACGGTCTTAAAGCTACCCCAGATTCGATCACTCAACCAACCACCAGCAACACTGGCTAAATAAACCATCGAACCATAGATTGCCATCACTGACATCGCAGTCGTCTTGTCAAAACCAAGACCACCTTTATCTAAAGCAAAATACATATAGAATAGTAAAATTGCACGCATCCCGTAATAACTGAATCGTTCCCACATTTCTGTGAAGAATAATGTCGATAGGCCGTGCGGTTGGCCAAAGAATGTCTTTTCATGTTTCTCTTCCATTGTAATACCCCACTTTAAAACTTTATTATTTTTGAAACTAGGAATTGACAGCTGTTAAGATAGGGACTTCAATGGTTGAAATCGGCACTATACAAGAACTCTCTTATCATTCGCTTAGAATCTATAAATGACATTATAATCTTATTTTAATGTTAAAGCAATTCTTTTTTTAAATTTTTATGTATTTTTTGACTAACTTTCAAACCGTTTTTCACTAGGATTACCTAGCATTTTCGCAATTAATCTCCCCTACTTTCGTTTGTTTTCACCCAATATTTTCCCAAATTTGAATCAGTAATTATTAATATGTTATCTAAGTCATAATCGATTTTATCAATCTACTTCGATTTAATAATTATTTTATGGGTGAACGGGTGAAGAAACTTTGTAGTACAATGATTAAATAGAAAGTAGGTCGAATATTGTGACACAACTCAAATTAGTTGCACTTAAGAAATTATTAACGGATCGGTGGCTTAATTATTACGAAGCTACCTACCGAAACACCCAAAAAGAAGAGATTAATTATCATTTTGTCAGTCGTGAGGCTGATTTAACGACAGATAATCTTAAACACCCCGTAACAGCTTCTGCAGTCACCATGTTTTGCCTTAATCATGACCATAGTCAGGTCTTATTATTAAGACAATTCAGACTACCCCTCAACGATTATGTCTATGGTAATTCAGCTGGTTTAATCGAACCTGGTGAAACAGTCGAACAAGCCATTGAACGCGAACTCGTCGAAGAAACAGGCTATCAGGACGTTCATATTGATCAAATATTTAACCCTAGCTATTCTACACCAGGTATTACGGATGGTGCCATTACTTTAGCCATCTGTACAATCGATCAACACCCCACTCAAGAAACAACTTTAGAATCTGCTGAGGAATTGACCAGTATTTGGGTTAATAAAAAACAAGCTGCTGAGATATTAGCAAACGGTAAGATTTCAGGCCGAACGCAATTACTATTGTGGCAATGGGTTAATGATCGCTTAAACTAAATAAGATGCTGTTCCCAGCTGGGACAGCATCTTATTTTTGATTTTATTATAAATAAAGGTAATAAAAAAGCATTGCCAGTCATCAAGACCAACAATGCTTAACAAGAATCACATGCATAACACTTAGTGCCGGCTGCAGGAGTCGAACCTGTGACCCTCGGTTTACGATACCGATGCTCTACCAACTGAGCTAAGCCGGCATAAAAGATGACCCGTACGGGATTTGAACCCATGATACCGCCGTGAAAGGGCGGTGTCTTAACCACTTGACCAACGGGCCGAAAATAAAAAACGATTGAAGGGTCTCAACCGCTCAATTCATTACTCCGGTTGTCAGGCTCGAACTGACGACATCATGATTAACAGTCATGCGCTCTACCAACTGAGCTAAACCGGAATCAAGCGTGGCAACGTCCTATCCTCGCAGGTAGTTTCCCACCAACTACTATCGGCGCTAAGAAGCTTAACTACTGTGTTCGACATGGGAACAGGTGTATCCTTCTTGCTATCGCCACCACACTATTTTGTGCTTTCGCACTGAGAAGAACTTCGTTCTCTCAAAACTGCATAATAAGTAATATTTTCATTTCAAAAGCCAAACATTGCACCTTTGGTTAAGTCCTCGACCGATTAGTACTAGTCCGCTCCATACATCGCTGTACTTCCACTCCTAGCCTATCTACCTGATCATCTTTCAGGGGTCTTACTTCCATAAAGGAATGGGAAATCTCATCTCGAGGGGGGCTTCACACTTAGATGCTTTCAGCGTTTATCCCTGCCATACATAGCTACCCAGCGATGCGCCTGGCGGCACAACTGGTACACCAGAGGTATGTCCATCCCGGTCCTCTCGTACTAAGGACAGCTCCTCTCAAATTTCCTGCGCCCGCGACGGATAGGGACCGAACTGTCTCACGACGTTCTGAACCCAGCTCGCGTACCGCTTTAATGGGCGAACAGCCCAACCCTTGGGACCGACTACAGCCCCAGGATGCGATGAGCCGACATCGAGGTGCCAAACCTCCCCGTCGATGTGGACTCTTGGGGGAGATAAGCCTGTTATCCCCAGGGTAGCTTTTATCCGTTGAGCGATGGCCCTTCCATACGGAACCACCGGATCACTAAGTCCGACTTTCGTCCCTGCTCGATTTGTCAATCTCACAGTCAAGCTCTCTTATACCTTTACACTCTACGAATGATTTCCAACCATTCTGAGAGAACCTTTGAGCGCCTCCGTTACACTTTAGGAGGCGACCGCCCCAGTCAAACTGCCCACCTGACACTGTCTCCCGCCACGCTAAGTGGCGCGGGTTAGAGTGGTCATACAGTTAGGGTAGTATCCCACCAACGCCTCAATCGAAACTAGCGTTCCGATTTCTACGGCTCCTACCTATCCTGTACAAACTGTACAAACACTCAATATCAAGCTACAGTAAAGCTCCATGGGGTCTTTCCGTCCTGTCGCGGGTAACCCGCATCTTCACGGGTATTATAATTTCACCGAGTCTCTCGTTGAGACAGTGCCCAAATCATTACGCCTTTCGTGCGGGTCGGAACTTACCCGACAAGGAATTTCGCTACCTTAGGACCGTTATAGTTACGGCCGCCGTTTACTGGGGCTTCAATTCTGGGCTTCGCTTGCGCTAACTCATCCTCTTAACCTTCCAGCACCGGGCAGGCGTCAGCCCCTATACGTCATCTTACGATTTTGCAGAGACCTGTGTTTTTGATAAACAGTTGTTTGGGCCTATTCACTGCGGCTGACCTGACGGTCAGCACCCCTTCTCCCGAAGTTACGGGGTCATTTTGCCGAGTTCCTTAACGAGAGTTCACTCGCTCACCTTAGGATATTCTCCTCGACCACCTGTGTCGGTTTACGGTACGGGTAGTTTATTTCTCACTAGAAGCTTTTCTTGGCAGTGTAACATCAGGAACTTCGCTACTTAATTTCGCTCCCCATCACAACTTGTCCTTAAAGAATCAAGCATTTCACTCAACTCAAGACTTATTGCTTGGACACACATTTCCAGTCGTGTGTATTCCTTAGCTTCCTGCGTCCCTCCATCATTCAAACAAAATAAACTAGTACAGGAATATCAACCTGTTATCCATCGACTACGCCTCTCGGCCTCGCCTTAGGTCCCGACTAACCCTGGGAGGACGAGCCTTCCCCAGGAAACCTTAGTCATACGGTGGATCAGATTCTCACTGATCTTTCGCTACTCATGCCGGCATTCTCACTTCTAAGCGCTCCACTAGTCCTTACGATCTAGCTTCATCGCCCTTAGAACGCTCTCCTACCGCGGACACTTACGTGTCCACCCACAGTTTCGGTATTATGTTTAGCCCCGGTACATTTTCGGCGCAGCGGCACTCGACTAGTGAGCTATTACGCACTCTTTAAATGGTGGCTGCTTCTGAGCCAACATCCTAGTTGTCTGTGCACCGCCACATCCTTTTCCACTTAACATAAATTTTGGGACCTTAACTGGTGATCTGGGCTGTTTCCCTTTCGACTACGGATCTTATCACTCGCAGTCTGACTCCCGGAACTAAATCAATGGTATTCGGAGTTTATCTGAATTCAGTAACCCATGACGGGCCCCTAGTCCAAACAGTGCTCTACCTCCATGATCCAATATTCCGAGGCTAGCCCTAAAGCTATTTCGGAGAGAACCAGCTATCTCCAAGTTCGATTGGAATTTCACCGCTACCCACACCTCATCCCCGCCATTTTCAACTGACGTGGGTTCGGTCCTCCAGTGTGTTTTACCACACCTTCAACCTGGACATGGGTAGGTCACTTGGTTTCGGGTCTACATCTATATACTCACTCGCCCATTTCAGACTCGCTTTCGCTACGGCTCCAGCTTTTCACTTTAACCTCGCATATAAACGTAACTCGCCGGTTCATTCTACAAAAGGCACGCCATCACTCATTAACGAGCTTTGACTAATTGTAGGCACATGGTTTCAGGATCTATTTCACTCCCCTTCCGGGGTGCTTTTCACCTTTCCCTCACGGTACTGGTTCACTATCGGTCACTAGGGAGTATTTAGCCTTGGGAGATGGTCCTCCCGGATTCCGACGGAATTTCACGTGTTCCGCCGTACTCAGGATTCAGAACGGAGGTTAAGTTGTTTAATCTACGTGGTTATCACACTCTTTGACTCAGCTTCCCAGCTGATTCGATTACAACTTAACTTGGTAACTCCAAAGTTCTGTCCTACAACCCCAAGAAGCAAGCTTCTTGGTTTGGGCTCTTCCCCGTTCGCTCGCCGCTACTTAGGGAATCGATTTTTCTTTCTCTTCCTGAAGGTACTTAGATGTTTCAGTTCCCCTCGTCTACCTTCATTAAGCTATGTATTCACTTAATGATAATACTCGATTAAAAGTATTGGGTTCCCCCATTCGGAAATCTCCGGATCAAAGCTTACTTACAGCTCCCCGAAGCATATCGGTGTTAGTACCGTCCTTCATCGGCTCCTAGTGCCAAGGCATCCACCATGCGCCCTTTATAACTTAACCTATCTTTACCTACGGTAAAGGGTTATTATTTGAGTTTAGCGATATGAACTAATTCATATTTCTATTATTAAAAAACTCTTTAAAACGCAATGTTTTTCTCGGCTTTTAAAACTAATATATTACTTATTATCCAGTTTTCAAAGAACAAAGTTTGAGAGTAGACCTCTCAAAACTAAACAAAGTTTTGATTTCGCAAATGTACAAGGTTTTCCGTATTATTCCTTAGAAAGGAGGTGATCCAGCCGCAGGTTCTCCTACGGCTACCTTGTTACGACTTCACCCTAATCATCTGTCCCACCTTAGACGGCTGGCTCCCCGAAGGGTTACCTCACCGGCTTTGGGTGTTACAAACTCTCATGGTGTGACGGGCGGTGTGTACAAGGCCCGGGAACGTATTCACCGCGGCATGCTGATCCGCGATTACTAGCGATTCCGGCTTCATGTAGGCGAGTTGCAGCCTACAATCCGAACTGAGAATGGTTTTAAGAGATTAGCTAAACCTCGCGGTCTCGCAACTCGTTGTACCATCCATTGTAGCACGTGTGTAGCCCAGGTCATAAGGGGCATGATGATTTGACGTCGTCCCCACCTTCCTCCGGTTTGTCACCGGCAGTCTCACTAGAGTGCCCAACTAAATGCTGGCAACTAGTAATAAGGGTTGCGCTCGTTGCGGGACTTAACCCAACATCTCACGACACGAGCTGACGACAACCATGCACCACCTGTCACTTTGTCCCCGAAGGGAAAGCTCTATCTCTAGAGTGGTCAAAGGATGTCAAGACCTGGTAAGGTTCTTCGCGTTGCTTCGAATTAAACCACATGCTCCACCGCTTGTGCGGGCCCCCGTCAATTCCTTTGAGTTTCAACCTTGCGGTCGTACTCCCCAGGCGGAGTGCTTAATGCGTTAGCTGCGGCACTGAAGGGCGGAAACCCTCCAACACCTAGCACTCATCGTTTACGGCATGGACTACCAGGGTATCTAATCCTGTTTGCTACCCATGCTTTCGAGCCTCAGCGTCAGTTACAGACCAGACAGCCGCCTTCGCCACTGGTGTTCTTCCATATATCTACGCATTTCACCGCTACACATGGAGTTCCACTGTCCTCTTCTGCACTCAAGTTTCCCAGTTTCCGATGCACTTCTTCGGTTGAGCCGAAGGCTTTCACATCAGACTTAAGAAACCGCCTGCGCTCGCTTTACGCCCAATAAATCCGGACAACGCTTGCCACCTACGTATTACCGCGGCTGCTGGCACGTAGTTAGCCGTGGCTTTCTGGTTGGATACCGTCACTACCTGATCAGTTACTATCAGATACATTCTTCTCCAACAACAGAGTTTTACGATCCGAAAACCTTCTTCACTCACGCGGCGTTGCTCCATCAGACTTTCGTCCATTGTGGAAGATTCCCTACTGCTGCCTCCCGTAGGAGTCTGGGCCGTGTCTCAGTCCCAGTGTGGCCGATTACCCTCTCAGGTCGGCTATGCATCACGGTCTTGGTGAGCCTTTACCTCACCAACTAACTAATGCACCGCGGGTCCATCCTAAAGTGATAGCCGAAACCATCTTTCAACCCTACACCATGCGGTGTTAGGTTTTATGCGGTATTAGCATCTGTTTCCAAATGTTATCCCCCACTTTAGGGCAGGTTACCCACGTGTTACTCACCCGTCCGCCACTCACTCAAATGTTTATCAATCAGGAGCAAGCTCCTTCAATCTAAACGAGAGTGCGTTCGACTTGCATGTATTAGGCACGCCGCCAGCGTTCGTCCTGAGCCAGGATCAAACTCTCGATTAAAAGTTTGTAGCTCTTGTTTTGTTACTTAATTTATTTGCTAGCGAAATTGACTTCGCAAATATGTTGTGCCCCGAAGGGCGACCCTACACATTTGGTTTATCAAAACTTTGTTCAGTTTTCAAAGATCTACTGTGTTGAAACAGCTTAATTAATATACCATTTATAACAACCAATTGTCAAGAACTTTATTAATATTTTTTGAATAAATATTCAAAAGCAATTTTTAATGTCTCTTGTAATGGTTGTGGCTTTTATCTCGCTGACAACATAGACTACTATATCAGCTATCTAATCATTCGTCAACTTTATTTATTCATCTTTATTTCAGAACTTTCAACACCTAAATAATCCAATTTATCCGGTATTTTATGCAAAACATGAACAATTATCCAAAAGCAGTCTTTATATGGCGGTTATCCCGAAAATTACACAAAAAAAACGCCTTTTCAGGCGTTTAAAAAGTTTTAAATTTCTTCATTTTCTTGCTTATCTGGACGCATTGTTGGGAATAAGAGGACATCACGGATAGAAGCAGCGTCAGTTAACAACATAACAAGACGATCAATCCCGATACCAAGTCCACCTGTAGGCGGCATTCCGTATTCTAATGCTTCGACATAATCTTCGTCGATACCTTCAGCTTCATCATTACCATTTTCACGTTCCTTAGCTTGTGCTTCAAAACGTTCACGTTGATCGATTGGATCATTCAATTCAGTAAAGGCATTTGCATATTCATTACCATGCATGAAGAGTTCCCAACGGTCTGTGAAACGATCGTCTTCGGCATTCTTCTTAGCCAATGGTGAAATTTCCACTGGATGGCCATAAATGAATGTTGGTTGTACTAACGTATCTTCAACGAATTCTTCGAAGAAGGCGTTAATGATATGCCCCACTTGCCAGTATTCTTCATACTTAACGTGGTGTTGATCTGCTAATTCACGAGCAGCTTCAACTGTCATTGGTTGCCAGAAATCGACACCTGTTTCAGCCTTAATAGCATCTACCATGTGAACACGGGCAAAATCACCATCTAAGTCAATTGCTTGACCTTGATATGAAATTTGACCAGTTCCCAAGACTTTATGAGCTGCAAAACGGATAATGCCTTCTGTTTCATCCATGACATCTTTGTAATCAAAGTATGCAGCGTATGTTTCTAACATCGTGAATTCAGGGTTATGTTTGGTATCAATCCCTTCATTCCGGAATACACGGCCAATTTCATAGACCCGTTCCATCCCACCAACGATTAGTCGCTTCAAGTGCAATTCAAGCGCAATCCGTAAGTAGAGGTTAATGTCTAATGCATTGTGATGTGTAATAAATGGCCGTGCTGAAGCTCCACCAGCTTGGCCATGCAAGACAGGTGTTTCAACTTCAGTAAAGTCATGTGTATCTAAATATTCACGAACGGCAGAAATAATCTTACTCCGTTTTGTGAAACGATCCATACTTTCAGGGTTAGCAATCAAATCTAAATAACGTTGACGATAAATTTGTTCGACATTCGTTAAACCGTGATACTTATCAGGTAATGGGCGTAATGCCTTTGACAAGAATGTTAGATGAGTTGCCTTAACCGTTAACTCACCCATATCAGTTTTCATGATTTGACCGGTAATACCTAAGTGATCCCCTAAATCGGCTTTCTTGAAAATTTTGTAGTTATCTTCACCGACTTCGTCTTTACGAACATAAATTTGAATCTTACCTGAACGATCGCGGATATCGGCAAAACCAACTTTACCTTTACCACGTTTAGACATCATTCGTCCTGCAATTGTGACTTCTTGGTTTTTAACATCCAAGTCATCTTTTTCAATTGCTTCAAATTCTTCGTGTAGCGCTGCTGCTAAATGCGTCCGTTCAAAACGGCTCCCAAAAGGATCAATGCCTTCATCCTTTAAAAATTGCATTTTTTCGCGACGGACCTTAAGTTGGTCATTCATTTCTTTTTGATTATCTTTTTGTGCCAACTGACAATTCCTCCATTACTTTCAATTATCTACTCTTGTTGATTTTAACATGAAACTAGGCAATTAAGTATCCCCTTATGCCATTCTTGCTTCAGTTTCTTCAACAAAACGGTCTAAAATGTCGCCAACCGCTTGTTCTGTTTCAACTTCATTAACTGCAGCCTTCGTCTTAGCAGCGCGAGGAATCCCCTTGAGGTAGTAAGCAGCTTGTTGTCTGAATTCACGACAAGCAACGTTTTCGCCCTTCAATTCTACTAAACGATGCAACTGGAGCTTAGCTGTTTCAATTTTTTCTCTTGGTGTTGGTTCTGCAATCAATTCACCGCTTCGCAAATAGGTTTCAACTTGGCGTAAAATCCAAGGGTTCCCTAAAGCAGCGCGGCCAATCATGACAGCATCGGCACCGACCTCATCCAACATGCGTTTGGCATCTTGTGGTGTGCGGACATCCCCGTTACCCATAAATGGAATCTTCAATTCAGCTTTAACTTGCTTCAAGATATCCCAGTCTGCTTGACCAGTATACATTTGTTTACGAGTCCGACCGTGCATAGCAAGTGCTGACGCACCAGCGCGTTCTGCAGCAAGGGCGTTTTGAACAGCAAAGATGTGATCTTCATCCCAACCAGTCCGCATTTTAACCGTGACCGGTTTTTTAACAGCGTCCGTCACATATGAAACCATTTCGTAAACCTTATTTGGATCTAATAACCAACGCGCACCAGCGTCCGTCTTCACGACTTTGTTCACGGGACAGCCCATGTTGATGTCGATGATGTCAGCTTGTGTGTGTTGATCCACAAATTTAGCGGCTTCCACTAATGTATCTTTTGAGCCACCAAAAATTTGGATGCTCACTGGATGTTCGTTTGGATCGACGAACATCATGCCCATTGTTTTTTTGTTATTGTGCATAATCCCGCGGTCACTAATCATTTCACAGACGACTAAGCCTGCGCCAAATTCCTTTGCAGTCACTCGAAATGCTGCGTTTGTAATACCAGCCATTGGTGCGACGACTACTTGATTTGGAATCGTCACGTCTCCTATTTGCCATGTCATAATGCCAACCCATTCCCTTCGTGTCTTTCGACAATATCCAAGCTATCATAGCAAAAAATTATCTTTCAGGCAAAAATTCCGTCCTATTGTTCTGCTAAGATGGCTTTCAAATCTGCTTCACTAAATTGATATTGTTTGCCACAGAACCGACATGTTGCTTCGGCACCGTGATCTTCTTCAATTAATTGTTTTAAATCTTGGGGTGCAATTGAACTGAGTGCTTTAGCAAACCGTTCCTTAGAACAATCACATTCGTATTTAACAGGTAATTCTTCCAAAGTCTTCATTGGTAATTCACCAACGATTTCGGTGATGATTTCTTCAGGTGTCATCCCTTGTTGCAATAGTTCTGAAACAAGTGGCATTTCTTGTAGTCGTGCTTCTAGAATATCAATTAAGCGATCGTCTGCACCAGGTAAGATTTGAATCATAAACCCTCCGGCAACGCCGATTGTGCTATCTTCATTGACAAAAACTGAAACACCGACTGCTGATGGTGTTTGTTCAGATTTTGCTAAATAGTACGTAAAGTCTTCACCTAATTCACCAGAAACTAATGGCACTTGCCCAGTAAAGGGTTCTTTAAGGCCGAGATCCTTAGTAACACTTAACGTCCCCGTTGTGCCGACGCCGGCTTTAACATCAATCTTATTTTTCTCATTTGAGGGTAAGTTAACGTGGGGGTTAGTGACATAACCCTTAACAGTTCCTTGCGCGTTACCGTCAACTACGATTTTTCCGACAGGGCCATCGCCATCGACTTTAACCGTCATCTTAGTATCGCCTTTTAAACCAGCGGCACTTAATAGTAATGTCCCAACAATTGTCCGGCCAAAAGCGGCTGATGATGTGGGCCATGTATCGTGTTTTTCTTGTGCTTCTGTGACAACTTGTGTGGCATTTACGGCATAGGCCCGTAATTGACCATCTTCTGATACTTGTTTGACTAAATAATCCTTCATTATGCTACCTCTTTTATTTATTGATACAAAAAGGTCGACCACTAATCGTGTCGACCTTTTCGTTATAACCGATTATGCATTATCGCTTGAGTCATCATTAGTTGGTTTTGAATCAGCAGTATCATCCGCAACTTCTGTTGTTTCTGAATCAGCTTGTTCAGCCTCTAATTCTGAGTCAGTTTTTTCAGCTTCTTTAGCTTCAAGTGCTTTTTTAGCTTCTTCAAAAGTAGCCGCTTTTTCACTTGGGAATTCTTCAGTATTCTTTTCAGGCATCTTACCATCATTGAATAAGCTTAAGATTTCTTTTTCGTTTAATGTTTCGTACTTCAATAACATTTCAGCAATCAACTTGTGTTGTTCACGATGTGCTTGAATAATTTCAGTTGCTTGTTGATGTGCTTCGTCGATTAAGCGACGAACTTCGCTATCAATTGCAGCAGCCGTTGCTTCAGAAAAGGCTGGGCCTTGACCGTAAGCAGCACCGACGAATGGTTGGCCTTCTTTTTCAAGTGCAACCGTTCCTAGTTTTTCAGTCATCCCATAATGGGTAACCATGCCACGTGCAATATCTGTTGCTTGTTCGAAATCGTTTGAAGCACCGGTTGATTGAGAGTTGAAGATGATTTCTTCAGCTGTCCGACCACCCATTAAACCAGTCATTTGTTCCGTTAATTCTTTCTTACTCATCAAGAATTGATCCGTCTTAGGTAACATGATGGCATATCCGCCAGCACGACCACGAGGCACAATCGTGACTTTCCGAACGACACGTGAATCACTTAATACTAAGCCGATAATTGCATGACCAGCTTCGTGATAAGCCACTGTTTCACGTTCTTTAGGATTGATAACACGATCCCGTTTAGCAGGACCAGCAATTACCCGATCTTCGGCTTCATCAACATCAGAAGCATCGATATCTTTTTTACTACGACGAGCTGCCACAAGGGCTGCTTCGTTTAATAAGTTTTCAAGATCAGCACCCACAAAACCTGGTGTTTGTTGGGCAATTTCTTTTAAATCGACGTCGTCTGCTAATGGTTTGTTCTTGGCATGGACTTTCAAGATGGCTTCACGGCCCTTAACATCTGGACGACCCACAAGGATCTTCCGGTCAAAACGACCTGGACGTAAGAGGGCTGGATCTAAGACATCTGAACGGTTAGTAGCAGCGATGACGATGACGCCTTCATTACCTGAGAAACCATCCATTTCAACTAACATTTGGTTTAATGTTTGTTCACGTTCATCGTGGCCGCCACCCATACCGGCACCACGTTGACGTCCAACAGCATCAATTTCATCAATAAAGATGATTGATGGTGCTGATTTTTTAGCTTGTTCGAATAAATCACGAACACGGCTAGCACCAACACCGACAAACATTTCAACAAAATCAGAACCAGAGATTGAGAAGAACGGTACGCCCGCTTCACCAGCAACTGCTTTCGCTAATAATGTTTTACCAGTACCTGGAGGTCCTTCGAGTAATACCCCGGCTGGAATCCGTGCGCCTAATGCCGCAAACTTACGAGGATCTTTCAAGAATTCGACAACTTCGACCAATTCTTGTTTTTCCTCTTCAGCGCCAGCAACATCAGAGAAGCGTACTTTATTCGCACCCTTGTCTGCTTTTTGCGCCTTGGATTTACCAAAGTTCATCATTCGGCCACCTTGGCCACCGCCTTGACCTGCTTGACCCATCATCATGTAGAATAATCCGAACATAATAATTAGTGGCAAGATTAGGCTTAAGATGCTAACCCACCAACCAGATTGTGGTTCTTGCATTGTTTCAATCTTTGTTTTGTTTTGGTTAGCTAAATTCGTAATGGCACTAACTTGTGAATCACTTTGTAATAAAGTGGTTGTAAAGTGTGTCACTTTCTTATTTTTTGATTGTGAACCAAAAAATGTTGACTTAGGCTGTTCGTCTTTTTGTGCTTTACGATATTCCCCTGAAATTTTATAAATACCATTTGTCGGTTGAATTGAGAACGACTTAACTTTATCCGTCTTCAATTCACTTAAAAAAGTACTTGATTGAACTTCCTTAGACTCTGATCCGCTATTGCCATTCATGAAGAATGAAAATACACCGACTAAAGCCACTAGGATAATAATGTAAAACAGACTATTACTGAACAGTCTATTCTTCTTGTTGTTCATACGTGACCTCCTGAAGCTTCTCATCATTTGTGACACTGTGTCCTTTTGACACTGTTAAACTATAACATATCTGACTTTCATTGACCATTTATTTACCCGAATATATTTCCGGTTTCAAAACGCCAATTGTCCCCATATTACGGTAACGTTCGGCATAATCTAAACCGTATCCAACAACGAATTCATTTGGCACTTCCATGCCAACATAATCCGAATGAACTGGGACAACTCTACGACTTGGTTTGTCCATTAAAGTACAAACTTTAATCGAATTAGCTTGGCGAGTCTTCAAGATGGCCATCAAGTAATTCAACGTCCGACCAGTATCGACAATATCTTCAACAATGATAATGTCGCGCCCTTGAACGCTCGTATCGAGATCCTTAATAATCTTTACTTCGCCAGATGAAATCGTCCCTTCGCCGTAACTTGAAACGTCCATAAAATCGATTTCGACGTGCAAATCGATTTCCCGAATCAAATCAGTCATAAAGACAATTGCGCCCTTTAAAATCCCAATCATTAATGGGTTTTTACCTTGGTAATCCGCCGTAATTTGCTTGCCCAATTTTTCATTGACCCGTTGGATGTCTTCTCTGGTGTATAAAATACGTTCGATATCTTGTTCTAACATTGAGCTAGCCTCCATTTTTTAGTAAAGCCTGAATATTCTTTATTCATTTGCATAACATAGTACGTACCGTATTTTACCAGTTTGTTCGTGATTAAACAATGCTGAAACTCTAAATTCCGGATGACCAATCAGGGTTCCCTGCGTCCATACACCCCAACTATTCTGCCGCTTTTCCTGGGGCACCTTCAAATCGATAAACAAGCGTTTAAGTGTTTTATGATGGGTTTTATCAATCATAATTGCATCAGTTAACTGACATGGTTTGACAACAATTGGCCATTGCTCATCTGCCAGCCAGATTAATTGCTGACCCGATAGTTTACGGGGCAAATGATTAATTTCAAAAATCCCAATTTGTTCGTTATTTGGAAGCGTGCACCATTGATTTAGCGTTAGTGTTCGACTTTTTTCAGCTTTCGACACGCCTTCATCCCCGGTTAGTTGACCAATTTGGAAACGTTCATAGACTTTGGTAAACACCACGCCTTGACCAAGTGCTAACTGCCCTTGCGGCTTAGTCATCGATTGCACTAATTGATGGAGCTGCTGTAACTGTGCTTCTTTGAGCGGGCCAATATGCGCGAAGTGCTGGTTAATAACCAATTGCCAGATGGCTGTCTGTTGTGCTGCCGGTAATGTTTTAACCGCCTTGAGCTGACCACTAACAACTTTATCGGTGGTCTTCAAATCCAGTAACGGTAATAATGCCGTTGTTAATTGTGCTTGTTGTGCCAATACGGCCGTCAATTGCTGGCTGAAGCGATTCGCATTTTGCAAAATTTGACCATTCTCCTGTTTTAAAAAGGGGGTCAAGGTATGACGAACACGATTGCGCAAGACGGTCGTCTCATAGTTTGTCTGATCTTCAAAAGACGTAATATTATTGGCTACCGCAAAGTCGCGTAAATCCTGCTTAGCAAATGGTAGCAAGGGTCTAATCAACATGCCATTTGCAAATGGGCGTTGGCTTTGAATCCCACGCATTTCGTGCAGTTCACCACTGCGAATAAACTTCATCATCAGTGTTTCTAACTGATCGTCCCCATGGTGTGCCGTGACGAGGTAAGCCGCCTTTTCTGCAGTCATTAATCGTTCAAAAAATTGATATCTAAATTCACGGGCTGCCGCCTCAATCCCCGTTTGCGGGTGCTGTTTGAACGGCCAATGCGCCACTTGCAGTGCTAAGTCATTTTCCAAACAGAATTGCCGTAAATAGGCTTCTTCTGCCACACTTTCTGCGCGTAACTCATGATTGACGTGGGCAACAATCAATTGAGGTTTAAGTGCTGTCGGCAGGCGTTGCAAAAGGGTCAACAAAACCATTGAATCAACCCCCGTTGACGTCGCAACGATCACTTTGGCGCCAGCCGGCCAAAACTGGTGGCGCCGCATCTCATTTTGAAAAGCTCGTTCTAGCATCTTACCCCTCCTTCAAATGAATAGAGGTTGGGTTAAAAGTTTAATCACTAAACTTAAAACCCAACCTCTATCATGATTTTTTTGATTAACTACGACGACCGCCACGGCCCCCACGTTTACCTTCTGTATTGCGTTTAATAGTAGACAAACGATCTTCACTATCTTTTAAGAAGCCTGATAATAAATCGTCAAAGCCTTCCTTCTTAGGCGCACTTGTATGTTCAGGTTTACGATACCCACCGCGATTGTTATTTGGACGACTAGATTGTGGCCGAGTATGCTCTTGCACCTTAGGTTGATCAACCGCTTTTCGAATTGATAATCCGATTTTTCCGTTTTGATCTGACATCACCTTCACAGTCACTTCGTCCCCAACTGTTAAGACATCGTGAATGTCCTTGATATAACTATCAGAAACTTCACTGATGTGGACTAATCCGGTCTTGCCTTCTCCTAAATCAACGAAAGCGCCAAAATTCGTAATACCTGTTACCTTACCAGGAACTTTTGAACCAACTTCAACTGCCATATAAAACTACGTCCTCCTAAATGGTCGTTTGAACTCGTCAAACTTTTAATCACAAACTTGTGATATTTAATAAAATAAGTATAGCACGCTTTACCCTTGAAACAAGGCTGTAAACTGAAATTATTTTTGTTGTTCGTTTAAATTTGGTGCCTTATCCTGGGGCAAACTATAGATTGTTTCGCCCTTCTTTGAATAATAGTATTTATAGCGGATATACTTCGCTAGATAGTCATCATTATGCAACTGAGAGACTTGTACTTTTAAATCCGCTTCTTTAGCCTTGGCCTTTTTTAAGGACTGTTTTTTAACAACTGTTTGTTTCTCAATTAATGCCAGAGAATGGTGGGTTTGCAGGATTTGAATGCCGCAAACACTAAAAAGAATTAATGCAATCAGCCCGAGCGCTAATAACCGACGCTTATGAACCATTCGTGTTCGTTTTGATTTTTGTTCAACCTTCTGTTTAACCGCCTGTTGTTTCGTATAGGCATTTTCAATCTTCGTTATCTTACGACTCACGCTAGCCCCTCCAATCACTGATTGTAATCCCTTTATTATAGCAAGTTAATAAAAACAACGTCAACCAATATCACGAAAATAGGCGATATTAGTGATTATCCTTAACAAATTGGACTAAACCACTAATATCGCCTATTAAAAGACCTTATTCAAAATTTTCTGCAACCTTAGTTTCAAGGATTTCATACATTTCTGCCGCATCGCTCTTCTTGGTTGTTTCGATAATTTGTGTAATCTTGACAATCATCGTTTTATTGCCAAAACCAATTTCCAATTTATCGCCGACAACGACGTTACTTGAAGACTTTGCTTGACGATCATTAATTAAAATCCGGCCTTTATCTGCAATTTCCTTTGCAACTGAACGTCGTTTAATAATCCGTGATACTTTTAAAAACTTATCTAATCTCATTAGTGTCGCCTACCTTTTTAATTTTTGTGCTAGTTTCAGCAATCGTTTACCACCCGGTATCGTTAACCATTCTCGAATCGAGAATAATTGCCACGCTAAAGCAAGGCTGATAAAGACGGGTACCCCGACTGCAATCCCAACGCCAGCACCTAAAACGGCTTGGCCCCTTGAGACCAAACTAGGTTGAATGACGGTTACCACAAAGCGGACCGCTACAGCCATGATGCCACAGATCAAAACCAATTTACCTGTAAAATGCTGGCCGTCCAGGGCATCTCGCACCAATTCCGGTGATTGCCGTAAGATTAAGGCTAACACAACCCCTAAACTAATAACAGTCCCAACACTCGCACCCACAATTTGGAAATGTTGTACGAGCCATTGATTAATGACCACTTTGACGAAAAGGCCGATCAATAGCGCAATCGTCGTCTTATGGAACTGATCCAAACTCTGTAAAACACTATTGCAGGCATTGATTAGCGCAATAATCACAATACTTAGCATGTACCACACTAAGGCTTTATTCCCATCTGCATCCCCAAACAACAAGTAATTGACTTGAGGCATCAGAATCATCAAGCCGGTTGTTGCCGCTGCTGAAAGGCCTAAACTGATATGAATCAATGATTCAGCGACTTGTTGGAATTGATGATCTTGCTGTTGTTGACGCGCACGAGAAAGACTTGGAATCAATGTCGATGAAAAAGCCATCGAGATAACTAAGCCTAATTGCACGAGCGGTTGGCCCCGGTCAAATATCCCTTTAAGGTTTTTAGCAAAATCCTCGGTTAAGCCACTGGCCACTAAGCCTTTTTTAACCGTGAATGAATCAACCAACTGTAATAACACTATTAATGAAGCAAACAGACAAATTGAGCCCCCTTCTATTAATAAGCGTTTAGCCAATGAACGGTACGCACCTAGGTTAATGCCCTTCGGTTTTGTCCCTCTGAGCACGAAGGCCTTTTCCGCCGGTTTCAATAAAGCGACTGTCGCTACCAGACCCCCGAAAAAGGCCCCGGACATCGCCCAGGTTCCCATTTCATAAACGGACCAGTGTAGCTTCAGTGATAACCACGCCGCCAGGATAATCACGACCACCCGGACAAGTTGTTCAGCCACTTGTGACGTAGCCGTTGGAATCATATTGAAGATGCCTTGGAAATACCCCCGTGTAACCGCCAAAAACGGCATCAATAAGAACATGTATGACACCATTCTGATTAATGGTGCCAATTCAGCATCTGCCATCGCCACCGCAATTGTCGGTGCTTGATATTGCAAGTAGAAAAAGATTAGTGCGCCGAACAACCCTAATAGCGCAAATGACCGTCGTAAAATCTGGGTTTGTTCAGCCGGGGCTGTTTCTTCAGCTACAATTTTAGAGATATAAACCGGAAACCCACTTAGCGCAAACGTCATCCCAATTCCATAAATGGGATAAACTTGCTGATAAACGTAAAACCCGGTGTTGCCAACCATATTTTGAAATGGGATCCGATAGACCGCACTCAATATCTTGGCAACAAAGGAGGCAATTGATAAGACAACTGCGCCCTTCATTAAATGTTGCATCTGTTTATTTTGCATCGAATCCCTCCGATAATCGCTACCAGTAACTAGCGGTTATTTTGCCAACTGCTTCTTTTCGATTTCAACGAGTGTTTCCACAAAAATCGCCAATTCACGTAACCAATCGCCAGTCTTCATCTTAGGTTGGATAATTAACGTCACACTTAATTTTTCTTGTTCAAAACCGACCGTTGCCTTCAAGCGAGTTGCTGACAAGGCTTCAAAAATCTGTTCACCAGAAACTAAGCGACTCCCTTTTGGTGATAAGACGACTTGAATCTTGTCTTTGACTTGTTTAATCGTTTCGATTAACGCATCATCGGCATTCATTTTTAATTGGCCAATCGTTAAGAGATGCGCGACTTGAACGGGATAATCCCCGAAGCGATCGATTAAATCGCTCTGAATTTCCGTAAAGGCCGCTTCCGTATCCATTTGACGAATTCGTTTGTAAATTTCAATTTTTTGCCGTTGATCATTAATATAATCATCCGGCAAGTAAGCTTCGAGCTTCAAATCAATCTCAGCATTAGTCTTAGCCGCCACTTTCTTGCCTTGTTTCTTGGCGACTGCTTCGCTGAGCATTTGTGAGTATAAATCAAAACCGACTGAATCGATAAAGCCGTGTTGTTGTTTACCTAATAAGTTACCGGCGCCTCGAATCGATAAATCACGCATCGCAATTTTGAAACCGGAACCTAATTCAGTAAAGTCTTTAATGGCCTGCAGACGCTTCTCGCTGACTTCGGTCAATACCTTATCCGGTTTATACATAAAATACCCGTAAGCGACCCGACTACTCCGGCCAATCCGCCCCCGTAATTGATACAGTTGGGACAAGCCGTAGTGATCAGCATCTTCGACAATCATCGTATTCACATTGGGCATATCAACTCCGGTTTCAATAATCGTGGTTGTGACCAACACATCATACTTACCTTGAACAAAGTCGTAAATGACCCCTTCTAGTTGGGCCTCCGTCATTTGACCATGTGCATAGCCGACGGTTGCCTCTGGCACAAGTGCTTGAATCTCATCGACGGTTTGTTCAATATCACTGACCCGATTGTGCAGGTAAAAGACTTGTCCATTGCGTTCCAATTCCCGTTCAATCGCTTCTCGCATCGCACCAGCATTTTGTTCCATCACATAAGTTTGGATGGGGTACCGGTTAGTTGGTGGGGTTTCAATAACAGAAAGATCCCGCACACCCAACATCGACATGTGTAACGTCCGTGGAATTGGCGTTGCCGTTAAGGTTAACACATCGACTTGCGCCTTTAATTGTTTGAGTCGTTCCTTATGTTTAACACCAAATCGTTGTTCTTCATCGACAATTAATAAGCCAAGGTCCTTGAAGACGACATCTTTTGATAATAGACGATGCGTCCCAATGACGATATCCACTTGCCCTTTTTCCAAGCCTTTAAGCGTAGACGTCACTTCTTTACGCGTTTTGAATCTTGATAACAGTCCGAGTTCGACTGGGAAATCCGCAAACCGCGCTAACATATTTTCGTAATGTTGTTGGGCCAAAATCGTGGTGGGTACTAAGAAGGCGACCTGTTTACCAGCTGCCACTGCTTTAAAGGCAGCGCGCAAGGCAACTTCAGTTTTCCCAAAACCCACATCCCCGACTAACAAGCGGTCCATTGGGCGTACTTTTTCCATATCGTGCTTAATTTCAGCCGTACTGCGTAGTTGATCATCCGTTTCTGGGTACGCAAACTGATTTTCAAAATCAGCTTGTAATTGATCATCTTTAGGAAAGGCATAGCCCTTTTCAGCTTCCCGTTGCGCGTACAATTCGATTAAATCATCCGCAATATCTTCAATCTTCGCGGAAACTTTACTCTTCGTCTTTTGCCATTCTGCACCACCTAGTTTATTAATCTTAGGTGTTTTGGACTCGGCTGAGACGTATTTTTGAACCATGTCCAACTGGGTCACTGGAATAAACAGCTTCCCATTATCCCGGTACAAGATGGTGATGTAATCCTGATGGACACCGTCGACTTCTAAGGTCTCCATCCCGACGTATTCACCAATCCCGTGATTGACGTGAACAACGTAATCACCTGGTTTTAATTCGCTGTAACTCTTTAAGCGTTCCGCATTAGCCAACGTTTGCCGGCGCACTTTCTTTTTCGGCGCGGTATTAAATAATTCTTTTTCAGTCAGAACGACTAATTTTAAATCTGGTAGCTCAAAACCATTTTGCAATGAGCCCTGGACAATCTGAATCTGACCAGCCACCAATTTGGTTTTCGTTGTAACCGTCGCTTCGATTTCAAAGTCGTGGAAGGTTTGGTCAATTTTCTTCACCCGTTTGGCATCTGATACCAAAACAACGACGGTTTGCTGTTGCTTTTGCCAACGACTCATTTCCGTTTTCAACAATGGCATTTGGCTAAAGAACTGTTGCACATTGCGGGTTGGCATATTGCCTAACGTATCTAACTTTAGCTTTCCCATCCCTTTTTGAAATAGGGATAAATATAAATGCGGGTGTTGATCTTGCTTCATTAAATGATGAACATCGACTAATAGTTTTTGTGCCGGCAGTAAGCGGCGATTGCCCAACATATCAGTCTGCCAATTAGCGGCTTCTTCCGCTAAGACACGCTGCGTTTCTTGAATGCGGGGATAATCATCAAAAATCACTAACCCGCTGTTCTTAAAGTAGTCAATTAAACTCGTATGATCGGGGTAAAGATAATCGACGAAGAGCGCTAAATTTTCCAAGCGCTCGCCTGCCAATAATCGACTAATCGGCGTTTCAAAGTTCACGGCTAACGCCTTTTGATCATCTTTGGCCGTTATCTTGGCTGCTGCTTGCTGATAATCGGCCTGCAGTGCTTCTCCGGCCATTTCAAGTTGGGCCGCATTCGCTAGTAAATCAGTTGCTGGCATGAGGTCGACACTCTCAAGATTTTCAATACTCCGTTGGGTATCCGCCTCAAATGAGCGAATTGCATCAACCTCAGTATCAAAGAGTTCAATCCGGACCGGATTTTCCGTATCAAGCGGGAAGACATCAATAATATCGCCCCGCATTGCAAATTCACCAGGTTTACCGACTAATTTATCGCGATGATAGCCCATTTCGGCTAACTGTGCGCCTAAAATTTTCGGATCGACTTCGCCGCCTATTTTGATCTGGGTCTGACTATCGCGCCATTGCCGTACAGTTGGCAATAACCGTCGCATCCCTGCAACTGAAGTGACAACAATCCCTTTTTTACCCGTCGCCAAAAAGCTCAACGTCCGCACACGCTCAGCTCTAGATTCTGGTGAACTAACTGCAATCTCGGCTGCCATCACTTCTTCAACAGGAAAGGTATAAATCTGGTCTCCATTTAACTGATTAGCTAAATCCTCAGCCACCTGATTGGCTTGAAACATATTACTTTCGATGATTAATAACGGCTGACGCTGTTGTTTATAAATCGTCGCCAAAAAAAGCGTCTTGGCTGAGCCCGAAAGGCCCGTAAGCAGTTGTCTGACGCCTGGCTTTTGATTTTCTAATACGGATTGCACTTGCTGGGTGTTACCCAACATTGAAATTAAATCCATTCAAAAGGTCCCTTACTTTCTTGAATTTTGTGACTGGTAAAAATGGGCGATATGGCCTTTAAACTGTGCCATTAGTGCTAGATTTCTGCGCCTAGCTACGCATCGTAAACAATCGGTTGCACCGATTATTCACGATACTAGGCTAGTGCTCAAAATCTAAACAAGCACTAAAAGCACTCTAATTAAATTTATTCATTGTCTTCATAAAGTCGTCGTTTTGACACCAATCGTCGATTGCTTCGCAGGCTTGATCAATCGCTTGATTAATCACTGGTGCGCCATCTTTATCAAATGGTGTTAGAACCCAATTGACCACCGTACTTTTTTGAGGATGTTGAATCCCAATTTTAAGCCGCTTGAAGGTTTGGCTCTTCGTGTGCGCAATAATACTTTTAATCCCGTTATGACCGCCTGCTGAACCCTTTTGGCGGAGGCGTAATTTGCCCATCGTTAAATCCATATCATCTTGGATGACTAATAATTCATCAATCCCAACTTGGTAGTAACTCATCAATGGGCCAACTGAGCGGCCAGAGTCATTCATGAATGTCAGTGGTTTAACTAATAAGACTGTTTCACCTTCGTATTTGAAGCTGCCATATTCTGCTTCAAAATCATGTTTATTGAGTGTTACGTTGTATTTTTCACATAATTGGTCAATCACCATAAAGCCAATATTGTGTTTTGTTTTTGCATATTTACTCCCAGGATTCCCCAAACCAACAATCATCTTCATTTGTCTTACCTCTTCTTCAAAATCGCCGTTATAACGCAAAAATACTGAGAAGTTACTCTCCCCAGTCGACGTTTGTTATTGCTGTTTATTATACCATACCCGTTTTTCTTTCTATATTAGGAAATAAATAGTTTTCTGAAAATTTAAACAAAATTAGCGAACTTTCATGCAAATTATGCTATACTGGTTTTCGAAATGAAGAATTGTTTTACAGAAAGGACGTCATTATATTGGCAAACATTGAAAAAGATCACCAAAAAGTTATCCTCGTCGGCGACGGCGCTGTTGGTTCTAGCTACGCTTATGCTTTAACATTACAAGGTATTGCACAAGAAGTTGGTATCGTAGATATCTTTAAAGAAAAAACACAAGGTGATGCAATCGATTTATCTGATGCATTAGCTTTCACTTCTCCTAAGAAAATCTATGCTGCTGAATACTCAGATGCAAAAGATGCTGACGTTGTTGTTATCACTGCTGGTGCACCACAAAAACCAGGTGAAACACGTTTAGACTTAGTAAGCAAAAACCTTAAAATCTTGAAGACAATCGTTGATCCTATTGTTGAATCAGGCTTTAACGGTATCTTCTTAGTTGCTGCTAACCCAGTTGATATCTTAACTTACGCTACATGGAAATTATCAGGTTTCCCTAAGGAACGCGTTATCGGTTCAGGTACATCACTTGACTCAGCTCGTTTCCGTAAAGATATCGCTGAAATGGTTAACGTTGACGCACGTTCGGTCCATGCTTATATCATGGGTGAACATGGTGATACAGAATTCCCTGTATGGTCACATGCTAACATCGGTGGCATCAAGATTTCTGAATGGGTTAAAGCTCATCCAGAAGTTAAAGAAGAAGAACTTGTTAAGATCTTCGAAAGTGTTCGCGACGCTGCTTACACAATCATTAACTTAAAAGGTGCTACATTCTACGGTATCGGTACTGCATTAGCTCGTATTACTAAGGCTATCTTAGACGACGAAAATGCTGTCTTACCATTATCAGTATACATGGATGGCCAATACGGCTTGAACGATATCTTTATCGGTTCACCTGCTGTTATCAACCGTTCAGGTATTACTAACATCCTTGAAATTCCATTGACAGACCACGAAATGGAAAGCATGCACAAATCTGCAAAACAATTAAAAGATATCGTTACAAAAGCTTTTGAAGAATTAGATATCGAAACTCGCCAATAATCTCGATTATTGCTAATTAAAAAGGGCCCAGACAAAGTTAACTTTGTCTGGGCCCTTTTTTGATGTTTTACTGACGCTTAGTTGGCTTGTTCTAAAGTATGATTGACCATCGACATCAAGTTGATATCACGATCCTTTAATTGCGCATCCCAAGTCAGCAATTCCGCCTTAATCGATTCGTAAATTTCAACCCCTTCAGGCGTCGCATTAACCCGCATCAGACGCTGATCATCTTGTTCGCCGCGGACTTTGTAAACCAACTGCTTAGATTGTAGTAGATTTAACTTTCTTGAAACCGCTGGTAATGATGTTTTGAAGAAAACAGCCAGTTCACTTGGTGATTTTCTTTCCTCTTCAATGATTTGTTCAATCACCAAAAATTGTTCAAAACTAACGTCATACTTACGACTAATTGTATTTAATTTTGCTGCGATTTGCTGTAATTTTGAGTACCATTCCCCTAATACTTGCATTCTTGTATCTGCTTTACCGACCATTATCTTACCTCCTATGTAAAATAGTTATTTTTTAATTGTTTGGCATTCGTATAGGGCATATACCATTTTAGTTTATACGATCTATTCAATCCCAATAATTAGTTACCGAAATACTTGTATATAAAATATAAGTTATGATTAAAACATTTAATCTTTATTTTCACATTTGATTTATGTTCAAAAACCATTGTTATGGCAAATTTGCATAATCGTCTAATTGCTTATCCAGAGCCCTTTTAATATTGTTAACATCACTTATCATATCGCAATACTATATCGTTGACAATAGTTAATTGTTAAAATATTAACACAAAATATTAATACTATTAATATCTTTATTTATTTTTTATTCTACTATTCGAAATTTCTTCACAAACTTCACGTATCCTTATCAAGAGATTAGTTTCTACTAAAAAATTAACCAAGACCACTTTTTAGCTTATCGAAACCATTCATTTAATTTTAATAATTGCGCCTGCTATCAATAGATTGTTAAGCCCTTTATTTATCTTTCCTTAAAATTATCTAATAATCAACCTTTCATATTTCTTTTTAAGGTGCTTTCTAGTATGCTTACTATTAGTTAACGTCCTTTGTAATTAAAAACTATTTAGGGTATGATTAATCTATCAGAAAGATTGGAGTTGATGTTGTGAAGGTTTCAAAGAAAACTTATACCGCTTTGGGCATCGCAGCCGTTATTTTAATCGGTGGTTATTCGGCCATGAGTCTCCACTACAACAAAGTATTTTTACCAAACACGGTAGTTGCTGGTACCAACATTAGCGGGAAAACCCCTGCCGAAGCTAACGAAGCATTACTCAAGCAAGTCAATCATCAAAAATTTACATTAAAAGAAGATCAAACAACCCGCTTATCTTTTACAGCTAAGGAAGCTGGTTTTAGCCATAACTTCCAACCCCTTTTGAAGAAAATTCAAACTTCACAAAACGGTTGGACCTGGCTTGGTCATCAATTAAGCAATCCGAAGAAATTACAATCTGAAAATGCCCTCATTTTAAATCAACAAACTTTTAAGCAATTTACAGATCAAACGGCTGCTAAGTTAAATACCGGTCGAACAGCTTCTAAGAATGCAACGATTAAGTTAATTAATGAAAACTTTGAGATTGTTAAGGAAGTCAACGGCAACCAAATTGATCAAGCAAAATTTGCCAAAACAATCAATACAGCCATTAACCAAGGGAAAACAACGATTAATTTAAAGCAGGACTACACTGTGCCAACTATTAAATCAACCGACTCAGCCCTTCAAAAAACGGCTAAGAAAATGACCACCATCAGTGATGAAAAAATTAACTATTCAGTTAACGGTAACGAGTTCACAGTCCCTAAGGCCACTATTCAAGGTTGGTTAGTTAATAACAACGGTGCAGTGTCACTTGATAAAACTGCCGTTTCTAATTACGTTTACCAACTCAAGACAAAATACGATACTTATGATAAACCATTAACCTTTAAATCAACGAAACAAGGAACGGTCACCGTGCCTGCCGGTATCTACGGTTGGAGTATCTCACCTGCCGATGAAATTAGCGCCCTCATGAAAGAAGTCCCTGAAGGCAAAGACTTCTCTAGAACTGCTGTTATTCGTGGTTCTGGAATGGCACAAAAAGATCGCAGTGTCGGTTCAACCTACATCGAAATCGATAAAAAAGCACAACATATGTGGCTCTATCAAAACGGTAAGGTGACAATTCAAACCGATGTCGTGACAGCACGACCACCTCAAACAACGCCAAGCGGTGTCTGGAGTATTTGGAAGAAAGAAAGGAACGCTACTCTAAAAGGAACCAACTTTGACGGCGTTAGCGAGTACGCAAGTCCCGTTAATTACTGGATGCCAATCGACGAAACCGGCGTTGGTATTCACGATTCGCCATGGCAACCTAAATACGGCGGCACTTGGTATAAAGAACATGGCTCACACGGCTGTATCAATACACCACCAACAATTATGGCCCAACTTTACAATACCGTTAGCGAAGGGATTCCAGTGGTCGTCATCTAAAACAACTTAAAAAAGGTCCTAAAAAGCAATTCATACGATTGTCTTTTTAGGGCCTTTTTAAATCTCATTAATATTTAATTGTTTTTTCGCCAAGTCGAAAAACTAGTTATTTTAATTCCGGCAATGGTATGCTATGATTACATCAGTATATGAGAGAATTTTAATCTAAGGAGAAATGCTTATGTTAATCAAATCCCTAGTGTTACCCAAAGAACGTTTAACCACGATTGAAGAATCCGTGACGCTCGAAGAAGCCTTAACCATTTTGGAAGATTCCGGTTATCGTTGTGTCCCTGTTTTGGATGCCAGCGGTAAAATTTTTCGTGGCAATATTTATAAAATGCACATCTACCGGCATAAATCTCAAGGGGGCGACATGCAATTACCCGTCACAAGTCTCTTGAAGAATATGACGAAGTACATTCCGGTTGACGCGCCATTTTTCAAAGTCTTCTTTAATATCAAGGATTTACCTTATATTGCTGTATTAGATGAAGACAGCAATTTCTTTGGTATTTTAACGCATAGTACCTTGCTTAACATGCTTTCGGAAGCTTGGAACTTAGAACTCAGCAGTTATGTGCTCACGGTCCTTTCTGCCGGTGAACAAGGGGATTTGGTTGCCATGTCGAAGATTATCGCTAAATACACATCGATTGCCAGCTGCATGACCTTAGATGCTAAGCAAGACGAATTCGTTCGTCGGACACTCTTCACATTGCCTAGTGGCTTAGATATCGAAATCCTCAAGAAGATTACCAACAAACTTGAGAAAAAAGGCTTTAAAGTACCCGAAATCGATGACTTACAATCAGGCAAAGTTCTCCGTAATGATTCTGACGAAATTGAAAATGTGATTTAAATTAAAAGAAGTGCGTTGTCAGTGGCTAGCTTTTGAGTATTTGCAGAACTTAGCGAATTGGTGATGAAATCACCGGTTTGACAAGTTTAGCAAAGCACAGAAAGTTACTGACAAAAGCACGTTTAAGAAAAAAAGTGTGTTTGAAACGCTTTGACTTTGAGCATTAGCACAGCTCGGTGAATAACTGCTGTAGGCAGTTGTTTGACGAGTGACGCTAAGCACAGAAGTCAGTTTCAAAAAGCACGTTTACACCATCAATGTTCGGATAGTAAAAACGGCGCTAAAGACAAAATTACTTTTGTCCTAGCGCCGTTTTTTTGCTATTAAATTTGTCGTTCAAAATGTAAGACTTGATCGACCGCGTACATAATTGGTGCGGTAATCGTCATGATAACAGCCTCTGAAATCGCCAATGTGGCATAGGTTGGCCAGAATGGCACTTGCGTTTTAGCCGTTGAGCCGGTTAAAACAATCATCCAAGCAATCATGAACATCGATACCGTGAATAAAACGATATTAACTAACATTTTTTGCCATGTTTTCTTTAGATGGGGCATCACGAGCGTTAGCACTAATAACGCCAACAAGGTTTGGCCGCCGCCAAATAACGTATCCAAAATCTTATTTTCAGAGCTAAAGAAGAAATTGAAGACGAGCACGCCGGCAAAAACGCCCCATAAATATTTTTTGTTGAAGACAACCAGATGGTTTAACCCTTCTGATACTCGGAACTGAATGGGACTAGAAGCAAGGCCCAGCACCCCCGGAAATAGTGATAATACCACGTAGAGCGCAGCCACTAAGCCATTTAAGATCACACTACGTAAGCGATTTTGATTAGTCATTTAATAATCCTCCTAGTTTTTTAGCGTGGGATGGTTACGAACCACGTTTTTTCAATGCGATTACTATCATAGCATATCTGCACACTCGATATCAAAAAGAAAAAGCCCCAGGTACCTAACCTGAGACTCTCGCACTAACTTATGTATTAAGGATTCAAAACAGGTTGGAGCCCTACGCTAATCGTTAACGCACGATCGACTTGACGCATCTTCTCAGCGACTAAATGCGTCACCTTGTCTTTGAGGCGTTGTTTATCAATCGTCCGAACTTGTTCCAACAAGATAACAGAATCACGTTCAACACCATTGGCCTTAGCTGTGATACCGACATGTGTTGGCAACTTAGGCTTTTGAATCTTCGCCGTAATGGCCGCCACGATTACTGTTGGACTGTGATGATTGCCCACGTCATTTTGAATAATTAACACGGGACGCATCCCACCCTGTTCTGATCCTACTACTGGTGATAAATCTGCATAATAAATATCACCGCGTTGTATCAATTCTCCCACTTCTATCCCTCCAATTAGGATAAATCAACTGTGCGAATGTGGGCGTATGCCTCACTTTCACATGCGTTGAATTCAGCGGCGATTTGACTATTAAGATTAGCCATTTCGACATAGCCGTTAATGACGTTATCAACCTTGGTTTGCCGGGTTGCCATAAATTCATGAATGGCGTCTTGAATCAAATCATTCTCCTCAAGGCCGTAAACCTCGCAACAGGTTTTAATCTCTTGTACTAATTTAACGTCTAAGTTAACGGATAATTGTTCGTGGTTAGCTTCCATCTTCATCAGCCTCCGAAATCAACACTTTTTAACCTGTATTAATCCTAACACAGAAATGAAGATAAGCAAAATTGTTAATCGTTAGTGTTCATCTAATCCAGTATACACACGGGGAATTCGATCTGATAGATCGCAGATAATTTCATAATGAATTGTATCAGCATAATCAGCTACTTCTTGTAGTGTGATTTCATCGTCGCCACTCTTACCAACAAAGACCACTTTCGTGCCGACTGGATAACGTTTTGGTAAGCGAATCATCATTTGATCCATACAGATGCGGCCCACAATCTCACAACGTTGGCCATCGACTAAGACCGTTGAGCCTGACATCCGTCTCAACCAGCCATCAGCATAGCCCATTGGAATTGTGCCAATCCATTCACCTTCAGCGGCTTCATACGTCGCACCATACCCAATTTTGGTCCCAGCGGCAACCTGTTTAACAAAGACTAGTTCCGATTCAATTCCAAGTGCTGGTTTAAGCGAATAAGGTAACTCAGGAATAGCCGTGCCCGAAGGATTGAGCCCATATAGGCTAATGCCCATTCGAATAATATTGCCATTACATGCCGCATGCCACAAACTCGTTGCTGAGTTAGAAACGTGGACAAATCTAGGCCGTTGCGGTAATGCTGCAATCAACTGATTAAACCGGGCGCTCTGTTCCTTAAAATAAGTATCATCGGGATCGTCTGCCGTTGCAAAGTGCGTGAACACCCCTTCGAAATCGAAATAATCAGAGTGAGCTTTCATAAACGCATCAGCAGCCAATAATTCAGCTTCGTCTCTAAAACCAATTCGCCCCATACCACTATCAATGCCTAGGTGAATGTGAATTGGATGGAAATAAGACACTCGTTGTGCAATTTCAGCCGCTTCTTGTAACCATTCGAGTGACCCAACTGTTAATGAAATTTGATTGGCTGCTGCTAATTCAATTTCACTAGGTTGTGTAATCCCCAAAACCAAGATTGGTTCTGTAAAATTAGCCTGCCGCAACGCTAAAGCTTCATCCAATAAGGCCACACAAAAACCAGCGGCACCGGCTGCTTGAGCGGCCTCCGCAACTGGTATGAGACCATGACCGTAAGCATTAGCTTTCAATACTGGGAAAATAACGGTATCTGTGCCTTCAAGGTGTTTTAATTCATTTTGAAGATTTTCATAAATTGCATTTTGATCAACTAAAATACGTGTTGGTCGTAAGTACCCGACTGTCATGTCTTAACCTCTTTCCAAAATAACTTCTGCAATCACGAGTGTTGCTGTATGTGAAAGCGAAACGTGGACTGCGCCATCGAATAAATCTTGTTTGATATACGGTTTACCTTGCGGATCATTCAGCGTTTCCACCGCTTGGAGTTTCACCTGACCAATCCCCGTCCCGTAGGCTTTACTAAAGGCTTCCTTGACTGCAAAGCGCCCGGCTAAAAATTCTAGCGCTCGGCGCCCTGTATAATGATTGAACAGTTCGAATTCCGTTGCCGTTAATACTTTTTCAGCAAAACGACTATTCTTTGCCTGTGCTTTTTCAAATCGATCGATTTCAGCTAAATCAATTCCTAATCCAACTATCACAATATTCGCCCCTAGTTGCCTATTTTCTATTAAGTTTACCACAAAGCAGATACGGAAAAAACTTACAGCTCTGTCACATCATGATATGAAAATAGCGTCCCACCAAAATTGGTAGGACGCTATTAAACGTTAATTATTTATCGTTTGTCCGAATCGTGAAGTTCCGTTTTGAACGGCCATCAGTCTTCTTACGGCTGTCGCCGCGATTGTCGTTGCTACGACGTTTGCTGCTATCACCGTTACTGCTGCTACGACGGCCATCTTTACTGCTGTCGTTACCACGACGTTTGCCATCGCCATTACTACGACGGTTACCACCACGATAACCACCGCCGTTACCGCCACGACGATTGCCGCTATTACCACCACGACTGCCGCCGCGGTTTCCGCCACGATTGCCACCCTTTTTACGTGAAGGCAATGGACGTTCTGGTGTGATCTTAACTGGAACGGCTTCTTTACTGATTGTCTTCAAAAGAACTGAAGCTAATTCAACATCTGAGAATTGTTTTAATAATTCTTCAGCTTCTTCGTTGTATTTAGCTAATTGGCCTTTTTCAATCATTGAGTTGATATCAGCAACAGCTGCTGCTAATTGACCCTTGAAGGCTTCTTTTTCTGAAGGTGGTTGTAAAGGTAACATCCGTTTCTTCGTTAATTCTTCGATAATCCGTAAGTATTCCATTTCGTTTGGTGTCACGAAAGTAACTGAAACACCTGATTTACCGGCACGGCCAGTACGGCCAATACGATGAACATAACTGTCTGGATCTTGAGGAATATCGTAGTTATAAACATGCGTTACACCAGAGATATCAAGTCCACGAGCAGCAACGTCTGTTGCAACTAAGACATCCAAACGGCCAGCCTTAAATGATTTCAAGACGCTCATCCGTTTTTGTTGTGATAAATCACCATGAATACCTTCAGCATTGTAGCCACGAGCCTTCAAACCACGTGTTAATTCATCAACACGACGTTTTGTACGACCGAAAATCAATGTTAATTCTGGTGATTGAACATCGAATAAACGGGTCATAATGTCGAATTTTTCAAAGTCTTTAGCACGAACATAATATTGATCGATTAAGTCAGCAGTTAATTCTTTTGACTTCACTTTGATCATTTCTGGATTTGTCATGAAGCTCTTACCGATCTCCATGATTGGTGCTGGTAATGTTGCTGAGAATAATAATGTTTGACGTTTTTCAGGTACTTGTTTGATGATACTTTCGATATCATCCACAAAACCCATGTCTAACATTTCATCAGCTTCATCTAAAACTAATGTTTTAACGTGATCTAATTTAACAGTCCGACGATTGATATGATCCAATAGACGACCTGGTGTCCCAACAAGAATTTGTGGGTGATCTTTTAATGAACGAATTTGACGGCGAATATCAGCACCACCATAAACAACTTGAACCTTAGCTTTACGGTCGCGACCTAAACGATAAAGTTCTTCTTGTGTTTGGATGGCCAATTCACGTGTTGGTGAAATGATTAATGCTTGGATATCCGGGTTATCTAAATCTAAGTTTTGTAAGATTGGTAAACCGAAAGCAGCTGTTTTACCAGTCCCTGTTTGAGCTTGGCCGATAACGTCCTTGCCAGCTAATGCCAAAGGAATTGTTTCCCCTTGGATTGGTGTTGCTTCTTCAAAGCCTGCGCGGCTAATTGCTTTCATGATTGGTTCTGATAGACCTAATTCTGAGAATTTCAAATAGTGTTCCTCCTTGTTTTGTAAAAAACATGCCATTACAAAACAGGTCCACTTCATCAGTTACACCATTTTCAAAAATCTGTCTTGTAATATAATTGTTTTCAAGAGCCTTTTTCATTAAAAAAGCTCCTTAATAGCTTATCACGCTCACCATTAATTAGCAAACAGAATTAACCCGATTATGGGCATATTCATTGTTTTACGACGTTAATTAGTCGTGCGAACCCGACTCTACCGCCGTAAATGTATCAGCTAAAATTCTTTTTAACTTGTTAATCGTTCTCAGTTGTCAAAGCTGCCACTACTTTTTCTAAATGCAAGCCGTGACTAGCCTTTAAGACGACTAAATCGGATGGTTGGATAGTTTCTGCTAAAGCGGTAATTAATTCAGGTTGCTGTGTTTTTTCAAAGTAGTGTAGTTGTTCTGCCGGATAAATTGTTGCAAGCTTATCGAATAGTGGTTTGATTTCCGTCCCAAATAGATAAACTTCTTGGATTTGAGCAGGATCTAAGACCGTTGCCAAACTCTCATGGAGTTTCTTGCTTGCCGTTCCGAGTTCCAACATGTCCCCTAAGACGGCGATTCGACGGCCATCAGTTTCAAAATGGCTAAAGTTGCGTAACACTTCGATAGCCGCTGTTGGATTTGAATTATACACATCACTCAACATTCTTTGACCTGCAGTCCCGACCAACCATTCTGTTCGGTTACGCGTTACTTCAAAATTAGCTAACGCCTTGCTCATCACTTCTGGTTTAATGTGATAATGTTGCCCAATTAAAATAGCGGCTAAGGCGTTATTGACGTTGTACGCACCCATCATTGGAATTTCAAAAGCCACATCTGGCCAAGCATTCAACTTAAATTGCGTCTTCGTTTCACCAGCACGGACTTGAATTGGATAAAGTGTGTTGGTTGTTGCACTCCCAAAAGTTTCACGTTCCAAATCGCCAACGCGTTCGTTTAAGAGTGGTTCGTCGCCATCATAAACCAATAAACCATCTTCTTTTAAAAAGTCGGTGATTTCCATCTTGGCATCGGCAATTTTATCCCGTGTTTTGAAAAATTCAATGTGTGCTTCACCAATCATGGTAATGGCGGCCACATCTGGCATTGCGATTTCACTTAAAGCATGCAATTGTCCAGGACGGTCCATTCCCATTTCAATGACGAGAATTTCAGTATTGGCTTCCATTGACAAGATTGTCTGAGGGACACCAATTTCATTATTAAAGTTTGCTTGTGTTTTATGAATATTATATTGACTGCCCAATACAGCAGCTGTCATGTCCTTAGTGGTTGTTTTACCATTACTCCCAGTAATCGCCACAACTTTAGGATTAATCTTTAGTAAGTACCGTTTGGCCAATTGTTGATACGCTGCTAGCGGATCTTTCACAAGTAATACTGGAAAATCAGTTGGTTGATCATCACGTGCACTGGCCCATAATGTCGCTACCGCACCGTTTTCTCGTGCTTGATTGATAAAATCATGACCATCCCGATTACCGGCTAGTGGGACAAATAACGCCCCTGGCCGTAATTCACGCGCATCGAAAGCAACACTCGTCACTTCTACTGTCGCCCATTGTTCAGTCTCATTTTTCGCACCAGTCATCCGTGCAATTTCGCTCAATTGCATTTTCATATCTTAAATAGCTCCTATTGGTTAGTGATCAAAAGTCTCAGCTTTTAATCTTATTTTTATGATTCTTATAAAAAGTCCACACGACTATTTGGCGTGGTTAACTACGCAACATTGTACCATAAAATTTCAAAAGACCAACAGCGGATTCTAACCGACCAATCGGTTAATAAGGTCGTGAATAGGCATCACTTTTTTCTGCTGATTGCCGATATTGTTGTTTACTAGGGCTCTGCCAGCCGGCAAAGGCCCAGTCGCGTAATTGATGATCTAATTGGCGTGGCGGCCGACTATCCAGTTGAGCATGTTGTAAATTATTACGGTTGGCATAGTTGAAAGACTCGCCATTTAACAGCGCATTTTTTTCGGCGATATTCAATACATATTGTGCCGGATCACTCTCAATTTGATGGGGCGTCCGATAACGTAACACATCCCACTGCGTCACAAACTGCCCAGTTCGATTGATGATAAATTCGCTATGAAAATCAGGCGTCAACCGTTTACGATTCAAGTTAGCATCCGAATTAAAAGTGACACCACGCATATATTTATTATGCAAGCGGGCCGGTTCTCTTTTCAACCAATAAGCCCGTTGCTTCTTTTGCCGTTGCGCGATAAATTTTTGGAGTGCCATTTCGTCAGAATCACCAGCAGCCTTAAAATGGGTTCGAATATATTGAATATTCTGCCGATCCAGATACATTCTAAATTGATGCAGCCGTTGATCCGTCAAATCTTGGCCCTTAAAAGCAAGTTGAACACTCTGCGCAAACGTCTTTAAAAACGGTGCGTCCGGTGGCATTTCTGAATAGATTTCAAAATCTTCTGCCGCTAATTGTAAAAAATGGTGCGCATCTAATTGCGCCCCCAACTGCATCAAAACTAAATTAGCTCGCTGCCAATTAATCAACCGATTCGTTGTTCGGTCCCCATAAGCCTGATATAGTTGCTGATAAAGTGGTGACCCCACGCGATGTAGCGCCCGATTGGCAGCCGTTAGATTAAACAACGGTTCTTGGTGTCTGATAATGCCGGCATAAGCCCGCAAGCTATTATCATCCCAGTTTTCCAACTCTAACTGGGCAAAATGAGCAACCAGTCCGTTTTTGGTGGGAAGATGGTACCGTAATTGGGTTGTCTCTAGCCAAAGCGCACTTAAGGCCGTACCATTACTTGGCTCAATCAAATTCTGAATTAACAACTGTTCCAGCTTTGTTTGGGTTGCAGTTGGCAGTTGAAATAACCGCTTGTCCTGTAACGCCAACAGCAATTGACCACGTACTTGTGGCAATAATTGTTGTTGTATCATTTGCCGCATGACTGCCGTTGTTTGGCGATCTTGCAATTGCGTGATCAGTACCGTCTGTAAATTCATTAATCGTCGTAATTTTTGATTAACCATCATCCCCACCACCTTACATTCATTATACCCGTTAATCAGTCAGACGCCGAAAGTTTCACACAAAAAAAGACTGATCAGCAAACAATTGCGATCAGTCTCTTTTAAGCTAATTAATAACTACTACATATTACGTAAACGTTCGACCCGTTGTTCAATTGGTGGGTGACTATCAAATAAATGCGCACCAAAGCTACCGCGACCCTTAAACGGATCTGAGATATACAACGCCGCGCTAGACGGATCCGCAGCTTGCATCGGTTCACTATTAGAAATCTTCAATAAAGCATTGATTAACCCTTCTGGATTCCGAGTCAACTCAACGCCGGAAGCATCCGCTAAGTATTCACGATTTCGCGACAAGGCCATCTGTGCAATGCTAGCCGCTAATGGCCCCAGAATCATTAAAAGAATTGAAAAGACTAAGGCAATCACATTGCCTGCGCCACCTTCACGGTCATCATCGCGATCACGACCGCCGCCCCACCACATCATATTACTACCGATATTAACAAGTAACGAGATGACCGCAGCTAACGCCAAAGCAATCGTCGATAAGCGAATATCGTAGTTCTTGATGTGTGAAACCTCGTGGGCAATCACGCCTTCTAATTCTTCACGATTTAACCGGGCCATAATACCGGACGTTACAGCAACCGCGGCATTTTTAGGATCATTACCCGTTGCAAAGGCGTTTGGACTATCGTCATCGACGATAAAAACCCGCGGCATTGGAATCTGACCGACCATTGCCATATCTTCAACAATATGCCATAAATCTGGATACTGACTGGCATCCTTAATTTCGTGTGCGTGATTCATCTGCATGACCACGTTGGTTGAATTACTAATCATCATCACCATATAAACGGCCGCTAAGACCGCTGCAATGATCACACCCGTCAAAGTATTTTGCATGAAGAGATAACCTAATGCCGCACCAATTGCGAGTACGAGCATCAAGAAACCAATCATCACGTAGACAGTCCGGCGTTTATTCTGTGCAATTTGTTCATATAACATTTCAGATCACACTCTAATCGAAAGAAACTTTTGGCACTTCTCTTTCAACTTCTGGCGTTGCTAAGTAAGCCGTCTTTTGGAAGTTGTGTGCCCCAGCGATGATGTTGCCTGGGAAAGTTTCAATTTTATTGTTAAAACGAGTTGCACTTGAATTGAACAATTGACGTGCGTAAGCAATCTTGTTTTCAGTATTCGTTAATTCTTCCATCAACTTCATGTATTCAGCATTTGCTTTCAAATCTGGATAACTTTCTGTTAATGATAAGATACTCTTCAATGATTCTGATAATTGATTAGAAACAGCCATCGTTGCTTGACGATCATCACTTGGCATTTCTAATAATTGATTACGCATTTCTACAACTTTGGTAAATGTTTCTTGTTCGTATTTAGCGTAACCTTTCACCGTTGATAATAAGTTGGGAATTAAATCATTCCGGCGCTTGAGTTGCACATCGATTTGACTCCATGATTCATCTGCCCAGTTGCGGCTTTTGACCATGCCATTATACGTGCTGATGTAAAACGCAACGGTCCCAACGATTAATACTAATATAATAATCACAACTAACCATAGCATAAACTAATCCTCTTTTCTTTTGATATTGTCTTCATAGTAGCAGACTCTTATTCACAAATAAAGCAGAATTATTATTCTTAACAAAATTCAAAACTATCGTCGATTAGTGGTAAACTAGAGAGATATCCCTATTAGCAAAGGAAGGTCTCACATGTTTTCTGCACACCCAACAATTGCGGATAGCGGGCTGACCGATCCGCGATTTATCAAACCTAACGCAGCTTTACCAGCGGATTATTTAGCACTATGCCAAGAGACTAACGGTGGTTTTTTAAGCCGCTTCAGCCTTCCCACTAGCGAACCGACTAGTGATGGTTTAGACCACGTTGAGTGTCATTATCTCGCTGGTATTGCAACGGGTTCACAAGCAGTCATAGAAGTGGCGCAATGGCCTGATTATTTGATACCATTTAGTCAACACGGTACGCAATATTTTGCGTTCGATTATCAACAATCACCTGATAATCCCAGCATTCGCTACATTGATACCGAAGTTGACCAGTGGCTGACTGTTGCGTCCTCTTTTTCCCAGTTTCTCGCACAATTAGGTACCAAACCGATTGTCGTTCCTGAAACTGATGACTTGACGCTGACGCCGTTGCAACGTAATCACTACCTATTAATTGCACCTGCTGAACAATTAATGGCGCTACTAGCGCTTTACGAGGCTGATAGCCCTAAAGACTGGTATTTAGACTGGCTGCTCTTTTTCGCGCAATCTGGTACCTTAGAACAGCAAAAATGCGCATTAGACGCCTACCATACACAACGTTTATATTTTAAACGCCAATTGCCTCAAGCTAAGAGTCAACAGTTGGCGCAAATTTTTGCACAACAACCTGCACTACTAGCGACTTACCAAGCTTATCAAAAGCAATGGTCGCCGCTTTAACTCATTAGAATCGAGATGATTGTTTCATGTTGACTCATATCCGTCAACGTTTATTCAGACCCAGAGAACAATGGGAGCAAAACCTTGTTGTTTTATGGTTTGGGAATTTCATGGCCGGGGTTGCCTTTAGCCTCATCATGCCCTTTATGTCACTTTATATAGATACGTTAGGCGATTTTTCCGCCGCACAACTAAGCATGTGGAGTGGGTTAACCTACTCGATCACCTTCTTAGTAACGGCCATTATCTCGCCTTGGTGGGGCAAAATTGCCGATCGCCGCGGTCGTAAATTAATGTTACTCCGTGCTTCACTTGGAATGGCCATTGTCCTAGGGGCCATGGGCTTAGTCCAAAACGTCTACGAGCTGATTGCACTCCGTTTGTTGCAAGGGGTATTTTCTGGTTATATCAGTAACTCAAACGCCCTCATCGCAACTTCCGCTCCTCAAGAAAAGAGTGGTCAAGCCTTAGGAACCCTGACAACTGGGACCGTTTCTGGGACTTTGTTAGGCCCACTACTTGGTGGCGTTGTTGCTGAAATGACTGGTTACCGAACGACCTTCTTCATTACCGGAACCATTTTATTCGTCGTCTTCTTACTCTGTTTAGCTTTCGTTCATGAAAACTTCACACCAATCGAAAAAGGCGATCAAGTTCCCGGTAAACAACTGATCCAAAATCTTAAATATCCCCATTTAATTATCGGGATGTTTGTCACAACAATGATTATTCAAGCTTCCAACAACTCGATTAGTCCGTTGTTAAGTTTATACGTTCGCCAATTAATGGACCATGGCAAAAATGTCGCGTTAGTCAGCGGGATTGTCGCCGCGATTCCGGGGATTGCGACCCTGATTGCCGCACCGCGCTTTGGTGCCCTCGGTGATCGAATCGGGTCCGATAAAATCCTGATTGGTGGTTTGATCTTCGCGGTCTTCGTCTACATCCCCCAAGCGTTCGTTCAAAACGTTTGGCAATTAGGCGCCTTGCGTCTGCTTGTCGGGATTGCCGATGCAGCTTTATTACCACAAGTTCAAACCATTCTAGCAAAATACTCGCCGCATAATTCCGCCGGCCGTATTTTCAGTTATAACCAATCCTTCCAGGCAATGGGCAATGTTGCCGGACCGCTAATTGGTTCAAGCGTTTCTGGCTTTTTCGGTTATGGTGGGGTCTTCATTTCCACCACCGTCTTAGTCGTAATCAACCTCTTTTGGGTCAATCAAAATACCCATGTTCTTCGTAAAAATCGAGCAGACGCGGCTAAAAAAACATCTTAATAAAAAGAGTGTGCCATCAGTCGAGGCTATTCTGAGGATTAACAGAGAGTGGCGAATGATTGCTGACAGCAATCGTTTGACATTCGGCGTTAACCGCAAGAATATGACTGATAAAACACGTTTAGCCGATAAAAATTTGACTAACAAAAAGGGCGCTAAGACAAAAATAATTTTGTCTTAGCGCCCTTTTTTAACTTTAAAACGCGTTTACTCAACCTGACTCCTGTGCCTTGCTACGTTGCACAAACAATCGACTGAACAAGTGCTCAGAATCAAACCGGTTGTTATATCACTCTTATTTCTTGGTGAACGTTAATTTATTTAGCCATTCTCGGTTATGTTTGATGCAGAAATAGCCAATGATTGCGATTAAAATTGAGCCGACCACATCTGCTAATAAATCGCCCATCGTATCAACTAAGGCCGCTTGCCCACGTAGTAAGTGGCCATTTGCCATAAAGCGTTGCATGTTTAGGCCTAACAAACGGTCGCCTGTGAACTCGTAGAATTCCCAGAAAACACCAATTGTACTGCCAAACGTTGCGGCAAATAAACTCATCAATAGCGGCGAAATCGTTTGGCGTAAGTGGCCCGAAATTAGGGCTGAAAAAATCGTATACCCTAAGCCTGCCAACAAACCAGCACTTAAAATATGCAGGAATTTATCCCAATAATAGATTTGACTGTAAAAATGTAACCCGGTCCCTAATAAGATCGAACAATAGATAAAAACTAAATAAACGGCATATAATATTTCTGGAAATCGATAACGCATAAACCGTTCCAAGATAATTGGTAAGGTCGCAATGACTAGCCCCCCAACAACTTGAACCATCGTAAAGGCTAAACCCGCATTTTGATCGGGATGATTTAACATTTCTTCTAAAGCAATTCCGATATATAGCAAATGACTCGCAATCGTGAAGACGTAGACCCAATCGACCCAGCGCCAATTTTGTGTTCGTTTTGCCACTTTTATCACTCCTTATTCAATTAAATGATGTTTTTCAATATTCCGACTCAAACGCAAATACGCGATAAAGTGGAAGATGTTCCCCAAGAGGATTAATAGTGCCCCGACAACGACATTAAACTGAATCCCCACCAATGCAATTACGTAAATCAGCACACTTCGTAATGGATCATTGCGAATGGCTCGGTAGAATTGTTCGTGTTGTTCTTGGTGGATCATCAAATCTTGATGCACCGCCATAAAACGATACAATACCCAAAATAGACCCGAGATCACCAACGCCACCAGTGCATAACTTGTGAATGCAAAGCGAATGTCCGCTAAATTCCGTTGCGCAACTGCTTCGGATAACAAACTCGTCGGGTAATTAATCAACGTAATGGCAAACAATAGGATTAAATTTAAGATATTGAGTTGCCAATTCGTCCGTTTAATTTTAGCAAAATAGTCATGATGAAATAACCATAACGTTC
This sequence comes from Latilactobacillus parasakei, assembly GCF_049674265.1. Taxonomy (NCBI): domain Bacteria; kingdom Bacillati; phylum Bacillota; class Bacilli; order Lactobacillales; family Lactobacillaceae; genus Latilactobacillus; species Latilactobacillus parasakei. Next base: position 1,848,625 of record NZ_CP186861.1, on the reverse strand, counting down.
CTACATAAAAAAATGATAACATATACGCTGCTAAAATGGGCCATTGCGCGATTACGGCTTGTCCCAAATGCCCAATCTTGTAGTTGGGCAACTTAAAATCTAACACTAACAGTGTCAGCAAAATCGCAAAAACCCCGTCACTAAATGCTTGTAACCGATCAATTTTCATTATTATTCTCCTCCATGATTAATCACAATTCTACTATGGTCAAATACGCGTGGTTAGTGCATAATAGTGCATAAATAATCCCATTTTTAGGAGGGCCTATGCCATCATCAACCACTAAAACCACGCAATTTAAAATTATTTTTGTGCTATACAGCTTACTGTTAGGCTTATTGATTGGTGGCTTAGCCGCCGCCTTTTTAGCGCTTATCAACCTCAGCACCCACCTCATTTGGCAAGTTGGTTATTCACATTTCAACCACCCTACCTATCCCTTAGTCATCGGATTATTCGGTGGCATCCTCGTTGGTTTAATGCAACGTTATTGGGGGCCTTATCCGAAAACAATGCACGAAACGCTTAGCGAATTCAAGCAAACCGGCGCCGTTGCCTATCAGCATCAAGTTGGTAAAAATATCATTGCGGCCTTAGTCGTCCTAGCTTGCGGTGCCAGTTTAGGGCCCGAAGCAGCATTATCAGCTATCGTCGGCGGCTTGATCACTTGGTTGGGTGATCGCCTTAAATTAACAGTCCACCAACAAACACTATTTTTAAATATGGGAATTGGCGCCATGTTGGCTACTATTTTCCACGCTCCATTCGCTGGTGTGGGTGAGGCTATTGAAAAAACGCCGCTTCGCGAACACTTTAAATCCCATTTCAACCAAATGCTATTATATATTCTAACGACGGCCACGGGGTTACTTGGTTTTACTTTGGTCAATCAATTATTCCCCAAAGAAAGCCCGTTTGCCTTACACACGCCAACCATTCATTGGACATTGGTAGTCTGGCCATTACTTATTTTAGCATTAATTGTCGGATTCGTTTTTGGCAATCTATTTTTAAAAATTGAACAATGGTGTCAGTGGCTTGCCGACACCATTCACCGACCAGTTTTACTCGCCGTTATCGCTGGTATTTGCCTAGGCGCTTGCGGTCTATTGTCCCCCTATTTACTGTTTTCCGGAGAACACTATTTACTAACCTTTACCAAATCCGGCTTGGATCAATCGTTTGGCTACTTACTCTTAATCGGACTTGGCAAAACAGTTTTAACCAACCTCATCTTTGCTTTCGGGTGGCGCGGTGGTAAAATTTTTCCAGCCATCTTCGCCAGTGCAGCAATTGGCTTAAGTTTGGCGGTCCTCTTCCCCTACACCCCAGGATTGCTTGTTGCAACCGTAGTAGCCGTCAGCTGTACAATCATCGTAGCGCAACCGTACGTCACGGCGACATTATTACTCTTCTTATTACCGCTTCAATTTTTCCCAATAATTCTGCTGGCTTGTATCGGTACGCATAAAATTCAGCAATTACACATTAAATAACCGCAAAAGGCCCGATTGAACGTCCAATCGGGCCTTTTTTTGTGCAAAAAAAAACCAGGGAAAAATTCCCCGGTTCCAAAATAATTATTTGGCAGCGTTCTTGTCTGCAAAACCATATTTTTTGTTGAAACGATCGACACGACCATCTGCTTGAGTAAATTTTTGTTTACCAGTGTAGAATGGATGTGAATCTGATGAAATTTCAACACGAATTAATGGATATGTGTTACCGTCTTCCCATTCAACAGTTTCAGCTGAGTTAGCAGTTGAACCTGAGATGAACTTGAAGCCAGTTGATGAATCCATAAATACAACCTTGTGATAATCTGGATGAATACCTTGTTTCATGTCTTTTCCGCTCCTTTTTACTAAAGTTAGTGTGCCACCGAAATGGCACTCAACTTAAGTTTCGCCCTGAGATATTTACTATGTCAGAGATATTTGTTTACATAACCATTAAATATTAGCACGAATGCCAACAAAAAACAATAGACGTTCGCGGTTATTCTTCAACCATTTTGACGACAGCCCCGAGGCCCGTTAGTTTATCAATAACGCGATCGTATCCTCTTAAAATATTACTTGCGTTCGTAATGGTTGTCACACCGTTGGCCATTAAGCCTGCAATCATTAGACATGCGCCACCGCGAATTTCATCGGCTGACACTTCTGCGCCTTGCAATTTATCTGCATGGTGCAATAAGATAACATCATTTTCGATTGAGATATCCGCACCCATCCGAATTAATTCTGGGACATGACGCGTCCGTTTAGGATAAAGCGTATCAACAACCAGGCCTTCCCCTTGTGCTTTTAATAAAAGAGGTGTTAATGGTTGTTGTAAGTCAGTCGCAAAACCAGGATATGGCATTGTCTTGACTTGTACCATCTTCAAATCAGGTGATGGATAAACAAAAATACTGTCTTCTTTAACATCCATCTTAACGCCCATTTCTTCTAACTTAGCAAGATAGGCATCCATATGTTCACTAATAATATTTTTAACGTTCACGCCGTCACCGATGGCAGCTGCCATGCTGAGGTAAGTCCCGGCTTCAATCCGGTCAGGGATAATCGTATGTGTGTTGTGGCCATATAAGTGTGCCACCCCTTCAATCCGAATAATATCAGTACCGGCTCCACGAACCTTCGCACCCATATTATTTAAGAAAGTCGCAATATCGACAATTTCAGGTTCACGCGCAGCATTTTCAATGACTGTTTGACCTTCAGCACGAACAGCAGCCAATAATAGGTTAATGGTTGCCCCAACTGATGCCATGTCTAGATAAATTTTAGCGCCGTGTAAGCCTTCCGGTGCATTAATTTCAATCGCACCATGATTATTAGTAACCACCGCACCAAGAGCTTCGAAGCCCTTAATGTGTTGGTCGATTGGCCGTGGTCCGATATCATCGCCACCCGGCAAGCCTACGATTGCTTTACCAAAACGTCCTAACAAAGCCCCCATGAAATAATATGAAGCCCGTAAACTTTGAATTTTACCACTTGGTAAAGGTGTTGATACAATATTTGTCGGATCAATTTCAACCGTATCGCCCGTGAAGGTTGAAGTAACCGACATATCTTCTAAAATTGATAGTAAGCTGTTGACGTCCTTGATGTGCGGCACACTATCCAGAACAACTTTGGATTCTGCCAAAATCGCTGCTGGGATAATTGCTACCGTACTGTTTTTAGCGCCGCCAATTGTCACTTCCCCTGATAGAAGATTACCGCCTTGAATTAACATTTTTTTCATTTTTTAGATTTCTCCGTTCGATTCATAACAAAAGAGCAAACTTCCGTTGACTAATTAACTAAGTTATTGCAACTTAAAGTACGCTTTTGGCTTTCCAAGTTTATTATTTAATTGATTATTGATTTGTTAACATACCTAAAAACATGTTATATCGTTTCTAAATAAGTCATACACGTATAATAATAATTAATTAATTGCTAAATTACAAGCCATTCTCAGAATATCATTCGTTTTATAACAAATTATAGTTCATAGCAATAACTTTTTAATTAACTCAGACATTGAATCCCTTGTGAATCAGTGGACAAAAAAACTCGACCCATAATATAGGTCGAGTTTTTGTTAATTACATTGTTGCGCCGATGAATGCTTTGAACAAGCCTTCTGGTTTGTTTGGACGTGATAAGAATTCTGGGTGATATTGTGCAGCCACGAAGAATTTATTTTCTGGAATTTCGATGACTTCAACTAAACGGTTGTCAGGTGAAGTACCAGCAAATACTAAGCCCTTGTCTGTTAACAAGTCACGGTATTCGTTATTGAATTCATAACGGTGACGGTGACGTTGTTGGATAACACTTTGGTTATCATAAGCTTCGGCAGTCTTAGTCTCTGGTTTTAACTTACATGGATACAAGCCAAGACGTTGTGTCCCACCCATATTTTCAAGATCTTTTTGATCTGACATGATGTCGATTAATTTGTGTTCTGCATCTGGGTGCACTTCACCAGTTGTGGCATCTGTGATACCAGCAACGTTGCGGGCAAATTCGATACTTGCCATTTGCATCCCTAAACAGATACCAAGATATGGGACATCATTTTCACGAGCATATTGGATTGAAAGAATCATCCCTTCCAAACCACGATCGCCGAATCCACCAGGAACGATGATGCCATCGAAACCAGCTAATGTTTCAGCAACATTTTCTTTCGTAATATCTTCTGATTGAATTGGTGTCACTTTAACGTCTGTATTATAAACATAACCAGCATGACGCAATGCTTCATTCACTGAGATGTAAGCATCTTGTAATTCGATATATTTACCAACCAAGGCAATCTTCTTTGTCCCTTCAAGATTCTTGATTGTGTGTAACATGTCGATCCATTCTGTCATGTCAGCTTCTGGCGCTGTCATCTTGAAGTGGTTCAAGACAAAATCATCTAAACCTTGGTTCTTCAATAACAATGGAATATCGTAGATTGATTCTGCATCGCGTGATTCAACAACTGCTTCAGGTTCAACATCACAGAATTGCGCAATTTTGTTACGCATGTCATCTGGAATTGCTTTTTCAGTCCGACAAACCAAGACATTTGGTTGGATACCAATGCCACGTAATTCTTTAACACTGTGTTGTGTTGGTTTAGTCTTCATTTCACCAGCAGCCTTTAAGTAAGGCACCAATGTTGTGTGAATGTAGATACAGTTTTCAGCACCGACATCCGCCTTCATTTGACGAAGTGCTTCTAAGAATGGTAGTGATTCAATATCACCAACAGTCCCACCGATTTCAGTAATGACGATATCTGAATCAGTAGTTGTCGCAGCACGCATGATTTTTTCTTTAATCATGTTTGTGATATGTGGAATGACTTGAACAGTTGCGCCAAGGTATTCACCTTTACGTTCTTTACGTAAAACTTCTGAATAAATTTTACCTGTCGTCACGTTAGAATATTTATTTAAATTGTTGTCGATGAAACGTTCGTAATGGCCAAGATCTAAATCAGTTTCAGTACCATCATCTGTTACGAAAACTTCACCATGTTGGTAAGGGCTCATTGTACCGGGATCCACGTTGATGTATGGATCAAATTTTTGAATCGTTACTTTTAAGCCACGATTCTTTAATAAACGACCGAGTGAAGCCGCAACGATTCCTTTACCTAATGAGGAAACAACGCCACCTGTTACAAAAACATATTTGGTCATATAAATATTCTCCTTTTCTTCTTAGCCAATGCTAATCCTTCAGTTCTCTGGGAAACAACAAAAAACAAAAACAAGCTCCCTATTCAAAATGAACAGGGAGCTTGTTAACCGATTCTGGCTTCACAAATAATTGTAAAGCGCCCATAGAATATAATACAAGAAATCTATTTTAGCGTCAAGCAAAAATCACCTAACTTATTAACTGCTTTTAGACGCTTTTTTGTAGTACTATAAGGTGATTGTTAAAATCAAGGAGGTTTGCGACTATGGTTCAATCCACAGAAACAATCTTAGCATTAGATATCGGTGGTTCAGCCGTTAAATACGGTTTTTGGACGGCCCAAAAACTCGACTATCAAGACCAGTTTCCAACACCCCTCACCCGGAACAAGTTCTACCAAACAGTAGCTGATATTTGTGATGCGCACGAACCGATTGCCGGCATTGCGGTGAGCTGCCCTGGTGAACCGGATGAAGACACAGGGATTGTTCACGGCATGAGCTATGTGCCCTTTCTTCATCTCGGTGAGTTCCAACACGATTTTGCCACCCAATTAAACCGCCCGGTCTCCTTACAAAATGATGCCGAAAGTGCCGCTTTGGCGGAAATGACCTTCGGGGTGGGCCAAAATCATCAAAACGCCTTATTTACAATCATCGGTTCTGGTATTGGTTTGGCTATCGTTCAAGAAGGTCTCATCTTAAAAAATCTTGCCGACAAGTTCGACAATCCCGAAAAGCGGTTTGCTGATACAATCAAAACACTCAACAACTCTAAGGTTTCACCCGTTCAAATTGGTAAGACCGTCTCACTAAAAAATTTCAAACTCCCCAGCACCATCGATGGCAAAACTGTTTTTGAATTGGCGAAACAAGGCGATCCCATTGCTAGTCAAGAAGTTGATCAAATGTATGCATCACTCGCTGAAATCCTGATTTTCTTAAACGCTGCCTACCAACCGGAAATTATCGGCATCGGTGGTGGCATTAGCAACAGCCCCGATTTGCTGGCAGAACTAAATGCCCATATTGAAACGTTGCTCACTGCTCCAGATAGCCGCATCAATTTTTATAAACGCTTCTATTCAAATCCTGAACAAGCCTTCAAGCACCCAAACTTACAAATCTGCCGGTTTAAAAACGACGCCAATCTAATTGGTGCTGCTTTGCATTATGACCAACGCTTTAAAACAAACTGCTAAAAAAAAGAGGTATCACGACAAAATTATTTGTCCTGACACCTCTTTTTTTGAACGTTGACTATTGGGGCAACGATTATAAATCGTCATCCTCGTCTTCTTCGTCTTCATCATCATCTTCGCTAAATTCAGATAATTGACCTTCGATACCATCTTCAAGCGCATCGTCGTCTTCATCATCGTCATCGTCGCCGATGCTTTGTAAGTCTGCTTTATATTCAGTTAGATCATCACTAGAATCATCATCTGTTACTGCAAGTTCTGCATCATCTTCAACGTCTAAATCTTCGTCTTCAGGATCATCATCACTATAATCAATAACATCGTCGTCGTCAGCCACATCGGCTAAGAAAGCATTAACCTTCTTACGACGTTTCTTCTTAGTTGGTTGGTCTTCTTCATCTTCTGGATGGTTAACTTCTTCATCGACAGATTCATATGGGTACCAAGAACGCAAGCCCCAAACGTTTTCGCCTAAAGAAATAAAGCTACCATCTTCGTTTAAATCTGTATAAAATTGTGATAAGCGTGCACGCACTTCTTCATCACTTTTGCCTAAATAATTTTGGACTTCATTCGTTAAGTCAGCAAATGCAATTGTGTCGCCCTTGCCTTCTAAAATTGCGTGAGCGACTTCTATCATTGATAGTTCTTCTTTATTTTGGCCTTTAAAAACGTCTAATTTCAACCAGTACACGTCCTTTCAACAGTCTATCCTTAATCATACTAGTTTAAGCGTTAAAAATCAATCGTAATTTGTAATCACCAACAACCTGTTGACTGATTTCTAATTGATAATGAACAACAACTTCACCACCAAGTGGTTCGTCTGATAATGTCATCAATAAATGATTAGTTGTCGTCAAAACTGGCAAGTTACCGTATTGTGTTTGGTAAAGTGAACCTTGTGCATCATGCATTTTAAAATAGAGGCGTAATTGTGTCGCATCTTTTTCGGTACCACGCGTTAATTGGACTTGCCCATCTTCTGCTAACTTAAAGCGCACGGCCGTTTCTTGGCCTTGTGCGTGTTCTAAGTAACGAAGATAAGTCGTCGTCCCCATTTGGATTAATTCGCCATCTTCATCGAAAACGTGGCTTTCGGTTTGGCCATCTTGTGTAATTTCTGTTTCAAGATGAATTTTAATCGGCGTACTCTTTTTGCTAGCCATGATAAACTCCCTCTAAATTCTAAATTAATTACATTATAAGCTAAACAAATTAGCCATGCCACCTTTGATTAAGCAATCCCGCCTTAGTTAAAGACAGTTATCCTAATTTAAGCTATAATTATAGGTATATTAATGAATTGTGAGGTGTTATTTTGCAAGATTTAGCGACCCTTTATCCCCAGAAAACATGGTCCGTTGTTAATCAACAATTTTCGGCTGACCAAGGTCAACTCGCTTTTGCCCACGCGAATACACTGTTGGCCCTCACCAAAGAACGCCAACAACCAATTATTCATTTTTGGACACTCGAAAAAACAGTCATCTTAGGCATGATGGATACCAAATTGCCTGAATTGACCACTGCTACTGATCAATTGACCGCCGCGGGCTATCACTATTTCGTCCGGAACGCTGGTGGCCTCGGCATTATTGCCGATTCCGGTATTCTCAATCTGGGCTTTTACCTGCCAGAAGTCGCTGATCACCTCTCTATTAATGCGGCTTATGAATTAATGAAGACCCTTTTTAGCGCGACTTTTAACACGCGTAACATCACGATCGAAAACTTTGAAGTCCAACATTCTTATTGCCCTGGTGAATACGACCTCAGTATCAACGGGCAAAAGTTCGCTGGCATTGCGCAACGACGCTCCAAAAACGGGATTGCGATTTTACTATACGCTAGCATTGAAGGCGACCAACAAGCACGTGGGACTTTAATGCAACATTTCTACCAAGCTGGCAAAGCCCAACAACAAACGCGTTGGACCTTTCCAGATGTGCATCCCGAAACAATGGCTAACCTCGCCGACTTACTACACCAACCACTCACGGTGGCCAGTGTCAGCCAACAATTAATCTCTAGCTTGCAAACAAACGCGGGATTAACCTTACAATCAGATTTACAAACACTGATGCAAGAAGCCGCCTATCAAACACAACTGACCAAGAACAGACAATTATTGCGCCGGTATCAACCAGGATACCAGCCTTAGAAGGAGATTTTTTTGTGACCTATGCCCCTCAAAAACTAACCCGTGAAAAAGTATTTCGCGATCCTGTTCATAATTATATTCGTGTCGACTATCAAGTAATTCTCGATTTAATCGATACGCCAGAATTCCAACGGCTCCGCCGAATCAAGCAGTTGGGGACAACTTCGTCCGTCTTCCAAGGGGCAGAACATTCGCGGTTTACCCATTCATTAGGCGTTTATGAAATTACGCGTCAAATCTGTGATCAATTCCAAATCAATTATCCCACCAAGCAACCTGATGACGGGCTTTGGGATGACAATGAACGACTTGTGGCACTCTGTGCGGCCTTGTTACACGATATCGGTCACGGTGCTTATTCACATACTTTTGAACACATCTTTAATACAGATCACGAATCAATTACCCGCCAAATTATTATGACGCCTGAAACCAGAGTTAATCAGATTCTCAGCCAAGTCACACCTGACTTTCCCGCAAAAGTAGCCAGCGTCATTGATCACACTTATCCTAATCCACAGGTTGTCCAGATGATTTCTAGTCAGATCGATGCCGATCGCATGGATTATCTACTCAGGGATGCTTATAATACCGGCACCAAATATGGTGAATTCGATTTAACCCGTGTTTTGCGAGTCATGCGGCCCTACGCTAATGGGATTGCCTTTTTAGCCAACGGCATGCACGCGGTTGAGGATTATATCGTCAGCCGTTTCCAAATGTACCAACAAGTTTATTTCCATCCCGTCTCACGCGGTATGGAAGTCGTCTTACAAAAGTTGCTCCAACGCGCTAAATTCCTCTACGAACAACCTGATCATCATCAAAGCTTGGCCCCTCAATTATTGATTCCTTTCTTCGAACAGGATTTCAACTTGCGGGATTATCTCAAACTCGATGATGGCGTCTTAAATACCTATTTCATTTATTGGTTGGATTATCCCGATACCGTTTTAAACGATTTAGCGGACCGTTTTCTCAGCCGCCGTCCTTTAAAATCAGTGAAATTTAACCCATCAACGGAAGATTGCCTACCAGAGATGCGCGCCCTCACGGAACAAGCTGGCTATAACGCAACCTACTATACCGCCGTTAACAACAGCTTTGATCTCCCATACGATGCTTATGATCCGTCAGCTAAGTCGCCCAAAACACAGATTGAAATTATTCAGTCTGACGGCCAATTAAATGAGCTTTCTTCAATCAGTAATTTGGTCGCTGCCATTTCAGGTAAGTTCTCAGGGGATGAACGTTTCTACTTCCCTAAAGAAATGAGCAATACCGCTAATCTCGAAGTTTTTGCACCAATTTATCAACAATTTAACAGTTACATCAATAATGGTGCGATTCAAGCGCACCCCCACAACCAATAAGGAGTGTTTCTCATTATGTCAATTAAACTCGTCGCAGTCGATATGGATGGTACTTTATTAAACGAAAATAACGTCCTCAGCCCCAAAACCATTGAAGTGGTCAAAGCCGCTAAAGCCCAAGGCATCAAAGTCGTGCTTTGTACCGGTCGCCCACTCACTGGTGTGACACCCTTCTTACACGAATTAGGCCTCACAGATAGTTCTGACTATGTAATCACCTTTAATGGTGCCTTAGTTCAAAATACCGCTACTGGTGAAATCTTAGTGCGTCACACCCTGACACACGCACAATACTTAGAACTCGAAACACTTTCACGGACGATTGGCGTTCACCTTCACGCCGAAGATGATCAATTCATCTACACGGCCAACCGTGACATCAGTCCTTATACCATTGGCGAAAGTGCCTTGGTTAATATGCCAATTAAATTCCGCCACGTTGATGAAATTGCCCCTGATAAGGCCTTTTCAAAAGTAATGCTGATTGACGATCCTGAAGTTCTAGCTGAAGGTAAAGCCAAGATTCCAGCTGACTTCTTCGACCGTTACCAATTCGTCCAAAGTGAACCTTACTTCTTAGAAGTCCTCAATACCAAAGCTGGTAAAGGCAATGGCTTACGTGACTTAGCCAATGCGTTGGACATCGACCAATCAGAAGTGATGGCGGTCGGTGATCAAGGCAATGACCTGTCAATGTTGGCTTACGCTGGTTTACCAGTTGCCATGGATAACGCCATTCCTGAACTTAAAAAAATCGCCAAAGTCATTACAAAGAGTAACCACCTCGGTCAAGACGGCGTTGCTTATGCCATCGAAAAATATGCACTCAATAAATAAAATCCTTTAGGAGTCACTTATGAACACCTTTATCGATCATTTTTACATCTTACCGCTGATCTTCTTAGCGCTGTTTGTCGGACTGCAGCTGACTGAAAAGCGCCGGTTTATCAACGGGATTGTCTTTAATGGCTTTCTTGCCACGGCGGTTGGTGAACTGGCCATTCTCGTTTTTCAATCAGATAGTCGTAACGTTTACTACATCGCCCTCGCGGCAGCCGTTGTCGCCGTTTTAATTATCATGTTTTTCTACCTGTTTGGCTTCTTGCTCTTTTTATGGAATGCCTATATCGTTTGGAAAAAGGAGAGCCACACCCTTTCAAACATGCTGACCCTGTTTATTGGGTTGGGGTTAATCGCCCTCTTTTTCGTGCCCATGTTGGCCAACTTACTCCACGTTCCCGAAGATTTACGTGTTTTCATCGGGACAATCAGCACCGTTTTCTTACTTTACATTCCATTATTCTTCTATCTTTATCTTTCTTCACTAATTATCTACCTATTCAACCGGCCGCGGTATAACCAGGACTATATCATTGTTTTAGGCAGTGGCTTGATTGACGGACAGTACGTGCCGCCACTATTGGCCAGTCGGATTGAACGGGCAATGACTTTCTACCACCGCCAAGTCAAAAAAGGCCGTCCGGCACCCAAGCTCGTCTTCTCCGGCGGCCAAGGTGGGGATGAAAAATTACCCGAATCAGTCGCCATGCAACGCTACGCAATCGACCACGGCATTCCCGTTGAACAAACGTTAACGGAAGAAAAATCCGTCAATACACTTCAAAACATGCAGTTTTCAAAACAAATTATTGAAGCCGATACGGATAAAGATAAACCACGAATTATCTTCTCAACGAATAACTATCACACTTTCCGTGCTGGTCTATTCGCTAAACAAGCCCACCTCAAAGCTGATGGTATTGGGGCTAAGACGTCGAAATACTTCTTACCCAACGCAACCATCCGTGAGTTCATTGCGATTCTCTCGATGAAACGCCATCAGTTATTATTTGTAACAATCTGCAGTTTACTATTTGCGATTCTAGCAGTCTTATTGAACCATCTTAATTAAAAAAAGGACCGACAATTGTCGGTCCTTTTTTTATGCTCGTTGTTTACGAATATAGTGAATCCCTAGTGTAATCAAGATTGTGCCAAAGACAATGCCCGCAAATACAAGGTTAGGAATTTCAATATCAATCGCTGGAATTGATAGGAATAACTTCACCGCAATAAAGAGAATCAAGATATACGCCATCGGATTTAATTCCGGAATCTTTTCCATCAGACGCGCAATAATCTGGGCAATCCCCCGCATACAGATAATCCCAATCATCCCACCAATCAAGACAATCACAGGGTTACTTGAAATTGCTAATGAGGCTAAAACTGAATCAATTGAGAAGACGATATCCATTAATTCAATTGAGATAACCGTCCGCCAGAAGCGATGTGGGCTACTAATTTTAGAACCCGGTTTTTTAACTTGCTTAGGTTGTTTTTGTTTCCTGAAATAAGCATAGACTAAGTAAACTAAATAGAGCGAACCTGCGACTTTGATCTCCCATAAATGGATCAAGAAAGTCCCAACACCGATGATGATAAAGCGGAATAAATAGGCACCCCACAAACCATAAACTAGTGATTTTTCCTGTTCAATTTTCGTTGGCAAACTTTGGGTTTGTGCAGCTAACACAACCGCGTTATCGACTGATAGCAAGCATTCCATAATCACCAATGTTAAAATCAATAACCAATCTTCAGAAGAACGAATAACTGTTTGCCAGTTATTTAATTCAAAGAAAGGCTGGTACAATTGTACAATCCAATTCATACGATAGGCCTCAATTACTTTAATTTTTAACTCGTTCCTATCTTAACGATTTTTCATGAAAATAACAAATATTATCTCACTTTATTGCCATCGACCATCCATTATTATTTATTCTCTGCATAAAATACGGTATAATTTTCCATGAAAACAATTAATAGTATGGAGGGATCGCTTTATGATTAAAGAATTTAAAGAATTTATTATGCGCGGCAACGTGCTAGACATGGCAGTCGGGGTTATTTTGGGGGCTGCACTTAAGAGTATCGTGGATTCATTAACTAAAAACTTAATCAATCCAATTATTTCATTATTCGTCGGTCAAGTGGACCTTTCAGGCATTGCTGTCACAATTCCGGGAACTAAGGCTGTTTTCCAAATTGGGAACTTCCTCAATGATGTGATTAACTTCTTAATCATCGCCTTTATCGTCTTCCTAATTGTCAAAGGTTTCAATAAACTTCGTGACATGGGCAAGAAGACCGAAGAAGAAGTTGCTGAAGAAGCAGCACCAACTCAAGAAGAACTATACTTGAAGGAAATCCGTGATTTATTAGCAGAAAAGGATCATCAATAAGCGATTAAAATAGGGTTGGGACAAAATTAACTTTTGTCCCAACCCTATTTAATTACTTTTTAAGCTTGTGATGCATAATCGTATCCACTGTTTGCTTCATGCGCCAGTTGTATTGTTCATCTTCTAAAAGCAACATTGCCAAAATATCGATGACATAAGTCAACGCAAATTGCGAATTCACAAACCGCGCACTGGCAAAGCCAATGCTATCTTCAACAAACAACGTCAAGTCACTCGCAGCTGCCAAGGGGCTATCCGTCCCGCTGGTAATCGCGGCCGTTTTAGCCCCATTTTCCCGTGCATTTTGGACCGCTTGATTGACCTCTTCCGTATTACCAGAATTTGATAGACCAATCACTAAATCCGTTTTGTTAATAATCCGAGAGGTCATCAACATCATATGACTCTCAGTCACGACAGTCGCTTGAATGCCCATTCGGGTTAACCGCTGACCAAATTCCGCGGCCGTATAGCCTGAACTACCCAAACCATAGATAAAAAGCTGCTGGCTGGTTTTGATCCAACTAACCAACTGATCAAGGTCCGCTTGTTTAATCCGTGCCTGTGTCTTAGTGATGACATCTTGGTAGAATTGATAAATTTCAACGGACGTTTGCGATTCATGATCAACCTGTCCTTGAACCCCCGCCATCGTTGGTTGGGGGCCCTCGCTAAATTGTAATTTAAAATCAACGAAGTTTTGACAGCCAATCTTACGAACAAACCGCGAAATGGTCGAATTGCTAACTTTTAGTTCAGCGGCTAGTTCATCAATCCCAATTCGCTGAATACTCGCCCCTTTTTGAATCACTGCTAGGGCCACCTTCTGTTCTTGTGGCGATAAAAAAGAATATTGTTGTTTGATATGCTCGATAATTGCCATTGTAACTCCTTTAAAAACCGAGATCTGTCTTCTCTTTATTATAGAAGACCTCGTGGCTTTTAGAAAGGACTGTACTTATTTAACTTGAATCGCATCGACATAATGCTTAGCAATCAACTGCGGACGTGTGATGCTTGAGCCCACGACAACGCTATGACAACCGAGTTTAAGAACGGCGGCCGCTTTCTCTGGAGAATCAATTTTACCTTCCGCAATCACTGGTACCTTAGATAGCGCCAAAACCTTTTTCAAGTAGTCAAAATCATTATCGGCAATATTACAACCTTCTGTTGCTGGTGTATAACCATACATCGTTGTCCCAACAAGATCAAAACCCAGTCGATTAGCTTCCTCAACATCTGCCAAACTCGCTGTATCAGCCATCAATAGCGTTTCGGGATACTCAGCACGCATCCTGGCGACAATTGTCTCTAAATGCTCGCCATTTGGACGTGAGCGCCCAGTGACATCACAGGCTACAACTGCTGCGCCAGTCGCTGCGATTCCCCGCATTTCTTTGAGCGTTGGTGTGATATAGATTGGCGCATCCGGGTAATCAACCTTATCTAAACCAATTATGGGCAGTGGTACGGTATCCATAATCGCCTGCACATCTACAATAGAATTCGCCCGGATAGCACTAGCCCCCGCTTCATAAGCCGCCTTTGCCATCCGTGCCATAATAAACGAACTATGAAGTGGTTCATCCGCTAATGCCTGACACGAGATAATAAGTTGCCCTTTAGTCGTTTCTAAAAAATGATTTGCCATTATAATTGCCCTCTTTTTATTAAGATTACGCTTACAACTAGCATACGACGCGCTTTTATTTTCAGCAATCATCACTGTTGGAAATCTTTTTCAAACGAACAAAAAAAAGAAGTCACCACATAAAATGCGGCGACTCCCGATTAATTTCTGATTAACGTTTAAATCTGTTTTCGAACAATGGACTAACTGGTTTGTTTTCATGGATTCGTTTGATCGCATCCCCGATTAGTGGGCCGACTGAAACTTGAACCATCTTATCAATTAGTTTTTCTTTTGGAAGGTCGATTGAATCTGTAACAATCATTTGCTTGATAACTGAATCTTCAATACGTTGGATAGCAGGACCTGATAAAACAGGGTGTGTACAACAAGCAAAGACTTCAGTAGCACCGGCATCTTTTAAAGCTTGGGCTGCTAATGTAATTGTACCAGCAGTATCAATCATATCATCGATAATGATTGCGCGTTTACCATTAACGTTACCAATAATGTTCATGACTTCTGAAACATTAGGTCTTGGACGACGTTTGTCGATAATTGCGATTGGTGTCTTCAAGAAGTCAGCCAATTTACGAGCACGTGTCACACCACCATGATCAGGTGAAACAACAACGGCGTTTTCTGCTAAGTCGTTGCTTAAGAAGTAATCAGCCAATAAAGGAGCACCCATCAAGTGATCCACTGGAATATCGAAGAAGCCTTGGATCTGTACGGCATGTAAGTCTAGTGCTAAAATCCGATTAGCCCCTGCCATCGTCAACATATTAGCCACTAATTTAGCAGTAATCGGTTCACGTGAGCGAGCCTTACGATCTTGACGTGCGTAACCGTAATAAGGTAACACAACGTTGATTGTTTTAGCAGATGCACGACGCAATGCATCAATCATAATCATGATTTCCATCAAGTTATCATTAACTGGTGCAGATGTTGATTGAATGATGAAAATTTCGTCGCCACGAATACTTTCTTCAATATTAATCTGAATTTCACCATCACTAAAACGTTTAACAGAAGATTTCCCTAAAGGAACCCCAACTTCAGCTGCGATTTTCTCAGCTAAGGGCTTATTAGAGTTCAAAGCAAAGATTTTCAACTTAGGGTCGAAATATTGTTCAGACATGTCAGCCTCCAAAAATTTAAGTAAGTACCTATTTAAATTCTAGGCATTTTCGCAATGAAAATCAAGATTAAAACCTAAAAAAGATTTTAATTTACGCTAAGTAAGCGCTGTTCATTAGAAATGCAAGAGAGAATTAAATGTTAATAGCTATAACCATCGAACCTCCCGTTCAGTATACCGTTAAATTCAAAAAAATGCTTGATTATTTTTGGTTGTGAATCTAATTGTCATTTAACGTGTGACAAGGTACACTAATTGAAAAAGGAGATTGCTATGACGCGACTTAAATATGCTATTTTTAATAATCTCTATTTCTTAATTCTGGTAATTATGATTACTACCGATCGCTTAATTCATCTCAGCATGCCCTATTTCATTTTGGGTCTCATTTTATTCGTTGCAGTCTTGATTTATCAGTACCGTTTTTTCTACCCCAGTCATCCAAATTACAACCCTAAAAATTATCGCGTTACAAAAATGGGGTGGACCATCACCGCTGTAGGGTGTCTTATCATACTCCTGCTAATTTTCTTTTTAAGTGGCTCAATTTGGATTTGGCCCGCTTTTCTAATCACCTGTTTAATGCGCGATTATTTCTCAATTTTAAAATAACGACAAACATAAAAAAATCGTCCGTAATCTCAGAAATAAGATTACGGACGATTTTTATTTCAAGACATGCTTTACAACACTAAAATCTGAAACGTGCTTCTTGTCGCAGTAATTTCCGCTTAATTACTAACCGCGACAGCCAGAACTCTATTGCCATTCTTCGTCATTTGCGACTGGTAGTTTAGCCCAGTAATTTTCTTTATTTGTTTGACGGGCACGAGCGATGGCCATTGCTTTTTCTGGGACATCGTCTGTGATTGTTGAACCAGCTGCGATAAATGTATGATCAGCAATTTCAACTGGGGCCACGATATTTGAGTTGCTCCCGATGAAGACGTGGCTGCCAACGTTTGCATGGTGTTTAGCCACGCCGTCGTAGTTAACAAAGACAACACCACAACCAACATTAATGTCAGTGCCAAGGGTTGCATCGCCAACATAGCTTAAGTGACCAATCTTCGTGCGGTCGCCAATTTTAGCATTTTTCACTTCACAGAAGTTCCCAACGTGTACATCGACACCGATTTCAGCGTTAGGACGCAAGTGGCTGTTAGGGCCAATATTTGAGCCGGTATGCATGATTGCTGATTCAATGGTTGAACTTGTGATTTGAATATTATCTTCGATTGTTGAATCAACAATTGTTGAGCCAGCACCAACGAAACAATCTGAACCGATTGTTGTGTTGCCTTTTAGGACAACATTGGGTTCAATAATTGTATCGTTGCCGATTTTAACACCGACTTCGATATAAGTGCTTTCTGAATCAATCAATGTGACACCATTTCGCATATGCGCTGTGTTAATCCGTTGACGCATCACTTTTGTAGCTTGTGATAGGGCAACACGGTCATTAACCCCCATTGATTCTTCGAAGTTCGGCATCTTATAAGCTGCTACAATTTCGCCCTTCTTCTTCAAAATTTCAACTACGTCTGTAAGGTAGTATTCACCTTGGGCATTTTCATTTGTGACTTCATGAAGTGCTTGGAAAAGTGTCTTGTTATCGAAACAGTAAACACCCGTGTTAATTTCATTAACAGCAGCTTCTTTATCATTTGTATCTTTTTGTTCAACGATTTTTTCAACGATGCCAATATCGTTACGAATAATCCGGCCGTAGCCAGTTGGATCAGGTGCTGTCGCCGTTAAAATAGTTGCTTTAGCGCCCTTGTCATGATGGTAAGCAAATAGCTTTTCAAAAGTACCAGCTGTTAATAATGGTGTATCACCACTGACCACAATTGTAATACCATCTTGGTCTTTCAATAAATCTTCAGCTTGTAAAACAGCATGTCCTGTTCCTAGTTGTTCTGCTTGTAGGGCATATTGTGAACGATCACCTAAATAATCTTTCACCTTTTCTGCGCCATGTCCCACAATTGTAACAACTGTTGCAGGTGCTGTTTTTTCAACTTCGGTTAACACGTGGTCCACCATTGGTCGACCGCAAACTTCGTGCAATACCTTGTATAATTTTGACTTCATGCGAGTACCTTTACCCGCTGCTAAAATAATTGCATTTTTATTGACCATTTTAAGCTCCTAATATTCGTGATTACTGGTCTATTTTAGCTTAATCAAGCGATTACCGCAAGCTATCTCAATTTGAAATCGCTCTATAATTCCCGTATAATGATGTTAATTCGGACCGATTGGAGCATTAAAATGAAAAAAATTCCTGCACGTCTTTGGTTAACTCTCGGCGGTCTATTAGTCTTATTATTAGTAGTGCTTGGTATTAATTGGTCTACCTCGCATCACCAACCGACTAAACCAACTGCGAGTAGCGCTCACTTACAAACAACAAAAGTGAAGCAATCAACTAAGAAACAACCCCCTAAAAAAACAGTGGACTGGCACGCGCCTTCCGAGAAGAAACCCTATCCAGATGTTAAAAATTACGCACATTTTTGGATTGATGTTTCAATCCAAAAGCACCGTGTCTATTTAATGGACGATGAAAAGCGGCTCTATACCATGCGCGCTTCAACCGGCACAAGCGATTCTCCGACACCTAAAGGTACCTTTCATATTCAAGAAGAACACGGTGACGCCTTTTTTAATGGCAATTCTGGTGAAGGGGCTAAATACTGGCGGTCGTTCTTAGATCATGGGGTCTACCTTTTCCACAGCGTTCCTACCGACAAAGCGGGGAATTTCCTGCCCGATGAAGCGCAAAAATTGGGCGAAACATCCAATTCTCACGGCTGTATTCGGCTATCGGTTGCTGATGCCAAGTGGTTTTATCAAGCAATTCCAGTTAATACCAAAGTCGTCATTCATTAGTGGACGGCTTTTTTTGTAGAGAGGAGTTCTTTTATGTCCGTCGTCATCCAAAAGGAGATTGCCACCGCCTTTAAAACGTTAATGGTTGATACCCCATTTAAGCAAATTAGTGTCACGCTGATTATGCGCACGGCGGGTATTCGCCGCCAAACCTTTTATGATTATTTTCCTGATAAATATGCCTTACTGACTTGGATTTATGATCAAGAAATCGGTGAATACGTCGCCGACCACCTGACTTATCCTCATTGGACCATTATTTTAGAACAACTACTGACTTATTTTGAAGACAACCGAACATTTTATCAAAATGCGATTACGATTGACGGTCAGAATTCATTTGAAACCCACTTTAAGCATCATCTTCGGCAACTCGTTCAAATTATTATTGACGATTTAACCCAGCTCCACCATTTAACATTATCCCCAACTTATCAACAATTTCTCTTGGATTATCTCTCGGGTGCAATTGTTGCCTATACCGCCAGTTGGTTACGCACAGATCAACCACAATCAATTCGGCAAGTCAGTGCTGCCTTACAAATCACACTGACCGATACCATCAATGGCCTCTTATTACGTACTGGCCACCTCAACACAAAAAAAGAGTATGAAGCCGGCCAATAACCGTCTCATACTCTTTTTAATTTAAGAAAGTTGTTCTGCGTTTTTTGTTAAATAGTTCCCAGCGCTGACACTGAGTGCTTTGTTTTCAATATCCACTTTATCAACCTTCAAAATTGATGTGTAATCATCAACCATGCGATTCCCTTCGAAGACTGATTCGGCAAATACGGAAATGCCAACCATTTCAGAATCGAACTCTTCAATTAAGCTCTTCATCCCGTTGACTGTGCCGCCGCCTTTCATGAAGTCATCAACAATCAAGACTTTTGAGTTTTCTGGTAAACTCCGTTTTGAAAGTTCCATCTTTTCGATTCGTGCTGATGAACCAGAAACGTAGTTCACACTGACTGTTGAGCCTTCAGTAATCTTAGAATCCCGACGCACAATGACAAATGGGACATTTAAGAACATCGCAACACTTTGCGCGATTGGAATTCCCTTTGTTGCCACTGTCATTACCGCTGTCACTTCTTTGCCAACATATTGGTTAGCAATTAACCGACCAACTTGGCGGAGAACTTCTGGGCGACCTAATAAATCTGATAAATAAACATAGCCCCCTGGTAACAGACGATCATTTTCAGAAAGACGTTCGGCCATTTCAGCGATAAATTCTTCTGCTTCAGCTTGTTTAATCATCGGCATGTAACGAACACCACCAGCAGCGCCGGGAACTGTTTCTAAAATCCCCGTCCCGCGATTGAAAAAGGTTCGTTTGACGATTGATAAATCTTCACTGATTGATGATTTAGCTGATTCGTAACGATTTGAAAAGAACGTCAATGGAATTAACGTATGTGGCCTTTCCAACAAGTACCGGGTCATATCAATTAAGCGATCACTTCTTCTAACTTTCATTATAATTACTCCCTTTAAAATAATAATTTCTTCCGATAAAACTATCCGCTTTCCAATTATATAGATTTCATTCGCTAAATCCTAGTCTTTTTTTGGAAAAGTTCATTATTGTTCGTTTTTTTATTATTTGTCCTTTTAACCGCTTACCACCAATAGTATTAAAAAAATCGCCCACCACTAGCTATAGGGGGACGAATTACTTTTAATGATTTTTATTTTTTAACGGTTGCACCAAGTAAACTTCACGACAAAATCCGGACATACTGTTATAAATGCGTTGCGCCCGTGAATACTGCCGACAAATGCCAAAAACAGTTGGGCCGCTACCGCTCATCTGCGCTTTTTCCGCGCCAAACGCGGTTAAGCGTTGCATTAAATAATCAATTTGTGGATAACGCTGATTAGTGATTGGCGTTAAGACATTAGCCATCGCGGTTGTCATTTGTTGTGCATCTTGGTGTTGAATCCCAGCTAAGAGTCGGTCCGTTTGAGGCCGATCAGTAATCTGATCACAATTCAAAGCGTGCAAGATGCGCGGTGTTGAGACACTTACTTCAGGTTTAACAACGACCATCCAAAAATTAGGTAAATCTCCTAACGGTTGAATTTGATCACCTTTCCCCGTCACCAGTGCGGTTTCACTATAAACACAATATGGCACGTCTGAATCAATTGATAAGCCGATATGTGCTAGCTCCGCTTTAGTGAGGCCTAGGTCCCAGAGTTGATTTAAACCGCGTAAAACTGCTGCGGCATCCGAACTGCCACCACCTAAACCGGCTGCTACCGGAATGTGTTTGTCGATTTCAATAATCGCCCCGGTTTGAATATCAAAGCGCCGTCGCAATAACTGAGCTGCTTGATACGCTAGATTACGCTTATCCTCTGGTAAATACCCCTTAGAGGTTCTAACCTCGATTTGGGGCGCGTCTTGCAATGTGATTTGAACATAATCCGCCAGATCGATTGACGTCATGATCATCTGCCATTCGAATTCCCCATCAGTATGTTGATAAAGTGCATCTAAACTTAAATTAATCTTCGCAGGTGCCTTTTCAATCAATTGCATATCGTCTCACCATCCACCAACAGTCAATTGTTTCATTATACTCATTTATGACCTAAAAACCAAGAGTGCTGTACTAAGCGGGTTGTCCTCACATAAAAAAGGCCAAGCTTCGAAGCTCGACCTACTTTTTTAGGCTTCTTCCGCCATCACTTTTTGTCTGAATTCATTCATTAAAAATAACATCTGTTTGGCGTTCTCCTTGCCAAAGGCCGTCATCCATGATGAGAAGCGTTCTTGAACCTTCGGTAATAACTCGCTCACTGTTTGCTGACCACTGGGGGTTAGATTTAAAATTAAGCGTCTGCGATCACTTGGATCAGTGGATTGCGAAATGTAGTCCAACTTCAAAAGGACCCGAATTTGTCGTGAAATCGCCCCTCGTGTTACACCACGTTTCTTAGCAATATCAATTAAACTAACCGAGCTATCTTCCGCAATCTCCTTCATAATCAGAAATTGTTCGAAAGACAGCTTGTAAGCCTTCGTGGGTTGCGACACGAGGTCTTCAACATACTTAATAGCAGACATATAAATTTCAACATATTCATCCAACAATTGACTATCTTCCACAATCATTCCCACCCTTATTCACTTTATTTAACTGTAACATAAATCCGCATAATTGACTATTGACACCGTTGACAATCACCAAGTAGTGAATGTTTAATAAATTAGTATATGCCATATACAATATCGTGATACGCCCCAAATGTCAACAACAAAAAAGGAACTTAGACAAAATCCTTGCCTCAGTTCCTGCTCGTATTCTTATTCTAAAAACTAAAGTACAATTGGTTCTTCATCAAATTCAATCGCAATCGATTTAGTTAACAAATCAGCATAGCTATATGAAACACGTTCGAACGCATTTTCATCTTGATCCAAATCAACTACAAAAACGGCAGGAAAGGTCTCTCTCAAGATTCCTTTTCGCTTTGTTACTTTTTTGCGCCCAGCTTGAGCGACAACCATTAACTTGTCTCCGATATGCCCATCGAGACCGTTCTTAATATTGGCAAGTGTGGTTGGCATATGCTTCACCTCTTCGAGCAATAGTATAGCATATAAACTGAAAAATTGCAATTATACCATTGTCATCTAGATTTGGCAATTACTTATCCCCTTTTTTTAGCAAAAATTGGTTGTTCATTTAAGTAATCACTTAATTGTGCGAATTGTTGAATACTCAACTGTTCCGCACGCGTACTAGGTGCGATTTCAGCTTGATCTAAAGCAGCTACTAAACCTGCTTTAACCTCTTCTTGTTTTCCAAATTGGTTTTGTAAATTATTCCAGAGTGTTTTACGACGTTGCGCAAAAGCACCACGAACTAATTGATCAAACAATTGTTGGTTTTGAACAGTCACCAACGGTTCTTGACGCCCCACAAATTCAACAATTGCTGAATCGACATTGGGTTGTGGCACGAAGGCTGTCTTAGGGACAATAAAGGCTAATTTAACTTCAGAGTGCAATTGAACAGCAATGCTCAATGAACCATAAGCCTTTGAACCAGGTGCAGCATCGATTCTTTCTGCGACTTCTTTTTGCATCATTAAGACCATGCGATCGATTGGTAAGCCGGCTTCCAATAAATGCAACATGATTGGTGTTGTGATGTAATAAGGCAAGTTGGCCACAATTTTAAGGTTGTGTTGTCCGTCAAAATGCTTGGCAATCAATGTTGGCAAATCAGCTTCCAAGATATCTTGATTTAAAACCGTCACGTTATGATAATGATTTAGCGTATCTTTTAAAACTGGGATTAACCGGTCATCAATTTCAAAACTCAAGACTTGATGCGCTTTTCTAGCGATTTGTTCCGTTAAAGAACCAATCCCGGGGCCAATTTCGATAACATCATCGTCCTTAGTAATTTCACCTGCTTCAACGATTTGTTTTAAAATCGTGATATTGGTTAAGAAGTTTTGACCTAAACTCTTCTTAAATTTAAAACCGTACCGTTTAAGGATTTTTCTAGTACGCTCTGGGTTTGCAATGTCTTCCATGTTAGTCTCCTAATTCTTCGTTAATTTGTCTTAGTGCTGCGCCAAATTCATCTTGGCTCACCTGAAACATTTTAAGGCGTTTATACAGTTGCTTACTATTCGTGTAACCAATATGCAAGACTTCCCCTAAACGTTCACGGCGGACTTTAGCAGACGGACCAGCAATCAAGCCGGCCACCAATAAATCAGACTGACTAATTTGTTCGACTGCATCTTCATCTTGCGTCAATAAGTTTTCTAACGCTTGTTTAATTGCCGCTGGTTTGGCGTGTTCAATGCCTAAGCTACCACCCATTTTTTCTGGTTTCGCTTCTGAACGGGGTAAAAAGGCGTGTTCAACACCAGGCACGTTTTGTGAGATAATCTTACGGATTTTTTCCCCATGAAAATCAGGGTCGGTGAAGACAATCACGCCGCGTTTTTCTTGGGCTAACGCAATTTTTTCAACAATTTCATCATTAATTGCGGAACCACGCGTCTCAATTGTATCGACATCCGGGAATACTTCTCTTAATCGTTTGGTATCATCGCGGCCTTCAACAACGATGACTTCTTGAATCGTTTTTTTCATATTGCTCCTAACTTAAAAATACGGTGCGCATTTGCATACGTCGCTGCCGCAATTTCTTCTGGTGCGACCTCTCTCAACTTGGCAATTGCTTCAACCACATAGCGCGTATAGCCTGGTTGATTTTGCTTACCACGATAAGGCGTGGGTGTTAAATAAGGTGCATCTGTTTCGACTAACATCACATCTAACGGGCATAGTTTGGCTGCTTCATGCACTTCACGCGCATTCTTGAAACTGACCACCCCACTAAATGAAATTTGCATCCCAAGATCCATAAATCGTTTCAACCATTCAGAATCACCGTTAAAACTGTGGATAATGCCACCGCAATCACGGACATCTGTTTCTTTTAAAATCTTGTAGGTATCTTCCAAAGCATCCCGCGTATGCACTGAAATTGGCATATGGAGGGACTTGGCGATTTCAATTTGGCGTTCAAAAACAGTTCGTTGCACGTCTCTTGGTGACGTGTCCCAGTGATAGTCCAAGCCGATTTCGCCTAAAGCGACTACTTCTGGTAATTGTAATTGTTCAATTAATTGTGTTTCTTGGGCCTTCGTATAATCCTTTGCTGATTCTGGATGCCAGCCAATGATGGCCGACAATGATTGGTACTGTTGTGCTAAACGTAGCGCACCATCATTTAAAACCGTATCAGAACCCACAATTGCCATCTCTGTGACCCCTAAATCAGCGGCCTGTTGGATAAAATCGGCTTCTTGGCCGGCATATGGCGTATCGTTTAAATGCGTATGTGAATCAAATATCTGCATTTTAATCTCCTTTTAGGATGCTAATTTTTATAACCAAAACGTGCTTTTGAAACGCACTCTTGATTTAAACGTGCTCTGTAACCCATATCCTTCCGGTTAACCCTGAGCACCAAACAATCGCTACGCGATTATTCGTCCCTCTGTGTTAATCCTCAGGATATAACCAGGGTTACGACGCACTCTTATTTTAAACGTGCTTTTTGAAACTGACTTCTGTGCTTAGCGTTACTCGTCAAACCGTTTCAAACGCACTCTTTTCCATAACAAAGGGCTAAAAGACCTACAGCGTGTAAATGTCTTTTAGCCCTTTTGACGTTTCTGTTATTTTAAATTAACCAATTTGTGAACCGTTCACTAAGTTGCTAGGTACAACTACCAATTCAACATCTGAACCGTGTTCTGCTGAAAGCAACATGCCTTGGCTTAATTCACCGCGTAATTTACGTGGTTTCAAGTTAGTAACGGCTAAGACTTTCTTGCCGACTAATTTTTCGAAATCTGGATAGAATTCCGCAATCCCTGAGATGATTTGGCGATCGCCTTGATCACCGGCATCTAATCGGAATTTCAAGAGCTTATCAGCACCTTCCACCTTAGAAACAGCTTTAATTTCAGCAACCCGAATTTCTGATTGATCAAAATCTTCGAATTTAATCGCATCTTTTTCACTGACTAATTCAGTGGCCTTAGGATCAAAGTCTGCGACTTCTTCTGCAGCCGCTTGTTTAGCTTTCACCTTTTCGTTCACCAAACCAGCTTTTTGAGCAGCCATCATTTGTTCCTTGATGTAAGCCACTTCTTCATCTAAATCAAGACGTGGGAAGATTGGTGTCCCTTTAGCGATCACTTTAATAGCTTCTGGGAAGTTGCCGTAAACCATTTCGCGTTGTGCTTCTTGATCAAAATCAAGGCCTAATTGCGCGAACATTTCACGTGGGGCATGTGTCATGACTGGTTGTAATAAGAGCGCCACAATCCGTAAACTTTCTGCTAAGTGTGCTAAGACGCTATCAAGTTCAACCTTGCGACTGTCATCTTTGGCTAAAACCCATGGTTCTGTTTCGTCGATATATTTATTAGCACGACTGATTAATTGCCAGATTGTATCAAGCGCATCTGAGAATTTCAATTGATCCATTAAAGTTGAATATTGGGCAATTGTTTGCGTTGCCGTTGCTTGTAAGTCAGCATCAAAAGCTGTGACGTCAGCTTGATAACTTGGCACGTGACCATCATCATATTTGTTGATCATTGCGACTGTCCGGTTTAAGAGATTCCCTAAATCGTTGGCTAAATCGTAATTAATCCGGCTGACAAAATCTTCCGGTGTGAAGACACCATCGTTGCCAAATGGAATGGCACGCATTAAGTAATAACGAAGCGCATCTAAACCGTAACGTTCAACTAACATTTCAGGGTAAACAACGTTCCCCTTAGATTTAGACATCTTACCGTCTTTCATCAATAACCAACCGTGACCAAAGATTTGTTTTGGCAATGGCAAATCAAGGGCCATCAAGAAGATTGGCCAGTAAATCGCATGGAAACGCACGATTTCTTTACCCACCAAGTGAACATCAGCTGGCCAGTATTTGTTGAATAATTGATCGTCATCTGAACCATAACCAAGAGCTGTGATGTAGTTTGATAAAGCATCTAACCACACGTAAACAACGTGCTTAGGATTGCCTGTAACATGAATCCCCCAATCAAATGAAATCCGTGAAACGGATAAGTCTTCCAAACCAGGTTTGATGAAGTTGTTGATCATTTCGTTTTTACGTGATGATGGTTCGATAAAATCAGCGTGTTCTTCATAGTATGCTAATAAACGATCGGCATACTTGCTCATCTTGAACTTGTAAGTTTCTTCGGCAACACGTTGAACTTCGTGACCTGAAGGCGCCTTACCACCGATGACCTTACCGTTTTCGTCTTTGTAGACTTCCGTTAATTGTGATTCTGTGAAGTATTCTTCATCCGAAACAGAATACCAACCTTCGTATTGGCCAAGATAGATATCACCTTGTTCAACTAACCGATCAAAAATCTTTTGAACAGCTTTCACGTGGTAATCGTCTGTTGTGCGGATAAATTTATCGTTTGAAATTTCAAGCGTCTTCCATAGTGCTTGAATTTCTTCAGCCATCCCGTCCACGTAAGCTTGTGGGGCTAGATTTTTTTCAGCTGCTTTTTGTTCGAGTTTCAAACCATGTTCGTCAGTCCCTGTTAAGAAGAAGACATCAAAACCCATCAAGCGTTTGTAACGTGCAATTACGTCCGCTGCGATAGTCGTGTATGAGTTCCCGATTGTTAATTTACCAGAAGGATAATAGATGGGGGTTGTTACGTAAAAAGTTGGTTTCTTGTCTGCCATTTGATTCGCTCCTTAATTAAAAAAACGAGAATAAAAAGTTATTCTCGACCTTTTTTAATAATCCATATAAGTACTCAAAGTATAGCATAAAATCAAGCCCGCGACAAAAAGTGTTCTGCTTTTAAAGCACTAAAATAACGACGTTTGTTCTGGACCTTTAGGCGCTAAATTTTCGAACGTAATCCCTAATATTTGTTGTAAGGCCAAGGCGTTATCGGCAGCATCCCCACCGGAATTATTATTGAAGATAATAGCGATTTTCTTAGCCTGCTTGGTTAGCTGTTGAACCGTTGCGGCAAACTGCTGCAATTCATCTGCGTTATAGCGATAAAGGGTCCGTTGTTTGCGCCACATTGCGCCAGGATTCTGCCAACCGGCCATATTACGCCCATGCAACCGAAGCATCGCAAAGTCCGGATTCGTCACAACTGGTTCAAACGGAACACTATTGGTGGGCGTCTGCGCTTCGTCAGCAATTACATGCGTCATTTTTAACTGTTTTAAAAAAGCAAACATGTTCTTCTTGTAAGCTTCATCGTACCAAGTGCCATTACGAAACTCGACCGCAATCGGCACATCGGGTAACCACGTGCGGATGCGTCTCAAGTACTGCACATTTTCCTGATTCAATTGAAAAAACGGCGGGAACTGAAATAAGACCGCCGTTAATTGACCTGCATCTAAGAGCGGTTGAATCGATTGTTTGTAACGAACAAACAATTCCTTTTCCGTACTAGTGAAGTCCGCGTAATCTTCCTGTTTGGTCATCGCCTTATGGGCTTTGACGATAAACTGAAATTGGCGCGGGACTTGTTGCAGCCACTTAGCGCTAACAGTTGGTGCTTGTAGCGCATAATAAAAACTATCGACCTCGACAATTGGCAAGAATTGCGCGTAATCGTTCAACGTCAGCTGCTTTTTCTCCGGCATTAGGGACTGGTGCTCACTCCAAGTCGTTAAACCAATCGTGATCATTTCCCCACCACCTAATAACGTTTAAATTGTTGCACAAGTTGTTTTTCTTGTTCCGTCAAATCTTTTAAAGTCTCGATTAACTGTTGACCAACCTGCTTGTAGTTAGTTTGAATCCGCGTTAAGCAAAATTCAATCACTAATAAAAGGACCATCAATTCAATCGCCCGGCCTTCTGTAAAGTTGACGCCCAATAAGTTCACTTGGCTATCGGCCGTAAAGACTTTAATAATAATATAGAGTGAAAATAACTCTTCAATGACCCTAAAGATTCTGAGGCCTTGTAATTTACGTTTCAATACTTGGAGCACCATCAAAGTTTGTTCTTTCGTCATCATTTAATTCCCCTCCTCAATCGGAAATGCTTCATAGGCAATTAATTGTTCCCCGTGAAAATCGGTGTAGTAGCGTTTAACATTTTTGGCGAGCACTTCTGGTAAAATAACTTTCAAATCGGCAACAATACCGCAGTTTTCTTCAGATAAAACCCATTGCTCATCGAATAATTGTAAAACCCCTTCGCGCGTACCAACCGGATAAAGCGGTAGCTGCACCGATTCCTTAATCTCCGCCAAAAAGACATCAATCCCGGCGATAAACTCGCCGTCAATATGCCAGTCCAACCACCCCGTATTATACAAGGTATATTGATTCTGATTGAGACCCGTCTCTTCGAAAATCTCGCGTTGCATGCCCATTTCGGCGGTTTCGTCACCCTCGTTCTTGCCGCCAATCCCATTCCAAAGACCAGCGTAAGGCTTTTTGAGTCGGTTTAATAATAGTAATGTACCGCGGTAACGAATCACGGCTAAATTATAGCGTCGTTTAGTCACTGGTTAACATCCTCGTCTTTTTATAATTACCTATATTTTAGCATACTTACCCACTAAAAAATGACGTCAGGTTCCCCTAAACGTCATTTTGGCATTAGGCTTCTGCTTGTTCTTTAAGAGCCTTCATTTTTTTAACTTGATACTGCTTAGCGATTAAAATCATCGTTTGATATAAATCAACAATATACGGTTCAAATTTCGAATCTTCAACCGCGGCCATTCGTTGGTCCATCACTGCTTTTTCACGTTGAATGTTGGTCAAACCGATTTGATTATCGAATTTGATTTGAGCGATTTCATCAACCACTGCCATCCGTTGTTCAAATAACGCGGCAAGTTGTTGATCAAGCGCATCAATTTTTTGATATTGTTCTTCTAACATCTTCATTCTCCTCAATTAACGTAGTGAATAAGGCATCTCAATTTCATTTAAGAAATCACGGACTGATAAATCATATAAGCGTTGGAAATATTCGGGTGTTGCTTCTTTATCAGAAACACTCAAGACAAACGCATTTTGTTGATCACTCTTACCAATCCCAACATAGGCCATTTGTTGCGTTTTATTGGCTAACAAGTGGTCTGAATGAAGGATATCATAAACTTGGCGCACATCTAAGCGCAATTGGCGTTCACTCAAAACCGGTGTTAGCGTCAATAATTGTTGTAAGTTAGTGGCCGCAAAACCGAGTGTCTCTAACACACGATCAAACACAACCCACAAGTTAATCACAGCTCGGCGTAA
This sequence comes from Latilactobacillus parasakei, assembly GCF_049674265.1. Taxonomy (NCBI): domain Bacteria; kingdom Bacillati; phylum Bacillota; class Bacilli; order Lactobacillales; family Lactobacillaceae; genus Latilactobacillus; species Latilactobacillus parasakei. The sequence continues at coordinate 1,818,928 of NZ_CP186861.1, read as the reverse complement.
TGTGAACGGTGAATCGATTGTTTTCCGTTGTAAAACTTGGTATAAAATTTGCGCTTGTGGATAAGCCACTGGATAATCAGTTGTCCACTGGTTATCCAACTGTTGATTACCGCCATCGAAAAAGACAAGTGCATCCAATAACGTTAAGACGCGGTAAATCACCCATTGGTTTTCTGGATCATCTTTTTCAGGTGTCATATTATCGCGGAAACCTTCTAGATAGGCTTGTTTGGTTTCGGTATCGACAAAACCGTGGGCCACCTGTTCTTGTTGAATAATGGTATGGACTGCCGCATTGTACAATGTCATCCCAGTGGCCATTAATTGTTCATCTAACTGGGCATTTTCAGTCGTCACATCTTCCAAAACCTGTGGAAAACCGGTCGATAACAATAATAAATGGAGTAGTTCGTGTGATAATGAATAATCCACAGCTGTCGCATCTGTTAATAAGATTGCCAAACTGCCGTCGTCATTCATCACGCGTTGTGCCTGGTCGTGTTTTAACATCCCAGAAGCTTCTTGTGCAACCCGAATCTTAATCGGTTGTGGATAATTAGCCTGTACTTGTGCAACTAAACTTTGAATCTCTGGTGAAAAGTCATTTTCTGTCATGATTACGCTCCCTTAACAACATCTATTCTTATCATAATAAGCTAAATCACGCTAAATTACCAACGGTTCAAACCAGATTAAAGCGCTTTAATTTGGTATACTGTAGGTAACCAAACTAAAAGGATGTGTTGACCATGACAGAACCAGAACACCGCAAAGTGATTTTATATCTCGCGCAAAGTTTAGACGGCTTTATTGCTGAAAAAGATGGCAGTACCGCTTGGCTATCCGCACTTAATTCATCAGAATCCGATGCCGCTATTCAAAGCTTTTACCAAGGTGTCGATACCATTATTATGGGCCGTAAAACTTATGAACAATGTATCAAACTGGCTGGGACCTATCCTTATCAGGAAAAACAAAGTTATGTTTTTTCTAAAACACTCCACGATACCGCAGACCGCACCAACGTGGTCACCGGCAACGTGCCAGAATTCGTTCGCCAATTAAAAACACAAGATGGTGGCAATATTTGGTTAGTTGGTGGCGCCGAAACATTCACAATGCTCTTGAAAGCCCAATTAGTAGACGAACTAATCATCACCATCGCCCCCGTTTTACTAGGTGACGGCATTTCTCTCATCAGCACCCACTTAACGGACATGCCATTAGAATTAAGTAAAACCCGCCAACTAGGCCAATTCGTAGAACTAACTTATAAAATTAATTATTAAAACGAAGTGCGTTCAATGTAGACACATGCTGAGGATTAGCTTAGTCTAGCGGATAAGTGACCCTGTCACTTATTTGATAGATGGTGCTAAACGCAAGCATGTACATTGAAAAGCACGTTATAAATCTGAGTGCATTCAATGCGGTTATGTTCTGAGCATTAGCATAGATAGGCGAATGACCGATGCAATCGGTTGTTTGACTAGCGGCGCTAAGCACAAGAACATGCATTGAAAAACACGTTATAAATCTGAGTGCGTCCAAAGGTGATTAGCCTTCGCACACTAATCTAACCTCACACGTCCAAGACAATTTGTCTTGGACGTTTTTTATTTGTCCCCCCCTCCCATATTAATCAATGTCATTGACAACTACTCAAGTGACAGCACTTAATGTTTTCAATTCTATTACAGAACGTTTACTGAAAACGAGCTGGAGATTTACAAAGTTTCCCTATACTGAATTTGTACTTCAATATTGCAACGACATAAGGAGGCTTTTTCACATGACGGATATTCAATGCGTCATTTTTGATTGGGCAGGGACCACAATCGATTTTGGGAGTTTAGATCCAGTATTAGCATTTCAAAGCGCGTTTAACGCAGCCGGCATTCAAATCGATACTATCAGAATTAGGCAAGATATGGGCATCGAAAAACATGAACACATTGCCAAACTCGCTAAAATGCCAGAGGTGCAACGCGCTTGGTTTGCAAAATACAAACGTGGGATTACCGATGCTGATCAATTGCAACTCTTTAACTATTTCGAACAATTTTTACTCAATCGCTTGAGTACAGAAACAACACTCACCCCTGCCGTTCTTCAAGTCCAAACTTATTTAAAAGCACACCATATTCATATCGCGACGACCACTGGCTACACCAAATCAATGCTCGCAATCGCCGCGAAACAAGCCGGATTACTAGGTTACCATCCCGAACTAATGGTTTCAAAAGAAGACGTCGCAGCTGGTCGACCAGCACCCGATATGATTAACTACATCATGACGGCGTTCAATATTACAGATCCGCAAACAGTCGTTAAAGTCGGTGACACCGTCATCGATATGCAAGAAGGTAAAAACGCTGGCGCCTTAACCGTCGGCATTATCGAAAGCAGTAGTTTGCTTGGCCTAAGTCAAACGGAACTCATCGACCTACCTCAAAAAACACGAATTGCTAAATTTGCAGAAATCACTAGAACCCTTAAGGAAGCTGGCGCTGACTATATCATTCATAATCTCAGTGAACTACCCGCCATTCTTTCAAAATACGAAACCCTTCAAAAGGAGCATGCCTAATCATGAACCAACTGTATTTACTTTTAACCCCTGGCCCCCTCAGCACATCAGCCGCTGTCAAAGAAGCCATGCAAGTCGACCTTAGCACTTGGGATCAAGACTACCTCGCCATCACCGAAGATATCCGTCAACAATTGGTTGCACTTGCCCAAGCCAAATTAGACAACTACACCGCCGTCTTATTACAAGGCAGTGGCAGCTACGGCGTCGAAGCGGTCCTCAACACTGTCCTTCCTAAAAAGGATCAACAAGCTTACGGCTGTTTAATGATTGCCATCAACGGCGCCTACGGCAAACGAATGGCCGAAATGGCTGATCGCCTTCAAATTCAACACGTTGACCTCGAAGTCTCCGAAACGGAACCAATCACCCTTGAATTGGTGCAAGCCTTCTTTAAAAAGCATCCCGAAATCACCCATTTCGCAATGATCCACTGCGAAACGACAACGGGGATTTTAAATCCCATCGATACCATTTTCCCATGGGTCAAAGCTCAAAACATCACCACAATTGTTGATGCCATGAGTAGCTTTGGCGGCATTCCCATTGATGTGCCAACCTTAGGCATTGATTTTCTAATCAGCAGTGCCAATAAATGCATTCAAGGCGTGCCCGGTTTTTCATTCGTGATTGCCAACTGCCAGCAATTAGAACATTGTCAAAATCGTTCCACTTCTGTGTCGCTTGATTTATACGCCCAATATATCAGTTTCAAAGAACACCCTGGTAAATGGCGCTTCACATCACCAACCCACACTGTATTGGCCTTCCAAGAAGCCCTTCACGAACTCGCCCTTGAAGGTGGGATTGAAGCCCGCTACTACCGTTATCACCAAAATCAAGCCACTTTAGTCGCTGGTATGCAAGCACTGGGCTACGAGGCCTTATTGCCAACTGCCGACCAATCCCCCATCATCACTACTTTCAAAATGCCTAGCAATTCATTTGATTTCCAAACTTTCTACAACACATTAAAACGCCGCCACTTCGTTATTTATCCTGGTAAAACAACTAAAGTACCCTCATTCCGAATCGGGACGATTGGTAATGTCGACGGCACTCAAATCGCTACTCTATTAGAAACAATCAAAACGGTTCAACAATACTTATAATTCATTGGAGGTTTCACCCTTGAAAAAAAAGTTATCTGCCCTATTGGCTTTATTATCAATTCTATTGATTGCAACACTGGCCGGTTGTTCTTCAAAAAAATCAGCCAGCAGTAATCAAACTTTGACCATGGTCTTTTATCCTAACGAATCTGCTAAAGATTTCAATGCTTCCCGAACTGCGATCAAACAACAACTTGAAAAAGCCACTGGTAAGAAAATCAAGATTCAAACCACCACCGATTACAACATCGCGATTGAAGCCATCGCTTCTGGTAAAGCTCAATTAGCTTTCATGGGGCCTGAAGGTTACGCCCAGTCACATCTTAAGAATAAAGCTGTTCAACCATTATTTGCCCTTTCCGGCGCTTCTGGCACTTTAAAAGATGCTGCTTACCACTCATACTTCATGGTCCCCAAAGGCAAAGAAGCCCAATATCAAAAGAACGGTCAATACAGTATCGACAACATTAAAGGCAAAAAAATCTCTTTTGTTTCCGTCAGCTCCACTTCAGGGCACTTAATTCCGGTGGCCGCTATCCAAAGTAAGTTTAACTTAAAAAATAGTGACGAACTTTCTCAAAACGGTCACTTCTTCAAATCCGTTCTCTTCGGTAACTCGCACCAAGGTTCTGCCGTCAACCTCTTCAACGGCGATGCTGATGTCGCTGTCTTCGATGACATTGATACCAACGCTTATATCGATGTTGCCAAAGGCTCATGGACCAAAGTGGGTTCAGAATTCCGCGTTAAAGACAATGCCACTGCCCCATTCACTAGTGTTCGTGGTAAAGAAAGTGTGGCGATTGCCATCAGCCCCGTTCAAAATGGCCCATTCGTTGCAAACACTGATAAATTAAGCAAAAAAGATCAAGAAAACATCACCAAAGCATTTACAAGCAAAGCAGTCACCGACAATCCTAAAATTCTCTCTCCTAAAGATGCCAAAGTGCCTGCTATCTGGAAGAAAGAATCAAGTAAATCGCAACTTTTAAAAGTAACAGATGACTGGTATGCACCTACTAATAAACTCGTTGCTAAAAATTAATCCTACTAACCCTTGAAAGGCGGTTTTGACGCATGTTATCGGTCAACCACATCAATAAAACTTTTGCCACTGGACGCCAAGCCTTAACCGACATTTCCTTCACAGCTAATAAAGGTGAATTCATCGCCATTATTGGGCCCTCTGGTGCCGGCAAATCAACCATTTTACGTAGTATCAACCGACTAATCAACACCAATAGTGGCGAAATTAGCCTCGACGGACAAGACATCCGCCACGCAAAGAAAAAAGAACTCCGGCTAATCCGCCGCCAAATTGGCATGATTTTCCAAAGCGCTAACTTAGTCCCTCATTTAACGGTCATCGAAAACGTCCTTCACGGTCGCCTAGGCTACCAGTCAACGCTGCGCGGGATTTTTGGTTGGTACTCCCAAACTGAAAAGGAAGAAGCCGTCACATTATTAACCGCTGTTGGCTTGGCTGATTTTATGTATAACCGGTGTGATGAATTGAGTGGTGGCCAGATGCAACGGGTCGGAATCGCACGCGCTTTAATGCAACATCCTAACTTACTCCTTTGTGATGAACCAATTGCCTCACTCGATCCACAATCCGCTAAAACAGTGATGGATTATCTTCACCGTTTGACTAAAAAAGCCAATATCACTTGCATCGTTAACTTACATCAAATCGATGCTGCGCGGGAATATGCGGACCGGATTCTAGGTATCAATCAAGGTCACCTCGTCTTTTCAGGCGTTCAAGATGAATTGACTCCCGCGGTTCTTGAGCAACTCTACCAAGATAGTGAGGAGTAGCCGATGACTGTTCAAAAATTCTTCAGAAACCGAAACTTGGCGCTGATTGCGATTGCACTGTTGCTCAGTGGCCTCTATTTTTCAACAGCCACGCTAATCGACTATCATCTGGTCAGCTCAGTCAAAGCCATCCCAGCCGCTATCGTTTGGATGGTCACCAACTTCATGCCTACCAGCCGCGCCATTGCCGCACTCCCCGAGATTGTGACTAAGTTTACCCAAACCGTGACCCTTTCAATTGCCGCCACTCTAGCGGCCGCTTTCTTGGCCCTAATTGTCGCTCTGACTGGCTCAGAAACGACTGGTATCAACCGCTTTACAAAGTTATTCGCGCGCATATTCGCATCATTTTGTCGCAATATTCCGTTAATCGCTTGGGCAATGATTTTACTCCTCGCCTTCAAGCAAAGTGATTTAACCGGTTTGTTGGCCCTTTTTCTAGGGTCCTTCGGTTATTTAACCCGGGCCTTCATGGCATTAATTGATACCAAAGCAACCAACATTTACGAAACACTCAGCACAACGGGTGCCAACTACTTACAAATCGTGTGCCAAGGGATTCTCCCTAGTATCTCGTCTTCTTTGTTAAGCTGGATTCTCTACATGATTGAAAACAACATTCGTGATGCGACCTTAGTGGGAATTTTAACTGGGACCGGGATTGGTTTTTCATTTGATCTTTACTACAAAAGTTTCCGTTTTGACCTCGCTGGGATGACGACGCTCGTCATCATTGTCGGCGTTGTCTGTGTTGAACTATTATCTAATCAAGTCAGGAGATTAATGCGATGATTGAAACGCCCCATAAACTGATAATACAACCCGAAATCACGCCACCGATAGCTAAGCGCATTTTAGTCCATCCGTGGAATCGGCGCCGTAAAACCGTCGTCATCACCTTCTGCCTTTTGATTGCCATCAGCTTATACGAGCTGCTGACACTCTCAACAGGTAACGTTCAATTACCGACCGCCTTCAAAACGCTGGGGCAAAATATGACTTTAATCTTCTTGCAACCACGCTTAAATGGCACTGACACATTCCCCCAGTTACTCCGTGCTTTACTCGATAGTGTCGCCCTCACAACGCTCACGACCTTACTGGGTGCCATCTGTTCCTTCTTCGCCGGCCTGTTAGCCGCCAACAACCTCTCCAATCCGAAAATTGGGACTGCCATTCGGACCCTAATGGCGATTATCCGCGCAATCCCCACTATTTTATGGGTGTTAATTTTCTCAATTGTCATCGGACTCGGTGCCGATGCGGCCGTGATTGGCTTGAGTTTCCATAGTTTCGCCTATCTTACAAAAGCCTATTCAGAAAGTTTTGAAACATTGGACAAAGGGACCATCGAAAGTCTCAAAGCGATGGGTGCTAGCTGGTGGCAAATTGTTTTCCAAGCAGTCTTACCTAGCAGTTTTGCTGCTTTGCTTTCCTGGACGTTCATCCGCTTTGAAATCAACTTCACTAACGCAATTGCCGTGGGTGCGGCTGCTGGTGCCGGTGGTATCGGTTATCAACTCTTCACCGCCAGTGGCTTTTACTACGATTTCCACGAAGTCGGCGTGATTGTTTACCTCTGCTTAGCGGTTACTGCCTGTTTGGAATTCATCTCCATCAAGCTTCAAAAACGCTACCTCTCGAATTAACCCCCATAAAAAAACGGGATCGCTCTTCAACTGAAAAGCGATCCCGTTTTATTTTTGTCCTACTGATTAAGGCGCCACGGTCAGCTGCCAGACTAACTTAGTCTTATAAGTCGTCTTTTTTCGGACCGTTTTCTGCGGTACGTGGAGTGCAATACTGTAGTCTTGGTTATTCTGGTTGCCCAAACGGTACTCAAACTCAGAATACCCTGGGACATCATAATCATGATCTGTGTTGTCCTGATCTTGACCAAGATATTCCCCATTTTTCGTATAAGTCACTAACGTTGTAGGGGCCGCACCTGGAATGAGCGTTTGTTGTTTGGCAAAATCACCGCTTTCTTTTTCGGGTGCACTATTGCCATTCGTCACGATCTTCTCAAATTCAATATTATTAAAGATTAGCCGAGCATTATCCAGTACCGTCCGTTGCGGCTTTTTATTTTGATTGAGGTAAGTCCCTTCAAATTGCTCAGGCTGGCTTACCGTTAATTGCCAACTATTAATCCCCCAATAATCCGCAATCCCAATCGAATATGGCTTTTTCTGACCGCTTTGATCCTTAGCCGTTGGTAAATAGTATGTTCGTTCGGCCTGTGTGTCCGAAAACTGCCCGAACGAAAGTTGCACTGGGTGGGCCATTATTTCAAGCCGTTGTTTCTCATACCTGAAAAGATAGACTGTCTCATCGGCCTCAAACACAGGATCAACATCTCGGACATGGTGATCAAAAGTCGGCGCACTAGCATTACCATCCGCGGTAAAATCGACCGGTACGTAGCCAGCGATATACGCGGGCCGAATTCGATTAATATTCTGCCCACCACTGACCTGAATTTCATCGGGTTTGGTTGACGAAAGGCGCTTGCCGATTGGCCCGGTAATCGTAATCTGCTGGTCCCCGATTGGCTGTCCAGTAGCCCGATCAAGATATTTGAAGATTACCTTTCCGATTTTAGGTTTGGTAATCTTCACAGAAGCACTGGCATCAATCGTTAGCGCAGTGCCATTGACTTCTTTACCAGTCACCTGTGCCGTATTCTTTAATAAGGCTCCGTCATCAACCGTATCAGCGACCTGTGCCTGATAAGTTAAGGTTGCTGTTTCACCTGCCGCCATTGGTTTAAGGTTAATTTTTTCAATTGCCGTAACGGGGTCCGGCGTTGCTTGTTGCGCATATTTAATTGCTGCTGAATTAGGGACTAACGTTAATCCCTTCGGTAGTACGTCGCTAAGCGTCCCCGATGCAAGCCCGCCACCAGTCTGATTGGTCGTCAAGACCACCCGATAATCGAAGCGGCCTTTGGCAGTGCCTTCTGCCGTTGCCCCGTAATCACCGGTTGGCTTTTCTGTATTCCGCACTGTTTTTTCAATCGCCGTCGGTTGGTCTTGAATTGGAATCTGAACGTCATCTGACGCTTCGTTAGGAAAGCCAATTTCACCTTTAGCGATCATTTTGGCGGTCATCGTCGTTCCCGCACCGCTTTTATTGATTTGGGCATCGTATAAAAGACTAGTCCATTCATTTTCTGCCAAATCCTTAGGCAACTTAACACTTAACTGACCAGTCTGTGCATCATAATGACTAGCATCGACCGTCTGGATTGTTTCATCAGCTAATTTCAACTTAAGTGACTTGGGAGCGATTGTTAATCCTTTAGGCACATTACTCGTGATTGTCACGCCTTGCCAGTGACTATTATAACCATTATTATGTGCCATCGATTCAATTGTCAGCTGATCGTTCACATGATTTTCACCATTATCGCTAGTCTTATTTGTATATTTAATCATCGCATCCGGGCTAACTGCCCCCGACGCACTTAAACCGATATCAGAACGATAATGATACACGGTATTCGGTTCAATCGTTTGCCAAGACCATTTATTACTATAAATGGAATCTCGTTTATCAAATATCAAAGTGCCTTCTTTTAATTGATCATTTTCGACACCTGGACTATCAAAAGATTGGCCTTTATATGCAGTCAAAGCATAGCCATCATAAGTAGCAGTGTATTGACCTGCAGTGTAGTGCTGTGGCCCGTCTGGTATTTTAACATTGATAAAAACCTTATAACGTTTACTTTTTAGATACATACCGGCATTGTTTCCTTGTGCATAAACCGGAATCCCATCATCATTATCCACCAGTAAATCCTTGGCTAAAAAGACCCCTGCCTGATGAGCTTGGCCTTCCAAACTCGTTAAATAGAGTTCCTGTTGAATCACCGCCCTACCTGGATTGGGCCGTAACAACATTTCAACCTGATACGAATGATCTTTAAAAGCGGCTTCGCCCACGTATTTTAGTGCTACCGCCCCTTCCTTAGTCAAGCCTTTATATACCTTAACCGATTTCAATTTATTAGGAATTGATTCATTAAATTTATAAGCACTATTACTCGACTGATCATGATGGACGCCGTAATCATACGTCGTTCCCATATCATCTTTTGCATCAAAAAAAGCTGTCAATAAAGTCCCGTTATCATTAATAAAGACGTTCCCCTTCGGTGGTTTGCTAAGTTTTAAATTGGCATCATCATCTCGAGTAGTGCTCGCCTTGCCAAAAGTGTACCCTAATTTGCGCCCATTTCCCAAATCAATATATGCAATAGTTGCTTGTGAGGTTGCCTCCCAATTTTGAATCCCATCGTCAATCGTTGCCACCTTAGTCACCTTTTGATTGCTAGTTACTTCAGGGGTTGTCGACTGACTATCATGCACTTCATCTACTTGGTTTGCTACGCTATTTGCATTTTTGGATAATTCGGTAGACTCTTTTTGCACCGTACCGGTTGCTCGCTGTTCGGCCGTCACAGTTTCTACATAACTCATTAATAATAGCGCTGTCAAAATACCGACTGTTACTAACCACATGATTTTTTTCACTGTCTCGCCTCCAGTTTTTGCCATTATAATGGCCAATTAACCATTATCCAGATAGTAGTTAATGGCTATTACAAAATTATGATACGGCATACGTAATCCGCGAACAAGAGGTTTTAAATGTGTCTATATCAGTGTTTTAAACATCTTTTAACAGTCATCACAAGTTGGTGATTTACTGTACCAAAGGATTATTTTTGAGCGCTAGCTGCTTAAAACAAGGCTAACAATCAAACTATTTTTAGTTACTTGTAAACTGATTGTTTTTCCGTTGTATTTTGTGAATAATCAAATTTAAGATTTGCGCAATAAAAAAAGTGTTATTTATCTCATCTATTTGTCATAATCTTAACTCTTTTTGAGCACAAAAAAAGAACCCCACAAATGTGGAGTTCTCTTAGAAATAAAGGAAATTATTTCAAGTTAACGACAGCGCCAACTTCTTCTAATTTAGCTTTCATTTCTTCTGCTTCGTCTTTAGAAACGTCTTCTTTAAGAGCTGAAGGAGCGTTATCAACTAAGCCCTTAGCATCTTTCAAGCCTAAGCCTGTGATTTCACGAACGGCTTTGATAACTTTAACCTTTTCTTGGCCGATTTCTGATAATTCAACAGTAAAGCTGTCTTTTTCAGCTGCTGCGTCTGCGCCAGCTGCACCTGCTGCTGCTACTGGAGCTGCTGCAGAAACACCGAATTCTTCTTCGATTGCTTTAACTAAGTCGTTTAATTCTAAGATTGATGATTCTTTTAATTGATCAACAATTGCATTTACGTCTAATGCCATTTTTGTTTCCTCCATTTTATGGGTAATATTTTTTTGGTAACACTTTTAACTACACAATTTTAAATTATGCAGCTGGTTCGTCTTTGCTGTCGGCAACTGCTTTAACAGCATATGCGACGTTGCGGACTGGTGCTTGTAATACAGAAAGTAACATTGATAATAAACCGTCGCGACTTGGTAATGTAGCCAAGGCGTTGATTTCATCAAGTGTTGCCACTTTACCTTCGATCATACCACCTTTGATTTCAAGTGCTTCAGCACTCTTAGCAAAGTTAGCGATGATCTTAGCTGGTGCAACAACATCTTCGTTAGAAAATGCAACTGCAGTAGGGCCAGAGAATGTTTCATCTAAACCTTCGTAACCAGCTTTGTCTGCTGCACGACGCAAGTAAGTGTTTTTAACAACTTCCATTTGTACGCCAGCTTCACGTAATTGTTTACGTAATTCAGTAACTTGTTCTACTGTTAAGCCACGGTAATCCATAACTACGATAGAAACAGCGTTATTAAATTTTTCAACAACTGTGTCAACAATTTGTGCTTTTTTTGCAATGATTGTTTCGCTCAATTGATTCACCTCCATTAGATTTGTAAAACTTGTGGTCAAGAGTCTCTTATAAAATAAAAAACTCCATGTCCACCAAGACATAGAGAGGGATTTCAACGTATCTTCCTCGGCAGGATATTAAGCCTATTGGCACCTGAGTCTTCGGTAGCATAAATAACCAACTACAAATATAGCATGTAAAAAGCATGCCGTCAATGCTAATTTAACTATAAATATTTATTATAGCAGCATTACTTTATACTTATTTTATTTTTCTGAAAAGAGCGTATAAAATATAGCTATTCAAGAAAATTAAGATAGTAGAGGTGTTTCTTTTTGAACAATATTTTAGTTATCAATGCTGGTAGTTCATCCCTAAAGTGGCAACTATTTCAACAAACCGATTTAAGCTTAGTCGCTAGCGGTTTGATGGAACGGATGAACACCCCAGAAGCGCGCTTTACTTTTAAATTCAACGGCCAAAAAGAACAGGTCGCAATCGCTAATCTAACCTATGAAGATGGTGTTATTCGTTTATTGAAACAATTACAAGACAATGCCATTATTGACTCTCCTAGCGACATTGTCGCAGTTGGTCACCGAGTGGTTGCCGGCGCAACAACATTTGAAAAATCAACGTTAATCACTGCCGATAATTTGGCAACTCTCAAAGCACTCGATAAATACGCACCATTACACAATCCTGTTCAAGTGGATTGCATTGAAACCTTAATGCATATCTTACCAAATTCAGTGCCCGAAGTCGCTGTCTTCGATAGTCAATTCTACCTAGATATGCCAGATGCAACCAGTTTTTATGGACTTCCTTATGAAGATAGCCAAAAATACCAAATCCGTAAATACGGCGAACACGGTATTAGTCACGGCTATATCTTACAAGAAACAGCTGACTTTTTAAACCAACCAGTCGCAGATTTAAAATTGATCACCCTACATCTTGGTGGTGGTTCTTCAATCACAGCTAGCCAAAATGGCAAACCAGTCGATACATCAATGGGCTTCACCCCACTTGAAGGTCTTCCAATGGGCACTCGTGCCGGTTCGTTAGATGCTGCTATTGTCCCCTTCTTAATGAATGAATTAAATAAGAGTGCTGACGAAATCATCACACTCTTAAATACAGAATCAGGAATTCTCGGCGTTTCAGGTATTTCTGCTGATATGCGTGATATCCAATCATCATTGGCAACTAATCCTCGTGCCGAATTAGCTTATGATATGTTCATCACTTCTGCTGCTAAGTTTATCGGTAGCTACTACGTTGAACTTGGCGGTGCCAATGTCATTACTTTCACAGCCGGAATTGGTGAAAATGATGCTAAAATGCGCGCTGATGTCTGCGACCGCTTAGCCGTTCTAGGCGTTAAGATTGATCCAGAACGTAATGAACAAGGCCATGGTGCACGTCAAATTAGTACCGACGATTCAGCTATCAAGGTCTTGATGATTCCTACTAATGAAGAATTAGCGATTGCCAAACAAGTTAAAGCACTCGTTTAAATTTAATCGATAAGCATTTAAGGTTTTACACCTTAAATGCTTATTTTCGTACCTAAACAATTCGCTTTTGCATTAATAAACGAACTTTAATCGTATTATTTTTATGATTTTTCGTATTTAGTCTTAAAAAATAAAACCTTTTGGTGTACAATAAGGCAATAGTTCTTATTTCAAATAAATTAAGAGGTGCATTATGGATAAGAGAGTTGATTCTATATCAGAAACACGAACGAATTGGTTAGAACGCCAATTCAAAATTAAGGAAAGTGGTTCAACCCTTAAGACTGAAATCATCGCCGGGATTACAACTTTCATCGCGATGTCATATATTTTATTCGTGAACCCCACAATTTTGGGGGACGCCGGTTTAGATAAAGGCGCCGTCTTCGTCGCCACAGCACTTACCGGTATCGTTGGTTGTTTAGCAATGGCCCTCATTGCCAACTACCCAATCGCAGTTGCCCCCGGACTTGGTAGTAACGCCTTTTTCGCCTACTCTGTTGTTTTAGGAATGGGGATTCCTTGGCAAACAGCTTTAGCCGGTGTTTTTGTTGCTTCCTTACTCTTCATGCTCGTCACTGTTTTAAAAGTTCGTGAAGTGGTCATTAACGCGATTCCCGCCAATCTCAAATCTGCGATGGCCGTTGGTATTGGGTTATTCATCGCTTTTACCGGTTTAAAGCAAGGCGGTCTGGTGGTTGCCAGCGCCAAATCTTTCGTTACCATCACTAACTGGTCTAATCCGCATGTTTGGTTAACCGTCTTCGGCCTAATCTTAACAGTCGCTTTACTCGCTCGTAAAATTCCTGGCGCCCTCTTCATCGGGTTGGCCGCTACTGCCATTATGGGTGTTGTTACCGGTTTAATCGCAATGCCCACCGGTGTCGTTTCTTCAATTCCTAGCCTCGCACCAACGTTTGGTGTGTCTCTCATTCATCTTAAAGATGTCTTCTCGGTTCAAATGGCCGTCGTCGTTCTCGTCTTTTTCTTCAGCGTATTCTTCGATACAACCGGGACCGTTATCGGGTTAGCCCAACAAGCTGGTTTCATCAAAGATAACAAAATGCCCAAAGAAGTCGGCAAAGCCCTCTTCGCAGATTCAACATCAATGATCGCCGGTTCCGTTTTTGGCTCAACACCAACTGCTTGTTATATTGAATCTTCAACTGGGATCGCCGTTGGTGGCCGTACCGGTTTTACCGCAGTCGTTGTCGCCATCATGTTCGCTCTTAGTTTATTCTTCTCGCCTTTATTAGCAGTTGTAACATCCGAAGTAACTGCTCCTATTTTAATTATCGTTGGCTCATTCATGATTAAATCAATCGCCAACATCGATTGGTCTGAATTCGAAACAGCCTTCCCCGCATTTATGATTATCCTTTGTGTCCCATTAACTTACAATATTTCATACGGCTTGGCTTTTGGTTTAATCTCATACCCAATCACAATGATTGCGGCTGGTAAGGGTAAAAAAGTGCATCCAATTATGTACGTTGCCGCGCTCTTATTCTTAGTCCTACTCTTTACAATGCACGAATTACCCGGTAAATAAAAAGGAGTTTTTAAAATGGATAAATCAACTTTAAAGCAACTCATCGATCAAGCTGCCGGTCGCAAACCAGCCGACACGATCATTAAAAACGCTAAAATTGTCGATGTCTATAATGCCCGGATCATCGAAGGCACTCTCGCTATCGCGGATGGTCGTTTTCTGGGGATTGATGCAGCTTATACAGCCGATAATGTTATTAATGCACACGGTCAATACGTCGTACCCGGTTTGATTGATCCTCATATTCACATCGAATCAGCTAACGTATCACCCGCCGTTTTTGGCTCACTCGTGACACCGCATGGGACGACCACCATTCTCGCCGATCCCCACGAAATCGTCAACGTCGCCGGTATGCGCGGCCTTGAATACATGGTTGCTTCTGCCAAAAACACAGCACTCGACATTAAGTACACGATGCCATCTTGCGTTCCCGCCGCGAATCCAACCCTCGAAACATCTGGCGCTGTCATTACCGCAGATGAGATTAAGCAATCTTACGACCAAGGACTAACCTATGGCCTTGCCGAATTCATGAACTATCCCGGCGTCGTCAATGCCGACGATGGTGTTTTAGATGAATTATTAGTTTCGCTGAACGCCCGTAAAATGATTGATGGCCATTCACCCGCACTACACGGTCAGGGGCTCAACGCTTATGCAGCTGCAGGTGTTCACAACGATCACGAATGTACACAAGTTGATGAAATGCTCGATCGTATCAGTCGCGGTATGTACGTCTATCTCCGCTACGGCACTGTTTCAAAGAATATGCCGACACTTTTAAAAGGTGTTACACCTCAAAATGCACGCTTTTGTTGCCTCTGTGGTGACGATTTACAATCCGTTACCCTTCGCGAAACTGGCCACTTGGACGAAAGCATTCGTGTCGCCATTCAAAACGGGATTGATCCGCTAACCGCCATTCAGATGGCCACCATCAACACAGCTCAATGTACCGGACTCAGCGATCGTGGTGGTATTGCACCTGGTCTCAAAGCTGATTTCTTATTGGTCGACGACCTCGAACACTTCAGCGTTAACCAAACCTTTATTGACGGTCAAAAGATTGCCGCAAACGGCGCTTACTTATTACCGACTGACGATTCCGTCGCCGGCTTTGATGATCTTCTAGAAACCGTTCATCTCGATAATTTTTCAACTGACCAATTAAAACTCAATCTCACAAGCGATAAAGCCCACGTGATTGGCTTACAAAGTATTAGTCGTACTCAAAACCTTGTCTTACCTGTTGCACACGATGCAGAGGGTGATTTTCACTACAAGCCTAGCGAAGATATCGTTAAAGTCGCCGTGGTTGAACGACATCATTTAACCGGCAACGTCGGCGTCGGTCTCTTAAGTGGCTTTGATCTTCAAAACGGTGCGATTGCCACCAGCATCGGTCATGATAGCCATAACTTAGTCGTTGTTGGTACCAACGACGCTGATATGGTCGTTGCCATCGATGCACTCAAAGCTTGCCAAGGTGGCGGTGTTGCCGTTCAAAATGGTCAGGTAATCGCAACCCTTCCATTTGTAATTGGTGGTTTAATGAGTACTGAACCAATTGATTCACTCATCGCCCATCAAAAAGCATTTAATACCATTTGTCATGAACAACTCAACGTCACTGCCCAATTTGATCCGATTATGAAACTCGGCGCTATGCCACTCGATGTAATTCCAAACTTACGGATTACCGATAAAGGCTTAGTTGATGTGACTAAATTTGAAATTATTGATATCAACGCCTAATCAACGGCATAAAAAAAGCGTTCATCCGAAAGGATGAGCGCTTTTTGCATTACCAACTTAGAAGCTAGCAACGTCAACTTTGACACCAGGGCCAAATGTTGAGCTAACTGATAAACTTGTAATGTATTGACCTTTAGCTGAAGCAGGACGAGCTTTGATGATTACGTCTTGCATAGCTTTAAAGTTTTCTACTAATTTAGCAGCATCGAATGATACCTTACCGATTGGTGCGTGAACGATACCAGCTTTATCAACACGGTATGCCACTTGACCAGCTTTAATGTCGTTAACTGCTTTAGTAACGTCCATTGTAACTGTACCAGTCTTAGGGTTAGGCATTAAGCCTTTAGGTCCCAAGACACGGCCTAAACGACCTACTTGAGCCATCATTGGTGGTGTAGCAACGGCAACGTCAAAGTCTAACCAGCCGCCTTGGATCTTTTCAACTAAATCTTCTGCACCGACTACGTCAGCACCAGCAGCTTCAGCTTGTTTTGCTTGTTCGCCTTGAGCGAAAACAACAACGCGTTGTGTCTTACCTGTACCATTTGGTAGTACGACAGCACCACGAATTTGTTGATCAGCTTGTTTAGGATCAACGTTTAAACGATATGCAACTTCAAGAGATGCATCGAATTTTGCAAAATCAACTTTCTTTACTAAGTCGATTGCTTCTTCAACAGTGTATGCTTTAGTAGCATCCACTTGCTTTGCAGCTTCTAAATAATTTTTACCTTTTTTAGCCATTAGGGTTTTCCTCCTTGCAATTGTGGTGAACGGTTTTTGACCTCCCACTTGATTTTTCAACTTTCATTGAAAATCCGACTGAAAGTGTCAAGCATGAATTAACCTTCGACAGTGAATCCCATGCTTCTTGCAGTACCTTCAACCATGCGCATAGCAGCTTCAACGTCTGCAGCGTTTAGGTCTTGCATTTTAGTTTCAGCGATTTCTTGCACTTGAGCTTTAGTTACAGTTGCAACTTTCTTAGTGTTTGGTTCGCCAGAACCTTTTTGAACACCGGCAGCTTTCTTTAAAAGAACTGCTGCTGGTGGTGTCTTTGTAACGAAATCGAATGAACGATCCTCGTATACAGTAATGACAACAGGAATCAATAAACCAGCTTGGTCAGCTGTACGTGCATTGAAATCCTTTGTAAAGCCCATGATGTTGATACCAGCTTGACCTAAAGCTGGACCTACTGGTGGTGCTGGAGTTGCTTTACCTGCAGGAATTTGAAGTTTTACGATGTTTGCTACTTTTTTAGCCACGAAACATACCTCCTTAAGTCCGTGATGTGGTTAAGATGGCCATTATATTTGGTCTCCCACTAGTGTATGAAAACATACTCTCATAATATACCAATCAATTCTGAAAAATGCAAGCTCTTTTAAAATTAGTCTTGCCATAAAAAATCACTAATTGCCTGATCGACTAACCGATTTTCGTGCAGCATGCTGTGAGCCCCACCGGCGCCTCTGACGAGCATTTCTTGATACCGGTCGATTCGGCCCCGCAATAAACTACGGAGCGCAAAACTGCTATCAACGGCCACAGAACCATCGTGCCGGTTGGTGCCCAACAATTCGCCAGCGACATTCAAAACGCTGACTGCCGTTGGAAAATGTGCTATTCGTTTGGCTAAATAATTATAATTGGCCGTTTTTTTTCGTGGCCCCCGTTGCGTTAGCTCACTCAAAAAGACAGTTGCGGTATCCGGCCCAATCGACGGGTCGTTAACCGGTGCCGCTAATAATACAACAGCTTTGACTGGCACAGCAGTCGGCGTTAATAAGTAACGTAATACTGTGATAGCCCCCATCGAGTGTCCCACCAAATTAATCGTGGTTACGTCGTAATCTTTTTTCAAGATGGCTACAATTTGGCTGAGCCAGCGAACTTGATCCTGCACATCAGCATGATTATTTTGAAATAGGACTTGAATCGTCGGATTACTGGCCGTCAATTCTTGTGGGCCTTTAAACGTTAAGGTCCCGTCGGCAGCAACTTTGATAACTAACGCTTTTTTGGCGACCCCCGTTTTTTGCAGACGCATCAATAAATGCCCCATAGAATACCGATTCCCCCGATAACCGTGAATAAACAACGTCGGCACTGTTTCATAGTGCGTTAAGCGTGGGTGCCAATGAGGTTGCACGTGAGCTAATTTATAGTAATCAAGTCCAATTAAACTCACTGCTGCCACAACTAAAATAACAATGACTGCTAATAACTGATTAATAATCTGCCACATATTCATCACATCATTCTGTCTAAAATAAGAGGTGCGTTTGAAACGCTTTGACTTTGAGCATTAGCACAGCTCGGCGAATAACTGCTGCAAGCAGTTGTTTGACGAGTGACGCTAAGCGCAGAAGTCAGTTTCAAAAAGCACGTTTCCACTATTAATATTCGACTATCAAATAAGGGACCGAAACAAAAATTACTTTTGTCACGGTCCCTAGGTTATTGCTTAAACGTGCTTTTACTAGTAGCTTTCTACACTTTGCTACACTTGTCAAATGCTCAAAAGCTAAGCACTGGTAACGCAATCTTAATTAAACGTGTTCTATAAGCCATATCCTTGCGGCGCACTCTAAACTAATTCGTCTACTTGATCGTAGTCTAATTCTGTTGCCGTTTCACGGCCAAACATATCGATATTAACTTTTAACTTCATCTTTTCGTCGTCAACTTCTGTAATTTGACCAACTAAACCAGAGAAAGCACCATCAACGATTTTAACAGATTCGCCCACTTTGAATTCAACATCCAAATGACGTGTGCTCATGCCTAATTGACGTAAAATTTGGCTAATTTCATCGTCTAATAATGGGGCTGGTTTACTACCGGCACCGTGAGAACCAACGAAACCAGTTACACCAGGTGTATTCCGAACAACGAACCAAGCTTCGTCTGACATCACCATTTCAACCAAAACATAGCCAGGGAAAGTTTTCTTCATATCAACTTTATCCTTACCATTTTTGATTTCATGTTCTTCTTCTTCAGGTACAACAACGCGGAAGACGTTGTTTTCCATTCCCATTGATTGGGCACGAGATTCTAAGTTCGCCTTAACTTTGTTTTCGTATCCTGAATAAGTGTGTAATACGTACCAGCTTTTTTCGAGTGATTCAACCATGTTTGTTCTCCTTTAAATACCAAAATAAAAAAACTCCGACCACGCGAAGTTTTCTGCTTGCCACAAGTATAGCAAAACCAGCTTCATTAAGCTAGTTTTAAAAAATAAATAGTTCAAGAAGTTTGAGAATTGCTAAGTCAACGACGCCAAAGAAAATTGCGTATAAAACAGATGTCATGACAACAGTTGACGTATCCTTACGCGTTTGTTTGGCATTAGGCCAAGTAACAATTTTCATTTCTTCAACAACGCTTTTTAAAAACTTAATCATCTTCATCCTCCTATGTTAACGTGTTTCTTTATGTTGTGCGTATTGTCCGCAATGTTTACAATATTTGTTTAACTCTAGACGTTCTGTCCGATTCTTGTTTTCAGCAACGTAATAGTTACGTGAACCACAGACAGTACAGGCTAAGGCGACTTTCTTAACACCCATGACTAAAAGCCCCTCTCTAAGTGATGTTTATCCCATTCACTTTATCATGTGCAGGCGAACCTGTCAATCTTAGAATCCATCAACAAAAGCGGTGAACCCGTTTAGTCCGGTCCCACCGCTTTTGGTTAACGATTCTCTTGATAATACCGTTTTAACTTAGTCTGACACCTTGATTGGCCCCGTTTCAACTGATCAATCGTACAATTGAGTTGGCAACAAGCTTCATCAATTGAAAGCTGACCAGTCAGCACCCGAAACGACACTAATTCAAATGGCGACAGCGTTTCAAGATAACATCGCAATTCAAACTGCGATTGATAATAAGTGACCGTATCTTCTGAAATCGCGTCACGTTCTGGTCGTTCCGCAATCAATACTGCCTGACGATCACCTCGCCGTTTTTGCGCGAGTTCTCGGCGCAGTAAATTTAAAATGTGGTTTTTAAAGCGTAATTTATAGAAACTTCCAAAACTTTTGCCTTTTTGACAATCGTAACACTGGCAAGTTTCGTAACAAACAATCCGGGCTTCTTGTAACCAATCGTCTTCATCGAATAACCGGATATAATATGGCGCCACGGTGTGATACACCATCGGCAAATACGCCTTGAATAATACATCTAATGCTTGTGAATCATTCTGAGCCACTGCTGAAATCAGCAGTTCGTCGCGCTTTGTTTGTTCCATTGACCGAAACTCCCTTCACGCAACAACCATACAACTATTTTAGCAAGAGTTCGCCCAGTCTGTAAGCGAACGCCTGTTTAATCATTTTTTTCGTCACTCAATTGGTCGCGCATCTGCGCTAAACGTTCTAGTTGATCGTCATTCCACGGCCGATTACGTTGCATCACCTTGCTGTGATAACGTTTAGCGTCATGGTCAATCTCGCGGTGCGTCCGCTTAATCTCACGATAGAAATCGTGAGATGAAACTCGCAAAGCCCCCCGCGAAAAGATTGTCCATTGTTCAGCCTGATCACTTGAAACAACGGTGACCTGATTAATCGGTGACATCAATTTACCCGCTAAGGCTTCAATATAACTATCCGCCGTTTCATCTTCTTCAGTAAAAACGACCTCAAGATTATATTGCTCATAACTTTGTTTAATCCCTGGCACATACATCGCATCAAAGACGAGGATAATTTCGATTTCACGAAACTTCCGGTACTCCGATAATGTTTGCAATAAACTATCACGCGCATCTGCCAAGTGATCATTTTGCTTTAACTTATTTAATTCAGGCCAGTTACCAATAATATTGTAGCCATCTGCAATTAAAATTTGCTTTTTCATAAGCTATACCAAAGGTTGACGGCTGTTATAAGCCTGATACATGAGAACCCCCGCAGCAACACTGGCATTTAAACTTTGCACATGTCCCACCATTGGGATTGTCAAAGTTTGATCAACTTCTTTTTTAACGATTGGTGAAAGGCCCTTGCCTTCGTTACCAATAATTAAACCGATTGGGCCCTTAGCATCCCACTTACGATAGTCAGTGCCGGCCATATCTGTACCAAAAATCCAGAGACCGCGGTCTTTGAGTTTTTTGATTTCTTGCGTTAAGTTCGTGACACGCGCCACTGGAATATGTTCGATTGCACCCGTTGACGTTTTAGCAACTGTTGATGTTAACCCAACGGCACGGTGTTTCGGAATGATAATCCCGTGCACGCCAACCGCGTCAGCTGTTCGCATGATTGAACCCAAGTTATGGGGATCTTCCAAGTTATCCAAGATCAAGATAAAAGGTTCTTCTTCTTGTGCTTTGGCCTTAGCAAAAATATCATCAACACTCGCATATTCAAACGGTGCGATTGCTAAAATAATCCCTTGGTGATTTTGACGATCACTCAATAAGTCTAACTTGTTCTTAGGCACATTTTGGATGATCAATCGTTTTTCTTTCGCCAATTTAACGACATCATGTACGAAGTCGGCTTTCAAACCATCTTGAAGGAAGATTTTGTTGATCTTCTTGGCATCGCTCGTCTTCAATGTTTCTAAAGAAGCATGTTTCCCGATGACGAAATCAGTTTGTTCTTCAACCGCTGCTTCTTCGACAGGTGCTGCTGGTTTCTTGTTAGCTGGGCGCCGTGTTGGCTTAGCAGTATTTTTAGCCGTCCGACGACTGTTAAATTCATTATTCTTCTGATTATAAGATTGGTTATTATTTTTTCTCATGGGTCCTCCCAGCGTCGACTTGTTGAATACACCAGTGGGCTAATTCAGCGACGCGCTCTTGTTGTTCAGTTAAGTATAGATAGCCAAAAACCGCTTCAAAACCAGTTGAGGTCCGATAAGTCGAAACACTCGTATTCTTGGCTTTCGTATAACTTTTGGCATTTCTACCGCGTTTAAAAATATTCATTTCTTCTTCTGTTAAATAGTTATCATCGATCATCAAACCAATCAAAGCAGCTTGGGCTTTAGCAGACACATAGTGTGTTGCGACTTGTTGCAAGCGAGTAGGTTTGGTTAAGCCGAGTTCTAATAAATGGGCCCGCACGTAAACTTCATAGGCTGAATCCCCCATGTAAGCTAAGGCAATCCCGTTTAGTTGTAAAGCATTTTTCATGCGCGTCTCCATCTCATTCCTTGTGGTGTATCTTCCAAAATAATCCCTTGATTCTTCAATTGATCCCGAATCGCATCACTCTTAGCAAAATCTTTAGCTGCTCGAGCGGCTTGGCGTTCTTCAATTAAACTTTCAACTTCGGTATCCAATAATTGGTCCGCTTTAAACACAACACCAAAAATGGCTAATAATCGCGTTAAGCGGGTTGCCAATGACGTTAATGTATCGGATTGAACCGTTGGCTGTTCCAAATATTGGTTACTTAATTTAGCAAGTTCGTACAATTGGGTTAAGCCATTTTGAACGTTAAAGTCATCATCCATTGCTGTGACAAAAGCGGCTTCCAATTCAGCTGCCTTATCCATCACAATTTGATCTTCGCCCGGTTCAGCCGTTGGTTGACGGAAAGCCAAGTTATCAAGCGTCGTCTTCAAGCGATCCAAATTAATTTGAGCTTCTGCCAACAATGATTGGCTGTAGCGAATTGGACGCCGATATTGCGTACTGCTCATCAAGAAACGCAATGCTTGTGGATTAACTTCTTGAATCAAATCGTGAACCGTCACAAAGTTACCCAGTGACTTACTCATCTTTTGATCGTCATCCCCAACCGTTACAAACCCATTGTGTAACCAGTAGTTCACAAAGGTTTTGCCAGTCTTGGCTTCACTTTGGGCAATTTCATTTTCGTGATGCGGGAATTCCAAATCTTGGCCACCACCATGAATGTCGATCGTATCGCCTAGGTATTTAGTCGACATCACAGAACATTCGATATGCCAGCCAGGTCGGCCCTTGCCCCAAGGTGATTCCCAAGCAATCTCATTGCCTTTTTCAGCCTTCCATAAGGCAAAATCGATTGGATCTTCCTTACGTAAAGTTTCTTCTGTTGCCGTATGTTCACTAGCGCCTTGTTCGAGTTGATCAAGATCTTGTCCAGCAAGATGACCGTAAGCCTTAAACTTACGAGCCCGATAATAAACATCGCCGTCAACGGCATAAGCATAATCTTTAGCAATCAAATCTTGAATGAACGCTACGATTTCTTCAATATTATCAGTTGCTCGCGGATTGAGCGTTGCTGGTTCAATATTGAGGGCTTTGGTATCTTCTTTAAAAGCCGTGATGTAGCGGTCTGCTAATTCTGGCACGGTGATGTTTTCCGCGTTAGCCGCTTTAATCATCTTATCGTCAACATCCGTGAAGTTTGAAACGTAATCAACTTGGTAACCGCGGTATTCGAGATAGCGGCGAATCGTATCAAACGCAATGGCACTACGCGCATTACCGATATGAATATAGTTATACACAGTTGGCCCACAGACGTACATCTTAACGCGGCCTTCTTCAAGGGGTTTAAAGGTTTCTTTTTGACGTGTGAGGGTATTATAAACAGTAAGCATCGAATCTTCCTTTCTTAAACGTGCTTTCATTAACAGCTTTTTCCGCTTAGCTACGTATTGCAAACGACCGACTCGGTCGGTCATTCACAACACTGTGCTAATGCTCAAAAGCTACCCGTTAATGACGCACTCTTCTTTTAAACGTGCTTTTTGGTCGCAACAACTTCCGCTTAATCTAAAATTACAAATAATCCTAAAACCGGGATTATTCGTAATTTTTTATTAATGCTCAGTTGCTGACCGCAACCAAGAGCACTCTTCTTTTAAACGTGCTCCTGCAGGCATCCCCCTCCGGTTAACGCTGAATGTCAAACGATTGCTTACAGCAATCATTCGCCATTCTGTGTTAATCCTCAGGAGATAATCGCCTAAAAAGAGCACTCTTCCAAATAAAAAGCGCCCTTTGTTAATTAACAAAAGACGCCGGTTGAGCGTGGTTCCACTTTTCTTCGCAAAAATGCCTCAAGCAGATAACGGTGTCCCGACTAGCAGCCAAAGTCCACTAGCATCTCCAAGGTGCATTTCGACTAGCCCAATTACTTCTTCACAGCGCCCAGAAGCTTTCTGAAAATCCGGCTAATCTACTTCTTCTCTTCATCAATTTATACAATTTAGTTAGTCTCAATAATACCGATTATTGGTGACTGTGTAAAGTCATCTGAATGCTTATTTTTCATTCAAGCCTTTTTGTTGGTGCGCTGGTTTGGCGAAAATCATCCGCCCAGCAGCAGTTTGTAAGGCACTTGTCACAATCACATCTAATGGTTTATTAAGATAATGTTGGCCATCTTCAACAACAATCATCGTCCCATCTTCAAGGTAAGCAACCCCTTGTTGACGTTCGGTTCCGGCTTTGACCACTGTGACAGTCATCGCTTCACCAGGTAAGACAGCTGGTTTCAACGTATTGGCCAATTGATTGATATTAAACACAGGAACGTTTTGGAATTCACAGACTTTATTTAAATTGTAGTCATTTGTGACCACAATTCCGTCTAGCAACTTCGCTAACTTGACTAGTTTGCCATCGACTTCCGTTAAATCTTCGAAATCACCATCGTACATTTCGACAGACAAACTTTCGTCCTTTTGTAATTCATTCAAGATATCTAAACCACGACGACCACGTGCCCGTTTTAAGTTATCCGCAGAATCGGAAATTAATTGTAATTCATGTAAAACGAAGTTCGGCACCATCAACGTGCCTTCGATAAAGCCCGTCTTAGCGATTTCCTTAATCCGACCATCAATGATGACACTCGTATCCAAAATCTTGTACTTGCGGAAATTATCGTCTACTTTGCGTTCCAAAACATCGGCATTACGCTTCTTAGGTTGTAGGAACTTACGCCATTCATCTAAGCGGGTCGTCCCCACCTTGAAGCCTAAGTAACCGAGCGCAATCATCAATAGGATTGGCACAACAGTGTTCAGAACAAAAATCGGCATCCGGTATAACGGAATCGAAACAACATTCGCTAATAACAAGCCAATTAATGAAAAAACACTCCCAAATAATAGGAAACTAGGTGATTGTTTAAACAACGTCTTTTCCAATTGACGCATCGCCCGTAACATCGGATTAGCCAATACCAAGAATAAAAGATAAAAAATAATTGCACCTAACACGGCATTGGTAATGCCATTATTGAGATATGTGACTAATTCTAAATGAACAACTCGCCAGAATTCCGGAAAGGCCGTGATCCCTAAAGCACCCCCTAGAATTACAAAGACAATTCCTAACACTCTTCTTTTAGTTAATGGTTTTTGTTGCATCATAAAACCTCCTCTCGCACCAACTTATGCCTAGTTGAATACTTTTTTTAAAGTTTCTGCAATTGTGGTGACCCCAACGACTTGAATATCAGTTGGTGGATCCCAACCTTGCAAATTATTTTTAGGAACATAAATCCGTTTAAAACCTAATTTCGCTGCTTCACCAACGCGTTGTTCGATCCGGTTGACCCGCCGAATTTCACCCGTCAAGCCAATTTCACCGACAAAACAATCGGTTGGTGGAATTTCTTTATCACGATAACTGGAAGCAATTGAGACGGCCATCGCCAAATCAATCGCCGGTTCGTCTAACTTAACCCCACCGGTTGCTTTAAGATAAGCATCTTGATTGGAAAGCATCAAACTCGCCCGCTTTTCTAAAACTGCCATAATCAATGACACCCGATTATGATCTAATCCCGAAGAAGTCCGTTTTGCATTTCCGAACAAGGTTGGGGTAATCAAAGTTTGTAACTCAACCAAGATTGGTCTTGTCCCTTCCATTGAAACCACAACCGCCGAACCGGTCGCACCAGCCAGCCGTTCTTCAAGGAAAATTTCGGATGGATTAGCGACTTCTTGCAAGCCTGCTTCCCGCATTTCGAAAATCCCGATTTCGTTGGTTGAACCAAATCGGTTTTTAACAGACCGTAAAATTCGGTAAGTGTGATGAGTGTCACCTTCAAAGTACAACACGGTATCCACCATATGTTCCAAAATCTTAGGGCCGGCAATTGCCCCTTCCTTCGTCACATGTCCCACCACGAAAATGGTAATCTGATTCGTTTTAGCAATCCGCATCAATTCTGCGGTTACCTGGCGAACTTGCGAAACACTCCCGACTGCGGAAGTCACTTCTGGTTCACTCATCGTTTGAATCGAATCAATCACAACGTATTCTGGTTTGAGCGTTTCGATTTGGTGGCGAATATTGCCCATGTCCGTTTCGGGATACAGATACAATTGATCGCCGTTAACTCCTAATCGATTCGCCCGCATCTTAATTTGCGAGGCACTTTCTTCACCTGAAACATATAGGATCTTACCCACTTTTTCAAGTTGCCCTGAAACTTGTAGTAACAAGGTTGATTTCCCAATCCCAGGATCCCCACCGATTAAAATCAGTGACCCTGGCACAACGCCGCCACCTAAAACACGATTCAATTCATTTAATTCCGTTTTAACACGGGGTTCTTTTTGGATATTAACGGTACTAATTTTTTCAGGTTCAGTGGCGCGCCCTGAAATTGTGAAATTTGATTTTGCCGCTGCGGCTGGTTGTTCACGTTCTTCAACCATTTGGTTCCAAGCACCACAATTCGGACAGCGCCCCAAGAATCTGGGGGAACTATAGCCACAATTCTGGCAGACAAACTGCGTTTTAACTTTAGCCACAAGATTCTCCTTTACTACCCTTATTGTCTACTATTTTAGCACATATCGGCGATTGATTGCCGTTAGTACGGACTAGCGACCAGATGAACCAAAGCCACCGGTCCGTTTAGTTGTCACAGCCACTTCATCATCAGCTACAAGGTATGGCATGAAAATACCTTGACCAATCCGTTCACCCTTACGTAAAATAACGTCGCGCGGGCTGAAGTTTAACATTTGAATGAAGATTTCACCTTCGTTGGCATCATTACCATAATAATCTGAATCAATAATCCCGACACCATTTGGAATCACTAACCCTTTTTTCAAGGGATTGCTTGAACGATTGGCAATCATTAAATATTCATCATCTTGCATATACGCCTTAATCCCCGTTGGTACTAAGAAAGGTTTCAACGTCTTAGAAGCCCGTTCAAAGTCATCATCAACTAGTGGTTTGCCGTTTCGAATCATCCGAAATAGACGGACAAAATTATAATGCCAGATGGATGGTAAAACGAAGTCCTCTGCACAAGCAAAATCGTATCCTGCTGAATGCGCAGTCGACCGCACTGGTAAACTTAAGTTTGCTGATTGGTACTTGGTTACTATTTCGAATCCTCGTTTTTTCATCTAAAAAAGCTCCTATATATTAACACCTGATTTGGCGCTATTTTTTACTACTGTATCATACCATGAAAACCAACGGACTTGAATAATCCTTCCGACCGATTTAATAGAAATTTTAGCAAAAAACGCCTATTTTAAAGCGCTTTTTTAACAGTTATTGCGTATAATAGAACTATTAACAATAGAAGAGGTGTCTTAATGGATAAGAATGCAATGAAAAAAATGGCTGCTGAACGCTCAGTAGACTACGTTGAAGACAATATGATTTTAGGACTTGGGACTGGCTCAACGGTCGTGTACATGGTCGAAGCCCTCGCTAAACGTGTGAAGGCTGAAAACCTCCACCTAACTTGCGTCTGC
This sequence comes from Latilactobacillus parasakei, assembly GCF_049674265.1. NCBI lineage: Bacteria > Bacillati > Bacillota > Bacilli > Lactobacillales > Lactobacillaceae > Latilactobacillus > Latilactobacillus parasakei. The sequence goes on along the minus strand of NZ_CP186861.1, from coordinate 1,790,998 downwards.
ACATCAATCAGAACCGCAGAACAAGCAACATCACTCGGCATCCCCGTCAAAGCACTCAATGAAGTCGATCATATCGATTTGACAATTGATGGTGCCGATGAAGTCGACGCTAACTTCCAAGGGATTAAAGGCGGTGGCGCTGCCCACTTATTTGAAAAATTAGTGGCAACAACCTCAACACGCAACATCTGGATTGTTGACGAAGAAAAAGTAGTCGATACAATCGGTCGCTTCCCACTCCCCGTTGAAGTGATTCCTTTTGGTAGTCAACAAGTTTTCAACAAGTTCGTCAAAGAAGGCCTCAATCCCGAATTCAGAACAACTGAAGACGGTCAACGCGTCTTAACGGATTCAAAAAATGAAGTGATTGATCTACACCTTGAAAAAATCACGCATCCGCACTTGCTAGCAACTTGGTTAAGCGAACAAGTCGGTGTCGTTGAACACGGCTTATTCTTAGACCTCGTCAACGAAGTCGTAGTAGGCTCACCAGAAGGCGTCAAAATCTTAAAAGCAAGATAAAAACAGAGTGCCCTTGCAAGTGTTTAGATTCTGAGCATTTGCCTAGGCCAGTGAATAAGCGACGCAGTCGATTATTTGCGGGACGTAGCAAAGCACAGGAATCTACTTGCAATGGCACGTTTTAATTTAGAGTGCCCTAGCAACCGCTTTGATTCTGAGCATTAACATAGGTAGGCGAATAACCGATGCAATCGGTTGTTTGACTAACGGCGCTAAACGCAAGAATCAGGTTGATATGGCACGTTTTGGATAACCTACTCATCAAGTGACTAGATTATGCCAATCCCCCAATAGCCATCATACTCGTTATGATGGCTATTTTTTTATCTTTAACGCCACAAATCAATTCTCATATTAACCGTTTTCTTCCTCATTTTTAATTTTCCAATAATATTATTATCCCATCTATCTCATGTTTACTTCTCCCATTAAATCAACTAGAATTAGGGTATATTGAAATTAAGGAGTGATTAGATGACCCAAGAAATTACACATGCTAATTTAATCAAGATGCGCCAAGCACTCGCCGACATGCCGCAAGCCCAAACACTACGTAATGCCGTCATGAATAACGGGATTAACGCGGTCGCTCAGCGCCCTAATGCTGCCGTAACCCTTGACCCAACCTACTCGATAGACTTACCAACCGGTGATGTCAGCTTCCAAAAAAAGAGTGGTCGTTGTTGGCTATTTGCCACACTCAATACACTTCGTCATGATTTCGAACAACAATATAACGTAAAAAACTTTGAACTTTCTCAAAACTACCTCTCATTCTGGGATCGCATTGAAAAAGCCAATCTTTTCTACGAAAAAATCCTAGCAACAGCTACTAAACCCATTACGGATCGCGAAGTCGCCTTCGCACTTGCCGGACCTGATTTTGACGGCGGCCAATGGGACAATGCAGTCGCATTAATCCAAAAATACGGTGCCGTTCCCAAGTCCGTCATGCCTGAAACATACAATAGTGATTTAACCACTGAATTCAACAGTACCTTAAACCTTAAATTACGGACAGATGCGATTAAGCTCCGCCAATTAGTTGCCGATCAAGCACCCTCTGACAAGATTAGCGAAACTAGAACGGCAATGTTAAGCGAAATCTACCGTCTCAGCGTTTACGCTTTTGGCGAACCCGTTGAAACATTCGACTTCGCCTATCGCGATAATGATCAACAATATCACCTTGACCAAGGCCTCACACCACTGAGCTTCTATCAAAAATATTTGAATCGCAATTTTGATGATTACGTCACAGTTGTCAGCAGCCCACAAGCAAGCAAACAATACAACCAACTTTACAGCTTAGACTCACAAGATACCGTAGTTGAAGGCCATCCAATGCGCCTATTGAACCTCCCACCCGATCGTCTAAAAGCACTCGCCATTCAGTCACTTAAAGCTGGCGAACCAATTTGGTTTGGTAACGACGTGCTCGCCGACTTAGACCGCCAAAAAGGTTGGTTGGACAGTAATCTTTATGACTACTCAAGTCTCTTCAGTATTGATTTAACAATGCCTAAAGACCAACGACTCGATTATCGGCAAGGCGTTGTTTCCCACGCAATGACTTTAACCGGTGTCAACCTAGTTGACGACCAACCCACAAAATGGAAAGTTGAAAACACTTGGAGTGACAAGGTCGGCAATAAGGGCTACTTCAGCATGAGCGACGCTTGGTTTGATGACTACGTATACGAAGTGGTTATCAAAAAAGAATACCTCACAAAAGAAGAACAAGCCTTACTAGACCAAACCCCAATCAAACTAGATCCATGGGACGCACTCCAATAGAGTGCATCATCAACGGGTAACTTCTGAGCACTTACAGCACTTGACGAATTGGCGATTTCATCGCCAATTTGGCAAGTGAGGTAAAGCGGAATAAGTTGTTGATGAAAGCACATTTAAAGAAACGAGTGCGTTCAAGCACGTTAATCCAAGTTATATATTCAATCATCAATCTATTATCACCAAATTCCAGAGGAGGTTTTTCATATGGTTCAACCCATTACAGCAAAAGATATCCAACAATTCAAAGCCGACTTCAAGGCAGTCCCACAATCAAACGTCATCAAAAATACGGTGATGAACAACGGCTTTTTAGCCAGCAGTCAAAATACAACTTCAAAGGCCTTAATGGACCCAGTCTTTTCAATCGATTTAGACACTGGTGCCGTTTCAAATCAAAAGCAATCCGGTCGTTGCTGGATGTTTGCCGCATTAAATACGATGCGCCACAGCTTACAAGCACAATTCAAGATTAAAGATTTCGAGCTTTCACAAAATTACACTAACTTCTGGGATAAATTTGAGAAATCAAACTACTTCTACGAAAATGTCTTAAAGACAGCCGATCAACCAATCGGCGATCGCAAAGTCGACTTTTTAATGACTACGCCCCAACAAGACGGCGGTCAATGGGATATGTTATGCGCCCTGATCGAAAAATACGGGATTGTGCCTAAGTCAGTCATGCCCGAAACTTATAACAGTGAAAAATCAAGCGAACTCAACAGCGTCTTAAACCTTAAACTTAGAAAAGATGCCGTCATACTTCGTCAATTAGTTGCCGATGGTGTCAGCGAAGCCGATATCCAAGCAAAGAAAGATACAATGTTGACCGAAGTTTACCGGATGCTTGTTTTCGCATTGGGCGAACCACCCGTTGAATTCGACTTCGAATACCGCGATGATGACCATAACTACCACATCGAAAAAGGCCTCACACCACAAACTTTCTACCAAAAATATGTTGGTTGGGACCTCGAAAATTACGTTTCATTAATCAATTCCCCAACAGCGGACAAACCATACAACCACTTATACAGCGTTGAAATGCTCGGCAACGTGGTTGGCGGCCGTGAAGTTCGCCATTTAAATCTTGATATCGATGATTTCAAACAACTCGCCATCAAACAACTCCAAGCTGGCGAATCAGTTTGGTTTGGTAGCGATGTTGGCCAATCATCCGACCGTAAACTTGGTATCATGGATACTGAAATCTATCAAAAAGCAGCATTACTCAACATGGACCTTTCAATTTCTAAAGGCGAACGCTTAGATTACGGCGAAAGTTTAATGACACATGCGATGGTCATTACTGGCGTTGATATCGTTGATGGTCAACCAACGAAATGGAAGGTTGAAAACTCATGGGGCGATAAAGTCGGCACTAAGGGCTACTTCGTCATGAGCGACAGCTGGTTTGACGAATTCGTCTACCAAATCGTCATCAACAAACGCTTTTTAACAGCAGAAATGCAACGGATTGAAAAAGAAGAATACGATCACCCAACCGTTCTCGCACCATGGGATCCAATGGGCGCATTAGCAAGTCGCTAAACAAATTAAAAAGGCCAGGACAAATTTGTCCTGGCCTTTTTAATTTGTCCTAATCCTGTGTCCCAACAACTAACAAACTATCGTAATAAATTTGCATCATCATTTGCCAATCGCTGAATTGGAGCCATTCATCACCCTTATGCGCGATGCCCTTTTGTCCTGGGAAAGAAGGCCCAAACGCGATGATATTCGGTAAGGCGCGGGCATAGGTCACCCCGGTTGTCGTCACCGGTGTGCCATCTAAACCCGTATCAGCCGCATAAATCGCCGACAATTGTTGAATAAATGGCAATTGTGGATCGGTCACTTGCGATGGATACCGCCGCTTAACCGTCACCGTCATCCCCGGTAACAACGCCGCTTCGATGCCAGCTACCAATTGTTCTTCAGTCACCGAAATCGGATAACGACACGTTAGATGACAACTCAACTGTTGCGCCTCAATTGACAACCCATAAAAGGCTAACTGCAAAGCACCCGAGGCCACATCTTCAAAATTAATCCCCAAGTTTTCCCCAGTTGATTGATTACCAATTTTAGCATTAAGCCACTGATAGAATTGGCCGGTCTGGCCCGTCAATTGGCTAGCATCTGCCACTAATTTCGGCAGTACATTATCCGCCATTTCAGGCGCGTTACTTGGCGCCTTTTGACCCTGATAGGTTTTGACCGTCCCATCGGCTAAAAGAAGGCGGGCGTGATCCGGTAAATAACTTTTGGCAAACTGCCCATCAATCGCCGTGATTTGGCGCTCAGAGCCATCTGTAATCGGCAACGATAACTGAACGTCTAACAAACCACGTTCCCCGTAAACGGCCGGAAACTTGCAATCTGGCGTAAAACCGGCGTACGGCGCTGCTTCTTGTTGTAGATACACCGGAATATCTTGGCTCCCTGATTCTTCATCCGTGCCAAAAATAATCCGAACCCGGTGCTTAAATGTTATTTTTTGCGTTTTAATCAGATAAAGTGCAAACAACGTGGATAAGAGTGGCCCTTTATTATCCAAAACACCACGTCCATACAAGAAGTTATCCACTTGGGTAAGGTCAAACGGTGGATAATGCCAATCATTCTCAACGTCGACTACATCCAAATGACCCAAGATGCCAAAATAGGTTGGTGCTTGGCTTTCATCCGGCCCATATTCAGCCCAGCCAACACAATCACCGACTTGCCCAGTTCTGAAGCCCATTCGCGTCGCAATAGACAACACCGTTTCCAATGCTCGTTTAGGCCCAATCCCAAACGGTGCTTGATACGTTTTAACGCCACGAACACTCGGCACCCGCAAAACAGCCTTCAAATCGGCCAAAAATTCGGCTTCATATTGTTCAAATAAAGCTTTAAAATCTGCTCGAATCGCTTTCACAAAAATGGCTTCTTTCTATCGTTTAATACGTCTTTTCTAAAGCCTGACGCGTCGCTTCTTTAAACAGTGCGACATCGGCCTTCGTTAGTGACTGACAAAATACGGTCAATAACTGAATCGTTTGTTTGTAATCATCTTGATGGACCATCAACCGCGGTGAATGCATATAGCGGGTTGGCATCGAGATCGTCATTGTCACGACCCCATCCATCGCCTTATGAATATTACAAGCATCCGTCCCACCAACGGTCATAAAGTCATAACGCACATCTAATTTTAAATCAGCAACAAGCCGTTCCATTCTGTACAACAATCCTTTGTTAGCCATCGTTAAAGAATCTAGTACAGCTAAGACGACCCCCCCGCCTAATCGATTACTGTTTTCATTATCGAGTGGTGTGTCCTTAGCTGTTGTGACATCGAGTGCAATTGCTAAATCCGGTTGAATTTGATGAACCGCTGTCCGTGCACCACGAATCCCCACTTCTTCTTGTGTCGATCCTGTGAAAAAGAGCGTTGCTTCATGCGGCTTTTGCGCTGTTCGTTTCATCACTTCTAGCTCCGCACCCAAACTAAAACGATCATCCCATGCTTTCCCAGCTAAGAGGTTAGGATCATTCATTTGCCTAAACGGAATATACGGTGTAATCATATCTCCAATACGAATTCCTAACGCTTTGATTGCCTGACAATCAGCGACCCCCATGTCCAAAAACATCGTCATTGGCGTCATCACCTTATTTTTGACCTCGTCGGGTAAACCATGTGGCGCTCGACTACCCACAATACCAATATATTTTTGACCAGTTGCTGTCGTAACAGTCATTTCTTGAGCAGGCATCACGTGTCCCCACCAACCACCAACCGGTAATAACTTAAGATAACCTTCTGGTGTAATCTGACGGACCACAAACCCCACTTCATCCATATGCGCTGATAACATCACTTTGGGTCCTTCTGTTGTCGTGCCGTTTTGCTTTAGAATGATTGATCCCAAGTTATCATAACTAATCTCATCTACATATGGTTGGGCATAATCATGCACTAACCGACTCACTTCACGTTCACGCCCACCAATGCCATCAGCTTCACTGAGTCGGCGCAATAAATCTATATCGATTATCTCTTCTACCATTTTTTCACCAACTTATCGATTTTCTGCTTTAAACGCTTGAAGACTATCATTATCGATTTGCTTAATAAATTGAATCAATCCCGCCTTAGCAGCTTGATAATCAGCAGCAGCAATTACCGAGCGTGGCGTATTCATATTTCTAACCGGAATATTCACGAAAAGCGTTGGACAACCCGTCCGTAACTTATTCACCCAACCTGCTTCAGAATCGGCCAATGAATAGTAATATTGATAAGGAATTTGATCTTGTTCACAAGTTTCACGGAAAGTTTGAAGTAATAACCGATTAGGTAAAACCGTTTTATCATAGTAATTCAATAAAACGCCATCCCCTAACACCCCTATTCGGTCATCAGAATCAGTTTGATAATCAAAAGCGGCATCTGTATCTAACATAATTGCTAAATCAGGCGCCACTTTATTCGTCGCCGTCTGGATTCCCCGCAAACCCACTTGTTCCTGAACTGTGCAGCCTACATATAAATCAAATGGTAATTCAATATTTTGTAAGGCTTGCAATAGTTCAATCCCCAGAATAGGTGCATAGCGACCATTCCAATTACGACTCATCAATGCGCCACTTTCAGTTTGAACAAATGATGTTGCAAAACTGAGCGTATCACCTAACTGCACACCAGCCTTTTCAACTGCTGCTTTACTTAAAAAGCCAAGGTCGACTTGCACTTTATTCATCTTATCGACACCTTGATTATTTTCCGTTTGGGCTAAAATTGTGCCTTGATAAGATTGCCCAGCAAAATCGCCTTGAATACTAGCCCCTAACAAACTATTAGTTGGCATGTCGCCGAGTAATAAAGCTTGCAGTAAGCCATTATCTAACACTTTAGTCACGATTAAACCAACCTCGTCCATATGCCCCGAAACCATCACATGCGGCGCATTTGGTGTTTGACTCTTTTTAACCGCATAAATCGATCCTAAGTTATCGTAAATCACTTCGTCTGCTAGTTGCGCATAATCCTGTTTTAAACGCGCCGCAACTAACCGTTCATTGCTAGCAACCCCGTTAATATCGGTTAGTGCCTGCATCAGGTCGATTGTTTCTTGATTTAGCATTTCATCACCCACAATTAATAGATTTTATCGCTTGGAAACTCAGAAATATCACCGTGATTAGCTTTTATCCGGCAGAGTGCCAAGATGTCTTTTAAAGCATCACTCAAGCCAGTCCCACCTTTTTTAGGCATCTTAACAATATCAACACGTTGGCGATATTGATCAATTACTGACTGGCATTCTTTAGACATCGCAGCCACAACTGGAATATCAGTTTTTTCGGTCACTAAAGCCCCCGTTTGGGCACACATTTCAGCGTATTGTTCATAGTGAAAAGCTGGCCCACAAATGACAACATCTGGGTGCAACTTTTTAATCATCGCTGCCAACTTCAGGCTGACCTCATCTTTGTGATCCATGAAATTTTGATCACCACAATATAAGGTCACCGCGATTTTTTCATCCTTTTCTAAATACTTTTCAAACATATCGGCAGAACCCATCGCCATTTTTTTACCACCCAAGGGTAAATCGCCACGTTCGGTGCCACCTAAACCTGCTTGAATTTGATCCAATAAAATTAAAATTTCCATGACTATTCTCCACCTTTACAAATTCAAGTCTGCTTCCGTTAAATCATCAAATGAAATATCTTCTGCTTTAGCCATCTCTGCGTCTTGTTCTTCTTTGATATATTGTTTATCCAATGTCTTAATGAATGGGTAGTAAATTAAACAACCTAATGCTAATAATGCGAATTGATAGAGTGAAGCCACAATGCTCCCGGTTGAAAGGTAGCCGGAAAAACCGATTGGTGTTGTCCATGGTAAGGCCACCCCGTTGGTATATGGAATCAGCCCCCATTTTGTTACCATCGTTGATAGCAAGAGGTTGATAAGTGGTACTAAGTTAAATGGAATAATGAGAATAGGATTCAACACAATTGGCAACCCAAAGATGATTGGTTCGTTAATGCCGAAAATTCCTGGTAAAATAGCCAACTTCCCAAGTTGTTTAATTCGTTGTGAGCGACAGAATAAGAGCATCACGATTAATAGTGATAAGGTACTCCCGCCGCCACCGAAGTTAGTGAAAAAGTTTGAGAATGGGTCAGTGAAGATGTTAGGCAATGCCTTATGCGCTTGGAAAGCATCCAAGTTTTCCATTGTTAACACTTTAGAAATTGGTGCAAAAACAGAATTAGCAACTGCTGGTCCGTTAATGCCAAAGAACCAGAAAATCGTGCAGGCAAATCCGTAGATAATCTGGGCAGTTAAAGTATTACCGGCCCCTTTTAATGGCACTTGCAAAATCTCGAAGATGAAATTATACAGTGTTTCGTATGGTGTTAGTCCGAAAATAATGCGAATTGCGAAGAAAATTAACATCACTACTGCACTTGGAATTAATGCTTCAAATGATTGCGAGACTGCAGGTGGTACACCATCAGGCATTTTAATCGTCCACCCTTTTTCAGTGACATAACAATAAATGGGCACTGCAACAAGTGCGACAACTAGTCCCAAGAAAATCCCATTTGTGCCAAGGTAGTTCATATCCAAAGCTCCATCAACGGGTTCTTTTAGATTTTCAACAACCATTTTAGTCGGTGTTAGGATTAAAAAGGCCACTAAAGCAACTGCGGCTGCTTGAATTGCATCCGTATTTTTTTGTTTGCCATAAGCGTAAGCCGTACTAAAACAAGTGAAAAAACCAACTGTATTAAAGACAGCACGAGAAACGTTAGTAAACCAACTTTCCCAACCAGTCCCTAAGAATTGCCCCCAGAATTCAGACCAATGCGGAATTGGAAAGTTAGCAATTAATAGGAAAATCGAAGCGACAATAATTAAAGGTGTTGTGATCAAGAAACCATCCCGAATAGCGATTAAAACTTTATTACTCCCCAGTTTTATTGCTAACGGCATCAAGAATTTTTCTAATTTATCAAACATGTTTAATCCTCCAGATTAAAATTTTGTCTTACCTACCTGCTAATGAACAATACCTCCTTCTGACATTAATGTTTACGACTCAAGATATTGTGGAACGTGTACTTGTCAGCCCGATAATGGGAATTATCATAAAAGATTGGGTAGCCATCCATCGAATAGGCGACCGTATGCGCCAAAAAGGCGGGCTGTCCTGGTGTTGTTTCTAATAATTCGCTTAACCCCGGTTCTAAGATAACAGCTTCTAATTCTTGTTGCGCATAACCAATTGGCATCTCTTGTTCAATCAAACGGTAGAGAGAGCCTTGCGCTTCGTGGGCCGTCAAGTTGGGGAGTATTCTTTGTTTAAGGTAAATCTGTTCGTGCGTCATTGGTTCGTTATCGGCCATCCGGATGCGTTCAATCTGCCAAACCGGTTCTTGCTCGTTGAGTTGTAATTTAGACGCAACGTAGTCTGGATAGACAATTGCGCGGCGCAAATCTAACACCCGAGTGCTCGCGTCCAAGTGTAATTCCTTGGCGGCTTCGGTAAAACCCACTAAACCGCTAGCCCCACTAGAAATTTTGCCTTCGGTCGCTAAAACATAGGTCCCACGATTCCGATCACGGACCACAACCTGTTGTTTTTCGAGTAAGTCAATTGCCTTGCGGATTGTTAACCGTGTCGTCGCAAACTGCGCGGCTAAGTCCGTTTCTGACGGTAATTTTTGATGGACACCATAGATTCCCGCCCGGACATCTTCGTTTAACGCTTCTGCAATTTCGACATATAGATACTTCGCCATTTTCTAAATACTCCTTCTAATCAATTGGGGCCTTAATTCGTTTTTCGTAAGCTATTAACCAAGCTTCGGATATTGGTTCAATAATAGTGGTCTGATCCGGCCCTGGATTAGCCATATAAATTTGCGGTGTCTGTTCATCATTTCCCGCCGCAAAAGTGAATTCAACATTGGTGGCCACGCCCCATTCACCTTGATTATTCAATGCAATCAGTGAGAATTCACCCACCTTGCCGTAGCGTTTCTTAAGTTTTTCAACAAATGGATAAACGGCTTGATCACAAGCGGCTTGCGGCGATAATCCTGAACCCATCAATCTGACAATTTCGTAAGAAAGACAGCCCTTCATCAAATCTTCGCCTAATCCCGTTGCGGTGGCGCCACCGATGTCACTATCCACATAAAAGCCACTGCCAGATAACGCGGAATCGCCTGTGCGTCCTGGCTTTTTCATGAATAAACCAGAAGTCGAAGTTCCGGCTGCCATGCCAGCATCTTGATCCAAACTCACCATGCCAACCGTATCGTGTCCGTCATAAGGACTAAGATTTTTTTCGTTAATTTCTTGAACGCGTTTAGCCCATAGCTTATGCGCGCGTTCGGTTAACATGTTGCGTGCTTCAAACCCATTGAACATCGCATATTGTGATGCGCCGGCACCTACTAGAAAACTATTAAAATGATCATTGCTCAATTGGCGCGCAACCGAGATGGGATTTTTGACATCGCTAATCCCCGCAACCGCTCCGATCGCAAACGTATTACCATCCATAAAGGCCGCATCCATTTCAACTAGTCCTTGCGCATTCGGTAAACCGCCATAGCCAACCGATTTAAAAAATGGATAATCTTCGACTTCTTTGATAGCGATTTCAATTGCATCCGTACTTTTGCCGCCCGCTTCAAGCGTCGTCATCGCTTTGGATAATCCTTCATAAGCCATTCGCCATGTGCCAATCATTGCATGCGTCATAATCGTTCATCTCCAAATTGTAAGCGTTTTAATAATTGTAGTATAAACAAAATTGTATATACAATCAAGTTATTTTCCAAAATAAAAAAGCGTTGCGGCAAAAGATTCCTTTTGCGACAACGCTCTTTTCAATCATCAACTATTGATGACCGGATAACACCTATTTTTTTATTTCGTTTTTAAATCGTCAATTGAGTTCACATTGGTCATGTACTTCGGCACAGCCAAGCCAACTTTGGCGCCTTCTAAGTTAGGTCCTAAGTCTTCAAACTTGCCTTGATAATCCTTGTAGTACAAACCAGATGTCTTTGGTAACCAAGCAGCAACCTGTGCATCGGCCGCTTTAGTTGCGACTGACGCCCACATTGGTTGGATTTCCATTGCCTGAATTGTTGGTTCATAACCTTGTTGACGGAGTACTTCCGCAACAACGTTGGTTGAGGCAATTTCAGAATCCCAAGCGACATAAGTTAACTTAATTTTCGTACCATGAACTTTTTTAACACCCTTGGTCCATTTAGCAACTTGTTTTGGATTAGCTTTAATCCAATCTTTAGCCGCCTTTTCTGGATCGACGCCATCATTAACTTGTAACATCACTTTTGACATTTCCGCTGGTGTCCAGTGGAACCGGTCAAGGATGGTATAAGCTTCCGGCATATCTTTTTTGAGCCCTTTTCGAACAATCGTATTGATATGTTCAGCCTGACCAAAGACATTTTTAGGATCCTTCAAAAACTTGATTGGATATTTTGTAAACATCCAATGCGGTTGCCAACCCGTAATCACGATTGGCCGCTTGTCAGCAATTGCTTTGTCCAAAGTACTGGTCATCGCAGCGGTTGAACTGGTTTGTAATTGCCAGTTTTGGCCTTCCAAATGATAGGTTGATAAAGCCTTTTGCGTTGAAGCCATAATACCAGCTCCGGCGTCAATCCCTGTAATCGTATAGTTGATTTGTGGGCCTAACTTCTGCTTAGCATCATATGGCTTAGTTTGTGAGCTACAAGCACTAAGCAACGTTACCAACCCAATTAAGGTGAAAAAAGCTATTAATTTATTCTTCTTAATCACTAAATCCCTCCTTAATGTTGTCGTTGTCTGTTTAGCGCTTGTGTCAAACGATCAATGATAATCGCCAAGATAACGATTGCCAAGCCAGCTGCAAAACCGCCCCCAGCATCGTTCCGACCTACGGCGAAGTAAACCCGGGTTCCAAGACCCATTGCACCGATCATTGAAGCAATAACGACCATTGATAAAGCTAACATCATACTTTGGTTAACGCCGGCCATTAAGGTTGATTTGGCAAGTGGTAATTGCACTTTAATCAACTTCTGCCATTCTGTTGAACCGTAAGAATCTGCGGCTTCAATTAATTCGGTTGGCACTTGGCGAATCCCAAGGTTAGTCATTCGAACCGTTGGTGGCATGGCAAAAATCACTGACGCGAAAACGCCGGGCACCATCCCGATGCCGAAAAAGGCAACCGCTGGAATCAAGTAAACAAAGGCTGGCATGGTCTGCATAAAATCAAGAATTGGTTTAAATATTGCCTGGGCAATATCACTTTTAGCCATCCAAATCCCAAGTGGCACACCAATCACTAATGAGATTAAACTAGACGTCAACACAAGGGTTAACGTTTGCGTCATATCCCGCCAGAAATCTAAGTTCCAGATTAAAAGAAGACCGGCCACTTCAAAGATGATTAAGCCCCACTTCTTCGTATCGCGATTGGCGAAGTAAGTGACACCCGCGATAATCACGATAAATAACCAGATTGGAATTAAATCAAAGACCCATTGGAAGCCATTGATAATCCCACCGATAAAGTTTGTTAAACCATTAAAGAAACCTGTAAATTGTGTTAGCCAATCGACAAAACTGTCCATCCAACTAGCAAGTGGTAATTTAGGAATTGTCATTAAATTAAGCAAAATGGTTCACCTCGTTTCCTGCAAGTGCGCCTAAGACGGCACCGCGAATGATGATCCCACGTAATTGTTTTTTCTCATTTAAGACGGCAAATGGAATCCCGGTTTGTGAAATATCGTCTAGAATATCCGCAATCGGTGTTTCTTCAGTGGTTGTCGGTACGTTTGCATTAACAACGGATTGAAGATCCCGACTTTCTTTACGAACTAATTCTAAAACATCCCGCGCATCGATAATCCCGACCAATTCACGTTTGTTATTCACAACATAAACGGTTGAAACTTCATTTTCACGCATACGTTTCAAGGCCAAACGTGGGCCATCTTTTTCGATATTGACCGTTGTTGGGCGAATCATAACGTTGCCGGCCGTATAAACCTTACTACGATCGACATTTTCGATAAATTTCTCAACATATTCATCAGCTGGACGCGTTAAAATATCTTCCGGTGTCCCAGTTTGAACAATTTCGCCATCCTTCATAATCATGATGTGATCGCCGATTTTGAGGGCTTCGTTTAAATCATGACTAATAAAGATAATTGTTTTGTGCATTGTTTCTTGTAAATCAAGTAATTGATCTTGCATATCTGACCGGTTTAATGGATCTAACGCTGAGAAAGCTTCATCCATTAATAGGATTTCTGGATCATTCGCTAAAGCACGTGCTAAACCAACCCGTTGTTGCATCCCACCAGATAATTGTGTTGGATATTGTTCCCCATAACCGTTTAAACCAACGAGATCTAACGCTTCATTAGCTTTTTGATCGCGCGTTTGTTTATCAATCCCTTGAATTTCTAATCCATAAGAAGTGTTGTCTAGGATTGTGCGGTTTGGGAAAAGTCCGAAATTCTGAAAGACCATGCTCATTTTCTTGCGCCGGACTTCAAGTAATTCTTTCTTATCAATCTGCATTAAATCTTCGTTATCTATCAACACACTACCTTCAGTTGGTTCGATCAATCGGTTAATCATCCGCACCAATGTTGATTTACCACTACCAGATAGTCCCATAATAACGAATATTTCGCCAGATTCGACTTCAAAGTTAGCCCGGTCGACACCGATTGTCGCACCTGTTTCCTTTAGAATCTCAGCCTTACTCTTACCTTGCTTCAATAGTTCTTTGGCCCGCGGCACCCGCTTACCAAATATCTTCGTTAAATCTTTGACTTGTAATTTGACAGTCATAGAATCCCCCTTTGATATAAATTTTTCTGAAAACTATACCTAAAAAGTATACTAGTTTATTGAACAGGTTGCATATCGCCAGATAACCCTCTCATCATTTTCTCATTATTAATATTGTTAACAGCTTTTTTAAACAAATTTAAATATTACTTGTTTCCCAATAGGTTGCACCCTAGAAAATTTAAAATCCATTTAGAAAACTTATTTTCAAATTGCAACTATTTTGTTCAAATTATTAAAATGTAATGAGATTCGCAATTGTTTTCTCTCCAAATTTACCGAGAAATAAAAAAACAGGCCCTCTAATGAGGACCTGTTTTTGATAACGTTTTAAGCAACTTTCTTTTGATAACGGTGATAGAGTGCGATCGCCATAATCGCAAAGACGATTGGCCCGATGACCATCCAAAAAGCATCCATATAACTACCTTCTAGTATTGGTTGCACAATCGTGAAAGCAATCCCGAAGACTAAGACTAAATCGACAACAATTGTCACAGCTTGCACTGATGCTTTAGTCTTAAAGAATTCGTATGGCCGTTCTAAATCTTTGCGCGCCTTAAAGTAAGGGAAGGCAGTCACTAAGAAGAGATAAGGTAATGATGTTGAAACGTTCGACATCAAGGTTAATACGTTATAGAATTCGCTGGCAGCTTTACCACCAAATGAGATAACAGCAATTAATAAACAAACCAAAACAGCTTGTGCCCACATTGCCTTTTCAGGCATCCCGTGTTTATTGACTTCAGCAAAGCCTTTTGGCCATAATGCTTTTGGTGTCCCTAGTACGAATGATTTTAATGGTGAATAAATGAGGACGGCAAAGGCCCCAAGGTAACTGATAAACATGATTAACCCGGTAATCCGAGCAAATAACGTCCCAATCCCAACAGCGGCTGTTGTTGACATCCCAAATGCATGTCCAAATTGATATCCTAGGTTTTGCATCAAGACGTACGTGATATTCCCCATGTTGGCTTTATCGCCACCTAAAACTTGGTGCCAGTTCGTTGAAATCCCCCACATGAAGATTGCAATGGCGTAGATTAAGGTAATGAAGGCTGTCGCAATCATTAACCCCTTAGGGAAAGTCTTTTCTGGATGATCCATACTATCCGTCACGCCACCCATTGTTTCCATCCCCGCATAAGCGAAGATTGAAAAGACAACGAACGACAACATCCCGATTGGTGATTGATAAGAAGCCATCGGACTCTTAACGAAAGTTGTCACACCGTGAATTGGTTCAGCAAGCTTAAAGCCTGTCTTAAACCAAATTGCAAGACTGATCACTAAGAAAGCTGCGAATAAAAAGGCCACAGCCATCCCACTGAAAGAAGCAAACTTTTGAATTTTATCAATCCCACGGCTTGATAGGAAGGTTAAGGCTAAAATCCAAAGCACACCTAAAACACCGACGACTTGGGTCCCATTTAACCCGATAAAATGCCAAGTTGTTGTTTGGTCTGATCCTTGTAAGAAAGTTGAAAATGGAATCCACACTTTCGCAGCGGTCGATACCATCCAAACAATCCATGAGGCTAACCAGATGAACGTTCCGATAAAGGCTGCCTTCTTACCAATTGACGCTTCAAGCCATGAATAAAGGCCCCCACGCGCTTCTTTCAATGATGAACCGTATTCGGCAAACATCAATGAGGTTGGTAAAAAGAAAAAGATAGCTGCTAGGATATACCAGATAATACTGGCATATCCCATTAAATAAAAGGCAATGGTGGTATTCGCAAAGCCAAAAATTGATCCAAAGATCATCAAGATTAAGCCATTGACATTAATCTTCTTTGATTTCTCCATAATATACACAAGTCCTTTTTGTTGGTCTAAGTTAGAATAAATATACAATTCTACCAGTATAATGTCAATCTTATATGAATAAAGAATGGCAAGTAATCGTTTTTATTCATATATTCATTATTTTTATACAGCAACGGCCTTAACCACTATTTAAAAACAAAAAAAGATTGGGACAAAAATAAATTTGTCCCAATCTCTTATTTTAATGATTAGCGTGCATCATAGGCCTTTTGTAATAAATCATATGATAGCGATTCTGTCGTCGGTACAACCCAATCAGCTTCTGGAAATTCAGCTGGATCACCAATCAAAACTGATACTGCATGTGCCGCATTAATCGCAGTCATCCCAGCAATTGAATCTTCTAGCCCAACACAATGTTCAGGCGCGATCCCTAATTGCTGTGCTGCTGCCAAGAATATATCTGGTGCCGGTTTACCATTTTTAATCTGTTGCGGATCGACCAATGTATCGAAGTACGCTGTCAAACCCAACTTATCCAAAATAATTGGCGCATTATTACTTGCTGAAGCTACCGCAAGTTTAACGCCATGTTGTTGTAGTTCGTCTAACAGTGCTTTGATTCCTGGTAAAATATCAGCTTTTGTCAAACTGTTAATCAACTTTAAATAATTCGTATTTTTCTCAGTTGCGAATGTTTGAATTTGAGCTTCTGAATACACGCCCGTTTTTCCAGCAAAGTGAATAATCCGTTGGAGTGATTCAAGGCGACTAACGCCTTTTAAATCAGCTTCAAAATCAGCCGGTAATTCAACACCGATTTTTTCACGGGCTAAAACGCACCACGCACTAAAATGAAATTTAGCCGTATCAGTAATAACACCATCTAAATCAAATAAGACACCTTCCATATGCAATCCCTCATATTAATTAAATTTGTTTCAGATTTCCTGCAACTTTTACTTGAATCGACGCACTATCGTTTAATCGTTCCACTGCGACGGTATTTGGTTGCAGTGTTATCTGAAGTAGTGCCCCTTGGTAGCTCACTCTGAAGCGCACTGTTTTTAATTGTGTTGGTAAGTGCGATTCAACAACTAACTGATTGTTTTCACTATGGAGATTTGCAAAGCCATAAACAATTCCTAACCAAGAGCCACCCATATTAGCAGCGTGTAAGCCATCACTAGTATTCCCCTGTAAATCGGTTAAATCCATCAATGCTGAATCCATATAGTAGTCATATGCATCTTTGCGATCTAACCGACTAGCAATAATCCCAAAAATCGAACGTGATAATGAGGAGTCATGCGTCGTAATCTGACTATAATAATCGAAATCACGCGTTAACTGTCCTACATCAATATCATCTTGGAAGAGCATATCACTCAATAGTGTATCTGCTTGCTTATTAACGCGGTGCCGGTAAATCATTAATGGATGATAATGCAATAGCAACGGATAATGATCTTTCGGCGTTTTTTCAAACGGCCAAGTTGCCATTAATGGTGATTCATCATCTTGTTGTTTGATTTGGCGAACCTGATCATAAGGTAAATACATCGCATCTGCAGCGACCTTCAAATCAGCCACTAATTGCGCACTATTTTCAACAGTGGGCCCTTTGTGTTGTTCCAACAAGTTTTGTGCAAATCGCATATTTTCTTGTGCAATTCGGTTAGTATAGTAATTATTATTCACTAACGCTGTATATTCATCTGGCCCAGTAACTTTAAAGATGCCAAAATACTGCTGGTTGCCTTTTTCGAACCAAGCGCCGTATGATAACCAGAACTTAGCTGTTTCAATGACAATCTCTGCCCCAAATTGATTTAAGAAATCCTCATCCTTGGTAATCTCATAATATTGTTTTACCGCATAGGCAATATCACCGTCGATATGAACTTGTGCCGTTCCAGCTGGATAGTAGGCACTTAGTTCTTGACCACTAATCGTTCGCCATGGGAATAAGGCTCCAGCCCCGCCCATTGTTTGCGCGCGTTTTTTAGCTTCTTCTAGAATATGGTAACGATATAACAATAATTGCTTAGCAATTTTAGGATTCGTATAGCTGAAAAATGGTAGCATATACATTTCTGTATCCCAGAAATAATGACCTTCATACCCAGCGCCACTAACTCCTTTAGCCGCAATATTCGTCTGTCCATCACGTCCTGCTGATTGGTAAAGTTGGAAAATATTGTAGCGAATGCCCTTTTGTAAAGCATGATTACCTTCAATAACGACATCCGACTGATGCCAAAATACGTCTAGTACTTGCTGATTGGTTGCTAGTAGCTCATCATCTGTGAAATTGGCTGCGACCTTCTCAGTTTGATTAATCCGACCAATCGCACGATCAAATCCAAATTGATAATGGTGTAGTGCTGCTATTGTCCCAACAATTTGAAAGCCCGTTGCATTTTGGACAACTTGCCAACCTTCTGGATAGCGTCCAATCATTTCTTGTTGCACGATTGTTTGCCCTGATGATGTACTCGTTGTTTGCCAGTTAAATACTGCCGGGGTTCCCGGTAGTATGATCACTTCAATTGGCAGTTCGCGATTAGCAATTCTTGGATCATCATCGTCTACTTTTTCATGTTGACCCTGTTCGATTAAAAGCCGTTCAAACTTAATTGGACCTCGATAGTCAGGTGCTGATAAGTCGAAAAGTAAACTAAATGCATTGCGATCACATGCTAACAGCGTTTCAACACCTAGGTGTAACACCACGCCTTGACTAGAAATCAGTTCGTATTGCTCAACTAACCGATTTTCACGCATCTTCAGTATCGTTTCTTTTAGTATGATTTGCCAATCATGATTGCTTAGTTGGTCCGTTTCACTAAGTACGATATTAATTGCTTTGGGATTAAAAAGAGTCATAATCGTTTGATGATTATCGGCATACCCCACCGCTTTTTCACCGTATTCAATGGGCGTTGTGCCGTAAAAACCGTTGATTAGCATTCCCGGATGGTTCTTTTGGGAATCATTAGTTGGTAATCCGGCACGAATACCAACTTGTCCATTGCCTAATGAGAAAATTGTTTCTAAATAGGCGCGATCATGGTGCTTAACATCTGCCAGCGTTAATTCATATTGTGCATCGCTCATTGCTTTACCTCCACCACGCTATTTCGCGTCTTTTAAATCTGCTTCTTTTTGGAAAATTAATGTCATGATAAATGATAGGACTAATGATAAGACCATCATCGTAATCCCAGCAATCACATTGGCTGTTCCTTTGGCGCCTGAAAAACCAAGGATTGCCATCACACTATTTTGAGGAACATACAATGTGACATGCATTAAACCACCGAAACAGCCTGCAATACCAGCACTAATCGCTGCTGCCACTAAAGGTTTACGGTACTTCATCGTTACCCCATACAGGGCTGGTTCTGTAATCCCCATGATGGCTGAAATACCGGCCGCTGTTGCTAGTGATTTAACAGATTGATTTTTTGATTTCAAGGCAACTGCTAGTGTTGCGCCACCTTGGGCCAAATTGGCACAAACTTGCGCAACAAGAATTAATGATTCTGTACCGGTCGCCGCAAAAGAGGCCACGAAGATTGGTGTTAGCGCATGGTGCATCCCCGTCATCACAATGAATGGCATTGCTGCAGCTAATACAGCCACCATGATGAACCCTAATTGGCCTTGTAATAGATTAATAACCCAAGCTAAGCCCATTCCGGCGTAATTACCTAAAGGTCCCACAACAATCAAAGCTAATGGTGCTGAAATGAGTAACACCAAAGTAGGATTGAGAATAATTTTTAATGATTTAGGGGTAATCCGATCGACCCCTTTTTCAATGTAAGACATCATCCAAACTGTTAATAGCGCAGGAATAACTGATGCCGCATAACTAACACCTTGAATCGGAATACCGACAAATGAAATTGGCTTACCCGACGTCACCCAAGCTGTAAAACTAGGGTGTAAGAAAATACCAACCACAATCACAGCAATCGATGTGTTCACCTTAAATTTACGTGAAGCAAAAATCGCTAATAGAATTGGCATGAAGTAAAAGGCACCATCACCGATAAAATCAAGTACCCGATAAGTACTAGAAGTTGTTGCCATCCACTTAAAAGTTGTCGATAGCGATAAAATAACTTTAATCATCCCGGCTGCAGTCAATGCGGGAATCATCGGTGTCATACAACCTGTAATGGTATCGATAATTTGATTCCAAACAGATGTTTTCTTAACTGCCTTTGTAGTTGCTGATTCGGCGACTGTTTCAGTATCGCCACTAACAATGCCGTTTGCTAGAATCGCATCAAAAACTTGGTTCACTTGCGCGCCGATAATCACTTGGTATTGCGTTGGCGTTGGATTAACACCAACAACCCCGGCCATATTCTTCAGCTTTTCCGCTTGAACCTTTGTTTCATCCTTTAAACTAAATCGTAATCGAGTTGCACAATGAACAACCGAATTAATATTTGTTGGACCGCCGACAGCTTCAATAATTGCTTTTGCTAAATCATTGTATTCACTCACTATAATCACTCCTTGGTTAACTTAACTTCATTTATTCAAAGACACTAGCACCTTGGCTATTAATTACTTTTTGGTAGAAATAAAAACTATCTTTTTTATATCGTCGATGACTACCGCCGCCGTCATTATCTTGATCGACGTATAAGACACCGTAACGCTTAGCAATCTTACCTTCACTTACACTGGTTAAATCGATAATGCCCCACATGAGGTAACCCATCAATGGCACGCCATCTTCTTGCACTGCTAATATCAAATTCTTAATATGTTCTCTCAAATAATCAATCCGATACGTATCATGAACTTGATCATTATCTAGTTCGTCTTCGGTTCCTAAACCATTTTCTACAATAAATAATGGCAACCGATAACGATCATATAATTGATTCAATGTAATCCGCAAACCTAATGGATCATTTTGCCAAACCCCTTTACTCTTAGGCAGATAAGGATTTCTGAGTGTTGTAAAACCGTTGGTAGCAACCGTTTCTAAATCCTTGTCTTCTGCTGATGTACAAGCACTTGAATAGTAGCTAAATGAAACAAAATCAACTGTATTAGCTTTTAGAATCGCTTGATCATCATCTGTCATATCTAAATGGATTTGTTTTTCTTCAAAGAAATGCGCAATATAGTTGGGGTATGCTCCGAATACTTGAACATCCGCAAACAATAAGTTCTCACGATCACTCTTTACCGCTGCAAAAACATCCTTAGGATCAGCTGTATAAGCATATGTTTTCCCAGCAGCCAACATCGTGCCAAATTGGAAATCAGGATTAATTTTTTTCCCGGCTTCAATGACCAACGCGTTCGCTAATAATTGATGATGGCCCGCTTGATACTGTGTTTCAAGGTTATTTGCGCCAGTTGTAAACTGAACACCACCCCCAATAAATGGAATATGCAAAATCATATTCATTTCATTAAAAGGAATCCAATATTTAATTCGCTTTTGATAACGGGTCATCAAACACTCTGCATAACGGACAAATAATGCGATAACTTCCCGACTTGCCCAACCATTGTATTTTTTAACGAGGTGCAACGGAATTTCAAAATGGCTAAGGGTTACAATCGGTTCAATGCCATACTTATCAAGTTCATCAAGAATGGCATCATAGTAAGCTAATCCTGCTTGATTAGGTTCTGTTTCTTCGCCTGTTGGAAAAATTCTCGACCAAGAAATTGAAAATCGGAAGCTATTAATCCCTAATTCACTCAGTGTTTTAATATCTGCTTGATATGTTTTATAAAAATCGATACCAAAACGGCCTGGATAAATTTCTTTCTTTGCTGGCTGCATTAAATTAGGCACTTGATCCTGATAGACCGCTTTCAATCTTTGGTTATTTAATGGGACTTGATCATAATTAGAGGGTTGGCGACCATCTTCTAAATAATGACCCTCAGTTTGGGCTGCTGAGATTGCGCCACCCCATAAAAAGTTTTCAGCTAATTTCATTATTAATCATTCCTTTTTCTCTCAAAAATAGTTTTTGCCGTTATTATTATTTCTCTCTAAAATACCTGTTAAATTGGCTTATTTATCAACAATTAAATTATACAAAACTATAAATCGCTTTCATTCCCTTTTTATTGCTTAGTTATTCTCATATATTGCGCTCTATATCTTAAACATACAAAAAGCCCAGAACCGTTAACGTAACGGTTCTGGGCTTCGCTTACAGCGCTATTCCTTATCCAAGCGCATTTGTTTACGGTACGCAAGTGGCGAGATTGCCATTGATTGTTTAAACAACCGATAAAAAGTCTTATCACTTTCGAAACCAACCTGCGAAATAATCTCCGTAACACTTAATGTCGAGTTGATCAGTAGCCATTTAGCCTTATCAATTCGGTAATCATTTAAAAAGGTGATGAACGTCTTCCCTGTATTCCGTTTAAAGAAGCGCGTGAAATAAAACTGACTATAACCTATTTCAGCAGCCACTTCCTCCAAAGACAAGTGACCTGTGTAACGTTTTTCAACCATTCGAAAAACAATATCTAGACGCGCTAATATTTCGTCACTTTTAACCTGTTGGCTGGCAGCCGTTTTAACTTTAGTCCGTGGCACCTCACGGATAAAGCGCGTTAATATTTTGTATAAATCTGCTCGCACTTCAAACGTCATCGCAGGCAATTGGTTGGTTTCCTCTTGATAAATCTGGTCTAGTAGTCGGCGGATATCAGTAACCGCCGCGCCCCAGTCTCGACTTAAAGTTGGTAATTCGCTGAATAATACAGGTAAATCGACTTGCGCCATCGTCGTTTTAAAAAATGCTAAATCAAACTGATAAATAATCCGCTCACTGCCTGGTGAAGCCAAAACATAATGTAACTCTCCGCCATCGATTAATACAATTTCACCAGCAGAAACAATATACGGTTGGTCGTTAATCCCTAAATTAATCGTTCCTTTAATGACATAAATTAATTCAATTTCACGATGCCAGTGAGGCGTCGTGAGAATATCGCCTTCATTAACTAACAAACGAAATGGAAATTCCGGACTAAGATGTAGCATCTCTAAGTAAATTGCCATCGTTCATTTCCCCTTCTTTTCAGTTAAATGCTGACCATTCTAATCGTCATAATATTCTTATTCATCGAAATGTCTTCTACAATTTCTGAGTATTGCATCTCTCGTGGAATTTCGATTCGATAAACGTTGGTGTAAATCGTATCCCGTTCATTTTGAGTCACCGAGAAATTGACATCCCGAATCTGAATATGGTGTTCTTCAAAATAAGTTTGGATAAATTCCTTGGTTTCTAGTTTGTGCTTATATTTAATTTCAATTTTCTTCAACGTATTGATATGAATGATTTTCTTTAAAAAGACGATCACAAAAATGACGAAAACGGCACTAATAACGGCAATTTGGTAATAGCCCATCCCAATCGCTAAACCAATGCCAGCTGTCGCCCATAACGAGGCTGCCGTTGTTAACCCTTGAATTTTGTGGCGGGTCACGACAATCGTCCCGGCCCCTAAGAAACCAATCCCACTGACCACTTGCGCAATCAAACGCGCCTGATCAGAACGAATCGTGGTGGCAATCGCTAAATGGTGTAGCGCAAATTGCACATTTTGAGCAGCAATTTCCTGTTGAATCATCGCAATGACACAGGCCCCCAAGCAGACCAGAATATGCGTCCGAATCCCAGCCGGACGATTTTTATACTCCCGATCGGAGCCAATAATCCCAGCGATTACGGTCGCTAGGGTCAACCGAATCATAATATGGACTGTTGTTACTTCAAACAAAATATCATCCCTCCAGAATAGTAACTTCCTTCTAGTCTAGCATACCTATTGGACCGCAATCAAAAAAGCGATTAGCTGCCTTAATATCGGCCAAGCTAATCGCTTATTTTATTAGGCTGCTAGGCCCACTGTTTGTAAAATTAAATAGATATTCAATAATGTTAAGACAATTGTGACGAACCAAGCCGTATATTTCACCCAAGGGCGGTTAACGAATGGTCCCATGATTTTTTCATCACTGGTAAATAATGTCAATGGAATCATTGAAACTGGCAATGCGATACTCAAGAAGACTTGTGAGTAAATCAAAAGGTTTTCAACTTGGGCTTCATTCCCATGATAATAAACCGTGAAGATGATAACTGGTAAGATTGATAACCCCCGCGTGATAACACGACGAGCCCACAATGGAATCTTCATGCGGACGAAACCTTCCATGACAATTTGTCCTGAAAGCGTCCCTGTAATCGTTGAGTTTTGACCTGATGCCAATAAGGCAACAGCAAAAAGTAAACTCAACATTGGGCTAGCAATACTCCCAACAATTTCTTTGTTTTGTAAAGCGTTAAATAAATCAACAAAACGACCTAAATCACTGTTAGTACCATAGAACATTGCTGCCCCAAGGATTAATAGTAAACAGTTAACGACAAAAGCGACTGTTAATTGGATGTTTGAATCGATTACTGTAAACTTGATTGCTTTACGTTTTTCAGCAACATCATCCCGATCGTATTGACGTGCTTGCGCAATTGAAGAATGCAAGTACAAGTTATGTGGCATAACAGTTGCACCAACAATCCCTAACGCTAAGAACAACATCTTCTTGTCAGTCATAATTCTTGGGCTTGGTACAAATCCACGCACAACATCACCCATGTTAGGTTGTGCCAAGATTACTTCGTATAAGAAGACGAATAAGATAACAGCCACTAAGGTTGCCACAATCGCTTCAATTTTCCGGAAACCAAGTTTCATCAATAATAATAAGAGCAAGACATCGAATGCGGTGATTAAGACACCCCATAATAATGGAATATTAAAGATTAATTCTAACGCAATGGCGGAACCAATAATTTCTGCAATATCAGTCGCCATAATGGCTAATTCTGTGACAATCCACAGGAAAATACCCATCTTTTTACCGGTTTTGGCACGCGTCATCTGCGCTAAATCCATCCCGGTAACAATTCCTAAACGTGCCGCCATTGCTTGTAATAGCATGGCAATTAAGTTCGATACTAAAATAACACTGATCAAGGTGTAAGCAAATTGTGCCCCACCGGCAATTGATGTAATCCAGTTACCTGGATCCATGTAACCAACCGCAACCAACGCACCGGGTCCCATGAAAGCCATCAAGGTTTTCCAGAAACCAGCGTTCTTAGGGATCGCAACGGTGTTGTTAATTTCTTCTAGACTACTACCATCAGCATAATGAATAAATTTCTCATGCTTCTGTGAATCTTCTCGCTGTTTCTTATCCATATAAGTACCTCTTTCTCTTCGATTGAGTTATTCAACTATTAGGATTCAATGACTTTGATTTTAGGATGACCTAACTTTAGTCGTCCCCACTGCTCAAATAATCCTTCATTATTCTATCACATCCGAATTGACTTGTCCCTATCCAAGTTTAAAAAAAATACCGATTTGACGGTCTTTTTTTATGAAGCGTTTTCCCTTCATCACTTTAACACGAAAAATGCCCAGATGTCTAAGAACACATCTGGGCATTACTAATAGGAGGAAAATCGTTTAGGTTGATAGCTAACCGGCAACTCTCGTTAACGAAATTCGGCATAATTGCTGCGAATTCACGATAATCTGTTGCATCAGTTCGTGGACAATAAAGCGATCATTCGGCATATAATTCAAAATTAAGACATGCACGGTCTCTTCGCATTTCTCCAAGACCTTGCCTAAATAAGGTTCCGTCATCATTTCATTGGCTTGACATCGTACCAAGTCGCCTACTTTAATCGTCATCTATCATCCACCTCGTTAGCTTATTTGACTACAACTACATTATACCGTAACCGCTTCCTTTTATCAAATATTATCTTATGCTAATGATTAGTTTTGCCAGGAAACTAAATTAGATTAACGATTAATCTTCTTGTAATTTTCATCGAAGTAACGACCTTCTTGAATATCTTCAATCATCCCTTCATATGGTGCTTGGCTAATAACATCTTCATTGTTTTGACCAGCATCACCCATGTAAGTAATTGTAGCGAATTCAGGTACCAATAACTTAGGATATGTTTCGTATTTTTCACGTGATTCTTCCATCAATGCGATATGGTCGTTTTGATAAGTGACCGTAATTTCTGGATGTTCTTCAACCCATTTAGGGAAGAAGATTGTACCGTGTAACTTGTTTTCGTTAGGCATGAAGTCCAAAGCAACATCTGTCCCAGTTGGTTCAGTCCAAGTAATCTTGAAGACACCGTCCGTTAGTTTAACAATATTAGCTTCTTGATCGCGAACCCAACGCCCTGCAACCATCCCACCATGGATACGGTAGTCAACGGTATGGTCGTTTTTAGCATACCATTCGTACTTCCAACCATTATCATACGTGTAAATAAAGTGTGTGCCTAAAAAGTCTTCTAATTCTTTAAATTGTTTTGTCATTAAAATTACCTCCGCGTTATCATGTAATTAATTACATGTTTTTATTACTACGTAAGTGTACGGCTATTTTTAAAATTTGTCAACAAAAAAAGCATTGGGCTAAAAGTTGCCTTTAGCCCAACGCCTCATTTTATTTTTAAGTTTATTTTGTAAAATCAATCACCATTCGGCCTGAAATCTTACCTTCAGCCATTTCAGTCATAATATCATTGATATCTGCCAAGGGTCTGGTTTGAACAATTGGTGTCACTGCGCCTTCTGCAGCAAACTCAAAAGCTTCCGCTAAATCAGCCCGTGTCCCAACAAGTGAGCCGATGACTTCAATCCCATCTAATACTAATCTTGGAATTGAAAGATCCATCGTTTCAACAGGCAATCCAACAGCCACCACTTTGCCCGTTGCACGCACAGCATCTACAGCTTGGTTGAAAGCGACCTTAGAAACAGCCGTAATCACAGTTGCGTGGGCGCCATCGCCAGTTACTTCTTTAACCCGGGCTACCACATCTTCTTGCTTGCCATTAATGATAACATCAGCACCTAATTCTTTAGCAATTGCTAACTTGTCATCATTAATATCTACTGCAATCACTTTAGCATTGAAGACATTCTTGGCATATTGAAGCGCTAAGTTGCCTAAGCCCCCCATCCCAAAAATAACCAACCATTGACCTGGTTTGATGCCTGAAACCTTAATTGCTTTGTAAGTTGTGACACCAGCACAAGTAATACTGCTGGCCGCAATTGGATCCAAATCTTCAGGGACCTTCACTGCGTAATCAGCGGTGACAATACATTCTTCAGCCATTCCACCATCAACCGTATAGCCTGCGTTTTGTGCTTGGCGACAGAATGTTTCTTGACCATTCACACAATAATCACAATGCCCACAGCCTTGGAAGAACCAAGCAACACTGACCCGATCGCCGACTTTTAACGACGTTACCGCTGAGCCAATTTCACTAACAATTCCAACACCCTCATGCCCTAAGACACGGCCAGGTACTTCGCCAAAATCACCATTTTTAACATGCAAGTCGGTGTGACAAACACCGCAGTATTCCATCTTAACGAGCGCTTCATTGGCTTTAATTGGACGTAACTTCTTATCAATAATATCAACTGTATGTTCTTTGTTTGCGACCGCTGCTTTCATAATGGCACCTCTTTAACTAGTTTTTGAAATCGTTTCCATAACTAATTATAGCGCATTATGATTTTTTTCACAATCTTTTCTTATGCGCTTAGCAGCATTATTTAGTTGCTGCCAATTGTTTCTTGATAGCTGACTTCAAAATAAAAGGTGCTAGAATCGTTGTCAAAATAATGACGAAAATAATCGCTGAATAGTACATTTCACTCAATAACTTCGCTGTATAACCGATTTGCGCAATAATCAACGCCATCTCACCGCGCGAAATCATCGCTGCCCCAATTGTGTAGGCACCCGCTTGTGGGACACCCATCATTTTGGCACCCCAGCCACTGCCTAATAATTTTGCCAACACGGCTAAAACGGTTAGTACAATAATGAAGACTAAATGCCGATTTAAATCGGCAAACGTCATCGATAACCCAATGCTAACGAAAAAGACAGGAATGAAGACTGTATAGCCCAGTGGTTCAATATGACGGCTAATTTCAGATTGATATGGTGTTTGCGAAATCGCAATTCCTGCAAAAAAGGCACCTACAACCGTACTCAAATCAACGGCTTCTGCTAGCCAAACAAAAACAAAACAAATCACTAACGACATAATCGCATTTGAATAAGGCACCAATAACCGCTGACTCAAGCGCATCACACCCGGCACTAACCACTTAACACTGAAGTAAACCACTACGAAAAAGGCAATTTGTAAGGCAAAGGTTAGCCCAAGTCCCATCTGATTAGGCGCAGCGGTGGCTAATTGCGCACCGAAGAGACTTGTTAAGACGCTTAGAATGATTACCGCCAATAAATCATCAACGACTGCAGCCCCTAAAATAATCGTACCTTCGCGACTCTCAAGGACTTTTAATTCTCGCAAAACTTCGACCGAAATCGATACTGAAGTCGCAGCGAAAATAACACCAATAAATAGACTCTCCAATTGATTGATGCCAAACGCTAAACTCATCGCGTAAATTGATCCCACAGGCACAATCACACCCAAAATTGCGACAACTACACTGGGTTTGAAGTACTTCTTCAAAAGCGTTAAGTTACTCTCGAGACCGGCTGTAAACATCAATAAGACGACACCAATCTCTGAAAAGGTATGAATAAAGCTATTCTCATGTAATACACCTAACAATGCCGGACCCAGAATGATCCCGACGAGCAGCTGGCCAATCACCGCTGGCATACCGATTCGTTTACTGAGATGACCGGCTAATAAAGTACTGATTAAGATAATTGCTAATGTTGACATTTTCTAATTTCCTCCATAAAAAAAGCGCACTAAAATTCCCTTCTACCACCCTAAAGAAGGAAATCTTGAATGCGCAATGCTTCAACCGAATTTTTTCACTTATACAATTATGATACCATATCGAATGCACAATTACAAAAGTATTGCTTAGCTATTGCTAATAATTTTTATTAGATTGACACAGCATCAGTTTCTTGATAATTTAAATATAGAGACTATTCAGGAGGTGAACGTTTTTGAAAGATAACCCCGACGCTGCGGCGTGTTATTGCTTAAAAAGCAATCTTTATTGGCGAAAGGAATAATGGCGTTAATTTTAACTATTATGAATTTCAATATAAAGGAGATCAACAATGACAACCCAGATTAACCCTTACAATCAATCGATTGAGGATTTACAGAAAGATTACCCGGGAAATGATTTTGAACAAGGTCTTTCCCTAGTCGAGGCACAAAAACGTTTAGCCACAAACGGCCCTAACAAGCTAGAAAGTAAAAAAACACCTAAATGGCAACTCTTCATTCGCCAATTTAATAACCTGATTATCTACATCTTAATTGCAGCTGCGCTACTCACAACTCTGATGGGTCACTATTCTGATGCCATCATTATTGGTTTAGTGGTCATCATCAATGCGATTATCGGTTACTACCAAGAAGCCAACGCCTCAGATGCACTTGAACGCATCAAAGATTTATTGGCGACCGAAGCAACCGTTTATCGCGATGGTCAACGAATCGATATTCCCACCGAAGATTTAGTGGTTGGTGATGTCGTCTTCTTAGAAGCCGGCGATAGCATCCCTGCCGATTTAAGAATTGTCGATACCGATAACTTGCGCCTCGAAGAATCAGCACTGACCGGTGAGGCTGATTCAGTCGATAAACAAGCAGCAGCGCTCACACCAACAACCGTCCCATTAGCGGACCAAATTAACATGGCGTTTGCCTCAACCTCCGTTACAAACGGGAGTGGCTTGGGCGTGGTTGTCGCGACCGCTGAACAAACTGAAATTGGTCAAATTTCAAAAGCAGTTACGCATACACAAAGTCGCCCCACACCGCTGACCCGCGAGATTAATAAGTTAGGGGCCGGTGTTTCTTACGTGATTATTGCCGCTGCCATCTTGTTATTCATCTTAGGCTTTATCAGTGGCCTCTATTCATTACCGGTGCTTGCTATCGCCATTGTCACGATGGTTGTTGGTTCAATTCCGGAAGGACTCCCTGCAACAACCTCCGTTATTTTAGCTATGGGCGTTAGTGACATGGCCAAAAATAAACACGCGATTGTTAAAACCCTACCCGCTGTTGAAACACTAGGTTCCGTTGATGTGATTGCAACTGATAAAACGGGGACTTTAACGAAAAATGAAATGACGGTCAAAGATATTATCACTGCTGATCAAATCTACCATGTTTCTGGTAACGGGTATGCGCCTGAGGGTCAAATTCAACAAGCCGATCAACCAGCTGTTATCGATGACACCCTCGCCCTATTCTTAGAAGCCGGTTTTGAAGCCAATGATACCACTCTTTTCAAATCAGATGAGGGTTGGGCAATTAACGGTGAACCAACCGATGGTGCCTTTTTAACGGTCTACCACAAAGGATTTTCGATTGAGCAAGTACCGCAAAATACCGAAATCGACATGTTGCCGTTTGATTCTGATTACCGCTACATCGCTAAATTAGTTCAAACACCAGCTGGTCAGCGCCGCCTCTACATTAAGGGGTCACCGGACAAACTGTTCCCAATGGCACAACAAAAAGACGCTGCCTTCCCACTAGATACTTGGAATCAACACGTGCAACGACTCTCCGAACAAGGTAAACGGGTCGTGGCTGTCGGTTACCTCGACGTACCAGCATCAACAACGACGATTACGCATGAAGGTCTTAACGAAGGGATTACCTTGCTCGGCTTAGCCGGCATTATTGATCCGCCTCGTGACGAAGTGATTCAAGCACTGGCTGAAATGAATGCGGCCGGTGTCGATGTCAAAATGATTACCGGTGACCATCCCCTAACCGCCAAAGCAATTGGGGAAAAGTTAGGCTTGGCACCGGTCATCAAAACCATTACCGGCCCCGAATGGGATCAGTTAACCCCTGAGGATAAAGAAATTGCTGCGGTTGACCATCAGGTTTTCGCGCGGACCACCCCTAGCAACAAACTCGAAATCGTCGAAGCGCTCCAAAAACAACACAAAGTGACTGCAATGACCGGTGACGGTGTCAATGACGCGCCTGCTTTAAAACGGGCCGATATTGGCGTCGCAATGGGGATTAAAGGGACTGACGTTGCTAAGGATTCTGCGGATATGATTTTAACCAACGATAACTTTGCCACCATGTCCGTCGCAATTCAAGAAGGTCGGCGCATTTACGATAATATCAAAAAGAGTATTCTCTTCTTATTACCAACGTCATTTGCTGAAGGTTTAATTATCGCCTTCACGATTTTAATGCAACAATCAATGCCACTCCAAGCTGCCCAGTTACTCTGGATTAACATGGTTTCGGCAATTACGATTCAATTTGCCTTCATCTTCGAACCTGCTGAAGATGGCATTATGGCGCGGGCCCCACGCAAAACGGGTCAAACCTTAATGAACAAACACGATATCTTCCAGATGGCCTACGTGTCGGTCTTAATGGCGTTGATTGCCTTGTGGGCCTATGATTGGTTACTCGGCCGGGGTGTTGATCAAGTGACCGCAAGTACGATGATGGTTAATATCATCGTGATTAGCAAGATTTTCTACCTCTTCAACATCCGAACAACGAAATTAGCCTTTTCAAAAGCTTTCTTCTCAAATCCAAAAGCCTTTGGGATTATTGCTGGCATGATTGTTCTCCAATTGATTTTGACTTACGTACCGTTTATGCAAAAACTATTCTATACAGAACCACTAACACTATTAGAATGGGCGGTATCAATTGGCGCTGGCTTCTTGATCTTGATTATTACGGAATTTGATAAGATTATCAGACTTAAACTAAAACGATAAGCGCCAAAAAGGGACTGTGCAAATTTACTTTTGCACAGTCCCTTTTTTTATACAACAACGTATTCTATAATCGACTGATCACTTCGTCGACATTCTTAATTTCAACTGACATTGTCCCATCCGGATGATTGATAAATTCAAATAAATCCGGATTTTGATAGACGTCAATTGGGACGATTAATTCAATCCCATTTGATAATTTTAATTTTTGTTTCCCGTATTTCTTCTCGGCAATTTCACGAACGGCAGGTGAAATCGGCGCATCTGCTGGCGCCTTTTCAACCATCGCTGCTTTAAATTCGGTTTGTGCTGAGACATTACCCTTGAAGACCTTGGCCGCAACATCTTGCGTGTTAATTTCACCCTTCGCTTCGATCGTTTCGTAAATCGCCTCTTTCACATTGGCGACAATATCGTGCTTGGCGACTTCGAATTTCGCACCGATTTTTTCAGCGGCCTTCTTCACAACGCGCACGTTTTCTTCTAAGGATGGCTGTGGTTCACTCTCAATGACTTCCGTTGACAGGTATGGCCGTTTATCCCCAGAGAAGGTATATTGTTTTTCGATTAGTTCAAATCCTAAGGTCTGCAGATTGATGGCAAAGCCTTCGTCCGCTTTTTGCGTCTTATTGGATAGAATTGATTGGTGAATAATCAACTGATTGGTGAGTGGCCCTTCTTCAGCATTCACATAATGGGTATAAGCTTCATGATAATTAACCTTCAAAAAAGCGACATAGGCCTGCGTATCCTGTTCATAAAGGGCGATAAAAACATCGGCACTGGGCGCATCATCACTCTTTTGGTAAGCTTGATACCACTTATCCACAAGTTGTTGACTGACACCTGTAAAGTCTGAAGCGATATTCAACAATTGGTTAGCAACCTCAGACCCCTGACGAATCACGCCTGTTTTACTCTGCGCTGACGATAATTTTTTAATTTTATTGGTTAAATAATCCCGCGTATTGCCGTTGGTTAAATCCAGCGGTTGTTGGGAATAAATTGGTGCGCCTAATTCGCGATCAACCACTTGTAATATAGCCTGTTTTAAATAAATATCCACAATATATCCCCTTCATTTCACACGATTTGCTTTCATTAGCGTATCAGCATCGTTCCTATTTGGCAACATCAAAAAAAGACTAGGATAACGACCCTAGTCTCATTTTGATATTGATACCTGTCTAATTACGAGTGCCCACTCATAATTACAATAATTAATCGTCTCCGATACTCTTGCTTCATACTGGTTCATCTAATTGAACAGTCACCAAGGCATTACTCCCCCCGAAATAACGCTTAGTGGCTATCAATCCCCTGATCTAGATGCACCCTAGCTATTGTGCAATAACCTTCAATAGTTTATAACCGATATTATTATACCCTAAAACGACTATCATGACTATGCCCGCCAACGCCCATTTTTCAACAAAAAAAGAACATTCGCAATAAAATGATATTTATCACAACGTCCTCTTAATGATGCTTATTTTTGGAAGGCCGCTAAACTTAACGCCCCAATTGCTTGGCGTTCAGCTGCCGGATTTTGGACTTGATTTGTTAAGACAACAATCGCAAATGGGTCATTGTCTTTAAAAACAATCCCCACATCATTTTCAACATCGGCTAACTCGCCGGTCTTGTTAGCAACGACCGTATTAGCTGGCAATTGACTTGGGATTTTAGTCCGCGTTTGTTGGCCCTTCATAATCGTCAACATCTTACTGTAAGGTGCCTGATCCCGATTTTGATAGAGTTGGTTCAAGAATTGTAAGACGTCTTTCACGGACGTATAGTTATCCACCCCTTTATTACGGGCTGCATCATCTAACATTTTCCGTTCTAACTTAGTCTGTGTATAACCTTGTTGTTGGATATACTGATTGATTTCGGTCATTCCCGCAAAATCAATCAACAAGTTGGTCGCGTTATTATCACTCTGTTGAATCATCAATTGAATCCATTCATCGACTGAATGGTTATCGATATAGTGACCGCCAGAAATCTTACCTTGTTTAATCTGGTCATAGAGATAATCCATGATGAATAACTTAATCACACTAGCTGAAATAAAAGGTTGGTCCTGATTACTACCGACTGAGCGTTTACTGTTGTAATAGTAGATCCCATAACCGACCTTTTGCGCATTAGCAGTTAGATTTTGTGTATCAAAGGTCAACGCTTTTTCAGTTGGTTGCTTCTTAGGTTTTTCAGTCGCTCTGGCTGTTTGTTTAACCGCCTTTTGTGACCGGTTAGCAGCGGCCTTTTTGGCTTTTGACTGAGCTTTTTTGCGAGCAATCAATGATTGTTGTTTAGCGCGACTTTGAGCAGCTTGATCTTGACGATTTTTAGCGACCGCGATACCAATGCCAGCCGCAATAATCACGATAATGCCAATCACAACAACCAATATGTTCCGACCCAAGCGTTGATTCTTTTGCCTACTAAACTTTTCTCTACGCGGTTCCATCTGTCATCCTCACCTTCAGTTGTCAATAATATCGCTGAACCCATTTCTTAAATCGGTGTTCTCTGTTTCCTTAAACGCAATCGAACTTGATGTGCTCCCTTGACCTTCTTGTGCAATCAAGACCACTGGTCGGCCATCATGAATGGTAAATAGATAAAAATGATCTTCTTCACCACCACTGTTGGCATCCGAGTAAGCTGCGACAACTTTATAATCTGCCTTGGCCGAAACACCATCTTCAGACCATTTAACAGTTACTGGGCTCCCACCAACTTCGGTTTGAATGGCACCAGATAATAAGTCGCCAGGTAAATCAACACCATACAGCGAGACGTTATGATGGTCGCTATATTCTTGGTAATCCTGATCCATTTCAGTGCCCCAGTCAGCCATAAAACTCTGCAGACTATCCTTCTTAGACTCGGTCCATAACGGATTTGCCACGGATTCCGAACTACTTGATGACACTTCTGAATCACTGATACTTTCACTGTCACTTGCTTGTGTGCTTTGTTGTTTTGAAGAAGCACTTGTTGCCGTTTTAGTATTTGCTGCCGGCTTTTGTAAATAAAAACCTGCCCCCACAGCAATTGCTAACACAACTAGTCCCCCAATGAGGACTGGTACCCACTTTTTAGATTTTGATTGTTGTTTAACTGCCTGGCGACTAACCACCGGTTCATGGGGTGTGCTAGCCGAGTTGCTAGGTGTTACCATATCTTCCTTAGGTTGTTGCGCTGCTGGTTGTTCTGTAGCGTCTTCTAGTGGCTTACCACAATTAATACAGAATCGTGAATCGGCTTCATTTTTAGTCCCACAATATTGGCAAAACATGTTGTTCCTCCCGAGTAATATAGTTTCACCCTTATAATACCATTTATTTTAACCCCTTAATAGGTCACTAACCTTATACAGATTTAAAATAACGGGCACCTTCAATGGTATGAAAATAAATCACCGTTTCGACCATTTCGTTATTCACGCTACTTAAAAATGGCCACTCACCTTGCAGCACACGTAAAGCCGTTTGTGGTCGCGATAATTCTCGTTGGAAGTTCTCCTGAACCGCGACTGGCGTATCTTTGAAAATTTTGGCATCGGATAAATAACGCGCATAAGCACTAAAGAGGCGCTTGGCTTCTGGTGTTTTAATAGCACCGTAAACTTCCCGTAGCGCTTGGAGCCCATAAGTCACCAAACTCGCCAAAATAATCGTGCCATTCCTGTTCTCAACTCGTTTGAGGTAATGAATTAGATTACCCCAGAATTGACTGTAAGCCTGCATCTCATCATCTTTGAGATACTCTCGAATATCCGCCACAAACGGATAGGTCCAGTTACGGGCGTTCAAATAATTGGCCGTTCCAATATAGAACGTATACGGAAAGCCAAAATAAATCCGCGTTAAATCCTTGATAAACCATTCATTATTAATTTCGGCATAGTGTAAGCCGGTTTTAACCTGTAGAAGTTGCTCAATTTTCTTATCTTGCGTGTTTTGTTTGGTTAATTCAAACAGTGCCTGCCAAGTCGCGTCATCACATAAATCTGGTCGATAATGCTTAATTTGTTTGAGCTGGACCGGTGCCGCATTCAAGGTATAACCAGCGTTAAACGGTTGATCCAATAACTGCAGTGTTTGGACAAAATGACCACCCAGTGAATGGCCGAGGCCATAAATCCGTGTTGTCGCTTCAATCTTTTTAACATGCCGAACTACGTAGCGGGTGAAACGCCGTGCTAGTTGTAGTTGCTCGTCGTTATCGGTGTGACCAATCAACATCGCGTCGATATTATATTTCCAGTCCTGATAACTCTCGCGAACATAATTATCCAAACGCTGACGAAACGATTTGATTCGCGGATCATCCATCGTCCCCTCTGTTCCTTTATACGAAATAAAGGTCATACTTTGTTGTTTGAAGGTGAAATAATACGCAACGGCTGAGAACCCCGTTTTCTCAGCATTCGGTAAAATAGTTCGCGCATCATATATCAACACATTATCCACAGATTCTTGGGTGTAGCGATAAACAAGTAAGCGAATATGGCGCTGTAACTCAACCGGCGTGAACATAATATCCATATAGTTGAGCATCATCATCGCCATCTTGAAATCCCGGCTTAAAAAAGGCACCGCCACCGGCGCAACATTTGGCCGGTAGTGCGCGATAAACGCGTTTTTTTCGGTTTCGTATAAATAAGCCAGTACTTGGTCACATAAGACGATACTGGTTTCGATTTTTTCACCTTGTAGGTTCAGGATTAACTGGCGCAGGCGATTAATTTTGCGCTGCCGATTGTACTCTGGTGCCGCAACTAATGCTGCTTGGCTTTGCTGATTCAATTCGTTCAACTGACTGATTTTCTGGCGTAAATAAATATCGCCACTCGTCATTTTTAGCAATTGCTTCAACAACTTTGTTTTTTGATTCCGTAGCTGTTGGTATCTAAATTCAAAGCGATTATTTTGCCGCAACAGTTCTTGTGATTGTTCACGGTCCAAGGTGAGTGGCACCTTTAAGTGCGCTTTGAACAATAGCTTCCCTAAATCATCTAAAACAGTCTCTAGGCGGGTTAAATAAATTATCATTTGTTCAGTTTCCATTATCATTACCTCGATTTCACCTTTATTTCCCAGGCAATTGCCCACCAATTAAAACTTGTTACTTACTATTATAGCTGATTTGAAAACAGGACGCCCGCCACAGCCCTTTCCATTAAAAAAGTTGCGGCAAAAATGATTTTTGCCGCAACTCTTTTTACTTTTTAAAATGAAATTTCAAATTCAAAATGATGATCCTGCGTCGCATCGATTTGATAGGCCGATTCTACGTCGCTGCCCCAACTATCGATACCGCCCACGCCACGAACGGCCCCTAAGACACTTAGGACTGTTCGGTGTGGTGCGGGTAGTTCTGAATGATGGGTCGCATTTTCCAATTCTTCAGCGGTATATGGCAAGCATGAAAAGGCAAATGGTTGATCGACCATCTTAAACTTCAAGCCGGTTTCGACTGGTTCGTGCAAACGATTATCCAGCACCGCTTGCCGATAAATCGTCACCCAATCGGTTGCCATATGCACACCACAATCTTGTGGCACTAGATAAGGCGTCACAGGTAGCCCGGTGACTTCGTATTCGCCAGCAATCCCACCAGCCATTCGATCTGGATAAGTCTCCCCTGACAACCCTTGATAAATAAAGCGCGTCGCTGGGGTTGGCATGACAAAGCGTAAACCAAAGACTGGTAATGATGGTAACCCAGCTTGGCCATGATAAGTCACCGCCACACGAATTTTACCACTGGCCTGAATCGTATAACTGACTTCTACCGGCGTCTGCGGCGTCGTAATTGTTTGATAGGTATACGTAATTGTTACTTCTTGGGCTGTTTCTTGACCATTATAGCGATTATTCTCAGGTGCAATTGGTAACGGAATCGTTTGACCATCAATCGCCACTGCAATCGACTGACAAGCAATAAACTGATCAGCCGCGAGCCACATTCCCGATTTCAATGGGAATTGATTGCCACGATCATTATCGGTAGTTGCCCGCCAAAAAGTCGGTTTTGGTGAGCGGTATAACCATTCTTTGCCTTGAATCCGCAATGATTCTGGGCCACCCGTTTGATACGAAAAGAGGTAGTGAAAGTCTGGGCCTTTAAGCCCTAAAGTCACGTCTCCGAAGATCACTGCTAAGCGTTTATTTGTGTTCGCCATAATAGTATCTAACCTCCTGCATTGCTGGTTTTTCATCGCGGGTAGCAAAGACTAACCCATCCCCCGAAAATTCATAGTCTGATGGGCGGTCATCAAAATCGCCACCGTAGCGTAATTCACGTTGGCCAGTCACCGGATCTGTCACCAAGAGTGCTTGATCAATGAAATCCCAGATAAAGCCGCCTTGGTACATGTCATATTGTGACAATAAGTCGATATACGATTGCATACCACCCAGCGAATTCCCCATATCATGCATATATTCGCAGAGAATAAATGGTTTTTGTGGGTCGTTATCTAAATAAGCCTTAATCTCAGCCGGTGTCGCATACATCCGACTTTCAACATCCGAAATCGTCGCCTTATACTCGGGCGCCCGGAAGACCCCTTCATAATGCACTAAGCGCGTTGGATCTTGTTGCTTGTAATAGGCGTTCATCTTCTCAAGAACACTACCAGCGTAAGATTCATTGCCTAATGACCAAAAGAGAATTGAGACGTGGTTTTTAAACGTTTCAAAATTAGTCCGCGCGCGATCGAGCGTCGCCGCTTCCCATTCATCATATGAACCTGGGACGTTCCAAGAAGGTTCGACCGCCCCCATTTTTTGCCAAGAACCATGCGATTCCAAATTGGTTTCAGCCATCATATAGATGCCAGCTTGATCGCAACCATTATAAAAGGATAACCGATCTGGATAATGCGATGTTCGGACGGCATTGATGTGATTACGCTGCATACAGGCGATATCCCACGCTTCATCTTCGGCCGTAATTGTCCGACCAGTTTCAGGATGCCATTCATGCCGATTGACGCCATTAATGACTAACCGTTTTCCGTTGAGCAACATCACTTTATCTTTAATCTCAATTTTACGGAAGCCAAATGGTTGCTGACTAATTTCAATCGTCTCCCCAGCTTGATCCACAACTTCTAGCTCTAATGTGTATAAGTTAGGGGTTTGGTTGGACCACGCTTGAACCAATTCGGGCATCTTATAAAGGTCGTTCACCTGAGCGCCACTTGTTAAATCAGCCGTTAAGATGATTTGATGTTGGTCCCTAATGCGTAGATGAACTCGGTTTTCATCCCCGGAAAATTGGAGGTGAAGTTTCACCTGTCCCGTTTGTTGTGCCACATCATATTCGGGAATCACCCATAAATCTTCCAAATGCGTGCGAGGTTTAGCCAATAACTTAACATCCCGGAAAATCCCGAAGAAGCGGAAGAAATCTTGATCTTCGATGAAAGCCGCACTACTGCGCTTATGCACTTCAACCGCCAAGCAATTATCAGTTTCTTTAAGATACGGGGTTAAGTCAAATTCGGACGGTGTAAAACTATCTTCAGCATAGCCGATAAATTGACCGTTTAGCCAAACATACATCGCTTGTTCGACCCCTTCAAAGCGAATGATGACCCGTTGATTTCTTAAGGCCGGGGTTAAATCGAAATGGTGCAGGTATGAACCGACGGGATTATAATCGGCTTCGCTAAACATGCCAAGATGTTGCTTATCATCGGACGTTGAAAAAGCGGGACGCCGATAATAATGCCCTTCCCACGGATACATTGTGTTGATGTAGTGCAATTGCTCATAACCCGCCAATTCGATATGTTGGGGTACTGTGATTGGTTCAAAATCTTGCGCATCAAATGCTAATTCATAAAAAGATTTAGGACGACTCGCCGCATTAACACTATAGTGAAATTGCCACGTGCCATTCAAAGATTGTTCAAACGAACTCTGTTGTTGGGCCATTTCGGCCAGTGTCGCATAGTAACGGTGATCACTGTGGGCAGGCAATTGTCCCACTCTGAATACGGCCGGTGTATCTAACCATTGAATATTAGGTTGCATAAGCTTAACCTCCAAGTCTAAATTAAAACGGTTTCATTTTCGAGTATAGAAGTTTGTTACTAGGATGTCAAAAAGAACCCTACACAATTAGTGTCAGGGTTCTTTTTAGATTTTATTCTCGTATCAGATGTAAATCCTTTTTCTTTCTAAAGTAACTGCCCACGCCGACGATGATCCCTGATACACCCCAAATAATGGCTACCGTCCAGCTGGCATCTGTCGGGCGTTGTTGGATGAATGGAATCACAATTGTCAGCCAAATGAACATCCCGACTGCCCAATTGATGCCCCGCCAGACCGAACGGACCTTCAATTGCTTAAGTGCCGCTTGGTAAGTCGGCATATCATAAAATTCAGTCTGATCAACCGCGGCTTTGCGGACCAAACGCGCCGTATAAACGCCGTTAATCAGTTGCGTTAGAATCAAAAAGAAAGTCCCCAACGTCAACATTGCACCGTGAGATAAGTCCCAAATTAAACTGACGAACATCAAAATTGTCAGCACACAATAAGTTAATAAGTTGGCCTTTACCAAAATATGATTAATCGTCGCGCTTTGTTGTTCATCGCGTGCCCCCAAATAACCAATTTGTTGTTTTAATAACCACTCTTCAAAACGGTTAAGCATTACGCTCCCCCACCTTCCAAAATAACGTATTGAGATCCGTTTCTAACACTTGCGCTAATCTAATACATAAATCCAATGATGGATTATATTTATTATTCTCAATTAAGTTAATCGTCTGGCGTGCCACCTGGACACGTCTAGCCAATTCAGTTTGTGATATCCCGATTGACTGCCGATATTGTCTAATATTATTCATGTCTATCCTCTCGCAACTGTCATATATAAATGACTAACTATAGTTTACAATTTTTGCCGAAATTGTCAATTATATGTGACAATTCCAACTAAAAAAAACCACTATCACTAGTGATTCTCTTTCTATGCTAACGTAAACCCCTGTTTCTTCAAAAAGGCCCCGACTTCTGGACGGCGTGGTGCACTGAAAAAGTCTAAATTCTTACTTGTCCAGTCAGCCTGTTGTTGATTTGACCCCCGATTGGCGTAATAATCTGCGATTTGTTGATCGTATTGTTTTAAATCCGCAAATTGCGCCCGCGGATATTGATTCTGGGCCACTTGATTGATTTGTGGCAATCTTGGTTTAACCTGATTTTTCGTCTTTGGAATGCCGACGGTTAACCCAAAGAGGGGCACTGTATATTCTGGCAAACCAAGTAACTCAGCCACCCGCGCGATATCATTGCGAATCCCG
This sequence comes from Latilactobacillus parasakei, assembly GCF_049674265.1. NCBI lineage: Bacteria > Bacillati > Bacillota > Bacilli > Lactobacillales > Lactobacillaceae > Latilactobacillus > Latilactobacillus parasakei. The sequence goes on along the minus strand of NZ_CP186861.1, from coordinate 1,749,784 downwards.
CCGATATAACAAATCCCGAGCCCTAATGATTCCGCAGCGACCGCCATATCTTCAGCAGCAATCGTTGTATCAACGCTCGCGACTAGCAAGGCCTCCATATTTTGGATGCCGGCCAAAGATTGACCCTGGGCTTTCAACATGCTAGCTTGACGATACAAATCCGCAACGAAAACGTAAAACGTGCCGGTCTGATTGACGTAGCTAGCACTATTAGAAATCGTCGCAATCTCGGCGCGCAACGCTAAGTCCGTCACTTCAATGATTGAAAAAGCTTGGACGAAGTTAGATGACGAACCACTCTGGGCGGCCGCAATTAATTGCTGTTTTACCTCAGCGCTCAAGGGTGTCGCTTCAAAATTCCGAACAGAAACATGGTGTTGCATTTGTGCGATTAAATCAGACATTGGTAAACTCCTATCACCTTAGAATAAACTATAATATGCTTATTTTAAGCTAATCCCAACCACTGTCAATCGATAACCCTTCTACAATACGACCTGTGAGCCCTTCTTAGCATCGAGATTGGGACAATCACGCTTAATTGCCTTAATCCGTTCATTGCTTAAAGGTGCTTTGCGTTTCGTTACTTTTAATCGCAATAAATGATTAGCATCTTCTTTTTTAGGCGCTAATAACGTTAATTTATAGTACTTATGATTAATCACGTCTGTCACATACCAGCTGACGTAATCTAGCGCTGGCGTCACTTCGCGATCATCATTGAGTTTTAATCCATAGCGTAAATTACCTTTAAACTGACACAACGGTGTATTCTCTTGCGGCTTAACAATCACGTCCGCATAAAAAGGTTGTTCCACATATTTAGACTTATACAAACCAGTCGCTCGTGGCACTTCGTTTTTTAAAACGACGTAATTACTCGTACTATTATTGAGCACTAGAATTTGATAACCTTTCGGATCACCTTTAGAATCTTCACGCTCATCAACAGACACGTTGGTCAAAATAAAGTTCAACTCTGGATCACGTTGCTTGCGATATGACCAAAAACTCCAAACCCCTGCGATTAACGCTAATATCGCTGTTGCGACTACATTTACCCAATCTGCCCATGCACCTATTTCCAATTTAATAACCCCCAATATTGATTTAAACTAATGTGGTTTTATTATAAAAAAGGCTGGCGACATATACTGTCGTCTTGCAGATTAATTTTAAATTAGGGCAAAAAAATAGTAATCGACAAGTCGATTACCAGTGAATTTCTGTAAAAATCTTTGGGCCTTTACGCATTTTTGTCCGATCATTCTTAGCGACGTCAGTTTGTTTTGACTTACCGCCACCCTTTTTTTGATCGATTAAGGCTTGCATTTTTTCTTTTTGCTTTTGATCCATTTTCATACTCCCAACTATTCTGTTCCTATCAGCTTAACATAATTTGCACCACTACGGCACCCATTATTTTTGAATTGCGGGAATTAATAAGTCAGTGACTGCTCGGACTGAGAACGGATTTTGGCCCGTTACTAATTGGCCATCTTGGACAGCGAATGACTTATACGCCCGCTTTTTAGTGAATTCGGCGCCATTTTGAGCGGCCACTTCTTCATTTAAAAACGGCACGACGTTCTTCTTACCTGCCAACACTTCTTCGGCTGTCGTGAAGCCCGTCACTTTTTTACCGGCAATCACAAACTGACCTTTTGTATCTTTTAATTGCAAGAGTCCTGCAATACCGTGACAGACTGAAGACAGGTAGCCACCTTGTTGGTAAATTGCCCGCGCAATCGCTTGGATTTCGGCATTATCCGGAAAGTCCCACATCACGCCGTGGCCCCCTGTGTAGTAAATCGCTGCATAATCCGCCGGGTTAACGTCGCTAGGCTTCAATGTGGCAACTAAGCCGCGTTGAACGTAATCTGCTTGTTCATATATTTCCAAAATGGCTTCATCCGTATATTTCATCCCCCGTGGATCAAGCGGCACAAAGCCACCTTGAGGACTGACAAAGTCATAGTCGATACCCACCTTTTGCATCTCCGCGACAAATTCTGCCGATTCACCTAACCATAAACCCGTGGGATCAGTTGTGCCTTGATACCGCGTGACGTTGGTATGCACGATTAATACTTTTACCATTTTAAAAAGCCTCCCGAAACTAGTGATGTGGGTTTATTAAATCATTAATGGGAATGACTGTCAATTGAAAGACGTTACTTTCTTTGTAGCAACCCAAACAACGTTTTGAACTGATTTTTAAAGGACAGCATATCATTAAAAATGTCCTCGCCATCATTAAGCATTTTAACCGTCAACCAGCCCAGCGCTTCGGTGATCGATATCGCAACCGTTGCGTTAACCGCTGCCCCAGTGACTGTCCCGACAACTGGCACAAGCTTCAAGATATTTCCGACAGCACTGCGACCTAACCCAACTAAGACTAATTCCTTCGACAAACTTTTACCGAGACTCGCCGACCAAGATTGGCCGAACAATTTGTGCAAACGGGCCATCATTGTCAACTGAACAGGGACTAATAGGAAAGCATCTGAAAATGGGATTGGTGAACAGCCGATAATCGCCGCCGTTAACGAGGCTGCATGAATAATATTATGGGCTTGTTGCCGTTTTTGATCGTCGACCCCCACCAAAAAATCGGCAAAGACGCTATCAAACTGCGTCCGACTCTTGGCCATCGTCTTTTCTGCCAACGCTTTAGACTGGTTGAAGGACTTGGCAATAATCGCCGCTGATTGTCGTGGTAACTTTTGCAACACTTCCGCAAAAAATGAATCGAACTCTGGATTATTATCCTTATTCACTTGCCGCTTATCAAATAACTTTTTCATCACGCCACGCTCCTTATCTGATTAACTAATACTGCTACTTTAAGCTGATTATATAATATTGAACCGGACTTCGTCTATCGAGCGGAAGGCTGACTTTTTTAGCCATAGAAAAACACCCCACAACTTATAATCGTGAGGTGTTTGCTTAAATAATAGCGGCTTACTTCCTATTTAAATCATTCAAGGTTTCATTGGCCTTTTCAATCAACGAGACAACTCTCAAAATACTTTCAGTTTGCTCGTCCGTTAAGCCGCCCATTTTAAAGGGCAAGTCATCGGAAATATTTAATAAATAATCCGCCGACGTATCAAGAATACTGCAAATACTGACCAGCGTTTCTAGGGATGGGTACGACAGCCCCTGCTCATAAGCAGAAACAGTGCCTTTACTAACCCCTAATCGTTGTGAAAGTTCTAACTGGGTTAGCCGCTTTGCTTTACGGACCGCTTTCAACCGCTCACCAAAAAAATTAATTGTCATAAAATTAAACCTCCGTTTAGCGTAGCAAACCGACGTATGGGTATTATATGTATAAAGTACATGCTACATTGACACTTTCGAGGTTAATTGATACTATTAACAGCATAAAGTGACTGTTATGCTAGTAATATAGCTAGCTTATCGTCAACTAGCTTAACAGACTTTAAAATATCGTAAAATTCTTGGGGGGGAATGTATGATTACAAAAATAAACAGCTTGAATGACTCACCAGCATGTTACCGTGAAATAGCTGACAAAGGATGTGCGACCACAGGGTCTATCTCTTAATTGAACACAATTCGACACGATACTGTCAAACATATTGCCGTTGTCAGAAAATATGCGGTAAAAATAATCACAACATCATTATCTAACTCGGGGGAGTATTAGAAATATGCAGAAGCATTTAACCGTCATTTTGAGTGTCATAGCCATATTAACGTTAGCCGCCTGTGGGCAAGCACCAACAAAGACCCCACAAATTAGTCACCGTAAGTCTGCCAAAGTTGCTTCAACTCATCAGCCAAAATCGACGTCACAAAGCACAACGTCGCGCGTTGCCAAGAAAGAAACGACTAGCCAAAGCACCACGGCTAAAAGCAGCTCAGCAACATCACAAACACCGGCAAAGCAAACTGGCATGAATTTCACTCAGATCCAAGCGGGCGATTACAGTAATATCGCCGGTCAATGGCAGTTAAGTCGTCGCCAAGCTAAAGGTCGCGAGATGACAATCGATAATGCCAAACCTTTAGCGATTACCAACGCTCAACTCACATCAGACAGTATGACGCTCAGCAAAGCTGGCTTAAAAGACAATATCGGTTTGCATCCAGTCAATTTTAAAACCGTTAATGGTAGCCTAGCAGTCCTATTAGCGGATTCAGTTGCCACTAATTGGTCTGTCACCTTCTATCCAATTGGTACCAGCACCGAATACGGCCTCGAAGCCGGCAATACCACCAATTCAAAAAACGTGATTGTCATCTGGACCAGCAACATGTCATTGACTGACGTCTATGTGCAAAGTTAAGCGATGGTCATCAAAAAAGACCGTTCAAGTTTAAAAACTTGAACGGTCTTTTTATGGTGCTAATTAACTTATCTTGTAATAGACCTGGTCAGCCTCGACAGCTGTTGGACTATTTTGAGTCCCAACAGCAATAATTTTGTCCTTATTCACATCACCGCCAGATAAATCGCCCATCATTCCTTTTGGTAAAAATGAGACACATAACATTGCACCCGGTAACGTACTTTTTAAAGAAAATACACCGTTATACTCTTCAGTTATAAGTGTTTGTTTATAGGCCTTCATTGTTGAATCACCGATATATGATACTTCTTTAGGTGTCCCATCTGGTCCATCTGAACCCGGAATATCTAATTGTTGACCAGTGATTGTCCCCGGTTCCTTGTTGCTCGTAATATCTGTAAATTGCATAGTCTCATTTTTGACTGTGATTTGATTTCCCATGCCGTTTTGCCAAGTGCCGTTTAGGCTCTTGTAATTACCAACTTTAACCTCATCTAAAGCCATTGATTGCTTAATTTCAGATTTTTCATCATCAACCGTTGTCTGTGTTGTGCTGCCACCATCTCTTTGGAAGACCTCGATATAGTTATTATTGCTAGTACGGATAATGAGACGATCTTTATTTTCATCAACCGTTGTTGGTACATCAGCACCCCAGTTTGTAAGCGCGACGCCCTTCGGATAAAACGATACGTTCCAAATAACTGCTGCATCATTGGTGTCAGCGGTTAAATAGCCCGCTTTATCACCAAATGTAAGCTTATGAGAATCAGTCCCGTCATTTAACGTATTTCCAATAATCGTCATTGGTCCATTCTTAATTTGATTAGCAGTAATGGTCAGTCCATCCCCACGACTTCCCGACTCCCAGATATTTCCTTTTCCATCATGACGATTAAACGAAACTGCCACTTCTTGCCAGTCACCTAGCAAACTTTGATAATTACCGGTTTTAATTTCATCTAAAGCCATCGCTATAGATTTCTTCTCCGGTTGAGTCGTTACCTGTTCCGTCTCAACTGATGATGAAGTTGCCGTATTGGTCGCTTGTTGTTGATTGGCCTTAATCGTCTCTTTCACCTGATTGGTAATTGTTTTCAACGCCGGTTTGGTATAAACGGTTGTTCCTTGGTCCTTAACAGTCGTTAATAAGCCATTCAATCGACGATTCTTAGTTTGAATCGTTGCATCACTCACTGATTTATCCTGAATTGTATTCGCTTTTAAAACTTCTTTATTTTGATCTTTAAAATAAAGTTGCGCCTTTGAGATGGCTAATTGATAGGTTTGATTAACTTTAGTACTCTGATTAGCTTTTTGATGATAATGATCCGCTGATGTCAGCATCCTTTTCAAAGTTGTTAATTTTTGCGAATCACTCTTAACCCGATTAAAAGCCTTTACTTCTGTCTGAATAGTATTCAATTGCTTAGTGATTTGTGCTTCTTTGTGCTGTTTTTGAAAACTGGTATAACCCCAAGTACAACCAATAATTACTAATAACACTATAATGATAATTATCCATACTTTACGCTTCACAATTACTTCCCCCATTATTTACGCTTTTGACACTATACCATGAAAAAACAATGAATTAGCTCATAGCAACTTATCATTTATTTTTGAACTGTAGAATTTTTCCTGAACATCGATAAACTTCACTTCTTTTTTAGAATCAAACCGTTCCATTTTATATTTAATCAATGCTGCACTATTATCGCTATGTGTAGCAACAATAATTTGATTATCTTCCAAATAATTACGCCTTAACACATCAACAAATGCTTGAATGTTCAACGAATCCATATCTTGTATTGGATCATCAATTACTAAAAAGTTCATCTGGTTTGCAACATCATAACATTTTTTACATGCCAACGTAAAAGCAAGTGAAATTACTGATATTTGTCCTGTACTTAAGTGGTGCATAGCATCGTGGTCTGATGATTGATCCGTTATGAAACGAATTCCGCCATTATCACTAGAAGTTATAAATACGCCCATTCCTTGTTGATAATTTTGCAAAATCTTTCCTGTCAAAATAAAGAACGGAACTTGTAAAATCTGAATCATATTAGCTTTATAACTAGTAATTTGCTCAGTATATATTTTCTTCAGTTGCTTTAGATCATCTGTTGCACTTTCTAATAACCTAATTCGTTCATTAATTATCTGAAGTTTCTGATTATTTGTTTCAGCAAATTTTTCTTGAATATACTGATTTTTAAGTTTTAGTTTTTCTACTGTAACCGAATAAAAATTTTGTTCTGACTCATTAAATATATTTTCATAAAGATTATTCTTATCTGTTGCCTGCTCTACACTATATTCGAATTTTTTTCTTAACGATTGCAAGTACACCCTTAACGTTTCGACCCTATCATCAATCAGTTGAGATGATAACTTAATATCTCTTGGTAACTTATATTTTTCAAAATTCTCTTCAGGGAATACACTCTTTAGAAATTGCTTTTGTTTTTCAAAGTTTTTTGTTTCCAATGATCTTAAAGTATCTATGATTTCTTTTGAATCTAACAACTTATCTTGGAGATATCTCAACAGATTTTTACCATCAGTTTCTAAATCTTCAAGCCTTTCATAACGTTTATTTGATTGCGGTAAAATATTTCCATCCAGTTCATTCTGAAAATAATTTAAGTAAGTAACATTTAGATCTTTCCGTTGATTTTCTTGAATATAGCTAATTAGATTCCTTGGCACAGGTACTATATTTTGACATATGTTCTTTGCCCTCTCACTTGCCGGATTAAAGTAGTCTTCCACAATCTTTTCACTTGTCGTTTTGATTAATTCGTGAATTTGGCGGTTCTCCGTTGTTAATCGAGTTGTTAGTTCATCATATGCTGCTTCTAGTTTCTCCTTTAACTCCCAATTACTACCACAGTATGGACAAGTATGATTATCTAATATACCAAACTCATTTTGATGTTTCTCACGCAAATCCCTACGAGTACTTTCCATATCAGCAATTTTCTTGTTTAAATCATTCAATCTATTCTCATACTTATATTTTATTTGCATTAATACTCTGAACTGTACAATCTTATCTTCATTAAAACCCGTCATTTTTAGATATTTTTCTAAAGTTGTTATTTCAAGTTTAAATAATAATTTATTATTCTCAATTTTCTCTTGTAGAAACTCATATTTATCTGCGTCTTCCGCAAGTTGATCACCCTTCACCTCTGCATTATTAAGCAATAATCTCGCTGGATAATCGATATTATTCAGCGAGACTGATTTTTTATATTGGAGGTCCAAATATTGGGAATCGTAAAGGAAGGCCTCTAAGACCATTGCTTTATAAAAATCATTGGATTGTACTTGACGCATAAAGTAATCATCTTTTATTTTCTTTTGATATTCCTTTGGAGAAAAACTCAAAATAAATTCTTTAATGCTCAATAACATCTCCATTATTTCTTTATTAATCTGAGCCACTGGCTTAGTACTTATTCGTTGAAAAGGATCTACTACATCCAGTATTTCATCCTCTTTCCACTGAAATACTTGTTCATACTGAGTATTGTGAGAATAGTCCATATGTAATAAACTATTTTTCTTATCCCTCAACTTTGTTAACGCTTTATTGAACTCAGTTATCTGAGTTGTATATTTGCTTACCTTGTCTTCTTGATTTGAGCTCTCAACTAAAAATCCTAACGAAGTCTTTCTATCCTTCTCCCCTTGTTTCAAAAAAAATGTTGTTTCTTCTTGTTGTAAGTAGACGAATAATCTATAGATGTTTGAAATATCATAATCATCCTTATCCAATTCTAGATAGCTACTGATTTGATCTTCGTTTAGAGTACGCATATTATTTTGATTGACTGATTGATCAAAATAATCAGGATCTTGCGTATATAATCTGAAAAGTTTATCAAAATCGCTCGGCTTATTTTTTCTTCCAGAATAATTTAGATCATTACTGTGATCGTAATACCTTACAATAATTAAATCATGCCCCCCATCATCTTCAAGCCAAACTTTGATGCAAACATCTTTATCCTTCTCATTTTGAAAGAAAGGTTTCGAATAATCTTTGTAATCTTTTGTTACTTTTGTTACCGTAGTACGGTAAATACTATTTGTAATACACAATTCCATGGCATCAAAAATGGTCGTCTTCCCAAACCCATTAGGCCCCACTAAAAGAGAAGAGTCTGAATCTAAATCAATTATTCTTATCCCTTTGACCCCTTTAAAATTTTGTAAATAAATCCGTTTAACTTTGGTCATAAGGTTAGTAAATCTCCTTTAATAAATTGATGATTTTTGATTCTGTCTCAGAATCTACCAGACTTTCTATTTCGTCTTCACTATTATGAACATCATCAATAAATTCAAAAATTTTGTTAACACGTTCTGCTACTAAATTTTGTTTTTTTTCATTAACTTCTCTAATAATTAAGCTTTCTAGGCTAAGATATTTCTCCTCACGAACTGGTAAATTAAAAAAAGGGAACTTAATGTAGCACTCCATAGCTAGAAAGTACTCAGGCATTTTGAAAATATCCTGTTCAAACTTCTCATAATTATCATTTTCCAATACAAATTGTTTCAATTCCGATAACGTATATTCACGAATTTGATCTAAGGATGTTTGCGTGTACACCAGTACGTATTTTCTAAAATAATAAGGATCCTCTTCAATTTTCATGATCTGATTTTTATTACTATTAAAAAATAATTCAAAATCATCCACTTTAACAAGAATAATTTGTATTGAATTTATTTTTGCTGAATCCTTAACCTCTATCATTCTTTTATAATTTTCTACACTCCTTTTTGTTACTTCAGTCTGAAAATAATTTAATAATTCCTCCTCTGTGTATTCGTCGATTTTAAAATAATCATCATTTTCTTTAGAATAAAAATCATATTCATTTTTATGATATTTCAAATAGCCTAAATTTTTTTTAACGTAGTTAATCATTATTTTCTCCGTTCAATTTCTTTATCGCATCTTCTACAGAAATAAACTGCAAGTTAGCTCCCCTAATATCCATTTTTTGAACTATATCAACATTTTCGCCCCAATTCTTAGTGGCCTTTTTTACGTTATCATTTCTAAAATAATCTAATACTAATATATCATTAATAGATTTATTTATTAGATAGTCTTTTTCGTATATATTTTGTAATAATACTCTATTTTCAATAATATTTTTGACTGTTACTTTAATCTCTGTTGCATCCTTATTTATTATAGATACGGCGTATCCGCCATCTTTATTATACGTTGTATTTTGAAGTGAAAAGTCGCTTTTTCTTACTTCCAACAACAATTGAAAGAAAATCTGTTGCATTTGTGATTCTGTACAAAGGGAGTTAAGATCAGCCGAGGTTAGCACCACATCTAAACTTTTTTTCGTCGTTTGAATCTGATAAATAAACTGTTTCAGTTCTTCTTCATCAAAGCTAACAATCTCTTTTAAAATCTCTTCCACTCGTTCAAAATCTGACTCATCAATTTGATTAGAGATATCACGCAATCCACTAAAACATTCTGCTCGATAATCATCCCAATATTTAGAAATTAATTTTCGAAATATACCTAAAACTCCTATTTCAATCGAATGATCATTTAAAATAGCATTTACTATTTCTTGAAATGTAAATATCGGGTAAACCGTGCCATTTTTATTTATATGGCATCTATAAATTTTTTGATCAAGAATATCCAATAGCTGGTTATATCGAACATCTATAATATCTGGTTCACTTAATAACTCTGGATTTTTTAACTTAATAATTTTAGCTATCTCTAACTCACAGTAGGTCTTTAAATCATTATCTTCATTATCTGCCTGCAGCTGACAGTATCTCTTATTTGGTTCATACTCATAAAGTCGAATTTCATTTGGGTTACTTACATATTTTACGTTTCCCCTCCCAGCTTCTTGATTCTTCCATTGAGAAAATTCGTCTTCTGACAAACCAAATCCAGGTACATCATTTATTACATGTAAAAAGCGATTATCCTCATCGACAACATTTTTAATACATTCTCCGTTACTTTTAAATTCATTTATTTGAAATCCTTCTTCATCTAGTGTCCAATGTCCATTCAAAAAAGTGCGTTTCTGAACATTCAATACTTTTTTATAATGCGTCATTGTAGTAGCATTTTTATAACATTTAACCTGATGTCGCGATACTACTTTATTTGATCTCTGTATATCAAAATCCTCCGCATTTTCAAAAATAAGAGAATATTCCTTAATTTCATCACAAGACTTCTCTGCAATTAGAAAACTTAATTTTCTCAAAGCAACTAATAGTCCAACTCTCCCCTGATATACGTATCCACTCCAACTGCTAGTAGCATTTCTATTATCCATATGTATCCCCAATTCTTACTAGTTCAATAGTACACTTGCTAAATCATTATTGCATTCAACTAAGTATCAATACTTTATGATTATATTCACTATCTATTACCTATGTCAATGCTATTCTGCATAGATTCTTATGATTAAAAATTCTAACAAAAAACACCCCACAACCAAAAGTTGTGGGGTGTTTTGCAAAACCGAATAATATCGGATTGATATTAACGTTTTGAGAATTGACTTGCTTTACGAGCTTTCTTAAGACCTGGTTTCTTACGTTCCTTCATACGAGGGTCACGTGTTAACATGCCAGCACTCTTAAGAGCTGGACGGAAGTCAGGGTCAACTGTCAATAGGGCACGTGAAATACCGTGACGGATTGCACCAGCTTGGCCTGAGAATCCACCACCATTAACGTTTACCAAGATATCATAGCTATCTGTTGTTTCAGTAATTGTTAAAGGTTGTTTCATATCTAAAATCAAGTTAGCAAATGGAATGTAATCAACAACGTCTTTGTTGTTGATAGTGATCTTACCAGTACCTGGTACTAAACGTACACGAGCTACTGAGTTTTTACGACGGCCTGTACCGTTATAAGTTACTTGAGCCACTATAGTTTCCTCCTTAAATAATGTCCGTAATGTCTAAGACTTCTGGATTTTGTGCTTGGTGTTTGTGTTCGCCACCAGCGTAAACGTGTAACTTCAAGAATTGGTTGTGACCCAATGAGTTCTTAGGTAACATCCCTTTAACTGACATTTCAATTAAACGTTCTGGGTTGTTTTCACGAATTTCGCCAGCAGTACGAGTTTTCAAACCACCAGGATGATTACTATGGTGATGATATAACTTGTCGGTTGCTTTGCGACCTGTTAATTTAATTTTTTCAGCGTTGATGACGATGATGTTATCACCTGTATCAACGTTAGGTGTAAATGTTGGTTTATTTTTACCGCGTAAGATAGAAGCGACTACAGTTGATAGACGACCTAATGCAATATCTGTTGCATCGATCACATACCATTTACGTTCTACTTCGCCTGGTTTAGCCATGTAAGTTGTACGCACGATTTATTCCTCCAATATTCTGTGTTTGTTTGACACTCAATAAGTTTCCGGGGCCTATCGTGGGGCAAACAATACCAGATACTATAGTACCGTAATTTCTTGATTAAGTCAATCGAATCTCGTATATTTCCAGTCTATTTATAATAAACTTCTTTTAAATACAAACCGCTTGCTGGCGCGGTTGAGCGCGCCTGTTGCCGATCCTTGACTTCGTACAATCGTAAAAAGTCATGTACGTCGCGGCGACCGTTACCGATTTCCAATAAAGTGGCCACTAAGATGCGAACCATATTATATAAAAAGCCATTGCCGTGGAATTCGAAAACGAGTTCGTTTTCAGCTTCGTTGTATTCAACGGTTGCTTCATAGATCGTTCTGACCTTATCCTTGATGACCCCACCAGCGGCCGCAAAACTCGTATAGTCATGCGTCCCCATCACATCGGGCAATGCCGCCTTAATCCGTTCAACATCGATTGGATAAGGATAGTGACCCGTATAACGCCGTTTAAACGGATTAGTATAATGGCCCAGGTCAACCCGGTACATATACCGCTTGCCAACCGTTGAAAACCGGGCATGAAAATCAGCATCTGCCAATTGGCTATCAACGACTTCCATATCTAACGGTAAAAGGCTATTTAAGGCCCGTAGCATGCTTTTAGCGGGGAGCTCAGATGGATAGTCGAAATGCACAACTTGACCCATAGCGTGGACGCCAGAGTCTGTTCGGCCGGAACCGTAAACTTGAATATAGGCGCCCTTACTCATCTTGGTTAAAGCTTTTTCCAAGGTGCCTTGAACTGTTCGTTGCTTAGGCTGAACTTGAAAGCCGGCAAAATCAGTGCCATCATAGGCGACCGTTACTCGATAGCGTTGTGTCATCGTTTCTCCTCTTACTTCACAAAATCATTATATCTATTCTAGTCAATTTTCTGAAAAGTAGCAACCCTCTCACCAAAATAAACACCAATTAATAGGTAACAAAAAAGACTGCGATAAAAGTCATCTTATCCCAGTCCCTTTTTAACGATTAACTAATTTTATATAACACATCCCGTAAGGCAGCGTACTTCTCTCTGCCTTCTCTGGTCACTTCTAATTGCACTGTTCGTTGATCATCATCTATGTTGTGGGCCTTCATAATATAGTGCTTATTTTGTAAAGCATTCAACTTACGTGAAGCGGCTGGTGGTGACGTGTTAAACTTCTTAGCGATTTGCCCAGGTCGGTTATTCCCAAGCTCGATGATTTGTTCCAAAACGAGGAATTGATCGTAGGTTAAGCCGTATTCTCCACTCGCTTTATTCAACCGGTTAATCTTTTGCTGCGCATCAAGATACCATTCACTGATACTTAGAATTTCGTGTTGCTCCGCCATTTTTGTTCCCCCTAAGCCTAGGCACCTTCATTTAATACCTGCTTCTGTGTTATGATAGCTATGTATGTAAAAGCAATCGGCAGTTGGTTTTCGAAGGCAAACTACCGACCACTTTTACGAATATCTTTACTTATGAGCTTTAGTCTAATCTGTTTCAGATTGGATTAAAGTTTTTTTATGCAACTGTTGAGCTTAATGTCCATGTTAAGTTAGCTTTGTAGATAGCATTTGTAACTTCTGCACCTTCTGGCATTGTTAAAGTAATGTTTTCTGGAGCCCAACCGAAGACGTTAGCACCTTGGCCTTCACCGTCTTTAGCTTCTGCAACTTTAACATCTGTACCACTAGCAGTTAATGGAGTTGAGAAGTTAGCTTTGATTGATGAAACTTTGGCAACTGCTGGCGCTGGTGTAACTGCTGCTAAATCAGTTGTATAAGAAGCATCTTGTGTATCTTTTGTTAATTCAGCTACTTTTTGTGTTTGACCGTATTGTGTGTTAGCGAATGCTAACTTAGCACCTGTGATTGTTTCGGCAGTTGGTTTTGAAGGATCAGCATTATCCATAGCTGTTAAAGGATCTACTGATTTAACTGATAATGTCCATGAACCAGCTTTTGAAGTTGTACCATCGTAGAAATCACTTGTTGGATCAGTTGTATTGTTAGGATTTTGTGTATTGCTCTTAGAATCTTTACGTGTTACTTGTTTATCAACAACGGTTGCCCAAGCAGTGCCTTTAACCTTTGATAATTCTGAATCTGATGTATTTAAAATAACAGTTTCGTTAGTCTTGCCACCTTCATAACTTGCTTTAAGGTTATTTGTTGGTAATGAAACGTTCTTACCATCAGCAGTAAAGTCTAATTTTGAGTCATCTAAAAGTTTGTGGTTACCAAAATCTAATGTATGTGGCACCATTTGGAGACGTAAATACCCTTTGTTACCATTGTCAGTGTTATCACCAAATGAGATCCCAGCAACTGTTTTGTCAGTTTGTGGTAATTTTGTGCCACCATTGTCATTTGAAAGTGCATCTTGTGAACCTGCTGTTGATGTTGCAGCAAATGTTGCTGTTGGTGCTAAAATTGAAAGTAATGTTGCGCCAGCTAATACTGAGCTTGTTAATTTTGTGAATTTCATGAGAAATTCCTCCCTAGAATTTTTAGCGCATGAAGCGCTTTTTTATTATATCACTAATATCATATATAGTCAATACAATATTTAGTGTTTATAACCTTTTTTATGTGGTACGTTTAAAACCCGTCCAACAACTACATTGTAATCGTCGTATAGACGTTATAACTATGGTAAACAAGAGCTGCCATGATGCCAGTTGCAATGAGCGTGATTGATAGTATCGTTACTAGCGCAATCATGCCCCATTTCGTCTTTTTATAACCAAATTTATTTACCATTCTTTGCATGGAGATCCCTCTTTCGTCTTCTAACTCGGTATACTCTAATCAAAATACCACCGATTATTACTAATACACCCGCTATCCCACCTAGAATCCAATTACGGTTTCTAAGATAGGCCGCATTCAGACTATTGATATATTTGGCTTGCGAAGCCGTAATCAAAACCTCTTTACGCAGTGTCTTACTGTACTGATTGCTGTGCATTGTCAGAATCATATTATATGTCCCTGGCACCAACCGTTTCCCCCCAAGCAATAGATCAACATAGAAACTCGTTTTTGGTGCAATCTTACCGTTTTTGACAGTTGTTGTGTATTGGATAAATTGCCATTTTTGATTCTGCAATTTAACTTTAATCTTCGCTTTTTCGAGGTACATCGGATCAGGATTATTGAGTTTAATACTAATCGCAGCTTTATTTGCTTTAGTGAAGCGCGTTTTAATTGACGGTGATTTCAAATGATCATAGTCGCTTTTTTTAACGACTTGACCATTTAGAATTAACCCAATCGCATAACGGTAGGCATTTTTCACTGCTGATTTTTGATTAAATTGATTGGCACTTAAATTAATCGCCGTTGCTTTAGTCCCCTTAAAGCTATCATTTGTTTTAATTTTAATGACAATTCGCTTAGTGGCACCAGCTGGCAAGCTCGTCTTCTTAGGAACAGTCACTAACTGACTTCCCGGTTGTTTCAAAAGTTGTCTGTTAATCGGATGGGAGCCTAGATAATCAACTGTCGCCTTATCATTTGTTGTTGCATCTTTTACCTGACCATAGATATTAATCGTATGTTCAGTCGGATTATAAACTTTAATGCGCACCGTCTTTGTCTGATTAGGCTTTACATGAAGGTTAAAGTACCCTAACTGCTTACCGCCGATATTGTCTTTTGGTAATTCCGGCATTAACATAAAGGTCGCCTTGTTAGCTGTCGGAAGCTTGATGGTACTCTTCTTTTTAGCCGCCTGTACTTGCCCAACTCCTAGTGTCAACACCATACCCACCAGCATGGTTATTATTAATACATAACGCCAGTATTTCCGCATGGCATTAACCAATCCTAATAACTTTATAGAGGCCATATGCCGCAACTAACAGCAAGACACCGTTGGCTGCCATGACATACAACCATTTATTAGTTGGTCGTTGAATAGAACGTTTATTCAAGTCGGCTGCAGCTTCCTTCGATACTTTTAACGTCTTTTTAAAAGTCCAAGACATCGGTAATTTATTCCAAAGATTTTCGCCAGTAACTTTTACCGAAACTTGATATGTTCCGGCCTTCATATTGTTATACTCCCATGAAATTGGAAGCGTTACAGATGAATTAGGCGCAATGCTTGAACCTTCTTTTTCATAAAGACGTTTATCAGAGAAAATACCTTTTTTTGAGACGACCGCTTTAAAATGAACATTCTTCAGAACCATCGGTTGCGGATTGCGAAGCTTAACGCCCATCGCAGGTCGACTATTGTACAAAATCGGTTTGGTCGAATCATATTTTAATTCTGGATAAACCTTGTAATGTGAACCTCTTAAAACGACACTAATCATATACGCGTAATTACTCGAGATTGTTTGTTCATCGGTTTTATTATCTCGGTATTCAATGAAGTGCCACCCACCAGAGATCATGCCGCTAAAGTTATCTTCCGGCATCTTGATTGTCGCTTGAATCACCGTCGTTTCCTGCGGACCTAAATGAAGGACACGATCTGATTTTCGAACAGCACCAATTGTTGTTAGTGGGATTTTATCACTTGGATCTAACCCTTTAGTAGGCGTCTGAAATTTCATATCCCCACCCATTTGAGTCATCCCATTTTGGAATTCATTCTTGATCGTAATTTTCTTATCCGTAAAATTTTGGACACGCATCTTAATGGTATGTGTTGTTCCTGGTTTGAACTTAACATCAAAATAATTCAAACTTGTATCAACTTGGCCTTCTGGCATAATTGGTTGAATTTCAAAATCTGCTTTTTCAGCATTTGAGTCCGCTTGAACTTGTTGCGATAGCGCAAATCCACCCAAGACACCTAGCGCCAAGCCTAAAATTACATTTCTTACTAATCGTTTTCTAAACACGATTTTCTTCCTCCTATGGTGCAACCGTTAATGTCCAATCTAAAGTCGTTGTATAGGTTGTATCATCCCGTTTAGTTGTGTCTGGGACATGTAAGCCAATGCTGATATCAGCATTTTGCTTGTTGCCGAATTGATAGTACCAGCTCCCCTTACCTTGATCATCACTATAGCGATTGGTTTCACTACTTTTATCTTGATCAACATCAGCATTCTGGAAAATACCAGACTTCGTATAGGTCATCAAATTCTTGACAGTATCACCAGACTTTAAGTTGAAGCTATCAATTGAAGACATTGCTTGATTTGGCGTCGTGTTACCAGCGTCCGCAATAACAGTCCCATTTTTAAATTCTAGTTCTGCATCTTTCAAAACTTGTTTACGATCATCCGTAAATGGTTTTTCTTGTGCTACTTGCAATTGCCACGAATCAACACCGTAATGATCAGTTACTTTAACGGCTTGTGGTGTCTTGCGATCTTCTAAATAGTAGGTGCTATCTGTTTGCGTCCGATTATGAGTACCAAAATCCCAATAACTTGGCGCTTCAACTGAAAGCATTCGCTTATAATAGCCGTACGTAATTGTCCGAACCTTATCCGTAAAGACAGGGTCATCCTTATACGCTTTAGACCAGTTAGCATTCGTCAAATCAGCATCTTCCGTTACTGCATGAATTGTGTACCCATCGATTAGCTTAGGTGCTACTCGCGCTGAGTTAACAGTTGATAATTTAACACCTGAAGTGCCTTTTTCATCAACTTCAGTGGCAATATAGGTTGGCTGACTTAAATCGTTATCTTCTAAATCAACATAACGGATAATGATTTCACCAATATTCTTCTTCAAATTCAATATCGTTTGATTGAAATCCATCGTATTACCAGCAATTAAGACATTTTCAGTACCAGTTGACGTCGTCTTAGTTTCTGTTAATTCGTCCGCTGTTAATTTAGCATCGTTTGTCACAACTTTATCTGCTGCCAAAGTATTATCATCGACACTAGCAGTCACTTGCATTTTATAACTGATAGTTGCCACATATCCCGGCTTCAGCGGTTGCGAAAGTGTGATTGTTTGATGATCACTGCTAAACGTTGCGCCCGTATCAGTTGTTTCATTTGTCCCATCAGCTTTGCTGATTTTAACAATCAATGGGTAGTCCTTACCCGTATCGGGATCACTAAACGAAAGCTTATCCGATTTCTTCATCGTAATCGTGTTGACTTTCATATTAGTGATGTTTCCCGTATTATCAGCTGCTGCCGTTACCTTATAACGGTAATCTATGACGTCTCCTTTACCGGCAGTTGTTTCTACACGATAACCATCCTTATCAGGATATTTAGGATCCGTTGACGCTGATGTATCTTCTGTTGTTGTATTCTTGAGCGTTTGTTCGAGCTTAACTTCTTTTTTATTCCGAATCTTCAACTTCGATTGGTTAGCCTTCGTCTTATATTGATAGTTAGCAACCGTCTTATCCGTTAAATCACCGGTTAAGTTATCAGCGTAGAAGTTAGCATCGTTCGTGACATCTTGCGTTTTAGCATTGTCCTTAACTTGAACTCGATATTGAACCATTACTTTTTTATCTGCATCAAGCGGACTCTTCAAAGCAATATCTTTAAGCGTTGCTAACGTCCCTGACACCGTGGAACGCACAATCGTTCCGCCATAACTGATTTGAATCTGTTTATCTGGATAGCCTTCGAGTGATACTAATTCCAAATCATCCGGCACATTCATCGTAATATCTTGAATAGCCGCATTTGTTAAAGCTGCATCATTCGTATACTTTCCTGATGTACTATCAGTTGGTAATGTGATATCAAACCGATAGGTGACGTAATCGCCAGGTTTCCCAGTTGTTTCAGCTTTACCATCTCCAAATCCTGGACCAAACCATGCTTGTCCTGGCAGAGCTGTTGCCGGATTTCTAATAAACTGCTGAATTGTAGCATGGTTAACTTGTGGCACCACGTTCAATTTCGTTTGATTGAACGCTTCTGAATTACCAGTTGTATTATCCAAGCGTGTTGCTGTCAGATTACCATCATTAAAGATTGTCTTCGTCTCATTAGTCTTAATCTTCATGAGGTAAGTTACCTTAAATGATTTTTTTACGGTTGACGCCACATCGACACTATTACCAGTCATGTTACCGTTACTCATGACAACCGTGTCATCAACCGTGATGTTCATTGATTTCTCAGCGAAAGTCATCGTATCGGTTGCATCGACCGCATTTGCTTCAGTTAACTTGATATTCTTGATGGCAACTTGTTTAAGAACTTCGGTATTACCCGTTGTAGTTTCACCCTTGAAGGTATAGCGAATTGTATCGCCCATCTTCCCGGATGTTTCGATTGCTTCTTTAGTCGTTGCATCATTCTGATCATTAGCTGGTTTTGTTGTATTACTAATTGTTTGTTTTAGATTTGAAACTTGTACTTGTGTTTTCTTGATAATCAAATGTGTCGCGTTAGCTGGAATCAAATGACTTGGATCTGCCGGTTGATTTCCTGGGAAAGTGCCGCTGCCAGTTAAATTGCTTGCATAGAAGTTAGCGTCATTTTGAACATCAACAGAATCGTCTACTATGGGTTCCATCCCAATCTTCATCTGATAGGAAATCACAATCTTTTGATCGATGCCGTTAATCAACGTCGATGCGAGCTTAACCGTCCCATTCTTATTATTTAAGAATTCAGCTTCAGACGGTGCTGTCGCAATCGGCTGTCCATTAATCGTCGCTTTCAAGGTCCCTGGTACCAAATCAAGTAAGAATGGTTCATTGTTAATCGCATTATTGATATCTTGTAATTTGGCATCTAATAACGCTTCATCATTCCCTTTTGGCACATCAATTGTAAATTGATAATTAATTAAATCACCCAATACACCGGATGCTTTAGTATCATCACCTATTGTATCCATTGCTGGTCGCGTAATATTATGAACGGTTTGCGCAACTGTTGCTGTATTGTGTTGTGCAATAATATTTAAATACGCCTTATTAAAAGGAGCGTTTGTATCAGCTGAAAGGCTATCACCTGTAAACCCTGATTGGATATACTGATCACCTGCAACCGCTGTATCTTTAACCGTTCTTTCCAGATAAACTTTGACAACATCGCCCGCCTTAATACCCTTGCCACTAGCTAATGTCACTGTGTAACTATCTTCACCAGAACCGCCTAGCGTTGCAGCAATCGGTGTATCACTTGCGCCTGTTGTCACTTTCAAGTTAGTTGGCGCTGTTAATTGATCAGCTTTTTGAATCCCAATTGCATTCAAAATTTGCCCTTCAATATCAGCTGTATTGTCTGATTTCGCCGTAAATGAGAATTCATAAGCAATTTCATCGCCGATTTTACCTTCAGTTTCCGCTTTAGGGTCCTTGGTATCATCATATTGCCAATCTTCACCAGCCGTTTTATTCTTAATCTTTTGTTTCATATCTTCAATTTCACGTTGATTCTTAATGTGCAAAATTGATTGGTTAGCCGCCGTTTTGTGCGCCTTATCAGCAACTGTTGAGGTCGCTGGCATATCACCCGTTAGGTTTGATGCGTAGAAGTTAGCATCGTTGGTCACATTTTGTGTATAGGCACTATCATTAATCTTGGCACTATACTCAATCGTCATCCCTTTGCCTTTTTCAAGCGGATCAACAATATCGTTAAGTTCTGCACCGTTACCAATCGGATTACCACTTATATAGATTGGCGCTGAACCATCAATTGTTATTTTTACTTGCTTGGTATCGTCCGCCGAACCTTCTGGATTGACCAACGTCATCCCACCTGATTCTTTCATCGTGATATCTTTCAAGGCAGTTGCTGCTAAAGCAGCGCCATTCTTCGCACCAGGTTTAATCACAAATTTATAATCGATGATATTTCCAGGAACGCCACTCGTTTCGGCTTTATCGTCGCCAATACCAGGTCCCTTCCATGTTTCAGCAGCAACACTTCTGTTTTTAATAAATTGTTGAATATCAGCTGTATTATTAGCAGCCGTTATAGTGATAACAGCCGGATTAAATAGATAGCCATCCGGCACTAAATTATGACCGTCAGGAGCAGCAGTTAAGGACGCAGCCTTTAGAAAGCCGGTTTGCAGATACAACAAGCCGGTTTTATTAGCGGTTCTTTCGAATGTTACCGTGACTATCTCGCCTTTTTTGATTGGTGTATCAATTTTAATTGAATAAACACCAGCTTTTGACCCCTCAACAACCGTACCATCCGTTGTTGTTGAACCGACAGTCACTTTCGCATTAGTTGGTGCACTCATCCCGGTGTTGACCGAAATCGCATTGATTGAAGCATCCGTAATGCTTGCTGTATTTGAATCTTTAGCTTTGAAAGAGAAGCGATAACCAATTTTATCACCCACATGACCTGCGGTTGTTGATGTATCATCGACAATCGGTTGCCAGTCTTCACCAGCCGTATCTTCGTTCTTGATTTCTTGTTTCATATCTTGAACTTCACGGACAGGGTCTGGAATCTTAACATGCCCATAGGCTTCATTACTATCCCAGCCTTCCGCTGTTGCACCAGCCACTTTAACAACATCTAAGTGTGCGGTATTGGCAATCTTGGCATACGTATGTTTGACGCCCTTATCATCCGTTGCCGTTTCAGTTGGTAAGCTACCTAAATCAGCATCGGCTGCAACTGATGTTTCAACCTTCATATCATACGTTTTAGCGTAGTTATCTTCCTTGCTTAAAAAATCAGCTTTGGCTTTTGCAACAACCTTATTACCAGTCGTATCGATATCGAAATTGGCGGTTACATCCGTTACCCCATCTTGCATAATCGTTACTTTATCGACTTTTAAGTTTTTATTAATCGGATCGGTTAGTTCAAACTTGGTTGTTGGATGGAAGGTACTAATTGTGTCACTTTCCAAATTACCATGTTGCGGATTCTTAATCTTACTCCCACGATATGGTAAGGTTGCAACAACATTATAGTTAATATTATTGTCATCCCAATCTTGATTCCATTCATCGCCATCGCCTGACTTCCCGGGTGCAGAAAACGCCACTGGTACAAGCGCTGTTGCTAAGAAATCCATCCGTTGCCAATCTGAAACCGCATATTCGACAGATTGTGTCTTATTGAAGGTAATGGTTGCCCAAGCATCTGTATTGTCGGGGTTAATAACTTCATTTTCGTCGCCCCATTCGCCATAGTTATTAGCAAAATTCCCATTTCTATCAGTATATTCATTATTCCCGATACTATTAACAATCACAGTTGACGGATCCGATGCAGGATTAAATGTTCCTTTTAATATATTATTAGAAATCGTATTATTTGTGACATAAACGCTTTGAATATTACTATCTCTAGAAAATTGTAGAAAATCGCGGTGATCTAAATCGGCAACTGTGAAGAAGCCAGAAATCGTAATCGGTTTACCCGTTTCATTATCATAAAATTCCAGTTTAACCTTTGCAGCTTGTCGGTACTTGAGATCAGCTTTAGCATAATTAGAGAGTGTAGCACCAGCTGGCGAAGTCATTTTAGCGGCTCTAAACCCGTCCAACTTCAAAGTACTCCCAATCCCGAATAACCCTTGTTCACTCTTATTAGTATTTGAACCTAGACCGTAACCGAGGCCCCAATTGGTCACAAATAGGCCATCTAAAGAGGTAGATTTATACCCTTTCGCTTTATATTGTAGCCAGTCATTATACCAGCCATGCTTTTCAAGGCCCATGAATTTCTGCTTCACATCAATCCAGTGTTGTTTCCCGTTTTCGTCACGGAAAGTCATGACTTTCGTATAATAGATATAATCTTCATCCCCATTTAAACCTTCTCCTGAGAGCTGATGATTCTTGGCCGTTGCTAATTTACCATGTAACGTCTCAGTCGAAACACCTGGAATAAAACTTGGAAACGCGTTATTTGGATAAGGAATTTCATTGTACGAATCATCTGGCACCAATGTTCCGGAGTCATCCGCAACCGATGTATGAGCGTTCCCAGTGTCATCGTAATTAACGGTAATTACACCTTTTTGTGATGATAACGTCTTACTGAAATCAGGATATTGATAATCAGTATCATCGGTAACCTCCCGCGGTTGAATTAAAACGGACTTAACTTGTTTCTTCGATGATGCTTTTTTTCCACTACTTTTCTTAGACTCACTCTTCTTAGAAGTTTGTTGTTCACTAGATGACTGAACAACACTTTGACTACTGCTACGAAGTTGAGAAGACCCACTGACTTGCGTAATTGCTTTACTGCTATCTACTATTTTAGACGTCTTCACACTATTATCACTGTCTTGCGTTGATGAGGTCGCTAATACAGCGCCTAGTGATTGAACCACCGTTGTCATCAATAGAAAAATTATTAATAAACTATAGATAATTCGCTTCTTCATGCTAAATGTCCTCCCGTAGTGCTCTGTTACGTTATGTAACCGTCTGCGTATCCTTAAGACTCGCCCTAGCTGCTACAGCGCTAGTTCAAATATTTTAAACAAAAACCATAACTCTTGAGTTATGGTTTTATCCAAAAAAGCAATTGTTGACAAAGCGTAATTAACACCCCCGTTAACAGAACAAGTTATTAATTTTTATAAAGCCCGTTAGAATAACATTAAAAAAAATAGATAATTACATTAATTACCTTGCACGCTATTAAACAATGGTGTAAACTAACTCTAGAGTTAATGATTCACAAATCAAGAGTTGTGGTTCTCATCTTTATTAATTAAAAAATTCTTTTTACGTTAAAATATAGCTATAAACCTTATGAATTAGCCCTTTTAATTTTAATTTCCCATTTTAACTAATTATAGAATTAAAAAATTACAGCTTATTATAGCCGTTAAATCAATCACATACAGGCTATTTTTATCGTATTTCTCCAATTAGCCATTTATTAGATATCATTTGAGGAATGAAATAATTCAGTATGTTGATACAAGTTAACTTAACGAATAATTCCAAATGTTAAATTACGCCTAGTCCAAACCGAATTTATTAATTCCAGATAAGCACAAAAAAAGAACTCATCACTTTCACAGTGATGAGTTCCTTTTTTTATGCTTATTTAATTTTAAGAGTTAGGGTTATGCTGTTGGCATAACTAACAAGATTGATTTGTCGCTTACTTGATCACCATTATGTTCCGTGAAAGCAACATTTGTTGGTAAATTAGCTTTGTCAATTTGTGATGTATCAAATGTGAATGATAAACCATCTTCACTAACAGTCACATTATATTTTTCGTTTGTAAACATATCAACCGCTTCAATTGTATGTCCTGGTGTACTAATTTTTCCATTTACAGTTGTACCCCACTTAACTTTCGTTCCATCTAATGATGGTGCTGGTGGCACTGCATTATCATGTTCCACAATTGCGGTTCCAAACCCTTTAGTGCCTAATGCCGTTGTTTGGTCAGCATATAGTTTCGTGCCGGCTTTTTGTTGGATAATATTAGCAATGTAAGTACCATCGACGCCAGCAATTGCTGTTCCAATCACTTCACCATCTTCTGAGTTAGCGCGAATCTTAACCGTTGAACCAGCTGGTGCGTTCCCACCAATTACTTGCTTATCTGTATCCTTAACTGGTGTGTGGATTGTTGGCACTTGGTTAATAATTGTCCATCCTTTATCTAATTTATCCCAGTTAATCTTACCTTCAGATTCTGCCTCCCCGATTAAGCTCCAATCTGGAATTGCTTCTGTCGATGTAACAACTGATTGAAATTGATAGAACGAGTTGTTATATGCATCCGGAATTCGTTCGCCTAAATCTGTAATTGCTTGACCTAAATCGATATAGATATGTGATTCAAGTGTTTGATTGTTGAAAATATTGTATAGGCCAATCTTGTTTTGGAAGACTAAGATGTTATTCGTACGATCGTATGAAATATCTTCGCGCTTATAAGTATATTTCTGTGGCTGACCAACTTGGTTATTTGGTGCGTAGAAGTAACTTGATGTTTCAATATAATCTAAGAATGTTTTACCATCCGCTGTTGTTTTATTCATTAACGCTTTAAATTCATCGGGCATTACGATCTGAGTTTTTGTTTTCTCACCTACCGCAAGAGCTACAGTTGTCTTACCGGTATATGAAATCTGTAAAGTACCAGAAGTTAATGAAAAGTCATTTGATAGATGAACACCCTCTAACATATTTGATCCTTCAAAAGTTGTTGATCCTTCCGTTAAGAATCCGATGCCCGCTTTTGGATCTGCAATCTTAGATTGTGCGTTCGTATCCACCTTTTGCGTTGTTCTCGCTGAACCATTATCTGCGGCCCGTACTGTTGCAACACCCGTACTCACCATCAAACCCAACACTGTTGATGATGCTAATAATACACTAACCATTTTTGTACTCTTAATCATAATTTTCGCCTCCATGTGCGTTTTTTATTTTTTAGCAGCGACGCTTATTAGTCAATGACGTTAATTGCCTTTGCTATGTGAACAATGTATCATCTATTTTTCGATGGTGCAAGTGATATTTTACATTAGTTTTTACTGATGTTACCAAACTCGTTGCCACTGTAAGCGTTATAAAAATAAACTTTTTTTAAATTACTCCTTCCGAGCATGTTATTTTTTTAACTTGTTCACCATTATATTTTGAGACATGTAAATATAATCTAACCCTTATATAAATCCTATTATCGTGGTGGTTTTCAGGATTCATGATAGGATTAGAAATAATTAACCGTCGATACTAAAAAAGCATCATCCATAAAATCACCCTTTTGAGGTTATTTTATAGACAATGCTTTTTTTATTGTTCATTAACGTAAGATTACTAACCCAACCGTTAATACCGCCATTGCGACAAACGCGAGTGTGTCTCTTGTTTGCCATTTTAGGACCCGGTATTTACTGCGGCCTTCGCCACCTTGATAGCCACGGGCTTCCATGGCAGTCGCTAAGTCATCAGCCCGGTTGAAGCTGCTGACAAATAGTGGAATTAAGATGGGGATAATGGATTTCATTTGTTGTAAGAGACTACCTTCTCCAAAATCAACACCCCGCGCACGCTGCGCATTCATGATCTTCGTCGTTTCATCCATCAACGTCGGTACGAAGCGCAACGCGATTGATAACATCAATGCGACTTCATAGACTGGGAAGTGAATGACTTTTAACGGCTTCAGAATCGATTCGATCGCATCCGCTAATGATAACGGTGGTGTCGTCAGCGTTAAGAGTGTCGACATGAAGATAATCAACACGAAGCGCATGAAGATGTACGCCCCGTTGAGTAACCCGAACTTGGTCAGGCTCAAAAAGCCCCATTGCCAATAGACGGTCCCCCCACGCGTGAAAAAGATTTGAAGTAAAACGGTAAAGAGGATGAGCCACAATAATGGTCGCACCCCTTTCAAGAAGAAACTGAGTTTAATTTTCGAAATTAGAATTAAGGCCATCGTGAAAACAAATAATAAGAGATAAGCTGGCCATGAGCGTGCTAAGAAAATGATCCCAATGTAATAGAAACTGGCGATTAACTTCGCCCGTGGATCCATTCGGTGGAGAATTGAATCTCCTGGAATATAGCGGCCTAAGATTAGTTTATTCATTAGCGCCACCTACTTCCCGTGGTAACTGATCGCGCAACATCGCTGCCAATTCGTGTTCTGTTAACGGTACTTTGGGGAACACGAAGCCCTTCTTGATTAATGCTTGGGCAAACTGCGTCGTGGTTGGCAGCCCTAATTGTTTAGACGTTAGCCACTCAGGGTCCGCAAAAATTTCGCGTGGTGTCCCACTCTTGGCAATCCCCCCATTTTCCAAGACAACGACATGATCCGCATAGTTGGCCACATCATCCATTTGATGCGTGACCATCACAATCGTCATGCCTTGTTCGCGGTGTAATTTTTCAAACAAGCCCATCATTTCCCGACGCCCGACTGGATCGAGTCCAGCTGTTGGTTCATCGAGAATTAAGACTTCTGGCTGCATAGCCAAGACACCGGCAATTGCGACCCTGCGCATCTGACCACCGGATAGATCAAACGGTGATTGTTCTAAAACAGCTTCCGGTAAACCAACCAGTTCGACCATCGCTTTAGCCCGTTCGAGCGCCTCAGCTTCAGGCACACCGAAATTTTGGGGCCCGAAGGCAATATCCTTTTGAACCGTCGCTTCAAATAATTGGCTTTCTGGGAATTGGAAGACCATGCCGACTTTTTGGCGGATGACCTTCAAGTTTTTGTTATTTGTTTCAGGTGTGATCTGGCGGTCACCAATCTGCACGACCCCTTCAGTCGGTTTCAACAACGCGTTCAAGTGTTGCAACAACGTCGATTTGCCACTGCCGGTATGGCCGATTAATGCCGTATAAGAGCCTGATTCAATCGTTAAATTAATGTGTTTTAACCCAATCCCTTGAAAAGGTGTCCCGGGTTGATACGTATAACTTACATCTTTGAATGTAATGTCCATAGATGATCAACCATCCTTTCCGTTGTGAGGTAGTCAGCTGGCATCGGTACACCAAGCTTAGTAAGTGCTGCTTTGAGTTTCTCGGGATACGGCACATCTAACCCAAGGTCGAGCAATCGTTGACCGTATGCGAAGATTTCGGCTGGTGTGCCTTGATCAATCACTTGTCCCTTATCCAACATGACGATCCGATCCGCACTAGCCGCTTCGTCAATATCATGGGTAATTGAAAGCACAGTCATATTCGTTTCTTGTTTCAACGTGTGAATCGTCTCGAGGACTTCTTGGCGCCCCTTAGGATCAAGCATGCTCGTTGCTTCATCGAGAATGAGAATCTCAGGTTGTTGGGCAATAATGCCCGCTAATGCCACTCGTTGCTTCTGACCACCAGATAAACGACTTGGTTCGCGCGTCATAAATTGGGTCATGCCAACGCGGTCAACTGCATCTTGAACCCGCCGCTGCATTTCAGTCCGTTCAATCCCTTGGTTTTCAAGGCCAAACGCGACATCATCCTCGACCGTCGCACCAACAAATTGGTTATCTGGGTTTTGGAAAACCATACCGATTTTACGGCGAATATCCCAAACCGTTTCAATCGATAAAGGCAAACCGTCAATCGTAATGCTTCCTGACTGTAAATCTAATAAGCCATTCAAGGATTTGGCAAATGTACTCTTGCCACTCCCATTATGACCAATAATTGCGACCCACTCCCCAGCATTGATGCTGACCGATAAATCATTAAGGGCCAACCGATTCGCCTGCGGATATTCATATTTTAAATGTGCCACTTCTATGATTTTATTTTCATCCATTGAGAATACCTAATTTCATGATTTAGAGTGCCATTTCAAGCGGTAGCTTCTGAGTATAGCATAATCAGGTGAATTAACGATGTAATCGTTGACTTGACTGATGTCGCTAGACGGAAAAAGTTGCTTGAAAGGGCACGTTTTCGATAAGAGTGCCGTCAAAGCGTTTTGGCTCTGAGCATTAGCATAGTATCGTGAATAAGCGACGCAGTCGATTATTTGCGATGCGTAGCTAAGCACAAGAGGCAGCTTTGAAAGGCACGTTTCTACTAAAACCGCCCAACCACTTGCTTCTAGGGCTGCGAAACTACCCTCTATTTTATCATAGAATCCCCTTAAAGTGGCTGTGTAAGTCGCTCTGTTTATAAATCCACCTAACACAAAAAACGCCTAACTCTGTCAACAGAATTAGACGTTTTATTATGTAAATCATCAATCGATGAAAGCTATGCTGTGGTGCTAACATAACCTTAGAACTAGACTTGGCAAACAAATGCCATCATCATAACGCCCTGTCTCATCGATCAAATGACCTAGAAATCATTTTTTATTATTAAACAAGTTCAATAATAACCATTAATGCACCGTCACCACGACGAGGGGCTGTTTTAAGAATACGTGTGTAACCACCATTTCTTTCAGCATAACGTGGAGCAATGTCACTAAATAACTTTTGTAAAGCAGATTGAACGATTACTGCTTCGTCTTCTTCGCGAATATCAGCTACTTCGTTACGAACGAATGCTGCAGCTTGACGACGAGCATGTAAATCACCGCGTTTACCTAAAGTGATCATTTTTTCAGTTGTTTTACGAATTTCTTTGGCACGAGCTTCAGTAGTAACGATACGTTCATTGATGATTAAATCTGTAGTCAAATCACGTAACATTGCTTTACGTTGAGAGCTTGTACGACCTAATTTACGATAACTCATGAATGGAGTCCCTCCTTCTTATCAGTTTATTCTTCTGTGCGTAAGCCTAAGCCAAGATCAAATAACTTGTTCTTAACTTCTTCTAACGACTTGCGACCAAGATTTCTAACTTTCATCATATCTGCTTCTGATTTGTCAGTTAACTCTTGAACAGTGTTGATACCAGCGCGTTTCAAACAGTTGTATGAACGTACTGATAAATCTAACTCTTCAATTGTCATTTCAAGCATTTTTTCTTTATGCGTCTCTTCTTTTTCGACCATGATTTCAGCATTCTTCGCTTCATCAGTAAGATCTACAAAGATTGCCAAATGCTCTGTCATAATCTTCGCAGCTAAGCTAATAGCTTCTCTAGGACTGATGGAACCGTTTGTCCAAACATCAAGTGTTAACTTGTCGAAATCGTTACGACGACCAACACGTGTACTTTCTACTTGATAGTTGACACGACTGATTGGGGTATAAATTGAGTCGATTGGTAAAACACCAATTGGCATATCGTCTGACTTGTTTTGAACAGCAGCAACATAACCACGGCCTTTTTTAACTGTCATTCGCACGTGGAAATTGCCGCCTTCAGCTACTGTACAAATATATTGATCAGTATTTAAGACTTCAACATCGTCATCCGAAATGATATCAGCAGCAGTAACTGTTGCTGGTCCCTTAACGTCAATCTCAATCGTTTTGTCTTCTTCAACGTGCAATTTAAGTGCTAATTTTTTGATATTCAAGATGATTTGTGTCACGTCTTCTAGGACGCCATCAATTGTTGAAAATTCATGTAAGACACCATCAATTTGGATATCTGTGACAGCAGTACCAGGTAAAGATGCCAATAAGATACGACGTAAAGAGTTACCTAAAGTCGTACCATAGCCACGTTCAAGTGGTTCAACAACGAATTTACCGTAGTTAGTACTTTCATCAACCTTTGTAATGTTTGGTTTTTCAAATTCGATCATTCTTATCTTTTACCCCTTTCAAAACGAGAAGTGTTTATACGTGAACACGTTTCAGTTTGTCTCAAAATGAAGCGTAGCCCAGACTAAACACGACGGCGTTTTGGAGGACGAGATCCATTATGAGGAACTGGTGTGACGTCACGAATAGCAGTAACTTCTAAACCAGTTGCTTGTAATGAGCGGATTGCAGCTTCACGACCAGAACCTGGTCCCTTAACAGCAACTTCAATAGATTTCATACCATGTTCCATGGCTTCTTTACCAGCAGCTTCTGCAGCCATTTGAGCAGCAAAAGGTGTTGACTTACGACTACCTTTGAAACCTAATGAACCAGCAGATGACCATGCAACAGCATTCCCGTTAGGATCAGTGATCATTACAAGAGTGTTGTTAAATGTTGAGTGAATATGTGCTACGCCAGCTTCGATATTTTTCTTTACACGACGCTTACGTGGTGCATTCTTCTTGTTTGCCATAAATTATAACCTCCTTTTACTGATTATTTTTTCTTGCCTGCGATAGAAACTTTCTTACCTTTACGTGTACGAGCGTTGTTCTTCGTGTTTTGACCACGAACTGGTAAACCACGACGATGACGCATGCCACGATAAGAACCGATTTCTTGTAGACGTTTGATGTTTAAGCTAACTTCACGACGAAGATCGCCTTCAACTTTAACTGTATCTAATGCTGCACGGATCTTGTCTTCTTGATCCGGCGTTAAATCGCGTGTACGGACGTCTGTTGGGACGCCAGCATCAGCCAAGACTTTAACGGCAGTTGTATTTCCGATTCCGAAAATATAAGTTAAAGCAATCACAATTTGTTTATCACGTGGTAAATCCACACCTGCGATACGAGCCATTCTTGCACCTCCTGCTTATTAATTAACCTTGACGTTGTTTATGTTTTGGATTAGCTGCGCAGATAATCATAACGCGGCCTTTTCGTTTAATAACTTTACAATGTTCGCACATTGGTTTTACTGATGGTCTTACTTTCATATCGACTGACCTCCTTGATATGATCCTTACGCCTATTTAAAGCGATACGTAATTCGTCCCTTAGTCAAATCATATGGTGATAGTTCAACTGTCACACGGTCTCCTGGTAAAATCTTGATGTAATTCTTACGGATTTTACCTGAAACGTGTGCCAAAATCACAGCACCATTTTCAAGTTCTACTTTGAACATTGCATTTGGTAAAGTATCAGTTACTTTACCTTCAATTTCAATGACGTCATCTTTTGCCACGCAAAAGTACCCCCTTGTGGTTATGAAAATTCATACAGAAAAATGGTGAGAGCTCTCCGCACTCACCCTAGTGTCATACCGAGATATTATATCACAAGCATTAAATTTTTAAAAGCACTGAGTACTTAGTCATTAACCACAAGTCAGGCTTTTACGTGAATAATGACCTAAAAGATCACTTGAGTTGATGACTAGTCTTTAATGGTATCAAGTACTTTTTTAACGGCAGCGAACACGTCATCAATTTCTTGATTCCCATCTACCGTGTAAAGCAGGTTACGTTTTTCATAAAAATCAAGTAAAGGTGTATTCATTTCGATATTGACCTTTAAGCGATTCTTAACCGTTTCAGGTTTATCATCTTCTCGTTGGAAGAAGACGTGGCCGCCACAGCGATCACATGTGCCTTCCACTTGAGTTGGATGGTAAAGCTTATGGTACGTTGCACCACAAGTTTTACAAATGAAGCGACCAGATAAACGATCAGCCAAGATTTCAGGATCAACATCAATGTTGATCACACCATCTAAAGGTTTGTTCAATTTATCAGTGATCACTGCCAAAGCATCCGCTTGGTCAAGTGTCCGAGGAAATCCATCAAGAAGATAACCTACATTAGTATCTGCTTGTGAAAGACGTTCCTCGACAATTCCGTTTGTCACATCATCTGGTACCAATTCACCTTTATCGATGAAGCCCTTAGCTTTAACACCAAGGTCTGTTTGATCTGCCATAGCAGCTCTAAACATATCACCAGTTGAGATGTGTGGAATATGATAAGTGTCAACAATCTTTTCAGCTTGTGTTCCCTTACCAGCGCCGGGAAGTCCCATTAACATGAGATTCATGCCTTTGCCTCCTATTTAAAACAAGGATTCAATACTTTTTAAACGATAATTGCTTATCGAATGAAGCCAACGTATTTCCGTTTCATGAGTAAACCTTCGAGTTGACGTGTGCTTTCAAGCGCCACACCAACGACGATTAGTAAACTAGTCCCACCTAAACCAATTGATTGAGGTAGACCACCGAGGTTTGCTGCTAATTGAGGTAATAATGCAATTACCCCTAAGAACAACGCACCGACAGTCGATAGTCGCATTAATACGCCGGAGAGATATTTCTCGGTACCTTTACCGGGCCAAACACCTGGGATATAACTCCCTTGTTTGGTCAAGTTCTCAGCAACTTTTTCAGGGTTAACCTGAACAAATGCGTAGAAGAAGGTAAAGAGAACAATGAGCACCGTATAAACAATCGAACCTGTCACAGTTTGCATACTGAAGATGTCTGACATAACTTTGAACCAAGCATCTTCACCATGACTTGCCTGGAAGGCCATTAAGATTGTTTGAGGTGTCATAATAAATGAACTAGCAAAGATAACCGGAATCACACCAGCAACATTAACCTTTAGTGGTAAGTAACTGTTGTCACCTGCACCTGCTTCGCGACGTGTATATTGGATTGGAATCTTACGGTTCGCTTGTTGAACCCAAGTAACGAAAGTCACAATGACTAAGACCGCTACAATTAAGCCAACAACGAACAAGATTCCTAACCACATTTCACCTTTAGAAGCATTCAAGACATGTTCCTTGATGATTTGATGAAGGCCGCTTGGGAGGCGCGCAATGATACCCGCGAAGATAATCATTGAAACACCATTCCCTAAACCTTTATCAGTTATCTGTTCACCTAACCAAGTAATTAACATCGTACCACCCGTAAGGATGATCCCGATGCTAACGAAGGTCTTAATTCCTGGATCTTTAACCAAGCCCATTTGACTGAGTGAGTTAAAGCCAGCAGTAATCCCAATTGATTGGATAAACGCTAAGATGATCGTTAAGTAACGCGTCACTTGGTTAAGTTTACGTCTCCCAACTTCACCTTGCTTGCTCCATTCTACAAATTTAGGCACAATGTCCATTTGTAGTAATTGAACCACAATTTGGGCCGTGATGAATGGTGAAACCCCCATCGAGAAGATGGAGTAATTCGCCAAGCCACCACCACTAACAGTATCAAGTAAAGGAATCAAACCAGTTGATCCTAACTTGGTTAACGCGCCAGCGTTAACACCTGGTACTGTAATCTGTGCACCTAAACGATAAACGATCAAAACGCCTAAAGTGAACAAAATCTTACTACGGATTTCCTTGACTTTAAATGCGTTTCTTAGTGTTTTAAGCAATTAAATCACCTCAATTGAACCGCCAGCAGCTTCTACAGCAGCTTTTGCAGCTTCAGAATACTTGCTTACCTTAATGTTCAATTTTTTGTTTAATTCACCATTTGCTAATACTTTAACACCTGAAAGTTCGTTCTTAACAACACCTGCTTCGATTAATACAGTTGCTGTGATTTCTGTACCGTCTTCAAAACGATTTAAATCGTTAAGGTTAACGATAGCATATTCTTTGCGGTTGATGTTCTTGAAGCCGCGTTTTGGCATACGACGGAATAAAGGCATTTGCCCACCTTCAAAGCCTAAACGTACCTTACTACGAGCCTTTTGGCCTTTTTGTCCACGGCCAGCTGTTTTACCAGTACCTGAAGACGTACCACGACCGACACGCTTGCGAACATCGCGAGCACCTTCGTTAGGTTTCAATTCATGTAGTTTCATTATTGTGCGCACCTCCTTGCAATATATGTTGAAATTAGTCTTTAATTTCTTCGACTGTTACTAAATGTGCGAGTTTGAAAATCACACCGCGAGTTGCAGCATCATCTGGTTTGATTACAGAACTATTTACTCGGTTCAAGCCAAATTCTTTGACCATTTTACGTTGTTCTGGAAGACGATGAGCAGCACTTTTTCTTAAAGTAATCTTTAATTTAGCCATGTTCAGTTATCCTCCTAGTTTTGTAAGCTTTCTACAGAGATATTACGCAATTCTGCGATTTGTTCAGCAGTCTTCATACGAGTTAAACCGTCAATTGTGGCACGAATAACGTTGATAGCAGTTTTGCTACCCAATGTTTTACTTGTCACATCATCGATTCCTGCTAATTCCATGACGGCACGAACAGCGCCACCAGCGGCGATACCAGAACCTTCAACGGCTGGTTTTAATAGAACACGACCAGCGCCGAAGCGACCGATAACTTCATGAGGTAAGGTTGTACCAACCTTAGGCACATTGATTAGATTCTTTTTAGCGTCTTCAACGGCTTTACGAATAGCTTCAGGTACTTCTTGAGCTTTACCAGTACCGAAACCAACGTGACCGTTTTTATCACCAACGATTACGATAGCAGCAAAACGTAGACGACGTCCACCTTTAACAACTTTTGTAACACGGTTGATTGAAACAACGCGATCTTCTAAGTCTAAATGAGTTGGATCAATGTAAGTCATAAATGGTTTTCCTCCTTATTAGAATTCTAGTCCGTTTTCACGAGCAGCTGTAGCTAAAGCTTCGATACGACCATGATATAAATAGCCGCCACGATCAAAGACAACAACTTTGTGGCCTGCTTTAACTGCACGTTGTGCAACTAATGCGCCGACTTGTTGTGCTTGTTCGACTTTAGTTCCTTCTACTTTTACTTCTTTATCTAATGTTGAGGCACTTGCTAGCGTCACACCCGCTACGTCATCAATAAGTTGAGCGTAGATGTTTTTGTTAGAACGGAAAACGTTCAAGCGTGGGCAGTCAGCAGTACCAGAGATCTTGCCACGAACGCGTGTATGGCGTTTTTGACGTGTCTTATTCTTGTCTGGTTTTGAAATCACAATTTTCACCTCTTAATGTTGTTTAAACAGCTAAGCTGCTTTATTTACCAGTTTTACCTTCTTTACGGCGAACATGTTCATCAGTATAACGAATACCTTTGCCTTTGTAAGGTTCTGGAGGACGAACATCACGAATTTCAGCTGCGAATTGGCCAACTTTTTGTTTGCTAATACCGCTGATAATGATGTTTGTGTTTGATGGTACTTCTACATTAACACCTTCTGGTGCTTCCATTTCAACTGGATGAGAATAACCAACGTTTAATACTAAAGTTTTACCTTTTAATTGAGCACGGTAACCAACACCGATAAGATCCAATGTCTTCTTGAAACCTTCCGTTACGCCCAAAATCATGTTGTTCAAGTTAGCACGCATTGTACCGTGCATTGCACGATCGCTTTCACTCTTACGTGTAAAGTTGATAAGGTTACCTTCTTCGTGCATTTCAATGATTGGATTGAAATGACGTGTTAGTTCACCCTTAGGTCCCTTAACTGTGATGTTGTTTTCACCGTCTTTAGTAACGGTAACACCTGCAGGAACTTCGATTACTTTTAATCCGATACGACTCACGTTACAGCACCTCCTTAATTTGAGTTTAGATTACCAAACGTATGCGAGAACTTCGCCGCCGGCAGCCTTTTCACGAGCTTCTTTGTCTGTTACGACGCCGTTACTTGTTGAGATAATAGCAATTCCTAAACCATTTAATACCTTAGGAACTTCGTTAGCTTTTACGTAATTACGTAAACCAGGTTTTGAAATACGTTTCAAACCAGAGATAACACGTTCGTTATTCTTACCATACTTCAAGAATACACGGATGATACCTTGTTTGTCGTCTTCAATCACTTCGTAATCGCGGATAAAGCCTTCGCGTTTCAAGATTTCAGAAATATCTTTTTTAATACGTGAAGCAGGAACTTCTAAAGATTCGTGACGTACCATGTTGGCGTTACGAATACGTGTTAGATAGTCTGCGATAGGATCTGTCATGACCATGTGGATTAACCTCCTTTATTGAATCTTTTGATTACCAGCTGGCTTTTTTCATGCCTGGAATTTGGCCCTTATGAGCTAATTCACGGAGGCAAACCCGGCAAAGCTTAAACTTACGATATACAGAATGTGGACGTCCACAACGTTCGCAACGTGTGTATTCTTGTGTTGAGAATTTTGCAGGACGATGATTCTTTACAACTAAAGATTTTTTAGCCAAGAAATTGACCTCCCTTTTTATTTAGCGAATGGCATGCCAAATTGTGTTAACAATTCGCGTGCTTCTTCGTCAGTGTTTGAAGTTGTTACAATAACAACATCTAAACCACGAACGCGATCTACCTTATCATAATCGATTTCAGGGAAGATCAATTGTTCGCGTACACCTAATGTATAATTACCGCGACCATCGAATGATTTTGCACTAACACCGTGAAAATCACGAACACGAGGTAAAGATACGTTAACTAATTTATCTAAGAAATCGTACATTCTTTCGCCACGTAAAGTTACTTTAGCGCCGATTGGCATACCTTCACGTAAACGGAAGCCGGCGATTGATTTCTTAGCTTTTGTGATTAATGGTTTTTGACCAGCAATCAAACCTAATTCTTCAACAGCTTTGTCCAAGTTCTTAGCGTTAGAAACAGCATCACCAACACCCATGTTAAGTACGATCTTTTCGATCTTAGGTACTTGCATGCTTGATGTGTAGTTGAACTTTTCGATCAACGCTGGTGTCATTTCTTTAACATATTTTTCTTTTAAACGGTTAGTCATGTAAAAAGTGCCTCCTTTCCCCAAAAGATTATTTATCGATTGATTCTCCAGTTTTCTTTGACACGCGTACTTTCTTGCCATCGACAACTTTGTAGCCTACACGAGTAGCTTCGTTGTTTGATGGGTCGATTAGCATGACGTTTGAAGCATCGATACTTGCCTCTGTATCAACAATCCCACCATTAGGATTTTGAGCATTTGGCTTAACGTGTTTTTTAATGGTATTGATACCTTCAACAACAACTCGACCTTCTTTAGGCATAGCTTTGATGATTGTACCTTCTTTACCTTTATCTTTACCGCTGATTACTTTTACTTTATCACCAGTTTTAACAAACATTGATATACGCACCTCCTTGGTAGTCTGTAATTATAGAACTTCAGGCGCTAAGGAAACGATCTTCATGAAATCACTGTCACGCAATTCACGTGCAACTGGTCCGAAGATACGTGTTCCTTTTGGAGTCTTGTCATCATTGATGATAACAGCAGCGTTTTCGTCGAACTTGATGTAAGAACCGTCTACACGACGGGCACCTGACTTAGTACGAACGATAACAGCCTTGACAACTTCACCTTTTTTGACAACGCCACCTGGTGTTGCCTGTTTAATTGTTGCAACGATAACATCACCAATATTGGCAGTCTTGCGACCTGAGCCACCTAAAACTTTAATAGTTAAAATTTCACGGGCACCTGAGTTATCAGCAACTTTAAGACGACTTTCTGATTGAATCACTTATAGGTCCTCCTTCCGTCACTTAATTATATGAGTAACGATTTAGATAATAACTGCTTTTTCAACGACATCTAATAAACGGAACCGTTTTGTACGTGACAAAGGACGAGTTTCCATAACACGTACAACGTCGCCAACTTTTGCTTCGTTGTTGTCATCTTGTGCATAATATTTCTTTGAATATTTAACACGTTTACCGTATTCAGGATGTGTTTTATAAGTTTCAACCATGACAGTGATTGTTTTATCCATTTTGTCTGAAACAACACGGCCTTGGTACACTTTACGATGGTTACGACTTTCTTCGCTCAAAGTAAATAGCTCCTTTCCATTTATTATTTGTTAAGTTCTTGTTGACGTAATACAGTTTTAATCCGTGCAATGTTCTGACGAACTTGCTTTAAGCGGGCGGTATTTTCTAATTGACCGGTAGCTTGTTGGAA
Source organism: Latilactobacillus parasakei (assembly GCF_049674265.1). Taxonomy (NCBI): domain Bacteria; kingdom Bacillati; phylum Bacillota; class Bacilli; order Lactobacillales; family Lactobacillaceae; genus Latilactobacillus; species Latilactobacillus parasakei. The sequence goes on along the minus strand of NZ_CP186861.1, from coordinate 1,711,990 downwards.
ACGAAGATTGAATAATTCTTCTTTGTATTGGTGTTCTTTTTCAAGCATTTCAGCAGTGGTTAATTCAATAATATCTTTAGCCTTCATTTGACTCGCCACCTACTTCCTCGCGTTTTACGATCTTAGTTTTAACTGGCAATTTATGTGATGCCAAGCGTAATGCTTCACGAGCAACTTCTTCAGAAACGCCGCCGATTTCAAACATGATCTTTTCACGTTTTACTACAGCAACCCATCCAGCAGGAGCACCCTTACCTGAACCCATTCGAACGCCGACACCTTTTGCAGTGTATGATTTATGAGGGAAAATTTTAATCCACACTTTCCCACCACGTTTCATGTAACGAGTCATGGCAACACGGGCAGCTTCGATTTGACGGTTGGTAATCCAACTTGATTCTAATGCTTGTAACCCGAATTCACCAAAAGTGACTTCTTTGCCACCTTTTGCAGCACCGCGCATCTTCCCACGGAATTCACGACGATGTTTTACACGTTTAGGTACTAACATGTTTATTTCCCTCCTTTCGTATTGTTGTTGGCTTTAGCAGGTAATACTTCGCCCCGATAAATCCAAGTCTTAACTCCTAATTTACCGTAAGTAGTCATGGCTTCGTCCCATGAATAATCGATGTCTGCACGTAATGTATGCAAAGGAACAGTTCCTTGAGCATGTGTTTCGATACGAGACATGTCAGCACCGTTCAAACGGCCGGCAACTTGAGTTTTGATACCCTTAGCACCAGCGCGCATTGTACGTTGCATAGCTTGGCGTTGAGCGCGACGGAAAGCAACACGTGCTTCCAATTGACGAGCAATACCTTCGCCTACTAAATGAGCGTCTAAATCAGGTTTCTTGATTTCCACAATGTTGATGTGTACTTTCTTGCCTGTTAAGTTATTTAAAGCTTTACGTAGATTTTCTACTTCTGAGCCGCCTTTACCAATGACCATACCAGGTTTAGCAGTATGGATTGAAACGTTCACGCGATTTGCAGCACGTTCGATTTCAATAGTAGAGACAGATGCGTCAGCTAATTTTGTGTTGATATATTTACGAATCTTAAGATCTTCGTGTAAGAATGTTGCGAAATCTTTTTCTGCATACCATTTAGCGTCCCAATCACGGATGACGCCAACACGAAAACCGGTTGGATTAATCTTTTGACCCACGCGATATCCCTCCTTATGCTTCTTTTTCTGATACAACTACAGTGATATGACTTGTACGTTTGTTGATTGGTGATGCTGAGCCTTTAGCGCGAGGACGAAAACGTTTCAATGTTGGTCCTTCGTTAGCGTAAGCTTTCGTAACAACCAAGTTTTCTGCGTCTAAGTCATAATTGTGTTCTGCGTTAGCGATAGCTGACTTCAAAACTTTGATAACAACTGGTGAAGCAGCTCTTGGTGTAAATTCTAAGATTGCAATTGCTTCTGCAACACTCTTGCCTCTAATCAAGTCGATTACCATACGCACTTTACGTGCAGGCATGCGAACTGACATAGCACTAGCTGTTGCACTAGTAATTTGATCTGCCATTGAGATTCATCCTCCTTTCTAGCGTGCTTTTGTTTTCTTATCGTCATTTCCATGACCATGGAAAGTTCTTGTTGGTACAAATTCGCCTAATTTATGGCCTACCATATCATCTGAGATGAAAACGGGAACGTGTTTCCGTCCATCATAAACAGCGATTGTGTAACCAATAAAGCTAGGGAAAATTGTCGAGCGACGGGACCAAGTCTTGATGACTTGTTTCTTTTCGCTGTCGGCTTGTGCTTCAATCTTGTTGAGCAAGTGAGCGTCTGCGAATGGTCCTTTTTTCAAACTACGACTCATTATGAAACCTCCTTCGAATGAAAAGTGCAACATGCCCTAATTGCTTAGGCCGCGTTGGCTTTGGATAAGTTCAATTTAAATTGATTATCTTGATTTACGATGACGAATAATAAGTTTCTCTGAACGAGCCTTACTACTACGAGTTTTCTTACCAAGTGTCTTCTTACCCCATGGAGACATAGGAGAAGGACGACCGATTGGCGCTTTACCTTCACCACCACCATGAGGATGATCGTTAGGGTTCATTACTGATCCACGAACTGTAGGACGAATACCCATCCAACGTTTACGGCCAGCTTTACCAATCTTGATTAATTCGTGTTGACCGTTACCAACTGTACCGACCGTTGCACGACATGTAAGTAGGATCATACGTGTTTCGCCTGAAGTTAAACGAACGATAGCGTATTTGCCTTCTTTACCTAATAATTGAGCTGATGTACCAGCTGAACGAACCAATTGTCCGCCTTTACCAGGTTTTAATTCGATATTGTGGATAAGAGTACCATCAGGAATATTAGCTAATGGTAATGCGTTACCTACTTTAATATCAGCATTAACACCAGATTCAACGATCATACCTACTTCAAGGCCTTTAGGGGCGATGATGTATGCTTTGATACCATCTGGATATTGGATTAATGCGATATTTGATGTTCTATTTGGATCATATTCGATTGACTTAACAGTCGCTTTGATATCATCCTTAATACGCTTGAAGTCAATGACACGGTAATATTGTTTATGACCGCCGCCACGATGACGAACAGTGATATGACCATGTGCATTACGACCAGCAGTATGGCTTTGGGATTCCAACAACGTCTTTTCAGGGGTTGTCTTTGTGATCTCAGCAAAATCTGAGCTGGTCATGTTACGACGACCATTTGTGGTTGGTTTGTACTTAATAATTCCCACGTGTATGCCCTCCTATAATTTATTCTATTTAATGTTAATTAATCTTCAAAAATCTTGATTTCTTTTGAGTCAGCTGTTAATGTCACGATTGCTTTACGGCGTTTCTTAGTGTAACCCGCATAGCGACCTTGGCGTTTTAACTTGCCACGAACGTTCATGATATTAACGTTTTTAACGTTGACACCAAAGATTTCTTCGATTGCGTAACGCACTTGTGTTTTGTTGGCACGAACATCAACATCAAATGTGTATTTCTTGTCGTCCATTGCAGCCATTGAGCTTTCAGTAACTACTGGGCGTAAAATAACATCGCGTGCTTCCATTATGCAAGCACCTCCTCAATTTTAGAAAGAGCAGCTTGAGTAAGGATTAATTTTTGGTTGCCTACAACGTCTAATACGTTGATACCATCAGCAGGAACAACAGTTACGTTAGGTAAGTTGCGAGCTGATAAAGCAGTAAAATCATTTCCGTCTTCAAGAACTACTAATACTTTAGTATTAACATCTAACTTGTTAAGTACTTCAGCGAATTCCTTAGTCTTAGGTGCATCGAAGCTAAATGAATCAACAACGATTAAATCATTATCGATAACCTTTTGTGAAAGTACTGACTTGATTGCAAGACGACGTACCTTACGAGGTAATTTATAGCTGTATGAACGAGGTGTAGGTCCGAAAACAACACCACCGCCACGCCATTGAGGTGAACGGATTGAGCCTTGACGAGCACGACCAGTACCTTTTTGACGCCAAGGTTTACGACCACCACCACGAACAGCTGATCTGTTCTTAACAGCGTGTGTTCCTTGTCTTAATGATGCACGTTGCATGATGATAGCATCAAATACAACATTTTCATTAGGTTCGATAGCCCAGATTGAGTCGTTTAATTCAACGTTCCCATTTTGGCTACCATCTTGTTTAAATAATGTTACGTTTGCCATTGGTAAAATCCTCCCTTCTCAGATTATTTATGAGCTTTAACGGCTGTTTTAATTGTAACCATTGAGTTTTTAGCGCCTGGTACGTTACCTTTAACAAGAATAACGTTCTTTTCAACGTCTGTGCTTACAACCACAAGGTTTTGAACAGTACGTTGGTTGTTACCCATGCGTCCAGGTAATAATTTACCCTTGAAGACACGGTTGATAACAGCACCCATTGAACCAGGACGACGGTGGTAACGAGAACCGTGACCCATAGGCCCACGTGATTGTCCGTCTTTTTTAATGTTACCTTGGAAACCATGACCTTTCGTTACACCAGTAACGTCAACGACGTCGCCGGCTGCGAAAGTATCAACTTTGATTTCTGTTCCTACTTCGTAATCTCCTAATGCGACATCTCTGAATTCTCTAATGAAGCGCTTAGGAGTAGTGTTTGCTTTTGCTACATGACCTTTAGCAGGTTTGTTTGACAAGACTTCGCGTTTATCTTCAAAACCGACTTGGATGGCTTCATAGCCGTCTGTTTCGTTTGTTTTAACTTGTAAAACAACGTTTGGAGTTGCTGCGATAACTGTTACGGGAATTAATTCACCGTTTTCAGTAAAGACTTGTGTCATACCTACTTTTCTACCTAAGATTCCTTTTGTGGTCATGGTAACACCTCTTTTCAATTATTTTTTATTTGGATAATGCTAATTAAAGCTTGATTTCGATGTCAACGCCACTAGGTAAGTCAAGTTTCATCAATGAATCAACTGTCTTAGGTGTTGGGTTAACAATATCGATTAAACGTTTGTGAGTACGCATTTCAAATTGTTCACGTGAATCCTTGTGCTTATGTGGTGAACGTAGAACTGTGTATAAAGTTCTTTCAGTTGGTAATGGGATTGGACCAGAGATTGAAGCTCCTGTTCTCTTTGCTGTTTCCACAATCTTATCAGCTGATTGATCTAAAATACGGTGTTCGAATGCTTTCAAACGAATACGAATTTTTTGTTTTGCCATGTTTTTCCCTCCTTCGTCTATTTTAAAAGTAGACTAGCTCCGTGAAAATTTTTCCGGCACGCCCGCCCATGGCAAAGCGGCCGGGTGTGTCGCAACCTCTCACATCTTAGCTACTCGGGGTATCTTGCGACCCCCATGTGTGCAAACCTCTGCTATAGAAATAGCACCTTATATATCTTACAAGATAGAGCGCGATAACGCAACCCCTTTTTGCTGATTTATCAAAGTTTTTCATGACATTTTCATTACAAAAACGTCAACAGCATGTTAGTGGCCTTTTACATCGGTTTTCGTTAAACTAAAGTTAATTTCAAACCTCAGGAGGCCTCTTCCAATGGATAAAGCTGCGTTATTGATCATCGACTACACGAATGACTTCGTCGCCCCAGACGGTGCCTTAACGGCTGGTAAACCGGCTCAAGACATCGCATCTATCATTGTAACACTTGCGGACCAATTCTTGGCCAAAAAACAATTTATTATTTTACCAACTGACTTACATGTTGCCAACGACCCTTTCCATCCAGAGGCTAAACTCTTTCCGCCTCACAACCTCGCAGATAGCCGCGGACGCGTTTTTTATGGTCCACTAGCTAATTGGTATGCCGAACACCAAGACAGTCCCTACGTCTACGCATTCGCCAAGAATCGCTACTCTGCGTTTGCGAACACTAATCTTGATAACTTCTTACGCGAACGGCAGATTACTAATCTGCATTTAACCGGCGTCTGCACCGATATTTGTGTGCTGCACACAGCCGTTTCAGCTTATAACTTAAATTATCCACTGACGATCCACCAAAAGGCTGTCGCTACTTTCACGCCAAACGGCCAAGAATGGGCGCTGGCACACTTCAAAAATAGTTTAGGTGCCACAATTGTCTGACGGTCACGCATATGGTATATTATGACCAATCTAATCATTAAGGAGATTTTTTATGTTAAATAATAATTCGGCAATTGTGCTATCTATGGCGGTATTTTCTGCATAGATAGCTAATATACCGCCATATTTTATACTCTACTATAGAAGTATTATAAATACGGAGGTTTTTAAATTGAATCAACAACTCACCGGCTGCGTTATTTTTCAAAGCCAAGATCATTATCGCGTTTTAATTAACGATATCGAAATGAATGCCATACTCAGCGGTCGTTATCGTCACGAGGCCCAAAGCAACGTCGACTTACCACTGGTCGGCGATCAAGTTTACGGTCAGCTTTACGATGACAATCGCCGTTTTCAAATTATGGGTTATACAAAACGCCGCTCAATCATTCAAAGACGTAGCACAAAACAACAGAGCCATCTCCAACCACTAGCTGCCAACATCGAGACCCTCTTCATTGTGACGTCAGCTAATAAAGAATTTAATGAAGCGCGTCTTCAACGTTATCTAGCGATGGCTTGGGAAAGCGGCGCCAATCCCGCAATCGTCCTCAGTAAAATCGATTTAATTAGCACCAATGAATTAACCGACTATTTGAATCAGATTAGTGCGATTACTTTCGATAGCGTACCGGTCATGACAACCGGCGCTAACCACGATCAACTTGCGGCACAATTCGCAAGCTACCTCGCTCCCGATAGTTGGGTGGGCTTTGTCGGCTCATCAGGGGTTGGTAAATCGACGCTGATTAAGCACATTATTGGTGACCAGCAGCTAACAACGCGTAGCATCCGTTCAGATGATGATAAGGGGCGCCATACAACAACTAGTCGTCAGGCATACCGGACGCCATCAGGAGCTTTCATCGTTGATACACCGGGCATGCGTGAACTTGGTATGACTAGCGAAATGGGCGCGACACTTAACGATGTCTTCACTGATATTGAGACCTTTGCCCAAAACTGTCGCTTCAACGACTGCCAACATAACGGCGAGCCTGGTTGCGCAGTTGCCGCAGCTATCGAAACCCATCAACTAACAGCCAAGCGTTTAATTGATTACCAGAAACTAAAAATCGAAGCTGAATATAGCCAGCTCTCCCCTAGAGAAATAGAACGTGCTAAGGTCACTCGTTTATTGGGTAGTTTAAAAACAAGGCCCGGCCAGAAATAACTAAAAAACACCGTCAATTTAAAATTGGCGGTGTTTTTTTAGTTAAGTATTATCGACGAAAAAATGTTATGCCAGGGCGGTGGCAATCGAGTTAGTAGGAGTTGAACCTACATCAACCATCTTATTCGGATCACCTTAATATCGTTGTGCCGTTTTAATCGTGCCTTCGAAAGCAATTAAACACAGGTCTCCAACTTAATACTAAGTGAGCCGACTCGATTTTCTTGGGAGGAATTTCAAATGATGGTTCGTTCTACCGATTGAACTATAACTCATTGGTGTTGCTTGCGATAGCTAATTCTTTCTAGGGAGAGCTACCACACAAAATTAACAAAATCAGATGATTCTTGGGAGGAATTTATCTGATGTATAAAGAATAACAATTAGTTGTGAACAAAATGTGAACATTCAATTATGAAACTGTAAAAGAATGACATCGCTCACAACTAAAAAACCGAGTTGCTTTTGACAGCAACCCGGTCACAAAAAACGATATTAAGCAATTAGTGCGGTCAAACGACCGTTCTGACGAACGATTCGCTTATTGGCCACCGTTCTTCTTAATGATTTCTTCTTGGATGCTCTTAGGAACAGCTGAGTAGTGGTCAAATACCATTGTAAATGTCCCACGACCTTGTGTAGCTGAACGTAATGTTGTAGCATAACCAAACATTTCTGACAATGGTACCATTGCATTAACGATTTGGGCATTACCACGTGCTTCCATACCTTCAACAGCACCACGACGAGCAGTTACTTGTCCCATGATATCGCCAAGATATTCTTCAGGAGCAATAACTTCAACCTTCATGATAGGTTCAAGGATTTCAGCGCCAGCTTGTTTAGCAGCGTTCTTCAATGCCATTGATGCAGCGATCTTAAATGCTGATTCATTAGAATCGACATCATGATAACTACCATCATATAACTTAGCTTTAACGTCAATCAATGGGTAACCAGCTAAGACACCGTTTGCCATTGATTCTTTCAAGCCTTGTTCAACTGATGGGATGTATTCACGAGGAACAACACCACCGACGATAGCGTCTTCGAATTCGAAGCCTTTACCTTCTTCATTAGGTGTAAATTCAACCCAAACGTCACCATATTGACCTTTACCACCGGATTGACGAACGAATTTACCTTGTGCAGATGCTTGTTTTGTGAATGTTTCACGGTAAGCAACTTGAGGTTCACCAATTTTGGCAACCACTTTAAATTCACGTCTCATACGATCAACCATGATATCCAAATGCAATTCACCCATACCAGAAATAAGCGTTTCGCCTGTTTCATTGTTGGTTTCAGCCTTGAATGTAGGATCTTCTTCAGCAAGTTTTTGTAAAGCAAGATCTAACTTATCACGATCTTCTTTTGATTCAGGTTCAACAGAAACTTGGATAACTGGGTCAGGGAATTCCATTGATTCCAAGATTAATGGATGATCAACGTCAGTCAATGAATCACCAGTTGTTGTATTCTTCAAACCGATTGCAGCAGCGATATCCCCAGAGAATACTTCAGGAATTTCGTTACGGTGATTTGAATGCATTTGTAATAAACGACCAACACGTTCACGTTTATCTTTAGTTGCATTCAAGATGTATGAACCAGATTGTAATGTACCAGTATAAACACGGAAGAATGTTAAACGACCAACGAATGGGTCAGTAGCAATCTTAAATGCTAAACCAGCAAATGGTTTGTCATCGCCAGCCATCAATTCAACTTCTGAATCGTCTTCTGGGTTTTTAGCGTTGTAAGGACGTACGTCTAATGGTGATGGTAGGTAATCTACAACACCATCCATTAACATTTGAACACCCTTGTTTTTGAAAGCTGAACCAGCGAAAACTGGGAAGAATTTCAAATCGATAGTTGCTTGACGGATCGCAGCTTTCAATTCTTCTTTAGAAATTTCTTCGCCTTCTAAGTACTTGTCCATAATGTCGTCATTAACATCAGCAACAGCTTCAACTAATTCGGCACGACGTTTTGTAGCTTGTTCTAGGTAGTCAGCAGGCACGTCAACTGTATCCCACTTAGCGCCTAATTCATCTTCGTCATAGATATCAGCTTGCATTTCGATCAAATCAATAACGCCTTGGAATTCATCTTCAGCGCCAATTGGCATTTGAACGGCATGTGCGTTAGCTTGTAGGCGATCTTCCAATGTTGTCATTGAATAATCAAAGTTAGCGCCAAGTTTGTCCATCTTATTAACGAAAACAATACGAGGTACACCATAAGTAGTAGCTTGACGCCAAACATTTTCAGTTTGAGGTTCAACCCCTGATTGAGCATCTAAGACAGTGATAGCACCATCTAAAACACGCAATGAACGTTCAACTTCGATTGTGAAATCAACGTGACCTGGTGTATCAATGATATTTACTCGATTACCTTTCCATTCAGCAGTTGTAGCAGCTGATGTGATTGTAATCCCACGTTCTTGTTCTTGTTCCATCCAATCCATTTGTGAAGCACCTTCATGTGTTTCACCGATTTTATGGATTTTACCAGTATAGTACAAGATACGTTCTGTAGTAGTTGTTTTACCAGCATCAATATGTGCCATGATACCAATATTACGCGTTTTGTCTAACGGAAATTCACGTTTGTTTGCCATAAGTGAATGTTACTCCTCTCGAATATTAACCTAAAGACAACAAGAGGCCATTATATGATTTTTTAAAAAACATACAATAGCCAACCTTGATAATCTTACCAGCGATAATGTGCAAATGCGCGGTTGGCATCAGCCATTTTATGTGTATCTTCACGTTTCTTAACAGCAGCACCAGTGTTGTTGGCAGCATCCATGATTTCACGTGCAAGACGTTGATCCATAGTATGTTCCCCACGTAGGCGAGCGTAGCTTACTAACCAGCGTAAACCTAAAGTTGTACGACGTTCTGGACGAACTTCAATTGGCACTTGGTAGTTAGAACCACCGATACGGCGAGCTTTAACTTCAAGTACTGGCATGATGTTGTTCATAGCTTCTTCGAACACTTCTAATGGTTCATTACCAGTTTCTTCTTTAATAATATCAAATGCGTCATATAAGATTGTTGACGCTGTACCACGTTTACCATCAATCATTAAGCGGTTGATTAAGCGTGAAACCAATTTAGAATTGTACATTGGATCAGGTAAAACGTCACGTTTTGCAACATAGCCTTTTCTTGGCATCCTGATAACCTCCTCAAGATATTTAAGTCCTTGAAGTAACACACAGTGTCATTTAAACTTCAATCGACTTTTTCAAATTTTTTTGTGTGTTATTTTTTAGGTCTCTTAGTACCATATTTAGAACGGCTTTGCATACGACCGTCAACGCCGGCTGTATCTAAAGCACCACGAATAACGTGATAACGAACCCCAGGTAAATCCTTAACACGACCCCCACGGATAAGAACAACACTATGTTCTTGTAGGTTATGACCAATACCAGGAATATAAGCTGTGACTTCGATTAAGTTAGATAAGCGCACACGAGCATACTTACGTAAAGCAGAGTTAGGCTTTTTAGGTGTCATAGTACCGACACGAGTAGCGACCCCACGTTTTTGTGGTGCTGGATTATCTGTAGCTTTTTTCTTCATACTATTGTAGCCAAAGTTTAATGCAGGTGCATCAGACTTTGAAGTTCTTGATTTACGACCCTTACGTACCAATTGGTTAATTGTTGGCATTTGAAGGTTCCTCCTTCCTTGATCTGAAAGTTATTTTTAAGTTTTAAGTCCACACATCCAGGTGGTTCTTTTTTTGTGATAAAAAAATGGCAACCTAGATTGCGCGAATTGTGATGCATTTTTAGACGTCAGTCAGCATGTCTGTTATCCAGAAAACCTCCGTAAAAAGCACATCTATAAGAATAGCATGCAAAAAATCGAAAGTCAACTCGATTTCGGCTACTTTTCTGAAAAAAGCAACGTCATTTTACCGTAGTTTAAGAGTAAGGAGGCTTCACTTATGTTACTTTATTTGATCATCTTTTATAGCGGTGCTTGTTGCGCCTCATTTCTAACAGTTTGCGCCTGGCGCTTACCCATTGAAAAGTCCATTATCACACCACGTTCGCACTGCGATTGCTGTCAGCAACCACTGGCTTGGTACGACTTATTACCGCTATTCAGCTACTTATACTTGCGTGGCCACTGCCGCACCTGTCACGCCCAGATTAAGCCTACTTTTTTATTCAGCGAACTAGCTGGTGGTCTATTAACCTGCTTCATTTTTAGCCAATCCCTTTCTTGGGACCTCGCTTATTTACTCGTGATTCTCTTTTATATCAGTCTCGTTGACCTCTTTTACTACGTTCTCTACCCGATTCCCTTATTCGCATCACTGGCGCCCCTCTTTTATTTGTATTGTCCACAGAATCATTGGCTAGGAGCCATCGTCTTTTGCTGTGGACTATTGCTCACCACTTACTGGGCACCTGGTTTTGGTTTTGGCGATGTCGAGTTACTCACTATCCTAACATTGTGGGTCGGCCTCGAACCCGTTTTGCGAATTCTCTTGGCAGCCTGTCTGATCTGCATTCTATTTCAAGGCATCAAAAAAATCTGGCCATCGCCTAAACAAGCGACGCGCCAGATTCCGTTTATTCCCTATATATCGATAGGGGTGGTAATACTGCTCCTACAAACACCGCAATAACGATTATTTCTTCTCCAAAAATGATGCCGTAGATATCACTTGCCCCATTCTTGGAAAAATATATTGTAAGCTGTGTTGGTGTTCAATCACCGTGCTAGCGGTCATTGCATCTTCGATGAAGATTTGGTGATAGTTATGTTCAAACGCATCACGCGCCGTTGATTCCACACCAATATTTGTAGAAATCCCACATAAGACGATGGTTTCAATCCCTCTTCTGCGTAATTGAAGGTCTAAGTCGGTGCCATAGAAGGCTCCCCATTGGCGTTTTGTAATTTGATGCGCATTTTTGTAGTTCGCAATTTCTGCTAATAAACGTGTGTTCAGTAGCGGTGATGGTTGGCGATAGTCAGGTGTCCGTTCACCTAAATTAGACGTTAGTTGATCTTGGCCATCTGTGACGCCAACATTTACGAGGACAACAAAACCTTGGTGCGCTTCAAAGTCTTCGATTAGTTGTTGGGCGTTTTGAACGACCGTTTCACCCGCATGAGGTGCGAGTGTTGGGCGATCCGCAATGCCAGGTTGTAAATCAATTACCACTAGGGCTGTTTTGGCATAATCAATGGTTGTCATCTGAAAGCTCCTTTTAATTTGATAGACAAAAAGAGGCCCCGAGGGACCTCTTTTTTAACGTGCATTTAAAGGCATATTCCTGTGCCTAGCGCCGTCCGTCGAATAAGCGACTGTGTCGCTTATTCACCAGACTATGCTAGCGCTCGGAATATAACCGCCTTTAATTGCACTCATTTATTCTTTTGTTTCTTCTTGTTTCATTTGTGCTTCAATGTCACTGATTGAGTAAACATTTTCTGATACAGCACCGACTGTCTTAGGTTCCATATGACGATACTTCGCCATACCAGTACCAGCTGGGACAATCTTACCAATGATAACATTTTCTTTCAAACCAAGTAATGGATCGCTCTTACCGCGGATAGAAGCATCCGTTAAGACACGAGTTGTTTCTTGGAATGATGCGGCTGATAAGAAACTATTTGTTTCCAATGATGCTTTAGTAATACCAAGCAAGACAGGACGACAAGTAGCAGGTACGCCACCGCTAATTAAGGTATCGTGGTTACGGTCTGTAAATTCACTAATATCCATTAATGTACCAGGTAAGATTTCTGTATCACCTGGGTCCATGACACGGACTTTACGTAACATTTGACGGACCATAACTTCAACGTGTTTATCGCCGATTTCAATACCTTGCATACGGTAAACTTTTTGTACTTCATGCAAGAGATAGTTTTCAGTTGATAACACATCGCGAACTTTAATTAATTGCTTAGGATCGACAGAACCACCAGTGATTTTTTCACCACGGTGAATCATGTCGCCTTCGCTAACAATGATGTTTGACGTATAAGGCACGCTGTATGAACGTGTATCAGTTTCGCCTTGAACAGTGATTTCACGTGTGTGTTCTGCTGGGTTTTCTTCAACCGCAACAACTTCACCCGTTACTTCAGTGATAGTAGCGATAGCTTTAGGATTACGTGCTTCAAAAATTTCTTGGATACGAGGCAACCCTTGAGTGATATCTTCACCACCAGCAACCCCACCAGTATGGAAGTTACGCATTGTTAATTGCGTACCAGGTTCACCGATTGATTGGGCAGCAACAGTACCAACTGCTTCGCCAACTTCAACTTCTTCGCCGTTAGCCATGTTACGACCGTAACATTTCTTGCAGACACCGTGTTTTGTGTTACATGTGAAGACGGAACGAATTGTTACTTCTTCAACACCAGCATCAACAACAGCTTGAGCAAGTTGTTCATCCATCAATTGGTTCTTAGCAACCATTACTTCACCGGTTGTTGGATTAACAATCGTCTTCATTGCACAACGGCCGACAAGACGGTCATACAATGGTTCGATCATTTCATTACCTTCACGAAGTGAGTGAATTAGAAGACCACGATCAGTACCACAATCTTCTTCACGAATGATAACATCTTGTGCAACATCAACTAAACGACGTGTTAAGTAACCAGAATCGGCAGTCTTAAGAGCCGTATCAGTCATCCCTTTACGGGCACCATGGGTAGACATAAACATTTCCATGACAGAGAGGCCTTCACGGAAGTTTGATGTAACAGGAACTTCCATCATCCCACCATTAGGAGCAGCCATCAAGCCACGCATACCAGCAAGTTGCGTAAAGTTAGAGATATTACCACGGGCACCAGAATCAGACATCATTGAGATTGGGTTCGTTGGATCAAATGAATCCGTTAAACGTTGTTGGATGTCATCTTTAGCATCGTTCCAAATTTCAATAACACGCGCATGGCGTTCTTCATCTGTAATCAAACCGCGACGGAATTGTTTAGAAATCGTTGTAACTTTCTTATGAGCGTCATCAACAATTTCTTGTTTTTCAGGTAATTGAGGAACATCGGCAACCCCAACTGTTAAACCAGCATGAGTCGCTTGAACGTAACCTAAGGTCTTCATGTCATCCAATAAATCAGATGTCCGTTGAACCTTATATACCTTGAAGACTTGCGCAATGATATCACTTAAGAAACCTTTCTTAAATGGTAAGATTACGGGTGCGCTAGCCAAGTAATCATGAATATCTTCACCGTTGTCGATGAAATACTTGTCAGGAACACCATTCATTAAGTTATCTGTTGTTGGTTCATTTAAATATGGGAAGTCAGCTGGCATGATTTCGTTGAACATCACTTTACCAACACTCGTTACCATAATCTTGTGACGTTGATCATCTGTAAATGGACGGTTAGCCATATCAGCAACTGATAAACCAATCCGACTGTGCAAATGAACGTGTCCAGTTTGATAAGCCATCAAGACTTCGTTTGTATCTTTGAAGATCATGCCTTCGCCGAGACGATTCTTTTGTTCAAGAGTTAAGTAGTAGTTCCCTAAAACAACATCTTGAGATGGTGTAACGATTGGCTTACCATCTTTAGGTGCCAAGATATGATGAGCGGCAAGCATTAACATTCTTGCTTCTGCTTGTGCTTCGTCAGATAAAGGTACGTGGATAGCCATTTGGTCCCCATCAAAATCGGCATTGTAAGCTTCACAAGCTAATGGGTGAAGACGGATTGATTTACCGTCAACCAAGATTGGTTCGAAGGCTTGAATACCAAGTCTATGCAATGTAGGTGCTCGGTTCAATAGAACTGGGCGTTCCTTGATTACGTCTTCTAAAACGTCCCAAACATCGTCGTCTTGACGATCAATTTTACGTTTAGCGTTCTTGATATTTGAAGCCATATCGCGCTTAACCAATTCGTGCATCACGAATGGTTTGAACAATTCAAGTGCCATTTCACGTGGTAACCCACATTGATAGAACTTCAATGTAGGGCCAACATCGATAACTGAACGACCAGAATAATCGACACGTTTACCAAGTAAGTTTTGACGGAAACGACCTTGTTTCCCTTTCAACATGTGTGAAAGTGACTTCAATGGACGGTTACCAGGTCCAGTAACTGGACGGCCACGACGACCATTATCAATCAAAGCATCAACGGCTTCTTGAAGCATCCGTTTTTCATTTTGAACGATGATGTTTGGTGCCATTAAGTCTAACAAACGTTTCAAACGGTTGTTACGGTTAATAACCCGACGATACAAATCATTCAAATCAGAAGTTGCAAAACGGCCACCTTCAAGTTGAACCATCGGACGTAAATCCGGTGGAATAACTGGAATAGCATCCATTACCATCCAGTCAGGACGGTTACCTGACTTACGGAAGGCATCTAGGATGTCTAAACGACGGATAGCACGTGTTCTCTTTTGGCCTTGAGCTGACTTCAAGTTTTCCTTCAATTCAGCGACTTCGCCTTCAAGATCAACGTCTTGTAACAATTCTTTAATGGCTTCAGCACCCATTTTGGCGTTGAATTTGTTGCCATATTCATCTAATTTTTCACGGTATTCGCGTTCTGTCATCAATTGTTTCTTTTCAAGCGCTGTATCACCTGGGTCGATAACAACGTATGATGCGAAGTAAATAACTTCTTCCAAAGCACGAGGGCTCATGTCTAAGACAAGACCCATCCGACTAGGAATACCTTTGAAATACCAGATATGTGTAACAGGCGCTGCTAATTCAATGTGACCCATGCGTTCGCGACGAACTTTTGAACGTGTAACTTCAACGCCACAACGGTCACAGACGATTCCTTTATAACGAATCCGTTTGTACTTACCACAAGCACATTCCCAATCTTTTGTAGGGCCAAAGATTCTTTCATCAAAAAGGCCATCGCGTTCAGGTTTTAAGGTACGGTAATTGATTGTTTCTGGCTTCTTAACTTCACCATATGACCAACTACGGATTTTGTCTGAAGATGCTAAACCAATTTGCATGCTTTCAAACTTATTGACATCTATCAAAGGGCGACCTCCTCATTATTTGTAAGATAGTCAAGTGTTTTACGCACTCTACTAATCCGATATCAAACGCTTATTCTGCTGATGGATCTTCTGCACTTGCTGCTTGTGCTTTTTCAGCTTCTTGTTGCGCTTTCTTTTCTTCTTGTTCTTTTGCGTATTTAGATAAGGCATCAACGTTAACAACATCGTCATCATCGTCATCCATATCGCGCAATTCAATTTCTTGATTATCGATATCTAAGACTTTCATGTCTAAACCAAGTGATTGTAATTCTTTAACCAATACTCGGAATGATTCCGGTACACCAGGTTTTGGAATTGGTTCACCCTTAACGATTGCTTCGTATGTCTTCACACGACCAACAACGTCATCAGACTTGTAAGTTAAGATTTCTTGTAAGGTATAAGCGGCACCGTAAGCTTCAAGGGCCCAAACTTCCATTTCACCGAAACGTTGGCCACCAAATTGTGCTTTACCACCCAATGGTTGTTGCGTAACAAGTGAGTATGGTCCGATTGAACGGGCATGAAGTTTATCGTCAACCATGTGGGCTAGTTTCATGTAGTACATGACACCAACTGACACACGTGTATCGAATGGTTCACCGGTACGACCATCATAAAGAATGCTCTTACCATCAGAAGGCATGTTTGCTTCACGAACAGCAGCCCATAAATCTTTATCTTGCGCACCATCAAAGACAGGTGTTGCAACATGGATACCTAAGTTTCTAGCAGCCATACCAAGATGTAATTCAAGCACTTGTCCGATATTCATACGAGAAGGCACACCCATGGGACTCAATAAGATATCAACTGGGGTACCATCTGGCATGTATGGCATATCTTCTTCAGGAACCACGATTGAAACAGTCCCTTTGTTACCATGACGTCCAGCCATCTTATCGCCGACTTGGATCTTACGTTTTTGTGTAATGTAAACACGAACCATCATGTTAACACCTGGTGATAATTCATCGCCAGCTTCACGCGTAAAGATCTTAACGTCTTGGATAATACCGCCGCCACCATGAGGTACTTTCAATGACGTATCGCGAACTTCGCGGGCTTTTTCACCGAAGATAGCATGCAATAGACGTTCTTCAGCTGATAATTCTGTCACACCCTTAGGCGTTACCTTACCAACTAAAATGTCGCCGTCTTTAACTTCTGCACCAACACGGACAATCCCGAATTCGTCAAGATCCTTCAATGAATCTTCGCCAACGTTAGGAATTTCACGTGTGATTTCTTCAGGTCCAAGTTTTGTATCACGTGCTTCTGATTCGTATTCTTCAATATGAATTGATGTATACAAATCTTCTTTAACTAAGCGTTCTGAAAGAACGATAGCATCTTCGTAGTTATACATATTCCAAGTCATGAAAGCGATCAATGGGTTTTGACCTAAGGCTAATTCGCCTTTTTCCATAGCTGGTCCATCAGCGATAATTTCATCAACATCAACGTGATCGCCTTTTGCAACGATTGGGCGTTGGTTGTAGTTTTTACCAGCATTTGAACGACGGAATTTCATTAATTCGTACGTATCTAATGAGCTGTCTTCACGACGAACACGAATAACTTTCGCATCGACATATTCAACAGTTCCGGCATGTTGTGCTAATAAAGCAATCCCTGAATCGTGGGCTGCTTTGTATTCCATCCCAGTCCCAACAAGTGGTGCATGTGGGTTAACCAAAGGAACAGCTTGACGTTGCATGTTAGCACCCATCAAGGCACGGTTTGAATCATCGTTTTCCAAGAAAGGAATGCAGGCCGTAGCGACAGCAACTACTTGCTTAGGCGAAACGTCCATGTAATCTAACTTGTCGATTGATGTTTCGATATTGTCATCCTTGTAACGGGCCAAGACCGTGTTATCAACGAATGAACCATCATCGTTTAATGGTGAGTTGGCTTGCGCAATGACATAGTTATCTTCTTCGTCGGCTGTTAAATAGTCGATCTTATCAGTAACATCATGTGTATCCCAACTAACACGACGATATGGTGTTTCAATGAAGCCATAACGGTTAACAACAGCGTAGCTAGCTAAACTATTGATCAAACCGATATTAGGGCCTTCAGGTGTTTCGATTGGGCACATACGACCATAATGCGTATAGTGAACATCTCGAACTTCATAACCGGCACGGTCACGAGTCAAACCACCAGGTCCTAAGGCAGATAGACGACGTTTATGCGTCAATTCGCCAAGTGGGTTGGTTTGATCCATGAATTGTGACAATTGTGATGAACCGAAGAATTCCTTGATTGAAGCAACAACTGGCCGGATATTGATCAATTGTTGTGGTGTTACGGTACTTGTGTCTTGGATTGACATCCGTTCACGAACCACACGTTCCATCCGTGATAAACCGATCCGGAATTGGTTTTGTAATAATTCACCAACTGAACGGATACGACGGTTACCTAAATGATCAATATCATCCGTTGAACCTAAACCTTCTTGTAAGTTAAAGAAGTAGTTCATTGAAGCGATGATATCAGCAGGAATCACATGTTTCACTTTGGCATCGATATGACCATTACCAATTAAGTTAATTTCTTTATCAGGTGTCTTTTGTGAGTAAACTTTAATGACTTGGAGTGTCATTGGTTCAGGCAAGACGCCTTCGTCAGAAGGTTGGTAAGTAACAGCTTTGAAGTCTTCTTGATCCAAATAAGGTGCCAAGGCATCCATTACTTGACGATCAACAACAGTATCTTTAGCAGCAATTACTTCGCCTGTGTCAGGATCAGCCAATGTTTCAGCCAATGTTTGACCCAATAAACGTGTCTTCAAGCTTAATTTCTTATTGATCTTGTAACGACCAACAGAAGCTAAATCATAACGTTTAGCATCGAAGAAACGGGCAAAAAGTAATGAACGTGAGCTATCAGCTGTCTTAGGTTCGCCTGGGCGAAGTCTTTCATAGACATCTTTCAAAGCTTCTTCCGTTCTTGAGTCGTCAGTATTCTTATGGATATCTTTTTCTAACGTCAACATTAATGAATCGTTGTCGCCCAAGATATCGATAATTTCTTGATCAGACCCGTAACCTAAAGCACGTACTAAAACAGACATTGGAATCTTACGTGTCCGATCAATACGAACGTATGCAATATCCTTGGCATCTGTTTCAAATTCTAACCAAGCACCCCGGTTAGGGATGACAGTTGTGCCGTAAGTTGTCCGGCTATTTTTATCAATAGCACTGTTGAAATAAACACCAGGTGAACGTACTAATTGAGAAACGATAACACGTTCTGCACCATTAATAATGAAAGTCCCTTGGTCTGTCATCAATGGGAAGTCCCCAAAGAAGACGTCTTGAGATTTAATTTCACCAGTTTCATGGTTTGTTAATTTCAAAGTAACGTGTAATGGTGCTGAATAGTTGGCATCATGTTGTCTTGCTTCTTCGACCGTATATTTAGGTTCAAGAAGTTGATAATCAACGAATTCTAATGATAAGTTACCAGCAAAATCGTCGATTGGCATGATGTCATCAAACATTTCACGAAGCCCTTCGTCTAAAAACCATTGATAGGAATTAGATTGGATTTCGATCAAGTTTGGTAGTTCCAACACTTCTTTAATCCGTGCATAGCTTCTACGTGTCCGATGTTTACCGTAATTGACTAAGTGTCCTGCCAAATTGTTCACCCCTCTATAAGTTTTCCGCAGTACTTAATGTTACAAAAATGTGACAAAGATTAAGAAAAGATTACATCGCCATATTTTCGAGTTTTTAAGCAGAAAAAAAACAAAAATAGTTGATTTGCTTGATTAAAATCAGCCTCACTATTTTTGCTTTTCATGAATACCGTGCTGGACAATAGATCAGCACAATAAATTTTTCTACGGATTTTCGCAGTTAATTGATAATATACCTTATTTCCTATTAAAAGTCAATCACTGACGCTCATCGAAATAGGCCAATGCTTTGCCCCCATAAACCGTCCCAGGACCGCCCGACATCATGACTGCCGTGTTGATTGTTTCAATCACTTCATCCCGACTAACGCCTTCTTTAATGAGGCGATTCATATGACTGAGGATGCAGCCCTCACACCGCGTCGCAATCGCAATCCCTAATGCAATCAATTCTTTTTCCTTCACCGTTAAGGCACCATCTTTGACGTTAGCCTTGTGCAAGTCACCAAACGCCCCCATTACTTCGGGCGACGCTTCTTTGAGTGCCGCGTATTCCTTCTTACCGGTTTGTGCCTGTTCTGAATAAGTCATCTGAATACCTCCTTGTTTTAATAACTCTACTATAACAAAGAAACCGTTTTTAACATGCTGATATGCATTTTTTACAATTTCATCACACTACTTTTACCATCTTTACAGTAATTACGGGTCAATCTTTACACTGGCTCGCTATACTTTTATTTGTACCTTAATTCAGGCTGGGAGGCTTAATTATGAAGAGAATGAGCACAGTATTACTATCAATCGGCACTATCGCCCTCTTATTAGCGGGTTGTCAAGGCAAACAAGCAAGTCAAGGTGATTCAAAAGAACAGTCGGCTAAAATCACAGCGGTTGGGTCAACGGCGCTTCAACCCCTTGTTGAACAAGCTGGCGCAACTTATCAAACAAAACATGCCGGCATCGACATCACGGTTCAAGGTGGCGGTTCAGGGACCGGGCTAGCACAAGTCAGCGATGGTAGTGTCACGATTGGTAACTCTGACATCTTTGCGGAAGAAAAAGCCGGCATCAATGCTAAGAAGCTTGTTGATCACAAGGTCGCAGTCGTCGCAATTGCCCCCGTCGTGAACGAAAAACTCGGTATCAAATCATTAACACAGGCACAACTAAAAGACATCTTCACTGGTAAAATTAAGAACTGGCACGCAGTTGGCGGCCCTGACCAATCAATTACCGTCGTTAACCGCGCACAAGGTAGCGGCACACGCCAAACTTTCGAAAATCTCGGTCTGAAAACGAATAAAGTCATGACCAGCCAAGAACAAGATTCATCGGGCACTGTTCAAAAAATCGTGCGCCAAACTCCGGGGGCCATTAGTTACCTCGCCTTTCCTTATATTAAGGATGGTTTGAAAGCTGTCGCACTTGATAAGGTTCAACCAACCACTAAAAACGTCCTCACCAACCAATGGCCTATCTGGTCTTACGAACATGCTTATACGAAGGGGGCGCCTAATTACCAAACCGCTAAATTTATTAATTACCTTCAATCTAAAGACGTGCAAAAAACACTTGTGCCTAAACTCGGTTACATCCCAATGACGCAAATGAAAGTGGAACGACATGCTGATGGTAGCATCCAAGACGTTAAATAATAATTCTTTAAAGACGGCTAAAATCAGCCGTCTTTTTATATTGGTATAGACAAAAATATTAAGCGAAATAATAAGCTTAACATTCAATCGCAAAATTGGTATAATTTAAACTATCAGTTTATGAAGGAGTCTTATTCATGATAAACAATAAAATGAAAACGCTATCCGATAAATATCCAACGAAAATGGCCGTTACTTCTGAAATCATCAATCTCAAGGCTATCTTAAACTTACCCAAACCAACCGAGGCCTTTATGAGCGACCTCCATGGTGAATACGATGCTTTCCAACATCTCATCCGGACCGGTGCCGGTAACTTACGCCAAAAAATCAATGAGCTCTTCTCCGGCGAGATGACCCCTGAGACGATGCAGGCCTTCGCTTTTCTCGTCTACTATCCCACCGAACGATTAGCGCTCAAACACAAGGCCCTCTCAGAAAATGAATTAAATCAGTGGTACCTGACGACTTTTAAACGGATGATTGACCTGCTTAAATTCGTTTCAACGAAATACACGCGTTCTAAAGTCCGTAAAGCGATGGCGCCCGACTTCGTCTACATCACCGAAGAATTAATGTACGGCGATGTCGCCAACGTTGATAAAAAGCGTTACTTCCAAGAAATTACCGCAACCATTATTGAATTAGGCCAAGCCGACGCGTTAATTATCGCCACAAGTCACACAATTCAGCGCCTCGTTGTTGACCAATGGCACATCATCGGTGATATTTACGACCGGGGCCCTCATCCCGACTTGATTGTTGACCAATTGACCCAATTGCCAGCGGTCGATGTCCAATGGGGGAATCACGATATTTTATGGTTCGGTGCAGCCAGTGGTTCTGAACTTTGTTTACTAAACCTACTGCGAATTTGTGCCCGTTATAATAACCTCGCAATTATTGAAGAAACCTACGGGATTGATTTAACCGACTTGGTCCGTTTTGCGGCCCAACACTATCAGGCTAATCCCGCCTTCATGCCGGTCGAAGATCCTAACCAAGGCCCACTAACGCTTTCGGAAAAACTAAAAATTAGCCAGGTCCAACAAGCGTTAGCCATCATGCAATTCAAACTTGAGTTAACGGTGATTAAACGCCATCCCGAATTCAACATGGATCACCGGCTCCTATTGTCGCAAGTCGACTTTAAGCGCCGCATCTTGCACCTCAACGGACAGGAATACCCACTAGAAAACACCTGTTTCCAACTCGTTGATCCCGAGAACCCCGAAGCTTTAACGGCGGAAGAAAGCCAAATCATCGCGGATTTACTGGCCGCCTTCACGCGCTGTCAGAAATTGCGCAAACACCTGACCTTTTTAATTGATCATGGTAGTATGTACCGCATTTACAATCAAAACTTACTCTTCCATGGCTGCTTGCCCGTTGATGCTGAAGGACACTTCCTAACACTGACCCTCGCTAATCAAAACTATGCCGGCAAACAGTTACTTGATTTCTTCGATCAACAAATTCGCTCGAGTTTTAACCACCCCTTACACCAGGCAAACCTCTCGACAGATTTGTTGTGGTATCTATGGACAGGGCCGTTGTCACCACTCTTTGGTAAGAACGCGATGACGACCTTTGAACGTTACTTCTGTCCAGATCCCGAAACCCACATTGAAACTAAAAACGCCTATTACAGTCTGCGCCACGACGCCGATTTCATCCAGCAACTCCTCAGCGAATTCAATCTTTCTCCTGAAACCGGCCATATCCTAAACGGCCACACGCCGGTCAAAAAAGGTCACGACCCCATTATGGCCAACCGCCAAATGATTGTGATCGATGGCGGATTTTCAAAAGCTTACCATCATACAACTGGTATCGGCGGTTTTACCCTACTCTATAATTCTTACGGGATGCAGCTGGTAACCCACCAACCCTTCACGACCAAGGCCGATGCGATTGCCAATATGAAAGATATCATCTCAACACGGCGGGTCATCGACCAAGTTAGCCAACGACAACGGGTGAGTCAAACCAATATTGGTGCAGCCATCAAAACCGAAATCGAACAACTCCAAACATTACTAACGATTCAACCGGATCATTAATAACATTAAAAAGCGCCCAGACAAAATCAATTTGTCTGGGCGCTTTTTAATATTGTTGGTACTCACTCTTATTTAACAGTTGTTTTTTCTTTTTTACTATTAATGGTAATTTCACCTTTGGTAGCACCAATTGTGACTGGTGTATCCGTTGTGATTTCACCAGCTAATAAGGCTTCACTCAAGCGATCTTCAACTTGCGTTTGTAATGCACGGCGAATTGGGCGCGCACCGTATTCTGGATCAAATCCGGCTTTAGCCACAACATCCATCGCTGCCGCAGTCATCTTGATCTTAACACCTTGTTCCGCTAAGCGGTTTAAGATGCCTTTGGACATAATCTTGACGATTTCACGCAATTCAGGTTGTGTTAATGAGTGGAAGACCACCGTTTCGTCAATTCGGTTTAAAAATTCTGGTCGGAATGACTTCTTCAATTCTTCCAAAATCCGGCCTTGCATTGCTTTATAGTCGGCAGTGACATCTTTGACCCCAAAACCAACTGACTTGTCATCACGTAAGGCTGTTGCCCCTAAGTTAGATGTCATAATCATGATTGTGTTCCGGAAATCAACCTTCCGCCCCTTAGAATCTGTCAAATAGCCATCATCTAAGACTTGTAACAAGATATTGAAGACATCTGGATGAGCTTTTTCAACTTCATCAAAAAGAACAACGGAATAAGGTTTGTTACGGACTTTTTCAGTTAATTGGCCACCTTCGTCGTAACCGACGTAACCAGGTGCTGCCCCGACTAAACGACTCGTACTGTAACGTTCCATGTATTCTGACATATCAACCCGGATCAAGTTATCTTCAGACCCAAACATCGCTTCTGCCAATGCTTTAGCCAACTCAGTCTTCCCAACCCCAGTAGGGCCTAAGAACATAAATGAACCGATTGGCCGCTTGGGATCTTTCAAGCCACTGCGGGCCCGACGAATTGCACGGGCGACAGCTGAAATCGCTTCTTCTTGGCCAACAACCCGTTCGTGTAAGACTTTTTCGAGTTGCAACAAGCGTTCGCTTTCTTTACGTTGCAATTGCGTCACTGGGACACCTGTCCATTGGGCAACGACTTGTGCGATATCTTCTGGTTGGACTTGAATATCTGTCCGGATACCATTTTCTTGTTCGGCTGCTTGGCGCTTAGCCATTTTAGCCTTAGCGATAATTTCTTTTTCGTGAATGGCAGCAGCTTTTTCGAAATCTTGCGCACCGACTGCTGCTTCTTTTTCCTTAGCTAATGCTTGTAGTTCAGTTTCTAAGCGGTCGATTGGTGATTTTTGGTTAACCGCATCTAAGCGAACCTTCGCAGCCGCTTCATCCATCAAATCAATTGCCTTATCAGGTAAGAAGCGGTTGGTGATATACCGGTTTGCTAAAACAACGGCTTCGTGTAATGCTTCATCAGAGATTGTGATGCCATGATGTTCTTCGTAACGTGGTCTTAACCCACGTAAGATTTGTTCCGCATCCTCTGGTGTTGGTTCATCAACCGTCACGGTCGCGAAACGACGTTCTAAAGCCGCATCTTTTTCGATGTATTTTTGGTATTCATCAAGGGTTGTTGCACCGATTAATTGCAATTCACCACGGGCAAGGGCTGGTTTCAAGATGTTTGAGGCGTCAATTGCGCCTTCTGCCCCACCAGCACCGATTAAGGTATGCAATTCATCGATAAAAAGGATTACTTGGCCATCTTCATGGATTTCTTCAATAATCTTCTTGAGACGATCTTCAAATTCCCCACGATACTTAGTGCCAGCAACTAATGAGCCCATATCAAGCATCATTAACCGTTTTTGTTGCATATCGCTTGGCACATCGCCGTTGATAATCCGTTGGGCAAAGCCTTCAGCAATCGCTGTTTTACCGACACCGGGTTCGCCAACTAAAACTGGATTATTCTTAGAACGACGCGCTAAGATTTGCACGAGACGTTTAACTTCTGAATCACGACCAACGACTGGATCAATTTGATTTTCACGGGCCATTTGCGTTAAATCACGTGCTAATTGATTCAAGGTAGGCGTGCCTTCTTGATCAACCTTTTTTGCACTGGCTTTAGCACGCTTCTTAGCAGTCGCTGCATCAATCCCCATCTTTTGGAGTAATAATTGACGTGTTTTAGCTAAACTGAGGCCTAAGTTTAATAGAATACGGGCCGCAATAATGTCATCATCGCGTAATAACGCTAATAATAGGTGTGCCGTCCCAATTTTGACTGAGTTAGCTTGTTGTGATTCAACGCGCGCTAAATCTAGCACTTGTTTAGCTTTAGGTGAGTATGGCAAATAGCCGCCCACACCCATGGCAACGATTGAATCGCCATAACCGGTTAAGCGTTCAATTTCTTCTAAGACATCAGTGGGTGTCACACCGAGTTCACGTAGTGCGTTCCCAGCAATCCCTTCGCTTTCGAGGACGAGCGCTAATAACAGATGTTCCGTCCCTAATGCATGATGATTAAACTTCTTAGCTTGTTCTTGCGCTAACATTAAAACGTTTTTGGCACTTGGTGTAAATAGATTATTCATGGATAATCCCCCACTCTTTACTTAATTTCGTAACGTAATCTTTCTAAGACAGCAATTAGCATTCGTGCGCGTAATTGCTCTTCTAACTGCTTATCATTGACGGCTAATGTCTGCGCATTTAGCATTGCTAATACCAAATTCCCCTCTTTTTGCGATAAAATATGCTCATCATAGAGTTTTTGGATAATAGCTAATGTATCGGCTTGCGAGATTCGATCCTCAACACTACCAATCAACGCTTCTAAAAAGTCGCGATCATCTAAGAATTGAACCTTAACGATGCGAATGTAGCCGCCCCCGCCACGCTTACTATTGACGACATACCCTCGTTGTTCTGTAAACCGGGTATTAATCACATAGTTGATTTGCGACGGGACACAGTTAAATAATTTGGCAATTTCGGAGCGTCGAATTTCAATCTGCTCGCTGTCAGCCAATATTTTTTTCAAATAGGCTTCAATAATATCCGAGATATTCTGACTTTGCAAATAGATCAATCCCTTTTTTTCATTCTTCAGCGCTTATAATTCAGTCTAAAAATTTAACTTTGACTAACGTTGACTATTATTATAACGATTATTCGTTCAAAAGGAAAGTTTGAAGAACTGCACAAAAAAAGACTTGTTCGACAACAAGTCTTTGAGAGTCGGGAAAACAAGATTTGAACTTGCGGCCCCTACGCCCCGAACGTAGTGCTCTACCAAACTGAGCTACTTCCCGGAGAGTTATTTAATTATTTACGGGTACAAAAAAAGCGGAAGACGGGATTCGAACCCGCGACCCCCACCATGGCAAGGTGATGTTCTACCACTGAACTACTTCCGCATTTTTTATTAACTTTTTGTATCCAGTCGGGAAAACAGGATTCGAACCTGCGACCCCCTGGTCCCAAACCAGGTGCTCTACCAAGCTGAGCTATTTCCCGTTATATGCACCCAGTAGGAGTCGAACCTACAACCTTCTGATTCGTAGTCAGACACTCTATCCAGTTGCGCTATGGGTGCATTTTTCATTATGATGCCGAGGACCGGAATCGAACCGGTACGGTAGTCACCTACCGCGGGATTTTAAGTCCCGTGCGTCTGCCAGTTCCGCCACCCCGGCTTAATCATAATGAAAGCGGAAGACGGGATTCGAACCCGCGACCCCCACCATGGCAAGGTGATGTTCTACCACTGAACTACTTCCGCATCTTAATGCCGACTAGACGATTCGAACGCCCGACCCTCTGATTACAAATCAGATGCTCTACCAACTGAGCTAAGTCGGCATAATAAGATAACTTTCATTGAATATTCAATTGAATGCGGGTGAAGGGACTTGAACCCCCACGTCTATATAGACACTAGAACCTAAATCTAGCGCGTCTGCCAATTCCGCCACACCCGCATTTTGGCGTGTAACTTGGCCGATGAGTCGTGACAGGCTCGAACTGTCGACCCTCTGATTAAAAGTCAGATGCTCTACCAACTGAGCTAACGACTCAATGGAGGTTACAGGGCTCGAACCTGTGACCCTCTGCTTGTAAGGCAGACGCTCTCCCAACTGAGCTAAACCTCCATTAAATATAGCGTGGCAACGTCCTATCCTCGCAGGTAGTTTCCCACCAACTACTATCGGCGCTAAGAAGCTTAACTACTGTGTTCGACATGGGAACAGGTGTATCCTTCTTGCTATCGCCACCACACTATTTTGTGCTTTCGCACTGAGAAGAACTTCGTTCTCTCAAAACTGCATAATAAGTAATATTTTCATTTCAAAAGCCAAACATTGCACCTTTGGTTAAGTCCTCGACCGATTAGTACTAGTCCGCTCCATACATCGCTGTACTTCCACTCCTAGCCTATCTACCTGATCATCTTTCAGGGGTCTTACTTCCATAAAGGAATGGGAAATCTCATCTCGAGGGGGGCTTCACACTTAGATGCTTTCAGCGTTTATCCCTGCCATACATAGCTACCCAGCGATGCGCCTGGCGGCACAACTGGTACACCAGAGGTATGTCCATCCCGGTCCTCTCGTACTAAGGACAGCTCCTCTCAAATTTCCTGCGCCCGCGACGGATAGGGACCGAACTGTCTCACGACGTTCTGAACCCAGCTCGCGTACCGCTTTAATGGGCGAACAGCCCAACCCTTGGGACCGACTACAGCCCCAGGATGCGATGAGCCGACATCGAGGTGCCAAACCTCCCCGTCGATGTGGACTCTTGGGGGAGATAAGCCTGTTATCCCCAGGGTAGCTTTTATCCGTTGAGCGATGGCCCTTCCATACGGAACCACCGGATCACTAAGTCCGACTTTCGTCCCTGCTCGATTTGTCAATCTCACAGTCAAGCTCTCTTATACCTTTACACTCTACGAATGATTTCCAACCATTCTGAGAGAACCTTTGAGCGCCTCCGTTACACTTTAGGAGGCGACCGCCCCAGTCAAACTGCCCACCTGACACTGTCTCCCGCCACGCTAAGTGGCGCGGGTTAGAGTGGTCATACAGTTAGGGTAGTATCCCACCAACGCCTCAATCGAAACTAGCGTTCCGATTTCTACGGCTCCTACCTATCCTGTACAAACTGTACAAACACTCAATATCAAGCTACAGTAAAGCTCCATGGGGTCTTTCCGTCCTGTCGCGGGTAACCCGCATCTTCACGGGTATTATAATTTCACCGAGTCTCTCGTTGAGACAGTGCCCAAATCATTACGCCTTTCGTGCGGGTCGGAACTTACCCGACAAGGAATTTCGCTACCTTAGGACCGTTATAGTTACGGCCGCCGTTTACTGGGGCTTCAATTCTGGGCTTCGCTTGCGCTAACTCATCCTCTTAACCTTCCAGCACCGGGCAGGCGTCAGCCCCTATACGTCATCTTACGATTTTGCAGAGACCTGTGTTTTTGATAAACAGTTGTTTGGGCCTATTCACTGCGGCTGACCTGACGGTCAGCACCCCTTCTCCCGAAGTTACGGGGTCATTTTGCCGAGTTCCTTAACGAGAGTTCACTCGCTCACCTTAGGATATTCTCCTCGACCACCTGTGTCGGTTTACGGTACGGGTAGTTTATTTCTCACTAGAAGCTTTTCTTGGCAGTGTAACATCAGGAACTTCGCTACTTAATTTCGCTCCCCATCACAACTTGTCCTTAAAGAATCAAGCATTTCACTCAACTCAAGACTTGTTGCTTGGACACACATTTCCAGTCGTGTGCATTCCTTAGCTTCCTGCGTCCCTCCATCATTCAAACAAAATAAACTAGTACAGGAATATCAACCTGTTATCCATCGACTACGCCTCTCGGCCTCGCCTTAGGTCCCGACTAACCCTGGGAGGACGAGCCTTCCCCAGGAAACCTTAGTCATACGGTGGATCAGATTCTCACTGATCTTTCGCTACTCATGCCGGCATTCTCACTTCTAAGCGCTCCACTAGTCCTTACGATCTAGCTTCATCGCCCTTAGAACGCTCTCCTACCGCGGACACTTACGTGTCCACCCACAGTTTCGGTATTATGTTTAGCCCCGGTACATTTTCGGCGCAGCGGCACTCGACTAGTGAGCTATTACGCACTCTTTAAATGGTGGCTGCTTCTGAGCCAACATCCTAGTTGTCTGTGCACCGCCACATCCTTTTCCACTTAACATAAATTTTGGGACCTTAACTGGTGATCTGGGCTGTTTCCCTTTCGACTACGGATCTTATCACTCGCAGTCTGACTCCCGGAACTAAATCAATGGTATTCGGAGTTTATCTGAATTCAGTAACCCATGACGGGCCCCTAGTCCAAACAGTGCTCTACCTCCATGATCCAATATTCCGAGGCTAGCCCTAAAGCTATTTCGGAGAGAACCAGCTATCTCCAAGTTCGATTGGAATTTCACCGCTACCCACACCTCATCCCCGCCATTTTCAACTGACGTGGGTTCGGTCCTCCAGTGTGTTTTACCACACCTTCAACCTGGACATGGGTAGGTCACTTGGTTTCGGGTCTACATCTATATACTCACTCGCCCATTTCAGACTCGCTTTCGCTACGGCTCCAGCTTTTCACTTTAACCTCGCATATAAACGTAACTCGCCGGTTCATTCTACAAAAGGCACGCCATCACTCATTAACGAGCTTTGACTAATTGTAGGCACATGGTTTCAGGATCTATTTCACTCCCCTTCCGGGGTGCTTTTCACCTTTCCCTCACGGTACTGGTTCACTATCGGTCACTAGGGAGTATTTAGCCTTGGGAGATGGTCCTCCCGGATTCCGACGGAATTTCACGTGTTCCGCCGTACTCAGGATCCAGAACGGAGGTTAAGTTGTTTAATCTACGTGGTTATCACACTCTTTGACTCAGCTTCCCAGCTGATTCGATTACAACTTAACTTGGTAACTCCAAAGTTCTGTCCTACAACCCCAAGAAGCAAGCTTCTTGGTTTGGGCTCTTCCCCGTTCGCTCGCCGCTACTTAGGGAATCGATTTTTCTTTCTCTTCCTGAAGGTACTTAGATGTTTCAGTTCCCCTCGTCTACCTTCATTAAGCTATGTATTCACTTAATGATAATACTCGATTAAAAGTATTGGGTTCCCCCATTCGGAAATCTCCGGATCAAAGCTTACTTACAGCTCCCCGAAGCATATCGGTGTTAGTACCGTCCTTCATCGGCTCCTAGTGCCAAGGCATCCACCATGCGCCCTTTATAACTTAACCTATCTTTACCTACGGTAAAGGGTTATTATTTGAGTTTAGCGATATGAACTAATTCATATTTCTATTATTAAAAAACTCTTTAAAACGCAATGTTTTTCTCGGCTTTTAAAACTAATATATTACTTATTATCCAGTTTTCAAAGAACAAAGTTACGATGACTATTGTCATCAATGGAGGATAACGGGATCGAACCGATGACCTCCTGCGTGCAAAGCAGGCGCTCTCCCAGCTGAGCTAATCCCCCATAATGAAACTATTAAATTGGTACAATGGGCCTAAATGGACTCGAACCATCGACCTCACGCTTATCAGGCGTGCGCTCTAACCAGCTGAGCTATAGGCCCAAAAACGTCCTTAATGATGAGAGTAGACCTCTCAAAACTAAACAAAGTTTTGATTTCGCAAATGTACAAGGTTTTCCGTATTATTCCTTAGAAAGGAGGTGATCCAGCCGCAGGTTCTCCTACGGCTACCTTGTTACGACTTCACCCTAATCATCTGTCCCACCTTAGACGGCTGGCTCCCCGAAGGGTTACCTCACCGGCTTTGGGTGTTACAAACTCTCATGGTGTGACGGGCGGTGTGTACAAGGCCCGGGAACGTATTCACCGCGGCATGCTGATCCGCGATTACTAGCGATTCCGGCTTCATGTAGGCGAGTTGCAGCCTACAATCCGAACTGAGAATGGTTTTAAGAGATTAGCTAAACCTCGCGGTCTCGCAACTCGTTGTACCATCCATTGTAGCACGTGTGTAGCCCAGGTCATAAGGGGCATGATGATTTGACGTCGTCCCCACCTTCCTCCGGTTTGTCACCGGCAGTCTCACTAGAGTGCCCAACTAAATGCTGGCAACTAGTAATAAGGGTTGCGCTCGTTGCGGGACTTAACCCAACATCTCACGACACGAGCTGACGACAACCATGCACCACCTGTCACTTTGTCCCCGAAGGGAAAGCTCTATCTCTAGAGTGGTCAAAGGATGTCAAGACCTGGTAAGGTTCTTCGCGTTGCTTCGAATTAAACCACATGCTCCACCGCTTGTGCGGGCCCCCGTCAATTCCTTTGAGTTTCAACCTTGCGGTCGTACTCCCCAGGCGGAGTGCTTAATGCGTTAGCTGCGGCACTGAAGGGCGGAAACCCTCCAACACCTAGCACTCATCGTTTACGGCATGGACTACCAGGGTATCTAATCCTGTTTGCTACCCATGCTTTCGAGCCTCAGCGTCAGTTACAGACCAGACAGCCGCCTTCGCCACTGGTGTTCTTCCATATATCTACGCATTTCACCGCTACACATGGAGTTCCACTGTCCTCTTCTGCACTCAAGTTTCCCAGTTTCCGATGCACTTCTTCGGTTGAGCCGAAGGCTTTCACATCAGACTTAAGAAACCGCCTGCGCTCGCTTTACGCCCAATAAATCCGGACAACGCTTGCCACCTACGTATTACCGCGGCTGCTGGCACGTAGTTAGCCGTGGCTTTCTGGTTGGATACCGTCACTACCTGATCAGTTACTATCAGATACATTCTTCTCCAACAACAGAGTTTTACGATCCGAAAACCTTCTTCACTCACGCGGCGTTGCTCCATCAGACTTTCGTCCATTGTGGAAGATTCCCTACTGCTGCCTCCCGTAGGAGTCTGGGCCGTGTCTCAGTCCCAGTGTGGCCGATTACCCTCTCAGGTCGGCTATGCATCACGGTCTTGGTGAGCCTTTACCTCACCAACTAACTAATGCACCGCGGGTCCATCCTAAAGTGATAGCCGAAACCATCTTTCAACCCTACACCATGCGGTGTTAGGTTTTATGCGGTATTAGCATCTGTTTCCAAATGTTATCCCCCACTTTAGGGCAGGTTACCCACGTGTTACTCACCCGTCCGCCACTCACTCAAATGTTTATCAATCAGGAGCAAGCTCCTTCAATCTAAACGAGAGTGCGTTCGACTTGCATGTATTAGGCACGCCGCCAGCGTTCGTCCTGAGCCAGGATCAAACTCTCGATTAAAAGTTTGTAGCTCTTGTTTTGTTACTTAATTTATTTGCTAGCGAAATTGACTTCGCAAATATGTTGTGCCCCGAAGGGCGACCCTACACATTTGGTTTATCAAAACTTTGTTCAGTTTTCAAAGGTCTACCTTATATGAATCGTCGCTGTTTGAAATTTAAAATCCCATAAGCAACGCAATTAATCATATCATGCGATCAAGTTGATGTCAACTACTTTTTAAAAATAATTTTTATCAACTTTTCAATCACACGTTCATCTCTCGACAACATAGAATATCTTACCATCCTAGTGTGACAACGTCAATCACTATTTTCACATTTTTTTAAAAAACTTGAAAATAACCTTTACCGAGCTTAAAAAAACCGTTTTAATCCATTAAAAAACCGCCCTAATTGCGCCACTGATTATCTCTTATAACACTTTTAAATCGCGATTTCGCCACCATTTTCACGAATTGGTATAGTTGAAAGGCGTATTGGCTAACAAATCATGCAAATTTGTTAGCCAATACGCCTTAATCACCGCTAATAGAAGTCTTCCAAGCGTTCATAATCTAATATTTCGACTTGCCGTCCTTGTCTTTTTATCAATTGACGCTGTTCTAATTGTTTTAATTGTCGTGATAAAGTTTCTGGTGTCGTCCCAATATACGTTGCTAATTCTTTTAACTTCATCGGGATTTTAACCGTCAACGTCTCACTGACCTTCACCAAAGCCAATAAATAAGTCACAATTCGCGATTCAACCGATTCGATATTCATCAGATTGGCTTGTTGTTCCAACTTAATCATCTTATTAGCCGTTACTTCTAAAAGTTTCAAACTAATTTCCGGATAAGTTAATAGTAGTTCTTGAAAAGGTGCGCGAGGTAATGTGCAGATTACACTGTCTTGGAGTGCCTCACCATATACTTGTTCCTCCTGATTCGTAAAGAGCAACTTCTCACCTTCAAAGTCACCCGGTTCCATAATCCGTAACAGTTGTTCTTTACCCGCTGCGGATAATTGATAAACCTTAATACTCCCACTGGCCAGAATCACTAGGCGTTTTTGCGCAGTCGGACTAATGACTTGCTGACCCTTAGCAACCTTTTCGTGGTGCGTTAGCGCCGAAATCTTCAGGAGACTATCGTGATCAAGGTGACTAAATATCGGTACTAGTTCTGCACAAATATGTTGTTCAACAGTTGCCACACGCCCACTTCCTTCTATTTAGTCGTCATCTTCTTCATCTAAACCTTCACGCGCATCCTTACCCAGTTGATTTTGCAATACGCGAATTTGATGTTGGTTATACCCTAACATATCAATCATATCAGTTACTAAAGCAAATCGTTCTTCTTTTTGGGCGAGCTTGATCGCCCGTGATACGAATAGGTTGGCGGTGTTAAAATCGTTGACCAATTCCGCCATCATAGCAGGCACATCCCAATACTTGATGCGAGCATCTTCAGTAAGCATCAAGTATTCAGTGTATTCCGCTTGGGTCGTCGGGATTACTTCGCCCTCATCCAATAATCGTTCGGCCGTCTTATCTAATAGCATATCATTTTCAGTTAATAAAGTTGCCACTTGTGCCTTGAAGGTGCCATTATCAATCCCTTTGGCAGACCACTTCATCTGACGGAGTTTGCGCCGTTGGATTGTGAGATTGGCCATAATGTGGCCGATCATTGCACCAGCCGTTGGTGTATGGTGATCCACATCCGCTTGTTTCAGTTCTGCTTGGTAACGTGCTTCAATTGCCGCTGTTGTTAACATCTCAATGCCCCCCTATTTAACCTTCACACTTTTAACCTTGTAGCCCAGATCCGTAACCACTTGGGTCAATTGTTCTGGGTTAGTCGTTGTTTCATCATATTCAGTTTTCACTTTGCTTGCATTAAATAGTACCTTGACTGATTCGACGCCTGCTTGTTGACTAACACCCGCTTGAATTTTTTGCATACATGATGGGCATGAGAGCTCATCTAATTGCATCACTAATTTTGCCATAACAAAAACCACCTTTTCTTCATTTGATACCTTTACTATACTGCCGGTCGCATAATTAAAAATTGATCGTCATCAAGTTTAGCGAACTTTAAACCGAATTAAGCGCATCGCGTTTAAAATGACGACTAAAATACTAATTTCGTGAACCAACATCCCGCTGGCCATTTGAACGTAGCCTAAAATCAATCCTAATAGAAGTAACGCGACCGTTCCAACCGCAATCACGATGTTTTGAACCGTATTACGGGCTGTCGCCTTAGTGAGGTAATCGGCGTAGACGACTTCAGAAAGTGTCGATTGCATCAATACAATATCCGACGTTTCAATTGCGACATCTGTGCCGGAACCCATCGCGATCCCAATGTCCGCAAGCGCTAATGAGGGACTATCATTGATGCCATCCCCGATAAAAGCGACTTTTTGGCCTTTTGCTTGGTACCTTTTCAAGTAATCAATCTTCTCCGCTGGTAACAAGTTCGCGTGAAATTCTGTGATCCCCACTTCGCGGGCAATGGCTGCCGCTGTTTTTTCATTATCCCCGGTCAGCATCACAAGCTTTTTAACGTCGGCCTTTCTCAAACGGGCCAAAGCTGCTTTGGCGTCCGGTTTCACCGTATCCGCAATCCCGATAATCAGCGCCAATGTTTGATCAATCGCCACCAACACTGTTGATTGCCCAGCCCTTTGACTGGCTTCAATCACCGCGCGTTGTTGCTCATCAATGATAATGCCGGCGTCCGTCAATAACTGCGCGCGGCCAATTCGAACCACTTGTTCCCCGACTTGGGCTTTAACCCCCAGCCCTTTGAGCGTTTCAATGTGAGTGACAATCGGTAAAGCCGTTAAGCCTTGTTGTTGGACATAGCTAACCACCGCCAGCGCTAATGGATGATCCGATTGCTTTTCGACGGCTGCAGCTAATTCCAAAACAGTCGCTTCATCAGCCGCATAGTTCACAACTTGTGCTACTGCCGTTTCGCCTTTAGTGAGTGTCCCCGTCTTATCGAAAACCATTGTATCGATCCCGGCCATCTTATTAACCACCTCGCCGCCTTTAATCAAGACGCCGTTTTTCGCACCGTTACCAATCCCAGCAACGATTGAAACTGGCGCGCCAATCACTAAGGCACCTGGGCAACCCAACACTAAAATCGTAATCGCTAATTTAAAATCGCGTGTGATCAAGCCGACCACTAACGCTAATACCAACACTGCGGGTGTGTAGTATGTCGCAAAACGATCGATAAACTTTTCCGCCGGTGATTTACTATCCTGCGCTTCTTCCACCAATTCAACAATTTGGGCAAAAGTCGTGTCATCCCCAACTTGATTAGCGACTACGGTCAGCGTGCCATTGTCGACAATCGCGCCAGAATAGACGCTGGCGCCAACTTCTTTTTTAACCAGCTGTGCTTCACCCGTAATACTGGCTTCATTAACAAAGGCACTTCCCGTGATAACCGTCCCATCAACTGGCACCTGACCACCCGCTTTGACTAAAACGTGATCGCCAATTACCACATCGTCGACATCGACTGCCGTCACAGTGCAGTCATCCGCAACCACTTGTGCGGTTTGAGGTGCCATCTCCGATAATGACCGGATTGATTCCCGGGTCTTTTTAAGTGTTCGTTGTTCAAGATAACTCCCGAATAAGAATAAAAAGGTCACAATCGCCGATTCGTTGTATTCGCCAATAACAAAGGCCCCAATCACCGCAATGGTCACCAATAAATCGATGCTCACCACTTTGACCTTCAAGGCTTGGTAAGCCTGCATCAAAATCGGCGCCACCCCAAGCACTGAAGCAATTAACAATAGCCCTTGCATCCCAATAACCGGCTCACCTAACCAGCGCCAACTGTAAGCTACCGCAATTAGTAGCCCTACAATCATCGCAATTTGATTCTTAGACGCTTGTAACGATTTTTGAAATCGCATTTGAATCCCTTCTTTCTATCTGTTGTCTCCATTATAGAAGGCCCGTGATCGAAAGAACTTGATGATCATCAAGTTAGTAAAAATTAAAAAACGGATTTTATTAGTAAAACAATTTGCGTTAAAATGTTTTTTACTAAAAATATAAATAAACATTAAAGCCTTATATATCGGATTATTAAAGCTAATTTAAATCCTAAAAATAAAAACTACCTTGAATTAGTTATTTACTTTTTTACTAAAAAATACTATTATAAATTCAAGAAAACGTTTTCAATTATAAATAGACTATTCAAATTCGAGGGTGAGTATATGGCAACAACCTGGTTCCAAGACGCAAAAGTCTACATTGAACAAAAAACAGCACACAACGCAACGACTATCGGACCATTTTTCCCACACACAACACTTGCTGGCCACTATCAGCTAGCTGAACCGCAATGGTGGACGGCTGGTTTCTGGCCCGGTATTCTCTGGCACCACTATCATGCCACTCAAGACCAAGCAACAGCTGCTTTAGCTGAACAACTTGAAGAAAAGATGCAACCACTCTTAAGCGACCCTAGCAAACTCGATCATGATATGGGATTCATGTGGACCCTAACCAGTTTAGCGCGCTACGATTTAACGCACGATTCGAAAGCCAAAACGAACGCTTTGTTAGCAGCCACCTTATTACTCGGTCGCTTCAATAGTGCTGGCCGTTATTTAGAAGCTTGGAATAGTTGGCAAGGTGCCGACGATACTAGCGGGATTGTCATTATCGATAGTTTGATGAACATCAGTCTCCTTTATTGGGCAAGCGAAGAAACGAGTGATCCCCGTTTTGCAGTTGCCGCAACGCAACATGCCGAAACTATCTTGCGCGAATTCGTTCGCGAAGACGGTTCCGTCCATCACATGGTCAACTTCGACTCTGCTACTGGCGAAGTACTTGAAAAAATTGGCGGCCAAGGATTTGCCGAAACGAGCGCTTGGTCTCGCGGTTGCGCCTGGGCCATTTATGGTTTTGCAATTGCTTATCACTATACACAAAAGCCTGAATTCTTAGCGGCTTCAATGAAAATTGCAAATTACTTCTATTTACACACGGCTAATAGCGACGTACCACTATGGGACTTCAAAATTCCAGCTAATACGGCTCAAACAAAGTACGATTACACCGATTCTTCGGCCGCAGCAATTGCCGCTTGTGGCTTTCTACTATTAGGTCGCATCGCCGCTCCTGAAGAACAGGCCTTTTACCACGATGCTGGCGCGGATTTATTGAAACGCCTCTATGATCACGCTACAACACCAACGACTGATACTGCATTGATCACTCACGGCACTGGTCATTGGCCAGAACAAAAGAATCTGGACACCGGTCTGATTTACGGCGATTACTTCTTCTCCGAAGGCATTTATCAATTAAATGACGTTTATAACATTTTCTGGTTAGGAGGCCACTGGCATGATGCAACCCTACAATCAAACACTCAAGAATAACCCTTTAAAAACACGCGCCGATTATGAACAAGCGTTAATTTCATTAATCGACCCCGTCTACAACTTAATGACGGCTCAAAAAGCAACCGGCCGTGTCCATCTCGGCACAAGTGGCGCCGTTTATGATGAACCACGCCGCGATATCGAAGGTTTTCTACGGAGTTTATGGGGCTTAGGCCCTTTGTGTAGCACGCCTGAACGAGCTGCCACTTATTCAACCTATTTTAAAGCTGCCACCGACGGTATTCTAGCAGGCACCGATCCACAATCACCTGAATATTGGGGCCAATTGACAGATTACGATCAATTATTTGTTGAAATGGGGTCTTTAGCAACTTTTCTAACCTTAACACGTGGTTTCTTCTGGGAAACATTAACCGACCAACAACAAACTAATATCCACCAATGGTTAGATCAAATTAACCATCGGACAATTCCACCAACCAACTGGTTATTCTTCCGCATCCTAGTTGATTCATTTTTCGAAACAGTCGGCTTGCCGGTACCTAATGACCAAATTACTCATGATTTAGCCGACATCGACGGTTACTACCTAGATGACGGCTGGTATTTCGATGGTTATCGCAATCAAATCGATTACTATATCGCCTGGGGAATGCAGTATTACGGCTTACTCTTCAGTACGCTCACACCTGAAAAAGATAATCCTCACATCACCGCTTTCCGCGAACGAGGCGCACGATTTGCCGCCACTTTCAAAGATTGGTTTGCCGCTGACGGTGCCGCATTACCTTTTGGTCGTAGTCAGGCCTATCGCTTTGCTCAATCCTCATTCTGGGCAGCGGCCGCTTTCACGCACACGCCTTTAAAAGACGTTTCACTTGGCGAGGCAAAATATCTACTCCTAAATAATATGCGCCAATGGTTCCAAAAACCAATTTTCAATAGCGACGGCACCCTTTCAATCGGCTACGGTTACGCTAATTTAAATATGGCAGAGGGTTACAACGCACCCGGTTCCCCTTATTGGGCGCTCAAAAACTTCATTATTCTAGCACTGCCAGATGATGATCCATTCTGGCAAGCAACAGAAGTTCAACCCACATTTACCACACTTGATCAAAATGACTATAGTCGTATGTTGATGGTTCACAGTCAAGACGGCCAAGAACTTCAAGCATTTACAGCCGGTCAACATTCTCATGAACACGCACATGGCGCAGCTAAGTATGAAAAATTCGTTTATTCGACAACGTTTGGCTTCAGTACGCCTAAGGATACAGTCTTACCTAAACAAGGCGCCTTCGACAATACGCTCGCCGTTTCCGAAAACGACTATCATTACCAAACCGTCTTCGGTTACCAAGGCTTCCAAACTCACAGTCATTACGTTTATGGTCAATGGCAATCTTGGCCCGATGTCACAATCAAAAGTTTTATCATCCCTTGTTACCCTTGGCACATCCGGATTCATGTGATTGATAACCAACGACCCATCAACCTCATCGAAGGTAGCTTTAGTGCCCCTTCCGACGGTCAACTGATTACTAGCCAATTAGCCAATAGCTGTTTCTACGTAAGTTCAATTGGCACTACCGGGATTGTCTCGCTAACACCAGATTTAACCACCGAGCTCACTGCACCAGAACCAAACACGAACTTTATTTATCCCAAAACGGTCTTACCACAACTCGCAGGTCATTTGGCAGTCGGTCAACATACCTTGATTTCAGCATATCTTGGCACACCAGATCAAGATGTCTCACTACCAGAGGCCATCGACGTTCAACTCAATCAAGACCAAGTCACGATAACAATCGGTAAGCAACAAACCAGCATCAAACTCACTGAAATTTAAAAGTCCAATCTTTGGGCCACCTCGAAATGTAAGCGGATTATATACGATGAAGGAGTGAATTCTTTTGGCTAAAACCAATCAAGCAGAAATCGATATTGCAAATGCAAACGCGAAAGTAAAAGATGAACAGCAACCCAAACTTCCTTGGATGTTCTCCTGGGCGATGTTCCTGGCACCAATGGTCTGGTACGGCCCAAACATTGCCGTACGAAATACCTTAATCCCCCAATTGTTCGGTCAAATCGACCCAGCTAATAAAGTTTGGGCTTTCGGGATTATCAGTGCCGCAGCGACTTTTACCGGCGCTATTACCAATTTATTATTCGGTGCCTTTTCAGACGTAACACGCTCAAGATGGGGGAGTCGAAAACCTTACATTACAATCGGCACCCTCGTAATGGCAGCCATGATGGTGATTATTGCCAATTCAGCATCTGTCATGACGATTATTTTCCTCTGGATTATCTGTGCGGCCGGCGAAAATGCGGTTGCCGCTTCAATCTACGCCCAAATTTCCGATCGTGTCGCGCCTAAATGGCGGGGTACCGCTTCAACCTTCTACGGTGTTGGCTTCACAATTTCGCAACAAGCGTTCACCATCTTAGCCGCTCAATTCTTAGGTAATATTAAATTTGGGATTTATTCTATGGCATTAATCTCCGTTATCCTTGGGATTGTCCACCTATTATTGGCTAAAGAACCTAGCAATCTTGATGAACCAAAGATTTCAATCAACAAAGAAACTTTTGCGAAGTACTTCTTCTTCCCAACAAAAGGTGCGCGTGATTTCTACCTCGCCTTATTCGCAAAATTCTTCATGGTTGTTGGTAGCACGATTATTACTACCTACACCTTATTCATTTTCACTGATTATATGGGCGTTACAAATCAACAAGCCGGCAAATCAATCTCGATTTTCTCAACCTTAATGCTTGTCTTCGGTGTAATTTTCGCACTAATTTCAGGCCCGTTAGCTGATTGTGCTAAACGGGTTAAGATGCCTGTTTTATTCGCAATTTTCTTACTAGGGTTTGCCGCATTATTCCCACTCTTTATCGCGCACCCTTGGGCAATGTACGCTTACGCCGTTTTCGCAGCGATTGGGAACGGGATTTTCAACTCAGTTGACGGTGCCTTAAACCTCAATGTACTACCATCATCTGATACTGCCGGCAAGGATTTAGGTTTAATCAACCTTGCCAACACCCTTTCTCAAATGATTGGTGCACTCGCTGCTTCAGCAATTGTTTCAACTATGGGCTATCAAAAGATTTTCTTGGTCGCCATCATTCTTGAATTGATCGGCGCAGCCCTCATCGCAATGATTCGTTCCGTTAAATAAATAAAAAAGCACTGATATTGGCTTTAACCAATATCAGTGCTTTTTTTCGACCGAAAACGCGGCTTAGATTGTGCCTTATAAATAATCACCATCAAAGAAACCAGGCTAACCACACTGATGATATTCCCAACTTTTTGAAGCGGCGTTTGTTGATACAAAATCGTTACTGTGCCGCTACCCTTCAAAGTAACTTGTGTTAAGCCGGTTTGCTGATTCATTTTTAGCGGCACCAGTTTATTTTCACCACTAATTCTGGCAACATACCCTTTGTAGTAGATAAATGGCACCTCTACAACGGCCCTTCGATCGTTGCGTGTCGCAAATTGAAAATAATATTGACCCCAAGTAGCCTGTTCCTTAGTAATTTTGATATCATTTTTCCGATATTTAAGCGTTCGTTTCTTATTTTTAAGGATTTTAGAATAATCCGTTTGAGCCGGTAGGTACTCACGCCCAGCACCAATATAGTAAGAATTAGGTTGATTATATGCAGCATTCGTCCTAAACCGCCAACTTTGCGTTTGAATACTATTTGTCGCATAAATAACGTTCCCTAGACCAAGCACCAAAAGCAGTCCATAAAAAAGCAGCTTATTATCCAACAAACGCAAGTCGTCTTTTGCGATTAAGTAGCTCACAATGGCCGTGATGACCACAAAAAAACGCCACGGAAACTGTATAGTATTGATAATCGTATCGTCAAAGAAATGCCACGGCATGATCGGTGTCGCCATAATAAACAACCCGAAGGCTATGACAATTAAATCCCGTTCTTCTTTTGAATGCCAGAATGAATAACCAGCAATCACCAACCCAATCAGAATCGTAATCCCGACATTAACCGTATTAGCATGAAAAACCGCATTCGTTAACGAGTGGTGTAGGAGTTTATCAAGCGCCAATGTGCGGTCCGATAGAAAAGCTAACGGTTGTGTTGCGACTTGAAACGTCATCGCCGTCATTTGTTCGCCAACCGCCAAAAAGTAACTCCCCAAGAGGCCAATAGTCATCACCCCAGCTGCGATCAGGTATTTCAAACTTCGATTTTGATAGAACCTTTTCAGATTAAATAGCGTATAGACTAAGATAAAAATACCTGTCATTTCAACAGAAATCATATGACTATACCCAATTGCAGCCAGTCCCACGGATAGTAAATACCAATGGCGCTGAATACCAGCCTTAAACCGCACCATCATCACAATGATTAGTGGGAAGAAAGTAAGGGCAATTACTTCACCAATCGCTTGGCGATTGACCAAATCAGCGAATCGATAAATACTGAGCCCGTAAACTAAAGCAAACACCAGTGCTCTTTTCTGATTAAAACCGGCTAATTTACCAGCGCCATAAGTGACTAGAAACGTGCTTAAATTAATAACAATCGCAAAAACAACGAAACTTTCTTTGATCGAGAAACCAACAACCCTCAAGATAGCCGGTAAATAAAGAAAGAAATCTGGATAAAATAAACCAGCCGCATAGCCCATCCCGCCAATAAAAAAATAGCTAATTTTCGGAAATAGCTCACCCTGTTTAAGCGATATTGCCAGGTTTTCGATTCTATTCATATGAAAATGGTAGTCAGAGCCCGATAAAATCTTGCCAGGCTGCAAATAAACAATGGCGACCATGGCAATACTCAGTACAATAAAAAATAATAGCGTTACAATCGCAATATGTTGGCGATAAAAACTTTTTAATTTTTTCACTATCTGCACCTCATAAAGTTTTCTAACCCTAACTTAGTCATTTAACAACAGCCGGCATATTCTTCACTATAGGACATCAATAAACAGGACTTATTATCTATTAACTTTACCGAATCAATATTATCAATGTACAATTATCTGTTTAGCGCTTAACATATCAAAAATTGATATGTTAAGCATAAAGGCAATCCCGATATGATTAAATAAATAAAAAAACGGACTAATCATTGATTAGTCCGTTTATCTATCTCCATTAACTAAAAGCATTTAAGTAATCTGTACTGATATCAAAATGACGCGCATTACCTAATTCCGGGAAGTATAAATCACTGGCCCATTGCCACGAGGCATTTTCCGTGTGTAATAACTGATTCTCAGAAGGATTCATTGGCCATTCAGCTACCCAGCAAGTCTTTGGACCCAATTTAGTCATATCTAACACTGACGAAAACCATGATTTAGAAGAATAATGATAGACATTTTTAAAGCCCGCTGCTTTTAAAGTATCAGCAAATTTCAAAGTATTGGTAGTCGCACTTGAACTATTAACTGCTTCGTAATCATTCACAAAAGATGTATTTTGAGCCAAATTTAATTCTTTTGCATAATTCATAAAGTAAGTCGCTTCTTCAGCCGCTTCTTGCGTATTAGCGAACCAGCTAAAATGATAGACACTCACTTTTAAGCCGGCTGCTTTGGCGTTTGCAATCTGTTCAGGTGCTAGTGGATTACGATAGGAATCTCCCTCTGTTAATTTGACAATCACGCCTTTAATCCCGTATTTATTTTTCATCAATTGGAATTCATCTTTTGAGATACTGCCATTATTACTTGAAATATCAA
This sequence comes from Latilactobacillus parasakei, assembly GCF_049674265.1. Taxonomy (NCBI): domain Bacteria; kingdom Bacillati; phylum Bacillota; class Bacilli; order Lactobacillales; family Lactobacillaceae; genus Latilactobacillus; species Latilactobacillus parasakei. The sequence continues at coordinate 1,668,384 of NZ_CP186861.1, read as the reverse complement.
TAAAATCTTTTGCAGGACGGCCGGTTTCAGCTGCCGAAATGCCCGATTCATCAGCAAAAGGCGTTAACTCACTTCGCTTAATCAAATCACCCATCGCGTGGTTATTATGTTCGTTGATGATGGTCTGCATGATTGCACCTGAGTGACCAGTCTGACTAGCGGCACCCACTATATTTGGCGTAAGCAAAGCGCTAGATAATAATAGCGTTCCTAAAGTTAACGTGACGATTTTTTTCATGTTGACCTCCTGCGTCTTTTTTCAACTGATTATCGTTTGTCACGATACATAAGTTTGGTTTTATAGATACCATATGAATATTATCTTATGATGGCGTTTTAAAATCAACTAATAACCTTTTTAAGCATCAAAAAAGACCTGCGGCAAAAAAAGATTGTCGCAGATCTTTTATGACAGATATCAATATCATGCCATTCTTAGCGGTGACACTCAGTCGTTGATTGTCTAATCACTAATTCCGTACTCAATACGATTCGTTGCGCGATTGACGGATTTTCGATCCGTTTTTGAAGCGTCGCAATCCCGACTTCACCCATTTCCTCGGTAAAAGTCTTAACGGTCGTTAAAGGCGGGTTCAAATAACGGGCAAAAGAGAGGTCGTTAATCCCGACCACCGAAATCGTCTCCGGCACCTTAATCTCTTGGGCCGCTAATTCGTTCATCACACCAATGGCCATCGCATCATTGGCGGCCAAAATAGCTGTTGGTAAATTATCACCCCAACTCGCTAAGGCCTGTTTCGTTAATTTCTCACCCAACCCAACCGTTAAACGGGCGTTGGTGTCGACGAAGAAGTACTGCTCATCTAATAATTGATAGTGTCGCATAATATCGCGATACGTGTTCACAACTGGCGTTCGGTATTCACGGTAACCATGTAAATTATCGTGTTCCTCGGCACCAATGAAGGCAATCTTTTGATGGCCTAACTGAATCAGATGTTCAATCGCCAGTTCAGCCGCTTGTTCATAGTCACTATTAATCGTGTCGAAATTTTGAAGTGGAAAATTGGTGCCAATAAAGACCGCATTATCACTTAACTTAACAATTTTCTTAATTGTTTGTTCGTCAAATTTACCAATACAAATACTGCCAACAACTGATTTCAAGGCATCTGATTCTGTATCGCCCTTAATCAAGTTGTAACCCAACTGTTGGGCCGCTTTTTCGGCACCAATCCGGATTGACATGTAATAAAGATCGTCAAACTCTTCATCACCTTGTCGCCATTGAAATAAAGCAATATTCTTTTCGGCAGCCTTGGTACGCTTAGATGACTTCCGTTTTTGATGCTTCTTCGTCTTATATTTTGTGTAATTTAGCGCTTCGGCGGTTTCAAACACCTTACGCTTAGTCGCTTCAGTAACGCTCAATGATGCATCGTAATTTAAAATCCGCGATACAGTCGCAATTGAGACATTCGCTTGTTCCGCAATGTCGCTAATCGTTGCCATGGTGACTCCCTTCGATAACTTAACTAAAAAAATAAGCCCCGACTTATTTTGAGGCATTCGCAATCTTACCAAAGTGATCATGCCTACCCTCTATTATAGACTATTTCAAGCCTAATATAACAGGAATTAGGCGAGTATTCCGGTCAAAATAAAAAAGCCATTACTAGAATGACTTCTTAAAATTTATTATTCATCTAACGTATACACCTTAGGGTTCTGTGCAGCTTTGATGACAGCTTCCGAATATTCATATCGAGTCCCAACATCATGCCAATTTAACGCATTTATCTCTTCAAAACTAATATCATCAATCGGCCGTAATCCCAATGCTTCCGACGGCGATTGCCAGTAATAGCTGATTGTCTGATTACTATTCACGATATAACCACCGATTGGTGAGCCATTCCCTGAATTTCCAGATAGAATATAATGCATTTCTTCATTTGGCTTCGTTTGAACATGGAATTCTATATCATTTTCAAAACCATCAACATTCTCCGTAAAATCAGTCATTTTTAACAAGTACCCTACAATATTTGCATCTGTCGGTCTGTTTTGTGTATTATGTTGTCCTTTTTTCTGATAACCGGCGATAACCTCTGCTTTTGTTGTTTTCTGAATACTTGATAACGTTAGCCAGTCGCCATTTCCGAACCGTGACCCACTTTGACCCGATAAATTACGAATTTGATATTGCCCATTGTTGATCCTTAAATCAAATTTTGATATACCTTCCGCATCATGCTGCTCCCCAGTATCAGTATCTACCATAATCAAGCCATTACTTTTCAATTCATAATAACCAGCATTTTTATAAATAATTGTCCCCGAACTAATGATTTGAGTAGTACCGTCTTCAGGATAGACAATGCTAAATTGTCCATCATCTTCTAGCGATTCAATATTAACCGCCAAATAATTTGACGTTGTCCAAGAACCAGTTGCTAAATCCTGATGTGCCACCGTTGATTCCTTTTTAGCCGTGACCACTTTTTTCCGTGCCACACTAAATGTGGTCGTCGTAACTTTCTTTTTCTTTATATTATCCTGTATTTTATGATGATGCGTATCAGGCGTTGCTTGCGACCGTATCATACCGCCTAGTTTAAACCCCGCGATAATAATCAGTACCAAAATTAAAACAGCCCCAATAATCTGCTTCGTTTGCTTTTTCATTTACTTTCCCCCATAAAAGTATTTATGATTCCGTTAACTATTGCTTCAGTATACCTGATGTTAATCACAAATAAAATATCAGCTAATTCACAACAAATAAAAAAACTAGGTCTCAGAATCAACCTAGCTTTTCTCAATTCTCACTTCCGATTGTATTGTTTTAACGCTAATGCAAAATCTCCAAGTGTTGCCGATCCATTGTTCTCAACTAATGGCATCGTTATATAATCTTCTAACTTAGGGACTTCAACATAATTGTTTAATTGTTCTTTAAATTGCAATCTAACTTTATCTAAAAAGATTTCATTAACTACCCCACCTCCTAAAATAATTTTATTAGGGCGAATAATCAAGGTTTGTTGCACCACAGCTTGTGCTAAATAGTAGGCCATAATATCCCAAACTGGGTCTGACTGATCGACATCCTGTCCTTTTTTGCCTAATCGCTTCTCAAAAGTGGGACCGGCAATCAATCCCTCTAGGCAATCACCGTGAAATGGACAGTTTCCTTCAAATTTTAAATCATCTGGATGCCGCTTTACGAGAACGTGTCCCATTTCAGGATGGCCCAAGGTTCCAATTAAATGACCATCAATAATAGCACCGGCACCAACACCCGTTCCAACTGTGTAGTAAACTAAAGAATCAACAGGTTGTTGCGCTATCCGAGCTGCTACATATTCACCGTACGCTGAGCCATTAACATCAGTTGTAAAAATAATTGGCCGTGCAAGTTCTTTCTTTAGATAACCCACAAAATCAACATCATGCCACCCAATCTTGGGAGTATTTGTAATATATCCATATTTAGCGTGATTTTTCCGTAATTCGATTGGCCCAAATGAAGCGACTGTTATTACTGTCACATTTGGGAATTTTTTAAAAAAGGTGACTACTCGCGCTAAAGTTTCTTGTGGCGTTGTCGTCGCAAATGTTACTTTATCCTTAACTTGATAGTGCTCATCTCCCACGGCACAAACAAATTTAGTTCCGCCGGCTTCCACACTGCCCACTAATAATTCACTCATGTTACTTTTCCTCATTCCCGATAGCTACAACCAACGCATCATACGGCTGTAATACACCACTTGTCGCTATTTTATTTAATAATAAATTATTGCTAATAATTTTTTGATTAGGCCCGAAGTGCTGAATGGGTAGCGTATAACTTTCTCTATTCTTAGATAAGTTAATAATAACCAACCAACTCTGTTCTCCTAACATCCGTTTGTAACTAATCACATTTTGATTACCTGTTGGTACATTTTCAAATCGGCCTTGGCGAATAATTGCGTTACGTTTTCGTAATTTTATTAACTGCTGGTAAGTCGCATAAATAGACCGTTCATCTTGTTTGGCCAATTCAACATTGATTTCTAAATAGTTAGGATTTACCGGTAACCATGGTGTCCCATCTGTGAAACCTGATTGATTCTTACCATTCCATTGCATCGGATGCCGCGCGTTGTCTCGACCTTTAGCATTAATCCCATTTAGGATATCACTTATCGCATAGCCTTGTTGCTGTCGTTGTTGGTAAACTCGCCGACTCTCAATATCCTCAATTTCGTGATAACTCGTAATTGGATAATTGGTCATGCCAATCTCCTCACCCTGATAAATATACGGTGTTCCTTTAAGCATATGCAGGTAAATTGCTAATGCTTGCGCACTTTTTTCACGATACTGGCTATCGTCTCCCCAACGTGACACAATTCGCGGTAAATCATGATTACTCCAAAATAACGAGTTCCAACCAACGCCATCTAGCGCTAATTGCCATTTACTAAATACCGCATGTAACTCTGCTGGAATAAGTGGTTTTAAATCCCAGCGAGTCATCCCTGATTGTTTATCTAAATTAATTTGTTCAAATTGAAAGATCATCGATAGTTCGTGGCGATTAGGATTACTGTACATCTGGCCAATTTCGGGTGTTGCCCCCCATGTCTCTCCAACCGTTACTACATCATACTGTGAAAGTACCCTTGCGTTCATCTCTTGAAGATACGCATGTAATTGCGGTCCGTTTTCCTTAATTTTGCGGTCAGGTTCCTTCCCTATCAGATCAATAACGTCCATCCTAAAACCACCAATCCCTTTTTGAAGCCACCAAGTCATCATCTGGTAGACAGCTTCTCTAACTTTAGGATTTTGCCAATTTAAATCCGGTTGTTCTTTCGCATAAAAATGTAAATAATATTGCCCAGTAACCGCATCAAACGCCCAAGCTGATCCTTTAAAATTACTTTGTAAATCATTCGGAACACTACCATCGGTTGCAGGGTCTCGCCAAATATAAAAATCACGATACGGATTATCTTTTGATTTTCGTGCTTCTAAAAACCATGGATGTTGGTCACTTGTATGATTAACAACTAAGTCCATAACAATTTTAATCTTACGAATCTTCGCCGCTTCAATTAACTGCTCCATATCCACCATAGAACCATATTCCGGATTAATTGCCTGATAATCTGAAATATCATAGCCATTATCAACATTAGGGGATTGATAAACTGGTGATAGCCAAATTGCATTTACACCCAGATCAGCTAGGTAATCTAATCTTTGAATAATACCTTGAATATCACCAATTCCGTCTCCATTACTATCTTGAAAACTTCTTGGATAGACTTGATAAAATACTGCATTTTGCCACCAGTTAGTTTGCATATAACTACCCCTTAATCCTTTTTAGCGTGTAATTGAATAATTTCTTCGCCTTGCATAGCAGCCTTGTCGACTGTTAAAAGCGGATCAACTTGTGCATATCCCGCTGTATTCGTCACAATAGTCATTGTTAGCGGTGTTAGCCCGGCCTGTTTAATCTTATCAATATCAAAATGACCTAATAAATCGCCTTCGCTAACATGTTGTCCCTGTTGGATAATCTTTTCAAAACCTACACCATTTAAATTAACTGTATCTAAGCCAATATGAATTAGCACTTCCGCACCATCATCCGATTTTATCCCGTATGCGTGACCAGTATCAGCCGCAATTGTTATCACACCGGTAACTGGTGCAAGTACATCTTGAGAAGTTGGCATAATCGCAATACCTTTTCCCATTGCTTCACTTGCAAAAACTGGATCAGGTACTGATGCTAAGTCAACAATTCGTCCGGTAACTGGTGAACTAATCTTTTCATCTTGTAATCTCTCCACTACTTCTGGGGTAGCTGGTGCTTCATTGATTATTTCTTCTTCAGTTGTCTTCATTGCCTTTTTACCGTACAAGTATGTCCCCACAAAGGCAATTACGAAACTAATAATAGCTCCCATCATAAAACTAGGGATGCTCTTAGGTGCAATCGCAATAAACCCAATAATTCCTGCAGGTCCCATTGATACTGATAAAACATGTAATAAACCAATAATAAACGATGAGATTCCTGATGCAATTAAACCAATAAAGAATGGAAACTTCAATTTTAAATTAACCCCAAATAATGCTGGTTCAGTAATTCCCAACATCGCAGAAATCCCAGCAGAAGTCGTTAATGACTTTTGTTGTTTATTCTTAGTAACGAAGAATACAGCGAAAGTTGCAGCCCCTTGAGCAATATTTGCCATCGCTGCAACGGGAAAAATAAACGATCCACCAGTTTTGGCAATATCTGCCAAAAGTGTCGTTTCAATTGCCGGGAAGCTTTGATGTAGGCCAGTTAAGACAATTGCTGAATAACCCAGGCCAAAAATCCCCATACCGACTGCACCTAACGTTTGATAAGCCCAAACTAAACTATCAGTAACACCATTTGAAACAATTCTCAATGCAGGACCAACTAATGTAAAGGTTAAAAATCCTGTGATAATAATCGATAACATTGGTGTAAACGTAAAATCAACAGCATCATTTAAATGTTTATGGAAGAATTTCTCTAAATTAGCAAGAATGAAGGCAACTCCGATAACCGGAATTACTTGACCTTGATAACCAGCTTGCGCAATATTCAATCCAAAGACATGCCAATACGTCATATGCCCTGTAGCGATACTTTCAGCAACCCCATAACCATTAACTAGGTTAGGCATAACCAACATCATTCCTGCTGCCGCACCTAAATATGGATTTCCACCAAATCGCTTAGTTGCAGAAAATGCAATTAAAATTGGTAGGAAGGTAAATGGCGCTGACGACATCATATTGACAATCTCAGCGAATCCTTTCCACTGTGGAAACATCTGGACAATTGATTGTGCGCCAAACAAGCCTTGACCTGTCAAAACATTATTAATAGCCATTAATAGGCCGCCAGCAGTTAACGCTGGTATTAATGGCACAAAGATATCGCTTAAAACCTTAATGAACTTCATAATAATATTGTCTTTATTATCAGCCGCAATATTTTTTAATTCTTCTTTAGAAGCTTCTTTAATATTTACAATCTTAATAAATTCGTCATAAACTGTATTAACATCCCCTGGACCAACAATAATTTGATATTGGCCATTCGCGTTAAACGTACCCTTTAGATCTGGATCATTATCTAATGCTGCTTGGTCTATTACTTTCACGTCCTTCACAACTAATCGTAACCTAGTCGCACAATGAGCAGCCGCAACCACATTATCTTTTCCAATTGCCTGAGCTATTCGTTTCGCTACTTCCTTATGATTCATGCCGAACACTCCTTTTAACATTATTGTTTTACACATTTTTGTAAACGCTTTTCAAATACGATGATACAACCGTTTACATTTTATGTCAAACGATTATCATATTTTATGAAAAACATCTATAATATACTTATTTATAAAGATTTAAAAGAATGACATACGTTTGACATATCAATCGTTTACATTTATATTATATTTATTAATAACATGTCACAAAGGAGTTTATTATGCCATTAATTACAAACTGGACACGTCAACTACGCTATCAACCTTACTCAGATTGGTCCATCGATTATCAACAACAATTGTTGAATCGTGTCCAAAATTCACCCTACCGTCTTAATTACCATATTCAGCCAGATACAGGTTTATTAAATGATCCCAACGGTTTCTCTTATTTCAATCACCAATGGCACTTATTTTATCAAAGTTATCCTATGGGACCAGTTCACGGTCTAAAATCCTGGCACCATCTTATTTCAGATGATCTTATTAATTGGCACAAAGCAACTCCTTTATTACCTGGCGGAAATTTCGATAGTCACGGCGTATATTCTGGTAGTGCATTACCAATTAACGATAGACTCTTCCTTTTTTATACCGGTAACGTCAGAAATAGCGACTGGAAGCGATCACCTTTTCAAAACGGTGCATGGCTAAGTCAAGCAGGTACCATCAGCAAAATATCTGAACCTCTAATCAAACAACCACGCCACTATACCGATCATTTCCGAGACCCAATGATTTTTAAGTATCAAGACCAAATCATGGCGCTAATTGGCGCTCAAGATAACAATAAAATTGGTAAGATTGCCGTTTTTAAAGCAGATCACAATAACATTAATGATTGGCGCCCACTCGGCGAATTAACTTTTACAAGTGAAAAACTAGGTTACATGATTGAATGTCCTAACCTCATCTTTATTAATCATCAGCCGGTTTTAATTTTTTGCCCACAGGGTTTAACATCCGAAGTTATTTCTTACCAGAACATCTATCCAAATATGTATGTGGTTGGTCATTCATTCGAACTCAATACAACCACCATTACGCAGCCTTCTGAGCTTACTAATCTTGATGACGGCTTTGACTGTTATGCCACACAAGCTTTTAATGCTCCAGATGGTCGTGCACTGGCAGTAAGTTGGTTAGGTTTACCTGAAATTGAATATCCAACTGATAAAGACGGTTGGGCTCATTGCCTAAGCCTAGTTAAAGAATTAACACTCCATGATAATCAACTTTATCAATACCCCGTCGAAGAAACAAAAGCGCTCCGCCAAACAAAACAAATCCTATCACTCAGTAAACAAAGCATAATACCTACAACTAACGCTTATGAATTAGAACTCGAAGTGCCGGCAAACACTAGTCAAACACTCCACGTCTTTAGCAATCCCTCAAAATCAAATGGTTTAGTACTTACTATCGATACAACAAATGGTAAAATTACAATGGATCGTTCTAACGCTGGGGTCTCATTTGGCCAACAATATGGTCAAATCAGAACAACTAATGTTCAACCCCATCATCCTATTCATATTAACTTATTCGCAGATCAATCAGTCGTTGAACTTTATATCAACCATGGTGCCAAAGTCATGAGTAGTCGCCTATTCCCCACGGAAAATCAAAATACAATCTGGGCAGAAATACCACAAAAAGCACAACTTTGGCCTTTATCTAAAGTAAATAACAACTGATATGACTAGCTTAGGGGGAAAAAACGTGCCTACAAAACTAACGGATGTTGCCAAATTGGCAAAGGTCAGTCCGACAACAGTTTCTAGAGTCATTAACAACTATGGTTATCTCAGTCAAAAAACAATTGATAAGGTTCATGCCGCCATGGCCGAATTAAATTATCAACCGAATAATTTAGCAAGATCGTTACAAGGAAAGAAAGCACAAATGATAGGGCTTATTTTTCCTTCTGTTAGTAATCCATTTTTTGGAGAATTAATTGAACGCCTCGAAAAGAAACTTTTTGATAAAGGCTACAAGAGTATTCTTTGTGACAGTAATCGTGAACCTGAAAAAGAAAAAGCATATCTTGGTATGTTAGCCGCAAATCAAGTAGACGGTATTATTGCAGGAGGTCATAATACCGAACTGCAAGAATATGAAAAAATGAGTGCACCCGTTATTTCATTTGATCGACTATTGAGTACACACATTCCCATTATTTCCAGTGATAACTTTGCCGGCGGTCAAATCGCCACCAATACCTTGATTAACCTCGGCGCTAAACGGATTGGTATTATTACTGGCAGTAACGAAACTAATTCACCGACGCTTTTACGACTTAATGGCTATTTAGATGCGCTACAAAAAAATGGCTTAGATCCTTTTGTCTTCCAAATTAAAAGTACCACTTCGAATAGTCTTAAAAAAATTGAAATTGCACGTATTCTCCGTGAAGAACACTTAGATGGTCTTTTTTGTACTGATGATTTAACTGCTATTTCCGTAATGAATGAAGCCCAAAATCAAAATATTAAGATTCCTCAAGATCTTAAACTAATTGGCTACGATGGTACTGAGTTAATTCAGAAATACTTCCCACAACTAACAACAATTATTCAACCGATTGACGAGATTGCCTCGCTGTTAGCCGAACTAATTACTCTACGTATTGAGGATCCTAGTGCTCCATTAGAGATGCGCTATACACTGCCCGTAAAATTATTACAATCTAATTCAATTTAAAAAAAGCAGTTGGGATAAAATTATTTTATCCCAACTGCCTCTTTTTTATTTACTAACAAGACTTAAAATGATAGACAACTGTATGAAAATCGGTCTTATTTCGAGGTAACGTTAATCCAACATTCATTAACTCGTCCCCACCATATTGTTCACCTGAATCAGACTGATATACCTTATTAGGATCTAAATAATTTAATTTAAATACCGGATAATGCGGTGCTGCTTGTGCTAGTTCACTGTAAATCAACACATTAAATTCACTACGATTTTCATTGATGATCAACCAAGCAGTGTAGTTATCATCTGTAACAACTAAGCGATAGAACCGACCGAATTGAGTTAATTGCCGTTCTTTTTTTGCAATTTTGGTTTGTTGTTTAATCTGTTGTTTCTCATTAGCACTTAATTGCGTTAAATCAAGTTCATAACCTAGGTTCCCAAACCTCGCAATATCAAACCTCGTCTGTATATCTGTTGTTCTACCTACTTGATGATTAGGAACTGCACTCACATGTGCAGCCATCGTAATTGGTGGGTATAGTAGGCTATAGCCATCTTGGATAACAACTCTGCTTGGTGCATCTGTATTATCACTCGTCCAGGTCTGTGGCATGTAATATAGCATGCCCGGATCAAACCGTCCACCTCCGCTTGAACAACCTTCAAATAATACTGTTGGGAACTCATTCGTAATCACTTCTAACACATGATATAAGCCTAAAATATATCGGTGCCAAACCTCACCTTGTTGACTATCATCGACTGCCGTACTATAAACATCTGACATATGTCGATTCATATCCCATTTAATATAATCTATTTTCCCAGTACTAAGATGTTGTCTCAGCATTTGTATTAGATAATCTTGAACCGCTGGGCGTGTTAAATCTAACACTAATTGATTTCTACCTTCCATTGGTTCGTAATTTGGAACATGTAAACACCAATCTGGATGCTGACGATATAGATTACTTTTCCGTGAAATCATCTCAGGTTCAAACCACAGACCAAATGACAAGCCATGTTGCTTAATCGTATCCGCTAACTGTCCAATTCCATTTGGTAATTTAGTCTGATCAACCGACCAGTCTCCCAAAGATGTCGTATCATCATTACGACCAACAAACCACCCATCATCCAAAACAAATAGTTCGATACCAACATCAGTCGCTTCTTGCGCCAATGCTTCACATTTAGCAGCGTCAATCGCAAAATACATTGCTTCCCAAGTATTAATTAAAATTGGCCGTTCCTGGTGGCTAAAACGTCGCGGTACTAAATGATCCTGATATAATTGATGAAAATTCTGACTCATTCCGTTTAAACCAGCCGTACTATAATTCATGATAGCTTCTGGTGCCACAAATGTTTCATTCGGTGCTAAGCGCCAATCAAATGTATCTGTATTCAAGCCTAGCTGTGCGCGAATATTACCGTATTGATCTTGCTCGACTTGTCCCATGAAATTACCACTATAGACCAAATGAAATCCATAAACCACACCAGTATATTCTGTTGTTTTAGGTGATAAAAGTGCAAAAAAAGGTTGGTGTTGCGGACTACTTGCCCCACGAACACTTTCTATTTTTTGAATACCTGGATAAATAGGATGTTGATTGCGATTAGCTTCATTAATATGTGCCCCGTACAATGATAACCAGGATAGCTCTTGAGGTGTAAAATCGATTGATAAGCTTTGACAATTCTGAATTGTAATTGCTCGTTGTCCAACATTCGTCACTTCTTGATGCGTTGCGATAATATCTAAATCCTTAAAGATTGTATAATACATCGCTACCCGCACACCGGCTTTCAAATCCTCCAAATTAATCCGGAGTGTTTGTGCATCATCGTCACTAACAGCATAAGTTGCCGGCAAGTCACTTAACTTGGGCTTCCCAGTAATTATTTGGTAATCACGATATTCTAGGTCAAGGTGGTTATTGTGACTAGCTTGTTGAATTGTTAAAGCAGGGATTCGATAATCACCCGTATCTCGTGTTGGACAAATCAGTGGTAACTCACCTAACGAAACCGTTCGATCCGTCGATGGATTAACAGCTAATCCACGGTCCGTAAACCGGATAGTGTTACTTTCATGATACTGACGAATATGAGCACCAAAATAGCGATGAATTACATATTTTTGTTGAACGATTGCTAAGACCATACTGATACGCCCATTATCTAGGTAAAATATTGCCTTTTTTTCATCAAAACTAATCATTTTATCACATCCTATTTCCACTTATTTATTCTATGATAAAATGAATACTAATCCACAACAAGAGTAACAAATTTAATGGGAGGGTAATAAATTGGGGCTTAATCATTCTTTTCAGCTGCACTATGATCACACACAGTACTTTCATTTAATCGGTGGCGGAAATGAAACTGTCACTGCAAATTATTATTGGGACTGTCGCCAAAGAACTGGGAACTATTGCCTTTTTCAATATACAATTAAAGGACAAGGTCATTTACAAATTGGCGATAGTCATTACACCCTAAAACCCGGTGACGCCTTTTTAGCGACAATTCCTGGTAACCAGATTTATTCATTAGCGCCAGATAGTATAAATTGGCAATTTATCTACTTGGAATTCTCACCACATTTTATTGATCAATGGCACCAAATGACACAAGATACGCCCATACTGAACTTTAAGGAACATCCCGTATTCGTTAAAAATTGTCTAGCGTTAAATCAAATAGGTCTCCAAAATACGTTTAGTGATTATTTCGAAAATACAAATCGATCAGCGCAATTTTTCTTTGATCTCTTACGAATTAGTCAACATACTCACCAATCGGCTCAAGATAAATATCCAGAATGGTTAATCCATTACCGTCAGTGGCTAGATATCCACTACGATCAGGACATTTCATTAGAAGATGCGGCTAATATTTTTAATAAATCAAAATACACACTCATTAAAGTCTTTAAACATCACTACCAACAATCACCAAAGCAATACCTAATTGATTTACGTATAAAAAAAGCAATGCGTCTACTCATCGAGCATCCCGAATTAACCGTCAAGACAGTTGCGCAAAAGTGTGGCTTTCAGTCAGCCAATTATTTCACCAAAGTTTTCCATAAAAAAACAATGTATTCTCCTCTAAAATTTGCTAAAGAAAATACATTGCACGATAGTAGTGTTCATTATTTTAATAACTAGATCTGCGCTTATTAATAAACTTAATTATTTTAGCGTTAGTTCATATTCCTCATGTCTCTTAGGGTCAACCTGCGTTGTCCCTGGGATGAAGTGAATGGCTTCTGTGCCTGCTTCTCTGGCTTGGTGATAATACCACTTCTTCCACCGTAAGAAAGCTAAATTCGTTTCTAACGCCTTGATTTTAGCTTCCAACTGACGCTCGTGCTCGACCATAAAATCGTAACGGTCAGGTAGCGTTTCATCGCCCACCATACACCAGTCAATAAACTGGCCAATTTCTTTAATCGGAATGGCCGATTTTTTCAAACAGTCGATCACTTCGACGTAACCTAAATCGTCATCCGTAAAAATTCGGCGGCCAGCCGCGTTTCGTTTAGCAAACGGCAATAACCCTTCCTTGTCATAATAGCGGAGCGTATCAACCGAAACGCCCATTTTAGTTGCAATCTCACCAATTAAATAAGTTGTCATTATTTCTCCTTGACCTGGAGCTACCTCCAGGTGGTATGCTTTTTATATAGCATAATATAGAAAGCAGGTTTTGACCACTATGAATAAACCATTAATTGTTATTACAGGCGCTAGCTCAGGCTTTGGTGCCGAAATCGCTAAAATTTTTAATGCCGCTGGCTACCCAGAATTACTCCTCGGGAGACGAACAGCTAAAATTGAAGCATTACCCTTAAACTTCGAAAACGTCTTAATTGAATCAGTCGACGTTACTGATCAAGCCCAATTTAAAGCAGCTATCCAAAAGGCTGAAGCAAAATTTGGCCCAACCGATTTACTCGTCAACAATGCCGGTGTCATGTTATTAGGTAACGTCTTGACTCAAGATGCCAAGGAATGGCAAACAATGCTCGACACGAACGTCATGGGCGTTTTAAACGGCACGCAAATCGTCTTACCTGCTATGGTTGAACGCCAACACGGCACAATCATCAATATGTCTTCATTAGCAGGCCGCAAAACTTTCGTAAACCATGCCGCTTATGTCGCTTCTAAATTCGGTGTGCACGGTTTAAGTGAAACAATCCGCGAAGAAGTCTCAGGTAAAAACGTCCGAATTTCAATGGTCGCACCAGGTGCTGCTGAAACAGAATTATTGACCCACGTTACTGATCAAGGTGCCCTAACAGATTATCAAGCTTGGAAAGATAGTATGGGTGGTATTACCTTAGATCCAGTGCACGTTGCTGAATCTGTTAAATTCATCTACGACATGCCACAAGCTGTTAATATCCGCGAACTCGATATCGCAGCAACTCGTCAAGATAGCTAATTATTTTTTATAAAGCGTATTGTGATAAATCCATATCATAAGACGCTTTTTTTAATGTTCAGCTCATATTCGCAACCCTTGATACCACTTAATGTAGTAATATGTTACACTTGCAAACTAATGATTGTCTTACGCCACTTTTTACTCTAAACTAGACTATAGAAAGCGGGGTATTACTTTTGCCAAAATATGAAGAGATCGCCGACACACTTCGCCAGCGGATTAAGCAAGGAATTTATCCTGCTAATTCGTTGCTACCTAATCAGGTTGAACTTGTCGAAGAATTCGATGCTAGTCGCATGACGGTTAAAAAGGCCATTACGATTCTCACCATGGAAGGGCTCGTTTTTGCTCGTCGTGGCGCTGGCACCAAAGTACTAGACCATTCTTTTTGGGACAAAAACACTGCACCAGCCGATCAATATCGCGGGATGTCGTTTGATTTAGCCGATGCTAATCAAACGCTCACCAGCAAGATCATTACCTTTAAAGTCACTTTCCCGTCACCTGAAGTTAAGGAACGCCTTACCTTGAGCGCGCAACAACCTGTTTACGAAATTATTCGCTTACGGATTGTTGACGGCGTCAATAGCGTTCTAGAACATACGTATATGCCGGTTAGCCTCGCACCTGGTCTAACAGATGAAATTCTTGAGGATTCCATTTATAGCTATCTGAAGAAGGATCTTCATCTGACATTTGCCGGTGCTTTCCGGAATATCCAAGCGGACAAAGCTGATAAATATGATCAAGAATATCTCGACTGCGCACCAACAGATCCAGTTTTAGAAGTCGAACAAGTTGTCTATCTCGATAGCGGTCAACCAATTGAGTATTCCCGGAGTCGTAACCGCTACGACCGCCGCGGTTATACTTACTTGGACGTTAATAACTGCTAATCATCATACAAAAAGAAGCCCTTATCGCATTGATAAGGGCTTCTTTTTTATAGTGCTTTATTTTTCAAGATCTTGTAATTTTTGGTTGTCATCTAATACTGAACGACCGCCATTACCGATTTTTTGTAAATGATTCATACCGAACCACAATAGGATCAATGCGACTACCATAAATAGTAGTAACGTGAAGACTGTTTGTAGCACTTGACCGTTACCTAAACCAGATGTAATTGCTTGTCTGAAGCCTAGGATTGAGTAAGTCATTGGTAAGAATGGATGGATCACATTGTAGAAGTGGTTTGTAATTTCCATTGGGAACGTCCCACCTGAACCACCTAATTGGAGCATCAAGAGAACCATGGCCAAGAAACGACCAGGATTATCGAACGTCATCGATAAGAACATGATGATCGCCATCGACGTCAATGAGAACATAATTGATACTAAGAAGAATTGAGCAGGATGATCAACATTTAAACCTGCGATCATCATCAAACCAGGTTCGATGATTGCCATGCCGACAGCAACTAATGCGCCGACAGAAATCTTACTTAAGTACCAAGCTGTTGCTGATTGACCAGTCATTGAAATCTTCCGAATTGGGAAGGCAAAGTTGAAGACGATTGCCCCAACGAATAAGGCTAATGAAAGCACATATGGTGCTAAAGCATGACCGTAGTTAGGGACATAGCTATAGTTTGAGTGTTTCAATTCAGCAGGTGCAGCGAACATATCCGCTGTCTTATTCGTTAATTGGATATCGTTAACTTGTTTTGCGCCACCCTTAAGGGCAGTTGCTAATGTCTTGTTACCATCAGTTAACTGACCAGCACCGTCGTTTAACTTAGCTGAGTTAGCAGCTAATTGACTTGTACCATCGGCTAATTGACCAACACCACTCGTTAATGTTGGGATCTTAGCGTTTAATTGACCAAGACCACCGTTCAATGTTTCAGAACCTGTTGCCAATTGACTAACGCCACTTGTTAATTGTGGGACTTGGCTATTCAATTGACCAGTACCAGTTGCTAATTGTTTTGAACCAGCAGCTAATTGACCAACACCGCTTGTCAATTGTGGCACTTGACCATTTAATTGTGTTGTACCAGCATACAAGGCTTTTGAACCTGTTGCTAATTGACTAACACCGCTTGTCAATTGTGGCACTTGACCGTTTAATTGTGCTGTACCAGCATACAAGGCTTTTGAACCTGTTGCTAATTGACCAACACCGCTTGTCAATTGTGGTACCTGACCGTTTAATTGTGCTGTACCAGCATATAAGGCTTTTGAGCCTGTTGCTAATTGACTAATACCACCTGTTAAGGCTGGGATTTGACCATTTAATTGGTTTGTTCCGGCAGCTAATTGTGTACCACCTGCAACTAATTCACCGTTCTTACTTACTAATGCTTTAGAACCATTAGCAGCAGTTGCGACACCTGTTGTATATTTACCTAAACCAGCGATCACTGCTTGTGACCCTGTTTCTAATTGACTAATACCAGCATCTAACTTAGCTGCACCAGATGCTAAACCAGGATTACCCTGTGCATCATCGTTCAAGCCAGTTTGAATTGCTTTAAGACTACCTAACATTGAAACAGAACCTTTAACAGCTGCTGTTAACTGTGCGTATTGTGCAGCCGTTGGTTTCTTAGCATCAATTTTAGCATTGATACCAGAAACAATTTGTTGTGCTTCATCCTTAGCTGAAGCAGAGAGTTGTGCACTCAACTTGGCTTTAATGCCTGCTTCTTGTTGTGCACTGAAGACAATACCAGCTTGTTTTTCAGCATCAATAATTGCTTGTGCTTTTGCATTGAAATCAGTTGTTGCAACAACTTGATCAGGAATCGCATTTAAATCTGTTTGTAATGCCGGAATCGTACTTTCAACTTGAGCAATCATCCCATTTAATGCTGTATATTGCGCAACGGCTGCATTATAACTTGCATCATCTTTGAATGTTGGATTGCTATTAAGTTGTGATTGCATCTTTTGTAACCCAGCAGAAATCTTTTGACTACCTGCTTTTAAGTCTTTAACACCAGATGCTAGACTTGTTGCACCGTTATTTAAATCTTTGTTGTTTTTAGCAAGTTCTTGTAAACCATCATTTAGACTACTTGTGCCATCAGTATAAGCTGTTACACCCTTACTTAAGCTAGCAGCACCATTATTTAAATCTTTTGCACCTGAGGCTAAATCGCCTGTTTTACCATTTAATGTTTGTAAGCCTGTATTTAATTGACCAGCACCATTATTTAAATCTTTTGCACCTGAGGCCAATGCGCCTGTTTTACCATTTAACGTTTGTAAGCCTGTGTTTAATTGACCAGCACCGCTATTCAATTGACTAGCACCTGAAGCCAATGCGCCTGTCTTACTATTTAACGTTTGTAAGCCTGTATTTAATTGACCAGCACCGTCGTTCAATTGGCTTGCGCCTGAAGCTAATGCGCCTGTCTTACTGTTCAATGTTTGTAGACCTGTGTTCAATTGGTTAGCACCGCTGTCCAATTGGCTAGCACCTGAGGCTAATGCGCCTGTTTTGCTGTTCAATGTTTGTAGACCTGTGTTTAAGGCCCCTGAACCGGCTGCTAATTTTTGAATACCGTCTGATAAAGGTGTCACGCTAGTTTTCATTGTCATGACGCCATCGTTGACCTTATCAACACCAGCTGTATAAGTGTTCAAGCCATCTGAAAGTGTGACTGAACCCTTTGTTAACTTCTTAGCCCCTGAAGCGGCTGTGCTGAAGCCTTTACCAGCTGTTTTAACTTGTTTGAACATAACTTGAGCATAAGCCTTTGTTACTGTTTCACGTACTTGGGCGTTCAATTCCTTGGCACCCATTTCACTGATAACTTCACCGATGAAGTTCAATGAATCGTTTGTTTCATATTGGATTTGCATCTTTTTAGGATTCTTATCCAAAACTGTTGCGGCGTTTGCTGAAAAGTTCTTAGGTAAAGTAACAACTGTATAGTATTCCTTATCCTTCAAACCTTGTTTAGCCTTCTTGGCTGAAACGAAGCGCCAACCTAATTGGTCATTTTTCTTTAATTCCTTAACCATATCCTTACCAGCACTCAACGTTTCACCGTTGTAAGTTGCTGGTTGATCGTTATTTACGACAGCGACTGGTAGTTCACCAGTGCTACCGTAAGGATCCCAGACAGATTTCAGGAAAAAGACACTGTACAAGAACGGAATAAACACGATTGCGATTAACGAAATCATGATGATTTTATTCTTGGCAATGAACTTAAATTCATTTTGAATCATCTTCATCTGTAAAACTCCTTACTTAATTTTGATGTATAATCAATTACATTTAATATCCACGATAACTGAATTAGTTTAACCTTTTTTCATGAAAATTTCAACCCTTACACATCAATCCGTCAAACAATGGGTATAAAAAAAGCGTTCCGGGTTATCCCGTAACGCTTTAGTACACTAATTACTTCCTATAATATAGGTTATCCTATAAATTTTGCTTAGCCATAATTCTTTGTGTGATATACCCAAAGAGGACCATCGCGATGATTTGAATGCCGTAAATCGCTAGATAATGGCCCATTTCGTTCACATCAATCGTTGGAATTACAAGCAATGCAAATGACGTTACGATCCGATAAACCCAAGTAAGACCGATGAAAACCAAAATGGCTTTTTTTGCCCCTCGCATCCAAGTGCAGGCCAACAACATCAATGTCACCGTTGTGAGATAGGCTAGAATAAGATCAATCAAATAATACCAAGAGAAATTATTCATGAATGACGAGAAGACGAGTTGCAGCATCTCGATATTCTTATTCAATTCAATGACTAGCAAGGTCCCTGGTACTAATAAAAGGACAACTGCGGCTAACATCGATAAGCAAATCGTCACAATCAATTTGGCGTAGAATAAATGTTTCCGTTTAATCCCAGAAGCCATCATCAGGGCCAAAACATCGTTATTATAGTCGACCGATAAAACGTGGAACGGATACCAGTATAATAAGATGAAATTAGCAGCTATTAACAGCATAATACTAATAATCATAAATGAGCCAAAGGTTTTATTGCCATATAACTCAGCTGGTAGTGATTGTGCGTTTGCCAATATCAAGGCAAAAATAATATTGAGGACCGCAATAATCCCAAAAATTAACATATATACTTTTTCATGGAAAAATTTGAAGAATTCCATTTTTACAATTCGTTGGATCGTCATCTAATCACTTCCTTAGTTTAATTTATTGTCCAATGCACTTAGTACGCCAATTTCATTGATCTCAATTTCAGCATCGATTAATTTCATTTGGACTTCTCGCCACTTAGGATCTTTAATCGATAATTGAATCCGACCGTCGGCTAACACTTCATGTGCGTAAGCCATTTCGGTTAAGATGGCTTGGACTTTTGCATTATCAGTCGTGTTGACCACCCGTAGTTTCTTGTCACTTTCGGTCGCTAAATCAATGGTTTCACGCAATTGACCGTGATCAATCACAAATACTGATTTACAGAACATTTCAATATCACTTTGAACGTGGCTTGAGATGAGTAAGGTCATTGACCCTTCGCTGATCAATTTTTGGAGATAGTTCTTGAACCATTGTACTGTCTCTAAATCTAGGCCTCTAAAAGGTTCATCTAAAATAAGCAGTTCAGGTTGATGCAATAACGCGATTAATAAGATTAATTTCTTCTTCATCCCGTAAGAATAAGTTTTAACTTTTTGATCCAAGACCGCTTCAATACCGATTTCAGCAGCTAATGTGCGCGCTTGTTCACGGTTGAATTCACCACGTAAGCCACTAAAATAAGCCAAATTAAACCAACCAGTTTGATTCATGTAAACTGACATGCCGTCTAAGACAATCCCCACCCGGTTTAAAATAGCTGGATTATCGCGGACGTTTTGACCATCAATTTGAATTTCACCCGAATAATTCGTAATGATATTGGTTAAGCTCTTAAATAACGTCGTTTTACCAGCGCCATTATGACCAACAATGCCGTAAGCACCGCCATCTGGAATGGTTAAGTTTTTTAAATCCAGTGCAACATTATTTTTATACGTTACGACAAGATTGTTAATTTCAATTTGCATTGTATTCCTCCTTAACTAATAGTCCCCATTATAAGGGTTTGAACCCTTAAAGCGGTAAAGATTAACTAAATTTAATTAAAAAACGCCTAACAATAAACCGATTGTTAGACGTTTTCCGTGTATATTAAATGCGTTTTTTAAAGCTGATGCCTGCGCTTAGATCTGAACGTCAAACAATTACTGACGTAATTATTCGCCATTCTGTGCTAATCCTCAGGATATACCTGGTTGGGTTCACACTCTAGCCAATTTTTGTCATGCCGCCCATGTATGGTACCAATGCTTCTGGGATTGTAACAGTACCGTCTTCATTTTGATAGTTTTCCAAAATAGCAGCGACTGTCCGGCCAACCGCTAATCCTGAACCGTTCAATGTGTGGACCAAGTTCACGTGGCCATCTTCGTCACGGTAACGAATTTGGGCGCGACGTGCTTGGAAGTCGGTACAATCTGAACAGCTTGAGATTTCACGATAAGTATTTTGAGCAGGTAACCAAACTTCAATATCATAAGTCTTAGCTGATGTGAAGCTGGCATCGCCTGTTGCCAATGTAATGACGTGGTATGGCAAGTTCAATGCTTTTAAGATATTTTCAGCATCGTTAGTCATTTTTTCTAATTCATTAAATGATTCTTCTGGTTTTGTAAATTTCACCATTTCAACTTTGTTAAATTGGTGCATCCGGATTAAACCACGCGTATCACGGCCGGCACTCCCAGCTTCTGAACGGAAGGCCGGTGATAAGGCTGTGAAATAGATTGGTAATTGTGCGCCATCTAAGATTTCATCACGGTAGAAGTTTGTCAATGGTACTTCGGCAGTTGGAATCAAGGTCATTGGTTCGCCTTCGTTAGTCATTGTGTAAACATCTTCCGTAAACTTAGGAAATTGGCCAGTCCCAAACATTGATTCGCCATTAACCAAGTAAGGTGTAATCATTTCTTCATAGCCTTCTTTGGCATGTTGATCCAACATAAAGTTATAAACGGCCCGTTCGAGACGTGCGCCAGCACCCTTGTAATAAACGAAACGACTTCCTGAAACTTTAGCAGCACGTTCGAAATCTAAAATACCAAGCTTTTCACCGATATCCCAGTGTGCTAATGGTTCGAAATCAAATTCACGTGGTGTTGACCATTTACGTTCTTCACGGCTGAAGCTTTCATCCAAGCCAACTGGTGCTGAATCATCAGGGAAGTTAGGTAAGCGAACCAAAATATAGTCCACTTTTTCCTTTACTTCAGCTAATTGTGCATCTAATTCTTTGATTTCTGCACCGACGTTCTTCATCGCAGCGATTTGTTCAGTTGCATCTTCCTTATTGCGTTTAGCAACAGCGATTGCTTCTGAAGCAGCGTTTCTATTTTTCTTCAATTCTTCGGTTTGGACGATTAAAGCGCGGCGTTTTTCATCTAAGGCAACTACCTCATCGATTTCTGCAGCATCAATGCCGCGAGTCGCTAATTTATCCTTTGCCCATTGGACATTTTCCCGAATTACTCTGATATCTAACATAGCACTCTCTCCTTTTTATAGATAATAATCAACAAAAAAAGCCTTCTCATCCCCTAAATTGGGACGAAAAGACTTCACATTCGCGGTACCACCCAAGTTCACTGATTACCAAATAACCAGTGCCCTTCATTGCTGATAACGGTCAGGTGCCGTGTAGTTGTTCACTACCCACTATTACGCTGGAATACTGGATTCAATACCTTCCACCAACCGGTATCTCTCTGTCAATCCATATAGGCGCTTATTCACGTGTTTATCTCTTGCATTAAGAATAACCTATTTAGCCATTAAATTCAATCTTAATCCGCTGACTTTTGTAACCAAAGTTCTCTCAATAAGCCATATAAACGACCATAATGATCGCTGTCTGCGTTTTGATTCCACTTAAACATCACTGCATTCGAGTTAACCTTATTGGCTAACGAGATACTTGACGTTGTGATGACTAGATCGGCATCAGCCAAATCAGCATCGTCGTGCGTCACTGTCACGTAACGAATATTCTTCAAAGCCATCATTAAATCAAAATAGCCTAAAAATGATTGTTCTGATACTAAGACGACCTTCACTGGGTTAGTAGGTGCCACTCGTTGAACAACTTGACGCAAGACATTATAAAGCCCACTAACAATTTGATCGCGTAAATCGCTGATAAAATCTAATTGCTTGTCCAAAAGTAAGTAATCGACCGTATCTTCAATATCTTGTTTTAAAACGGGGTTATCCCTTAAGCGTGTGTAATCGTCCATTAAATGGTTCGCCATAATCGACATCACATCTTGTTTAAACATATAGATTGTCATGACAGTTGCCATTAATGTCTGAACTAACCCTTGATAATCTTCCTCATCCAGGTTCAAATGTTCTTCAAGATTAATTGGGACCTTAGCCATGAAATCCATTACGAATTTATGGGTCTTAGGAATATAGCGTTCATAACGATCTTCATAAGATGGCATATACTGATTATTCCCTTGTAACAAGATGGGCCCAAAGTTCATCAAGTCATAAAGATTGAAGGATTCAGCCATTGCCTCTTCCATCGTCATCTGAGCCATTGCGTTCTTAATAATTAACGCTGGCCCAATGAACGGTTGGTTAATATACGCTTTAATCATATTGGGGACTGGGTACCGCAACAGATTTTCTTCGGTAGGTCCTTGAATATAGTGCCGTTGCGCAATCCGATAATACATTGTCACAACTAAGTACGCACCCAATTCACGGGTTAAAACATTTGGTTTTGCCAATTGGAACCGTTCGATTGCTAAATCAAACGCCTTTAAGGCATCCAATCGATCAATCGTTTCAAAAGGCCAAGTGTGCCCATCCGTCGCTAACCAGAATAAAATGGTGAGGACTAAACGAATCTTATTTTCATCACCTTCTAGGCGAATTGGATCGTAATACATGCGGATATCAAATGACCGGATTAAATCCCGAACACCCTTCAAATGTCGCAATGCGGTTGCTTTACTGATATCATGTGCTGTCCAAAATTCTTCGAACGTCACTTCTTCACCCTTCAACAAGATGTTTACAAAATCAAAAACATCTGATTGATTCACTAAATGATAGTGATAGGCATCTAGTGGGACGCTAAATAATCTTTGAATATCTTCAGTGTCTTCACCGATAACTTCTTTTAAATCAGCAACGATACTCATATAGGTATTATATAGACTACCGTAAGTCCGGTTTAACAAGGCGGCGACCTGTTTTAAATTAACGTCGTCGACCAATGGTTCATTTTTTCGAGATAATGCAATTCTTTTTTTGACGGGTAATTCATCCCGTTTCAAGCTCGCGATATCCAACAACAGACCATATTTATCATTTTCAGCCTGTGTTAAAAAATACTGTCATTTCTATTCAACTGACTAACCTCCCGGAAAGTATCTATAATGGGCAATTTATTTTACCATTAATGACTTCGCAATGAAACCATACCTCCCCTTGATAAACAAGCGTTGCTTTTTACGCTAAAAATGCTAGAATATTTAAGTGACGTTTGGTGATTAAACACCACATGTTGTATATCAATAACATTTAAAACACATTTTATAGTCAAAAGAGGGAGACTGATGACATTGCTCGTACTTGCTGGCACAATTGGTGCAGGAAAAACTAGTTTAACAAAATATTTATCTGATCATTTAGGAACGGAAGCTTTTTATGAATCCGTTGATGATAATGAAGTATTACCTTTATTTTATAAAGATCCTACTAAATACGCTTTTTTACTCCAAATCTATTTCTTAAATAAACGATTTGATAGTATCAAGCAAGCTTACACAGATGATAACAACATCTTGGATCGCTCAATCTTCGAAGATTCATTACTCTTCCACTTGAACGCTGACCTCGGTCGTGCCACAGCAACTGAAGTGCGCGTTTACGACGAATTGTTAGCCAACATGATGCAAGAATTACCATTTGCCGCCCACAAGAAACGTCCTGATTTATTAATCCATGTCCGCGTTAGTTTCGAAACAATGCTTTCACGGATTCAAAAACGTGGTCGTTCTTATGAACAACTAGAAGCCGATCCAACCCTCTACGACTATTACAAAGAATTGAACAGCCGTTACGATGCTTGGTACGATGCCTATGATGAAAGTCCTAAAATGCAAATCGACGGCGACGTATTAGACTTCGTTGAAAACGAAGCAGATCGTAAAAAAGTCATCGACATGATCGACCAACGGGTTAAAGAATTAAACGAACAACAAGCTAAAGCAATCTAAATCTAATTAAAAAAGGCCTGGATAAATTATTATCCAGGCCTTTTTTGCATACAAATGTGTACGTTATCAATTGAGCTCAGATTTTTCTAGATGTGATTTTTGAATCCATAATTCGTGGACAATGCCGTATAAGCGCGCATAGTGATCGCTATTAGCGTTCAAGCGCCAAACAAATGGCACTGCTTCTGGGTTGGTATATTCTGGCAAGGCGATGCTGGCTGTTGTAACCACTAGATCAGCATCTCGCAATGCTTCATCACTAGTGCTGACGTCAACATATTGGATGTTCTCTAAAGCAGCCAAGATATCCATGTAGCCCAAGTAATCTTGTTCGACTACCAAAGCAACCTTCACTCGATTAGTCGGACGATATTGCTGAATCAGTTGCCGCACCAAATTATAGTACGCTTTCACGAGTGCATCCCGATTAGGTTCAAATAATCGAAACTCAGGTTCAAATAAGAGATAATCAACCGTCTGACTGATATCAGCTCGTAATCGTTCGTTAGGCCGCAATAATTTTAACCGTTCCATTAACTGATGAGATGCGACTGATGTCATATCATTTCCCAGCACATGAATATTAGTCGTGACCACAAACAAGGCATTTTGTAACTCGTGATAAATCTTATCCGAAATCTTCAAATAATGCTGAATATCAATTGGCGTTCGTTCCAGGAAGTGTGTAACAAATTGATAGACCTCAGAAACATAACGTTCATAGATTTTACATTCCGTAATATCAAAACGTTCTTTGGATTTCAGCGGCATTGGACCATATTTTAAAATGAAATATAACCCTGCTGATTCGGCTCGACATTGCGCAGGTGATAGTTGCGCCAACGTTGCACGAAGATCAATTGAATCTTGCGTAAAATCAGCCACTAAATAAGCATTGGTTAAATCAGGATAAGGATAGCGAATAATCGACATTCGATCATCTTCTTCGATAACCTTCCCTTGCATTACCCGATAATATGAAACGGCAATCATGTAGGACCCAATTTCGCGTGTCAATAGATTAGGTGCCTCTAGTTGATAGGCCTTGACCGCATAATCAAAGGCTTCATGGGCCATTTGCTGGTCAACTTCATCAAATACCCAAGTATGACCACCGGCTGCCAACCAGTATAAAGTTACCAAGGCGATTCGAATCGCCTTTTCATCACCTTCTAAGTGAATCGGATCATAAGCAATTCGGACGTTAAAAGCTCGGATTAAATCACGCACCTGCTTCAAATGGCGCAAGACCGTCGCCTTACTACTTTGATGTTTCTCCCAAAACGATTGGAATGATACATTGCCACCATGTAATAAAATTTGGACAAAATCATAGACATCCGAATTTTTCACCATGTAAAAATGATAGGCATCACTCGGTACCTTAAAGAGTTGACGAGCATCATCAGTATCGGTCCCTAAGACCGCCTGTAAGTCGCCCACCATACTCATGTACATATTATATAAACTACCGTAGTTGCGATCTAAGAGCGCCGCAACCTGTTTTAAATTCACATCATCAATCAGGTAATCAACCTGTCTGGCCATACTAATTCGTTTCTTAACGGGCAGTTCATCCCACTTAACGTTAGTAATATCCAAGAATAATGCGTATTTTTCTTTCTCAGCTAGCGTCAAATAAATACTGTTCGTATTCATCTAAGTAGCACCTCCAGTCCAAACTAACTATCATTTAAAATGACTGATGAGCTAGAATTAATTTTATATTAATTTGAAGTCTTTTATTACCGCAGTTCCATTATACCCTTATCCAATACAATTAAACATTATAATCATAAATAATATTTTAGAATATTATAATAATCTATATAGTGTTGATAATTAACATTAAGCTACGTTAAATAATTTTCAACCTTAATTTGTCGTTTTTTTAGCATCTGACGTTATAAAAATGGCAAAAAAAGAACTTAGCATCATCATTAGATTTTGCTAAGTTCCATTTAAAATTTTTTAAAGCGTCAATTGCCACCCCATTGGTGCTGTGTACGCATTTGACGATACCTTATAGTTATTGCTATAGGGTAAATGAAGCTGCAACGAATTACTCTTAAGCGGATTATTACTCATCTTCGTTTCTAGACTCTGCGGTGTGGTATCACGCTTCAATATTCCATCAATCCACTCACCATCACTTTTATCTGGTGCTAGTGGTACTGGTGCTGCAGTATTGATATTATATTTAAAATTATTGGTAATATAAAACGGATTTGGACTTGTCGCATTCGCGTCTAAATAGGCTAATTTTAGATTAAACCCACTTAATAACGGATTATAAACAACAACCCTTGGTTCTTCTGCTGTTCCAGTATCTGCGACTGTTTTTTGGGTCAATTGAATCTCGTTGATAGCAACCGCCCTTGTTGCTTCACCAGAAGAATGACCTAAAACGTCAGTCCCAAATGATATTTTAGCAGGGACGGTTACTTCAAGAGACGCATCAATCTGTAACGTGAATTTAAACGTCGCAGTGGTTTCAATCTTATCTGCAGCAATCGTTGCCGCCTTGGCATCCGCCGTTGTTGCAAATTCAATCCCGCTAGTTTTAGTGAGCGGATAGCTAATCTTCTGCGCCTCAGTTTTCATGGTTCCCGCTGTCGCCTTAGTCTGATTATTTAAATCAGCCAATAAACTTTCTTGATCTAGCTTTACAGAGGTTCCAGTTTGAGCACCATCAGAATAACGACGCCAAGCACCTTTATCATTATTACCATTACTGTTATACCGATAATATAAGCCATAGCTGTCAGGTACATTCGATAGCTTTAACTCCCCTGTAATTCCTAGACTAGGTGCAGGCTTCAAAGCACCATCAGCGTAATCAAACTTAGCCGTCCCACCACTCTTAAGCGATTGAGAATTCTTGCTACCCGGATCATTTAAATCGATGGAATCGATAGTGATTTTTTTTGCATCCCCCCCATCATTTAAATCCGGAAATTCTTGGTTATTACCAAAAACAGACTTATCATGTTCTGGGGATATAATCGCATTATCCAACGTAATATTATTCGCCGCAACGACCCCACCAATATATAGTCCGTGTGTAGAACTCCCAGCGTAATAAGAACCATGAGGGATTAACATTGTCCCAAATAACATCGTACCTGGGCTACGGTTAGTATAACTAACTGCAGCGGTTTGTGCCGTTAACCCTGAATTATCCTGTTTATCTTGATTAAATGATTCTGGGTAGTTGTCAGCATCGTACGTGTCTGTAAAGTTATTTAGTAGATGAGAGCCGAATTTCAGTACATTTTTATCCTTCCAATCCTCAGTAGGATCAATAGGAGGAGTAGCAGTAGCATCTCCCTTAGCACCCACTTCCGTTGCAATGCTTCTAGCGTACCCCGGTTTGCCAAGAGTGTTTTCTGAGGGGAAATAATAATTATTAATGTCACCAATATAAAAACCATCACCAGGTTTGAAATCAAATCTTTTTGTGAAGAAATTCTTATAATTTAAAATAACATAGGGCATTTTCTCTGGATCTAATGTTTTTCCATCATCTTTATAGAAACTATCAGAAAAGTGAAACTGAATATTCATGTGCTTAGCGTCTTTATAGTTCTCTGTTAATCTATTTCGATCAATGGAAACCGCAACAATCGGCTTCTTACCATCCACTTCTGCAGTATATGGCTTAGTTTTTTCTCTTGTTTCGGCACTCACAGTTGGATCATCTGCTTTAGCTACAATATTAACTATTACATCAGTTACATCAGGCCATTGATCAGTAATATAAACAGGATTAGATTCTGGCCTTACCACCGCATTCTCATTATTAATCGGATTTGTTTGTTTTAAATCCATAATTTCATCAGTGCTCGACCAAAAACTCTGTCCTTCTGGAATGAGATCTTTATAAAAATCACTCACATCCTGAATGTTCTGCTGTAAACTGTAATCTGTAGCTGTTGAATCCCCACTCGTTTCGTACTTATTAATCCCGTTATCAACATACTGTGGTAGTTTAGCTAAATTACCGTTTGTACCTTCTACCATTTTATTCTTCCAAAGACCTTCAAAAGTCCCTTGTTGTCCCTTGCCAAAACCAGAAAGCGAAACAGACATTCCAGGGTATGCTGCTTCAGCATCGGCTTTCGGCGTATCAGTTGCAAACTCAGTATTTTTAGAAAGACCATCTTCAACTAGCGGATTTTGCCACATACCCCCTAAATGATAAACTAAGTTTTTCATTCCTTCAGTTTTATCAAATATTTTTTCATTTCCTTTTGTGAAATCATTAATAATAACTGCCGGATTTTTTAAATTCTTAAAATAGTTATCATATGCTGTATTCGTATTCAATTCAGTTGAACCGTTAAATCCTGGTGCACCAAGCCACTGCTTCTTCAAAATAACCGAATTCGCCATAATTCGGCCACTGAATGGAGATTCAAATTGAACAAACTGGTTTCCAGCAACCATCATAAAATTAGATGCCCCACCTAGCGGATATTCCGTATCAATTCGTGCCTTATTTTTAATCACCGTCTCAGTCGCTTGTACATTTTGATGATTAATAAAACTCGTCATTGCAAAACAACCAATTGCTAATGCGATTAAACCATAATTTCTTTTTATCATATATGTTGCCTCCAGTCCTAACTTCCCCATTAAGCGCTAGAAGACACCCCCATGTTATTGTTTTTCTAGTTCTTTCATTTGTTTTTCATCTTGTTTCTTACGACGACGATACCCCAAATAATACGTCGTAATCAATAGGATAATGAAAATAATAATTAATAGAATAATTAACCAAATCCACCATAGATTTTTATTCTTTCGGTTCATTTGCATTGCTTGGTTAACACTGATTTCAAAATCACGATCGAAAACCCAAATTTTTTGACTGGATTTCGCAACTAAATGCAAGTGATACTTCCCAGGATTAATCCAGCTATCACCAAGCGGAATCCCATATTCAAAGCTAGAGTTTGTCGCCATCGTGATACCCTCACGTTGATAGCCAAATAGTGTCTTAGAGCTTTTATGTTTCGACACTTTAGCATTGATAGTCATCGCACCTGGTGTTGCTGCTCGTACATTTTCCAACTTAGCTAATACGGCAGGCTCATGCAGATAGTTTGTTTCACTAACCCGAATCCGCCGCAATTTCAGATTTGCCGGTGTATGTATATTAGGATGTTCTCTTAGCACTACACCTATCGCCATTGCATAATAATTTTTTACACTAAAACCTTGTTGGTCTGTTCCTTGCGTACTACCTGCCTTTGTATCTTTAAAATACAGCGCACCCTTTAGAACGCCTGCATAGAGTTGATCTGGCATCTTTACCTTAAAATTAACTGTTTTTGTTTCTTTAGGTTTCAAAGTAATCATTTGTGGTTGATCAAAAAGCTGACTAAATTGATATTCCGCCTGTGATAATTTCCCAGGGTTATGCTTATCAAAGGCCTCTGTTCCTGAATCAGTTGTATAACCAGTATTAGCTGCGGCGCTAATCGTTTTTGTATTATCTTCTAGATTTTCAATCACCACTGATAATGTTTCGGTTTGATTTGGCTTCATAACTAAATCAAAACTAGATAATGCCTCGTTATATTGATTATCGGGAATATTAGCACTTACTGTAAAGCCAGCACCGGCTGCCTGGACCGTTTGCATATCCATAATCAATGGTAGCAAGAATAATCCTATTAATGACAACATTAGTATGTGTAATTTTTTCATGCGCTCTCCTTCACGAAAAAAAGTTGGGTTTCCCCAACTTTTTTCTGATCTAATCTTTAAAATTTGATAATTAAGCTGTTGGTAAAGTTGTTTGAGCACCATCCATTAAAGTCCATGTGATAGGTGCTTGATAAGTTCCTGCCACAACGTTCTTTAATTCGCTCAATTTAAGTGAAGATACCTTATCATCAGTAGCACTAAAATCAGCAGTTGTTGTTTGAGCACCTAATTTTTCTGGTGTATTTTTAAAGGTCTTGGCGGTATTCATGATGACATGTGCATCTTCACCAATGGTTGTAGTCGTTAGATTATCAACACCTTTACCAATTGTGATAACACCGGTTGCAGTCCCTTTGCTCTTTGTATCGATATTCTTAAATTCACCAAGTTGTGCGAATAATGTCCATTCACTACCAGCACCACGATAATCACTCACTTGTAACGTATTAACATCCTTATCAATATTACCTTGCGTACCGTCTGCTGGTGTAGCAGTTTGTGTATGGCCATCATTATGATGAGTATTATCAACAGTGTTGCTTGTTTGTCGGAGGTCATCGTTCTTTAAGTTATTGATAGTTGTATCAACATCACCAAAATGGAAATCAGGTGCAGCATCCAATGTCAATTGGCCAGCCTTAACCGTAAATTCAGCAGTCGTTGTTGCTTTTGCTGGTATTGCTTTAGTAGCTACCTTATCACTAACCGTTGCTGCTTGTACCCCTGCAACATTGATCAATGTTGCGCCTGCCAATGTAACTGCTGCTAATAGTGCGAATTTTGTTTGTTTCATTATGAACTTCCCCCAAATAGTTAGTTATTTAATAGTATTTAAGCCTATTATTCATTCACTTCTTTAAGGTTATTCTAGGTCATAAATCCCGAAAAGACAAGTTTCTCAGTTATCGTTGGCCTTATTAAATGCTTATCAATTTAATAGCTAAAAAGTATTCAATCACTGCTTTGCTTGACTCTATTTACTATATTCAAAAAAATGTATGATAAATGTATACATTCTTGAAAACACTGATTATTCAGCATTAAAACTATTAATATGATTGAATAGGTCCTCATAAATCGACCCGTGCTTTTATTACAAAAATTACACAATAATCAATAACAATATTATTATTTTATTTTTTTGAATTTAAATTTAGTTATTTGTACCCTAACACCTTATTGGTATTGACGTTGTGCGTTATCTATTCTCAAAGTCTTCTCATTATTGCGCTTGTTATTTTATTATATTGATAATTAGAATCATTGACTCTGCTAACGTTAGCGTATGATAACGTTATTAAAAATTTTTTAGAAAAATATTTTTTCCACTTTTTCCGAGTGAATGTTAAATGACATGAACTTTTATTATACTAGCATTATTTTTTTAATACTTATTGGACTGTACCACTCCCAGAACCCGTCAATTGCGAGAACATTCCTTTTAAAGTCCCATTTGATTCAGTATACTGATAGATAACAGCTATTCTTTGGGGGACTTCAAATGCGAACATGGCAAAAGACTATTATTATTATTCTAACACTTATCGCAATACCGATTATTTATTTCGAAAACCAGTATTTTAGCCATCAACAAACAGAGGCACAACTTAAAACAAGTCAAAAAACAGTTTTCAAAGCTTATCAAACCCATTCCGAAAATAACTATGCAAACTTTGCCGTCTATACCGATACAAAACCGGCTGGTAAAATTTACTATTTCGTTCCCAAAAACCAACAAGGCCACGCCATTGATTTACGGCGGCAACAACAGCGCATCGGTGAACAGCTCTACCAAAAAGCACTCCAAAAGAAACAAAAAAATATTATTGTCTACATTACCTACAATGGTGACAACTTGCACGATGATACCTACTGCTTAACACCAACTGGGGCAGTCTACAGCCGTGTCGAACATCGTTTCAGCACTAAATTTGGTAAAATTTCTGATCAATTAGGGCAAGAAGCCGTTTATAATCTCGCTAACCAAACTCATCCCGTGACCTTCAAGGATTTATACCAAGATGCCGCAACCTTACCGATGATTAAACAGCTCGCCATTGACCAAGAACTTAAAAAACACAACTACACACCTGAACAGTTAAAAGCCTTGGAGAATCTCGATTTTCCAACCGATGTTAACTACCAGCATTTTTCTTTCTCACAGCACGGTTTAACGCTTCAGTTCGCAAAAAATACATTAGGTATCAAGCAGATCACGCTACCACTAGCGACAATCGGCCCTTATCTAAATCCTGATTACATCACCGAAAATGACACGATGCCAAGCGCTAAGAAAAAATCTAAATCAGTCGCTTTAACTTTCAACACGGCGCTGGAACCAGTACGGACCAAGCAAATCCTCGCGATTCTTAATGAAAAAGCGGCGCAAGCTACTTTCTTCCCAACTGGTGAGGCGGCCCATTCGCATCCAAAAGTCCTCCAAAAATTAAGTGCCGCCAACCAAGCCATCGGTAATCAAAGTTACACTGTCGATGATGCAATCGATACAATGAGTGAAGCTGATTTGTCAGCAAACCTTGCGAAAACAGATCAATCAATTTTCAAAGCAACGGGGGCACTGCCCCGATTCATGCGCGTGTCTCCCGACACCTCTAACAAAGCCATTGCGACTGCCAGTCAGCGCGCATTGATTAGTTGGTCGGTTGATTCAGAAGATTGGCGCACCGATATTAAGGCCACTGAGATCACCAAAAATGTTATGGATCGGACAACTGGCGGTGATGTTATTTTACTCAGAACTGCTCCTGAAACAATCAAAGCCTTGCCTGCTCTCATCAATCAATTACGCGCCAAAGGTTATCACTTAGTAACAATTCCGGCATTATTTGCACACCGCTTAGCGCCTTTCCAACAATACGCTAAGGCCGCTGATCCTTATCAAGATTAAAAAAAAGAACCCCGAGACGGCTGTCTCGAGGTTCTTTTTTTAATCAGTATTATCGACAACTTTATCAGATGTCGATAATTCCCAAGTTGCTTCCAACTTATATTTGCCTGGACGTTTAGCATATTGATCTGCCTTGCCATTATGGAATTTCAAGTTAACATCGCTCTTATAAAACGGCATTGATTTAGCCGGTTGCATGGCATCTAACTGCTCATCTCCCGATAATTGTTTTTGGGTATCCAATGTTAACAATGGTGTTTCTGGACCTTTTAATAAATCACCTAGATTTAAAATCTGTCCTGCATCCCAATCATCGTCCGTCCCGGTTTTTAGCGAATACAGTTGGACGTTAAAATCGGTCGCATCATCTTGTAATAACGGATTATCAACAAGATCGGCACCAGAAGTGCTATTCTTAACAACTAATTTCCAGTTCATATAAAACGGATTTTCAACATTAATTTGGCCCTTAGCGATACTGAGCGGTTCTTGTTCAGAAGTCCCTAGTGTATAAGTCCCAAAATCGAACACTTTTGGATAGTTAACCAATAAATCACCATGCACGTTCAAGGTGTAATTGGTAATCGTGTTATCGTACTTCGCCTTAATCTCGCTTGCCGTCATCGTTGACAAATCGTCAGAGGCACTAGCGACAACAAACGAAAATTTATTCTTATGCAATAAATGCCAACCAATAAAGGCCTTTTCGACACCATCAACAACATAATCACCGTCAATCAAACCGGCATTATAGACGGTTTGATCATCGTAATTATCGACGTTGTCTTTCGTCTTTAGATCTTCGGTAACGTCGGCAATCGACAATTCGACTGTCTGCGCTTCACTCGTTTTATTAGGCTGTAACGGATTTTTACCATCTGGCTCATACTTTTTCCACTTACCATCATTCATCCGCGACCATAACACATTACTGGTTCCTGCCGGTTGATCGATTAAAAAGGTATTTTTAAAAGCCCGACCGTCTAAACGGTGCATTGTTTCTGAATCCGGATCAATCTCAACATTATTATTCAACGAAAACTGGAAGACGTAGTTTGTCGCTACATTTTCAGGACTAAAGTTAACGCCGTTGGGCAAGGTCACGGATAAAATCCGTGGCACTTTGGTCGTGGATTCCAAATCAGACGTTCCCGGGAATTTACCATCCGCATTGAAGTTCGCCCCAAAGGCCTTGTCAACCGCAACGTTCCCGTCTAGATAAATGCTCCGATTTGTAATGACATTCCCGGCGAAACTATACTTGGAGTCCCCTTGAATAATGATGTTAGTGTGGGGTGCTAAAATTGTTCCAATAAATGAGTAATTTTCTTCCGAGCCACGGTTAGAATTCAACGTAATCGCCGCGTCGTCCCCACCATTGATCGTATTAAAGTTATTCATCACATGCGCCGCTGAATTATACCGGACCTTGGTATCATTGGCCGGCGTTAAATCCAACCGAGCATTATACTGCGCTGTTGTTTGCGGATAATATTTATTATCCACGGGCGCATTAGCCTTAATCTGAGCCGGCGTATACGCACTCATACTATACGTTGAACTAGCACTAAAATTAAAAGTCTTAAAATTATGGAAATTAAAGATGATATATGGAATCTTTTGTTTTCCTGCCGTATAGTTCAATAAATTAATGGAAATCCCTTCCGCTTTTTGGAAAAGACCATCATTAGCAGCACCATCAATATCAACAACTGCAACCCCAACATCCGTGCTGGTCGTATCCATATCGACATTAACTTGAATGACATTACTATTTAAATCGACACCAAGCGAACTACCATTAACCGCTTTAGTATTGAGCGACACTGACTTAATAGCATCAGAATGAACATCACCCTTGTAACCCGTAATATTACCGTCTGCATCGTATTCTGTCGCAGTCAAATTGGCATAGTAATCACTCACGTTGGTCACATTACTAATCGCTTGAGACTGTGTGCTCACTTTATTGTCTTTGAAATAACTAATATCCCCTAAATAAGCGGTCTTGCCATTTAACTGATAGGCCCGATTTTTGAAGGCTTTCACCTTATTATCATCGTTCAGAATACTTTTTAATTGGCTGTCTGCGATATCATCTTTGGCAGAAGTCCCCATCACGTAATGCCCAACCTCTTTATTCTTACCGACCATACTATCATCTCGGGCAACAATCTTCGTAAAAGATTTAGAAAAAGCGGTCGCTGAGACAAGGGACGGATCTAAGTTGGTTGGCAAATCAATCTTCGCATTCGTAAAATTATTAACCTTCGAACTCGGATACTCATTCTTATCTTCAGTATCGTTAACAGAAGTCCCTACCAAAAAATGCCCGGCATAAAACTCACCCTGCATGTCTTGCGTATTATTACCATTCACAACCATGTTTTCACCGGCAAAGATTGTCGCATCGCTGGCAACCCCTAGTGGATAACGTTGGCTGGGCCGTTCGATGGTTTTATTGCCCATTCGAATTAACCCGCTGTTATTGGT
Source organism: Latilactobacillus parasakei (assembly GCF_049674265.1). Classification (NCBI taxonomy): domain Bacteria; kingdom Bacillati; phylum Bacillota; class Bacilli; order Lactobacillales; family Lactobacillaceae; genus Latilactobacillus; species Latilactobacillus parasakei. The sequence goes on along the minus strand of NZ_CP186861.1, from coordinate 1,632,549 downwards.
CGCCGCCATACTTTTTTGCAGCGGCATTAAGCAAATCATAAAACTAAGTACTAATAAAGGCTTTAATATCGTCGTTATATTTATTTTCATATTGTTCCTCAATTAAATTCTCAATGACATCAACTAGTTTCATAGTATACGACAGTACGTGTATAGTCAATAATATAAATTGTTATAGACTTTATACTTTATCTTTTCATTTTAGTATGGTATTATTTCCTTTCAAGAGAAAGATAATTATGAAAGAAGGCACTATTTTGAATAAATTGGTAAAAATGTTAACAGTATCATCAGCAACACTTATGGGGGTTGTCGGGCTAAGCCAACTAACACCTGTTCACGCCGCAGATACAACGGCTAAATCAGTGGGAACCCTTGAAATTAAAGACGGGACACAAACTTTAACAAGCGTTGAAAGTCTTGATTTTGGCGACGTTGCATACGACGCAAACGGCATGTCAGTACCTTTGAAAAAGACTGGTGAAAAAGCCATCGTGAAAGATACAACATTTTCACAAACAGCTTGGACAATTTCTGGTCAAACAGATTCAGATGTTGCTGATTTAACGATCAATGGTCAATTATTATCAGCAACACCTGCTGCTGTTTTCACTAAAACTGCGGATGCAAAATTCGGCGAACAAACTGCTACTGTTGAAAATGCAACAATGGCATTATCTGCTGGTCAAGCAACTAAGAATGGTACAAAAGCAATCAGCATGGATGTTAACTGGACGCTTGCACCTACAACTCCAAGTTCTAACTTCAACTAATCACAGACAATTCATAAAAGGTCGGGACAATTTTTTGTCACGCCTTTTTTAATACCCCCACTGAAAGGAAGGTTCTATGAAAAAATCGCTCCGATTTTTCCTCCCATTATTATTAGCGCTCTTCTTCTTAGCCCCTACAAAAGCTTGGGCGGACACGGCTAATTTTTCAATTAAAAAGGTCGACACCCCCGAACAAACTAAAGAAGCTGATTTCTATGACATTTTAGCCAAACCTAATCAAAATACGCACCTCATTGCTAATATCACAAACGCCAGCGATCAACAATCAACATACACCGTTACACTCCGTAACGGCGTGACTAACGATAGCGGCCAAATCGCCTATGTCCCAAATACAAAAAAAGTAAGCGGCCAAACACTCAACCAATTGAGTCCGACCGCCGTTAAGGTGACGGTCCCCGCTAACAGCAAAAAAGATGTGACGATTCCCATCAAAATGCCCGCAACAACATATTCTGGGATTATCTTAGGTGCCATTCACGTTGAAAAAGAGACAGCAAAACAAAAGCAAACAACCAAGAAAACCCAAATCGTCAATCATTACGGGATTGAAATTCCGGTTGTCGTTCGTACCACACCTTCTTCAACACCAGACACCAAACTTCAGTTAAAAAAGGTAACGGCTGGGTTAGACTCGAATAAACATTCTGCCGTATTAGCAACCCTCTATAACGAAAGTAATTGGGTCCTCACGCCACTTAAGGTAGATGCTAAAGTTTATCGCAAATCAAACCACAAACTACTCTACAGCAGCCATAAAAAGGGCCTCGAGATGGCCCCCAATTCAAGTTTCAATTATGCTATCGAACCCGGTGATGAACCGCTCAAAGCGGGCACTTACACACTAGACATGACGGCTAAATCAGATAAGAAAACTTGGCATTTTAGCAGCGAGTTTACAATCAAACGAGCAACACTCAAAGAAAACGCCAAAGATGAATTGAAATCACCAGAAAAGAAGAAAAGTATTAACATCATCTGGCTGATTGTTGGCTTCAGTATCTTATTACTCATCCTGATTATTCTTTACTTGCTCTACAAACTACGTCAAAAAACAAAAGAACAATAATAATGAAAAGGCGCCGAGACAGTTGTCTCGGCGCCTTTTTTATTATCTAACGATGTTTACTAAGGTCTACTTTTTCTAATGGAATAACCTTTGTTTTATAGCGAATCTTGTAATAACTGTACAAAATGATGAACAACGGAATACTCATGTAACTAATCCCGATTGCCGTCCAATCAAAGTGGGCAAACGCTTGAATATCTTGGCCAATAATGACAATCACACAGAGTAAGAAAGCAAAAATTGGGCCAAATGGGAACCATCGTGCATGGTATTTCAATTCAGACAATTGATGCCCTTGCGCTTTAAAGGCGCGCCGGAAACGATAATGTGAAATCGCGATCCCTAACCAAGCGATAAACCCAGTCAAACCGCTGGCAGCCACAAGGAATAGGTAGATCCGTGTCCCAAAGACACTAGTCATAAAGGTTAAAGCCCCAATGATTGTTGTGCCGATCAAAGCCATGACAGGAATACCGCGTTTATTTGTCTTGGCAAAAAGCTTAGCGGCATAACCATCCTCAGCCATTGACCACAACATTCTTGAAGAAGCATACATGCCTGAATTAGCAGCTGATAACACTGATGTTAAAATAACTGCGTTCATGATGCTGGCAGCTGATGCTAAACCAGCACGCTTGAAGACCAAGGTAAACGGACTAACCGCAATGTTGGTTTCACTAGCACCTAATAATGATGGGCTTGTATAAGGAATTAAACAAGCGATAACGAAGATTGATAAGATATAGAACAATAAAATCCGCCAAAAAACTTGTTTGATGGCCTTTGGAATACTCTTTTCAGGCGTTTTAGATTCTCCCGCAGTGATCCCGATTAATTCGGTTCCTTGGAATGAGAACCCAGCAACAACGAACACACTCAACATCATTGGTAAGCCACCAACAAACGGCGCTTTCTTGATGGTAAAGTTGCTAAGGCCAGTCCGATGACCACCCATAATACCGAAAATTGTTAAGACACCGACGCCCAAGAAAATAATAACTGTTACCACTTTGATTAACGCAAACCAATATTCAGTTTCACCAAAAGATTTCACACTCGTGATGTTAATCAAGAAAATCAATAATAGCGCGACTAAACTAAAAATCCAGCCCGGCATATCCGGTAACCAGAATTGCATGACCAACGCTGCGGTACTGACATCAACGGCTAACGTAATCGCCCAGTTAAACCAGTAATTCCAACCAAGCGCAAACCCCAACGCTGGATCAACAAACCGCGTTGCATACGTTGAAAATGATCCTGAAACTGGCAAATAAGTTGCCATTTCACCCAAACTGGTCATCAAGAAGAAAACCATAATCCCAATACCACAATAAGCCAGTAGTGCGCCACCTGGACCCGCCTTGGCAATTGCCGACCCACTTGTGGCGAATAAACCTGTACCGATACTACCACCCAACGCAATCATCGATAGATGCCGCGTCTTTAACTCCCGCTTCATTTCATTTTCTGCCATACTACTTCCGCTCTTTTCTCCATTATTTCAAGAAAATCGCACCAACCCGCGAATTCAGCAAACAAAAAAGCCTTCTTGTCTGCTAAAAACGACAAAAAGACTATAAGCCTTATATTAACCGTTGATAGCGCCCCGTAACGTTTCGTTACGACAGTCCTTGATTTATTCAACCAAGTCCCAACATCAATTTGAATAAGCAAATTGACATTTCGGCAAATTCCCCTTTAATTATTCCTCATCACTGCTTAGTCAGTTCAGAATAACGACTGATGGTTTTTGCGACCTCTTATCTTGTTAAAGGTAGTATATCGAATTAAAGCGCATCCGTCAACATTGGACGCAATGCAAATTTTAATCATAAAAAAAATGATCACCTAGTGGTAATCATCCCTTTTTGATCGTTATTCTTCAGTCTTATCTTGCTTGTTTTTCCGCCATAATAGGAAGAGTAAGAACAAGATTAAGAGTACCATGATGCCAATAATCACGTATAACCACCAGTTATTTTGTGGCAATTCAACAGCCTTGCCATTGTATTTTCTAGCTTCTTTTTGCGTAATTTCAAAATCCTTTGATAATAGCCACTGGCCCTTATTCGAGTTAACTTTAATCTTAATATTATAGCGACCAGCCTTGAGCGGTTTATTTTTTAAATCAATCCCGTAATCAAAGTTAGAGTTGGGTGCCATCTGTAAATCAGTTTGTTTACTTTGATAGAGTACCTTACTTTGACCTACCTTACGAATCTTAGCATCGACTTGCATTTCACCAACCGAGTTCGCTTGTGTGTTTTGAATATTCGCTAAAATCGCAGTATGGCCGTTCAACAAGCCAGGTTTAATCCGATTTAAACGCAAATGTGGTTTCACAGCTTGATCCGATTGCGTCAATTTAACACCGAGGATATAAGAATAGCGATTCGTCAAAGACGTCCCTTTCTTATGGTCCAAAGCCTGTTCAACTTGATCTTGCTTAACTTGCGAGACATAGAACCCACCTAAAATGGTACCTTCAAAAGTTGCCTTAGGCGCATTTAAAGTAAAAGTTGCTGTCCGACTACTTTCGGCCGGCACCTTCAAGCGTTGCGCCGGTGACATCAATTTAGTAAATGGGTATTTTAACGTCTTATCATACTTAGGATCGGACTGACTGTAATCAATCACGCCGTTTTGATTAGTAATCGCCGTATTCGGTGCGATATCTACTTCAAGGTCTTTTTTCCCAGTATTTTGGACGACGACTGATACTTCCTCTTTCTGTCCAGGTTTCACACGTAAGTCGTAATAGCCTAAATTCTTATCCGTTTGATTTTCCGGATAGATTGGTGCAACCGAATAAGTTACCTTTTCAGCATGAACAACCTGTTGATTGACAGTAAATGCCACAAAAAACGTTGCCAACACGCCCATTAATAACCCAAGCCATTTTTTGAAATATGTCATTTTCTAATCTCCTCTATCTTAAGGGGCCGGTGTATTACCTAACGTCCAATCAATGGTCCCTGTGTAATCACCCGCATAGGCCCCTGCATTCACTTTTAACAATATCCCTTGATTATCATCCCACTTAATCGGTGTAATGTCATCATCTGATGTCGTTGTTTTAGAGGCAATTTTTTGAGGGGTTACGGTGACGTCCGTCGTCTTTTGACCATCAACATAAACTAGACCGCCGTCTAGCTGCTTATGATCTGTCGTCCGCGTCAAACCTGTTGAACTGGCGTATAAGTCCCAACGTGAACCGGTACCGCGTGTATCGGCCACAGTTGGTGCCCAATCGGTATTATCGCGCTTATTAATCGTATTCTTACCAACTGTCACGGGCGCAAACCCAATTTCATTTTTGACCTTATCTAATAAAAGCGTCCCGCCCTTTAATTTAAAATACACGGTAACCACTTCAGATTTCTCATTATAACCCGCATTAGTCATATAAAACGTCAATTTATGCGTATCATTCAACGATAAACCAACCGTTGGAATCCCACTAACCAACTTAGGGCCGACATTATTTTGCGCGATGGTCTTTTCTGCACCATCGTCAATTGAATAATGCAACGTACCTAGTGCATGGCTATCAATCTTACCAGTCGCTGATGATTGCGACCAAGAACCGGTCAGATCAATCGGTTGATTCTTATCAAGTGCAATTGGTTTTTCTTTGGTTGGATCAGTCCACTTTTTATCTAAGACAAGCTTAGGGACACTTGTGACGTAAACGGCCTTTTCGGTCGATTCACGGGCCATCTTACCATCCAAACTAACCTCATACTTACGGCCTAAATTGGTCGTGCCATCAGTTGGTGTTGGGTCAAAAGCAGTTAATGTAAACTGAATCTTAGACGTACTATTTTTAGCAATATCGCCCATATTAACCCCAGTACTATATTTATTATCACCAATCGGTCCAAAAAAGTCGCTTTCAGTCGCATCATGCGGCGTCAGTGTATTACCATTTAAATCAATAGCAGGCGTCTTAAAAAGACCTGTCGAAACTTTATTTTTCGATACTAATTTGTTATTAATCGCTAAATCATCGGCAACATAGGAGACACCCTGAGAAGTATCCGTTCCTTCAGCCATATAACGCACACCAACTTGTTTCCAATCAGAACCACTCGTTGGTTCATTATTAATTGTGACAACCCCTTTTAGTTCTTCTAAAGGTTTCGCTGGGTTATCCTTCGTTACCTCAGCACCTAGTGCATCACCATTTTCATGGTACACTTTATAATTTTGTGATGTGAGTGGAATATTCGAAATTTTTTCAAAGGCGACTTGATTCAATTCGTTACTACCACCAGTTTTACCAGTAAAGCCCCAGTAGACGTTCGTCCCACCGAAAGTTTTATTCAAATCGGTGATTGTGGCAGTTCCTCTTAAGACAGTGTCAAAATAGTAACTCAAAAGGTGTTTATCTGGATCCCAAGTCACTCTGAACTGGTGCCACTTACCATCTGATAAATATGAATTCTTTGGTAATTCATACAGATTGCTGTGATTCATAATTGTCGTATAACTCGTTAGAAGTCCTAACCCATTAGTCCCCGAAGTATAGGTGCCCTCTTGAGCCGGAAAACCACTGGCAATGTGATTAGTCGTTAGTTGCGTTACGGAGAAATCTAGCCAGTTCTGCTTAAAATTCTTAGCATCCCAGTTTTTATTATTAAATGTATCAAACTCGACCGCAAAACTATTTTGGATTGCCGTCGACAAATCTGGTTTTGCACTACTACTACTTTGGGGTTCAGCCCAAACACCTAGTTGCTGCCCACTACCATTCGGTTGAATGACACTCGTTCCACGACTATCGCCGTGCATGACAAAAGCCATCCCATCAGCGGCGTTAGCACCACTGTCACCAAAATTAAGCAACATTGATGAATCAAAACTTTTTGTCAAATCAATCCGATTATCCGGATTAGACCAAATAGCCCCCGACTGATTGTTGGCGGCTGGATTGATGACGGTCACCCCATCAACTGGTACTTTACTGTTAGAACCTTTTGGTGGGGCTGCGAATAAATTCTCAATATTCGTAATGTGTGCTGGTACTGGGTCAATTGCTGCCTTTGTTGGGCTAACTACCACCAAGATTCCTAGCAATAAACTAATACCTAGCACTAAAAATTGTATTGTTTTATTAATACGCATTGCCAGTCCTCCTTGAGCAGCTTTTCTCAAATGATTAATTAACTGTTACCTCAAGTGATTTCAACCTGGAAATCAACTGAGGTAACAGCTCATTATTGAGCTGTTACTACTATTATAACCATTGTAAAACGCTATCTCAAATTAGGGGTGAATTATGCTTTTGGTGTTGCGGTTAACGTCCATGTTAATTGACCAGTATAGTCACCAGCGTATGCGCCAGCTAAAACATGAAGATTTGAACCACTAATCTTGTAGTTCCAGTTCCCTAACCCTTGATCTTTACCAGCAGTGATAATATTTTTAGCACTATCATTTGTTAAATCAACTGATTTTGTATCCGCTACAGTGTGCGCTGCGTTATCAGTACTAATACCACTTGCATTCTTCAATGTTAATGTTGAGTTTTCAAGTGTATGACTGCTTGCATCTGTAAATGGTGTTGTCAGTGCAACATCAACTGTATAACCCGCACCAGTCCCACGAGCATCGGCAACTGAAACAGTGCCATCAGCTGATTGGGCTAAATCTAATGTAGAAGCCGTAATTTCTTTCGTTCCAAAATCTAAATCAGGAACAGCTGTTAATTCAACTGTGCTACTACCTGTTAGTTGTGCTTTTACAACGGAAGTCCCTTTTTGACCATCCGTTGCGATTTCATTTTTAGGGGCATCTGCTGCGAAGGCAGTTTGTCCTGAAATCATTGTTGCACCCGCTACTGTTACTAAACCGCTTAATAATAATGTACTAATCTTCATCACAAAGACCTCTATTCTTTAAATTTTCTTTTATCATCTAATTAACATTGTCAAAAAATCCGACGTTCTCACCATCTAATCCCTTGAAAAGTAACGTCATTAACCTTTTCGAGATTAGTATATCACCCCCATAATTGATTGTAAACAACTTATTTTCAAAAATATTTAATAATATAATCGTTTATTAAATAAAGTATAAGTAATATCCACTATCGAAAAATTAGTGAAAATAAAGATTGTTAATTTACCAACGTTTCATCACCTTTTATTGAAAATTAATTTTCAATAAATATTACAATTTCAGCAAATAATAACATTTTATTTTTTATTTTTAGATAATCCCATTTAACCTCGTGAGTTAAATTACTAAAAACTCTGTGAAAAAGACAAAAAAAACAGGCTAGAAGGAAGTCCCTTCTAGCCTGTTTTCGATTAATAAGTTAATTTATTTTAGATTTTTAATAATCTTTTGAATTAATAATTCCCGTTGTTCCGCCGATTGGTTCCAATCAATGACCGGAATATCAGGATGACCCATCGTTTCGACGATTAAACCTGAAACAGTTTGTTTCTTTAGTTCGTTCGCCCATAACATATCTGCCTTATGGAAGGCAGCGTTAATAATCAACGTCCCTTGTTTAGCGACCGGTTGAAAATCGTTGAATACCGTATCTAACTTGCCGGTATCCGGATACGACTTAATCTGACCTTCAGTCGCCAAAACCACATCGTAGATTGACACTTCACTAGCTGGTCTTGCTAAAGTAAAGCCACCACTGTTACCTGAAGCCGATTTTACAAGGCCAGCCACCACTAACTTACGAATGATTTTGCGTAAATAAGTTTGCGAGCCGCCTAAGCGGTGATGAATCACTTCTGACGAAATCGTATGTTCAGGATCTTGAGTTGCCAATAACACAATAATGCACGTTGCCTGTTCAAATGCTCGTGTCAGTTGCATACTAGTCTATCTCCTTTTAACAAACGTCCCCGAAGCCGCACCTGGGGCCGCTTTTACTTCAAATCCATATTTAGTTAAAATGTGTTCGACTTTGTTAAAACTCTCGCGATCAAACGTACTGATATTGCCATCGATTGTTTCAATTTCTAATTTGTTGGCTAAGTTACAAAAGGCTTTAACTGCCAATTGTGCTAATCCTAAGTTTTGGTAATCATAAACTGCTAAACGTGAAGCTGCACCCAATGTCTCCAAAACAGTGATATGCATTTCATTTTTCCATTTGTTAGTTTCAAACAAGAGTTGCGCTTGAAAATCAACTATTGAATGTCCAAATTTATCGACATTCGCATATGGTGTATACACGAAAATCGAGTTCGTTGATTCCCGCTGACCACCTTCACGATAGTCCGTATAGACAACGTACTGTTTAACCTCATCATCGCTGCTTTGATTCATGCTAGATAAAATTGTTAACTTCGAATCTGCCTCAATTTGCGCTAATTTTCTTGCAAAGGCTTGATCATTTTCACTTGCCATCTGATAACCCCCATTTGTCTTTCAATCCCGATTATACCACAGGTTTTCCAATTTAACCGCGCTTTTTAAAGGGTTCTCATTTCAATTGTGATTTTTTTATCGAAATCCTTTTTAAGCTAAATTATATTGGTAATATTGCACTAACTCGCCACCTAAATAGTCTGGCAGTTGCGTTTGATAAGCAGTGGTAAAGCCCACTTTTTGCAAACAACGGGCTGATTTTTGATTGGTAATAAAACAAGCCGCCATAAACTTCGTAATATGTAGGTCATCGTGATAAGCATTCATCACCGCAGATAATGCGTTTGTCATCAGGCCCTGTCGCTGGTATTGCGGCAAGATTGCAAAACTAAGTTCGTACGACTCAACAGTGATATCATCTTGCGCTAGGTTAGGCGCCAACATCATTATCCCACAGACCATATCAGATTTTTTAGACACAATCGCCCATGAATGTTCATCAGACTGGAGCATCGTCAGAAAAGATTGCGCTTCATGCTCAGATTGAAACGGCGGCATGTTGAGTTGCGTCGCAATCTCTTTTTCACAACCAATTTGGTAGACCACCGCTAAATCACTAGCGCTAAAACGTCTTAATTGTACGATTTCTGTTTGAATATTCAACCGATCGTCTCCTTTGGTATTTGCTACCTTTATCATACGTTAATGCCCTGTCTCAGCCAAGGGATTTTTTATATTTGTCTTAAGAACAAGCATATTAATTGTGGTAGACCACTAAATATTTTATAATAATAGCCATCAATTCCTATTGCTAGAAAGATGGTGTTCGTATGGCGTTACGTGATTACTTTCATTTATTCTCAACCGTTCCAGAACAATCAGAATCTTACGATTACATCCTTCATTTTCTAGGGACGACCATTCCGGATTTGCGCGACTATCCCGACTTAACCAAAATTTGCGATTGGGCCACTTACGACGATCACAGTTTTAGAATCTGGACCAGTTTACCTTTGGATGAATTCGAACAAAAATTTGCGCAATTAACACCGCTAAACGAAAAAGATTACCAAATTGATTACAGCTATAATTTTAAGGATATTAATTTCTTCTAAACTAAAAATGATCGAGGTTCTCCATTTTATCTGGGGTCCTCGATCATTTTTTTGTTTAGAAATTGCTTTTAATATCCTGTTTTACTTCTTTTGTATCTTAAAAATAATCAATTGAATAACTACATAGATAAGCGTCCCATAAAACCCTGATTTTATAAAATCGCCATTTATCGCATATTCTATAAGTATTCCCACAAAACTTGATATTGATACGATTGTTAATAAACTACGGTACGGATGTTTGTTAAGCTGTTCTTTTAGTTTATTCAACTGACTCAATCCCCATTATTATCATATTTTGTATCGCAACTCATTTCCTAGAAGCATTGCATCTAGTATGCTTATTATAAATAGTCGAACTCTTATAGTGCGTATTATTACCACTACACCAGATTTTACAGTAACCTCTACTAACACAAATGGCACTACAACGAACTTTATACTATGTTATATCGTAAAATCTATTATAATTACTACGTTATTAGACTTGAGAGTCCTATTAGCCAAATAGGCCAGTCCTACACCACGCATCGTTCATAAATTAATATGTTGAAACGTGTGTCCTTACAAGGACTGTGCAAGATTTTTTCATTATGTTAACTAGGATTAGATTTACCTTGTTTCTTTTGAATATACTCTTTTAAAATGATAATAATTACTAATACAGTAACCATTATCAATGTATTTTTAAAATCTGTGATAAATCTAAAGACAAATAACTCTAAAATAACTAAGACTAGAATAGTAGCTATTATTTCAATCAATTTTTTCATAATAGTCCCTCCAATTTAGCGGAATAAATATAAAATCCATCCGCTTCCAGCGAAGCACTTTCTTTATTTTTATAATACCATCTTTTCGATACATGTAAACCATTTTTACATATACCAATTTGTTCGTGATATTCATTCAATTTGATTTATCTGCAGTTGAGATGATTATTTCCACGAATAAGCACATAGACCTCTGTTAACATTTCAATTATTTGGCTGATGATCTAAGTAAGTGATACTCTTTTACGATATTTATTTTACGACTCTTTCAAATTTCTGACTTGACTTTTATTTCCGACTCCTGTAAATTGAGGACAATCAAATAAGTCATCTCATTCAAACCAAGTAATGCTTTATCTGTGTGTCAGGAAGTCGGTGGTTGCTGCGAACCGATCAGGGTAAATGTCGTGAAATACTGAATGAGGACTTCGGCTAACTAACAGGACCGTTATCCCCTGTAAGAGTGGCGTGTTGTCTTAAATTGGCGCGCTAACTGGGTGGTACCGCGGTTTCCAATCGTCCCTATTCGCAGATGCGAGTAGGGACTTTTTTTATGCAAAATACTATTGAAGGTAACTTTCAATAGCGCGTTTCAACTAATTTTAACCAAAGGGAGGTTTTTTCATGTTAAGGCATCTTGCATGTGGTGGTATTCTTCGTTATCAGTCCTATGACGCACAACTTCAGATAAAACTTAAAAAGGATGCGTTAATATGTCAAAAAAATCAATTAGTTTATTCGAAGCAACATTAGTCCTCGTCATTCTCCTGGCTATTATGGGAACCGGCGTTATTATTTTCCAGCTCTCTCCTCAAACCCCGGTCCTCACTGGGATCGCCCTTTTGATGTTATGGGCGCGATGGCGTCACTTTAGCTGGGATACGATTCATGAAGGAATTGAAGAAGGTTTAAAAAGTGGTCTAATTCCCATCATTATTTTCATTCTCGTCGGTGCCTTGATCAGTACTTGGATTGCTGCTGGTGTCATTCCCAGTTTAATGGTTTGGGGCTTCCAGATGGTCAATGTCCACTGGTTTATTCCATCCATTTTCGTCGTTTGCGCCCTCGTCGGGAGTGCAATTGGGAGTGCCTTTACCGTTATTTCAACGGTCGGAATTGCCTTTTTCGGAATTGGTGCCACACTGGGATTAGATACAACGATTGTCGCAGCCGCAATTATTTCCGGGGCAATATTTGGTGATAAATCTTCACCCCTCTCTCAATCAACTAATTTAACGGCTGCAGTTACTGAAACAGATCTCTTTGCCCACATCAAAAACTTAATGTGGACGACCGTACCAGCTTTCGTTGGTTCATTAGTGCTATACGCGATTATCGGTCATACATCTCGTGATATTCCGTTGACCAAAATCAGTACAACAGTTGCCATTTTAAAGGCGCATACCGACGTTAGCCTCTGGGCCTTACTCCCTATTATTTTAATTTTCGTCTGTGCGCGTTTAAAGATGCCTGCTATTCCAACGTTATTCTTAAACATCGCCGTTTCAATCGGCTTAATTTTCAGCCATCATCCACACACTTCTTTTAAAACAATCGCCAACTTGATTGAAAATGGCTTCGTCGCTCATACCGGCAATCAAAGTATCGATGCGCTTCTCACGCGTGGTGGTATTAATAGCATGTTGGGCACAGTTGCCTTGATCATCATGACGTTGACCCTTGGTGGTTTATTGATGAAACTCGGTTTAATTGAACGCGTGATGGCCCCCCTTGCGACCCACCTCAAAACACCTGGTCAATTGATCAGCGCGGTGATTGCTTCTGGGATTGGCGTTAACCTCTTTATCGGTGAAGAATTCCTTTCTGTTATCCTGCCAGGTAAAGCTTTTAAATCAACTTTCGAAAAATCAAACCTTAGCAACTTGGCCCTTGGCCGCGCACTCGAAGATGGCGGGACCGTTATTAACTACTTAGTCCCTTGGGGCGTTGCCGGCGTTTTCGCCGCTAACACACTCGGCGTACCAACACTAAGCTACCTGCCATTTTGTTTCTTCAGTATCCTCTCACCAATCTTCTCAATCTTGAGTGGTTTTACAGGTATTGGACTTAAAAAGAAAAATGTTACTAATTAAATAAAAGAGGTTGCGACAAAAGTAATTTTTGTCGCAACCTCTTTTTTGAATTCAAAATTTTAAAACGTGCTTTTTGAAACTGCCTTCTGTGCTTAGCGTCTCTCGTCAAACAACTGCTTACAGCAGTTATCCGCCGAGTTATGCTAATGCTCAAAGCCAAACCGTTTCAAACACACTCTTTTTAGAATAGATTCATCAAGAATTGACCGCCGTAAACTAGTGCGAAGCTATAGGCTGCAATTGATGCTGGTTTACATAAGATGATAATCCATGTGAATTTCTTCAATGACATTTCGGTCAAACCGGCCATCAAACATAAGACATCATCGGGCGCAACCGGTAGGAAAATCGCTAAGGCGAAAAAGCGCGCAAAGTTTTTCTTTTCCGTAATCGTGCCGATATATTTATCATAAGTTTTCTCGTTGATGACGTGGAGAATAAATGGTTTCCCAAACTGGCGCGCCAGTAGGAAATTAAAAATTGATCCGATTGCAATGCCGACATAGTTATAGATAAAACCCCATAGCGGGCCAAAAACTAAAACACCTGCGGCGGTACTAATCCCGCCCGGAATCACCGGAATCACAACCTGGATAATCTGAATCGTGATGAAAATAATCGGGCCGATGAGTACGGAGTGGCCCAAGTACGCTTGTAAGGCTGTTGTGTTGTTAAAAAGCCCTAGTCGTGACCAGTAAATGGCTAATGCAATGCTCCCAATTAGGGCCATCAGAGAAGTCGTACTAATTAAACGTCTTGAAATTGTTCTGCTCATCCGCCGAATTCCTTTCCCTCGATAATGTATCTTTAATTTACCACAATTTAAATTCTGAGTAGTCCGCCGATGGTCTGATTTAAGAAATCTTAACTTTTTAGTCGCTCATCCTAAAAATGTCCGAAAAGGTTTTAATCCTTGTGCGCGATATTTTTCAACAAACTGAGCAACTGCCTCAGGATCTTGCGTCTGATCATCGATCACCAATTGTTCAACTGGTAAAGGCCGTTCGTTAGCAATTTTGACATCAATCACAACTGGTCCTTGGCGTTTTTGAGCCGCTGCAAAAGCAGCCTTCAATTCATCTAACGTCCGGACCGTAAACCCTTGTGCCCCTAATGCTGTTGCGGCGGCACCGTAATCTGCACCTTGAATGGCAACACCAGAATGTGGTTGGCCCTTGTCATCTTGTTCTGCTTCAATAAAACCAAATGAATCATTACTCAACACAACGTTGATAATTGGCATTTGGTATTTAACTTGCGTGATCAAATCTTGCATCACCATCGTGAAGCCACCGTCACCACTGATTGACCAAACTTGGCGATCAGGGAAGGCTGCTTGGGTCCCGATTGCAGCTGGTAAAGCAGCCCCCATCGTTGCGTACCAAGCTGAAATCGTCGTCTTTTGGCCGGGTTTCATCTTCAAAAAGCGGACGCCATCAATCGTGACGTTCCCCACATCTAAGTTGAAAATAGCGTCATCGGTAGCCATCTGATTGATTTCTTTAAAGACTGGTTCCACCCGTAATGGTGTTTGTGGATCATCTTCAAAACTAGCGGTCCATTGATCCCAGTTAGCTTTATTAGCGACTGCTGCACGGTAGAAGGCTGTCTTTTCAGATACCGGTTCACTGGCTTCAAGCAAAGCCGCTAACGCTGTTTTCGCATCTGCTAAAATGCCAACGTCAACATGGTGTCTATGGCCAAGTTTGGTTGGATCAATATCGATTTGGATGAACTTCGCATCTGGTTTGAAGAAATATTGGCCAAATTCGTAGTTACTGCCGACAAATAAAATTAAATCGGCCGCTTCTGCCAAATCAACCCCAGGTTTAGTCGCAACACGACCTGCTGAAACCATGTAAGCTGGATTTTCGTCAGCAACAATCCCTTTAGAGAGGGCTGATGACATCATTGGAATACTTAATTTATCGGATAACGCCACTAATTCATCGCCGGCTGCCTTAGCACCTTGACCAAAATAAATAATAGGTTGTTTAGCTTCTTTAATTAATTGTAGGGTCTGTTGAATATCCGTTGAGCGGGGTTCTGGATAATTCCCCATCTGGAATAGGTTAGCAGTTGCTTCGAAGTGATCATCGATTGGTTGCCAGCCTAAATCCGTTGGAATTGTCACGACTGCTACGCCACTATGTTTATAAGCTTGTTGAATCGCTTGGTCAACAACTAGTGGTAATTGTTCAGCCGTCATGACCGTCCGGTTATAGACTGCCACATCCGCAAACATTGGATTTTCATTCATTTCTTGGAAATAATCAGTATTCATGACACCAGTTGCCACTTGGCCGACTAATGCTAAAACGGGGACGTGATCGTACTTGGCATCATAAAGCCCATTCAATAAATGAACTGCGCCAGGGCCAGCTGACCCAAATGTTGCCGCAATTTTACCAGTCACCTTGGCTTCACCTGAAGCTGCTAAAGCACCGACTTCTTCATGACGAACTTGAATATAGCGCATAATTGCTTTTTGGTTATGCAATGCATTCATCGTTGAATCAAATGAGCCGCCTGGTAACCCAAAAATATGGTCAATTCCCCAGTCTGCCATGACTTTTAACATTGCGTCTGCCGCATTTATCTTTTGTGTTACCATCTAAAAAGACCTCCTGATTAATTTTATTCTGCTTATTTAAGTATACCGCCTTAATTGTAAGCGTTACAAATGATAAGCATTTTTTAGCCGTTTTGACTGGTAAGTAATCGACTTTTTTGGTATGCTTGCATCAAGCTAGATAATAATGATTATTAATAAGTGATCATTAACTTTAGATTTTTAGGGAGGCTTTTTTAATGGCTATTATAGCTAAAGATGCACAAGATGTTTTTAAAGATGCGGGTGAAAATATTATTTTCACGACACTCAATTTAAATCGCCAAGATTTTTCATCAGACAAAGCTGCCGTTTCAGATTTGGCTGAACGGATCCCCGCAATTATCAATAGTATGAACATCCGCTATCCGGATGCACATTTGCGCGTTGCTTTTGGGATTGGCTCAGACGCTTGGGACTATCTTTTCCCAAACGCCCCTAAACCTCAAGAACTAGAACCCTTCCAAACGATCCCTAGTCCTAAACACGATGCTGTCGCTACTGGCGGCGACTTATTCTTCCACATTCGGGCCAAAGAAATGGCAGTTTGTTACGAAGTAATGGCCCAATTCATGCAATTCATCGGTCAAAATGCAACGACGATTGATGAAACTCACGGCTTCCGTTATTTCGAAGGCCGCTCAATCATCGGCTTTATCGATGGTACGGAAAATCCTGCCATCGATGAAACAGCCGAATACGCCCTAATTGGCGATGAAGACCCTGAATTCATCAATGGTTCATACGCCTTTGCCCAAAAATATATTCATTCGATGGACACTTGGAACCACACTTCAACTGAAGAACAAGAAAAAACAATCGGTCGTAAAAAATTCTCTGATCTTGAATTAGACGATACCGAAAAACCAACAAACGCGCACAACGTTGTTTCGCAAGATAACGAAGGTGGCGTCGAACATAAAATTGTTCGGATGAACGTGCCTTACGCTAATCCTGGTGAAAAGATGACCGGGACTTATTTTATCGGCTACGCTCGTCAATGGACAATCGTTAAACGGATGCTGACGAACATGTTCGTCGGCAAACCAGCCGGCAACTACGATCACCTACTAGATTTCAGCGAACCAACAACCGGCGCACTATTCTTCATCCCATCCAAAACACTACTAGCAAAAATTGCGGAAGAAGAAATTTAGAGTGCGTTTAAAGCGATTTGACGCTGAGCATTAGCTGAGTGTTGCGAATAAACGACAACCTTAAAAAGCCGACGAAGGTCGGCTTTTTAATTGCTTTTTGTTGACTTCCCGCATGCCGATTGCTAAACTGATATTACTTACTTTAAATAAGAAAACGATGAGGTGTTTTAAATGTCAGATACAATGCAAGCTGTTGCGATCAATCAATACGGCGATGAACAAACACTTGAAATGATTACTTTACCAATGCCAACCATTGGCGAACACCAAGTACTAATTAAATCAAAAGCAACTGCTATCAATCCTCTTGACTGGAAATTACGTGCGGGTTATCTCACAAGTATGTTCGATTGGGCTTTTCCAATCGTGCTTGGTTGGGATTTAGCCGGTGTCGTTACTGAAGTCGGTTCAGCTGTGACGGATTGGCAAGTCGGCGACGAAGTTTTTGCACGTCCAGCCACTTCTAACCGCGGTACTTATGCTGAATATGTTGCGGTTGATGACGAATTGGTCGCTCGCAAACCTAAGAACGTCACTTTTGAAGAAGCAGCTGCTGTGCCATTGGCCGGCGAAACAGCTTGGCAAGCCCTTTTCAACCACGGTCACTTAAAAGCCGGTGAAACAGTGCTCGTCCAAGCTGGTTCTGGTGGTGTTGGGTCATATGCCATTCAAATTGCTAAGGCAATGGGCGCCCACGTCATCACAACAACTAGTGCCAAGAATTTTGATCTCGTTCGCGACTTAGGTGCCGACGAAATTATCGATTACCGTAACGAAAAAGTTGCTGATAAAGCACACAACGTTGACCTGGTCATCGATACAATCGGTGGGCAAAGCCAAGTTGATGCTTGGTCCGTGCTCAATCCTGAAACAGGTCGCCAAATTTCAATCGTTGGTGAAGCACCCGAAACAGCTGACATTATCAAAGACACAAAGATGACTTTCAAAGCTATCTGGTTAATTCCAAATGGTGAACAACTTCGTGAAATTGCTGACCTAATGGCTGACGGTAAAGTAAAATCAATTATTGATACTGTCCTCCCATTCTCAGCGGAAGGCTTAATCAAATCACATCAACTAAGTGCAACACACCATTCAACTGGTAAAATCGTCATTAAATTCTAAATAATACAAAAAAGCATCGCCAAGTTGGCGATGCTTTTTTTAATCGTGAAAGAGTTTATCACTATCAGAACCCGTTCGATTGCCGATCACAAATACTTCTAAGATCACAAAAATCAATTCGATTGGCGGGAAGAAATAAATCGCAGCAACTAAGGCTACCTGAATCACCCAGAAATAAGGTTTCATAATAACACCGTAAATTGGCATCCCTGTAATCTTTTGATAAACCTCCGGTGCAACTTCGCGGTTGGCATCCGCTAGTGCGCGACTCAATAAGTAATACATCATCAACCAAGCAAAATGAACCACATAGTAGAAATATTCTGGGCCCCGTGAATTAATAAACCGCCCCGCCCAAGCAGTAGCAACGGGTAAAAATGACATTGATAATAACCATATATTATTCAACCAATAAATTCGTTTTGTCACCCGTTTCGTTAAACTAAACATGTAGTGGTGATTGTACCAAGCAACCCCTACGAAGAGATAGGTTACGATATAGGCAAAGAAGTATGGTGCATTTTCCAGTAAGGCCTTCACCTCAGCCGTTTCTGGTGTTTTAAATTCAAGAATCATAATCGTTACAATAATTGCAATGACCGCATCGCTGAAAGCTTCCAAACGTCCCTTATTCAATAGAATCCCTCCCAAATATTAATAACCATTTTATGTTTCACACTATTAATTAGTACCCTTATAATTTTACCGCCATCAAAGGGATTTGTCACGACTCTCTCAAAATAATCAACCATATTAACCGATTTATATTGCTTCCCCCCTTTAACTAATAGTATAATAATTTAAACTTTACTTTAGGGGGGATTTACAAATGGATAAAACATACAAATCAAGCGCTGAATTAAAGCGCGAGGCTAAGGCACTCTATGCGGGCCATTGGGGACAAGCAATCAAGCTTAATATCGTCCCAACACTCTTTTCAATCCTCGCTTTTATCTTAATTGGTGGCCTCTTTATGGCACTCACTGCACTCTTTATGACATCGGACTTTGTCTCATCAGGCTCTGGCTCATTTCCTAGCAATATGTCTTCTGGTAACTCGTTGACTGGTAATATTGGTGGCTTCATCGTTGGTTTAATTACTTTGGGGATTTCATTTACGACGCTCGATTGGATTCGCTCAAAGGATGCTGACTTTAACGCATTTAGTGGTGCTTTTAGCGTCTTTTCAAAACGTTATTTTCTCGGAGCTGTCATTACCGAACTATTAGCCGGCTTTTTCACCGTCTTATGGACATTGCTTTTCATCATCCCTGGGCTGATTAAGTCATTTTCTTATTCTCAAGCGCCTTTCATCTTCAAAGATTTAACGGACGCTCACCCAGAAGCCGATATCAATTACCTCGATTGCATTACAAAAAGTCGTGAATTGATGGACGGACACAAATTTAGATTCTTCATCTTAAAATTAAGTTTCCTAGGTTGGGATATCCTAGCCGGCTTTACTTTTGGGATTGGCTATATTTGGTTAAATCCTTATAAACAAGCGGCTTACATGGGCTTTTACGCCGACTTAGTGGACTAGCATACTGAAAGGATTGGCGATTGCCAATCCTTTTTTGTTACCCTCAATAACCGAAACGGCTAAAATAGAGAAGAAAGGATGTGTCCTCATTGATTGCAAATACCCAAATCACCCTAGATTCTCACCAAAATTGGCAAACTGTTACTACTCAGATCCCAACACCTGGCGACCACGAACTACTCATCAAAGTCCAAGCCGCCGCAGTCAATCCTATTGATCTCAAACGGCGCACCGTTACGACGCATATTTTAGGCTACGATGGTTACGGCGAAGTCTTAGCAATTGGCAAAGCCGTCACACAATTTGAAGTTGGCGATATCGTCTATTACGCCGGTTCTACTCAACTAGATGGCAGTTTTCAAGCCTACCAATGTATGACCGAAGCCCTCTGCGCACTTGCCCCCGGCCAATTATCAGCGAGTGAAGCGGCTGGCCTACCGCTAGTCTCACTAACTGCCTACGAACTACTTTTTGAAAAATTTCATTTCGAGGCCGCAGAACAAGCCCACCTCGGTAAAAACCTTTTGATTATTAACGGTGCTGGTGGGGTCGGTTCAATTATGAGTCAACTCGCCAAATGGGCTGGGTTCACCGTTTATGCCACTAGCAGTCCTCAAAATTTTAACTGGCTAAAAGCCAATGGCGTCGATTATCCTATTGATTACCACCAAACAAGTGATCAACTTAACCTCGATCAACTGCCAGCCGACCACTTCGACGCGATTGCCGTTCTTTACGATGTCGCACCCTATTTGTCTGCTGCAACACGCTTAATCAAACCACTCGGTCATGTCGGCTCTCTGGTTAATATGCAAGCCCCACTTGATTTAACCCCACTGAAAGCAAAATCAGTCTCTTTTGATTGGGAATACATGTTTACTAAAACGGATTTTGATTACGAGATTGCCAGCCAAGGCGCGATCCTCAAAAAAATAGCGAGCCTTGCCGACACAAATCAAATTCATCCGATTACGACACAAGTCTACCAAGGTTTATCGGTTGAAAACCTCGACACAATCACAAGCGAACTCACAAAAGGTCACGCAATTGGTAAGTATGTGCTAACCTACTAAAAAAAGGAGCTAGAGACAAAAATTATTTTTGTATCTAGCTCCTTTTTAGTCTAATAAGCCATATTTAATTTTAAAACGTCTAATAATCCGGTACCACGATTGATAAAAACAATAAATAAAGAACACATTCGATAGCGCATGCGCCAAATCGAAATAAAAACTCGCAATATAGGCTGCGATAAATGTTTTGAACGATAAGGGATTAACATAGGCGATAAAATACCATAAGTTCATTACCCACCCGAAAATAAACCCCCAAATAAAGCCGAATAGACAAAGCCAATATTTATTGCGGGCCCAATCAAAGCGGCTAATCAGCCCGGCCGTCACGCCCATCATCCCCCAACAAAACATCTGCCATGGTGTCCACGGGCCTTGACCTAAGAAGAAATTCGAAACCAAGGCCGCCGTTGAACCAATCATGAAGCCAGCTTCCGGACCCAAAACCAAAGCCGCGACAATCACCACAAAACTTGTTGGTTGAACACTCGGCAGCGGCGCAAAAGGCACCCGACTGACCGCCGCAATTGTCGCTAAAACGGCGATCATTACAATCTCCCGGGCCCGAATTTGACGTTTTTCAAAGCGCCAATAAAATGGCAGCATACTGACCACTAAACAAATAAAACTCAATGCTAAAAAATATTGTCCCTGTAATTGAATGATCAAGCCTAATAAAACCGCGATTATTAGAAAGGCAATCCCAAAAATAAGGCTACTTTGCCAGTCAATGCGCTTCATCGGCCAACCTCTTCCCAAGTCAACGCCGCAGAGTCTTGTGATCGTAAGAGTCGATTAATCGGGGTGGTGTAAAAGAAGTTCGATTGGAAAAATTGGTGCGGTGCTTCTTGCGCAACGATCGCGCCATCAAATAACAAGGCGCATTGGTTCGCAAAGCGAGCGCTAAAGACCATATCATGACTAGCCATGATAATCGTTAGTCCTTCTGCTTGTAACTGCTGTAATAGGCGTCCAAGTGCTTGTTTGCGCAGTGGATCTAAACCTTTTGTTGGTTCATCTAAAATCAGCAACTTCGGATTAGCTAATAAAATAATCCCTAGCGCAATCAATTGTTGCTCGCCACCACTGGTATCTTGCGGATCACTGTCTGCTAAATCAGTTAGGCCTAACTTAGCCAGCATCGCTGTGGCCGCTTCTTCTGGGTGTTCACGTCCTAATTGAACGGCACGCCGCTCAAATTCAACCCGAACACTCTCCGCGCTAAACTGATCGGCCGGTTGTTGAGACAAATAACCGATCACTTTAAATAACTGCTCTGTCGGCCACTTTTGTAATGGTCGTTCCAACAAGCGGACCGTCCCGCGACGGGGTTCCAACAAACCAATCAATACTTTTAAAAGTGTCGACTTACCAATCCCATTTTTACCGACAATCGCTAACCAATCACCCGTATGGACCGTTAATTTGAGTTGATTTAAAACATACGGCTCATTTTTGGTATATTGAAAATCTAAATGGTCAGCGGTTAATAACGTTTCTTGCGTCGCGGCTACTATCGGACGTAATTGATCATGAATACTGCCGACTGGCAATTGACGTTGCCCGGCCACAACTGTTAGTGGCACGGATTCAGTCTCAGTGGTTAGTTGTTGTTGCCAAAAAAGCCGCGGAATCTCCGGCATGAAATCCCGTAAAGTTGGTTGCTGCCAAATTGCCTGTAGACCTTGATCAACTGGTCCTTGATAACTAAGACAGCCGTTTGTCATTAACCAGAGTTGATTAGCTAGTGGCAACACATCATCCAACTGATGCTCACTCATGATAATCGTTATGCCCAATTCATCATGCACGCGTTGTAATAAACTCATAAACTCTTTGGTCGCAATCGGATCTAATTGGGCAGTCGGTTCATCTAACACCAATAGGCTCGGTTGGAGAATCAAAATTGCTGCCAAATTAACCAGTTGCTTTTGGCCGCCAGATAATTCATGAACCGATGCGTATAGAATATCCTGAATACCAAGAAAACTAACGAGTTCTGCAATTCTTTTTTGAATATTGGCGCTAGCTTCGCCGCTATTTTCCAGCGAAAAGGCCAGCTCCTGAATCACGGTATCCATTACGAGTTGGTTCTCGGGATTTTGGAAAACAAAGCCAATTTTCTGCGCACTAATAGCTGGGTCGAGATCCGCCAATAGTTGGCCGTTAAACGATACCTGCCCTAAATGCTGTCCCACCGGCCATAATTCACGTTTAAATTGACGCAATAAGGTTGTTTTACCGCTACCTGAAGGGCCGGCCACAACCACCCAATCACCAGCATTAACCGTCACATTAATCCCGGCCAAGCTCGGTTGATTTGCTAACGCATATTGAAATTGAAGCTGTTCTATCTGTGCAATTGCCACCATAAGTACTCCCATCCTTCCAATAATAATGGTAACCCATCAATCAGCAAAATCACGCTTAAACATACCCAATCGCGCCTGGTTAACCGCAATGTACCTAGTGTCGGATAAACGATTAACTGACCGTTACCCTGACTGGCGCACCAAAAGGCAACCAAGCCACCGCTAATGAGCGCCATTAATAGGCCATAATCGCGAGGCGTCATTTGATACCGGCGATACGTACTTCTTTTTTGAACGCCAAAGCCGCGGGCCGTCATTGAATCAGCGGTCTGCAGTGCTTCGGTCAATGTATTGGTTAATAAAATTGCCAACAGATGCATCCCTGATTGGGCGCGATTTTTTAGCCGCCCCGTTGCCATTTGAATCCCTCGCGTGCGTTGGACTGCGGTAATATCGCGTAAGCGCCGAATGAATAATGGAAAAAAGCGCATCGTCATCATCGTCAGTAATGTCAATTGCGGGGCGATTCCGCCGAATAACGCCAAAAATTTATGGTTGGTCATATGCTGATTATAGGCCACAAAAATCAATAATAAAACGGCCAAAGCGGTCGCCATTAAAAAACCATAGACCACCGCTTCCGCCGTTATCAAGGTACCGCCAACCGTCATCATAACGTGCGTCCCATGATTATTGATAATTGGATTCATGATGACAATTAGGACCATCATCAATAAGGCACCTTGCAGCGTGCTAACTGTTTTCTGTTGATTTTTGGCGACCCAATTAACCGCAATAATAACAATCAGTTGGCCACCTAAAAAGTAGGGATGGTTGAAACACATTGAAAAGCTAATCATTAATATGAAGTACACCAATAGAACCAGTGGGTGTACTTGATCAATAATCAGTTGCGATTTTAGCCCTGAGGCGCGTGGCGATCGTGTCCGAGATCTTCCGTATACAGCCAATCAATAACATCTCCACTCTTTACATGATAGACACCACACGATTGATTTGAAAAAACACCGTTGACCCGATAGAGCCAACCACTCTGGGGCCCCTTATCGAATTCAAACAAGCCATTAATCCCTTTGACATAGGCGCTAGCACCAATCCCCCGGTAAGATAGCGGCATGCCTTGTTGGCCCGTTAGCCGTTTTAAAGCGGCCAGCACCGTCTCCCCATCATCAATCGTTACAGAAGCGTGATTAATCAGAGCTGGGTTGCCTTCACTAATCGGCCCATAAACGCTTACCGTTACCTTCTTAGCAACCGGTTCAGGTTGTTTGGCTGGTGCTTCGTGAGCTTCAGCCTGCTGTGTTGGTTGTTGCGCTGTTGAAACTACCGCACTGCTTGCTGATTGACGTGTTGTTGGTGCGGCAGTCGTTGCTGACTGTGAGGTTGGCGTTTGTTTGGCTGACGCACTTGCCTGTTGTTCTTTTTTAGCAACACTGGCTTGTTCAGACTGACTAACCTGCTTGGCTTCTTTAGATTGTGCCTGCTTGGAAGCGACAGAATGCTTCGTCTCTTTAGCCTTAGTGGTTGTCTTTTTTGAAGTCGATTCGGCGTGCTTGGTGACCGCCTTGTGCGCGACTTTTTTTGATTGCGTCGATTGCTCACTTGCATGTTTAACTGTGGTTGGTTGCTGTTGAACACTCGCATAGGTCCCGTAGCCGATTCCGCCTAGTAACACGAGACTTGCAACGCTTAGCAGTAGGCGTTTTTTTACCATCTACTTGCCTCCTAGCGTTGTTTTAAACGACGTGTTTGGTAACCTGCAACACCAAGTAACATGAATAACCCAGCTAAAACACTACCCCAAACAGATTGATGACCCGTTTGTGGTAAAGCATCTTGCGTCGCAGTTGTGCCAGTCAATGGCATGCCATCTTCTTTGTTACCAGGTTGTTTTGGCAATTGTTTATTTAAATCGACTGCCGAAAATGACGATGATGAAAGTTCATCGGCTGGTTTCTTACTAGGAATACTTGGCTTAGGATCTGGCGTTGGTTCTGGTTTGGGTTCTGGTTTGGGCTCTGGGTCCGGTTCTGGCACTACTTTTTTAAAGTTATAGATTGAGCCTTTGCCCTTCAACAAATAATCATATTGGCCTAAAGCATAGACCGCTTGTTCGGTTGACATTGACAGTGCACCATCATCGCTGCCCATCATCCAGCGGAATTGCCCGTCGGTTTTTTGGTAAGCAATTAAGTTCGTGATTGGTGTCGCACCATTATCACCCACAAACGTTGTGGCTGGATTGACGCCAGCTGCGGCCAAGCCTAAGATGGCCATTGCCGTGCTATTTGAGTTTTCTTCAGTTGAAAAACCGCCAGGAATCAAGAAACCGCCCGTTGCTTTCACAAAACCAGTTGTTTTTAATAAGGCAACTGCGCGATCCAAAGCGCTTTGAACCTTAGGCTGATCACGATGCATACCTAATGCTGACATCGTCATCCCCGTAATATCCAAATCACTGACTGATCCGAAAAAGGCCCAACCGCCAGCCGTGTTTTGTTGTTTTAAAACTAAATCGATTAACTGATTAATCGTTTGATTGGCTTGTGACCCGTAATCTTGAGTGCTCAAGGCAATAATCCCGTAGACTTGCCCTGTGATGCCGGCAGTAGCCGCTTTTTTAATAATTTCAGCAATTAAATTAACACCGTTGAATTGCGTTGGGTCTTCGCCAATTGCGGCAATCCCAATTGTGAGGCGTTCCAAGTCGGTTGCAGAATAATGCCCGGCCATTCCGGTTAATTCTTCGGCAAAGACTTGGTGAAACGTTGCTTTTTGGGCGGTTGTTAATTGGGCCCCAGAACTGATTCTGGCCAAAGCCGCCCAAACTTCAGTATCCTGGCTAGTTGTTAATTGTTGCGCCCCACGCGCCATAGCCCCTTGATAGTCCTTGTTTAAAACAACTTTAGCAGCTGATTTTACAGATTGCGTATTGGTTGTCTGGGCCGTTTTAGCAGGTACTTCTGCCACTTGTGAACGTGAAGACGTCCCTTGACTCTGACGGCTTGATTCACCCAATTGATCACTGGCAACTTGACTGCTAGTTGATTGACTAGCACTGAGTTGACTTGTCGCAACTGATTGCTGACCGGTTTGAATATCTGTCGCATGCGCACTCGTCGCACTCGTGACAGCTGGTGCTAATAATAATAAACTCGCCCATAATCCGGTATAGATTTGTTTTCGTTTCATATAATATTCCCCTACCCCTACAAACTTAACTTTTAACTAATTACTTCTATTTTAACAATTTTTTGGTGAAAGCAACATCTTTTTAAAGCACTATCATTGGATTGACAGATTATTTTTCGTAAAAAGAGCTCATTTTATGCGTACTATCGTCACAATTTATTCAATATATCCGCCTAAACTGATTATTATTCAGTTTTTATAAGGAGGAACCATTATGAACTTTTTCAAACGTGCTTGGCAAAATATTTCATTCAAAAAAGGCCGTAGCTTATTATTAGTCATTGTTATGACTGTTATTCTAGTCTTCATTATGGCCGGGTTACTCATTAGAAACGCCGCAGTAACAACGGTTAATAACACCAAACAACAAGTCGGTGCCAGTGTTACCTTATCGGCCAATCGTGATCAGGCCTTCAAGAAAATGCGCTCGTCGACACCACCAACGAGCACTTCTAAAACGAAGAAACCATCGCTCAGCATGCCTTCAGTTAGCTTAGCCAACGTCAAAAAGATTGCGCAATTATCCGGTGTCGCAAACTATAACGTTAGCGTTGCAACTTCGGCTAACGCTTCTTCCATTGATGCGATTAGCACCTCTTCAGCTAGCAACAATGGTCCGATGGGCATGTCACAATCAACCTCATCCGGCGATTTACAAATCACTGGTGTCCTCAATATGAAGACCCTCAGCGATTTCAAAGATAACACTAACAAGATTACCAAAGGCCGTGCTTTAACCAGTGCCGATGTTAATACTAACAATGTTGTGATTGAAAGTGAACTTGCTAAACAAAACGATCTCAGTGTTGGCGATACAATTAAGATTAAAGCCACAACGACTGGTAAAAAAGCTTACACCCTCAAAGTCGTCGGAATTTATAAAGCGAGTCAAAGTAGCAGCTCAAGCATGGGTCCTCAACAAAGCGATCCTTCTAATACGCTTTATACCGCTTATACATTAGCTAACCAAATTAAGGGTCAAACCAATAAAGTCGACAGTGCCGTCTTTACTTTAAGCAACCCAGCTCAAAAAACGGCCTTCCTGAAAGCTGCTAAAAAAATTATCAATACTAAGAAATTCAGCCTCACTGCAGACGATAGTACTTACCAAACCTTGAAACAATCTATGCAAAAAATGGAAAGTTTCGCTAATAAGATTGTCTGGTTAGTTGCCATCGCCGGTACTGTCATTTTAGCGCTAATCATCATCTTGATGGTGCGCGAACGCCGTTATGAAATGGGCGTTTTACTCTCATTAGGTGAAAAACGGACTAAGATTATTGGGCAATTACTCGTTGAAATGTTCATGTTACTGATTGTCAGTTTAGCGCTCGCGGGTGTCGGTGGCCAATTTGCCGGTCAAGCACTCAGCAAGCAAGTCATGAGTTCCGTTACAACAAGTACCACAACCGACAGTGCAACAACTCAACCTGGCGGTAATGATGGCCCTGGCGGCGGTCAAGCACCAAGTGGCCAACCTGGTGGCAATCGTCCCGGTGGTCAAATGACGCAAGGAACGCAAAATAAAGCCAAATCAATTAAAGCGAGCGATCTAAACCTCAAAATTAATCCGCTAACCTTACTTCAATTAGGCGCCTTTGGTTTCACCATCATTGCTTTTGCAGTCTTACTCGCTTCAGCCAATATTCTAAGACTCGAACCACGAAAAATTCTCATTGGATAATTAGGAGGTCACATTATGTTAACAGCCAAAGATGTCAGTTATTGGTACGATTCAGAAGAAAATACACTCTATAAAGACGTTAATCTCAACTTTGAAGCCGGGCAACTCTACGGCATTATCGGTAGTAGTGGTGCCGGTAAAACGACCCTCTTAACAATGCTTGCTGGTCTCGACAAACCACGCAAGGGTGAAATCCTCTATGAAGGGACCTCACTTCAAAAAATCGGTTTGACGCAATACCGCAACCGCTATGTTTCAATTGTTTTCCAAGCCTACAATTTGCTCCCCTATATGTCGGCACTCGATAACGTCCTAACCGCAATGGCCATCACTCATTCCGAGCGCGAAAACCCCAGTGAGTTTGCGCTAGAGATGCTGACTAAGGTTGGTATCAACCCTGATATGGCTCGTAAAAACGTTCAGAAACTATCCGGGGGGCAGCAACAACGGGTCGCAATCGTTCGTGCAATGTGTTGTGATGCACCAGTCGTTGTTGCCGATGAACCAACTGGGAATTTGGACGACACTAACACCCGGGAAATAATTAAACTTTTTCAAGAACTCGCACACGAACAACAAAAGTGTGTCATCCTCGTGACCCATGAAAAAGAAGTCGCCGCGAGTTGCGACGTGCAATATCTATTGCAGCACAAAACCTTTGAAGAAGTCACTCTCTAAACTCGCTTAAAATAAACTGTCGATAGTAAGCTTATCGGCAGTTTATTTTATTGAAAATTGTTATACTGAGGCTACTAAATGGAGGTGTCTTCGATGACCACAATCTATTACGATTATTTAACGCATGACAATCAAAACCTAGTCGTCGCTGCAACCGAACACGGCATCTGCTTTGTCGGTTCACCTAACCAACCACTCAGCGAACTAACGACTTTTATGCCCAATCACGACTTATTACAGGACCCCTCAAAACTGGCACCAGCGATTGCCCAGATAACGGCCTATCTAACACACGCCAGAACCACTTGGGATTTGCCACTCGACTTCTTAGTGGGCACGCCTTTTCAACAACAAGTCTGGACGGCCTTGCAGACGATTCCCTATGGTCAAACCGTGACTTACAATCAACTCGCCACACAAATCGGTCGGCCAACTGCGATTCGAGCAGTGGCCTCCGCTGTTGGTCGTAATCCGCTCCTCATGATTGTCCCGTGTCACCGTGTCATCCGCAAAGATGGCTCACTAGGCGGTTATCGCGGTGGTTTGTCTTTCAAAAAACAGTTATTAACCCTCGAACAATAAAAAAGGTGTGCCCACATGGGCACACCTTTTTTAATTACTTTTTTTAACGTTCTTCGCTACCTAATAAACGACCTGTAAAGGCTGCCAGGATAGCACCCACGATTGGGGCTGCTAAGTAAACCCAATAATGGGCTAGTGCTGAACCGCCAGCAAAAATAGCTGGTCCAAAACTTCTAGCAGGGTTCAATGATCCACCCGTTAAGTTGAGCGCAACGATAATCAATAAACTCAATGTAATCCCGATTGCCAATGGTGCCATTTGGCTATTGCCAAAACGATCACTGGTTGTCATTAAGATTACCAAGATGAAACTGAATGTTACAATCACTTCAACTAAAAAGGCAACCCCTGCGCCGATTTTAGGGAAGTCTGTTTGACCAAAACCAGTCCGGCTTAAATCAAGCGCATTGATAAGGACTGATAATAAACCTGAAGCCACAATTGCGCCTAAGAATTGCGCTACGATATAAAAAACGCCATCTTTTGCTTCTAAGCGTTTATTAATCATCATTGCAATTGACACGGCTGGGTTAAAATGACCACCCGAAACACCACCAAAAGCATAAGCCATCACAGTGACCGTTAACCCGAATGCTAAGCCGATTGTTAATGTATCAGCTTTAGCAATTACAACTGCGCCAGTGCCTAAGAACACTAACATAAAAGTACCAATAAATTCTGCTGCATAACGTCGCATAAATAATTCCTTCTCTCTAACTTGTTGTGAACCCTGTTAATTATACCGTTAATTAGTTAAAATGCCAACAATAATGACTCGTTAATTCAGGTCATTAAGCAAATAATTTGATATTATGTTATTAAAAGCCTATACTTATTAGTAATCTAGTCGTAAAATATAGGCTTATTTTACCCCTTTTTAAACTAAGTAAAAGAGATGATATATTACGCAAGTAACTGATGTCTATGGTATTACGCATGATAACTGTAAACTAATCGAAACAGAAAATTCATTTACGCGCATTTTCTTGGCCCAAGGCCCTGATGGTACACGTTATACATGTCTCTTACCAGACGCTAAACCAAACCCAAAATCCAATCAACATTTCGTCTATGGTAACCCCGCAGATGCCCCATACTAAGCACCGTCAAAAAGAGCCGCCAACTAACCGTTGACGACTCTTTTTATTTCCCGGGAATTACTCAGCAACTAAAATATCCAAGAATAATTCACCGTATTTTTCTAATTTATTCTCCCCGACACCTTTAACATCTAGCATTTCAGTCAGTGAGGTTGGCATAATTTCACACATTGAATACAACGTTTTATCTGAGAAGATTACAAACGGCGGTACACCCTGCTCTTCAGCTAAATCACGGCGCAATTCGCGTAAGCGTTCGAATAACTCATTGTCCTCAGGCAATGTTTTTTGAACCTTAGCGGCCATTTTACGCGTCACTTTTTCTTGGCCCTTAAGTACCTTGACGCCCGCTAACGTGATTTGTAAAACGGGATATTGACCACCAGAAGCCCGTAAATAGCCTGATGCGACTAAATAATCAATCAAACCACTGACTTCTTTTTGTGAATCGCCCCGCATCAAACCGTATGTTGGCAATTCGTCAAAGCGAAACTGCATAATCTTCTGATTCTTAGAGCCTGTCAATACTTGCGCGACCATTACTTTACCGAAGCGTTCGTCCATTCGCTTGATACACGATAAAACCTTTTGAACATCAATTGTAATGTCTTGTGATTCGCGCGTATCAAGACAGTTACTACAACGGCCACATTTTTCACAGTCATCATCAAAATAATTGACGATATATTGTTGCAAGCACTGTTGCGTGTTGGCGTATTGCGTCATTTCTTGTAACTTAGCGTATTCCCGTTGCTTATTTTCATCGTCCATCTCTGATTGATCGATGAAAAAATGTTGGATTTGGACATCATTGACTTTAAAAAGTAAAATCGCCTCACTCGGTAAACCATCACGGCCAGCCCGCCCTGCTTCTTGATAGTAAGCTTCTAAGCTGCCGGGAATTTGGGCATGCACGACAAACCGCACGTTGCTCTTATCAATCCCCATCCCAAAAGCATTCGTGGCGACCATAATCGGTTTACGATCGTAGAGAAAATCCTCTTGGTTTTGCCGACGCACCATTTCATTTAAGCCACCATGATACATCGTGACTTCCAGTTTCGCTTTTTCAATCAGCTTCGTGAGCCGTTCAACTTCTTTACGTGTACTAGCATAGATGATGCCGGATTTTTGTTTATTAACCTTTAAATAATCGATTAAGTAGCGATCACTGTTTTGGTTTTTAACCACTTGAAAGGCCAGGTTTTCCCGTGAAAAACCTGTCTTAACTTCATGTTGAATCCCTAAGCGCAACATAATATCATCAGCTACTTGTGACGTAGCGGTCGCCGTTAGTGCGACAATTGTTGGTTGTTGCCGCATACTTTTAATCGTATCCGTTAAGCGTAAATAACTAGGTCGAAAATCGTGCCCCCATTGCGAGATACAATGCGCTTCATCAACGGCAATCAAATCGATTGTTAATTCGGCTAAATCCGCTAAAAAGTAATCAGAGTCCAACCGTTCAGGTGACACATAAAGCAACTTGACTTCACCACGTGCGGCCTGATTGAAGCGTTCTTGCACCTCGCCTTGCGTCAAGGTACTGTTGATAAACGTTGCCGGAATCCCATTTTCGTTGAGCGCATCGACTTGATCTTTCATCAGCGAAATCAATGGTGAAACGACTAGCGTTAACCCCGGTAACATCAGCGCTGGAATTTGGTAACATAATGACTTCCCTCCACCAGTTGGCATAATCGCCAAGACATTAGTCCCTGCCAATAAGGATTCAATCACATCTGCTTGGCCTTCTCTAAAATGATCATAGCCAAATTTTTCTTTTAGTACTGCTTGTGCCTGCATGCCATTTCTCCCACCCGTTAAAATTCCTATCTACTATCATAACAAAAAACAACACCGTTGCGGTCAAAATAAAAACAGTCCTTAAACGACAAGGACTGTTCTCTATTATTAATTACACTGTAATTCTACCTCTTAATCCCACTACTGCCCAAATCATAATATTTAATGAGAGACCGATAAACGGAAATGGTGGGTAAAAAAAGCTGACGATCAACGTGATAAAGTTCAAACTAAATGAAACAAGTTCGCCAATTAACAACATATGCATATTGTGAATTGGGTTCGTTTTGATGACCAATCGTCTTAGATAAGCGGTCGTGATATTGAATAGTAAGACATTCACGTTATATAACGTTGAGGCAGCTACTGAATGAATATCCGTCCCCAACCAAGCCGTTGTTGCTGGCAATAATGATGTCCAGAATAGTAATAAGATATTCACCCAGATAATCTGGCCATTAATTTGCTTCACTTGCGCAAACAAATAATGATGATTAACCCACATTGTCGCAATAAAAATAAAAGTCAATACATAGGCAAAAAATTTCATCCGAACATCTAAAATCGCCATCCATGAATGATCATCCTCTGGAAGATGTAGTTCCAATACTAAAATTGTTAAAATAATGGCAATTACCGCATCAGTAAATGCTTCAAATCGTTCCTTTTTCATCAATTAATCACTCCTTATTTTTTTATTCAAGACTAGTTTACGGTATTCATTAGCTGACAACCAGTCTTTTTTAGTGTTTAATTAAAATTAATGACTCACGATGGAGGTTTTATGATGATTAAACTGCAAGTTAACTTAAAGAACACGCAAACTGAGATTCTTTTTGACCAACAAATGCTAACCATCTATTCGGAACAACCGGCCACATTACCACCGTTTGACGGCCTACTACTGCATACAAACCAGCAACAGATCACGCAAATTGACTATCTCACTGGGGAGATCACGACCATTCCAAACGGACCCTTTTTAACACTCACTGATACGGACTGGCCCGAAGGTCTAGCCTATTTAGGCTGTTTGTTAGCTGAACAATCATCAGCCATCAAAACAACCGATTTACCGGCCAAAGTCCCCAGTAATTACCGCCAAACTTTACGACCACTATTTGAAACGTTAAACTTAATTCTAGAAAGATTTGGTTTCAATTGGCAACCAACGGCGACCCCAAAAGTAAAACCAGCTGCTAAGGCCCGGCACCGTTGGACAAAAGCCATCAGCGCCGTACCATTTAACATTAAAACGCGACAAGCAACCGGCACTGCCATTTGGCAAAAACGAAACGAAATGTGCCTGAAGGCTGGCGCAACATTAATGCCGGAACCGCCGCTCAACAAGGATGGCTCACTCGGATTTGCCGCTAAAATGGGCACCCAATTGCGCCACGAACACAGCAATCAAGTTCAAGATAATGTCACAACAGAAGATATTATTTTCAAAAGTGTCAATGAAGTTGGACTTTTTCTCTACTTTGGGGGCACCAATAGTTGGCTAGAACTCATTGATCAAGATGGCCGCTCAATTGATGACTGGTCTAAAATTTAATAAGGTAGGTTAGCATTATGCAATTAACAAGTACAGGGATTCATAATGGTTATTTTGATGATATTTATGGTGGCTACAGTGATGCACTAAACGAAAATGGTATGCCCACCTATTCAATTCCTTTTACAATTGAGCAAGCACCCGCAGACACTGTTACCTATGCGGCGATTTTCTATGATCTAGATGCCTATGAAGTCACCAAAGGGTTCCCCTGGATTCATTGGACCCTCGCCAATCTAAAAGCAACAACGGTCTTGGCAAATAGTAGTCAACAATCCCCCGCTTTTGTGCAAGGCGTCAATACGTGGCACAGCCCGATGACGGATAACCAATCAGCAGAAGCCTCTGCTTGCTACGGTGGTATGACACCGCCTAATCGCGATCACACCTATACTTTGACAGTTTTTGCACTCGATTGTTCACTTGATTTAGAGGACGGCTTTTACCTCAATCAGTTAACAACCGCCATGAAGGGCCACATCCTTGATAAAGCCGTTCTGGAAGCAAAATACCGGCAATTTAAGCACTAAGGTGACAGTCTTTTCAGCATGACCTAACACTTTTGTTATCCGGCATTAAAAACATCGCTTTTTAACGTTGGTCAGTATATGATACCTTTATCAATTAAATAATGAGGTGTTTTCATTGAAAAAGAAAATGATTAGTCTGGTCGCAATTGTTGCGCTCATCATCGTCGGTTTTGCCGGTTATCACTACTATAAAAATACTTACCAAGGTGACGTTGGCTACGCCCAGGTGCCCGCTAAAACGCCTTCCAAGCAAGCGACAAAGGATGATCAAGGTAAGGTTGTGCCAAATGAATACAGTTACGAATACAAACTAAACGTAGTTAAAGAAGATGGTACGCGGACAACTGTCCCTGTTGAAATTTCTAACGAAAAGCCAACACCATTGACACCTAATAGCTATGTTAAATTGGAATTCAATGACAAACGGGTCTTAACAGGTCCCAATAATATCGCCAAAGATAAAATCCCAGCTAAAGTACAAACTGAATTAGAAAAATAACTAAAAAAGAGGCTCAAGCAAAATTATTTTTGCTTGGGCCTCTTTTTAGTGAATGAATTCAATACTATTCTGAACACTGGCAAAATTAGTTAACGCCGCGAGAAATGCTGTTTGAACGTGAGACGCTGATACTGACTCACCATTCATCGTTAATGCTTTGGTGGCCGTTGCATCCTGGATTAAAATTGGTTGATAGCCTCGTTCAAAACTCGCACGAGTTGTTGAGTCGATACACATCTGCGTCATCATGCCGCAAATCACAAGTTGATCGATTGCTAATTCTTGCAGCGCGGTTGCCAATCGTGTTTCTTGAAAACTATTCGGAAAATGCTTTTCAATTATGATAGACTCATCTGTAACGTACAAATCAGGATGCAACTGGGCGCCAATCGTCCCTTCTTCAAAAAAATCGGCATCTTTTTGACATTTAATATGTTGTATATAAATAATCGGCAAATGTTTAGCTTGAAAATCCGCTTCCAAGCGCTTCACTGCGACCAAAGCTGCTTCGGGTTGACATAAGGCCATTTTACCACCCGGGAAATAATCATTCTGAACATCAATTACCAACAATGCTTGTTTCATCTCAGTCACCATCCTCTGTTAATAGGCTTATTGTACCGGTGATTAAGCCACTCATACAGTGCCGCGCGAAAGCATATTTACGCATTTAACTTCATCTTGAAAGGAACCCTCTCATGGACCAACTTGATCTCGCCATTTTAAGCCTACTCAAACAAGATAGCCGCCTTTCTAACAAAGAAATTGGCGCCCAAGTCCATCTCACTGGGCAGGCAGTTGGTCAACGGATTAATCACCTAATCGACCAACAGACCATTACCCGTTTCACGATTGAAATCGCGCAACAGCAACGGCAATTCATCCGACTCTTTATGAATAATAATCATTTTTCAGACGTCGAAGCAGCGGTAAACCAGTATCCTGAAGTAGACTCTTTTTACCAAGTTAGCGGTCAAGCTTGTTATGTGGTCATCGCACACTTTGAACAAACGCGCCTGACAACTTTCATCGATCATCTTTCAAATTGGGCCCGTTATAGCGTTGAAGTGGTTTTAAATGATAAAAAGAAAAGCTAAATGTTTCGTGTGAAACATTTAGCCTTTTTTAGAGTTGTTTTAACGCTTCGCGCTGCGCTAATGCCGATAACGTATGTGTTTCGACAAAATCAATCACCCATTCCGGATTAGTCTTAGCGTAATCACGCAAGGCCCACCCAATCGCTTTTTGGATGAAAAATTCCGGCGTTGTTTGATCGGTTTCGATAGCGGCTTGCAAATAGTCAATACACGTTGCGGCCCTGAACCCTAATTGCAGAATCAACCCGACGCGGCGTAACCAAAAATTCTCTTTTTGAGCAAATAGTTGCCCGACCCATTGAAATTCAGCTGGATGACGCTTGATGTACTCGCTAAAAACACGTTTCCAAGGGTCTACACTGTCCCACCATGCTTTTTCAGTTACTAATTCGGCAAACTGCAATAGATCTGCACGTTGCCATTTGCGAACGGCCCGCGCCGCAATATCGATTGCGACATATTGATATTCGCGCGCTTCACGCGCATAAAGCGCCTTAATAATCACCATCAGTTCTGCCGCTGGTAACTGTTTCACGGCTGGCCAAAAGTCGCGTTCATAAGCATGTCTTTCGGTCGCTTTGACACCGTTAAAAGTGAACTGATCTTGCATATATCGCGCCATCGCTGCTTGGTTTTCTGGATGAATGGGTAACTCGAATATCAACATCATTTGCCTCCTCGACAATGTTCTTAAAATGTTTTATACAATAATAAGCCGCCAAAAATAATCAATAAGTCATAAATATAACGAACCATTGTTTGGCTATCAATTCTGGCACTAACCCAGTTTCCTAGCGGAATCACAATTAGCAGCAGTGGTAAACTGATCCCCAATAATTGAACCACTTGGAGCGTCCAAAATCCTGCCAATAGATGACTAATCACGACGACCGTCCCGACGCAGACAAAATGGACCTGTAAAATACCACGTAATTCCGAGACAGGCCATTTTTTCAACGTTCCATAAATCACAACGGGGACGCCGTGACTGTTATAAGCACTGCCCATGACACCCGAAATAACCCCCGCTAAGTAGTCCCAATATGGTGCTTTTAAATGTTGTTTTT
This sequence comes from Latilactobacillus parasakei, assembly GCF_049674265.1. Classification (NCBI taxonomy): domain Bacteria; kingdom Bacillati; phylum Bacillota; class Bacilli; order Lactobacillales; family Lactobacillaceae; genus Latilactobacillus; species Latilactobacillus parasakei. The sequence continues at coordinate 1,595,726 of NZ_CP186861.1, read as the reverse complement.
GAATGCGATGTTGATGTAGTTGATACAAATTATAACTACCATATATGATTAAAAAACCGGCCAAAGTCCGTAATACAATCACTGTCGGCACATAGGTCATTAGGGCTATCCCGACCGGAACACCTAATAATGAGCCAATGACGAGTCGGCGCACAATTGCGATATCAATCTGCCGGCGGTGCTGAATAACAGCTGGAATAGCCACGATAAGGCCTAGTGCCCCGATCAAGGCCGTCGCCGACTTTAAATCAAACGCCACTAATGCCAATAACGGCATCGTCACTAACGCTTCACCAAAACCAAAAACGGTTCGCGTAAAGGCCCCTAATAGGACAATTAAAACGACAATTACTAGCATCATCATTTAAGAAATGCCTCCTCTACACCGTTTTATTCCAAAGGACCTTTTCATACGGTTGGCCTTGGCCTTCTAAGATCGATAGGCTTGCGTTTGCCACCATTTTTTGATCGCGAATGCCACTAAACGGTACGCCTAAAAGGGTCCCCATTACAAATAATAAAACAATCCCGTGCGCCACAATTAAGACATTGCCCTCTGGATAAGTTTGTTGAGCTTGGTCAATAACCGTCATAGCCCGTTTTAAAACAGCTTGGTAGGATTCCGCGTGAATCTGATCGGCCTCAAATAAATCTGGATGGTGGAAGTAATTATCAAATTGCGGATGCTTTTCTTGCGCCGCTACCGGCTGCGCTTCCCAATCACCTAGCGCCATTTCCCGTAGTTGGGGGGCAATCGCTAACGCTGGTTGCACAACGCGCGATTGCGCCAGTAAGTGTTCCGCGGTCGTTTGGGCGCGTTGGAGCGGTGACGTTAAGATGGCATCAAAAACTTGGTCACCTAAATAATCACCCAAGCGGTCTGCGGCCGTTAACCCCGCTGGTGTCAACGCAGAATCGACCCCACCGCCATTGAAACACTGTGCTTTATTAATGGTCGTTTCGCCGTGACGTACAAAATAAAAAGTTGTCATGTTTATCCCCACTTTCGTTTCTCCATTATACTATAAGAAAGCTGACACCCATTTCAATATTAAAAGAGGCTACGACAAATTTTGCCGTAGCCTCTTTTAATTTGACAGCTTTATTTAATATTGACGTAGGTCAAATCAAACAAGTGACTTAAATCTTGTAATTGTTCTGAATCAACAGCAAATGATAAGACTGTATGGTGACCACCACCAACGGTTAACCAACCAACGGCACCGTCGCGTAAGCCTTGTTTTGGTGTCCAGAGTTGTTTAGCAACTGGCAAGTGTGGTGTGTCAGCTTCTGGTTTGTTGCCGCGAACATCGTATGACATCAATTTGAATTCGTCGCCATAATCAGCCATTGTGACGTCTACCGCATCGCCTTGCATCCCTGTGAAGACTAAACGTGCAGGATCGTCTTTATCGCCGATATCTAATGGGTGCACTTCAACCCGTGGTTTATCTGACGCGATTGAAGGATCAACTTCAAGCATATGTGACCCCAAGATAGCTTCGTGGCCTTGACGTAAATCAAGTGTGTAATCTTCCATGAAGACCGTCTTTTCATTATGAGCCATAATCTTCAACAAGCGATCTAAAGCAGCTGTCTTCCAGTCCCCTTCGCCAGCGAAACCATAACCTTCAGCCATCAATAATTGGGCTGCTAAACCAGGTAATTGTTCCAACCCAACTAAATCTTCGAAGTTGGTTGTGAAGGCCGTGTAGCCACGATCGTCCATAAATTTTTTCAAACCGAAGTATTCACGAATTTGATATTTAACATTGTGTTCGAATTTTTCAGGTGTATTTTGACCTTCAACAAAGTCGTATTCTTTTTGTAAATCAGCATACTTAGCGTCGATATCAGCCTCTGAGACAGCGTTGACTTCTGCGACTAAATCACCGACACCCCAATAATCAACCGTCCAACCAAATTTGATTTGGGCTTCGACTTTATCACCGTCTGTGACGGCCACGTTCCGCATTTTATCAGCAAATGTCACGACTTTAATCTTGAATGATTCGTTGTAAGCCACCGCAACGTCCATCCATTTAGCCATTGCTTTTTGAACGTCTTCATCACCCCAGTAACCTGAGATAATCTTGTTATTCTTACGTAAACGCGCATTGATGAAGGCATATTCGCGATCGCCATGAGCTGATTGGTTTAAGTTCATGTAATCGAAATCGATTGTGTCGTATGGAATCTTGTTTAAGAATTGGGTTGCTAAATGAAGTAATGGTTTTTGTAATAATTTTGTCCCACGGATCCAGTTTTTAGCAGGTGAGAAAGTATGCATCCAAGTGATCACACCAGCAACGTGATCGTTGTAGTTAGCTTCTTTCATCACTTTCGTAATATTATCAGCAGTTGTTGCGACTAATTTGAAAACGATTGGGTAAGGTAACTGGTGACTCGCGTTTAATTTTTCAACGATTTCCTTAGCATCTTTTTCAACTGAGCGGAGGGTTTCTTCGCCGTATAATGATTGACTCCCTGTGACAAACCAAAATTCATAATTTTCTGTGTTTAACATGATAAAGACTCCTTTTTTAGTTTAGTTTTCGTGTTTAGCATGTCCTTGTGATTGGGCATTATTTTGACCGTAGTAGGCATTTTTGCCATGCTTGCGGTAATAATGTTTGTCCAACAGAAATTGTGGTACAGCACTGTTATTGCGTGTCAATTGAAGGGCGTGATAATCCATTTCGGCCACCACTTCTAAGACTTTAGCGTTATAAACGGCTTTGTCTGGTGTGACACCCCAAGTGAAAGGTCCGTGTTGACGCACAAGCACTGCTGGGACGGCTTCAGGATCAACGCCTTGTTCCTTGAAGGTTTTCACGATGACCTTGCCCGTATTTTCTTCGTAATCATTTTCGATTTCGGCTTGTGTTAAAGCTTCAGAAACTGGGACATCCCCGTAAAAAGTATCCGCGTGTGTCGTGCCAAGTGCGGGCACCGGAATACCGGCTTCAGCAAATGAAACGGCCCAAGGTGAATGCGTATGCACAATGCCGCCGATTTCTGGGAATTCATTGTATAAAACGGTATGCGTTGGCGTATCACTAGAAGGATTCAGATTGCCTTCAACGACTTCGCCTTTTAAGTTCACGACAATCATGTCGCTTGGTTTTAAGTCTTCGTAATCAACACCAGAAGGTTTGATGACAAACAAGCCTTTTTCGCGGTCAATTCCGGAAACATTGCCCCAAGTAAAAGTGACTAGGTCTAATTTAGGTAGGCGCATATTGGCGTCATACACTTCTTGTTTTAGTTTTTCTAACATGCTTTAATCCTCACTTCTCATCTTTAATCGCAGCAATTGCCGCACTTTCAATTGGTAACCCTGCTTGGTAGGCCTCAATAAAGGTTTGATAACCAGCCACACTCGCGGCTTCTGGACTGAGCGTCATGCTTTCTGGATTCGTAAAGACGTTGTGATCCAAGAAATCATCGAGCGTTTGACCATTATTATCAGCGGCAAACATTGCCAAGACAGCCATGCCCCAAGGACCACCCTCACCGGCATTACTCATAACCGTAATCGGTGTGTTTAAAGCATTCGCTAAGACTTGTTGCCCAACGACGGGGGTTTTGAACAATCCACCCTGGGCAATCATGACATCCGTCTTGATTTGTTCTTCCTTCACCAAGATATCCATCCCAATTTTAAGCGGTGCAAAGGCTGCATATAATTGGGTTTGAATAAAGTTGGGTAAGTTAAAGTGGCTATGCGGTTGTCTGACAAATAATGGGCGACCAGCCGGCATTTTAGTGACATTTTCACCGGATAAGTAGCTGTAATTAATCAAACCACCTGCGTCTTGATCGGCATGGGTTGCTTCTAAGAACAACGTTTCGTATAACCGATCAGGCGCTAATGAGACGCCCAAGCGTGCGGCAAATTCATTGAATAAATTAGCCCAAGCATTGATATCTGACGAACAATTATTTGTATGGACCATCGCAACTGGTGAGCCATCAGGGGTCATCACCATATCGATGTCGCGATGCACTTGTTTGAGCGGTTGGTCTAATACCACCATTGAAAAGGCTGAAGTTCCGACTGAGATGTTCCCAGTCCGTTTGCGGACGCTGTTAGTGCCGACCATTCCGGTTCCGGCATCCCCTTCAGGTGGTGCCATCAAGCTACCCGCTGTCAAATTACCGCTTGGATCTAACAATTGCGCGCCGGCTGACGTTAATTGGCCAGCAGCGTGTCCCGCTGGCAAGACCGCTGGTAAAATATCGGCTAACTGCCAAGGTTGTTGAACGCGTTTGATTTGATCGAATTGTGTGACTAACCGCGCATCATAACTTCCCGTTTTGGGATCAATTGGGAAGACACCGGATGCATCGCCAATCCCAAGTACTTTTTCACCTGATAATTGCCAGTGAACATAACCGGCTAAGGTGGTCATGAAAGCCACTTGGCTGACGTGTGCTTCGTCGTTTAAGATGGCTTGGTATAAATGGGCAATGCTCCATCGTTGTGGAATATTGAAATTAAATTGTTCGGTTAATTCATCAGCCGCTTGTTCCGTGATGTTGTTGCGCCACGTTCTAAAAGGCACCAACAATTGATCGTCCTTAGAAAAGGCGAGATAACCATGCATCATCGCGCTGACACCGATACTTTTAATCGTGGTAATCGGTTCGTGATACTTACTTTGGACCTCCGCAGCCATTTGCATATAGCTCGCTTGAATCCCGGTCCAAACCGCATCAATTGGATACGTCCAGACACCATCTTCTAATTGGTTTTCCCAAACATAACTCCCTGACGCAATGGTTTGAAAATCTTGCGCTACTAAAACGGCTTTAATCCGTGTGGAGCCTAATTCGATCCCTAATGAGACCTGACCGGATTTGATGGCTTGTGCTGCTTCAATTAAATTCATCATCATCTTTCCTCTCTGACACTTATGCTTTATGCGCCTTGTTTGTGCCTTGCGCTTCAATTTCTTCTAATGTGTGACCCATTGTTTCAGGGACACAAGTTCTAATGAAGAGGACACCCAGTAAACAAATGACACCGAAAATGGCGAAGACCCCTTCTTGTGGCATGGATGCAATCATCATTGGGAAGAGTAACCCAACTAAGAATGAGCCGATCCAGTTGAATGATGAGGCTAAGCCAGATGCTTTACCCCGAATAGCTAGTGGGAAGATTTCACCGACTAAAACCCATGTCAGTGGTGCCCAAGTAAAGGCGTAAAAGGCCACATAGAGACATAAGAAAACGACAATCATCATTGGGTTAAAGTTGGGAATCAGAGCATTCATGATGGCTGGTAAAATAAATGACAAGCCCATCACGGTCCCACCAAGTGTTAACAACGTCCGCCGTTTAAACTTATCGGCGATGACTAAGAATAAAAGTGAACCTAAAACTAAGATGACCCCTTGAATAATCGGCCACATCAATGCTGAACTAGCGGCTTTGCCCGTTGCCTTTTCCACAATCAATGGAATGTAGTAGAAAATGGCGTTAGCGCCTTGGAATTGTTGAAATCCAGCAACCCCAATCCCCGCAATCACGAGATATCGATATTTACCACTTAAAAGCGTTTTCATTGAAGTGCTTTGTTGAACGTTACTTTCCATGCCGGCCGTCGTCTGGATATTCGTTAATTCAGTTTCGACCTCGTCTTTTGAACGGATATAACCAAGGACTTGACGTGCTTCATCTAATCGATTGTGTTTCACCAAGAACCGTGGGGATTCTGGTAACCGTAAAACCCCGAAATACAAAATAATGGCTGGTACTGCGGCAAGGCCTAACATTAAGCGCCATGCTAATTGTTCAGGCAAACCTTTTAATAAATAATCCACAATGTAAGATAACAACATCCCTGAAACAATCATCGTTTGATTAATCCCAGTGAGTCGGCCTCTTAGTCTAGCTGGTGCCATTTCAGACATATATGCCGGTACTAACGCGGATGCTGCCCCGACTGCTAATCCTAAGAAGACACGGACGGCGATTAAGTAGACCTGTCCGTCGTTTGGCGAGAATGCTGATAGTAATGAGCCAATTGCAAAAATCAAAGATGATAACAAAATCATCTTCCGACGACCCCATTTATCTGATAACTGTCCAGCAAGTGCGCCACCGAAAATGGCACCAAACATTACTGCTGATGTAATCCAGCCAACAACCCCAGCATTATTCTCTAAATGCCAGTCGTGTTGTAGAAAGGGTAACGCCCCCGTCATTACGCCAATATCGTAACCAAACAAGATCCCACCAAATGAGCCAAAGAAGTAAATGAAGCTACTTGGAATTTTTTTAGCCTGCGTCATGCTTTTTTCCTCCATCTTTTTTTAAGTCTATTTAACGTACTTTTTAAATGACCGTTTCACTTTATAAAACGGTTTCAACTTGTCGACAAATTCAGTCTATAACTTTCGTTCGAATAAATCAATATAATTATTTTTGATTCGAATCAATATATGTAAACGTCATCATTTCAAACCGCATGTTATTAGGCTTTTGGTGTTATATCATTTTTTTAAATTAATTAACTGCCGCGTTATTCATTCGAACAATTATGGCAAATAAAAAAGAGGCTATCGTTAGATAGCCCCTTTTTAGGTACGTCCTTATTTAACTTTTCCGGCAGAGTCCCGTTTAATTAATGGTGGTTGGTATAGGATCGATTCAACCGGTTTATCCTGGATCATGTCTAAGACCATTTGGCCTGCATCCTCACCCATCTTCGTCTTATTATGGTTGAGTGTTGTCAGACTAGGACTAATATACCGTGACATTTGATAATCATCAAATCCAACAACCGAAATATCAGCCGGCACTTCTAAACCTTTTGATTTCAGAAAATCAATAACCCGAATCGCGAGTTGATCGTTGTAACAAACAATTGCCGTCGGTACTTCTGAACCTTGTAAATAATCCGCCACACGTTTCAATACTTTCTCAAAACTGTCGCCTGATTGATACATAATTAAATTGCTTTTATACGCGATTGCAGGTTGTTGTTGATAAGCTTGAATAAAGCCATTCATCCGGTGAACGCCTTGCAGATCCCCGACTTGGAAAATGCCTAAAATTGCTTCATGGCCGAGTTCAAAGAGGTAATTAACCATCTCTTTTTCCGCTTCTAAATCATCATTTGTAATGACGGGAAAATCCAATTCCGAGTAAGAAGCATTGATAAAGAGCGTTGGAATTTGATCGTCTTGAATCTCGTGGTATAAATCCATATTCGGATTTTTAAGCGCACTTTGTGTGGGTTCAATAATCAAACCAGCAACCTTATTATCAAGCATATTAATCAGACTCTTGCGCTCTTTTTCATGATCATTATGCGTATTGCTAATCAGAATTGAATAGCCTTTTTCAGAAAGCACCCGATCAATACCAGAGATAATACTTGGGAAAATATAGTCCGCAATATGCGTTGTGATGATCCCAATAACCTTACTATCAGCATCATTTGTCCATTCGCGGTGCCAGTCTTGAACAAACATCCCGCCGCCTTGAATCCGATTGATGAAGTGCTCTTCTTCTAAATCGCCGACCGCTCGGCGAATGGTATACCGCGAAACATCATATTGTGCTATCAATTCCGTTTCAGTTGGTAGTTTAGCACCAATTGAATATTGACCCGAAATAATGGCTTCTTTTAGCGCTTCTTTTACTTTTTTAAATTTATTTTGCATGGCTTTACTCCACCAATCAATTTTAAATTGATTCGAAATTGATTGCTAATTGATGTGATTTTTAATAATTTATTTGAACACTTCTAGCATAGCAAAGTTTGTCTTATTTTCCAATCCGTAAACCCGCTTTATTAAAAAAAGACGCTGTAGACAACATTCCTTTTGTCTACAGCGTCTTCTTATAATTATTTCTTCAAATTCAATCCTGCCGGTTGTCGGTCGGCTGGTGTGTTGTCTGCCAATACTTGATCATGCGCTACTGTTCCGGCGTAAATGTCGTCCGTTAAAACGTTGCGACGGTGTTTGATAATCCGGTAAACATGTAACACTAGCACTGCCACGTTAATGGCAAGGGCTAATGCGCTGACCGTCATCAAAGCGGCGCTACTATGCGTACTTTGGACAGAAAATTGTGAGTCCGTCACAAAAGCGGGATAACTCATCGTAAACATCATCCAAAAAGCCAATGTTTGTGCACGTGCTTGTAACCAACTGCCTTTTTTGACAAAGAAAGCGGCTAACGTACATGAAATCAATAAAGCCGCGCCTGCGTAGAACGAGTGATCGCCAACACAGTTATAAACGTAGGCGAAGTTCCAAACATCATAGGCGATAATCCAAGGCCAGATTTGATCAGGCCAGATCATGTCTTTTTGTTTGTCGTGGCTGATGATAATCCCAAACCACCCTGAAATCGTGATGATATTGATGATCCCAGCAATCCCGTTCATGATGTTCCAAGCGCCACCATTCATGACAACGCCGTCCACTAAACCGTGTAAGCCAGCCACTTGGAAGTCACGGATAACGGCTTCCATAATGTTGAAGGCCAAGATAGCCGGTGGGAAAATCAATGCCCACTTATTGTGTTGCAATTTAGGCATAAAACGCAACGCCATAAAGCCTAAACATCCGGCTAACGCTGAGTAAACTTTAACCCAGTGGAACCATGTCCCAGTACTACTATCAGGTCCGGCCGTCGTTGGCCAAACAAAAATCGTTAAAATAATAGGTAGTCCAACAAATAATAATAATGCTACCCATTTGTTAGCCCGTGCGGCTTCGTTTAACAGCATTAAAGCTGCAACGACCCCAATCCAGACGAGCCAATCAATCCCCGCAATATTTTGAAATAACATATAAACCCCTCCTAGAAATAATAGCTGTTTCTATACTTCTACTGTAATCGGTTCCGTTGTCTTTCGATATGGTTATTCCGGGGTGTTTGTCCAAATTTAGCGATTATTATCCAATACTTGTTGCAAAGTCCCATTTAGCATCCGGTGCATCCGCTGATAAAATTCAACTTTCGATTCTTGCAGGTTGGTCACCAACCATTGAATGATCTGCGTCGCGAGCGCCCAACCATAAAAGTTGGCCATTTCATCGCGCAAAGTCGGTGGACAAGCCGGTTGCAGGTCATCAACGACACCGGTGACCATGTTAAACGCAACGCGGTATAAAAAGCGGCCCAATAAATCGCGATTCAGGGAGTGAAATGTGTTTAAACAAAAATGACGATTGGTTTCAATATAACGCAATAGCAGATCCAACCCTTTGGCCCAATCCTGTTCTTTTTGATAGGCCGCCAGTTGGGAGACAATCTCGCGGTTATAAATCCACGCGACCAATTCATTAATATCGGCAAAATGGTAATAAAAGGTGTTGCGCGCGACGTTCGCCTGGTGCGTCAACTGATTGACAGTAATGTGATCGACCGGCGTCGTTGCCATTAGTAATTTCAGATTTTGGGCCAAGTTTTGTTTGGTATCCATCTCAAATAACCTCCACTTGATAGTTACCTTTAGCATCCCATATCAACCAAGCGATTGCAATCCAGATTAGCGGTGAATCAGTTGCATGACCGACCGAGCGATTGGTTGGGCGATAAATGCTTCAACGATGAAGGCTAAGGCAAAATTACGCGGCCATTTCGCGCCAAAATGGGTAATCGGCGCCATTGAAACCTGACCACTGCCAATCCAAGTGCCAATCACCGTCAGAAAAATGGACATTAAAAAGACGTTGCACAACGCCGTAATTAACATCTGTGCTTGAAAGCTATCGGTTTTTGCCATGAAATGGCTCGCCAAGTATTCGGCTGGCTTTTGGGTCAATACCACTAATACAACGACGGCCACCCAGATAAACGGGATCACTCGTAGCGTGGCTCGCCACATTTGCCACGAAAAACCAATCTCAAAGCCCGTGATCAACGGGGCAATTAGATTGACGGATAAAATTGAAATCACCGCGATAAACAGCAGTGTTTCCTTAAAGTTTTGTGGTAATCTTTTAACAAATAACATGAATATTCTCCTTAAATGGGCATAAAAAAACAGCACAAAGTAGGGTATTCCTACTTTGTGCTGATCAATTATACGCACGTTTTTTTGATTAAGATTAATTGTAGCAAACTTTCAAAAACCGCGCTAATGTTATTTGCACTTTTTCATCGATTGTTTTATCGTAAAGTTATCATGCTTTAACGTAGAGGAGATTTTTTATGACAGTCACAAATGATGCTGCTTTTACAGCAATGACCAACGGAGAATGGTACTTCGATTCAGAAGCAACGGTTCAACAACGTAACGAAACGCGCTTGGCGCTACAAAAGGCCGGTCAAATCTTAGATAACGCAACTCGGATGGCCACCATCCAAAAATTACTCGGCCACACTGGTAGCGACTTTTTCATCGAAACCGGTTTTGAATTTAGCTTCGGCCAAAATATTTCGGTCGGCGACCATTTTTACGCCAACCGCAACGTTTTAATCTGTGATGAAGGCCGCGTTACAATCGGCGATAGCTGTAAATTCGGCCCTGGGGTTTCTCTCCTAACCCCTTATCACCCACTTGATCCAACAGAACGCGCCACTAAAAAAGAAATCTCTAGCGCCATTACGATTGGCGACCACGTCTGGCTGGGCGCTAACGTCACTATCTTACCAGGTGTAAGCCTTGGCAATAACGTCGTTGTCGGCGCCGGCAGTGTCGTCACAAAATCATATCCAGATAACGTGATTTTGGTCGGCAATCCAGCACGCGTCTTGCGAGAAATTCCTGCTAAATAATAAAAAAGGACTGACAAATGTCAGTCCTTTTTTTAGGCTTCAATTGCATAGTATTCAATAATCGCTTTTAAGGCTGCTGCTGCTTTCGAATTGCCCACTAATTTCGTATAGTAATCCGCAAATCGTTCGTCCGCCACATACATCGCTGCTAAACCGCGGTGCATGGCTAAACTATAGCGTGGTGTCGCCGTTTGTAGCCACGTTTGGTGGGCTTTAAATGCCGCTTGTGCTGCTTCTGACGGTAATTGCGGTTGCGCCAAGTAAGTTTGCAAGGCCGTCGTTAAGTTGGCCTCAGCGGCTTGCATCGTCGCATACTGCGCTTTGGTTAAACCCGCGAAATGTTGATCCGCCTCTTGCTTGGCTTGATCACCATAGTTTGCCGCCACTTCTTGCCCATAGCGTTGGTCATTTTCGGCGATTGCCTGTTGTTTGAACTGTTCGAATTTAGTTTGGTCTGTCATTTGAGAACCTCCGGTTTGATTTTGAAGGGTGGCATCTAACTGCGCCAAAGTCGCCGTCAACACTGCTTGTTGCTTGGCAAGTTCATCCCGTTTAGCCGCTAAGTGCGTCAACCGTTCTGCTGGCGGTAACGCCAATAACTGCTGAATCTCCGCCAAGCTAAACTGTAATTGCCGGTACATCAAGATTAACTGCAGCCGATCCGCATCCTGACTCGAATAGCTTCGATAACCATTACTAGCAACCGCCGGCACCAGTAACCTGCGCTCGTGATAATACCGCAGCGTGCGCTCAGAAACACCGGTCAATTCAGCGAAAGCTTTAATCTGATAATTCATTGCCATCTCTCCTTCAAAACCCACTATAAGGCCTGACGTGGCGTGAGGGTCAAGCGCCGTTTATCATTTATTGATTATTTTTTGCTCAACCAAGAAATCATGGGCCACATCGCGCGCTTTACGGTGTTTAACTTGAACCTGGTAGTTCATCTGTTGCATCTGATCTTCAGTAATCTTCCCGGCTAGCTTGTTGAGCGCTTTGACGACTTCTGGATGGGCCTTTTTGAAGCTATCCTTCATAATCGGTGCGCCTTGATAAGGTGGGAAGAAATGCCGATCGTCTTTTAAAACGACTAGATTATAGCGCGCCACTTCCGCATCAGTGGTATACCCGTCGACCACATCGACCTTGCCATCCGCAATCGCTTTGTAGCGGATGCTAGGTTCCATAATTTTAGCGTCTAGTTGCAATTGATACGTCTTCTTCAAGCCTTGATAGCCATCTTTTTGATGATAAAAGTCTGGGTCAAAGCCGGCCGTAAACGATTGGTTCAAGGCCGCTAAATCCGAAATCGTTTTGACGTTATATTTCTTGGCAAAGGCCGCACTGACCGCCAAGTCATAACCATTTTGATAGCGCATTGGTGGCAAGTATGCCATCTTGAATTGTTCTTGGAGCGATTTTTTAGCGAGTTGATACGTTTTAGTTGGATTCTGGTTGGTCTTGGTTGGCGATTTCACCAACGTCTGTAAGACCGTACCCGTAAATTCTGGATAGATATCGATTTGATCGGCCTTCAATGCATTAAATAAGAAGGCCGTGCCACCAAAATTCGGTTTAACCGTCACATCATATTGCGGATGATCGGCCAAAATCAGATCACGATACATATTCATCAAGATTTCGGGCTCACTGCCTAACTTGCCGGCAATCGTAATTTTAGTTGGTGCCGCTTGGAACCGTGTCACACCTTCCACAAGGCCAAAAAGCCCCACAAAAATGGCCAAGCTAATCGTAATCTTTTTGAACGATAACGTACCTAACCAGCGAATCAGCGCGCTAACCACTAACGCCAAAACAGCCGAGAGCGTTGCCCCGACTACTAACAAGGCGTTATTATTCGACTGAATCCCAACCAGGATAAAGGTCCCCAGACCGCCCGCGCCAATCAAGGCCGCCAAAGTCGCCGTCCCGATAATCATAACCAGCGCAATCCGCAAACCCGAAATAATCAGCGGCATCGCCAATGGCAACTCGATGCGTAATAAGCGCTTCGCACGTGGTAAGCCAAAAGCAATCTCCGCTTCTTTTAACGCCGGATCAATCCCGCTGAGTCCCGCGTATGTATTTTGAAAAATCGGCATCAATGCGTACAAGACTAACGTGATCACTGCCGGCACCGTGCCAATCCCCACTAGCGGAATCAATAATCCTAAGAGCGCCAACGACGGAATCGTCTGCAGAACACTTGTCACTTGTAACATCGCTTCGGCGAGTTTTTGGTGCGCGGTTAAAATAATCGCAAGCGGAATCCCAATGACCGCCGCAATTAAGAGCGCCAGTAATGAGATTTCCAGATGTTGGCCGAGCGCTTGCAATAATTCGCCCGATTGAGTCGTTAAAATCTGCTGAATCTGTTGAATCATCATTAAAGCCCCCGTTTCGCAATGAGCGTCGTTAAATCAGTCGTCGTCAATTGCCGTTGTGTTTGGTCATCAAGTGCCACGATGACCCCTTCAGGTTGCGCGATTAAGGCTTGGGCCAAGGCCTTGATGGATGCTGTCATGGTAATCGTTTCCGGTTGCCCGCTAACAACGGTCCCCAAATCAGCGGCCACTAAATCTTGCACCGTCAATGTCGTTGGTTGGCGTTCAATATCGAAAAATTCGCGGACAAAGTCGTTTTTCGGTTGGTTAAAAATCGCTTCGGCCGTTCCAATTTGTTGAATACTACCCGCCCGCATCACCGCAATTTCATCCCCTAAACGCAGTGCTTCTTTCATATCATGGGTCACAAAAACAACCGTATTATGCAATTGCTTTTGCAAATCCAATACGAGATCTTGCAATTGTGTGCGCGTCACAGGGTCGAGCGCACTAAACGGTTCATCCATTAAAATCACTTTCGGTTTAGTAGCCAGCGCCCGAATAATCCCAATTCGCTGTTGTTGGCCCCCTGAGAGCTCACTAGGGTAGCGGTTGGCGTATTTATCCGGATCTAAATTAACCAGCGTTAACAGCTCCTGAGCACGCTTTTGGCGGTCAGCTTTAGACCACTTTAAAACTTCGAGTTGAATGGTAATATTTTCTTCGATTGTTAAATGCGGAAAAAGCGCGATATTTTGTAAAACATAGCCAATGTTAAGTCGGAGGGTCTGCAAATCCATTTGGTCAATTGGCTGCCCATCAATTTTAATCGTCCCACTAGTTGGTTCGATCAACCGGTTAATCATTTTGACCGAGGTTGTTTTCCCGCTACCACTAGGGCCGACCAAGACAAATAGACCATTGTCTGGAATGGTTAATGTTAGACCATCTAACGCGCGGCTTTGCCCGTATTGTTTGGTGACACCTTCAAATTCAATCATGCGCTACTCCTTTTGCCACTTAACGATTTGTTAATCTATTGTACCACTTACAAAAAGACCAACCAATTGACGTGCTTGTACCCGCCAATCTTATTTTTTTGATTCACTTTTGCACTGTGCTACGATGAAGCCAAAGCAATCAATTGAGGAGGGTTTAATATGAAAACACATTTTGACACCATCGTAATTGGTGGCGGACCTGGCGGCTTGGCAGCGGCTTATCGTTTGGCGGAACAGCAGTCCGTTTTAGTCGTCGAAAATGATTTATGGGGCGGCACTTGTCCCAATCGCGGCTGCGACCCTAAAAAGATGCTCTACTCGGCCGTTGAAGCCATCGACCACCAGCACGCCATGCAAGCTAGTGGTTTAGTCGGTACCAGTTACATCAACTGGCCCCAACTCATGGCTTTCAAGCGCCAATACACCACTCAAATTCCGGACGGCACTTTAAACGGTCTGCAAAGTGCTGGCATTCGTACAGTAACCGGCACCGCCCACTTTATCGCCGACCACCACTTACGCGTCGGTGAAACGGATTATACGGCCGATCACTTCATCATCGCAACCGGTCAAACCCCAACGCTCCCCGCAATTGAAGGACGCGATCTTTTACAGACCAGCAATCAATTTTTAGACCTGGATCACCTCCCTGCTAAAATAGCCTTCATCGGTGCCGGTTATATCGCCATCGAGTTAGCGAACATCGCCGCCACAGCGGGTGCTGAAGTCCATATCATTCAACATAACAAGCGGATTTTACGCGATTTCCCCGAAGCCATGACGACCGAACTGGTTACTAGCCTTCAAAATAAAGGGGTTCAGTTCCATTTCGAAACGACGGTCACCAAGGTACATGAGACAGCAAAAGGCCTCGTGCTCAACAACGCAGGTGGCTTTACGCTAACCGTAGATGCCGCTTTTGCCGCACTCGGGCGTCACGCGAATATCGACCAACTCAACTTACCCGCAGCGGACATTGTCACTGGCCACCACGGCATTCAAGTAGACGATCACTTAGTCAGCAGTAATCCGCGCATCTACGCTATTGGGGATGTCGTTGACCGGCCACAACCCAAATTGACACCGGTCGCCGGTTTTGAAGGCCGCTATGTAGCCGATCGACTTCTCCAAACCAATTCGGATCCCATTACGTACCCACTCATTCCACATACGGTTTACGCTAGCCCCCAGATTTCACAAGTCGGTGTCTCTGTTAAAACGGCGCAAGAAAACCCCGACCAATATCGACTTAA
This sequence comes from Latilactobacillus parasakei, assembly GCF_049674265.1. NCBI lineage: Bacteria > Bacillati > Bacillota > Bacilli > Lactobacillales > Lactobacillaceae > Latilactobacillus > Latilactobacillus parasakei. The sequence continues at coordinate 1,580,398 of NZ_CP186861.1, read as the reverse complement.
CCAACAAACAACCACTAATTGGTACACCTTCAATCGCATCAAGGAACCAAACGCCATCGTGACCACGATTTTTGACCGCCAAACCAACCAACTCGTCGGCGCGGCAGCCTACACCACGATTGCCGAAGAATTGATCAATTATTTAACACCCCTCATTAAAAATCACACGACCGCGGCTGAACTCACCGATACAATCTACAACTACCCAAGCCCCGCCAGTGATTTGAAATATTACTACTAAAAAAGTGTTGAAGACCGATTGGGCCTTCAACACTTTTTTAAATAACATTTTCTTTTTTCGCTTTTCCTTGTAACCATAGATTAAAGGCCAGCACAATCACCAAGAGCACTGTCGCAATCAACATAATATTGTGTAAGCCTTGGTACATAATCGCGCGCATTGCCGGTAAGAGGTGCGCTGGCAATTCGTGCACACGTTGGAGATTGCTCAACTTGTTCATCATCGCCATCGTGATTTGCCCGTGTGATTTGGCAATCCCTTGCATTAAAGCATGATTCAAAATCACGCCGTAAATCGACGACATGAACGTTTGACTCAGAATCCGTAAGAGATAGGCAAAGGAGGTCGCAATAGGTACATCGCGCGTCTCAGCGTCTTCTTGGACACTAATTTGCAAGACGTTAAAACTCATCCCGAGTCCGAACCCTTCAAAAGCGCCCATCAATAATAAAAACCAAAATGGTGCCCGATCGCCCATCATTAACATCCCACTAAAGGCAATTAAAAAAGCGACGGTCCCCAAGGTCACCACGCGGTGTTTCCCTAAGCGCGGTTGAACTGCCGGCCCAGCCAGCGAACCAATCAGGTTGGTGACCGCGCCTGGAATTTGCGTCATCCCGCCGAGTAACGCGCTCAAGCCTAATAACCCTTGCGCCCACATTGGAATATAGATGTTAAACGCGATAAACGCGCCCCATAAAACGACGAATAAGATAAAATCAGTCACCAATTGCGGATTTTTAAATAACCGGTTTGGTACGATTGGATCGGCCGCGCGATCTTCCACTCGGTATAAGACAACTAACAAGGCCAAACCTGCGACGATTAACCCAATAATCAGCGTCAACGACCCGGTCCCAATCATTTGAATCCCGGTCAATAACGTCACCAAACTGGTAATCATAATGCCGGCGCCCAAGTAATCGACGCTACCACTTAGATGTGCCTTAGGTTGTTCTTTGAAGAAATAACGCACGCAGAGAATGGATACCAATGCGATTGGCACGTTGATGTAAAAGACCCAGTGCCAACTAAAGGTATCAACAATCCACCCACCAATCAGTGGCCCGACAATCGAAGCCGCACTATAACTCGCGGTGGCGTAACCGATAACTTGCGCCCGCTTGCGCAAATCTTGGTATAAATCAGCATAAATGATGAATGGCAAGGTGTTCATCCCACCAGCGCCAATCCCCATGACGGTTCTAGCAATCAAGAAGAAAACGATGTTACCAGAAACCGCCTGAAAAATCGAACTGACTGCAAACAATAACGTTGCCAATTGGTAGGCCCGCCGATTGCCGATGTGTTCACCCAACTTACTCCATAAGGGCGTGGCCACCGCCATCCCCAACAAGAAGACCGCAACGATCCAGCCCATGTATTGAATCCCATGCAAATCACTAATGATTGCTGGCAAGGCCGTATTGATGATTGTCCCATCAAGCCCTGCCATCATATTTGATAATAATAATGCCAGTGTTACTAAAAGTGTATTCTTCTTATTCACTATCAACTTACTCCGTATTTTCTATTTTTACTTATTATAGTATAAGTTATCTCAATTAACGACCTTCCTTCAGCCGCTCAACCACTTTTATTATCATACACCTTCAAGTTGACTTGAAGACAAACAAAAAAACGTACTCCTAGTACGTTTTTCTCCTTTAATTTTCAAAAATTCTATCTACTAATTCAATTTCTTCAATATTTTTCAAATCATATTTATTTATCGAAGCTATTATTATTTGATTTGGTTCAAAATATTCATTTAATATTCTTATAACTTCTGCAATATTCCTATCTGAAACTTCTCTACCACTTGGCGAATCTAATACAATCGGTAATTTTACCTTTGTATATTTCTCTATAATTTTTATATACGCCATTTTAAATGAAAATACAACTTTGTAATAAATCGTTCCGCTAATTGACTTTAAATCTCGTGTAAAAATATACTTTTTATCTTTAACAACATCTAAAATACCAAGTTTTTCTGCAAATATATTTACCCAGTCTCTAGTTTCATCAATTAGTTCATTATTAGCCATAAATTCTTTTTCTATAATATCGTTAAGACTTGCTATAGCCGATTTTAACTCCTCTTCTCGTGCTGATAATATTGTATGATTAATATTAATTGTAGAAATATCACTAAATGCTCTTGCTACTACGTCGACTTCGCTAAATAAATTAGCGGTACTATCGGCAAGTATTTTTTCAGTCTCCGTAATTTGAATCCTCAATTGCTCAATGTTTTCTTGAATAATAGCTGATTTTTGTTTCAAAAAATTAATGTTATCATCAAAATTTAAAATGTTATCATCATCAACTACTATATTTTTACCATTATAATCAATAATTATATTTAGCGATAAAATATAATTTTTTAAGTTTTCCTCCTCAAGAAAGCTTTTCCTAACCTTTTGTAATTCTTGTTTTTCAACTCTTAGTTTTAATTTTAAATTCTTGTAGTTATCGATTAACTTAGTGTCATCTTTTTCTCTCAAAGACTCAACATTACTATTTTTATACTCTAGAGTACTTTCCTTTAGCTCTATTAACTGTCTTACACGAGATAAAGCACTTTTTAATTCCTGCAACTGAACTAACTTATTTTCTAAACTTTCACCATTTCTAGATAATCCTACTAAGAGATCACGTATGTTAAATCGAATATTACCTATAACTTTCCCTCGATTTAAAAGTGTCCAACCTTTATCTTGATCCATATAAATAGCGCCCAATATATTCCTCAAAACTCTAATAGAATCTATACCCCAAATGTATGCAAACCATGTATCATCATTACCGGTTAGTATTCTAGATGTTAAAAAACTATTATCCTGGTTGATTTCTATATAATTTTCTTTTCTCATAACAGTAAATAAACTATTATCTCTTTCGAAACTAACTTGAGTATCTACTTTTGAAAATTTCATTCCGTAAGTACCTGGTACAGGGTATCCTAGTCCGTAAAAAATCAATCTTAATATAGTGCTTTTGCCTACACTATTGTTGGTACTAAATAATAATGTTTTGTCAGAAAAATCAAACGTTCTTTCATCACCATCATACTTTATTGTTAATTTTAATAATCTCATTTCATATTAACCCCCTCTTCAATTTTTTCTATCAATCTCTTCCCGTTAATAATTCTTGTCATAATTAGTTTTATTCCATACTCCTGTATAATCTTATCTTCATGATCTATAGGAAATATATCTAAATATTTATCCCACTCTTCCTTTACAAATTTTTCGCAAATCTTACCCGTTATCAATTTACCACCTGCATATCTCATTAACCCTTTTTGTATACCATTAATAATTTCTATTCTTTCCACTTGTTGCTTAATAAAATCATTCTCATATGTCTCTAATTCACCTCGTGTCCCTGCAGGAGCATTTTCAAAGAAACTTTCTGGTACATCATCTATAATTTCAAAAATGATTCTCCAAATTAAACTTTCTTTAGTTATTCTTCTCTTTTTTTCTGTGGTATCTTGAGTTCCTGCATTACTTAAGTAATGCGTAATTAACATATTTTTTACTCTGTCCACTTTAGTTATAACTTTTTCTAATTTCACCAATTCAAAAAAATACTTTATTGTTCCTTCTAATACTGAATATTGTTGTGCATCCTGTGAGTCTGATCCAAACAGAATCGTTCCTATTCTTAGTCGCCGCAAATCAAAATTCTCTATACTAGATGTATATTTTTCTTCTAATTGTCGTTGTGCCATTTCTATTCTTTCTTGAACAAATTGTTTAGCCTTCTCAGGTAAAGACTCATATGTACGGATAAAAGTCTTATTCATTTCTGGTATCCAACTCGCCTGCATAAGCGCATCATCTAAATTTAATGGATTACGAAAATTAGCTATATATATTAACTCTGAATATCCACCGTTAGTTATATTGCTAGTATTAATTAGAGTGTTCATTGCCGCGGTAATCTTGGTACTATCTTTCACATCATATATCTTTTTTTGTATTGATTTAACCTGTACATAAACTGGTTTTCTATCATTTAAATATAATTCTACATCTTCTGTGTTCCCTTCAATCTTTACTTCGTTCAGATTTTTTATATTTTCCAACGACAGTATTATCCCTACTATAATTTGAAATTGCCATCCAAATGCTGATGCTGATGCATTGGTCTGTTTTGTACCTTCTGCTGGAATATTTTTATCTCTAGGCTCCTTTTTTAAATTCTGCACATCAGTAACTTCAAATAAATCCATCTGTTTTTCATCATCTATTAAACTAACTTTACGACTACTCACTTTTGCTTCCCCCAATACAGTAGTTCCGTTTACAATCTAAATTAACACCTTAATTAATCACAATAATTCACATGATAATCCTCTCATATATTATACCCTACTACTGCTATAAAATTGAGCTACGCTAATACTCATATAGCTTGTATTTCTGCTATAAGTTAATTATAAAAGGGCACCCTGCCAACAATTAAACCGGCAACAGCACCCTCTATCCAAAAATTCTATTATTCTTCTAACTAGCTTATTTGATTTAATTCTTTTACCAATTGTCGATTTAAATGCCGCATATAAAAATAAAAAATGATGAGATGCAATCCAAACGTCATAACTGACGTAATTATTAAGTATGGCGCTATCCACTTAAACAACTCAGGTGAATAGAGTAGTAACGCGAGAATCTGAAATCCAATATTACATACGGTACTAATTACAATATTCCATACTGCACCTAATGTTGAAAAATGCCATAGATATGGATAAACACCTCCAAATATAATTCCAACTAATAAACCAATACCAATTATTCGCCATATGCTCATCGAGTTTCCTTGGATTGTCGCTAGTAATGCCACCCAAATAATTGCAATTAAAGTTGTTTGGCTAAAATCTTGCTTCATTTGTTTTATCAATTTAAACGCTCCTTTATCTGTTGTGCATAGTGCCGACTGACAACATACTCCTTACCCAATTGTGTAAATACACTTAATTTTGCATTCTTACCGGCCTTAAAGTTCACAACCTGATTGAGATTAAGAACAGTTGTATTATTTATCCTTGAAAAGCCCATTTGGTTGAATACCGCCATCTGCTTTAAGGTACTCCCATAATAATAAATTGAACCATCGACTGTGTAGACCTTAGAAAGATGTCCCATTGACGTAAAAGCTTCAACAGTATCTAAAGAAATTTTTTGCTGCCGTTCGTTCTGCCTATTTCTAACTTGAATTGTTTGATCAAATTGCAGTGATTTAAGGGCAGATTCTATTAATTCTTGGTGCTTTGAATGCCCCTGAATCACTACTGTCTCCGGTGAATAATTGGACCCCCATTTAAAAATAAAATGCATTAGCCACATCCCTCCTCTTTAAAATCAACAATAACAAATCAACTAACCTAATGCGATTCAATTTAGCTTAGTTGCACTAAAATTTGTTTTGATGCATAAAAAAAGGCCCCTTTTCAGAGTCCTTTTTCAATCGGCTACAATGCCGTGTGGGTTTCAATTATTTGCCGCACCTTTTTCCGTTCCTTTTCAAAGCGCCAGTGACCGTTCATTCCGGAATAGTGCATTAATTGGCTGAGATGATAGCCTGCTGGTAAATTGCCTTCCAGAGCCTTATAAACCTTGCTGCCTAAAGCAATTAAGGTTGCTGATTGTGGAATGCCAAGGTCCTTCAAGTGATCGAGTAAGGCTGTTACATTGGCCTGGCCCACCTTAACCTTGCTAGAGTCACTTTCTAATGACCCTTCCAAATCCGTGATGAAACCACCCCACGCAGCAGTACCGTAAGTAATGGCCGCTAGCCGATAATCACAACTTTTGCGATCACCGTGGAAGTTCCCGAATAATTCTGGTAATGGGCCCGCATCGCCCGGGTTCAACCCGATAAAGACGTATTGCACCGCACTCAATTTTTGATCTAAGGCTGCTTTATCAATGTCACTTGGAAAACCCGGTTCATAATTTTCTTTGAATAACGGTAAGATGGCTTCTTCCGGCGTTGCGTCAGTCAGGTCGCTTGGAGTTGACCAGTATAACCAACTATCAACGGCTGTATATTTTGTCATTTAGCATCACGCTCACTTTCTATGATAATTATAAAAAATGATTGCGACACAATATGTCACTTCGAACCGTTTTTGAGATTTCGGGTTAAAGATTTTCGCGCGCCGCTATCATCTGTTCGATAAATTGCGCAATAGTCTCAACTTCGGCTTCGGAGTAGTTGGCTAAAACAGCTTCATAGTTTTGGCGTTGCCGTTGATGTAATTGATGGTGAAGCTCACCGATTTCTTGCCCGCGGGCCGTAATTCTTAGTACGACGGCTTTTTGATTCTCCGGCGTGTGAAATTTTTCAACCAACCGGTTCTTAGCGAGGCGCTGAATATAGCGCGATAACATTCCTTGCGACAATTCAGATTGCGCCTGTAGCTGCTTAAACGGGATTGCTTCACCCGCCTGTGCCAATTGGGTCAAAATTGCCAATTCTGAATGCGTCAGTTTCTTGGCTTGGGCCATCATCTCCGGTGTTTTATTGGTCTGTAAATGCTGCAATAACCAATCGCGCTCAGGATCTTGATCATTTTCAGCATGTAATTTGGCGATCATTTCTTGGAGTTTTGTTAATTTAGACATTTTTAATTACCTATAATATATCTGTTGACTTTCATTAATTTAGAATCTATACTAATTTTACATTACAGGTAATTAAAAAACAAGAATCTTTCATTTTTACAATTAACCGGGTCATTTCCACCCTAATCAATTACCGGTAATTAATCCTATAAAAAAGAGGTTTTTAATATGAAAGCAGCAGTCGTAACAGATTTTAAACAAGATCCTAAATTTGATAACCAATTTCCAACACCAATTCCTAACCCAGATGAAGTCCTCATTAACGTGATTGCCTCATCCCTTTCCAATCGGGCGCGCTCCGGAGCAGCCGGCAGTCACTACACATCGACGGACCAACTACCAATGATCCCCGGTGTCGATGGCATTGGCACTTTACCAACCGGCGAACAAGTTTATTTCGCCAGCGAAGGTACTTTTGCTGAACAAGTCGCCGTCAAAAAAGGCCACTGGGTAACAGTTCCCGATGGCCTTGATGCGATTAAATTAGCGGGCATGATGAATCCCGCGCTTTCTTCTTGGATGGCCCTAAACTACCGTGCCAATTTTAGTGCCGGTCAAAAAGTCATGATCTTAGGCGCTACCGGTAACGCTGGTATGATGGCCGTTCAGATTGCCAAACGCTTAGGCGCTTCAGAAATTATCGCCGTCGCTCGCAATACAGAGCAGCTCAAGACACTAACTGACTTAGGCGCTACACAACTGGTCGATCTCTCTGCAGAACCCGCACAACGCAATGCTCAACTCGCTAAAGCTGGCAGTGACGTTGATATCGTCCTTGATTATCTTTGGGGCGACGTTGCAGCAAACGCCATGACCGCCATCATCCCCCACCGTCAAAATGCCGAACAACTTTTGCAATGGGTTGAAATCGGCTCATCTGCCGGCCAAACCGCACCCATTCCAGGGGCTGCCTTCCGCGCCGTCGCTTTGCGTTTAATCGGCTCCGGCCAAGGTTCAGTTGCGCCTATCAATATGATGAAATCATTGAACGCCATTTTAACCGCTGAAAAAGAACAACCTTTTACTTTTACAACTCGGACACTACCATTATCAGATGTTGAAGCTGGCTGGCATCTTCCTGGCAATGAACGTCTCGTTTTCACTATCTAGTCGGTCCCTCGCACAACAGCATCGCGCCGCATACGAATCCCGTATTCCGCCAAGCCAATCACAACCGCAATCGTCAATAGAATGAGGAGACTCTTCCAATCTTGTTTCAAGATTAAGAGGTCCCCAGCAAAGGCGTAAATAAAAGCAACGATCGTCGAACCGGCTAAACAAGCCCAGCTTTGTGCTTTGGCCGTTAAATGCGTATCACCGGCGGCTAGATTCACAAAAGCAGTCGGAATCATTGGTACTGCATAACCAATCAAGACGCCCACGGCCGGATGCCGCATTTTAACTAACGCACGATAAACGCGTGAATCCGGCTTTTTGTGGCGGCGATCCCGTACTCTAGTCAATAACTGCACTTGCAGTAAATTCCCGAGTGTTAAACCAATCGCATTAACGACAAAGCCACCCCAATGCCCTAGGCAAACCCCGACGAGCATCGCAACCGCGGACGTCGGCGCGCCAGGGATTACTGTCATCACAACCATCACTAAACCAAACACTAAGAACGCATACGGCCCCAGATGACGGATATCCAACACATATTGCCGATAATCCTGCCATTGCGCTAAAAAGGCAATGACCGTCCTCTGATGGCGCCAACCAATCAATAAAATAATCAGTGCTAGTAAGACGACACTTACCGCCAGTATCAGCCGTTTTTGTTGGTGCGCCGTCATCCGATGACACCTTCCTTTAAGTAATGTTCAATCGTCGTCAAGACACCATCATGATTATGATCCGCTAACGCAATGTTAGCGGATTGTTTTTTTATCGACTCATAGGCATTAGGCATCGCAAAACCCCACGGCGTCATCGTCAGCATCCCCAAATCATTTTCGTTATCCCCAAAAGTCATCAATTCATCATCGGTAATTTGGTAACGCGTCTGTAATTGACGTAGACCGCTCACTTTATCCACACCAACATTACCAATCAACTCCGTTTGAAACCCCGAATTCTGACTCATCAAACCTGCTGGTAAGGAGCCCCGTAACTGCTGAACCGCCTGTGAATAATCAACATCCGGCCCAAACGTGATTCCGACTTTGGTAATTTGATCATTCACTGAGTGCCCCGTCAACTGATCAAATTGATCGACCAACGTCACCGCATGATAATACTGTTTAATGATTGCTAGTGTTTCAGGTGAAGCCTGCCGCGGCACATACGTTTGGGCCAACCCAGAAATTGTTTTTTGCACAATTGGCCCCGCCGGAAAGCCCTTCGCAATTAACGCTAACAACGCTTGTAAATCATCATCAGCCAATGCGTCTACTCGCAATAAATCATTGCCATGATGCACAATCGCCCCATTTTGAGAAATGAAATCTAACGACTGACGATACGGATCAAATTGATTTTGCAGCCGTTGATATTGCGACCCACTAGCGACTACAAACTTAACTTGGCGTGTTTGTAACGCCTGAAAAACCCGTGCAAACCGCGCCTGATTATATTGATTATTCTGGTCCAAAAAAGTCCCATCCATATCAACAACGATCATTTTAACACCCATGATGAACACCTCACTTAATATAGTCATTTGCTGCATTATCTTATAGGTTATAATACCATTGTAGAACAAAACACCCAATCATACTTTTTATAAAGGACACAAGATTCTAGTACGTTTCCGGAAGACTTTCTTCTACTTTATTCGAAATACACGAACCGGATAGATTCTGACCAGTATTTCCTTCAACATTCGGTTAAGATGAAATCGGTTGAATTGGTAATCTCAATCTTGCCGAGCTATTGTTTCCTTCAACATTCGGTTAAGATGAAATACCTCTTGTCTCTGGTAGACATAGTACAATGCTATTGTTTCCTTCAACATTCGGTTAAGATGAAATCGGACCAAAGAAAGAAAACAAATGGAAGGAGCTATTGTTTCCTTCAACATTCGGTTAAGATGAAATTATTTATGTTTCAAGCGTTGTGATGGACGCGCTATTGTTTCCTTCAACATTCGGTTAAGATGAAATTGCTATTAATCAGCTTGATCGTATAGGCGTGCTATTGTTTCCTTCAACATTCGGTTAAGATGAAATCATGTTCTATGAAGCTACACATACTATCAGGCTATTGTTTCCTTCAACATTCGGTTAAGATGAAATTTATTACGTTAGCACCTTTTGTAACGCGCTGCTATTGTTTCCTTCAACATTCGATTAAGATGAAATTTAAACCTAATCGACTCAACTCGGAATTCTGCTATTGTTTCCTTCAACATTCGGTTAAGATGAAATACTTTCACTAAAAAAGCCCGATATCATAACGATATCGAGCCTTTTTTGATGGTCAAAATGTAGTCAACTGGTTCCCATCAACTTTTTCCTCATTAGGTAACCGATCCCCTACAAGTAACCGCATTTCATCAAACTGTTTCTCTGTCACAATCAATAATCGTACTGACCCCTTTTCGGGCAAATTATCATTTAATCGATACTCATATTTTTTTGACATATCATAGCCGTTCACAATCCGATAATAGACAGAATATTGCATCATTACATAACCTTCACCCAGTAAATACTGCCGGAATTTACTGGCCGCCCGCCGATCTTCTGCCTTAACCACCGGTAAATCAAACATCACTAATAAACGCATATATTTACTCATACTCGTGAGCTCGCAATAGAACTAATTCCGGCAATTTTAGTCCTGCAGCTGAATCATTTCGACAACACATTGTATACGAGGAAACTACTTTATGAATAGCATTATTTAGCGTATGATACTCGCCATCAATCAATACTTCTGTAAACAATAGTGCAAACAGTGCTTGTTTATTTTCCGAAGTTAATACCTCTTCCAATTGTTCAATATTTTGACTGACCCACAGATCGACAAATGGTCTAAAAGGTTCCATTAAATCATCGGCTAAGTTAAACGGATTTAATTCGTTATGATGGAATAATCCTAGCGCTGGTTCAAAGCCGTATGCACAGATATCACGCGCAACTGCGCCACGGATAATGGCATAACCGTAATTCAACGCACCGTTTAAAACATCATCTGTCCGACGGGTAAATTGATCATTGAACAACAATCTGAAATAAAGTCGTGCTGCCTGCGATTCTTGATGACTTCGATCCTTTTCAATCACTTGTTTGCCCATTACTTCAAGCTCAACAGATGGTCTCCCATTCAGCTCTAAACACTTAGCTTGATTAGCAATTTTTTGTTTCATTACTTTCTGCCAAAGTCGGTCTTTTAGTTTTGAACGGACATGCATTTGAATCGTCAATGCTTCAAATTTTTTAAAATATTGACCAACCGGTAAAATAATTGCACAAGGGAGATGCTTTTGATCACAAGTAAAGACCGCCACTTCGGCCTCTGCTAATACCGATAAGGCAGGTGTTGTAATTGTACATTGTGGATGGTCAATCATAATACTATTAATATCATCGACCGGTATTGTATAATCTTCCTCTTGTTGTATCACCAACTGTTGCCGCCGAATGCTTAAGCGAGTCGGTTTTTGAATGTAGATATTACGAAAGCCCATTAAACCATCTCTTTTTATCTTATTTAAAGGTTAAACGTTTTTTCTCTTTCACTCGATGATATTCACCGAAATAATCGATTTGATATTTCTCGAAAGTCAGTAAGGTAGCGATTCCCACACCTGTCGCAAAATAACTATTATCATGTGCTTTTACTTGAACACTAGCAGTCGATATATTAGCTCCGTCAAAGTAACCATAGAAATCCGCTACAATTTCTGGATCAGAATCTAATCTTTCTTTATTATACTTCGGTTTAAATCCTTTTTTCGCTTTAATATGAATCATATCCCCTTGGTATAACGAGAATAAAAACTCATCATCCTCTGTTAAATAATTCCAGTCTGCATGTATCTTATCTCTTGTCACATACTGCATCGGCAAATCTTTTTCCACCGTATCCTTCACGTAAATCGGAACAAAGACGTATTTCTTCGGTGTTTTGAAAACATCAATCCTGACCATCGAACCATTGTCAGCAGCTGATTTTCCTTTATCCAAAACGGTTGAAATCGTCGTCTTTTTAACAATCTTCACTTTACGGACCAACTTCTTGGTCCCGTGATCCATATACTCCAAATAACCATTAGGAAATGCTTTTTTACCATCATTATCATGTGCATTTAAAGCTTCAATTAAAGCTTTTTCAACAACCGATCCGCCACCATTATCACTATAGTACGGACCATCACCGGTTCCTAGTACACCTTTTTTATTGATTTTTAGGTTCGTAATCGCGGTGCGCGAAATAACCTTGCCTTCTTTTAACAATTTACCACTTCGAATCGTATCAAGATGGGCTGGCCCCGTCACCTTTCGATTAGGTGTTCGTACGACAAATATTGGTTTCAATGCCGCTAATTCTTCGGCCGTATAATGTTGCCAAGTATGATTCTTACTAAATTCGGCAGGATCGGAAGCAGTCCGCATTTCTAACTCATCCCGGAATTGATCCCAGGGCAATGGAAAGTCGTTGAAAATTTTACTAAACAATTTCGCGTTTAATTTTTGACTTTCTTCGGCATACTCATTATCGTTTAGTTCCTCTGTATGCCAAAGCGCCTTATTATACTTCACTTCTTGGTTATAACTATAATGAGTTACTTTACGGATAAATGTAGGTGAGATAGCGCCAATGACAACCGCATCAACAGCATGATGCACATCACCATTTTCACGGACCTTCCGAATTCCCCACCGGCCACGAATCTTAGAAGTCACCTCGCCATTTAAGGCCAATACACGTTGCTTCTTATCTAGCGTCTCGGAGAATTCTATTTCATTACGGAAGTAATTGTAGAGTACTTTTGAAATATACCGTGTATCATTAATATTGCGCTTCTTCCACCCCGACACTTCATCCTTACTCAATTGACGCTTCAATAACTTATCCCGTTTACGCGGATTGTGAATCGAATTAGTCGCAATCGCTTCTAACTTAGCAATGCGATCCGGTTGATCTGCTAGATAGTCAAGCGGAATCCGGTTACCCTTTTCACGATTGGCGGCTGAACTCGTTAAAACCTTATTCCCATAACTATCATCAAAACTAATACTATATGGAATAATGTGGTCAATATCATAGCTACCCGTAAAAGCCTGCGTTAACTTAATTTTTTGGCCAGTATAGGGGTCAAATTCATTTTGTTCCTCAAATAACTTGTAGCGAATAATATTTTCCCCATTAACATTAAGTCCTAATTCTCGAAGTTTCTCAGCAACTTTTTCATTACGTTGCCGACCTTCTTCTTGTTGCTTCGTGATCTCTTTTCGTTTTTCTAAAGTCTTTCCAAGTTCGCGCGCTAATTCAATATTTATGCTGTCAGGTTTACCATAGCGTCTAATAATTTGTTTTACGACTTTAATTGTTTTATAAACAGTGCGCCGAACAACTGGATTCGTGATATCTTCATCAAAATTAATTTGTTTTGACTTAAAATCATAGCCCGCATTTTCCGCTGCTTCGCTATAAACTTGACCCATTTCTAAGTATGGAATAATATTCTGCATTGCTTTTAGAGATAAATGACCAAATTTGGAGAAGTTTAACCCTAATAATTTTTCAATAATTGCTTCTGGTAATTTTAATTCTTCTTCAAAATATCGACGACGCCGTTTATCACTTGAATAGGCAGTTAGCGCAAACCCGATATGATCCAACAGGGCCGTATTTGCCATCAATTCCTCTGGTAATACTTTGGCAAGTTTATGATAAGCATTCATTGCAATAAACTTGGTACCTTCAGTCTTAACCTTATCCTCTTTGGCGCTGTATGTTAATAAGTTAAAACTAGCTTCATCATTTAACTTCAATAATTTACGAACTTGCGTGTATTTAAGTGCTTGTCTCTGATAAGCTGCTTGGATTAACAGATCCCGTTGCTCACCAGTTAGTGGTTTAAAGTCGCCACCAACCATTTCTCGATACTGTAAACTATTTACTTTTTGCAATAAATTGAAGTACTCAAAAGTGGCGGTTGCTTTGGCCGCCCGATTTTCATTTGGTTCAAACGTACAGCGACCAATCATTTTTAAAATTTGATCACCAGCATAAGGACCTGCACCAGGCCCTTCGTCGAAGTCCCGTTGTGCCATAAAAATACCAGCGTGTTCTTGTCCGTTTTTATCTGTATAGCCAGATAAATAAACCTGTTCAAAATGAGACGTAATTACTGGATTGCCAAATGACTTTTGAGCCGCAAATAACTTTTCAATTTCAGCATATAATAGATCACGACTCGGTGTTCCTAAATAACCATCAACATACGCTTTATTCCGTTTATGCTCAGCGTATTTGGCGTCATTTAGATAAAGTTCCCCCACCGTTCGATAATTCTTTTCAGCTAAGTCCTTTTTGATTTCTTCGATTGAATTCAGTAATAACCCCATCTGCTTTTTATCAGCTGGGTCACTCGGATCTAATTCAAACTTACGATTTGATTTAAACCCACGATGCGTAACGAAATAATAAAGCACCCGAAACAGCTCTTCATTTGTTAATAGCCGATCTAACCCGGCCACTCTTAATTCATAAATTGACCGTTCAAATTTAGGATCTTTATATATATTTTCAATCTGTTTCTCGGACAATATTCCTTCATTAATAAATAACCGTTTCGTCCGATACTTTCTAAAATTAGTCCGCCGATTACGTCGACGTAATCCACGTTTATCACGCCGTGGCGCCGATAATGAAGCCCCAGTTTTAGGTTGTTCTGCTCTTGGGAATATAACGGAGTTCATTTGTAAAATCTTGAAGGGAACACCGTTCTCATCGGTCGCTAAAACTGAATAGCCAATTGAAGCAATCCCCAAATCCAACCCGATTTTGTAACCCATTAAGTCCACTCCTTTTTATTTCATATTTCTGTGACTTGTGCGACAAGTCCGTTTAATTTTTCTTCATCAATCATTATTTGAAGGAAATAATAGTTTATTTAAAGTATTCTTATTACTTTGGTAATTACTTTTATACCGGAAACTCTCACTCTGATTTCAGAATAAGAATCTATAAATAATGAGATCTTATCGATTATTTTAAAAAACAATCTGTATGAACTCTTTATTGTTTACTTAAAAATTGGTCAAACCTCCTTTCTTTGTCATTATAGCTATTATCGGCAACTATTACTACTATGAAATTAATCAAAACCTCTTCAAAACACCTTTTAAAGCGCTAACATTACGTACAAAAAGATAGCCCCTAATCATAAATGATTAGGGGCTATAGCTTTACTGGCACCCTATACAGGGTCCAATTACTATTGTGTCCTTCAAACACTCGGTTAAGATGAAGAATAAGTAGGGAGCGACCCCGCTTGTTCAACAACATTATACCAAGTATATTTACTAATAACAATCATTTAATCAATTTCAGGTAAATCTAACATCACTGATATCTCCTGTCGATCGTTAGGATCAATGATATTTTCAATAATAATTCTAGCTGGTTGATATCGCTCATTTAATGAACTTTGTATAATAATATTTCCCGTCAACACACGATTATTAGAACTATCCTGCCGATAATCTGCAATTAACGTTAATTTATTCGAAATAAGATACCCATCTTTATTTTCAACGTATACAATAACCTCTTTACTTCGACGATTACTTGAAATTGCCTGAATTTGGATAAGGCTCAATGAAAATTGATAACTACTGATAATCGTAAATTCATTTAATAAGGCTAAATCAACCTGTTTAACAGGCTGGGCATGGCGATCGTTCTTAATCGCTATTAGCGGAATCATCAATTCTTGCAGGCTAGCATCACCGTGAACATAGCGACTTCCACCACCTTGAATTGCTAATCGCTCTAATCCTCTAGGAGTGTGCGCATAATAATCCGGCAAGCTGTGTGGTTTAAAGGTCAATAATGGCTCCTCAGTCGTTGGCTGTTGATTAAGCCAAAACCGTCTATTTCTAACCAAATACTGCGTAGGGCTACCCACTTTATCTATCGATTGTGACATATATTATTCAAATATAAAACCATGATCAGCTGTTATAAATTTGTTCGTCGCAGTAAGCAACTAAAGCACTTACTAGCTCACTTAACTGCGTCCTTTAACTGTCTTTCGGTTATCAATTAGATAGCTTAATATCTTTAAAAAATGAGATTTACCAGAACCAAAGAATCCTGATATCCAAACACCCATTAATTGATAGCAATTGTAGTAAAACTTCTTCGATAACTTGTCTACGTATTTATTCAATGGAAACTTTTTTACTAGTAACTTTCCAACCATTCTGGACTCAATAAAAATTAGAGGTCTAGTGTTTAACGTTGTTCTATAGTTATCTTTCATATAGTATAGTAGATATTCATAAGATAATCTAACAAAAAAAGGCTGAACCCTAAGGTTCAACCTTTTTAAATTGCGTGGCAACGTCCTATCCTCGCAGGTAGTTTCCCACCAACTACTATCGGCGCTAAGAAGCTTAACTACTGTGTTCGACATGGGAACAGGTGTATCCTTCTTGCTATCGCCACCACACTATTTTGTGCTTTCGCACTGAGAAGAACTTCGTTCTCTCAAAACTGCATAATAAGTAATATTTTCATTTCAAAAGCCAAACATTGCACCTTTGGTTAAGTCCTCGACCGATTAGTACTAGTCCGCTCCATACATCGCTGTACTTCCACTCCTAGCCTATCTACCTGATCATCTTTCAGGGGTCTTACTTCCATAAAGGAATGGGAAATCTCATCTCGAGGGGGGCTTCACACTTAGATGCTTTCAGCGTTTATCCCTGCCATACATAGCTACCCAGCGATGCGCCTGGCGGCACAACTGGTACACCAGAGGTATGTCCATCCCGGTCCTCTCGTACTAAGGACAGCTCCTCTCAAATTTCCTGCGCCCGCGACGGATAGGGACCGAACTGTCTCACGACGTTCTGAACCCAGCTCGCGTACCGCTTTAATGGGCGAACAGCCCAACCCTTGGGACCGACTACAGCCCCAGGATGCGATGAGCCGACATCGAGGTGCCAAACCTCCCCGTCGATGTGGACTCTTGGGGGAGATAAGCCTGTTATCCCCAGGGTAGCTTTTATCCGTTGAGCGATGGCCCTTCCATACGGAACCACCGGATCACTAAGTCCGACTTTCGTCCCTGCTCGATTTGTCAATCTCACAGTCAAGCTCTCTTATACCTTTACACTCTACGAATGATTTCCAACCATTCTGAGAGAACCTTTGAGCGCCTCCGTTACACTTTAGGAGGCGACCGCCCCAGTCAAACTGCCCACCTGACACTGTCTCCCGCCACGCTAAGTGGCGCGGGTTAGAGTGGTCATACAGTTAGGGTAGTATCCCACCAACGCCTCAATCGAAACTAGCGTTCCGATTTCTACGGCTCCTACCTATCCTGTACAAACTGTACAAACACTCAATATCAAGCTACAGTAAAGCTCCATGGGGTCTTTCCGTCCTGTCGCGGGTAACCCGCATCTTCACGGGTATTATAATTTCACCGAGTCTCTCGTTGAGACAGTGCCCAAATCATTACGCCTTTCGTGCGGGTCGGAACTTACCCGACAAGGAATTTCGCTACCTTAGGACCGTTATAGTTACGGCCGCCGTTTACTGGGGCTTCAATTCTGGGCTTCGCTTGCGCTAACTCATCCTCTTAACCTTCCAGCACCGGGCAGGCGTCAGCCCCTATACGTCATCTTACGATTTTGCAGAGACCTGTGTTTTTGATAAACAGTTGTTTGGGCCTATTCACTGCGGCTGACCTGACGGTCAGCACCCCTTCTCCCGAAGTTACGGGGTCATTTTGCCGAGTTCCTTAACGAGAGTTCACTCGCTCACCTTAGGATATTCTCCTCGACCACCTGTGTCGGTTTACGGTACGGGTAGTTTATTTCTCACTAGAAGCTTTTCTTGGCAGTGTAACATCAGGAACTTCGCTACTTAATTTCGCTCCCCATCACAACTTGTCCTTAAAGAATCAAGCATTTCACTCAACTCAAGACTTATTGCTTGGACACACATTTCCAGTCGTGTGCATTCCTTAGCTTCCTGCGTCCCTCCATCATTCAAACAAAATAAACTAGTACAGGAATATCAACCTGTTATCCATCGACTACGCCTCTCGGCCTCGCCTTAGGTCCCGACTAACCCTGGGAGGACGAGCCTTCCCCAGGAAACCTTAGTCATACGGTGGATCAGATTCTCACTGATCTTTCGCTACTCATGCCGGCATTCTCACTTCTAAGCGCTCCACTAGTCCTTACGATCTAGCTTCATCGCCCTTAGAACGCTCTCCTACCGCGGACACTTACGTGTCCACCCACAGTTTCGGTATTATGTTTAGCCCCGGTACATTTTCGGCGCAGCGGCACTCGACTAGTGAGCTATTACGCACTCTTTAAATGGTGGCTGCTTCTGAGCCAACATCCTAGTTGTCTGTGCACCGCCACATCCTTTTCCACTTAACATAAATTTTGGGACCTTAACTGGTGATCTGGGCTGTTTCCCTTTCGACTACGGATCTTATCACTCGCAGTCTGACTCCCGGAACTAAATCAATGGTATTCGGAGTTTATCTGAATTCAGTAACCCATGACGGGCCCCTAGTCCAAACAGTGCTCTACCTCCATGATCCAATATTCCGAGGCTAGCCCTAAAGCTATTTCGGAGAGAACCAGCTATCTCCAAGTTCGATTGGAATTTCACCGCTACCCACACCTCATCCCCGCCATTTTCAACTGACGTGGGTTCGGTCCTCCAGTGTGTTTTACCACACCTTCAACCTGGACATGGGTAGGTCACTTGGTTTCGGGTCTACATCTATATACTCACTCGCCCATTTCAGACTCGCTTTCGCTACGGCTCCAGCTTTTCACTTTAACCTCGCATATAAACGTAACTCGCCGGTTCATTCTACAAAAGGCACGCCATCACTCATTAACGAGCTTTGACTAATTGTAGGCACATGGTTTCAGGATCTATTTCACTCCCCTTCCGGGGTGCTTTTCACCTTTCCCTCACGGTACTGGTTCACTATCGGTCACTAGGGAGTATTTAGCCTTGGGAGATGGTCCTCCCGGATTCCGACGGAATTTCACGTGTTCCGCCGTACTCAGGATCCAGAACGGAGGTTAAGTTGTTTAATCTACGTGGTTATCACACTCTTTGACTCAGCTTCCCAGCTGATTCGATTACAACTTAACTTGGTAACTCCAAAGTTCTGTCCTACAACCCCAAGAAGCAAGCTTCTTGGTTTGGGCTCTTCCCCGTTCGCTCGCCGCTACTTAGGGAATCGATTTTTCTTTCTCTTCCTGAAGGTACTTAGATGTTTCAGTTCCCCTCGTCTACCTTCATTAAGCTATGTATTCACTTAATGATAATACTCGATTAAAAGTATTGGGTTCCCCCATTCGGAAATCTCCGGATCAAAGCTTACTTACAGCTCCCCGAAGCATATCGGTGTTAGTACCGTCCTTCATCGGCTCCTAGTGCCAAGGCATCCACCATGCGCCCTTTATAACTTAACCTATCTTTACCTACGGTAAAGGGTTATTATTTGAGTTTAGCGATATGAACTAATTCATATTTCTATTATTAAAAAACTCTTTAAAACGCAATGTTTTTCTCGGCTTTTAAAACTAATATATTACTTATTATCCAGTTTTCAAAGAACAAAGTTTGAGAGTAGACCTCTCAAAACTAAACAAAGTTTTGATTTCGCAAATGTACAAGGTTTTCCGTATTATTCCTTAGAAAGGAGGTGATCCAGCCGCAGGTTCTCCTACGGCTACCTTGTTACGACTTCACCCTAATCATCTGTCCCACCTTAGACGGCTGGCTCCCCGAAGGGTTACCTCACCGGCTTTGGGTGTTACAAACTCTCATGGTGTGACGGGCGGTGTGTACAAGGCCCGGGAACGTATTCACCGCGGCATGCTGATCCGCGATTACTAGCGATTCCGGCTTCATGTAGGCGAGTTGCAGCCTACAATCCGAACTGAGAATGGTTTTAAGAGATTAGCTAAACCTCGCGGTCTCGCAACTCGTTGTACCATCCATTGTAGCACGTGTGTAGCCCAGGTCATAAGGGGCATGATGATTTGACGTCGTCCCCACCTTCCTCCGGTTTGTCACCGGCAGTCTCACTAGAGTGCCCAACTAAATGCTGGCAACTAGTAATAAGGGTTGCGCTCGTTGCGGGACTTAACCCAACATCTCACGACACGAGCTGACGACAACCATGCACCACCTGTCACTTTGTCCCCGAAGGGAAAGCTCTATCTCTAGAGTGGTCAAAGGATGTCAAGACCTGGTAAGGTTCTTCGCGTTGCTTCGAATTAAACCACATGCTCCACCGCTTGTGCGGGCCCCCGTCAATTCCTTTGAGTTTCAACCTTGCGGTCGTACTCCCCAGGCGGAGTGCTTAATGCGTTAGCTGCGGCACTGAAGGGCGGAAACCCTCCAACACCTAGCACTCATCGTTTACGGCATGGACTACCAGGGTATCTAATCCTGTTTGCTACCCATGCTTTCGAGCCTCAGCGTCAGTTACAGACCAGACAGCCGCCTTCGCCACTGGTGTTCTTCCATATATCTACGCATTTCACCGCTACACATGGAGTTCCACTGTCCTCTTCTGCACTCAAGTTTCCCAGTTTCCGATGCACTTCTTCGGTTGAGCCGAAGGCTTTCACATCAGACTTAAGAAACCGCCTGCGCTCGCTTTACGCCCAATAAATCCGGACAACGCTTGCCACCTACGTATTACCGCGGCTGCTGGCACGTAGTTAGCCGTGGCTTTCTGGTTGGATACCGTCACTACCTGATCAGTTACTATCAGATACATTCTTCTCCAACAACAGAGTTTTACGATCCGAAAACCTTCTTCACTCACGCGGCGTTGCTCCATCAGACTTTCGTCCATTGTGGAAGATTCCCTACTGCTGCCTCCCGTAGGAGTCTGGGCCGTGTCTCAGTCCCAGTGTGGCCGATTACCCTCTCAGGTCGGCTATGCATCACGGTCTTGGTGAGCCTTTACCTCACCAACTAACTAATGCACCGCGGGTCCATCCTAAAGTGATAGCCGAAACCATCTTTCAACCCTACACCATGCGGTGTTAGGTTTTATGCGGTATTAGCATCTGTTTCCAAATGTTATCCCCCACTTTAGGGCAGGTTACCCACGTGTTACTCACCCGTCCGCCACTCACTCAAATGTTTATCAATCAGGAGCAAGCTCCTTCAATCTAAACGAGAGTGCGTTCGACTTGCATGTATTAGGCACGCCGCCAGCGTTCGTCCTGAGCCAGGATCAAACTCTCGATTAAAAGTTTGTAGCTCTTGTTTTGTTACTTAATTTATTTGCTAGCGAAATTGACTTCGCAAATATGTTGTGCCCCGAAGGGCGACCCTACACATTTGGTTTATCAAAACTTTGTTCAGTTTTCAAAGATCTACTGTGTTGAAACAGCTTTTTAATTATATCATGTAATCAATCATCTGTCAAACACTTTTAAAAATTATTTATTACTTAGAAGTTATAGCTCCGTAAGCAACATATAATATGTTATCACGATTAGAATTAAATAACAAGTGTTTTTCAAAAACATTTTAATTATTTATTTCCTCACTCATTACTGAGCTACTCGTTTGAGACAACTTTTATATCTTACCAAGTTAAATCCCAATGGTCAAGCTTTTTCGACATAAATATTATATTTATTCAAAATAGATCTATTGCACGCCATTTCAGTATTTAATTATTCTAAATTAGACAACAAAAAGGCTGAACCCTAAGGTTCAACCTTTTTAAATTGCGTGGCAACGTCCTATCCTCGCAGGTAGTTTCCCACCAACTACTATCGGCGCTAAGAAGCTTAACTACTGTGTTCGACATGGGAACAGGTGTATCCTTCTTGCTATCGCCACCACACTATTTTGTGCTTTCGCACTGAGAAGAACTTCGTTCTCTCAAAACTGCATAATAAGTAATATTTTCATTTCAAAAGCCAAACATTGCACCTTTGGTTAAGTCCTCGACCGATTAGTACTAGTCCGCTCCATACATCGCTGTACTTCCACTCCTAGCCTATCTACCTGATCATCTTTCAGGGGTCTTACTTCCATAAAGGAATGGGAAATCTCATCTCGAGGGGGGCTTCACACTTAGATGCTTTCAGCGTTTATCCCTGCCATACATAGCTACCCAGCGATGCGCCTGGCGGCACAACTGGTACACCAGAGGTATGTCCATCCCGGTCCTCTCGTACTAAGGACAGCTCCTCTCAAATTTCCTGCGCCCGCGACGGATAGGGACCGAACTGTCTCACGACGTTCTGAACCCAGCTCGCGTACCGCTTTAATGGGCGAACAGCCCAACCCTTGGGACCGACTACAGCCCCAGGATGCGATGAGCCGACATCGAGGTGCCAAACCTCCCCGTCGATGTGGACTCTTGGGGGAGATAAGCCTGTTATCCCCAGGGTAGCTTTTATCCGTTGAGCGATGGCCCTTCCATACGGAACCACCGGATCACTAAGTCCGACTTTCGTCCCTGCTCGATTTGTCAATCTCACAGTCAAGCTCTCTTATACCTTTACACTCTACGAATGATTTCCAACCATTCTGAGAGAACCTTTGAGCGCCTCCGTTACACTTTAGGAGGCGACCGCCCCAGTCAAACTGCCCACCTGACACTGTCTCCCGCCACGCTAAGTGGCGCGGGTTAGAGTGGTCATACAGTTAGGGTAGTATCCCACCAACGCCTCAATCGAAACTAGCGTTCCGATTTCTACGGCTCCTACCTATCCTGTACAAACTGTACAAACACTCAATATCAAGCTACAGTAAAGCTCCATGGGGTCTTTCCGTCCTGTCGCGGGTAACCCGCATCTTCACGGGTATTATAATTTCACCGAGTCTCTCGTTGAGACAGTGCCCAAATCATTACGCCTTTCGTGCGGGTCGGAACTTACCCGACAAGGAATTTCGCTACCTTAGGACCGTTATAGTTACGGCCGCCGTTTACTGGGGCTTCAATTCTGGGCTTCGCTTGCGCTAACTCATCCTCTTAACCTTCCAGCACCGGGCAGGCGTCAGCCCCTATACGTCATCTTACGATTTTGCAGAGACCTGTGTTTTTGATAAACAGTTGTTTGGGCCTATTCACTGCGGCTGACCTGACGGTCAGCACCCCTTCTCCCGAAGTTACGGGGTCATTTTGCCGAGTTCCTTAACGAGAGTTCACTCGCTCACCTTAGGATATTCTCCTCGACCACCTGTGTCGGTTTACGGTACGGGTAGTTTATTTCTCACTAGAAGCTTTTCTTGGCAGTGTAACATCAGGAACTTCGCTACTTAATTTCGCTCCCCATCACAACTTGTCCTTAAAGAATCAAGCATTTCACTCAACTCAAGACTTATTGCTTGGACACACATTTCCAGTCGTGTGCATTCCTTAGCTTCCTGCGTCCCTCCATCATTCAAACAAAATAAACTAGTACAGGAATATCAACCTGTTATCCATCGACTACGCCTCTCGGCCTCGCCTTAGGTCCCGACTAACCCTGGGAGGACGAGCCTTCCCCAGGAAACCTTAGTCATACGGTGGATCAGATTCTCACTGATCTTTCGCTACTCATGCCGGCATTCTCACTTCTAAGCGCTCCACTAGTCCTTACGATCTAGCTTCATCGCCCTTAGAACGCTCTCCTACCGCGGACACTTACGTGTCCACCCACAGTTTCGGTATTATGTTTAGCCCCGGTACATTTTCGGCGCAGCGGCACTCGACTAGTGAGCTATTACGCACTCTTTAAATGGTGGCTGCTTCTGAGCCAACATCCTAGTTGTCTGTGCACCGCCACATCCTTTTCCACTTAACATAAATTTTGGGACCTTAACTGGTGATCTGGGCTGTTTCCCTTTCGACTACGGATCTTATCACTCGCAGTCTGACTCCCGGAACTAAATCAATGGTATTCGGAGTTTATCTGAATTCAGTAACCCATGACGGGCCCCTAGTCCAAACAGTGCTCTACCTCCATGATCCAATATTCCGAGGCTAGCCCTAAAGCTATTTCGGAGAGAACCAGCTATCTCCAAGTTCGATTGGAATTTCACCGCTACCCACACCTCATCCCCGCCATTTTCAACTGACGTGGGTTCGGTCCTCCAGTGTGTTTTACCACACCTTCAACCTGGACATGGGTAGGTCACTTGGTTTCGGGTCTACATCTATATACTCACTCGCCCATTTCAGACTCGCTTTCGCTACGGCTCCAGCTTTTCACTTTAACCTCGCATATAAACGTAACTCGCCGGTTCATTCTACAAAAGGCACGCCATCACTCATTAACGAGCTTTGACTAATTGTAGGCACATGGTTTCAGGATCTATTTCACTCCCCTTCCGGGGTGCTTTTCACCTTTCCCTCACGGTACTGGTTCACTATCGGTCACTAGGGAGTATTTAGCCTTGGGAGATGGTCCTCCCGGATTCCGACGGAATTTCACGTGTTCCGCCGTACTCAGGATCCAGAACGGAGGTTAAGTTGTTTAATCTACGTGGTTATCACACTCTTTGACTCAGCTTCCCAGCTGATTCGATTACAACTTAACTTGGTAACTCCAAAGTTCTGTCCTACAACCCCAAGAAGCAAGCTTCTTGGTTTGGGCTCTTCCCCGTTCGCTCGCCGCTACTTAGGGAATCGATTTTTCTTTCTCTTCCTGAAGGTACTTAGATGTTTCAGTTCCCCTCGTCTACCTTCATTAAGCTATGTATTCACTTAATGATAATACTCGATTAAAAGTATTGGGTTCCCCCATTCGGAAATCTCCGGATCAAAGCTTACTTACAGCTCCCCGAAGCATATCGGTGTTAGTACCGTCCTTCATCGGCTCCTAGTGCCAAGGCATCCACCATGCGCCCTTTATAACTTAACCTATCTTTACCTACGGTAAAGGGTTATTATTTGAGTTTAGCGATATGAACTAATTCATATTTCTATTATTAAAAAACTCTTTAAAACGCAATGTTTTTCTCGGCTTTTAAAACTAATATATTACTTATTATCCAGTTTTCAAAGAACAAAGTTTGAGAGTAGACCTCTCAAAACTAAACAAAGTTTTGATTTCGCAAATGTACAAGGTTTTCCGTATTATTCCTTAGAAAGGAGGTGATCCAGCCGCAGGTTCTCCTACGGCTACCTTGTTACGACTTCACCCTAATCATCTGTCCCACCTTAGACGGCTGGCTCCCCGAAGGGTTACCTCACCGGCTTTGGGTGTTACAAACTCTCATGGTGTGACGGGCGGTGTGTACAAGGCCCGGGAACGTATTCACCGCGGCATGCTGATCCGCGATTACTAGCGATTCCGGCTTCATGTAGGCGAGTTGCAGCCTACAATCCGAACTGAGAATGGTTTTAAGAGATTAGCTAAACCTCGCGGTCTCGCAACTCGTTGTACCATCCATTGTAGCACGTGTGTAGCCCAGGTCATAAGGGGCATGATGATTTGACGTCGTCCCCACCTTCCTCCGGTTTGTCACCGGCAGTCTCACTAGAGTGCCCAACTAAATGCTGGCAACTAGTAATAAGGGTTGCGCTCGTTGCGGGACTTAACCCAACATCTCACGACACGAGCTGACGACAACCATGCACCACCTGTCACTTTGTCCCCGAAGGGAAAGCTCTATCTCTAGAGTGGTCAAAGGATGTCAAGACCTGGTAAGGTTCTTCGCGTTGCTTCGAATTAAACCACATGCTCCACCGCTTGTGCGGGCCCCCGTCAATTCCTTTGAGTTTCAACCTTGCGGTCGTACTCCCCAGGCGGAGTGCTTAATGCGTTAGCTGCGGCACTGAAGGGCGGAAACCCTCCAACACCTAGCACTCATCGTTTACGGCATGGACTACCAGGGTATCTAATCCTGTTTGCTACCCATGCTTTCGAGCCTCAGCGTCAGTTACAGACCAGACAGCCGCCTTCGCCACTGGTGTTCTTCCATATATCTACGCATTTCACCGCTACACATGGAGTTCCACTGTCCTCTTCTGCACTCAAGTTTCCCAGTTTCCGATGCACTTCTTCGGTTGAGCCGAAGGCTTTCACATCAGACTTAAGAAACCGCCTGCGCTCGCTTTACGCCCAATAAATCCGGACAACGCTTGCCACCTACGTATTACCGCGGCTGCTGGCACGTAGTTAGCCGTGGCTTTCTGGTTGGATACCGTCACTACCTGATCAGTTACTATCAGATACATTCTTCTCCAACAACAGAGTTTTACGATCCGAAAACCTTCTTCACTCACGCGGCGTTGCTCCATCAGACTTTCGTCCATTGTGGAAGATTCCCTACTGCTGCCTCCCGTAGGAGTCTGGGCCGTGTCTCAGTCCCAGTGTGGCCGATTACCCTCTCAGGTCGGCTATGCATCACGGTCTTGGTGAGCCTTTACCTCACCAACTAACTAATGCACCGCGGGTCCATCCTAAAGTGATAGCCGAAACCATCTTTCAACCCTACACCATGCGGTGTTAGGTTTTATGCGGTATTAGCATCTGTTTCCAAATGTTATCCCCCACTTTAGGGCAGGTTACCCACGTGTTACTCACCCGTCCGCCACTCACTCAAATGTTTATCAATCAGGAGCAAGCTCCTTCAATCTAAACGAGAGTGCGTTCGACTTGCATGTATTAGGCACGCCGCCAGCGTTCGTCCTGAGCCAGGATCAAACTCTCGATTAAAAGTTTGTAGCTCTTGTTTTGTTACTTAATTTATTTGCTAGCGAAATTGACTTCGCAAATATGTTGTGCCCCGAAGGGCGACCCTACACATTTGGTTTATCAAAACTTTGTTCAGTTTTCAAAGATCTACTGTGTTGAAACAGCTTTTTAATTATATCATGTAATCAATCATCTGTCAAACACTTTTAAAAATTATTTATCACTTAGAAGTTATAGCTCCGTAAGCAACATATAATATGTTATCACGATTAGAATTAAATAACAAGTGTTTTTCAAAAACATTTTAATTATTTATTTCCTCACTCATTACTGAGTTACTCGCTTGCGACAACTTTACTAGTATACCAACTTACAATAACAGATACAAGGACTTTCTGAAAAAGATTCAAAAAAAGAAGACCCGCGACACAAATGCGTGTCTGCGGGTCTTCTCTCGTTATTAAGCGTATAGTTTAGCAACTTGTTTTTGTAATTCTGGATGTGCTAAGAATTCATCATAGTTTGTTTCGGCACGATCAACTAAACCGTTAGCTGAAACTTCAATGATGTGATCTGCAATTGTTTGAATAAATTGGTGATCATGAGATGTAAAAATCAAAGCACCCTTGAAATCAATCAAGGCATCGTTCAATGATGTAATTGATTCCAAATCCAAATGGTTAGTTGGATCATCTAATAGTAAGGTGTTTGATTTTTGAAGCATGATCTTAGATAGGATACAACGAACCTTTTCCCCACCAGAGAGGACATTAATTTCCTTCGTTACTTCATCCCCAGAGAATAACATCTTCCCTAAGAATCCACGTAAGAAGGTATTGTCGTCTTCACCCTTAGCAGCAAATTGACGTAACCAGTCTAAAATGATGAGTTGGTCATCATTAAAGGCTGAGTTCGTATCTCTTGGTAAGTATGATTGTTGACTCGTCACACCCCATGTCACTGTACCACTATCTGGTTCTACTTCACCAGCTAAGATTTGCATTAAGACAGCTGTCGCAACGTCATTCCGTGAAACGATTGCTGCTTTTTCGTCTGGCTTAACTGAGAAGCTGATGTTATCTAATACTTTAACACCATCGATTGTTTTTGAGACGTTCTCAACCCGTAAAAGGTCATTTCCCAATTCACGTTCGAAATCGAACTTAATGAATGGGTATTGACGTGAAGAAGGTTGGATATCTTCTAATGTAATCTTCTCTAATTGCTTCTTACGAGAAGTAGCTTGTTTTGATTTTGAAGCATTAGCACTGAAACGTGCGATAAAGTCTTGTAATTCTTTGATTTGTTCTTCTTTTTTAGCATTAACGTTTGATTGTAACTTAGCTGCCAACTTACTTGATTCTAACCAGAAGTCGTAGTTACCAACGAATGTCTTGATGCGACCGAAGTCCACATCACACATCATTGTACATACTTGGTTTAAGAAGTAACGGTCATGGGAAACAACGATAACAATGTTCGGGAAGTCAGCCAAGAAGTTTTCTAACCATTCAACTGAGGCACTGTCCAAACCATTAGTTGGTTCGTCCAATAATAGGATATCAGGTTTGCCAAAGAGCGCTTGACCAAGTAAAACCTTAATCTTTTGCCCTTCCATCAATTCACTCATCTTCACATGGTGTAAAGATTCATCGATTCCTAAAGCTTGGAGTAATTGAGCAGCTTCTGATTCAGCATCCCAACCATTCATTTCAGCGAATTCAGCTTCTAGATCAGCAGCCTTCATCCCATCTTCTTCAGTGAATTCAGCTTTAGCGTATAGGGCATCCTTAGCTTGCATCACTTCATATAACTTCTTATGACCTTGGATCACGGTCTCTAACACTTCAAATTCTTCAAAAGCGTAGTGATCTTGATTCAAACTCGACATCCGTTCATTAGGGCCCATTGAGATGTGGCCTGATGATGGTTGTAATTTACCTTCTAATAATTTTAGAAAAGTTGACTTACCTGCACCATTGGCACCGATCACGCCATAACAATTTCCAGGTGTAAACTTCAAATTGACATCTTCATATAACTTACGCCCAGAAAGCGTTAAGCTCATTTCACTAACAGTTATCACTTGATTCCCTCACTTTTCTTTCATGACTCTAAAAAGCCAACCGTTTCATGTGAAACGGCTGGCTTTCTACCATTGACAATATATGCTTAACTCTAACATATCTAATGACTAGTTATCAACCAGGCTATTTGACCTTAGCAATCTTACCTTGTTGAATATAGACGCTTAGAATCCCGATATCGGCTGGGTTCACCCCACCAATCCGACTTGCTTGTGCAAGTGTTTCGGGTTGAATTTTTTGTAATTTTTGACGTCCTTCTGTTGCAAGTCCTTCAATTGCGTCGTAATCGATATTAGCTGGAATCTTCTTGGCTTCCATCCGTTTTAACTTCGCAATCTTAGCCTTTTCCTTATCAATATACCCTGCGTATTTGACTTGGATTTCAACTTGTTCCACAACGCGATTATCGATTCCTTCAACCGCTGGAATGAATTGAATTAAATCAGCATACTTCACTTCTGGTCGTTTTAAGAAGTCACTAGCTAAAACACCATCTTTAAGTGGTGCTTCACCCTTAGCAGCTAAAAAGGCTTGGATTTCTGGTGTTGGTTTTAAGCGAATCTTTTCTAAACGTGCTAATTCAGCTTCAACCGCTGCTTTTTTCACTTCATAACTGTCAAAACGGTCATCATTGATTAAACCTAATTCATGACCCTTTTCCGTTAAACGTAAATCAGCATTATCGTGACGAAGCATTAAACGGTATTCCGCACGTGAGGTTAATAGACGGTAAGGTTCCTTAGTCCCCTTAGTAACCAAGTCATCGATTAAGACCCCGATGTAAGCTTCACTTCGATCCAAAATGAATGGGTCGCGGCCCGTTTGTTTGAGGGCGGCGTTAATCCCGGCCATCAAACCTTGACCAGCAGCTTCTTCATAACCGGAAGTGCCGTTCATTTGGCCGGCTGTATAAAGATTTTCAACCACTTTGGTTTCAAGAGTTGGTTTTAATTGCCATGGTTCAACGACATCATATTCAATCGCATAACCAGGACGCATCATTTGGGCATTTTCTAACCCTTCGATCGAATGAATCATTTTATGCTGGATTTCTTCTGGCATTGATGTTGAGAAATCACCAACATAATATTCTTCTGTTTCGCGACCTTCTGGTTCCAAGAAAATTTGGTGACGAGGCTTATCCGCGAAGCGGACGATTTTATCTTCAATTGATGGGCAATAACGTGGGCCGACACCCTCAATCACACCGGTAAACATTGGGGCGCGGTCGAGATTATCGCGAATCACTTGATGCGTCGTATCATTCGTGTACGTCATCCAACAAGAAAGTTGGTCTTTCAAATAAGCACTATCAGGTGTTTCGAAACTAAAGTGGTTCGGTTCCTTATCCCCTGGTTGTTCTTCCGTCTTTGAAAAGTCGATCGTTGTGCCGTCCACTCGTGGTGGTGTCCCCGTTTTAAAACGCGTCAACACAAAACCGTTATCTTCAAGACTCTCTGAAAGTTTAATAGAAGGAATTGAATTATTAGGACCTGATGAATACGTTAATTCACCAATGATAATCTTGCCTCGTGAGGCTGTTCCGGCTGTTAAAATCACACTGTCAGCACTGTAACGAGCACCCGTGTTAGTCACAATCCCTTTGCAGACACCGTCTTCAACGATCAATGATTCAGCAATGCCTTGACGGAGTGTTAAGTGATCCGTCGTTTCGATTGTCCGTTTCATTGTCCGGTGATAGGCATGCTTATCAGCTTGGGCGCGTAATGCGCGGACAGCTGGACCTTTACCTGTATTTAGCATCCGCATTTGGATGTAAGTCTTATCGATATTGCGGCCCATTTGACCACCCAAGGCGTCAATTTCACGGACCACGATGCCTTTTGCCGGGCCACCCAATGATGGGTTACATGGCATAAAAGCAACCATATCTAAGTTAATCGTTAATAATAATGTTTCGCGGCCCATTCGTGCAGCAGCTAATGCCGCTTCGGAACCTGCATGGCCGGCACCGACGACAATCACGTCGTAGTGCGCTGCGTCATATTCTCGCATGTTTTGTTCTCCTTTAATATGGTTCAAGATCTATTTACCTAAACAGAATTGGCTAAAGAGTTCCGTAATCAATTCATCTGGTGCTGAATCCCCGGTAATCTCACCGAGCTTGTCCCAACAGTTGGTCATATCGATTTGCACGAGGTCAACTGGCATGCCAGCTGCAATCCCGCTAATAACTTCATCTAATGATTGTTGTGCTTGGTTTAATAAGCCAATTTGACGGGCGTTGGTAATCATCACCGTACTTTGGCTATTTTCAATCCCACCGAAGAAAAGTTTGGCGATTTGGGCTTCCAAATCAGTCACCCCTTCACTCGTTAAAATTGACGTTTGAATTACTTCATCTGCACGGACTAATGTTTGGAGTTCATCTAAGTCCAATTGATTAGGTAAGTCAGTCTTATTTAAAATAATGATCCGTTTCTTATCGGTTGTCGCCGTGATGAGTTCGCGATCTTCAATCGTTAAAGATTCACTTTGGTTTAGGACCAGTAAAATCAAGTCGGCTTTGGTAATTGCTGCGCGACTGCGTTCGACCCCAATCTTTTCAACCTTATCTTCGGTATCATGAATCCCCGCCGTATCGACAAGTTTCAATGGCACGCCGCGGACGTTAACGTATTCTTCTAAAACATCACGCGTCGTTCCAGCAACATCAGTCACAATGGCTTTATCTTCATGTAAAAGGTGGTTTAACAAACTTGATTTACCAACATTTGGTCGCCCAACGATGGCTGTTGCCAACCCTTCACGCAAGACTTTGCCTTGTTGCGCTGTTTGGAGTAATTCACCAATCCGCCCTTTAACAAGTTCAGCTTTTTCAAGTAAAATCCGGGTCGTCATTTCATCCGTATCGTATTCGGGATAGTCAATGTTGACTTCGACTTGCGCCAATACTTCTAAGATTTCTTGGCGTAAATTCTTAATGAGATGCGTTAAGCTCCCATCCAATTGATCGACAGCAACTTGCATTGCCCGGTCAGTCTTGGCCCGGATAAGATCCATCACAGATTCGGCTTGGGTTAAATCAATCCGCCCGTTTAAAAAGGCCCGCTTCGTGAATTCACCTGGTTCGGCCATTCGTGCACCGTAACTCATCAATAGTTGCAAGATTCGGTTAGTCGCCACAATCCCACCATGACAATTAATTTCAATCACATCTTCGCGCGTAAATGTTTTAGGCGCACGCATGACAGAAACCATGACTTCGTCGACCACCGCATCCGTTTTAGGGTCAATAATATGGCCATAATTAATCGTATGGCTCGCCACTTTATCGAGATCCTTGCCGCGATAAACCCGTTTAATGATGGCTAAACTGTCATCTCCTGAAAGACGCACAATTGAAATTGCCCCCTCACCAGGTGGTGTTGAGATCGCCGTAATCGTATCAAATTCTGTGACTGTCGTTGGCATTATAAAAGCTTCCTTCCTAAAATAGCTGCATAAAAAAAGCGCTTAGCGTCCACCCCTCCCGTCATTGCGTAAGGGGTGGACAAAGCACTTTCACTACTTTATCGATATTTAATTAGTTTCATTATACACGATTTCTATCGACCGTCAATTGACAAGTCTTAAAAAGAACGGGCTGATTCAACCACAATCACCCGGCGATCGCCGCGCCCTTCTGAGTGAGTTTGAACGTGACGGTTATTCGTTAAATAGCCATGAATAATCTTCCTCTCAAACGCTGGCATTGGCTCTAAAGTAACCGCCTTACCAGTTGCAACCACTTCTCTGGCCGCCTTATCCGCTAAATGTTTAACAATTGTCGCTCTTCTTTGCCGATAATCGCCAACATCTAACATCATCAACTGTTTTCCCTTGGTGTGATGATCGTAATACGTTTGCGCTAAATATTGGAGCGCATTGATCGTCTTCCCGTGTTTGCCAATCAGCAAACCTTCCTTAGTCGTCTTTAAATGGAAGATGACTTGCTTGTGTTCTTTTGTGACGGTCATCGTGACCGGCGTGCCAATCTGTGCTGTTATGTCAGTAATGTATTGCTTTAAAGCTTCGATCGTCGCCTCACGACTCTGACGCATTGGGGCCTTTTCTGGCTGATCTGCTGGCGTAGTTGCCACGTCTTCAACGCTTGGTTGTGCCGGTTCAACTGGGGTTGGTTCAGCGACCGTTATCGGATTTAACGTAACGATTGCTGGTTGCTTACCAAAACCTAAAAAACCCTTCTTACCTTCTTCAAGGACATCAACTGTGACCTTATCACGCGTCAATTTTAACGCTGCTAACCCCGCATCAATTGCGGCTTGAATATCCTTACCTTCAAAAGTTGGCATTTTTAAACCTCCGCTCGTTAAGTGCCAGTTTGTCACTGGGCGCTTATTTTTATCTAATATCAGTATAACATGCCCGCTTTTTAAGCGACACTTAATCTAAATCGGTAGCGGTTAGTTCTAAAAAGAGCGCCACATCTCGGGCAATCGAATCCGCCGCTGCTTGCCAAAAGGCCGGTTGCGTCAAATCAACACCTAAATGTTTTTGGGCCAATTCTTCAGTACTCATATTAGCGGTGTCTTGCAAGAGTGCGATATAATCCGTTTCAAAGTCCGGCACACTTTGCGCTTTGGCGTAAATCCCCATTGAAAAAAGATATCCAAATGTATACGGGAAGTTATAAAATGGCACATCATCGAAGAAGAAATGTTGTTTGTCCGCCCAGAATAATGGGTCATAATCCGTTAGTGCATCCGCATAGGCTTCTTTTTGGGCGCTCAACATGATGCCTTTCAAATCGTCAGGCGTTAGTAGCCCTTGTTGCCGCATTTCATAGAAACGATGTTCAAATAAGTAGCGCGCATGAATATTCATAAACATATCGATGGCGTTCGTTATTTTTTGATCGAGTAAGTTAATCTTCGTTGCGCGATCTTGTGCTTCATTGACCGTTGCATCGACCACGATTAATTCCGCCAACGTCGAAGCTGTTTCGGCGACATTCATCGCGTAATCTTGCCGCCAGCCAGGTAATTGATTAATCATCATCGTATGAAAGCCGTGCCCTAATTCATGCGCTAAAGTTGAGACGCCGCCGGGTGTGCCATCATAGGTCATGAAAATTCTAAAATCATTCGTCTCGGGTAAATCGGTCATGTAGCCACCCGGTTGTTTGCCAGGCCGATCTTCTGCTTCAATCCACCGCTTTTCAAATGCGGTTTGTGCGACGGCTGCCATTTTCGGACTGAAATCCCGGAAATGCGCAATGATAAATTCAGCAGCTTCGTCATACGATTTTTTAGTCATTTGAAAATCATCAACCACGACCGGTGCCCAAGTATCTTGCCAAGCTAACTGCTTTTTACCCATTAAAGCGGCCTTCCGGTTCAAAAAAGCAACCAGTGGTGCTTTATTTTGGCTGACTACCGACCACATCGCATCCAGTGTAGCTGGTTGCATCCGGTTATATTCCAGCGGCTTTTTCATAAAGTCGGTGGTCCCATGAGCTTGATAAGTCGTCAATCTAAAACCGGCTAGGTGATTTAAGGTATCCGCCAACATTGGTGAGAATCGATCCCAAGTTTGTTGCCAATTTTTAAAAACCACTTCGCGAACTTTAGGATCTGGATCTGATTCAAACTTATTTTGGGCCTGCCCAGCTGATAAGGTTTGGTCTAAATAAGGAATCTGGGTTTCCGCAACGATTGTATCGTAGTGATCACTCCAGCCTTGTAAACCATCGAGTGCCAATTGATCCAATAATTTTTCGGTTTGTTCATCTAATAAGTCCGCCCCTTGCTGGCGTTTTTCCCGTAGGTTGAACTGAATCGGTGCAAAGGCTGGTTGGCTGACTAATGTTTCGAATTGTTCAGCCGTCAAGGCCACCAATTTTTTCGTCAATAAAACATCAATTTGACGGGCGGTATTTTGCAATTGATTGATCCGGTCCATCATGGGTGCCACTTGTTGGTTACGCTCATCGACAGATTGAATCATGTTGACGAAACTGCCCGTTTGCTTCAATCCGGATTCAATTTGTTGTAATTGCGTCGTGATGGCCTGCATTTGTTCAAAGGCCGGTTCATCAAACACAAATTGCCAGTCGCTTGTCATTTTTAAAACAACCGGAATCTGTTGCCCCAATGCTTGGAGTCGATTTTCTAAGGCTGGTGAGGCTAAGCCCCCTTTAAAAATGGTTTCTAAATCCCATTGTTCTGAG
Organism: Latilactobacillus parasakei; assembly: GCF_049674265.1. Classification (NCBI taxonomy): domain Bacteria; kingdom Bacillati; phylum Bacillota; class Bacilli; order Lactobacillales; family Lactobacillaceae; genus Latilactobacillus; species Latilactobacillus parasakei. The sequence continues at coordinate 1,545,398 of NZ_CP186861.1, read as the reverse complement.
TAAGTCATATCCTTGCCCTCCGCTTTTCAACTATTGCGCCTATTATAACGAATTTTGGCGACCAGTGCGACGATTTTAAGCGGACGCCTACTAGACATTTAATTTAAATCTGTTATATTAGCGATGTAAGCAGATACATAGCTGCTAGAAAGGCGATGCTGAACATGACCATTGAACAAATACCAGCCAACACATTGGCAGATTTAGCCGCATTATTAAAAACACGTGAAGTCCCTGACGAAATTATGGCGACCGGACCAGAATTGATCCAGTACGGTCAACATCTCAAGGCTAGCCAACTATCAGATGACGCCCACCTCGGCAGCGACTTGGGCGGTGCCGGTCTTTTAACCCTTATCGAACAAGCTAACACGGCGTTTTTCGATCACTTTCATTTCTTTGACGATGCAGCCCCGATTGACGCCAAATTAACACGCAAAGTGGTCACGCTCTATCATTTAAAATCAATTGATGACCAGCACTTCTTATTCCGCTTGAAGCAGTTAGATTATTAAAACACAAAAAAAGACCGACCAGCATAATGAACCATACCCTGTCAAGTAGACAGATGATTTATAAAAAATGAATGTTTTTTTAAAGTCGTATATTCTATACGGCTTTTTTGTATACTTCGATTGGTGTTAACCCATTGTAAATTGGCATATATCGTTTATTCATATAATAATCAATATATGCGTAAATTCCATCTTTTAAATCGGATAGTGAGTTAAAAGTATGTCGATAGAAATATTCAGACTTCAAAATACCCCAAAAGCTTTCAATCGGCTGATTATCAAGGCAATGTCCCGCGCGGGACATGCTAACATTAATACCATAATGTTCTATCAATCGCTTATATTCAGTTGAGGTATATTGGAAACCTCGATCACTATGAATGATTGGTTTAACATCAGGGAATCTTTTAAAAGCTAATCGTATCGTGTTCATAACCAATTTATTGTCGTTGTGTTTGCTTATCTGATAGGCAACAATTCGTTTATCAAAACTATCTATTATGGCACTTATATAAGCTCGCTCACCGGTATCCCCGTAACTAAGATAGCTAATATCAGTAAACCACTTCTGATTTGGTTTATCCGCATTAAATTCACGACTTATAATATTCCCCGCTGTAAATAAAGACCTGCTACGTTGCCAGATTGGTCGTTTCCGTCTAATATCTGACACAAGTCCCATAATCTTCATTAAGCGTCTAACCGTTTTTATATTAATATCTATTTGATGTTCACGTCTTATTGCACATTTAATTCTAATTGCTCCAAATGTTTTATCTGACTGGTAAAAGCCTTCTTTAATGATTGCCGCTTGTGCTTGCCTGATTTCTTCAGCTTTAGACGGACCAGCCTTTAACCATTTGTAATAGCCACTCCGACTAACTTTTAGTGAAGCACATAGTGCTTTTATTGAATACCGTTTTTCTTGGTGGAGCTCAGATACTGTTGTATATTCCAGGTCATTTGTGGTTAACGAAAATAACCGAATCTTTGTCTGAGCTCCACTTCTTTTTTTGCGATATCTGCTTCCATTTCTAAATACTGATTCCTATTTTTTAGACGTACATTTTCTAGCTTCAAGCGTTCTAATTCAGTTAATTCTTGCTTTTTCTTGTGATGACCACGTCCATCTTTTAAGCCTTCGGCTCCTGAATTTTCATATTTTTTAAGCCAGTTATAGATTTGTTGATAAGATACCCCATACTTTTGAATTGCTGCTTGATAATCTCGACCTTTTTTTAAAGTATATTCAACTATCTCAATTCGTTCTGTAAATGACGTACTACGACCGCTTTTCATAGACGAAAGCCCCAATCTTTTTGGTTTCCATTGCTTTCGTTCATTATAAAGCCTTATCCATTTTCTCAATACTAATCGGTCACTAATATCATATTTTTGTATTGCTTCGCTGATTAATAATCCGTTTTTTACTACGTCTATAACTGCGTCGTGCTTAATTTGTGGGGGATAATTTCTAACTATCTTGTAGGGACGAATCCCGTTAACGCCCCATTTTTGGTATTTTCTAATCCAGTCACGTAGTGATGATTTGGCTACAGAAAAATCTTTGCTGACGGCTGAGATTGATGCTTGATTATTTAGTACAGCTTGAACTGCTTCGATTTTCTTTAAATATGAAATCCGTTTACTCACAAAAATACTCCTCTCTGGGTACACACTTTTTATAATTCAAGTGTCTACTTTGAGGGGAGTATATCATAAAATGCTGGTCGGTCTTTTAATTTTAAAATTAACGTTTTTTCGTTGCTTTCTTACGTGCTTTAGCAAGTGCTTTTTCCCGATCACGTTTAGCTTGTTCTTTAGCTTCACGTTCCCGACGGATCTTGAATGGGTTTTGAATCACCATTGTTTGACCAACAGAAAAGGCATTTGTGACCACCCAGTAAATTGAAACGGCTGACGCAATGTTCATCGCCATCACGAAAATCATGATTGGCATTACCCAGAGCATTGCGGTTGTTGTGGCATTCTTCGTTGGTTGTGACATCATCGTTAAGTATGATGTGGCAAACGTAAAGACGGCCGCCAAAATCGCCATAATAAAGTACGGATCAGCTTTACCAAGTTGCATCCATAAGAATGACCCACTCTTCAAAGCAGATGTCCGGTAGATGGCTTGATACAAGGCAATCAAGACTGGCATTTGGACCAATAATGGTAAACAACCAATCACAGGATTGACCCCTGCTTCAGCGTAAAGTTTCTGTGTTTCTTCCCGTAATTTTTGTTGTGTTTCAACATCTTTAGAAGCGTATTTCTTTTGAAGGGCTTGAATTTCAGGCGCCACTTCTTGTTGCTTCATCATTGTCTTACTTTGCCACCAAGTTAATGGCAAAATAATCAATCGGATAATAATGGTAAAGGCAACGATGGCCCAACCATAACTACCACCAAAGATATCAGCTAACCACAACAGGAATCGTGAGAAGTTATAAATAATATAGTGATCCCAGAAACCAGTGCTAGCACTGTTAACAGGTGTCGTACTGCACCCGGCAGCAATTAGCATAAATAAGAATAAACTAGCGACTAATAATAGTCGTTTGCGATTTTTTGAATTCACTCTCAATCCCTCACTTATTCAGAAGCAGAATCCGCTTCTTCCTTTAATAACTTAGCTAGCTTGAAGACATGGATTAAATTTTGTTTTGTTTCTGCCATCGTTAATTGGTTAGCGCCACGTCTTGCGATCACCAAAAAGTCAACGGGTTGCAACAAATCTGGTTTCAACTCCGTAATACTTTGGCGAATATAACGTTTCACCTGATTACGCATCACTGCGTTACCCACTTTTTTACCGACAGAAAGACCGACTCTAAAATGTTTTTGACCAGGCTTATCTAAGCGGTAAACCACAAAATTGCGGTTGGCCACTGATTGGCTTGCATCAAAAACCGTTTGGAAATCTTGTTCTTTTTTAACACGGTACGACTTTCTCATAATTCACTCCGGCATTTCTATTAATAAATTGAGGATAATAAAAAAACCACTGAAGCATCAGTGGCCTATGCAGATAATACTTTTCTGCCCTTAGCACGGCGTCTTGCAAGTACCTTGCGACCGTTCTTAGTATTCATACGTTTCATGAAACCATGAACACGTTCTTTATGGCGTTTCTTTGGTTGAAATGTTCTCTTTGTAGTCATTAATCTGGCACCTCCTAATTGACTATGTCTATTGTTTTCTTATCTGAGAAACAACTGGCGGCAATAACCACCTATGACATTCACTAAAATATAATAGCATATTTCTATAGAAGTTAAAACACTTTCTGTAAAAAAATTCGTTAAATTTGGTTGTCCACAGATCCGAAAAATTTTGTTTTTCTTGTGGATAACCTGACTAGTCGATTTTAACATAAATTTTATCCCCAGCAAACCTACCAGAGTTATCCAGAGAATCACAGGGTGTTTATTAGTTATCCACACCTGTTTTTAACGCTGTGAATAAGTCTGAAGAACCCGCACTATGGAAGCGTCTATTTTCAATCCGTTTTTGTGGATAACTCTAAAATTGCTGTGTGTTTCTCAGTTGTCCACACCCCGGAATAAAAGTTATCCGCCTCGTTGTGGATGAGTGCATAACTTTTTATTTTTATCCTGTGGATTTTGTTCTTGTTGTGGAAAACTTTTTTTTAGAATGCTAGAATGTATTTAGTCTTTCTTTATTGAGTATTTTTCAATAAAGTGGTGATTTTATGTGAGGAGGACACGCTACATGCCTGATCTTCAGGAACTTTGGAATTATCTGCAAGAAAAATTCCAAACCGATCTAACCACGGTTGGCTTTAACGCTTGGATTAAAACCGCTAAGCCGCTTGCTTTTAGAGCTAACGAACTACTAATTGAAGTGCCTTCTGTCTTGCACAAAGAATACTGGGAAAATAACTTGGCGACTAAAGTCGTTGAAGGGGCCTATGAGTTTGCGGAAATCGAGCTGACCCCTATTTTTGTGTTACCTGGTGAATCTGACAACCTAACACCGCTTGAACCAGAAGAAGAACACGTCTTAACGAAGGCTGAAACACCAACCTTTTTACGCGAAACGCATTTAAATAGTAAATATACATTTGATACGTTTGTCACTGGGAAAGGCAATCAAATGGCCCACGCTGCGGCCTTGGTGGTTTCCGAAGAACCTGGTGTCTTATACAATCCCCTCTTCTTATACGGTGGTGTTGGTTTAGGTAAAACCCATTTGATGCAGGCGATTGGTCACCAATTACTCGAATCCAAACCCGAAACGAACGTTAAGTACGTGACGAGTGAGGCTTTTGCCAACGATTTTATCAATTCGATTCAAACGAAGAATCAAGAGAAATTTAGACAAGAATACCGGAACGTCGACCTTTTATTAGTGGATGATATTCAATTTTTCGCTGATAAAGAAGGGACACAAGAAGAATTCTTCCATACGTTTAATGATCTCTATAATGATAAGAAACAAATTGTATTGACCTCTGATCGCCTCCCAAATGAGATTCCAAAGCTGCAAGAACGCTTAGTTTCTCGGTTTAAATGGGGGTTACCAGTCGATATCACGCCACCTGATCTTGAGACGCGAATTGCGATTTTAAGAAATAAAGCTGATGCGGAACACCTGGAAATTCCAGAAGATACGCTCAGTTATATTGCTGGTCAAATCGATTCCAACGTCCGGGAATTAGAAGGCGCACTCGTCCGGGTCCAAGCCTATGCAACGATGCAAAACGCTGAGATTACAACGAGTCTAGCAGCCGATGCGCTCAAGGGCTTGAAACTCAACGGTAAATCTAGTCAGCTCTCAATTGCCAAGATTCAATCGGTAGTTGCTAAATATTACAGCTTAACCGTTGCCGATCTTAAAGGTCGCAAGCGGGTCAAAGAGATTGTGTTACCGCGCCAAATCGCAATGTACCTTGCCCGCGAGATGACAGATAGCTCATTACCTAAAATTGGCCAAGAATTTGGCGGTAAAGATCATACGACCGTCATGCATGCCCATGAACGGATTAGTCAAAGTTTGACAACCGATCAGAATCTAAAAGATGCCATTTTGGATTTGAAGAACACAATGAAGTCTTAAAAACAGGCTGTGGATAAAGCCAGAAGTTATCCTAAGGATTCCACACATCTTATCCACAGGTGGGAAACTGTGAGATTATTGACTTTTAATACTTATCCACAGGTTCCACAGGCCCTACTACTATTACTTTAAATTCTTTTAATATATATATAATATTCACCCTCGGAGGTAGCACCTATGAAATTTTCAATTAACCGTGCCCTATTTATCAAAACACTCAATGATGTACAACGGGCTATTTCAGCTAAAACAACGATTCCGATTCTAACAGGGCTTAAACTAGTTCTATCGCAAGAAGGCTTGACGCTAACCGGTAGTGATGCGGATATCTCAATTGAAGCAACATTGTCAGCCTCAGATGAAAAAAACCAATTAGTCGTCGAAGAAGTTGGCGAAATTGTGTTACCAGCACGTTTCTTTAGTGAAATCGTTAAAAAATTACCAGAAGATCAGATGCGAATTGCAGTTGGAAATAATTTCCAAACAACAATTCGCTCCGGTAAATCAGAATTTACAATCAACGGGTTAGACGCTAATAGTTATCCACACCTTCCTGAAATTGCAGGGCAAAATACATTTAGCATCAGCACTGACGTTTTGAAACAACTCATTCACCAAACCGTTATCGCCGTTTCTAATCAAGAAAGTCGCCCAATCTTAACTGGGGTCCACTTGGTCCTAGCCAATGGCGAAATGTTAGCCGTTGCGACTGATAGCCATCGTTTAGCACAACGGAAACTAACAGTTGCGCTTCCAAGTGATGCCAATTATGACGTCATCATTCCTGGTAAGAGTTTGGTAGAACTTTCAAGAACGCTTGCGGATGATGCCGAAGACGTTGAAATTCGGATTGCTGAAAACCAAGTCCTCTTTAAAGCTGGTAACTTAGCCTTTTATTCACGCTTGTTAGAAGGTAACTATCCTGATACAGCACGCTTAATTCCAACTTCATCAAGTACCCAAATCGAATTTAACGCGCCAGTCTTATTGGCCGCTATCGAACGGGCGTCATTGTTATCCCATGAAAGTCGCAATAACGTTGTCCGTTTGACACTCGATACAGAGGCTAACACGGCGATTATCTATGGTAATTCACCAGATGTGGGGAATGTTGAAGAAGCCCTTCAATTTGAAAACCTCACGGGTGAATCTCTTGAAATTTCATTTAACCCTGACTACATGAAGGATGCCTTGCGTTCATTTGGCCAAACAACAATCGTGATTAACTTTACGGCTGCTTTACGACCATTTACGTTGGTTCCAAGTGAAGATCAAGAACACTATATTCAATTGATCACACCAGTCCGGACATTCTAAAATTAAATAACAACTCAAAAACGCCTCGATGAGAGGCGTTTTTTTGTGAACTAGAATTAAAATAAATTCGGTTACAGCGATTTAAGATATTTCTAGTAGGAGAGGGGTAATTTTGTCAAAAACGCTGAGAAAGCATTTTAACCATGTTTATTTGTTTTTAGTGCTAAAAAAGTCTATAATTACTAGGTATAACGGATCGTTATTTTTCCAGTAATTAATATCGTTAAGAATGGTGGGTTAATATGACACAAGAAATTAAACTTGAGGCTGAATTCGTCACATTAGGACAACTCCTAAAAGAAGCCGGCATTATTGAAACAGGTGGCAAAGCCAAATGGTTCCTAAGAGAAAATACGGTTTTAGTCAACGGCGAACCTGATGATCGACGTGGCCGGAAGTTATATCCAGAGGATGTCATTGAAGTCCCAGATAACGGCCAATTCATCGTTAAACAACAAGAAAGATTGTAGGCAGCTATGTATCTAAGCGAACTACAACTGAATCATTATCGTAATTATGAGTCAGTTGATGTGCACTTTTCACCGGATACGAACGTCTTGATTGGTGAAAATGCGCAGGGGAAAACGAACTTACTAGAAGCAATCTACGTTTTAGCCTTGGCCCGCTCACATCGCACGAATACCGATCGCGAATTAATTCAATGGCATGAAGACTTCGCTAAAATTACCGGTTTGGTCCAACGTTCTGCAGGGAAAACCCCGTTAGAACTCGTTTTAAGCCAAAAAGGTAAAAAGGCGAAGGTCAATCATTTAGAACAGGCCAAATTATCACAATATATTGGTCAGCTAAACGTCGTGTTATTTGCGCCGGAGGATTTAAACATCGTTAAGGGTTCGCCAGCTGTGAGACGCCATTTCATCGATATGGAATTCGGGCAGATGAGTAGCAAGTATCTCTATAATATTTCGCAATACAAATCAATTCTGAAACAGCGTAATCAATACCTAAAGCAACTCCAACGGCGACAAGACAAGGATCTTGTTTATTTAGGTGTTTTATCCGATCAATTAGCGGCTTACGGGGCGGAAGTGACCGTAGCCCGGCGCCAGTTTCTCCAAAAAATGGAAAAATGGGCCCAAAAATTGCATCAGGAGATTACTAAGGATCGGGAAGTCTTGACGTTTAAATATCAAAGTCAGATTCCAGAAGTACAATTGGATCAAAGTGTCGAAGAACTCTATCAACAATTTCAAACCTTGTATGAGAAACAACAAACCCGTGAGGTTGAACAAGGCACGACGTTGATTGGTCCCCACCGCGATGATGTTCAATTTTTAGTCAACGATAAGGATGTGCAGGCCTTTGGTTCCCAAGGGCAACAACGGACAACCGCGTTGAGTGTCAAATTGGCCGAAATTGACTTGATGAAGGCCCAAACCGGGGAATACCCGATTTTATTACTGGACGATGTGTTGTCGGAATTAGACGATTTACGCCAAACACATTTGTTGAAGACGTTCCAAAACAAAGTCCAAACATTCCTCACAACAACCAGTTTAGAGAATGTTAAAAAAGAAATTATTGCGACGCCGCGCGTGTTTACAGTCACCAACGGGGTCGTCACAGAAGAACAAGCAGAATAGTTGGCATAATAAGACGATCAAATGGAGGTATTTTTCTTGGCAGATGATCAATTGAACAAAGAAACAGAAGCCCAAATTGAGGCAAAAGAAGAACGGGCCAAATCTTATGATGCGAGCCAAATTCAAGTCTTAGAAGGACTCGAAGCGGTTCGTAAACGACCAGGGATGTACATTGGGACAACTAGTTCCCAAGGGTTACATCATTTGGTTTGGGAAATTATTGATAACGGAATTGATGAAGCGCTCGCTGGGTTTGCGACTGAAATTAACGTTGTCGTTGAACCTGATAATAGTATTACGGTGACCGATGACGGCCGGGGGATTCCAGTTGGGATTCAAGCCAAAACGGGTAAATCAGCGCTAGAAACCGTCTTTACGATTTTGCATGCTGGTGGTAAATTTGGCGGCGGCGGGTACAAAGTTTCTGGTGGGTTGCATGGTGTTGGGGCCTCAGTCGTTAATGCCTTGTCAACTGAATTAGACGCCGTTGTTACACAAGGCGGCAAGCGTTATTACATCGATTTCAAACGTGGGAAAGTTCAAACACCAATGAAAATGATTGGCGACGCACCCGAACATGAACATGGGACTAAAGTCCATTTCGTGCCAGATCCTGATATTTTCACGGAAACGACAATCTATGACGATAAAATTTTAACGACTCGGATTCGCGAATTAGCATTCTTGAATAAGGGCTTAAAACTAACATTTACTGACAAACGGGCTGATACCCATGAAAAAATTGAATTCCACTATGAAGGTGGGATTAAGAGTTACGTTGAATTTTTAGACGAAAAGAAGGAAACACTCCTTGATGAACCAATCTATGTTGAAGGCGAACAAAACGGGATTACTGTTGAAGTGGCGCTTCAATATACGAATGATTATCGGACCAATTTGTTAACATTTGCCAATAACATCCATACCTACGAAGGTGGGACGCATGAATCCGGCTTTAAGACGGCTTTAACGCGGGTCATTAACGACTACGCAACAAAGCAAAATATCTTCAAAGCAAGTGATGCAAACCTTTCAGGGGAAGATGTTCGTGAAGGTTTAACGGCTGTTGTCTCAGTTAAACATCCAGATCCTCAATTCGAAGGTCAAACTAAGACGAAGTTAGGTAATGCGGATGCGCGTTCAGTTACTGATCGGATGTTCTCAGATCACTTTACGAAGTTCTTGATGGAAAACCCATCAATCGCTCGTCAAATCGTTGATAAGGGCTCATTGGCTGCTAGAGCACGCTTAGCCGCTAAACGCGCGCGTGAAGTTACACGGAAGAAAAATGGTCTTGAAATCTCTAATTTACCTGGTAAGTTAGCTGATAACAGTAGTAAAGATCCTGAAATCTCAGAATTATTCATCGTCGAAGGGGATTCTGCCGGCGGTTCAGCAAAATCAGGTCGTTCACGTTTAACGCAAGCTATCTTGCCAATTCGTGGGAAAATCTTGAACGTTGAAAAAGCTAGCATGGAAAAAATCTTAGCGAATGAAGAAATTCGGACGCTCTTTACGGCCATGGGAACAGGCTTTGGACAAGAATTCGATGTCGAAAAAGCCCGTTATCATAAGTTAATCATCATGACCGATGCCGATGTCGATGGCGCGCATATTCGGACGTTACTTTTAACGTTGTTCTACCGTTACATGCGGCCAATCGTTGAAGCGGGTTACGTGTATATCGCACAACCACCTTTGTACCGTGTTAAACAAGGGAAGATGATGCGTTACATTGATTCCGATGAAGAATTACAAGAAGTGTTAGGGACGCTCCAACCAAGTCCTAAACCTGAAGTGCAACGTTACAAAGGGTTAGGGGAAATGGATGCCAGCCAATTATGGGAAACAACCATGGATCCTGAAAACAGACGGATGCTCCGCGTTAACGTGGAAGATGCCGAAGAAGCGGATCAAATTTTTGAAATGTTAATGGGCGATCGGGTTGAACCTCGTCGGATTTTCATTGAAGAAAATGCCGTTTACATGGATTCAAAGAGTATCGATGCTTAGCATCGAGCTTGCGTGTTAATTGAATTAAATAACGCGTGAAAGACTGATTGAGAGGGGTTTATCGATTAATGGCAAACGAAATTGGCCAAGACGGTCGGATTGAAAACGTCAATTTATCTAAGACAATGCGTAAATCATTCCTGGAATATGCAATGAGTGTCATTGTTGCGCGTGCCTTACCAGACGTTCGTGATGGGTTAAAACCTGTCCAACGCCGGATTTTATACGGAATGAATGAATTAGGGGTGACACCCGAAAAACCTTATAAGAAATCCGCCAGAATCGTTGGGGACGTTATGGGGAAGTACCATCCACATGGTGATTCACCGATCTATGAAGCAATGGTGCGGATGGCACAAGAATTTAGTTACCGGTACATGTTAGTTGATGGACATGGTAACTTTGGTTCCGTCGATGGTGACGGGGCCGCTGCAATGCGGTATACCGAAGCGCGGATGAGCAAGATGGCCGTTGAAATGCTCCGGGATATCAATAAAAATACAATCGACTATGTCCCAAACTACGATGATTCAGAACGTGAACCCGCTGTTTTACCAGCACGGTTCCCGAACTTGTTAGTCAATGGGGCAACCGGGATTGCGGTCGGGATGACGACCAATATTCCACCTCATAACTTGGCTGAAGTCATCAGTGCCATCCATATTTTGATGGATAATCCTGATGCAACAACCGCCGATTTGATGGATGCTTTACCAGGACCTGACTTCCCAACTGGTGGGTTAGTAATGGGGAAATCTGGCATTCGTCATGCGTATGAATCCGGTAAAGGGACGATTACGTTGCGGGCCAAAGTCGATGTTGAAGTTAAGAAAAACGGGCGCGAACGGATTATCGTGACTGAAATTCCGTACATGGTCAACAAAGCAAAATTAGTCGAAAGAATTGCCGAATTAGCACGGGACAAGCGTCTTGAAGGGATCACCGATTTAAACGATGAATCCGATCGTGACGGGATGCGGATTGTGATTGATGTTCGCCGTGATATGAGTGCTTCAGTGATTTTAAATAATCTCTACAAACTCACACCATTACAAACCTCATTCTCATTCAACATGGTGGCCATCGTTAATGGTGCCCCAAAAGTCTTAAGCTTAAAATCAATTCTTGAACACTACTTAGTTCACCAAGAAGAAGTGATTCGTCGTCGGACTGAATTTGATTTGAAGAAAGCCGAAGCAAGAGCCCATATCTTGGCCGGTTTGCGAATTGCATTGGATCATATCGATGCTATTATTCAAATCATCCGGAGTTCAAAGACGGGCGATACCGCTAAAGTCTTGTTAATGGAACGCTATGAGTTATCAGACAAACAAGCCCAAGCTATTTTGGATATGCGACTCGTTCGTTTAACCGGTTTGGAACGTGACAAAGTTGAAAATGAATATAATAATTTGATGGCGTTGATCACTGATTTGAAAGATATCTTAGCCAAACCAGAACGCATTAAGAAAATCATTTATGATGAATTGTTAGAAATTCAAAGTAAATTTGGCGACAAACGTCGGACTGAATTATTGGTCGGCGAAGTCCTCAGTATCGAAGATGAAGACTTAATCGAAGAAGAAGACGTCGTTATTGCTTTAACGCATAATGGCTACATCAAACGCTTGCCAGCGAGTGAATTTAAAGTTCAAAATCGTGGCGGCCGTGGGATTCAAGGGATGGGTGTCCACGATGATGATTTCATCGAACACTTAATCTCAACTTCAACGCATGAAGTGCTCCTCTTCTTTACCAATACTGGGAAAGTTTACCGCGCTAAAGGGTATGAAATTCCAGAATACGGTCGAACAGCTAAAGGGATTCCAATTATTAATCTCTTAGGGATTAATTCGGATGAACGTGTTCAAACCGTGGTTAATATCGGTAAGGAAGTCAAGCCTGAACAAGCCTTGTTCTTCATTACCCGCTTAGGGACGGTTAAACGGACGGCCGTTGGCGAATTCGCCAATATCCGGAGCAATGGTTTGAAAGCATTGACCTTGCATGAAGATGATGAGTTGAGCAACGTCTTGATGACTGATGGTCAACAAAACATCTTTATCGGGACGCATAATGGTTACGCCGTTTCCTTCAGTGAAACAGCCGTTCGTTCAATGGGTCGGACAGCAGCCGGCGTTCGTGGGATTCGTTTACGCGAAGGCGACTATGTTGTTGGTTCTGACTTGTTGATTCCGGGTCAAGAAATCTTAGTGATTTCTGAAAAAGGTTATGGGAAACGAACAGCCGTTAGCGATTACCCAATCAAGGGTCGTGGTGGTAAAGGGATTAAGACTGCCAATATCACTGAAAAGAATGGTCCATTAGCCGGGATTGCAGCAGTAACTGGCGAAGAAGACATTCTCTTGATTACTGATACCGGCGTCTTGATTCGTTTCAAGGTGGCTAACGTGTCACAAACCGGTCGGGCAACACTTGGTGTACGCTTGATCCGCGTGGATGACGAAGCGAAGGTGGCAACAATGGCCAAAGTCGAAGCTGAACCAGATGAACCTGAAACACAAACTGCAACGACTGAACCAACAGTGCCAACTGAAAACGTGACGGACACTGGCTTAGCACAAGTTGATGATTTATTAGCCCGTGCTGAAGAGAATCAAAACGAACCAAATAACGACTAATTTAAAAAAATAAAAATCGTTTTTGCGTAATTACACTTGTAAGGATTAACAAGCGTGTTAGCAAAAACGATTTTTTTTAAGTTTGTATTTACGTGCTATTTATGATAGAATTTTATCTTGTGAGTATCTGTGATTTAGGCACAGGGTCTAAATCGTGAGGCTAATAGTAATATTAGTCAGTTACTCCTTGTTCTTACACAGGTAAGAACCTAAAGTCCATAAGGAGGTGAACAGTCATGGCTCAATCAAAATACGAAGTTACTTATATCATCTCAACAACACTTGATGAAGAAAGTAAAACAGCCCTTGTCAACCGTTTCGACGGCATCTTAAAAGACAACGGTGCTGAAGTGGTTGATTCAAAAGACTGGTCAAAACGTCGTTTAGCTTATGAAATCAACAATCAACACGAAGGCATTTACCATATCGTAAATGTTTTAGCTGATAATGATGAAGCTTTAAACGAATTTGATCGTCTAGCTAAGATTGATGGCGCAATTTTACGTCATATGATCGTTAAACGCGAAGACTAATTTTGAATTGTAATATTGAATAGAGGGGAGCTGACAGAATGATTAATCGAGTTGTACTCGTTGGTCGGCTAACACGCGATGTTGACTTACGTTACACTTCTAGTGGTGCTGCAGTTGGGACTTTCTCAATGGCAGTTAACCGTCAATTCACGAACGCTAACGGCGATCGTGAAGCAGACTTTATTAATTGTGTCATTTGGCGTAAATCAGCGGAAAATTTCGCTAACTTTACTAAAAAGGGCTCATTAGTAGGGGTTGATGGCCGTCTACAAACTAGAAATTATGAAAATCAACAAGGTCAACGTGTCTACGTGACTGAAGTGGTTGTCGATAATTTCTCATTGTTAGAATCACGGACAACAACAGAGCAACGGCAAGGTGATGGCGCAAGTCAGAACTTTAATAGTAATCAAAGCAATGGTAGCCAACAATCTGGATTTACCAGCCCTCAACAAACGGGTAACGCACCAGCCGCAAATAACACTCAAGCCGATCCATTTGCAAATAATGGTCAAGCGATTGATATTTCGGATGATGACTTACCTTTCTAAAATAAACTGTTTTGGAAGGAGGAACTTTCAATGGCTCAACAAAGAAGAGGCGGCAACCGTCGTCGTCGTAAGGTTGATTTCATCGCTGCTAACCACATCGAATATATCGACTACAAAGACACTGATTTATTGAAACGTTTTATCTCAGAACGTGGTAAGATTTTACCTCGTCGGGTATCTGGTACAAGTGCTAAAAACCAACGTCGTTTGACAATTGCAATCAAACGCGCACGGATTATGGGCTTATTACCATTCGTTACAGAAGACTAAAAATTAATTTTAGAGTCACCAACCAAGTTTCTTGGTTGGTGACTTTTTTAGTTTCTAAGAGGCGAACACGGGATTAAATTGCGGGCTGAGAGCGGTTTTTAATTGGTATTTGTGCTAGAATAAAGTATGATTCTTTAAGATTTAGTAAAGAACCAAGTTGTTCAAATCAAGATGTGCTGCCTAAAATACTTGTTTCTTTAGAGTTAAGGAGTTTACATGAAAAATAAAATTAAGCAATTAAAATTACCGCAGTTTCTAGATGATGCGCGCTTGCGGATGGTGGCCCTAGTCTTATTAGGGTTGACCGCCGTCAGCCTGATCTTTGCAGCGATGTTAAATTGGCTCATCGCTTTGATTTTGTTCGTGCTCTTAATTGGGACCTTAATCACCGTCTTGTACGCGATTGAGACGGTCACGGAAAATACTGCCAAGTATGTTTCGGATTTGTCCTACCGGATTAAACGGGGCGAACAAGAGGCCTTAATCAAGATGCCAATCGGAATTTTGCTCTACAATGAAAAAGGCGAAATTCAATGGACCAATCCTTATTTACAACAATACTTGGGGAATAAGGAAGTCCTTGGAAAAACGATTAAAGAAGTCGATCCGGAATTGGCCGAATTAGTCATCCAAAATGAAGACTCCAATGAAACCAAGCTCGTTCACTGGGGCGATAATCAATTCCAGATTATCATCCAAGAAAGTATTGGGGTGGTTTACCTTCTCGATATTACGCGTTATGCGGCGATTGAAGATCGTTATGAAGACGAACAGGTTGCAATTGGCCAAGTCTTTTTAGATAATTATGACGAAATCACCCAAACAATGGATGATCAAGCTATTTCTAATCTGAATAACTACGTCACTAACGAGCTCTCTCGGTGGGCTAATCAGTTCCAAATGTTCTTAAAACGGGTTGATGATGATCATTTCTTCGTCCTCGCCTACGCCAAGTCGCTCCATGCGGCTGAAAAAGAGAAGTTTAAGATTCTCGATGAGATTCGTGAAGAAACTTCAAAACAAAACTTCCCGTTAACCTTGAGTGTTGGCTTTGCCTATGGGGAATCTGATTTAGCCGTTTTAGCGACGACTTCTCAGAGTAATTTAGATTTAGCCCTTGGCCGTGGTGGTGATCAGGTGGTCGTTAAGGCCAACGATGGTCAAGCCCGGTTCTACGGTGGTAAAACGAACCCGATGGAAAAACGGACCCGAGTGCGTGCGCGCATGATTTCGCAAGCCTTGCAGGAAGTTTTCAAGCAGGTCGATTCAATCTTTGTCATGGGGCATATTCGGCCTGATATGGATGCGCTCGGTGCGTCCTTTGGGATTCGGCGGATTGCTGAAATGAACGGCAAGAAATGTTATGTCGTGGTTGATCAAAACAATATTCATACCGATATTCAACGCTTGTTGGAAGAGGTTAAGGGTTATCCGGAAATCGCAGTCGAAGTCCTTTCCCCTGAAGAAGCGGTGGAAAAGGCAACGGCAAATAGTTTATTAGTAATGGTTGATCATTCCAAACCATCGATTACGATGGCGCCTAAATTGTATGAGAAATTGGCGCAACGGACGATTGTGCTCGATCACCATCGTCGGGGGGAAGAGTTCCCAGAAAACCCAATGTTGGTTTATATCGAACCCTACGCTTCTTCAACGTGTGAGTTAGTGACTGAAATGTTTGAATACCAACCACAAAACGTGGCCAACATTAACAAGTTTGAAGCAACCACGATGTTAGCCGGGATTACGGTTGATACGCAGTCGTTTTCAATGCGGACCGGGACGCGGACGTTTGATGCCGCTAGTTACTTACGGTCTGTCGGGGCGGACGCCTCAATGGTCCAACATCTGTTAAAAGAAAACGTCGATAATTATATTCAAAAGAATCATTTGATTGAAACCATTGAAATGGTTGAGGACAATATGGCATTATGTATGGGGGAAGACAATCGCAGTTATGATCCCGTCATTGCAGCCCAAGCAGCTGATACCCTCTTGTCGTTATCTGGCATTGAAGCGGCCTTCGTTATTGTGAAACGCCCAGACGGCATGATTGCCATCTCGGCACGCAGTTTAGGGGACGTCAATGTTCAAGTGATTATGGAAAAATTGGGTGGCGGTGGTCACTTATCCAACGCGGCAACCCAATTGAAGGATGCGACGGTTTCAGAAGCCAAAGCTAAGTTATTAGCCGTTCTGGCCGAATTATTTGATCCAGAAGAAGCGGAAGAAAACGCAACTAACGATTAATTAAAAAGGTGGTAAACGTAATGAAAGTTATTTTTTTAGAAGACGTACGCGGTAAAGGTAAAAAGGGCCAAGTGAAAGACGTGCCAGATGGTTACGCACAAAACTTCTTAATTAAAAACGGTAAGGCTAAACCAGCCACAACAGCTGCTGTCAGTGCTTTAAAAGGCCAACAACACGCTGAAGCTAAGAATGCCGCTGCTGAATTAGCAGAAGCTAAGGTTTTAAAGACGAAGATTGAAGACGATAAAACAATCGTTGAAGTGAAGTCTAAAGCTGGCGAAGACAGCCGTTTATTCGGTTCAATTCCAAGCAAACAAATCGCACAAGCCTTAGAACAACAATACAAAATCAAAGTTGATAAACGTAAAATTGATTTACCAGAACCAATCAAAGCGCTTGGTTATCGCAATGTTGACGTCCGGATTCACCCAGATGTAACAGCGACAATCCGGGTGCACATCGTCGCAGAATAAATTTTTTAATTATCCAAAAGACCGTGATTGCAATCAAAGTCACGGTCTTTTATTATGGTGACAGGTTGTATCTGGAGAGAAATTTAAGTAAACTAGATGCAATAACGCAAACAAGCCAAAAGGAGATAAAATGGTGAATAATGAACTAATCGAACATACGCCACCGCAGAATAATGAAGCGGAACAGGCGGTTTTAGGCGCTGTTTTCATTAATAGCGACGCATTAGTTGAAGCGATGGAATACGTGACTGCCGATGATTTCTATCGTAAGGCGCACCGCCTAATCTTCGAAACGATGGTTGAACTAAATGAACGGGGCGAAGGCATTGATGCGGTGACAATCAAGAGTGAACTTGATGCCCGCAATCAATTGGAAGATATCGGTGGGATTGGTTATTTGGCTGAATTAGCTGATGCAGTGCCAACCGCAGCCAACGTGGTTTATTACGCGAAGATTGTCTCTGAAAAAGCGATGCTCAGACGCTTAATTCAAACGGCACAAAACATTGTCGCCAAGGGTTACGCGCAAGATGAAGATGTGACGGATATTTTGGATACGGCTGAACAAGAAATCATGGCGGTTTCTGAACAGCAAAATAAAGCCGGCTTCAAATCAATTTCGGACGTCCTAACCACGTCGATTGAACATATCGATAAGCTCTATCAAGAAGAGGAAAGTATTACCGGTCTTTCAACCGGCTATCCAGACCTCGACAAGATTACGGCTGGCTTGCATGAAGACGAATTGATCATCTTAGCGGCCCGTCCCGGGGTTGGGAAGACCGCCTTTGTCTTGAATATCGCACAAAATATCGGCAAAATGACCAACGAAAACGTCGCTATTTTTAGTTTGGAAATGGGTGCCGAACAACTGGTTAACCGGATGTTGTGTGCAGAAGGCAGTATTGATGCCAACCACTTGAGAACCGGTCAATTAGAAGAATCAGAATGGCAAAATCTGATTATTGCGATGGGCAGTTTATCAAAAGCCAACATTTACATCGATGATACACCCGGCGTGAAAATGGCCGAAATTCGGGCTAAATGTCGGCGCTTAGCGAAGGAAAAAGATGGTATTGGCCTAATCGTGGTCGATTACTTGCAACTGATTGAAGGTTCCGGCCAAGAAAACCGGCAACAAGAAGTCTCAGCAATCTCACGGCAATTGAAAAAGTTAGCGAAGGAATTACGGGTTCCTGTAATTGCCTTATCACAACTTTCTCGTGGCGTGGAACAACGTCAGGATAAACGACCAGTATTATCTGATATTCGTGAATCAGGCTCAATCGAACAAGATGCCGATATCGTCGCCTTCTTGTATCGTGATGATTATTATCGCGATGAACCAGGGGAAGACGGCGAAGATGGAGGCAGTCAACCAGCACCAGATCCGGAAAATGCGGATGTCGGTGAAGTCGAAGTGATTATTGAAAAAAACCGGGCTGGCGCGCGGGGCACGGTAAAGCTGTTATTCGTTAAAACCTACAATAAGTTTTCGTCGATATCGTATTCGCAAGGTGAATACTAAAAGAGTGCGTTTGAGACGGTTTGACTTTGAGCATTAGCACAGCTCGGTGAATAACTGCTGCAGGCAGTTGTTTGACGAGTGATGCTAAGCGCAAAAGTCAGTTTCAAAAAGCACATTTAAATCAAGAGTGCGTTTCAGGTGTTTATATTGTGAAGGCTTAACCTAGTACCGTGAATAAGCGACGCAGTCGATTGTTTGCGGGACGTAGTTAACCGCAACAATATGCCTGAAAAAGCACGTTTAGATCAAGAGTGCGTCGTAACCCTCAGGATATGGGTTACAGAACACATTTTAAATAGTACGAAAAAAGCGTCAGACAAAAATTAATTTGTCCGACGCTTTTTATGTGCTTATTGTTGATGTTTTGCTTCAATTAATGAGCGATAGTTAACGAGGAGGTTTAAGATCACCGCTGTTAAACTACCGACAACTAAGCCGTTACCCAGAATGGTTTGCACACTAGCTGGTAAAGCTTGTAGTAAGGTGGGGTGAATAGCAATCCCAAGGCCCATACCGATTGAAAGGGTTGCGACTAAGAGGTTGCGGTTGTCTTCAAGATCAACCTTGTGGAGCATTTTAATCCCTTGAATCCCAACAATCCCAAACATAACGACCATTGCGCCCCCTAAAACTGAGGTTGGAATAATCGTGGCAACCGCACCAATTTTAGGTAAGAGACCTAAGAAGATGAGGAAGAAAGCTGAATAGTAAACAGGTTTCTTTGTTTTGATGCCTGATAATTGCACAATCCCAACATTTTGAGAGAAGGTTGAATAAGGGAAGGTATTGAATAAGCCACCTAAGATTGCGGCTAATCCTTCAGCGCGGAAACCGCGCTTTAAGTCATTACTTGTGATGTTACGACCGACGATTTCGCCAAGCGCGAAGAAAACGCCGATTGATTCGATCATTGTGGTTAAGGCTGCCAATGACATAGATGCGATTGACGTCCATTCAAACCGTGGTGTACCGAAGTAGAAGAGTTCTGGTAGTTTAAACCAGCTAGCTTGACCGACTGGATCAAGTGACACCAAACCGACAGCAGCGCCGACTAATGTCCCACCGATAATGCCGATTAAAATTGCAATTTGTTGAATGAAGCCGCGGCCCCAAATGCTAAAAATTAAAATCAGAACAATCGTTGAAAAACCAGCGATTAAGTTTGGGACGCTCCCAAATGACTTAGCAGTAATATCGCCACCACCAAGATTTTGGAAGGCAACGGGAATTAAAGTGAAGCCGATTAAAGTAATTAATGAACCAGTAACGATTGGTGGGAATAACCAGCGTAAGCGGGCAACCACACCAGAAATTAAGAGGATGAAGACCCCAGCGCCGATAATACTACCGTACATGACGTCAATCCCTAATTGACTGTTAGTCCCGATAGCGGTTAATGGACCGACGTATTCGACCGCACAGCCTAAGACGACGGGTAAAGCAATCCCGGTTAAAGGTGTTCGTTTCAATTGGAGTAACGTGGCAATCCCACACATGAAAATATCGACAGAGACAAGGTAAGTCATCTGTGCGGCGTTAAAGTGAAGTGCTGCGCCGACTAATAATGGAATTAGGACGTCACCAGAATACATTGCTAAAAGATGTTGCAGGCCTAAAATGGCCGCTTTAATATGAGAAAGCTTTGGAGCTGGTTCAATAGTACGTGCTGAGTCGGACTGGAAATCTGCCACAGGTGTCCCTCCATATCTATAGGTTAAAATTTATTTAATATCCAGTTTAGCACACGCTTTGGGCGACTTCAATTAGAATATGACTAAAAAACGAATATAATAATCGCATAAACTAGCGATAGTTCGCCTTTAAATGATAGGGTAGTCGTCACATTCTGATAAAACTGCTTACTTACTGAATGTTAAAACGAATAACGCTGTAAAATGTTCCTAATATTCGGAAAAATTTGTTCCACATGAAACGGAATCGATTGATGGCCGTCCCTTGTTTTTTAGACTTACTTACGTTAAACTAAATTGTATACGTGAAACAATAAATGTTCCACAGATTCAGCATACAATTAAGCTAGTAATAAGAGGAGAAGCAATGACACCAAAGACATTTGTCGCGACATTGAAAGAACATCAAATTGATGTTTCACAAAAACAATTAGACCAGTTTGAGATTTATTTCGAACGGTTAGTGGCTACCAATCAAAACGTTAATTTAACGGCGATTACAGAAAAAGAAGCCGTTTATTTAAAACACTTTTTTGATTCGGTCGCACCAACCTTATACTTGGAATCATTGAGAACGATGCCCCTCAATATTTGTGATATCGGTGCCGGTGCCGGGTTCCCATCATTACCGATGAAAATCTTGTTCCCTCAATTAAAGGTGACGATTGTTGATTCATTAAATAAACGGATTCACTTTCTAGAAGAATTAGTAGCCGAATTAGGGTTAACTGATGTGTCACTCGTGCATGATCGGGCTGAATTATTCAGCCAAGTCAAGCGCCCGTATCGCGAACAATTTGATATGGTGACAGCTCGGGCGGTCGCCCCAATGAACGTTTTAGCGGAATTCTGTTTACCAGCTGTTAAAGTGGGTGGCCAGTTTGTCGCTTTAAAGGCGAGTCAAAGTGACACTGAATTAGCGGAAGCTGCTTTTGCAATTGAGACGTTAGGTGGTCAGTTAAAAGAAGATATCGCGTTTAACTTACCCGAAACTAACGATCCCAGACATTTAGTAATTATCGATAAGGTTCAATCAACCCCAGATAAATATCCACGGCGCGCGGGTGTGCCGGTTAAAAAACCATTAATGGCTAAGGAGGAGAAATAATGGCAATTTCATTTTTTGGTAAGAAAAAAGAAGAAACAAGTTCAAGTGTTAATCAGGTGGTAATGGTGCCCGTTGCTGCGATCGTACCGAACCGTTTCCAACCACGGAAGGTTTTTAATACCGATCACATTGGTGAATTGGCAAGCACCATCGAACAACATGGTTTATTACAACCAATTGTTTTAAGAGAATATGAAGATCAAAAGTTTGAAATCATCGCTGGTGAACGCCGTTTTAGAGCCATTCAAACCTTGAAATGGGCTGAATTACCAGCAATCGTTCAAAAGATGGATGATCATGAAACAGCTTCAATGGCCTTGATTGAAAACCTCCAACGGGAAGAATTAACGGCAGTTGAAGAAGCAGATGCTTACCAAAACCTTATGAAGTTAAACGGCTTTACACAAGCTAGCTTGGCTGAAAAAATGGGTAAGAGTCAATCATTCGTTGCTAATAAATTACGACTATTGAAGCTCTCACAACCGGTTCAAGAAGCCATCATGAACCATGAAATTTCAGAGCGCCATGGTCGGAGTTTGTTGAAATTAGATGAATTCAACCAACAAATGGTCTTACACCAAATCCTAGCGGAACAATTAACGGTTAAGGATACAGAAGCGCTAGTCGCTTCAATCATTAACCCAGAACCAGCCGTTGAAGAAGAAGTGGCGGTTGTCGAAGAAGAAACAGCAACCACTGAAGAATCAACAGAAACACCTAAAAAGGCTGGCAAGAAAAAGGCGCCTAAGAAAGAAATGACGACTGGTGACACGAAAGTGGCCGTTAATACCATCAAAAAATCAATTGAATTGATTGAACAAAGTGGGATTCCAGTTTCAGCAGTCGAAGACGATCAAAAAGACGTCTATCGGATCACAATCGAAATTCCTAAGAAATAGGGAGGCACATTATGGCGCATGTTATTTCAATTGCAAACCAAAAAGGTGGGGTTGGTAAAACAACAACGACCATTAATTTAGCGGTTTGTTTAGCAGATGCGGGTAACCGAGTGTTAATCATTGATTCTGATGCACAAGGTAACGCAACGAGCGGTATCGGGATTCAAAAATCACAAGTTGAAAAAGATATTTATGATGTTTTAGTCGATGAAATTCCAATTAAAGAAGCAATTTTGAAAACAAATCATCAGCACGTTGATATTGTGCCGGCAACGATTCAATTAGCCGGTGCAGAAATTGAATTAACGGCCCAAATGGCCCGTGAAATGCGTTTAAAACTTGGTTTAGAAGCCGTTTTAAACGACTACGATTATGTCTTGATTGACTGCCCACCTTCATTAGGTCAATTATCAATCAACGCCTTTACGGCTAGCAATTCAATTTTGATTCCAGTCCAAAGCGAATATTATGCGCTAGAAGGCTTGAGTCAATTATTAAATACGGTCCGGTTAGTACAGAAGCATTTCAACCCGAACCTTGCAATTGAAGGGGTCTTACTAACGATGTATGATGCCCGAACAAACTTAGGGGCCCAAGTGATTGAAGAAGTGCGCAAGTACTTTGGCGATCGCGTTTACGATACAATTATTCCACGCAACACACGATTAGCGGAAGCACCCAGTCATGGGGTTTCAATCATTGATTACGATCCTAAATCTCGTGGGGCTGAAGTTTATCAAGAATTAGCCAAGGAGGTGTTAGCAGCTAATGGTCAATAAAAATGGTAAAGGACTTGGTCGAGGACTCGAAGCTGTTTTTTCAGCATTTGAGGGACCCAATAAGAATCGTGCGGATGAACTCGTTGAAGAGATTGCCCTCGAGGATATTCGTCCCAATCCTTATCAACCACGTAAAACGTTTGATGAGGCAGCACTAGCAGAACTTGCTGCTTCCATTAAAAAATCAGGCGTTTTCCAACCAATCATTGTGCGTAAAAGCATTAATGGTTACGAATTAATCGCTGGCGAACGTCGTTTCCGTGCTTCTAAATTAGCTGGCAAAACTACGATTCCAGCGATTACCCGTCAATTTGATGAAGAAGCGATGATGGAAATTGCGGTCTTGGAAAATCTTCAACGGGAAGATTTAACACCGCTAGAAGAAGCGCAAGCCTACGACACCCTTTTGAAGAAGTTAAACTTAACGCAAGCTGAAGTGTCAGAACGCTTAGGCAAGAGTCGCCCTTACATTGCCAACTACTTACGTCTATTGGGCTTACCAGCAGACGTTAAGCAATTGCTGCAAGAAGGCCAACTCTCAATGGGACAAGCGCGGACGCTTTTATCATTGAAGAAAAAGAGTCAAATTAGCGCCCTCGCCAAGCGAACGATTGCCGAAAGTTTAACGGTGCGCCAATTAGAACAACTCGTCAACCAAATGAATCAAACCAAAGCGGCTAAAGTTGCTAAGACTAAGATTAAATCACCTTACATTCAAGCGAGTGAAAACCAATTAGTCGATAAATTCGATACCAAGGTCAATATTGCGATGAACAGTAAGGGCCGGGGTAAAATTGAAATTGATTACGGCACGGTAGAGGATTTAAACCGAATCTTGGCTTTACTAGATGTCAATATTGATTAGATTAAGGAGACATTTGTGATGTATGCATTAGGCGATCTCGTTCAGATGAAAAAACAACATGCCTGTGGCACCAATCGTTTCGAAGTGGTCCGCTTAGGGATGGATATTCGAATTAAATGTATGGGCTGCGGACACGCGGTCTTATTACCCCGCCGGGAATTTGAAAAGAAGCAAAAGAAAGTGTTGGTCGAAGCTGCCGATGTTGATGTAACAACGGAACCACATTATCAATTGTTGTCAAAAGGTCCCAATCAAACTAATTTTTAACGTAAAGGAAAGTGTAAAAAACTATGTCATTAACTGCAGGAATTGTTGGGTTACCCAACGTCGGAAAATCAACTTTATTTAACGCCATTACTAAGGCCGGTGCCGAAATGGCGAACTACCCATTTGCGACTATTGATCCTAACGTTGGGATGGTTGAAGTACCCGACAAACGTTTAGACCGGATTCAAGAAATCATTCCCGCTAAGAAGATTGTCCCAACGACTTTTGAATTTACCGATATCGCCGGGATTGTTAAAGGCGCTAGCAAGGGTGAAGGTTTAGGGAATAAATTCTTGGAAAACATTCGCCAAGTGGACGCTATCGTGCATGTTGTTCGTGCTTTTGACGATGATAATATCACGTCTGTAACGGGGACTGTTGATCCGTTAGACGATATCGATACAATTAACCTAGAACTTAGCTTAGCCGACTTAGAAAGCGTCACAAAGCGTTATGCGCGTGTTGAAAAGATTGCCCGCACTAAGGACAAGGAAGCTTTGGCTGAATTTGAAGTTTTAAAGAAAATCAAACCCGTTCTTGAAGAAGGCGGCTCAGTTCGTTCAATCGAATTTAACGAAGACGAAGCTAAGATGGTTAAAGGGTTCTTCCTATTAACGTCAAAACCAGTCTTATACGTTGCCAACATCGCTGAAGATGCAATGGCAGATCCTGATAGTGTTGATTACGTTAAACAAATTCAAGATTTTGCAGCTAAAGAAGGCGCAGAAGTAATTGCGATTTCAGCAAGAACTGAAGAAGAAATTGCCTCATTAGATGACGCTGATAAAGCTGAATTCTTAGAAGCAGAAGGCGTTACTGAATCAGGTTTGGATAAATTAATCCGTGCTTCATACCACCTATTAGGGCTTGCAACCTTCTTTACCGCTGGTGGCAAGGAAACCCGTGCTTGGACTTTCCGTCAAGGCATGAAAGCCCCACAAACTGCCGGTGTGATTCATTCCGACTTCGAACGCGGTTTTATCCGGGCCGAAACAGTCTCATTTGCTGACCTTGATCAATACGGTTCAATGCAAGCTGTTAAAGAAGCTGGTCGTTTACGTCTTGAAGGTAAAGAATACATGGTTGAAGACGGCGACATTATCGAATTCAGATTCAACGTTTAATTTGAGGAGGAGAACAATTGGCTAAGACAGAACCAGCAGTAGAAACAGAGCAAGTCGATGTTGACGCGCTCAGTAAACAATTAAGTAAGAAAAACGCGGACTATTTATTTAAATTCAAGCGTGCTTTAAAAGAAGAAGATGTTTCAGCCGAAAAAGAAGCTGAAATGCTTGCTGAGATGTTACCTGAAATGCTTGAAGCACAACACAAAGGACAACCCGCAACGCAAATTTACGGGCCAGTTAGCACGAAGATTAATCAATTACTACACGCGCCTAAAGCACCGGTTAAAACGAGTTTACAATTACAAATGTTGGATAATGCTTTGATTTTCTTGATTATGTATTTAGCTTTCAACGGGATTGCAGCGCAATTTTCAAGCAAGAACTCAAATGCAATGATTGGGATTACCTCAATTGTGATTACAGCTGCGATGGCCGGCGTTATCATGACTTATCCAATGCGCTATACACAAATGCCCAAAGAACAACGCCCACCATTCTGGAAGATGGCGTTAATCGTTGTCGGCTTAACCTTGGCCTTTGTCGCCGCTTATGGTGTGACAATCTTAATTCCAGGTTTCATGAACCCAGTCTTACCAGCATGGATTCAAATCGTGATTGCGGCATTATTAATCGTAGTCCGCATCTATATCAAGCGTCGTTATAAGATTACTGGCACTTTCTTCGGGTAGTATTGCCCGGGAAATTAAAAAGAGGGAGACAGATGAATGATTAGTATCGAAGAACGCCAATTTGGCGCCGTCAGCACGTTAATTGTGACGCCAGGTGGGCAAGAACAAACCTTGTTACCAACGGTATTTGTCTATCATGGTTGGACGCATCGGAAAGAATCCGAATTGATGTTGGCTAACTTTCTCGCTAAAGCAGGTTTTCGGGTCGTTTTACCAGATGCTAAGTATCATGGTAAACGTCACGGTAGCCAAATGTTTTCTGAGTTGATGTTTGAATTCTGGCAGATTGTGATGCAATCAGTCGATGAATTCGGCCCATTAGTTGCTGCTTTACAAGCGGAAGGCTTAGTTGACCCAGAACGCCTGGGTGTCACTGGCACATCAATGGGTGGGATTACAACGGATGCTATTTTAGCTCGTTATCCCAACGTTAAAGTCGGGGTTGATAAGATTGGCGCACCAATGCCAGTTGCATTTGCAAAATGGCAAACCAGTCAATTACCACAATCGATTCAAGAACGGTACCAAGATCAAATTGAAACAACGCTCGCAGATTTGGCAGAATATGATTTAGCATTAAATGCTGAACGCTTAGCGGGTCGGCCACTCCATTTTTATCATGGGACCGCTGATCCAATGGTGCCTTATCAATTTACCGCTGATTTCATCACGCAGATTACTGAAGATGAAACACCGGCAACAAAACAGGTCACATTGACGACTGAAAATAATGGTCAACATAAAGTATCTGACGAGGCCCAACTAGACACCGTCACATTTATGCAGGCCCATCTGAAATAAAAAATAGCTAGCGGTTAACCGATGTTGGTTTAATCGCTAGCTATTTTTATGCAAACAAAAAGTCGGTCTTGGGGGGACCGACTTTTTGCAGATCCGAAGATCTAAAAAGGAGTAAGGGTTTTACAGATTATTTTGGGGGGATAATCTGTGCGGTGAAGCCACGCTTCACCGGTATTTTACTTTGGAGGAGTAAAATGAAAAAGTTAAGTAGTATGAAATAGAAAAGTATCGCTTTTCTATACTCATAACTATAATGGGGAAATGTGAAGATTCTGTGAAGCGCACTTTATAGATTTATGAAAAAAAGAATAAGGAAAGTTTAAGGTGAAAATAGTATGCTAAAATAAAGTATATTCAAAGGGATTGAGGATGAGAATCGATGACAAAAGGAACAGTTTTATTTGATTTAGATGGTACGATTGCCGACTCACAAAAGGGCATTATCAATGCCTTAGAGTACATGATTGAAGAATTGGCCTTGCCAACGCAAACGACGGCCCAATTAATTAGTTTTATTGGCCCACCACTTAACGAAACAATCATGAGAGTCTTTGGTTTAGATGAAGCAGCGACGCAACAGGCGATTAAAACATTCCAAGAATATTATGCGCCTAAAGGCTTATATGAAAATGAACTTTATCCAGGCATGCACGAAACATTGGCAGCCTTACAAGCCCAAGATTTACAATTGGCGATTGCAACGTCTAAACCTGAACCCTTTGCCAAGAAGATTATCGACCACTTAGAATTAACGCCTTACTTTAGCGGTGTCTACGGTGCAAGTGTTGATGAAACAACGCGGGTTAAAAAAGCGGATGTCATTACTTATGCGTTGGCAGAACTTGGTTTATCAACGAAAACTGAACCACTCTTGATGGTTGGTGATCGCCAAAATGATATTCTTGGGGCCAAGCAAAATGAAATGGCGGCTGTTGGTGTTAGCTACGGTTTTGGTAGTATCGCCGAACTGAAAAAAGCCGGCGCGGTCCAAATTGTGACCCAACCGACTGATTTAATTACGACATTACCCGCTAATTTGAAGCTCTAAGCGTGTTTTTGCGCATTGGCGACTAACAACATGTAGATCCGACCAACATCGCGAGAGTTACCGCGGAGTTCGTAATCCGCGATGAAGGGGACGTTAAATTGTTCGGCATAGCGTTTAGCAGTTAAGCAATATTGTTCGTTGAAATTGCGATTGCCGCTGCCAATCACGCCGTAACATAAATCAGCATTATGCCCATAAGCGATATATTCGCCTAAGCTATTGGTCATCAATTCTTTGACGCCGTTATCAATACCATTGCCGCCATCTAAGTATGTGGGCACAAAAGCGTAAAAGGGTTCTGTTTCATCCTTAAAGGGGGTTGCATCTGAAATCTCAGTTAATGAAATAGTAGGCAAAGCCGGGTTGGTGGTATGTTGTTGTTGTGCATAGTCTTGTAAATCGGAAACAAAAGAACGGGTATTACCAGCTGGCGAAATATATAAAATGGATAGATTAGTGATCATTGAAGTGCCTCCTGTGAACGATACTATATACTCACTGTAGCATTTAATAATTGATATGCCTAGTCTTAAAATTTAAGGATAACTGTGAAATCGAAAGGAAAATATGATGACCAATATGAGTCGACTGAATCAAACACCAAAGGCGACAAGACCGAATAAAGGCCTTAGTCGTTTTCTGACTTTTTTAATTTTTTGCTGCGCCTTCTTTGGGATTGGCGGCATCATTTTAAATCAAACAGTTTTAAAAGAATCGTTTACCCAAGAACAACTTAATCAGCCTAAGACCTTGAAACTCGTGACAAACGAATTCAATACAGTCTTATTAGATGCGGCGCAAAAAAATGGCTTACCGCAATCGGTTCAAGTCCAACTGCTCTCAACCGCGGATGTTAAAACGGATATGACCAAGACCGTTAAGAATATCTACGCGTTCAAAGACCGGCCATTAGACAGTGATCAAATGGTTGAACAAATGGCCGGAAATTTAACGGCGGCTATTCCTAGCAACCCCATTGAACAAGCGTTAGTCAAAACAGCGGTGGCGGCGGTTCAACCACCATTGAAGACGTATTTAAATGATCAAATTCAAACGCCTTATTTGGTGCCAATGGTTTCTGAATTAGCTGTTATGACGAGTGTCGTTAACATCGGGATGTGGATTGCGATTATTATGGGAATCGTCTTATTAATCGTCCAATACGCGGTCAGTGGGAAGTTCCGCTACCTATTCGGGAGTTTAGGCGCAGCACTTGCTTGGAGTGGCTTATTCCTCCTCTTAGGGACTGAAACGGCTAAATTTAGTGGCTTGATTGAAGAAGTTGCCCAACGTGCTGGTGAATTCAATACTGTGATTATTAACTACGCCACAAGCGTCTTGGATTACGCTTGGCAAATCAGCCTGATCACATTGATTTGCGGCGTTGTTTTGTGGGTTCTAGCGAAGATTTTCCAAAAAGTTCGTTAACCAAAAAAGGGTGTGAGGACGAAAGTGACTTTCGTTCCCACATCCTTTTTTAAGTTAATAAGCCGTAATGATAATTTGGTGGTTGAGATAATTGGCCATGTAGATTTGTTGTAGTTCGTACCCTTGTTGGGCGATATCAGCGAGTAACCAGTCTTCATCTTTGTCGATTAAACTTAATGCATCGACGTTGATTTGCCCATCCATAATCAGTGGGTATTTGATTGTCGCGTCGCCTTTTTGAGTAATCGTCAGTTGGCCATTTTGTTCTAGAATCGCCCGTTGAACGGTCCGAATATCGTTAATCCCGGCAATTCTGAGCTTAAAAGCAAGGTCTTGGGCTGACAAGCTATTCTTGGCGGCGGTGCGGGCATCGATGCGGCCGTTAGTGATGATTGTTTGGGGCACACCAATTACCCAGCGTTTAATCCATTGATTATGGGTGGTTAAAAATTTCATGGTGAAGACAATTAGCGTCCAGATTAAGAGTACGAGGAAAAACTGAATAAACGAGATGTCGGCGTTATAAATCATACCGCCGACAATCCCGCCGAGGACGTAATTTTGAAGTTGATCGATGCCACTGGAAGGGGCTAAGTTCCCCTTACCAGAGAGGTTAATTTGTAAAACGAGGCAGAAAAAGCCGAAAATGAGTTTAATCGTGATATCTAAATAAGATGGCATGTGGCTGACTCCTTATTGTTGGTAGGTAATTTTAGAATTGATGAGTTGCGCTTTTTTTAGTTGATAACTGGTGAAGTTATTGTCGAAGACCACTTGATAGTAGTGCTGATGAACTTTGACGACCATGTTTTGTTGGAGTGAAGTGGCGTTGACGGAAACCGATTTGACGGGTACTTTCTGCGCCTGGGCGATACTCTTCATGAACTGCGTCATTTGGACTTGTTGCGAGCGTGCAGTGTTGAGCTGTTCTACTCGTGTATACTGAATGCCACCAAGTAAGACGCCGACTAAGACGAAGATAATCAAGAGGTCCCGATACTTTGAATCGGACCGGTGACGGAGGTATTGGACGAAGTAAATGAGAATTAGACTCCCAACAAGTAGTGAGAGCAAAATTTTAAAATAGAATTCGAAATCATTTTGATTGATGAAATAAGAATAACGATAAAAAAGCATCGAAACGCCTCCCGAATAGATAAGTACGATAACTATTGTAGCACAAGTACTGCGAGCATATAAATTGTGTAAAATCTAAATGGTGGTAAGCTAAATATATGAAAGGGATGATTAATATGGTATTAAAAATAACAGCAGCAGCTCAAGAGAAGATTCAAAAGCAGATGACGACTGATCAAACATTATTACTTGATTTAAATGATGGCGTCGGTCCATTCTCAAAGGTTGGTTTTTGTTCATTAGATACTGATTTTCGTTTATTAATTGTACCAAATGATGCGGACTTAAAGAGCTATCCAGAAACATTTGACTCGGAAATGGGCCCTATTCGCTATAAGGCATATACAGCCGACTATTTTGACGGTCACGAGGTCCTCGATTTAGATGAAAAACGCCAAGTATTAACCTTAGTCAATAACAGCGGTGTCGTTGATAACCGGGTGCCAATTATCGTTTTTGATCATGAAAAAATAACAGAATAAGGGTTATTTTAAAAAGCGGTGTCCAGAAGCGACACCGCTTTTTGCTTGCTTGTTATTTCAGGATTAAGGTGGGATAATGGCAAGAAATAGTGTTACAAAGGAGTCTTACATGAAAACGGCAATTGTAACAGATAGCGCCGCTTACCTTGATCCTCAGGTTGCGCAAGCCAATCAAATCATCGTTGTACCGATTACGGTAATTTTTGGCCAACAAACTTATTTAGAAAATATTGAAATTTCAACCACTGAATTTTATGAAAAAATGCGCACCACCGATAAGTTACCAACTACGTCTCAAATTACGATGGGGCAAATGCAGATGATTTTTGACCAACTGATCGAAGATGGTTTCGATGAAGTCATTTGTATTCATTTATCGAGTGGGATTACGAGTTTTATCAATAACCTGCAAGCTTATGCTCGCCAAGTCGAAGGTATTACGGTTTATCCATTTGATTCGAAAGTCACGAGTGCTGGCGAAGCTTTCCTAGCATTAGAAGCAGCGCGGTTAGTGGCCCAAGGCGAACACGCTGAAACCATCATGCCTAAATTGGCTGCTTTGCGGGAGACAATCGGCGTTTACTTCGTCGTCGATGATTTGAGCCATCTGATGCGCACCGGACGGATTTC
Organism: Latilactobacillus parasakei; assembly: GCF_049674265.1. NCBI lineage: Bacteria > Bacillati > Bacillota > Bacilli > Lactobacillales > Lactobacillaceae > Latilactobacillus > Latilactobacillus parasakei. The sequence goes on along the minus strand of NZ_CP186861.1, from coordinate 1,513,666 downwards.
TAACGGGGCCGCTTTTGTCGGAAACTTATTACGGATCAAACCAATTTTAAGTTTCGATACAGCTGGCAAAATTGTTGCGTTGACCAAGGAACGGACGAAAAAACGGGCCTTTCAAAAAGTGTTAACGGATTTTGAAGCAGCCGTGGCCGCTGCTGATTATCCGATTCGCGCGTGCGTGATCGACGGGAATAATCCAGTAGAAAGTGCGCAGTGGGTTGAGACGCTGACGACCAAATTCCCAGGGATGCCAATTGAAACCAGTCATATCGGACCAGTTGTGGGGGTCCACACTGGTGAAAAGGTGATGGGCATTATTTGGGGCCGCGATGTTCTAAATTAAAGCGATTAAAAAGGCGTCGACAATTATGTCGACGCCTTTTTTGACTTTTAAAGTGTTGTATCTGCACGTTGTGGATTGACGGAAACTTCAAACCAATCAATGTAACCGCGGTTAAATTCAGCGACCGTTAAATCGAAGCGGTCAATTGAAACAACGGAATCTTGATGTAAGTCAGTGAAGTTTTCCAAGACATAACCGGCAACGGTTACGCTATCTGATGCTTCGAAGGCTTCAATGTCTGCCTTGAAGAAGCGTTCAAAATCGTAAAGCGTTGTTTTACCGCTAACGCGATAACGGTTGTCATCTTCTTTGATGATATATTCATCCGAAACGTCATCGATTTCATCTTTGACAGTCCCGAATAATTCTTCGTAAATATCTTTATCGGTGACAATCCCACTCGTCCCACCGTATTCGTCAACAACGACCACAATCGGTGTTTGTTTATTAATCATTTGCGTTAATAAACTATGGATGGGTGTTGTTTCGGGAACAGAGATGATTGAGCGGAGTAATTTGCTAACGCGGATTGAATCATCGACTTGTGCTTGGCGCACCAAGTCGTAGGCGTAGACGTAACCGAGAATTTTATCTTTATCATTTTCAGCGACCACTGGGAAGCGACTAAAGCCTTGTTGGAGATAATCCTTAACAACGTCTTTGACGGTATCGGTAATGTCGACGACGTATAAACTGGTCCGATCGACCATCACGTCTTTGGCAATTCGATCGTTAAAATCAAAGGCCCGCTGCATGTAAACTAAATCGTTACGATCCAATTCACCACCGGTTACGGCGTTTTTAGAAAGGCTAATGATTTCAGCTTGTGATAAAACATCGCTACTTTCGTCAGCAGGTGCAAAACCGATCAGTTTAACAACGCCGTTTGCGGAAACATTTAGTAACCAGACAAATGGGTAGAAAATGATGTGACAGTAATGAAGTGGCTTAGCCACGGCCATTAACATCTGCATTGGGATATCGATACTGATATTCTTCGGTACAATTTCAGTGAAGACAACTTCTAAATAGGTTAGGACTAAAACACCGGCTACTGCGCCGATAATGTGCAGGCCGCTCTCAGAGACAAGATGCGTCAAGCCTAATAAATCAACTAACACTGTTTCGACAGTTGATTCACCAATCCACCCTAAGATAATCCCCGCAACACTGACCCCAACTTGCGTGGTTGAAAGATACTCATTGAGATTTTGAGTCATCTTAAGGGCGAGTTTTAATTTTTTAGGACTACCATTTCCGGAATGAATCGCATCTTCTAGGGCACTGGGACGTGTTTGAACGAGTGCGAATTCTGCAGCAACGAAAAAAGCTGCTAGAAAGAAGGTAACGAGCATGACGAACAGATTGGTAAATATCTGACCACTTGACAATATAATTCCCCATTTCTTAAATCAATAATGCTATCTTACCATTTTCAGACCTTCAACGGTAAATAACGTCGGTCATAAGTCTGATTTTCTGATATATCATAATGAAAATACCATAATTAATGGTGGAGGTAAACTAAATTTTGTAAACTACATTTTTCAATTAAAGGCTGTTCATATAAAAAGAGCAAACGACGTGGCAATTCACGCGGCTGCTCTTTAGAGAGAGTATCTTTAGAATGTTGCTGTATCAGGATCTTTGGCTTTACCAACAACACCATCGAGTTGATCGATAGTTTGCATATCTTCAGGTGTTAATTCGAAGTCAAATAGTTGCGTATTTTCTTGAATGTAGTTGGCGTGAACTGATTTTGGTAATGGTAAGAAACCGTGTTGCAATGACCAGCGCAATGCGATTTGTGGAATTGAGCGTTGGTATTTAGCAGCGAGGGTCTTCATTTCTGGCACATCAAAAATCTTACCAGTACCAAGAGGGCTGTAAGCTTCTAATAACATACCGTTATCGCGTGAGTATTGCACCGTCTCAGCTTCCAATTCACCAGGGGCTAAGAAGATTTGGTTCACCATTGGTTGCACCTTAGCGGTCTTTTTCAAGGCTTCTAAGTGGTGTGCGCGGAAGTTGCTGACACCAATTGCTTTGGCTTTACCGGCATTGTAGAGTTCTTCCATTGCTCGCCAAGTTTCAGCATTGGCTGCTTCCCAATTATCGCGGAAATCAATTGGGTTAGGCCAGTGAATCAATAATAAATCGACATAGTCGGTTTGCAATTTTTGAAGTGATTCTTCGAAAGATTGCATTGTTAAATCATAACTGTGATTAGCGTTCCAAATTTTAGTTGTTAAAAAGAGATCCTGGCGTGCAACGCCACTTTCTTGGATGGCAGTGCCGACGCTGGCTTCGTTTTGGTAAGCTTGGGCAGTATCGATGTGACGGTAACCCGCTTCAAGTGCTGCCTTAACTGATTTAATGGCTGTGTCGCCATCTGGTGTTTGCCAAGTCCCAAAGCCGAGTACGGGGATTTGAACGCCGTTTGCTAACGTATAAGTTGTTATTAATGTTGTCATCTAAAAAACACTCCTTTTTGAACTGAATTGATTACAGGGTCAATTTTACACTTTTGGTCTATTTTTGAGTAGGAAAGTGCTTTTTATTGCCCGGGAAATGTTGCCGTTTGTAACGCTAATAAGCGTTTTTGTAAAGCGGGATCGAGGGCGTAGAGGTAAAGTCCGTTGCGCGCCCGGCTCATCAAGACGTAGAGACTATTGAGGATGATTTGGGTCTTAATCTGAGTCGGATTATCAAAGCGATTGGCACCGGCAAAAGCCGCTTGATCCTCATAGTATTCCGGTTTAATCAGTAGGCAATCTTGTGCTGGGTCATAGCCAATTGACGGGCCTAAAATGACGCCGGCATAGTTTAAATCGAAGCCTTGAATCGTGTAAACAGAGCCGACTTCATCAATACTATCTTCACGTTCCGCCCAATAAGTCTTGGCGGTGGGTTGATACCGATCCCAGCGTAATTTGAAATGCGGGGCAGTTACGTAATGGTCGTGCGGATCATTGAGTGTTGCTGGAAAATCATAGGTCGCCAGTAACCGGGCCAAACCACTGTCTTGATTACGTTGACGAATAGCGGCGTATAGTTGGGCTGCGTCTGCAAAAATTTTGAATTCAAAATGCGGATCTTGGGGCAAGGCCTCGATTTGCATTTTGTGAAAGGCTTGTAACCAAGATTCAACCGAGGGATTTGCTTGAATTCGGAATTGATGGTGTAGCTGTGCTAATTCGTAGGGCCCGGTTTGGAGTTTAGTGAGAAGCTGTTGTTGCTGCCAATAACTTTTGACCTTGAGAACCTGTTGTTCATCAAAAATTAGAATCGTGATCCGACTGTGCCTACGAATCTCATCCAACTGATTATCCTGTCTGAAGTGATTATAAGGATCGCTGTGCGTTAATAAGAGGTGCGCTTCATCGACTAAAACAATATCGGCGCGGGTCTCCTGTTTGATGGCTTGGTTGATAAAGGTTGTCGGGCGTTGAAAATCCTTTTTCAAGAGCGCGTTAGTTGGTTGAACGTTATTTTGGTAGAGTTTCAACATTTCTGGATGATTAACCAATAATTTGTTGTTGGTTTGGTACAGCGGAGAAGTCGGCGTTTTACGCGCAAGTTCTTGGAGCGTTGAGAAGACGCTGTTTAAAATGACACTTTTACCGGTTCCGGCGGCGCCTTGAATTAAGAAGGTGGCGTGGTCCGCATCACGGTTTTGTTCACAAAATTGGATAATCGCGGCTTTGAGTTGCTGTTGCTCGGCAGTGAGTTGATTAGCCGGGCGTGTCAATTTGTAGAGGGCGCTGTTTTGGCGCTGAGCATTTGGCAAAAATAGGACTTCTTTCTAAATAACGTGATAAAAGAACCCCTGACAATGTATGCCAGAGGTTCCCTAGTAGTGATTAATCGACAAAGACTAATTGGAATTCATGTTTTGCTAAGTCGATATTGACTGAGACGTGGCGGTTTAAGTCAGCCACAATTTGGTGGGCAAGGGTAACGCGTTCTTCGAAGCTCTGTGCATAGGCTTCAAAAACAGTACCTTTAAAATTAAAGTTTTCAGTAATAAAAATCGCATCGGTCACAAATAGCAGATTATTTTCATCGTGGCGTGAACCAGCTTTTAAGGTTGTGTCGATGTAATGATACAAGTCGGTTGGATCGAAGTTTAACGGTTTTTCCAAGATTGGTTTAATTTGAAAGCCAGCTAAATCATCAACCATCTGCGCGTTGAGCGTTACTTGTGTTAGAGCTTGATATAATTTCATAATAGACACCTTCCTTATTGTGAATTAATAAGCCAAATTTGATTGGTTAACCTTATTATAACATTTTGGGAAACACTAGCGTGAGTCAGAACCTTAGCGTGCTGCTTTGGGCCGGTAGAGTACAAAATGAACAAGCAAGGCGGCGATTTGAAAGCCAAGCGCTAGATAACAAACAGCTGCCCAACCACCGAGACTCCAAGCAAGAGCGCCGAAAAATGAGCCGGAAGCCCCACCAATGAAGTAGGCAAACATGAAGACCGTGTTATTACGACTGCTGGTCGCTTCGCCTAAGGCTTGGACCCGCGTTTGGTTGGACACCTGACCACACTGATTACCAACATCTAATAAAACGATCCCGAGCATCAAGACGGGCAAATACTGGCCCCAGAAAAGGAATAAGAGGTAGCTGCCAGTCATCATTAAGAGGCCCACCGCGATAATAAACCGCGGCGTCTTTTGATCGGCAAAGCGGCCAATCACAGGGGCTGCAAGCGCACCGGCTGCACCAAGAATGGCTAATAAACCAACGGTGCCACTGCCAAGATGATAAGCAGGACTTGCCATGTAAAAGACCAGTGTCGACCAAAAGATGCTGAGGGTCCCAAACATGAAGAAGCCGTTAATGGCCGCCTCACGTAAAAGTGGCTGGGCGCGTACTAAACCAGGTAGAGAACTGATGGTTTGCCAATAGCTAGGGCCATTTTTAGGGCGTGTATCCTTAGGTAATTTGATGGCCGCTAAGATAATCAGACAGCCAATCGCAATGACGGCTAAAAGGTAAACCCAACGCCAATTGACGTAGCTACTGATAATGCCACTGAAACTCCGGGAGAGTAAAACGCCCATTAAGAGGCCGCTTAAAATCGTCCCAAGGACGGCACCACGTTTTTGGGGTGCCGCTAGAACAGCCGCATAGGGAATGATAATTTGTGGAACGACTGAGGTTAAGCCAATCAGTAAGCCGGAAAGTGCGAATAAGATGAAGTTCGGCGCTAAAAAGGCAACTAACAAGGATAGTAGCGATAAAATCAGCATCCGAATGATTAAATGGTAACGACTCATCACATCGCCAAAAGGGACGATTAGTAATAAACCGAGGGCATAGCCGACTTGTGTTAACATCGCGACCGTGCCAATGGCGCCAGTATTAACGTGGAAAGTTTGGGCTACCAGGGATTGAATCGGCTGAATATAATATAAATTAGAAACCGCAACACCCGTGATAAAAGCCATCAAAAGAATCAATGGTTGGGTGAGTTGCGTCTGTTGTTGCTTATTTTGCATGTGCTAAGGCGCCTACCTCTCTTCAAAACGTTCATTGAGAATTAATAATGCTTTGTGAAACTCGACTTGGGCTTCAGGCTCTTCTTCTTTGTCAGCGGCTTGTTGCAAGAAGTCTAACATCTCCGGCGTGACGTCTCTGACCAATTGGCCTAGTGCCCACGCCGCAGTCCCGCGAATAACGGGGCGGGGATCGTTATCGATTAATTGCAATAACTGTGGAATCGCGGTTCGGTCTTTGACGTTGGCAAGCGCGATAATGGCGTTGCGCTGAATTGGCTTTTTGCCCCGCCATGAACCAGATAAGTGGCCGAATTTAACTTTGAATTCTTTATTGCTGATTGTTAGCAATGGTTGTAACTCTGGCATCACTACTTCTGGATCGGGTTCCATGTCAGGATGGAAGTGGAAGTCCTTGCCTTTATTAAAAGGACAAACTTGTTGGCAAATATCGCAGCCATAAATCACGCTCCGGATTTTAGGCCGGTATTCTTCCGGCATAAAACCCTTTGTTTGGGTTTGATAAGAAAGACAGCGTGTCGCATTTAACCGACCGTCACCTAATAGGGCGCTAGGCGGACAATAATCGATACAGCGGGTACAGCTGCCACATTGGTTGGCCATAGGGGTATCAGGTTCAAACGGAATATTGGTAATGATTTCGCCGAGATAGACGAAAGACCCGAATTCAGGGGTAATCAATAATCCGTTGAGGCCGATAAAACCAAGGCCGGCACGTTGTGCAACGGCGACGTCACTCAATTCGCCCGTATCGACCATTGGTTTGAAAGTGACTTCATCATCCTCATCGGCAAGTTCTTTAATCGCGTCGATTAATTGGGCCATCTTGTCTCGTAAGATATCGTGGTAATCAATGCCCCAAGAAGCCCGTGCAAAACTACCGCGTTTGGCACCTGTTCTGGCGGGTTTATTGTGAATCTTGGTTGGATAAGCAAGCGCGATGGCGATAATTGATTTGGGTTGGTCGAAAATCAATTCAGGATAGAGGCGTTCTTCCAGTACTTTGTGTTCAAACCCGCTGGAATGGCCATTTTTCTTTTGTTCGATTAAGCTGGCCTCTAAATAGTCAAAAGGCGCCGCTGAGGTAAAGCCAATTTTATCGATGCCAATTTCTCGACTGGCCGCGATGACTTGTTCTTTTAAAGTTGGCATAATGGGACTCCTTATTTGTTTCGGTTACATTAAGTAAATTTTTTGTAAGTCAGTTAAATCATGATTGGTTAGTTGTAATTCAGTCTTGAGGTAATTTTGAATTGTGCCGGATTCTTGGCGAATCGCCATTTGGGCGGTTTGGAGATAATCCAAGTGAACGGTCAATAAGGATTGAACGCTTTGGTAAATGCCTTGATCGGCCGTCTTTTGTTGGAGGCGCTGTAAGGACTTCTGCACAAAATCAGCCGATGCGAGGTTAGTGAGCAAGTAATCAGCTTGGATCGTCTCTGCGGGCACATTAAGGGCACTGAGTAAGAAGACAGCGGCCATGCCGGTCCGATCTTTGCCAGCCGTACAGTGGAAAAGGGTTGTTTGATGATCTTGATCGTTGGCGAGCAGTAATTCAAAAAAGCGGCGGTAAGCTTGCTTAGAATGGGGCTGATTAATCAAGTTGTCATAAACCTTTTGCATCCGGGTGTGGCCGCTGAGTGGGTCCTTGCTGAAGAGTTGATAGAGTTCATCCTGACTCGCTGAATTGGCAGTTTCATCGACGGCAAAAACAGGGAGGAATTCGTAAGTCGCATTAGCGGGTAGTCGATCGGGTGCTTTGGCTTTTTCATCTTCAGAACGCAAGTCAATATCATAGCGCAAACCGTATTGATCAAGATAGTTTAAATCCGCATCGGTCAGGTGGGCTAAGTTGGCTGAACGTAGTAATTTATGCCATTTAAGCGTGCGGCCATCAGTCGTTTGATAGCCACCTAATTCTCTAAAGTTATGGCCTTTTTCGAGTGGTAAAATCCGTTGTGTCATCTTTAAAACCTCCCTATTTTCTCATAGATTTATTGTAGCATATTTACTATTGGCATGACTGTTACTTGTCAAGCGAGTGGGAAAGCTCGTATGATAAGAAGAAAAGGGCGGAGACGGATAAATGATTACTTATTTCGAATTACAAACGACTGGTGAGATCCACGAAAACCGCTCGGAAAAAGCGGCTAATTGGATTCATTTTGAAGATCCTAGCAAGCATGAGATGCAGCATTTTGCGCGGAAGTACCATTTGCCACGCATGTTGTTTGAGGTCGCCCAAGATATCAATGAAGTGGCTCGGTATGAAACGTTTACGACGGAAACGGGTGAAACGCTCAGTCATATTTGCTTGTTAGTACCGGTTAAAACCCATGATTCCGAGAAGCATGCTGAATATATTACGCGGCCGTTTTCATTTATCATCAGTGGGCAAACCTTACTGACAGTTGGGCACCAACAACGTGAATTGGTGGCCGAGATGCAACGCATTACGGGGACTGATCAACAGGTTGAGAGCATTGTGTTACAGAGTATTTCATTGATTTACCAGCGTTATTTGACCGCTTTAGACGTGGTTGCCCAACAGATTCATCAATTGGAGAAAAACGTTCATATTTCGACGCGGAATCAAATTTTATACGCACTCAAAGCACTTAAAAAGAGTGTCGTTTACTTGGATTTGGGTTTAAAAAGTAATCAGCAGAGCTTACCGCAGATTAAAGAGGCGGCGTTATTTGAAGAAGTGGCTGATCAAAAAGATCGTCTTTACCGCATCGATTTACAGTTTGCTAAATCAGATAAGGCGATTACGACTTATCGGGCTTTGTTGGAACAATTAAGTGATTTATTATCAGATATCATTTCCAATCGTTTGAATAACATCATGAAGACGTTGACGTCGATTTCGATTGTTTTAACAGTCCCCACCATTATTGGTGGTTTCTGGGGGATGAATGTGCCGGTGCCGCTAACGCATAGTGGCAAGGGGTTTATCCTGCTATTGGGCTTATCGGGAATTGTGAGTGCCTTGGTTGGCTGGTGGCTGAAGAAGAAGGATTATTTTTAAAGGGTACACTTAAGAAAACGCTATTCTTTTTGCTTGAATTGTCCGCGAAAGCGGTATATTCTTAATGTAGTATCATTGTGACATTGTGCATAAAGAGAAAGTGAGATGAACAGCATGGTTCAAGAATATAAGAGAATATTAGTACCAGTTGATGGTTCCGAAGAAGCTGAATTAGCCCTTAACAAGGCAGTTCAAGTGGCTAAGATGAATCACGCTCAAGTAGATATTTTAAATGTATTAGATACGAAACAATATGCAGGGAGTTATAGCGGCATGCTTTCTGGAGATGCTATTTTCCAAATCTCAGAAGACGCACAAAATTATCTCAATAGTTTGAAATATGATATTCAAACCAATGATAATTTGATGGACGTTGAAATTCACGTCCGTTTTGGCAATCCGAAGAATGTCATCGCACGTGATTTCCCATCAGAATACAAAACCGATTTAATCATGATGGGTTCAACCGGTTTGAACGCTGTTGAACGGATGTTAATGGGTTCTGTCACAGAATACGTTAACCGGACAGCGGTTTGTGACGTGTTGATTGTGAAGACTGACGTCAATAACAATCCCTACAAAAAATAATTTTAAGTAATCAAAAAAGCCATGACAGCACAAGTTGTCGTGGCTTTTTAACGTACTTTAGTGAAAAGGGGTTGATGAATAATGGCAAGCGATAATTGGATGAATGCGACAGCAGAGCTGTTAACCTACTACGAACAAGAATGGGGCCAACCGGAACATGATGACCAGCGCTTATTTGAACTATTGTGTTTGGAAACCTACCAAGCGGGTTTGAGTTGGCAAACGGTGCTGGCAAAACGGGCGGCTTTTAGGACTGCTTTTTACCAGTTTGAGATTCAAAAAGTCGCGCAAATGACGGTTGCTGATATTGATCACTTATTACAAAATCCAGCGATCATCCGTAACCGGCGCAAACTGGCAGCAACGGTGAATAACGCGCAAGTTGTTTTAGCGATTCAACGAGAATTGGGTAGTTTTAATCAATATTTATGGGATTTTGTTGACGGGTAACCAATCGTTAATCGACCAAAAACGTGGGCAGACATCCCTGCACAATCAGCATTATCGGTTGCAGTGAGCCGGGATATGAAGCGGCGAGGCTTCCAATTCGTTGGGCCAGTGACAGTTTATTCTTACTTGCAAGGTGCGGGTTTAATCGACGATCATCCCCAGCATCTGAAGGGATAGACTGTCCCTTAAATCGCGGATGGTGTATGATGATAGGGAAGATTAAAAGTCTATTTTAGATAATTTAAAGGAGTACACAAAAATGGCACAAGATAACGTTCGCCAATTAGCGGATTGGTTAGAAGAAAACATGACGGCAATTATTGATCGTAAAGTTAGCCTCAATGTTTCAGAAATTTTTGCAGTATTAGATGGTTTTGGTGTTTTGAATAATCCAGTTGAAAAATACTTGGATATTACAGAAGAAACTTACTATCAATCCGAATCAGACCATAAATTAACCTTATCAGATGACCGTAAATTATTGATGGATGTTACTGACCGGATCATGGTAACCCACGTTGATGGCATTTTAGCCGATAACAAAGTTAACTTTGAATACAGTCACGAAGCTGTTTATGAAGATCAATACTTAGTGAAACGCGACTTAGAAGTCCTCACTTACGGCTTAGCCGTGATTGGCGCTGTTGCGGCTACTGTTAAACATAACCTCATTCAAGCGGACCTTTCTAAGGATGCTGTCTTGAGTTTGGCACTTGCTGCTCAAAATATTGCGAACTGGCAAGCAAATCAATAGCATACAAACGGAGTTGGACCAAAAATCACTTTTGGCCCAACTTTTTTAATCCCCGATAGTTGCTAAACGTGTGCTATCAGTCATATCCTTGTGGTTAACGTCGAATGGCAAACGATTGCTGGTGCAATCATTCACCATTCTTTGTTAATCCTCAGGATATCCCCGACTGATAGCACACTCTTTTTTTATTTATATTAAATTAAGCGGTTTCTAGTGAAAAAAAGCAGAAAATATGGCATGATTAAACAGTAAATAAGAGTTGAGGAGCTGTTGAATAAATGACAAAAATTGCAATTGCCGGTTCTGGTGCAATGGGCAGCCGTTTTGGCTACATGCTACAAGCAGCCGGGAACGATGTCGTCTTACTAGACAACTGGGTCGAACATGTTCAGGCAATTAATACCAAGGGTTTAACGGTGGCGATTGCGGGGCAAGACGTGCAACACGTTCAGATTCCAGCAGCCTTACCCACAGCGATTAAAGACGTTCAAGATGTGATTATCATCTTCACAAAATCGATGCAACTAGGGGCGATGCTCCAATCGATTAAACCGCTGATTGGTGAGAAGACGAAGGTCGTTTGTTTATTAAATGGCCTGGGTCATCCCGAAACAATCGAACGCTACTTACCTAAACATAATATTTTCGTCGGCATTACGTTGTGGACTGCTGGTTTAACCGGTCCCGGTGAAATTAGCCTTAGTGGTTCCGGCAGTGTTGAACTTCAAAACGTGGCGCCAGAAGCTAAAGGTGCTGCTGAAGAATTAGTCGCGATGTTGAGTGCTGCAGGATTACATGCGACCTATAGTGCTGATGTTTTATTTTCAATTTGGCGCAAAGCTTGTGTGAACGGCACCTTGAATAGCCTCTGTGCTTTATTGGATTGTAATATTGCCCAACTCGGTCGGACGAGTCAGGTCAACTCATTACTGGCTTCGATTGTGGCTGAATTTTCAGCAGTGGCAGCGACCGAAGCGGTTGATTTGGATGTGCCAACAACGATTGCGCATATCGATCAATTATTTGATCCCACCCAAGCTGGTGAACATTATCCATCAATGCACCAAGATTTAATCCAACACCATCGTTTAACTGAAATTGACTACTTAAACGGCTACGTTGCGCGCAAGGGTCAAGAACGTGGCATCCCAACGCCCGTTAACCAATTGATTACCCAACTTGTGCATACCAAAGAAGCACTCGTCATCGAAAAATAAAGGAGTCCTTAAAATGACAGAAAAACAACCTTTAAACATTGAAGTCACTTCAATGCACTACCAAAAATTATTAATCGCGATTGATGATGATGATCCAACATCGTCAAAACGGGCTTTTAATTACGCTTGTACTGTCGCTAAGATGTACCAAATTCCAATGGGGATTGTCAGCATCTTAGAAACTGGCGATTTAAATATCTATCAATCACTCTCACCAAACGTGGTCGCTAAACGACGGGAAGAAATTGCCGCGGACCTAGATATTTTCGTTCAAAAGGCGCAAGAATTCGGTGTGCAAGAAGTGACACCAATTCTTGGTGAAGGCAATCCGGGTCACGTGATTGTCGAAGAAATCATTCCTGAATTCAAACCAGATCTTGTCATCTGTGGTTCAAAAACAAAACCTTCAAAACACTTAATCGGCACGCATGCGAGCTACTTATCTAAATATGCCCCTAGCTCAGTAATGGTTGTCCGTTAAGAATCTAAAAGCACCCAAACAATTTTTATTTTGTTTTGGGTGCTTTTTCGATTAGAATAGGATTATCAGGAGGCAAGACTATGCTAGAATGTCCACAATGTCATATTAAATATGGTCGCAAGCTGCAGCAGTGTCCAAATTGCGGTGCGGCTTCAATCAATCACGAAACGACTCAAGCCAAATCAACACCACTCAAGTATCACCAATTTTTACAGGCGAGTTGGCGGCAACCGCTACAAACACCATGGCGGTGGGTTAATCCCCAATTTGGCTGGGTAACTTTTGCCATCTTATTGCTGGTTAATACGGCGACGATTAGTTTATTGATGGCGGGCTGGTCCGAACAAGTCGGTGCCGTAGCTGGTGTCACGGGCACGCAAGTTATCTTACGCCAGCCAGTGGCTTTATGGCCGCTTGAATTACGCCTCTTTTTAATCCAACTGGGTGGCTTATTAGTTCTGGTAGGAACCGGGTACTTACTGAAACGGTATCTTTTAAAACAAAAAAAATTGCGTTTTGATCGTTATCTAACTGAAATCAGTGCTTACGGGAGTTTTGTTTTATTATTAACGATGGCGGCCTTGTTGGTTACTTTTGTGGCTGGCTTGATGGCGCTGTGGTTAGTTGTCATCTTACTGGTGTTGAGTTATCTCTGGTTGAACATGGCGATTGTTGTGAGTTTAATCCGCCAACCAATGGCGGGCTTCGATCAATTTTACACGGTCATCCTATTTGAAATTATTGTTCACTTGCTATTGCTTGTGATGAGCAGTCAGGTCGTTATGATGGGCCTTGCGAACCTCTTTTAAAAATAAAAGTGCGTATTTTGGTACACTTTTTGAAAAAGGGACTAATATAGAAAGTGTAATAAGAAATATTTAGGAGGCTTTTGCAATGGCAGTAGGTACAGCAACATTGGTTTTAGATATGAAGATGTCAGAGGCATTTGACTGGAGCGACGATGCAACAATCGTGAGAGACGCATTATGGGACCACTACATGGAATCAAATGGTCACAACACGGATCAAACAGTTGCCGCAATGAAACCTTACCTCAGCATGAGCGATTCAGAAGTTCGGACTAAAGCTGAAGCACTTTTAAAAAAATAACTGAAGACCAAAAAAGTCGCTATGAACATGCAATTGTTCATAGCGACTTTTTGATTAAGTGAAGTGTGCTTATAGCACACACTTTTATTTTAGATGTTATACATATAAGCGCGTGTCATTGGTAAGTCACGGGCACTAGCGCCTTTAGAAACGAGGTATTGAATGACATCGATATTACCAGATTCAAAAGATGAGGCGCAAGCTTGGAGATAAAGATCCCACATTCTTACGAATTCAAGGCTCGTTTGTTGTTGGATTTCAGCGCGATGGGCATTAAAATTGGCATCCCAAATTTCCAACGTCTTTTGATAGTGGCGACGTAGAGGTTCCATGTCAGCAATTTGTAAGCCGGCATCGACAATGTGTTGCGTATTTTCAACCAAGCCCGGCACATAGCCACCTGGGAAGATATACTTGTTGATCCAGGCGTTTTTGGCGCCGCCTTGTTGACGCGTAATGCCGTGAATAAGGGCCACGCCATCGTCTGTTAAGTAATCCGCAACATCTTTGAAGTATTCAGCCAAGTTTTCTTGACCAACATGTTCGAACATGCCGACACTTGTAATGTAATCAAATGGGGCGTGTTTTAATTCACGATAATCAACGAGTTCAACAGACGCAACGTCACTGAGTCCTTCTTCGTCAATTCGTTGTTGAACAAAATTATATTGTTCTTGGCTTAAAGTAATGCCAACCACTTTTAAGTGATATTCCTTAGCGGCGGTTAACATCAATGTGCCCCAGCCACAGCCGATATCGAGCAATGTCCGATTAGGTTGTGGATTGAGTTTTTGTAGAATATGGTGCACTTTGTTGATTTGAGCAGTTTCTAAATCATCTGTTGGTTGTTCGAAATAAGCACAAGAATAAGTCATTGTTTTATCTAGCCAAAGTTGGTAGAAATCATTACCCAAGTCGTAGTGACTTTGGATATCCTTTTTGCTAGCTTTTTCTGAATGTGATTGTTTGGGTAAAAAGTGAATGTAACTGTGACTGCGCATAAAACTCTCTGAGCTGTTATAAGCGGCTGTCAGTAGTTTTTGAAGTGGTGCGTCACCTTTGCCTGTGACCTCAATATCGCCTGCCATATAGGCTTCCCCTAAGGCTAATGAGGCGTTGCTGGTTAATGATTTGATGGGGATGAGTTTTTTAAAAGTAATTGCTATTTCAGGCTCTCCGGTTCCGTAGACGTCAGTGCTACCATCCCAAAAGTGGACAGCGACTGGAAAATCAAAAGAGTGTTGTAGTAGTTTCTTATAAAAAGTTTTTTCTAACATTCCGAAAATCCTTTCTAGGAAAAAATTTTTAATACCAAACTAGTATACGTTTATTTTAAAGATTATGTAAGTCATAACACTTATGTAAGGTTAGGTTTTTCATTATTCAATTAACGTGAAGTGTTGTAAAATGATGATATGTTTTTAAACAGGGAGGAAAACGAGTGACTTTATACCAACGATTTGTAGCGAACCAACAATTACGGCGCCTAGTGGTTTTAATGGGGATGATTGGCGTTATTTTTGCAGTGCGTTCAATGATGAATATTATTTTGTTGACGTTCATCTTTACTTTTTTAGTGACCCAATTGGTACGCCACGTGCAGCGTTACGTTCGGATACCACCAGCTGCGGTGGTCGTACCACTGTATATTTTAGTGATTTTATTAGTCTATCTCGGGGTCACGATTTATGTGCCCCAAATCGCTAAACAAACGATTAAATTAGGTGAAAGTGTTTATAATTTTTACCAGAGCCCCTCATTTGATGCCAATAAATTCATGCAGCTGATTAGCCAATACATGAAACAGTTTAATTTGACTGACCAATTGAAACATGGTGTCTCCACTTTGGTGAATTACATTACCGGGATTGGTACAATGGGCGTGACGATTGTCTTATCGTTTATCCTCAGTTTCTTCTACACGATTGAATTAGATAAGTTACCGCAATTTGGTGGTCTCTTTTTAAAGAGTACTTACGGTTGGCTTTTCCAAGACATTGCTTACTTTGCTAAAAAATTCGTGAATACTTTTGGTGTTGTGATTGAAGCACAAATTTTTATCGCTGTGGTCAATACGGTCCTTACAACAATTACGTTGACGGTGATGAAGATGCCTAATATTCCGAGTTTGGCAATCATGATTTTCTTATTATCAATGGTTCCAGTGGCGGGTGTGATTCTGTCATGTATTCCACTATGTATCATCGCTTTTTCAGTGGGTGGTGTGCAGTATGTGGTTTATATTCTGGTGATGATTACCGTCATTCACGCCTTGGAAGCTTACGTCTTGAATCCACGTTTTATGTCGAGCAAGACACAACTACCAATTTTCTTCACCTTTGTCGTCCTCTTTGTGGCTGAGCGTTTCTTAGGCACATGGGGTTTGATTGTTGGGTTACCAATTTTCACGTTCTTCTTGGATGTCTTAGGGGTTAAAACAATTAAAACGAAATAACGAAAAAAGGACCCGGTATTTAGTCGAGTCCTTTTTGATTGGTTTAAAGTACTGTTGATTTATGAAAGAGTTTCGGGGCGGGTTAAGTTACTGTCGGCAATCATGACGGCGAGCTGATTGAGATCAACTTGTAATTCAGTTGCGACGATGAACAACGCTTTTAATGAAGGGGCAGCGCCTTTTTCCCAGCGGAAAATCATGGAGCTGCTGACCTTAATATTGTATTTTTGCGTTAATAAATCGGCTAGCTGCCGCATCGTAAGATTCCGTGAAACCCGCTTATCATGTAATAGTTGTCCAAACATTAAATTCACCTTCTTACTCGCAATAAAAACTATAGTACTAAGTATATGACAAAATACGCTAAAAAGTTAACACTTTCGTACAAAATCGTTAATTGACAAGTTTATCTAGATGACGTAATATTCCTAATGTGGAGCAAAGTTTGAGAATATTCATTTGGGGGTGCCAAATTTGGCAGAAAAACTTTTCGTGCTATCAGGGTATTTAAAGAGTCATGACATCAAGCAGCAGGAAGTTGCTGATGTCTTAAATAAAACGTTAACAACTGCTAACCGTAAGATTCGGGGTAAGATTCCGTTTACCGTCAAGGAAATTCAGTTGCTACACGATCAGCTAGATGTACCGATTCTAATCTTCTTTGAATCTTAGTTCCTCAAGAGGAATAATTAGATTAGTATTAAGCGGGGGTACCACTAGTATTTAATAATAAAAAAACGATAAGCCTGTGGGCTTATCGTTTTTTTATAGCAACTAATTATTTTTCATTAAGTAAAGCTAATTTACCATTCACAATCATTTCGCATAAGTCAGGGTAGCTAATACCAAGAACTTCTGCTTCTTGAGGAATTAATGATAATGGTGTCATACCAGGCAATGTATTGCCTTCGATGACGTGCAAGCCAGTTTCAGGACTCCAGAAAAAGTCGATACGAGCGTAGTTGGTTAAACCAAGTGCGTGCATGGCATCGAGGGCCATTTGCTTCATAGCTTCGTGAACATCATCTGGTAAGTTGTTAGGTGGTGTGACGAATTTCGTTGTATTACCAGTAACGAATTTATGTTCAAAATCATACCAACCGTCATTGACTTCAATTTCAATGGCAGGTAATGGTTGTTCGTTGATCACACCAAGTGAGAATTCGCGGCCCTTGATGAATTCTTCGATCAAGGCTTCGTTATCAAAACGCAAAGCGTCTTCGACAGCTGGTTTTAATTCAGCTTCGTTGTGGACGATATGTGTCCCAACACTTGAACCACCATTACTTGGCTTAACCACAACAGGGTATTCAAATGGCATTTCTGGCATTGGTTGATGACGATAAGCAGCGACGAAACGTGCTGTTGGAATGTTGTTGAAGAGTAAGATTTCTTTAGAAACTTTTTTGCTCATTGTAATACCAGCAGCTAGTGTGTCACTACCAGTATAAGGAATTTCAAAGACATCGAGAACCGCTTGAACTTTACCGTTTTCGCCATCGCCACCATGTAGTGCGAGGAATACGATATCAGCAGTTTTACAAATTTCTAAGACATTCGGACCAAATAGTTGTGTTGAACCATCTTCGCGAAGTTTATTGATGTCGTCATCTGTTAAAACTTCATCATCAATATCATAATCTTTTTCAACGGGATCAGATGAATAAAGAGAGTCGATTGTGGCACCATCTTTCAATTCATTCCCTAAAAAAAGATCAACAAAGGCAACGTCGTGGCCTTTTGTTTGTAGTGCATGGGTAATCTTGTGTCCGGACGTTAGTGAAACGTTACGTTCAGTACTACGACCGCCCGCTAAGACAACAATTTTCATATGAATCTACCTCCGAGTATTTTTGGAACCTTAAGTATAGCATAAAACGCTTAGGGCGGGAATTAAAATGCTAAATTAGGGCGGTTAACTATTTTGCGTTAGCACTCTATATAAAAGAGCGCTAATTACTTGCATTGAACGACTAACGCGTTAAAATAGAATTGTAATTAAGATAAAGAAAGGAAGTTTTAGAGATGGCAAATGAATTAATGGATCGTCGTCAAGATTGGTTAGACAGTTTAGTAGGTGATGACTTTTTCAAGAACTTCGGCAAACAATTCTTTGCAATGTCGCCTGAAACTGACAACTTGTTGAAGACAGATGTGAAGGAGACTGAAAAGGACTATCAATTAACAGTTGACTTACCTGGACTTGAAAAGCAAGACATCCACGTCGATTATCAAAATAACACGTTAAAGATTAGTGCAAAACGGGATAGCTTTAACGATCACAGCGACTCAGAAGGTAACCTGATTCAAAGTGAGCGCCACTATGGTCGCTTCAGCCGTCAATATTATTTACCAGAAGTTGATCGCCAAGCGATTAGCGCAAAATATGATAACGGCGTTTTACAATTAGTTTTACCAAAAATGGCGGAAGATACACAATCAACAAGCCAAATTGAAATTCAATAATGAGTATTTCGGAGTCACCGAGTTTAGTTGGTGACTCTTTTTTTATGGCAAATAATAATAATGCGTTTTCGTAAGGGATATTGTATAGTTAAAGTAGTTAATAAATGTTGAGGAGGCATTAATATGCTAACGTTAACGCATCTTGAAAAAAGTTTTGGGGCGATGAAAGCTGTCGATGATGTATCGTTTACCGTTCAACCAGGCGAAATATTAGGGCTTATTGGGCAAAACGGTGCTGGCAAGACGACCACTTTTAGAATGATATTAAATTTTTTAACGCCGGATAGCGGGACGATTTTGTGGCAGGGCCATGCATTTACCAGTCGTGATTATGATCAATTAGGTTACTTACCAGAGGAACGGGGTCTCTATCCTAAGATGACCGTTGAACAACAAATTTTATATTTTGCGCAGTTACGCGGGCGGACCGCGGCGGAAATTAAACCACAAATTGATGAGTGGTTAGCGCGCTTTGCTGTTAAGGGCCAACGTACCGATAAGATTAAGGATTTATCTAAGGGCAATCAACAAAAGGTGCAACTGATTGCGACCTTAATTCATAAACCAGCGCTCATTATTTTGGATGAACCATTCAGTGGATTGGATCCTGTGAATGCGGGTCTATTGGAAGATGGGATTTTATGGTTGAAGTCACAAGGTTCGGCCATCATTTTTTCGAGTCACGACATGACCAATGTTGCCAAGATTAGTGACCGAATTGTCATGTTGCGTAATGGGCAAGTCGTGTTATCCGGAAGTGTCGATGAAGTACGGGCACAGTTTGGCCGCACCAAACTCTTCTTGGAATCACCATTAACACAATCTGAATTGGAACAAATTGATGGTGTTTCACGTGTAACACGCCACGGTCATCAGTTTGAATTAACCCTAGCTGATGAAGCGGTAGGTAAAGAGATTTTTGAACGCGCAACGCAAGCCGGCTACATTCCAGAATTTAGTCAACAAGCCCCTAGTCTAGACGAAATATTTAGATTGAAAGTGGGTGAGCAACATGACTAAATTTAAGATTATTTTTAAGCAGGTCTTCTTTAAAAATATTAAAAGCCCGGCCTATATCATCATGATTATCATGCCAATTATCCTATTAGGGGTCGTCCTAGGAATTGGTAAATTGATGGATCAATCCACCGAACCAGCCAAGATTGCGGTGCTCAGTCAACAACCGGCCGAGCAAGCAGCCTTGCAACAAATGAGAGGGCAAGATTACATTATCGATACGCAAATTAAGACGCAACCGCAAGCGGCCCAAGCGTTGAAACAAGCAAAAATTGATGGTTATTTAATCATTCAGCAAGGTAATAGCCAATATTTTGAACGGAAAGATAGTCGTGATTTTGATCCGAGTGGGATTCAAAATCAGCTCAATGAAATGAATATTGTGACGCTTGCGCGGCAAGCCAACGTCCCGGCGGATCAAATTCAAAAGTTAACGACACCGATGACGGTTAAATCCGTGACCGTTCAGTTTGAAGCTGGGCAACAAAAAATCGATCAATCTAATCAAAAACAAGTGGGAGAAGGCATTTCATTAGCGATTACCGTCTTAATGTTTGTCTTCATCGTTAATTACGCGGGGATTATCGCACAGGAAATTGCGACTGAAAAAGGCTCGCGTATTATGGAAATCATTCTCTCAAGTGTCTCGGCGACAACTCAATTCTTCGCTAAAATTGCCGCTGTATTAGCATTAGTTTTAACCCAGATTGTCTTTTACATCCTAATTGGTGTGGTGGGTTATCACTACTTAAAACAACAATTACCATTATCGGCGATTTTAAAGCAAGTCGGATCGAACCTCTGGACACCACTGGTTTGGTATGCGATTAGTTTCCTAATTGTCGGCGTTTTACTCTACACAGTGATTGCAGCAATGCTAGGGTCTGTCGTTTCGCGAATGGATCAGGTGCAACAAGCCATTTCACCGCTGTTGATTCTCAGTACGATCAGTTATATGTGCGGCTTCATCTTAACGACGCGCTCGGATATCGGCTTTTTAAAAGGCCTGAGTTATGTACCGCTCTTTTCGCAAATCATGTTACCGGTGCGTTTTGCTAGTGGCGATTTAAGTGCGACCGCAGCAGCGCTGGGTCTTGGCTTAGCGATTATCACATTGATGGGGCTCACCTATTTGGCGCTGATTATCTATCGTATGAACATTTTGGTCTATTCAGACAAGGGCGTGATGCGCTCATTTATGCGGTCATTTGCAATGCTGAAAGCGGAAAAGCAAAAATAAAAAAACGGTTGGCATCATTCTAAAAGAAAATGCCGACCGTTTTTGATTGCAATCGTTATCAATAATTAAAGCGCTTAGACTACCGAAAAGAGGGGCATCAATGGTAGAATTGAAATAGAATCTGATTGAGGAGGATGACAATGACAAACGTTCGAATGCAAGATGATTTTTACACGGCAGTGAATCAGGAATGGTTAAAAACGGCCGAAATTCCAGCTGATAAACCAGCAACCGGTGGCTTTGTGGCCCTGGTGGACGAAATCGATCAACAATTAATGACCGATTTTAAGCAACTTAAACAAACGGATAATGCTTTATTACAACACTTTTTAGATTATTATGCCCTAGCGGCCGACTTTAAAACACGTGATGAACTCGGGATTAATCCGATTTTACCGTTTATTGCACGGGTCCGCTCGATTAACAATTTGACAGAATACAACCAAGGCTTGGCAGACTGGGTATTATCAGGCCTACCAACACCTTTTGGTTTGTCAGTGGATGCTGATATGAAAGATACAGCACACCACGCACTCTATGCTGAAGCGGGGAGTCTAATTTTACCTGATAAAACGTACTACGAGGATGGTAACCAAAGCGCTGAACAATTATTAGCAGTCTTTACCGACATGATGGTCCAACTGTTGCAAAAGGTGGGCTTTGCACCGGTTGTCGCGACTAAGACAGTTAAAGACGCGTTGGCTTTTGATCGCTCACTCGCACCATTTGTGAAGAGCGCCGAAGAAGCTGCGGATTATGCAAAGTTGTATAATCCTAAACCACTAAGCGACTTTATCGCACAACAACAAACGATTGATTTTCAAAAGCTCTTCAGCCGCATTTTACCAGTGCAACCAGATAAAATTATCGTGACTGAACCAGCTTATTTTGAACAGCTCAACGAGTTGGTTAATGATGATCATTTTGACCAATTTAAGGCTTGGTTACTCGTGATGACCATTCGTGATTGGAGTGGCTACTTGAACGAAGAAATGCGCCAGATTAGTTCAATTTATAGTCGCGCATTATCAGGGAGTAAAGAAGCGAAACCGCAACAAAAGAGTGCCTATTACTTAGCCCTCGGCATGTTTAATCAAGTCGTTGGGGATTACTATGGCCGCCGTTACTTTGGAGCAACTGCCAAGGCGGATGTCGAAGCCATGGTGAAAAAGATGATTGGTGTTTATCAAAATCGTCTTGAACAAAATGATTGGTTGACCGCAGAAACGCGCGAAAAAGCAATTGTGAAGCTCAATCATTTAGGAATTCATGTTGGCTATCCCGAAAAGATTGCACCAATCTTTGAAAAATTGGTGACCGTCCCCCAAGCTGATGATGGCACATTATTTGAAAATACGGCTGATTTCATTCGGACGATTGAAACGGAAAACTTTGCTAAGTTGACGCAACCAGTTGATCGTGCAAAATGGGAAATGGGTGCGGCGACGGTCAACGCCTATTATTCACCTTCTAAAAACGTGATTGTCTTCCCTGCAGCTATTTTACAAGCACCATTTTATAGTTTGCAACAAAGCAGTAGTGCTAATTATGGCGGGATTGGCGCGGTCATTGCCCACGAAATTTCACATGCTTTTGATAACAACGGTGCGCAGTTCGATGAATTCGGGAACTTGCATAATTGGTGGCAAGCAACTGATTTAGATCATTTTAAGGCTTTATCACAAGAGGTGATTACAGAATTTGATGGCCTAGCATTTGCTGATCAAAAGGTGAATGGCAAGTTAACTGTTTCGGAAAATATTGCTGATGCAGGCGGCTTAAGCTGTGCGCTAGAAGCGGCTAAAGGTGAAGATGATGTTGATTTGGAAGCCTTCTTCGTTAACTGGGCAACGATTTGGCGGATGAAAGCCACACAACAATATCAACAATTACTATTAAATATCGATGTCCATGCACCAAATGCACTACGGGCCAACGTCCAAGTTCAAAATCTAGCGGATTTCTACACTACTTTTGATGTTCAATCTGCCGATAAGATGTATTTAGCACCGGATAAACGCGTCACGATTTGGTAAATTAAAAAAGTACGTTTAACGAGTGACGCTAAGCGCAGAAGACATTTTCAAAAAGCACGATTAAGAAAAAGTACGTTTGAAATGGTTTAGCTTTGTGCATTAATGTCGAGTGTCAAAGTTTGGAAATCAAAAAGAGGCCGGAGACAAAATTACTTTTGTCCTGGCCTCTTTCATTGGAAATGGGGGATTTTGAATGACGGAAAAAGAACGAATGATTAACGGTCAGATTTACCGTGCGAATGATGCGGAACTGCGGGCAGATATGAAAAGAGCACGTGTTTTAACGCGTCTTTTTAACCAAACTACGGAAGAACAACAGGCTTACCGCCGCGAATTGACGCAACAATTATTCGCTCAAAGTGGCGCCGATTTATATATTGAACCACCGTTTCGCACGGATTATGGGTGTCAGACGACAATCGGTCAGCGCGTTTATATGAACTATGATTGTATTATTATTGATGTCGCGCCAGTCACAATCGGTGATAATGTTTTCTTTGGTCCCCGAGTTGGTCTATACACCGCCGGTCACCCAATCTCAGCACAAGGCCGTCGTGATGATTTAGAATATGGCAAACCAATCACAATTGGTAACGATGTCTGGCTGGGCGGCAATACGGTCGTTAATCCGGGAGTGACAATTGGCAACAATGTCGTGATTGGTTCCGGCTCAGTGGTCACAAAAGATATTCCGGATAATGTTATCGCAGTCGGGAATCCCTGCCGTGTATTACGACCAATTGATCAAGCCGAAGAGGATTATTGGGCCCGCGAAAAAGAACAGTATTTTGCAGAAATCGCTAACGATTAATTTTCCGATGACCTACAACTTGAGCAAGACAGAATAAAATTAACCAGAGGCAGATCATCAAAAGAACAGTTGTTCCTAGGGGGAAATCAAAGCGCTGCAAGCCATAATAAGCAATTGCCCCTAAAAGCCAACCACTAAAGTTGACGGCGATTGGCAATCGACGGTAGAAGTAATTGAAGAAGACAATCGTGTAGAGTGGTGTGAAGGCTGCGCTAATGAGTGTGAGAAAGAGTTCATATTTGAAGAGTTGTTGATTAGCGATTAAGCCCAAACCAATCAATGTGACGATGATCCCTAAGCCATTTTCTGGATAACGGATTTTAGGGAACAGGTTTTTGAGATTAACGCCAGCAGAATAGGCATCCAAAAAGGTCGTCGTAATAGTCGAGAAGATGATGATAAATAAAATTAAAAAACCGAAGCGACTAGTTGCTAGAAACTGATTAAAATCAGTATAGCCAGTCGTAATAACGGTTAAAAAGCCTAAGAAAAACATCATTAGACTACCAAGAAAGTAGCCGCTAGTACTCCATAAAGAGAGTGCTAGTGGCTTTTTTGAGTCCTTGGTATAATCGGCAATTAACGGTAGCCAAGAAAGGGCCATCGCAATGCTGAGCTCGATGGCAGTCCCGAAGCTCAGCGGATTGGCGCTCAGATGAGTGGCGTGACCAGTAAATTGACTGAGTTGCCAAAAAAGGCCCAGACAAGCAATCACTAAGAGCAATACGATGGTATTATTCAGCTTGAAAAAGAACTGCGTTTTAATTGCCAACCAAAAAATAATTAAGCCAGCCACAATGATGGCATTTATCAGATAACTGAGGTGGGTCAGCTTGAGTTGCTGCATCGCTTGGGCGGCATTGGCAATCATAATCCCCGTCCAACCAACTAATTGAATGACGTTTAAAATCGCAAAGAGGATAAAACCGATTTTACCGTAAATTGGGGCTGTCAACTCAATCGCGTTTTGATGACGCGTGCCACCGAGAAAACTAGCCGGTAATAGCAATAAAAAGGCACCAATCAGGTGACCAATGATAATGGCTAGACTGCCTTTGACGAGACCAAGGGGCGCAATGAGTGTCCCAGTGATGATTTCCGCAATTGAAATAGCCGCGCCAAACCAGAGTAGGAATTGATTATGATTAACTTTCATGATTATTCCCTTCTGAGCTCTGCCAAGGTTGGTTTAATAGTTGGATTGCTTGGGGAATATTTTTAGCCTGTGTAATAGCGGAAATCACGGCTGCCCCCGCAACACCGGTCCCAGCAACTTGTTGGCAGTTTTTTAAACTAATGCCCCCAATTGCAACAACCGGTAACTGGCTGAGTTGCGTGAATGTTTTTAGTTGTGCTAAACCGAGTGGTGTTTTGGCGTCTTCCTTAGAGTTTGTTGGGAAGATGGGGCCTACACCAATATAATCAAGCGTTGCTTGTTGATGACTGCTCAGAATTTCTTGAGCAGTATGACAGGATAATCCGGTAATTAGGCCATGTTGTTTGGCGACTTCAATTTTAGGCCATGGTTGATCGGATTGCCCAACGTGGAGTCCGTCTGCTTGTAAATCTAAAGCTAATTCTAAGCGATCATCGATAATAAAAGGTACGTGATAAGTGTGACAAAGTGCTTGCGCCTTTTGGGCGTAGTCGTACCGCATTGCGTCAGTTGGTAAGCTATTTGGGCCCTTATCTCTGAATTGAAAGCAAGTAATTCCGGCTTGTAAAGCCTGCTCAAGTATAGGTAAAAAGTTTTCTCGACCGGTATCTTGTGTACCAGCTACTAAATAAGTTTGGAGTATTTCCTGGGCAATATTAGTCATGTTCAACCTCCTGATAAGCCCAATGATTTGTGGGGCCGTGACCGTGGCCGACCGCAATTGGATTGGCAATGGCCGCTTGAATGAAGGCTTTACTAATCTGAATGGCTTTTTTGAGTGGGACTTTTTTAGCTAGCTCGGCGGTTAGACAAGCCGAGAAGGTGTCACCAGTGCCGTGGGTGCGAACGGTAGCAATTCGTGGTGTATTTAACCAGTCATCACTGCCATCAGCGTAGAGAACGTAATCACAGGCTTGGTCACTATTATCGAGATGGCCACCTTTAATGATGATATTTTTAGCACCCATTTTTTGCAGTTGCGTTGCGGCGATTTTAAAATCGGCAGTTGTTTGAATTTTTTGACCGGTTAACACCTCTGCTTCTGGTAGGTTAGGCGTTAAGACAGTTGCTAAAGGTAAGAGTTCTGATCGTAGGGTGTCAATGGCGGAATCTGCTAGTAGAGAAGCACCGCCTTTTGCAATCATAACCGGATCGAGTGTTAAGGGGCCAAAGTCGAAGCGCCGGAGGTTTTGGGCAACGACGGCGACGTGTTCAGCATCGGCGAGCATGCCCGTTTTACAGGCTCGGATCTTAAAATCGGCTGCGAGCGATTCAAACTGTTTGGTGACTAGTTCGAGCGGTAGCGGGAAACTATCTTGAACGCCAATTGTATTTTGGGCCGTAATTGCGACGACCACGTTGGTGGCAAAGACGTGGCGTTCTTGGATGGTT
Source organism: Latilactobacillus parasakei (assembly GCF_049674265.1). Lineage (NCBI taxonomy): Bacteria > Bacillati > Bacillota > Bacilli > Lactobacillales > Lactobacillaceae > Latilactobacillus > Latilactobacillus parasakei. The sequence goes on along the minus strand of NZ_CP186861.1, from coordinate 1,487,591 downwards.
TTAATGTCGGCTTGCATACCGGCGCCGCCACCACTATCTGAACCAGCGATTGTTAATGCTTGTGGGAAATTATTCATGAGTTAAGACCTCCGTGACTTGTGCATGGTTTTGAATCTCAGTTGCTGTAATGTTAAATAAACGGTCTAATAATTGCGGATAAAAAGAACCAGGTAAAGGCGTTGGCATTGATTCGGCGACTAATTGTCCGGCAACGGCAAAGGTCGTTGCTGCGTCGATGGCCGCTTGGTAAGGATTGTCAGGGCTAACGGCGACAAACGCGGCGCAAAGACCAGTTAGCATATCGCCAGAGCCAACGTGGACTTGGAAAAGTGGCGTGCCATTGGCAACTTTAGTCGTGTGATGACCATCAGTGATGATATCGGTTGGACCTGAAAGTAAAATGGTTGTTTGCTGTTTTTTGGCCGCTGTTCGAGCAACTTTTACGAGATCAATCTCGCCGGTACCGGCATCAATACCATTCGCCTGCCAGTCTAAACCAGCTAGATAAGCAATCTCACCCGCATTTCCGCGGATAATTTTGGGTGTCCCCAGTGCCAAGAGTTCATTGATAATTTTCTGACGATAATGAATTGAACCAACTGCGACCGGATCGATGACGACGGGTTTAGCTTGCCGATAAGCTTCAGCCATTAAAGTCTTCATTTGGTGAATGGGTCCAGCGGATAGTGTCCCAATATTGATGCTGAGTGCCTGCGCAATAGCGACCATTTCTGGAGCCTCTTCAGGATCACTAGACATAATCGGGGATGCACCAATTATATTTTGAACATTGGCGACTTGATCGACCGTGACGCCGTTTGCGACGTTGGTGATAATCGGATTAGCTTGTTTTATCTGATCTAACAGTGTCTTTGACATGCAAATAACCTCCCTTAAAATCAAAAAAACCACTTTTGGATGCACGAATGCATAGAAAAGTGGTGTTGGTTTAATAGAGAAAGGCACTTTCCTACGCAAGTCTGAACTTACAGGTTCAAAGGGATCAGGTTGTACAAACCTATCTCAGTTCTTCTAAGAACACCCCTAGTGCAAAGCGATTAAATTGTACCTTCAGTATACGGCAAATCATTATTTTTGCAACCGTTTTAATTTTAAGGTAATAATTAATGTCGTTATACGGTATAGACCAAAATATTTTTGGGTTAAGAAACCGCTTTATCCCTTACTCTTAAAGGTCTATACCAACTATTAAGCGCTTGCTTATCGTTTGCATTAATGATTTAATATTGTTAACGAAATAAATGAATGGAGAACACCTTATGAAGAATTACTTACAACGAATGGGTCGTTCATTAATGTTGCCTGTTGCTGTATTACCAGCAGCTGCAATTTTGATGGGGATTGCTAACTGGGTTGGCAATGGCGATTCAAATGCAAACGTCTTTACAATTTTCCTAGCAGCTGGTGGCGGCGCAATTTTAAACAACTTGCCATTATTATTTGCCGTTGGTCTAGCCCTAGGAATGTCTAAGGATCAGGATGGGGCAGCCGCACTTGCTGGTTTAGTCGCTTTCTTAGTCCCTAAGACAATTTTAGCACCTGCCTCAATTCAAGCGATGCAAGGTTTATCAGATATCGCTAAGGTGAACCCAGCCTTTGGTAAAATCGAAGGTAATGTTTTAATCGGGATTATCGCCGGTTTAATTGCAGCTGCAATGTACAATCGTTTCCACAATGTGAAGTTGCCAATGGCGCTTTCCTTCTTTAGTGGTAAACGATTGGTGCCAATTATGGCCGCAACAGCAATGATGGTTGTTTCAGCAATCTTGTACTTTGTTTGGCCAGCTGTCTTTACTGTTTTAGTATCATTTGGTGAAGCAATTTCAAAACTAGGCTGGGTTGGTGCCGGTCTATACGGTTTCTTCAACCGTTTATTGATTCCAACCGGATTACATCACGCCTTGAACTCAGTGTTCTGGTTTGATGTTGCTAACATTAACGATATCGGTAATTTCTTGGGCGGTGCGAAATCACTTGCTGCCGGAACAGCCGTGATTGGTAAAACAGGGATGTACCAAGCTGGTTTCTTCCCAGTCATGATGTTTGGGTTACCTGCTGGTGCCTACGCAATTTACAAGAACGCTCGCCCAGAACGTCGTAAAGCAACAGCTTCATTGATGTTAGCTGCTGGCTTTGCGTCATTCTTTACAGGGGTCACAGAACCACTTGAATTCTCATTTATGTTTGTGGCATGGCCACTCTACGTTCTACATGCAGTATTCACAGGGATTTCATTAGCCGTTGCTGCTTTCTTCCACTGGACAGCCGGCTTTGCATTTAGTGCTGGTTTAGTCGATTATGTTTTAAGTTTGAAAAATCCAGTCGCCAACCAACCATTGATGTTATTGGTTGAAGGCTTAGTCATGGCAGCTATTTACTACTTCGGTTTCAACTTTGCCATCAAGAAATTCAACTTGATGACACCGGGTCGCGAAGCAGATGATGCTGTTGATGAAGATACTGCCGGTGTCGAAACAGATGCTGCTGATGACAAGTTCATGGTCCAAGCAAAACGGATCTACGCTGCAATTGGTGGTAAAGACAATATCAAAGTAATCGATAACTGTACGACACGTTTGCGTCTACAATTAGAAGATACAGCCAACGTTAACCAACCGGCTATTAAGGCCGCTGGTGCCGCTGGGATTAACGTCTTAGACAAAACCAATATTCAAATTATTATTGGGACAGAAGTCCAATTTGTCGCTGATGCCTTGAAAGAACTTTATAACCACAACACACCAATCGCAACCAGCGCACCAGAACCAGCTGCTGCACCAGTTGAAGCCCCCGTTGATAGTGATATCAATTCAGGTGAGACAGATGTCTTTTACGCAGTTGCAAACGGTGAATTGATTGATATTGAAAATGTTGATGATCCAACTTTTGCACAAAAGATGTTAGGTGACGGCTACGCAGTCGTGCCAACTGATGGCAAGATTGTAGCACCAGTTGATGGGACAATCATGACGATTTTCCCAACCAAACATGCAATCGGGATCAAAACAACGAACGGTTTAGAAGTCTTAGTCCACATGGGGATTGATACGGTTGAATTAAACGGCGCACCTTTTGAAGTCGCTGTTGAAGAAGGCCAAACAATCAAGCATGGTGATTTATTGGCAACCGCTGATCTTGATCAAATCGTTGCAGCTGGTAAGCAAACAGCGATGATGGTGATTATTACAAACATGCCAGCAGTTGCTTACATGAAGTTCAATAATATGGGCCAATCAGTCCAAGCTGATACAGTTGCCGTAAAAGCAACCACTAAATAAACAATCAAAAAACGCCTGACGAATTAAGTTCGTCAGGCGTTTTTGTGTGTTGTTAATCATTATCCAAATAGGTTTTTAAAGAAGTTACCAATACTATCGAATAATTTTTGAATGAAGTTGCGGTTACTTTCAGTGTTTAATTTATCGAAGACATTCTTAGCATTACTTTGAATGTTATCCATTAATTTACCGGCTTGGTTCTTAAAATCATCTGATTTAAGCGCACCAGAATCTTGAATTTTAACGAGTAAGTTAATAATTTGTGTTTTTTGGTTATCATTGATAATTGTTGTGAGGTTATTTTGTTCTAATTGGTTATTAACGATATTGGTAATTTGGTTAACAGTTAGGTTATCACCCTTGTTAGCCATATCTTTCTTGGCGCCTGTTACGGCGTTATTAAGTTGTGAATCAGTATAACCGCTAGTGCCCTTGTTGGCTTGGGTAATATCGCTGAGGGTACTCATTTCATCTTGGGCAGCGGTGACTTGTGATTGGTTTAAGGTGTCGCCATTTTCTGCGAAAGCAGCGTAAACACCGGCGAGCGCACCAGAACCGTCAATTGGGATGGCAGAAGTGACATAGATGGTAGCGTTCGTAACACCAGCGGTTAATGCGGCATTTTTATATTGGTTCGCCGTAATTGTTGTGATATTGTTCTTACCATTAAAATCGACGATTTTGACGTTAATCCCGGTATTGCTGTTATTCTTTTGAATCAACGCACTAGAATAAACGTTGGAATTCGCGTTAAAAGTTTGTTGATTTTGATCAAGATATTTCACGAGGGTCGAACCGGTTACCGTTAATTCATCAGAATCGGTGATGTTAGCGGCGTTTTGAAGGGTCGAGAGTGTTTCTGATTTTTGCGTACTTGAAAGGCTTGTTCCGAGTGTTGCGACTGGTTTATCCCAGGTATTACTGTCGGCAAAAACGCTGTGGGCGCTGAGGCCTAAAATAGCCGTCATGACGATTGGGAGAATGTATTTGAGTTTATTAAACATAATCGTAAATCCTTTCTCAGATATAAGATAACTTCATTATAGCTAATTTAAGAGGGAAAGTATGTTAATTTGCTAGACCTTTAGAATTAATCCGTTTTTTTAATTATTTTTTAAAGGATGCGTAGCTTGTGGCTGAATCAGACTCATTTCGTGGGTTTTCGTTAACTTCTCATAAAAGAGTTGGGGCTTTTTGAAAAGCCATGATAGTAGGAAGTTACCCGTAAATAAGACGGGCGGTAAGGCAGCCAGGCCACCTAGTAGAAGATAGATATCTAAATGGGTTTGGCCGCTAGCAACCAAGGCATCAATGGTGATGCGCCATAGTTGGAAACTAGGTAGGATAATAAAGAACAGTAAAAATTGGCGACTGAATATCCGCCAAGCAACGGCATTGTTAGCAGTAATTTTTAATCGCAAAATAGCTTTGCCGGGTGTTTGACCGCGCCAGATGACGGGCAGTAGGACGAAGTAGAGCCCATTTTCTAAACAATAGTAGAAAACGTCATTACCAAAAGTTGGTAGTTTTAATAAACGCCAACTCGCTGTGACAATTATGCCAATTAGTGTTAGGAGACAATAGTCGATTCCCAGTGCTAATAAGCGGCGGAGATAGCCAACTTTTTGCCCATTGATGTAGGCCGCTTGATCAAGTGCATCGCGGGTCGGCAAGAAATAGGTTAATAAGGGTGCTAAGCCAAAGCCGATGAGCCCACCACTTGTGTTTAGCAGTAAATCATCAACGTCGAATAACCGATATGGTCGAGGGTAAATACCGTAGAGTCCTGACAGTTGGGTTAATTCGAAGAATAATGAGAGGCCAAAACTCAATAATAGGGTTTGTTTGAATGACGTCCGGAAGAAGTAACGGAGATAAACACCAAAGGGGATGGTTAAAACGATATTAAAGAGCGGTTGAATCGTCGCGGCTTGTTTAAGCGTTGCAAGATAGGTTGCCGGTTGATTCCAAACCCAGTGTGTCGTGTTAATAAATTCGCGGACAAAAGTAAACGGCACTAGATTATAACGCGGCGTTGTCAAATGAGCGACGACTGATTTTGGTGGTAAGGGGAGTATAATAAGACAGTAGGCGGCTAATAGATAGAAGATAAAGCTGTAAATAACGAGGCTCCGCCAAAAGGTTATTGCGCCAAAACGCCGGTAATGATAGATTAAAACCGGAATTGTGAGGGCGATTGCGACAAACGGAAAAATGGTCGCTGCGGTGATGATATTATCGAGATATAACATTAGGCAACTCCTTGAAAGATTAAGATGGTTTAATTGTAGAGGGACAGTGAATAGATGTCAAAACGATAATTATTGTTCGTATTTAAAGCGCTGTTTTAAGATGATGTAATCATCATTAAGATTTAAAACGTTAATTGGGTAGTGTTTATTAATAAAGTTCGTGTTTTAAGTTGATTTCAAATAGCTGAGTTGGTACAATAGCTTTTGTGAGTTTAGTACTTAAATATCAAGTTAAGTCAATTAACTTGAATAAAGGGGTTTATTCATATGACATCTGCAGTAGTAGTTGGAACACAATGGGGCGACGAAGGTAAGGGGAAAATCACCGACTTTTTAGGTCAGAATGCTGACGCAATCGCTCGTTATCAAGGTGGAGACAATGCAGGCCACACCATTAAATTAGGCGAAGATACTTATCATTTACAATTAATTCCATCTGGGATTTTTAACAGTGACAAGGTCAGCGTCATCGGTAACGGGGTTGTGGTTAACCCTAAATCACTTGTTGGCGAATTACGTGGTTTAGCTGACAAGAATGTGGATACAAGTCAATTGAAATTATCAGATCGGGCCCACGTCATCTTGCCTTATCACATTAAGCTAGATAGCTTACAAGAAGCTGCTAAGGGTGATCAAAAGATTGGGACGACTAATCGTGGGATCGGCCCAGCTTATATGGATAAAGCTGCCAGAAGCGGCATTCGCGTGGCTGATCTATTAGATAAAGAGTTATTTGCAACTAAATTAAAACAAAACTTAGCTGAAAAAAATGCCTTATTTACAAAGATTTATGAAGTTGAAGCTCTAGATTTCGACTCAATTTTTGAAGAATACTACCAATATGGTCAAGAATTAAAACAATATGTTTGCGATACATCTGTTGTTTTAAATGATGTTTTAGATCAAAAGGGCAACGTCTTATTCGAAGGGGCCCAAGGTATTTTATTGGATATCGACCAAGGGACTTATCCATTTGTAACTTCTTCAAATCCTGCCGGTGGCGTTTCAACTGGTTCAGGGGTCGGTGCTTCACGGATTGATGAAGTGGTCGGGGTTGCTAAAGCTTATACATCACGTGTTGGTGATGGCCCATTCCCAACTGAATTATTCGATGAAACAGGCGATTTCATTCGCCAAGCAGGCCACGAATACGGCACTGTTACAGGACGTCCGCGTCGAATTGGTTGGTTTGATACAGTTGTGCTTCGTCATTCTAAACGGGTGGCTGGTTTAACCCAACTTTGTTTAAACTGTGTTGATGTTTTAACTGGTTTGAAGACGTTGAAAATCTGTGTCGCTTACGAATTAGACGGTGAACGCATCGATCGTTACCCAGCAAGCTTGAGCGAATTAGCACGTTGTACACCAATCTATGAAGAATTACCTGGTTGGGATGAAGATATTACTGGCGTTAAGACACTTGAAGAATTACCAGTCAACGCGCGTCGGTATGTTGAACGCTTGCAAGAATTGGTTGATTTACCATTAGCCACATTTGCGGTTGGTCCCGATCGTGATCAAACAAACATTTTAAAAGCAATCTGGTAAGCACAGCCTAAAAAAGGGTACAAAAAAAGAGAATGCAAAGTTCGTTTTCGAAACGCGTCGTTAAACGCGCCAACAAACTTTCATTCTCATGGGTTTGGCACCAGTCAGTATTATACACACATTACCACTAAAAAGATAGTGGGAAAATTAGTTGTTTTAGAGGAGTTATTATGGAAAAAGTAAGTCGGTTCTTCGGTATCGAAGAACAACATTCAACGGTCCAACGGGAAATTCTAGCCGGATTCACCACGTTTATTTCAATGGTTTACATTTTATTTGTTAATCCAAGCGTTTTGGGTGCTTCAGGGATGGATAAAGGGGCCGTTTTCGCGGCGACTGCTTTAGCCAGTGCCATCGGGTGTTTCTTGATGGGCTTGTACGCTAAATATCCAATCGCAACAGCCCCCGCACTTGGGATTAACGCGTTTTTTAGTTATTCAGTAGTCATTGGGATGGGTGTTTCATGGCAAACAGCACTCGCAGGTGTGTTTGTCGCTTCATTGATTTTCATGGTAATTACCATTTTCAAATTACGTGAAATTATTATTGATGCGATTCCGCGCGATCTTAAATTAGCAATTTCGGCCGGGATTGGGATGTTTGTGGCTTTTATCGGCTTACATGGTGGTGGTTTAATCGTCGCCAATAAATCAACAGTCGTGGGTCTTGGGGACTTCTCACAAGGCACGACTTGGTTAACAGTTTTTGGCTTGATTATTACAATTATTTTAATGGTTAAAAAAGTACCAGGTGCGATTTTTATCGGAATGGTCTTAACTTCTATTTTAGGGGCCGTAACGGGTTTAATTAAGTTACCAACTCATTTTGTCGCCGCCGCACCTAGTTTAAAACCAACATTCCTAGCTGGTTTGAATCATGTTGGAGACATTAATACGGTTCAAATGTGGGTGGTTGTCTTGACGTTCTTATTAGTGACGTTCTTCGATACAGCGGGCACATTGGTTGGTTTAGCTGAACAAGCTGGTTTCATGAAGGATAACAAGATGCCACGTGTTGGGAAAGCCTTGATGTCAGATTCTTCAGCAATGTTGGCTGGTTCACTCTTGGGGACATCACCTGTTGGGGCCTTCGTCGAATCATCAGCCGGGATTGCCGTTGGTGGTCGGACTGGTTTAACAGCAGTGGTTACCGGGATTTTATTCGTCTTCAGTTTATTTTTCTCACCACTTTTAACGGTGGTTACGTCACAAGTAACGGCGCCTGCGTTAGTAATTGTTGGGGTCTTAATGGCGCAATCATTGAAGAAAATTGACTGGGAAAAATTGGAAATCGCGATTCCAGCCTTCTTAATTGTTTTGGGGATGCCGTTAACTTATAGTATCTCAGACGGGATTGCTTTAGGGTTTATCGTTTACCCAATCACGATGATTACGGCTGGTCGTCGTAAGGAAATTCATCCAATTATGTACGTGCTCTTTTTCGTATTCGTAATCTTTATGTATATTCTAAACGTCGGTTAATCTGACTTAGCGGTTGGTCCTGTGGATCAGCCGCTTTTTTTGTTTCTTAATTTTTGGATAAAGGCGCGGCGTTTAAATTGTTTATTTGGTGTGAATCGCTTAAATTAAAGAGGAGGTGAGTGACATGAAAATTCAAATCCTATTTTTGAAATTAGTTTGTGGCTTAGCCAGTTTACCGCTAATCTTTATCGGGTTGATTGGGCCACGGTTAACGCATAAAATCGCGCAGAACTTCCCCCAAATTCCGGGAGGTTTATGGTTGGTTGTGCTCTTGGTTTATGGCTCATTAATTTTAGCACTCTGGGGATTGTATCAACTCCAACGAATTTTACGTGAAGTCGATTTAGTGGGTCACTTTGGCCAGCAGACACAGCGAGCACTCCGCCAAATCCAAAAAGTCGCTAGCATTAATGGCGCGGCTTACCTCTTGAGCCTGCCATTATTTTATTTAATCGCAGTTAGACAAGCGACACCGGGCGTGATGTTGATTGACTTAGGGTTAGTGGTTATCTCAATGGCAATTGCGATTACTGCTAATTTATTTCGAAATTTAATGCATCCGGCAATTATTGTGGAAAAATAAGTTCTTTTAAAATGAGCAACCGCTTTGAGATGTGATACAATAAAATAAATCAGTAGTAAAGGGGATAAATTGTTGTGCAAAAAAAGACGAAGAACCGGCTTATTAATAGTCTGCTAGCACTCTTATTGCTCATTGGTTTAATACTTGTTTTTATTGGCCCAATTCGCAATCAAATGGTTAAATCAATGGCTAACCACCGGATGAATACGGTGACGGCCGCTCAAATTAAGAAGAATCAACATAAAAAAGCAAATTTTGACTTTAATAGTGTTAAAACACTCGATACGAAGCAAATCGTCAGCGCCGCCGTTAAGGGCGATGTGATCGTTTTAGGGAAGGTCGCGGTTCCGAGCGTCGGCATTGCGTTGCCGGTCATGAAGGGCGTCTCAGAAGCGACAATGGCCCAAGGCGGTGGTACGATGAAGCCCGACCAGAAGATGGGCGCGGATAATAACTATGCCTTAGCTGGCCATTCATTTACCAACATCTTTTTACCACTGGAAAATGTTAAAGTCGGCGATATGGTTTACCTAACCGATTTACAAAACGTCTATTCATACCGCGTAAACGTTAAAAAGTCGATTGCCCCTGAAGAAGTCAAAGTAATCGATGATGTCCCAGGACATAAAATGGTCACCTTAATTACCTGTGATCAAACGGTTCGTCGTTGGTGCGTCCAAGGTGAATTAGTGAAGACTGAAAAAGCCAATAAAACCAACTTAAAAGTATTTGGCTAATTAAAAAACAAAGACCTCAGTGTGGTAAATACCGCAACTGGGGTCTTTTTGTGTGCTGTTAAAAGGATGTATTTTGTTCCGCAAAATGGAACAAAATACACAACGATATCGTCTAAACCGATAGTCACCAAACCTATTTCAATTTGGCCGTGAAAAAATTATATTGTAAGCGTAGTCAAAAGAGATTAATTAGGAGATGGCCAATATGAAAAGAGATTTTATCGATACAAAGGATTATACACAAGCAGAAATTCAATATTTAATTGATTTAGGATTGCAAGTTAAAAAGGATATCAAAGCTGGTGACTATCCACAATTATTAAGCAATCGCACATTAGGGATGTTATTCGAAGAATCATCAACTAGAACGCGAGTATCATTTGAAACAGCAATGACCCAACTTGGTGGACACGCCCAATATTTAGCACCTGGTCAAATTCACCTTGGTAGTGCTGAAAGTGAATCATTAGGCGACACCGCAATTGTTTTATCACGATTGGTTGATATCTTGATGGCCCGCGTCGCAACTCATGACACAATCGAAACAATTGCGAATGCTGCCACAGTACCTGTTTTGAACGGGATGACTGATTACAATCACCCAACACAAGAAATCGGCGATATCATCACAATGGCAGAACATTTACCAGCTGGTAAGAAGTTAAGCGATTGTAAAGTCGTTTTCGTCGGGGATGCCACACAAGTCTGTGTTTCATTAATGTTTGTCGCTACTAAGATGGGCATGCAATTCGTTCAATACGGACCAAAAGGCTATCAAATCAAACCAGAAACCTTAGCAATCGGTCAAAAGAATGCCGAAGTTTCAGGCGGCAGTGTTTTAATCACAGAAGATGCCGATCAAGCTATGAAAGATGCTGACTTTGTTTATACCGATGTTTGGTACGGTTTATACGAATCACCACTTTCATATGACGAACGGATGGCAATTTTTTATCCTAAATACCAAGTTAACGATGAATTGATGGCTAAAGCTGCTAAACATGCTAAATTCATGCACTGTTTACCAGCTAACCGTGGCGAAGAAGTGACAGATAGTGTTCTTGATTCAGACGCTTCAGTTGCTTGGGACGAAGCTGAAAACCGTTTGACAGCCATGCGCGCATTACTTGTTTATCTCATGTCCCCAATTATCGATTATTCAGATGACACATTAAACAACTTAAAAGATTCAGTATTAAAAGACTTATTAAATAATCGAATCGATTCAACCAAATAGTCAGTAGACAATAGTTGATTAATAAATGAGGGTGACAATATGGAAAAGAAAAAGTTTAAACTATTTGATGCCGTATTAATGTCAGTAGTCGTTGTCTTAGTCGTTGAATCGGCTGCACCAGCTGCTGCAATCGGACCATCACAATTCTTCTGGTGGGGTGCCTTATTACTGCTTTTCTTCTTACCGTATGGCCTAATTTCTGCGGAATTAGGGACGACATATGATGATGAAGGCGGCATTTATGACTGGGTTAAACGGGCCTTTGGTCGCAAATGGGGCGGAAGAGCAGCCTGGTTATACTGGATTAATTTCCCCATCTGGATGGCAAGTTTAGCTGTCTTATTCAATGAAGTGCTAGCACAAATTTTTCAGATTAAGATAGCGACGCCTGTTGGGATCATTATTGAACTCGTCTTTATCTGGCTTGTCACACTCATTAGTTGTTATCCAATTGCTGATAGTAAATGGATCTTGAATTTAGCGGCGGTTGCCAAAGTGGTTATCATGCTTAGTGTAGGGGCACTTGGAATCTATCATGCTGCTACGCAAGGGTTAGCTAATGATTTCTCTGGGACAGCGATGTTGCCTAAGTTTGATGCGACAAGTCTTGGGTATATCTCAGTCATTTTGTTTAACTTCTTAGGTTTTGAAGTGGTTGCAACAATGGCTAGTGATATGGAAAATCCCAAGAAACAAATTCCCCAAGCTATTATTTGGGGCGGCGTCTTGATCGCGGTCTTCTACTTATTCGCTGCTTTCGGGATGGGCGCTGCAATTCCAAGCAGTCAACTATCGACATCCGGTGGCTTAATGGATAGTATTTTATTATTGGTTGGACATCATAATTGGTTCGTGGTTTTAATCGGCATTCTCTTTATGTACACGCTAGCGGCTAACTTGATTTCGTGGTCGGCCGGCGTTAACTATGTTGCATTATATGCTGCTAAGAATAATGATTTACCACGCATTTTCCAAAAAACGAGCGCAAAAAATGGGATGCCAGTTGGGGCAACGTTCTTAAACGGCATTATCGCAACGATTTTAGTAGTCGCCGCACCGTTTATTCCGAATCCCAATATTTTCTGGGCCTTCTTCTCACTGAATGTGGTCGCTTTACTAGGATCATATATGTTGATGTTCCCATCATTTTTGAAACTTAGAAAGATTGATCCAGATCGCAATCGGCCTTTTAAGATTCACGGTAATGCAATGGTTATTCGTTTGATGACTTATGTGCCACTAGTTTTATTGGGTTTAACCTTAATCTTAACGGCGGTCCCATTAAACGGCAGTCACGCAGAATTAAATAGTAAGTTACCAATCCTAATTGGGACGATTGTTACTATCATTATTGGAGAAATTTGTATCAGACACGCTGAAAAACAAGTTGATCAGAAATAGAAAGGAAGTTAGTACTATGAAAACATTACAAACATCGCCTAAAAAAGACGGTTACCGCATGCCCGGTGAATTTGAAGCCCACAAAGGCGTATATCTTTTATGGCCAGAACGACCAGATAATTGGCGTGAAGGGGCTAAACCAGCGCAAGCAACTTTTGCCAAAGTCGCTGAAACAATCGCTCAATTTGAAAGTGTGACCGTTGGCGTTAGTGATCGTCAATATACAAATGCCCGTCACATGTTGGCTGATAATATCCAAGTTGTTGAAATGTCGAATAACGATTCCTGGATTCGTGATTGTGGGCCAACATTTGTGGTTAATGATAAAGGCGACAGTCGGGGTGTTGACTGGACATTTAACGCTTGGGGTGGCCTTGTTGATGGCTTATATTTTCCATGGGACAAGGATGACCGCGTTGCTCAAAAGGTTTGTGAAATCGAAGGTCGCGATCGCTATCGCTTGGACGATTTCGTGTTGGAAGGTGGTTCAATCCACGTTGATGGTGAAGGCACATTACTCGTAACGGAAGAATGCTTATTATCTGACGGCCGTAATCCACAACTTTCAAAAGATCAAATTGAAAGTATTTTGAAAGAATACCTCAATGTTGAAAAGATTATTTGGTTGAAAAAGGGTATCTACCTAGATGAAACAAACGGTCATGTTGATAACATCGCTAATTTCGTCAAACCAGGTCAAGTCGTATTAGCTTGGACAGACGATCAATCAGATCCACAATACGCAATTTCAAAAGAAAACTATGACATGCTGATCAATGAAACGGACGCTAAGGGTCGCAAATTACAAGTTGAAAAATTATACTTGCCAAAACCAATTCTGATCACGGAAGCTGAAAGCCAAGGTGTTGATACAGTTGATGGGACGTTACCTCGTTTAGCAGGTGACCGATTAGCTGCTAGCTACGTTAACTACTACACTGCAAATGGTGGAATCGTCTTCCCATTATTTAATGATCCAATGGATGCAAAAGCACAAGAAACACTTCAAAAATTATATCCAGATCGCAAGATTGTTGGTGTGCCAGCCCGCGAAATCTTATTAGGTGGCGGTAATATTCACTGTATCACTCAACAAATTCCTGCCGGTCGTTAGAATAGGGGTCTAGTGATGGTAAAAATCGTAGTAGCGCTTGGCGGCAATGCTATTTTAGCAAACGATGCCTCCGATACAGCACAAAAAAAGGCAGTCAAAGCAACTGTCAAAGAATTAATCAACTTTGTTGAAAATGGGGATCAACTAATCATTACACACGGCAACGGTCCACAAGTTGGGAATCTATTGTTGCAACAACAAGCAGCTGATAGTGATAAAAATCCTGCAATGGCTTTAGACACTTGCGGTGCAATGACTCAGGGGAGTATTGGTTATTGGTTCCAAAATGCAATGCAGGAAGAATTAGCGCTCAGAAAAATTGATAAGAGCGTGGTGGCGATGGTGACGCAAACCATCGTAGCAGCTGATGACCCGGCATTTCACCAACCCACTAAACCAATCGGTCCTTTTTACGAAGAAGCAGCGCTTACAGGACTTCAAGAAAAGCACCCTGATTGGCAAATGATGGAAGATGCCGGCCGTGGCTATCGACGCGTGGTACCTTCACCCCAACCTGTTGAAATTAAGGAATATCCTGCAATTAAAAAAGTGATTGAAGCTGGTATTATTCCAATTATCTCTGGCGGTGGCGGCATTCCCGTTGTTAAATCTGGTGACCAATTAATTGGAACCGAGGCTGTGATTGATAAGGACTTCAGTGCCGCTAAAATTGCGGAACTTATTGATGCCGATCAATTAATTATTTTGACCTCTGTTGGCGGTGTGTTCTATCGCTTTGGAAAGCCAGATCAAGAAGAGATTTTTGATGTTACCGCTAAAGAAATTCAAAAGCATATTGATGCCGATGAATTTGCTAAGGGCAGCATGATGCCTAAGGTCAAAGCAGCTGTTCAATTCGTTAAAAAAACCGGTAATCCGGCCGTGATCGGTGCATTAGATGATGTTCGCCAAATTATCACAGGCGATAAAGGAACCGTTATTCATCAGTAGTTTTCAAAGAAGCGACTAGTCGATTTTCTAGTCGCTTTTTGGGTTATAATCAAGCGATATGAGAAAGCAGAATGGAGTGGCACAATGAAAATCATAGGGACTACCCCTAAAGAGGACCAGTATTATTTACCTGCAGAAACAAAACGCCATCGTGAATCGATTATGATGTGGCCGGAACGTTCAGATAATTGGCGCAACGGAGCCAAACCGGCGCAAAAGACCTTCGTGGAAATCGCGACCATCATTAACCGCTACGAACCGGTGACGATGTTGGTTTCAAAGGAACAATATCAAAATGCGCGGTATGCACTACCGGCAGATATTCGAGTGATTGAGATGAGCTATAACGATGCTTGGATTAAGGATATTGGGCCAACATATTTATTAAATCAAAAGAATCAAATTCGGGCAGTTGATTGGCGATTTAATGCTTGGGGCGGTCTAGTGGATGGTCTTTATTTTCCTTGGGATATGGACGATCAGGTCGCACAGAAACTATGTGAGTTAACCGGCATCGATTATTATCGTCTAGAGAATTTTATTTTAGAAGGTTGCGCCTTTCATACGGATGGTGAGGGCACGCTGATTGTCACCGAGGAATCGATTCTTTCTGAAGGTCGTAATGGCACACTCACTAAAGCTGAAGTCGAAGCTGTTCTAAAAGCTTATCTAGGCATTGAAAAGGTAATTTGGTTAAAAGTAGGTTATTTTATGGATGAAACCAACGGGGATGTTGATAATATGCTCAGTTTTGTGCGCCCTGGGGAATTGTTACTAACTTGGACGGATGACAAAACAGATCCACAATATGCCAGCTCAGAAGAAGCTTATCGCATTCTAGAAGCCGCGACAGATGCTAAGGGACGGCACTTTAAGATTCATAAGTTACAAATGCCCAAGCCGCTGTTTGCGACCCAAGAAGAAAGCGCAGGTGTTGATCCAATCAATGGGCTCTTGCCACGCTATCCAGGTGACCGCTTAACTGCTAGTTATGTTAATTACTATGCGCTAAATGATGCGATTATCTTACCTGTTTTTGATGACCCGCAAGATACAGTAGCAATTCAAACATTGACGCAACTTTTCCCAGATCGCAAGATAGAACCAGTATACGCAAGAGAACTACTATTGGGTGGCGGGGATGTTCACTGTGTGGTTGCGGCGGTACCTGCATATACGGAGGCTTAAAATGAATTTTTTTGAAATTATTAATGCGAATGTTGAGAAGCTAAATAAAAATGAACAGATTTTACTAGACTATGTTATTAAAAATATGGATGATATTAAAAATCGTAGTATCCGTGAATTAGCCGCGGAATGTTTTGTATCGACGACGACTTTTTTACGGTTTGTTCGTAAAATTGGTTTCTCCGGTTATAGTGAGTTTATCACCGTCATCAAATATACAATTTTGAATCAGGATCAAACGGAAGAAGTGAATCCTTTCGTAGTGAATCAAGTCGCCTACCGAACAGAATATCTCAAAAATATTAACGAAACGGTTCGTGTCTTAGATAATGATAAATTAAATGCGATTGTGGCGTTAATGACTAAAAGACCTAAGTTGTATTTTTTTGCAAAAGGGTTTAGTAAGTATGCTGCGGAATACATCGAATATTTGTACACTTTAAAAGGCTTTATTGTGATCTTCCCAAAGAATTACGAACAACGCCAGCTTGCTTACCGAAATATTAATCGAGATGATATTTTGTTTGTTTTTAATTACGAAGGGGAAGATAAAGAATTAATCGAGATTTTGCAAATTATCGAACGCAAGTGTCAGTATGCAAAGCTAGTATCAATTACGGGCGCCAATAATAATACGATTCAAAATATGAGCGATATTAATCTCTATCTGTTTACGGATGAACTGTACCAGCACCAAGTTGAAATGACATCGCATGTTTCACTAATTGCCATTATGGAACTCCTCTTGTATCAATATAATGAAGTTGAAGAAAACCAAATCATACATTAAAAATAAAAAAACTTTGTCTGTAGGCTGTTGCCAGGCAAAGTTTTTTTATTTATAAATTGGGCAATAGTGTGGTAGGACAGGTCGCTATATGTAGAGCAAATTCATAATTATTGAAAATAATTCTTTTATTTCGTCAATTAATAATTGATATTCTGAACTATTAAATGAAGATTTCAAAATTCTTAATAATAATTGTGCGAAATTTAATATAGACCGTGTTTTTTGTTAGCGATATTAAATGGAACGATTGATAATAGACACTTTTAATGATTATTAATATTTTAATAAGCTTAACGGGTGTTAACTTATATCGATTGAAGCTTAAGCGGATAACTTTAACGAGGGATGTTGCATGTGATAACTTATAGATATAATAAAGTAGATAAACTTAAAGGAGCATGCACAATTGAACTTAGGAAGGGCGTTCTTATAGTTATTAAACGGAATGTTTACAAAACGGAAATATAAGCCTTGCTAATCATCGCGTATCTTTTAAAATAAGTTTGTGCATCAAATTTTAGGAGGTAACACTATTATGAAATACGGCTATGCGAGAGTGTCTACGATGGGCCAGAATTTAGATACACAAATCGAGCAATTAAAACAAGCTGATTGTGATAAGATTTATTCCGAAAAATTTACGGGGACGACAACTGACCGTCCTAAATTTAAGTTGCTTCTGAAAAAGCTAAAACCGGGGGATACCTTAGTGGTGACCAAGCTGGATCGGTTTGCCCGTAATACAATCGGTGCTTTAAGTATTACGAAGGAATTATTTGCCCGTAATATCAAAGTGACTATTTTAAATATGGGGACTATTGAAGATACCCCCACAGGGAATTTAATGTTGACGATGTTGAGTGCCTTTGCACAATTTGAACGCGATATGATTGTGACACGGACACAAGAAGGTAAGGAAGCTGCCCGGATGAATAATCCGCTCTATCATGAAGGTCGGCGGCAAAAATATACAGATCAACAAATTGAAGGCGCATTGAAGGATGTTGAAAAAGGATTAACAATTCAGGAAATTAGTTTAAAAACAGGAATCAGTATTTCGACGCTAAGACGTCGTGCCGTAAAGGCCTAACACAAAAGCCCGCTTATCTTTTCAGATAGGCGGGCTTTACTTGGCGGATAACTTTTATTTTTTTATAAAAAAAACAGTCATAATGATGCGATTGCATCATTATGACTGTTTATCGTGTATACTTGATGGGTGGTCAGGGGATCGAACCCTGGACCCACGGATTAAGAGTCCGTTGCTCTGCCAGCTGAGCTAACCACCCATGTGATTTAATGTCTCACGCCTTACGACTTAAATATCATACCATAGGGATTGGCAATCTGTAAACAGTTTTTTTAATTTTTTTCAATAAAATTGTTGCGGGAGTAAGTAGCAACCCAATTAGGCCCATCAAATATCGTTAATGGCGGGATTATAACGGGATTGAAAACGAGACCAGATTTTGAATTGCATTCTTAAAATGAGTATAATAGAAGACAAAGCATCCAAGGAGGATACTAAAATGGCTAAAAAAATATTGGTAGTTGATGATGAAAAACCCATCTCGGATATCGTTAAGTTTAATCTAACGAAAGAGGGCTATGACGTTTATACGGCTTATGATGGGGAAGAAGCACTGCAACAAGTTGAAGAAGTTGTCCCTGACTTAATTCTATTAGATTTGATGTTACCTAAGGTTGATGGGCTTGAAGTCGCCCGCCAGGTACGCAAATCACACGATATGCCAATTATTATGGTAACAGCTAAAGATTCGGAAATTGATAAAGTGATTGGATTAGAATTAGGGGCCGACGATTATGTCACGAAACCATTCTCTAACCGAGAATTAGTCGCGCGTGTCAAAGCTAATTTAAGACGGCAAGGTTCAACCAGTCAATCTGATAAAGAAGCAAATGAGGAAAACCATGAAATTAACATTGGCGACCTTACGATTCACCCAGAAGCTTATATTGTGTCTAAAAGAGGCACGAAAATTGAATTAACACATCGTGAATTCGAACTATTACATTATTTGGCTAAACATATCGGACAAGTAATGACGCGTGAACATTTATTGCAAACCGTTTGGGGTTACGACTATTTTGGGGATGTCCGCACAGTAGATGTCACGGTTCGTCGTTTACGTGAAAAAATTGAAGATAATCCTAGCCATCCAGAGTGGTTAGTAACGCGTCGTGGTGTTGGGTACTATTTAAGAAATCCTGAGCAGGAGTAAGTTTAACGCATGAATAAAAAAATTCGGTTATTCCAATCAATCCATTTCAAGATTGCAATTGTTTTTGTCTTGTTGCTGCTAGTGACGCTAGAGGTGATTGGGGCTTCATTTGTTAAGCAATTGGAATACCAAAATGTGAAAGATTTTAAGCAGTCATTACAGGTGACACCCTATGTTCAAAATCAATTAAGTAATGAGTTGATGAGTAATAGTGGTAACGCGAATAAGAATATCAAGGATATTATTGGTGATATGGGCAACTCTGCTGAAATTCAAGTTGTCGATAATAAAGGGACTATCCGGGGTGTTACCAATCTGAATAGTCAAAGTACAATTGGGCAAAAAACACGGAATCCGCGTGTTAAGCAGGCGATTTATTCTGGCCATACGGAACAAGAAGTTGCCTACAGTGAAAGCCAAGGGAGTTATTATACAGCGATTCAACCGCTGACAGATCCCAACGGTGACAGTAATACGGTGGTTGGTGCGGTCTATATTCGCGCTAGTATGGAAGAGGTCTATAAAGGCATTTCATCGATCACGGTTATTTTCTTGACCTCGTCTCTTGTGGCAGGTCTATTAGGCATGGCCTTATCGATTGTCATTTCCCGGGCAATAACGCGTCCAATTGATGAAATGAAGAAACAAGCGATTCAGATGGCACGTGGTGACTATTCAGGTCAAGTGCGCATTTATGGGCAAGATGAATTAGGCCAACTTGCGATTGCGGTCAATAACTTATCAGTTCGGGTGGAAGAGGCGCAAGAAGCGTCCGAGTCTGAGCGACGGCGATTAGATAGCGTTATGAGTCACATGACTGATGGGGTAATTGCGACTGATCGGCGGGGGAATATTACGATTATTAATGAAACCGGTCAGGATTTTCTCAATGTGACAAGCGATGGCGTCTTGGGCCAATCGCTTTTAAAAGTACTTAAAATTAGTGAAGAATACACACTTCGCGATTTATTAGAAACCCAACAAGTGATGGTCCTAGATTTTTCAGATCAACAAGACCATGACTTGATTTTGCATGTCGATTTTTCACTAATTCAAAGAGAAACGGGCTATATCACTGGGTTAGTCTGTGTGCTACATGATGTGACGGAACAACAAAAGAATGAGCGGGAACAACGCGAATTCGTTTCAAACGTTTCTCACGAATTACGGACGCCACTAACGAGTGTGCGAAGTTACATCGAGGCCCTCAATGATGGTGCTTGGCAAGATCCTGAAGTCGCTCCGAACTTTTTGAAGGTCACGCAAGAAGAAACCGATCGGATGATTCGGATGATTAACGACCTATTGAGTTTATCCCGGATGGATCAAGGGACCGCTAAAATGAATTTAGAATTTGTTAATTTAAACGAATTCTTTGGCTATGTACTTGATCGGTTTGATATGATGATTAAACGGGATCAAGAGCATGATAATAATGCAGCACCCAAAGGGACGGGTAAGTTACCAACTGATGATCCTAATAAAAAGTACAGTATCACGCGAGACTTCACCAAGCGGGATTTATGGGTCGAAATTGATACCGATAAATTCATGCAGGTGGTCGATAATATCATGAATAATGCGATTAAGTACTCACCAGATGGTGGGGTCATCACTTGTCGCTTATTGGAAACTCACCGCCATGTCATCTTAAGTATTTCTGACCAAGGCTTAGGGATTCCTCGTAAAGATTTAGGCAAAATTTTTGACCGCTTCTACCGGGTCGATAAAGCCCGTTCTCGCAAACAAGGTGGGACCGGTTTAGGCTTGGCAATTTCAAAAGAAGTTATCGAAGCGCACAATGGGCGTGTTTGGGTTGATAGCCAAGAAGGTAAAGGCTCAACCTTCTACATTTCTTTACCATATGAACCAATTGATTCTGATGGAGGTGATTGGGATGAAATTTAATAGTTTTGTGATGCGAGTCATCCTGATTACTTCAATCGTTTTAAGCATTATTTTATCTTGGAAAATCTGGACGAATAATACGCACTATGAACGGCGCACAGACAGTCAAACAACGACTAAAACGGTCAGCCGTAAGTCAGATCGCAAAATTAGTGATATCTTCTTACCCACGCAAATCCTGTGGCGGACTAATCAACAGAGTCAGCTTGTTTATAATTCAAAGGAAAGCTTAGTGCCCAAGTTGAAGGAAGCAATGAAGTTGGCTAAATCAGCACGGTTTAAAGCGTCTAAGTTAAGTGAAGCCAATTATTATCAGGCGATTACAACCGATGATACATTGACCTTATTGTATCCGGACAATATTTCGTATGCCGTCTTTAAGAAGGTTTTTGACGACAGTAATAATCAATTGAGCCGGAATACGACCTTTAATCGAATCAAGATTACGATGGGGACTAAGCCGCAGTTGACGTTGATGAACGATAAGAGTCACATGATCTATCAAACGACGATGCGTCAATTTTCAGTCGCGCA
The DNA here is from genome assembly GCF_049674265.1 of Latilactobacillus parasakei. Classification (NCBI taxonomy): domain Bacteria; kingdom Bacillati; phylum Bacillota; class Bacilli; order Lactobacillales; family Lactobacillaceae; genus Latilactobacillus; species Latilactobacillus parasakei. Next base: position 1,466,325 of record NZ_CP186861.1, on the reverse strand, counting down.
GGTCAAACGAATCTTGGATCATTCAGATGTGCATTTAAACGTTAAAGAGAGTCTGTTAAATCATAAACCGTTTATTTATGTGGCCGCCAATCAGTCACTTTTGCCGTACAGTTATTTAGTGAACCAACAACCTGAAAATTACTACATTACAACTTTGTTGGATCAAAAGAATACGGATAACATTGACGCTAAGGAACAAGGGGACAACGTAATCTATACAGATGGCGACAATAACGATTTATACAAGCGACTAACCATTAATCATAAAACAGGTGAAATTGCGTATGTGAAGTATGAGGATACCAAGTCGCCAACAGGTTTAACGAAGAGTTTTGAAACGAGTTTTGAAGCATTATTGAAGACCGGCAATTCACTATCCGGGATGCGTTTTTATAGTTACGATGAAGATACCAATTCGACGACCTACCGGACCTATGTTGAAGGCTTCCCAGTCTTTTACCAAACCAATTTTGGGAGTGTTAAGGTACAGTTATTGCCAACTGGTCAACGGGTTGATTTCTCAAACTATAGTTTACAAGTGCCCGTACCAGCAGGTGATAAACCAGTCACTTTACCAAGTACACAAGCCGTCTTAAATCAGATGACTAAAAATGGTTTCTTACTAGAGAATATCGATAATATTCAAGTTGGGTATGAGTGGACGCAAGAAACAAGTAATGATCAAGTAATTGATCTTAATCCAACTTATTTTATTCAGTACAAGGGTGTTTGGCGTAGCCTTAGCGCATTATTAGCACAGAAAGAAGAACTAACCGAAGGGAGTTAGACAGATGGATTTTCGCAGAATTGAAATGATTTTTATCGCCATTTTTATTGCGCTCGATATCTATTTGTTTATGTCGCTTAGTGGTAGTCAAACGACCAATTCGGCTTCTATTACGAATCGTTCGCAAACCAGTCAGATTTTAAAAGATTTAAAGGATGATCAGATTACCGTTAATCGGTTATCGAATCAAAAACGAGAAAGTTATTATTTAGCCAGTCGACAAGCTGATCAGACGGGCTTGGAAGCTGCTAGCGCCAAGTTAACCGGGCAGACGGCGTCGTTTGATAAATCTAGACTAACCCTGACAAGCGTACTCGACAAACCGTTGAGCTATAAAAAGGGGCGGGCATCTTCGGCTATCAATGCTTTCTTGAAAGATGGCAATAATGTTTACCAGGCTGATCAGTACCGGTATTCAAAAGCATTATCAAGTAATCAACAAGCTGTTTACGTTCAAAAGGTGCCGGGCGGACAAATGATGGACGAACACGGGCAGTTAATTTTTACATTGGATAACGGGCAAATCAGTCAGTATACGCAAACTTACATCAATAAGGTGCAAATTTTACGTGAAAAAGAAATGACCAAAATTTCTGCGCAAGGGGCAGTTGTCGATTTATACACTGACAACGAAATTCCGAATAACTCCAAGATTTTGTGGGTTCAATTAGGCTATAGCGCCTTATTAGATGCCAATAGCAGTACGGTTTATGTACCAGCCTGGCAAATCGCCATTGAAAATAAGAGTACCAAAAACGTCGTCGTTAAGCGCATCAATGCGTTCACCGGCGCCTTAATGAAGAATCGCAGCGAAGTAACATCATAAGAATCAGTGAAAAAGCCAAGGGGATAGCGGATAAATGGTAGAAAAAGATGAAATGCGGGTTAGCGTCTTAGCCAGCAGTAGTTCAGGCAACACAACTTTTATTGAAACACCAACTCAAAAAATATTAGTCGATGCGGGAATGAGTGGCAAACGGGTTCAGGATTTAATGCACAGCATTGGTCGGGATTTAAAGGATGTCGATAGTTTGTTAGTGACGCATGAACATCGCGATCATAGCAGTGGTGTGGGTGTCTTAGCTCGTCGTTACGGGATTGATGTGTATGCCAATCAACCGACTTGGGATGCGATGGCGTCAATTATTGGGACCGTTCCTGATGAACATAAGCACGTCTTTGAGATGGGCAAAACCAAAACACTCGGTGATATCGATGTTGAAAGTTATGGTGTGTCACACGATGCCGCTGCGGCGCAATTCTATCAATTTCATCATAACAACCGGGCTTTCGCAATTTTAACGGATACGGGTTACGTTTCGGATCAAATCAGAGGGACTATCGAAAATGCGGATGCCTACTTGGTGGAATGTAATCACGATTTGGAAATGTTACGGATGGGAAAATATCCGTGGTCGCTTAAACAACGGATTCTTAGTGATACTGGACATCTGTCTAACGAAGATGGCGCTTCAGCCTTAATGGCTTTTATGGGGCAACAAACAAAACGCGTTTTCCTAGGCCATTTGAGCCAAGAAAACAATATGAAGGAGTTGGCACACTTAACGGTGGCGTCAATTTTAGAACAACATGATTATGGTGTTGGCACGGACTTTGAAATTTTAGATACAGATCCAGCGATTGCGGACCCTTTATTTGTTGTTTAGGGATAAAAGCGTTAAAATACCGCTATAAAAACAATTTAAAATTCGTAACTTGTTCATGAATTTTTCAAATTTAAATTTTATGATAGAGATAATCAATAAACAGAATAAAATTAGAAAGTTTGGGTGATTTAGTATGAATCAAAATTCAGGATTAATGAAAACAGCGATTGTTGCGGTTATTTCAGCGTTGATTGGTGGTGGCGCAGCCTATGCCGGTTTTTCTCGACTCGGCAATTCGGCCAATGACGTCACGACTGCAACGCAGACGCCTACTAAAGCGGGGGCAACTAAGATTAGTAACATCAAAGTGAACTCATCATCACAAACGACAACCGCCTTCCAAAAGGTTAATACATCAGTTGTATCCGTTGTGAACTTACAAAAACAACAACAATCAACCGGTGACCTGAGTTCATTATTTGGTTCAGGGAGCACTGACAGCAATAGTAGTTCTTCTAAGAGCAGTAGCAGTGATTTAGAAGAATCCAGTGAAGGTTCAGGTTTAATCTACGAGAAAAAAGACGGCAAAGCTTACATCGTGACGAATAATCACGTGGTTGCTGGTTCTGATAAAATCGAAGTCATTTTGAGTGATGGCACAAAATTGGAAGCTAGTTTAGTTGGGACAGATGCTGTTTCTGATTTGGCTGTCTTAAAAATTAACGGGACTAAAGTGAAGAAGACGGCAACGTTTGGTGATTCAGATAGTATCAAAGCTGGTGAATCAGTTCTTGCGATCGGCTCACCATTGGGCTCAGAATACGCAACTTCTGTCACACAAGGGATTATTTCTGCTAAGAAACGGACCATTGATGTGACAGACGAAACAACCGGCCAAACAACTGGTCAAGCAACTGTTATTCAAACTGATACAGCGATTAACCCTGGGAATTCAGGTGGCCCATTAGTCAACATGGCTGGTCAAGTCATTGGGATTAATTCAATGAAATTAGCTTCAAATGGTGAAACGTCTGTTGAAGGGATGGGCTTTGCTATTCCAAGTAACGAAGTCGTTAAAATTATTAACCAATTGGTGGCTAACGGGAAAGTGGTTAGACCAGCACTTGGGATTAGTGTGATTGATTTAACCAATATTTCATCAACACAACAATCTTCAGTACTAAAATTACCATCATCCGTTAACAGCGGGGTAGTAGTGGCCTCAGTAACAAGCAATTCAGTTGCTAAGAAGGCTGGTATCAGTAAGTATGATGTGATTGTCGGCTTAGGCGGCAAGACGGTTTCAAGTGTGGCAGACTTACACACAATTCTATATAGTTACGCAATGAACAGCACAACTGAAATTCAGTACTATCATAATGGCAGCTTGAAAAAAGCGAATGTTAAACTCACACAAGCAGCTTCATCAGATAGTACGACAACAACTAAACAAACGAACTAAAAATAAAGACGCGCGACCGGATTCTTCCGATCGCGCGTTTTTTTGTGGCGCTAAATTAAAAAAGAAGTTCGTCAAGGGGGCCAAGTAGTCGAATTGTTAAGTTTTAAAAAAGTCAATGTGGATAGCCAAAAGGAGGTAACATTAGATGTCTGTGGATAAGTCTGTGGATTATGGGTATAACACGGAAAAATAAGTATCAATGTTATCCACAAGATAATAAACGGAAAGTGGATAACTTTTTTAAAATTAAAATGAACAGACTGAAAATACTGATATAATAGCTTTTGTAAATGGATACACAGTAGTGCGAACAATTAAAAATCGGTGGATAACTTTTTTTGTTAGAAAGCGTTCCAAAAATTGTGATTCGATTATTTAGTGGTTGGCAAAATTTAAACCACAAGACTTGGGACGAACACTTGTGCATATGTGGACAACTTTTGTGGATAACATGTACTTTTCGGTGAATTACTGTGAATAGCTTTTTTTTAGAATCGATTTCGCCTAAAATAGAAGTATTAGCTAGGAGGACGTTATGAATATCAAAATTATCACAGTTGGGAAACTGAAAGAAAAATACTTAAAGGCGGGGATTGCGGAATACGCAAAACGCTTAAGTAAATTTTGTAAGTTTGAAATCATCGAAGTGTCAGACGAAAAAGCGCCAGAATCTTTGAGCGAGGCTGAAATGACGACCGTTAAAGATAAAGAAGGCGAACGGATCTTAGCCAAGGTGAAGGATAAGGAACACGTGATTGTGTTAGCCATTCACGGCAAACAACGTGCTTCAGAAGAATTCGCAAAAGAAATCCAAGATTTGGCAACCTATGGCACATCAGATATTACCTTCATTATTGGGGGCTCACTCGGAACAAGTGATGCTGTTAATAAACGCGCTAACGACGCCTTATCGTTTGGCAAATTGACGTTACCACACCAATTGATGCGTTTAGTTCTAACGGAACAAATCTACCGGGCGTTTATGATTAACCAGGGATCTCCGTATCACAAATAAGAAAATTGAGAGCCCAGACAAATTTTGTCTGCGGTTCTTTTTTATATCCATCAAAGTGACATATTATGTCGGGGCAATTTTATATACTTTAGTTATCGAGATGCGTAATCTCAACTAAGGTATTTGGGAGCTATTAGTATGAATAAGAAATTAACGGTTGGTTTAGCAACGGCGACGCTTCTTTTGTTGGCGGCGTGTGGGCAACAGGCTGATTCAACGAAGACAAGTAGCAACAGTCACAGTACGGCGCAGTCGGAAAAACGGACTAAAAAGCAAAGTGAATCAAAATTGCGGGCTCAAAGCAGCGCCAAAAAACAGGCTTCAGAAGCGTCAGCTAAAGCGATGAGCGAGTCTCGTGAAAAGGCCGCGCTTGCAGCATCAATAGCAGCAGCTCAAGCGGCTGAAGCTGCAAGTAGTGCATCCGCTAGTGAACAAGCGGCAGATGGAAGTTCAGCGTCTGCTGCCCAACAAGCATCAGCAATGACAGCTTCTAAAGCCAGTGAATCACAACAAGCGCTGGAACAAGCGCTTAAACCGGTCACGCAAGCAGAGGCGATTGAAGCTGCTAAGAAGGCATTTAATGGTATTGATATTATTGTTTCGCATAACGGCACTTTCAGTAGTCAACCTGATGGTTCAATGACGGCCCACGATTACTCCGGGGCACAAGGCGAGGATTTTTGGACCTTCACGCCGAATGCGGATGGCACGATTACGGTTCTTTCGAAGTTTGGCTCTGTCAAAGGTGGCGAACCACAAATCGAAACGCATGTGGTGCCAAGATAAGCAACAGCTCAAAAAGCGCGCTAAGACAATTTGTCTTAACGCGCTTTTTGAATGTCTTATTTTTGCAAGTAATCTGCGACGTAAGCGTCGATTTCTGCGAGGTAGGTTTGTTTTTGGAAATCACTAATCCACGCTGTTTCAAATGAATTCTTTGCAAACTGAACGACTTGGTCAATAGTTAAATCATTTTTAGTAGCGATGGCTTCGTAATTATCGTTGATATAGCCGCCAAAATAAGCTGGATCGTCAGAATTAATTGAGACTTTAACATTGTGATCAATCAACTCGAGAACTTCTCGATCCTTCATATCATCGGCAACGAGGCGGTTAGAAAGAGGGCAAGAGGTTAAGCCGATTTTAAGTTGTTCGACCCAGTCAACCAAGTCCGGATTTTCAACGATATTGGTACCGTGATCGAGGCGTTCAACGCGAATGATTTCGAGGGCTTGTTGAATGTGTTGGATTGAGTCCACTTGATCGATATCGGCATGCATCGTAATCCGATAACCTTGAGCAACCGCATCGCCGTATTCTCTAAGGAACTTCAATGGTGGATTGTGATGTTCATCGGAGTCTAAACCGATACCGAGAATCTTAGCTTGGTAGGGTTTGGCGATTTCTAGTAGTTGGCGCGCTGACTCTGCGGAAAGATCGCGGAGGAAACACATGATTAAGTGGGCGTCGACGTTGAAGGCACGGGCATCGACACAAGCGCGATAAAAGCCATTCACAACAGCTTCAAAAGCCACACCACGTGTCATATGAGCTTGGGGATCGAAAAATAATTCGGCGTAACGGACATTTTCTTGGTGGGCCTTTTTTAAATAAGTTAATGCCAATTGGTAGAAGTCATCTTCAGTTTGTAAAACATTCATTGCGGGGTAATAAACCGCGAGAAATGATGCGAGTGAATTGAAGTTGTAGCTTGCTTGAACTTCTTCAATCGTACTTTGGCCGATATCAACGCCATTTTTTTGCGCAAGGGCTAATTTCAATTCGGGTTCCAATGTGCCCTCCAAGTGAAGATGTAATTCTGCTTTAGGTAAACCATCAATAAAGTCACGTGTTGCCAATTGTGTCATAAAATCTGCCTCCTAATGAATTAATAACTTGGCACTAGCATAACTTAAAAAAATCGCAATTTCAAGTTAAACACGAACTATTTAATAAAATAAAATAAAATTGTTCTTGAATAATCGAATGCAGTTTGGCATACTAGTGTTATTAATGATAAACGGGAGTGATTGGGAAATGGCACCAATGAAGCAATCAGGGATTCAAGCAAGCGCAGATCGCATGTTTAAGTTACAAGAATCTGGCACAACAATGAAACGCGAAATTTTCGCAGGACTGACAACGTTTGTCTCGATGGCTTATATTCTATTCGTTAATCCACAGATTTTAGGCGAAGCCGGTATGGATAAAGGCGCAGTCTTCACAGCGACCGCTCTTTCCGCAATTGTTGGTTCGTTATTAATGGCCTTTTTAGCTAATTATCCAATCGCGATTGCCCCAGGACTTGGTGATAACGCGTTTTTCACGTATTCAGTCGTCATTGCGATGGGTATTTCTTGGCAGACCGCTATGGCGGGTGTCGTGGTAGCCTCATTGATTTTTATGGTGATTACCTTATTCAAGGTTCGTGAATACATTATTGATGCGATTCCACATGATTTGAAACTAGCGATGGCTGCCGGAATTGGCCTGTTCATCGCGTTTGTCGGGTTGCAGGGTGGCGGGTTAGTCGTTGCCAGCAAATCGACCCTCGTTCAAATGGGGTCATTCACAGTGCCGACAACTTGGCTCACGATTTTCGGTTTAGTCGTGACCGGCGTATTGATGGCTAAAAAGGTAAATGGTGCCATCTTTATTGGGATGATTGCGACCACTATTTTAGGCTTAGTGACAAAATTAATTCCGTTACCAGCACAATTGATGTCAGTTGCACCAAGCATGAAACCCACGTTTGGCGTAGGAATCCAACACTTAGGTGATATCAATCAACCACAATTATGGGCAGTCGTTTTAATTTTCTTATTGGTAGCGTTCTTCGATACTGCCGGGACTTTAATCGGGTTGGCAGAACAAGCCGGTTTCATGAAAAATGGTAAAATGCCCCGCATTGGCCAAGCGTTAATGGCTGATTCCGTTTCAATGATGGCCGGGTCAGTAATGGGCACAACACCAACTGCCGCTTATGTTGAATCATCCGCTGGGATTGCCATGGGTGGTAAGACGGGTTTAACTAGTTTAGTCGTTAGTGTATTGTTCGGGTTTTCGATGTTATTTTCACCATTATTGACAGTTGTCACATCACAAGTGACCGCACCCGTTTTAATTATTGTCGGTGTTTTAATGGCAAGTTCATTAAGTAAGATTGATTGGAGTCGCTTTGAAGTGGCGTTACCAAGTTTCTTAACGATCATCGCAATGCCATTGACTTACAACATTGCTTACGGGATTGCTTTTGGCTTCTTAGTTTACCCTGTGACAATGCTTGCTGCGGGTCGGCGCAAGGAAATTCATCCGGCCATGTACGCTTTATTCGTTGTTTTTGTTATCTTGTTGTACGTCATTAATATCTTACCGAAATAAAGGAGAACGATGATTATGTCAGATCGCTTAACGGCTTTTAAAGAATTAATTCAAGCTGGGGGTGCTAAACGGCCCGCAGACCTCATTATTAAAAATGGTCAGTTAGTCAATGTGATGACTGCCGAAATTTATCCGGCAGAAGTCGCTATTTATCAAGGTAAAATTGTAGCGGTGGATCCCGATGTTTCAGCTTATCAAGGGACTGAAACGCGTGTGATTGATGCTAAGCAACAATACATTGTACCGGGATTAATTGACGGTCACATTCATGTGGAATGTAGTAAGTTAAGTATGACTAGTTTTGCTGAAGCCGTTGTTCCACACGGCACAACCAGCATTATTTCAGGATTAGACGAATATATTTCAGTGATTGGTGTCGACGGTTTATCAGAAATCTTTAAAGAAGTTGATCAATTACCAATGCGTGTTTTCTGGGGCGCGCCATTCAAGACCCCTTACACGATTCCTGCTTCTACCATCGCTGATAATATTGATTCAACGGTTCAAGCGCAACTACAAAAACGGTCTGACGTTTATGGCGTTTGGGAAACGGTGCGTGAAGCAGTTGAAACACTAGATGAAGATACCTTAAAAACATTATTGAGTGCGCAAGATAACCACGTACCCGTTTGGGGCTGCGCGCCAATGGCAACGGGCACTAAGTTGAACGAATACTTGATGAGTGGCGTCCGGGTCGATCACGAGAGTTACGACCACCAAGAATTATTGGAAAAGGTTCGCAAAGGGATCAACGTTGTGATTCGTGAATCATCAGTGACGCATTTCTTAGCCGAAAATATTCGCGCCATCACTGAAACAAACGGTCAGATTGCACGGCATGTCAGCTTTTGTACGGATGATGTTAACGCAATGGATATCGTCAATAAAGGTCACCTCGATCATTTAGTACGTTTGGCAATCGCAGCTGGGGTTGCACCAATGACGGCCATCCAAATGGCGACGATCAATAGTGCTGAAGCCTACCGCATTGATGATCAAGTCGGCTTAATCGCACCAGGGCGCAATGCGGATATCTTATTGGTTTCTGATTTGGAAGCTTTTGAGATTACACGCGTCTTGGCTAAAGGTCAACCGGTGGCAACTGACGGGCACATCGATCAAAGTATTGAACGCCCGGTTCGCCCGGCTAGTTTAGCTAACACTGTTATCAGGGATGCCGTCCAAGCTAGCGACTTTGAATATCATGTAGCAGCGGATGCAAGCCATGTCACTGTTCAAACGATTGCTAGCGAAGGGCCTTTTGTCCGCCATGCTAAGACTAAGACGTTGACGGTTGAAGACGGCATCGTCCAAATCGATCCAGCAAAAGACGTCGCATTGATTTCCGTCTTGGAACGTTTTGGTAAAAATGGCAACCAGTCACTAGGGTTCACTTCGGGTTGGACACTCAAAAAAGGTGCGATGGCTTCAACCGCCGCACCCGATGATAACAACATTATCGTGATGGGTGTCAATCCAGACGATATGGCTTTGGCGGTCAATACGTTGATCGAACGTGATGGTGGCCAAGTGGTTGTGGCTGATGGTCAGATTTTAAGTTTCTTACCATTACCAATCGCCGGGATTGTCAGCGATGTAACGCCAGCTGAATTGGCAGTTCAAGAAGAAGGCATTTTAAAAGCCAGCCAAGCTATTGGGAGTGAAGTGGTCGATCCGATGTTTTATATGACGTTCTTATCAATTACAGCGATTCCCGATTTAGCCATTACTGATTTAGGAAACGTTGATTGTAATGAATTAAGACTATTCGACCCGATATTAACAATTCAATAATAAAAAGAGTTTGATATTCGGCGTTAACTAGATGAATATGACTGATAGAACACATTTGGGCGATAAAAAGGTTCAGAAAATCAAAAAAGGTGCCAGACAAAGTTACTTTGTCTGGCACCTTTTTTGATTAGGCGAGTGGTTGTCCGTCCGCTTCTTGATAGCGTTGTAAGATGTAAATCGCGAGAATCACTAAGATCGCCCCGCTCATTTCAACCCAGCTGAATTTTGAGTGGAAGAAAATGATGCTGAGGACGAAAGTGATCACGGGTTGCACGGCATCCACGATACTGATCACGGTTGATGGTGCGAAATTTAAACTGTGTAATAAGCAAAGATAAGCAAAAACCGTTCCGATTAAAATGACCGCTAAGATTGCAATAATCCCAGAACCATTTAAATGAGGTGGTGCTTGCCAGAATGGGCGGTTGATGTTGAATAAAATCCCACTGATAAACATCCCCCAACCAAGCACTAAAATCGGTGATTTTTCATTGACGATGGGGCGTGGTAAAACAACGTAAAACGCTGCTGTGACCCCTGATAAAATCCCCCAGATTAAGGAATTAAACGGAATTGTCAATGTATGAATATTCCCTTTGGTAATTGAGAGGAAAACCCCTACTAAGGCAATTCCAAATGAAATCAAATCAATTCGGTTAGGCCACTTGCGAACAAAAGCGAGCGTCCCAATCACGATGAAAAGTGGGCTCAAGTATTGCAAAATAGTAGCCGCTGCGGCGTTCCCAGTTTGAATACTCATGAAGAAGGTGTATTGATTCCCCATAATCCCAAAAAGCGCGTAGGCGATTAACCAGGCTGTCAATCGCTTAGATTTAAAGATTGAGAAGATATCTTGCTTAAACTTAATCGCACCGATTAATAAAAGAATTAGACCGGCACCTAAGGTTCTAACAGATAAAAACCAAGTTGCAGGGACTTTTTGTCCTTGCGAGATGAATTCGAGAATTGTCCCAGAGACACCCCAAAGTGCAGAAGCCATGGTCGCCCAAAACATCCCTTTAGCGATGTTTTGCGGCTTTAGTTGATTTGTCATTGCTTTAGCCATCCTTGTTATTTTTTAGTAAATCCATAACTATTTATTATAGGCTAAATGGGCGCGATATGCCATTTACAAAGACGAAATTTTCCGAAAATATCTCGATAATTAATCATTAAATATTCACAAACAGACGCTAATATACTACTAATAAACAGATTACGAGGTATTGTGTATGAAAAAACGTCTGAAACAAGGGGTCGTCATTCTGCTAGGCGTTATCTTAGCGGGACTACTTCTTTTTAAATTAGTAGGCAGTTCATCGTTATTTAACAAGGATATATTGAGTACGTCTCAGATTATCAAGAACATCGGTAGTCAGACAATCAAGACGCGGCAAACGCGTCAGGAAAAGTTAACGGCGGCTTATAAAAAAGCACTTAACTCGGATCAATATACGAGCACTAAGCCCTATGTTAAGGTCAATCCTTATGGGACGTCACCACTGAGTGCATTAGTGTTATTTAAAACAGATACTGCGACTAAGGTCACGGTGGAAGTGGTGGGGAAAACGGCTAAAACAAGTATTAAGAGTGAAGTTGGCAAAACCTACACCAAGAGTCATACTATTTCGGTTTTAGGGCTTTATGCGAACTACCAAAATAAAGTGCGCTTAACATTGACGGATAAAGCGGGTCATAAGACGTATCAAACGATTACTGTCAAAACAGCCGCTTTACCGAAAGCAATTGCTTCGATGTCATTGAAGGTCAAAAAAGCAGATAAGACGAAGATGTCAATTGGCAATAGTAGTCTAACGTTCTTAGTACGTTCAACACAATATCCAGTTGGTGTGGATGCGGATGGTGAAATTCGGTGGTATTCAACCAACTATGTCCAACATATTTTTAAAGTACTCAGCAACGGACATCTTCTTTATTTAACGAAACCAGATAATAAAGATTTAGTCTACAATGATTTATTGGAAACCGACTTTATGGGACGTGTTTATCGCGAGTATCAATTCTCGACGGAAACGCGTAATAACGAATCGGCAAATGATAAAACCGAAACGACCATTATTCACCATGATGCGATTGAATTACCAAACCATAATTTATTGCTGACGGTTTCGGATGGGGGTTCAAAATACGTTGAGGATACGATGGTTGAATTATCACGTAAAACTGGCAAAGTGGTCAAAGTGATTGATTTGAAGAAACTTTTACCAGCTGAGCTCTATGAAACCTATAAGGCGACAAAACGTTCCGATGGCAAGTTAGATTGGTTCCACCAAAACTCGATTGATTATGATACCAGTGATGATAGTATCGTCATTTCAAGTCGCAATCAGGATTTAGTCATGAAACTAGATTACAAGACATCTAAAATTAAGTGGTTATTTAGTAGTAAACCGGCTAGCAAGTGGCCGTTGAAGTACCGCAAATTATTGTTGAAAGCTGCCGATAGCCAAACAACCTTTACGGGTGGGCAACACGCCGCCACAATTTGGCCGACCGGCGAAGCGGACCAGAAGCAACTGGTGTTATTTAACAATAATATGGCTGTTTCAAATGGCGATCAGAAGACGTCCGGTAAGTACTCCGAGGGTGTCAGCTACTTAATCGACGAACAGGATAAGACGATTAAGAAGACCTGGTCCTACGGCAAAACATTGGGTAAAACGAATTTTAGTGAAGTAATCGGCTGTACGCGCAAATTAACGAACGGTGATTACTTGATTGATTTTGGTTTTAACGATCAAGGCAAGACCAGTCATATCGTAGAGGTCGATCCCAAAACTAACAAAGAGGTCTATAATTTGACGTTTACCAACTTTACGACAATTGGTTATGCTTATCGGGCCGAACGATTCTCTCTATATAGTCAGAATTATCAATTTAAGTTATGATAAGCCTAAATGAAATTCAGCGGAGGAAAAAGGGATGCAATATATTGCTTTGTTGCGCGGTATCAATGTCGGTGGTCAACGAATGGTTAAGATGAGTCTATTAAAAGCAGCCTTTGAAACGGCTGGCTTTAATAACGTCAAAACGTATATTAATAGTGGCAATGTACTATTTGAAACACCAGAAACAGAACTGGCGGAGTTAGTGGCGATTTGTGATCAATTGATGATCACGACGTTTGGCTTTTCAGTCCGAATTGCAATTGTCACGGCACAATCCTTAATCATTGCGGTCGCACAAGCACCGAATTGGTGGGGGACTGATTCTGACAGCAAGCACAATCTGATTGTTGCAATTGCGCCGCAAACCGCGCAATCTCTTAGTGAACAAGTGGGCCCTAGCAAACCCGAGTATGAACAAGTCGCTATTTACGAGCAGTTTATTTTCTGGTCAGCGCCGATTAAGACTTATGGCCGCACACGCTGGGCCACGGTAACCAAAAGTGAGGCTTACCAATGGTTGACGATTCGCAATGCGAATACAGCCCGTAAGTTAGCCGGATTAGCCCAATCAGAGTAAGTAAGCATCAAAGTGGCATATTATTTGATATTCGTATATACTTATGGTAACAATCCAAAAAAGAAATGAGTGAAGCGATGCGTTTATCAAATTTGAAACAGACGATGCTGCAAATGGGTTTAATCTTAATTGCGTTAGAAATAATTGCGATTGGGATCCAACTCTTCTTTGCCCCCCACGAAGTAGCAGCCGGTGGGGCAACCGGTGTGGGAATTTTATTAGAGGAATTAATGGGCTGGCGAATTTCGACGGTGGTCTTGGTGATCAACATCGGGATGCTGATTTTAGCTTATTTTCTCCTCGATAAAAAAACCACGTTAAGAATCCTCTTTGGTAGTTTTATGTTGCCAGTTTGTTTGGCCATCACCCCGCAGGCGATGGTGGTTGAAGATAAACTGTTGGCGATTATTATCGGGAGTGTGGTGTATGCTGCCGGAATCGCCTTGTTATATCGAATTGATGCATCTAGTGGCGGGTCAACCGTGCCACCGTTAATTTTTAAGAAGTATTTCAATATTAAACCAGCATTAAGCTTGTTGGTCGTTGATTTATTAGTTTGTTTTGCCAATGTTTTTGTTTCTGGTTTCGAAACCTTTATGTTAGCAACCTGTTCATCGATTTTGACATTGATTACGATGAATTATATCGAAACAGGTCTTAACCGGAAAAAAGTGCTCTACGTGATGAGTAACGAACAGTTGGCAACTATCAAAGAACATTTGGTGGAAGAAGCTGATGTCGGTGTGACAATCTTTGACGTAACAGGTGGTTACTCTAACGAAGACAAGCAAATGTTGATGTTAGTGGTCGAAAATCAGGCCTACCAACACATCATTAATAAAATTCACGAAGTGGACCCGCTAGCGTTTACGATAGTCGGCAACATAGCAGAAGTCCGTGGCGGCAGTTTATAAAAATAAGCGTGCGTTTTAAACAATAAAAAAGGGGTTGGGACAAAATTTATTTTTGTCCCAACCCCTTTTTTGATACCCGAATTTTTATAGTCTAAACGTGTTATATAAGTCATATCCTTGTGGTTAACGCCGACTTATATAACACTCTCTTTTTTACAGATGGTTAAAATAGCGTTCCGCTTTTAAATTTTGGACGGTGAGCATCACGAAGAAGCTGATTAAATAGAGCGTCGAGATGAATAACATGACGATTAGAATGGAATAGTGATCCAGTAACCAGCCGATAATCACGCTTGAAAACCCACCGACACAGCGACCAACGTTCATGATGACGTTATTGGCAGTTGCCCGAACTTCGGCGGGGTAGAGGCGACTAACAATCGCTCCGTAGCCGGCAAACATCCCGTTTGAAAAATAGCCGACAAGCGCGCCGACAATCAAGAGGCCGGTCATATTTTTAGGTAAGGTCAACACGTAGACGCCGGCTGCAGAAGCGAGTAAGAAGCCGCTAAAAGCAACGCGGGGGCCGATGCGATCGAGAATCCAACCAAAGGTTAACATCCCGGCTGACATCCCAACAATTGTTGCGAGCATCCAGGTGGAAGAGCCAGCAACACTGAGGTGTAACTGTTGTTGCATCATTGTTGGCAACCAGTTCATTAACCCGAAGTACCCAGCGATTTGAACCACTGCCATAACCATTAAAGCTAATGTTTGATGCGTTAATTGACGCGTTTTGAAGAGGGCTTTAATTTGGCCTTTAGGTCGTGCTTCGTCGGTGTCAAAGCTGCGACTTTCGACTAAGTGATGCCGAATGAAGAAGGTGATAATCACTGGGAATAATCCGAATAAAAATAGTGCGTGCCAACCGTATTGAGGCAATACCCAAGCGGCCAAAAGTGAGGCGGCAATTGCGCCTAATTGACCGGCAACACCGACGTACGACGAAACGCGCCCGAGTTGTTTTTTGGGAAAGCTTTCCGCAAGAACGGTCATGCCAATCCCATATTCACCACCAGCACCAATCCCGGCTAAAAAGCGACAAAGGTAGATGAGGGTGAGTGAATTTGCGAAATACATTGCTGCCGTAGCAAAGGCGAAGATAAAAATCGTGTAGGTGAACGTCTTAATGCGCCCGACGCGATCGGCTAAAACGCCAAAAAAAACGCCACCTAACAACATCCCGATATTAGTAATCGTTGCGATCAGTCCTGCTTGGGTGCCGCTGAGGTGTAACTCAGCGATGATGGACGATAAGGCAAAAGACAAGAACATAACGTCCATGTTTTCGAGTCCGAACCCGGCGGTCGTTGAGGCGACCACCTTAGACTGGTAGCTTGTTAATCGATGTTGGCTGTGTGCCGTGATAGTTTTCATATTCAATTTTCCTCCAAAAAGGCCGCTCTCTGTCGGCCCTTATTTTGCTTTGTGTCATTCTAGCACAGATTAAGTGCAAACCCAAGGTTAAAAAATAGAAAGCGGTTTAAATAAAGCGGGTAATTGATTGACGACACTGCCATAATCTTCTAGTATTAGAGGTATACCAGTGATTTATAAAGGAGGAGCGACAATGGCAACGAAGAAACGACATCATTTTACTTTTCCAAGCGCCTATACGGTGATCTTATTAGTCTTATTATTAGTGATGATTTTGACCTATTTCATGCCGTCTGGGAAGTACGCGAGTTTACAATATAATACCCAAAGCAATAATTTTACCATTACTAGCCCGACCGGCCGCGAATCAACGGCTCCCGGGACTCAAGCAACACTCAAGAAGTACCATGTTAATACGAGTTTAGCGAAATTTAAGGATGGCTCCGTATACAAACCCGTAGCGATTCCGAATACGTATCAACATTTGAAAAAAGCCAACACCGGCCTTTTTGGCGCGGTTAAGCAGTTCTTGAATGCGCCTATTCAAGGTTTGGCTGAAACAATCGATATTATTACCTTCGTACTTATTTTAGGGGGGATTGTGGGCGTCGTGAATAAAACCGGGGCATTTGCTGCCGGAATGGCTGCCCTATCTAAGAAGTTAAAAGGCCGTGAAGCTTGGTTGATCGTGATTGTGACGAGTTTAATCGCACTCGGGGGGACCACTTTCGGTCTTGCCGAAGAAACGATTGCCTTTTATCCCATTTTAGTGCCAATTTTCATGGCGGCTGGCTACGATGCGCTGGTCGCAATCGCCGCGATTTATTTAGGTAGTTCAATCGGGACAATGGCGTCAACGGTGAACCCGTTCTCAGTTGTTATCGCCTCGAACACTGCCGGAATTAGTTTTACAGAAGGGATGGGCCTCAGATTAGTGATGCTCGTCATCGGAACAGCGATGTGTATCTTCTATACCATTCGCTATGCTGAAAAAGTGAAAAAGGATCCTGAAAAATCATTAATTTATAGTCAAAAAGCAGAATTAGAAGCTCATTTCTTGGGGGATCAAGAAAACAACGTCGTGCCTAAGTTTGATTTCCGTAAGAAATTAATGTTAATCATCTTTGCGGCCGGTTTTGTCATCATGGTCTTTGGCGTTAAGGAATGGGGCTGGCTCTTCAATGAAATTTCGGCCTTATTCTTGGCCATTACCTTTATTTTAGCCTTCATTTCTGGCTTATCGGAAAAAGACTTCGTAGGTGAATTTGTGGCCGGCGCTTCTGATTTACTAGGGGTTGCCTTGGTCATCGCCCTTGCACGGGGTGTGACGATTATCATGGAACAAGCTCAGATTAGTGATACGTTACTTTTCTGGCTCAGCAATGGTGTTTCACATATGAGTGGGGTTATCTTCTCAACTGTGATGTTCTTCGTCTTCATTCTATTAGGGTTCTTTATCCCATCGAGTTCCGGCTTGGCCGTCCTTTCGATGCCGGTCATGGCACCGTTGGCCGATGTGGTTGGCGTTCACCGCGACGTGATTATCAGTGCCTATAACTGGGGGCAAGGGATCATGTCATTTATCACACCAACTGGCTTGGTTTTAGCATCGTTAGCGATGGTCCATGTCACGTTCGATAAATGGTTGAAGTTTGTGCTACCATTGATGTTAGCAATCGGTCTGTTAGCTATGATTTTACTCGGCATCAGTGTTTATCTATAAAAAATAAAGAACCCGGACAAATTAATTTGTCCGGGTTCTTTTTGATATCTGAATATTGATAGTATAAACGTGCTTTTGTCAGTAGCTTTCTGCGCTTTACTAAACTTATCAAACCGGTGATTCCATCACCAATTCGCTAAGTTCTGCAAATGCTCAAAAGCTAACCACTGACAACGCACTTCTAATAGATTTTAAATTTCGTAATTGGCCAGTAGCGTAACTTAACGACCCCTTGGATCCCGTTATAAGCTGAGGCATCATCACTGATGAAGCCGACTTCTTTGTAACGACTATCCTTAGAAACGGTCCGGTTATCACCCATGACGAAGTAGTGATGAGCTGGGACTTTCTTTTGACCTAAAACATCTTTGAGATCAAAAGTGGGGCCGTTTGTTTTGGGGTTAAGTGTGAAGTAATCTGAACCAGCGAGGTAGGTTGAAAAATCAGCCTTATAGGCTTTGAGATATGGTTCGCTGACTTTTTTACCGTTGATATATAACTGGTCGCGATCGAATCGAACGGTATCACCAGGCATTCCGACGATTCGTTTGATGTAGAATTCCCCTTTAGCATCAGGTGCTTTGAGAATGACGACATCGCCCCGTTTGAGTTTGGCGTGGCGAAGTGCGATAACGCGATCATTTTGTGTAAAGTTCGGTTGCATTGAAGGTCCAAAAACTTGTTCATTGGAAATCACGAAAGTTAATAATAACTGTGAAATACCCACCATGACAGCGGCTAATAGGACAATTTGTAATGTTGATTTCCAAAATTCTTTTGCTTTATTTGACATTTTGGCACATCCTTAAAATTCAGTACCTTCATTGTACTACAATCAAATGCTTGATGACAACAAAGTCGTATAGTCACTTAACGATTAACGGGCCATCTTATGGATGCTTTGTCGTTCTTGGCGATCAGATTGCGCCGCAGATTGATCGTTGATTGACTGGCTTGCGATTAAGTAACCGACACATACGATTCCAACTAATACTGCGAGTAGACGCGCTTTCTTTGACATAATAATCCCCTCCAAGTAGATGATAAATTTAGTTTAGCATCGACAAGTGGTTCTCACCATCGAACGAACTAACGAAATTGAAGCTAGCGTGACAATTCTGTTATATTTATGAAAAGGTAAAGAGGATGTCTCTCGACAAGGCGTTCGTGGTATACTAGAGGCATTATTTCTAAGAGGTGAAAGTAATGCCAACAATTGAAGCTAATTTTACACCCGTATTACTCGGTAGTGATTTTAATGTTTATGGAATGGCACGCTCATTCTATGAATTAACAGGAAAACCCGTGCAAGCTTATGCCGGTACTGAGCTCGCCCCAACGCGCTATACAAAAATCGTAGATGTGGATATCACACCTGGTTTCAGTGAAGATCCCGTCTTCATTGAAAAGATGCGCGACTTAATTTTAAAATATCAAACACACACAGAACCAGTGATTTTAATTGGTTGTGGTGATGGGTACGCTGAATTAATTGCTAAACATAAAACAGAATTAGAAGCAGCCTTTGTTTGTCCTTACATCGATTATGATTTATTAAAACGTTTGAATAACAAGGAAAACTTCTACCAAGTTTGCGAAGAATTCGACTTGCCTTATCCTAAGACCAAGACAATTACGCAACAAATGGTGCTTGATGGTCAAGTGGACCAACCTTTTGGCTACCCAGTGGCGTTAAAACCCGCTAACTCTGTTGAATGGTTAGATGTTCATTTTGAAGGTCGTAAAAAAGCATTCCGGATTCAATCACAAGCTGAATTCGATATGATTATTAAAAAAATCTACGACAATGGCTACACATCAGACTTGATTTTACAAGACTTCATCCCTGGAGATGACAGTCGGATGCGTGTTTTAAACGCCTATGTTGATCAAAACCACCAAGTGAAGATGATGTGTTTAGGTCATCCATTATTGGAAGATCCCGCACCATCAGCAATCGGGAATTACGTGGCCATCATGCCAGAATACAATGAAACAATCTACAAGCAAATTCAAACTTTCTTGGAAGCCATCAAGTTCACGGGTTACGCCAACTTCGATATGAAGTACGATGAACGCGATCAAACTTACAAGTTATTTGAAATCAACTTACGTCAGGGCCGTAGTAGCTTCTTCGTCACATTGAATGGTTACAACTTGGCACAATGGGTTGTTAAGGATTACGTGACTGGCGAATTGAAGGACCAAGCAACGGTTTATGCCAATAAAGACAATGATCAAGCAGCACTTTGGTTAGGTGTTTCAAAAGGTGTTTTTGAAAAATACGCGCGCGATAACGAAGATAAGACAAAGGCTTTAGCCTTAATCAAAGCGGGTCGTTATGGCACAACTTTCCAATATGCAAAAGATAACAACCCTAAACGGTGGGTCTTAACACAATGGATGTTACACAATTATCGTAAGAACTTCGCACGTTATTTTAAAGAAAATAAAGGGTGATCGCGACTATGAAACAGTTTTTTACAGTGCTCGGCGGCATGGGAACGGCTGCAACTGAAAGTTATATTAGACTTCTTAATCAACGGACACCAACGACTAAGGATCAAGATTTCTTGAACTATATCGTGGTTAATCACGCAACAATTCCTGATCGGTCAACGTATCTAATGGACCATAGTCAACCAAGTCCGGAACCTGACTTATTGGAAGATATTCAACAACAAAGTCTTTTGAAACCAGCCTTTTTTGTCATTGCTTGCAACACAGCGCATTATTTTTACGACGACTTGCAAGCAGCTGCCTCAGCACCGATTGTTCATATGCCTCGGGAAACGGTCAAGAGTATTCAAACAACCTATCCAAATGCTAAACGAATTGGTATTTTGGGCACTAAAGGGACTGTCACCGATGGGATTTATGATGAAGCGTTGTTAGCTGAAGGTTATGAAGTGGTGAAACCTAGTCTTGATTTGCAAGAACGGACGATGGATTTAATTTTCAATGATATCAAGGGCCAATCACAGATGAAACCTGAGAAATATCATGCTATTTTAGCGGAGATGCAAACACAATGCGACGCGATTATTTTGGGTTGTACGGAATTATCACTGGCACAAGAATGGGCACCTGACCATGATTTCCCAGTAGTTGATTCACAATCTGTCTTAGTGGATCGGTCGATTGAATTAGGCCTTAAGTTACGTGAAAAGTGAGTTTAAGAAATGGCGAATTTAGTAATTGTTAGACACGGCGAGAGTGTCGCCAATCAATTGAAGACCTATACCGGGTGGTCAGATGTGGCGCTTACGGCAAAAGGACGACAACAAGCCCACCAAGTCGGGCAACAGATAAGAGACGCTGGTTTTCAGTTTAACCACGTGCACACGTCTTTATTGAAACGGGCAATTTTGACCAGTTACATTGTTTTAGAAGAACTCGATCAACTGGCGCTACCAATGACCAAGAGTTGGCGCTTGAATGAACGACATTACGGTGCTTTACGTGGCTTGAACAAAGACACGACGAGAACCGTTTTTGGTGTCCACCAAGTAGCGCGCTGGCGGCGCAGTTATACAGCGGTGCCGCCGCTTTTAATTCGCTCATCGACTGCGCGCCGTTACCGCTTAGTGCCACGTAAGAGTCGACCACGCGGCGAAAGTTTGGCGCAAGCCACCCAACGGTTATTACCTTATTGGCAAGATCAAGTGGTGCCGGGGTTACTTACTGGGCAAGATCAGCTAATTGTCGCGCATGGTTCGACTTTGCGTGCCTTAATTAAGGTTATCGAACAAATTTCAGATCAGGCCATTGATGGCGTGGAAGTCGCAAACGGCGAAGCGCTCTATTATCAATTTGATGCAGACTTAACAGTACTTAAGAAGGGACGACTAGCACTAGGTAGTGAAACGGATGAAGAGAAAAAAAATTAATATTGCCTTAACGATTTGTGTTTTAGTATTGGGTGTCAGTTTGACCTTTTATTTTAGAAGACAATTTGTTCGACAGGGGCAAGCATTGGCTAATACGCAAATGCAATTGAAGTTAACCAAAAAGCAGTTAGATATTCAGCGTGCCAAAGTCAATAAAAATGATATTGATGATCGGGTGGTTAATGAATTAACGACGCCAGAGCAGGCATATTTAAAACAAGAATTATTAAATAATAATTTCAGTGGCACCATTTTAATCGTCCGCCATAACCATGTCATTTATCAAGGTGGCCGTGGTTACGCGAATAGCGAACAATTAACGACACCCAAAACGACGTATCAAATTGGCTCAGTGCAAAAATCACTTACCGCAGCGCTCGTCATGAAGGCTGTTGAAAAGGGGCAGCTGAAATTAACGGATCATCTCAGTCGGTTTTATCCCCAAATTCCTAAAGCAAATCAGATAACACTACAGATGATGTTAGATATGTGTTCAGGACTTTTTGAAACGAGTGCGCCTAAAGTGGTTCAAACCGATGCACAACGTCTCCAATTTGCAATCAAACATTTGCAGGTTAAAAATATTGGTAAGCATGTTTATTCGCCAGTTAATTATGTCTTGTTAGCGGGGATTTTGGAGCAAGCCACGCATAAAAGTTACAATGATTTAATGAAACAACAGATTATTACACCGTTGGGCGTTCAGGCGTTTAACTTCATGCCTAACTTTTCGGACCCACAGCATGCGACGGCTTATGCTTACCAAAAAAATGGGGCATACGGCGCGGAAATTGAAGATCCAGCTTATATTTATACGCGTGAACTAGGAACAGGCAATCTTTATGCCACAGCTAGCAGTTTGTATCAAGTAGAAGAAGCAATTGTGCAGGGTAAGGTCTTTAAGTCGAAGTACTTGCAACAATTACGGCACACGTACGATGGGCAGTATTCTGGTGGTGTTTATAATTTTAAGGATTATTTCACTATCCACGGGATAGAGGCCGGTTTTGAAAGTCATGTGCAGCTATCACAAGATGGACAATCAGGGATTATTTTGTTATCTAATCAATATAAACCGTCACCGTCACTTGTTACGATGGGCAAGCAAATCTATCAGCAATTACTAGTTTAAAAAAGAACGCGAAACAAAAATTATTTTTGTTTCGCGTTCTTTTTATGCGCTAATTTTAACAGTTTGTTTGAAATGGTGGGCGCCAATCGTGAATAAAGTGAATCCGATTAGACAACCTACCCAGTTGAGAATGATATCGCTGATGGCAAAAGTGCCTAAGTAAAAGACATATTGCAAAATTTCAATCCCTAAAATGGTGAGCAGTGCGATGATATTGGTTTCGGTCAAGTTCGCCTTCAAACTATAAAGTCCACCGAGTGGTATGAAGTAGATAACGTTTAATAAGGCCTCCAAAATCGTACGGCGATCGTGGCTGATAAAGTCGAATGGATTAAGGCTGACAGCATGGTAAACACTGGCTTTTGTAAAAAGGACGATGAAAAGCAACAGAAGATAGACGCTATAAATCAAGTATCCATAAATCGGTGAAAGCCGTTTTAAATCCCACTGAATCCAGCCCAACCAGAGGGCGAGGGTTAAAAAGAGAATTAATAGGACAGTCGTCTTAGGAAATCTAGCCATCACACGGGTTAAGCGGGGATAACCCCAGAGTGTGGGTAAAACGATGCGATGAATGAAGGCTCTACTAAAGAGAAAAGATAAAACCCCCGCCAGAGAATATTCTAATATTTTACGCATGAGAACCTCCTAAAATAGTGCTTTTTTAAAGTTTAGTATGGTGTAAACGTTCTTTGAATTCAGCCATAAAATCGAAATTTTGAGTATCCGATAAGGTGTGTTCTAACTTGGTGAGGAGCTGATTAAGGGTCGCTTGTTCTTCGCTTGAAAGACTGCTGAATAAGGTTTCCGTAAATTCATCCCGGCCATCAAAGGCTTCTTGGATAATCGCGCGACCGGCAGGGGTGATAAAAACGTGAGTTACCCGCTTGTCGTGTTCATCGGATTGACGTTGAATATAATCTTTAGCAGCCAGCTTATTGAGGCATTCTGTCAACGAAGAGGGCCGAATCGCCAATGTTTGGGCAAGTGTACTTTGCATTTGTCCATTTTGTTGATGGAGTAATTTTAAAATGCGAATTTGACTGACAGATTTATGATGCGATGAAAATTGCATGCCGTAATAATGGCGATAATGGTGAATGACTTTATTAAAAGTTTGAAAAAGATCGTTGCTAAGTGTCGTCATTGCGACTCCTTCAAGTTTAAATTTAAGTAACTGGTATAGGTATAATACGCCAAGCCCCAAGGCAAAGCAATATTGTTCATCATATCACATCGCTCACGTGATGGGTTGAACAATCAGACTAATAAAAAAACCACAACCAACATTGGTGTGGCTTTAAGCGGATTCGCTTAATTAGTGAGCCGATTTTAAAAATTCGAGTGCCGCTGCATAATTTGGTTCGTCAGTTTGTTCAACGATTAGTTCTTCGTAGCTGATTGTGCCATCTGCTTCGACAATTAAAATTGACCGTTGCAAGGTATTGTTGCTAGGCACGTATAAATTGAGTGCCTTGCCAAAACTTAGGGTTTCATCGGAGAGGAGTTGCATGAGTTGAACACCTTCAGCGGCACACCAGGCTTGTTGTTGTTCAACGGTATTCGTTGAAACGGTGTAGAAGTTGATATCTGTAAATTGATCAATTGCTTGATTAAAGTGTTTTGTTTGAATGCTGCAAACACGTGTATTGATATCAGGTACAATACTAATCAATGTTCGTTTGCCCAGTAATTGTTGGGTGGTGCGTGTTTGGTGATCTGCATCAACTAATTCAAAAGCAGGTAATTGCTCACCAACTTTAGGTGGTGTCCCAATTGTTTCGAGTGGTTGATCGTGTCTTGTAATTTGCATCTTAAAACCCCATTTCCTAGAAGATGGTTTCATTTTAAGCTGAAAGCGATTGAAACACAATTAAACAGGCTTATGATAAGCTTAATTAAAACAAATGATGAGGTGGTAATTTTGGAAACTAAAAAAATTCAGGCGCTCTATGCCAAAAAGATGTTTAATCAAATTATCAAAGAGGTGAATGTTAAGCCGTTAGCCTACGAAATCGTTGATGCAAACGGAGACGAAACTGCCGTCTTAATTAGTCAGGCGAAATGGGCGCAAATTCAGCAATTGTTAGCGATTAAAAACATTGATATAGCAGACATCGACTCGTGATAGTAATTTAATTGTAACATTCCTGTAATAGTCGAATGATACACTATTAAACGGATAAGAAATATGGACGAGATTAAGTAGTCCATCATCATAAAAAACAGGAGTGGACAAAGTGAAAAAATTAGGTAAGTTAATGGTTAGTGCGTTAGCGATGTTATCAATCAGTGCACCAATTGCGATGAGCGTAGGTGTTGTTAGTGCCGATTCAGTAACAGATACAAAGGCTGCCATTACGAAAACTAGTGCTGAAAATGCCGCTTTGTTAACAAAATTAAACGATGCTCAAAATAAAGTATCAGAAATCAATAGCCAAGTTTCTAACAAGGTGATTGCCATTGATGATGCTAAAGCCAATATTAAGTCAACTGACCAACAAATCGTTGCACTTGATCAATCAATTGAAAAAGCTAAAGCTGAAGTACAAGCCCGTAAGAGCGTGATGAAGAAACAAGCTGTTTCACTTCAAAAAGAAGCTGGTAACAGTGTTTCAGGGAACGTCTATGTTGATTTTATCGTCAATAGTGATAACTTCTCAGATATGATGAGTCGTGCGTCAGTGGTTGGTAAGTTAAACCAAGCCAGCAAAGAAGCAATGACAGCTGTTAGTGATTCAGAAAGTACATTGGCAACTTTAAAAACAACACAAGAAACTAAAAAAGCAGATTTAGTTAAAACAAAATCACAATTGGAAGCTGATCAAGCTAAATTGGTGACTTTAAAAGATGATGCTGAAAAAGAACAAAAGCGTTTTGAAACAGAAGTTGAAGGTCACAAAACACAATTAGCTAACTTACAAAGCCAATTAGATTCACAAACAGCAGCCGCTGTTGAAGCCGCTAAAAAACAAGTAGAAGCAGACAAAGCTGCTAAAACTGAAGCACCAAAAACGGCAACAAAATCAGAATCAACATCAAGCGATATTAAGAACGAATCATCAGACAAAGCTAAGACAGAATCAGTTTTAAACAACAATACTGGTGCAACAACACCAAGTAACAACAATAACTCAGCCTCAAAAGCAACAACAAAGCCAGTTGCTAACACAGGTTCATTAGTTTCAAATGCGCTACAATTTATCGGGACACCATACGCATGGGGTGGCTCACAACCTGGTGGTTTTGATTGTTCAGGTTTAGTTTGGTACGCAGCTAAGATGGCTGGTATCAGCTTACCACGGACATCACAAGCACAAAGCACGCTTGGAACACAAGTGTCATTATCAGAATTACAACCTGGCGATCTTGTTTTCTGGGGTGGCGTTGGTTCAGCACATCATGTTGGGATTTACATCGGTAACGGTTCATACGTTCATGCACCAGCACCTGGTCAAAGCGTAACAACCATGTCAATGCAATATTACAAACCTGACTTTGGTCGTCGAATCTAATTAAGTAATCAATATTAAACAGAAAAAAGTTTGGCTCTCCCTGAGAAGGAAGGGTCAAACTTTTTTAATTGAAATAGATGAAAAGTGGGATAAAAATGGTAGAGAAACAGTTATTAGTGATTACAGGCGCCACCGGTAGTGGTAAAACAACGGTTAGTCATTGGTTAACCGAAATGTATCAGATTCCCCAAGTTGTAACCCATACAACGCGGCCTAAACGGCATAACGAAGTCGATGGGGTAGATTACTATTTTGAAACTGAGGACTCGCTCGCCCAAAAACACCTGATTGAATCTGTAACCTACTCGGGTTATCAATATGGTTCTTCACACGAAGCACTCGATTTAGCTTGGGCAAAGGCACCATTAATCAGCTTGGTTGTGGATACCAAAGGGGCACAGACTTATCTGGAAACCTTCGGCAAGCAAGTCACAGTCTTGTTTTTAACGGTTTCGGAAGCAACGGCTTTAATTAGTCGCTTAGAAAAGCGCAATGATTCACCTGAGGCCATCCAAAAACGGATTGCAAGTGCGGAATTTAAACGTGATTTAATGGTTTCAGGGCCGTTACATGATCAAGCACAAATTATTGTGAATGATGATTGGCAAGAAACGAAAAAGACATTGACGGGAATTATTGAACGGCTACGGCCATAACAAAAAAGGGAAGTCCGACAAAACGTTGTTTTGTCAGGCTTCCCTTTTAACGATTAGTGCTTAAGCAAGTTGTTGCTTGTTTGCACGGTTAGGTTGTTTCACTTTAAATGTTAATTTTTGGACAGCTTGTTCAATTGTAATACCACTTGCACTGATTTTTTCATTGTTCGTTGCAGTTGCGATAAATTTTTGAGTTTGCGTATCAAGTGAAACATGATACCAATTATTAGTTTTGTTTTGTAATTGCATAATTAAAATCTCCCTTCAAATAACTAAAACACTGGTAGAAGGCCAATGAAGACGGTTTCCTAAAAACCATCTGAGTAATATCATAACGCTTGACCGGGTTAATTGCAACTATTTTTACTCGAGTTTGATTAAAATTTGTTAAAAGGGGAAATTGTTTTTCGTCACGGACCGTTATAAGGGCGTATAATAATAGTGTGTAGCAATTAAACCATTTAAAACTAAAATGACGACGATTAATGCTATAATCAGTTATTCTGAATAGCAGGTATTAAGAAAGGAATCGATTAAAATGAGTGAAATGACGACGGCGCTGGCCGTTTTAAAAGCAAACGGGTTTAAAATCACAAAGCAACGTCGCGAAATGTTGACTTATTTAGCGCAATACGAAAATCATTATATTCCAGTGACCCAAATTGACGACCATATGCGGTCGATTTTTCCAGGGATGAGTCACGATACCATTTATCGTAATATTAAAGATTTTGAACAGCTAGGCTTAGTCGAGCAACAAACTGAAGGCGAACAGGCCCATGTGAAATATCAGTGTGATTTTGAACATCGTCATCATCACCACTTTATTTGCCGCAATTGTGGCAAGGTGATTGAGTTGAAGATGTGTCCACTGGATTTTTTCAGTGATCAACTCCCCAACTGCCAAGTTGAAGGCCATCAATTTGAGTTATACGGTCTTTGTGAAGACTGTCAAGAAAATGAATAGATAGGAAGGAAGAGTGTTATGGCATTTCATACGCCCCCAATCGTGCCCCCAGCAGCGATTATTTCATTAATTATTGCGATGAGCGCAACGAACGTCGTTGTTAATACTGTTAAACCGGTCGCTAATATTAAGACGGAGCAAAAGACGTCCGTGTCAGAAAGCTCACAAAGCAGTGTAAGCAGTAGTCAATCAACGAGTCGTTCAGAAAGCGATGAGACAACTAGCAGCCAATCATCTAGCGAACCGGAAGAATCAGTAGCAAGCAGCTCTGAATCAACGGCAACGTCGACGGATCAAGAACAATCAAGTACAGATGATACGACGGAAACTAGCTCAAGTGAGACGAGCGATACAACGCAAAATGATGAACCAACTAATTCAAGTGATACAACAAGCGATACTCAAACAACAACCAATAACAGCAGTAGTGCCGCGTCATCAACCGGGACGTCTCAAAACGTGGCCAAGGCCACTAGCGGTAGTACAACGCAATAACAAACTGCTGTTAATATTGAAAGGCGGAATGCGCAATGCTATCTTTTTTGGATATCATTAATCATTATTTTGGCTACTTAAACATTAATAATCGGGTTAAAAACCGAATTTTTTCAATCATCTGTCTAATCGGTGATTTTTACTTACTATATAAGAGCATCTACTACTTTAGAGCACAAGCAATTGGACGAGGCGTGATTAATCTAATTGTTTTTTTAGTATTACTCTATTTTGCAGTGATGAATCTTTATTTCTATTATCGAGGACGGAATGCGATCGTCGATGTGTCACCATACGTCGAAAAGGCGCTAGGCGGCGACCCAACTGCGCCACATCCCTTAGCTGGACAAACAGCTAAGCCTAAAATCATCTCACAAGTACAGCCAGCAACCGGCTTATTTGAGGAAAAGGATTTGCTACCAGCGCAACTAGAAGTCGATAGTGCGCACCAACAGCAACTCGATCAATTAGTCGCACAATTAATTGAAGCCGGCTATATCAGTTTAAACTACGCTGGGTTGGCAGATGCCGATATTTACGAGCAAGCACAACATTTCCAACGCCCAATTTATGCAATTGGTGAACGAGTGGCCTTGCCTTTTTATGAGCTTAAACAAGAAAATGGGCAATGGGTGGTTTATGGTGGCATTAACGCGATGGCCAAGGCGCCACTTGCTGTTATCAAATCAGTGGGGCTCACACCAATCCAGGAATTAACCGATCGTTATCAATTAGCGATTGCCCACACGTGGATTACTGGGGGACCACATAAAATGGCCGGCCGTAGTGGGGTTGTTGAAGGTAGTGATCCATACCAATTAATGGTCCAAATGGCCTATCAAAAAAGAGCTTAAACTTAATCTGGAGGAAAATTAGTGGAAATCCATAATGAATTTCTAGATTTGAATTATCGTTATCAATATTATTTATTGGAATTAGTCGCTGATCATGGGGATTACTATTTAACAGTGAACCGCGCGATGAAATTATTGGGTTTATCTAAGTTTAAGCTCGGTCAATATGTTGAGACGGTTAATGCGGATTTAGCGATGATTAGCCCTGAAAGTTATTTAAGAATTAACGGGGATGGCATCTTTGAAAGCGGCCATATTAGTGAATCAATCGTCCGTAAAATTCGACTAGATTACTTACAACAATCCAATTTGTTCAAGATGTTTGAATTTAGTTTATTGAATTCAGGCAAAAATGAAACGGCTGACTTTTGTGATGCCTTATTTATCGGGAAAACCAAGTTTTATGAACTACGCAAGGAAATGGTAGAAGTTGCGGACCATTTTAACCTCCAATTTAAAAAGAATCAGTTGATTGGCCCGGAAATGCTGATCCGTCAGTTTATTTTTGAAATCTATTATAGTTACTTTAATGGCATTGAAAAACCGCTGGCCTTATTCCAAGAAACGGTTGATCAGATGCTAACAGCGATGCGGGACCAGTTTCAGATTAATCTACTGCCAACGATGATTACGAAATTTGAAATCTATCTTAAAGTACAATCGTTGCGATTACGGGGAAAAAATGCGTTAACTGACCACTTATTAGCACCTGATTTTAAGGCGCAACAACCACAATTATGGCAACCAGTGTTGACTGTCTTGACCACTCATTATCAGCTGTTGCGGATGCCGTTAGAAGTGGAAACAGAGGGTTTATTGACGTTCCTATTTACTGAAAGATATCTCCCACTTGAGGTGGACTACTTAACACCAGCGCTTAAAAATGGAGTCGCTCAAAAAACCGGTCAGTTCGTTGATAAAGTTGAAAGTCTCTTAATGAAGGATGAAGCGCATAGCGTGCAATCTCAAAAGATTTTGGATAATTTAGCGCATGATTTAGATCAAATTCATGCAAAGCATTTAACCTTTTATACAGAACCAACGACGTTTATTGATGAACAACAATTGACCTATTTTGCAGAAGCAAATCCACTATTCCATCAAATTATTTTGATGTTCACCACCAAACAGGAAACAGATTTGGATTGGCGTAAACAGGCGAGCTTGTATTATGATTACATGTTTGCTTGTATAGAAAATATTCCACTTGAAATACTAAAAGATCGCGTTTATATTTGTGTGGATTTCTCGCAGGGCAAACTTTATAATCAATATATGAAGAAAACAGTCAACTACTTTAACAATCTGAATATCGAAGTGCAAACGACCGTTGATGAACGGACGGACCTCTACCTATCCGATTTTTATTCGAGCACGTTGACCTGCGAACAATTAATTTGGAAAAATCCGCCTACTATTTTGAACTGGCAACAATTTGGGGATCTAGTGGTCGCGATTAAGAAGGGGAAACTATGAAATCAGGCAAGCAAATCCTCGCCTTAACAATTCTTAGTTTGGGCGTTTATCGTTTTTCACAAACCTATTTAATGCAGCAAGTTCAAAAAGTATCGGCAGCCGATACCGCTGTTGGTAAAGAAAATTCAGACGCTTTAACAGGTAATGAATTAAATATCACGGTTAAAAATTATCCAACAAAGACGGTCGAGTCATCATCAGATTCACAGTCTTCGAGTTCGTCTGCTCAAACGGAGCAACCTGATTCAAAGACTCAACCTGATCAACAGACGACTAATCAATCGACTACCACTGCACAACAAGTATCCGCAAGCCAAGCGGCAGCCAAGGGCGCAACAACGCACCAGCAACGGGCGACTCAAAAAGCAGCCAGCACAAGTGATAAAGTGAAGGCCGCTAGTGACAGTAATCAAACGGCTAAAAATCAAGTAGAAAAGACTGAAGCAACAACAGCTTCTACTTCTAAAACAACCAATAAGGTTGCTAAAAAAACAATTAAGAAGCATGCCAAGACAGCAAGTCATGAAGGGACACAACAAGGGCAAGACAATGCCAATCAAGATCGACGCCAAGCTGATTTTCTCAAACACCACGCCCAAGTTGAAAAAGACATTGCGATGTTCCAACAAAGCATGAGCCCTAATACACCATCTGGCGGCGCCACCACTCAAGTGGGGGCCGTCTTTGGTGCACTAGCGGGACAAGGTGTATACGCTGTTCAAAACGAAATTGAATGAGGTGATAAACTTGAAGCAACAGCATTATTTTCGGAAATTAACGGTTATTTTGATGGTTGTTAGCTTAATGCTAAGTCTTTTTGACGTATCGGCATTGGCGACGACAACTGACGCTAAGAAACAATCACCAGTTGAATCTTTTGTAATTCGCGGTATTGACGATAATAAAAAAGCTGTTCCCAATGCTAAAATCAATTTAAAATCGGTGAACGGTAAATACGACTATACATTAAGTTCTGATAATCGGGGCTTTTTTAGAACAGTTGTTGATACACTAACCGGCCATACCGTGCGCGGCATTATGCCTGGCAAATATCACATTAGTTCGGTCGCAGCACCGACAGGTTATCAACTGACGCAAATGGATGAGGTAATTGAGATCAAGACTGATCAAGATAACTTGTATCATTTATACTACTCAGATGCGAGCCAAGGTGATTTAACGGTTAAGGCGCAATTACAAGATGGCACACCGTTAGCCGATGTTGTTTTAATGGCGGTTAATCAAAAAACAAATGAAAGTTATACTGCACCAACCAGTGATGCTGCTGGCTGGACGAAAATGACATTGCCAGCTGGGCAATATCAATTGAAAGTCATTTCCCATCCGGCAGGTAGTGAGGTGCTGTGGTTACCAACGGTGACAGTTAACGGCAATCAGCCGCTGACAACCACGGTGGTTTTTGGTAAGACTAAGGGTAAGCTGACAACGACTGTAACGGACCAAATGACAGGTGCACCGCTTGTCGGTGTCCAATTGAAGTTACATGCTGTTAAGGATGCCACATATGAAAAAAATGGCACGACCAATGATCAAGGACAAGTAACCTGGACAAGTCTGCCAACTGGTGATTATCGCGTGGCCGTAACGAAGATGTTACCAAACTACAGCGTCGTGGGCGCCAGTGATCAAAATGTGACAGTGACTAAAGACGAAACGACACAGGTGGATTTTACAGCAATCGCCCAATCTAAGGCCTTGAAAATTACGAGTTTATCAGAGTCGGGTGTCGTATTGCCGCACGTTCGGTATCAAATTACGACGATGGCCAATGACCAACAACAAATCGTTCAGACTGATGATAACGGACAGGTGACGATTGATAAATTACCAGCGGGCCGCTATCAAGTTCGGGAGCTTGAAGTGCCGGCGGGCTATCAACTTACTAATATTTCCCAGGAAATAACCCTCGATCAAGCAGAAACGGCTGTTTCATTTGTTCATCAGATACAACGGACCGACGCTACGCATGATGTCAGTTTGAATGCGGCTAATGCGCAAGGAAAGGCAATCGCTGGCGTTCAACTGAAACTTAAACGAGTGGATTCGAAGGAAACCTATGAGCAAACGGTGACGACAGACGCCAATGGGCAAGCTAACTTGACCGCTGTTCCGGTGGGCGACTATCAGGTCGCCCAAGAAGCTACTGTAGCAGGCTATCAGGCAGTCACTGATGTACAATCATTAACGGTCAGCAACGACCATCAGAACACGGTGGCTTGGCAAATGAAACGAACGGTGGCAGATGTAACCTTTAAAGTTCGTGATGCTGAAACAAAACAACCACTAGCCAATGCGGCATTTACTTTGACGACAGCAACCCCGGATGATAATGGACAAACCGTCTTTATCTCGCAAAAAACGAATCAAGAGGGTGAAGTGACCGCTAAGCAAGTACCAACGGGTGAGATGACCTACCAACAAAGTGCAACGACTGCTGGTTATGAACCGCTAGCGGCGGTCAAAACCGCAGTAGTGGGTGCTAACGGCGCACTAAGCACTGAAGTAACGGTTGAGAACCAGCGTTTGAAGATACCTGAAAAGCAACAAATTATTGTGCATAAAACCAACCAACAGGGCCAAGGACTAGACAATGCGACCTTTGTATTGACGGATTTGGCAACTGGACAGATACAGACCAAAAAAACGATTGCCGGGCAACTACGGTTTACAGATTTAAAAGCCGGTCGCTACCAAATTCAAGAAAAACAAGCACCGACTGGCTATCAGTTGGATCAAACGCCTCAATTCGTAACGATTAAAGCGCACGAAAGACGACTATACCAAATCCGCTTTACTGATAAACGGGAAGTAACAGCGCCCATCAGTCCATTGCGGATCCGTATTTTGGATGACCATCTGCAAGGGGTTGCCGGCGTCTTACTCCGCTTAACTGCGGACCAAGCCGACGATCAGGGGCAAACTGTCTGGGAATTAACGACAGATCGGTTTGGACAAGTTATTTTACCCAATGCAAGCACGGGCCACTATCGCGTTGAGGTCTTGCAGGTGCCAGTTGGGTATCAATTAGCGTTTAATCAAACGCAATTAGCAGTCAGTCAATATGGCGATAATCAGTTACAATTGCAGGCCAATCGAATTGAGATGCCATTGCAGACCTTGACAATCAATAAGACCAATTTAAGTGGCCAACCGTTATCAGGGGCAGTTTTTAAAGTTGAGTCCTTAAAAACGGGTCAGGTGACTAAAATTGAAACGGATCAAACTGGACGTGCAACGCTCGGCAATCAAAAGCCAGGGCGTTATCGCGTAACCGAAGTGAAAGCGCCGATTGGTTATCGGTTAGCAACGGAACCTAGAATAGTGGCATTATCCGATAAGTCACCACGGACAACAAATCTAACAGTGACCGATAAAGCACAAATGGGGCAGTTACTGATTAAACATACAACTAAAAAAGGCGCACCGATTGCTAAAGCCTATTTTGAGGTTAAGGATCAAAGTGGTCGGGAAGTCGGTTATTATCAAACCGATAGTCAAGGTCAGATTAAATTAACACAACTAGCAGTTGGGCAATATACTGTTCAAGAAATTAAGGCGCCAACAGGTTACGAAATTAACCCGATAGTCACAAAAGTCGAAATCACGGATCGCAAAACGGCGACGGTTGCCGTTATGGCGGACCAACAAGCACCAGAAGTTAAACTGGGGAGCTTTGTATTGATTGATAAGGATCAAAAAACACAGCTCGCCATAGCCGGTGCAACTTATCGATTGGAAACATTAGCTGGTCAGGTGGTTCGTCCAGAAATTGTCGTGGGTGCAACTGGGCAAGTCGTGGTAAGTGACCTAACGTCCGGTAAATACCGATTGGTACAATTGACGGCGGCTCCTGGTTATCAAAAGCAAACTGAAGATCAAATCATCGAGATTAAACAAAATACTCAACTTGAGCAAGTAACGGTTGAAAGTCATCAGTCTCAAGGAACTGTTATTGTGAACCAAGTCGATGGCAATACGAATCAAGCATTAGTAGGTGCGAAATATGAATTACAAAATCAAAATGGCAAAGTGTTGATTGAAAATTTGAAGAGCGATGAACACGGGCAAGTCCACATCATGCATCTTGATCCGGATACTTATCGTTTAGTGCAAGTATCGGCAACCAAGGGCTATGACCCGCTTAAAAAGCCGATTGTCTTTACGATAACGAATCGCTAATCAAACTATTACAACTTTTTAAACATTGTTGATGCTAATGATTAATGATTGTTTCGCGATATTTTTCAAATCTAAAAAAACCCCGAGATTTATTCGCTACCCGCTGGTATAGAATAAAGATAATCAAGTAAGGTTGTTAATACCGAACGAAGTGGGGTTATCAAAATGTCAGTATATTACCTAAATAGAAAAGATCCTGTAAGCGAAATGATTAAAACGGTTCAAGCCGGTATGGCAAGTCTTAGTTATTTTGATCACCTAGAAGAAATTTGCCGTGACGTTAATATCAGTTTAGACGATGCTATCTTATTACAACGGATTAATGAGATGACAACGGGTCGATATGTTGATGCACAAATTGTATTCAGTGCGGGATTGGTTGAAGAAGACCTCTATCGTTTAAAGGATGCTGGCTGGCTCTTAGGGATGCGTGATAGCGAACGGACAAAACAATACGTGATGTTGAGTCCTCGTGCGCAAAAAGCCTTAGAATCGATTTCAATGGCCTACGAACAAGATGCCCCCGCTTTGCCCAAGATTGATACGGATGATGTGCAACGAATCATGCAAGCGGCCGATAAAGTATTTCAAAAATATCAATAATAAAAAAATGGCGCCGAAAACAATTACTGTTTTCGGCGCCATTTTTGATTTATTCTTGAACGTATTTTTGAACAGCGCCTAATAAATCAGGGCTGATTTGTGCCCGAATCTTAGTGCCTTCTTCTTCATAACTTTGTTCCAGAATGTTGGCGCGTTCGCTTAAGTAAGCAACCGCTTGGCCTTCTGTAAAAGGAATGAGGAAATCAAGTGTTGGGTATTGTTCGAAAAGTTGCTTGTTGATAAGCGCAATCAAGGCATCGATGGCCACTTCATCACGCGCAGAGTAAACGATTTGGGTGCCATCGACTTCAGGATAGCGGGTATCTGGTTTTAAGTCAGCTTTATTGTAAGCTTCAATGACCGGAATATCCTTAACACCTAATGAATCGAGTGTTTCTTGTGTTGTTTTCATCATATCGAGGTAATTAGGATCTGAATAATCGACAACGTGAATTAAGAGGTCAGCACCTGCAGCTTCAGCCAATGTTGACTTGAAAGCTTGAATTAAGTGATGAGGCAATTTAGTAACAAAACCAACTGTATCACTTAATAAGAATTTTTGCTTATTGGGGAGGACGATTTCACGCACACTTGTATCAAGGGTTGCAAATAACATGTCCTTTTCAAAAACTTGTTTTTCAGGTGTATCTGGATTTAAACGTTGTAAAATGCGGTTCATCGTTGTTGATTTACCAGCATTGGTATAACCAACGAGTGCCACAACAGGGACTGCATTTTTAGTCCGTTGACGACGTTGGACTTCTTGTTGCTGATCAATTTGGGCTAATTCACCCTTTAATTTAGTAATCCGTTTTTCAATTAAACGACGATCCAATTCAAGTTGTGTTTCACCGGCCCCACGGTTAGTTGAACCACCGCCACCTTGTTGATCCAGTTTGTTTTCTGAAGGATGTAAACGGGGCAATTGGTATTTAGCTTCGGCAATCGCAACTTGTAGTTGGGCTTCCTTAGTTTTGGCGCGGCTCGCAAAGATTTCTAGAATCAATTGTGTGCGATCCAGAATACTCATTTCTAATTCTTTTTCAAGGTTTCTAATTTGTGAAGGGGATAGTTCATCATTAACGACGATGATATCAGCGTCGGCTTGCGCAGCTTCGGCCTTGATTTCTTGGACTTTACCCTTACCAAAGTAGGTCCGGTGACTAGCTTGATCGATGTTTTGGCGTACTTCACCAACCACTTCTAAGTTATCAGCGCGGGCTAATTCGCCTAATTCACGCATTGTGTAGTCAAAATTTGTTTGGCGATTGCTAACGCCAGTAATTAATACTCGTTTTTGTGCCATTTTTGTTTCTTGCATATGAGACTCCTTTTTTGTTAAGTTGGCCCTCTTTAAGGGAATCTTCTGCATTAAAAAAAGAAGCTGGTAGGCAGCTTCTTATCGTTAATTAGCAGTATTATAAAAATAGAGTCAATAGAAGCGCCCTTAAAAAAAGACCAAACAGTTATTCAATTATTAAACCTGGACGATCAAATTGAGTTGACATGTTGTTGACGCTCCTTTAAAAAATCTAGTTGGTTAAAATGGCCGATTTAACGGCTGTTTTCCCCGTTAAGTGTAACATGAAACAATTAAAAAGCCAATCGTCAGTAAAAGACGGTTGGCTTTATTTAAATTATTCAGCGTCATATGCCTTTTGGAAGAGGGCGACGATTTCTGCTTTAGTTGCTTTGCGTGGGTTTGAAAAGGCGTTGCCGTCTTTCAAAGCATTTTCGGCCATCATTTCGAAATCGGCTGGTTTAGCACCGATTGCTTTGATGCTAGTTGGAATACCAACATCGGCTGCCATTTGGCGCATCCCTTTGATAGCAAGTTCAGCGGCATCTCTTGTTGAAAGACCATCCGTATTTTCACCCATCGCGCGCGCTAATGCTGCGAAACGATCAGGACAAGCGACGATGTTGAATTCTTCAACGATTGGTAATAAGAGGGCACAACAAACACCATGAGGGGCATCATATTGACCACCTAATTGGTGAGCCATTGCGTGCACATAACCAAGATCAGCGTTATTGAAAGCCATACCGGCTAACATTTCAGCTTCGCACATCTTGGTCCGGGCTTCGATGTTGTGTCCATTGGCAACAGCTTCGCGTAGGCTTTCTTCAATCAACTTGATGGCTTGGAGACATTGGCCATCAGTGATCGCATTGCGGTTGGTTGAAACGTAGGGTTCGATGGCTTGGACAAAGGCGTCCATCCCAGTTGCGGCTGTTAATTTAGCAGGGACATCCAACATTAACATCGGATCATTAAATGAAACGAGGGGAATATTCCGCCAAGAGACGACAACAAATTTAAGGTGGGTTTCTTCATTTGTAATAACACAGTGACGGGTTAATTCGGAACCTGTACCGGCCGTTGTATTGACGGCTAATAGTGGTGGAAGGGCGTTTTCTAAGGTTTCAATCCCGGCTAATTTGGTAATATCATCGCCGTTAGTAAGCAAGATACCAATTCCTTTACCACAATCATGTGCGGAACCACCACCGACAGTAATGAGGCCGTCACAACCATCAGCGAGGTATTGGGCCTTGCCGGCTTGAATATTGCGGACTTTAGGGTTAGGTTCAACGCCGTTAAAGATACTGTATTGAATACCAGCTTGGTCCAATGAAGCGAGTGTTTGTGCGACAGGACCGTCAGGAACACCTTCTAAAAAAGTATCAGTCACGATTAAAGGTTTGGTAATATTTAACATTTTGGTGCGCTCACCAATCTTTTCGATGACGCCAGGGCCAAAGAAGTTTACGCTAGGCATTAAAAAATCAAAATTTGTTTTCATAGTGATGGTGCTCCTTATTTTGAATTATTTCACAATTCAATGGTAACGCTTACTAGGTGGAAAATCAGCGGACAAAGCAATAGAATTGTCCGTTCTAAGTAGAATAGCAGTATGGGGTATTTTATGTTAGAATGAAAGCGTTACAAAGAACGACATATTAACTTTTTGTGATAGTTCAATAGTTAACAATCGTTATCTTAAATAATGAATGGGGGGGATTTAAGAATGGCCAAGTTAGCGCTGATTGATATTGGGGGCGTGACCATTAGATTTGCTTTGTGGGACGATCGTGATCAATCGTTAACAAACCAAGGGATGGTGGCGACCCCTAAATCGTTAAATACTTATTATGAGGTACTCGCTAAAATTATTCGTACTTATCAACGCTCAAATCAGATCGTTGGTGTAGGTATCAGTACGCCCGGCGCCGTCAACAAAGCAACTGGGATTATCGAAGGTGCTAGTGCCCTCCCGTACATTCATAATTTTGAAATCCAAGGGGTGCTAGCAAAAAAGTTTGGGTTACCGGTTGTGATGGAAAATGAGATTAATTGTGCGGCCTTAGCTGAATTAGAGCGGGGTGCTGCACAGGGTTTGCGCAATGTTTTATATCTCGCGATTGGGGCAGACGTTGGTGGTGCGGTGATTACTGATGGTCGCATTCAACATGGGGCCCACTTACTTAGTGGTGAGTTTGGGTCGATGTTAATGGCAGATGGCCGTCCACTAAGTGAAGTCGGCACGATTGCGCATTTAACACGGCAGTACAACCAGCAAGCACACGCGCAGTTAACCGGGGTGGAAATCTTTGCCTTAGCAAGACAGGGGGATTCACTGGCCCGTCAGATGACAACGGCCTTGTACCGGTATCTAGCGCAAGCAGTTTATAATTTACAATATAGTTTTGATCCAGATGCCATTATTTTAGGGGGCGCTCTTGCCCAAATTGATTTTATAGTGCCTAATATCGAAATTGAGCGACAACGATTATTAACGCAAGGGCAGTTAAAGCCGTTTGCGACACCACTTTTAATCAGTCAATATCAAGCTGAGGCTAACTTATTGGGGGCTTTAGCTGATTTCAAACAGTATTATCCTCAAAAAATGCTTTAACTGTCATTTAGTTTAGTTTAGAATATGATAACTAATGTTTTTTTATATCTAGGAAGGAGTGATTGATATCAAAACGCAAACACAACCCCAAGAATTAAATCGAACAGTCGGCTTCACAGCCGCCTTATCAACAGTAATGGGGACTGTTATCGGCGCAGGCGTCTTTTTTAAAGCATCATCAGTAACAGAAGTCACAGGCTCAACGGGGTTAACAATGTTGGCCTGGTTAGTCGGTGGTATCATCACGATTTGTGCTGGCTTAACGGCTGCTGAACTGGCAGCTGCGATTCCAGAAACCGGCGGTATGATGCGCTATATCGAGAGAACTTATGGTAGTGTCGCCGCCTTCTTACTAGGTTGGGCGCAGACAACGGTTTATTTCCCGGCCAATATTGCAGCATTATCAATTATTTTTGCAACACAATGTTTGAATTTATTCGGATGGGCTCCTAGTTGGCAGATTCCAGTTGCAGTGATTGTCGCAACGAGTTTAACAATCATGAACTTCCTTGGTAGTCAGGTGGGCGGCTTTGTTCAATCCTTTACGACCGTTTTTAAATTAATTCCTTTAGCCATTATTATTATTTTTGGATTAATTAATCCAGGGACCAACGCAAGTCACGTTTCACTCTTTACTGTAGCGGGGACTGGCACATCTAACAATGTCTTATCAGCACTAGGTAATGGGGTTTTAGCAACACTGTTTGCCTATGATGGTTGGATTCACGTTGGGAATATTGCCGGGGAAATGCGCCATCCAGAAAAAGACTTACCAAAATCAATTTTGTTAGGTCTTTTTGGGACAATGGTAGTTTACCTCTTAGTTAACGCAGTCTTCCTATTAGTCTTACCAATCTCACAGATTGCTGGTAACGAAAATGCCGCTGCTGAAGTGGCTGGTCATTTATTCGGCGGTTTTGGTGGCAAGCTAGTAACCATTGGGATTTTAATTTCAGTTTATGGTGCGATTAATGGTTATACAATGACCGGGATGCGCGTGCCATATGCGATGGCAACTGAACAGCATCTACCATTTAGCAAGCAACTCAGCCGTTTATCAAAAGCGGGAGTTCCAATTTTATGTGGGATTTTACAATTAGTGATTGCAATCGGCATGATTTTTGTCGGCGGCTTTAATACGTTGACGGACATGTTAATCTTTGTCATCTGGATATTCTATGTGATGACCTTTGCCGCAGTCATTATCTTGCGCAAACGCGAACCAGAAATGAAGCGGCCTTACAAGGCTGTCTTATATCCAGTAGTGCCCTTGATCGCGATTTTAGGGGGAACGTTTATTGTGATTAACACGTTATTCACGCAAACACTCTTAGCCTTAATCGGGTTGGGAATCACGTTGATTGGCTTACCAATCTATTACTACTTAGAAAAGAAATATCATCAAGCTTAAATAAAAAAACGGCTAAGACCTTGTAAAATCGCAGGTCTTAGCCGTTTTTATTTAAGCTGTTTTTTTTCGTTGATACTTAGCGATTAATGGGAGGATGACCCCTAAGCCCATTAATGACACGGAAACCACGACATTTAAGATCAATTCGTGGGTGTATTTAGAAGTGCCTGGTGTGGCATCTTGTGGGAAGATACTGAAGATTGTCCCTAATGCGGTGATAAGCAAGCACCAGAAACCAACAATAATTGCCCAGGGTTTGTTTTTGATGTACGTATATTCTGATGGGTATTTGTCGCTGTTAAAGCGAACCCGTAAGAAGGCGACGAAGATGAAGCAAGTAACAAATGGTGAGACGATGCCGTTAATATTCAACAACCAATTAAAGATATCGTTGATGGCCGGTAAGAAGGCACTTGAAGCTAGCACGAAAGTACAAATCCCAGTGGTTAACCAGTAGCCGTTGATTGGTAAGCCTTGCTTGTTAGTCTTTGTGAGGGCCTTAGGCAAGAACTTCTTAGCAGTATCAGATAAGAAGATTCGGGTGCCACCATCGAGTAACATAGCCAGTTGTGCGCCCATGTAGATGGCTTGTGTAACGGCGAAAATGTAGAGCAAGACTTTGCCCATATGGAATTGTTGACCAAGGGCTAAGAACGCGTAGTAAGAACCGTTCATTTTTAAATCGTTAGGTAAGTGGTTGGCATCGAAGAAGACACCAATCGCAAATGAGCCAAAGATTGTTAAGAAGGCCGTCATTAAAGCGAGGGCCATCATGGCTTTAGGGAAATCTTTTTTACCATCTTTCATTTCGCTGACATATGGTGCGACTAATTCAGCACCGTTCATGGCGAAAATTAAAAGTCCGATAGTTGAGAAGTAATGTAAATCGAATTTAGGAATAAAAGTATGCCAGTTCATTGGTTGGGTGGCAATGTGGGCGCCGTTAAATAGGCCGGCAAACGTCATGAGAACGAATAAAATTGTCATGATAAACATCGCGCCACCCCCAACAATACTGAGGACTTGCAATGAAGCTGTAAATTTATGTTGGAAGAAGATGAATAAGATTGTGATAGCAGCTGTTAAGAGCGCAAATGTGGCCCGTGACAATTTATCTTCAATATTACCGTTCCCCATGATGATCCAGAAGAAGGAAACGACCATTGAGTTGGCAACATCGACTAGGTAAGGCAAGCTGGCAACCCAATAACACCAAGCAGTGAGGTAACCCCAAACATCCCCACTGGTGTGACGCATCCAACTAGATAAGCCGCCGCCATCTTTACTGAAAGCTGAGCCTAAGTGGCCAACCATTAATTCATAAGGTAAAACATAAGCGAATAATAGCACGATCCATGAGAAGACAACCGCCATCCCTTGGTTTTGGAAGTTATAAATAATATCGTCGAAACCAATTACCGTGACAAAGTCCATCAAAGCGAGGACTTGCCAGGTAATGTATTTCTTTTTTGGTTCAATTTCATCCATTACAAAAATACCCCTTTTCTGAAAATAGCAATGTTTCTATTATAGTCAAAGATAATTAGGAAGACAAAATTTTTTTGATGTTTCACATGAAATTTTTAAAAAGTGAATCTTACAAACTTGTTATTTCAATTTGACGAATTGTCATTTCAAAAACAGGCGCTAAGTTGTTTTATCCGATATACTAGTTGTATTAATGAAATTTGGAGGCATTTAACTATGGATACACCAACAGTTGTTAGCGTAAAAGATGTACAAAAAACGTACGGTAAAGCTAACGAAAAACAATACACAGCTTTAAAAGGCGTGACCTTTGATGTGCAACGTGGCGAATTTGTCGGCATTATGGGTGCTTCTGGTTCGGGGAAAACAACGCTTTTAAATATTCTATCAACCTTAGACAAACCAACAGCCGGCGAAGTGAAAATTAACGATCAAGAAATCAGCCGTTTAAAAGGCAATGCATTAGCCGACTTTAGAGCTCAAGAAATCGGCTTTATGTTCCAAGATTTTAACTTACTTGAAAATTTAACAGCTTACGAAAATATGGCATTACCATTGACGCTTCAAAACGTTACTGGTAAAAAAGTTCGCGAAAAAATTACAACGATTGCCAAAACATTGTCAATCGATGCGATCTTGAATAAATATCCAACCGAATTATCAGGTGGGCAAAAACAACGGGTGGCTGCTGCCCGTGCTTTAGTGCATAACCCAGCCATTCTTTTTGGGGATGAACCTACTGGAGCGCTTGATTCTAAGAGTGCCCGCGAATTATTGGACACAATGGCTCAATTAAACGAAGAACAACGCGTTTCAATCTTATTGGTGACTCATGATCCCTTCTCAGCAAGTTATTGCCAACGGATTCTCTTCATCAAAGATGGGCAAATCGGGCAAGAATTAGTGCGTGGTGACAAAACACGTGAAGCCTTTTACCAAGAAGTTTTAGATACATTAGGA
Source organism: Latilactobacillus parasakei (assembly GCF_049674265.1). Lineage (NCBI taxonomy): Bacteria > Bacillati > Bacillota > Bacilli > Lactobacillales > Lactobacillaceae > Latilactobacillus > Latilactobacillus parasakei. Next base: position 1,423,212 of record NZ_CP186861.1, on the reverse strand, counting down.
ACATTTAATCACTAGGAGGAAGACTAAATATGCTATGGAAATTATCATTAACCGGCATTAAGGGCCGATTTAAAGACTATTTAGTCCTTTTTTCAGGCCTAATTATGTCGAGTGCCATTTTTTACATGTTCGAAGCATTAGCGACTAATAAGGATTTTGTGACGAGTAACTCACCAATTGGCATGGCGGCAATTGTCTTCCAAATTGGTTCTGTCTTACTCGGTATTATCACACTGGTCTACATTATCTACGCCAATAGTTTTTTAATGAGTATGCGGCGCCGAGATTACGGGATGTTCATGATGTTGGGTGCAAAAGGGCGTAAGATCGCCCAACTGATTGCAGCTGAAACGCTCGTCATTGGGACGGCTGCCACATTAATCGGGACTGCCATTGGGATTGGCTTAACACAAGTTGTGAGCCAATTCTTACTTTCACGATTAGATATGCATATCAAGCATTTCTCACCACTCTACTTACCAGCAGTCATCACCACCTTGATTTTCTTCATCGTCTTGTTCATCATTGCGGCGGTTGTTAATCAATATCAATTATTGAAAACACCTGTCTTACAATTACTCCATGATGATCAACAACCAAATCGTATTAAGGAAAATAAAGTCGCACGCTTAATTCAAATCGTTTTAGGCCTCGTCTTCTTAGCAGTTGGTTATTATATGATGATTGCAATCGCAACGTTCCAAGTGATGGGCTTAGTGATTGCCTTAGTGACAATTGTTTTAGGGACCTATTTCCTATTTAACGCCTTTTTCGGTTGGTTATTGATGCTCTTAAAACGCAATGAAAAGTTGCGGAATAAAGGTTTAAATAACTTTACGTTAGCGCAATTGAGTTTCCGAATTAAGGATTACACAAAAATGTTGGCTTTAGTGGCGATGCTTTTCGCCTTAGCACTCGGTGCGATTACGGTCGGAATTGGTTATCAAAATGAAATTCCCAAGATTGCCGATTCAGCTTCTGCCTATGATGTGGTTTTAAATCAACCCACTCAAAAAGCTTTGACACTGACTAAAGATCTCAAAGGGGTTAAACAAACGGCGACGTATCAAGTGAAAGAAGATGGCAAAACCGTTTATTATCGAACAGAGCAGTTTAAACAAACACCGTTATTGACTATGGAATATGGTAAGACGGGTAGCGTTTCTACCGAGACAAAAGTTCGCCAAGTCCCATTACGTGAACTTCAAAAAGGGGATACCTATCTCTTCAGATCAATTCAAGTGCCAAGCCAAACCGCTAAAGCAGTTAAACTCGTTTCTAACGAAGCCTTTGCACAAATTACAGCGCCAACCAAGGTTGTTAAAACCTACGATGTGCAAGACTTTAGCGCTAACTTACCTGTCATTAAGAAGTTATACCAAGAACAACTCAAAGCAAATTCAGAGTTGAAGGCTAACCCAGAAGCGGACAGCAGTAAGTATGCCAGCTATAAGATGGCTAACGGCGTTTTCAGTGGCCTTGAATTCATGGGCTTCTTCTTAGGGATTGCTTTCTTAGCAATGTTAGCTAGTTGTTTAATGTTCAAGATCTTATCAGGGGCGGCCAGTGACGTCAAACGCTATACGATGTTAGCTAAAATCGGTGTTCGTCAAAACCTCTTGAAACAATCGATTGCTAAAGAAATCGGCGCATTATTCCTATTACCGGGGATTGTCGGTGTCGTGCACGTCTTGTTCGGCTTACAAATGTTTAAAGAACTGATGATCGATCCGTATAATCAAATCTGGATACCATTCAGTATTTTCATCGTGTTATATGCCGTGTACTATGTGGTGACAACGTGGCTATATCGCGGAATTGTTTTAAAAGAAACTAAATTTGGTGAATAAATAAAAGAAGTCTGCTTAGGGTCATTACGATGGCGTTAGGCAGGCTTTTTTTGTAGACAAAGAAGGATTGACAATCGGTATTGAAAGCGCTATATTGTTGGTGTTGAGGAAAATTCGCGCGGTTTTTCTTTTTTATTTCGAATTTAATGTTAACGATAACATAAATAACGAAGGAGCGTTATGATATGCAATTATTAGATGATGATTTTCTCTTAGACAATGACATGGCCAAGACGTTATACCACGATTATGCAGCGCAAATGCCGATTATCGACTTTCACTGCCATTTGAATCCTTCAGAAATCTATCAAAATAAGAACTATACCAACATCACTCGCATCTGGCTGAACGAAGGGACGTACGGCGATCACTATAAGTGGCGTTTAATGCGTGCCAATGGCGTTGATGAAAAATACATCACCGGTGATGGCGATGATTATTTAAAATTTATCGAATGGGCTAAGACAATCGAAAATGCCTACGGTAATCCACTTTACGAATGGACGCATTTGGAATTGCGCCGCTTTTTCCACATCGATGAACGTCTGACCGCTGAATCAGCACCCCGTATCTGGGAAAAGGCCAACCAACTCTTACAAACAGACGACTTCAAACCGCGTCAATTGATAAAAAATTCAAATGTACAAGTGGTCTGCACAACTGATGATCCTGCTTCTGACTTACACTACCATCAGTTATTAAAACCAGGAGAAGCTGCCAACGGCTTTAAGACGTTACCAGCAATGCGCCCTGATCAATTGATGCAAATTGATCGTGACGGTTTTGGTGATTACTTGAAGACCCTTGGAAAAGTAGCTGGAGTTGAGATTCATGATTTTGCCACGATTGTAACAGCTTTGACGCAACGGTTCGAATTTTTCAATGAAATGGGTGGTCGCTTATCGGATCATTCGCTATTGACTTACCACTTTGAAGAAGCGACGCCAGCGGAATTGGATGCGATTGTTGCTAAAGGAATCAATAACGCTGCACTCAGTGAACACGAAATTAATCAATATTTGACGATGTTGTTAGAAGCATTGATGAAACTCAATACGCAATTCAAATGGACGATGCAATTTCATATCAATTCTGACCGCGATTTAAACCGCCCAATGTTCGCTAAAATTGGACCTGACACGGGTTATGATGCTGTTGGGACACAACCGGATATTGTTAAACATATCAGTGCACTCTACACGAAGATGCAACAAACTGAAGACGTGCCTAAGTCAATTTTCTACTCACTAAACAGTAATGATTGGTTAGAATTGGCAACCATGATGGGCTGCTTCCAAGGTGGGACCACGCAAAAATTACAATTGGGCGCCGGCTGGTGGTTCAATGATACCGCCGAAGGGATGACCCAACAGTTACAAGTCTTCGCACAACAGAGTCTCTTGCCACACTTTGTTGGGATGTTGACGGACTCTCGGAGTTTCCTATCATATCCACGTCACGAATACTTCAGACGTGTCTTATGTAGCTTCTATGGCCGCTTAGTAGAACAAGGCCGTGTACCAGATGATGCTGCAGAATTAGGCCGGGTGATTCAAAATATCGCCTATAATAATGCGCACGATTATTTTGATTTTTTCTAAAATGAATGAAAGAAGCCTGAGATGAATGATCGCGGCTTCTTTTTTATATTCAGCGTGCGCAATGATTTCTGGTACAATGTTCTAAGAGCGTACAGAAAGGAAGCATACGGCGTGAAAAAGGCTGATAAGACAACCGTCACGATTCGAACGATTGCACAACTTGCAAACGTCTCGCATATGACGGTTTCACGAGCACTGAATGATAGTGAGCTGGTAAAACCAGCCACGAAGGAGAAAATTTTAGCGATCGCCAAGGAGATCGGCTATGTGCCTAATATTAACGCGAAGAGTCTAGTGACAAATCGGTCTTATATGATTGGGATTTTCTTTACCAACCTTGAAACAGGGACTTCCAACAGCTTTATGACTGATGTCGTGGCTCAAGCGCAAGCGGTATTGCCTAAGAGTTATTCGCTTTCGATTAATAGTGTCGCCAAAGCGATGGCAGGGCAGTATATTTCAATTAATAACTACGATGGGATTATCGTTATTAGTCAGTCTAAATCTGATTATGATTTTATTGAATATGTTCATAATCTGGGCCTACCGCTAGTTGTTCTGAACCGGGTGATCGAACGTGACGACATTAATAATTATGCGATTGGCGATCGATTAGGTGGTGAGTTGGCCACTAATTATGCGATTCAAATGGGCCATCGCAAGTTAGCGTTGATTCGGGGCGTTGATTCGTTCGAATCATCCGTTCAGCGGACTAACGGGTTCATGCAAGCAGTTGAGGCCAATAACATCGAAGTTGACCCCACACTAATTAAAGTCGGCGATTATCGGCCAGAGAGTGGGCATGAATTGATGCGGGAGATTCTGGCGAGCGGCAATATTCCGTCCTGCGTTATTTGTGAGAATGATGATATGGCGGTTGGCGCGATTAGTGCCTGTGTTGAACTTGGTTACCAGATTCCACGCGATATTTCATTTATCGGGTTTGATGATATGGCATATGCCAAATTTATTACGCCATCATTGACGACGATTAAAAAGCCAACTGCCCAAATCATCGAAATGGGGGTCGCTAAACTGATGGCGATTGTCGAAGGCGAACAATCAGAGGTCGAACAAAAAGTAGTTGATCCAGAAATGGTTATTAGACAATCCGTTGTTAATTTATATCAACACTAATAAGAGAAAAGGTATGCCATAAGTCGGGTATCTCCTGAGGATTAAAAAAGGAACCGGGACAAAATTTTGTCTCGGTTCCTTTTTTAGTAGTGCTTTAAATCGTTAATTCATTATAGCTTTGAACTGTGACGCCTTCATCAGTGAGGACCACTTTTGTGATGCTACCGTTCATTGGGCTCACCGTTACATCAAACTGACCATTGCCAAATTTACCGACGATACTGCGAATCGTTGTGCCATGGCTGACCATTAAGACGTTGTCGCCATCGGAACATTCTGAGCGGATTTGTTTGAAGCCTTTACCAACGCGGGCCCAGTATTCTGCCGCATTTTCAGCGTCGTTAAAAGGATCGGCTTCTTTCATGAAGTCTTTTGAAGCGTCGAGTGAGTACTTCGTAATGATTTCTTTGAAAGTCTTAGCGTCGTGGCTAGCACCAGTCATGTACCAAGCTTTGGCAGAATCCTCACCTTCGTAGTAACCGTAGAATTCTTCGCGGAAATGAGGGGTGATTGTGTAAGGGGTGTCGAGGTAGAAACTCTTCTTAAGGATAATTTTAGCCGTATCCATAGCGCGACTGCGGTCACTTGAATAAGCCTGGGCGAAGTTCACCTTTGAAAGTTGTTTGCCGGCTAGTTCAGCGTCTGCGATGCCTTTTTCGGTAAGGGGTGAATCGGACCAGCCTTGCATCCGGTTGTAACGGTTGAAGAAAGTTTGTCCGTGACGAACTAAGTAGAGTGTAATGCGTTTCATGTAATGACCTCCATCGAAAGCTTTAATTAATTCTATTCTAGCATAGATAGCGCTTCATTTTCACATGAAACATAGTTAATACTAATATCAGGATTATTAATTTAACGAATGAGCGTATATCTTTAAAAGTTGGAATATGTATGATAACTTTTATTAATATTGTATTTTACAAAAGTATATTTTTAACGATATTAATAAAAAGGGATGATTTTGAATGGCAAACAAAGTAAGCACTGCAATCAGTGTAGATCAGTTTAATGAATGGTACCTTAAAATTGGTCAAATCTATCATAAAATTAATCATATTACGGTGAGCCATGATCTTAGTTACGACCAATATTTAATTATGCGAGAACTAAAGCGGATTCCCAGTATTGAAGTGACCAAGTTGTCGCGGATGTTTGATATTACAAGCCCCGCAATCTCGCGTAAAGTTAATGCGCTCTATAAAAAGAAGTTGATTACTAAAAAGCGAAGTGACATTGAAGACCAACGGAAAGTTTTTATTTGTTTAACGCCACTAGGTGAACAATTACTTAACGAGTTGGAAGATGATTTTGAAGCTTTGTTTAAAGAAATGATTGGTGAAATTAATCAAGAACTAATGCCACTTTTCAAAAGTACAGATTGTTTTTATAACTATCTTTCTAAAAAAGCAGAGCAACAAGCCTAATTGAAGCCATAAAAAAAGCACCTAAGCTATGATGAAAATCCGCTAGGCAATGACTGCGGGGGATTATCACCAAATCCTAGGTGCTTTTTTTGGGTGTTAATGCTCAGAAGTTACCCGTTTCGAACGCACACTAAACGTGCTTTTTGAAATAACTTCCTGCGCTTAACCAAATTTGCCAAATCGGCGATTACATCGCCAATTCGTCAAATTCAGTTAATGCTTAGAAGCTACCCGTTTCAAACGCACTCTAAATGTGCTTCCTGGCGCAATAATTTTCGCTTAATCTAAAAATTCCATTAATCCTAAAACCGGATTAATGGAATTTTTGTATTAATGCGCAATTACTAAACGCGTCAGTCAGCACTCTAAACGTGCTTTTCGAACTGCCTTTTCCGGTTAACTAAAAAATGGAAATGATGGTTGAAGAACACCATCATTTCCATTTTTTCTGTTAATCCTCAAAGCCAAAACGTTCGAATCAGCACTTTAGTCTTTGAAGTTACCACTTTCTACGTCCTTGATGAATGTCTTCAAGTGGTCGAAGTATACTGGGGCGTTGTCAATCATGTGATGGTGACCACCATTTGGTGTTGTGACCAAACGTGAATGTGGAATCTTTTCAGTCATGATCTTAGCGGTTGCGATTGGCATTGTTTCGTGTTCGCCAAATGTGATTAATGTTGGGACAGTAATCTTGTGGAGTTGGTCACGGAAGTGCCAGTCCTTCAATTTACCAGTCACAACGAATTCGTTGTCGCCTTGGAAGACGCCGTAAACGTCTGTTGCCATTGTTGGGATTAAATGTGAGATGGCTAATGGTTGTTTACGATCAACGTAACCAGCGTTTAACTTGTCAACAAGTGCTTGGTATTCGTCGTTATCGTAATCGTTTTTAGCTTCACAGTCTTGCATGAATTTTAATTGTTCAGGCGTCATGATGTCTTCGCGAATTTTGTTGATGTTGGTTACATATTCGTCGATTTCATCAACCATACTTGAGATGATGGCACCCTTCAAGTGTTGACCATATTTAGCAGCGTACATTTGAACTAATGCGCCACCCCATGATTGGCCGATTAAGTAGAAGTTGTCGATGCCGAGTTTTTGACGGACTTCTTCAACTTCGTCTAGGAAGTAATCGTAAGTTAATAGTTGGTCATTGCCTGGTTTTGAGTAATCAGGTTGATCAGAATAAAATGAACCAAGTTGGTCGTACATGTGTACTTGCACACCAAGATCAGCTAATTCCTTACCGAAGTTTTCCCAGTATTCGTGATTGCCACCAGGGCCACCGTGTAAGCAAAGTAAGTGAATATCGCCTGTTCCTTGCGTGTTCGTCCACAAATGATAACCATTATCCAATGTGAGGATCGTTGTTCCTTGTTTCATATCTGCACCATCCTTTAATTATGATAGTTTCATTATAAACCTATTAAAGGAAATGTGCGAGTGTTAACAAGGATTAGTTGCGGGTTTCTAATTGCCGTCTAATCGCTGGTACAGCTTTTTTGTTACCGGTTAAAATCAAGTGATCGTTTAAGTGAATTTGCGTGTCACCGTGGGGCATAATCAGCTCTTGATCGCGGTAAATTCGGCTAATAGTAACTTGGTCTACAAATGGTAAGTTGGAAATCTGTAAGCCAGTGAAACGTCGGTTTTGAACGGTCACTTCGAAGAGACCAGCATCGGTATTGTCGATGATTTGAAGTGTCGATGGTGTTTCAATCAAGCTCCGTAGTAGGCTGATATTGGCTTCGTAAGTATTGAAGACTTCAACACCTTGTTCCTTAAGTTGATCGTATTTTTCATCTAAGATATCCTTTGCCTCAAACCGGGCGATAATCCGGGGAACCTTAGCTTCAAGTGCTAGTTGGGCGAGGCGATAATTTTGTTCATGGTTTAGATAACCGAGAATGATAATATCGGCATCAAAAGCGCCGGATGTCAAAAGGCTGTCCTCACTGAGATCTGGTAGTAAGGTCAGGTCAGCCGCACTGTGGTAGATTTCGTAATTACCTTGGTTATCAGTGAAAAGTTGTGTGGTATAAAGCCCGTTTGATAGTTGCTGGGCAATGGGGATCGTCATAATGTTGGCGCCGATAAACTTAACGCGTTTGCGCGGTAAATCTTCGGGTGTTGGTTGATAGAAGCGATTGAATAGGATTGGCCCCAGGATACAACTTAAAATGGCAGCCAAGGTGAAGGCCCCGGATTGTTGTTCGGTAATGGTTTTTAAGTTCAGGCCAACCGTTAAAATGGGTAAGACTAACGTAATTGTTGTCGCACTTAAAAAAGTACCCGCAATCGCATTAGTTTGTTTAAATCGCCGTTTTAAAACCCAATAGGTAGCTGCTTTGGAGAGCATAAAACCGATGAAGAAAAAGGGAATTAACGACAACGATTTACGGTCTGCTAAGAGCGCTGGCAGGTCCAATTTAGCACCGGTCATGATGAAAAAAATTGGGATGAAAAAGCCGTAACCGATGGAGGTTAACTTATCGGTTGTTTCTTCACGCGGCCGTAATAATTTCATGACCATTCCGGCTAAGAAGGCCCCTAGAATACTTTCGGCGCCGACTTCTTCAGCAATTGACACGAGTGTGATGATTAAGAAGAACGCCAAACGGATGTCGAGTTGCGTGGTGGATTTATCAATCCGGGCGAAGAAATGATAGACGCCTTTGAAGCGGACTAACAAATAAATCGCGGCAACGAAAATCAGTGATAGGAGCCAGAGACTTTTTGAACCGGGGTTATTGAGGGATGAATAAACCGTCAATGCGACCAACGGAATAATTTCGCCCAACACCGCAATCAAGAGAATCGTTTGACCGAGTGGTTGGCTAAGCAGTTCTTTTTCCTTGAGTGCAGCAATTACGACACCGAGGGCAATCGTTGAAAAGAGGATGGTTGCCAGCCCAATATCTTTAAAGAGGCCACTCCAAGCGAGCAAACCACTTAAACCAAATGAAATTAGTAAGATAAAGGCGAAACTGGTAATCGACAGTTTGACGGGACTCGGTTGGACTTTTAGTTGGGGGTCAGTTGGCGCGGGTTGTTTTTTAAAGAGATCAAAATCAATTTCCATCCCGCTTAAGAAAATCAAAACGGTCACGCCCAGCGTTGAGAGTTCCGTTAAGGTCGGGGTAGAGACGATTAAATGGAAGCCACTCGTCCCTAAAATAATGCCGACGATGATTTCGGCGACAGCGGTGGGCAGATAGGACATTTTAAATTTAGCCATCAGAAGCGGCGTCATTAAAGCCGCCAGTAAGACGATGACAAGTGCAAGGTTAGTCATGACTAACATCCTTTCAAAATACAAAGTTGTTTAAGAGGATACACTAGATACTTTAAAAGTTAAAGGTCAATTTACAATTCGGTCAAACTTGGTTAGTATGGAAGGAATAAAAACAAGAAGAGGTCAGGTCACGATTATGAAAATAAAAGAGAGTTTAGCCGTTGGTAGCTTTGCCTTTTTCGGTGGTATCTTGCGTTATTTAATCGGATTGGTATTGAATCAGCCAACTGGGTTTCCGTCTGGGACTTTATGCGTCAATTTGATTGGGGCGTTTTGCCTACCTTTTTTGATGCGCTATATCGTGGCACGCTTACATTTGAGTGACCAATTGGCCTTGGCAATTGGGACCGGCTTTTTCGGCGCCTTTACAACGTTTTCGAGTTTTAGCGTCGACGCGATTCGATTGGTAAATCAGCAACAGTGGTCGGCCTTTGCTTGGTACGTCGGAATCAGCATGGTCGGGGGCGTCTTGTTGAGTTTACTAGCGGATTACTGGGCGGTTAAACTGACCCAGAGCACTGAAGAAGAGGGGGACGGACAATGACCATTCTATTAGTTGGCTTTGGCGCAGCATTGGGTGCCATTTTACGGTACCAATTGACGCGAGTTGGCGCCCATATCGCTAGTGAATTCCCACTGGTGACCTTTTTAATCAATCTAACCGGGAGCTTTTGTTTGGGCTGGTTAACCGCGTCCCAATTAAGTCAGCCAGTGACGCTCTTTTTAGGCGTTGGTGTGCTTGGCGGGTATACGACCTTTTCAACCTTAAATAGTGAGTTGAGCCAATTGTGGTTCCGTCGACGGTATCACATCTTCTTTGGTTATTGGCTTTTGACCTATGGCCTGGGCCTTTTGGTGGCTGCAGCCGGCTTTTATGCTGGTTTATAGCTGATAACAGCCAGTAGGCCGATTGACTCGCACTCATGTGAATTAAGTGTTAAACTGGTAGGGCTATTTATTTAAAATAGGGAGGCATTTGCTTTGACTGACGTACAGAAATCATTGGAACAAAGCCGATTAACAGAAATTATTGGTTTAATTAAAAAAGCTGAGACCCATTTTGAAGGGGCTGTTAAGCGCGCAAAATCGGAAGAAAAAGAAATTAACGAGAACTTCTTCAACGACGTTCGCCTTAACTTCAATAACGATTCCGCGATGACTGAAACCGCCGTTTCGATTGAACAGCAGCGGCAAATGCTACAAGAACGCAATCACTCGTGGCAACAATCTTCACGGCAATTGGAAACTTTGCAAAAGATGGAAAAGACGCCGTATTTTGCCCGTGTTGATTTTCAAGAAAAGGGTGAACCTAAATCCGAATCAATTTATATCGGCTTAGGCTCATTTACGGATACCGACGATCATTTCTTAATTTATGATTGGCGGGCACCGATTTCATCAATTTACTATGAAGGTAAGACGGGCGCTGTGACGTACCAAACACCAGATGGCCCGCAAGATGTGAATATCTCACTTAAACGCCAATTCTTGATTGAAGATGGTCAAATTAAGGCCTTATTTGATACGCAAGAAACGATTGGCGATCAAATGTTATTAGAAGTGTTAGGTGAAAAATCCGATACACAGATGAAGAGTATCGTGACGACGATTCAACGTGAACAAAATCAGATTATCCGTAACACAGATGCTGATTTGTTATTCGTTCAAGGGGCAGCTGGCTCAGGGAAAACGTCAGCTATCTTGCAACGCATCGCGTTTTTACTCTATCGCTATCGGGGCAATTTAGATTCGAGCCAAGTGATCATGTTCTCGCCTAACCAATTATTCAACGACTACATCGCAGATGTGTTGCCTGAATTGGGCGAACAAAATATGATTCAAATGACTTACTTCCAATATGTGGCGCGCCGGTTACCAAACATGGCAGTCCAGAGCCTTTTTGATCAATTCGAAACACCGGTTAACGAAACCGATGGTCGGATTAGTCGCTTGAAAGAAAGTCTCGTCTTTTATAAGGCCGTTAAAAAATACGCTGCGCATCTTGAAAAAGCCGACATGCGCTTCCGCGATATGAAGGTCAAAGGCCGCGTCTTGATTACGAAGGAACACATCAGTGAGGTTTATTACCGGTTTAATGAAAACTACCATCTCGGCAATCGATTAGATGCCACTAAAGAAAGTTTGTTGCGGACATTGAGCCACAAGGTTGATCACGAAACTAAGGCTGACTGGGTGACTGAACAAGCCGAAAATATGAGTGATGAAGAAATCCGCGAATTGATGTCTGGTAAAGATTTCAAGACGGGTGATGCTGAAAGCAAGTTTATCGCTAAGCAAATCGTGCTAGAGGCCTTTAAACCGGTTCGCCGGTCTATTCAACGCAATCGCTTCTTAAGCATCCAGGCGCAATATATTCACTTCTTACGAGTTGTGCCACAACTTGTGAAGTTAGCCGACTTTGATATTACAGAAGAACAATGGCAAGACCACGTCACTCATTTCGTCGCGCAATTGAAGGCTAAGCAGATGACGTTGCAAGATGTCACACCTTATCTTCATCTCTACGATTTGATGACGGGTAAAAAAGGTGAACGTGATATGCGTTTTGTCTTCATCGATGAAATTCAAGATTACACGCCTTATGAATTGGCCTTCTTGAAGCTCCATTTCCCTAAGGCCCGCTTCACATTATTGGGCGATTTGAACCAAGCGATTTTCACTAAGGGTAACAGCACAAATCTCTTGCAACAAGTCCAACAATTATTTGATGCCCAAAATACAAAAGTGGTGCAATTAACGCGTTCATACCGGTCAACGCAACAAGTGACCGATTTTACCAAAGGCTTATTAAAAGGTGGCCAAGCCATTGAAGCCTTCAACCGCGTTGGCGATAAACCAAACTTGATCGTGCGCCAATCAGAAGCTGAGTTAGTGGCTGATGTGAACCGCCAATTAGCAGCAAATGAAGCAGACAAGTTGTCGACGGCGATTATTACCAAGACATTGGTGCAAGCCCAAGCATTGACGGAGATGCTCAAGGAAACGGGTACGAAAGTCACCTTGATTCGTTCCGAAAATCAACGTTTAGCAGCCGGGACATTAGTGGTCCCAAGTTTCTTGGCTAAAGGTTTGGAATTCGATGCCATTATTGGCTGGCAAATCAGTGCCGCTAACTACAATCATGAAGATCAACGGCAATTGCTCTACACGATTTGTTCAAGAGCAATGCATCGCTTGACCTTGTTAGCCACTGATGCACTTTCACCATTGATTGATAACGTCGATCCAGAAAAATATACATTAACTAAATAACCAAACAAGTGGGGCTGTGACAAAAGTAATATTTTGTCACGGCCCCACTTTTTAGCATTAATTATGGTAAAATGTAACCGTTTAGCAGTTAGTTAAGCCCTGGGAGGATTAAAGCATGAAAAACGAGATGAACTATTATGAAATCTCGCGAGAAGAATGGCGTTATTTTCACGGCCGTGGCGAAAAATACACTGCCATTACGGACGATGAATTACAGCAAGTCAGCGGCTTAAACGACCGCATCTCGTTAACGGATGTTAGTGACATTTACGTCCCACTCCGTCATTTATTACAAATGAAGTATGAACAATTCCAAGAAAATCAAATTAAGCAGTCTGAATTTTTAGAAATCAAACCGCACAAAACACCATTCATTATCGGCATCGCCGGTAGTGTCGCGGTTGGTAAGAGTACCACCGCACGCCTATTGCAGCTATTACTGAGTCGGGTCTATCCAGATAAGACGGTCCAAATGATTACGACCGATGGCTTTTTATATTCGACTTCTGAATTGAAGCAAAAAGGGATTCTCGATAAAAAAGGGTTCCCCGAAAGTTACGATATGCCGCAGTTGATCAGTTTCTTGAACGCTGTGAAAAATAATGTGGCGCCGGTTAAAGCGCCCAAGTATTCACATCAAATCTACGATATTATCCCGAATGAGTTTGATATCATCGATGACCCCGATATTTTAATCGTCGAAGGGATCAACGTTTTACAATTACCGACGACCGAACAAATTTACGTCAGTGATTTCTTCGACTTTTCAGTTTACGTCGATGCCAATCCAAGTTTAATTGAGAAGTGGTTCCTAGAACGCTTTGACCTCTTATTAGATCTCGCGAAGGATGATCCAACGAACTATTATTATCCTTATGCGATTAGTGATCGCGCCAGCGCCTTTAAGATGGCCCGGCGTGTCTGGCGCGACATCGATTTACGTAATTTGAACGACTATATTTTACCAACAAGAAACCGCGCCGATTTAATTTTGCATAAAACCAAACATCACCTGATTGATAAGGTATTTCTACGAAAATATTGATAATAGAATGAGTTTTTTCACAGGAATGGCTGTCATCCATTGACGTTTTCATGATTAATCAGTAGAATAGATACATTATAAAAAAGTTTTAGCGTTACTAATCGAGCTGAGTGAAACGAGGACCATTTAAGTTTTACTCAGCTTTAATAAAAAAGGAGTGAGTTGTTTGGCCCAAAAGGACATGCAAGATTTCGATAAGATTATCGTTTTAGATTACGGTAGTCAGTATAATCAATTGATTACACGTCGTATCCGTGAATTCGGGATTTTCTCTGAATTGTTGCCTAACACGACAACAGCAGCAGAAATCAAGAAGATCGCCCCTAAAGGAATTATTTTCTCTGGCGGCCCAATGAGTGTTTACGATGATGGTGCCTTTTCAGTTGACCCCGAAATTTTTGAATTAGGGATTCCAATTCTCGGTATTTGTTACGGGATGCAGTTGATCAGTTTCAAAAATGGCGGTAATGTTGAAGCATCAACAGAACGTGAATATGGTAAGGCTGAAATTACAGTGACTGACAAAGACAGTGACTTATTCAAAGGTCTTCCTGAAAAACAAACGGTATGGATGAGTCATGGTGATAAAGTGACTGCAATTCCAGAAGGTTACGTGACAGTTGCTGAAAGTGATAACACACCATTTACAGCAATCGAAAACCGCGACAAACATATTTACGGGATTCAATTCCATACTGAAGTGCAAAACACTGAATTTGGGAACGATATCTTGAAGAACTTTGCATTTGGCGTCTGTGGGGCCCAAGACAACTGGACAATGAACGATTTCATCGACATGCAAATCGAAAAGATTCGCGAACAAGTCGGTGACAAGAAAGTCCTTCTTGGTCTTTCAGGTGGCGTTGATTCTTCTGTTGTTGGGGTGTTATTACACCGCGCAATTGGCGACCAATTGGTCAGCATCTTTGTTGATCACGGCTTACTCAGAAAAGGCGAAGTTGAACAAGTGATGGAAAGTCTTGGCGGTAAATTTGGGTTGAACATCATCCAAGTGGACGCTAAAGACCGTTTCATGAGTAAACTCGCTGGCGTTTCTGACCCAGAAAAGAAACGGAAGATTATTGGTAACGAATTTATCCAAGTGTTTGACGAAGAAGCAACTAAGTTAAACGGGATTGACTTCTTAGCGCAAGGGACTTTATACACTGACATTATTGAAAGTGGTACAAGTACTGCGACAACCATCAAATCACATCATAACGTTGGTGGTTTACCAGAAGACATGCAATTTAGCTTAATTGAACCTTTAAATACATTATTTAAAGATGAAGTTCGTGACCTTGGCGAAAAATTAGGCATGCCATATGAACTCGTATGGCGCCAACCATTCCCAGGTCCTGGCCTTGGGATTCGGGTCCTTGGCGAAGTGACTGAAGATAAATTGAAGATTGTCCGCGATAGTGATTTAATTCTGCGTGAAGAATTTGCACTCGCCGGTTTAGATAAAACCGTATGGCAATACTTCACAGTCTTACCAGGCATCCGTAGTGTGGGTGTCATGGGTGATGGCCGGACATACGACTACACAGTTGGGATTCGTGCCGTTAACTCAATCGACGGTATGACAGCCGACTTCTCACGGATTCCATGGGATATCTTGCAAAAGGTTTCGGTGCGAATCGTTAACGAAGTCGATCACGTTAACCGTATTGTGTACGATATTACGAGCAAGCCACCTTCAACAGTGGAATGGGAATAAAATCCCAAGCAAAACACCGCAAGTCGTTTCGACGACTTACGGTGTTTTTTTGTGCAATCAATTTAGGCTTTTAACGGTAGTTCTTTGAAATCAGACGCAATATAAGGTACCATCTAATCAATGAAAGTAGGGATAACCGATGGTAAATGGCAAACAATTAGAAACCAGTGAAAAGATTAAACAAGGACTCGTTTTTGCGGTCGCAAAACTGATTCAAATCTTACCGCTGATTGGCTTAACAATGTTACATAGCGGTCATACCGCGGCATCTTATATGCCGTATATCTTATTTTATACCGCGTTGAAAACCGGGCTATTATTCGCAAATAGTCTGGGTCACGTACAGAATTCGTTTAAAATAACTAGTATCAGTATGTTATTAGCTGCGGGAGCTTCATTCGTATTAGCCATTTCGCCGTGGTTATATTTAACGGATATCGCGGCCTTTATTTTGGGCGCCAGCGCCAGTGTGATTATGCCGACCTATGAAGGTGTTTATTATCACGAGCGGGTAGTCTGGAAATGGCATCTGATGGGGACCGAGATTAAAACGTTATTGGCTTTTAGCTTAGTAACGGTTGGTCTATTGACCATTGCTAGTCATTTTTCATATCGGTTCGTCTTTATTGTCATCATGCTATTTGTACTGATTGGTTTTGTCGGCATGCAACGCTTCGAACCATTTGTGAAGCAACTTGATGAATCAGTATTTGTCGCACAAACCAAATCACTTAATAACTTGGAACTATTTGTCTGGGCAACTGCGATGGCCTTTGCGCTGAGATATCTGCGCCTTTTTGAAGCCAAATTTATCTGGTTATTAATTACCGTTGCTGTCATTGGTTTAGTCGCGCTAGTCTTGCGGGTGATCATCACGCGTGGTACTAAAACGAAGATGCCAGGTTGGCTCTTGATTTCGGCCTTAATTAACGGGGCGTTTGAAACGTTCTTAATGCTCTATATATTTGTCGCGATCCAAAATCAGGGCTTGATGATAGGGGCTTACGTCACTTATGGTGCTGGGATGATTCTAGCCCAAGTTATTCGAAAGAGCGTGCAAGGGCGCTTTTCGAAGTTATCAGATTTAAAAGTCCAACTGCTGGGTTTTGTGGTTGGTGCTTGGTTGATGATTACGCCGCATCTAATTTTATTAGGCATCTTATTAATTAGTTTCTTTGGCAGTGCTAACAGCATTCTTTTGAATCACCGCGCTTATTACACCGGCGTCACAACGCCCGCGCAAACCTTAATCGTTAAATATCGGAATACGTATCTCGGTAGTATCCTAATGCAATTTATTTTGATTATTGGCTTGATGGGCCTAGCCGTAATGCGGCAACAAGACATGACGACCGTGATTGCCCAAATCAGTGGCAGTGTCGCAATGTCGGACACCACCAGCCAGTTGATTCACCTAGCCGGTCTGATTAGTGTTGGTTTCTTAACGCTAATTGCCGGATTGGCAGGCAGATATTTACCAGTGATGGATGAAAATCCGCTAGTTTAAGCAGATAA
This sequence comes from Latilactobacillus parasakei, assembly GCF_049674265.1. Classification (NCBI taxonomy): domain Bacteria; kingdom Bacillati; phylum Bacillota; class Bacilli; order Lactobacillales; family Lactobacillaceae; genus Latilactobacillus; species Latilactobacillus parasakei. The sequence goes on along the minus strand of NZ_CP186861.1, from coordinate 1,406,346 downwards.
AAATTGCTATCAGGATAGTGCCATTTTTACAGCTTTATTAGATATATTTTTTATCGTATCTTGAGTAAAAAGTGGAATGGATTTTTAAGTGTTCTAGAAAAGAATATAGAGTAAATCAAAATGTTAGTCCTTAAGAGTTTTTACTTAGAGAATAAAAATTTTAAATATTAAAGATGTATTTTAGTATTGTTACTATTAGAATCTGCCTGGACTTACTTCAGGTAATTTGGTATAATAATCGGAATACAAAAATTAGGATGGTGGAAAAATGCCTTACGCTATAGATTTATTTTGCGGTGCGGGAGGATTTAGTGAGGGTATCATACAAGCTGGATTTGATATTATATTTTCTAGCGATAAGAGCCCTATGGTTGAAAAAACATATACAAATCGTCATAAACAACTGGGTATAATAGAAGGTGTAGACACTCATTTTGAACTTACAGATATCAGAAATCTTACCACGGAATTAATTTTTAAGAGTATAAACAGTTTGAAATATGGGGATATCTTCAAACCAGGCTCAATAGACGCTATTTTTGGAGGTCCACCGTGTCAAGGATTTAGTAGGTTAGGAAAAAGAGATTCTGCAGATCCAAGAAATATGTTGTTTCATGAATATTTAAGAATTATAAGAGACGTTAAACCTAAATATGTTGTAATGGAAAACGTGAAGGGAATACTGGATATGAACATGCTTGATTTCCCTAGTGTGTTGAAAAAGGAAAAATATTTAGGTCAAACTTTGGTAAAAGATATTCTGTACTCAGAGCTAACAAGTTTGGGTTACAATGTACTAGACGTACAAGTATTAAATGCATCAGACTTTGGGGTACCACAGCAAAGAAATAGAGTAGTTTTTCTTGCATATCGGAATGATGTTTCCCCGGTTAATTATCCTCAAAAAAGAATAGGGTCGGAAGTAAATGTTCGAGATGCGTTAGGAGATTTATACATCGGAAATGAGTATGAATATACAACAGAATACTCTGCAAAGAGTGTTGAAGGACGTACACAGAATATTCTTACAAGAAACCCCGTTTCTAGGGCAAGTATTACTAATATGGAGGTATCTAAGCATGAACCAATAGTACAGCAGCGTTTTTCTTTGTACAAACAAGGAGAGAATAGAAGAAAAGCAGTTACTCGTTTAAAAAGAGATGGAATAAATTTAATAGAGAACTTGCCAAGTCTTTTTTTCGAAAGCTTTTTTCAACTTAATAAAAAATATAATGCAAAGATAATAAAAAGAGGATTAATAAAATATAATTTATTTGAAAAAATAAATTATAGTGATAAGTGGATACAATTTACAAATAGGCAATTAGCATTAATATGGCAGCATTGTGTAAATGGTGATAAAGAATCCTTCAATAAGGGAATTAAATTGCTATCTACTAGATTACGATCAGATGTGAAAACGACAGAGAGATTCTGGGATACTGTTAAAGATGACTTAAATGACGAAATTGATGAGTTAACCTATTCGGATCGCCTATTGAAGGGACAATTTAACGAAGATATTATAGAGGCTGTATTTACGAAAAAAGGAATTCGCACAAGATTGGATTCGGAGAATGTAGCACCAACTATGGTGACATTACCAGATGACTTTATTCATCCATATTTTAACAGAATTTTAACGGTTAGAGAGATGGCTAGATTACAATCTTTTGATGATAGTTTTGAATTTTTGGGTAAACGAACAACGGGTGGTTCACAAAGAGTTCTTGAGACACCACAGTACACACAGGTTGGAAATGCGGTTCCTCCGTTGTTAGCAAGAGCAATTGCTGAAGAAGTTTTTAAAGCGACAGAGCTTAATAACGAGTAGATATACAAATATAGAAAAAAGATAGACCTGTATTTATAAAATGCAGGGCTATCTTTTTTCTTAGATAGTTATTGGGTTGATGTTAGGTCGATAGGGTTCATGTTATCAAAAAGAAGTTCAAGCTGTTTACGTTTAATTCTCCAGGCATTTCCATGATTTTTTCCGCTATATTTACCACTAGGGGTAGTATAACCTCTCCAATCATAAGTGATCCCTCCTGATTTAACAAGGGATAGAAATGTTGCAAATTGAGGAGAACGAGAAAGCTGAGCTGTTGTATATTTAAATTCACCAAGATTATTATTAATTCTTGTTAGAGCTTCCACCCACAAAGTTGCAGGATGTTTTCGTTGTAATTCTTCGTTTAAATTTTCAAAAAGCCAATAACCTGTTAAAACATCATTATTCATACTTTTTTTTCTTAATTCAATTCTTTCTAATTCTTCATTGACAAATAGATAAAATCCTAAGGAGTTTTGAGGAGCATTAATAGATCCGATTGTAATATATAGACTATTGTATCCGATATGTTTATCGGAATTATAGCCATAAAGTCTAGTAAAAGCTGAAACCCGATTTCTATCATTGGGTTCCAGCAACTCAACTTTAGTATTCTTAAACTGTGGACGTAATGTAAACAACGTATCAAGCGATTTACTAGTCTTAGATTTCAATTCGATAATTCCTTCAAAATCAGCTTTTGGAGAATTATTTGTTTTAATTCCTAATAAATGCTCTAATGTATCTCCAGCATCTTTTGGGGATATTTTCCCCGGTCCTTTTGAATTGGGGTGATACCCTTGTTGAGCGATTGCTTTAATTGATGGTAGTAAGCGGGAGAGGGATTCTTTGATAGCATCATGTCCAAATATATTGGATAGTACAGTGCTATCAGGAATATTATGTGTAATATTTATAAGAGTAATGGTAGGTGTCGGGTTATGTGTATTAACGGTGATATACAGTAAGTCTCCAACTTGAATAAGTCTGCGGTTGTATAGTTCTTTAATTCCGTAAATTGAGAAACGTCGGTCACCTCGAGAATTATTAACCCGGTAAAAATTCATTATTAATGATTGACAAACATCATTAGTAATGAATTCTGCCGATAGTTTCATACCATTTTTTCCACCATGGGCTAAGTGATTAAAGTTTACTAAATTTTTATTTTTAAGTATATCTCGAAGTAAAATATTAGCATCTATATTATTTTTTTTTATCATAGTAGGTGTTAAACGAATGACTGTATATTCGGAGGAATTGTATCTGTGAATGGAATTAATAGTCTCAATTTCATCATTATAAGGCTCAAAAATCAAATTGTGTTACCTCCTCTTTTAAAAAGAATAGTAAGATCTATATCTAGTTGTACGGATACAGCAGTTAGGGTTGAAAGTTTCGGATCAGAAGTAGTATGACTTAATAAGCTACTTATGGTGGATTCTTCTATCCCAGGATCGCTGCTCAAAAATTTCTGTTTAGAGCCTCTAATTTGAAGCTTTGTGTTCTGAGTGAATATATTTAAATATTGTTCTAGATCCATATCTTTATCGTAGAAATCGTTAAGATCAATATATTTATTAAATAATTGGACCAAATTAATATTTAATGCTCTGGCTATATTTACTAAAGTTGATAATCTTGGATTTATAGACCTATTGGGAGAGAAAAATTTATTTATTGTATTCCTAGAAACATGAGATTTTAATGCAAGAGTTTTTTGATTAATATGACGATATTCGGTTACGCTTCTAACATTTTTAATAATTGTTTCCATATTAGGCACCTCTACTCTAGTAAAATAGTACATCATTAAGCCGGCATATAATTCATTTTAGTTTACATTTATTGGTGAATTTACTTTAAAATAAAAAAGATTTATATGTAATGCTAGACGATAGTTTGTAAGTTATCTAGTAGCTTTTGATATTTAGAATAAATGGTTAAGAGAACTAAAAATTCAAAATTAAGGGAATGCCATTCATAATCTAGTCAGACTATACTATCAAGTTAACAGCGGTCTTTAGTCATCTACGCCAAGCATTGGGTCAAGCAGACTTACCCATTATTGTCGGTCAATTACCAGACTTTTTAGGCCAAGAAGGGTTCGGCGCTAGTGCGACAGAATTCAATGACATTAATCGGGAAATGGCGAACGTGGTTGCGCAAGATCCCCATAGTTATTTAGTCAACGCCGCCGAATTAACGGCCAACCCTGATGGCATTCACATCGATGCGGCCTCACAACGGCGCTTTGGCCTGCGTTATTACGCTGCTTTTGCCAACCAAGAGGATGTCCTCGCAGTACTACCAGATGAAGCTATTCAATTAGAAGCACTTTATCAACGGCCAGAAACCCCGCAGGAAAAGATGTATCGCTTGAGCCGTGCTTTTGCACTTGGGCAAATGAGCTATCCAGAATTCATCGCGCAATTAACAGAGGGGACCGCCAAATGATTCAGTTTCTAATTTTGGGTTTATTGAAGAAAAAGCCAGGTGCTTACGGCTACGAATTATTAGCTGATATGGAAAATAATTATTTCGAGTTCTTTTTGAACTTTACGAAGGGTTCTTTTTACTACAACTTACAACAACTAGCGGAAAAGCAATTGATTGAAAAAATAGTGGATGACGCCAGTGATAAGCGCGAGAAAAATCGCTATGTGCTTACGGCGGCAGGAGAAGCGGCTTTTGAAAAACAGTTCGCCCATTATGGCGGGCAGAATAAGCCGATTACTTTCCCATTCTACACACCATTATTATTCACTGATCAAGTTGAACCAACGCAAATGCGCGAACTCTTGCAGAGCCAAATTGCACAAACTAAGGAAAAGATCCAAGCGATTGAAACGGCACTAAATACCGCAACCAATCTGCAACCGATGTTTATCAAAATGATGGCCAATTCAAAACGGCACCACGAGGTTAATTTGGAATGGTTGCAGGAACAATTAAATGAACAATAAAAAAACTGACAACACAATCTTTCGAGTTGTGTCGTCAGTTTTTTTAATAGGCTTGCATAAACAAACTAACCGCTAGTCCTAATGCGGCGATGCCAATCCCAATTTTGGTTAGGCGTTCTGGTAGTAGACGGACGATGATGGGGCCAATCAGGCCGCCAATCAAAAAGCCGATTCCAAGGGGCAAGACAAGGCCCCAGTTGATGGTCGTTTGAAGCGCGTAGACTAGTGTGGCGATACAGTTTGCAAGGCCCATCGTCAGGTTTTTGGTGGCGTTGTATTCTTGGAAGGGCGCTTGGCTGATGACTGAGAGCAGCGATAGCATCAAGACGCCCGAAGCAGCACCGAAGTAGCCGCTGTAAACGCCGACTAAGAAAACACCGAGCCAAGCGAGGCTAACTTGCCATTTAGCGGGTTGACCAACTTGGAGATGGCGGGGTAAGAGGATTAAAATGCCGGCAGATAAAATGAAAAAGGGGACAATTTTTTGGAATGTTTCTGCTGGAATTTTAAAGAGTAATAAGGCCCCCACAATACAGCCAATTAAGGTTAACGGTAAAAGCGTAATGAGTTCCCGTTTTTGGTGTTTCAATTCCTTACGTGAAGCCAGTGATGCGCCAACGCCGGTGAAGATTAAGCCCGCGGTGTTGGTGACATTGGCTGTGACTGGTGGTAACCCGAGTGCAAGTAGGGCTGGGTATGAAACGAGTGATGCGAGACCGCCGACGGTACTAACGATGCCGGCTGCCACGCCAATTAGAATTAATGCAAGGCTCAATTGGATAAATGACATGAATAAGGCGCTCTTTTCTATAACGAATTAACGTTTTAATATTATAGGACTTGATCGTAGTAACGGTAGGCGCAATATTCAACGGGATACTTGAGTGCGTAGATGTAAAAAGCATCGCTGACAGCGTCACTGATGGTCATCATTTCACTACCACCATCAGTTAGTAAGAAATAAGTCATGGCCAGTGCCAGTAAAATAACGATTGAATCAAGAAAAATAGCCATCACCTTAGCGGCTTTGATGGTGATTAATTGCCAGCGTTCATCGTTCTGGTAGGCCCGGGACTTATTGTGTTTGAAGTGAAGATCTAAAAAGATGAAAACTGCTAACAGAATAATCAGAATTAACATGATGAGTTGCTTCATTTTGAATCCTCCTCTGGTGAAAAGACAGTTGTTATTTCGACCCCAAAGACCTGCGCAATCTTAAAGGCGAGTTCTAATGAGGGTGTATATTTATACTTTTCGATTGAAATCACGGCTTGCCTAGAAATGCCGGTCCGTTCGGCGAGATCGGCCTGGGTCCAGTTTCGCTCAGCGCGTAAGACTTTAATGCGATTTTGAATCACGTAATGAACTCCTTCCATAATGTAACGAACTAGTTACTTTTAAATTGTAATGAGTTGGTGACATTTTGTCAATTTTATTTTGTGATAGAATTAAAACAAAAGCTCCTAAGGAGAAATCATGAAGAAGAATGAGTTTATCATGCAGGATCTACTTAGTAAGATTTATCAAAATCAATTCAAAGATGGTAAAATTCCCAATCAACGTGAGTTAGCGCAAATCTACGGCGTATCGCGATATACGGTTCAAGAGGCGATTAAAAGTTTGGCTGAAATTGGCGTTATCAAGGTTGTTCAAGGTTCGGGCATGTATGTCTATGACAATTTACGGAACAATACGATGATTTATAATTCGCTAACGAGAACACCATATGGCCGTATCCGCTCGAAAATGATTTCTTTGGAACAAGCAATGTCGACCTTAGAGGAGCAACAAATTTTCCAATTAGAAGAACCCGCACTAATTTGGACATTTAAGCGTCTGCGAATTGTCGATTATAAGATTGAACAAATTGAAATTTCGAAGTTACCGGTGGCGCTTTTCCCCGAGTTATCACAAGAAAATGTCGAGCATTCAATTCAAAAGTATGTTCAAAATAAGGGTTACCGCATTTCCCATTACATTACGAGTTATCAACCGATTGCTGTTTCAAAAACAGAATCCGAACTACTTTTATGTAAGAAGGGGGCCCCTGCGATGCGGATTACTAACCGTTGCTTATTAGAGGATGGTCGGGTTTATGAATACAGCCAATTAACAGCGATTGATTATGATTGTACCTACATTACACCGTTCAATAAAAAAACACATCAGAACCGACAATGAGTCGTGTCTAATGTGTTTTTTTATTATGGTGTCACAATTGAACCGTCAGGGATGCGACTTTGTGTCCATTCGTGTGGTCGGTAAACGATGGGGAATTCTGCCGCCATTGATTCGTCGAAATCGACACCAATCCCGGGGCGTTCGATTGGATAGAAGTAACCACCCTTAGCTTGAGGAACGTGACTAAAGCTTTTTTTAGTATTTTCAGGCACTTCGATGTTCTCCTGAATAGCAGCGTTGTGTAGATGAATATTAAGATGGGTATTAACTGCCAAACCGATTGGTGTAATGTCAGATGGTGTATGCCAAGCGATTTGAATACCAAAATTATCGCACAGATGTGCTAGCTTGAGGGCGGGGGTGATACCACCGATTTGAGAGACGTGGGCCCGCATGTAATCAATTTGGCGTTTTGTAATAATCTCCTGCCATTCCATTGGATTATTGAATAGCTCACCAGTCGCAATTGGGACTGCACTTTGGGCCCGGATGGTTTCTAACCAAGCATTTTGTTCGGGTGGTAAAAGATCTTCCAAGAAGAATAAGTGATATTTTTCTGATTGTTTAGCAAATTGAACAGCTTGATTAGGGGTGAGACGTTCATGAACATCATGCAACATTTGGAATGAATGCTTATATTTTTTATCGATTGCTTCAAACATTTCTAACGTTGTGTCCATGTATTGTTGTTGGTTAAAATAAGAGCCTTGAATGGGATTGTCAGGTGTTTTTAAATGAGTTGCATTACCGCCATAAAAGCCGAGTTGGCAACGTAAGTATTGATAACCTTCAGCCGTAAATTTATCGATCTCAGTATATAGATCGTCTAGATTATCAGCTACCGCGTGCGTGTAGGCAGGGATTGCTGTTCGCGATTTACCGCCTAGTAATTGGTAGAGGGGCATATTGGCTAGCTTACCTTTAATATCCCAAAGCGCCATATCAACGCCGGAAATGGCATTGTTGGTAATTGGACCATTGCGCCAGTATGAATTAACGGTCATTACTTGCCAAAGATCTTCAATTTGATTAGCATCCCGGCCAATTAATAATGGTTTCAAATATTCTTCAACAACGGTTTTAACCGCTAAGGGGCGAAATTGAAAAGTGGCACACCCAACACCAGAGACACCTTGGTCAGTTTCAACTTTAACAACTACTAAGTTATGGCGATCTGGTTTAATTGCAAATGCTTTAACGTCCGTTATAATCGTTTCTTGCATAATTATTCCCTCGGTTTCTTCAATTAAGGTTACTTGATTAATATCATTGAACCACCTTTTAGACAGCGCTGTCAATTTGGACTAAATAAAACGAGTTAATTGAATATAAAACAGTCCAATTTTACGAAAAATAGTTTTATAATGCTTATTTATCAACGTTTATATATCGAATAACGTTAATTAGGACTGATATTATTATGATAAAAATTATGCTATGATTTTATTTGTAAGCGAAACCAAATTGCGTAAAATAATAATAGAGGTGATAGCATTGAAACATGAAGATATCGCAAAACAGATTATTGAAAATGTCGGCGGTAAGGAAAATGTTAATAATGTCTGGCATTGTATGACGCGCCTTCGATTTAATCTTAAAGATCAAAGCAAGATTAATTATGACGCGTTAGAAAAAATCCCAGCAGTAGTTGGAACTAAATATCAAAGTGATCAGCTGCAGATTGTCATTGGGACAAATGTTGAAGAATACTTTAATCCGGTTGCTGCTTTATTGGGGATTAATAACAGTGAAGAAACCAACCAGCCTACAGAGAAAAAAGGGCTAGTGTCACTCTTTATGGATACTGTCTCTGGCGTTTTCGGGCCAATTGTACCAGCGATTGCTGGCGCGGGGATGATTAAAGGGTTAATGGCCGGGTTGGTGGCCTTAAAAGTAATATCAGGGGAAACACCAACTTTCCAAATTATCGACATGTTAGCCAGTGGTGTTTTTACATTCTTGCCATTTTTCGTAGCGGCTTCAGCTGCTAAAATTTTTAAAACCAATCAATATTTAGCAATCGCGATTGCGGCGACATTACAATTTCCAACGATGGCCGCAGCCGCGGCAGCTGGAAAGATTTCACAATTTGTGATTTTTGGCTTCTTGCCGGTACCGGTTTTCAATTATGCTGGGACGGTTATTCCAATCATCTTTGCGGTATTAGCGTTAAGTTACATCTATCGTTGGGTTGATAAACTATTACCAGAAGTTCTCAGGACGGTATTTACGCCAACGTTTTCACTTTTACTGGCAGGTTTAGTGACACTTGTCGTAATTGGACCTATCGGTATTCATTTAGGCAATTTATTGGCAGCGGGTGTTAGTTGGTTATTCACGATTTCACCAGTCTTGGCCGGTATTATTGTGGGCGCTATTCGACCAATCGCAATCTTAACAGGTCTGCATCACGCGATGACGCCAATTGCGTTACAAAATTTTGCCAACCAAGGTTATGATATGTTGATGCCAATGATGTTTATGGCAAACATGGCGATTACTGGTGCCACTGCAGCAATCTATTTCAAAGTTAAAACAAAAGAAGAAAAATCAATTGTGGTTTCCTCAGCCGTTTCGGGTTTATTAGGGATTACAGAACCAGCCCTATTCGGGGTTTTAACGAAGTACAAGAAAGCTTTTATTGCAGCAACAGTTGGTAGTTCAGTTGCCTCAGCATTCATCAGTTTCTTCGGCGTTCGCATTTACGGTTACATCTTATCAAGTATTTTCAGTTTGCCAGCTTATATCGGTAAATACTTTGTCTTTGCAATTATGGGGATTATCATCGCCTTAGTATTGTCATTTACCATTGCTTATTTCATGATTCCCAATCCACAACCAGAAGAAATTAAAATAGCTGAAAGAAAAATTGAATCAACAGTAACGCTATCAGCTGTAGCAGATGGTGATTACGTGGCTTTAGAGGATGTTAACGATAGTGTTTTCTCAACAAAAATGGTCGGGGACGGCTTTGCAATGGTCTCGACTAATGGTAGTGTTTATTCACCTGTTGATGGTATTATTACGACCATTTTCCCAACTAAACATGCTATTGGCATTACGACCGATAATGGTGTAGAAATATTAGTGCATATGGGAATCGATACAGTTGCACTTAACGGACAAGGTTTTACAATTCTTGTAGCAGTCGGTGATCGTGTTGCCTCTGCACAAAAAATCGCTCAGATGGATTTAGCGGTTCTAAAGGCTGCTGGAAAAGAAACGGATATCATGGTGATTATTACCAACATGGATAAAATTGAAAAACTAGATGGTGAAACCAATATTGAAGGGTACCATACACATGGTAATCCAATTGAGATTGGTGAATTAGTGGTTTAAAATAGGGGGTAGTTAGAAAATAATGGGCTGAAGGGTTGGTTGACAGATGATAAAATTAATCACTTTTGATTGTTATGGGACGTTGGTTGATACGGCGCCGTTTTATGAGGCTGCGGGAGAAATTGGTGTGCAACATCAGATTGATCGCGGACTTTTTCAAAAAGCTTTTGAGCTGTATGAAGATCGAATGATGTATGGCGAATATTTTATGCCTTACGAACAGGTCATCGAACAAGCCTTGCGGTATTGTGCGCATGATTTCAATTATGAGTACGATAATGCAGATTTAACACAAATGTTAACGGTGCAGGCTAATTTAAAAGTTTTCCCAGAAGTCATCGATTTTTTGAAAACAATGAAGGTTAAGGGGGTTCAATTAGGAATTATGACGGATGCTTCGTTACCAATTCTCAAGCAGAATTTGGCGCAAATCCCAGTCGAATTTGATTATTTATACACCTCTGATCAATTAAACTGTTATAAACCAACGCTTAATTTCTTTGGCCAAGTTGCTGATCAATTAACGGTGACTAATGAGGAGCACTTGCATATCGCTGCCGGTTATTGGTGGGATATCATTCCTTGTCAGCGCCTGAATTGGCAACGGATTTGGGTCAACCGCAAGCAAGCCCAGGCTTTACCAACAACCGTAATGCAACATGAAGTGGCAGATTTAACAGCTGCAATTGACTTAATTTAAGCAATAAAAATCCGTCTTGAACGCCAATGATATACTCCCCTCAAAGTAGACACTTGAATTATAAAAAGTGTGTACCCAGAGAGGAGTATTTTTGTGAGTAAACGGATTTCATATTTAAAGAAAATCGAAGCAGTTCAAGCTGTACTAAATAATCAAGCATCAATCTCAGCCGTCAGCAAAGATTTTTCTGTAGCCAAATCATCACTACGTGACTGGATTAGAAAATACCAAAAATGGGGCGTTAACGGGATTCGTCCCTACAAGATAGTTAGAAATTATCCCCCACAAATTAAGCACGACGCAGTTATAGACGTAGTAAAAAACGGATTATTAATCAGCGAAGCAATACAAAAATATGATATTAGTGACCGATTAGTATTGAGAAAATGGATAAGGCTTTATAATGAACGAAAGCAATGGAAACCAAAAAGATTGGGGCTTTCGTCTATGAAAAGCGGTCGTAGTACGTCATTTACAGAACGAATTGAGATAGTTGAATATACTTTAAAAAAAGGTCGAGATTATCAAGCAGCAATTCAAAAGTATGGGGTATCTTATCAACAAATCTATAACTGGCTTAAAAAATATGAAAATTCAGGAGCCGAAGGCTTAAAAGATGGACGTGGTCATCACAAGAAAAAGCAAGAATTAACTGAATTAGAACGCTTGAAGCTAGAAAATGTACGTCTAAAAAATAGGAATCAGTATTTAGAAATGGAAGCAGATATCGCAAAAAAAGAAGTGGAGCTCAGACAAAGATTCGGTTATTTTCGTTAACCACAAATGACCTGGAATATACAACAGTATCTGAGCTCCACCAAGAAAAACGGTATTCAATAAAAGCACTATGTGCTTCACTAAAAGTTAGTCGGAGTGGCTATTACAAATGGTTAAAGGCTGGTCCGTCTAAAGCTGAAGAAATCAGGCAAGCACAAGCGGCAATCATTAAAGAAGGCTTTTACCAGTCAGATAAAACATTTGGAGCAATTAGAATTAAATGTGCAATAAGACGTGAACATCAAATAGATATTAATATAAAAACGGTTAGACGCTTAATGAAGATTATGGGACTTGTGTCAGATATTAGACGGAAACGACCAATCTGGCAACGTAGCAGGTCTTTATTTACAGCGGGGAATATTATAAGTCGTGAATTTAATGCGGATAAACCAAATCAGAAGTGGTTTACTGATATTAGCTATCTTAGTTACGGGGATACCGGTGAGCGAGCTTATATAAGTGCCATAATAGATAGTTTTGATAAACGAATTGTTGCCTATCAGATAAGCAAACACAACGACAATAAATTGGTTATGAACACGATACGATTAGCTTTTAAAAGATTCCCTGATGTTAAACCAATCATTCATAGTGATCGAGGTTTCCAATATACCTCAACTGAATATAAGCGATTGATAGAACATTATGGTATTAATGTTAGCATGTCCCGCGCGGGACATTGCCTTGATAATCAGCCGATTGAAAGCTTTTGGGGTATTTTGAAGTCTGAATATTTCTATCGACATACTTTTAACTCACTATCCGATTTAAAAGATGGAATTTACGCATATATTGATTATTATATGAATAAACGATATATGCCAATTTACAATGGGTTAACACCAATCGAAGTATACAAAAAAGCCGTATAGAATATACGACTTTAAAAAAACATTCATTTTTTATAAATCATCTGTCTACTTGACAGGGTATGGTTCACATGGTTCAAGACGGTTCTTTTATTTATTTAACATAATATCTAAAATCACAGGATCTGTTTCACGGAGGCCTTCTGTGCCTAAACGTCCGATGCCGTGAATTGTCTCATCGATCGTTGGGCAGACTATCCCGTTACTATTTGGAATAACAATTCCTTGGAGGGCGAGGTTAACGCCGCGGTACATTGAGGAAACGGCGGTGGCGACTTTCATGGCACAAGCACAGCCGGCCCCGTCGCAGATCATCCCGGCCGCGTCGCCAGCCATGTTTTGAATCGCATGACAAGCATCTTCGTAAGTTCCGTCATAGAGATAAACCACACCAGCCGCGGCCCCCATTGCGGCCGAATCAGTCGCGCAAAATGCGGATAAGACGGGCAAAAATGAGTGAATGTATAGGGCGGTGAGATGGGATAATGTTTGTGCCCGAATCAGCTGTTCCTCAGTCGCCTGAACGGCATCTGCCGCTACGCTGACCGGAATGGTAGCTGTGATGCCTTGATTACCGGAACCAGAGTTGGACATCGCAGGTAATTGCGCACCACCCATGCGCGCATCGGAAGCCGCTGCCGCGTAAGCAATCATCCGATTACCAAGATCGTTTTCAGTGCCAGAACCAAAGTGATTACGTTTGGCACCATTAATTGATTGGCCGAGTTGAAGACCATAGTCGTGCGTAAAGCCATCTTGGGCAAGCGCTAAATTAAGGGTGTGCGCCTCTTTCATGAAACGAAGGTGTTCCAATGGTTCGTTCATGGCAAAATCCCAGACAGCCTTAAAGTTCATAGTTTGTAAAAATTGTTTTGATTCAGAGCTCGCATGCGCTGCGGGACGGGGGTGGTCAATTAAAATTTGATCATCTTTTTTTAAAGAAAAGATATTGGTATGGCTACCAGCAATCGTAACAGTGACCGTATTTTCAAGATCTTTAATGGTCACTTCAACGTATAAATCGTCAGGGACAAGTGCTGTTTTAGCGGTGACTTTACCAGAATGAGCGAGGTCTAGAATGGTTGGTAAGTCTGTAGCGCGAAGGCCTTCAATAACGCTGAGGCCAACCGTCGCGTCACCAGCAATTGCCCCCGCGGCCGCAGCAACTAATAAACCAGGTTCGCCAGTACCAGGGACCATAACCGCTAGGGCATTTTTCATCACGTTTGGTGAAACGTGCACCTCAATGGCTTGAATCTCGCGATTAGTTAGCTGGGCCATACAAGTTGCGGCCCCAAAAGCAACGGCAATTGGTTCAGTACAACCGGTAGCTGGCACGACACCATTTTTGAGGGCTTGGATAAATTGATTTGCTTGGGTTTGACACATAACAGTCACTCCTTTTCCAGTGAAAAATTTGCTCAATCATTCACATTAAGTATACAGCTGAGCAAACTTTTTTACAAAGAAAAGTGGGATTACCCGGGAAATACTTTTTAAACCGTCAATATCTCTCGAATGCCTTCTTCAAACGATGTAATTTTAAATTCAGGAAAGCGAGTTTTGAATTTATCCGAAACGAAGATGTTGTCGGCTTGATAACGGGGGAGCAGCTCTTGTAGTTCGCGACTATTTTGATTGAAGAAACTTGCTAATTTGAATTGCCACATTTTAATAATCGAATAGGATATAGGTTGGTACGTGATTTCTTGAATCAGTTCAACTAAACCCTTGTAAGTAATGCTATCGGCACAAGGAAGGTGCCATGTTTGACCGTAAGCATCAGGGGTGTTGCCAATTAAAGCCATGGCGCGGCTAGCATCTGGTGTCCAAATTAATGTGCGCAAGAATTGATCACTAACAGGAATGCGTGCTTTTTGCCCGGCTTTGATTTTGTTGAAAAGAAGTGTATTGGTAATACTATTGGTTTTGGCGGAACCGTAAAATTCAGGGGCGCGGCAAATAACAGCCTCTATTTGACCCGCTTGCATAGCATCAATAACGGTTTGCGCCATTTTTGCCCGAGCTGTTGCCTTTTGCCCGTCTGGTTGGAAAGGACTGTCTTCGGTTTGCGGTGTTGCATTTTTAGCGTACATATAAGTGTTATCGAAGAAAACTAATTTACTGTGGTTAATCTGACAGGCGCGAATCACATTATCAATCATAATCGGAAATTGGGCGGTCCACATATCAGAATTCATGGGTAAACCGGCTGTGAAATAAACAATTTCGCTCCCTGCGACTGCCTGATTGGTTTCTTCAAAATTGAGCAGATTAGCTGGGTGGAGTTGATCTTCAGGATTAACCTTCCGTGGGTTACGGCTCACAAGTCTGAGGTCGTGAGTATAGTTTTTGTAGAGTTCTTTTGCGAGTTCCTGGCCGATTTGGCCGCTGCTCCCTAGAATTGTTTGCATGGTTAACGCTCCTTATTTTGTGTGGGTGGTCATAATTTGGGTGACTTTATCGAGAAATTGTTTAAGTTTTACAATTTCGGTCGTATCGTGATTGAGGTAATAAAAGTTCTTCGTGCCTTCTGCGCGATAGTCGATTAGTTTGGCATCCTTGAGGACTTTGAGATGGTGTGAAACCGCGGGCCGCGACAAGCCGGTTGCTTCAGTGAGTTCGCTGACTTGTAGCCCGTCACAATCACTTTCCTCTAATAAGCGAATGATAATGGCTTGGCGTTTTGGATCGCCTAAGGCAATTAAAAATTGACTGACATCGGTTAGATCCTGTTGTAGTGCTTGATAGTTTGGCATTAAAAAAACTCCAATCGTTCGATGGTTTAAATTATTAAACCATCGAGGTGGTGCTTTGTCAACAAAATAACCCCACGTATTTTCATCGCGTGGGGTTATTTTTATTGGCTTTTAGGTGTTTTTTGAGTGGAGAAGGGAAGGATTTCAGCTTGTTGGCTACGTTCTAAGAAGCGGTAGCGGTAATAGCGGTATTGTGGGGTGAAGGGGTGCGCCGAATCTGCTTGCCATGGTTTTTCATGGCCACAGAAATGGACGATTGCTGGTTCCTTTTGCGTTTCAGCAAATTGGCGGCGTAAGCGTTCATCTGGCGCTGTCACTTTAGCCGTCAAAATGTAGGTTTGTGCATTCCATTTAGGATGCAGGTGCAGCCATTGGTCGTGCAAGATGGCGTTTAGCGCGTCTTGATCATGGAAGCGTAATTTGTCTGGATGATGATTAATGAAATCTAGTGTTCGTTCGACCACTTTTTGTGCCCGCCATTTTTTCAAATCCATTAACATGACACCTGAATTAAAGTAGCGGGGGCTTTGGTAGTCAATCGCCATTGCTTCTAAGCGATGATGAAAACCGGCGTCTTCAACGGCTGCTAATAAGAAGTCACCTAAGTCGAGGTCCCAAAGACGGGCGAGATCGACTGTGGCTAAGGCATCACAATCTAAGTAGAGCGCGCGATCGAGTTTGGGAAGTACGAGCGGAATGAGGATGCGATAATAAGCGGATTTCAAAATGCGGTCGCTTTCCACGATATTTTCAAGTAAGGCTTCATCAACTTCTAGGAAGGTTAATGTGGCGTGAAAGGAGGCGACGACCTTTTGAAGTGGTACTTTATCGCGGGCGGATAGATGATCTGCGAGTACATAGAATGTGTAGTGACGGTGTGAGTCGTTATGATTCAAAATCGAAGCATACAAAACGGCCAATGGTTCAATAAAAGTGGCATTGACAGCCGATACGATGTTAATCTGGTCACTTCTGAGAGTCGCTAATTGTTGTTGATATTCTGCCAAAAAAGGGTGGGCTTTGAGTGTATTCCATGGTTTGTGGTGAGTTGTGAAATGGACAATTTTAGGATGGTTGATCGCTGCCTCAAAAAGTGCCGCATATTCAGCATTAATAGGCGCATGTTGTCTAAAAATCAATGAATTTTGAACGTTCCAACTAGGGTTTAAAAATTGAACGTCTCCAGCTAAAACGGCATTTAAAGCGTCTTGGTCGTGGAAAATAATTCGCTCAGGATAATGATCAATAAAGGCTAATGTTCGTTGAGTGATATGGAATTGTTCCCAACGAGTGACATCGATTAGCATCATGCCTGAGTTAAAATACAACGCCTTAGCTTTGACAGCGGAAACGCCCAAGCGTTTGAGCATCAATGCTTGGCCAGGATCGATTACTGCACCGATGATATTGTCGTTGAGGTCACTTTCGTAAAGTGGGGTAACGTCACTCTGCGCTAGAATATCAGCATCTAAATATAAGACCCGAGTCACACCATGTTTTAGGAGCAATTCTGGTGCCAAGATCCGATAATAAGCGGTCTGGTTGATGTGATTACTTTCAGGACAGTTCGCTAGACGGCGTTTATCGAGATTTAAAAATGTCACAGCATGGTGCGCTTGCATAAGCGCTTGGATATTAGTTTTGGTTTGCTGTGATAATGCATTATCGCAAATGTAGAAATGAATTACCGTTGTAGCAGCGATATGTCTCTGTATTGATTCAAGCCCAATTAAGAGCTGATCTGCATAATGATTATCTGCTGCAAACATCACATTAATCTTTTTGATGATCATCAACCCCTTCAAAAAATAGTGCTTTGAACCCATTTAAACAACTTCAAATAAATCTGTAAAGTTAATCGATTACAAATAATGTCAAAGAATATGCTTTTTAAAATTTATAAAATGAATAAGCTGATACTTTTACAAAGTGGTGTTGAACTTGCTACATTGGAAGAGAACAAGTAATCGGATTCAATTCGATTATAATATAGTTACGAAAGGATGATTGTTATGTTTCATTGGTTATGGGTTTTAATTATTGGTGCAGTAATTGGTATTATTGCGGGGGCGATCACAAGTCGTGACTTACCTGCTGGTTGGATTGGTAACATCGTTGGTGGGCTAGTCGGTGCTTGGCTAGGTCAAACCCTATTTGGTAGTTGGGGACCCCAACTAGCAGGTATGGCGCTAGTACCTTCAATCTTAGGTGCCGTAATCATCGTATTCTTAGTATCAATGCTATTTTCACGTAAGAAATCCTAAAGTAAAGGAGCAGATACCATGAACAAATTGACAAAAACGGTAATCGGCTTAGCCAGTTTTCTGGGATTATGTCAGGTAGCATGGTTCATTTTGCTCGTTTATCCGCTAGGACTAGCAGATCAACAAGCCATTAACTTTAACTGGCTGTCAGAAGAGTGGATTAGCAATATAGGGCTGGGATTGGGCGTTATTAGTGGTCTGGTTTTTCTTTATTTATTATTACTAGCAATTTTTAGTTTGCCAAAGAAACGTCAGATGATTATTAAAACCAATCAAGGGGAATTAGCTTTATCGCGTAAAGCGGTTGAAAAAACAATTTCCCAGGCAATAATTGAAAAACACCGTTTGAAGGATGTTTATGTCCAGACCGTTTTTAAAGGTCGACAACCAAAAGTTAGTGCAGACATTCAAGCAAAAGTGCTTGATAATCGGGACATTGATCAACAAGCCAGAGCGGTGAAGGAAACAGCACAACAGGCACTAAAAGAAGTCTTTGACATGCCAATTAAATCAGTAAATGTTAAGCTTGCGCCACTTGTTCATGATCAAGGTCGGACGCAAAGTAAAGTGATTTGAGGTGAAACAAATGAAACGTTCTTATTGGGGCTTTATTGCAGGTGCTGCATTAGCGGCAATATGGATTGGCTTTGGATTTGTGAGCCTAATTTTAATTTTGATTGCCGGTCTGATTGGCTACATTGCAGCAAGTTTAACGGGATCCAAAGATGATTTAGAAGGTTTTAGAGCACAAGTCAACCGCGTATTAAGACAAGATAAATAATGGAGGTGCAGCAAAATGGTAGAACAAGCACATTTAGATGACGTATTAGCAAACAGCAAGTTAACGTTCGAAGATGCTGTCATTGCAAAAATTGCTGGTAAAACAGCACAAAATATTGATGGGTTACTATCAATGAATGGCAACTTTTTCAGCGATATCGCTGATCGATTCAGAACTGATAGCGATCCTACCAAAGGCATCAGTGTTGAAGTCGGCGAAAAACAAGTGGCGATTGATATGACTATTATTTTGGAATATGGTCGCAACGCGCGCGACGTATTTGAACGCTTAACGTCGGCTGTCACCGAAGCTGTTGAATCAATGACGGGATTGAGTGTTGTTGAGGTCAATAGTCATGTTAGTGACGTTATGACTAAGAAAGAATGGCAACAACAAGGTAGCAACGCTAAAAAGAGCGATAACGACGACAAAAGAGTTCAATAAAAAATTAAGAAAAGGGGATTAAAATAATGGATAAGCCAAACAAACCAATGGATAAGATGATGGACAAACCTAATAAGGAAACACCAGATCGTAACGCACAAATTGAAAAAGAATTAAACTTTTCAGACGGTGTTATTGAAAAAATTGCCGGTCAAACTGTTCATGATATCGATGGTGTCTTAGAATTATCAGGTGGTATGATGAGTAAATTAGCAGATCGTTTCAGAGATGAAGCAGATCCAACTAAAGGTGTTGATGCAGATATTGACGATCAAGAAGTGACAATCGAATTAGATGCCATTTTGGAATACGGTAAATCAGCCCCAGATATTTTTGAACAAACAACCGATCAAATTGCCAAGTCTGTGCATAAGATGACCGGTTTAAATGTTACAAAAATTAAAATGAATGTTTCTGACTTGTTGACTAAGAAAGAATGGGCAGTAAAACAAGAAGCAGGTAAAAAAGATAATAAAGATAACGAATAAAAAATAGGTGGTCCTCAATGGGACCACCTATTTTTTTGTGCTCGTCGTTATTCAAACTGTGCTAAATCTAAATTTAACGCTGTTGCGACGCGCCGACCATATTCAGGATCAGCTTGGTAAAATTGTTTAACTTCGCGAATTTGAATTTCTGGTTTAGTTACTTGACCAAGATTCATGCGAATATTTTCGATTAAACGGGTTTGTTCATCAGCGGATAGTAGCCGGTAAAGTTTGCCAGCTGCTGAGTAATAATCGGGATCGGCAGAGAAGTTGCCAGTTGTACCAGAGAGTTGATCGCCATGAATCTTAGCTGCTGGGACTTCGGTGGGCCCATCTTGACTGTTGGGTTCGTAGTTAACGCCAGCTTCTTGATTCTGGGCCATCGCACCGTCACGTTCGTAATTATGAACGGGGACTTTTGGTCGGTTGACAGGGAGTTGTTCGTAGTTGGCGCCAAGCCGGTAACGTTCAGCATCCTTATAGCCAAATAGTCGACCTTGAAGTAATTTGTCGGGTGATGCTTCAATCCCAGGGACTAAGTTAGCCGGTGAGAAGGCCAATTCTTCGATATCTTCGAAGTTATTTGTTGGATTTTCATCGAGGACCATTTGACCGATTTCGATTAATGGATAATCCTTTTGTGAAATAACCTTGGTAACATCAAAAATATCTTGGGGATAATTCAAACCATCTTCATAAGGGACGAGTTGGACGGCGACTGTCCAACTGGGATAATCGCCAGTTTCAATTGCGTCGAATAAATCATTTTGAAGGTAATCAGTATTCTTACCAGCGAGTTCATTGGCGAGTTCGTTGCTGAGATTATGAACGCCTTGATTCGTTTTGAAATGATATTTAACCCAGAATTGTTCACCTTGTGCGTTGACCCATTTGAAGGTGTGGCTACCAAAACCGTGCATCATCCGATAACTGGCTGGAATCCCGCGGTCACTCATGAGAATCGTGACTTGATGGACAGATTCGGGTGAAAGGGACCAGAAATCCCATTGCATATCTTGGCTACGGGCATGTGTCCGGGGATCACGTTTTTGAGAGTGGATGAAATCAGGGAATTTTAGTGGATCATTGACGAAGAAGACCGGCGTGTTATTGCCGACAATATCGTAATTGCCTTCTTCCGTATAGAATTTAACGGCGAAACCGCGGACATCGCGGTATGTATCGGGATAGCCGGCTTCACCAGCGACTTGAGAAAAACGGGTGATAAGCGGTGTTTTTTTGCCGACGCCACTGAAAACACCGGCTTTCGTGTAGGCGCTCATGTCCTTTGTAACCTTGAAATAGCCTTTAGCACCAGCACCTTTGGCATGCACCACCCGTTCAGGGATACGTTCGCGGTTAAAGTGGGCGAGTTTTTCGAGTAATTGATAATCTTGGATTAAGACGGGGCCGCGTTGGCCGGCAGTTTGCGAATGTTGATTGTCCGCCCATGGTTGCCCCTCGTTAGTCGTTAGTTGATTTGTCATAATATTTGACCTCCTAAGAATGGTTTAAAAACTAGGAACACACTAGAAAAGAATTGTGCGCAACTTACCTAGTCACTATAGGACTTTCAACCGAGAATCGTCAAATGAAAGGGCTTGCTCAAAAAATTACTAAAAAACGGTTAACTATAACTAATAATTTCTCAATAGAAATAAAAAAACTTCCTAGATTGTCTATATTAAGAATAGTAATGCAATAATTAATTGTTAAAGAACATTTGACGAGAATAAAAAAGGAGTGCCGAGAAATTATCACTCGGCACTCCTTTTTTATTCTATTTAATCTAGCTTTGTAAATATTATTTACTAATAATACACACTCGGTTGAGTTATCAATTCATTTTGATTTATTTTCTGATATTAACCTCTTGAAGGATCTCTATAGGTTCGTGGCAGTAGAGATTTAGCACTTTATCATGCCAATAAGTTCACAACTTACGAGTTATGAACAATTCTATTTCACTTAAGATAATATCGTATAGTTAGAAAATAGTCAATACTATTAATTTAAAAAGCATGATTACAATAGCTTTATTTAACCATCATTAATATCTAATCGTAATTATCAATTAGATATTTCGTGAAAGTTCATAACTCGTAAGTTGTGAACTTTTAAAATAAAACTGTTGTGGATATAAGATGTACTTAAGGGACGGTGTAAGGTGCTTATGAGAAAAGATATATTTATAACGACCATTATAATTCTCTTTATTGTATTCGGAAATGTAACGTCAGTGATTGCAGCAGTAGCTAACAGTGATAATTTAAGGACTGATCAACAACTTTCCGTCTTAGTTGATGATAAAAAAACAACTGACAAACAAATATTTGTAGCGATTAATGATACGAGTAATCAAGAACGTGAATTGACGATGAAAATACCAGATGGACTAATTTTTGATGAGGCCGCAACTACCAATGAAAATAAGACTAATCAAACAGATATTTCTGTAAATCGCAGCACTAGCATCATTAAGATTAAATTTAAAACAAGTCAGCCACCTAAAAATAGTCAGTTGGTTTTTTCCATAGTTGATACTGTGAAGGCACAAAAGGGAACGTTTAGTGTACAAAGTAGGTATAAGAATATTACCTATACCTCAGAAGAAGTTGGGATAGTTTTGCCAAAAGAAAGTTCAACTGTGGAAGGAAGCCAGAGCTTTGAGAGTAGTAACAATCAAAATTCTAGCGAATTTTCTAGGAAGATATTGTCCCAGGAAGAATCCAATTTGATGGTGAAAGAGACTAGAGAAAACAGTCGCGCTTCGTCAGAGTATCTACCCGTTCCAGATGATACTGTCCCTATGTCTGGAGTATTAACCCAGAAAGTTGGGAGTAGTCCTATTTATGATAGTCAAAATAATGTGTTACAGATTACGAATAAAACGGGGCAAGTTGGGGGGATTTGGTCAAAGAAAAAATTAAATTTCAGTAAGGATTTTGTGTATGATTCATACATTTACCTAGGGAATCAAACGAGCAATGCTGCCGATGGGATAACGTTTACCTTTCAAAATGATCCGAGAATGGCTACGACACCTAGCAAAGTAATAGCTGGTGGGGGGTTTGCACTAGGTGTCTATGGGAATTCAAGTAATACCCGTAATGGATATGTTAAAAATGCTTTATCAATTGAATTCGATACGTATATGAACACAGGCTCTCGTGATCCTATTGATAAAGAGGTTAACAGCAATGGCGGACGAGGACATATTGCTGTCGTCATACCTAAAGCTAAAAATAATACGGCGTCAGGGAATCATATTAATCCGCAGTATCCTACCGATTATCTATCTAATGGAAAATGGCGTCGATTCAAAGTAGCGTGGAACGCTGATAATAAAATAATGACATACGGATTAGAGGGACTTGCTGATCAAACCTATCATTTTGAGCCAATTGAAGTTTTTGGGGCGAATGAAGCTTACTGGGGATTTACAGGTTCTACTGGGAATAGAAGTGCTTTAAATGCTGTTGCGATTTCAGAGATTCCTCAAAAAGGGTCGCAATTGTTAAAAATTAAGGATGAACGAACACAGGAAGTTATTACTGATCTCGGGCAAGTTCAACCAGGTGATTCATTAGAATACGAGTTGGATACTAAGTATATCGATGGCCCAGAAGATTGGGCAAATATATTTATTAAATTATCACTGCCCGCTGGAATCACGTATACTCCTGGTTCAACTACATCTGATGATAAGATTGTTAATGATGGTGGGAATATTTCAGGACAATCTTTGAATATACCTATTGGTGATTTAAAGACTGACCAAGTAAATAAATTAATATTTAAAGCTAAAGTCAACAATAACGTTGCCGATCAAACAAATTTACTTAATCGAGGTCTGGCCTACAATACAGATTTTGGGGTTCAAAGTAACTTAGTCACCTTACAGGTAAACAAACCTAAGGATCCTGTTTTGATAAAGCAAGTTAGAAATGTCAGCAAAGGTGAAAAAGAATTTAAAGACGAAACCTATGCCTATAAAGATGATCAACTTGAGTATCAAGTAATAACAAAATTAAATGATAGTAAATCTTTAAAAGATGGAGTTTTTCAAGATATCATTGATAAAAATTTAACAGTTACTAATCAACAAGTTGGTATGCAAATTATGAATTCTGATGGTACTTGGGGTGGTACACAACTTATAAAGATAAATAGTGACGATGGTAAAATTATTGTAGGCCGTGAAATCGATGCTGGCGCAACTATCAAGTTTACTTTTAAAGTAATTGTTAATGATGACAATAAATCTGAAATTGATAATACTTTTTCTTTAATTGGCGGTAGTTATAATGGACCATGGCATTCTAATGTCGCTAAAGTCAATGTTATCAAAAAAACACCGCCAACCTTAATTAAGGAAGTTAAAAATATAACGAAATCTGACGCAGATTATATGACAGAAACAACGGCTGAAGTTGACGATGAGATTGAATATCGGATACAACTTGTTAACACTGCCTCGGGCGATATCAAACCGGGTGCGATATTAAAGGATGTTTTTGATGCTGACTTAGGAGATATCCAACAAGTTAAGATTGATTACTTGGATCAAAACGAAAAAATAACTGCGACGCAAACTACTGATTGGACGAATAATCAGGTTATTCTGGATCATGGTATTCCAGTTGCGGGTCAAGGTATGGCGATTGCTTATGTCAAAGCCAAAGTAAAAGAGACTAATAAATCGGTGATTAATAATAGTGCTAGCCTAGCCACTGATTTTGGAACTGGGACTTCTGAAAAAGCCAAATTAAATATTAAACAGTCTAAAGGTCGGATTGTTGTACGCTACCGCGACCGAAAAGATGAAAACCATAAACTAGCTGAAGATAAAATTTATGACGGTAAAATTGGTGATAGTGAGAAAATTCAACCGAAGGTTATCCCAGATAGTCAAGGTAACTGGACGGTGGTTGATTCATCTAATCAACCTAATCCTGACTGGGGTTCAACAACTAGACCTGATTGGGATTTAGCGCACGATTACACCGTCACGTACGCTAAAGATGAACAAGTAATTACTTATCGCTATGAAGAATCACATATTGGCATTATTGCTGATAAGCGTTGGGATTTTGGTAAGCATGATACAACCGGGACTGACCGAAACTATTATTTAAAAGCTAAAACTAAAGACAATCAAAAACAACCTTACGCCGTCGGTGTTGAAGATTACTACACCTCTAAAGGTTGGACCTTA
Source organism: Latilactobacillus parasakei (assembly GCF_049674265.1). Taxonomy (NCBI): domain Bacteria; kingdom Bacillati; phylum Bacillota; class Bacilli; order Lactobacillales; family Lactobacillaceae; genus Latilactobacillus; species Latilactobacillus parasakei. The sequence continues at coordinate 1,381,720 of NZ_CP186861.1, read as the reverse complement.
AACGTTAAACAAGATAATCAGTTCCATACCAATGCTAATGAAAAGATTGCTGGAGATCAAAAATTCTTAGATAATGCCGTCTTGAATTTCCATAATGGGCATATTGCCTTAAAAGAAAGTGATGACGTAGGCGCAACCGCACCAGTTTCTAAGTTAACTTCTGAGTTTGAGTTAATCCCTAAGGGAGAGGCTGTTAACTTGATGACGCATACAAATAAGACGCCCGATCCTGGTTATTACGCAGCTCACGGTTTTGGGATTTGGGAGTATCAATTTGGTGATTCAAAACAAGCTGATTATAGTATCGGCTTACGAGTCCCTCAAACAACTAAACGTTATCCACGACAATATACTAGCCAGTTAACTTGGTCATTAGTCATTGCAGAATAATAAAACGAGGTGTGTACTATTGAAATTCATTGGACGCCTAATGGCGTTAAGCTTGACGTTATTGGGGTTAACCATCCTACAAGCTAATCAAGCCCAGGCAGATGTTAAAACCCAGAATGCCGATTTTGAAGTTCAACCGATTCTACCGGATGAACAAGAAAATCAAAGTTTAAACTATTTCGATTTAAGCTTAGCTAAAGGCCAACGAAAAACGATTGAAATGCGGATTCAAAATTTTACTGATCATAAAATAACCATACATTCCGATTTGAGAAATGCGATGACTCAAGTCGGAGGTGGTGTTGATTTTCAAACAAGTGTCAAAGATCTTGATCCAAGTTTGGAATACCCATTTAACAAGGTAGCGACTTTAGAAAAAAAGAGTCAAAAAATTGATCTAGCACCGCAACAAACCAAAATTTTAAAAGTCAATATCAAGATGCCAGAAGAACAGACTAATGGCATGATTTACGGTGATTGGCACTTTATTGAGTATATGAATAAAAAAGGCGGACAGTCATCAGTTTCCAGTAACTACGCCTACTCCGTAGGGGTTGCTTTAAGAGGGCAGCACTACAAGGTCTATCCAGAGCTAAAATATGACAAGACTGAAGCGATGTTGTATCGTCGCCATCCAGCCATGGGTGTTAAAATCCGAAATACCCAGCCGATGGTCATTAATAAAGTGATCGCTAAGGCCGTTGTTTCTAAAGAAGGTTTGTTTAGTTCAAAACATGTTTTCAACATGAGTAAACAATCAATCGCACCAAATTCAGTCTTAACGATGCCAATTTCTTGGGACTATGATCAACTGAAACCAGGAAAATATACTGTAGAAACAGTCGTTACGGGGCAAAATCTGTGGAATAAATTGCCAATGAATTGGCATTTTAAAAAACGTTTCACAATCAAGGCTAATGATGTTAAATCTGTTAATAACCAGGCGCTTAAGAAACCAACAAATACGTGGGCCTATGTCGCGACGGCTAGTGGGATTTTAATGTTAGTGTCAGCAACTGGTTTAGTGAAGGTATTGAGGCGATCATGAAAAAGCACATCGTGCTAATTAGTTTATTACTGAGTTTTTGGCTATTGTTACTCAACCAGTCAGAACAATTAGTTTCGGCAGCGACTTCGGACGATACGCAAAAGGTCACTTTTATGATTTATCCAGAGTTACCCAAAGATAATCTAGGTGGTAGGAAACTTGGCTATTTTAATCTTAGATTGAAGCCTAGCACTGAGAAAACGGTAAGAATTAAAGTGATGAACCCAACCGATAAAACAATTACTGTCAAGACAAATGTTAGAGATGCCCAAACTGCTGACAACGGGCGAATTGACTATTTGTCGGCAAAACCGATTCCTAAGCATATCTTGCCACAACCAGGTAGCCAATTCTTAACGGTTAAGCCCCAGTTAACGGTTAAACCGGGCGCAAAAAAGTGGTTAATGATTAAAATTAAAATGCCAGAAAAACCTTTTAAAGGTAAAAAGGCAATGGCAATCAATTTATCAGCAATGGGGCCAACCGGGGGTAGTGTTAATAATCGTTATGTCTACGCCGTTGGCGTTACTTTAAATGGAATCAAGGTTATCAAAAAGGATTTAAAACGCTTAGAAATGCCGACAATGCAAGCTGGCTTTGTCCATAAAAAAGCTGCCTTACAATTTAAAATGGTTAATCCTGATCCGATCTTTCTAAAAAAAGGGCAATTATCAATTAAATTAACGAATCAAAAAGTTGGTTTCTTTAACTATCAGATGGTCCAAAAAAAAATGCATATTGCGCCAAACTCTAAGTTTGATGTGAACTTGATGCTTGGCGGACAACGCTTAGTACCTGGAAAGTACACCATGGTCGCTAAATTTAAGAGCGACCAGTACCAAAAACAGATTAAAAAGAGCGTAAAGATTACCAAAACAGACGCTGAATATATTAATGAACATAATTTAGATTATCAAAGGCGTCGTAAAGTAGTTTTCTTATTTGAAACTATCTGTGTACTACTTGTCATCGGGATTATCTATTATATAAAGGTCTATCGGACTAGGAGTAAGCAAAATGATAAATAAATTAATCAATAAATACAGTTATAAAAAAGTAAAGTATGGCTTAATCGCTGTGACATCTGTTTTAACACTTTTGTTTATTGTCAGCTTAGTATTTGCGATTATTAGTCAGATTAATTTCAATACGTATACGACAATTACTATGTAATGGTTGACTGGCTGCGCTGACGATCAGATTTATAGCGTTATCAGCCATAAAAATTACCGCCTAGTTTTAATAAATGAAACTTGGCAGTTGCAACACTCAATCTAGTTATAATCGTACCTGAGGTACGTTATAAAAACCGTGCCACTTGGCACAATTAAAATAAAGGGAGGAATTTCAAATGAAATTCACAAAATTAACAAGTGCAGCTTTAACAGCTGGCACCATCTTAAGTATCTTAGCACCAACTGCAACTTTTGCAAAAACAGCAGAAGGAGACGCCAACGCTAACGGTGGGACTGAATTACCAATGACTGACAAGACAACCGTTGGGATTTCATTTGGTGATAACAGTGATAACGGTAATACTGGGTACTTACGTTTACAAATGGTTCCCCACGTATTAGACTTTGGTAACCATACTGAATTCTTGGCACAATACCCAACCTTTGACGCAACTGGCCACAACGTAAGTATTAACTCAAATGACCGTCATGCTTCATATGATAATTCAGATACAAATAAGACGGCTGTTTTAAACACTGAAGATGGTAAGTTAAAAGATGTTGCAGGTAAAGCATGGGCTACAGTTGTTGATAAACAAGAAACGCGTGAAAATACAACAGAACCTACTGATAATATTAATGGCGATTGGGATTTAGAGGTTAAATCAGATGATGTTTTAACTGCCAATAACGGTGAAAAAATTTCAAATGCTAATTTAATGCTTAAAGATACACAATATGGTCGGACTGGTGAAGTTTTCACATTAACTAATGAAGACCAAGATAAGGATTATGTTGGTGCTGGCGATAAAGATGTATCAGATTACAGCAAGAATATCTCAATTCCATTAGATGCAGCTGGACAAAATGTGAAGGTTGCTCATGCAGCCACATCTGAAGGCCAAGGGGCGAACGTATTTGGTTGGGATCGTTCAAACATTAATTTGACGTTGCCAAAAGATACAAAGGTAAGTAATGCCGTTTATACAGCTCATTTAACATGGACATTGTCAACAGGTGTTACTACAGCCTAGAACGGGTATAAAAAAAGGAATTCTGATGTATTCAGAATTCCTTTTTTTATAATATTTAATAACTATGTTAAATACAATAGTGTAATAAATTGAGGGAGTGATTACCATGGTTGATAGAATGATGTCTTTTTTTGAAGAAATACAGCGATTGGATAATGCATGGAGAGCATTAAATCAATTAACTAAAGAGTACGAAATTTCTTTTGAACAGTTTATGTTGTTGAAAAAAATATCATTGGAAAAGCGTATTACACCAACAGCGTTAAGCGATGAATTAAAAATATCAAGACCAGCAGTTAGCCGTAAGGTTAATCAGTTATATCGAAATGGATATTTAAATAAAAGCCGTTCCTTCATAAATGAAGATCAAAGAATAGTAGAACTTAAAATTTCTAATAAGGGCAATAAAATAATGGCAGAGCTGGATAAAAGGTTTGATGAAAAAATACCGGATATAGATTTTCCAACCCAGAAAATTACCGAAACTGTGAGTCTGCTAAGGAAAATCTCAAGGGATTAGACAATTGTTTAGTGCGGCTAAATCTATTTCTACTTGTAGTAATACAATATTTGTATTAGAGACGATAATTAATTACTGTTCCGGTCCTAAAAACAATATGGAAGAACATTATAATTGGACTGCTTTGTCCTTTTTAAATGAATATATTAAATAGACAACTTATACTGATGGTTATTGTAACCTGTGTTGTTTCTAATTGATTATTGGTTTTAGTTATAATCAAAATTACGAGACCTATCGTGCCAACGTGACAGTGTTTGATCAATCACTAAAATAACTTAAACCAAAGATAAACCCGTTATATAGTTACCTTTAAATTATTAAAATATATTAGCGGGATTAAATGGTTCTAAAAATATCAACTTATAAACAATTAACTTATATTCAATTTGAATTATTGTTAATATAAGTTAATTGCGTTGAAAGCGATTTATAATTTTGCTATATTGAATTTAACCCAAAAAGTAAGGAGTGATCCTAGAACAAAAAATAATTATCTTTTAAAATCTGTAACTAGTCTAGCTCATCATTCATAATCTGTATTGTTTCTAACTTATCTTAGCAGAAGTCTATTATCGAAATTAAAATGTTAGTAGGGTTTGAGTTTAAATGAATTGAAGTAAATCAGTTTTAAAAATGGTGGGTACAATTTATTGATTTGAATTAAGTAATATATCAAAATCATATTACTCAATAGTTAACGATTTGAACTATGAAAATTTTAGGAGGTTTCAAGTATGAAAAAATCCGTAATTTCTATAGGTGGTGTCGCAGTACTTATTGCAGCGACTTTTAGCCTGTGGCATCTTAAAACACCTCAACAAACGAATGCAGAACCAACACATTCGAAGGTTCAATATCCGAGTGAAAATCTGATCAAAAATAACTTATGGGTTCTTCCAGACGATCAGCTTAAAGATGGTTCGAATGAAATCGTTTTACTTGTTACTGGTGCAAATAATACCGGTTCCGGCGCCTGGGCTTGGAGTTATGCTGCACAATTACCTAAACAAAACTATATACCAGCGACCATCACACTTCCGAATATGAACAGCGCTGATTTAAACTACTCTGGTAAATTTGTCTATGAGGCAGTAGCGCAATTGCACAGAGATTATCCACAAAAAAATATCAATATCATTGCGCATAGCTTAGGTAATTTAGCGACTTCATGGGCTTTGCATTATCGACCAACGTTCATGGCTAAACATGTTAAAAATTATGTTGCCTTAGGGGCACCATTTAAAGGAATCCAAAGTGCAGGCTTTGATAAAATGCCGGCGCTTGCATCTAATGATCAGACCCAAGTACCCATTAATTTCCAAGTAAAAGCGGGGTCGGAGTTTGTTAAACATATTAATTCAACACCGTTTCCCAAACCAATAAGATATTTATCGATCATTTCCCAGACCGATGAAATTGCTGCCGGACAATCACCGGAACATATGGCCTCGTTCCCTAAGGGGACTGAAGGTGAAACGGTTACCCCACAAGCTATCTATCAAAAACCGGATATGTTATTAGGCCATGTTGAAGAATTAGCCGATAATGGGATTTATGAAATCGCGACAAACTTCTTAGAAGAACGTGAGATTAATCCAGCCGCAGCGGATCAAAAATATTATCCTGAGATGCAAAAATCAGGACTAGATCTCACAATTCTATACGGCACCACTAAATCACATACTGGGGACGCCCAGAAAGTAGAACGGGAACCAATTAGTACAGATATCATTGAATAGGGATTAGGTTAAGTTTCAATAAATAAATCATTAAAGTACTAATGCTTTAAATTTAGGATAACACTTTTGATACCAAACGAAACCGCCAACAATGTTGTTATAACAGCATTGTTGGCGGTTTCGTTTGGTTTTTAAAGAACTCCAAATCGCTTGGATTTTGTCTAGCTTTTTTGCGTTGCACCATTTTTTCACGACTATTGATGAAGTGTTTTGTAAAATGTTTTGGAATAAATCGATTGCAACAAAGCGTTGAGGAGGGCTGACCAATCTTGGGGATTAAAAACAGTATTAAATAAGAAGAACTCGCCGTTTAACTTTTCTGCATGTTCGTAACTATCAGAAATGATAAAATCAGCTTGATCGATTCGATTGGTAAAAGTAATTGCTGGGCCAAAAACATCCTGTAAACTCCTAATAATCATATTTGCAGCATAAAAATTCTTTGAATATTGGACATTAATTTTTAAGGGTTTAATTTGGACATTGTAGTCTAATAAAAAGAAAAATAGCGAGTTTAGCAGAGGTCCCATTGTGTTGTTTAGTAGTTTAGGGTAAGTCTTTGCTTCTCTAGTAAGAAATTGCTGTAACGATTTAAAGACGGTATCGGTGTTGATGTGTTCTTGTTTGAAGGCCGACATGGAGATGTTGAATTCTAAAAAATCGGTAATATCGATAGAAATGAATTCCAGATAGATGAGAACAATCGCAAGATAGTAAAAAGATTCTAGAAAGCACTCGTCAGTCTGCTCAAGGTTAAATGTGATGAAGAAATCTTGTAGTAATTGACGGGTATTATTTGTAAAGTCTGTGCCTAGGGATAAAATTGACTTGGCAATAGTGATTTTATCAGCAAGTGTATCATCGTAATTGGCAACTAACAGACGTAATATAAAACCAAAGAGTAAGGATTCATCCTGTAAAACTCGTTTTGAGAAACCTGGTAATTTAATCGTAATCGGATTAGTGGTGTTAACTGCAGTTAATAGCTGACGCAGTTTGGGCGTCAAGGTAATGGCATTTTTGTTCTGAATCAAATCAAAGTAAGTAACTGTCTTTAGTACCTTAATCTGGTGATATTGTGAAAAACTCAAGTTTTTTGCAATGGGGAGCGTATATTGAGAATGATTTGTTACAAAATCAGGTGATTGGTCTCCGCGGTAGATAGCGCTATAGGTATAAATCATCAATATTCTGATGTCTAAAGGTTCACCAATGATATTTTGCTTGTCCTTAAACGAAATTGAAACGCGAAAGTGTTGGAAATACTGTCTCAAAGATTTGATAATATTCTGAATCGTAGAAGGTGAGAGATTAGTGTCTTCTGCCAGAGCTTGGACTGAATCAAAGTTACTCTTAAAAAGAGCGTCCATCACTTGAAATTTATTCGTACGTACAATATAGAGGTAGCGCAGTTTAAAAATTGTAGCACTAAATGAACTATTCTCAGGATAGATGACACTGTATTGATTGTTAGTGGTGATTAACTTTAGGTGTTGGTCTAACTCGGCAAGATCTTGGTTAATTTCCTTGAGGTAGCGAATTGCTGTGATCTTGGAAAGGGAGAATTGCAGCATAATCTCTGTTAGAGTCGTATGCTTATCAGCAATCTCAATATATTTAAATAACTGTAGCAGGGTAACTGCTTTACTGGATAAAAGAAAATCCTTCATTAATCGGCACAACCTGACTTTAAATGATTTTATGTAAGTAAGTTAACTAAACTAAACACAACTGAATACTATCAGATTAAATTTAAGATGACAAATTAGCAAGATAATTGCTTATTGATAACAAAAACAAAAAAGTGATACATGAGGGTGACAATTGTTTGTGTTTAGGTAAACGGTTAATGTGTTATTCTTTATTAAGCGTCATTATGAACATTGTTAATTACTGGTGTGCGATTTAGTGACGTCGGGTTATTGATTTTATTATTTATGATATCATGCACACTAATTTGTTTTTGTAGCATCATCGATAGAGGATTTGGGAGGTATAAAAAGTGACTTTAAACAAACGAAATATTATTGTTAGTTTGGTGTTGTTGTTCGTAATGGGCATTCAAATGGTCGTTACTACGGGAATAAGTCTTGCTGAAAGTAGTGTTAAAATAGATGCAGATTTAATGTTAACACCAGATCGAGAATTATCTAATGAAAAACAAATCGTGATTAAAGTCGCGGATCAAGCAAAAACACAACGTGATTTATCGCTGATTATACCAAACGGGACAACGTTTGATGCGACTGCTACTGAGAAGCTGAATCAAGAGCCAACTTATACAGTCGACTTTGATTCAAAAGACAAACCAAACCAAATCACGCTAAAAGCGTTGGTTAAGAAGCAAGTTGAAAATAAAAAAGTAGAAGCAATAAAAAGTAGTGAAACAAGTGAAAGCAGCGTTTCACCGGAAGCAATGCCAACTAGTACACTTCAACCGACTGACAAGAAGGCGTATTTACTAGTTTTCAAGATTAAAGATATCAAGGTACTGGTTAAACAACAATTAAAACTAGCAACTGTTTTAGAAGGTAAACACTATGAATCCAAACCGCTAATTTTTAAAGAATTTATTACATTAGAAGATGCGGTAGCAGCCCAGTCCGCCAAAAATGCAAGTAAGGCACCAGATTTAGTTAAGGATACAACTTCACTAAAAGAAAAGTTACCCGTTGCCCCTTTAAAATCTAATTCAGTCCTTGAAACGCCTTCAATCGATGATCCTGGTGAACAAGACGGTTGGGTTCAGACCGATAAAAATATTATGATACCAATTAATATTGATAAAACTGCTAATGAGTCTAATCGTGAATACTTTATGTATTTTGGTGGGTACTACACGGGAAGTACCAATCCAAATGGTAGCAGTAACTGGGGGGCTGGCCAATACGAAGTGCCTATTGGGAGTACGACTAAACAAAATGTCCCAGATGCAGCATTTTTTCAGTTACTTACTAAAACAAAAGCAGGGAAAATATTTTCAGCCGTATTTGAGAAAGGGACAAATAGTGCCACACAGAGTGGCAATGAATTTGGAGAAACAGGACTATCTCTATTAACTGCCAATACCGATTTTGTAGATTTTAAGACCTATAATTCTCGGCGAACTGATAATGTCAAAGTAAACGCACTGGGAACAGATGCTCCCAAGCATACTTTCCCCATATACAAATTAATGTATAAAAAAGATAGCGCACATCCTGGGTTAAGAGCGTACGCCATGACGAACGGTGCTGACGGGCAACCGGAAGGCATGCTGCGAGTCACTTTGGAACCGATTAATCAAAAAGGCAGAATCAGGGCTCAGATTCGATATATTTCATTGGATAAGACACCAAGGTTGATGGCATGGAGTTATTCAATGCATATGGATTTAGATGGACTGCATGAAAGCACACCCACCTATTCTTTGGGAGGAACGACAGGGTTATACACGTACGCAGCTCAAACACCGTCTGATAAATCACCTTTTAAATTGACCTACTGGAAAGACGGGTATCCAGATGATCCCGAGTACGAGATGGTTAATTATGAACTTGATTATAAATACTTTGGTAATCAATGGGGACAATACTCGGGCGGTGGCGACCCTATGTTATCACCAGGGTGGGAGATTACCGGGACCAATAAAGATACAACAGACCCAGGCAAATATCAGCTTTACAAGGGACATGGTTACAATCATCCAGTTTGGCATTTTAAATGGGAATATCGTGAAGTGCAACCCAAGGAACGGTATCAAGTTAATCTAGATTTTGGCTTATCGAGTGATGTTGACTACAACAATGTCGAAGCAACAAAGTCATACGAAAATCTCACCTCCAAAGACGGCTATAACCGAGTTGGAGATCGTATGAAATTCAAATTACTAGGCCGTAATACAGAATGGGATACCAATTTAACCGATATCATGATTATTGATGTTATCCCTAAGGATTTTATTGTGGATACTGGAACCCTTAAGTTAGTGGACAGTACGGGTAAAGAACAAGTTTTGAGCCCAAGTGTTTACAATCCCAAAACAGGCCTTTTAAAAGTCAATGTTCCTGGTTCAATTGGCTTTAATGAATCGGTTTATATTACGTTTGAAACGAATATCGCGCCGACGGCATCAGGCAAAACAGTCACAAATTCAATGAATATTTCCACGGATAAAGCTTCTAAACATGATTCATCCGATGTCCAAGTCAAGGTTGAAAAGACGCAGGTTTTGCTTCAAAAACAAGTTAAAAACTTAACGACACCAGATGAATCCTATGTAACTGAAACAAAAGGTAAATCAGGCGATGATCTTAGCTATCAAATTCATGTCGTAAATGTTTCTACCGATCTTGAAATTAGTTCGGGAACCGATATTGAAGATGTTTTAGATCCGGCCTTAACAAGTGATGGCATAGTGACAATTGATTACTTTGACGTAAATGGCACAGTCGTCCGACAAGAAACAAGTCAGTTTGATGATAGCGGACATCTAAAATTAGCATATGCTATCCCTAAGGCAGGCCATGTCACCTTAACCTTTACAGCTAATATCACTGATAGCAGTCAAGAAGTTATTAATAATAGTGCTAGCGCAACATATGGTGACGGTGAGAGCACGCAATCTAATAATACGGTTGTTAACTTACCGAAGCCAATTATTCCAATTATGCAAAAAGATGTGCGTAATGTAACAAATGACGATGCTGAATTTATTAAAGAAACTACAGGCGCAATTGGTGAAGAGGTAGAATACCGTGTTCAGGTGATGAATCCATCAACTGAAGAGAGTATTCCAAAGGAAACGATGTTTAGTGATCAGTTGGATGAAGACTTAGTCAACGATACGCCAGTGACAGTTGAATACTATAGCGTACTAGGAACAAAAACAGCAACGCAGGAAGTTTATTTTCAAAATGGTAAATTCAAGTTAAATCATGAGATTGAACCCAACGGTCATATTATGGTCTACTTTAAGGCTGAAATTAGCAAGACAACTAAAGCAGTAATCAATAATACCGCTACTTTGGCCGATGGTAAATCAGATGTGGCTAAGATCAATATTATTAAGAAAATGTCGCCAACAGTTATTAAAGAGGTCAAAAATTTAACCAAGAATGATGATGGTTTTGCACCAGAAACAGAAGCTGAGGTTGATGATCAAGTTGAATATCGGATTCAACTGGTTAACATCTCATCGGTTGATACTAAAGCGGGCACTATTTTAAAGGATGTTTTGGATTCAGATTTAGGCGATATTCAACAAGTTAAGATTGATTATCTCGACAAAGATGAAAATGTCATAGCCACTCAAACTGCCAATTTAATTGATGATCAGGTGACATTGGATCGTATACTGCCAGCCGCCGGACAAGGAATGGCAATTGCTTATGTCAAAGCGAAGGTCAAAGAAACTGATAAGTCAGTTATTAATAATAAAGCCAGTTTAACAACTGAATTTGGTAAAGGTACTTCTGATAATGCCAAATTAAATATTAAGCAAAGCAAAGGTCGAATTGTGGTCCGTTACCGAGATCGAAAAGATGAAAGCCACAAGTTGGCCGAAGATGAAACCTTTGACGGCAAGATTGGCGACACTAAACTAGTGCAACCCAAAGTTATTCCAGAAACAGACGGTAATTGGACCGTTGTCGATTCTTCTAATATGGCAGATCCAGATTGGGGCTCAACCACGAAACCTGATTGGACATTGGCCCATGATTATACCGTCACTTATGCCAAAGATGAACAAGTCATTACTTATCGTTACGAAGAATCCCATATTGGTATTATTGCCGATAAACGCTGGGATTTTGGTCAACATGATACAACAGCGACTGATCGTAACTACTATCTAAAAGCAAAAACGCAAAATAATGAGAAACAACCTTATGAAGTCGGTGTTGAGGATTACTATACTTCTAAAGGCTGGACACTCAATGTTAAACAGGATGACCAGTTCCATACCAATGCCAATGAGAAAATTGGTGGTAGCCAGAAGTTCTTAGATAATGCTGTATTGAATTTTCATAACGGTCAAATTGCTTTAAAAGAAAGTGATGATATTGGCTCAACGGCACCAGTTTCTAAATTAACTTCTGAATTTGAACTGGCACCTAAAGGCGCGGCAGTTAATTTAATGACGCATACCAATAAGACACCTGATCCTGGTTATTATGCCGCGCATGGCTTTGGGATTTGGGCTTATCAATTCGGGGATGCTCAACAGGCCGATTACAGTATTGGTTTGAAAGTGCCTAAAGCAACAAAACGATTCCCAAGACAATATACAAGTCAATTAACTTGGTCACTAGTAATCGCAGAATAATAAAACGAGGTGCGTACGATTGAAATTTGTTAGACGTTTAATGGCAGTGAGCTTGGCGTTTGTGGGCTTAACGCTCTGTCAAATGATGCAAGTCCAAGCTGCAGCTCAAACCCAAAAAGCGGATTTTGAAGTGCAGCCCATCTTGCCAGAGGAACAAGAAGATTTAAGTTTAAATTTCTTTAATATGAGTTTGACGCAAGGTCAAACTAAGAAAATTGAAATGCGGATTCAGAACTTTACGGATCACGCGATTACGGTACATTCTGATTTAAGAAATTCGATGACCCAAATTGGTGGCGGCATTAGTTTTCAAGATAGTCCCAAAGGATTAGATCCAAGTTTGAAAGCACCATTTACAGAAATCGCTAAGTTAGATAAAAAGAGTCAAACGATTAAATTAGCGGCCCAAGAAACTAAAATTTTAAAAATGGTGGTTAAAATGCCGGAAGATCGGACAAACGGTATGATTTACGGCGATTGGCACTTCATTGAATATCTAAATAAAAAAGGTGGCCAATCATCTGTTGGTAGTAACTACGCCTACTCAGTTGGTGTTGCACTTAAAGGGCAACACTACAAGGTTTATCCGGAACTGAAATATGACAAAGCTGAGGCCATGATTTATCGGCGGCACGCTGCAATGGGGATTAAAATCCGTAATACACAACCGATGGTCATTAATAAGGTCAGTGCTAAGGCGGTTGTTTCTAAGGAAGGTTTATTTGCATCAAAGCATGTTTTCAGTACTAGCAACCAGTCAATTGCGCCTAACTCAGTTTTAACTTTACCAATTTCGTGGGACTATGACCGTTTGAAACCAGGAAGATACACGATTGATACAGTTGTTCGTGGTCAGAATCTGTGGAACAAGTTGCCACTAACTTGGCACTTCAAAAAGCGTTTCACAATTAAGGCGGATGATGTCAAAGCTGTTAATGCGCAAGCGCTTAAAAAACCAACTAATAAGTGGGCCTATGTTGCTACTGCTAGTGGGGTCTTAATGCTCGTTTCAGTTACCGGTTTGGTTAAAGTATTGAGACGCTCATGAAAAAACGATGCTTAATGATCACCATAATGCTCGCTTTTTGGGCTTTAATGCTTCAACAGCAATCACAGTTCGTTATGGCGACATCCGCTGATTCAAAACAAAAAGTGACATTTATGATTTATCCAGAAATACCAAAGGATAATATTGGGGGGAACAAACTCGGTTACTTCAATCTCAAATTAAAACCAAAAGCTGAGACGACTTTGAAAATTAAAGTATTTAACCCAACCGATAAGCCGATTACGGTTAAGGTCAGTGCCAAAGATGCACAAACAGGCGATAATGGGCAGATTGATTACTTATCCGACGCTCCAGTGACTAAAAATCTATTACCAGACCCAGGCAGTCGTTATGTACATTCCAAACCGCAAGTAGTCGTAGCATCTAACACGCAAAACTTGGTAAATGTAAAGCTTAAAATGCCGAAGACTACTTTTAAAGGAAAAAAAGCTCTCGCAATTAATTTATCGGCAATGGGGCCAACTGGCGGGAGTATCAATAACCGTTATGTGTATGCAGTCGGCGTTACTTTAAATGGGAAAAAGTTAACGCGCAAAGAATTACAGCGTTTGGAAATGCCTAAAATGCAAACTGGTTTTGTTGATAAGCAAGCGGCTTTACAGTTTAAGGTCAATAATCCCGACCCCGTTTTTCTCAAAAAAAGCCATTTATCAATTAAGTTAACTAATCAGAAGTTAGGCTTTTTCAATTACAAGCTTGATTTGAAAAAAATGCATATCGCACCGAATTCGAGTTTCAACGCTAATTTGTTGTTAGGCGGGAAACGTTTGGTACCAGGCCGGTACACAATGATTGCTGATTTCAAGAGTGATCAGTATCAACGGCAAATTAAGAAAATTGTTCAAATTACTAAAACGGATGCGCGCTACATTAATGATCATAATGCGGCCTATCAGAAAAAGCGACAATTAACCATGATTGTTATTAGCGTGTGTGTCGTCTTAGGAATTATCTTAATTTACTACATTCGGAAACATGGAAGCAGGGAGTCAAAAAATGATTAATAAATTAATCAATAAGTACCACTATTCAACTATTAAATATACGTTTATTGCACTAACCACACTGACGACCATCTTATTTTTGGTGAGTCTAGCCTTCGCAATTGTGAGATACATCAATTTTAATACGTATACCACACTAACAATGTAAGACAGCACTGGCTGCGCTGATCGTTAGTTTTGGATTATCAGCCATAAAAATACCGTTAAACCTACTGAATGGTTGACACACGTACCATCCAAACTTGTTATAACGACACCTAGTGTGTCTTATAAAAAACGTGCTGAGAGCACAAATTAAATATTAGGGAGGAATTTCAAATGAAATTCACAAAATTAACTAGTGCAGCTTTAACAGCTGGCACAATCTTAAGTATTCTTGCACCAACAACAACATTCGCTGCTACAGTAGAACACGATGCTAACGCTAACGGCGGTACAGAATTACCAATGCCTGATAACACAGAAGTTGGGATCTCATTTGGTGATAACACTAATAACGGGAATACTGGCTACTTACGTTTACAAATGGTACCGCACGTACTAGATTTTGGTAACCATACAGAATTCTTAGCGCAATACCCAACATTTGATGCTACTGGCCATAACGTAAGTATCGATAGCAATGATCGTCATGCGTCATATAAGAACACAGATACAAATATGACAGCTATTTTAAATACAGACGACGCTGAATTAGCAGATGTTAAGGGCAAAGCCTGGGCTACAGTTGTTGACAAGCAAATCACACGTGAAAATAACGATACCGGCGATGATGCTAAAACAACAAAACAAAGTGGTACATGGCAATTAAAAGTTAAATCAGATGATGTTTTAACAGCAACTAATAACGGTGAAACAATCAATAACGCTAACTTATTGCTTAAAAATACTGCTTATGGTCGGACAGCAGACGTCTTCACATTGACAAATGAACCCGAAGATAGTGATTTCCAAGCTGATCCAAAAATTGATGACAAAGATGTTTCAACGTTTGCTAAGAACGTTTCATTATCATTAGATGGTAAAGGTCAAGAAGTTGAAGTTGCTAATGCTGCTGATACTGAAGGGCAAGGCGCTAACGTCTTTGGTTGGGATCGTTCAGACATCAACTTAACATTGCCAAAAGATTCAAAAGTTGGTAATGATATTTATACAGCTCATTTAACATGGACATTATACACAGGTGTTCAAGCTTAATAATATCGTTTGTATGTCAAAAAAGGATTCTGGATAGCCAGAATCCTTTTTTAGCAAAACAGATTAATAGGACTAAATATAACAATAGGTTAAGATGAATGTGAGGTGAACATACGTGAGTAAGAATACATTAGCATTTTACGAAGCAGTTCAAATGCTAGATAATACAAGAAGAGCGCTTAATGAACCCTGTGAGGCATATCAAATTTCATTTGAACAGTTTGTTTTGATGAAACGAATTGCTGCAGCGGGAGGTGTCAGGCCAACAAGATTGAGTGAAGAACTGCATATCTCAAGAGCAGCGGTTAGTCGAAAATTGACGCAACTTTATTATAGTGACTACTTAGCTAAAGAACGCAGTGGTGTTAACGAAGATCAGCGAGTGGTTATAATTTCATTGACGCCAACTGGAGAAGAGGTCGTTAATAAGATAGATAAATTCTATAAAGCTAAGTTAACAACACTTATTGATCCAATAGAAGAAATACAGGCAACTGCAAAAATTTTCGAAACGTTAAGTCAGATAGATTAAGAAAATAAAAAAATGGGCTTCAGATAAATACTATCTGAAGCTCATTTTTTTATTTAACGATTAGTCATTCAAGTTATAACGTAATTTCATGTGTTCTGAGCCTGAAATCACCATTTCGCCTAATAGTTTTGTTTGGCGTTGGAGTGATTCTGTTGCTAGTTTGTTATTGGCTTCTTCCAAGAAGGCAACGGCATCTTTTTGACCGTCAAAGGCTTTGTCAGTTGCGTTTTGGATTTCGTGATAAGCGCTCATTGCTTCTAATTCGAAGGTATTACGCATATCAACGTAGAAGTCATAGTCTGTATCGCCAAGTAAGGCGGTTGTACAGCTCAACCAGTACATATTGTTAAGGTCGAATGTTCCGGTAGCATTCTTGTATGATTCCGGTGTGTCAGTAACGTTGGCGTAGAATGGTACAACTGTATTGAAGGTGTTAGCACCATAAGCTAACCAGTGAATACCAGCGATTTCAGCAGGCACGTTGTTACGAACTTGTAAAATGTGCACATTGTGGTTCCGGTTAATCCCGATAGGACGGAAGCGTGTTTTAACGTCTTCTGGTGCGCTACCGTAAGGATCATATTCCGTATTTTCAAAGTGGGCGCTCAAGACAAACTTAACGTCTTCGATTGAAATCTTACGGTTGGCATGGCAGATGAATGGTAAATCATGGTCCATTGGATCTTGTTTAATTTCTGGGTTGAAATATTGTTGACCATACCAAGTACGAGGGTTGTTATAAACGGTATCTTTGATGGTTGCACTACCGAAAATGTGACGGAGGTTGTAACCTTCAAAGTCAGGATTTAAGTTATTATCATCAATTAATGCTTTTAAATCAGCTGAGCAAAGTGTGTCGGCTGAATCAAAATCAAAGTGGTCGATGTTCATGCGGTTAGGGGCAACTACGTAAGCATCATCCGGGATGCGAACAGCAGCCCAGTGATGACCACCGATTGTTTCCAGCCACCAAACACTGTCTTGATCAGAAAAAGCAATCCCGTTTGGTTCGTATGTGCCGAATTCTTCGAGAAGCGCGCCTAAACGTTCAACCCCTTCTTGAGCACTGTGAATGTAAGGTAAGACTAAAGTAACGATATCTTCTTCACCGATACCACCGGCAACGAGTGGGTCTAATGCTTGAATACGGGGGTTAGTAGTAATTGTTTCAGTTGCTGACATTGTGACGTTTTCACTGTTAATCCCAGCCGCTGGCCAGATGCCGTTTGTGAGTAATGAGTTAGGAATTGATGTGTAACGCATTGGGTTATCAGGTAATTTGATTTGCACACCACTGATCACGGCTTGGTAATCGCGTGGTTGATCTTCAGGATTGACGACAACAAAACGTTGAGGATCTAGAGCTTCGTGACCATCATCATTTCTAGAAATCATTGTTGAACCGTCGATTGAAGCTTTCTTGCCGACTAAGACTGTCGTACATGAACCCTTAATTGGTTTTTTCATTATTAAAACACTCCTTATCGATTTGTTAGTACTAGTATAGCGCTTTTGGAAGTGAAAGTGTGGGATTTAGAGTAAATTCATGTGAATAAATTATTAATTACACCAAATGATACGCTTGATGTTTTTAGCCTAGGCTAAAATATTTGTTAATTATATTAAAATCGGTTATGCTGATAGATGTTAAGTTAGGTTTACCTAAAAGAATGGAGGCTCTTTATGTTATCAATTAAGAACCTCACCGTTGCTTACGATGACACACCAGTATTTACTGATGTTGCCGTTCACTTTGACGCAGGCAAAATCACTGGTATCATTGGACCAAACGGTGCGGGAAAATCAACGCTAATTAAAGCAATTTTAGGGTTGGTTAAAGCACGGCAAGGCTCAGTTTTATATCAAGGGAAATCAATGCGAGCTGTTCAAAAACAGGTTGCGTACGTTGAACAGCACAAGGACTTGGATCTGAATTTTCCAATCAACGTTTTTGATGTTGTATTGACGGGCACGTACGGCAAGTTAGGTCTGTTCCGTGATCCAGGCAAGCAGGCAAAAGCCGCTAGTCGAGCAGCACTAGAGCAGGTGGCCCTCGGTGATTTTGAACGCCGCCAAATTGGCCAGTTGTCAGGTGGCCAATTGCAACGGGTTTTCGTAGCGCGCGCAATCGTACAGGAAGCGGAAATCATTATTTTAGATGAACCCTTTGTCGGCATTGATTTGCAAAGTGAGACTGCAATCATGGCCATTATGAAACAGTGGCGTGATGCAGGTAAGACGATTATTGTTATTCATCATGATTTGAATAAAGTGTCACAGTATTTTGATGATTTAGTGGTTATGAATCACGGTATCGTGGATTATGGGCCTACTGATCAAGTTTATAACGCCCAGAATATTGAGCGCGCATTTAGTGCGGACTTATCTGCCGTCTTGTTTGAAAAACAGGAGGTAGACCAATGAACAGTATTTCAGCATTTATTGGCGCATTAGGGCGCTACGAATTTTTACAAAGTGCATTATTAACCGCCATTATGGTCGGGATTATGTCGGGGATTATCGGAAGTTTCATCATATTGCGAGGGATGTCCTTGATGGGCGATGCGATTTCGCATGCTGTGTTACCTGGCGTGGCCGTTGCCTATATGCTGGGAATCAATGTGCTAGTTGGCGCGTCCGTATTCGGTATTTTAGCGGCGGTCTTGATTGGCTTTGTCGCGACCCACAGTAAAATTAAGACGGATACGTCAATCGGAGTCGTTTTCAGTGCGTTTTACGCATTGGGCTTTATTCTGATTTCGATGGCAGAAAGTGCGACGAATCTCCATCATATTTTATTCGGTAATATTTTAGCAGTGAGTGACCAAGATATTATGACGACCGCGATTGTATTAGGCATCGTTATCTTATTTGTTTCATTTTTCTACAAAGAATTATTGATTACCTCATTTGATGAAACCTACGCCAGAACTTACGGGCTCAAAACGCAGGTCTTACATTATGGCTTGATGTTGGTTTTAACGTTAGTGACAGTTTCAGCGTTACAAACGGTCGGGATTATTTTGGTAGTTGCGATGTTAATTACACCTGCTGCGACGGCCTTTTTATGGACTAATAAACTCGTGACAATGCTCTTTTTATCAGCTAGCATAGGGGCAGTTGCGGCGATTAGTGGGCTGTATTTCAGTTATACCTTCAATTGGGCATCTGGCCCGGCAATTGTCTTAATGGCCGCTGTTTTGTTCGCGATTTCGTTTATCTGCGCACCCAAGCAAGGCTTTTTGAAATGGCGTTCAGCTAAGGGAGGGCAATAACGATGAAGAAAATACTCATTACTTTATTAACCGTCGGCGGGATTATTGGTGGCGTGTACGGCTTTATTCACCAACGGGCACAATCTAAAGCACAAGCCAACAATCAACACACCAAATTGCGGGTTGTGACGACTAATTCGATTTTAGAAGATATGGTCGCCAATGTTGGCCAAGAGCGGGTTGAGTTGTACAGTATCGTTAAACGGGGGACCGATCCCCATGAATACGAGCCTCAACCAACTGATATTTCAAAAGCGACGGACGCGGATGTTTTGTTTCATAATGGCTTGAATCTTGAAACGGGTGGCAATGGTTGGTTTAAAAAGTTAGTGTCAATCGCACATAAGAAGTTTGGGGAAGACGTTTTTGCGACGACTAAAGGCATCAAGGTCCAACATCTAACGACCAATAAGGATGAACCAGATCCACACGCGTGGTTGGATTTGGCCAATGGCATGCAATATGTTGAAAATATTACAGCCGCCTTGCAAGCTAAGGACCCTAAGAATGCTGATTATTACAGGCGGAATGCGGATCAGTATATTGCGCGATTAGAAAAATTACACGCGAAGGCTCAGACGCAATTTGCTGATATTCCAGAAAAGCGGCGCGTATTGGTGACTTCTGAAGGTGCCTTTAAATACTTCGGAGAAGCTTATGGTGTGACGCCGACTTATATCTGGGAAATCAATACGGAATCGCAAGGGACACCAACCCAAATGAAATCGGTCCTTGCCAAAATCGCGGCAACAGACGTCCAGAGTTTGTTTGTGGAAACATCGGTATCACCGAAATCTATGGCTAAAGTTGCCCAAGAAACGGGACTACCAATCTATGCAAAAATCTTTACGGATTCCTTGGCGCAAAAAGGAAAACAGGGCGATACCTACTACACAATGATGAAGTGGAATATCGATAAGATCCATGCAGGAATGGTTGGCCAATAAGTTTCAATTCAAAAGTCTTTCTAAACGGAAGGCTTTTTTTGTTGTTTTAGATTGTTGAATCAGAAACAATAGATGCTATACTGCTAGATAGATGACCAAATGAGGGAGTAAAGATGATGGATAAAGAAGCAGAAATTATTCAAGCTTTTACGGCGTTATTTTATAAAAAATCGTGGCTGGAACAAGGTATTATGGAAGCGCAGTTGAGCGGCTATAAGTCTTCTGAGATTCATTGCTTGGAAGCAATCGCCAAGCAAACGGATCCGAATGTGACCAAAATTGCTGAAGCACTGCACATGACGCGTGGTGCGGCTAGTAAGCTGACGAAGAAGCTTTTGAAAAAAGAGGTGATCGAGTCTTATCAAAAAGCCGACAATAAAAAAGAAGTTTATTTCCGTGTTTTACCTGAAGGCCAAGCGGTCGTTACAAAGCATGATCAGCTGCATCAACAATTTCAAGAACGCGATCATGTGGTTTTTGAAGAGGCAACCGATGAACAATTAACATCACTCTTGAACTTTATTGAGACTTATAGCGCTCATATTGATCAAGCCATTGAAAATCAAAAGACAAATCATTAAAACAGACATCATCAATTTATTTTGATCATGTCCGTTTTTTTGTTGACAAGGAATCAAAATAGCGTTATTGTTTCCTAGTCGACAATATTATGAAGTTCGAGGATTTTTAAATGACAGATTCAAAGATGACTAAATTACCAAAGACGGTTTTAACCGCTGCGTGGGCGATTGTCCTAGGCGCGATTGCGCCAATGTTAGATTCAACAATGATGACAATTGCGATTTAACAATTAACACAGACTTTTGCGACGACTTTAAATGTGATTCAGTGGGCTATTACGGGGTACGTTTTAGCGCTGGCGATTGCCGTACCCATTTCAGGTTGGTTAATGAACCACTTTAATGGCAAGCGGATTTTTATCGGTGCGGTGATTGCATTTGGCATTACCTCCGTTTTAGCTGGTTTTAGTTGGAATGTGACGAGTTTTATTATTTTCAGATTACTACAAGGCTTTAGCGCCGGGATTATTACGCCGCTAATGTCAACCTTACTTGTGAAGACGGCCGGTCCCGAAAACTTGGGGCGGGTGATGGCGATTGTCAGCACACCGATGATTTTTGGTCCCATCTTAGGTCCGGTTTTAGGTGGTTTTATTTTGCAAGTGGCCTCGTGGCACTGGTTATTCTTGATTAATGTTGGCATTACGCTGATTGCAGTCCCACTAATGATCCATAGCTTACCCAATTTTGAACCTTTTAATCGTCAAAGTCGTTTAGATGGCTGGGGGATTTTAATGCTATCAATCATGAGTGCGACGTTGATTTATGGCGTTTCTAAGGCCGCTGATTATGCAACGTTTAATAATGAGGAAACGGTGCTCTGGGTTGGGATTGGGCTCCTCATGGCCATTATTTACGTGATTTATGATTGGCGGCGTCAGCATCAAACCGTTTTACCACTTAATTTATTTAAGCATGGCCAATTTGCTGTTGCGAGCAGCGGGCTTTTTCTAGCCAATATTGCGATTATGGGACCGATGTTGATTTTGCCACTCTTTTTCCAGAGCTTCCGGCATTTCACGGCAATTCAAGCCGCCTTAGCAATGATGCCCCAAGGAATTGGGATGTTAGTGACACGGCCTTTAATCGGTAAGTGGATTGATCGCTTCGGTGCCAAAAGAGTGGTTTTACTAAGTTTAGCAGTCGCCTTAATCGGCTCGGTTCCCTTGATGCTGATGACTGATCAAACAAGCATGGTTTGGATTGCATTAATCCTATTTGTACGAGGCATCAGCGTTGGCGGGGTTAACTTACCATTGACGAGTGATGCGTATCTCGGCATTCCTGAGCAACAGCTAGCCGAAGCAGGTGTTGGCATCAATATCATCGAAAATGTCGGTTCTAGTTTTGGTTCTGCATTAATTGCGACGATTGTCGCCACGATTGGCTTAGGCAATCGTGGGACAGTTCAACAACAATTAGCTGGTTTTCACGCAGGCTTCCTGGTTTCGGTAATTGTTTTATTACTATTAATCGGACCAGCATTGAAATTAAGTCAGAAGAAATAGGAATCGGTTAGTGTTATACTCCTAAAAAAGTAATAACTTTTAGGAGGGATTATGAATGGTTGATTTAGCAGGTTGTTTATTAGTGATTGATTTGCAAAATGGGGTCTGCAAAGGCGAACAACCTATTGCTAACTTTGAGCAATTAATTGAACAGGTAAATACTAGAATTGAAATTTATAAAGCGAATAAGCGGCCAATAATTTTTGTTCAACACAATGATGAAGTATTGGTAGCACCGCAACTGGATTGGCAACTAGCGCCGGAATTAGACGTACCAGCTGATGCGCAATTTGTGCAAAAGACACATGCTAATTCATTCTGGCAAACCAATCTGCAGGCTTTATTAGAACAAAAGCAAATCCATTCACTAGAAATTTGTGGTGTGCAAACTGAATATTGCGTTGATACAACAGTCAAGGTAGCCCACAGTCTGGGTTATCAATTACAAATAGTTTCAGGACTTTCGACGACCGTTGCTAATTCATTGATGACAGCGGCACAAACAATCGCCTTCTATGAAGGTATTTGGGCGGACCGGTTTATGACGCTTTTAAAATTTTAAATAAATAGGAATTCGTTCAATTTATAACAAACTTTTCCTAATCCCCTTTTCCGCCTACGATAATATAGTAGAATAAAGTTATCAATAGGGTAGATTGTAAAATTAATCCGAACGCTGTTCGGACAAAAAAGATCAGCTTCCTTTAAAATGGTGTTTACCACAAACCCATTTTTTAGGAGCTGATCTTTTGTCTAGTATAACCTATTCTGAACGAATTAAAATTGAAACTTTCTGTGAGTTAGAACTATCCAATATTGAAATGGCCAATCTGTTAAACCGTTCACCAGCGACTATTTCATACGAATTATCGCGTTGTCATCCTTATCAAGCTGAACTGGCACAAGCAGATACAGAACGTAAACGGGCTCAGTGCGGCCGCAAAACTAAGTTGACCGCCACTTTGAAACAATTAATCCTGAACCACCTACGTTTAAGCTGGCCACCAGAATCTATTGCGCATGAATTTAATTTAGCGACTAAATCTATCTATAATTGGTTAAATCATGGACAGATAGACTTCCCCTTAAGTGAGCTATCTGAACATGGTTTGCGCCAACGGCGTAAAAGCGACCAACGTTCAAAATATAACCAATCTCTGGGGTCGTCAATTGAACAACGACCACCAGTCATTAACCATCGTAACCGAATCGGTGATTTTGAAATGGATACAATTGTTGGTCCTCGTGGACGCAGTAAGGCGGCCTTATTAACTTTAGTCGATCGTAAATCACGATTCCTATGGGCTTACCCACTAAAAGAACGATCAGTAGCTGCTGTAAATGGTGCACTGGATAATTTTCTAGCAACCTTTAAAGGAACTGTGCACAGTTTGACCGTTGATCGTGGGACTGAATTTAGCGGTCTTGGTTCTTTTGAACCGCAATATGGGATTAAGACTTATTATTGCCATGCTTATAGTCCAGCTGAACGTGGTAGTAATGAACGATTTAATCGACACTTACGTTATTTCTATCCAAAAGGAACTTGTTTTGAGCACGTCAGTGCTCATGAACTAACCACTACGCTGCTCGAAATTAACCAGAGACCACTTAAAATACTCAACTGGCAAACACCCTACCAGGTAATGCTGACTAATTTGTCGAAAAATTCGGATTAAATTTGCAATCTACCATAGTAATGAAATGGGGAGAGCGCATGGCTTTTTTTGGCTATAAGGATATGGATAAGTTATCAGATGTGGATTTAGCAATTTACCGGTATATTGTTAGTCATGATGAGAAGGTCCCGTATATGCGAGTTAGGGAACTGGCTGCAGGGGC
This sequence comes from Latilactobacillus parasakei, assembly GCF_049674265.1. NCBI lineage: Bacteria > Bacillati > Bacillota > Bacilli > Lactobacillales > Lactobacillaceae > Latilactobacillus > Latilactobacillus parasakei. Next base: position 1,357,549 of record NZ_CP186861.1, on the reverse strand, counting down.
CTGCGTGTCGAATTCGTCAGTCATGCGGTTTATTCGGAAAATTGGTTACGATAGTTTTCCGGAGTTTAAGGTGTCTTTAAAGAGTGAATTAAAAACAGGTGAACAACCAAGCGATGAGCTTCCATTGGTAACGATGGAGGCTTTTTCCGATGACTTGCTTCGACTGATTAAGATTGTTGGTGGGATTTTATTGGAGGCTGACAATATTTTTTTAGTGGGGATGGGTGCATCTGGGGCGATTGCGGAGTACGCATCACGGCAATTATCGGCACTGTGTTTTAACAGTAGTGCAGTCAAAGATCCCTATTATCCACTGTCTTCGCAACTAAAAAATACGACTAATAATGTGATTATCACGTTGTCTGTTTCCGGGAAAACGCCGGAATTAATTGAAATGCTCAATAATTTTGTCAATGATCCAGATACAACACTGGTGACGATTACGGGTAATTTAGAGAGTCCTTTAGCGCGGATGGGACGGTATGCACTGACTTATAATATTGAAGAATCGCGGATTCACCAATATTATGACATGACCAGTCAGGTGCCGTGTGTCTATATTATTGAAGCCATTTTGCGCCAATTACGACAACAAGTTGCGTTAAACAATTAAATGGAACAGGGTGTACCACGAATGGTATAGATAACAACTAGCCGGTATGTGTAGCAATATCGGCTAAACATATTTATTTAATGTAACCGTTTTACTATAATTAAGTTATTGAAAATATTATAGATTACATTAGGAGGTTTTTACATGGATAAGTTTAATAGTTTTATGGAACGCACCATCGTCCCGTTTGCGACTAAATTAAATGAACAGCGACATGTCGCGGCGGTTCGTGATGCCTTTATGTATACATTTCCGATTACGATGGCAGCATCGCTCGTTATTTTAATAAATAACTTAATTTTTTCTAAGAGTGGTTTTATCGCTCAGATTTTATTTTTACCAAAATTCTTTCCAAATTTGGAAAAAGCACAGCAATTATTCACATCAGTTACCAATGGGACTATGAATATTCTCTCTATTTTTATCGCATACTTAGTGGCTCGAAATTTAGCGAAACACTTCAAATCAGATGATATGTTAATCGGGATGACCGGGATTGCGGCCTTCATGATTTTATACACACCAGCAGTTGTCAAAGACGGTGTTTCATATCTACCAACGACGTATTTAGGCGCACAAGGCTTATTCGTCGCAATGATTTGTGGGATGATTGTCGGTGAATTCTTACCTAAATTATTCAATATCAAAAAGTTGAGAATTAAGATGCCGGAAATGGTACCACCTGCAGTGGCCCGTTCTTTCAACGGTTTAATTCCAATTGTCATCATGATTATGATTTTTGCGATGGCTAACTTCTTCATTTCATTAATCGCACCACAAGGCATTAACGAAATTATCTATAAAACGATTCAAACGCCATTACGGCATGTTGGGGTTAACATCTTCGGGATTATGATTATCGCCGTTGTCCAAAATGTACTTTGGTTAGTCGGGATTCATGGGCCTAATACCTTGAATGCTTTACGGTCAATTATGTTTACCGAAGCTGATTTAGCTAACCAAACCTTCATTAATAGTCATGGGACTGCTTGGGGCGTTCCTTACCGCGAAACTTGGGGTATTTTGAATGACGTCTTCGCCAACATGGGTGGTAGTGGGATGACACTTGGTTTAATCATCGCCATCTTTATTGCATCACGGCGTAAAGATTACCGTGAAATTGCGAAATTAGCCTTAGTTCCTGGTTTGTTCAATATTAATGAACCATTGATCTTCGGATTACCAATTGTTTTGAATCCTATTTTGGCGATTCCATTTGTTTTAACACCTGTGATTAACATTTTAGTTGGGTACACAGTGACCGTTATCTTTAATTGGATTCCAACGCCTGCCTTTGGGTTAACGTGGACCACACCTGGGCCATTGATGCCGTTTTTAGGGACTGGTGGGAACTGGTTAGCGTTAATTATCGGATTCTTATGTTTAGGCATTTCAGTATTAACTTATTTACCATTCGTCATTGCAGCCAACAAAGTTGCTTTGAACAATGCGCAAAAGTAATTGGTTAAAGGAGAATTGACATGGACAAGCAAGAATTTCCGCAAGACTTTATGTGGGGTGGCGCAGTTGCGGCCCATCAATTAGAAGGTGCCTATCAAGCTGGGGGCAAGGGTCTCAGTATTGCTGATGTAATGACACTAGGAAGTCACGGTGTGCCTCGAAAAATAACTGACGGTGTGGTTGATGGTGAATATTATCCTAACCACAACGGCATTGATTTTTATCATCGGTACAAGGAAGATATTAAATTATTTGCTGAAATGGGTTTTAAATGTTTCCGAACATCAATTGCGTGGACGCGGGTTTTCCCAAATGGGGATGAAGCAGAACCCAATGAAGCGGGGTTACAATTTTACGATGATCTTTTTGACGAATGTTTGAAATACGACATTCAACCAGTGGTCACGCTATCCCATTTTGAAATGCCATATCATTTAGTACAACAATATGGTGGTTGGCGCGATAGAAAATTAATTGATTTCTTTACCAATTTTGCGACGGTTTGTTTCAAACGGTATCAGCATAAGGTTAAATATTGGATGACGTTTAATGAAATTAATAACCAAACGAATTACGAAGACGGTGGCTCAGCCTACACGGATTCTGGTTTATTATTCAAACCAGGTGAAGACAAGGAAAAAGGGATGTACCAAGCGGCTCATTATGAATTGGTAGCGAGTGCCAAAGCGGTTCAAATTGGCCATCAAATCAATCCGGATTTCGAAATTGGTAGCATGATTGCGATGTGCCCAATTTATCCACTGACATCTAAGCCGGCAGATATCTTATTTGCACAAAGAGCGATGCAAACACGCCTTTGGTTCTCCGATGTCCATGCAAACGGCTTTTATCCACAGTGGTTATTAAATCATTTTGACCGCAAACAATTTAACCTGGATATGACAACAGAAGACATGGCCATTTTGAAGGCCGGGAAAGTTGATTATATTGGCTTTAGTTACTACATGTCCTTTGCGGTTCAAGATACCGGCAAACTAGAATACCATGAAAATCAGGATCGGGTTGCTAATCCGTATGTTGAGGCGAGTGAATGGGGCTGGCAAGTCGATCCAATCGGCTTACGCTACGCGTTGAACTGGTTTACAGATCGCTATCACCTACCATTATTTATTGTAGAAAATGGTTTAGGTGCAATCGATGAAAAGACGGCGGATAATCAGATTCATGATGATTATCGGATTAATTACCTACACGATCATATTTTACAGATGAAAAAGGCTGTCTTGGAAGATGGTGTTCAGTTATTGGGTTATACGCCTTGGGGCTGTATTGATTTAGTAGCTGCCAGCACGGGCCAAATGTCTAAACGGTACGGCTTCATCTATGTCGATGTTGACGATTACGGACAAGGCACTGGCAATCGGTATCGTAAGGATTCGTTCTATTGGTATCGCGATATGATCGCGACGAACGGTGCGGAAATTAATTAAAGGCGGGGGTCAAAATGACAAATTTTGTTGGAATTGATATTGGCGGCACAACGATTAAAGTTGGGTTAGTCAATCAAGAAGGCCAAATTGTGCGTAAAGAAGCATTTGAAACACCCCAAGACCAAACGACGTTAATTGCTAAATTAGTGCAGATGATTCAGGATCTTCAACAAGCAACGCCGATTGCAGGTGTCGGGGTTAGTGTGCCAGGTGTGGTTCAAGCTGACGGTTTTTTAACAACAGCGGGCGCCGTCAAATGCTTAACCGGTGTCGATTTGAAAGGCTTATTGACTGAAAAATTGAACTTGCCCGTGGCTGTTGAAAATGATGCGAATGCAGCTGCGATTGCGGAACAATGGTTGGGTGCCGCTAAAGGTGTTACCAACTACCTAAGTTTGGTACTGGGCACCGGTGTTGGTGGCGCCTTAGTCATCAATAACCAAATTTATCGTGGGGCGCATGCGCGCTCAGGTGAATTTGGGTGGATGCTCGTTGAAGATGACGAGATTGATGTTGAAATGGGTTCCTTGAACTTCAGAGGTGCCACTGTCATTGGCTTATTGCGGCGTTATAACCAATTCAGTGCTGATCAGCTGACTGATGCTCGGATTATTTTTGAACGGGCGGCGCAACATGAAGTCCTCGCACAAAATGTGTTAACGAGTTACTACCACAGCCTAGCGAAGGGGATTATTAATTTGATAGTGGCTTTCGATCCTGAAAAGGTGATTATTGGCGGTGGTATTAGCGCCAACGAAAAGTTTATGGCGCAACTCAATGCTGAAATTCAAAACGTACAAAGTGTTCATAACAGTATTAAAGACCTTGCGTTACCGACAGTCGTCGCGGCCGATTTAAAAAATGAAGCCGGTATTATCGGAGCGGTTTACCAAGTGATGCAGGAGATCTAGATTCAAATATTGAATGTAAGTTTATGGGGTGTAAAAATTCGGTATCTAACCGGAATTTTACACCCCATTTTTAAGTTTAGTACTTGAAAAATACAATGAGCTTTCAAGGGATTTAACTAATCTTGATGATGATACAAAAATCCCCGATATTAGTTTTTAGGCCAATATCGGGGGTTTAGGATGATTAAGAGATTTTGATTAAATTAGAGCGTTACGGTTTGGATGGCTGTACCATGAGTAACGTCTGCTGCAACTGGTGTACTTAGTTTTTTGACCTGATCCATGTTAGTAATGATTACCATGCAGGTTGCGGCTTTGTTGGCTGCGGTTAGTGCTGGTAAATCAATATCAACAAGTAATTGATCAACGGTCACTGTTTCGCCTACTTCAACGTGAATGGTAAAAGGGGCACCGGCTAACTCAACGGTATCTAGCCCCAAATGAAGGAGGAGTTCGATGCCACCGTCAGTGGTAATACCGAGTGCATGTTTAGTTGGAAAGATACTTGAAATCGTTCCGGCAACAGGTGCGTAGACCTGTCCATTCGTGGGATTAATGGCATAGCCATCCCCCATCATTTTAGTTGAGAAGACAGCATCGGCCACTTGCTCAAGCGGCAAGATCGTACCGTCGGCAATTGCATTCAAGACTAATTCTTTTTTCTTCCGTGAAAATAAGTTCATAGTAAATCAATCCTCCTATTTTGTAAAATATTCGTTGATGGCTTGATGGGAAGCAGTTAATTGAGTCATATTGGCTTGAAAATCTTGTTCTAAAAAGCTGTAATAAAGTAAATCAACAGCATATAATTGGGCAATTAAAGAGGTCGTTGCGGCACTTCTAAGTTGACTATTTTCGGCACTATCATCATGTTGTAGCGCAACTGTTGCTAATTTAGCAAGTCTGCTTTGCGCATTATGAGTTAGTACAATGATTGGAATTGAGAGGGATTTAGCTAATTTAGCAAGCTGAATTGAATCCTCTTTTTCACCTGAGTTAGAAACTAAGACAAGAACAGCTTGTGTTTTTTGAGCAGATAGGGCAGCGGCAATTAAGTGGGTATCTAGTGATTGAACGACTGGTTTACCAACCCGTAATAACTTCTGTTGAAGGTCTTCGGCTGCTATATTTGAAGCACCTAATCCGTAAATAAAAATCGTTTCTTTTTGATGGAGGATGGCTGCAGAAATTTCTAAGCATTCGTTTTCTAGTCGTTTATTGGTTTCGGTAATCGCCTGATTAATTCGAAAAGTTAGCTTGTTTTTTAAATCGAGCGTTGTATCAGTTGGATTAATTTCATCAAAAAGGCTTTGATCGACTTTTTTTTCAGAGGAAAGACGTAACTTGAGAGCAGGAAAGCCACCTTGACCACAAATTGTCTTACCAAAACGGGCCACAGTGGCCGCACTGACGTCTGCTGCACTGGCCAATTCACTAGTAGTCATTGTGGGGATTAGTTGTGGTTGTGCGAGCACATATTTTGCGAGCCGTTGTTCTGTTTTAGTAAGGGTGGTTAGTTGCTGTTGAATTGAGAATAGAATGCTTTCCATATCAGTCAGAGTCCTTTAAGTTTTATTTTTCCATTGTAGCATCTTTAGGAATACCGAAGAAGTAAGTTGCGATGAAACCACCAGCATAGGCTGCTAATAGACCAAGAATATAAGCCATTTGATGGCCATTTGTAATTAATGGGATTAAGGCTAAACCACTAGGCCCGATAGCAATGGCACCAACGCCACCAAGTGCGCCGATAACGGCCCCGCCAATCCCGCCACCGATACAAGCAGTGATGAATGGTTTACCTAATGGGAGTGTCACACCGTAGATTAAGGGTTCGCCAATGCCAAGGAAACCGACAGGAAGCGCACCTTTAATCATATTGGTTAGTTCTTTATTTTTACGACAACGAATCCAGAGCGCAAGCGCAGCACCGACTTGACCAGCGCCCGCCATAGCAAGAATTGGTAGGAGTAAAGTTGAACCGGTTTTGTTGATCATTTCGATATGAATAGGTGTTAACACTTGATGAAGGCCAAACATGACCATTGGTAAGAAAAGCATTCCTAAAGCGAAACCAGCGAAGGCTCCACCGACATTTAGAATCCAATTGATAGCACCGACCAGTGAATTTGAAATAACACCGGCAACTGGCATCACGATGAAAATGGTGAAGACACCGATCAATAGTAGTGAAATAGTGGGTGTTACAATGATGTCAATTGAATCAGGAATGAATTGATGTAATTTTTTCTCGATAATTGATAAAACCCAGACTGCAAAGATAACCCCAATAATCCCACCTTGACCGGCTGTTAAAGGATCACCGTTAAAAATGTTGTGCAGTGGAATCTTAGGATCAACACCATTTAGGAGGGTGACGGCACCGATTACACCACCTAAACCAGGTGTTGCACCGAATTCGGTTGCACTATTGATTCCGACATAGACAGCAAGGTAAGCGAAGACGCCGTTTTTGATGACATTTAAAATCGTCACGAATTCAGTCCAGTTAGTTCCTAAAGTACCAGCAACCAACATATTAGAAAGAACAGCGGCAATCCCGCCGATTAAACCAGCCCCTACGAACACGGGAATTAATGGGACGAATATATTAGAAATTGATTTGAGTACCCGTTTTGTTGGGGTACTTTTTTGTTTTGCTTTTTGGGCTGCTTTAACTTGGGCTGCCTTAGCTTCAACTTTTTCGCGGTCAGTCATATTAGCGGTTGTATCAGCTCCTAAATTATCAGGGAAAGGTTCGCCTAACTTAACGCCGACTTGATCTACCATGATTTGAGCGACTTTATTAACAATTCCCGGGCCAACAACCACTTGGAGAGTGTCTTCTTCAACAATTCCCAAGACACCGTCAATAGCTTTGAGAGCGGTCATATCCACTTTAGTATCATCACGGACTGTCATTCTGACCCGTGTCATACAATGAATCAGTTTAGCGACATTTTCTGGACCACCAACAGCGGCGTATATTTCTCTTGCTAAACGCACTTCTTTTTTCTCAGTCATAATAGTACCTCCTTAAAATTTAAACATTAGATAGTTTGACGAACAAAACCGTTCGCAGTAGCAAGGCGAGCTTGTGCTTCAGTGACGGGGAGGTTCGTTAGGATCATCACGATGGCAAGTTTAACATCTTCATGGGCGGCTAAAAATTGTGCTTGAGCAACATCGTATGAACAGTCGGTTGCAGCCATGATAATTCGTTTAGCCCGTTCGATTAGCTTTTCATTTGTTGGTTTAACATCGACCATGAGGTTTTTATAGACTTTACCGATCCCAATCATTGAAGCGGTTGAGAGCATATTGAGGACTAGTTTTTGAGCGGTTCCTGATTTTAAGCGAGTTGAGCCTGTTAAGATTTCCGGGCCGACTTCGACTTCAATATTGATTGTTGCGTGTTGACTAATGAGTGCATCAAAATTACAAGCAAGACTAACAGTACTAGCACCAATCTGTTTAGCATAGTCAAGGCCACCAATAACATAAGGTGTTCGGCCACTAGCAGCAATCCCAACAACTGTATCGTTAGCGGTTAAATGAATTGTTTCTAAATCTTCACGGCCGAGGGGCTGAGAATCTTCAGCACCTTCAACGGCGACGGTCATGGCTTGCATGCCACCTGCGATTAAGCCTTGCACCATCTCTGGATCCGTTCCGAAGGTTGGTACACATTCGGCCGCATCTAGTACGCCAAGACGACCGCTAGTACCAGCTCCCATATAGATTAAGCGGCCGCCATTTTGAAAACTATTAATAATTGCTTGAACGGCTTGTTCAATGGCAGGGAGTGCTTTTTGAATACTGCGGGGCACATTTTGATCTTCTTCGTTCATTAAACTGAGCACTTTAGAAGTTGAAAGTTCGTCCAAGTGCATTGTTTTTTCGTTTCTATTTTCGGTTGTTAAACGGCTTAAATCCATAATATTAAATCTCCTTTAGTTGAATGGCTTGTCCAGCCTGAATAAATGGTAATAATGCGTGTTCATTTGTGATTAAAGTTCCTAGGACATTAACGCGTGGGTCGGCGGGTAATCCATATTTTGTGATTTGTAGTTCACCCATATAGCGCCCATAGCGCTGATTATCAAGGGTTAAACTGCCAATCTGGCGCTCACTTGTTTGATTGGGGTGGATAACTGTCTGACAAAGCGAACGGCCTTCCGCTAATCGTACGACATCACGAGCGACATCTTGTCGATTATGAAAGGGTTGGGTAGTAAGGTACTTTGGCCAAGCAGTTGTTTTATGAACATGTAAAATCAGTAATTGGTTTTTGAAAAAATTAGTAAATTGCATCAGCGTATTTGATGCCAGGGAGTGATCGCCGATAAAGACCTTGTCAGTCTGGCAATTAAGAAGGTCTAGGGCACAAGCGAGTGGATGTTGATAACGATGGGCTTCTAATGTCGGAAGGCCTTGTTCTAGTGGCCCGCGAAGCTGACCATCGCCAGGGACAAAAGCTTGGGTTGTTAATCCGTTTTGTTTAAGCCAAGTATTTTTATGCAGAAACCACTTTCGGTCTAAACCGGTTTCATTTCTAGGGTAATAATTATGCCAAGCTTCCATATTACTGAAATTAGCGTTGGCAGATTGGAGTGCTTCTAAATCTTCTTGAGAAAGTGTACTGGCATTTAAGGCTATCTTTAAATGTTGCGATATTTTAGCAATTGTTTGATTGTCAATTCCGTAGTCGATGCGAAGGCCGGTAATACCAAATGCAAGGATATCTTCAGGATGGTCTAGCGTAAGTCCGATTGTTGATAATGAGTTAGCTTCGATATCAATCATAAGTTGTAAATGTAGTTGTCGACAAGCAGTGCTGAGTGCTTGAATTCGTGTTGTGTATTGAGAAATATCATCTTCAGGGATGTGCATCGAGGTGAAGACTTCGGTAAAGCCAGCTTGTTTCATTTGTTGTAGATAATTGTGACTAGCTTCAGTAAAGGGGTGGTTAAGATAAACAGAAAAACCAAGCATATAAAGAACTCCTTCCGAAATATTAAGCGCTTTCTATGAATAGAGTATAACGCTGGTGAAATTAAATTTCAACAAATTATTAATAATTAAATTTAAAATGAAATTAAATTCATTAAAACACTTTTATGTAATTAACCGTTTACATTTTAGTAAAAGTTTAGTAAAATGAATTTGTTAGCTGAAGAATACGTTTACACCGCGATTAGAGATCACGCTTAAACGGTTTCCGGCTAAAAATCTATTTTAGAAAGAGGCTATTAGAATGAATGATAATAAATTAACCATCGATGCAGATCAATTTGCAGCAGCCATTATCGCCGGAAACCCGAAGCAAACAAACGAAGACAACAAGGTTTATATTAAACGTCAATTGACGTTATATCTTGAATCCGTTTTATTAGCAAATGATTTTAATTCATTAGAAGAAAACCAGTTTGGCACAGCCAAGGAAAAGCAACGCCAAGCTATTTTAGAAAAGATTATTGAACATCGTTATCACTAGTTTTAAATCAAACGAAAGGAATTGAACAATGAAAAAACTAAAAGATATCAAACAATATAGTTCATATGCATTCGGGGCATTTGGCCACGATGCTTTCTACGCAACGCTTAGCACTTATTTTATGATTTTCGTTACTAGCCAATTATTCGATACAAAAAATGCTGCTTTTAATGCTAAAATGATCGGTTATGTCACTTCCATGATGGTTGTCATCCGGATTGTTGAAATTGCCTTTGATCCACTTATCGGTGGGGTGGTTGATAATACCCGGACACGTTGGGGGAAATTTAAACCTTGGTTACTAATTGGTTCATTAATTAGTTCTGTTGGTTTAATCATGATCTTCACGAACTTCGGTGGTTTAGCAACAAACAGCCCTTATTTATACTTAGTTCTTTTTGCAATCGTTTTCGTTATTTTGGATATCTTCTATTCATTTAAAGATATTGCGTTTTGGTCAATGTTACCGGCTTTAACCGTTGATTCAGAAAAACGGACGAAGTTTGGGGCTATTGCTCGTTTTGGTTCAACGTTAGGCGCCCAAGGGGTAATCATCGTTATTGTGCCAATCGTAGTATTCTTCTCACAAATGTTTTCAGGGACACATGGTAGCGAACAAACTAGCGCTGGTTGGTTAGGGTTCGCCGTTGTCATCGGTGTTGTCTCATTCTTAGGCGCTTTAGCAACGATTATCGGTACTAAAGAAGAAAAGAGTGCTATCCGTGAAAATACTGAAAAGATTCGTTTCCGTGATGTCTTCAAAGTAATCGGTAAAAATGATCAATTAATGTGGTTATCATTATCATATTTCTTATTTGCCTTTAGTTACGTTATTACAAATTCACTTTTAATTTACTACTTCAAATATGTCATGGGCCGCGCTGCAGCCTTTTCAACAGTTGGTGTGATTACCGCTATCTTAGGGGTCATCTCAGTTGCCCTATTCCCAACGTTAGTATCATTGATTCACCGTCGTGCTATCTATCTTGGCGGGATTGCCATGATGATGCTTGGCTACATTCTCTTCTTGTTTGCTGGTAGCAACTTAGTTGTTGTCTTAATCGCTGTTGGGTTATTCTTCTTCCCATACCCACTTGTTTTCTTAGCAGCTTTAATGACAATTACTGATAGTGTTGAATATGGTCAATTGAAGAGTGGCACACGTAACGAATCTGTTACGTTAGCCGTTCGCCCATTATTGGATAAATTAGCTGGTGCCTTTGCCAACGGTGTTGTTGGGATTGCCGCAATTCACGCAGGTATGACAGGTAACGCTAAACCAAGCGATATTACAAATGGTGGTTTATTACAATTCAAGACATATATGTTCTTCGTACCAATGGCTTTATTAATTGTTTCTGCTTTAATCTTCATGGCAAAAATTAAATTAACAGAAGCAAAACATGCAGAAATTGTCAGCGAATTGGAAAAGAAATTAGACTAAAAAAAGAGTGCGTTATAAGGCGGTAATGGTCTGAGGATTAGCATAGATTGGTGAATGAGCGCTGAAAGCGATTGTTCACCAATTGTCGCTAAACGCAGGACCATGTCTTATAAAAGCACGTTTAAGAAAAGAGTGCGTTCAAAGTGGTTTGATGCTGAGCATTAGCTGAGTGTTGTGAATAACCAGCATGGCTGGTTGTTTGCAATACGGTGCTAAGCGCAAGCGTCAGCTTTGAAAAGCACGTTTAAACAAAAAAGTTCCCATCCTAATCAGATGGGAACTTTTTTGAATGCTGAAATAATAAAAAAGCCTTAAAAGTATTAAGTTGACTTAATAAAACGACCATCTTTAACGATTTTTAATATACTCGAATAGGAGATTAGTAAACAGATAGGAGTCGTTATTTTGAAGAAGTTAAAGATTGTATTAGGGGTTATCGGGGTTATTTTAGTAATTAGTGGGGGTTTTTACAAAATAAAAGAAAATCAAGCAATCCATGCGATTAAAACCCAAAATAAACAGGTTTCCAACCGGATTAATCAGGATAAACCTATCTCATTTTTATTATTAGGGGCCGATACAGGTTCTGACGGGCGTGTCGATCGCGGTCTCTCGGATTCGATGATGGTGGTTACGTTAAATCCTAAAACTAAGAAAACCTTAGTTTATTCAATTCCGCGGGATTCGCTCGCCGAAATGGTTGGCAGCAAGACTAAGAATGTTCAAAAAATTAATGCGGCCTATGAACTGGGAAAAGCGAAGATGGCTAAAAAAACCGTTAGTGAATTTATCGGTGTGCCAATCGATTATTCGGTCACGATTGATATGGGCGCGCTCAAGGAACTAGTTGATTTCGTCGATGGTGTTGATGTTAAAACGAATATCGATGTGAGTTTCGATGGGCAGACAATCAAAAAGGGCCGCCACCATTTGAATGGTAAGCAGGCCCTAGTTTATACACGGATGAGATACCAAGATCCCCGTGGTGATTATGGTCGTCAGTTGCGTCAACAAGAAGTTTTGCGCGGGGTCGCTGATAAGATTCAAAAGCCCCAATACTTGGTCCATCTATCTGGTTTGATGACTAAATTAGGCAAGCATATTAGTACGGATTTAACGGCTGATCAAACGAAAACATTAATCGAAAATTATCATCAATGTGGGACTAATATTACGAGTGGTCAAATCATCGGGAAAGAGGCTTGGATTAACGGTAGCTCTTATCAAGTGATTGCGACCGATAAATTGCAAGCAACGTCTAACAAACTTCGTGAGAGTCTCGGGTTACAAACCAAAACTTTAAGTAATACGGAGACTGAATTGAACCAATTAAATACCAATTTCTTTAAAGACGATACTAATAAGACGTTTAATACTGATGGCTTGAATACGACTTATTATTCAGATAATACGTATTAGTTAATTAGCGCGGGATCAATTGATAACGTTGGCTAGCAACAGCATCAATAAAGTCACGGTCATGTTCAATGAACAAGAGCGTTGGTCGGGTTTGGGCAATTAATGTTTGGAGTTGTTCGCGGGTAATGACATCCAGATAGTTCAGCGGTTCGTCCCAGACGTAGAATTGCGCCTCCTCACAAAGTGAGCGGGCGAGGGCGGCCTTACGTTTTTGACCCATGCTCATCGTTTCAAGCCGGTGGTTGAATTGTTCCCGCTCAAAACCCAGTTTGCGTAAAGTTGAGAGTAATTGTTCAAGGGACACTTTTTTAGCGGCTGCAAAGTCAGCTAGTGAGCCACTGAGCTGCGCAAAATCTTGTGGTAAATAAGAAACCTTGATTCGCGGCGCAATGGTCAACTGCCCACTGACTTGATGATGCATTTCAGGAAGTGCGAGTAAGGCTTTGATAAAGGTTGATTTTCCTGTACCGTTAGCGCCGGTTAGCGCCACTTGTTGGCCGGCCTTTAATTCAAAGGACAACGGCTGATTTAGGGCGCGTCCATCTTGTTCAAGCACTAAGTCGGTTGCAGTTAGAACGATTTGTTGTGGTTTTAAAGGTTGATTGTTCATTGTTAGCGGTGCAGTAATTTCAACGTTTTTAAGCAGACTTTGTTTTTCACTCGCCGCTTGTTCACTACGGGCGGTAATGGTTGTAGCACGCTTCATTACCTTAGCGGCGCGGTGTCCAATGAAGCCCTTATCGAGATTAGCACTTTCGTTTTTGACACTTGCCGCATTTTTACCACGTTCAGCCTGTTGGGACCACTGAGATTTTTGTTGGGCTGTTTGATTCAACCGTTTGATTTCACTTTTGAGCAGGCTGTTTTGATGCTGTTCGGATTGGGTTTGTTGTTCCTGAGTGGTCTGCCAGGTTTGATAATCGCCTTGTTGGACGGTAATATCTGCTCGGTTAATTGATAAGACGTGATCGATAACTTGGTTTAAAAAGTGCCGGTCGTGACTGATGACGATGAACCCTGTTTTTTGTTGTAAATAGTGTGCCACGGTATCGCGACCATCTTGATCGAGATGATTTGTTGGTTCATCGATGAGTTGAAAATGGTGCTCGTCGATGAATAATAACGCTAAGAGTGCCTTAGTTTGTTCGCCAGGACTCAGCGTGTTGAATGGTTGCCAGAGACAGTCGAGATCAATATTGAGTAAATTGAGTTCTCGTTCAATCTGCCAAAAGGTGCTGTCATCCAATTGGCCGAGTGTCATTAAAACGTCGCGGGCCAATTGGTTAGGATCGGCTACGGTTTGTGGAAAGTAGTGAAAGTCTAGATCGGTTATCAATTGTCCGTCAAATTCTAATTGGCGTTGGAGTAGTTTTAAAAGCGTTGTTTTCCCCCGGCCATTGCGCCCGATTAAGCCTAAGCGCCAGCTAGCATCGAATTGAAGTGTGACGTCTTTGAAAAGAGGCGTCGCTTGATCTGGATAGTTGAATGTTAATTGTTTGAATTGGATTGTGCCCATTAATATCACCTCATAAATTTAAATGAGATTGGTTGATTGTCGTTTTGCATGCACAAAAAAGACGCTACTGAGGGCGTCTGTTAACAAGTCTGGTTTTTTACCGGCCCTGAAAATAAACGCAAGCTAGCTCTAACGACAATCAGAAATAAACGGTCCCCAAACGTGGGGCCATTTAGTACCAATCGAGTTGTCAGAAATTTAGCCTGCAATTTTCAATGCCAGTCACATCCTTTGAATAAGTTGTTTTAAATTCTAGCAGATTCCTTTTGAAAAAACAACTGCTTAAAAAAGGCTTTACAATTTTGGGTGTCTTGGCTATACTTAGAAACTAATAATAACAAGGAGGTTTTATCATGATGACAATGCAACGAGTTGCCTTTAACTTTTTCTTTAAGAAACCCAGAATTCGACTGGTTGATTAAGGGAAGAGATTGTCTATTACATGATAAACCTTAATAAACTGGAAGATGACTGGGTAACCCGAGTCATCTTCCTGGTGGAGCTCACTAGTGAAGACTAGTGGGCTCCTTTTTTTATTATTAGAAAAAGAGTGCGTTTGAAACGGTTTGACTTTGAGCATTAGCACAGCTCGGCACTCAAGGTTAACTGGAAGAATATGGGTTACAGAACACGTTTAGTACTACCAAATAAAGCATCGAGAGGGCGTTTTGCAGATGGGTTTAGGGACAAGATTATTCAGAAAAGAGTCACTTGAGCGGTATCTTCAACAAGATCAACGTTTAGCTAAAACACTAACGGCTAAGGATTTAATTGCATTAGGCGTGGGGGCGGTCATTGGGACTGGGATTTTTATTTTACCGGGCACGATTGCCGCGTTACACAGTGGGCCGGCCATTACGTTGTCATTTATGATTGCGGCAGTGGTCTGTGCAGTGGCCGCAATGTGTTACGCTGAATTTTCATCAGCGTTGCCAGTCGCGGGGAGTGCGTATTCTTACGGCAATATTATTTTTGGAGAACTGATTGGTTGGTTGTTAGGTTGGGCATTATTCTTGGAATACATGTTATCAGTCGCGGCCGTTTCAACCGGTTGGTCTGCATACTTCGTGTCCTTCATTGAAGGCTTCGGCGTGCATATTCCTAAGGCGATTACCGGTTCATTTGATCCGGCACATGGCACTTATATCAATTTATTTGCAGTCCTAATTGTGACGCTTATTTCAGTATTATTGATGTCTGGGACGCGTTCATCGACACGCATCAATAATTTGATGGTGACGATTAAAATCGGCGTTGTGCTACTATTCTTAGTCGTCGGCATTTTCTACGTAAAGTCGTCTAATTGGCAACCATTCATGCCGTTTGGTGTTAGTGGGGTCTTCAAGGGCGCATCATTAGTATTCTTCGCTTATTTAGGCTTTGATTGTGTCTCGGCTTCGGCGGCCGAAGTAAAAAATCCACAAAAGAATTTACCAATTGGGATTATCGGGACCTTAGTAATTTGTACGTTATTATATATTTTAGTTGCTTTTGTTTTGACTGGGATGGTGTCATATCGGGAATTAAACGTGGCTAATCCAGTCGCTTTTGCCTTACAAGTCGTGCACCAAAACTGGTTCGCGGGCTTATTATCACTCGGTGCTTTGGCTGGGATGTTCACAATGATGTTGACGATGACTTACAGTAGTTCGCGGTTAGTTTATTCAATTGGTCGGGATGGTTTGTTACCTAAGATGCTCGGTAAAATTGAAACACGCCACCAAACACCAGTCAACAGTGTCCGTGTAGTGACAGTGATTATCGCGACACTAGGAGGGCTCGTTTCATTAGATCAATTGACGAATCTGGTCAATATTGGGACGTTAATTGCCTTTTTCTTCATGTCTATTGGGGTGATTCCATTGCGTAAAAGAAAGGATATTCCGAATAAAGACGGCTTCAAAGTACCGCTCTATCCTTGGTTACCACTATTATCGGGCTTACTTTGTTTATTCATGTTATTCGAATTACCGGCAGTCACTTGGATGGCAGCGGGGATCTGGTTCATTTTGGGCTTAATCATTTATTTCAGCTACGGGTTAAAACACAGTCGGTTAAATGATTGATTAAATTTGCGATAAACGTTTGGTGATTAGCAGGCAAACCGCTACAATATAATCTGAGGTGACAACTGTGAAACATAAACGCTTATGGCTGGCGCTAGGTGGTTTGTTGATCTGCATGATTGGGGTTTTAGCAACATACCACGATGCGACGCGCTACAAACAACCGTTGATCCAAGTGACGGCTGTCAAAACGATTCAAAAAACAAAAACAACGGATGATTACCAGAATCAAGATACCGAGATCCAGCAAAAAGTAACGGGGCGGTTCTTGAATACGAAGCGCAAAGGGCAGACGATTCAGCTCCAAAATACCTATTCCAAATCTCTGGCCGATAGTTATCGTTATTATCGGGGCCAGCAAGTTTTCTTACACCATGATCAAGACCGCCATCAATGGCTCTTAAACGAACCTAAGCGCGATACAGTGCTAGTAGCTGTGATCCTGGGGACCTTTAGCTTATTACTTGTGATGATGCTTAAAAGGGGACTGATGACGATTTTGAGTGTCGTCGTGAACCTCGTGTTCTTCATTATCGCGCTTCACTTTAACGCTACAACTGGTGGTCGTTGGTTATTGCCGTTGATGTGTGGACTCGCCGTAGTTTTAACTGGTTTGACGTTATTGCTGGTACTCGGGCCGAATCGGCAAATGGTGGTGTCATTTGGTGCGACAATTGGGGCCACGTTCTTGGCATTACTGTTGAGCGTTATCCTGTTAAAAATCAGTGGCGACCAAGGACTCCATTACGAAACAATGGATTACGAGCTCCAACCCTACAAGACGGTTTTCTTGGCGGAAGTCGTGCTAGGAATATTGGGCGCTGTCATGGATGAGGCGACCGATATTTCATCGTCACTTCAACAGTTAGCTTTTGAACAGCCCAATGTGACGAGACGACAACTCTTTAACTCAGGGTTAACGATTGGTCGAGAAATTATCGGTCCACTTGTTAATGTCTTGTTCTTCATTGTTATGGCAGAAGCCTTTCCGATTATTTTATTGTATCTGAGAAACGGGAATACAATTGCCTATACACTATCGCGCACGATGACCTTGGGCTTCACACAAACCGTGATTAGCGCAATCGGCATTACCTTGGCTGTGCCGGTGACAAGCTTGTTGGCAAGTCAGTTAGTGGAGGTGCGCCGCTTATGATGTTATTAACGGGTGTTTTATTACTACTATTAATACTAGTGTGTGGTTGGCAAGGATTAACTATCTTTTTCAGCCTGGGGTTGAACTTCGTCGTTATTATTTTAGCGCTGGTCTTGATTGCCGGGGGCTTTAATCCCTTAGTGGTCAGCGGGCTATTGAGTCTGATCTTGTTGGCGACATCAATCTTCATGAATACCAAGCAACCTTTAACGGCTAAGACAGCGTTTGTGACGTCGTTGTTAGTAGTGCTGGCATTGTTAGTTATCATTGTGCCAATCAGTCACTGGACGGCAACCTATGGCTTTGGGGCAGAGGATGCTGAAGAGATTGAAGGCTTTGGTCTGGCAATCGGGTTATCATTTCCGCAAGTTGGCATGATCATGACGGTTTTAGCCAGTTTAGGCGCAATCGCAGAAACGAGTATTGCAGTTGCCAGCGGGTTGGTTGAAATTTTGGAATATGATGAACAGATGGCACCGGCACCTTTGTTTAAAGCGGGAATCGCGATTGGTGAGAAAATTATTGCGACAGCCTTCAACACACTGTTCTTTAGTTTCTTTGGAAGCTTCCTATCATTGACGATTTGGTTCATCCAATTGGGTTATCCGCTCGCTAAAATATTAAATCATAAAATTTTAATTGGTGAGATATTAACGTTGCTAATCGGGGTAATTGGCGTGATAGCAACCGTTCCCATCACCAGTTGGTTATTGAACCATTTTAGAAAGTTACCAAAGGCTTAAACATTACTTGAAAAAAAAGTCAATTCAGATTAGAATAATAGAATATATGCATGAAAGGAGGAAATGCGAAATGTCACAAAACTTACATGTTAGTGTTTCTGGTAACCGTCGTCCTATCAACCAAAAGAATGCTAAAAAACGTAATGCTGAAACAACAGCTGTATTGAACTTCTTGAAGGAACGTAAATCAGCAAAATAATTATAATGAATTATCAAAATAATTTTAAAAGACCATCTGAAACCGACTTGTAAAAGTGGCTTTTGGATGGTCTTTTAATTTCTGATTAGTTTAATAAAAATTTTTTGAAGATCATATATTGGTTTCAGACGCAAAAAAAGAACCGCTAATTTAATTAGCGGTTCTTTTTGATTCATGCATTGATGATTAAAGTACGCGTACTGCGAATGAAGGCATGAAGTAACTTGAGATTGTACCAATCTTAACTGATTCGCCAGGTTGTGGTGCGTGAACGTATTGGCCACCACCGATGTAGATAGCATCATGGTATGATGCACCAGCGCCACCCCAGAAAATGATATCGCCAGGTTGTAAGCTGTTAAGTGATACGCGTTGACCAGCACCTTCTTGAGCAGTTGTGATACGGCCCAATGAAACGCCAGCACGTGAGTATGCATATTGTACTAAACCAGAACAGTCAAGACCAACACCAGGTGTTGAGCCACCCCATACATAAGGTGTACCGATTTGTGATAATGCAGCACTAACAACTGATTGTGCGTTACCGCTTGTAGCAGTTGAATTGTTTGTGTTTGTTGATTGTGAAGGTGTTGTTGCTGTTGTGTTTGAGCTTGAAGCTGTGTTTTGTGTTTGAGTTTGTGTTGTTGATTGTTGTTGAGCAGGAGCACTTTGTTGTGTTGAAGCTGATTGTGCAGCAGGTGCTACTGAAGTGCTAGTTTGTGATGTTTGAGTTTGTGTTGCTTGGCTTGTTGATGATGAAGTAGCAACTGATGATTGTTGTTGAGCAGGAGCAGCAGGCGTTGTTGATGATTGTGAAGCTGCAGGTGCTTGTTGTGTTGTTGATGTTTGAGCAGCTGATTCAGAAGTTGCAGTTGTAGCAGCAGGAGTTGTCGTAGTTGTTGAAGCTGCTGGTGTTGTTGTAGCAGTTGTTGTTGCAACTGGTGTAACAGCTGGTGCATCAGTAATAGGTGTGACGCCGGCTAAGCTAGGGTTGTTTAAAACAACGTAGCTAGAAGGTACCCAACCTTTGTTTTCTAATTGGTACCATGTAACGCCATTAGCTGTTTTAGAAGCAATAACGTTTTGTGTCTTACCATAAGTTAAGTAAGCGCCAGTTGGTTGAGCAGCAGTTGTGTTTGTCCAGATTGTTGTAGCACCAGACTTGTAGTTAACTGTGATCGTGTCTTTAGCAGCAGGAGCAGCAGTTGTAGCTGCTGGTGTTGTTGCGCCTGTTTTGACGAATTCGCCGGCAACCCATTCGTTATCAGCTAATTGATACCATGTTTGACCGTAAACTTGTTTTGTATTTTTGATTGTAACGTTTTGGTTGTTTGTTAAGTAACGTGTAGGTTTTTGACCAACTTCAGGACTTGTCCAAACAGTTGTAGCACCGTCTGCATAGTTAACTGTCCCTGTAGTAGCAGCTTGAGCTTCATTAGCTTGGATACCCATTAATGCAAGACCAGCTAAACCAACGATACCAGATGATAAATAAGTTAATTTTTGTTTTTTCATTGTGATTGAAGTGCTCCTTTGAAGTTTGTTTTTAGACGTTTAAGTTTGTTTTAATTTATCGTGCTCAATAAGCATATCATTCTAACGTGACAAACATGTTACATAATAGTTAGCGCGGTGTTACAAGTTTCTTAAGATGTCAGGATTTAAAAGACTAATTGACGGATTATGTTAAAAAGGTAGCGTTTAATAACTATCTTTTATAAATAATGTTCGTATTCTACTGAAAAAGAACGGCTATCGAAATATTTCGATAGCCGTTCTTTATGTTACAGCCAGATTAAATTATTGTAACAAACCGTCAGATTGCGATTGCGTTGTAATCTGATTATCACTTGTTGATGAGTCGGATTGTGTACCGTTCGTATTATTATCAGTAGCAGCAGTGCCATTATTATTGTCACTGTTAGCAGGCGTACTGTTTTGAGTATTAGTAGCTGAGTAACTTGTGTTGGTTGTTGGTGTTGTGGGCTGTGTGTAGCTATTATTAGTTGTCGTTTGGTTGTTTGTAGCAGCCGTGTTATCAACTGTATTATCGGTTGCCTGTGTTGTTTGATCGGTAGCAGTTGTATCAGTTGATGAACTGCTTTGGCTAGTAGCCGTTGATGATTCGCTAGTATTATAGCTATCAAATTGGGCTTTAGCTTCCTTGATCAGTTTTAAGTAGCGTTCTTTGAATTTCTTGTGAGTTGTTTTTTCAACAAGTGCTTTAGCGTAGGTGAAATCTTCAGTCGTTAGGGTTGCTGGAATAGCAGTATGATTGCTGTTTGTAAAGAGATTATCAACAGCGGTCATCGCTGCTTGTTGCGCTTTCGCTTCTTTATAAGCCGCTAATTTTTTAGCGTCATTAGCATAATCCGATTCTGAACCAAGTTGGAGACCATCTTTGACAATCCCATCAGCATCGAAGAAGTCGCTATCCTTAGTTTTCTTGGCTTTTTTCTCAGTTTTTTCAGCGGGGGCATCAGTATCAATGCGCTTTAAGTCCTTTTGAGCTGCTTTGAAGGCGGACTTAGATTTGCTTGATAATGCGCTCATATAGAGATTATCAGAAATTTTGGCATCTAATTTTTTAGCGGATTTGATGATTTTATGCTTGTTAGTAGCAGTTAATTTTGCAGGTTTTTTATGGTCTGCGTCAGCGTAAAGTTGGTTGACCTTTTGAACATACTGTTCAATTTGATCCTCGGTTTTAGTAGCGGCGGCAGGGACCGTCGTTTTATTCTGACAACCGGCTAGAATCACGAAACAACTAGCCATGAGCATCAACAGAACGTGTGTTAATTTTTTCATTTTGAAACCACCTTATTGTTAGGATACTTAATCTATAATATATCATGAAAAGATTGCTCAAACATAAATTAATGAAGAAACTCTAATTTTTAAGTGACTTGATGATTGTTTTAGAGAATCTTATGAATATGGGTATACATTCGACCGAGGCGGGCGTACACTAATAGTATCTTTATGAGAATAATTTAATGTTCTCTAAATCAAAAGGAGCGATAGACATGGAATCAGCTTGTACAACAATTTTAGTTGGTAAAAAAGCATCACTTGACGGCTCAACAATGATTGCCCGCAATGATGATACTTTTATGCCCTTAACCCCCCAACGTTTCTATATGAATCCGGCAGTTAAAGGCCGTAAGGGTGAAAAAATTAAATCTTGGTTGAACGGTTTTGAAGCGACTTTACCAGAAGACGGTTACCGCTGGCCAGCGGTGCCCAATGTGGATTACAAGAACAAAGGTTACTATGACGAAAGTAGTATTAATGAAGTTAACGTTGCGATGAGTTGTACTGAAAGTACGTACGGTAACGAAAAGTCATTGGCCTATGATCCATTGGTTAAAGATGGTTTAGACGAAGATTGTATGCAAGCAATGGTCGCACCTTATATCAACTCAGCTCGCGAAGGGGTTAGCTACCTCGGTAACTTAATCAAACAATATGGTTCACCTGCAGGCAATAGCGTTTTGTTCAGTGATCACGATGAAGTTTGGTATATGGAAATTGTTACCGGTCATCTTTGGCTAGCACAACGGATTCCAGATGATGGTTATGCTGTAGCGGCAAACCAAGTGGCGATTCAACAAGTTGATTTTAACGATACTGATAACTTCATGTGGGCTGAAGGGATTCAAGAATATGTTGAAAAACATCATTTGAATCCAGATAAGACAGGCTGGAACTTCCGCCATATCTTCGGCACAATGAACGAAAAAGATCGTCACTACAACACACCTCGTGTTTGGTACGCACACCACTTATTTGATGCTGAATTTGACATGTCACCTGAATCAGCTGATTTACCTTTCATTCGCAAGATTGAACATAAGATTAGTGTTGAAGACATTGAAATGTTGCTTGGCTCACATTATAACGAAACTGAATTCGATCCAATGGGCCACGGCGCAGATGCTGACAAGTATCGCTATCGTCCAATTGGTTTAAACAGAACACAAAATGCGCATATCTTACAATTGCGAAACGACGTGCCTAAAGAACAAGCTGCCATTATGTGGATTACTTTAGGAATGCCAACTTACACACCATTTATTCCATTCTTTACGAATGCTAATGATACAGATCCTAGCTTCAGTGAAACACCAATGAAATGGGATATTAACAGTGCTTATTGGATGTACCGGACAATTTCAGTCTTGGTTGAAGGCCATTACAGCCAACACATTCAAGGCAACGTTGATTATCTAACAAGCTGTAAACAAGAATTACGGACAATGTTGGATAGTATTGAAGAAGAAGCTAAGAATTACCAAGGCGAAGCCCTTACAAAATATTTAACAGAAAAAAATTATTTGATTGTTAAAACCATGAAAGATAAGGCCATGGGCATGATTGGCGAACTCGTCATGTCAGGAATTAATTTATCTAAATTGACATTCAATATGGATCGCAACCTCTAATAAATTTAAAAGAGCGAATTACTAACGTTGGTTAGTAGTTTGCTCTTTTTTAATGATAATACCAAAATAATAGAATTTTTAATAAGGATGTTACGGATAGTTGTCGTTGCAATAATTAGCATTGCAATATAATTGTTAATCATTAAGTGACTTTGTACCAAATTAATGAAAACAGGTGGTTTCTTTTTTGAAAGAATATGCTACTATGGTTGTTAGTAATCAAATTAAAACCATTAATTATTCTTGGCCCTCATTACTTGTATTTATAAAAAGGAGATTCAATTATGTCATCAAAGATCACGGGGAAATATTCTGAAGACTGGGAAGTTATCACCCATCTATCACTCATTTATCGTTGGGTTATCAGCAATCTTAGCGATTTTGTTAGTGGGGAAAGTTTGAATTATAAAGTATCATTTGATCAATTCTTGATTATGTATGAAATCGCCACTAACGACGATTTAACGGGTAGCAAATTAGCTAAAACAATGAGTGTTAGTCGTTCTGCAATCTCACGTCAATGTCGTTTACTTAAAGAAAACGGCTACGTTGTTGAAGAACATTTACAATCAGATCAACGTGTTAAATTCTTAAGTTTAACAAAACAAGGTCAAGATGTTTTAGATCGATTGGTTAGTCGTTACGTACAAAAGTATCAAGAAATCGAAACACAAATGGGTCGGGAAAAAATCGATGGTTTAATTCAATTTATTGATCAATTCTATTTAGATGTTATTGAACCAAGCAATTACCAAGATAACAAAATGGGGCGTTCATTCTTGGAAAAGGTTCAAAATATCCAATCAAACGATAAAATCGCAAAATAATAAAACAATCGGGATCAGCCACTAAATTCAGTTTTGGTGGGTGGTCCCTTTTTGTGTGTTATTAAATCAATGCTTGTAACTTCTTATGAAATTGCTTACAATTGTGGCATGAAGGAATTACTTATAGATTGGGAGACGATAACATGGAAAAAATTCTAGCAATTAACGCGGGCAGCTCGACATTAAAATGGCAATTATTTGAAATGCCCAGTGAAACAGTTATCGCCAAAGGGATGATCGATCGCTTAGGGTTATCTGATTCGGTGTTTACCGCTAAATATGGTGACAATCAAAAATTTAAAGAAGTTCAAGATGTGACTACTCATGAAATGGCAGCGACACTTTTACTGACACGCTTGAAGGAATTAGGAATTGTTAGTCATTTGGATGAAATTACAGGTGTTGGCCACCGGGTTGTTGGTGGCGGTGAAGCCTTCAGTGATTCAATGGTTATCAATCCAGTGGCATTGGACGAAATTAATCGCTTAGCAGAATATGCGCCATTGCATAATCCAACACAGGCCTATTACATCAAGATCTTTACGGCACTACTACCAGGTGTGCCACAAGTAGCGGTTTTTGACACTTCTTTTTACAGTACCTTAGCACCCGAAAACTATTTATACAGTATTCCGCAAGAATATTATCAAAAATATGGCGCAAGAAAATATGGTGCGCATGGGACGAGTCATCGTTACGTTGCCCATCGAGCCGCTGAAATCTTAGAAACACCGCTAGAATCACAAAAAATGATTACGCTTCATTTAGGAAGCGGGGCTTCAATCACCGCGGTCCAAGATGGCCATGCCGTTGATACTTCAATGGGCTTTACACCACTTGCCGGGATTACCATGGGGACACGTTCTGGTGATATCGATGTTTCTCTAGTCGCTTTCTTAGCGAAGAAATTAGAAATTACGATGCCCGAAATGATTGATATTTTAAATCACAAATCAGGTTTATTAGGCATTTCAGAACTTTCACCAGATATGCGTGATTTGGAAGAAACAGCCGATACACGGCCACAATCAGCGTTGGCGTTATCAATTTTTGTCAATCGTGTTGTTAAGTACGTGGGTTCATACGTTGCTTTAATGAACGGCATTGATACGTTAGTTTTCACTGCTGGTAGTGGTGAAAACGGGAGTGAATTGCGGGCAGATATTTGTAAACAACTTGCTTGTTTTGGTGTAAAATTGGACGAAGATAAAAATAATGTCCGCAGCCAAGAACGGATTATTAGTGCTGATGATTCTAAGGTCAAGGTTTTAATTGTCCCAACGAATGAAGAATTAATGATTGCCAGAGATGTCATGCGGTTAAAATAATGGAGTGATTGAAGATGGCGCAAAAACCATTATCTGAATTTGAAGTTGATATTCCAAAATTAAGTGCGCGACTTGAGACACGGCCAACCGTGAAAACTTTTTTCGACGCCTTAACACCTGGGTACCAACGGGAATGGGCGCGCTATGTTTACGGCGCTAAGGCTGAAGAGACGCAACAACGACATTATGATGATATGCTGATGATTTTAGAAGCAGGTTATAAATCAAAACGCGGTTATTCACAAGCTAAGAAAAAATAAATTTAAAAAGATTAATTGGGCGGAAACGGTGCCTGATTAATCTTTTTTTATGTTTAGGATGTAAACCGTTTTCAAAAAGGGTTGAATTATCGAAATGGGTCATTTATAATAATCATCAAGATAGTTAGTAAAACGTTTTAC
This sequence comes from Latilactobacillus parasakei, assembly GCF_049674265.1. Taxonomy (NCBI): domain Bacteria; kingdom Bacillati; phylum Bacillota; class Bacilli; order Lactobacillales; family Lactobacillaceae; genus Latilactobacillus; species Latilactobacillus parasakei. The sequence goes on along the minus strand of NZ_CP186861.1, from coordinate 1,332,072 downwards.
TAATTGATTAAATAGGCTTGGAGGAAATTATAATGAACGCTGTAAATATCTTAATCGGCTTAATGCCGATGATTGGCTGGGGGATTTTCCCAGTTATTGTTGGTAAAATTGGTGGTAAACCAGCGAGCCAAATCCTGGGGACAACTTTTGGGACATTAATTCTAGCAATTGTCGTTGCCATTTTCCGTGGGACACCAATTCCTGAAACAAAAACTTTCATTTTCTGTTTAATTTCAGGTGCATGTTGGGCACTGGCACAAATTATTACTTTCCATGTTTTCGAAACAATGGGTGTTTCTAGAACAATGCCCATTACAACCGGCTTTCAATTAGTTGGGGCATCTTTATGGGGTGTCTTCGTTCTAGGTAACTGGTCAAGTTCACAATCAAAATTAATCGGTTTTACAGCGATTGCATTAATTATCATCGGCGTTTATCTCACCGCTTGGAGTGAAGATAAATCAAGTGCTAGCAAGAGCGGTGCTGTTAAGGGCATCTTGTTACTACTAGTCGGTGAATTAGGCTACTTAGGTTATTCAGCCTTTCCACAAGCAGTCAGTGCTGATGGTTTCCAAGGTTTCTTACCACAAGCCATTGGGATGACAATTGTCGGGATTATCTTCGGCTTAACCCAAACTAAAAAAGATTATAAACCATTTAAAGAAGCAACTTCATATAAGAACATCTTCAGTGGGTTCTTCTTCGCTTTTGCGGCATTAACTTACTTGATTTCAGCACAACCATCTGTCAACGGCTTAGCAACTGGTTTTGTTTTATCACAAACAAGTGTTATCTTTGCGACAATCGGTGGGATTTACATCTTAAAAGAAAAGAAATCAAAAAAAGAAATGATCGCCGTAATGGTTGGTTTATTATTAGTCTTAGTGGCAGGTTCTGTCACAGCATTTATTAAATAAAAATAAGGGAGATTGGTGTCATGAGAAAAACAAAGGTGATTAACACACAAATTTCGAGCGTTATTTCAGATATGGGACATTTCGATACATTAAGTATTGGGGATGCTGGCATGCCAGTACCAGCTGGTACGAAGAAGATTGATGTGGCCATTGAAAATGGTGTACCGAGTTTTATCCAAGTTTTAACAAATATCTTAAGTGAATTAGAAGTGCAAAAAGTTTACTTAGCAAATGAAATTAAAACGGCAAATCCAGAACAATTAGAGGCGATTAAAGCTTTAATTGGGGAGACACCAATCGAATTTATTGATCATTCACAAATGAAACAAGACTTAAATAAGGCCAAAGCATTTGTCAGAACAGGTGAAATGACACCTTATTCCAACATTATTTTAGAAAGTGGCGTTGTATTTTAACAACCAGGAGGGTATTCAAATGAAAAAAGTAATCGTATTAGGTTCAACCAATGTCGACACAATTTTAAACGTTCAGCGTTTTCCACAACCTGGCGAAACTTTAGCAATGGATGGCCGCGCAGTTGCTGGTGGCGGTAAAGGTGCTAACCAAGCAATCGCAGCTGTTCGTTCAGGTGCCCAAACGGCTTTCATTAGTAAGGTTGGTAAAGAAGGTGCTGCTGACTTCATGCTCGACACATTCAAAAAAGACGGCATGAACGTCGATCACGTCCGTTGTTCAGAAACAGCTGGGACAGGCCAAGCTTATATCATGGTTGATGCTCACGGTCAAAACAGCATCTTAATTTACGGTGGCGCTAACCAAGACGTGACTGTTGAAGATATCCACGAAGCAGAAGCAGCCATTAAAGAAGCCGATCGAATTGTGGCACAATTCGAAGTACCAGTCCCTGCCATCATCGAAGCTTTCAAGATTGCCCGTGCAAACGGCGTTCAAACAATTTTGAACCCAGCACCTGCTATCAAGAATATTCCAGCCGAATTATTAGCAGTGACAGACATGATCGTCCCTAACGAAACCGAATCAGAAATCATTACAGGCATTAAAGTGACTGACGAAGCTTCAATGAAAGCCAACGCTGAAGCAATGTTCAAATTAGGCATCAAAGTGGTGATTATCACAGTTGGTTCTAAGGGTTCATTCTATGCAACACCAACTGCAACTGGTTTTGTCCCTGCCTTTAAAGTGAAAGCAGTCGATACAACAGCTGCTGGTGATACTTTCATCGGTGCGTTAAGTACAAAACTTGAATTGGATTACAGCAATATCGAAGCCGCAATGACTTATGCCAATAAGGCGTCATCAATTGCCGTGCAAACTAAAGGCGCACAAAATTCAATTCCATATGAAAAGGATATTCAGTTATAATAGATTAGAAGGGCGCTCATGGCTTAGTCGGCTGTGGGCGTTTTTAAATGATAGAGGGTTTTCCAATGGGGGAAGTTAACGTGGTACGAAAAGTAACGATTAAAGATGTCGCTGCCTTGGCCCAAACATCGGTCACAACTGTTTCACTAATCTTAAATAATAAGGGTCAGCGGTTTAGCGCTGAGACGATTGCGCGGGTAAGAGCAGCGCGCGAAAAACTCAGTTACGAACCAGATTATTTTGCCCAGAACATGGTTAATAAGGAAACTAAGACAATCGCGGTTTTAGTACCGGATATCAATAATCCTTTCTTTAGTCAGTTTATTCAAGGGGTCGAAGAAGTTGCCTATCAGTACGATTTTATTCCATTGATTTATAGTGCGGGTCAGAATAATCAGAAGGTTAATTATTATCTGAAAGAGCTGGTCCGGCGAAATGTCGATGGCTTTATTTTGGCGGTTTCACATATTGAAGAAGAAACACTAGAGGGGCATCTGAAACAACGTAAAATACCGTATATTCTGTTGGATCAATCCGAAAAGCAACATCAAAGTGATGAAATCGCTGTGGCGGATACAGAAGGTGGCCGAATGGCGGCTAATTATCTGATTGATAAAGGGCACCGTCAAATTGGGATTGTGTTGCCTGAACAGCGCGCTTGGAATATCGAGCAACGGTTTATCGGTTACCAAGCGGCCTTAGTTAGTCATCAAATCACGGTTAATCCAGATTGGCAAATAACGACACCCTTATCTAAACAGGGGGGCTATCAAGTGGCCCAACAGGTGATTGATAGTGGTGTCACTGCTGTCTTTGCCGTCAATGATGAGTTGGCGATAGGTTTAGCACGTGGGTTAGCTGAACTAGGTCATGCGGTACCAGAGTCAATTTCGATTATTGGTTACGATGATATTGATTGGTGCGAGTACGTGACGCCACGGTTAACGACCATCAAACAACCTATCTTAGCGTTGGGCCAAGAAGCGACCCGGTTGTTGTTAAACCGAATCGAAAAGCCAACGTTAGGGATGCAACAAAAAATGCTACCAGTTGAATTGGTTGAACGAGATAGTGTTCAAGCACAATAAAAATTAAATGAAGTACCAAAAAGTACGGGCTACACTACGCTTGGCGATTCGCCAACCGAATGTGGGCCGTCTTTTTTTGTGGTTTATGAAAAAAGACTTGCAAATGTGTCGGAAAGAACTATACTTAATAAGTCTTAAAGACCTGTCGAAAAGACTGATTGAAGAGAGAGGTTATGTGTTTATGTATGAATTGCTGATGTTATCAGCCTTAATGAGTCGGAATATGTCGGGTTATAAATTGCGGATTATCTTGGAAAATGCGATGTTACCTCGACGAAAAATTTCAAATGGCGTTTTGTACCCGCTATTAGATAAATTGGAAAGCAAAGGCTGCATTGGTTTTGATGAAGCTGATCAAGATTCGCGTGGCACGAAGATTGCACACATCACTGAAGAAGGCCGGCGTTACTTTGCTGAATTAATGGCTAAACCAGTCGCGCACGATGCGAAGTGGGATGACGCTTATCGGTTTAAGATGCGTGGGATGCACTACATCGATTCCGAAGAACAAATCAGTATTTTACAAGATTACCGCGATGAGTTAGCTGAAGATTTACACGTCTATATGGGTGTCAAAAACCATCTAACAGATTTGCGAGATGAAGAGGGAACCGATACCAATTATTATCAGTGGCAGGTTCGCTCAATGGATTTTGTAATCACAACGCTTAAAGCAAAGATCGACTGGCTGGAAGCACAAATAAGAGAGATCGAGAAAATGGAGATAGTAAAATGAAAAAAACAACAAATCGTTGGATAGCGCTGGTCGCTATGAGCCTAGGGGTCTTTATGGGACTGCTAGATGTGACCGTCGTTAATGTGGCTTTGCCAAGTATGGCGGTTGATTTTAAAACCACTTTTAGTAACTTACAATGGGTCTTGAACGCCTACACGTTAATGTATGCGGTCAGCTTGTTAATTGTTTCTAAATTAGGAGACATGTTCGGGCGCAAGAAAGTTTTCATCATGAGTATGATTTTATTCACGGCAGCTTCTGTCGTTAACGGACTGGCACCAAACTTATTGGTATTGGATATTGGTCGTGCGGTTCAAGCAATTGGTGGCTCCGGTATGATGAGTTTATCGATGGCGCTAGTGGCATCGAACTTTGAAGGTCGCGAACGTGGGACTGCATTGGGAATTTTAGGCTCCGTCATTGGTTTTTCAACTGCCATTGGACCTTTGGTTGGGGGCTTCTTAGTCGAAAACTTCGGTTGGCCATCAATTTTCTTCGTCAACTTACCAGTCGGGATTATTTCGGTTTACTTAGTGATTCGGAATGTTAAAGAAACACCAGCGTATGGTGCAGGCGAATCAATCGATTTTATGGGTATGATTTTGTCAGCAATCGGATTATTCTCTGGGATTTATGGGTTAATTCAAAAAGAACAACATATGCACTGGGCTTGGACAGATATGCGGATTATGGGTTGGTTAGTCGCTTCCGTTTTAATTTTAGCGCTCTTCGTCTTTGTTGAATTGAAGGCAAAAGCACCAATGATGAACTTGACGTTACTCACGAATCGCCATTTCGTAGGCGTTGTGATTTTGGCTTTCTCGTTAGGTGCTGGAATCTTTGCCTTGGCCGCTTATCAAACGAGTTTGATGCAAAATTACATGGGCTACTCAGCCTTTTCAACCGGTGTGCATCAATTGCCAATGAGTTTATGGTCACTTGTCTTGGGACCATTTACGGGTGTTCTAGGGTATAAATTTGGTAAAAAATGGATGATTGCTTTTGGTTTTACAGTTTCGGCACTTGGTTTATTGATCTTTAGACAAGTGACAACAACTGACTTTACTTACATGCAACTCTTACCATTGCTTGCACTAACTGGGTTAGGGAATGCAATTATCAATCCAATGATCAATACAGCAGCGATGGATAACATTAATCCGAAGGAAATTGGGATGGCATCCGGTTTATTGAATGTTTTCCGTCAAATTGGGATTACTGTGGGTGTCGTGATTCTTGGCTTATCACAAACAAATGCCTATGAGAGCAGCTTAAGTGCTGGCTTTAGTGGGAGTTCAATGCCAAAGGCTGCAGCAACTGGTATTCACCAAGCATTAGTCGAAGCGGGCGCCTTTTCAGGGCACGCAGTCGCTTGGAGTCAACAATTAGTGAAAACACCGTATGCCGCCAAGGTGCAACAAATTGTGGTCACAGCCTTTGATAAAGGGATGATTGCTGTTGTCACGACGTCATTAGTCTTAATGGTGATTGCCATTTTAGCAGCACTCTTCTTATTAAAAGAAACAAAAAGTGTCGATCAAAAATAAAAGCGTAGAAAGAAGTCTTTTGGATGTCATTAAATCCGCAAGAAAGAAAAGCAACGATTCGTGAATTACAGGCTAATTTTGCTTTAACGGGTCTCTCTTTAGCTGAAGTAGCGACAGATTTGGGGACTACTGAAGGGACCGTTCAAAACGTATTGAATTTAGAAACACGACACATTAATAATCCGTGGATATTACGGGCGTATTTAATTGAAAAATTAGAAGGGCAGGGGATTCAGCCTGTTCCGTTCAGTCGCTTAGTGGGTGATCCAGAAGATTATTGGTTCTTGGATGCCAATCTAATTCATAACGGCCAGATTGAAGCTTAGTTAAAAATGATTTGTTTGGCTAATAAGCAGTATTACCCGGGCAATATATCAATTAAATTGAAGTTCATTATTTTCTGAAAAGATAAGACTGTAAATTGTGATGGAAACAGTGTAAAATGGACAGAGTAAAAATAAAAAAAGTGAGGTTACTTACACATGGCTAAATTAGTTTTTATTCGTCACGGACAAAGTGAATGGAACTTATCAAACCAATTTACAGGTTGGGTTGATGTTAACTTAAGCGAAGAAGGCGTACGCCAAGCTCAAAACGCTGGTGCTTTATTGAAAAAAGAAGGCATCCTTTTTGACCAAGCTTACACATCAGTATTGACTCGTGCCATCAAGACATTACACTATGCACTTGAAGGTTCAGATCAATTATGGATTCCTGAAACAAAATCATGGCGCTTAAACGAACGTCATTATGGTGCATTACAAGGCCAAAACAAAGCTGAAGCAGCTGAAAAATGGGGCGACGAACAAGTGCACGTATGGCGTCGTTCATACGATACACTTCCTCCACTATTGGATGCAAATGACGAAGGTTCAGCAGCAAACGACCGTCGTTACGCACACTTAGATCCAAAAGCTATTCCTGGTGGCGAAAACTTGAAGGTTACTTTGGAACGTGTTATCCCATTCTGGGAAGACGAAATTGCTCCAAAATTAATCGACGGCCAAAACATCATTGTTGCAGCGCACGGTAACTCACTACGCGCCTTAACAAAATACATTGAAAACATCTCTGATGAAGACATCATGGATGTTGAAATGGCAACAGGCGAACCAGTTGTTTATGATTTAGATGAAAACTTAAACGTAGTAAGCAAGAAGAAATTAAACTAATTCAAGAGTGCTGATTCGAACGGGTTGGCTTTGAGGATTAACCTAAAAATAGGTGTTATGGCGGTTTTGGCCATAACACCTATTTTGTAGTTAACCGGAAAAGGCAGTTCGAAGAAGCACGTTTTCGCTTACTCAAATAGGCTAGTCCCGCAAAGGACTAGCCTATTTTTTTCGCATAAAAATGACACGTTAGGGCACCACTAGGGCACTTCGACTAAATTTGATGGTTTTAATAGCTATTTTCAATTGGGCCACTTTCATCACTATCGCCACTGATCGAAGTTAAGTGCGGTGTTGTTTTTGGCAATTGATTTTAAAGAAAAAATATATTTCTTTTGATTTGAAGCTAATTGATTACCTGTTTTAATTCATTCAAGAAGAGTTCAGCAATTGATGATCGTTCTCGATCGGGTTTCCAGATGATATTGAGGCTCGTGTTTTCATAATTAGCGAGTGGGCGAAAAACAAGTTGGTTTTCGTCGGTTGGTGAAACTAAATGATCAATACCGATTGCAAGTCCGAGCCCTTCTTGAACGAGTAGCGATGCATTGAAAATGAGATTGTACGTCCCGATGATTTGTTGTGGTTCGATTGGCTTACCAAACCAAAGTGCTAGGTTCTTACGTGCTTCTGCCTGACTCGATAGAATAAGTTTACGCCCGGTGAGCAATCGTGGTGTGATGGCATCATATTGCGCTAGTGGGTCGCTGGCCTGCATGAGAATCCCCCAGGTATCTTTGGCAGGTAGTTGTAAAAAATCATATTTACTACTGGCGGTGTTGAGGACAACTGCGAAGTCGAGAATGCCATTTTGCATTTTATAGTCGAGGTCTTCTGCATTGCCACTATAAAAATGAACGCGAACGTCATGATGTTCCGCGGTGATTTTCTTGATGACTTTAGCGATGATTTGAATACCGATGCTTTCGCCAGCACCGATGTATAAGTCGCCAGTAATTTGGCTTGTTTCATGAATTTCAGGCTTGATCCGAGCAAATAAGGTAATTAATTCCTTGGCACGTTTGTATAGTAGCTCGCCACTTTCGGTCAAGGTAATCGTACGGTTGCCACGGTTAAAGAGGGTTGTTGAAAGTTCTTCTTCTAGTGCCATAATTTGTCGTGATAAGGATGGTTGTGAAGTGTGCAATAGCTTGGCGGCTGCCGAAATCGTCCCTTCTTCGACAATAGCCACGAAATATTTCAATGTTTGAATGTCCATATGAAGACCTCCCGTTCTAATATGTTATTTTAACATACCTATCTATTTTGTATTGGTATTCGACATAGCAAGTCAATGGTCGTAAGATAAGAACATTGATTCGAACCAATAATGAATAAAACAACCAAAGGAGATTTTAAAATGTCAATTAAAGATAAAGTCGTTGTGATTACTGGTGCCTCTTCAGGAATTGGTGAAGCAACTGCCAAGTTACTTGCCCAAAAAGGCGCTAAAGTAGTATTAGGTGCTCGTCGTGAAAGTAAACTACAAGCGTTAGTTGCTGAGATTGAAGCTGAAAATGGACAAGCAACCTATGCTGTAACTGATGTTACAAAACCAGAAGATAGTGAACGTTTAGTATCACTTGCTAAAGAAACATTTGGACGCGTTGATGTCATTTTCTTGAATGCTGGCTTAATGCCAAGTTCAAATATGTCTGAACTTAAAACTAAAGAATGGGATCAAATGATTGACGTCAATATCAAAGGTGTCTTACACGGAATTGCAGCTATCTTGCCAACTTTCATTGCTCAAAAATCAGGACACATTATCGCAACATCATCTATCGCCGGACTAAAAGCCTATCCCGGTGGCGCTGTCTATGGTGCCACTAAATGGGCGGTCCGTGATTTAATGGAAACCTTGCGGATGGAATCAGCATTAGAAGGCAATAATATCCGAACTGCCACGATTTATCCAGCAGCGATTAATACTGAATTGTTAGACACAATTACGTCTGATGATGCAGCAGCTGGAATGACGGCTTTGTATGAACAATATGGCATTTCACCAGATCGCGTAGCGAATGTAATTGCATTTGCTATCGACCAACCAGAAGATACAAACGTCAACGAATTTACCATCGGACCTACTGCACAACCATGGTAATCAACTGAAAAGAGGAAACTGAAATGCAAAGAATCTTAATTTTAGGTGCAAATGGGAAAACAGCCCAAATTGTCATCGGCCGCTTATTATCAGAAACTGATGATCAATTAGTTCTATATTTACGTAACAGTCAACGCTTAGCGCGCTATGCGAATCAACAACGGGTAACAATTATTGATGGTGATGTGCAAGAGATGGATAAGCTACAAAATGCCATGCGTAATATTGATGTTGTTTACTCCAATATTGGTGGCGTACAGTTAGGCGAGGCAACCCAAGGGATTTTAGAAGCGATGGAGGCAACTAGCCGCAAACGCTTAGTCTTTTACAGCGCCTTGGGTGCTGAACATGAAGTACCTGGGCGCTTTGGTGAATGGAACGAACAAGCCATTGCAGACTTCTTGCCAGGATTCAGAGCGGCTGCTAAATTGATTGAACAAACATCAGCCGTTGTAACGACACAAATTCGACCAGCTTGGTTAACAGATAATGATGAAATTAATTATGAATTAACACACAAAAATGAATTATTTAAAGGGACTGAGGTTTCTCGTCAAAGCGTCGCTGATTTTGTTGTGACTATTTTAAAAAATCCAGATCAATATCAAAACGATAGTATCGGACTCAATAAACCGGGCACTGATGGCGACCAACCTTCTTGGTTGGCTTAAAGGAGTATGATAGTTTGGCAAGTAATTATATCAGTCGAGAAACAGATGAATTTCAACAGCTAAATCGGATTATCGAACGTAATCAGAACTTGGTGCAACAACTCAATACCGGCTGTGCGAAACAATTAATCGTTCGCGAAATGGTTGGTGAAATCTTGAACCAATCAATTAGTACAACTACTGAAATTCGGTTACCCTTTAGGACTGACTATGGTGCCAACACGGTTATTGGTCGGCATGTTTTTATTAATAGTAATTTGATGTTGGTCGATTTAGGCGGAATTACAATTGCGGATTATGTTTTAGTCGGGCCGAACGTCACGATTATCAGTGTCAATCATCCAAAAGAAGCTCAATACCGACATGACGTTGAATTAAACCCGGTCGCAATTGAAAAAAATGCTTGGTTGGGTGCCAACAGTACTATTCTTCCTGGTGTGACAGTTGGTAAAAATGCAATTGTCGCGGCCGGTGCAGTGGTGACACATGATGTGCCAGCCGACACAACGGTTGCCGGTATCCCCGCTCGGATAATTGGCGATCACGTTTAACAAATCCCTGAACGAAATAAATATTAACTAAAGGTAGATTGTAAAATTAATCCGAACGCTGTTCGGACAAAAAAGATCAGCTTCCTTTAAAATGGTGTTTACCACAAACCCATTTTTTAGGAGCTGATCTTTTGTCTAGTATAACCTATTCTGAACGAATTAAAATTGAAACTTTCTGTGAGTTAGAACTATCCAATATTGAAATGGCCAATCTGTTAAACCGTTCACCAGCGACTATTTCATACGAATTATCGCGTTGTCATCCTTATCAAGCTGAACTGGCACAAGCAGATACAGAACGTAAACGGGCTCAGTGCGGCCGCAAAACTAAGTTGACCGCCACTTTGAAACAATTAATCCTGAACCACCTACGTTTAAGCTGGCCACCAGAATCTATTGCGCATGAATTTAATTTAGCGACTAAATCTATCTATAATTGGTTAAATCATGGACAGATAGACTTCCCCTTAAGTGAGCTATCTGAACATGGTTTGCGCCAACGGCGTAAAAGCGACCAACGTTCAAAATATAACCAATCTCTGGGGTCGTCAATTGAACAACGACCACCAGTCATTAACCATCGTAACCGAATCGGTGATTTTGAAATGGATACAATTGTTGGTCCTCGTGGACGCAGTAAGGCGGCCTTATTAACTTTAGTCGATCGTAAATCACGATTCCTATGGGCTTACCCACTAAAAGAACGATCAGTAGCTGCTGTAAATGGTGCACTGGATAATTTTCTAGCAACCTTTAAAGGAACTGTGCACAGTTTGACCGTTGATCGTGGGACTGAATTTAGCGGTCTTGGTTCTTTTGAACCGCAATATGGGATTAAGACTTATTATTGCCATGCTTATAGTCCAGCTGAACGTGGTAGTAATGAACGATTTAATCGACACTTACGTTATTTCTATCCAAAAGGAACTTGTTTTGAGCACGTCAGTGCTCATGAACTAACCACTACGCTGCTCGAAATTAACCAGAGACCACTTAAAATACTCAACTGGCAAACACCCTACCAGGTAATGCTGACTAATTTGTCGAAAAATTCGGATTAAATTTGCAATCTACCTAAAAGCCAGCCCAATTATTGGACTGGCTTTTGTTTTAGTTAGAATGATTAATGGTATTGCCGATTTAAAATCGGTATAATCAATCATAATAAACACCGTGGGAGAGGGATAGCATGAAACCAAAAAAAGTTGAATTAACCGAATTATTTTATGATCTAGTCTTTGTTTACGCCATTTCTAAAATTACTGAGATATTACATCATACAACAACGACTCATTTTGGAATAGAGTTTACGCTGTTTGTGTTATTGATGATTGTCTTCATCAATACATGGATGGTTCAGACTGTTTATACGAATCGGTATGGGCGTAATTCCATTCCAAACTTATTATTTTTTATGGTCGATATGGGAATTATTTTGTTCATGTCGAGCAATATTGAACCGTCATTAGAGGCGTTTAGACCTGTAGTAATGGCGGCAGGTTTGCTGACAGTGACGTTGGTTTTACAATATTGGTTGACGAATCGGCAAACAACTGATCCAATTAACCGTCAGATTAATCAGATATTTATTTATATTTTATCGTTGCGTGCGAGTCTGTTACTTGCCGCTACTATCTTACCCTTGCGTTATGGTTTAATCGTAGCAGTGATTGCAATTTTGTCTGGCTGGATATTACCCGCTGTATTCACCAATCGTATGAAAGATCGGCCAATTAATTTTCCACATTTATTGGAACGGCTGACGGCTTTGAGCATCATTGCTTTTGGAGAAGTGATTATTAATATTGCACCGTATTTCGAATTGAAGAAAGTGACGCTATTCTCAGGGCTGATTTTTGTAACGATTTGCATGCTGTTTATGACGTATATTACGCAGTTTGACCATTGGATTGATGAGCATCGTGAAAATGAATCCGGTGTTAGATTAATTTATCTACACTATCCGATTTTATTCGGTATTAGTTTGGTGACGATTGGGTTTCGGTTTATTAACGACTCTCATTTTGATGCGTTATTTGCGAACTGTTTGTTATACGCTGGGATTGCTGTGTTTTATCTTGGTATTTTCTTGTCAGATGCTTACAATAAGCGTCAATTACAGAAAAAGCCAATTGTGTTGGTCACACATATTATCACGATGGTGATTGGTTTGGGGGTTTGTGTTGTATTTCGGCGGTTTGAAATAACGGTTGCTGTTACGGCGTTGATGACTTTCAGTAATGCTTTTATGTCGGCGTATACAATGGTCCAACAATCGCGTGTGTTGGATAAATAGATCAACATTATTATAATTATGATGAGTGAAGTACTATTAAACATCGAGATGAACTTAGGCATGGATAAGTTGAAAAGCAAACTAATAAATCAATATAGACTTGGTAATTTAATCTCGGTCATAGCCGTCGAACTCTCTTTAAAAAGCACGTTTAATAAGTTTACTTAAATAGGCTAGTCCCGCAAAGGACTAGCCTATTTTTTTGTTTAAAAATGACACGTTAGGGCGCTACTAGGGCGCTTCGACTAGATTTGATTGGTTTTTAATAGCTATTTTCAATTGGGCCACTTTCAGCACTATCGCCACTTGAAGCGAGAACCAGGTACAAGGAAGTGTGTCTTTCTATTGATTGAGGGTTACAACTACCTTACCAAAACTGTGTTGGCTCTGGAGGTATTGATGGGCGGCTTGAATTTGTGCGAGATTGAAAACTCGTGCGGGGGTCACATCAATATGATATTTCTCGATAAAGGCTAACATTTCCTGCATCTTGCTGCTAGAAACATCGCCAGAATAAAAGCCAGTTAGATAGCGATTATTCGGAATATCGATAATGGGGTCTAAAGCATCGATCGTCCAAACGCCACCAAGCTCGCCGTTGGCACTCAAAATCCCGTACTCATTTAGATGTTGTAATGAATCGCGGGTAGCGGCGGGGCCGATGAGGTCAGCGATTTTATCGAATTGGCCGGCTTCATTTGGCAAGGTGTTAGGTGCGGGGGTGACGAGTACATCATCAAAGCCCGCTGCTAATAATTGATCAGATTTATTTGCAGAGCGCGTGGTCCCAGTTACGGAGATACTGGCAGCATATCCTTTAATTAATTTCATCACTGCGATGCCGACACCGCTAGTAGCTGCTCTGACTAAAATATGGTCGCTTTTAGTAATCTGTAAACTTTTGAAAATTCCGAAGGCTATATAGAAGGTTTCGGGAATCGCGGCGAGATTAGCCCAACTTAAAGTCGATTCAACCGGATAGATTTGTTCATTGGGTAGTAAGACGTATTCAGCATAGCTACCGTCAAAGGCGCGGCCCATCTCGCCCATAATTGAAATCACTTTTTGACCAACCGGCAGTTGTTCCGGATCGGAAGATTCAGCAATCATCCCAACAGCCTCAATGCCGAGGATTCTGGGGAATTGAACCGAGGGAGACTTGCCTTCCCGCGTGAAAATTTCGGAGCGATTAATGCCAAAACCCATCACTTTAACGAGTGACCAGCCTGACTTAATTGTTGGTTTTGGAACGTCGGTGTATGTGAGAACTTCTGGTCCACCAGCCTTTGAGACAACGATTGCTTTCATCAAGAATTTCCTCCAATGTACATATAATAGTTAATGTCATTCTAAAGCTTTTGTTTATTAATTCACACAGGTGATTATTCAGGCCAGTTTGCGCTGATTGCATCAATGAGCGGTGATAGTTGGTGTTTTTGTTTCTTTAAATAGTTGATATAAATTGGCATCTTGGCCTGTTCATCACTAATCGGGACTGTGATTCGGTCTAATTGATGTGGTGATAGTTCGTTGAAGAAAGCATCCTTTTGTGAGAGGTTGGAAGTGAAAAACGGTAGACTTGAATGTTTGATAATCTCAATAAAGGCGGCGCGGTCGTCTTGATACATAAATTGCGCGTTGGGAATATCTTGTTTAATCATATCGCTCCAGGGACCGATTGCGCGCATGACAACGAAACTCATGCCGGCTAAATCTTGAAAGCTAACGGTTGATTGGCTAGCAAACGTCGTGAATTGATCGAGATTAATTTGAAGCTGTTCTTGACCAAGGTATTGAGATTCGATGGTCGTATCAAGGATTTCTTGATCTGAAAAGATTAGGGCAACCTGGTCTGTTTTTAGCGTATTACTAATTTGATCGACCGCAATAAATGTTTTAGCGATTTGCACATCATCACGGTTAGGCACAAGGGTTAGCGGTCCGGGAATCGTTGCGCCAATTATCGTAAAGTGCTGACCGCGGTCGAAATTTTGAATTTTAGTCAGCATCGTTTGGCTAGCTGTCAAAAGTTGTTCAGCTTCTCGAGCGGCAAGCTCACCTGTTGGTGTCAGCTTAATGCGATTAGCCTGACGGTCAAACAGCTGGACACCAAAATCCTCCTCCAACTTTTGCATGCCGCGTGTGACGGATGGCTGGGTGATGTTCAAAGCAGCAGCAGTTTTCGTGAGGGTGCCAGTCTTGGCGAAAGTCGTCAATTGTTCTAATAAATAGTAATCTAACATTCGCTGTTCTCCTTAGTATACGTTTAATGTATACTAGCATGTTTTTTAAGTAATTTTCAAGTGAGCCACTGCGCACTATACTAAAGTCATCAATTAGAAAAAGAGGTTATCAATGATGGATATGGTGCAATTAAACAATGGCGTACAAATGCCACAATTAGGTTTTGGTGTTTTTCAAATGACGGATTTAGCAGAATGTGAACAAGCAGTGGTTGATGCGATTGCATCAGGGTACCGTTTGATTGATACAGCGGCAGCCTACCATAATGAAGCCGCAGTTGGCCGGGCCATTAAACGCAGCGGCGTGGCGCGCGAAGAGCTATTCATTACTTCGAAACTTTGGGTATCAGATGCCAGCTATGAACGTGCTAAAAAGGGGATTGATCAATCACTTCAAAACTTAGGGGTTGATTATTTAGACCTCTATTTACTTCACCAACCATTCGGCGATGTGATTGGGGCATGGCGGGCTCTAGAAGAAGCATACAAAGCCGGCAAGATTCGCGCAATCGGCGTTTCTAATTTCTATGCCGATCAACTTAAAAATTTAATCTTATCAACAGATGTGAAACCAGTAATTAACCAAATTGAAGTTAATCCTTGGTATCAAGAACATTCAGAAGTGGCTTTTGCACAAGCGGAAGAGATTCAAGTTGAAGCTTGGGCACCATTTGCAGAAGGTAAACACAATATCTTTACTGATGACCGAATTGCCGCAATTGGTAGTCGTTATGGTAAATCAAACGGACAAGTGATCTTAAGATGGTTACTTCAACGCGGCATTGTGGTGATTCCGAAGTCTGTGCACCAAAATCGGATGGCCGAAAATATCAATGTCTTTGATTTTGAATTAACCACAGCTGAAATGGCAACGATGAATGATTTGGACAAAGGTGAAAGCCAATTCTTCGATCACCGTGATCCAGCAGCAATCGAACAAATTTTTGGGACGAGCTTAGCGGCTCTAAAGGAGAACAAATAATGACAGAAACAAAAGTAGTGGTCATCACTGGTGCATCAAGTGGCATGGGTGAAGCAACAGCTAAATTATTAGCATAAGATGGTGTTAGATTAGTATTAGGTGCCCGTCGTGAAGAACGTCTCAAGGCATTAAAAAGTGAAGTCGAAAAAATAGGCGGACAGGCAGTTTACTGTATGACAGATGTGACCGACGTCGCGCAAGTAGAGGCTTTAGCACAATTAGCGATGCAAGCATTTGGCCGAATTGATGTTTGGATTAATAGTGCAGGCATCATGCCACAGTCACCGTTAGCGGACAAACGGATTGCTGACTGGGATAACATGATCGACATCAATATTAAAGGTACTCTATATGGGATTGGTGCGGCATTACCTTATATGACGCACCAACAATCTGGCCAAATTATTAATGTTTCATCAATTGCCGGCCATATTGCGCATCAAAATAGTGCTGTCTATTCAGCGACTAAGTTTGCGGTGCAAGCGATTAGTGAATCATTACGTCAAGAAATGGCAGCAGCACAGAATAATGTGCGCGTGACCGTTGTTTCACCAGGCGCCGTGAATACCGAACTACTTTCATCTGTCACAGATCCGCAGGTTAAAGAGGGGATGACGCAATTCTATGATTCATTCGCGATTTCAGCCGATCGGGTGGCATTAACCATCAAACAAGCGATTGATTTACCCGCCGATGCGGCGTGGAATGAAGTCATTATTAGACCAACAAATCAAATTAGTTAATTTAACTATTGGAGGAAACACTCATGACCAACGTATTAATTATTGGAGCCGGTGGACAAATTCCAGCGATTTTAATACCCCGTTTACAAGCAGAATCCGCTTTAAAGGTGACACTTTTTGGGCGCGATGCCGCTAGTTTACCTTATGACAATGTGACGAAGGTCTCCGGTGATGCGAGCCGGCTTGACGACTTAATCGAAGTCATGCAAAATCAAGATGCAATTTATATGAACTTTGATAATTTAGCAATTACTAAACTTGTGATTGAAGCAATGCATGAAACCGGCGTTAAACGGATTATCCAAGCCGGCGTCTTAAGTGTCTATGGCGAAGTGGCAGAACCTTTTGCCACTTGGAATAGCAAAATGATGGGTGGCTCAGTAGCGCAACATCGCGGGAATGAAGCCCTTGAAGCGAGTGATCTCGACTACACTTATATGCGCATGACTTGGTTGTATAATGCCAACCGAACTGATTATGTGGCTAGTCCTAAAGGTGAACCATTCTTAGGCGCTCAGATTAGTCGTTATGCTATCGCTCAATTCGTCGTTGATAATTTGACTGGTAAAAGAAATGATGTTCGTGCAAGTATTGGGTTATGGGAACCTGGATCAGAAAATAAAGTAAAACCAGATTTTTATTAGTCAGGAGGTCGTTATTTGAAAACATTAATCGTTTATTATTCGCGTACAGGTAATACACAGGCGGTTGCTGAGTTGATTCACGACCAAGTCGGCGGTGATTTAGTGGCGCTTGAAACGCAGGAAAAGCGGCCTACGAACTATCGCGCTGAAGTTGATCTGAATGCTCGTGAACAACTGGCAAATCAGTTACCAACATTAAAAACAACGATTCCAGATTTTGAAAAGTACGACCGCATCTTTATCGGCGCGCCAACATGGAATATGGCACTGCCCCAAGCAGTGATGACGTTTCTAGCAATGTACGATTTTACTGACAAAACAATCATCCCGTTTAATACGCACGGTGGTTACGGGGCCGGTCAAATGGTTACACAGATTAAGGCCGCTGTCGGTGATGCAGTCGTGTTACCAATCTTATCGATCGCCGGTGGAGAAGAAATTAACGGTCAGTTACTAGCAATTGAAGACACAGTTAAAGAAACCGTCGCTAAAGAAGTGACGGCTTGGTTACAAAAAATCGGCTAATCAGTATAAGACTGTCTCAGTTTAACGGGGCGGTCTTTTATTATGGCTCGAAAGAGGGTACTAAGAGATGAGAAAAGAAAATAAAGGGATTATTTTGGCAATTATCCTGATTAGTTATTTTATGATTTTATTGGATAATTCAATTATATTTACAGGGACGGTTAAAATTGCAGCGGAACTTAACTTGAGTCAAGCTGCCTTATCATGGGTATCGAATGCTTACTCACTAACGTTTGGTGGGTTATTACTATTAGGTGGTAGTATCGGTGACATTATTGGTCGTAAACGGATTTTTTCGATTGGCCTTGTCATCTTCGCCATCGGCTCATTATTGGTTGGTTTGGCTGGCAGTATGATGGTAATTGTTTTAGCCCGTGCATTTCAGGGGATTGGATCGGCCATTTTGGCACCAACATCCCTAGCACTATTGATGGATAGTTTTTCTGGTAAAGAACGAACGCGCGCAATCGTGGCATATGGTGCAACGTCTGGGATTGGTGCTAGCATTGGACTAGTCATTGGTGGTCTTTTCGCTAGCTTAATGTCATGGCGCGACGGCTTTTTCATCAATGTACCGATTGCCATTATCATGTTAATTTTAACGGCAAAATTTATTCCAACAGATCAAACAAGACAGTTAAAGAAGTTGGATATTGTGGGTTCAATTGCCTCAATTATTGGGATGACAGCACTTGTTTACAGTTTAGTCGGGGATCAAGGACGCTTAATCGCCTTGGTTGTAGCAGTTATTGCGATTGTAGGGTTTATCTGGCATGAAGCACGGACCAAACAACCCATGATGCCGCTACGGTTGTTCGCCAATCGTGAACGATTGGGTGGCTACATTGCGCGTTTCTTTTATCTGGGTGCGATGATGAGCATGTGGTTTTTAACACCGCAAATCATGCAAACGCAGCTTCACTTCACACCGCTGCAAGCTGGATTAGGTTTCTTTCCATTAACGATTGTTAGTTTTGTTGTGGCCGTCCAAGTCGCAAAATTAGCTGATCGTTTTGGTAATACGCAACTGTTGATTGTTGGGATTACACTCACAATTATTGGGATGTTTGCAATTAGCTTTTTCTCGGCACAAGTTGGTTATACAGTTGGAATTGCCTTACCAATGATATTAATGGGAATCGGGCAAGGCTTAACGCTGAGTCCTTTGACCGTGGCAGGTGTAGCGAATACATTACCCGAAGATTCAGGGGCTGCTTCAGGAGTCGTCAATATGGTGCATCAAATTGGCGGTTCCATTGGGATGGCATTGGTGGTCGCCGTTTCGGCAACGGTTAAGTCTCAACCCGCAAGCTATCATCTGGCAATGCTAACTGCTACAGCACTATTAATTGCAGCATTGATTGCCGTTATTGGATTGATTGTTCCAACTTTGAAAAAGATTGCTTAGAAATCGCAGTTAAGGTTAATTCTTTTGCGTATACTTTAGTGTTCTTATGGTTGGGATTGATGTGAGCGAACATCACAGTCACTGGTAGAAATTTGTTTATGCCACGTTTGAATAGCAGAGTGTGGATTGTAGCTATGCGTAGGAATCCGTTTTAAAAAATCACGTTTAATAAGATTATTTAAATAGGCTAGCCTATTTTTTTGCTTAAAAGTGGCTATGCTAAATTTGTACACTAAAAAGTAATACCGAGTGTGCCTATTTAGTGAAGTTATGCACTACCCATCAACTTTGAAGATAGTTAATCACTAAAACTTCGTAGCACTTTTCTTGCTCGAGTGCTAAAAAGTGTTATAATAGAACCATAAGCAAAATGATTAGGTTATTGATAAGATAGCCACTAGTCATTTAATGTTTAATATAATGGAGGTGCAGTTGTATGGCAAATATGTACGGAAATGATCCTTTTTTTAATAATGATATGGATGATATCTTCAATCAAGTTTTCAGAAGAATGGGTAATTCAGAGTCAGCGCGATATGTGATTAACGGACGAGAATTATCACCGGATGAGTTTGCTCAGTATCGGGCAACTGGTAAATTACCTAATCGAGAAAAAGAAATTGAAATTAAGCAAAATGGTGAACATGCTCTTAAAAAAGGTGGCATTCTTGAAAAATTAGGTCGGAACTTAACACAGGAAGCACGGGATGGTTTATTAGATCCTGTCATCGGCCGGTATAATGAAATCCAAGAAACAGCCGAAATATTAAGTCGCCGGACTAAAAATAATCCAATTCTAGTTGGTGATGCAGGTGTTGGGAAGACTGCAGTGGTTGAAGGATTAGCACAAGAAATTGTGGCTGGAAAAGTGCCTGAAACCATTAAAGATAAAGAAATCTACTCAATCGATTTGTCATCACTAGAAGCCGGGACACAATATCGGGGCTCGTTTGAAGAAAATATCAAAAATTTAATTAAAGAAGTAAAAGCAGCCGGGAACGTCATTCTCTTTTTCGATGAAATTCATCAGATTTTAGGGATAGGTTCAACCGGTGGCGAAGATGGCGGCAAAGGGTTAGCTGATATTATCAAGCCAGCTTTATCACGTGGTGAATTGACGGTCATCGGTGCGACAACGCAAGATGAATATCGCAATACTATTTTGAAAAATGCCGCGTTAGCAAGACGGTTTAACGATGTGCTGGTGAATGAACCTAGCGCAGCAGATACGGTTAAAATCTTGCAAGGAATTAAAGGTTTGTACGAAAAACACCATCACATTGAACTACCAGATGATGTTTTGAAAGCGGCTGTTGACTATTCTGTTCAATATATTCCACAACGGACGTTGCCAGATAAGGCAATCGATTTATTAGATATGACCGCCGCCCATTTAGCAGCTAAACGGCCAGAAACAGATAAAGCTAAATTGGCAGCTGAACTTAAACAGTTAGAAGTGGATAAAGCCGAAGCTGTCGAGGCGGAGAATTATCAAGCTGCTGAAGATTTAAAAGTAAGGATTGAGAAGATTAAGACGCAATTAGAAAATAATCATCAGCATGCGGCCGTAATGATTGCGACTGTTGATGATATTGCGCAATCTGTTGAAAGATTAACTGGGATTCCAGTTGCTAAAATGGGGAGCAATGATATTCAACGCTTGAAGAACTTAGGTCAACGGTTAAAAGATAAGGTCATTGGTCAAGATGAAGCTGTTGAAATGGTAGCACGCGCAATTCGCAGAAATCGGGCAGGTTTTTCTGAAGGCAACCAACCAATTGGCAGTTTCTTATTTGTTGGTCCAACTGGGGTTGGGAAAACTGAATTAGCAAAACAATTAGCCTTAGATATGTTTGGTAACAAAGAAGCGATTATCCGTTTGGATATGAGTGAATATGCTGACCGGACAGCCGTTTCTAAATTGATTGGGACGACAGCCGGCTATGTTGGCTATGACGATAATTCCAATACCTTAACCGAACGCGTTCGTCGTAACCCATATTCAATTGTCTTGTTTGATGAAATTGAAAAAGCTGATCCACAAGTTTTAACATTGTTACTACAAGTGATGGACGATGGTCGCTTAACGGATGGTCAAGGGAACGTGATCGACTTTAAGAACACGGTGATTATCGCGACATCTAATGCCGGTTTTGGTAATGAAAAATTAACCATGAACGACCAAGAAGATGCTAAGTTATTAGATAAGTTAGCACCATACTTCAGACCAGAATTCTTAAACCGGTTTAACGGGATTGTTGAATTTACGCATTTAACGAAAGCTGACTTGTCACAAATTGTGGATTTAATGTTAACCAACGTTGAACAAACATTAGCTAAAAAAGAATTAACCTTAGTTGTTTCAAAAGAAGCTAAGGATTGGTTGATGGAAGAAGGCTACGATGAGGCAATGGGGGCTCGTCCATTAAGACGGGTTATTGAACAACAAATCAGAGATAAGGTCACTGATTTTTACCTCGATCATGCAGATGTCAAAGACTTAAAGGCAGATTTAGTTGATGATCAGATTGTCATTCAAGCGGTCGACTCTGAAAACTAAAGATTGAAAATTTTTTACGGAAGAAGTCCTCAAGATGTTATCAAAGAATATTTCGAATAAGTTACGCCAAGCAACTGGTGTGAATGGCTTATTGTCCTTAATATTGGGTCTATTAATCCTGTTTTTACCCGGGCAATCAGCCATGGGTGTCACGGTGATGGTGGGTGTCGTTTTTATCATTATCGGGCTGTTCGACATCCTTTCTATTTTTAAAGAAGTTGATGAAAATACATGGGTTCGACTAGGGCACTTGCTCTTAGGCCTTTTGTATCTCATTGTTGGGATCTTTGTATGCGTTAATTTAGCTGCTAGCGCAACCTACTTATTCCTACTAGTCGGGATTTTTGTAGGAATCACGTGGTTGGTAGAAGGCTTTGTGGAATTGGGAACAGTGCGCTTAGCAGTTTCTAAGGGTTGGACGATATTCTCTGCAGTCTTGAGTATTGTTGCAGGGATAATTCTTCTGATGACACCGCTCTACGGGGCAGTTATGCTGTGGACGTTACTAGGCGCCATTTTGGTCGTCCTTGGTATCTTTAAAGTCGCGCATTACTTAGCTTGGCAAAAGTAAGGGGTTAGTATTTAGTGTAATTAGTAAAGACAAAGTTGGGTTGTAGGAGTTTAGTAATTTACTAGACTTCTACAACCCATTTTTAATTTGTTGAATTTATTTTTTGCAACTTAATTTGATAATTCAAGGCATAAAAAGGACTCCGAGAAAGTTAGATTTTGTCTAACTTTTTTAGAGCCCTTCAGACACTTGCTGCGGGGTTTTCATTAAGTTGGTTCAAAAAGACGTTTGCAAATGATGAAGATTTTACATCAGTCGTCGAAAGTGCCTCTAATTCTAATGTTGGCGCAAATAGTTTGCTATTTGCACCATATATTGTTGGTGAGCGGGCACCATATGCGGATGCCAATATTCGAGGAAGCTTTATTGGTATTGATGGTATTCAGCAGCGTCATGATTTTGTTCGAGCAGTTTTGGAAGGCATTGTTTTCTCATTTCGAGATTTAATGGATGAATTTGAAGCTAAAGGTAGTCAATTTGACACGGTAATTTCCATTGGTGGTGGGGCTAAAAGTGCATTATGGCAACAAATCCAAGCTAATATTTTTAATACTAAAGTGGTTTCTTTGAAGAACGAACAAGGACCCGGTCTCGGAGCTGCAATGTTAGCGACTGTTGGTCTTGGTTGGTTTGAAAACATTTCTGAGTGCACAAAAGTTTTTGTACACTTCAAAGAAGTCTTTTTGCCAAATCAGGAAAATGTGAAAAAGTATCAAAAGTTACATGAGATATACAAAAAGATTTACCCAAATACTAAAGAAATTACGCACGAGTTAGTTAATTATCGACGAAAATATACTGACCTTCCGATGATGACTTCGTCGGGGGCCGAGACTGATGAGCCTTTTTAATACTTAAAACTACCGCATTTTTAAAATGATATCACAAAATTCAGTATGGAAGATGGTTGTTTATGTTCAATTTAACCTTCGTAATGATTTTAATATAGCACTTACACATTCAGTCAATCATTAAAAATAAGATATCTTCCAATCAACGATTTGCACATTTTACTGTCCAACAACTAAATTTTTAACAATAATGACTAAGCAGGAGATTACGAGCAATATATTTATTGAAAAAATGAAATACTCAAGTAGCCTATTACTGTCCATAAAAAAGAATGGGATTACACTCCAAGAAAACGCATATAGCCAAATCGAAAGAGCACTCTTAGTTTGGTATAAAAGTCTAGTCAATCTAGGTGAGAGTATGGTTCTTAATGGTAGTAAATAAATAAAATATCCAAATAAGTTAATTAAAACTATTGTTCCAAGTATTAGAGGGAGATTTGCTCCATGCAAATAACTATCAGGTGTTCCATTAAATGAAAAATGATTAGGAATTGTACTTTTTAACGAATTACGCAATATTAGTACAATTAAAAATTGGATAGTTACATTTGCAGCATTGAACTTAAAAACCTTACTGTTCATCATGTTATACCTCTAAATCTTTCCGTGTTAGATTTTACAATACGTTAAATGCTAAAGTCTTTTTCTTATATCTTATCAGTATGTGGTAAATTTGTAATCTACCTCAACCATAATCGATAGTAATCACTATTCGAAACTTAAATCTATATTTGAATTTTAAATAAAATTATCAGTATATTTAATGTTATGTTTAAATCAAATTGTAATGATAAGGTGGTGATTTTTTTGAAAAAATTTCAAAATATATTTATGTTATTGATGATAGTCATATCCATAATGTCACCAGTCATTGCAGCAACAAATGTAAGTGCAGTTGCAACGACTTCTGGCACTTCTTCATCAAAGGTTACAAAAGTGGTTCAAGAAGCTGTTTCCAGCTCATTGCCGACGAAACAATCAAATAGTATTTTGCAACAAAGTACTTCAACTAATAATAGGCAATCGGTTAAACAGGATTCATTGTACGAACAGACTACTAGTAGTAAATCTCAATTGAAAACGTCTCCCTATACTGAGGCTCGCAATATGCTAACAGGCAATATTGGATCAGTTATCTGGACATTGGATCCTAATGTAGGCAATTTGCATTTTTCTAGCGGCATTTTTCCAGATAAACTACCAAATGACATTCCGTGGCGATTGAGGGGATGGGAACATCTTGGTGACATTAAGTCAGTAACATTTGGTGGCGAAATCCAGGCAAAAGATGTTACTGGACTCTTTGATGGTGGCGGGGTCGGGATACCTAATTTAACAACAGTTGAGGGGATGCCTTATCTGAAGGGTGTAACCCACTATGACAACTTCTTTAGCCGTGACAAAAATTTAACAAGTATTGATGCAACTGCGATAGATTTTTCCGAAACATTAACTGTTAATTCGATGTTTTTCAATTGTGATAAGCTACGTTCCGTTGGGGACACAACCAATTGGAATATTAGCAAAATCACGTCACTTGGAGGGTGGTTTATGGGGTGCACTAATTTATCCGATTTAAATACGACTAATTGGAATACCAGCCAAGTGACAAATATGTCCAATACATTCTTTGGATGTAGCGCATTACAAAAATTAGATGTAGCAAATTGGGATGTATCAAAGGTTACAACACTATCTAATACTTTCGCTTCCTCAGGAATTGTAAGTTTGAACGTTAAAAACTGGGATACAAGGCAAGTTGCTAATTTAAATGCGACTTTTTCTAATGATAAGAATTTAACGACATTGGATGTTTCTAATTGGGACACAGGTAACGTGACTGATTTGAATAGTACTTTTACGCAAGATTCAAAATTAACTGCGTTAAATGTCTCTAACTGGGACACGAAAAATGTAACCACTGTGAACAGTACATTTGCAAATTGCTCTAGTTTAAAACAATTGGATGTTAGTCAATGGAATACAAGCAATGTAACTACCCTAGATTCTACTTTCAGTTCTTGTCATGGAATAACCCAATTAGATGTTAGTAATTGGAAGACAGATAATGTTACTAACATGTACAGTTTGTTTGCAAATACAGGGGTTATTGAATTGAATATGGCTAACTGGAATACGGCTAAGGTTACTGATATGCGATATATGTTTTCAAGAATGACCAGCTTGGTCCGAGCTTACTTTACAAATTGGGACACAAGTCAAGTGACTGATATGAATTTAATGTTTAACGGTGACAAGGATTTATCGCATATTCGATTAGGACCAAAATTTAAATTTCTAGTGACAGATACTAGCCGGCCAGCACTGCCAAATCCTAGTACTGAGACACCTTATTACGGTAAGTGGCAACGGCATGATGTTACCGATAATCCAGTAGGTTATACTTATACATCTGCAGAGTTGATGGCACAATATGATGGCATCAAGGTGCCAGTTGGTGATTATTACTGGGCCATTTCTACGCCACCAACGATTGAGAAACTAGTTCGGAATGTGACGAATGATGGTTCCAGTTCGCCATTTAAAACAGAAACAACCGGTAAAACGGGGGACAAAATTCAATATCAGATTACTGTTACGCAACCGACCGGCCAAAAGCTTGATCGTGGCGCAGTCTTCCAAGATATATTGGATTATGCCCATTTATCATCCGCCGAGACCCTGTTAACGGTTAATTATTTATCCAATGGTATCTGGGGTGGTGCACAAGTCATTCCATTTGAACCCGATGGTAAAATTACGCTAGGGAAAACAGCAGAAGTTGGAATGACGGTACAATTTGTCATTACTACACGGATTAGTGATGATAGTACCACTCAAATTGATAATAGGATTACATTATTGAGTGGCAATTATGGTGCTGGTACGACTTCCAATACTGCAGTTGTGCATATTATTAAACCGACGACTCTGACTAAATCAGTTAAAAATGAAACGACTAAAACCGATTGGGCCGTTGAACAAGATGTTGGTCCAAATGATCAACTTGGCTTTAAATTAGATTATCAAAATACAACGGGGACAACGAACCATTCGATGGTTTTCAGAGACCCACTAAGAAATAATGAATTGACTTACAAACCTAATTCGTTAACCGTCACCTATCAAGATGGTACGACTGAAACAATTAGTGCTGCTGTAGAAGCACAATTTGTAAAGAATGGTGTTTTAACTTTGACTAGAGCGTTGGCAAGTAATGAATCTGTTTCAGTTACATTTTCTGCCATAGTTAATCCGTTAGTTACTACCGGCACAGTCTTACACAATTGTGCTACGATCAGTGCTGATAATGTTACTAAGCCAGTTATTTCAAATACAGTTGACATGAGGGTCACTAAAACTGAACACCAACTGACGATTCGGTATGTCGCTTTAGATGAAGATCTAAGTCAACCCAATGCTGAGCCCACCCGAATTGCCTCAATGGTTACTGCTAAAGGGCTGACCGGGAAGACCTTATCAACTGTGTTAGGCAATCAAAAAGTTGCTCCAAAGTTAATTGATGGTTATACAATTTATTCGGTCACTGAAGATAGTAATTTAAACAGTGCTAACTGGGAGAAGGCCTATCGTGACGACCCTCAATTTAGCGACCAAGATCGGATGATAACGTACGGTTATAAGAAAGCAATGTTGACAATTAATGCACCAGATAGTTGGAATTTTGGGGAATATAATACGAAGCAATCTGAACGAACGTATTATTTAAACAACAATCATGGACACCCCCAAACTGTCACGGTAATGGATAATTATGGCGTTCAAAATTGGGAACTACAATTGAGCCAAGCGCATCCGTTTATTGATGAATGTAACCATGAATTAACAGGTGCCAAATGGGAATTTTCGAATGGTAATGTTCAAACATTAGCGAATTCTGTTGCTAGTACTGTGACTACTAATATTGACCGCTTTACTTTGGCTCCTGGCGAACGGACAACGTTAATGACTATGACTAAAAGTGGTCATTTTCAAACTGACAATCCTGATACTAGTGATAGTAATAATCCGTATACCCAAGTTGGACGTGGCAGTTGGGCTTACCGGTTTGGTGACCAGCAAAGTGCAGATTACAGTATCGGTCTCAATGTACCAGTAACTACTAAACGATACGTTGGACGATATCATACCAAACTAACATGGTCATTATCAGTCGGGCCGTAAAAGAATTCTGATCGCAGAAGCATATTTTAACTTAATAGCCGCATTAATTGTTGAATTGGGTTACAAGTTATGTTTGTATAACATAACTTTCAGAGTGAAGACAAAATCTACCTGAAGAGCCCCAATAAGTTAGATATTAAAATCTAACTTATTGGGGCCCTTTTTATGACTTGAATTTACACTTTAAGTGCAACAAAAAAACTCATAATTAAAATCCTGTAAAATGGTGCTTATAAAGACAGCCACTGGAGGAAACTAATTATGAGTTCATACCATCATCTTACCATAGAAGAAAGAGAAAATATCTATATTATGAGACACGACGATCTCTCAATTAATAATATTGCTGACAAAATTCAAAGAAGTTCGGCAACAGTTTCGAGAGAACTGAAGCGAAATAAAACGATATACTCTCCTTCTAAAGCTCATAAACGTTATAAGAATTGTAAAATAAACTGCGGCCGTAAGGCCGTCTTAAGTAATGATGAGGTACTAAAAATTGTTAAACACTTATTCTTAGATTTTCAATAGTCGCCGGAAGAAATTTCTGCCAGGTTACGTTTAGAAAATTTCAATATCTCAATCAGCCCTACCACCATTTATAGAGGGATTTATGCGGGTTTATTTGATGAATCACCATTAGGCCGTGGTAATCGTGGGGTTATCAGACAGTTGCGGCATCGTGGTAAAACTAGGCATTCTAAAAACTTTAAAGAAACTCGTGGTAAGATTAGAATTACAAACTTAATCAATGAACGACCTGCAAAAGCCAATAATCGTCTAGAAATTGGACATTGGGAACCAGATACAGTGGCTGGTAAAACGGGTCGTTCTTGCGTCGTTACAATGGTCGATAGAAAGTTTAGATATACTTTAATTGGTAAAGCCAACAAAAAGAGCTCTGAACCAGTTACTCGAGCTATTACAAAATTATTAAAAGGATTACCTCAAAATAAGATAAAAACAATTACCCCGGATAGGGGTAAAGAGTTTTCAAAGAATAGTCAAATCACTAGCGAATTCAAGGCAGAATTTTATTTTCCCAATCCGCATGCCCCATGGCAAAGAGGTACAAGTGAGAATACAAATGGTTTAATTCGAGAATATTTACCTAAAACGGAGGATATGGATCCGCTGAATGATGCTTAAATTATAACGTAAAAGCGGTAGCCAAACGAATCTTACGATTCATTCGACTACCGCTTATTTTTGAGACTTATGTCACAGCCGCTTTTTTAGTTTAGAAAATTTCTATCAATGTTTATGGAAGATATACTTATATAATTTGTAAAATTAGTAGATACTTAGATTACGATTACTAAGTTATTTTATAAGTGGTACCAGTATCAATATTGACCTAATAGTGACGTCACTTATTTTTAGAATATTCATTTGAAACTTGATTTAACAGTAGCTGTAACTGGTAGCCCATTAACATCAATATCAGTTGTAGAACCGAAAATGCAACGACGAAAATCCAAAAATCAGATTGGTTCAAGATATTAAACACGCTTGAAATCGTTGTGTGCAATTGGTAGAAAACGTCCCAGGAGTTAATCCGTAAAAAGCGGCCAATATAAATGGCAACGGAGGAACAAACACTCAAAATACCGAAGGCCACGGTTTGATTAATGAGGCGTTGAGGGTTGGGGATAAACAGTGGGTAAAGGATGAAGAGACTTGTCAGTCCTAAGGTGACACCGATAAAAACTCCACCAGCTAAGATCGCGTATTCCACAAATTGGAAGGCGGTACTCAAGGCAACCCCAATGGATGACAGGTGACTGAAATCAGTAATCATATAGAGCGCGTTGGGGAAAAAGAGGAGCCAAATCGCTGCGATTAAGTAGCGCCAACGACTGGTTTTAAATAACCGACAAAGTAAACTCAGATCAAACGGTACTAGCGCTAAAATGATGTTCCAAATTAAGAAGGCAAACCGACTTTGATAGAGTAAAATCAACGCGAAAAAGAGCAGGATAATAGCATGAATCGTCAGAACTTTTTTGGACAAATGAAACACCTCCCGTTTTTTCTAAATATTAATAGTATAGCGTGAAATTAGCGTTTAAAACGTTAAACTTTAATTAAAAGCCAATTAATTATCAATATGTTATTTATTTTTTAAATGGTAATGTGTACAAGTCTCACTTACTCAACGGTTGATGGTAGCTGAAGAATTTACTGTATGGGTTTTAGGGAATCATCAAATTTTAGAAGAAGTTGCCGCTGATTTGGACGATGTTCGCATTATTGAGAGTGATCAAGGCGTAAGGGGGCACAAATGTTACCCAGAAGTTATACGCCACCAGATCGGTTTGTGCGAGCTGCTTATAGTCGACAATATATGCCAGAAGCCAATAACGTGTCTGAAGGTGTTAACCATATTTTGCATATCTTAGATAACGTCACAATTCCAAAAGGTGTTAATATCGGTTCAGGTGGCAGTTCAGATTATACCCAATATCAAGGCATCAGCGGGCTTAATAATTTAGCCATATTATATGGTCAATTATGATAACCGTCATGTTTATCAAACTAATTTAACCAGTGATCTTATCGAGAATCAAAAAGAACCGCTGATATATACTTTGCCACAAGGACAGTAAAATACACTGCTCAATTAATTAAAATAATTAAGCCGGTATCTGGGGAAATAATTATAGATATCGTTTTTTTGTGCGCGAATTATTATTGACAACATAGTTTTTTTTAAAAATTTAAATTGGCATTTGAATTTTAAATAATAATTACCACTTGTTAAATGATAAGGTGTTAATTGAATTATGGATTAATTAAATTGACAAGGGATGATTGAGGTGATACGTATTGAGGCTATTTAAATTATGCATGACTTTATTATTAATGTTAAACATGTTAGTGAGTTCGACAATGACGACTGAAGTGAATGCTGTTGAAGCGCCTGCTAATGCGTCATCGGAAACGATTACTAAAATAGCTCAGAATGCTATTTCTGGTTCGACACCAACTAAACAATCAAATAGTGTCATTCAAAAAAAGGCGGCTTCAAGTACGGAAACACAAACCATAACGCCAGCAACGTCAGAAAAAAAAGCGACGCTACTTGAAGCACCGCAGACTAAAAAAACTAGCCAACCCCAAAAGCAGCAACTTGATCAACGAGCAGGCACCAGTTTGGGAACAGTCACTTGGTATATCGATGATACAACGGCGACCTTACATTTATCAGGCGGTGTATTGCCGGATAAAGTGGCTAATGATACTACTAATACACCTTGGAATTTCCCTAACTCGCCTTATATTGCGCGAATCGCGCATATCAGCATTGACGGTGAAATCACAGCCAAAGATGTCTCCTATATGTTTTGGGGGTTGACCAACTTAACAACGGTTCAGGGGTTAGCTAATCTAAAAGGGGCCACTAATTTTACGATGTTATTTGCCAGTAACAGTGCGCTGCAATCAGTTGACGCGACTAACTTAGATTTTTCAAAAGTAACGGCAATGAGTTCGATGTTTAGTGATTGTGCCAACCTAGTATCTGTTGGCGACACAGCGAATTGGCAGCTCGGGCAAGTCACCACAATGGCGAGTTGCTTTAGAGGTGATAAAAAATTAAATCAGCTGAATAGTACGAATTGGGACACTGCTAATATTCAAAACATGAATAACACATTTTACAATTGTACGGCCTTAACGAACTTAGATGTTTCAAAATGGCAGACGACAAAGATGACTAATCTGGGGAGTACCTTTTCACAATCGGGCATTACTGTTTTAGATGTTTCAAATTGGGATACCAGTCACGTTACTAATTTAAGTAGTACTTTTCTGAATACTAGTATTGCCGAATTAGATGTTTCGAATTGGGATACAAGCCAAGTGACGACAATGGACAGAACTTTTTCAGGATGTGCTAATCTTAATACATTAGATGTTTCTAAGTGGCAAACTGCCAAAAATACATCTTTGTCTTACACGTTCAGTGGTGATCAGAAATTAACTCAATTAGATGTTTCTAAGTGGCAAACCGCTAATGTGACGAATATGGCTTCAACATTTTCCGGGACTGTCGGTGTTAAGACTTTAGCGGTTAAAGATTGGCAGACCACTAAAGTGACAACCATGGCGGGCATGTTTGCCAATAGTGGCGTTGATCAGTTAGAAATTGCTGATTGGGATACGAGCAACGTCAAAAGTATGCGATTAATGTTTGATGCGATGAAGTTAAGAACGCTTGATTATCCTGATTGGAATACCGCTAGTGTAACCGATATGAGTTATATGCTGCGTGGGATGACGAAATTAACAGATGCTTATTTCACGAATTGGGATACGAGTCATGTAACGAATATGGGCGGCATGTTTTTGAATGATCAACAATTAGCGCACCTGCGGTTGGGACCCAAATTTAAATTCTTAACGAGTACCTCAACCGGACCATCATTAGCAGAACCCAGCACTGAAACACCCTATTTTGGGAAGTGGCAACGACATGATGCGGCTGATAATCAAGTTGGGAATACCTATACATCAGCAGAATTAATGGCGCAGTATGATGGGACGACTGTTCCAACTGGTGATTATTATTGGGCCGTTGCAACGCCACCAACGATTACCAAGTTGGTACGCAATGTGACAGCCGATGGCAATAACGCCCCATTTAAGACGGCAACAACGGCTCAAATGGGTGACATAGTTGAATATCAAGTAAATATCACCCAGCCAAGTGGGCAAAAATTAGATCGGGGTGCAATCTTTGAAGATGTGCTTGATTCACATTTAAAACTGGATAGTAGTAAAGGCTTAATGATTGCGTATGCGACTGCCGGTAGTGATTTTGATATGTTCCAACTGATTAACTTTAATGATCAATGGCAATTTGCAACAGGGCAAACGATGGAAATTGGACAAAAGGCACAAGTCAAAATTAAGGCGACTGTGGCCGACGATGGTGTACCAGAAATCGATAATCTTTTCAAATTGGTTTCCGGGAGTTACGGTGCCGGTACCACTTCGAACACCGCCATCGTTCACGTTAAGAAACCATTGAAGCTAACTAAAGCGGTTAAAAATGAAACAACGAACACAAACTGGGCCATCAAACAGGATGTGAGTCCGGGTGATCAGGTTGGTTTTTCATTGGACTATCAAAATACGACAGGTACCACTAGCAACCAGGTAACTTTCAATGATCCGTTGGTCACTACTGAATTGACGTATCAAACGGGTTCACTTAAAGTGACCTATCAAGATGGGACGACTGAAACTGTCAGTGATGCGGCGCAAACGCAATTTGCAACGACCGGGAAATTAACGTTAACCAAATCGTTAGCGAATTATGAAGCCGTTAAGCTTAGTTTTTCAGCAGCGGTTAATCCGTTGGTTACTTCAGGAACGACTTTGCACAATAAGGCAACGGTGACTGCGGATAACGTTAGTCAACCAGTTACCTCGAATACAGTTGATATGAACGTGATCCAATCAGAGCATCAATTAACCATTCGGTATGTTGATTTAGATGAAGATCTTAGTCAACCTGCTAGTGCGGGGACTCAAATTGCCGCACCAATTACGGTGACTGGTAAGACTGGCACAGCTTTATCAGCCCTTTTACCAGGGCAGCAAGTCGCCCCTAAGGTGATTGATGGCTACACGATTTATTCAGTCAGTGAAGATCCAGATTTAAAACCGGAGAATTGGCAAAAAGCTTATCGCGATGATCCTCAAATTGGCGACCAGGATCGAATCATTACTTACGGTTATAAAAAGGCAATGTTATCGATTGATGCGCCTAGCAGTTGGGAATTTGGTGATTATAATAATAAACCCATGGACCGGACGTATTATTTAAATCATAATCAGGGCACGCCACAAGCAGTGACGGTCACTGATAATTATGGCGTTCAAAATTGGCAATTACAGGTTAGCCAAGCCAAACCGTTTGTTGATAGTGAACAACATGAGTTAACCGATGCAAAATGGGTCTTTTCAAATGGTAACGTTAAGACGTTATCGAACACTGATGCGGGAACGGTCACTAATAATAGTGAGCACTTCACATTGGCATCAGGCCAGAGTGCCACTTTAATGACAATGACTAAGAGCGGTCATTTCCAATCTGATTCACCGGATACCAGTGATCCCGACAATCCCTATACCCAAGTTGGACAAGGGCAGTGGGCTTATCGCTTTGGTGACGAAAAAAGTGCCGATTATAGTATTGGTTTAAATGTACCGGCAACTACTAAACGGTATACCGGTCATTATCGAACGAAATTGACGTGGTCACTATCAGTTGGCCCATAGTAACACTTGTTTCTTGGGAGGAACAATTAAATCAGAATAGCTTGGCAATTAAAAATAGGGTTGAGTGATAAAAATGCGATTAAGAAAATGGACAACAGGGTTAGCAGTCGGGCTGTTCGGCTGGCTATTATTGGCTAGCAACCAGCCGGTTTCAGCAGCACAGGAACACATCGATTTTGAAGTTGAAAAAGTTAAATCGAACCGCCAAGTGGATCAAGAAAATCGCTTTTTTGATTTAGGAATTGAACCGGGTAAAAAAGAAACCATTCAGGTTTTGGTTCATAATTTCAGTGATAAAAATATTAAAGTTCATTCAGAGATTGATAATAGTTTGACGCAACAAGGTGGGGGGATTATTTATCGCCCTACGAAAGATGGCATTATCAAAGAAACATCGCATACATTGGTGGATGTTGCTAAAGTTCATCGGGCCGATCGAGTGATTACGCTAGGCCCTAATGAGGTCAAAAAGGTCAGTGCGACGATTACGATGCCAGCTGAACAAACCAAAGGGATGATTTACGGCGCTTGGCATTTTATTGAATACGGTCAAAAAGAAACTGACAATCATTCGAATGTCTCCGGGAATTATGCCTACAATATGGGAATCGTTTTGCGCGGTAAGCCTTACGAGATTTACCCAGAGTTGAAATATCAAGGGGTCAACCCAACCGTCAGAAACGGGCATCCAGCGTTAGGGATTCAGTTGAATAATACGAAACCAATGGCCATCAAGAATGCCAAGGTGAAGGCGGTCGTTTATAAGAATGGCTTCTTTAAAGACAAGCGTGTTTATGAAACAGACAGCGTTGATGTTGCACCTAATTCGCAGTGGACTGTGCCAATTTCATGGGCGTTCGATCGATTGAAACCCGGTCGTTATAACATTTCCATCAGTGTTAAAGGTAATAGTTATTGGAACCAATTACCAATGAGTTGGCACTTTAGAAAGAAAATTACGATTAATCAACAACAAGCCGATAAGATTAATCAAGCTTCAGTGAAGAAACCCGTTAATAAATGGGCGTATGTCGCGACTGCTAGTGGCGTTTTGATGCTGGTTTCATTCTGGTTTGTCTATCGGGTATTGAAATTAACAAGGGGGCTTTAAACGTGCAGCACTTAATTACAAAATGGGGCCCTAAAAAGGCTCGCTTGGCGACCTTCATAGTCTCAGGGGGCTTAACAATTTGGTTTGTACTGACCCTCTATCTTGCCATTAAATTTTATTTAGACTTACAAAAAATCACGATTATTACAATGTAACAAGTTACGGGGGATGGGTGGGCAGCGAAAGAAAATATAGTTAAAAAGGGAGGAATTTCACATGAAATTCACAAAATTAACAAGCACAGTTTTAACAGCATCAACATTATTAGCAATTCTAGCACCTGCAACAATCGCTAGCGCTGCAACACCTAAAGACGACGCAGCAGCTAATGGTGGTACTAAGTTACCAATGCCTGACACAACCGATGCCGGCATCTCATTTGGCGATACACATGATAACGGCAATTCAGGCTACTTAAGATTGCAAATGGTACCAAAGACATTGGATTTTGGGAACCATGCTAAATATGTTGCAGCACATTCAAATTTTGATGCAAATGGTGCCAACTTAGGCGTTGTTGGCAACGATACACATGCTTCATTTGACCAACAAGATAGCAATAAAACAGAAACCTTAACAACGAGTGACGATGAGTTAAAAGCGGTTCAAGGGACTGCTTGGGTAACAGTTGTTGATAAACAAGTTGAAAACCCAGAATTAGCTGCTGCTACGCCAAAGGCTAATACAGCTGGTGACTGGGTGTTAACTGTTTCGGCTGATGGCAAGGGCTTAAAAGCCGGCGGACACACAATTGCAGACGCTAACTTAGTATTTGGTAATACAAAATACGCTCGGACAGCTGATATCTATGGTTTAACAAACCAAGATCAAGATAATGATGGTTATACAGCCGCTGGTACAACAGATGCAACATACGCAAAATCAGTTAGCTTGAACTTAAGTACACCAAATGAAGAAAAACCAGTCGGATCAGCTGCTAAAGATGCTGGTGATGGTGCTAACGTCTTTGGGTGGAACCCAAGTGATATTCGTTTAGCATTAAACGGTTCAAACGATGTGGCAACTGGTGAATATCACGCTGGTTTAACATGGACACTAAACTCAACAATCTAAGCTGACATATCAATTAAAGCATCATGAAACCAGGCTATGTTTGGGAGATAGCTTGGTTTTATACATAAGTGATTAGAAAGGAAGGCTGATATGTTTAAACGTTTGAATGGGTTGTGGGTTTGCTTATTAGTCGGTTTATTAACCGTTCAAACGAGCAATTCAGTCTTCGCTAAGAGTGATGGCATGGCGATCCCGTCTGAGCCGAGGGCGACGTTCATGTTAAGACCAGAATTACCTAAGGATAATCTGGGTGGCAAGCAGTTGGGGTACTTTAATTTGAAATTGAAGCGTGGGCAACAACGCACCGTATTTTTAAAAGTCTTTAACCCAACCGCCCAACCGTTGACGATTTATGGTCGCGTCAAAGATGTAACAACTAACGATAATGCGACGGTTGATTATCTGGGGGCCAATCCGATTGATCGGCACTTATTAAAACAGCCAGGGAGTCAATTAGTTAAAGTACCACGAGCAACAAAATTACAACCAAACGAAACAAAACGATTAAAGGTTACGATTCAAGCTCCTACCAAGGGTTTTAAAGGACAAAAAGCGACGGCGATTAATTTAAGCACGAATCAGTTGGCAAAACACAATGCTGTTGAAAATCATTACGTTTATGCGATTGCCTTAATCTTAAATGGACGACAATTAACGGTCAAAGACCGGCAACCGCTACGTTCGACTGACATTAAGACGCGTTTTGTGAAACAAAAGCGGGCGGCGATTAGTGTTGCGATTGCCAACCCGAACCCAGCTTATCTGAAGTCGGCGACCATTAAAGTTGATTTACAAAATCAACGTTGGTCGTTGATTCATTATCAGGATAAGAAATCAAACCGTAAAATTGCACCGAATTCTCGCTTCTATGAAGATGTTCCACTAGGTGGCAAGCGGTTAGTAGCAGGCGTTTATCGGATGACGCTAACAATTAAAACGGCGCATCAGCAACAGATTATTCATAAGAATGTCGCAATTAGTAAGGGCCAGGCTCGCTACATCAACCAAAATAACGATCAATATATAAAGTATCGGAATTTACTATTATTGGGTGGTTTTGTGATGGTCTTAATGGGTGTTGTCGGTGGGTATCGAATTTTGAAAGGAAAGCATAAGAAGAGAGATGAGCACGATGATTGAGAGTGAACGAAATCAATATTTAGAAGGCTACCAATTATTAACAAGGTTAGAAAATGGTTTAAATACGATTGCTAAACGGCATGGTGTGAGCTTCAGCCAGTACTTAATTATGAAACAAATTATTGAAAATAATTGTAATGAACCGTCATTGTTGGCACAAGCCTTTGCCATTTCGAGACCAGCGATGTCTCGAAAACTAACAGTCCTATTCCGTAGTGGCAAAATCGTAAAATTATATAATCTTAAAGATGAAGACCAAAGGGTAACGAGTTTGCAAGTTACTGCAGACGGCAAAGCTATTGTCACTGCTTTAAATAATGAATATGACGCTATATTATTACCTTACAGTCAAAAGAGTGATGCCTTGATGGCGCAATTCATCGCCATTTCCAATCAGATATTAAGAAAATAATTAATGAAGTATGAGAAAACTTCATAAAACAATAATTTACTCGATTAAATTACTGGTGTAAAATATTAATGGCATATTAAGGAGTGGAGGGACCGAGTTGTATCGAAAAAAATGGCTTAATAAAATATTAGTATTAGGATTAACGTTATTTTTCGTAGGATCAGGTTTGGCATGGGAAGTTACTCAGAGCGATGCTACAGAGGCCACTGATAACAGTGTCGCAACTACTAGTCAGTCAGGTAGTAACACTAATAGTGTCGCAAGTCGCGAATCAAGCGATACACTCGATTCAGAAACAACTAAGATTGCGCCTGAAACAAAAGGTGAATCGACCAATCCTGTTAAAGTCGTACCGCCATTGACCAAGGCCCAACCGCAAGTGACACAAAAGGTGGCGCGCGCAGTAACGACTTATAAAATCCAAGATTTGATTGATCAAGGGGTCATTAAAACGACTGTTACTTGGGATATTTATAGTCAATCAGAAGACGATGTTTCTCAGGGCTATACAGGGACCTATTATCCTAAGGCAATTAAATTTTCGGTATTACCTAATGATGTGTTACAACCCGGGGATACGATCAGTTTCAGTGTCCTTAGATATACTGGGAAATTAAGTGGTCAGGGACCGGTTACGATGGCCAGTGTCTCATTAGCGGGACTAGGGCAATATGATGGTAAGTCATTGGTATTGGGGAGTGAATATGTTCCCGATAAAGCGGTCGATGTATCGAGTGACTTGCCTAAGAGTTCAGGTGGGGTGGCAACTTTAACAAATGAAGCAACGCCTGATTACACGGCGGCTTATGCCGGCAGTACGATTAATGGGACGAAATCATCGGTGACGGTCATTCCGGCCACGCATTTTAACGGTTTTCAAGTGACTAATGCGGCAGTTGGTTCTGACAAAAAAGGGACATTAACCTTAAGTGGTTATACAAAAGACCAAACCTACTTCCAGTCAGCCTTAGATGGCACGCCTAACCTCAAAGGCGTCCCAACGGCTAATTACGTCCGGATTTATCGCATTGATAAAGATTCAGCACAAAATATTAATAAAGTCAGCTTTGATTTAAAAACTTACATGCCAGCGTTAATGCCGGATGGGCAACATATGGCTGCCAAGGCGGGGACAACTGGGCCGATGCTCTTCATTAAAGCCCCTGCAGCTGTGCCGATTAATAACAGCGGCAGTGTCGCTGCCGATGCGACCGACGATGAGATTATCGCTAAAACATCGCCGCAAACCTATGGTGTTTTGCATAATTCGGATGGTAGTATGACCCTGTATTTAAATTATGGTAATTTGACGCGACCTTACGAGTTACCGGTTGATACGATCACCAAAGGGGTTATGAATAATTCTTGGGATGGGACCCAAGAGGGATTAGATTATGCGCTCAACCGGCTATCGAATAATAATTATTCGGCCTTGGCGACCTCAACTTATTTCACAATGAATATTAGTTTTAATGATCCAAGTATCGAAAATACGGTCCAAGCAACGTACAAAGATACACTTAATAATACAGAAACGATTAATCAACCATCATCACCACCCAGTGCTTCAACCGATGGGCAAACCACAATCAAGGTGCATTATGCTGATCAAAATGGTAAATACATCAAACCAATTGAAACCCATTATGGTTGGCCGGATACAGACAAATTACAAATCACAACGCAAGATTTAACAATTCCTGGTTATACGTTAGATAAGTCGAATCTGCCCAAAGATGCTGATCCAGATACTGGTGCGCTCACTTTAAGTTATCCAAAAGAAGCGGGTAAAGTTGATGATATTTTGTATCGTTTTATTCAAAATAAACAAAAAATTGACGTCACCTATATCGACGACACAACAGGGAATCAATTAGCGACTGATACGATGTCGGGCGTTGTTGATGAAAATTCAAAATACAATACACAAACGAAATTAGCAGCTTATGAAAAACAAGGTTATCAATTAGTGAGTGATGAAACCAATGGTGCAACACTACTGTTTAGCGACCAAGACCAGTCCTTTACAGTGCACTTAAAACATGCGATTAAAGCGGCCCCGGATGAAAGCAAGCAAGTCAAACGAACGATTCATTACCGCTACCAATCTGATAAGCAAGCGGCCCCAGATGTGGTTGATAAAATAACCTTTACAAGACATGATCAGATTGACCAAGTTACCAACCAATCGATTGGTTTTACGAAGTGGGTCGCAACAGAAGGGACAACGATGTTTGCAAAACAGACGAGTCCGGTGATTAAAGGTTATACTGCCGATCAATTAACCGTTCCGGCGGTTGAAAATATTAATCAAGATTCAGCCGATATTACGACGACGGTCACTTACACAGGACAAGCGCAAAAAGCCACGGTTACTTATCAACGAAGCGATAATCAGACCGTCATTCAAGTCGATCAATTAACCGGCGTCAGTGGCCAAATCAGTGATTATCGAACCGACGCTACTTTAGCAGCCTTAGCGGATAAGGGCTATACCGTTGCCGATAATCCATATCCGAGCGATGGCTTAGTATTTGATGATGATGTGGCTGTCGATCAGAACGTGACGGTGTTACTGAATTACAATCCGTATTATAACCGAGTCTATTTTAAATCAGTGCCTAGTGAGATGGACTTTGGCCAACATGCTTTGGCAAGTATGACTGAAAGTTATCAACCAACAGTCAATCAAGCATTAAGCATCCAAGATGAACGCGCACTAGGATCGAAGTGGACTTTGAAAGCAGCACTCGTACAACCTTTTACAGGTGATACGCAAAAAGCACCGCTAGAAGGCGACTTAACTTACCAGCGTGCCAACCAATTACCAACGATGATTACGGCGCAATCAACGATTATTGCGACGACTACAACGACGAGTCATGATCCGGTTGATATTTCCGGGCAATGGCAGAATCAATTAGGGCCGCAATTAGTCGTGCCAGTCGGCGGTGCTTTAATCGATCAATACGCGGCTCAAGTCGAATGGACGTTGGAAGATGGTGTTGCTAACGAATAATTTTCGGAAATTCAAATGCTAATTTAAATTAGAAAAAAAATTAAGAAAAGCACTTATGCTATAGTGTCATTAAGGTTAATGATTGCGATAGTCAAAAGTTGAGTTGTAAAAAGAGTGGGGGCGGTTAGCAGTTGCGCTGGTTAAAAAACAAATCAAAATTTGTGGTGCTAATGTTGATCATCGGAAGCGGCCTAATCGTTGTAAACCCAACTCACACAAGTGCTAATGCACAAACAGCGACTAAGAGTGTTGCACGAGTTGGCTTTTACGAAACAGGTCAACCACACAAACAAGCACCGATACAAACCGAAACAAAACAGCAAGCTAGATTGCCACAAACCGGGACAAGCTCAGTCGGGTTAAGCACGATTGTGGGCATTGTTTTACTGATTGGCAGTTTAGGATTATTCAAACAAAGACGGGGGAATTTTTAAAATGAAGAAATTTATGATGAGTACTTTATTATTGAGCGGGATGTTAAGCATTTCAATGGGCCAAGTACATGCGGCCGATACTGATAGTCACGATACGACTGGTAAGGTTGGTTTCAAAGCACCAGATACTGGTGCTTTAACAATGACTAATACGGATGCTTTAAATATCGATTTTGGGTCAAATCCCATCTCAGCGGATGATAAGACTTATACGAATATCAATGATGCTAAAGCAACCGTTCAAGATATTCGTGGGACAGCAGCTGGCTGGACATTGACAGTTGCTCAAAATGCGCAATTTAAAACGAGTGATAACACTGAATTAACAGGTGCTCAAATGACCATTAAAACACCAACTTTTGATAAAACCTCAACGGCGACAGCAACTGTTGATCAAGGCTTGGTATTAACAACTGATAATACAGCTCACAAAATAATGGGCGCTGCAGCAGGTGAAGGTAATGGGACTGCCATTGCTGACATGAATACGGGTTCAGTGACATTAGACGTTCCTGGTAAGACGGTCAAAGTGGCTAAGGATTACACAACAATGTTGACTTGGAATTTAGCAGATGCCCCAGCCAACAACTAAGGTGCCATATTAAAATAATCAAGATAGATGAGGCTAATTTAGTCTCATCTATTTCTGCTTACTGGAAAAAAGACAAGGGGATTAGAATATGAAACGCAAATATCGTTTAATGATCTGGGGACTCGTTTTATTCATGAGCGTGTTCGTTAATGTTAGAGTAGCCGCCGCCGCTAATAACGCTGGGTTTGAAGTGATTCCGGTCGCCTCTAAACAACAGTTAAATCAAAAAGTGACTTATTTTGACTTAAAGCTAGCGCCAAACCAAGCCACAACGGTGACGGTGAATGTTAAGAGTACGAGTCAAACACCCATCACTGTTGAAACCTCAGTGGCCAAAGCAACTACGAATACCAACGGGGTTGTTGAATATAAGGCTTTTAAACAAAATAAAAGTTGGGGACTACCTGCTAATATTGAAAAAGTAGTCACTACTGATCAAAATAAAATACAATTACAGCCAGGTGAAGTGAAACCCGTGACTTATCAAATTAAGATGCCCAAAACGGCGTTTGATGGTGAACTCGTGGGTGGGTTGAATTTTGTCAAAAAGGTGACCGATGACAAAGTGAAAACTAACAGTAGTATGGGCGTTAAGAATCAATACGCCTATACAATTGCGATGGTCTTACACGGTCGCCAAGAACTAACCAGAAATAAAATGAGTCTGGGTAAGATAACGACGCGCCAAATTAATAATCGCAACGTCATCAGTATCCCGTTGAATAACCAAAACGCCGCCTTTTTAAATAAGGTGACAACGAAGGTTACGATTACAAAACAGGGACAGTCGAAGGTGATTTATACGCAAAAGACAGCTGATGGTCAAATGGCGCCTAATTCGGTCTATGATTTACCCGTCAGAATCGGGGAAACAGCCTTCAAACCAGGTCGGTATACGGCAAAAGTCGACGTGACGTCTAAGCAACAGCATTGGCGATTTACCAAAGATTTTACGATTACTAGAAAACAAGCCCGGCACTATAACCAAAAAGCGGTGATTAAAGAAGACGATTCATGGTTAGGGCTAAGTCTAATCATTATTGGCATTGTATTATTATTAATCATAATCATTGTGATTTATTGGCGGAAACAACGTCGGATCAAGTTATTAGAAAGTGAATTGGCAGCCAGTAAACGAGACAGCAATCAATAGAGTGGAGCGAGTGCGTTAATGGAATACTTATTGGAAGCAGAAGATTACCAGAGCCTTCTTTTATTTGCTTATATCGAATCTTCACCGACGAACACTGTTTCGGTTAAAATGATCGAAGATAAGTTTGATTTAACTTATTTTAAGGTTAATCGTTTAATGGGGGATTTAATTCAAGATTTAGAAAAATTAGATTTAGACCAGTATTTTTATATTGAAAAAGAAAACGGTGAATACCACTATCGAAAAAACGGCTTAGATTCAATCAACCGCTTGCTGTGGGTTTATTGTCGACGCTCGCTGAGTTTTAGTCTGATTGATTTCATGCTCAAACACCCGGGGGCAACAATTGAAGAGTTTTCGGATGAAGCCTACATTAGTTTGACGAAAGCTTATAAGGTTCGTAAATCTGTTCGGACCTTCTTGAAGGAATACCAAATTAAAGGGTTCGATACTAAAAATGCGCATGATGAATTCCGATTACGGTTAGTCTTAACGCAACTTTATTACCATGCGTTTAAAGATTATGAATTACCGTTTGAACAGGTTAAAGTTCAGCGCGCAGATTATTTGGTTAAGCTGATCGAAGAACGAGCAATTATCGCAACCATGACCGATGCTAAGCGGGTCTTTTTAACCTTTTATTGTTTGATTGCTAGTACACGCATACAGCAGGGGTTTGAATTTAAAGTTGAACCAGAATGGCAAGCAAAGCTTGACGAATATCGGTCGCAAATAGAACAAGTGCAAGCACAATGGCCTAAAGGCATGTTGCCAATTAAGACGGACGAGATTGCCTATTTATGTCAGCTATTAAATATTTTAGGCTGGGAAAAAGCACCTCATCAAAATGTTGATTTATTGCCAGCTGATTTTAAAAAGCGGGTCTTGGCGATTTTGCAGTCATCGTTTAGAAAACATCAAGAACCGGTGCAATTGAATCTAACAGATAGTCCGATTCTTGGAAAATTATGGAAACTTTGTCAGCGGTATTACTACGATGATAATATTATTTTAGATGGCTTTTTCAGCACTAACTTAAGTGTCTTTGAAGAGAACTATTATGAATTGTATCAAGGTTGTCTAAGATTTATTGATACGTTGGAAGAAGAACAGCTACTGAAAAAAGTGAAAAAGCATAAGACTTTTTTCATGGAACTTGTGATGCTTGCGTTGAATAATCTGGATTTTAAAGCACTTGTCCCCCGGATTACAGTGACCGTTAACTTCTCGTTAGGGATGCCGTATAATCGATTTATCGAGTCTAATTTGCGAGCATTACCTTTTAACAATATTCAAATTAATAATCAATATTCGGTGGAAACGGATATTTATTTATCAGATGTTCTGAGCCGGCATGTTGAATCAGACTATATTATTTGGAATAGTCCCCCAAATGCAATTGATTGGGAAGTTTTTGGTAATTTAGTGGCGCGGATTAAGGAGGATAAACGATGCGATTAAACTCATTATTGTGGGTGACACCAATGGTTTTTTCAACAGTTGCCTTTTTTAATCAGATTGATACACAGGCCAGTCCTAATGCCGAGATGATGGTTGAAGTTGCGGTAGATAGTCAAGGCTCAGGTAGCGATAAGGATAGTGTGAGTGTCGGCTTTTATCGAAAAAAGCCCAAAAAGGATCAGCACTACTCGCTTTTGAATACACCGGTCGATTATGCGCCAACTAGACAGCAACTGAAACATCTACCGGTCTATTTACCGCCAGTTGATATCGAAAATTATTATTTGGGCCAGCTTTATCGGAATATTTCTGGTACGTTAATATTCGGAGGGCGTGTGCCGTCGAGGACAGTATTAGAACGACCATTAAATCAATAATAGCGAAAAAAACTAGTCCAAATCGGACTAGTTTTTTTATGTAGTATTATTAAGCGGTTATAATCCGAACGATGATCAATACTATTAATAAATTTAAAAAAACTTTTTTAAATAATTATGCATCATTTATGTAAGGCTTATTTGTCACAAGTTAGGTGTATTTAACAAGCATCTATGACGTCATCTTTATTTTGGATAACTGTTGTTACTGCTAATAAATAATAAAATTAATTATAACCAATTGAATCGGTATAGATT
Source organism: Latilactobacillus parasakei (assembly GCF_049674265.1). NCBI lineage: Bacteria > Bacillati > Bacillota > Bacilli > Lactobacillales > Lactobacillaceae > Latilactobacillus > Latilactobacillus parasakei. Next base: position 1,287,606 of record NZ_CP186861.1, on the reverse strand, counting down.
TAAATTGGTTTGTGACAATCAAAACTAACTAGTTACCCCGGACAATTAGAATGGTAAATAATCATATAAAAACGTTGGTATAATAATGTTTTCATGGCTTTTTCAACTTGCCTTATACCGTCTATTATTATAAACTTTATTCTTGTTAATAGTTGGCAACCTAAACGCAGGTTAACGCAACAGGGCAAGCGAAATATAATATTTCGAAGGAGGATACTGGCTGTGTGAAAAACGAACGGTATTGAGAATCGACGGGTTACCGTTGTATGCTGAGGCACTGATAGTAACGCAGTACGTTATACATAGATTATTAAATAAAAAAAGAGGATAATTAAATTGAAAAATAAAAAACAACAGGTATTAGCATTAGGGCAATGGTATTTTGAAACGAGTACTATTTTGAAACAATTAAACAGTTTGTGCCGAACGCGCTGTATGACGTTTGAACAATTCTTATTTTTGGAACAATTAGTGCAAGATGGGACGCAATCACCTAGTGGCTTGGCCATTAAATTTAATACATCGGGTCCAATTGTGACGCGTAAACTGAATACATTAAAGGATAAGGGCTTGATTAAAAAGACGCGTGGCAACCGATTAGATCAGCGGGTAGTTAGTGTGACAATAACCGAACAAGGTCAAAATATCTATGATCAATTAGCTGCTGAGTTAGCCAATTGGTACCAAGAACAACAAACAAACCAAACTGAAACCTTTAAGTGATTCTTTCTAGTTGGTTAAACGAGAGGCGTTACCAATAAACGGGTAGCGCCTTTTATAATGGTTTATGTTATATTGATGATTAATAAGTGAAAGTGGGTGACTGTGATGAGAATCGTAGTAATTGGTTCAGTGGCGGCGGGGACGAGTGTCGCGGCTAAAGCACGGCGAAATAACGAAGCGAATGAGATTGTGGTCTATGAAAAAGGGACGGATATCTCGTATTCAGTTTGTGGCATGCCATTTTATCTCGGGGGCGAAGTTGAAGCGCTCGATGACTTAATTCCGCGGGACGCAGCTTGGTTTAAAACCCGTTTTAACGTTGATATTATAACGGCCACAGAAGTCGTTTCAATTGATGAGGTCCACCAAACGCTACTGGTCAAGCATTTACCGACTAATGAAATTGTTGAAGATCACTATGACAAGCTGGTTTTAGCAACCGGTGCAGCACCACGCGTGATCGCACCATTTGATCAAGGTTATGACAATGTTTTTACACTGCATCATATGAACGATACCCGTGCAATTGATGACTATCTCAAAATGAAACCTGTTTCTAATGTGCTTATTTTTGGAACGGGGTATGTTGGTCTTGAAATGGCGGAACAATTCCATCGACGGGGGTTATCAGTGACCCTTGTGCAACGCAGTCGGCAAATCATGACCAATTATGATGGCGAAATCGCGTATCGCGCCGAACAAGTAATTCTTGAAAATGGCGTGAATGTCATTAAAGACGTGACGACTGAGTCACTGAAAGTTGAAGAACAACGAATTACCGCCGTGAAGTTGAGTGATGGCACCCAATTACCAGTTGATTTAGTACTATTGGCAACGGGGGTTATCCCGCAAACGCAATTAGTCGATCATATGGGAATTGCCAAGGGAACCTCTGGCGCATTACAAGTGACCGATAGAATGTTAACCTCGGTCCCAAACATCTATGCGGTGGGGGACGTTGCCGAAAGCTTTTCCTTAATTGACGGGTCACCACTTTACCGACCAATGGGCTCAACTGCCAATAAGATGGGGCGGATTGCAGGGGATGCAATGACTGGTGGTGCATTAGCACATCGCGGCATTTTAGGCACTGGTATCGTCCGGTTATTTGATACGACAGTTGCCCAGACTGGTTTTACGGAAAAGGTCGCACGGGCAAAAGGTTATGAAATCGATGTGTTATACAATATCAAACCGGGGCATGCTGATTATCTAAACGGCACGGAAAATGTCATCAAAGCAATCGCCGATCATCAAACGGGACGTTTACTTGGCGCACAAATTATCGGGCAAGATGGTGTCGATAAGCGAATCGATGTCTTTGTGACGGCCATTTCGTTTGGTGCCAAAGTGGCTGATTTGTTCCACCTCGACTTAGCCTATCAACCGCTCTATGCAACGACTAAAGATCCGGTTCTCTACACGGGGATGGCGTTGGAAAATGCCCGCAATGGCAGACCGTTATTATCACCAGCTGAACTTGATCAACGTTTAGTAGAGGGGGAAAAACTACAAATTATTGATGTCCGCTCACAAAAACAATATGAACAACAACATATTGAAAAGGCCATCAGTATGCCTTTGGGCGAAATTAGAAAACGAGTTGCTAAATTAGATCCTACGATGCCGACGGTTGTTTATTGCAACAAGGGTGTTACGGGGAATGCTGCCCAAAACCTACTATTAAACATGGGTTTTGAGACCGTTTATAATCTGAGTGGCGGCCATCAGAATTACCAGTTGGTTAAAACCTACTTACAACAAAACAGATAATGGCAAAAGAACCTGTCGGATTAAGACAAGGTTCTTTTTTTATTGGTATAGTTAGAAATGATTAACTGACGTGATAATCATCGTTGCCAACAGCACTGTTATTAATGCGTAATCGTTAATTGTACTATTCAAGATATACATAAAATATACACCTTTGGTATATAGCTGTAATTTAGTTTTGATAGAATAGAATCTAAGACAGATATAGGAGGCAGTAATGGTGAAAATGAAACGTATTTGGCAATTTGGAGCAGTGGGTTTAGCTAGCATGATGCTATTAGCGGGTTGTTCATCGAAATCAAGCAAGGATGGACAAGCAACAGCAAGTTCAGGGGCAGTCGGACTTTCCGTTAAGAGTGGGATTTATGTGGTGCCCGACGGCAAAAAAACGAGTGACAGTAAGCACTATTTGGCTTTAAATGTCAAAATTGATAATAAAACAAAAAAGGCTTTATCAATATCGTCATATGGCATGAGCTTATACGATAAAGACGGCAATAAAATGGCCGATACCAGTGTGTATGATGATGATAATGGTTTCCAAGAATTAGAAAGTGGCAATATTTCTGGTGGTAAGAGTACAACTGGCTATGTTGTTTTTAACGTTCAAAAAGGCCAAGAATATGAATTGCACTATAAGGGTAATGATGGCGAAGAAAAGCAAAAAGAGGTGAAGGTCAAGATTGATACCGACAAGTATCCAGATCATACCAAACAAATGGCGAAACTTGCTAAAGATTATGTCGACCAAGTTTTCTTAGGCGCTAAGGCTGACGGTAAAACGGCCTTAACGAATGATTTACAAAAGGAACATGACGATTTTAAAACGGCTTTTGCAGAAAAACTAGGCAAGCAGGTTGATAGTTATAAACCATCAACCGCAGAATTACAAAAAGTGGTCACCAGTTTCAACCAAGTCAATGCTAAAAAAGCGACTGTTGAATATTCAGTCGCTGAGATGCTTCCTAAAACAGCAATCATCTATGTAAAACCAGAAGTTATCAATTTTGATGATGTTGATTTCGAAGCAATCATTGATGATTTTACGGATAAAAACGAAGATAAGTATGATGATTATGAAAAAGCGACACAAGATGCAGAAAAGTGTCTTTTACAACAATTACCAACCAAATTCGAAAGTGCCAAAGTCAGCACACCAGAATACATGGATGGTGAGGGGTATAAAGTTAAGTTAATCAAAGAAAAAGGCAAATGGACTGTCGACAGCGAAGATAGTTCAGACAACTATGATTTTGGTGAATTGCAAACAGCCTTTATGGGTGGCTTAGATGACTAAAATGAAAGCCGGCTGGAAAAAGATTCATTTTCTGGGCGGCTTTTTGCTTATTCTAATCGTAGCCGGATTGGGTTATCGGTATTACCAATCACTACCGGCGCAGATGTCACGTTTAGAAACGGCGGTCAATAAGCACCAATGGGCGGTTGTTGAAAAAATGGTACCGCGGTTTGCAAATGGTCGTAAAATTTCTAAAGAAAGTTACCAATTATTTGAAGCACAATTAATCACTAAAAAAGCAAAACGGGCTTTTATGCAGCACTTAATGAGTTATCGATCATGCTTTTTTTGATACTCATAAATTGACCGTAGATGGCTAAGGTGCTATGTTAAAATTATTCAATGGAAACATTGATTATAGGAGGCGGATGAAGATGGATAAACGATTAACGCAATATCGCGATGCAGTTTATGAACAAGTTGTTAAAGTCGGTAAGTCGCTAGGTAACGTGACACGTTTGCGGATACTAGATTTATTGGTGCAGGGCCCTAAAACGGTTGAAAATTTAGCCAATACGATTGGGTTAAGCGTTGCGACCACATCACGTAATTTACAGATATTAAAACGAGCCAACTTAGTGACAATTGAGCGGGATAAAAATTTTATAATGTACCAACTTGCTTCAGATCAGCTTAAACAATTAGTAACGTTGTTGGTGTCGGTTGCTGAGCAATCACAACCGGAATTGACAGCTGCTCAGACAACACTCGCACAACAAAGTGGCTCACCGCAAGTATTAACATTAGAGGCGTTACAGGCGAAACTAACGGTGCCTAGCACCTACCTAGTTGATTTGCGCCCAGTTGATGAGTACGAGATACAACACTTACCAGGGGCGCATAATATCCCGTACGATGAGTTACCACAACATTTAGCCAAGTTACCGCATGATAAGGAAATTGTTGTCTATTGTCGTGGGCGTTTGTGTGCTTATGCAAATGTGGCTAGTCAAGAATTGCATGATGCGGGCTTTAAAGTAGCGACCTTTAATCAATCCGTGTGGGAATGGTCACAGGTGATGCCAGGACAAACTGATTAATAAGTCTGTTCATTTGACGTATAAAAAGTAAGATGATATATTGTGGATATAAATTCAACGAAATCGTTGAATAATTTAGATAAGAAGGCGATCAGGATGGCAGCACAAATTTTAAACGAAGCCAATTTTAACGATGAGATTAAAGAAGGCGTGACGCTAGTTGATTTTTGGGCAACTTGGTGCCCACCATGTAAGATGCAAGGGCCAATTGTAGAACAATTAGCAGACGATTACGCAGGTAAAGCTAAGATTGCCAAGGTTGATGTTGACCAAAACCCAAGCTTAGCAGCTCAATTTGGGATTCAGGCAATCCCGACATTATTGATCATGAAAGACGGGCAACTACAAGAACAATTAGTTGGTTTACAACGTAAAGAAGCGTTAGCAACTAAGTTAGATGCCATATTAGCATAAATCATTATTTTTAAGAGATTACGGCGAAGAAGTTACTTTGTCGTAATCTCTTTTCTATTATTTTAAATAATTCGTCATGACTGCCTTAAAGAAGTCGACGTGTTTGAGATACATTTCTTCATCAACATATTCGTCAATCATGTGGCTAGTATCATTGCCAGGGCCGACAACTGCCACTGGTAAGTCAGGATTGTGCTGGGCGAGGTGGGCGGCATCGGTACCCCCAGCAACGTGCATCAGTGGATATGCTTGGGATAACTTTTGTGCGCCGATTGTTTGAACAGCTTGGATGAATGGCGCTTGTGGATTACTTTTAACGGGTGGTTGGTTATTAATGACGGTCAATTCCAGATTCATATCCGCCTGTTGATTGAGTTCCGCAATGATGGTATTAAGGTCAGCAATCACTCGGTCGCCAGTTAAGGCGGGGGTTGTACGAACCCGACAAGTAAGTTCTGCGTGACCGGGGACCGAATTAATTTGTTCACCACCGTTGATTAAGGTTGTGACGGGAACAATATCGCCGAGGACATCATCAATAGGATGCTTTTGATCGAAGTATTGTTTTTGCCGATTGTAGTAGGCAAGCAAATGATCAATTGCGTTAATACCGAGTTCCGGCATTGAACTGTGCGCGGTTTTACCAGTTGCCGTCACTTTAAAATCAAGGGAACCGTTATGGGCGAAAATTAAGAAATGTTGTTCATTGGTTTGATTAGCCGCAAGGAGTTTTTGGGCCATTTCTGTGGGGAATTTGTCGGGGTTATTTGCCAAGGCTTGTTTATCAACGCCAGATGGTTCGGCAACTAATAAGGCTGTTAAATCATCGGCATAGCCTTGAGCGGTTAAAGTTTGCGCACCAGTTTCGTTCTTTTCTTCATCGACGGTTGCGAGTAGTTTGATTTGGCCGTTTAAAGGAACATGTTCATCGTGTAATTCGATCATTGCAATCACAAGCGCAGCCAGACCAGACTTCATGTCGGTTGCGCCTCGACCGAAGAGTTTACCATCGCGAGCGGTTAGAGTGAAGGGATCACTCGTCCATTTGCTGCGATCACCGATGCTGACGACGTCCATATGACCAGTGACACCGAGGACTTTGTCGGTTGCTTCGCCTAGATAGGCCACTAAGTTTTCGCGGCCTGGTTTAGAAGCCACTTTTTCAGTGCGGATACCATGTTGTGCGAATAGATCGGCTAAGTAGTCGGCAATCACACCTTCTGCTTGGTCTGTTGTATCAATTGAGACCAGTTTTTCTAAAATTGCGATTTTTTCAGTTTTTTCCATCATTAAAAGACCTCCAGATAAGATTCAATATGCATTATAGAGCCCGCGTTTAGGGAAAGCAACGGACACAAATTAAGAAATTTCGCAAACGAAGTGGTTTAAAAAGAAAAATAGAAATTATATGACAACCGGTTGACATATAAAATAAAACGATTATACTTTAGTTATTCCAATAAAAGAAAGCGCTTTTCTTGAATGTTATTATTCATTGGAGGTTTTGCGAATAAAGTTTAATCAGTTAATTTTGATCATCAAAATGAATGGAGTTGAAGAAAATGGCATCTGTTATTAATGAAGCACCTCAGGAAAAAGCAGAAATCCCATTATTTCGTAAGCTGAGTTACTCACTGACGGATTTTGGGGGGAATGTCTTATTTGTTAGTATTAGTACTTATTTACTCTATTTCTATACGGACGTGTTTGGTCTTTCAATTGGGGTTGCTGGGACCATTTTGTTACTGACACGGTGTATTGATATGTTTGACGCGCCAATCTGGGGTTTTTTAATTGATCATACGCATACACGCTGGGGACAAAGTCGACCATACTTTTTATGGTTATGTTTACCATTTGCGGTATTCACATGGTTAACGTTTACGACACCAAACTTGTCAGGTACAACAAAAGTGGTTTACGCAGCAGTAACCTATGTAATAGCCGGTATTTTGTATACGGGGATTAGTACCCCAATGACATCGATTTTGCCTAATTTAACGAATGATCCGGAACAACGAACAGTATTGAATTCTTATCGGATGGTAGGGGGCAATATCGGGTTATTGATTGCCAATAGTGTCGTATTACCATTAGTCCAACTTTTTGGGCAGGGTAATGACCGAAAAGGCTTTTCGATTACGATGATTGTCATGGGCGTCGTATCGATTGCAGCCTTCTTAATTGCCTTTTGGAATTTAAGAGAAGTAAATGCAGTATCAACACAGTCTATTTCATTAAAAGAAAGTGTTAAAGCCACTAAAAGTAATTGGCCGTGGGTCTTAATTGTTTTAACCAATTTATTCTATTGGATTGGCACGACGGTTAGAAGTTCAGCAATGATTTATTATTTCCAATATAATATTCATGCCAAAGCACTAGTATCAGTAGCGGGCGGTCTATCAGCCGTAGCGGTAGTGGGCATGATTTTAATTCCATTATTTGTTAAAAAGACAAATAAACGCACAGTGCTAATTGGGGCGCTAGTTCTCGCTGCTATTTCTAACCTCTTATTACAAGTCGTTGGTGCTAACCAAGTTGCAGTAGTAGTGCTCTATTGCTTAGGTTCAATTGGAACTGGGGTTGCTGCAGCAATGCCGTTTTTGATGCTTGCTGATGCGGTAGATTTCGGGGAATGGAAAAATGGTATTCGAGCAAGTGGCTTTTTAACAGCCATCGGAAGTGCCTTTTGTGTTAAAGCAGGTAGCGGGATTGGTGGCTTTGTACCTTCTAAGATTATGCAATACTTTGGTTATGTACCTAATCATGCACAGTCTGCACATTCATTAGTTGGTATTAATTTTAGTTTTGTTTGGTTACCAGCTATTTTGTTCTTGGTTGCTGCCATTCCAATGTTCTTCTATGCAAAATTTGAAAAGAACGAAGCAGCGGTTCAAGCAGCATTAGCAAAACAACACTAAGGAAAATCAGCGTTTTTGATGCTTTATGTTAGAATATAAACGAGAGTGTTTAGTATGAATGACATAGGAGCAAAAAATGCAAAATCCAAAACTTGAAGACGTTGCAGCATTAGCAGGCGTTTCTAAAACAACTGTTTCGCGAGTATTAAATAATCGAGGTTATCTAAGTGAAAAAACAAAGCAAAAGGTATTCGATTCAATGAAAGCGTTACATTACCAACCTAATGATGTCGCTCGCCAACTGTTTTCGAAAGAAACGAAAATGGTCGGGTTGATTTTTCCAACCATTGCGAATCCTTTTTTTGGTCAGATGGCGGCGCAGTTAGAAATGAAGCTTTTTAATGCCGGTTATAAAGTATTAATTGGTAATTCAATGAATGACCCCTTAAAAGAAAAGGAATATCTACAGAAATTGTTGGCTAATCAAGTAGATGGCTTGATTGTCGGTGCGCATAACCAAAACATTGCGGAATACAACAATACCAATTTACCAATTGTTGCAATTGATCGGGTGATGAATGACGATATTCCAGTAATTGCTTCTGATAATTATGATGGTGGTAAAAAGGCGATGACATTACTGCTCAAACGGGGGGCACGCCATATCGTGCATACGGATGGGCCAACTGATTTGCAGTCACCAGCGTTAGATCGCCGGCGTGCTTATGAAGATATGATGGCGGCTAATGATTTACCAACCGTCATCTATACGGTCGCGCTTGATTCATCCGATACACAGAAGAAAGAAACGTTCCGACAGATTTTTAAAGAAAATAAAAAAATCGATGCGATTTTTGCATCAAACGACGTTGATGCTAGTCTGATTATCCAAGTGGCCACCGAATTTCAAAAGCAAGTCCCCGAAGATTTGCTGGTGGTTGGTTACGATGGGACAGATACGGTCCGCCTATTTAAGCCTGAATTGACAACAATCGTTCAGCCAATAGAAGAAATGGCGGCAGTGGCGGTATCAACTTTGATGGATCGAATTGAGGGCAAAGAAACCCCGCATAAAATTATATTACCAGTCACAGTTCATCAAGGGACAACGGCGTAGTAGTTTACGCTTGTTTTTGGCATAAAATGTCAATCGGTTGACATAAAGGAGAATGACGATGACAAAAAAATTAAATTATCCAGAAATAACAAATGATAGATATCGTTTAAATTACCATATTATGGCACCTTCGGGTTGGATTAATGATCCAAATGGGTTCGTTTTTTTTAAAGGCTACTATCATATTTTCTACCAATACCATCCTGAATCAGTTAAATGGGGACCAATGCATTGGGGACACGCTCGTAGTCGTGATTTAGTGCATTGGGAACAATTACCAATTGCGCTTTTCCCTGGGGATGCTGAAGATCCAGATGGTTGCTTTTCAGGTAGTGCGATTGAAAAAGATGGCTGTTTGTACTTGATGTACACCGGTCAACACTTGAAGGATAATAATCCTGAACAGTATTGGGAAACCCAAAACTTAGCGGTCAGTGATGATGGGATTCATTTTGAAAAGTACGCTGGTAATCCAGTGATTGCAACCCCACCAGAGGACAATGCACGCGATTTTCGCGATCCAAAAGTCTGGTTTGATGGGCAAACTTACTTCGTTGTGATTGGCAGTAAAGATCAAGCTGGGCTAGGCCGCGTTTTATTGTATCAATCTAAAGATTTAATCGACTGGGACTATATTGGACCAATTGCAACAGCTAAGTCAGTTGATGAAGAAGGCTATGTCTGGGAATGTCCAGATTTCTTCAATATGGCAGATCAAGATGTATTAATCATGTCGCCACAAGGCATTAAGGCTAACGGTTTGAAATATCGTAACTTCCATCAAACCGGTTATCTAACGGGGCATTATGATGAGGCCAATCAAAAATTTGAACATGGTGCATTTCGAGAACTTGATCATGGGCATGATTTCTATGCCACTCAAACCACAGTTGCGCCAGATGGTCGCCGGATTCTATTCGGTTGGTTGGCAATGTGGGAAAGTATAATGCCAGAACAAGCGGATGGCTGGGCAGGGGCCCTAACATTTCCACGAGAGATAACGGTCAAGGGAGATAAAGTGTTGATGACCCCAGTGCGAGAAGTGGCACAATTACGAGCAAAACAATTATTAAAGACAACGGGCGCCAATCGCTTTGACGCCCCCACTAAAAGTTTAGAATATCTAGGTCAGTTTGATAGTCATCATGATGTCACAATTAAAGTAGTGAGAGAAGATCGCCAGCCAGTCATTATTTTACAGTACAGCGCAAGTGAACAAACCGTTAGTCTTGAAAAATATAATGATGATAAACAACGCGTGGCTTCGGTTGAAACAACCAGTCAGTTTGATGTGCACATGCTAATGGATACGAGTTCAATCGAACTATTTACTAATCAAGGAGAAGTATGTTTTTCAGAGCGAATTTATTGTGAACAAGCTGTGCATATTGAAACAATTAGTGAGGTAGCAACTGATACAATTCAAATTTATCAACTTGGAGGAATGGCGTAATGTTATTAGGTAGTATAGAAGCAGGGGGCACAAAATTTGTATGTGCTGTTGGTAATGATGATTATCAAGTAAAATATAAGGTGCAGTTTCCAACGACGACACCTGAAGAAACATTAACCAAGGTTGTCGATTACTTTAAGCAGTTTGAAATTGATGCATTAGGGGTTGCTACCTTTGGGCCTATCGAAATCAGAAAAACAGCTCCAAAATACGGTTATATTACCTCAACGCCAAAACCTGGTTGGCAAGACGTCGATTTTATCGGTTTTTTAAAAAAAGAAATTAAGGTCCCGATGTCTTGGACCACAGATGTTAATGGCTCTGCATATGGGGAATTTACGATGGCCACGTTATTCAATGAAAAGATTAATTCGCTCGTTTATTACACAATCGGAACCGGTGTTGGTGCTGGTGCAGTTATTAACGGTCAACTCGTGGGTGGTATCGGTCATCCAGAGATGGGGCATGTTCTTTTAAAACGCCATCCTGATGATTTAGAGTTCAAAGGGATTTGTCCGTTTCACGGTGATTGTTTAGAGGGATTAGTTGCGGGGCCAACATTTGAAGTCCGGACTGGTAAAAAAGGGGCAGAAGTACCTTTAACTGATCAAACTTGGGATATTTTAGCCTATTATATCGCACAAGCTGCGCTTCAAACGACCCTCACACTACGGCCTAATAAGATTGTCTTTGGGGGCGGTGTTACCAATCAGGTGTTGTTAGAAAAAGTACGGATAGAATTCGCTAAATTATTAAATGATTATGTTCAAGTACCGCCACTCGATAAATATCTAACGATGCCTAGCGTCCCGAATAATGGTTCAGCAAATGTTGGTAACTTTGCGCTAGCTGCTAAATTATTGGTTGATTAATTTGAAAATATTGGAGGAAAAATCATGACAGAAGCATATTATTATGACGTCACAAATTGGCCTGTTGGGAATCCTTTTGAAGACGTTGGCCAAGTGATTAATAGTATGATTGAAGATATTAAGAAGAAACAGAATAATCGTGATTTAAACGAAGGGGGTAAGCCAGGCGCAGTGATTTATTTACCACCTGCTGATTATCACTTAAAAACCCAAGTTTTAATTGATATTAGTTTTCTTAAAATTATGGGGTCTGGTCACGGCTTTACCTCTTCAAGTATTCGTTTTAATGTCCCGGAAGAAGATGTGCCTAATCTACACGAATTATGGCCCGGGGGCAGTCGGATTTTAGTGGATCTTGAAACAGCACTAGATGCACCTGAAATTGAGGGTGCGGCCTTTGTTGTTAAACGAGAGGGTGACCCACGGATTAGTTCAGTTGAATTCAATAATTTCTGTATCGATGGCTTACACTTCGTCGATGATGGTACGGGTGAACCGAATGTTGAAAATACTTATGTTAATGGGAAGACTGGGATTTATGTAGCGAGTGCGCAAGATTCATTTTTAATTTCAGATATGGGTTTGGTTTATCTCGAACATGGTGTCACAATTTATAATGCAGATGCCTTAACAATCCATAATAATTTTATTGCTGAATGTGGCAACTGTCTTGAATTGCGGGGCTGGGGACAGGCTTCTAAAGTAACGAATAACTTGATGGGGGCGGGCTTTAAGGGCTACTCCATCTATGCTGAACATTTTGCGCAACTCTTGATTAGTAGCAATAATATTTTCCCACGAGGCGCAAGTATAATTGAATTTAATAGTGTCACGCGTTCGTCAATTGTTGGGAATATCTTGCACGCATTTTATGCAGGGATGGTAATTTTTAAAGACAATTGTTCTGAAAACCTGGTTTCAAGTAATCACTTTTTACACGATCATGAACCTTGGATACCAATGCAATCCCATGACAATGGCTTAGATGATCTATTCGGTTTATTAACGATTGAAGGTAATCATAATTCAATCATTGGCAATCATTTCTCAGAAATTCTAGACCAGGAAAACATTAAACCATTGGGTGCTAAACCAGTGATTATCCGCTTAGTAAAGGGAAATCATAATTACGTGGCAACCAATAATGTCGTGGCAACTGAGGCCCATTCAGAAAGTGGTGATTCAGCCTTTGCTGCGCAAGTTGATTCACTATTAACAACGGAAGTTTCGGCACCAATTGATGTAACAACGGTTTTAGTCGAAGCGGACGCTGTTCAAAATACAATTCTAGATTCAGGTACTGAAGCACAGGTTATGTTAGATACAAAGGTGAATGCGTTTAGAGCAACACCGTCAATTTAGTTGAAAAGCCGTCACAGTTAATGTGACGGCTTTTTATTTGTCTGATTGGTCAGGGTCTCTCTAAAAACCTGACCGGCACTCGAGAAGATTTGTCCTTTTTTCCAGATAATGTTCGTATTAACGGTTAATGGCGGATTAAACGGCACGAATTTTAAGCCATTGTCCCTGGTGTTGATAATACCGTCGATGCACAATGCGACGCTGTTACTCGTTTTGACCAATAATGAGGCGTTGTATAAAAGCGTATAGGTCCCGACAATATCGAGTTGATCCAGATTGGCGCCAAACCAATTACTAATTTGTTGACGGACGAGGGATTGTCCCGAAATTAATAAGGGATATTGCGCCAAGGTTGCTGCATCAACGGTCGAGTGCGCCGCGATTGGGTGGTCGTCGGCAACCAGTACGCCCCAATGGTCTGATACGGGTAAGCGGACGAATTCATAGCGCTGCTTATCAACCGGATCAATGACGAGACCAAAATCGAGCAAACCTTGATCAATCCGTTCTTTGACCTCATCGGCAGTGCCGCTGAATAATTGCAGAATGATATCAGGGTAGCGTTGACGTAAATCATTGATAATCATCGCGATTAATTGAAAGGCCTGCGTTTCACCGGCGCCAATGCTGATGGTCCCACTGACGACCTGATTATGCGTTAAGTTATTTGTCGTTGTATCAACTAAAGATAAGATTTCGCGGCCGCGTTTTTGCAGGTAAAGGCCGTCGGTTGTTAATGTGATTTCGCGATTGCCACGGGTGAAGAGTTGAACGCCTAATTCGACCTCTAAATCCTTAAGTTGTTTAGAGAGTGTTGGCTGTGATAAGTGGAGGACTTCAGCAGCTTTACTGATTGTTTTCTCCTGGGCAACGGTTAAAAAGTAATTTAAAACACGTAAATCCATAATGCTTCTCCTATTGATAAAAGTTATAGATGGCTATTCGATATGAGTATTAGTCATTGCTAGTGTAGCGAAGTATACTGAAAACAGCAAGTAAAGAAGCGCGCTAAAAGGAGGCAATCAAGGTGGACTATTCATTGCGAACGAGAATTGCGAATCAACCGATTTACCATGATTCGGAGTTGCTTAAAGAAATTCATTTGGTCAAAGGCAATAATGAGCGATTAGTGATGGAAATGAACACCGGCTACCACGATGCAGCCGAAGTACGGGCGTATTTAAAGTGTATTACGGATCAAGAAATAGATGAATCGGTGGCTGTATCATTACCGTTTTATACGGATTACGGTAAGCACATCACATTTGGTAAAGAGATTTTTATTAATAATAATGTTCTATTCGTTGATTTAGGTGGGATTACGATTGATGATCACGTATTGATTGGGCCCCGTGCCTCATTAATTACGGTGAATCATTTAGAAAATCCAGCCGATCGGCGCGGCTTATTCGTTAAACCGGTTCATATCAAACAGAACGCATGGATTGGTGCAGGGGCAACGATTTTACCAGGTGTGACAGTCGGTGAAAATGCGATTGTGGCTGCCAATGCAACGGTCACCAAAGACGTACCAGCTAATATGATTGTCGCCGGCACACCGGCAAAAGTCATTCGTCAAATTAAAGCAGAAAAGGAGTTTTAACATGTCAATTCAAAATAAAGTCATCATCATTACGGGTGCCTCATCAGGTATCGGGGCAGCAACTGCCAAATTATTAGCAAGCAAAGGGGCTAAGGTTGTTTTGGCCGCTCGTCGCGAGGATCGTCTTCAAGCCTTAGTAGCCGAAATTGGCGAAAATGCGATTTATCAAGCCACTGATGTGACCGATCGGGCGCAAATGGCGAGTTTAGTCCAATTAGCACTCGATCATTTCGGTCGTGTGGATGTTTTATATAACAATGCTGGCGTTATGCCACAAGGGAACCTCAGCGAACGCGATTACGATCAATGGCAAAAGATGCTCGACATCAACATCATGGGTGTTTTAAACGGGATTGGTGCGGTCTTACCAACGATGCAAACGCAACAAGATGGTTTGATTATCTCAACGGATTCAGTTGCCGGTCACGTGGTTTACCCAGCTTCTGCCGTTTACAACGGGACAAAATATGCCGTGCGCGCTATTATGGAAGGCTTACGCCAGGAAGAAAAAGATAACGGTATTCGCTCAACAATTGTTTCACCAGGGGCTGTTAAAACGGAATTGGTGAATACGATTGGCAACACCGCTGTTTTCGAAGGGGTTAAGCAATTAATGGATGCCCCAGAAGAATCAGCATTGGCCCTCAATCCAGAAGACATCGCCAACGCAGTCTTGTATGCGATTGATCAACCAAAACATGTGGTGGTCAGTGAAGTCTTGATTCGTCCAGCTAAACAACAAGTTTAAAAGAGTGTTCGACTAAGCGGGTAATGCGTGAGGATTAGCCTAAGCAGTCAAATAACTGATTTAGTCAGTTATTTGACTGATGTAGCTAAACGCAAGGCATTGCTTAGGCGAGCACGTTTCAAAATGGTATTTAGCTACTGAGAATTAATAAAAAATCACCTTAATCTGTTTTTTAAGATTAAGGTGATTTTTTAGATTAAGTGCAACCAGGTTGGTAATCAAAATGTGAAATGGATGACAACAGCTTTTTGAAATGAAAAGTCGTATAATAACAGTATTCTAAATGAAATTGGAGATCATAATATGGCAGAATTGATGCGTTTTTATCAAAGCTTTCAACCGGAACATTATCAAGTTTTTCTAGATATTAATCGGGCTCAAAAACGATTTAGTGGTCGGACAACAATTACGGGGACGGCCAAGGATGCGGTTGTCTTAATTCATCAAAATGGTTTGTTGATTGAAACGGTAAGTGCTGCGGGGAAGAGCGTGCCATTTACAGTTGATAATGACGCGAATGCCTTGAAGGTCGAAGTGGGCCAACCAGGCGAAGTGACATTGGTCATTTCATACACGGCCGCTTTAACGGATTCGATGATGGGGATTTATCCTTCTTATTATCAAGTCGATGGGGTGCAAAAAGAATTGATTGGGACGCAATTTGAAACCAACTTTGCGCGCCAAGCTTTTCCATGTGTCGATGAACCAGAAGCCAAAGCCACTTTTGATTTAGCGATTAAATTTGACGAACACGAAGGCGAAACGATTCTCAGCAACATGCCTGAAAAAGAAGTCATCGAGGGCATTCATCATTTTGAAACGACAGTTCGGATGTCAACGTACCTTGTAGCGTTTGCTTTTGGTGAACTCCAAGGTGCACAAACGAAGACGAAGAGTGGCGTTCAAGTAGGCGTTTTTGCCACTAAGGCTCATCAAGCCAACGAACTCGACTTTGCATTGGATATTGCCAAACGCTCAATCGAATTCTTCGAAGATTTCTACCAAACACCATATCCAATTCCACATTCATGGCAATTGGCCTTGCCCGACTTTTCAGCCGGTGCGATGGAAAACTGGGGCTTAGTCACTTATCGAGAAGCTTACTTATTGCTCGATCCAGATAATACGGCGCTAACAACGAAACACCGTGTAGCAACCGTGATTGCTCACGAATTGGCGCACCAATGGTTCGGCGATTTAGTGACAATGCAATGGTGGGATGATCTCTGGTTAAACGAAAGTTTTGCTAATATGATGGAATACGTCGCCATCGATGCACTTGAACCTGATTGGCACATTTGGGAAAGTTTCCAAACCTCAGAAGCATCATCCGCTCTACAACGAGATGCAACTGACGGCGTGCAATCAGTCCACGTGCAAGTTAACAATCCTGCTGAAATCGACGCCTTATTTGACGGCGCGATTGTTTATGCTAAAGGTGCACGGATGCTCGTGATGGTCCGCGCTTTAATTGGCGACGATGCATTACGCGCAGGTTTGAAGGCTTACTTTGCAGCCCATCAATTCGGGAATGCAACAGGGGCTGACTTATGGGCCGCACTTGGTAAAGCCGCTAACTTAGACGTCGGCGCTATCATGAACTCATGGCTCGAACAACCAGGTTATCCAGTGGTAACGGCTAAAGTCGTTGACGGACAATTAACGCTTAGTCAACAACAATTCTTCATCGGCGAAGGCCAAGAGGTTGGTCGGCAATGGCAAATCCCATTGAAGAGCAACTATGCGGCTGCGCCATTGTTGATGACTGATCGCAAATTAGTGCTTGGCGATTACGCCCAATTACGTGCCGCTAACGGGCAACCATTCCGTTTAAATGTGGGTAACGAATCACATTTCATTGTTAACTATGATCAAACGCTATTCGATGATATTTTAAAAGATAGTGCTGAAATGGCACCAATTTCACAACTTCAATTGCTACAAGATTTACGGTTATTGGCTGAAGGACGTCAAATTAATTACGCCGATGTCGTTCCAGTTCTAGCACCATTTGCTAAAAGTAATTCTAACTTAGTGGCTGATGCACTTTATACAGTGGCTGGTAATTTGAAGAAGTTTGTCACAGCCGGTGAAACAAGCGAACAACACTTGCGGACTTTCTTTGATCAATTGAGTAAAGCACAAGTCGCACGCTTAGGTTGGACGGTTCAACCAGCGGATACCAATGATGATCAATTGATGCGGCCAACAGTTTTAAGTGCAGCCTTGTATGCTAAGAATCAAGCAGCGATCGATGTGGCGCACACATTATTCCAAGCTAACCAAGATCAGTTGGCAACTTTACCAGCTGCTATTCGGGTACTAGTCTTGATGAATGAAGTGCAAAACTTTGGTAACGCCGCGCTTTACAGTCAACTCTTAGAAGCTTATCGTCAAACTAGCGATGCCAGCTATAAGAACGATTTGAGTGCCGCTTTAACACGGACGACTGATCCTGAATTAATCACCACTTTAATTAGTAAATTTGAAGATGCCGGTACAATTAAACCGCAAGATTTACGGGCTTGGTTCAGGGGCTTACTCGCTAACGATGCGAGTCAACAAGCCACTTGGGATTGGATTCGCAATGATTGGCAATGGCTAGAAGACACAGTCGGTGGCGATATGGAATTTACAACTTATATCACATCAATCGCGGCAGTCTTCAAGACGCCAGAACGTTTAGCGGAATTCAAAGCCTTCTTCGAACCTAAATTAGATACCCCAGGCTTAACCCGGGAAATAACGATGGACATTAAGGTCATCGAAAGTCGCGTGGCCTTGATTGAAAGTGAAAAAGAAAAGGTTAATGCGGCAATTGCACAACAAATTTAGTAGCATAGCGTGATGAAAAGCCGCCCTAACAAATATCGGTTTGTTGGGGTGGCTTTTTTGCGGGATAAATTTTTTCAAAATAGTCCTTGTCTTGAAGTGCACTTTAAGGTCTATACTTCATTTTGTTGATTAGAGATTAAACGAAATGGAAGTTATTAAAATGAAAAAGACAAACAAGAAGGTTATTTTAGCGATTATCCTCATCAGTTATTTTATGATTTTATTGGATAATTCAATTATTTTTACAGGGACGGTTAAAATTGCCGCCGAATTAAACTTAAGTCAAACAACATTATCGTGGGTCACAAATGCTTACTCACTAACGTTTGGTGGTTTGTTATTACTTGGCGGCAGTATTGGTGATATTATTGGCCGTAAGCGGGTTTTCATGATTGGACTGACAGTTTTCGCGGTAGGGTCATTATTAGTTGGCCTTGCCAATAGTGCGGTGATGATTATTTTAGCCCGGGCATTTCAAGGCATTGGTTCAGCAATCTTGGCACCAACGACTTTGGCACTCTTAATGGACAGTTTTTCAGGTGAAGCAAGAACACGCGCGATTGCGGCTTATGGTGCCACAGCTGGTATTGGTGCTAGTATTGGGTTAGTTATAGGTGGTATTTTTGCCAGTCTACTATCTTGGCGGGACGGCTTTTTCATCAACGTACCGATTGCGATTATTATGATTGGTTTAACGGTCCTTTTTATACCAACCACACAAGCCACACAAGCTAAGCGATTAGATTTAATCGGTGCACTGACGTCGATTATTGGGATGACGGCACTTGTTTATAGCCTAGTTGACCAACAAGGCCGCTTACTAGCATTGTTAGTAGCAGTCGTTGCGATTGCCGCTTTTATCTGGCAAGAAGCACGAACGAAACAACCAATGATGCCATTGCGCTTGTTTGCTGATCGCGAATGACTAGGGGGCTATATTGCGCGCTTCTTCTATCTGGGTGCAATGTTGAGTATGTGGTTTTTGACACCTCAAATTATGCAAACCCATTTAGGTTTTACGCCCCTTCAAGCAGGGATTGGCTTTTTCCCCTTAACGGTGGTTAATTTCATCGTTGCCTTGCAGGTTTCAAAATTAACAACGCGCTTTGGTAATACGAAATTACTAATCGTGGGGATTGCAACGACCGCAATTGGGATGGGTGCCTTAGGCTTTTTCTCAGAGCAAGTTGGCTATGCGCTAGGTATCGCGGTTCCGATGATCTTGATGGGGATTGGACAAGGGTTAACACTCAGTCCATTAACGGTCGCCGGTGTTGCCAATACGTTACCTGCAGATGCCGGCGCAGCTTTGGGCGTGGTCAACATGGTCCATCAAATTGGGGGTTCAATCGGAATGTCGTTTATTGTGGCTGTTTCAGCGACTTTTAAAAACGGTCTAACAAGTTACCACGTTGCAATGGGGTTAGCGACCGTTCTCTTGATTGGTGCGTTGCTCGCAGTGATCGGTTTAATTTTACCAACACTTAAAAAGGAGTCTTAATGATAAAAAAAATCTTAATTATTGGTGCAACAGGTTCAATTGGTTCAGAAGTTACCGCACATTTATTAGACGAAACGGATGCGCAACTCACTTTATTAGCGCGCCACGTTAACCAACCTAATCAAGAACGCGTCACGTGGGTTCAAGGAGACGCGACCAATCTCGCACAACTCGAAAAAGTAATGCGCAATCAAGATGCTGTTTTTGTAGCGGTCAGTGGCCAATTGGCCCAAGTAGTCAAGGCAGTCGTGACAACGATGACTAAATTACGGATTCATAAACTGGTTTTTATTGCTTCCATGGGGATTTATAATGAAATTCCAGCTAGCATTGGTGCTTCGGGCAATCTGGCATCTAATGGGATGTTGCAGGCTTATCGCCAAGCCGCGGATATTGTCACGGAGAGTACTTTGAATTATACTGTGATTCGACCCGGCTGGTTCGATCAATGTGGCCATGATTATGAAGTGACTGGCCGCAATGAACCTTTTGGCGGGCATGACGTTTCTCGCTGGGCAATTGCTGATTTAGTCCGGCGGGTGCTTGAGGACGAGCAATTATATGCACGAACAAGTGTCGGCATTAACCGGCCACAATAAAGGAGTTACGTGAGATGAATATTAAAGAAGCGAGTCAACAAACGGGCGTTACCGCGACAACCATTCGTTATTATGAAAAAGAGGGCTTAATCCCAGCGATTGATCGCAACGATGTTGGCGTGCGAGCGATTGACGACCGAATTATTAGAAGAATTAATTTCGTAAAGACAATGCGTGCAGCCGGGATGAGTATCGAAGCGCTTAAGGAATATATTCGTTTATTTGATGCCCAAGAAGATAATACAGCTCAGCAGTTTAAACTGTTGAACGAACAAATCGCAATTATGGAAGAAAAGCGCGATGATCTTCAAACGGCAATTGACCATCTGCGCTGGAAGGTTGATCACTATGAAGATCATATGGCAGTCACGGAAGAAGAATTAAGAGCGGTTGAAAAAAATAGAGCTGATCAGTAATCACTGAAGTTGGGGCAGTTTATACTGTGCCAACTTTTTTTGAAATTAATTGTTAGGTTTTTGTTGACACAACCTAACTAACGCGTTAAACTGATTTTCGTTAGGTTAACCGAAATTAAAACTAACTAATTATGAAAGCAGTGATCAATATGACAAATGAAACACAAGAAATCATGGCGTTATTCGCTAAACTCGTTCAATCGCGGTATTTTGTGGCATCGGCATGGATGACGGTCGGCAAAGAAAGACGGCGCGATTTTATGAATACGAAGGGTAAATCACGATTATTGAATTTATTGGCCGCTAAAGATGGGCTAACGAATGCTGAAATTACAGAATTACTAGATATTCGTCCTAGTTCAGTGAGCTTGCAAGTCAAGGCGCTTGAAGAAGATGGCTATGTTACACGCCAAGCATCAGCAGCAGATAAACGCGTTTCCCTCATTTTCATTACGGATAAAGGACGGGACTCAATCGAAAAAGGTGATTTGGAAACTGATAAATTATCAGAAACAATTTTGGCTGGCTTAAGCGAATCTGAAATCAATGAATTACGAGTGATTTTAAGCAAAATTGCTAATAATGTACAACAAACACAGTTTGATTCAGCCTTTTTCGAATACGGGCATCATATGCGTCATCAAAATCATGGCGATTGGAATCGTTCACGATTCCCTTGGTAGGAGGTTATTATTATGCAACAAATGAGAGTCGCACCATCTAAAAGTCAATTCAGTTTCAAAGATTTTCTAGGTTTAATTAAGAATACAAAACCTAAATATTGGCAGTTGTTCTTGGGTTTAGCATTAGGGTTAGTTGCAACTGGTGTTCAGTTGGCGGTTCCTAGTTACGCTAAACAATTGATCAATAGTTTTTCAAAACAATTTAATATTTATATGTTGATTGGGATTGTTGTGTTATTCATCTTGAGTGCGGTGATCAGTGCCGCTTCGGGATCGCTACTCGGTTTTTTCGGGGAGGATGTTATCCAGAAATTACGGAATAACATTTGGCATAAATTATTGCATCTTAGAGTGAGTTATTTTGATGACGTGAAGTCGGGCGAAATGACATCACGGTTGGTGAATGATTCAACTCAGATCAAAGATTTATTATCACGATCATTTCCCGGGTTAGTAACAGCCATTTTCACAATTGTGGGGGCGTTCGCTATTATGCTCTTCATGGATTGGAAAATGACTTTAATCATGGCCTTTTCAGTGCCATTGGTTATGGCTGTGATGTTACCAATTGCGAAGAAGTCACATGCCATTGGCCACACCCGCCAAGATGAGTTAGCGCGTTTCAACGGCGAAACGGATGAAACATTGAGCGAAATCCGCTTAGTCAAATCATCAAATGCAGAACAACAAGCCAGCCAACAAGGGCAAACAGCTATTGGTAGCCTTTATAAGATTGGTTTACGGGAAGCCATTTATGATTCTGTTGCGGGTCCGATTATGACCGCTGTCATGATGGGCTTAATTGTTGGTATTTTGGCTTATGGGTCAGCGCGAGTTGCTCAAGGCACAATGACAATTGGCGCGATGTTCTCATTTTTAATGTACTTATTCCAATTAATGGGGCCAGCCGCAACACTAGGGCAATTCTTTACAACGCTCTCAAAAGCTAGTGGTTCGACAGAACGGATTCAAGAATTGATGCAAGAATCTGAAGAAGATTTTGATCATGGAACGGCGGTAGATGTCGAAGGTCAAACATTGAAAGTTGAATCAGTTGATTTTGGTTATGAAGATGATCAAACGATTTTACATGATTTATCATTTGAAGCGAAACCTAATACGGTAGTCGCTTTTGCAGGCCCTTCCGGTGGCGGAAAATCGACAATCTTCAGCTTATTAGAACGGTATTACGAACCAAATCAGGGTGCAATCAAGATTGGCGAAACGTCAATTAACGATGTTTCCTTAGCAGATTGGCGGAAACAAATCGGTTTCGTCAGTCAAGATTCAGCTATTATGGCGGGGACAATTCGAGATAACTTAACTTATGGGTTAACCGGCGAATACGCAGACGCACAATTATGGGCTGTATTGCAGTTAGCTTTTGCTGAAAAGTTTGTGCGTGAGATGCCTGAGGGTCTTGATACAGAAGTCGGTACTCGGGGTGTTAAAGTTTCGGGTGGTCAACGGCAAAGATTGGCAATTGCGCGGGCCTTTTTACGCGATCCTAAGATTTTGATGTTGGATGAAGCGACCGCTAGTCTAGATTCCGAATCAGAAGCAATGGTCCAAAAAGCTTTGGAAACCTTGATGGAAGGTCGAACGACCCTCGTCATTGCGCACCGTTTAAGTACAATTGTTGATGCAGATCAAATTTACTTCATTGAAAACGGGCACGTTTCAGGTGCTGGTAAACATCAAGAATTAGTCGCCAACCATGAACTCTATAGAGAATATGTGGAGACACAATTCAATCAAGATTAAGAGTGTGTCATTAACGGTTAACTTCTGAGCATTAGCATAATGACGTGAATGAACGATAGCATCGTTCGTTTGCGGCATAGCGCTAAGCGGAAGAAGTTGTTAATGAAAGCACGTTTAAAAAAGAGTGCGTCATTAACTGATTATTTTAGGCTCTTTCAAAAACAGAGTAGCGTCCGAATCAATTGGACACTACTCTGTTTTTTGTTTTAGGTTATAATAGTAGAAAAGAGCAACAATTTAGTGCATAATATATCAATATTTGTTAGCTATTGGAGATTATAAGATGAATGAATTTTACCTAGTGGCGCTACTGTTAGTCGGCGTCATCGTGGTCAACGTGGTCAAGCAACTTGTACCACGGATACCAGAAGCCTTTTTATTAATTGCGATGGGCTGGGGCCTATCGTTTATGCCAGTGTTCCACAACTTTCAGTTGGAACCTGAATTTTTCATGTTACTGATTATTGCACCGTTGATGTTTATCGATGGGCAAAAGCAATCGTTTGCCAATATTCGTAAAAGATTCCGAGGGATTTTCCTACTCTCGGTTGTCTTAGCCGTTGTTACAGCAGCGGTAGTTGGCGTTATGACTAAGCAAATTGAGGCCCAATGGACATTCCCATTGGCGCTTGCGCTGGCCGCAATCGTCACACCAACCGATGCAGTCGCGGTCAAATCAATGACCGGTAACAATGATATGCCAAAGGGTGTCGGTGAAGCACTCGAACTTGAATCGCTATTTAATGATGCGACCGGGTTAGTGATGCTGGACCTTGCTTTGTCAGTGCTCTCAAAAGGGACGTTCTCGGTTGTTGAAGGGATTGGTCATTTCCTATTCGTAGCTGTTGGTGGGGTGGTTGTCGGTATTATTGGTGGGGTCTTATTGGTAATGCTTCGCTTTAACTTGAATCGACATGGTAAAAATCCGGAATTAACGACGATTCCGATTAGTTTATTGACGCCATTTGCGATTTACTTATTAGCAGAACATTTTGGCGTTTCCGGAATCTTAGCGGTGGTCGCAACCGGGATTGAACATAACTGGGAAGCTGATCGTTTGCGATTAACATCAACTAACGTTCAACTCACTTCACGAACAATTTGGAATATTCTAGCGGATATTCTCAATGACTTTGTTTTCTTAATTTTAGGGATTTCGTTACCAGAAGTTGCTCGAAATGTGACGCAAATGGGTTGGCAGGGTGCTGCCGCCTTATTAGGGGTCAGTGTTTTAATCTACGTTGTCATGTGGATTGTGCGCTATGTTTGGGCATTACGTGGGGATAGTGCTTCAATTTCAGCTTTCTTTGGTGATCGAAAAAGTGATGAGCGGCCATTTTTTGCCCGTTTATTCGCAGTCAGTGGGATTCACGGTACAGTGACGTTAGCGATGGCATTCTCATTGCCAAATACGATTGCAGGGCATGCCTTTCCATATCGGGACGAATTAATTGCGATCGCGACTTTCGTCATTTTAATCAGTATGGTGGTCAGTTCGATTGTGCTGCCACGTAAGTTGCCACAAAAAACGGAAGCTTATACGATGGCCGATTTGGATCATATCCGCAATAAGATGGTCGATTACGTTATTTTACAAATGCGTTCTCAAATTGAAGATCATGCCGTTCGCGAAGCACTAACGGATCAGCTCCAATCACAAAAGAGCAATCGATTAACAGTGGATCGCGCGCAGTCGACGGCTAATTATAATGCGTTGTTGAGTGAGACTAAGGAAGTGGTGGATAACTTTCTTCATTGCGAGGACGTTAATAATCGTTATAGTCCAGAAATCGTTAATATTTATGACAAAATATTACGACGCGTACTGGTTGAATCAAAACGTAATCACTTTACCTTGCGAATGAAACATTCTATTAAGCATTGGAAAAAGGAAGTATTGTGGCATACAAGTCATCGCGTGATTACGCATAAACAACAACGCCGTTTCCGGGATGCGCGAATTGCCGAAAATCCTGAATTGTCAGAACAGATTAAACAACGCGAAGTAATGCGGGATGATTTATTAGCACTTAATAATGAAGTGACAGATACGATTGATCATTATCTCGATACGGTTCTAGAAAATCGCTTGAAGCAAAAGCATAGCGATAATGATTTCGTTTATCTGGTTCGTCGTACGATGAATCATTTCTGTGCGCACATCAAACATGATTATCAAAAGAGTGCGGCAACAGTGCCAGATATCTTATACGTTCAAGCATTCCAACATGAGTATGATTTCGTGCAACAAGGGATCAATGCTGGTTACATCAACCAATCGATTGCCGGTGTGTTGTATACCGAAATTAATCAAGCACAGTTATTACAACTACAACAATTCCAAGAAACAGAAGAGATGGCTTTAATCGAGGCTTAAGAATCTGAGCTTTATTTTCAATAGGGTCACTGGTATGGTGACAGTATGGGAAAGGGTGATGAGTATGCAATTTGGTGAACGATTAAAGCAACAACGAGAACAACGGGGATTAACCCAGGAAATAGTCGCGCAGCAATTTCATGTTTCACGCGCAACGATTGCGAACTGGGAACACGAGCGGAGTTATCCAGATATCAATTGTCTAATTGCTATTAGCGATTATTATCAGATTTCACTTGATGTGTTATTAAAAGAAGATAGCGGTATGACGGAAGCAATGCAACGTAAAATCGAATTGCAAAAGTTGAAACCCTTCTATTGGGGTTCGTTGTTAATTGATGGCTTTATTTTAGTGATCTTGATGGGCCGTGGTTATCAATTACCATTGTTAAAGACGGATGCATTTTTAGTGATGATGGTTTTACTGATTGAGGCTGCTAACATCTATATGATGCTGACGGTTCGCAATCGCCAGCATCAGCTGGGAATTCAAGAAACATCACAAAAGTCAATTCTGTCGTATTTATTTGGGATATTAATTGTCCTTTTGATTGGTGGATTAGCACTTGTCTCAAGTCAATGGAGCGCGATTGGCATCATTAGTGGAGGTGTTGTTGCTGGAATTATCATATGGATTCGACAACATTGTCCTAAGAATAACTAAACAGGTGATTCCAATACGTAGTTGCGACCGTACTGGTAGTATGTTAGTAACATTAATGGGATATTTGGTTTAGTAAGTCATGACAAAAAGAGCCGTTCAGATTAAAATGATATACTCCCCTCAAAGTAGACACTTGAATTATAAAAAGTGTGTACCCAGAGAGGAGTATTTTTGTGAGTAAACGGATTTCATATTTAAAGAAAATCGAAGCAGTTCAAGCTGTACTAAATAATCAAGCATCAATCTCAGCCGTCAGCAAAGATTTTTCTGTAGCCAAATCATCACTACGTGACTGGATTAGAAAATACCAAAAATGGGGCGTTAACGGGATTCGTCCCTACAAGATAGTTAGAAATTATCCCCCACAAATTAAGCACGACGCAGTTATAGACGTAGTAAAAAACGGATTATTAATCAGCGAAGCAATACAAAAATATGATATTAGTGACCGATTAGTATTGAGAAAATGGATAAGGCTTTATAATGAACGAAAGCAATGGAAACCAAAAAGATTGGGGCTTTCGTCTATGAAAAGCGGTCGTAGTACGTCATTTACAGAACGAATTGAGATAGTTGAATATACTTTAAAAAAAGGTCGAGATTATCAAGCAGCAATTCAAAAGTATGGGGTATCTTATCAACAAATCTATAACTGGCTTAAAAAATATGAAAATTCAGGAGCCGAAGGCTTAAAAGATGGACGTGGTCATCACAAGAAAAAGCAAGAATTAACTGAATTAGAACGCTTGAAGCTAGAAAATGTACGTCTAAAAAATAGGAATCAGTATTTAGAAATGGAAGCAGATATCGCAAAAAAAGAAGTGGAGCTCAGACAAAGATTCGGTTATTTTCGTTAACCACAAATGACCTGGGATATACAACAGTATCTGAGCTCCACCAAGAAAAACGGTATTCAATAAAAGCACTATGTGCTTCACTAAAAGTTAGTCGGAGTGGCTATTACAAATGGTTAAAGGCTGGTCCGTCTAAAGCTGAAGAAATCAGGCAAGCACAAGCGGCAATCATTAAAGAAAGCTTTTACCAGTCAGATAAAACATTTGGAGCAATTAGAATTAAATGTGCAATAAGACGTGAACATCAAATAGATATTAATATAAAAACGGTTAGACGCTTAATGAAGATTATGGGACTTGTGTCAGATATTAGACGGAAACGACCAATCTGGCAACGTAGCAGGTCTTTATTTACAGCGGGGAATATTATAAGTCGTGAATTTAATGCGGATAAACCAAATCAGAAGTGGTTTACTGATATTAGCTATCTTAGTTACGGGGATACCGGTGAGCGAGCTTATATAAGTGCCATAATAGATAGTTTTGATAAACGAATTGTTGCCTATCAGATAAGCAAACACAACGACAATAAATTGGTTATGAACACGATACGATTAGCTTTTAAAAGATTCCCTGATGTTAAACCAATCATTCATAGTGATCGAGGTTTCCAATATACCTCAACTGAATATAAGCGATTGATAGAACATTATGGTATTAATGTTAGCATGTCCCGCGCGGGACATTGCCTTGATAATCAGCCGATTGAAAGCTTTTGGGGTATTTTGAAGTCTGAATATTTCTATCGACATACTTTTAACTCACTATCCGATTTAAAAGATGGAATTTACGCATATATTGATTATTATATGAATAAACGATATATGCCAATTTACAATGGGTTAACACCAATCGAAGTATACAAAAAAGCCGTATAGAATATACGACTTTAAAAAAACATTCATTTTTTATAAATCATCTGTCTACTTGACAGGGTATGGTTCAAAATCTGAACGGCTCTTTTTATAATTATTCAAACATTTTCTTAGTAGCGCGCATCAATGTTTTGATATCACGATCGTAACGTGGTGTGTCGACTAATTTTGCCATTGGAATCCCAGCAAAGTGGTAAGCTGCAATTTCGCCAGAACGAACGGCACTTTGTTCAGTGAAAATCATCTGATAAGGTTGTTCAACAAATTCACCAGTGAAGGCTAAGTTGGTTGAATGTTCAGGGATGACCTCTGGGCGATCTGTTTTGGCACGATTGTTGAAGAGTGCTGAAGCATATGGCATGTAAACAGGAATGTTATTGATGACACTGTCCATAATTTCAGCTTCCTTTTCGCGGATATTGATTGGGCCAGGATCGACCTTAGCTAATTGACCAATCAATTCTTGTAACATTTCCTTACCAGTCATTTCGATGTAAGGTTTGTCCACGAATTCACCACTCCGACGTGGATAGAGGAAGTAACCCCAGATAACCGCTTCATTTGGTTTTTGAGTTGTGAAGTGAGGTTGATGGTGAACAACAATCGACATATTAACATCTTTTTGACCAAGTGGTGTGATTGGTTTCGTTGATAGGAATGAGTTTAAGGCATTCCCTGGAATTTGAGTGGTAATGCGTTCGATTTCGTTTAATAAAATATGGTTTTTAGTCGTTAAAGTAAAGCTGACCCATTCACTGGCATTGCGGTCAGCGAAGAATTTATCGGCATTACCGAGGTTGTAGAATTTAGAAG
Source organism: Latilactobacillus parasakei (assembly GCF_049674265.1). NCBI lineage: Bacteria > Bacillati > Bacillota > Bacilli > Lactobacillales > Lactobacillaceae > Latilactobacillus > Latilactobacillus parasakei. Next base: position 1,258,962 of record NZ_CP186861.1, on the reverse strand, counting down.
CAATTTGTTTCCACAAACCGGCAGCAGCACCGTAATCCATATTTTCAGGAGCTGGTGTGTTGTAATCACCAAGTGTTGCAGAATCAGTGATTGAACCGTTCGTGAAGATAACAGCAGTATCGTCATCAACCGTGATGTGTTCAACTTCATCTGTTTCAGTATTGGTCATCGTCATACCAGTAACCGTGATTTCATCGGTCATCTGAGTCTCTTTAAAGTCTAAATCAGTGATTCGACGGTTGAGAATGATGCGGCAACCTTGATCTTTTAAGTAGTTAATAAGAGGTAACATGATACTTTCGTATTGATTGTAACGTGTCCGGTTAACACCGACTAAGTGTTCAATCTGTGTGAATTCATAAATCATTTGGTGCATATATCGGCGTAATTCTTGTGCGGAACTTTGTGTTCTGAAAGCAAAGGTTGTTTCCCACATGTACCAGAAGTTAGTTTGGAACATATGTGGATCATCCTTGAAGTATTCGGCAATTGAAACATTGTCTAGTTTTTCTTCTTCAGAGTCGGGCATCATAATTAATTTGGTCATTAATAACCGATCTTTATTATTGAAGCCGAGGTGACCAGCATCCAAAATACCTTTGCTACCTTCCAATAAACGGGCCTTGTCGAACGTGCGGTGTTGCGCGTCGAATGAACGGGTATCTTCTTCAGCTGTCATATTAGGTTCAGTTGCTGAAGGAATCCGACCTAAAAGATCCATTAAATCGACGTAAGTCCGGTAATTAAGCATCCGGCCACCACGGGCAACGTAACCTTTAGTATTTTCTAGTGGATGATTCTTGTTCCAGTATTCATCGGTTGTTTCGGAAACAGGTGCACCATCGTTTGAACCATGGTCATCTAATGAGTAGAATGTAATAGCATCACCAGACCAACCGCCTTCTTGAATTAAATAGACTGCTGCGGCCATGTTTGAAAGACCAGCGCCAATCATGATTGCTTTTTTCTTGATCATATGAAAAACCTCCTAGATTCAGTTTAGAAATTACTAGCAATTAACGACTTTCAAACTTTTCGTAATCAACTGAATCATCTCTAAATAGTTCCATTTTTTTAGCAACTAAGCAAGCACCGGTGACTGTGATCCCTGCAAGTACAAAACTGCCTAATAAGAATTTCTTCATGATATTCGCTCCCTTCCATTAACTACCTTGGATATCTATATTATACTGCGAATTGAAAAAAACAAAAAGGTAAAACCCTTACAGAAATGCTGATAAGGATTTAATAAGGCCAAATGCCCTATTAAATAAGGGAAAAGGGGACTAATTAAGTTTAGGTTAAGTCGCTGTTAATTATTTCCTGGGAAATGAAAGGTTTGTCAAAATAAAGCGCCAAATAAGGATGCTAGAGAATGTCGCGCGTTTATTGAAGCGGGGTGTGAGATAATAGCTAGGCAATCAATGGTTATTAAATGATACTCGTAGTGACAGGAGGAATAGTATGAACATTGGTCACCAAATCAAACAAAATAGATTGAAACGAGAATGGACCCAAGAATACTTAGCCCAGCTGTTGAATGTATCACGTTCAACAGTCTCAAGCTGGGAAGTTGGGCGAAACTACCCCGATTTAGAAACGATTGTGGCGATTAGTGATTTATTTACTATTTCTCTTGATAAATTATTACGGGAGGACAGTGTTATGACCAAAGAAGTTTCGAAACGGATGCACATGAACAAGTATTATAAAATCGTCTTGACGATGATTGCAGTTATTTTATTAGGATTGGTGATTAGTAACCGACGTTTAAACCAATTGGAACAACGGTATCGGGAGAATTTAACGCATTACGGCTGGCATCTTGATAAAGATACCAGTCCATATGCCAACAATAGTGCGTATGAACTTAAGACGGGGGATACGACCTATTACACTTATATCCTACCAACTGGTTATAATCCAATTCCATTGGAAGAACGTAAGGTGAATATTATCACGCGACAAAATGGACACGTTGTTGATGTTTTAGATAGTCAGTATATTACCGTCGTCTTTTCGAAGTCAAATGATGCCAAACTAAAGTATCAAGGTAGTGTTCAAGTTAATCTAGCAGGTGAATTGATTGCTGATCAACCACGGTTAACGAGTGCTAAGAAGGCGTATTTTAAAGCGTATTTGAAGCAACACCAAAAGACTTATCAAGCATTAATTCAAAATAGTCTTCGGAAGAAACAAGAGATCATTACTAAACGGTAGTTAATTTAAATTTAACGGGTAAAAATGCTTGACCTCAAGTTAGCTTGAGGTTGTAAAGTAGTCTTATCGATTAGAAAAAGGAGACTTTTAAATGCAAAAATTATCTGCCTTAACGGCCCCTATGACCTTAAGCAACGGTGTTACAATTCCAGGATTAGGTTATGGCACATACCAAACACCTAACGAAGAAACGAAAAAAGCGGTCTTAGAAGCTTTATCAGTTGGCTATCGCCATATCGATACAGCTGCCGTTTATGGTAACGAACAAGGTGTCGGGGATGCTTTGAAAGAAAGTGATATTGCTCGTGAAGACATCTTTGTGACAAGTAAGTTATGGAATACGGAACGTGGCTATGACGCTACTAAGGCTGCATTTGCGAAAACAATTGCGACATTAGGTGTTGATTATTTAGATTTATATTTGATTCATTGGCCAGCAAATACCAAACAATTTGGAGCTAAAGCGGCCGAATTAAACGCTGAAACTTGGCGGGCGATGGAAGATCTATATAATGAAGGCAAAATTCGTGCAATTGGTGTTTCTAACTTTATGCCCCATCATTTAGATGAACTCATGAAGACTGCTGTAATCAAACCAATGGTTGATCAAATTGAAGTGCATCCAGGCTGGCCACAAGCAGAAGCTGTGCGTTATAATCAAGCGCATGACATTTTAGTTGAAGCTTGGGCACCACTTGGTGAAGCAAGTGCTCTTTCTAATGAAACGATTGCGGCAATTGCGACGAAACATGGTAAAACAGCAGCGCAAGTTTGTCTTCGTTGGGGGATTCAACAAGGTGTGTTACCATTACCTAAGTCAACCCATCAAGAACGTATGGCGCAAAATACTGACATCTTTGATTTTGAACTAACAGATGCCGAAATGATCCAAATTAGTGCTTTGGAAAACTTAGGCGGTCAATGCATGGTGCCAGATGAGGTTGATTTTTAATCAAGCGCAAGGAAGGTTAATATGGCATTATCAATTGGCGAAGTCGCTCAACAGTATGATTTAAGCATTCCGACACTACGGTATTATGAAGAACAAGGACTGCTACCGTTTATTAAACGCAGCCCCGCTGGTCGGCGTGAATTCCGGCAAGCAGACTTGGATTGTCTATGTGATATTGAATGCTTGAAAAAAACGGGCATGCAGTTGAAAGACATTAAGCAATATATCGATTGGCGAACCGCGGGCGATGAAACATTGGACCAACGCTTGACGTTGATTCAACAACGGCGACAAATGTTGGCCAGTGAGATTGAATCACTGCAAGCAGAATTGACAAAACTAGATCATAAAGAGTGGTATTACACTAAAGCAAGTGAGGCCGGGACAGAGGCCATTTTTACAGCGGATTGTGATACGGAATACGAACGCGCTCATCAGAATAAGTAGTTAAAAAGAGGCGCCCTTAAGTGGGAGCCTCTTTTTTGTGCTTTTTAATAAAGAAAGAGATAGTTGTGAACAAGCTAATTTTTAAAAATTTTTGCTTTTTGAAAAAAATTTGGAAAATTTGTGCAAAACTGCACACTATTATTAACTATTGCGGCTTATAATAAATATCGTAGTCACAAATAATAAATGGAGGAAATCGTTATGAGGAGCAAGGTACAAAATATTTTTACGATATTTATTTTGCTAGCAAGTCTAATTAGTAGTGCTGTCGCCAACGTTAATCCGGTTAATGCTAGCGCAGATTATGGCAGTAGCTTTATTACAAAAGGTGAACTACTGGATGAAGATGGTAACCCTACTACAAGTGTAGGGCAATATGATGAAACAAAAGCACATTACGAATTTGCGATTCCAGATGGGACACCGATTAAAGCTGGGGATATAATGACGGTAACGTTACCCAAGCAATTAACAGTTGCCAGAGATATTTCGTTTGATATTAAGGATAGTGCAGGAAATGCAATTGGACATGCTACAGTTAGTCAAGCGACAGGAACTGTGACAGTGACATTTACTGATTTCTATGAAACACATCCTAATAATAAAAAGGGTTCCTTTGATATTACGACAAAATGGGATCAAAACGAAATTACAGTCAATACAGATATCCCATTAGATTGGGGTTCAAATGGCTCAACTGTCCATATTGGTGAAGACGAAGGTCCAGATACAAATGAAGGTTTGTATAAATGGGGAGACGTTGATGCCCAAGATCCATCATTAATCCATTGGACAGCACGAGTTAATTATAAGAAAGCAGATATTAAAAATGCGGTCTTTACAGATACTGTGGGCGCGAACCAAGAACTTGTTTCAGGCAGTGTCAAAGCTGAATATGTGACTTATACAACTGGCGACAACTATACGCACGATGCACCAGTGCCTGATAGTTTAGTTAGTGAAAACGGGACAAGTGGCTTTACCATTAATTTTGGTGATTTAAATGGTACAGTGCTTATTAATTATGATACACGTGCAACTGATAACGGTGCTTCAGAAACTTATTCAAATAGTGCTCAGTTAACTGGGGATAACATCACAACTGAAAATATCACTGTTAATACGCCGCATACAGGTGGTAATGGTAACGGTAGTGGGAGTAACCAAGCAGTTGAATTAACCAAAACTGATGCCGCTAATGCGGCTAAAGTGTTGGCGGGTGCACATTTCAAGCTTGTTAAAGTAGATGAAACCCCTAACAAGGTGATTAAAGCGGATGTCGTGACAGACGCTAACGGGAAGTTACGTGTCGAAGGTTTATCAAATGGAAAATACCAACTAATTGAAACACAAGCACCAACAGGTTATGAATTAGATAGCACACCAGTTGACTTTGAAATTATAGATAATCAAAAGGGTGCAGTCACCGTTTCCAAAGTTGATAAACAAATTTTGGGAGATGTTGTTTTAACGAAGACTGACAAAGATCAAAATTATTTGAGCGGTGCAGTCTTTGAACTACAAGATAGTACAGGCAAAGTCTTACAAAAAGATTTAACAACTGATAGTAACGGACAGATTACAGTTAAAGATTTACCATATGGCACTTATCAATTTGTCGAAACTAAGGCACCAGATGGTTACGATATTGATACGACACCTAAGCCTTTTAAAATTGATGGGACAGATAAAACCGTCAATATTTCAATGGTTAACCAGTTAACACCAGGCAGTGTTGTTTTAACGAAGAAAGATAGTAAAGACGGCTCTGTGCTACAAGGTGCTGTTTTCGAATTACGGGATGCTTCAGGTAAATTACTTCAAAGTAGTTTAACCACTAATGCTTCAGGACAATTAGAAGTGAAAGATTTAACACCCGGGAAATATTACTTTGTTGAAACCAAAGCACCAACAGGTTACGACATCAGTAAAACACATCATGACTTCGAAATTAAAAAGGGTCAGGCAACAGCAACACCTGTTGAGGTAACCAATAAATTAACGCCAGGCAGTGTTATCTTAACGAAAACAGATGCTGACAATGGGGCTGTGTTACAAGGTGCTGTTTTCGAATTACAAGATGCTTCAGGTAAAGTGCTTAAATCAGGATTAACAACGGACGCTTCAGGTAAATTAGAAGTGACTGATTTGGATCCTGGTGATTATCAATTGGTTGAAACCAAAGCACCAGCAGGTTATAACCTAGATACAGCACCACAGGGATTCACAATTAAGAAGAATCAAAAAACAGCGATTAAAATTGATATGACCAACAAATTAACACCAGGCAGTGTTGTTTTAACGAAGAAGGATGCCGAAGATGGTACAACATTGCAAGGTGCTGTTTTTGAAATTCAAGATGCTTCAGGAGCAGTCATTAAATCAGGCTTAACGACAGATGCATCAGGTAAATTAGCCGTTAATGATTTGAAGCCAGGCAAGTATTACTTTGTCGAAACCAAAGCACCAGCAGGTTACGACTTAAATAAAACACCAAAAGAATTTGAGATTACAAAGGGTCAAACAACAGCAACACCCGTTGATATGACCAACAAGTTAACACCAGGTAGTGTTGTTTTAACGAAAAAAGATGCTGAGGATGGTTCCACATTACAAGGCGCTGTTTTCGAAATTCAAGATGCATCAGGTAAAGTGCTTAAATCAGGCCTAACGACGGATGCCTCAGGTAAGTTGGCCGTTAATGATTTGAAACCAGGCAAGTATTACTTTGTTGAAACCAAGGCACCAGCAGGTTACGACTTAGATAAAACAGCAAAAGAATTTACAATTACAAAGGGTCAAACGACAGCAACACCCGTTGATATGACCAACAAGTTAACACCAGGCAGTGTTGTTTTAACGAAAAAAGATGCCGAAGATGGGACTACATTACAAGGTGCTGTTTTCGAAATTCAAGACGCATCAGGCAAAGTGCTTAAATCAGGTTTAACGACAGACGCTTCAGGTAAGTTAGCCGTTAATGATTTGAAACCAGGTAAATATTACTTTGTGGAAACCAAAGCACCAGCCGGTTACGACTTAAATAAAACACCAAAATCATTTACGATTACAAAGGGTCAAAAATCAGCTGTTTTAATTGATATGGTTAACACCCAAACACCAGGCAGTGTCATTTTAACGAAAACAGATGATAAATCAGGGGCCACATTACAAGGCGCCGTATTTGAACTTCAAGATCAAAATGGTAAGACACTTAAAACAGGTTTAACAACAGATGCCTCAGGTAAGTTAGCGGTTAATAATCTTAAACCAGGGACTTATCAATTTGTTGAAACCAAAGCCCCAACAGGCTATGACCTTGATAAAACACCAGTTAAAGTGGTTATTAAAAAAGGCCAAACTGCTGCTTCTCAAGTTACTAAAACAGATCAATTAACACCAGGCAGTGTTATCTTAACCAAAGCAGATAACAAAACAGGTGAAACACTACAAGGTGCGGTCTTTGAACTCCAAGATCAAACTGGCAAAGTACTTCAAAGCGGTTTAACAACCGATGCAACCGGTCAAATTGTGGTCAAAAACTTAGAACCCGGTGATTATCAATTTGTTGAAACTAAAGCCCCAACAGGCTATGACCTTGATAAAACACCTGTCAAAGTAACGGTTATAAAAGGACAAACATCAGCTGCTCAAGTTACTAAAACAGATAAATTAACAGCTGGAAGTGTGATTTTAACGAAGGCCGATAATAAATCAGGGATTACGCTACAAGGGGCAATCTTTGAACTCCAAGATCAAAACGGTAAAGTATTACAAAGTGGTTTAACAACCGATATCACCGGCCAAGTCGTGGTCAAAGACTTAGAACCTGGTGATTATCAATTTGTTGAAACCAAAGCACCAACTGGCTACGATCTAGATCAAAAACCAGTTAAATTTACGATTAAAAAAGGTCAAACGACTGCTGTTAAGGTCGCAAAAGCTGATCAATTAACACCAGGCAGTGTCCTCTTAACGAAGACTGATAATAAATCAGGTGCCACATTACAAGGGGCAATCTTTGAACTCCAAGACCAAGACGGTAAAGTATTACAAAGTGGTTTAACAACCGATGTCACCGGTCAAGTTGTGGTCAAAGACTTAGAACCTGGCGCTTATCAATTTGTTGAAACCAAAGCACCAACAGGCTATGAATTAGATCAAAAACCAGTTAAATTTACGATTAAAAAAGGTCAAACTTCAGCGATTAAAGTCACAAAGGCTGATCGATTAACACCAGGCAGTGTTATTTTAACCAAGATTAACAATAAAAATGGTGCGACATTACAAGGTGCGATTTTTGAACTCCAAGATCAAAATGGTAAAGTGTTACAAAGCAATTTAACAACGGACGCAACTGGTCAAATCGCTGTTAAAGATTTAGAACCAGGTGATTATCAATTCGTTGAAACCAAAGCACCAGCTGGCTATCAACTTGATAAAACAGCTGTTAAGTTCACCATTACAAAGAATCAAAAGACAGCTGTTAAAGTGACAAAAGCCGACAAAGCAATTCCAGGCAGCGTCATCTTAACGAAGAAAGACGATCAAACAGGTGCTGCACTTGCTGGTGCCATCTTCAAGATTGTCGATGCCAATCAAAAAGTGGTTAAAGAAAACTTGAAATCAGACCAAAATGGTCAAATTATCGTTACAAACCTTGAACCTGGTCAATATTCATTTATTGAAACCAAGGCCCCAACTGGTTATGTGCTAGATGAAACACCGGTTCAATTTACGGTTAAAGCACAAAAACAAGCGGTCCAAGTCAATAAAGAAAACAAACAAAAACAACACGAAGTACGCCTTGAAAAACGTGAGCAATCAACAAACCAATTATTAGCAGGTGCGGTTTTTGAATTACGCAATCAACAAGGTAAAGTGTTACAAAGTGGTTTAACAACTGATAAGTCAGGGGTCCTTTTATTAACTGACTTGAAAGTTGGTCAATATCAATTGGTTGAAACTAAAGCGCCAAATGGTTATCAATTAGATAATTCACCATTGCACTTTACAATCACTAAGAATCAGGATAGTCTGACATTAATCAAATATAATGTGCGCCAACCAGAAAAACCAACGGTGCCAACAGATCCTGAAAAGCCAACAACACCAACTAAACCAGTAACACCTACAACACCAACCAAGCCGGTTAAACCAACAACGCCAACTAAACCTGCTAAACCAGGCACTAAATTACCACAAACTGGTGCAGACATGAATAATGGCTTACTTTATCTAGGCTTAGAATTAATCATGGTTGTTAGTTTGGCTTATTGGCAAATTAATAAGAAAAAACACGAGCAATAAAAATACAAACGGATGGGGTTAGCTATGAATTTTAATTACCTATTAACTGAAGATGACCGGTATAAATACTATATCCTACAGTACCTAGAGCTTAATAAGAAAAACTACCTTTCTGTAGAATCAGTATGCGAATTTGCGGGTCTATCGAAATTTAAGGTTAAGAAGTATTTAGGTGAATTAAATAACGATCTCCAAACGTTGCAGATTACAAATGCGGTCCAGTTGCTTGATAATAATGAAGTTGCTGTCCAATCCCTCACGACAATGATTGTGAAGAAAGCGCGGCTAGCTTACTTGCAGAAGTCTGGTATCTATCTATTATTGCAAAATGCATTGACAGATGGGCTAGGGGTAGAGGCGCTTGCCAAGCAAAATTTCCTAAGTAAGTCATATGTCTATCTACTGAAGAAACAACTCTCTAAGATTTTGAAAGAGTATCACATTGAGTATCGAAACAATGCACTTCGGGGGAGCGAACTGGCGATTAGGAATCTGCTCTATACCATCTATTATGATTTTTACAATGGGTTAGGGCAGCCTTTTTCAGAGGCAATCGAAGCACAGATTGAACAACTTAAGCAGCAAATCATGCGGTACTATCCCCTTAAACTATCGCTGATTAAAACAATTAAACTCAATCTTTTTCTGGGGGTTTTAATTCAGCGACTAAAAAAAGGTTGCGCGCTTGATGCAACTACGTTTACAACGATTGATGAACAAAATGATGCTTTTTCAATCAGTCAAATCATCAATGGCCGTAAAGATGAAATCGTCGATATTCAAGAGCGAGATTGGTTATTAACCTTTCTATATGCTGAGAATATGACGACCTGTTATCTCGGGCGGTCAGTTGTTCAACAAGTTAAGCCAATCGAGGATGGCACAAAAGCAATCTGTGCAACCATTATGACCGAATTGGCACTACCGATAACAGTTGAGAAGAGTTTGTACCACCAGTTGCTGACCACTAACTTACGATTTGCGCTCTTTTACGTAGAGGCAAGTACGTTTACGTCTAAGCGTCAAATTAGATTTTTTGAAGAGAGTTATCCAACTGGCAGTGCAGTCGTTTCAAATCATTTAGAGGCTTTTATGGCTCAGGCAATGATCAACCCGCGCCTACAAGTCAGCCTTTTTTACAGTTATCTATTTGCGATTATTGAGAGTGTCCCTTATCAAATGTTGAATCCATCGATTTATGTTTGTGTTGATTTCAGTAATGGCGAAGCCTATACACATTACATTGAAAAACAGATTATGGGTTTTAAGAATTTAAATATCGTGTTGGAAGAAAACGTGACCCAGAGAACACAGTTATATGTATCTGATTTTGCCCAAGAAGTTTTAAAAATTGATCAGATTATCTGGAAGAACCCCCCAAGTACGGATGATTGGGGCGACTTCGGCGATTTGATTGTGAAGATAAAAAAGGAATTGGTTTTAGATGAAACGACTCATTAAGAGTTTTCTACTACTAGCGTTAATTGTGGCGCAGGCAACTAAACCTTACTTATTTTGGGCTAAGGAAAAACGCCAATTAACGGAACACCGCTTAGCAGATCAAGTTGAATCGCAAGATGACTCAATTATCCAACTGACGAAACACAATCACCGGATTGACCAACATCGTCGCCAAGCAGTATTCAGAAACACAACTGAACTGATGGAGAGTAATATTATGAAAATAGAAGAGTCTGTTAAACCAAGTGGTGAACAGCAAGATAGTGAATTAGGGCGCTTATTTAGCCGCCTGGCGGAAACTATTTTATTCGGAGAAAAGCACAAATAGAAAGGAATTAGGCTATGAGAATCGAATCGGATGCACAAGGTATGATGAAATTTAATCAAATTTATCAATGGTTAACCAATGATTTACGACCATTTTTAGGTGAAATCAGTCAAAAATACCATTTAACGTATGATCAATATATCTTATTAAAATCAATCCAAGACCAAAAACATGTTTCAGGTAGTGAACTTGCGGCGGGGCAACATGTGTCGCGGGCTGCTATTTCACGGCGGTGTCGTGAATTACAATTGTTAGGCTTGATTGAGGGGATTTCAAGACAGGAACCGGATTATCGGTTAACTTATTTTGAAGTTTCAAAGCATGGTGAAGAAGTCTTGTTCGAATTGAACCAAACCTATGATAAGTGGGTTGAAATGGTGAATGAAAAATACGGCCAAGACAAATTTGCTAAGTTAGTTGCACTAGCAGACGAACTCGTTGAACAAGCAAGTGTCATCAAAAAACGGCTTGCATAGTTGTTTTTAAAATAGACCTGAGAAGGTCTATTTTTTTGTCTTAAAGCAGCTTAAGGTGTTGTTTTTGTTGATAATTAAGGTGATTTAATGTGGCTTTTCCGTAACTAATGAAGATGCTAAAGTAAGGCTATTCATTAGTATAAAATTGCATTAATTTATTTTTGGGAGGCTTTATTGTGAAAAGTTTAAAATCAAAATTAGCAACTAGTTTATTAATTTCAGGGATGGTTCTACCGGCAATCAGTCCGGTAGTGACTTCAATGGCAGCGACGGCGGAACCAGCAACAACACAACAAGCAACTGTTAAACCAACTAGCACACGCGGCTATGTGGTTGAAAATACAACAACGGTTGATTTGAGTAAAGCATCAGGGTCAGATTATAAAGTGGCATTACCAGATGGTTTTACGTTTAATCTATCAATGAGTAAGGATGGCGTGAGTGGGCAAGGTTCAATCTTTGATGCAACGGGTTCAAACTTTAACGACAATCAAATTTTATTAGGGGACGCTAACTATCTCCAAGCCAATACAACCATGCAATACTTTGTCAAAGTCGGTTCAACTTGGCATTTGCGGGCTTTGAAGTTTGTTAATAATAAGGCAACTGCTGGTGTGAAAGATTTTTATTTTGATACGACAACCCTCGATCAATCAGCATTAGCAGACAAATATGATTCGATTAAACAAACAATTGCACCAGGTGTTGATGTTAAAATCAATGCGACAGCTTCAAAAGATATCGTTGAAATGGCAACCATTCAATATATGATTACTGCCGAAGGTACAAACGTCCCAGATTTCAATTATGAAGGTGTTAATGAACATCAGGGCTACGTAACAAGTCCCGCTTATTCGAATACTAAGGAAACGACATTTACTTTCTCATATTTCAATGAACAAGGTCAAATGATGACCGCTGTTTTACATTTCCAAAAAAATGATGTTAAACCAGCAGCACAACCGGTCACAGTTAATTACGTTGATGCAAACGGTCAAAAATTAGCAGATAGTGATACTTTAAAAGGTAACGTGGGTGCGAGCTATCAAACAGCCGCTAAAACAATTGCGGGTTATCATGTTGTAACAACGCCAACTAATGCCAAGGGCACTTTTACTGATAAGGCACAAACAGTGACTTATACGTATGAAAAAGATGCTGTGACAACGCCAGCCGCTAAAGCCGTCACAGTTAATTATGTCGATGGTAACGGTCAAAAATTAGCAGCCAGTGAGACGCTTAACGGTAAGGTGGGTGCAGCCTATCAAACAACCGCTAAGACAATTGCCGGTTACCATGTTGCCCAAACACCAGCCAATGCTAAAGGCACCTTTACCGATAAGGCACAAACAGTGACTTATACGTATGAAAAAGATGCTGTGACAACACCAGCCGCTAAAGCTGTGACGGTTAAATACGTTGATGCGAATGGCAAAGAAATTGCTAAAGCAGACGTTTTAACAGGGCAATTAAACGCCGCTTATCAAACAAACGCTAAAACGATTGCTGGTTACAAATTAGTGAAGACCCCAGCCAATGCTAAAGGCCAATATACAGCTTCAGCACAAACAGTCGTTTATGAATATCAAAAAGAAGCAACAACACCTATCCCTGATACAAGTGTTAAAATCACTGCAATTTACGTTGATCAACAAGGCCACGAATTAACAACGGCCTTGACAAAGGTTGGTCATCAGGGTGATCGCTATAAGGCAACGGCACCAACCATCAAGGGTTACGAACTAGTTGCAATGCCTAAAAATGCCTCAGGTATTTTAGACAAGGACGATGTCACAATTAAATTTGTATACCGTAAAGTGACAACTAATCATGAAACACCAAGTAAGGATCAGACAGCAAACCAAAATCAAACACAAACAGATCATCATCAAACAACAACAGACCATCATTCAAAAGGACAGGTGACAACAACTAAGCAACAACCTGCTAAGAAAGCTAAAAAACAATTACCACAAACAGGCAGCACAACAACGATTGCTGCATCAGTAATGGGGATTACATTAGTCGCTTTAGCCGGTCTACTTGGCTTTTATAAGAAATTAAGAAAAACAAATTAATGCGCTAAAAAAACTGCCTCGCTTTTTATAAAAGCGAGGCAGTTTTTTTGTCGTTTTAAGTTAATTATTAACACACAAGATACAAGTTAAGGTAGTTAGTCTTCATAATTTTGCGAATCATTAAAAAGCGTGGAAAAACATTGCAATAATAATCTTTAATGAGGCTAACAATTAATTTATACTCAAGTTTGTATTGTAGCAAATCAAATTTAAACGCAATTAGGAGGCAATTTAGATATGAAAAATAGAATCACTAAGATTGGTTATATTTTTATCATGATGCTAACAATTTTTGCACAGTCTGGGATTGCGACTGCAGCAGCAACCCTAAGTTCAAAAAATGTTCGAGTAGCTGGTGACGATCCAGGTGTGACAATTACTGCACCTAAGGTTATCAATTCAAAGCAACAAGTTGAATTAGACGTTACGTTCAGTCATAGCGCTGGAAAAATGGATACTGATGGCACGTTGCAAGTTAAGATACCAAAGAGCATTGTTAATAGTCCTGGTGATATTGTTCAAAATATTAAAATTGGGGACCCTTTTTATCTGGAAAATCCCGCGTTAGTGGATGATGGTAGCGGTAATTATGTATTAAATATCGCGATTGACCATACTAAAATTGATCAAACGACTGCCGATGGCGCTACTATTAAAATTTTCTTTGCAGCACCATTTATGGATGGTGGCTCAGGAGAAGAATTTCCAGATTCAGTTGATTTTGATGCAACATTGTCAAAAGATAATAAAGTCATTAGTACGGATACAACTAATGCAAAAGTAAATATTGCTACTTCTAGTAACCCATTATTAATGAAGTACGCAACACAGCCATATTCAACCGTTAATGGCGTCAACGCGTCAATCCAAAGTATGACGGATCCAAATAGCAATATTTTTGTTATTCCAATTAATTATAATCAAACAGAAATTAAGAACGCTAAGATTGTGGACACAATCCCATTGGATACCGAACTTGTTGATCCTAATCCACATATTCCGGCAAGCGGTGATGCGACTGTGATTAATCATTTTAGAATTGCTAAAGTAACAGGGCGTCGTGCTGATGGGGTGCCTAATGCTTGGCAATATGTCACGGCACAATTCGCTGATAAAATTACTTTAACAAATACTGGCTTTTCAATTGATTTTGGCGATATTAGTAAGGATGATGCTTATGTTGTGATGTACGCTGAAAAAATCCAAGGCAATCCCACACCAGAAGAGTTTGGGGTTAGAAAGAATGTTGTTTCACTGTATAGTGACAATCAAGTTGTTAAGACGGCATCAACGCCTTTAGCATTGAAACAAGATAATTATGAAGCTGTTTCTTTGAGCAAATCCGTTAGTCAATCGACGATTGCTTCTAAATCAGGTGACATGACCTATTCGTTGACACTTAAAAATAATAGTGGCGATGTTAAGGCGGGGACAATCATTACGGACCCGTTACCTGAGTTTACAAAATTCACTAAAACGGAATCGTTGGACAGTAACTATTTCGAAGAAGTTGGCTATGATGCAGCAAGTAATACAATTAAATATAGATTAATTAAAGACTTACCACTTAATACTGCGGCTAAGATTAGTTTTAAGGTGCATTATGAAAATTTAACGGGCCAATCGGGCGATAAGATTGTTAATAAAGCTTCTTTCAACTATGCTGGCTCTGATATCTATAGTAATGATGCAACTACCATGTTAGATGGGAGCGCGCATCTATATAAAAAAGATGCCGTAACCGCTAATCCATTGGCAGGTGCAGAATTTAAAGTTGTCGATAAAGCTGGTAAAACCGTTATTTCAGGATTAGTTTCTGATAAAGACGGCTTGGTTAATTCTGGTCTATTAGAACCGGGAGACTATCAATTTATCGAAGTTAAAGCCCCAACAGGCTATGTTTTAGATAAGACACCGATTAATTTCACGGTGACTGCTGGGCAAGATAAAGCAATTGATTTAACGGCGGTTAATAAGACAATCACCGGTAGTGTGCTTTTAACGAAAACCGATGATTATCAAAAGGCACTTCAAGGCGCTACTTTTGAGCTTCAAGATCAACAAGGGAATGTCCTTCAAAAAGATTTGAAAACAGATGCTAATGGTCAGATTAAGGTGACTGACTTAAAAGCAGGTGATTATCAATTCGTTGAAACGAAAGCCCCAGCTGATTATGAATTAGATGCAACACCGGTGACATTTACCATTCAGAAAAATGATGCCGCAACAGTTAAAATTAATAAAATTAATCACCTGACACCTGGAGATGTGTTATTAACAAAAACAGATCATAAGGATGGTCATGCACTTCAAGGCGCGATCTTTGAACTACAAGATAAGTCAGGTAAGACGCTACAACAAGGATTAACGACGGATGCTAAGGGGCAATTAACCGTCAAAGGGTTACAACCTGGCGATTATCAATTTGTTGAAACCAAAGCCCCAGCTGGTTACAAATTAGATAAAACACCACAACCTTTCACCATTAAAAAGGGCCAAACGACCATCGCTAAAGTTAATGTCGAAAATACACTGACACCGGGCAGTGTTATCTTAACAAAAGTCGATGCAAAAGATAGCGTTACCCTACAAGGGGCTGTTTTTGAATTACAAGACAGTCAGGGAAAAGTAGTAAAAGCAAACTTAACAACGGATGCCAAAGGCCAATTAGTGGTTAAAGATTTAGAACCAGGTGATTATCAATTTGTTGAAACCAAAGCACCAAATGGCTATCAGCTAGATCAAACACCGCAACCGTTCACGATTAAAAAGGGTGACAGTACAATCGCTAAAGTAACGGTTAAAGATACACTGATACCTGGGAGTGTCGTTTTAACTAAAACAGATGCGAAAGATAATAGTCAATTACAAGGTGCCGTTTTCGAATTACAAGATAGCCAAGGTCAAGCCTTGCAATCAGGGTTAACAACGGATGTTAATGGCCAAATTGTGATTAAGCAGTTAGCGCCTGGCGATTATCAATTTGTTGAAACCAAGGCACCAGCTGGTTATCAATTAGATCAAACACCGCAACCATTTACAATTGTTAAAGGACAAACGGCTGCTGTTAGCGTTAAATTAACTAACAAGTTAGTACCAGGGGATGTTGTTTTAACAAAAGTGGATCAGAAAGATAATACAGCTTTACAAGGCGCGGTCTTTAAACTGCAAACTAAAGCTGGTAAAACAGTGAAGACAGGTCTAACAACGGATGCGGCTGGGAAAATTGCCGTTTCAGATTTAGAACCTGGTGATTATCAGTTTATTGAAACTAAAGCGCCTACTGGCTACCAATTAGATCAAACACCAGTCTCATTTACGATTAGTAAAGGGCAGACAACACCAGTCAAAGTAACGAA
Organism: Latilactobacillus parasakei; assembly: GCF_049674265.1. NCBI lineage: Bacteria > Bacillati > Bacillota > Bacilli > Lactobacillales > Lactobacillaceae > Latilactobacillus > Latilactobacillus parasakei. The sequence continues at coordinate 1,242,331 of NZ_CP186861.1, read as the reverse complement.
GACTAATCAATTAACAAAAGGTGGCGTTTTTTTAACTAAGATCGATCAAAAGAGTGGTCAAGCTCTACAAGGTGCCATTTTCGAACTACAAGATCAAAATGGTAACTCATTACAAGTAGGCTTAACGACGGATAAAGCTGGGCAAATCGCTGTTTCAGATTTGACACCTGGTGATTATCAATTGATTGAGACCAAAGCGCCAATTGGCTACCAATTAGACCAAAAGCCGGTTAAATTTACGATTAAGAAAAATCAAACGTCAGTCATTAAGTTGACTAAAACCAACCAATTAACGCCAGGTAGTGTGATCTTAACGAAACAAGATCAGCAAACTGGAACGCATTTACAAGGCGCTGTTTTTGAATTACAAGACAGTAAAGGCAAGACCCTTCAAACTAATTTAATCACGGGGACGACAGGTCAAATTGCCGTGAAGGATTTAGCACCTGGTGACTATCAATTTGTCGAGACCAAGGCGCCAACAGGCTATGGTTTAGATCAAACACCAGTTAAATTTACGATTAAAAAACACCAAACGACAGCAGTAACGGTTGTTAAAAATAATCAATTATCTGCTGGTAGTGTTATTTTGACGAAACAAGACAATCGCACAGGTGAGACTTTACAAAATGCGGTCTTTAGCTTACAAAATCAGCAAGGTAAGACAATTAAGACTGGCTTAACGACAGATGCCACTGGCCAGATTGCCATTAAAGATTTAACCCCTGGCGATTATCAATTCGTTGAAACCAAAGCCCCAACAGGCTATCAGTTAGACCAGTCACCGGTTAAGTTTACGATTGTTAGAAATCAAAAAAATGCCATCAAGGTAATCAAAACAGATAAGGTCATTCCAGGCAGTGCTGTTTTAACGAAGGTGGACAATCAAACCGGTGAAACTTTAGCGGGTGCTGTCTTTAAACTCGTTGATAATCATCAAAAAGTCATTGCAAAGAATTTGAAATCAGATGCAGCAGGAAAAATTGCAGTCTCTAATTTAGCACCAGGTCAATATTCATTTATTGAAACCAAAGCGCCAACAGGCTATCAGTTAGATAGTACGCCAGTGAACTTTATTGTGACGAAACAACAACCATCAAGTACGGCGGTTAACGTTCAAAAAACCAATCAACAAAACGATCATGAAGTACGATTAGCCAAAAAAGATCGCCAAACGGGTCAGTTATTGGCAGGCGCGGTTTTTGAATTACAAGATGAAAAGGGCCATGTATTGAAAGAACAACTGGTAACAGATCAGTCTGGTGTCTTGTTGATTAAAGGCTTAAAAACAGGTGATTATCAATTGGTTGAAACCAAAGCACCAACGGGTTATCAATTAGACCAAACACCGGTTAAATTTACAATTGATCGTACACATTCAAGCTTGTCATTAGTGAAGGAAAATCAAAAAGTATTAGTTCCAGGCACACCAGCTTTACCGACACCACCAACTAATCCAGTTGCCCCAACTAAACCAGGTCATAGTAAACCAAGTCATCAGGATAACGCAAAGTTACCTCAGACTGGTAGCACGGCAGATATGACAACTTTAGGGCTACTAGTTCTTTTAATAGCAGGTGGTTTATATCGTACAAAGCGGCGAGTTAGTCGTCGTTAGACTATCAAAATAATAGATCTGTCAATCATTTTTATTAGAGTAAATGGAGTCCGAAAATGAATATAAACTACTTATTAACTGAGGATGATCGGTTAAAATACTATCTCCTACAATATTTAGAATTGAATAAATCTAGTTATATTTCAGTGGATTTAGTTTGCGAATTTTCGGGCCTTTCAAAATTTAAAGTCAAAAAATATTTAGCGCAGCTCCAATTAGACCTACAAGCGTTGAAGATTGAAGCTCAGATTATAGTGCATGAAACGAGCGAGATAACAACGCAACAGCTAACACCACTAATCACCAAAAAGGTACGACTATCTTACTTGGAGCGTTCGGAAATTTATGCATTACTATTAAATGCTTTAAACCAAAGCGTTAGTGTAGAGGCATTCGCTAAAGCCCATTTTTTTAGTAAATCTTATGCCTATTCACTTAAGAAACAGCTGACAAAACTATTGAAACAGTATGGTATCGAGTATCGTAATAATGAATTACATGGGGATGAGCTGGTTGTACGTGAGTTTATTTATACCATCTATTACGATTTTTACAATGATTTAGGGCGCCCTTTTTCCAGTCAATTGTTGGAAGAAATTAAACAACTCAAGCAACAATTATTATGGCGGTATCAAATTGACCTATCGTTAGTGCGAACTACTAAACTGGATTTATTTTTAGGGACGTTGTTACAACGGTTACAACAACATCATCCGTTGTCCGCTACGGATTTCGAGACAGAAGATTACCAGCCAACTGATTTTACGTTAAATGGCCTACTGGCAAAGCTATACAATCCTGATCAGTTACAATATGAAATCGACTATATACTGACGTTTCTGTATGCCGAGAATATGACAGAAGTATTTGAGGGCCATCGCTCACTCGTTAAGGTACAGCAGATTAATCAAGGTTCGCAACGAATAGTCGAGACCATTATGACTGAATTAGGGTTGCCACAGGCAATTCAAACAGTATTAACGCACCAGATTGCGACTGTCAATATTCGATTAGCACTGTTCTATGCTGAAATCAGCAGTTTTACCTCTGTTCAACAAGTTAAATTTTTTGAAGAAAGTTACCCCACAACTAGTGAAGTCATTCTGCGAAATCTACCAGAATTTGCGAAGCAAGCGACCATCAACGCACAATTAACCAATACACTCTTTTACAATTATCTGTTTGCGGTTATTGAGAGCGTCCCTGATGATTTATTGAATCCGCCGATTCATATCTGTGTTGATTTTAGTAGTGGTAAAGCTTATACCCACTATATTGAACAACAAATTTTAGGCTTTAAGAATCTGAATATCGTTTTGGAGAGAAATATTACCCAAAAAACACAGCTCTTTGTTTCAGATTTTGCGCAGGGAAGTTTAAAAACAGCGCAAATAATTTGGAAGAATCCACCAAATGCAGATGACTGGGCTGATTTTGGGGACATCATTGTGCAATTTAAAAAGGATCTGATGTTACATGAAAAAATCGATTAATTATTTTCTGATCCTAAGTGCAACATTATCCCAAGTTTCAACAGGCTATCTGTTTCTGACGCGCGAAAAATGGACAATAGCTGCTGAAAATAAGTCAATAACCCAACCAGTCCCCCAATTAACTGAAAATGGAACATTGCAACTTAAAAAGGGTAATCAGAAATTAAAAACAAAACGAACACAAATAAGCTATAAGGACCCATCGCAATTGATGGCGGATCACTTAATGAAACTAGAAGAGCCAGTGCGACCTAATAATAATCAGCATAGTGAAGTCGGCCAACTACTAGGTCGACTATCCGGTAATTTGTTGATTGGACAAAAAAATATAGCTCTTGAAAGGAGCACCAAATGACGCAACCAGATAATGTTTTAGAAATGACAACTTTTAACCACCTCTATCAATGGTTAACCAATGACTTACGTCCCTTCATTAGTGGGATTAGCAAAAAACATCACTTAACTTATGAGCAATACATGTTATTGCAAATTATCGGTGATAATGAACGTGTTTCTGGCAGTGATTTAGCGGTTCACCAAGGTGTTTCACGGGCAGCTATTTCAAGGCGGTGCCGTGAATTACAACTCTTGGGGCTGATTAACGGTATCGCACGCCAAGAGCCAGATTATCGAATGACTTATTTTGAACTCACAGAATACGGGCAACAAGTTACGGCTGAATTAAATGTGGCTTACACAAAATGGCTTGAAAATGTGATGTCTTGTTACGGGACAGATAAGTTAACAACTTTGATGCAGATGGTCAATGAATTATTAAAACAAGCGAAAACTGCTAAAGCAGTCGTTAATAGTTAGAAAAAAAGAGCTTATTCGATAAATAATTATCGGATAAGCTCTTTTTAGCGATTAGTTTAACGCTTTTTGCATAATTAAATCACGTTGCGCATCGTCACCGAGTTGGAAGATATGATCGCCAATTTGCTTAAAGCCTAACTTGGTATAAAAGGCGAGTGCGGCAGCATTGTGTTCCCAAACGCCGAGCCAAATATGGGCTTTATGGGCCTCTTGCGCCGTTTTGATGGCATATTCGATGAGCTGTGTGCCAAGCCCAAGTCGTTTAAATGTTGGCAGGATATAGATGCGTTCAACTTCCATTGAATCAGGATTAGGATTTTCGGTTTGGGCATCGTTACTGTTTAATTTAAGGTATCCGGCGATATCGCCGTTGTGTTTAATGAAGTAGAAAGCTGAATTAGGATTAGCGATTTCTGAACTAAGTTGCGTATCATTGTAGGCAGAGTCTAGATAATCGGCTAGATCCTGTTCTGAATTATCAGCACCAAAAGTATCGGTGAAGGTTTGAATACTGATGGTTTGTAATGCTTTAAGTTGGTCTGAGGTGACTTTTTCAATTGACATGGTAAAACTCCTTTATGCTTTAATAGGGCCGTTGTTGGCCTTTTTTGACTTGCTCCCAGTCGGCGGCAACGTTGGCGCTAACTTTGGTCAATAATTCATGTAGTATTTGGGTTTCTGCTGTTGTTAGGCCTTGCAGCGCTACCTGATTGGAATAATCGTTCTCCCGTTTAATCTCGGGATAGATGGCTTGGCCGGCGGGGGTTAAATAAAGATGCTTGATTTTGAGGTTGGTTTCATCAGCTTGGCGGGTAATTAATCCGGCGCGGCTTAATTTTTGAATAGCACGAGTGACTGTCGCACGATCAACCTTGATCAGTTCGATAAGACGTTCTTGAATGATCCCCGGATTTTCCGCGATGCGAACGAGGTAGAGGTACTGACCCCGAGTTAAATCAAACTTTTTGAATTCAATATTGGCAATCGAATCTAGTGAGCGAGCAATGACGCCAATCGGTCTTAAAATATCTTTCACAATAATACCTCCGTCTTGTTGAATAGTAGTATAAAATATTTTTATTGCAAATGCAACATAAAAAGTGAAACAAATTATTAGGGTAATTTAGCGGTCAATGCTAGAATAATGAACCATACCCTGTCAAGTAGACAGATGATTTATAAAAAATGAATGTTTTTTTAAAGTCGTATATTCTATACGGCTTTTTTGTATACTTCGATTGGTGTTAACCCATTGTAAATTGGCATATATCGTTTATTCATATAATAATCAATATATGCGTAAATTCCATCTTTTAAATCGGATAGTGAGTTAAAAGTATGTCGATAGAAATATTCAGACTTCAAAATACCCCAAAAGCTTTCAATCGGCTGATTATCAAGGCAATGTCCCGCGCGGGACATGCTAACATTAATACCATAATGTTCTATCAATCGCTTATATTCAGTTGAGGTATATTGGAAACCTCGATCACTATGAATGATTGGTTTAACATCAGGGAATCTTTTAAAAGCTAATCGTATCGTGTTCATAACCAATTTATTGTCGTTGTGTTTGCTTATCTGATAGGCAACAATTCGTTTATCAAAACTATCTATTATGGCACTTATATAAGCTCGCTCACCGGTATCCCCGTAACTAAGATAGCTAATATCAGTAAACCACTTCTGATTTGGTTTATCCGCATTAAATTCACGACTTATAATATTCCCCGCTGTAAATAAAGACCTGCTACGTTGCCAGATTGGTCGTTTCCGTCTAATATCTGACACAAGTCCCATAATCTTCATTAAGCGTCTAACCGTTTTTATATTAATATCTATTTGATGTTCACGTCTTATTGCACATTTAATTCTAATTGCTCCAAATGTTTTATCTGACTGGTAAAAGCCTTCTTTAATGATTGCCGCTTGTGCTTGCCTGATTTCTTCAGCTTTAGACGGACCAGCCTTTAACCATTTGTAATAGCCACTCCGACTAACTTTTAGTGAAGCACATAGTGCTTTTATTGAATACCGTTTTTCTTGGTGGAGCTCAGATACTGTTGTATATTCCAGGTCATTTGTGGTTAACGAAAATAACCGAATCTTTGTCTGAGCTCCACTTCTTTTTTTGCGATATCTGCTTCCATTTCTAAATACTGATTCCTATTTTTTAGACGTACATTTTCTAGCTTCAAGCGTTCTAATTCAGTTAATTCTTGCTTTTTCTTGTGATGACCACGTCCATCTTTTAAGCCTTCGGCTCCTGAATTTTCATATTTTTTAAGCCAGTTATAGATTTGTTGATAAGATACCCCATACTTTTGAATTGCTGCTTGATAATCTCGACCTTTTTTTAAAGTATATTCAACTATCTCAATTCGTTCTGTAAATGACGTACTACGACCGCTTTTCATAGACGAAAGCCCCAATCTTTTTGGTTTCCATTGCTTTCGTTCATTATAAAGCCTTATCCATTTTCTCAATACTAATCGGTCACTAATATCATATTTTTGTATTGCTTCGCTGATTAATAATCCGTTTTTTACTACGTCTATAACTGCGTCGTGCTTAATTTGTGGGGGATAATTTCTAACTATCTTGTAGGGACGAATCCCGTTAACGCCCCATTTTTGGTATTTTCTAATCCAGTCACGTAGTGATGATTTGGCTACAGAAAAATCTTTGCTGACGGCTGAGATTGATGCTTGATTATTTAGTACAGCTTGAACTGCTTCGATTTTCTTTAAATATGAAATCCGTTTACTCACAAAAATACTCCTCTCTGGGTACACACTTTTTATAATTCAAGTGTCTACTTTGAGGGGAGTATATCATAATGGAGCTGACAGCTATTTTTTATTTAAAATAGACGAGATTTTTTTAAATAAAAGGCTTATAATGATGGTGGATAACATTGTGGGCAATTGATTTTTGTTAAATTAAGTTAATGGTTAAGTCATTGAATTGTAACAAAAATCTCTATATAATATGGGTATAATTAGATAACGGGCTTAAATAATAGGAGAAAATAAAATGACATTCAAAAAATCGATTATTAGTGCAGTGACAGTTAGTTTGGTAGGGGTAACAATTGCATCAACGCAACCGGCCTTTGCGAGCTCTTCAGCCGCAGCTAAAGAAGCCATTCAAAAAAATCAGGATGACGCGAAAGCGCTGTTAAAACAAATCGCTGCCGCTAACGAAGAGGGCATTAAGTTAGATCAACAAATTAAAGATAATTCTGCCAAAATTGCAACTCAAGAAGCTGCAATTAAAGAAGCGACTGATGAAATTAACAATCTTTCGACTAAGATTGACGCAGCTAAGGAAGAAGTCGCTAAGCGGACAACTGTATTGGAAGGCCAATTAATTTCACTTCAAAAAACAAGTGGTGACGCTGTTAGTGGCAATGTCTATGTGGACTTTATTCTAAATTCGGATAACTTAACGGATTTAGTGGCGCGGACATTTACTGTTAATAAGTTAAACCAAGCCAGCAAAGAAGCATTAGCCGATGTTAATGAATCTAAGGCAAAGTTAACAGATTTGAAAGATAACCAAGAAAAGGCTAAGGCTAAGCTTGAAGCCGACAAAGCTGATTTGGAAAAGCAAAAAACAAACTTGTTAGATTTAAAAGATAAGGCAACTAAAAATCAAAATGATTTAACGAAAAAGATTAACGATAATAAAAAAGCCCTAACTGCTTTAAAAGCAGATTACGATAAAGCAAATAAAGCAGAAACTGAAAAGGAACTTAAGGCACTAGCTGCCTCAGCTGCAGAAGGTGAAAAAGGGACAGATAGTTCTGTTGGTGAAGGTAAAAAAGCAACGAGCTCAGCTGGCAATGCTTATGCTTGGGGCCAATGTACTTGGTACGTCAAAGCTGTTGCACCGTGGGCTGGTAATAGTTGGGGCAACGGGAATCAATGGGGTGCTTCGGCAGCCGCTGCTGGGTTCACAGTTGATCACAATCCAGCTGCTGGGACAATTATTAGTTTTGCCGCTGGTCAAAAGATTGGTTCATGGTCAGCTGACCCTTCATACGGGCATGTTGCCTATGTTCAATCATACGATGCTGATAAGAACACCGTTACAATTTCACAAGGTGGCTTAGGCTTTGGCAGCCCTGCTGGTCCTAATACACAAACGATTTCTAATGCAAGATCATTAACTTATATTCATAAATAATTTAATATTTTAAAAAGGATGGCGGCTTGCCATCCTTTTCTTTTGGCAAGAAAATGTTTCACGTGGGACATTGGAGAGGCATCAGTTGAGTCGAGGCTATTTTAGTCTGTTATACTGAGATGATTGGTAGTTAAGGCGACAAACTAAAATGCGGAATTTTTGGGAGGATATCCACTTGCGACGATTATTGCGATTTTTAAAAACGAATTTTCAGGCATTTGGGCGTCATTGGAGCGTCTATGTCTTATTGGTTGTCAGTATCAATCTTGTTTTAACGAGTCTTATTGTGCCAGGGCTAACCTGGGGTGTGAATCGGTTGCTAGTTTTTAATGGCATCGATTACCTGACCTATACAAATTTTATCTCAGTATTGACCAAGCACCCACTGGTCTTAATTAGCTTATTACTGATGGTGTTGCTGATTTGTGGGTTAGTTTATATTCAAATGGCCTTTTTATTCCGGCAAATCAAACGAATTCAGGAACAGACGCCAGTATCACAATGGCAACCTTTAAAACAATCCGGACATGACTTAATGACACTAAAACCTTTGACAGCCTTCATTATGATTGCTTACTTCCTGTTAATCTTACCGTTCGGGCAGATTATTTTTAAATCTGTCTTATTAAACAAGGTGACGATTCCGGCGTTTATTATTCAGGATATGTGGACGTCGCCTAAGATTTGGGGTCCCATCATTTTGGTTTATACGGTGGCATTGATTTTATCGATTAGGTTAATAACCTTTTTACCGGAGACGGTCTTCAATAAACAACTGACCACAACCCAACTGCTGCAAAAGTGTTGGCAAACAACGAAGGGGCGCTTCTGGCGCTTACTCATTAAAATTGGGATTTTGGCAACCGCAATTACGGTACTTGGTGTTTTAACGCAACTCTTGCTGTTTAATCTGCAACAATACTATGATCAAAACTTACCGCATTATGCACTGCCGCTAGCAATCTTAAATCTTTTTATCCTAGAAATTATTAGTCAGGTCTTGCTAGCGATGAGTATCGTGATGATTTTACAACTGATTTTAAAACAGGCTGGTTATTTAACCCCGAATGAATCACGGATTAAAATAATGCCAAAACAGCGGTCACTAAAAATACGAATCCGCCAAAGTGCGGCACTTTTGTTGTTAGTTCTGATCGCTGCTGGCGTTGCCTTATACGACTATGCGTATTTAGAAGGCGCGATGGATAACCGACCTGCTTTAATTTCTCATCGGGGTGTTGATGACGGCAATGGCGTTCAAAATACGATTCCGGCCCTCCAAAAAACAGCGCGTGAAAAACCAGACTATGTGGAAATGGATATTCAAGAGACGAAGGATCATCAATTCGTCGTGATGCACGATAACAATCTCGAAGAATTAGCCGGAGTTAATCGGACCGTTCATGAGTTAACACTAGCCGAATTGACGGCATTAACGGTTCGCGAGAATGGTTATTCAGCAAAAATACCAAGTTTCGACCAGTATCTGACTGCTGCAGAAAAGGCGCACCAACGATTATTGGTTGAAATCAAAGTTTCGCCTCAAGATAGCCCACAGATGATGACTAACTTTATCAAACGTTACCAGCAACGGCTATTGAAAAATGGCGATCGTATCCATTCGTTGAGCTATCCAGTCGTAGCGGCATTGAAGAAACAAGCACCGCGCTTATTTGTTAGTTTTATCTTGCCGTATAACATCAGTTTTCCAGAAACGCCGGCCAATGCCTATACGATGGAAGCCACAACCTTGAACACGGCCTTTATCGATCAAGCACATGCCAAGAAACAAGCGGTTTATGCATGGACGGTGAACGATTCTGATGTGATGCAACGCTTGTTATTAACCGAGGTCGACGGTATTATCACGGATAACTTGAGTGATTTAAAAGCCGTGGTCGCTGAAAATAATGATCATCCCAGTTATGCGACAAGACTTCTAATTTATTCCAGTCAGTTAGCTGGTTTCAGTGGCGAATCTGAAAATTAAAGCAGGATAAAAAGGCAGTCTAAATACGTTTAGACCGCCTTTTTTGAGAGATTTCTCATTGAGAGCGTTTTTGTTTTGGAAAGTTGAATGAAGTAGTAGACGACCTTCATATTTTCCGATAAAGTTAATACTTATAGTTAATTTGAGGAGTCGAACGAATTCATGACAGATAAAATGGCAACAAGTGACAAAGTACTATACGGTGGGTTATTAGCTGCCGCAGGGGGCTTTGACTCCTATACCTTTTTAGTGCACGGACAAGTCTTTGCCGGCTTACAAACGGGGAACCTAATTTTGTTGGGGACGCACATTGGTCAAATGAAATGGTCGGTATTAATCCAGCATATTACGCCCATTTTGGCCTTTATGTTAGGGACGATTTTAACGCGGGTTGTGCAACATCATTTCAAGGAAGCTGATTCCATTAACAAACGGCAACGGTTAATCCTAGGGGTTGAAATTGCCGTTTTAACGGTGATTGCAGGGATCTCGCCATATATTCCAGACTTGTTGGCGAGCGCATCAGTGTCGATGATTGCCGCCGCACAATTACAAGAATTCCGGGAATTAAATGGGGGACCATTCACCTCATTGATGATGACCGGGAACGTCCGGACACTCGCAGAAAGTTTATACGATGGCATTTTTAAAAAGAATGCCCAAGCGCTTGAGAAAGCTTGGGAAATTCTAAGAATCATTATTAGCTTTACATTAGGTGCAGTTATGACCGGCCTTTGTGTCTCATTACTGGGCGAACGGACCATTATTTTATCAGCCGTCTTTTTACTCGTGACGTTGTTAATTTTACAGGTGAATCCCCATAAAAAAATCTAATCAAGTGGTTTGTCGCGAAAGTGGCAAACCATTTTTTTGATTAGTAAAATGTTATAATTAAGTATACTAAAGTAAAGCGAGGTTTGATCATGAAAAAATCCCCCCTACTTATCGGTTTATTAACCGTAGCGTTGCTAGCGGGTTGCTCAAATCAACAAGCTAAGCAAACAGCGTCAACTAAAAAAGCGACCACGGTTAAGCAACAAACACCAACTAAGCTCCAACCGAAAGTGAGTCTTGAAAAGGCACGTGAGTTGTTTAAACAGCAGTATCCAAACGCGGATATTTCAGAATTGCAGCTAAAAAAGCAACTGAACAAAACGGTTTATCGCTTGACTGGTTTGAGCGATACTGAAGAATTAGCAATGCAGATTGATAGTCAAACAGGTGATATCAGCCATTTAACGAAAGAAACCTTAGATACTGATGAACAACATGGTGTGGCTCGTCAAAAAGAGCGGTTTGATTTCAAATCGTTAATGACGCTTGAAGCTGCCCAGAAAAAAGCCCAACACTATTTTGATGGCGACGTCTTAGAGGCGACCCTTGAAAAAGATGATGGCGTTGTTTATTGGGAAATTGAAGGCCATCAAAAGCACCAAAAGATGCAGGTAAAGATCGATGCCACGACTGGTGAAGTGGTCGATACTGAGTTAGATGATTAAAGATTAATAAAGTGCAGTCTCCTTTAGCGGGGGCTGCTTTTTTTAATGTGGTTAAGCATAATAAAAAGTTAGGCTATGCTAACTTTTTATTTACTTTGAATTAAATCGGTGTACAATAAACGTGTTACAAGGAATAAATAAAGGGAGTGTGTGTGATGAATAAAGTTAAGGGACCCAAAAAGCATAAGTTGATTGAATATGCTAACGGGCCATCTCTGGAAGAAATTAATGGGACAGTTGAAGTACCTGAGGGCAAAACATTTTGGAAAACGTTATTGGCTTACTCAGGACCAGGTGCATTAGTGGCAGTGGGGTATATGGATCCGGGTAATTGGTCAACCTCAATTACAGGTGGGCAGAGTTTCCAATACCTGTTGATGTCCGTGATTTTGGTGTCTAGTTTAATCGCGATGTTGTTACAATATATGGCGGCTAAGTTAGGCATTGTAACTCAAATGGACTTGGCGCAAGCAATCAGAGCGCGAACCAGTAAATCGTTGGGGATCGTGTTATGGATTTTAACGGAACTAGCCATTATGGCAACTGATATTGCGGAAGTGATTGGGGCGGCAATTGCGCTGTACTTGTTGTTTAATATTCCGTTAGTGATCGCAGTCTTTATTACGATTTTAGATGTCATGCTATTATTATTATTAACAAAAGTTGGTTTTAGAAAAATTGAAGCAATTGTTGTGGCGTTAATCGTCGTGATTTTTGTTGTCTTTGCTTATGAAGTTGCGCTATCAAATCCTGATTGGGCAGGGGTAATTGTTGGGTTAGTACCAACTGCTAAAACATTCGCCACGACACCAAATGTTGGCGGGATGTCACCACTAACAGGTGCGCTAGGGATTATCGGTGCCACAGTGATGCCGCATAACCTCTATCTCCATTCTGCCATTTCACAAACGCGGAAGATTGATCGCAACAACGAAGAACAAGTTGCGCAAACTGTTCGGTTTTCAACATGGGATTCAAATATTCAATTGACGATGGCCTTTTTCGTTAACGCACTCTTGTTAATCATGGGTGTTGCCGTCTTCAAAACGGGTGCGGTCAAAGATCCGTCATTCTTCGGATTATTTGAAGCTTTATCTGATACATCAACAATGAGCAACGGGATTTTAGCGAGCGTTGCGCGGACCGGGATTCTATCAACTTTATTCGCAGTGGCCTTGTTAGCTTCTGGTCAAAATTCAACCATTACAGGGACTTTAACTGGTCAAGTGATTATGGAAGGTTTCGTTCATTTACGGATGCCACTTTGGTTACGGCGGTTAGTAACGCGCTTGTTATCAGTGATTCCCGTATTAATTTGTGTCATGATGACCAGCAACAAGCCACCATTGGAAGAACATCAAGCTTTGAATACGTTGATGAATAATTCCCAAGTTTTCCTAGCTTTTGCCTTACCATTTTCAATGTTACCACTATTGATGTTTACCGATAGTCGGGTTGAAATGGGTGATCGGTTCAAAAACTCACTCGTGATTCGCGTGTTGGGTTGGTTATCCGTCATTGGTTTAACTTACTTAAATATGTTGGGCTTACCGGGTCAAATCGAAGCGTTCTTCGGCGATCAGGCAACAGCGGCCCAATTAGCATTAGCGGATAAAATCGCCTATGTTTTAATTGCAGCTGTTTTAGCCCTATTAGTCTGGATGATTGTTGAATTATATAAAGGTAATCAACGATTTGAACAGCAACTCGCGGCTCAAGCTGCGGAATAACTTGAGGAGGGGTTAAGATGTCAATTTTAAATATGAGACGGGTATTAGTCGGCGTGGATGATTCAGCAGATGCGCTATTAGCCTTTGAATATGCGATTAAACGGGCCGTTAAGGATGATTTAGAATTAGTCATTGTATCGGTGCTAGAAAATGATGAGTTGAATGTCTACCAGGCTTTGAATAAAGATTATATCCACGGTCAATATAATGATTTGGAAAAACATGTTTTAGATTATCAGGAACAAGCGCGGGCTGAAGGGGTCAAAAACGTCAGAGCAGTAATCGCTGAAGGGGAACCGGGCGAAGCGATTATTAAAGAAGTGATTCCAAAGGTCCAACCCGATTTATTGATTATCGGCTCAAAAGCCAAAGAAGGCATCGCAAAATATTTTGGAAGCCAAGCAGCCTATATGGCTAAATACGCACCGGTACCGGTATTGGTAGTGCGTTAACAGAACACGAAAAAAAGGCGTTGAGACAAAGTGACATGGTCTCAACGCCTTTTTAGGGCCTAATTATGGTAAGCTAAATGCAATTATATAGAAGGAAGTGGAATAAGCGCATGGATGAAGTGGCTGAATTTTGGGATAATTTTGCGGCGGAATACTATCAAATTCAAAAGGAATCGCAAGTGCCGATTGTGACCGATATTGAAAGATTTTTAACAGAACAGCGCTTGTTGCCAACCAATTCGGTTGTTGATTTAGGCGGTGGTAGCGGCAGGTATCTACCAATACTCGCGCAAAATAGTCAACAATACACAATTGTGGATATCTCAGAACAGATGTTGCGTTATGCACAGGTGGAAAACCAAGCGCTATCGGAGCCGCGATCAGTGACTTATCAACAACAATCGGTGGCCGATTTTAGCCAGCAAACCCCAGATCAAAGTTACGATTTAGTGTGGATGGCGCTCAATCCGGCGGTAACGGCGGACGAAACCCTATTGACCATTACGCAAAAAAGTCGGCAGTGGTGTGGTCTTTTACGGCTAACGCAGAATAGCGATGATTTATTTGCGCCACTGGAACAACACTTTGGGATTGCTGAAGAAAACCCCAATATCGAGCCAACGATTATCCCGGCGGTGGCTAAACTGTTAACAAGTGCTGGCTATCAAGTTCGGCAACAAAAGTTTCAATATCAAACAACCGAGACTTTCGACCGGGCATTTTTAGAAGCTTATTATGCGGAAGTACCGCAAGTATTGCTAAAGGCTTATTTGGACCGATTATTCATCGACAAAAAAACACGTGCCAGTACGACAACGCTTGAATATACGTTGTTGTATTGGCACGTGTAAAGGGAGGACATTGATTAGAAGCCAAGTGCAATTAAGCCAGTTGGCAGGTTTTCAACCGGTACGGGATAAAGCGCAAGACCGGTTTTAACCGCGGCCACCAGCAAGCTGTTGAGGACTGGTATCTGATCAGCGCTAATGGTTGGAGATGGCGTTAGTGCGGTGGGCACAATTAGTGCCGTCAATTGCCGGTTGTTGATCCGCGATAAAATAATATCGGGATTCCCCAATTCAGGATCGCTGTGGTAAGTGTTAGTTGCTCGCTCTGCTAAAGCAAGTGCTTCTTGACGTAAGCTTTGACGGCCATCTTTTAGTAAGGTGGTTAGTAATTCATCGTCCGTCAACGATTCTGGAGAGGTCTGAATGGTTTGGTCTAATTGGTAATTCACGTTTGTTGCGAGTTCTTTGAAGAGATTGAGATTACCAGGTAAGGTCACCACATAAATAGGGGCCTTTTGTGGGAGTAGTTCGGTGAGATAGCGATCAATTACGCGGAAATAGTTGGTTTGATCGATGAGTTGTTCATTATCCTTGACCACGTAACTGTGGGTTGGACTTGAGAAGCCTTGGACCACTTCACCTTTACGGTCAGTCCCAATGCCTTTTTCAATCGTTGTTGGCGCATCAGCTGGTAATGGGTAGTCGCGAATCACGTTTTGTTGAATGGTTTTAAGACTGAAGCTCGTTTTGTTGAGGTTTAAAATCGTGCCATTTAAACTGAGGGCCAGTTCGGAACTTAATGGCCGTAAATCTGGATGCGCATCAATCGTAAAGTATTCGCTATTAATTGGATAATGCAAAATGAGATGGTAGCATTTATTCTCAGTAATATAGAAGGCAATTGATTGCACATGAGCGAGTTCTTGGGGGGCAATCGATAAGCAGGCTTCAACTTGTTTTAAAAGGCCTGCTTGATCGGGATGATCGGCAAGTAGTTGGTCACGAATCTGTTTAGCATAACTATTTAGTTTTATTTTGTTGGCGCTAAGTGCTTGACCACCTGTATCTAAGTTAATGAATAATGAAACAACAGGCTGACTTGAATCTGTGAGTAACTGCGTTAAACTATCTGGATATAACATAGAAACACCTCCATTTGATTAGTTCAAGCGTATCATATTGAAAAGAAGCAGAGAAGGAAAGTGCTTTCTTTAATTTATGGCGTTGACTTTTAGCGCCTTTGAGTGGGGGATTATGCTAAAATGTAGATAGGTTAATAAGGGAGGAAACACGCATGAAGAAACAAACCGCAACAGTGACACCCAATGCAATCAGTAAAAGTATTAGAACCCGTTTTTTTGTTTTGCAAATGGTCATTATTCTGATTTTAGGAGGGATAACGGCCAAAATCGTAAGCGGTTTTAGTCCGCTAATGACCGATTCTGAAATTCTCAATAAAACCATTTTAATGGCGCTAGGCTCCACAATTGTAGCGCTGATTATCTGGTATGCTTCTTATAAATTAATTGCATTGCAGATTAAACGCCAAATTATGGATAAGGAACTTGAAGATCGCTATACATTTAATTTATCCCACGCTGCCAGCAGTTTGAGTTTGCACATTGTCTATTTTATTAGTATTGTCGTGATTGTCTGGTTAATGATGAGTGCACAAAGTGTTCGGGGCGACCTAGATGGCCTTAATTTATTTAAGACAGAGCAATCAACCGTCAAACTTGTTGATCAACATAGTATGAAACAGATTAACCGTTTCTACAAAAAGACAGATAAGCAGTCAGTTCAATATTTAGGGAGTCAGCAAGACCGTGCTTATTTCAAAGTGGACCAAGCGACAATCAGCCTCCCACTTGCGAAAGTGCAATTTAACGGCCAAGACCAAGGCAAGATTAAAAATCCGTTGAAGATTGAACAATATCAATTAAAACAATCGGCTAATAAGAAATATTTAAAACCAACGATTTATTTAAGTCAAAAGGGCCTACCAACGGTGCCAGTGACGAAGATGTATCAGCATTACACACCAAAATCAAGCGAAACTGTTCAAAAATTAGATATTGAGTAAATTAAACCACTAGATTAGCTAGATTAAACGGCTTTCATTTGGTAAAGTTATAGGTGAGTACTTTTTCAACAAAGGAGATTAATGATATGATTGAAGCAGTAAATCTTAGAGCAGGCATGACGTTTGAACAAGACGGTAAATTAATTAAAGTTTTGGAAGCAAATCACCACAAACCAGGTAAAGGTAACACGGTTATGCGTGTGAAATTGCGCGACTTACGGACTGGTTCAATTGTTGAAACAACGATGCGTCCAGAAGTTAAAGTTGAACAAGCAATGATCGATACGAAAGATGTTCAATATCTTTACACACAAGATAACGTGGCTTTCTTCATGGATCTTGAAACATACGAACAATATGAAATTCAAACTTCAGCCATTGAAGCAGAATTGAAATATTTATTAGAAAACATGAATTGTAAGATTCAATTCTTCGGTGCAGAAGTGATTGGTGTTACGTTACCAACAACTGTTAACTTACGCGTTGTTGAAACACAACCTTCTATTAAAGGCGCAACAGTTACAGGTTCTGGTAAACCAGCAACAATGGAAACTGGCTTAGTGGTTAGTGTTCCTGATTTCATCAGTGCTGACGAAGTACTAGAAATCAACACACAAGAAGGCACATACGTTAAACGTGCAGCAAAATAATAGAGTGATTTTGATTCATGGTTAGATTTTGAGCAGTAACAAAAAACGGGTATTATGGTTAATCGCCATAATGCCCGTTTTTTGTTACTTAAATTGCTATATGTACCTAATTTTATAGAGCAGCATTTTTAAATATAATATTGATTATTCGAAAATAGATGAGTGGCGAAATAAAAAATAATCTTTTTTTTCGAATTTAACCTACTTAATTAGAATGATTATGCAACGATATATACATTAGAACAATAACACTTATAGGCGGATAAACGTGATTATAACAATGATAAACGTCGTTAAAGACGATGATATGCAAAAATAAATGAATTTTAAAAATGAATATTCTTACAATGGTTAAGAGGGTGATTAATCATAATATATGAAGATGATGCCTAACGGTTCAGGTGGTTTTAGATAACAAATATTATCAGTAGAAATGATAGTCGATTGTGGTTATTAAATGATTATCAAACTGTTAAATGTATCGGAACATTTTTTTAATATATAAATATAATTAAATTTAACGAATAAGAAATGGAAACGATAATTTATTTTTAATATTTATACTAATGACAATAATGATGGTTTACGTCTTTTGAACAATAAATGAACTTCGTTAAATAGTTGCATAGTTACATATTTATCCATTTATATAATTAGCTTAAATAGGGTTGCACACGATTTGATAATGATATAAACTAATCCCATAGAAAACTATTTACAGCATATAAAGTGTGTTGAGTACATAGTATGTCGAGCTTATTACCCGGCAAGGTCATTATTTTAAAGTAGCGATTGATGATAATGAGAGACCGCCGCATTATGGGAGGTATTAGAAATGAAGAAACGAAGTATTTATTTTTTAATGACAGCGTTTTTTATCTTAACAACAATTATTCAAACTGTTGTGCCAATCTATGCGCAAGGTGAGGCAACTAATTCAAGTAGCCATTTATCCAAGGTGATCGATTATCAAAAGGCACTTGCAAGTACGAGCTCTGCCGTAAAGACGTTAAGCTCAAATCAGGAGCAAGCAACAACTGTAAGTCAGTCGACGAGTGAGGAAAAACAGTCGACAAAAGAAACAACAGAAAAATCGAAACAAGCAAAAACCTCAAGGTCAACACGAGCAACAGCAATTCAAGCCACTGATATTGACGACGGTATTACGGGATGGATTCCAGGCCCTGGCGTCGCGGCACTGGGCTTTAAAAAATTTACACAAAAAACTGAAGGCGGCCTTCAGTATACGTTTGGATCAATCACAACTGCGCAGGATCCAAGACTAGAAACAACAGGGACTACAGGATCGGGTCTACAAATTGGTTACACCTCGATACGCGGTGGGCAAATGAATGTAGCGATTGCTCGTTCAAGTGGTTCTCGTAAGATAGCTGATTTAACTAATATCTATTATGGTTCCGTTCAAACGGGGCTTACTGATGATGGTTCAGGCGGACCAACCTATAATCTGGGTTTTGGGATAGTGTTTGATCCCAATGATGCTGGTAAATGGGGCCCTACGGTTGGGCCGACTAAAGAACCTTCTGGCTACATGAATGGACAAGTATCAATATTAGCCAATAAGTTAACCGATAAGGTCTATTACACTAAGTTAGGTGCTAATAATAGTTCTTGGATGAAGGTTATGGGCTATTTCACACGTGTTGATTCTAAAAATAAAACGCATAAATATCTTGTTGAAATTTTAATGGCGCCAACGCCTGGCGATACGCCTGGTGTCCAACAAGAACTGTATGTTAAGAATATCTCTGGTCAAACCGATAATTTCGGAATTTTATTAGGTGGCGTGACACGATTAGCTTTGGATGATGGCGTGCCTGTTAAGTCGATTGGGAATGACCAAGGTCTCTATATTGAAGGGAAAGATGCGGAACACAAGGTTTTAATGAAGATGGCGGTCCCTGATGGGCCAGATGATTTTGGTTCCCCCAATTTACCTAATGGTTATACCAATGTTTTTAATTCATATGATGGTAAGAATTTTGCCGGAAATGGCGCTAAACGAAACGGCAAAACAAAGACACCCAATACTGTAATCGATAGTAGCAGTCGAACGTCTTATTCTGCAAAATGGGATTTTAAACCAATTGCGAATGGTGAAACGAGACATTTTAGACAAGATATGATTGGGATGACCGGACCAATTGTTGTGCCAACAACAAGTAAGACTTGGACGAATAAAACAGCGACAGATGGTATGAATCACGTTGGCGATAAGGGCCAATATAAGATTGTGGTTACTAATACTGGTTATCAAGATAGTTGGAAAGGCGTTAAAATTATAGATCAACCCATTTCAGATTACTTATCAATTGATGATCAATCTATTAAATTAACGCTTTCTAGTTACGATAGTACTGGTAATAAAACTGAATATGTAGCTGATGTGCCGGCAAGTGCCTATGATCAAACGAAAAAAACAATCACGATTGAACCAGGGCAATTGAAAACAACCGATGGTAAAGCTGTTCCTGCAGATCTTGGTGATAACAGTAATATTGAAGTGACATTTGATGTCAAAATTAAGAGCAATGCGTCTAAACAAACGGTTAAAAATCACGTCGATGTCACAGGGTCTGATTCAGGTAATAGCAATGCGGTCATTAGCGACAGCGCCGACAGTGAATTTGATGTTGAAGAAGTGAAAGATCCAACCTCAATGACGAAGTTAGTTCGTAATGTTTCAAAAGATAGTCAGTCAACGTTTGCCGCAACAACGGATGCGGGAGCTGGCGATCATGTTC
The DNA here is from genome assembly GCF_049674265.1 of Latilactobacillus parasakei. Lineage (NCBI taxonomy): Bacteria > Bacillati > Bacillota > Bacilli > Lactobacillales > Lactobacillaceae > Latilactobacillus > Latilactobacillus parasakei. The sequence continues at coordinate 1,222,256 of NZ_CP186861.1, read as the reverse complement.
AGTACCAAATCGAAACAACAGTTTCACCTAACACCGATTTAACGGGTGGGATCATTCAAGATAAAATTGATTCAAACCTGTCTGTTACTAAGACTCAGGTTCAATATCAACAAACAGATGATTCTTGGGGCGCGTTAACCGACGCTACTTGGGATGCAAGTCATCAATTAACCTTACCAAGTCCTGTTTCCAAGGGGAAAAAGGTCCGAATTATTATTGATGCAACCGTGGGCAATAAGGTTACCGACGGCCAAGTGATTAATAATACCGCCGAATTAGTGGCTGGCTCTTACGGGATTGGGACAACCCCTGATGCGGATGCTAAAGTTACAGTTACTGATAAACATGCGCTCGAAAAGGATTCACTCCATCAATATATTAAAAATCTAACCCAGAAGGATACTTCGGATACGTTAGATAAAACAACGGGTTACGCAAACGATAAAATCCAATATACCTTTACTGGTAAATCGGATGCAGGTAATACGGAAAAACTAGCTAAACTAGCGGTTGACCAGATTAAATCCGCACCGGCAAGTAGCCTAGTATATGTAGATGATTCATTGAAAATCAACGGAACCGCTGCAACCGCCGCGGTTCAACAAGCCTTCAAGGATGGTAATTATACTAAAATTAGCGCCTTAGATGAATTGGCTAAAGATACACAGTTCACTATCACTTATGAAATGACGGTGAAGGATAATGCGGACCAAACAATTACTAATGATGCTTGGCTGACAGCAACTAAGTTAGACGGCAGCGTGGCAATTGATGCAACGAAACCGGATGCTACGGGGCTTAAGTTTAACACGACAACGTTGACGGTTAAGAAATTAAACTTAACGATGACGAAACAAGTTGGTTTGTATAACGGTTCTGTTGCACCGACAACTTTTGCAGATAGTGTCGAAGCGCGTCCTGGTCAAAAGGTACAATATCAAATTAACATTACGCCAGATACGCAAAAGGTTTTAAGTGATATTACGGTCGAAGATGTTTTAGATTCAAGCTTAGACGCCCCTACAACTGTATCAATTAAACGTCAAAAGGCGGATGGTTCATGGGGAGCTGAAGAATCAGTTGCAATTGATGCGACAACGGGCCGTATTAAAATTCCCAACAATGATACCACCGATTATAAAGGTTGGAAGCAACTCCAAATTACAATGGACGCAACCGTTAAAGCAAATGTTGTGCCAGCCACAAAAGTTAAAATTGATAACCAAGCAAGTATCGTGGCCGGTTCGTATGGCGTTGGTCAAAAATCAAACGTGGCAACGATTACGTTACTAGATAAACTAGAAGTGACAGGTGAACAAATACTTACGAACTTGTCGACTGGCGATGGACCTACTCTGGTAGTCTTTGCCGGCAGGGGAGATATTATTGAATATTCTTATAAAGTAAATGTTCCAAGCTCAAACACAGCGTCTTTAGACAAGCTTGTGATAAAGAATATTAAACTTAATCAGAGCGGTGTTATGAAACTGGTGGATGGTTCGTTAAAAATAACGAAGAATGGTAATGCTAATAGTGACGTTGATAATACAGCACAAGAAAAGAATTTAAAAGACAATGCGCAAATCGCATTAGCTGATGCAGCACCGGGTACAAATTACGTTGTGACGTATCAAATGCAATTTGTTGTGTCGACGTATCGAGGGATTAATAATAGTGCGGATTTGGGGGCAACTAAGCTAGACAACGCCCAGGATCCAGTTAATGCACCTAATGTCTATAAAACTAAAGCTTCAACGGTGGTGATGTCGGATAAACCACAAGCAACTGTTAAGCAGGAAGTAACCAATGCGACATACCCAACCAGCGACAATACAAATAAAACTGAAACGGCTGCTAAGGTCGGAGACAAGTTACATTACACGTTCCAAGTGACGGCTAAAGGTAAGCTGACAAATGTGTCGATTAAAGATATTATTCAAAATCCATCTGGTTTGATGGATTATGATGCTAATTCGCTTAAAGTAACGCTTGGTGCTATCGGTGGTACGCCGATTAATGTAACAACGACAACGTCTGGTTTTCCAGACAATGGGCTTGTTCAAATTGGTGCTGTAGAGGCCAATCAAGTGTTGACGGTTTCTTATGATCGGACGTTGACAGATTACGATGTTTCACACTCAGCCTATATTGAAAATGCTGGGAAGGTGGTTGCTGATCGATTGGCGGCAACAGATCCTAACGCACCGATTGAAGATGTTGAGAATAATCAAATCCCGTTTAACACCACGAAAGTTAATATCAAAACGAAGCAACAAGTGTCGGTTTATTCAGATATCAAAAATGAAACAAAACCAGATAAGGATTGGCAAGGTAAAACTGAAGGTTCAAAGGATGATCTAATTGGTTATCGCTTCATCATTAACGCGAATTCAAAGAATAATGCGGATGTTAAAAACGTTAAGTTAACCAATATTGCCCTTGACCCAGCTAAAGATTCAAAGAGCGGTGACATGTTAAGTTACGTCCCTAATTCATTTAGTGTCGCAGTTAATGGCAAGGTTGATTCAGGCGCTACGTTTAGTGATGATCATACGGAGGTAACGCTTAGCCAACCACTAAAACGTGGTCAGATGGCAGTTGTTCTTTATCAGATGAAGGTTAATACGGAAGATATTGATATTCCGGTTAAAAATCATGCTACTTTATCAGCAGATCGCTTAACTGACGTATACGGTGATGCATTAAAGGATGCTAGTGGTGTCGCAATAACGACGGCTGCTGCGCCTGATACAACATTGAATTTGAAGTTGGGCAAGAGCCAAACGGTCATTCGTTATGTTGATATGGATAAAGTGACAAGTGGTGCTAGTGAGCAAGATCAAACGATTGCACCGACCGAAACTGCAATTGGTAAGATTGGCGAGCCGTTCTCGAAAGGGATTTACGTTGGTGGTTCAAAAGATGGTACAACAGTCGGTGACGATCGAGTGGCACCTAAAGTGATTGATGGTTACACGATTATTGCTGTGTCAGAATCAGATGATATCATCAATAATCCGGGATGGGCCAAGGCTTATAAGGACGACCCACTCTTTACTAAAGATGGTCGGACGATTACCTATGGTTATCGAAAACGGATGATTTCAATTGAAGCACCTACTTATTGGGACTTTGGTGAACGTAATCGGTCGCAGACTGATAGCACCTATTACTTGGAAGAGTTGAAGGAACCACAAAAAGTACAAGTCACTGATAATTACGGGGTTCAATCATGGCAATTACAAGTTGCTCAAAAAGCGCCATTTATCGACGATCGTAAGCAAGAATTAAAAGACGCAGAGTTACAGTTTAGAAATGGAACGCTGAGTGCTGATCCAAATAACACAACGCCAACCCAAGCGATGTCCACAGTTGATCATTTTGATTTAAAACCTGGTGATACGGTTAAAAATCTAATGACTTACAAGAAATCTGGTGTTTTCCAAGCTGACGATGCTAGCCAGGATAAAAGTAGTGAAACCAATCCTTATAGCGATGATCAAGGTAAGGGGACTTGGACGTATACCTTTGGAAATAAACAAAATGCAGGTATCAGTATTGGTTTATACGTACCTGCCACAACGAAACGAGATAATACAACCTATACAACTACTTTAGATTGGTCATTGACGGTTGCACCATAGGAGGAATCAAATCGTGTTTAAAAAACGATTATTAAAAAATATCATTTTAGGCGTAGCACTAGGTGTCGTGGGCGGCTTTGGCCTTAGTCAACAAGTGCGGGCTGACAATAATACTGAAAAAGCGGATTTTGAAATCCAACCCATTACATCGGTTGCGCAAGTTGATACGAGTTTACATTACTACGACCTCAAGTTTAAGCCGGGGACAAAGAATACGATTAAGATGCGGATTCAAAACTTTACCGATAAGAAAATCACGGTTAACAGTGAGATTCAAAACGGTATGACCCAGGTTGGCGGCGATATGAAGTTTCAATCGTCCGCTAAGGGTTTGGATCCAAGTGCTAAAATACCGCTAACGACAATTGCGACGATTAAAAAAGCAAACCAGACGATTCATTTAGAGCCGCAAGAAACTAAGGTAGTTGAAGCCGAGATTAAAATGCCTACTGATAATTTTAATGGCATGATTGCAGGTGGTTGGAAGTTTATCGAATATCGTAATAATAAGACGTCTGACCAAACGATTTCTAGTAACTATGCCTATATGGTCAGCATCAATTTACGGGGATCGCACTATAAAGTGTATCCCGAGTTGAAATACGCCTCAACCAAACCGATTCTATATAACAGTCGCCCAGCAATGGGGGTTAACATTCGCAATACACAACCAATGGTTTTGAAGAATGTCCATTTTAAAGCGGTTGTTTCAAGAAAAGGGTTGTTCTCAGATAATCGTCTTTACGAAAAAGAAGGTTCAAGTATGGCCCCTAACTCTGTTGTCACATTACCAATATCATGGGCATATGACAATATGAAGCCGGGCACTTATAACGTCGCAGTTAAAGTGACTGGGGAAAACTTGTGGAACAAGTTACCGATGTCATGGACGTTCAAGAAGACGTTTAAAGTTTCTAAAGAGGCCGCTGCTAGTTTGAATAAACGTTCATTACAACGACCAACGAATAAATGGTTATACGTTGTCGCAGCCAATGGGGTCTTATTATTAGTCGCAGCCTATGGCCTTTACAGAGTGATTAAAATTGGTTAAACCGATCCGGAAGTTGGTCACAATTGGGATGGCTTTTGGGATGATGATTGCCTTGGGTGCTGGGACTGCGCAAGCAGCCAAGAAAAAGTCATCGATTGAAATTCCTAAAGCAAATAAGGCGACATTCATGTTGATGCCGGAATTACCCAAAGATAATATTGGCGGTCAGCAGTTAGGTTACTTTAATCTTCACCTTAAAACGGATCAAACAAAGACGGTTCATATTAAAGTTTATAATCCGACTGAACATACAATTAATATCTATGGTCAAGTAAATGATGCGACAACCAATGATAATGCTTCTGTCGATTATCTGGGTTCACATCAAAATAATCGACAACTGTTAAAGCAGCCGGGGAGTAAGTTAGTCTCAGTCTCCAGAAAGACTGAGTTACCGGCTGGTGCTACTAAAAGGATTGCAATCAAGATTAAGGTTAATCAGCCTTTTCAAGGCACTAAGGCGACTGCGGTTAATTTAAGTGCCAATCAATTTAACCAAAAGTCAGCCGTCAAGAACGCGTATCGTTATGCGATTGGGTTAATTCTAAACGGTCAAACGGTGCAAAAACGGGATTATCATTATTTACAATCGCCTTCGATTAAAACGCGGCTGACAAAGGATAAGAAACCGGCAATTAGTGTTAAACTCAATAATCCTGATCCAATCTATCTTGAAAAGACCCAAATTAAGATTAAATTGCAGAATCAGAAATGGCAGTTTATTCAATATGCAACAACAATCAAAAACGGCAAAGTCGCACCAAATACGAGTTTCTATGTTGATCTTTTACTTGGGGGAAAACGGCTAGTACCAGGGACGTATAGTATGACACTCACGACCCGAAATTCACATTACAAAAAGACGCTGCATAAGAATGTCTTAATTACAGCGTCACAAGCGAAATATATTAACGGGTTAAACGCAGCCTATCTTAGAAATCGAAATTGGGTTCTAGGTGGTACAGCGGTTATCTTAGTCATAATCGGCGGCGTTATTGTGAGAGTTTACCGAGTTAGAAAACGAAAGAGGGATCTTCATGCAAAGAATGGTGAATAAATTTGGTTATCAAAAGACGAAATGGGGCATGATTGCGCTGGTAACGATACTATCAATCACACTCATTGGCGCTGGCGTTATGGCAGCTCTTGTTTACCATAGCTATAACGTTTATACGACGATTACGATGTAGTGGCGAAAATGCTGCTACGAAAACGCATCACAATAATTTTGGTTATAATCGTAAATTTTATATTGATTACTAATAAATTTTATGATATAATAAAAACGCACTTTATTTGCAAAATACTTTTAGGGAGGAATTTCATATGAAGTTCACAAAATTGACAAGCTCAGTATTAGCTGGCGCAACATTACTTTCAATCATGGCACCAACAGCATCATTCGCTGCAACATCAATTGCAGGTTCAGGAGATGCTAAAACAAATGATAATGGTGGTACAAAGTTACCACAAAACGATCACACAGAAATTGGTATTTCATTCGGTGATAACCAAAGCAACGGTAACACAGGTTACTTACGTCTCCAAATGGTTCCTCACACATTAGATTTTGGTAACCACAAACTTTTGGATGATTCAAAATTAGATTTTACTGCTGATGGTAAAAATACATCATTATCAAACAACAACACAAAAGGTAGTTTTGATGGTACAAATGCTAACCAAACAGCAACATTAACAACTGGTACTGATACTGCTTTAGACGCTGTTAAGGGAACTGCATGGGCAACTGTTGTTGATAAACAAGTGACACATGTCGATCCAATGAACGGTGGGAATGACGCTAACGGTAAACCAACATCAGGCTTCCACAAGGGAACAGATAACGTAGCTGGTGCATGGACATTATCAGTTAAATCTGAAAGTCCTTTAACAGCCGTTGACAATGGTGATCCTTCAAAACCAATCGTTGATGAAACTGGTGCTAAAGAAGAAATCAAAGATGCTAAATTAACACTTAGCGACACACAATACGCACAAACACAAAACGTATTAGGTTTAACAAAAGATAAGAACGATAACACATACGCTAAAGATTTAGCTGCTTTGACAACTAAACCAACAGCAGCACCTGTTGCAAATATCACTAAGAATATCTCAACACCATTAGTTGCTAGTGGAACAGATATGACTGTTGCTAAAGCTATTGCTGGTGAAGGCCAAGGTGCTAACGTCTTTGGTTGGTTACCAGAAAACATTAAGTTAACAATGCCTGCTGGCGCTGCAGTTTCAAATGCCATCTACAAAGCTAACTTAACATGGACTTTAAACTCAACAGTTGCATAAAAAAGCTTTAATCCAATACAGAGTGTATTAGGACTAAAGCCTCGAGTATTATTATAAAAGTGATCGCTAGTATGCCTTCGAAAACAGCTATTGATCACTTTTATATTACATAGCATAACACCGAATGGTTGATGTGTGAAGAAGCGTTCTATTTTAAAAAGGAGGTGAACGGGATGTCGAAATCACAATCACTTTTATTAACAAGTCAGTGGTATTTAGAAGCCCAACGAATTATGCACTACTTTAATGCGCTGAGTGAGGCATATGGGATTAGCTATGAACAATTTTTAGTATTGGAACATATTATTGATCTCGGGTACAATACGCCCGGTCAAATTGCGACGGTTTTTAAAACATCGGCCCCCGCAGCCTCTCGAAAAATTAATACACTTCAAGATAAACAATTAATTCAAAAAGTACGTGCAGCGGGCAATGACCAACGGACAGTCTTGCTGGAAGTTACGGAAAAGGGTAACGCAGTCTTTCGAGGTGTCAAAATGGCACTAAAAAAAGATGACATAACAATTACGCAATCGGATGTTGAGAGTTTAACGCGTATCGAAGAACAAGGATAATATTAAATAAAGACGCCGCCAATGTTATTTTGGTCGGTGTCTTTTTATATTTAAATCAGTTAATAGTTGACTTGTAACCGCTTAAATCCTATAGTGATAATGTAAACGATAGTTATTTAAAGTGGAGGTATTAATAATGACGAAGAAAATAATTCTCGATTGTGATCCAGGGCATGATGACGCAGTCGCAATGATGCTTGCTCACGGGAATCCTGAAATTGATTTGCTAGCCGTTACGACAGTTGCTGCTAATCAAACGTTAACTAAGGTAACACGCAATGCATTAGCTGTTGCGACGATGATTGGTATGCATGATGTGCCAATTGCCGCAGGGTGTTCACGCCCCTTGATTGAAGAAATTAAGGTCGCCGCAGATATTCACGGTGAATCTGGCCTAGACGGCGTTGTTTTGCCAAAACCCACTGTCGAACTTGAAAAAATTCACGCAGTCGATTTAATCATCGATTTAATTATGAGTCATCCAGCTAAAACAATTACGTTGGTGCCAACTGGTGCTTTAACGAATATCGCGATGGCAGCGCGCAAAGAACCTAAGATTATCGACCGGGTTAAAGAAGTAGTCCTCATGGGTGGCGGTTACCACGAAGCCAATGCGAGTGCTGTTGCTGAATTTAACATTAAGTTTGATCCTGAAGCCGCTAAGATTGTCTTCAATGCGGGCTGGCAAGTGACGATGGTGGGTCTAGACTTAACGCATCAAGCCTTAGCGACACCTGATATTGTGTCAGAAATTAAAGCCATTCACACTGAAACATCGGCATTTGTTGTTGACCTATTGGCTTTCTTCCGCGATATGTATAAGAAGGGCCAAAACTTCGATGCCCCTCCCGTTCATGATCCATGTGCGGTAGCCTATGTGATTGATCCAACCGTTATGACTACTAAAAAAGTCCCAGTTGATATTGAACTCAACGGGACGTTAACACGTGGGATGACCGTCGCTGATTTCAGCTATCCAATCCCTGAAGATTGTCAAACATCAGTCGCTGTTAAACTAGATCACGCTAAATTCTGGGGGCTAGTTGAAGATGCGTTGCGGACGATTGGCTAACTTTCTAAGTAACGGGTTACGGTCTTAAGAAGATAATCTTTTGACAATAATGGGTTAACACTTTTGGCGCTTTCCATACAAATTAGGGCAGCGGTGTAAGCAATCTGTGTTGTTTTTTCCCAACCTAGGTTGTTTAAGCGGCTATCAACTACTGCGGCTGTTAACGCGGCACTGGCGCCATTATTGTTAACACGCTTGATTGGAATACCAGCGATTAATTTAGTGTTTCGATTATCAATATAAAATAATCCAGTATGAGGCATTAGAACATAAATATGTTCTATGCCTTTTTTTAGTAGCTTTTTGGCACTTTTTTCAGCAGTTTTAGCATCAGTCACAGATGAGTTAGTCAGCATTGCAAGTTCTTTATCAGTTGTCATTAATGTATCTATTTTAGAAAGTACGTTTTGTAATTTATAACTTTTATTGAGTGAAACAGTTTTAACAAAAATAGGTACTTTGCAATTGTCAAATAGCCAGTCGATTGTCTTTTCAGGTAGGTTAGTATCAATAATACAGTAAGCTGAAGTATTGATTGTGGCTAGTCGCTCGCTAAGGAAATCGGGTGTGATATCATCATAAATTCCCATGTCATCGACACCTACATTCAGAGTGCCATCTGGATCATTGACGTAAAGATAAGAAGATGTACTTTTATCAGGTATTTTTTTTGAATGCTGGATAGCGAGATGATTTTTTTGAGCATCTTCTTCAAATTTTTGCCCATTCAGGTCATCACCATAAACCGTAATAAAATAATTTGGCACTGCAAGTTTTGTTAAATTATGGGCAATATTATAACCAGCTCCACCTAAAGAAAAAGTGATATGCCCAGGATTAGAATTTTGCTGAATAAGTGTTGTATCGGTTAATCCTAGGATATCAATATTAACGCCACCAATAACGGTTACAAAATTTGGCTCGTTAATAATATAACCTTTGCCGGCAATGTAACCTTTTTTGGTGAGGTTAAAAATATGGGCAGCAACGCCAGATCTTGTTAAACCGAATTTATCGGCCAGTTCTTGTTGTGAAATTAATGGATTTTCTTTAATTATTTTTAAAATTTCTTCTTCGCGTTTTGTCATGCTAATCCAGTCCCCATCTAATTAGTAAGTAGCTTAAGTATAGGTTATTAACTACTGTAGGTCAATTTTGATAAACAAAAGTTTATTTTATAAAAAAGTGTTTACAAATAGTTGTAAGCGTTTTATAATGAGTTTGCATACAGGAGATAAAGAGACGGAGGTGTCGAAATGGACGATAAATATGTTGTAGTCGTTGGCGGGTTGAATATGGATATTGCAGGTATGCCAGGCAAGGATTTTATTGAACGTGATTCTAATCCTGGTGAGGTTAACCTATCCGTTGGTGGTGTTGGACAAAATATTGCACATAATCTAGCCAATTTAGGTGTACCAACGTATCTGATGACGGTTTACGGAGACGATCAATACGGCGCAATATTACATCGAGAATGTGAAACAAATAAGATCAATTTAGATTATGCAGCTGAAATTAAAGGCGCTAATAGTTCAACTTATCTTTATGTAACTGATGGCTCAGGAGACATGTTAGCGGCAATTAACGATATGAGTATCGTTAATAATATTACTCCTGATTTTTTAAAGGAACGATTAGCGGTAATTAATCAGGCCACTTTATGCATTGTAGATGCTAATATTCCGCAAGAATCAATTGAATGGTTGGCAGATCATTTGAAGGTACCGATGTATGTTGATCCGGTTTCAGTCGCTAAAGCGCGTCGTTTTGAAAACGTTTTAAATAAAATTGATACGTTTAAACCCAACGAAATGGAAGCCGAACTTCTAACTGGAATTAAAATATCCGATGAAAGCTCAGCTAAAATGGCAGCAGAATATTTAGTTAACCAAGGAATTCGTCATGTCTTTATCTCGCTTGGCGCACACGGTATTCTATGTGCAGATGAAAGTCAAACAGTACTAGTACCGATTATTAAGGTACCAATTATAAGTTGTAATGGTGCTGGGGATTGTAGCATGGCAACCATTGCTTGGGCATATTATCACTTTGGGAAAAAGGCTTCTTTAAAAGAGATTGGTCAATATGCGCAAGCTGCTTCAAGTATTACGGTGGGAAGTGCTTCAGCCGTTTCATCACATTTAACTGCGAAAAATGTGATTGATCGTTGTCGACAAGCAGTAAAAAATTAATTTTTGGAGGATTTACTAATGATTAAAAAACAAATTTATTCACTTATTACTTATGATGAAAGCGTAAAAACAATGGATGCAGGTGCTGATCATATTGGGCTTGTACCAATGCAAGATGGCGGTGTGCCAGCGCATCGAGTGCCATTAGAAACTGTTGATAAAATTTTTGCTGAAGCCAAAAGACGTGGTGTTGTAACAGTGGCAATCATGTTGAACAAAGATCCTAAAGAAATGTTAGATATTGCGAAACGGGTTCGTCCAGATATCCTGCACATTGCTGGGATGGAATATACTGCAGATCAAGCGTTTAGAGATCAATTGAGAGCGGTTTGCCCGGAAACAGAATTAATGCAAGCCGTTTTAGTAGATGGACCGGAAGCAGTGGAACGTGCTAAAGAATATGCAAAATTCTCAGATTACTTATTAACAGATTCTGGTTTAGCTGCAGATACAGGAATTGGTGCTAGTGGATTAACACATGACTGGTCAATTGATGCGGCAATTGTTGCTAATGTAAATATTCCAGTTATTATTGCTGGCGGATTAGGACCAGATAATGTTGAAGAGTGTATTAAGGAAATTAAACCTTATGGCGTTGATTCATTAACAAAGACAAGTATTAAATATGATGGCGGTCATATGGAAAAAGATATCGATAAGGTGCGTGAATTCTGTGAAAGAGCAGATAAAGCAGCTGCAGAAGTTGGTTTATAAAAATTGAAAGTAATACGGACGAGTTTAAAGACAGTATCGCTAAAGAAAATGATAACAGCGATTGTTGGGGTATTCCTAGTCTGTATTGGAGTAGCGATTAATAACAACACACAACTAGGTAATGATCCGGTAGGAATTATCTATGATGGCATTCGACAAGCTGCTCAGCTTTCACATGCGCAGTTAGGAGTGGTTTCCAATTATATTAATATTGGGTTGATTATTATTTTGTTTTTCTTTGGACGGAAATATATTAATGTTGGAACGCTTATCTATCTTGTACCCTATGGCTTTTTTATCAGTATAGGTAGTTATCTGTATACTATCATTTTTGTGGGTAATACATTGTGGATACGAGGGGTAGCCGGTCTAGTTGGTTGTTCTTTATACTATCTAGGAATTAGCCTATTTGTTGCTAGTAACATCGGGGTCGATCCTTTTAACGGATTAATGCTAACGCTTCGGGACAAAACAGGCTGGAGTATTCGCCGTTCTAAAATAACAATGGATGTTGTTTTGATTATTGCTGGCGTTTTATTGGGCGGTCGGTTTGGCGCAATTACGATTCTGACGGCATTAACAACAGGACCGACAATTCAATATTTAAGCCAATTATTTAGCCGATTGTTATACGGTGAGAGAATTTAGGAGGATGAAATGGATTATAAATTAGTTCAAAAGACCAAAGTATTAGTAACCGATGATTTACCTAAAACGATTTTGGGTATTTTGAAAGAAACACAATATAAAAAGCCGTTAATTATTATGGATAGTTTTCTAAAAGAAGTTGCAATTGTAAAAAAATTGCAAGTTAAATTGACGGAGAACAATATACAATTCTCTATCTATGACAAAGTCGTTTCTGATCCGCCAACAACTGTGGTGGATGAGGGGGCTGAATTCTTTAAAGTGCATGATTGTGATAGCTTAATCGCAATTGGTGGAGGCAGTGCCATTGATGTTGCTAGAGGAATTAATATCGTTCGTATAAATGGTGGCAAAATTAGCGAATACGTCACAGCAAGCAATGAAATAAAAGATTGTCCCGGATTGATAGCAGTACCAACAACTTCTGGTACGGGTAGTGAATTATCGAATGCGTTAATCGTTACGGATGCAGAAACTCAGACCAAATTAGCGGTGTTAGCGAATAATGCAGTTAGTGAATTTGCAGTTTTGAATCCTGAATTAGTAATGACATTACCTAAAGGGATGACAATTGCAACTGGCTTAGATGCATTTTCACACGCGGCAGAAGGTTATACATCAACCTTAGCGAGCCCTGTCACAGATGCGATTTGCGAAAAAATTATGTATTTACTAGTCAAATACTTACCTAAGGTAATTGAAGATGGACAGGATCGAGAAGCACGTGAACGTGTGATGGTTGCTGCTACACTAGGTGGTTGGATGCTAAACAATGCAGGGACACATGCTGGTCATTCCGTTGCACATGTGATTGGATCCAAGTACCATATGCCCCATGGAATGGCTTGTGCTTATGCGTTACCTGGGGTACTTCAATTTATTGCACCAGTTAGAAGTAAAAAAGTAAAAGAAATTGGTTTGATTTTGGGCGCTGAATACCCCGCAGATCCAACAGATACTGAAATCGGTAGAATTACGGCTATTCAATATCGTGAATTTAGAGATAAAGTTCTTGGGATGAAGCCATTCACCGATTTTAATATCTCAGAAGATGAATTGCTAACTAATATAGAAAGTGTCGTTAATGAACGCTTTGCGGGAAATACACCTAAGCAAATTGATCAAGAGGGTGCAATGATGTTATTGAAAAACTTTGGCTAGATAACTGAAAGTGGAGGTTATTATGAGTATATTAATGGGGATAGTCGGATTAGTCTTTATATTTGCGATTGGTTGGTTAGTCAGCTCCAACCGAAAGAAAATTAGATATAAACAAATTGGTATTTTATTAGTTACCCAATTTGTGATTTCCTTCCTGTGTTTACATACATCAGGTGGGGTTAAAGTCTTGGCAGGTATTTCTAATTTCTTTAGTTGGTTAATGGGGCAAGCTGCAGGTGGCGTCGATTTTGTTTTTGGAGGTGTTGTAATTAAGAGTGGCGCTTCAGTCTTCTTCCTCAACGTATTGATGCCAATTGTATTTATTTCGGCATTAGTCGGCATTTTGAACTATATTAAGGTCTTACCATTTATTATTAAATGGTTAGGAAAAGGCATTAATAAATTATCAGGAATGGGTGAATTAGAAAGTTATTTTGCAGTTTCAACAGCTGTTTTGGGGCAACCTGAAGTTTTTCTAACAATTAAGGAACGAATTCCTAATTTATCACCACAACGTTTATATACAATCTGCGCATCCGCAATGTCAGCGGTAAGTGCGGCGATGTTGGCTTCTTATATGAAAATGGTTCCCGGTAAATTTGTTGTTGTCGCTGTTTTCTTAAATATTTTTTCAGCCCTTATTATTTCATGTATTGTTAATCCGTATGAACCAGAAGTAGAGGATCAAAAAACGATAGAAGCTCATCTCTCCACTGAAAAGGAACCATTCTTCCAAGTTTTAGGTAATTATATTGTTGATGGTTTTCAACTTGCCTTAACCGTAGCAGCAATGTTAATTGGATTTGTATCATTAGTAACGTTTTTAAACAATACATTTGGCTTTTTCTTTAATGTCACATTCACTGATATTATTGGTTGGGTATTTGCACCTGTCGCATTTGTTATTGGTGTGCCAGCTGACGATATTGTTAAGGTTGGAAGCTTAATGGCCACGAAGTTAATTACAAATGAGTTTGTTGCAATGGGGAATTTATCACAGATTGCACATTCCTTGAGTCCAAAAGCAACAGCGATTATCTCGACTTATCTAGTTAGTTTTGCAAATTTTGGAACGATTGGTATTATTTCAGGATCAATCAAAGCAATTGATCAGAAACAAGGTGCTGTTGTTGCGAAATTTACTATGAAATTATTGTTAGGTGCTACAATGGCTTCCATGCTGACTGGTACGATTGTTGGTATGTATTTTTAGGAAAGGAACATCTCTTAATTTTAATAAGAGATGTTTTTTTATTTTAATAGAAAATGGTATACTACTATATGTAACCGATTGCATAAAAATACAGATAAAGAGGGCGTTTAAGCATGTATAACGCAAAAGAAACGCGATATGACGATATGATCTACCGGCGTGTCGGCCATTCTGGGTTGAAATTACCTGCAATTTCATTAGGGTTATGGCATAACTTTGGTGAAACAGATAAAGTGGCTACTCAAAAAGAAACTATTTTTGGGGCCTTTGATATGGGGATTACGCATTTTGATTTAGCCAATAATTATGGCCCACCAGCCGGTAGTGCGGAAGAAAACTTTGGTCGGATTTTGCACTCAGACTTAAAGCAATATCGGGATGAAATGATTATTTCGTCTAAGGCGGGTTATTATATGTGGCCGGGTCCTTATGGCGAATGGGGGTCAAAGAAGAATTTAATTGCTAGTTGTGACCAATCGTTGCAACGGATGCAATTAGATTATGTCGATATTTTCTATAGTCATCGACCAGATCCTGAGACACCGATTGAAGAAACGGCGCGGGCATTGGATTTATTAGTCCATCAAGGGAAAGCTCTATATATCGGAATTTCCAATTATTCCGCTGAACAAACAAAAGCGATTACTAAGATTTTTAGAGAACTTGGCACACCATTTATTATTCACCAACCACGTTACAATATGTTGGATCGGTGGATTGAAGATGGCTTAACCGATGTGTTGGCTGAAGAAGGTTTAGGCGCAATTACGTTTAGCCCATTAGCTCAAGGCATGTTGACGAACCGTTATTTAAATGGGATTCCAGCGGATTCACGTGCTGCCCGTCCAGATAGTCCATTCTTATCACCTGAAAAGGTCGACCAAACAATCAGCACTGTTCAAGAATTGAACAAAATTGCGCAACAACGTGGTCAATCATTGGCTGAAATGGCACTTGCTTGGAACTTGCAACAACCAACCGTTGCGAGTGTCTTGGTGGGTGCTTCTAGATTGAGTCAACTTCAAGATAGTGTACACGCGTTAGATAACTTAACGTTTGCACCTGAAGAATTAGCGGCCATTCAAAAGGTATTAAAATAGTAAAAAGGCGTTAGGACAAATGTAATTTTGCCCTAACGCCTTTTTGATATTCAAATGTGCTTATTGAAACTGACTTCTGCGCTTAGTGTCACTCGTCAGACCGTTTCAAACACACTTTCTTTTTTATTCAGCTGTTTCTGCAGTTGCTGCATTTGCTTGGATTTTGCCAAGAATCGCACGTGAGAATGGTCCCACTACGATTAATTGAAGTGGTAAGGCAACGATAATGTTCATTGCCCAAGCGTGTCTGTAAGCACCGCCGAGATCGTTTGGAATCCCACCTTCGATTAATACACCGAAGAGTGACATACATGTGACCATACCAAGAATCATCAAACATGAAATTGTTAAAATCATGACTAATTTATTGTCCTTATTAAGTGGTAAGCTGAATGCGATCTTTTTAGCGAGTACGCCGATCACGAAAACATCGAGGATGAAAGCGACGATGAAGCCAGGAATCAAGCCGGTGATTAAAGCGACAAATGAAAAACTCCCGTGTAATAATAAGTTATAGATACTCATTCCAAGTACCATTGAGAAACACATTAATGTTGTAAAAATAATACCTTCTTTTTTATTGGTAGGCATATCAATTTCCTTCTTTCTGAAAAGTTAACAGATATAACCGTATCACATAAAAAATTTTGGCGTAAGTTTTTTTTTCAGAAAATGAGAAGTTTCTTCATTTTCAATTTCGATCGGAATTTCACCGTTATGGACAGCATGGAAAATCGAAACGAGTAACAATGCACAGACAAAAATCAGTGGGAAGCCCGCAATCACACAAACCGCTTGAACGGTTTGAAAACTGCCGACAAGCACAATTCCGAGTGAAAATAAAATGAAAATGACAACCCAAGCCATCCGATTCCAACGGTTAGGTTGTTCGCCAATCTTCAATTCAAGACTAGTAAATGAGGAAACGATGAAGGCTGACGATGAAATGGTCGTGGCTAAGAAAATGAAGCAAGATAAACAGAAAATCGCGAGCATGACAATCTTCCAAGGGAGCGTTGTGATGACGGCGGCAATAACGGCAGCTTGACCTTGTGTATTTAATAGGTTGACAAGATCGACTTGCCCCGAACTTTGTAAGAAGAGGGCGTAACCGCCAAGGATGGCGTAAAAACTCATACAACTGAGCGCCCCATAAGTCGCCATCCCCAGTAGCACTTGGCGAATAGTCCGTCCACGAGAAATACGGGCGATGAACAAGCCCATCACAGGCATGTAAGATAGCCACCAGCCCCAATAAAAGAGCATTTCGTGTTGGGCGAAATGGCTATCAGAGCCAGTTGCGTTTAAACTGAGTTGCCCAAATTTACCAAATAAATGGAAAAGATCGTGACCTTCGGCGCCAATCAAATGACGGGTGGGACCGATTAATAAAACGAGTAATAAAAAGCCGATAGCGGTGTAAATGTGCCAAGCACTCAGTTTCTTGATCCCTTTATTTAACCCAGCGTAGACGGTTAAAGTGAAGAGCACGAATAAAACAACGAACAAGGCTAGTTTTAACCAGATGGTATCTGAAAAGCCAGTCATCGTACTAAGGACTTTAGAAATGACGGGGATTTCCATCCCAATTGAAGAGCCGATTCCGCCCATAATTCCGAAGACGACAATGAAATCGATGAGTTGGCGGATAACCTTTTTATAGGTTTGAGGGCCTTCTAGTAAATCGATGGCGGCACTCAAGCGCTGAACGCGTAAATTCTTAACATAGAGTGCATAACCAATCGCAATTGTGGCGGTGGCAAAAATCATCCAGGCCATTGGTCCCCAGTTAAACTGACCGCAGACGTTGGCGTAGCGGTAAGCCGCTGCTGAAAAGGGCTTAGCGCCAAATGGTGGATTTTGTAAGTATTGGAGTGGATCGGTGGTGCTGAGCATTAAGATGCTGGCATCAATCCCAGTGGCAAAAACCATGCTGCCCCATTGAAAATCGTTATATTCAGGTTTTTCGTTAGGTTGGCCCAAACGAATCCGGCCATAGTGACTACAGCCCAACCAAACCAAAAAGATGAAGTTAATAATATAAATACCTATGTAGAGCCATTGGGAATGGGACGTCATCGTGTCCAATAATTGCGAAATAGAGTGCTGGAGTGTGTCACCTCCTAACATTAGAAATGCGGAGACAATCCCGAACAATAACATCGTGGGGATAAAGACGACTTTATCAACATTCTTACGCTTTAAAATAATGTTCCTCCTGTGTTTGTTAAAGTCTAAGTTGTTTAATCAAAATAAAAAGCGCCCATACAATTGGTCAACTGACCACCTGTACAAGCGCGTTATTATAACGTATACAAATGAAAAAACAGCCTAACTTGATTTACTTCTTCTTATAGCATAGCACTTATCTGAGATTTGTTAAGGGTGGATTAAAAAGATTAACGATCAGCCGTGGCTAGCCATTTTAGGTAATCCTGTTCACGATTGATTGCATGCTCTAAAATCAGATAGTGGCCATAATTGGCAGTAATTGTGGCTTGGTTAGGGAAGACGAGTGCTTTACGCGCCAATAAATGAGTGAGTTTATCGGTGTGCAAGGTTGTTTGTTCCACAAACATAGCTGGTAGATGTTGATCATCTTTTGATTCGATAAAATAGAGTTTGAGGATGAATTCGTCCTTGCTAGCGAGAATTTCACTGGTGGGCGAATAACGCCATTCGTTGAAATAGCTAACACCACTAGGGGTAATCGTGTATTGCTTCTTCTTGAGTTTAGTGCCAGAAATGAGTTCGATATGGGTAATTAGAGCTTCGGTTTCAAGGCGTTTTAGTTCGGGATAGATTTGGCTATGTTTGGCCTGCCAAAATTCACCAATTTCATTTTCAAAAACGCGTTTGAGGTCGTATCCAGTTTTGGGCGCCTGATTTAATAGACCGAGGAGTAAGTACTGGAGAATATTTTTCTGTGCCATATAGAAGTTCCTTTCTAAGCGAAATCTTATTTAAAGTATAGCATAGGGACGATATATCGTTGCAATTAGAATATAGTTACTTTTTGTAAGTCTTTTTAATTGAATTTCGAAGCGGTTTGGTATAGGATAGCTGAATTGGGTGTCTAATCAGGCTATTTTCTGAGGGAAATAGCAACAATACTAATAATAGAAGGAGGCCATTCAATGGCTAAGAAATCAAAGATTGCAAAATTGGCAAAACAACGCGCACTAGTCGCAAAATATGCGGATCTACGCGCGACTTTAAAAGCGGAAGGCAACTACGCCGCTTTAGCACAACTACCAAAGGATTCAAGTCCAGTTCGTCTACGTAACCGAGACTTGATTGATGGCCGACCAAGAAGTTTCATGCGTAAATTTGGGATGAGCCGGATCAATTTCCGGGAATTAGCCCACAAAGGGCAAATCCCAGGCGTCAAAAAAGCAAGCTGGTAAAAAAAGTGAGTGGTTTTCAGCATAGGGATATTTTGAGGATTAGCATAGCTGCGTGAATAAACGACGAAGTCGCTTATTTGCGTGGCGTAGCTAACCGGAAAAATATCCCTATGCTGAAAAGCACGTTAAAGAGGTCTCTTCGAGGCCTCTTTTTCTATACCTTGAATTCACAATGCTTTTTTGATATATTGGTAGGAATTGTTTAACAAGTCAACTAAATTAAATGAGGAGGGTTGAAGATGAGTTATTCACAATTTATCCAAAGTGCGACCGTAAGTGACTAAAGACGTTTTTCAGCAGATTAAATTAATTAGGAGTTTTAAAATGAAAAACGTCTCAAAAAAAAGTCCATCAATTCTATTAATGATTGTGTTGGTGGGATTTCCACAAATTAGCGAATCAATTTTTACGCCCGTCTTACCGATGATTAGTCGGGCCTTTCACGTCAGTGCGCAAACGGCACAATTGACGATGAGCACCTATTTTATGGCTTTTGCCTTTGGTGTTTTATTCTGGGGCTGGTTATCCGATCAGCTCGGGCGACGACTAACCATGTTGTTAGGTATCGGCGTCTACCTACTTGGGAATAGCGGCCTGTTATTGGCCGGTCATTTTAGTTGGTTAATTCTAGCGAGATTAGTACAGGCTTTTGGCGCGAGTGTTGGTTCAGTGGTGACACAAACCATTATGCGTGAATCCTTCAGTGGTGTGCGCGGGGCCCAAGTATTTGCCAAAGTTGGTGCGGCCATGGCACTTGCACCAGCCTTAGGCCCGTTGATTGGCGGTCTTGTCCAAACCTATTTTGGTTATCGCCAAGTTTTCTCGGTGTTAATTATGATGGCGGTTGGCGCGATTTTATACGCGGGTGCGTGTTTACCAGAAACACGGCCAGCTGGTGTGCCGGCACAGATCAATGTCGGGGCAGTGACGAAACGCTTGCTGACGGATAAAAAAGTCTGGGTCTATGGGGCCGTGATTAGCGGCATCAACGGTATCTTATTCAGTTATTACGCTGAAGCACCGTTTATCTTTATCAACCATTTTCATCTCAGTACGGTTCAATATGGCTGGTTAGGGCTTGTGTTAGCCGCTGCTAGCATTTTAGGCGCAATGACCACCAATTACGGCGCACCCAAGTTTGGAGCGGTGATGATGGCTAAATTTGGCTTAGTGCTTGCTTTAGTAGGGAGCCTGTTATTGTTGGTTGCCAGTTATTATGATCAGCTGTTGTTGATGGTCATTTTAATTCTAATCGTCTTTTGGGGTTTAAATACGACTTTACCGGTCGTTTTAAACCTGGCATTAGTCGGTTACGAAGCGGTGATTGGCACTGCCAGTGGACTATTTAGTTTTGGTTATTACCTTGCAATCAGTGCTTTGACTTACGGCATGAGTTTGTTGCATACAGGCGCAATCAGTCGATTGCCATTGTATATCGTAACGATTGTCGCTGTCATGGCACTTTGGTATGGGTTAGTGATTCGAAATAACGAAGAGTAATTAAAAAGGACCTGAGACAAAATTATTTTTGTCCCAAGTCCTTTTTTGGTGGTTAAGAATGGCGTTGTGGGTCAAGACCAGCTAGAAAAATATCTAAGCCCAACATAAATTTTTCAGCGGAGTGTTGCTGTTGTTGCCGGTGGTGTTCGAACGTTTCTAAAAAAAGCGTCGAAATGATTGTTAGCAGCGATTGTCTTCATCTTCAGCGGAAGTTGTGCGAGGTAAGGATCAGTTTGACTGAGTGCGCGTTGTTTCATCTCAATTTCCCCTGCGATATCGGCGAAGAGACCTGACATGAAGTGGTCGATGGATTCAATCGCTAGGCTACTTTGTTCGGGTGTAAAGCCAGCGTCTAATAAGATTTGTAAGAGTTGGTTAATAAGATTAAGGCGGATTTTGGTCGCAGGGACGGTCCGCAACATTAATTCGGCTGCGTATGGCCGTTCGAGGTAGGCGGCATAAATTGTTTTGAAGATCAGCTTGATCTGTTCAGTCCAAGGCATGTCCGGTGTCGTTGGCGGAAATTGAATCCCGGCGATAATCTCGTCAGCCATTGCTTGAAGGAGCGCTTGTTTGTTCTCAAAGTGCCAATAAAAAGTCGCGACGCCAATGTGGAGCTTGGCCGCAATTTTACGAATTGAGAGCTGTTCAACTGTCCCGCCTGTTTGCATAATTTCAAAGGCAGCGGCCGTAATTTGGGCTGCTGAAATTGTTTGTTTAACCATCTTAATAAACCGCCTTTATTTTTCAGAAAAAAGAATTGTAATTATTTTTAAAATTTGTTAAAGTATTAACTCGAACACTGTTCGATTATACTGTACATGACTTGTACGAGCTAATCAACTTACAGGAAAAAGAGGGATGCGCATGTCATTATTGAAACAGCACTTGAAGCCATATCTAGGCGTTTTTAGTCTATCTATATTAGCCACCATTATATCTGTTGCGTCTTCACTATGGCAACCAAAACTATTACAAAACGTTTTGGAAGGCATTATGAAAGATGACCAAGATAAAGTGATGCAAATTGGGATTTATCTCATCGTGATTGCCGTTGTCGGTTTAATTGCTGGGGTCGTCAATACGATTACGTCGGCGATTACCGCACAAGGGATGACCGCCGATATTCGGGAAACGACTTTTAGAAAGATTCAGACTTTTTCATTTGCTAACATTGAGAAATTCTCAGTTGGGAATCTTTCGGTGCGCTTAACGAATGATATGACCCAGATTCAAAATGTGATTATGATGTCTCTTCAAACGTTGGTCCGGATTCCGATTCTATTTGTCGTCAGTTTCATTTTAGCGATGAACTCAATTCCGAGCTTATGGTGGATTATTATTCTCTTAGTGGTCCTTGTTTTTGTGATTACCTTTTTATCAATGGGATCAATGGGGAAACACTTTGGTGCGATTCAAAATTTAATCGATAAGATTAACAACCTCGCTAAAGAAAATTTAATGGGCACGCGGATTGTGAAGTCCTTTGTCCAGGAAGATAATAAAATTAATCGCTTTTCAAAAACCAGTGATCAATTAGAAAAACATACGGCAATTGTCGGGATGCTCTTTTCAGTGATGATTCCTTCATTTATGTTGGTCGCTAACTTAGCAGTTGTTGCTTCAATCTATTTCGTCGGTAACTTAGTCGATACAGATCCGGAAGCAATCGCCGCAATTGCCTCATTTATGAACTACTTAATGCAAATCATGATGTCGATTATTATGGGCGGCATGATGATGATGATGGCTTCTCGTGGGGCAGTTTCGTTGAAACGACTCCAAGAAATCCTCGCCACAGATCCTGATATTGTGTACCCTGATGTGCCAGATCAAGACTTAGCTGGGACCCTGGCTTTTGATCATGTCAGCTTCCGTTATCCAGAAGATGATCATGATACGTTGAACGATATTAGTTTTGAAATTAATGCGGGTGAAATGATCGGGATTGTCGGCGCAACTGGTGCTGGTAAATCAACGATGGCCCAATTGATTCCACGTTTATTCGATCCAACAAAAGGTGAAATTCGCATTGGCGGGGTCCCAATTAAGGAATTGAACGAACATAACTTACACGATTCAGTGTCATTCGTACTTCAAAAAGCGATTCTTTTCTCAGGTACGATTGCGCAGAACTTGAAACATGGTAAAAAAGATGCGGATACGGCTGATATGGATCGCGCGACTGGCATTGCGCAAGCCAAGGAATTCATCGAGAAATTAGCCGATACGTATGATGCACCGGTTGAAGAACGCAGTGCCAACTTCTCAGGGGGGCAGAAACAACGCCTTTCAATTTCACGTGGTGTGATTGGCCAACCTAAGATTCTAATCTTAGATGATAGTACGAGTGCGCTTGATGCCCATTCTGAAAAACTGGTAAAAGAAGCCCTTGATCGAGAATTAGCCGATACAACGACGTTGATTATTGCGCAAAAGATTTCGTCCGTGGTCAATGCTGATCGAATCTTGGTCTTAGATGAAGGTCGCCTAGTCGGTGTCGGAACGCATCATGAGTTGTTAGAAACAAGTGCTGTTTACCGCGAAATTTTCGAAACTCAAAAGGGAAAGCGAGGCTAAATTATGAAAGAATTTAAACGTGCCATGGTCTTTTTCTACCATTATTTAAAACGCTATAAACCATCTTTTGCACTGATCCTTGTGATGACCGTTTTTGCCACTTATTTACAAGTCAAGGCGCCCGAATATATTGGGGATGCACTGAATGAATTGGTTAAATACGCCACGAAGTTTCAGGTTTTAAAAGCCCAACATTTACCAACCAGTGGGGCTTCTAAAGATGCTTTTATTGATGTCATTGTGTCGTTAGTCCTTTTTTACGTCTTGAGTTCAGCGGCGACCTTTGTCTCAAGTGCAGCTTTTTCACGCGTCAATGCGTTATCGACCAACCGGATGCGGATTGGGTTATTCAATAAATTACAAAAGATGCAGATTAAATATTTTGACCGTCATTCAGATGGCGATATCCTTAGCCGTTTTACGAGTGATTTAGATAATATTTATAACGCGATGAACCAAGTGTTAAGCCAATTAGTGTCGGGAACGGCCTTGTTGATTGGTTTGTTAATTATGATGTTTAGAAAAGATACCCAATTGGCGTGGGTCACAATCGCGTCAGTGCCAATTTCGTTTATTTTAGCGTGGATTATTATCAACAAAGCGCAAAAATACGTCAATGTGCAACAAGACGAAGTGGGTAAGTTAAATGGTTATATCAATGAAAAAATCACAGGTCAAAAAGTGATTATTACCAACAGCCTACAAGCTGAAACGATTGATGGCTTTGTTGAACATAACGAAAGTGTCCGGAAAGCAACCTTGAAAGGCCAAATTTATTCAGGGATGATTTTCCCATTGATGCAAGGGATGTCGCTGGTCAATACAGCGATCGTGATCTTCTTTGGGAGTTGGTTGGCAGTCAACGGGGATATCAAGAAATCCGTTGCTTTAGGGTTAGTCGTGACTTTCGTGCAATATTCACAACAATTCTATAATCAAATTGCGCAACTCTCATCAAGTTATAGCATGATTCAATTGGCAATTACCGGTGCACGCCGGGTCAATGAAGTCTTTGATGAAGATGATGAGGTTCGTCCAACTAATGGGCAACAATTCAACGGGATTGAACGTTCAGTAACGATGGAACATGTTGATTTTAGTTACTTACCAGGCAAACAAATCCTGCACGACGTGAATATTGAGGTTGATAAGGGCCAAATGATTGCGTTGGTTGGGCCAACTGGCTCTGGGAAAACGACGGTCATGAACTTGATGAACCGGTTCTATGATGTGGATCAAGGCGCCGTTAAGATTGACGGCGTTGATATCCGTGACATGGATTTGGATACGTTACGGTCACATGTGGGGATTGTTCTTCAAGAATCAGTCTTATTTGCAGGGACGATTCGCGATAACATTGTCTTTGGAAAACCAGATGCGACTGATGATGAAGTGATTGCAGCGGCGCAACAAGCGCACATTCACGATTTCATCATGACGTTGGAAGATGGCTATCAAACGAAGGTTAGCGAAGAAGATAATATCTTCAGTACGGGTCAAAAACAATTGATCAGTATTGCGCGGACGATTATTACGGATCCAGCGCTTTTGATTTTGGATGAAGCAACAAGTAACGTTGATACGGTGACTGAAAGCCATATCCAAAAAGCAATGGAAAATGTGATTCAGGGACGGACCAGTTTTGTAATCGCCCATCGCTTGAAAACCATCTTAAATGCGGATCGGATTATCGTCTTAAAAGATGGCCGAATTATCGAAGAAGGCAATCATCAAGAATTACTAGCACAAGAAGGCTTCTACGCAGAATTGTATAACAATCAATTTGTATTTGAATAAGAGTGTGAGTTCAGCCGGTTATATCCTGAGGATTAGCAGTGGATTGCGAATGAGCGATGAAGTCGATCATTTGTGATTCGTCGCTAACCGGAAGGATATGGCTGAAGGAACACGTTTCAAGCCCCCAAAAAAATCCCGGTTTAGCCATTTTATATTGGCTAAACCGGGATTTTTTGATTATGCATTTAAGGCATGCGGTAAGGTGCCAAGTGCGCTGAGCGTTAAAAGATGGGTCGCTCTTGAAATAGCGGTGTAGAGGCGGTTACGTCCCACTGCTGGTTCAGTGTAGTAGTCATTGGTTAAGTCGTATAACAAGACGTTATCAAATTCCAAACCTTTAGCGAGTGTTAATGGTAATGTGAAAGCCCCACTTTCGGGGAGGGTGGTCGTTTCTGTGGATAAGTGGTGGACATCTTTTAACTTTAAAAGGCTTTCATCAAACTGACCGGCAGGGGTAATAATCGCTAATGTTTGGTCAGCGGGCAGTTGATCGATTTGCGCTTGGATTTGTGCCAGGTAGTCCGCGTCATTAGTCGCACTTAGATGGGTTGGTTGAACACCGTGCGGTTGGACTGCGTGAACATCAGTCAAGTCAGGGAATAACTGACTGAATAACGCGGTAATCGCACCGGATGAGCGGTAACTCGTCCGCAATGCTTGGGTTTTTAGATTAGGAAAAATCGCGGGCAGTTTACTGAATTGAATTTTATGAGGTGTGATACTTTGATGTTGATCACCGAAGACGGTGAATTGTGCCTTGGGGAAAAGCTGTTTAAAAAGGTGCAATGTGCTAGCGTGATAGTCTTGCACTTCATCGATAAAGACCTGTTTAACTTTGGGGAAAACGCGCTGCGTTAAATAACTGTAAACTTGTGCTGCAATCACGGCATCCACAGTTGATTGGCGCGCAATAATTTGGTCAAAGGCTAACCACTGATAATCGTGCAATTGTTCAGATAAATCTTGGTAATCATAGCGGACCATTTTTAAAGCGAGCGGTGCTAATGGTTCGTCTTCGCGAATTAAGCGTCCGAAGGTTTGCTGCTGCTCGGTTTCCGTTAAACTTTCTAAGCGTGTTAAAGTTATGGGGGTTTTGGCGATTGTTATTAATTGTTCCTGTAGATAACTTGTGAGTTGTTGTTGGGTGGCTTGAATGCGTTTGTCCAATGGTGCATCCACCGGCGTCTTCAAGAAAAATTGATAACTAGTAGCGGCGTCAATTGTGAAGGGTAAGCCGCTATTTAATGACTGGAAGTCGCTTGCTTCCAATGTTAGTTGGTCAATAGCTAGGGTAACCGGTTGTGCTGCAATGGGAAGATCTGCCAACTCTTCTGGCAGCAACTGCGCTAATAGTTGTTGCAAAGTGAGGTTAACCGGTGTTTGTTCGCCGAGATCTGGCAGGACTTGAGCGATATAGTCTTGGAATAAGCGGTTAGGTGAAATCATCAAGACTTCGTTGAGCGCTAGTTCCTTGCGTTGTCGATAGAGGAGATAGGCAATTCGTTGAAAAATAACGGATGTTTTACCGCTACCAGCAATGCCATCGATTAGGAGATGGTCAGTCGTTTGTTGACGAATAATCGCATTTTGTTCTTTTTGAATCGTCGCGGTAATGGCACTCATTTGAGTTGTTTTAGCTTCTTTTAACGTTGCTAATAATAGTGGGTCTTCAATCGCGATTTGGGTATCGAAGAAATCGATTAATTGGTCAGCTTGAATTTGAAATTGGCGCCGTTGATTTAAAGTTACCGGTATTTGGCGGTCATTAGCTTGATAACTCGTGGGGCCGAATGTCTGTTGATAATAAACATCAGCGATTGGTGAACGCCAATCAAAAATAACGGGTTCGCCATCTTGATTGGTATAACTAGCTGAACCGAGATAGAAGTCCTCGCTGTCGATTTCTTCCGGGAAGGTTAGTGTGATTTTAGCAAAGTAGGGTTGTTCTAAAAGGCGTAACGTTTCGTCTTTTCTAGCAATCAATGAATCGGTTTTGAGGTTGAGCATATCGATTTCTTTATTGATAGTTTCTAGGGCGGCAAAGGTGTCGAGGTTATCGGCGTATGAATCAAAGTTGAGTTTAGCTTCGCCGGTGATCTGGGCCTTAATGGTGTTACCGGCCTGATGATTCTGTGACTGGGCATCGTTGATGGACACTAAAGTGGCCGTTAGTTGTTGATAAATTGTGGTTAAGTGGATTTGTTCTTGTTCGAAATCGGTTGTCATGCAATCAGCCCCTTACAAAGTTGTTTACCTAGTGTAGCAAGTCCAATATGAAAAGAACAGTCTTGTAATCACATGAAAAAGCGCGCATAATTAACTTATGGAAGAGCGGTAATTGCTCTAAAAACGGTAAAAAGAGGTGCCCCCAAAATTAATTTTGGGAGCACCTCTTTTGGTTTCTTTTTGAAAGGGGGCACGCTAGTCGAAACGTGCCATTGAAGCTAGATTTCTGCGCTTTGCTACGTCCCGCAAATAATCGACTGTGTCGCTTATTCACTGGCCTAGGCAAATGCTCAAAATCTAAACACTTGCAAAGGCACTCTATTCTAAGTAGTCCTTCTTTAATTGCGCTATTTCTTCTGGTTTGAGGGCCATTGCTTGAGCTAAGTAGTTGTCCATATTGCCGTAATGGTGTTCGATTGTTTCTCTGACGAGTTCGAGATGGGCTTTTGAAACGCTCTTGCCATTCATTGCCGCGACTTGGGCGTCATTGCTGCTGATGCGAGTGGGTGCCGTTGTGGTTAAGCCTAGGACTTCGTTTGAAAGGACGAAATCATCTGAAATGGTTGCCCAGTCTACGCCTAATGCGCTGAGGATGAGCATTGTACCAATCCCAGTTCGATCTTTGCCAGCTGAGCAGTGATAAAGGACCGCACCGTCATTGCCATGGTTATTCAATAATACGGTAAATAGGTCGCGGTAAGCTGCTTGTGCGTGAGAGTCTGTGACTAATTGTTCGTACATTCGGTCCATGCTTGAACGTTCGGGTGTAGCGGGTTCTTTTTTACCAAAGAGATGAAATAATCCCTTTTTCGCTGGTTTTTTAGGGGCGTCTGCTTGATCGGTAAACGGAAATACCGAAAGACGATGATAAGTTAATTGGCTGTCGTCAAATGGATCTGGGGCAACCTTAATTTCATGACGGGAACGGAAGTCAACATCGTAAGCAACGCCGTAATTTAGGAGGTCCTCAATGTCTGTTGCGGTTAGTGCGTTAAGACTGCCTGAGCGCAGTAATTTATGCCATTTAACGGTCTTACCGTCAACGGTTGGATAACCACCTAGTTCGCGAAGATTATAGCTACGTGTTAAATTTAAAACCCGTTGTTGTTCTTGCATGCCAATCCATCCTTTGTAATAAGTTACTTCTATTGTATAACGAAGATTGATGATATGCACCTTTATTTTGAATGTTCGGAAACTGTTTAAAGACAATTGATCGTAAAATAAGTTTTTAGTAAGAGCCCATTGACCTTTACTGAAAAATCTGCTAATATTTTATCAAATTTTAAATCAGTTAATCATGATGGTTAATACGAACGTTTAGTTGATTGATGGCCGATTAAGTTCATGAATGGAGGAAGATTATGTCTGCATGGGAATCAAAATTTACAAAAAAAGGGTTTACGTTCGATGATGTCTTATTAGTACCAGCGGAGAGCCACGTATTACCAAATGAGGTTGATCTAGGAGTGCAACTTGCTAAGAATATCAAGTTGAACACACCAATTATGAGTGCCAGCATGGATACCGTTACGGAAGCACCAATGGCAATCGCTATGGCGCGTCAAGGTGGTTTAGGGGTTATTCATAAGAATATGAGTATCGAACGCCAAGCAGATGAAGTATTGAAGGTTAAACGTTCAGAAAACGGTGTTATTATTGATCCGTTTTATTTAACAGCGGACAAACCTGTCAGTGCTGCTGAAGATTTGATGCGCACATACCGCATTAGTGGTGTCCCAATCGTTTCAAATCTCGATGAGCTTAAGTTAGTCGGGATTATTACGAACCGTGATTTACGCTTCATCTCTGACTTCTCTGTTGAAATCGGAACGGTCATGACTCACGAAGCACTTGTAACAGCACCTGTGGGCACTTCTTTAGAAGAAGCTGAACAAATCCTCCAACAAAACAGAATTGAAAAATTACCTTTAGTTGGTGATGATGGTCGCTTAGCGGGCTTAATCACGATTAAAGATATTGAAAAAGTTCAAGAATTCCCTAAGGCTGCTAAGGATCAATATGGTCGCTTATTAGTTGCTGCTGCTGTCGGTGTCACAAGTGATACTTTTGACCGTGCAGAAGCCCTATTAAAAGCTGGTGCTGATGCCATTATCATTGATACAGCGCATGGTCATTCAGCTGGTGTTTTACGTAAAATTGCCGAAATCCGGGCTCGCTTCCCAGAAGCAACCTTGATTGCAGGAAACGTCGCAACAGCTGAAGGCACAAAAGCCTTATATGATGCTGGTGTGGATGTTGTTAAAGTTGGGATTGGCCCTGGTTCAATCTGTACAACTCGGATTGTCGCCGGCGTTGGTGTCCCACAATTAACAGCCATTTATGATGCTGCTAGTGTCGCCCGTGAATATGGTAAGACAATTATCGCTGATGGTGGCATTAAGTATTCAGGTGATATTGTTAAAGCTCTTGCAGCCGGTGGTAATGCCGTTATGCTTGGTAGCATGTTAGCCGGTACTGACGAAGCACCTGGCGAATTTGAAATCTATCAAGGTCGTCGTTTCAAGACTTATCGTGGGATGGGTAGCTTGGCTGCCATGTCACACGGTTCATCAGATCGTTACTTCCAAAGTGGCGTGAATGAAGCAAACAAGTTAGTCCCAGAAGGTATCGAAGGTCGCGTAGCTGCCAAAGGCGCACTTGGCGATGTTATCTACCAATTACTTGGTGGTTTACGTTCAGGGATGGGCTATGTTGGTGCTGCTAACCTCCGTGATTTACAGGACAATGCACAATTTGTTCAAATCTCAAACGCTGGTTTAACAGAATCACATCCACATGATGTTCAAATTACAAAAGAAGCACCTAATTATTCAGCAAGATAAACCTATGTTAAAATGAAGGCGCTGGGGCAAATTTAATTTTGTCGCCGGCGTCTTTTTTATGGATGGATTTAAAGAATTCTTTACCCTTACCAATCCGATTCTTTGTTACAATAATAGCGAATCACTCAAACGTGTTTAAATTAAATGAGGTAATTAATATGAAAATTCTAATTGTTGATGATGATAAAGAAATTGTTGAACTACTCAGTATTTATGTCAAAAATGAAGGTTATGAACCCATTCAAGCTTTTACCGGCAAGGAAGCTTTGACTAAAATTGCCACTAACCCGGGCATTGATTTAATGATTTTAGATATTATGATGCCTAATATGAGCGGGATTGAAGTTATCAAAGCGGTTCGCAAGGATTCACAAGTGCCGATTTTGGTGGTTTCTGCCAAAACAACGGATATGGACAAAATCCAAGGCCTCATCACAGGTGCGGATGATTATGTGTCTAAACCATTCAATCCGCTTGAAGTGATGGCACGTGTGAAATCATTATTACGCCGTAGCCAACAGCAGGTGACAAACGAAGTGCCTGACATTCTAGAAGTGGGGCCACTTGTGATTAAGCGCGATTCGCATGAGGTAACAACGATTGCGGGCAAACAAATCCAATTAACGGCGCTTGAATTCGGGATTTTATATCTTTTAGCGAGCCATCCTAACCGGGTCTTTTCAGCGGATGATATTTTTGAACGGGTTTGGAAGCAAGAAAGTATTGTGTCAGCTAAAACCGTGATGGTCCATGTTAGTCATTTACGGGATAAAATCGAAGAAGCAACTGACGGGGAAAAAGTGATTGAAACCGTCTGGGGTGTCGGATATAAGGTCGAGGTCTAATGAACGAATATCAAGTCGGACAAGATTTTAAAAAAGTACAACTCACTGCCAAAGAAAAGAGTGAGCTGTTTGCTGAGGGGATCATTACGGTGATCCTTTTATTGTTGTTAAATTTATCAATTATGGTCCTATTGCAACAAGCAATCGTTAATAATCCGCAATTGCGTGGTGGCGTTTGGATGATTAAAAATGCGATTGCGATTGGCCCTAATGGTTGGCATATCTGGAGTTGGCAAAACTGGTTTGTGATTTTGATGGGAATTGCGGATGTGCTAGTGGTTTATTGGCGCTTAATTCGCCGCTATCACCAAATGCAGATGTGGCACGTTATTGGTGAATTACATTACATCGCTGATGGTCATCTAGAACACCGCATCAACTTGCGGGTTAATCGCGATTTGCAACGCGTGATTGATAGTGTCAATACACTGGTTGATAGCACGGTCCGCTCAATGGAAGAAGAACGCAAAATTGAAAAGAGTAAGGATGAACTGATCACCAACGTCAGTCATGATTTACGCACACCATTAACGTCCATTATTGGTTACCTAGGTTTAATTGAAGATAATCAGTATCAAACCAAGGATGAATTAACCAAGTACACACATACGGCCTATGTGAAGGCCCAACAAATGAAAGTCTTAGTTGAAGACTTATTCGAATACACAAAGGTTCGGCAAACTTCAACGCCAATTGCTAAAACGACTTTTGATATGGAACAAATGCTAGAACAACTAGCGGCTAGCTTTGAATTAGAAGCACAGAAGAAAAATATGCAGATTACAGTAGAATGCCAACCTGCACCATTGATGATGGAAGCTGACA
Organism: Latilactobacillus parasakei; assembly: GCF_049674265.1. Taxonomy (NCBI): domain Bacteria; kingdom Bacillati; phylum Bacillota; class Bacilli; order Lactobacillales; family Lactobacillaceae; genus Latilactobacillus; species Latilactobacillus parasakei. The sequence goes on along the minus strand of NZ_CP186861.1, from coordinate 1,190,550 downwards.
CCGAAAAGTTGGGCAGAGTTTTCAATAATTTGATTGCCAATGCATTGAAGTATGGCAAAGGTGGCAAGCAAATCATTTTATCAGCCGAAAAGGTTGGTCAAGAGGCAATCATTAAAGTCTCCAATGATGGGCAACAAATTCCAAGTGACTCATTAAATCAATTGTTCGATCGTTTTTATCGCGTGGAAGCATCACGTTCACAAGAAACTGGCGGGACGGGGCTCGGTTTAGCAATCACGCAAAGTATTGTGGCCTTGCACGGCGGTTATATTTATGCAGATTCCACCCCAGAACTGACTAGTTTTGTGATACACTTACCTTTAAAACTAGGACGTCAGATTGAACCTCAAAATGGCGCCGCTAAAAACAGTTAAGGAGTAGCATTGTGTTTAAAAGAATATTACAGGTTTTAATGACTGGCCTTTTATTAGTGACCCCAGTGGCTGTTGCGACAAGTGCAACGCAACAGGGTGTTCAAGCGGCTACGGCCACTAGCGCACCGCAGGTTGACGCTAGCGCCGCAATTGCAATCGATCCCCAATCAGGACAGGTTTTGTATGAAAAGAATGCTGACCAAGTCTTACCGATTGCATCGATGACCAAGATGATCACCGCCTATATTGTCTTAGATCAAATTAAACAGGGTAAGTTGAAGTGGGATCAAACGACTAAACCAGACGCTGCCATTTATAAGCTGAGCCAGGACAAGGAATTAACAAACGTCCCACTTCAAGCTGATAAGGCGTATAGTGTTCGTGAATTATATCAAGCGATGTTGATTGCTTCAGCAAATGATGCAGCAATGATGCTAGCCAATTTAGCGGCTGGTTCACAAAAGAACTTCGTTGATTTGATGCGCCAACAAGTCAGTCAATGGGGCATTAAGGATGCTAAGTTATATTCCGTTTCAGGGTTGAATAACCAGTATTTAACAGGAGAGACGTATCCAGGTAGTGCCGCTGATGCGGAAAACGAAATGAGTGCTTCAGAAGTCGCAATCGTGGCGCAACACTTATTGAAGACTTTCCCAGAAGTGCTAGAAACAACTAAACAAACGGCCTTTACGTTTGGGCCTAAGACGATCGACGAAACGAAGATGGCCACTTGGAACTTAATGTTACCAGGCCAAAATAATGCGCCCAAAGATTACGTTGTCGACGGTTTGAAGACCGGGACAACGGATAAAGCTGGCGATTGTTTTACCGGGACGGCCACTAAAGATGGCCAACGGATTTTAACCGTTGTAATGCACGCTAATGGTAGTGACAAAGGGCGTCGTTTTATTGAAACCAATAAAGTGATGCAATATGTTTTTGATAACTGGCAACAAACGCAACTCGTCAAAAAAGGGGCAACCATCAAACCTTTTGCAACGGCTGATGTGAAGTATGGTCGGACGAAGACTGTCGCACTTGAAACACCGCAAGCAATTGCAATGTGGGTTCCTAAAGGCACACAAGTTGCTAATGTTGATTGGGATTATCAAGTGGTTCAAGGTGGTCAAAAGCGACAACTAACGGCTCCTGTTAAGAAGGCGGCCGTCATCGGTAAAGTGACACCGAAGATTGCGGGCGTGACAAACCGTTACTTAGGGACGACACCGCAATATACAGTACAAACCAAGACGGCTGATCCAAAAGCTAATGTCTTTGTCTTAATCGGTACGGGTGTTCGTGAATTTTTCACTAATTTATTCTAATTAAATCAGAGGAATGCTTAAGCGAGAATCGATCGTTTAAGCATTCTTTTTTTAGTGATAATAACGCCGATTTGTCAGCATTATTCAATCGGTTTAGGCTTGAATATGCTATAATTAAACCAATTCATAATGAGTCTAGGAGGACGAAAATGGCTTTAACATTGGATGCATGTACATTAATTTTAAAAGAGCATCATTTACTAAAAAGTGTAGCCCTCAACGGGGATTCAAACTTGAATATGACAGGGATTGCCTATGATTCACGTAAGGTGACAGCAGATACCCTCTTTTTCTGTAAAGGAAACTTCCGCCCCGTATTCTTAACGAACGCTAAAGAAGCGGGTGCGGTCACTTACGTTGCAGAACAACCAATTGTTGAAGGCAACGGGATGAACGCGTTAATCGTGACGAATGTGCAAAAGGCGATGGCTGTCTTGTCAGCTGCCTTTTACGATTATCCACAAGACGACCTCTTCATCGTGGCGTACACGGGGACTAAGGGGAAGACGACTGCTTCTTACTTTACACAATCAATCTTACAAGAGGCCACTAGCCAAAAAACAGCGCTCTTTTCAACAATCGATCGGGTACTGGGGCCTAAACCTGAGGATCGTTTTAAGTCAGATTTAACGACGCCTGAAAGTTTGGACTTGTTCCACGATATGCGCCAGGCTGTTGAAAACGGCATGACGCACTTGGTAATGGAAGTATCATCACAAGCCTATAAGAAAAATCGGGTTTACGGTTTAACATTTGATGTTGGCTTCTTCTTGAACATTTCACCAGATCATGTTGGTCCTAATGAACATCCTAACTTTGAAGATTACTTACACTGTAAATTGCAATTACTCGTTAATTCACGGCACTGTGTGATTAACGCGCAAACACAAAACTTCGGTGATGTGTACGCTGCAGCGACAACGACAACTGAACCAGAAAATATCTACTTATTTGCGGACACGAGTTATCAACCAGCACAACCGGTGGACATTGATTTCCGCTTTGAAAATCAAGCCATGACCTTAGCTGAAAGTCGCTTTAAAGTGACGGCTGTTTCTAAAAAAGCGATTCAATTAGGCGTTTCTGGAGATTATCAATTACGGCTGATTGGCGATTTTAACGAAAGTAATGCGACGGCGGCCATTATTGGTGCAGCCTTAGGCGGTGCTGATTTAATCGCTGCCCAACAAGGTATTCGTCGTTTGCAGATTCCAGGCCGGATGGAAACCCTAGCGGTTGAAGGTCATGGTCAAGTTTACGTGGATTACGCCCACAATTACGCTAGCATGAAGGCACTATTGAGCTTCCTTCAAAAGGAATACAATCAACCTAAGTTACTAGTGGTTGTTGGGAGTCCTGGCGATAAGGGGGTTTCAAGACGGGCTGGTTTTGCGCAAGTCTTAAACGAATATGCAGATCGCGCGATTTTAACGACCGATGATCCGGGTTATGAAGATCCAGCTGCCATTGCGGCGGAAATTTTAGCCGGTATCGATCAAGATAAGGTTGCCACGACGGTTGAAATTGATCGTGCAACAGCGATTAAACAAGCTATCGAAGAAAGCCAACCAGGGGACATTGTTGTATTGGCTGCTAAAGGGGCGGATGCCTATCAGAAGGTGCGTGGTGTCGATACACCTTACCCAACTGATATGGTGATTGCCAAACAAGTGGCACAATACTTAAGCTAAAAAAAGAATGTGGAGGGTTTATGATGAAAAAATCAGTTGTAATGAGTACGGTGTTAGTTTCAGGATTGTTATTATTGAGTGCTTGCGGTCAAAAGCAAGAAGCAAAGAGCTCATCTTCATCTGAATCAAAAGTGACAAGTGTTAAAAAGACAAGTCATTCAAAGAAAGCACAAAGTCAATCGTCAGAAGAATCTGTTTCAGAATCAACAAGTGATTCTGAAGTGACGAGCCAAAGTAGTCAAACACCAAGTGCAACTGATTCGACATCAGCAGGCAGTCAATCCGCTTCAACGCAAATTAGTCAAGCAACAACTAGTCAAAGTAGTCAAACGAGTCAATCGCAGGGCACACAGAGTCAAAGTGCGCAACAATCAAGCGCACAGTCATCGGCTAATAGCCAATCATCAGCAACGACTAACCAACCACAAACAAGTCAACCAACAACTGTGGATGGCAATCAAGCGATTCGCTTAGTCATGCAACAAGTTGGTCAAACACAAGCGCATTTATCTTACTTAAATAACGGGTTGATTACACGTAATGCACAACAAGGTTATTTAATTAATTGCTACGCCCCTAACGAAGATTCACCTCGGGCAGGCTATTTTGTAACCCAAGACGGTCAGGTTGAACAAATTTGGTAATCGACTAATAGGAGTTGAGACAGAAATTATTTTGTCGCAATTCCTATTTTTTGATGACGTTCTTTTCTGAAAAAGATTGACAAACGGGCGGACTCCTGTAAAATAATTCAAGTAAAGCGTAACTATTACGATTTAAAAAGGAGAAAGAGATGAATAAAAAACGATTGGGCATAGTCGCTCTTTTATTAATGGTCGCAATGGTGATTGCCGGTTGTGGTCAGACTAAACAGACCACCAAAGGCATTCAGGTGGTCTCGTCACTAGATTTCTACGGTGAAGCTGCGAAAGCGGTCTTAGGCAAGCACGGGCAAGTAACGTCAATTATTAACAGCCCTAGTTTAGATCCCCATTCATACGAACCAACAACTCAAGATGCTAAGAAGGTTGCACAAGCCGATGTTGTGATTGAAAATGGTCTGGGCTATGACCAGTGGTTATCCAAGGTGGCAGCCAGTTCGGATTCAGATCAGCAAACAATGATCACGGTCAATAAACTAATGAAACGAACAGATGGCGACAATGAACATTTATGGTATGATTTAGAGACCATGCCAACACTCACTAAACAATTAATCACGCGTTTTAGTAAGATTGATCCAGCGCATAAAGCTGATTTTCAAAAGAACGGTCAAGCTTACTTGAAGAAATTAGCGGGTTTGAAAACACAATTGGCAGGGCTCAAGGCGCAAGCTAAGGGCCAAAAAGTGGCGGTCAGTGAACCAGTCTTCGATTATGCGTTGAAAGAAATGGGTTATCAAGTTGCTAACCAACATTTTGCTAAAGCTATCGAAGACGGTACGGATCCATCACCACAAGATATCGACGCTATGCGTCAACTCATTAAAAAACATCAAATTGCCTTTTTAGTTGTTAACAAGCAAGAAGAAAGTCGGACGATTAAAGAGATGCACCAATTAGCAACGAAGGAAAAAGTGCCAGTTGTTCAGGTGACAGAAACACTACCAGCTAAACAAACCTATTTAACTTGGATGCAGCAGCAATTTGATGCAGTAGGAAAGGCTCAAAACGTAAAATGACAGAATTAGTAAGTGCCAAAAATTTAGGAATGACCTTCAGTAATCGTCAGGTTCTAAAGGGTCTTAATTTTAAAATTGAACGTGGTAGCATGACGAGTTTGATTGGCCCTAACGGTGTTGGCAAAACAACCCTCGTGCGAATCTTAATCGGTAGTTTGCAACCGACCGCCGGCGAGTTGACTTTTTCGCCAGACAAGCAAAGTTTAAATATTGGGTACGTGCCGCAATTTCGGAATTTAGAAGCGGAATATCCGCTCTCTATTCGGAGCTTTGTCAGCCTTAATCAATTAACCAAGCATCTGCCTTGGCATACGAAGTCAGAGCGCCAAGCGTTAGATAAGATTTTGGCCCAGACGCATTTAACGGCCCTTCAAAAAACAACGGTTGGCAATGCTTCTGGTGGCGAAAAACAAAAGGCGTACCTCGCGCAAGCTTTAATCAGTGAACCGGATCTCTTGATTCTAGATGAATCAACAGCCAGTTTGGATATTGAAACTAAAGAAGAAGTGATGGCGCTAGTGGCAGAGCTAAATCGTCTGCATGGCTTAACCGTGATTTTTGTCACTCATGATTTAGATTTAGCGCGTAAGTATACGGATCAATATTTATTCTTGAAGCGCGGTCAATACGAAATGGGGCCAATGAGTCAATTAGACCCTAACCTAGAATTAGATTAAAGCGGAGGACGGTTGAGTGTTAACTTTTGATTTTATGCGGCATGCGTTTGTCGCCAGTACGTTTATTGCAATTACATGTGGTTTAATCGGGGTCTTTGTTGTCGCTAGAAATATGTCATTTTTAGCGCATACGCTTGCCGAGATTGGCTTTGCGGGTGCTTCGTTTGGTGTCTTCTTAGGTATCGCACCGCTAAACGGGATGTTATTGTTCACAATGATTAGCTCGATTACAATTGGCCAGATGAGTGCCAAGGAATCAAGACGAGAAGCGTCGATTAGTGCGATTTCAAGTTTGTTTGTTGGTCTAGGCATTTTATTCTTGTCGTTATCTAACCGCAATGCGAGTTACGCAACAAATATCTTATTTGGTTCAATTATCGGGATCAGTTTAACGGATGTTTACCAGTTAATTACGTTGTCAGCAGTCATTGTGGTTGGCATCTTACTCTTTTACCGCTACTTGGTCTTTGATTCATACGATTCAATTGGCGCCCAAGCACAAGGATTAAAAACCAATTGGTTATCGATTTATTTCCTAATCCTCTTGGCTATTAGTGTTAGTATCGCGGCCCAAATCGTGGGTTCGTTATTAGTCTTTATCCTAGTGACCTTACCAGCCTTTATTGCAAAATATCTTGCGAAGAGTGTACCGGCGATGTTGGCAGTTTCTGTCGGAGCGGCTTTATTAGGCGTTTGGTTAGGTTTGTGGTTAGGGTATATTACCAATTGGCCAGTGACCTTCTTCATCGCAACGCTAGAATTTATCTTTTACTTTATTGCACTTTTATATCATCAACATGTTAGTCATTAAAAAAAGTCTGGCCACTGGCCAGACTTTTTTTAATAGTTACATATCAGCAAGTAATGCTTCTAATTGATCGAGGCGTTGTTCAAAAACATCAAAGGCGCGTTCAAGATAATCGGCGTTCGTCATATCCACACCGGCTTTTTGCATTGTTTCAATTGGGTAACTAGCACTCCCGTTTTTGAGGTAGGTCAGATAATTGTCGAGTGCACCCGGTTGGTTCGTGGTGATTTGATCAGCGAGGGTTGTCGCAGCGGCAAAACCAGTTGCATATTGATAAACGTAATAGTTCATGTAAAAATGGGGAATCCGAGCCCATTCTAAGGCAATTTGAGGATCTTTGGCGACGGCATCGCCATAGTAGCGAGCGTTTAAGTCAGCGTAGTAAGTTGACATGAAGTCAGCCGTTAGAGGGGTTCCATTGGCTGCTGCATCGTGAATATAGTGTTCGAATTCGGCAAATTGTGTTTGACGGAAGACAGTCCCTTTGAAACCATCAAGGTAGTAGTTCAACAAGTAGGCTTGAACTTTGGGATCTTTTTGGGTCTTCAAAAGATATTCAGTAAGCAGGTTTTCATTCGTTGTTGACGCAATTTCAGCGACGAAGATTGGATAATCGCCATAAACGTAAGGTTGATTGTGACGTGTTAAATAACTGTGGACACTGTGGCCAGTTTCGTGGACCAGTGTGTATAAGTTGTTAAGATCGTCTTGCCAATTCAAGAGAATGAACGGATTGGTATCGTAAGCACCACCAGAGTAAGCGCCGCTGCGCTTGCCTTTGTTTTCAACGACATCAATTTGCCGTTGATCGAAGATTTGGTCCACAATTGGGGTGTATTCAGGCCCTAAGACGGCTAATGCTTCGCGCGCTGTTGCTTGTGCTTGTGGATAAGTGTAGCTCAAAGCGGGTTTGCCTAAAAGTGGTGTGTATAAGTCATACATATGCAATTGCGGTAATGCTAATTGCTTTTGACGTAATTTAACATAACGATGCAATAATGGCAGATGTTTGTTTACTTGGTCGACTAAGGTTGTGTAGACTGATTCGGGGATGGCTTTAGGCGAGAGGGCTGCTTGGCGTGCACTGTCATAGTGATGGACTTGAGCGAGGTAGTTGTGCCTTTTGATTTCAGTCGCAAGGGTTGTCGCAAACGTATTTTTGAATTGATCGTAAGTGCTGTAGAGTGCTTCGAAGACATCTTGGCGAACCTGACGATTGGTTGATTGTAATAGTTGGCTATAAAGTCCGTTTGATAATTGATGCGTTTGGCCGGTTTCATCGACAACGTCTGGGAATTGAATATCTGAGTTATCCAAAACACTGAAGGTTTGACTAGCAGCACCAAAGATATCGCCAGCAGCGGCAATTAGGGCTTCTTCTTGACCTGATAAGACATGTTCGCGGCTATCAGTGATAGTCTGGATAAAATGTTGATAACTTTTAAGTGCTGGCTCATTGGTCTGCCAGTCAGTTAATTGGTCAACGGGAATTTCGAGGATAGCGGGTTCTAAAAAGGCGGCCGCCGCTGAAACGTCAGCTGCTAAAGCATCGACCTGAGCTTGATAACCTTGATAAGTGGTATTAGTTGTATCCTGATCGTTTTTCATGCTAGCGTAAACGTAGACCGTTTCTAACTGTCTAAAGAGCGTTAGCACTTGTTCAATCGTTGTTACGAGTTGATCAGCCGTTTTAAACGGTTGGTTGTATTGTTCAAGTGCTGGTAGTGCCTGTTTGAGCGTTGCGACAGCTACTTCGAAATCTGAGTCGCTTTTGAAAATGGTACTGAGGTCCCAGGTTAAGTTTTCAGGGACTTCAGAGCGTGTGGGTAATTTGTGAATTGCCATAATAAACCTCCATGAAATATGAATAATTAAACATATTCTAGCATATTTCAACGATAATTAAGCCGTGAAACCTTTCAGAATAAATATTAAAATTGTATAACTTTTCTTAAAAATGATTGTTTGCTTTGATAATTCGTCTATAATGACAACATACATAACATTCGCGCTAGTATAACGTAGAAGGGAATCATTTATGCAGAATTCTAACTTTTTTGGTTCAAGAGAAGATAAATATAAAAAGAGTAAACGTCACCGGAAATTAAAAATATTCTTATTAATCATTGCCATTATTGCTTTTTCAGGTGGTGCGTATGCGATGCGGGTCAGTAGCCAGTTGAAGTCTGCAGCCGATAAAATCAATAAATCGGAAGCCGCTTCTAAGGCGATTAAAAATAAAAAGGCCTTTTCAATCTTATTGCTAGGTGTTGATACCGGTGCTGAAGGTCGAATTGACAAAGGTAATTCAGATACAATGATTGTTGCAACCGTCAATCCTAAAAAAGAACAAGTGAAGCTAGTCAGCATTCCGCGGGATACTTTAGCTGAGTTACAAGGGACTAAGACGTTTAATATGCAAAAAATCAATGCAGCTTATAATGTCGGTGGTTCTAAAATGGCTAAAAAAACTGTTGAGAAGATGTTTGATGTCCCTATCGATTATTATGTAACGATTAATATGGGGGCATTATCTAAAATTGTTGATGCCGTTGGTGGCGTTGATGTCAACGTACCGTTTTCATTTAAAAGTAACGGGAGTACCTTCACTAAAGGGAAGATGCATTTAAACGGGAAAAAGGCTTTAGACTATTCTCGAATGAGATATGAGGATCCAGATGGTGATTATGGTCGTCAAAAGCGGCAACGCCAAGTCATTACATCTCTAGTTGGTTCAGCTATTTCTTTTAAATCATTAACTAATTTTGAATCAATACTGAAAACATTAGAAGATAGTGTTGCGACTGATTTAAGCTTTGATGATATGGTTGCTATGCAGTCTAATTATCGTTCAACAGCTAAAAATATTACCTCTGATTACCTCAAGGGGCGCAATGCAACAATCGAGGGTTCTTCATACCAAGTGCCAACAACCAGTGAAATTCAACGCGTGTCAGATGTTTTACGGACGTCACTTGGATTAGAGAAAACGAATATTGATAATGCAGAAACAAAACAAAATGCGTTAAACACGAACTTTACGACAACGGAATATCAAGATGAATTTACGATTTATCCAGAAAGTGTCCTAAAAGATGGCACGACAACCAGTGAAGCCGCCAGCACAACAACCACCCAAGATAATACGACCCAATATTCCCAAAGTGCACCACAGTCAAACTGGCAACAGCCCCAACAGGAGCAGTCTCAGTGGCAAAGTAGTTACTAAGATAGTTTGATAAAATAATAGTCAAAAACAGCGTCATCAAGTTTACTTGATGACGCTGTTTTTGTTATAACCAGTTTACTTTTAGTGCCGATAACGGTATTATTTGTAATGGTACAAAAAGACAAACAAAGGATGTGGCGGAACGTGTATTTGCTTGTAAATGTGATAGGGTTATTAGTTTTTATTGGAGTCGGCTTTCTTTTTTCAAAGAAAAAGAAGGATATCGATTGGCGCTCAGTTTTAATTATGTTAGTGATTAACCTTGTATTAGCTTGGTTCTTAACAAGTTTTTCAGTTGGTCGGGACATCGTTTTAGGTGCTGCCAACGGGTTTAATTGGCTCGTTCAAGTTGCTTACACGGGGATTGCATTCGCATTGCCAAGTTGGGTAAATGTTAAACAGATGGATTTCGTAGCCAGTGTGTTACTCCCCATCCTAATGATTATTCCATTATTTGATATCTTAACTTATATCGGTGTCTTACCATGGATTATCAAATGGTTAGGTCGTGGTTTAGCTAAAATCACGGGACAACCTAAGTTCGAATCATTTTTCGCAGTTGAAATGATGTTTTTAGGGAATACAGAAGCATTAGCTGTTTCAAGCTTACAATTGAAACAAATGAAGGCAGAACGGACATTGACGCTTGCGATGATGTCAATGAGTTGTGTGACGGCTTCAATTATCGGGGCTTACACACAAATGATGCCAGGACAATTTATCTTAACCGCTATTCCGGTCAATATTATTAACGCTATTATTGTGACCAACATTTTAAATCCGGTTAAAGTGACACCAGAAGAAGACACAATCGCCAAAATGGGTGGTAGTGGTTCAGCAATTGGTGAAGAAGAAGCCGCTGACGGTAAGATTGAACGCGAACCATTCTTCTCATTCTTAGGGGATTCAATTTTAAATGCCGGTAAATTAGTTTTAATCATCACAGCTAACGTCATCGCCTTTGTTGCTTTGGCAGCGTTGATTGATAAAGTATTACAATTATTTAACCCTTGGATTACCCTTGAACATCTTCTAGGAATCGTGATGTTCCCATTTGCCTGGTTGATGGGCTTAGATGTCAGCCACGCCTTTGAATTTGCACAATATATGGGCACGAAGTTAGTGACGAACGAATTCGTTGTCATGGGTAAAGTTCAAAATTCAATCACAACTTTTGCACCACATTATCAAGCAGTTTTAACCGTTTTTGTCACATCATTTGCCAACTTCTCAACAGTCGGCATGATCATCGGCGCCTTCAAGGGCTTAGTTGATCGTGAAAAGAATGATATGATTGCTAAAAACGTCGGCTACATGCTCTTATCTGGGATTTTGGTCTCATTACTCTCTGCCGCAACGGTTGGTTTGTTCGTTTGGTAGAAAAAATAACAAAAAAACTGGATTTAGTAGTGACAAATTCAGCATAAAATAGTATTATAGTAGGGTGCTATTGCGAAGTTGCAATAACATCATACTTTATTGGGCTATGGCCAAGCGGTAAGGCAACAGGTTTTGATCCTGTCATGCGCTGGTTCGAATCCAGCTAGCCCAACTCAAGAATCGTTGAAGAAGTGTTAAGTAGATAACTATTTAACACTTTTTTTGTACGCTAAAAAAAGTAGACGCCCGGACAGAATCCTGTATAATGAGGCAGGAACTAAAAAGGACTTAAAAGGAGTTTGGCATGGCTGATTTAGTTTATCAAACAATTATTGCAGATTTAAAAAAGGCAATTAATGCGGGTGCTTATCCCAGCATGAAATTACCCGACGAAAGAACGTTGACGGAACATTATCAGGTTAGTCGTAGTTCGGTGAAGCGGGCGTTAAACGTTATGGCTAATCAAGGTATCATTTTTAAGAAACGCGGTTCAGGCACCTTTATTAATCCTTTATATTTAAAGAGTGGTTCATTTTTTAATTACAGCGGCTCTAATCTAGGGGTTACCGATAGCTTTAAGGCTGGCGATCGAAAACCGGGGATTAAATTATTAGACTTCCAAGTCATCAAGCCCAGTGCAGAATTGCAACGGGACTTATTTTTGGAACCAGATGATTTTGTATACGAAATTAAGCGACTCCGGTTGTTTGATGACGAACCATTCATGATTGAAACCGGCTTTATCCCCATCAAGATTATGCCGGGACTGACTGAAAAGATTATTTCTGGGTCAATTTTTAATTATTTAGAAACGGAAAAAAATCAAGAAGTGACGCGCGCCTTTTTATCCATTTTTGCTGAACCTTCTACGCAAGATGATCAAGACAAGCTGCAACTAAAGCCAACTGAACCCGTGGGTATCATGGAAGGCATCTTCTTTTTGGATGATGGCACGCCATTTGAATTTTCAACAATGCGACTTCATTATCAGTACATGAAATACAATACTTTTGTTTCAGTCAGCGGTCGGGAATAGACCGTTATTTTTATCTTTTCAAAATTGGTACGACCCAATATAATAAATGGTTGACTTTTAGTTTTTATCTAGTATGATAAGTATGTAAGCAGAAACATAAAAGTTGCAAATCACGCAACTTATTCATAAAGTGAACCTATCAGAAGCTTTTTTAAAAAAAGGAGTGCTATTACGATGACAGATTATTCAAGTAAAGAATACCTTGCTAAAGTTGATGCATTTTGGCGAGCAGCTAACTATATCTCAGTAGGCCAATTATATTTAAAAGACAATCCATTGTTACAACGTCCCTTAGAAGAAAAAGACGTTAAAGTTAAACCAATCGGACACTGGGGCACAATCTCAGGCCAAAACTTCTTATACGCACATTTAAACCGTGCTATTAACAAGTATGACTTGAACATGTTCTACGTTGAAGGCCCAGGTCACGGTGGCCAAGTCATGGTTTCAAATTCATACCTAGACGGTAGTTATACAGAAATCTATCCAGAAATTTCTCAAGATGTTGAAGGAATGAAGAAATTATTCAAACAATTCTCATTCCCAGGTGGCGTTGCTTCTCATGCTGCTCCTGAAACACCTGGTTCAATCCACGAAGGTGGCGAACTTGGTTATTCATTATCACACGGTGTTGGTGCAATTTTAGACAACCCAGACGTCATCGCAGCTGTTGTTGTTGGTGATGGGGAAGCTGAAACTGGCCCATTGGCTGCATCATGGTTATCAAGCACATTTATCAATCCTAAAAATGATGGTGCTGTCTTGCCAATCTTGAACTTAAATGGTTTCAAGATTTCTAACCCAACAATCCTTTCACGTAAGAGTGACGAAGAATTAACAAAATACTTCGAAGGTAATGGTTGGGAACCAATCTTTGTTGAAGGCGACGATCCTGAAAAAATGCACCCAGCAACTGCTGCTGCAATGGATGAAGCCATCGAAAAAATCCAAGCGATTCAAAAAGCTGCTCGCGAAAACGGCGATACATCACGTCCAGTATGGCCAATGATTGTCTTCCGCGCTCCTAAAGGCTGGACAGGTCCTAAGACATGGGATGGCGTACCAATTGAAAATTCATTCCGTGCACATCAAATTCCAGTGCCAATTGATAGCACTGACATGCAACATGCCGATGCATTAGTTGATTGGATGAAGTCATATCGTCCAGAAGAATTATTTACAGCTGAAGGTCAATTAAAACCTGAAATCGCTGCAATGGCACCTAAGGGCGACAAACGAATGGCTGCTAACCCAATTACAAATGGTGGGATTGATCCTAAACCACTTCGCTTGCCAGATTACCGTGACTACGCTGTGGATAACACAGAACATGGTAAAGTTGTTGCGCAAGACATGATCGTTTTAGGTGAATATGTCCGCGATATTATTAAAGACAATGATCAAAACAAAAACTTCAGAATCTTTGGCCCTGACGAAACAATGTCAAACCGTTTGAACCACATCTTTGATGTGACAAACCGTCAATGGATGGAACCAATCAAAGAACCAAATGATCAATTCATGGCAACAGAAGGCCGTGTCCTTGATTCACAATTATCAGAACATCAAGCTGAAGGCTGGTTAGAAGGCTATGTCTTAACAGGTCGTCACGGCTTCTTCGCAAGTTACGAATCATTCTTGCGCGTTGTGGATTCAATGTTAACACAACACTTCAAGTGGTTAAGAAAAGCAGACGAACAAGCATGGCGTAATAAGTATCCTTCATTGAACGTGATTGCAACTTCAACTGTTTTCCAACAAGATCACAATGGTTACACTCACCAAGATCCAGGTGTCTTAACACACTTAGCTGAAAAGAAACCTGAATTCATCCGTGAATACTTACCAGCTGATGCCAACACATTATTGGCAACAATGAATACTGTCTTCCAAAGCCAAGAAAAGATTAACTTAGTGATTGCTTCAAAACACCCACGTCAACAATGGTTCTCAATTGATGAAGCAACTGTCTTAGTTAAAAACGGCTTGAAGATTATTGATTGGGCAAGTACAGATCAAGATGCTGAACCAGACGTTGTGATTGCAGCTGCTGGGACAGAACCAACACTTGAAAGTTTGGCTGCTATCTCAATCTTGCACAAACAATATCCTGACATGAAGATTCGTTTCATTAACGTTGTTGATCTATTGAAACTTCGTTCACCTAAAGTGGATCCTCGTGGCTTAACAGATGAAGAATTTGATATGTACTTTACAAAAGACAAACCAGTTGTCTTCGCTTTCCATGGTTTCGAAGGCTTAGTGCGTGACATCTTCTTCGACCGTCACAACCATAACCTCCATGTTCATGGCTATCGTGAAAATGGTGATATCACAACACCATTCGACATGCGTGTCTTGAACCAAATGGATCGTTACAACTTATCTAAAGAAGTCGCAATTGACGTGCTTGGTGACCAAGCTGGCCAATTCGCACAATCAATGGATGATATGGTTGCTAAACACAACCAATACATTCGTGATGAAGGTACTGATTTACCTGAAGTTGAAGAATGGCAATGGACACCACTCCGTTAATTTAGTGGAAAAAAACAGATTGGGGCAACCCAATCTGTTTTTTTATGGATTCCTAGTGACTGAGCCTTTATTTTTAGGGTTAATAACGGTAAACTAGAAGACAAGTATAATTTTAGAAAGAGGCGTTTTTATTTATGGCAAAGAACAAAATCCGTGTACGATATGCACCAAGTCCAACTGGGCATTTGCACATTGGGAATGCTAGAACCGCATTATTTAACTACTTATTTGCACGTCACAATAAGGGAACTTTCGTTATCCGGATCGAAGATACAGATACGAAAAGAAACATTGCAGACGGTGAAAACAGTCAGTTAGATAACTTAAAATGGTTAGGCATGGATTGGGATGAAGGTCCAGACAAACCTGGTAACTATGGTCCTTACCGCCAATCAGAACGTCGTGAAATCTATACACCCCTTATTCAAGAATTAGTTGAAAAGGGTCTTGCTTACGAATCATATAAAACAGAAGATGAATTAACGGCAGAACGTGAAGCACAAAAAGCTGCTGGTGAAGCACCTCGTTATGTTTACGAATACGAAGGTATGAGCGAAGCAGAAATCAAAGCGAGCCAAGAAGCTGCTAAAGCAAAAGGCTTGCAACCAGTTGTTCGTCTTCGTTTACCTAAAGATCACGTTTATAAGTTTGATGACATCGTTAAAGGTGAAATCAGCTTTGAATCAGATCGTTTAGGTGGCGACTTTGTCATCATGAAACGTGACGGCATGCCAACTTATAACTTTGCCGTTGTCGTTGATGATCATTTGATGGAAATCACACACGTTTTACGTGGGGACGATCATATCGCCAACACACCAAAACAATTGGCCGTTTACGAAGCCTTTGGCTGGGAACCACCAATTTTTGGTCACATGACATTAATCATCAATACTGAAACAGGTAAGAAACTAAGTAAACGTGATGAATCTGTGCTTCAATTTATCGAACAATATCGCGAATTGGGTTACCTACCAGAAGCAATGTTTAACTTTATTGCTTTATTAGGTTGGTCACCAGTTGGCGAAAGCGAATTGTTTAACCGTCAAGAATTCATCAAACAATTTGATCCAAAACGTTTGAGCAAATCGCCTGCTAGTTTCGATCAAAAGAAACTCGAATGGGTAAATAACCAATACGTTAAACAATCAGATCCTAACAAGATCATGGATCTTTCATTGGACAGCTTGATTAAAGCGGGTAAAATCGCCGAAAATCCTGATAGCAAGACTATCGAATGGGCGCGTCATTTGATCGCGTTATACCAAGATCAAATGAGTTACACAGCTCAAATCGTTGAAATGTCAGATGTCTTCTTCGAAGAACCTGAACAATTAGATGCAGAAGCGCTTGAAGAATTAAATAACGAAACAGCACCGGTTGTTTTGAAGGAATTCAGCGAACGCTTGAAAGATTTGACATTATTCACAGCACCACGGATTATGCAAATTATCAAAGGCATCCAAAAAGATACGAAGATCAAAGGTCGTCTATTGTACATGCCAATTCGGATTGCAACGACGCGCGAAATGCATGGCCCATCATTACCAGATTCAATCGAATTACTAGGTAAAGATCGTGTCTTAGCACATCTTGAAAAAACATTAGCCGAAATTAAATAAAGAAAAAGTGTCACGGATAATTAATCTGTGACACTTTTTTTGTATCGGATATTAAGATTTTACAAGCACTTGATGTAACCCCTTACATTTAGCTGTATACTAGAAATCAAATAGCGTCAGTAGGGGGATTTAGGATGAAAGTTTTAACTTTTGGTGAATTGTTAATGCGTTTGAAGACGCCGGGGAATCAACGTTTATTACAAGCGGATAGTTTCGAAGCTTCATATGGTGGTGCAGAAGCGAACGTCGCTGTTTCGTTGGCACTTTTAGGGGATCAGGTCGCTTATTTAACGAAGCTGCCGGAGAATCTATTAGGGCAAAAGGGTATGCAAACTTTGCGGGGATACGGTGTTGATACGACTAAGATTCAATACGGTGATGGCCGCTTGGGCTTATATTTCTTTGAAAAAGGTGCCAGTGTTCGTTCAACTAATGTTGTTTATGATCGGGCACATAGTAGTTTTGCGACAATGACCGCTAGTGAATTCGATTGGGCAACGATTTTTGAAGATATTGATTATTTCTATTTCTCAGGGATTACACCCGCTATTTCGGCTGAATTGGCGCAAGCAGCCGAGGCAGCTTGCCAATATTGTCAAGCACACGATATTCCAGTAGTTTGTGATTTAAACTATCGTGGGAAGTTATGGTCACCAGAACAGGCACAAGCAACGATTAAACGCTTAATGCCGTATGTCACAATTTGTATTGCTCATGATGAAGACTTTGAAGCAACACTCGGAATTCAAGCCTTTGATGGCGATGA
This sequence comes from Latilactobacillus parasakei, assembly GCF_049674265.1. Taxonomy (NCBI): domain Bacteria; kingdom Bacillati; phylum Bacillota; class Bacilli; order Lactobacillales; family Lactobacillaceae; genus Latilactobacillus; species Latilactobacillus parasakei. The sequence goes on along the minus strand of NZ_CP186861.1, from coordinate 1,173,423 downwards.
GAGTCATGGCATCGCGCAAAAAGAATCCTTCAAAGCAGCAATGCAACAAGTACGGCAAATTTTCCCTAACTGCCAAATGGTTGCCAGCATTTTACGAAATATTCGTTCCGTCGAAGATAGCGAATGGTTAGCATTGTTATTGAAAGATGATCAATTCTTTGAAACGGGCACTTATCAAATGCACGTTATGGAAGGAGTCGCTGCAGGAGATGCTTTTGGCGCAGGCTTAATGCATGGGTTATTAAATAACTTTACGCCTGATAAAATGTTGCAATTCGGATTAGCGGCTAGTGTGGCCAAATTGACAATTGCCGGCGACTTTAATTTAATGAGTGAAGCAGAAATTGAAGCGATCGCACAAAGTGGTGGCGGTGCCCGCTTATCGCGATAAATGATAGATAGCGCTGTCATTGTAACCGTTTTAATTGTATAATTAACTTATACAATTAGGAGGTACTGATTATGACAAAAAAAGTAGCGTTTATTACAGGTGCAGCACAAGGAATTGGTAAAGCAATCGCACAGCGTCTTTCAAACGACGGTTTTGCAGTTGCCATCGCTGATTTCAATTTAGAAGGTGCCCAAGCAGTTGCAGCTGAAATTAACGAAACGGGCCGGGCTATCGCAGTTAAGGTTGACGTTTCTGATCGTGATCAAGTATTTGCAGCAGTTGAAACAACGGTTGCTGAACTGGGTGGGTTAGATGTTGTTGTGAATAACGCAGGTGTTGGCCCAACAACCCCAATCGAAACTATTACACCGGAACAATTTGAAAAAGTATATGCGATTAATGTCGGTAGTGTTTACTGGGGTATTCAAGCAGCTGTTAAAGCCTTCAGAGACCTTGGCCATGGTGGTAAAATTATCAATGCTTCGTCACAAGCTGGGCAAGTCGGTAATCCAGAACTTGCTTTATATGGTGGCACTAAATTTGCGATTCGGGGGATTACGCAAACCGCAGCCCGTGATTTAGCTGACCAAGGGATTACGGTTAACGCTTATTGCCCAGGGATCGTTAAAACACCAATGATGATGGACATCGCACATAAAGTTGGTCAAAATGCGGGCAAGGATGATGAATGGGGCATGCAACAATTTGCCAAAGACATCACGCTGGGCCGCTTATCAGAACCAGAAGATGTGGCAGCTTGTGTTGCTTATTTGGCTGGACCAGATTCTAACTATATGACTGGCCAAGCTTTAATTATCGATGGCGGCATGGTTTTTAATTAAAGATATTAAAAAAAGGCACGTACAAGCTGACTTGTACGTGTCTTTTTTAGGTTAGAGTTGAATGATTTTTAAAAGTGCAGCCGATACTTCTTCACGCTTATCTTCAGGGAGTTGTGTTAGGTAATGTACCAACTTTAAGGTTTGAGCACCTGATAGTGCTGGATCGCCAAAAAAGTCAATTAGCTCAATCCCCAATGCTTCGGCGATATCGTTGAGTTTTTTGATTTTTAAGTTATCAACTTCACCGCGTTCAATCCGAGAAATAAAGCTGTAAGAACTGCCAGATTTCTCGGCCAGTTCTTCAATGGTTAGCCCTAGTTGCTTACGGTGTTCGCGAATCATCTGACTAATTGTATCTAGCATTCGGTAAGCTCCTATCATGATTATCTAACCTTAACGATAGAGGTTTGTTTAAACTGTTAAAAGAGCTGGAAAGCTACGTTTTTATAAAAAAAGTAGCAATAATGATTCGTTAACGGTATAATACAATTATTAATTATCAGATTTTAAGCAGGGGACTGTCAATTTTAAGAACTGGTGGTTAAAAATGATATTGGGGGATATTAATCATATGAAACGACAATGGTTACTTTTTTGGGGGCTTGCACTGGGGCTGATACTTTTTCTGAGCGGGTGTGGGGCGCATTCATTATTGGACGGTGCCCAATTTAACTACGAGGGCTACAACGGACATGGGTCAGCTGAATTGACGAAGGCTAGTGAGTTGGCGGTCTTTAAAAAAGTTGCCCTTTATGAAGGGCATGAAGCCAAAATTAGTAAAAAGGTTATGACTGCGTTTGTCAATAATGCCGGGAGCGTCTCAGATTTGGAAGACGGCAATGGCTTTAATAACTTATCGCTCGAACAAAAAGATATGGCAGGTATCAGCGATTATCTTTCGCATATGAGTCGAACGGTCCTCAATGGTGAGATGGCCAGTGGCTTGAAGAACGGTCAAAAATTTAAAGTGACATTGACTGACAAATCGGACCAACCCTACTTTAAAGAGGTTACGAAAACTTTTAAAGCGAAGGGATTGGGTAAACAAACAAGAATTACGACTTTTAAGCGAAGTGATTTTACTAAGAAGTATACGGGTACCAACCATCATGCGATGATTCAGATTTTGTATACTGCACATGGGCGTCACGAGAATGTGACTGATTTGTTTGTAAAAGAAAATAAAAATATTAGCAATGGCGATCGGTTTACGGCAACAGCTGCAGCGCTCGCTAAAGCATTAAACGATGGCGGTCAGTATTTGTACAGTGGTCAAAAGAATCAAACAGTGACTTTTAAAATGGCCGGATTGCCAGCAGATCAAATCACAATTAAAAACATTAAAGCAATTGATCAAGCGGTGAAGAAACAATCCGCTGCTCAAATAGCAGAATATGGGGCCACTAACCATTTAAATCCGCAAGAGGGACAGTTAGTCCACGCGTTATTGGTTAACGGGCAGCGGTCACTTAGCCTCTATTATCAAATGGGGAATAAATACTTAAGATTCGATTTTAATGTGCGGGTTAAAAAGCACGTGCTCTATGAAGGTGATAAAGAAGAAGATGGTAGTCGCAAGCGTTTAGAAGATAGTTTGCGAATTGCAGTGAGTGATCTAAAAGAAAATTTCACTATTACCGGTGAACCATTTGTAGATAAAACGACCTATCAAACCGATATACAAGGGTACGATATCGTTAAAATAAAAATAGATTAATTGGGGGCTATCACAGATGAAAAATAGTTGGCGACTTATTTTAACCGTTGCAGTAGTGAGTTTATTGGGGGCTTGTTCAGTCAAGGGCGAACAACAAACCAAATCAACGAGTACCAGTCATTCTAAAAAAGTGACAGCAGTAACTAGCAGTCAAAAGCAAGTCCGTAAAGAAACGACTTCGAGTGTGTCACAGTCAAAAAAACAATCACAACCACAGACGCAAACTAAACAAGTAAAGGCGTTGTGGGATAGTAACAAGAAACAAGCTTTGGCGACTTTTATGAGTAGTTGGGGAACGACGATGGGGCAAACGTACCAATCTTACGACTTAACGCGGGATACTAATTATGCTGGTATTCATTTTCCCAGTAAGTTAGCGCAGACCGATTTAGCAGTCGACGATACGCCGGTGACGGCCGCTTGGAGTACTGATGGGACCGGCAGTGCGGACTATAATATCGTTGCAATCTATTGCGATGTCGATGGCGGGACAGTTGGGGGCCACTTATACTTATTTACGTTCCATAATGGGCAACCAGTGGTCTTGATTACCTCTCAAAATCAGGGGGCACCAGATAACCGACTTCATTTCAGCGTCACAGCTAATACGGATTTGAAGACGGGCTTTGCCAATATTGTTAGTGGGCAAGGCAGTGGACAAGCCAATACGAGTCAACCGACGACTAATGCGGTGAGTCCCATTTCGGCTGCTGAAGCACAGGCGATAGTGGCCGCGCAAAACATCCAATACAGAGAAGAACAAGGAGAACCTGCGGGGAATAAAGCAAGTCTAGCAGGTGGCGGTATTGTTCTAAAGCAATACGCTGGCGCACAAGGTATCGATATTATTAAACTAACTCCTAAACCGGGACACAAGGTTAACATCACCGTTCAAAATGGTTCTCTTAGAGATGGTCAAGCTGGTGAGACGGCACCCATTTCTCAAAATATCACGGTTGATCGCTAAAAAAAGAGGTGCCGACAATTTTCTTGTCGGTACCTCTTTTTGATAGTTCTCGTTTTATTGTCGGGTTCGATCGATTTCGGCTCTGATTTCCTTAAAGCTTTGTTCTGTTTCTTGACCATTATTGACGGCCACCATCATGAAGAGGCTGTCGATAAGACTAATTTGAGCGATTAAAGCATGCAGCGCTTCGGCCCGGTAGTTAGTTTCTTCTGAAATTGAAAGTAAGGTGATATCGCCGAGCTTAGCAAGGCTTGAATTACCAAAACTGGTGATGACGATCAGTGGGACTTGGCGCTCTTTTAAAATGCGGGCGAGTTCTAAAGCGTCCTTATTTTGACCACTGTGTGAAATGATAATCGCGCAATCTTGATTGGTTAGTTTTGTCGCTTGCATGAGTTGCAAATGATAATCCTGATTGAAGACGGTAGGGATGCTGGTTCTGAGAAATTTGTGGTAACCATCCTGGGCCACAATCCCAGAAGCCCCTAAGCCAAATAAACTGAGTAGGTGGGCACGGTTGATTAAGGCGACTGCTTTTTGAAGCTGTTCTTCAGTTAATAACGACCAAGTCGCTTTTAGCGCGTTGCTGTTAGAAGTGAAGATTTTTTCGGCCATCGTTGTAAAAGTGTCGTTTGCATTGATTTCATGAAAAAGTGGTGAGGTGTTGGCTTCTTTGGCCAGGAGTGCCATCTTGAAGGCTTGAAAATTATCGAAGCCTAATATTTTAGCGAAACGTGAAATTGTCGCGGTGGAGACCCCACAGTTGGCGGCGAATTCTTGAATCGTTAAACGCTGATTGAATTGTGTTTCTTGGAAAATATAGTCAGCGATTTGCTTATATTTTTCGCTAAAATTATCATAATAAGATCGTAATAATGAATCGATTGCTTGCACCATTGTCGGGACCCCCTAGTAATGATTAGCCCTAGTATAGCATAAAAATAAAAATACGAAAATAATTTTCTCTAAAACGCTTGCATTGTGAAAAAAATTTACATATAATGAGTTTGTAAGATAAAAGGATAAGCAGATAGGGGACTTAAAAATGAAATTAGCAATGGTCGGTTTAGGCAAAATGGGTATCAACTTAGTAGCCAACTTACGACGGAACGGTCACGAAGTTGTGGCTTTTGATTTAAATCAAGCAGCGGTTGAAGAAGCCGTTAACTTAGGTGCCACAGCGGCAACGGATTTAGACGATGTTTTAGCACAATTAACGAGTCCTCGAATTGTGTGGGTCATGTTACCAGCTGGTAAACCAACAGATGTCACGATTCAAACATTAAGTGAAAAAATGAATGCCGGAGATATGGTGATTGACGGTGGTAATTCATTCTTTGAAGATTCAGAACGCCATAATGCACTTTTAAAAGAACAAGGGATTCATTTCTTCGACGCTGGTACTTCAGGCGGGATGAGTGGTGCCAACGCTAACGGGAACTTCATGATTGGTGGCGACAGCCCCGAAGCCTTCAAGACAATCGAACCCATCTTTAAATCAATTGCCCAAGAAGATGGCTACCTTTACACAGGTAAAGCTGGAAGTGGTCATTACTTGAAGATGGTTCATAACGGGATTGAATACGGGATGATGCAATCAATCGCAGAAGGTTTTGATGTCTTAGAACACGGCCGTTTCGAATATGACAACGAAGCAGTTGCCAAGGTTTGGAGCAACGGTTCAGTAATTCGCGGTTGGCTAATGGAATTAGCACAATCAGCCTTTTCTAAAGATCCAGAATTAGAGTCTTTAAAAGGCATTATGCATTCTTCAGGTGAAGGTCAATGGACATTGGATGAAGCCTTGAAATTGCAAGTGCCAACGCCAGTAATTGGGTTATCATTGATGATGCGTTATCGCTCACTTGAAGATGATACCTTTACAGGCAAAGTTGTTGCCGCTTTAAGAAACGAATTTGGTGGCCACGCTGTCGATAAGAAATAATTCGGTTTTAAACAACAAACAAACGAGGTAATTAATGATGAAATATATGATTGGTGCCGATATTGGAACAACAAGTACGAAAGCTGTCCTATATGATTTAAAAGGGAATGTGAAGGCCTACGCTAATGTTGGCTATCCACTATACCAAAATGTACCTGATATGGCGGAAGAAGATCCAGATGAAATCTTCGAAGCTGTTGTAGAAGTACTGGGAAAAGTAATGCGCAAAGGACATGTACAAGCTGGCGAATTACAAGGTGTTAGTTTCTCAGCTGCAATGCATAGTTTAATTTTGATGGATCGTAATCATCAACCGTTGACACGGGCGATTACTTGGGCAGATAACCGCGCTGCTAAATATAGTAACGAATTAAAAGCCAATGGATTAGGGCACGAGATTTATCAACATACCGGAACGCCTATTCACCCGATGGCACCATTATCAAAAATCATTTGGTTGCGTCACGAACAACCAGACCTCTTTAAACAAGCAGCACAATTCATTGATATTAAAACATATGTTTTCCAAAAATTATTCCATACTTATAAGATGGAATATTCAATCGCTTCAGCAACTGGCTTGTTTAACATCTTCAATCTAGATTGGGATCAACAAGCCCTTGAAGTTGCCGGAATTACCCGTGACCAATTACCAGAATTAGTTGAACCAACTGCACAAATTACAGGTTTAGATACAACTTACAGCCAAGAAACGGGAATCAGCAGTGATGTTCCATTTATCTTTGGTGCGAGCGATGGCGTTTTATCTAACTTAGGGGTTAATGCAATTGATCCTGGTGTTTTGGCAGTGACAATTGGGACGAGTGGTGCAGTTCGAGTGGTGGTTGATAAACCAGTCGTTGATCCAAATGGTCGATTATTCTGTTACGCTTTAACTAAGGACAAGTGGGTTGTCGGTGGACCTGTTAACAACGGTGGGATTGTCTTCCGTTGGGTTCGTGACCAACTCTTTGCGCCTGAAAAATTAACGGCCGAACAGATGCAAGTGTCAACCTATGATCTCTTGACGCAAATTGCTGAAAAGATTCCAGCCGGTTCAGATGGATTGTTATTCCACCCATACTTGGGCGGTGAACGAGCACCAATTTGGGATTCTGATGCACGTGGTTCATTCTTTGGCTTAACACGTCAACATACACGGGCTCACATGGTACGTGCAGCACTAGAAGGGATTGTTTATAATCTCTACATGGTGATGTTAATGATTGAAGGGGTTGCTGGCAAACCTAAGAGTATTCAAGCAACTGGTGGTTTTGCCCGCTCAGAATTATGGCGTCAAATGTTAGCTGATATCTTCGAACAAGATGTGACGATTCCAGAAAGTTTTGAAAGTTCATGTTTAGGCGCCGCAGTTTTAGGGATGTATTCATTAGGTTTAGTGGATGATCTCTCAGCTGTTAAAGACATGATTGGTGTGACAAATGTTCACGAACCAAAAGCAGAAAACTTCGATGTTTACCGCGAACTAATTCCAATTTGGATTCGCCTCACTCGGGAATTGAGTCCAGAATACAGTGCAATTGCTGATTTCCAACGCAGACATATGCAAGTTAAAGAAGCAACTAAGGATTAAAGATTAAACGTTCAATCACCAAAAGTGGGATTGAGCGTTTAATTTATTAGTTCAATGTAAACGCAAACAAAATAGAAAGTGGGAATGGTTATGGAACTCTTAGTCTTATTATTAGGCATCATGTTATTATTACTACTCATTATTAAGTTCAAACTGAACACGTTTGTTTCGTTAGTGTTAACAGCAATGGTTGTGGGTGTCGGTTTAGGGATGCCACTGACTAAAATTGCAACTAGTGTTCAAAATGGGATTGGCGGACAATTAGGTGAATTATCAATCGTCTTTGGGTTTGGTGCCATGATGGGCCGGCTCGTCGCTGATGCTGGTGGGGCGTTTAGAATCGCCCACACATTAATTGATAAATTTGGTAAGAAACGACTCCAAATCGCGATTATGTTGGCGTCATTTATTATCGGGATTGCCTTATTCTTCGAAGTTGGGATGGTCCTATTAGTCCCAATCGTCTTTGCGATTGCCGTTGAAGCGAGCGTACCGATTTTATACTTGGGGATTCCAATGGCTGCCGCTTTATCTGTGACCCATGGTTTCTTACCACCTCATCCAGCACCAACAGCGATTACATCTGCTTTAGGTGCTAATGCAGGACATGTTTTATTGTACGGTGTCATTATTGCGATTCCATCTGTGATTATTGCAGGCCCACTTTTTACAAAAGTGGCGCGGAAAATGATTCCAGACGCCTTTGCACGTCAAGGGAACTTGACGGCACTTGGTCCTCAGAAAACGTTTAAATTAGAAGAAACACCTAGTTTCGGTATTAGTGTTGTGACCTCATTATTCCCAGTAATCTTAATGGCGATCACAACGGTTTACCAAATGTTATTCAACGGTGGTTCACTACCAAAGAACCCAACCTTATTAGATTCAATCATTGGTTTTATCGGCACACCAGCGATTGCAATGACCATTTCATTGCTATTAGCGATGTACACAATGGGCTGGGGTCGTCGTATTAAGACACCAGCAATCATGAAAACAATTGAAGAAGCGGTTAAATCAATTGCCATGTTACTCTTAGTAATTGGTGGGGGCGGGGCCTTCAAACAAATCTTAATCGATGGCGGTGTTGGCGATAGCGTGACAACATTATTCGCGCATGCGAGCTTATCACCACTTGTCTTAGGTTGGTTAATCGCCGTTGTCTTGCGGATCGCGCTTGGCTCAGCAACCGTTGCTTCATTAACAGCAGCCGGTTTAGTATTACCATTGATGCAATCAGCAGGCGTGAACCCTGCTTTGATGGTGCTTTCAATCGGTGCTGGTAGTTTAGCAGCATCACACGTTAATGATGCTGGTTTCTGGATGTTTAAGGAATACTTCGACTTAAGCGTTAAGGAAACATTGGCAACGTGGACCGTCTTAGAAACATTAATTTCAATTGTCGGTTTAGTTGGCGTCTTACTATTGAGTTTAGTTGTCTAAAAAAGTTATTATTCAAAAGAGTTGCGGCAAAATTCATTTTAGCCCAGCTCTTTTTTTAACGATTAAGCGGTAGCGCTTGCAACGAGTGGCACGCTCCCCTATAGTTAAGGAGAAGTAAACTCAGGAGGGTTATTGTATGATTGAAAAAAGAGTACTCTCAGCAACTGATGAACCAGCATTTTACGACCTCGCCCAATACGCCTTTAATAAACCGGATAGTGAGCAACGGCGGTTATTCTTCCAAAAACTGTATCAGAACAGTGTCGGTTTTGGCGTTTTTGATCAGGGTCATTTGAAGAGTAGTTTATTAGCGACGCCGTTTAATGTTAATTTCAAGGGACAAACATTTAAGATGAGTGGTATTGGTTATGTTGCCAGTTACCCAGAATTTTCGGGCCAAGGTGGCATCTCTGATTTAATGCACTTAGCTTTTGAGCGGATGCAAGCAGATGGCGTCACGTTATCTTATTTAGCGCCTTTTTCGTATCCTTTTTATCGGCGGTTTGGTTATGAACAAGCTTTCGAGCAAACTTGTTATCAGATTAAAACGGCGGACTTGCCGCGTCTTAAATTTGCGCCGGATCAAGGGCACGTTGAACGGTTATCGTTAAGCGCCGCTGTGCCATTAATCAGTGTCTTCCAACAGCAACATCCGCATAACCAGGTTGGCGGTATCCAACGGGCCGCGTGGTGGTGGCAGTATAATTGTTTGAAGCATATTGATTGGGAAGTAGCCGTTTATACTGACGGCGACCAAAAAGTAGCAGGCTATGTGATTTATAGCCGTCAGGCGACAACTTTAGAGATTCAAGAGTTATTGACATCAACGGTTGCCAGTCAGGAACAACTGGTTAAGTTCATTTTTAAACATCAATCGGCCTATCAAACCATTCGCTACGAGAGTGGTTTGACAACTAACTTGGGTGATTTATTACCGGATCCGACAATTGTTGAAACAACAACGATACCCTATATGATGGCGCGGATTGTGTCGTTGGCTGATTTCTTAGCACGTTATCCGTATGAAGTAGCAGACCTTGAGGCAGTGAAGATTGCTGTTAGCGATGACTTTTTACCCGAGAATAGTGGTGTTTGGCAATTAAGTTTACACGCGGGCCAACCGACGGTAACGAAATTGGCGAGCCAAACGGCGGATATCACGGTAACTATTCAACAGCTCACCAAGGCGATGATGGGCTATCGCACACTGGCATCGCAAGCGCATTACGGTCAGGTCAGTGGTGATGCGGCTAAAATCGATCAGTTAAGCGCGGCCTTCAATCAGACGCAACCGATGTTGTGGGACTATTTTTAACACAAATAAAAAGAGCACCAAGACCTAATGTCTTGGTGCTCTTTGTGATTAGATTAAGAAGTAGCCAAATGTTCCTAAGATGATTAAGAACAAGAAGTTCATACCAGTAAAGACGACTAAGAATTTACCAATATCTTTACCCCAGCCTTTTTTGAAACGTTTGTAAGCAATTAAGTTAGCAAGTGAGGCGAACATTGTGCCGACCCCACCGATGTTGATGGCTAAGAACATTGCGTGACTGTGGTTGGTAAAGCTTGATAGTAAAATTTCAGTTGGGACATTAGCGATTAATTGACAACTAATGAGGCCTGTAAGATAGGTTTGTTTAGCAGTACCAACAAGTGAACGCATGAAAGTTGCGATTGTTGGGATGTGGCTTAAGTTACCAACTGCGATGAAGAAGCAGAAGAAAGTTAACAATAAACCATAATCGACTGTTTTGAAAAGCTTCGGATCAAATACTAAAATCGCAATGATGACCAAGATAGGTGTGACCCATAATGGAATCAATGAGAAGACTGCTAAGAAAACAACCACTGTGAGGGGGACGAAATACCATAAAGGCCCTTTTTCAACTTCAACTGGATGGAGACCATGGAGTTTGATGGGTTCCTTTGGAAAAAGAAACGTTGTGGCGGTCAACATAATGATACTAACAATTAAGACCGGGATTGAATATTCAAAGAAATGGCGAATCGTCATATGGTAGAACGATACGAGGAAAATATTGTGCGGGCTCCCAAATGGTGTGAGGGATGAACCGAGATTAGCCGAAATCGTGATTAACGTGACAGGTAAAATCGGTGAAAAATCAAGTTGCCGCGCAATTAGGATGAACAACGGTACAAAAGTTAAGACCGTCATATCATTGGTTAGAAACATTGCCCCAACAAAGGTCAATGCCAAGAGCATCTGCATTAAAGCACGTTTGGAATGACTCTTAATAATCAGTTCCCGTGCGAAGTAATCGAGCACATGTAGTCGTTGATAAACTTGGACGAGTGTCATAATACAAAAGACACTGACAATCACGTGAAAATTAACGTAACTAAGATGGGGGCGATTGAAAAATGAGGTGACAATAGCTGCAATCGTTGCGGCGAGAAGTAATTTGTCATCTAAGAAAAAATCTCGGATGTTCAAAGCAATGTTTTTCATATCGTTTAAGTTATCCTCTTTATATTAAGATTAAAAAAGCACTATTCCAATTCTAGACTGTTTTTGGCGATAAAAACAGAAAAATTTACAATATATACATAATTTTTACAATAGCTAGAATCCCATTTTACTAAAGGCGGATGACTATTTAAGCAATTTTTAAGTCATTTAACTGCTAAAGTGCTGCGTAATTCAGTATAATAGTAATAGAAGGAAGCGGTTAATTTTTGATTGCTTCTTGAGCGCAACTCCGCTATATTAGGATTATTATTGATTATTTAAGAAGAAGGTGGCGCACATGAAAGATGCCCCAAGACATACAGTCATATTAGGAATTGTCGCTGCAGTGATTTCAATCATCTGTGGCATGTTAATTTTGTACAGTATTTTACACGTTAGTTTGTGGCTTTCAATTTTAGCGAGTGTCATTATTGGACTCTATCTAGGCTATAACACTTTTTATAGTACCTATTTAGCCGAAATGATTAAAATTGAGGTTATCAATCAAGGTTTGGACAGCAAGGATTTAGCTGAATTGATGCACGGGAATGCCAAGGACTATCCTATTATTCGTGGTGATTTACGCTTGATTATTCCACGGCGGAAACGTGCGGAATTATTGGCTAAGCTACGCGATCGGGTAGGCTAAGCGATTTTGCTTCCCAATTAGAACTGTGTTAACATTAACCTAACTTATTGAAAAGGTGTCGAGAACAATGACAATTGAACGGCCATTAATTATGAAGCTTTGCTCTACACATTTGAAGATGACACAGCGTGTAGAGCCTAATATTGATTAAAAGTCATCTATAGAAGAATGCTCACGGTAATATGCGACTTTAGGGTTGCTTATTTTGTGGTGTCTTTTATAGATGGCGGTCGATAAAGTCAGTGATTGTAATCGCGACAGGGGTAGCTAGATGCTATCCCTGTTTTTTATTGGAAAGAAAGTAGGAAAAGACAATGAGTATTTTAAAAGTCGAAGGACTAAGTCAACAATTTTTAGACAAACAACTTTATGATGACGCCGGGTTCCAGGTCAATAAAGGCGAACACATGGGGATTACCGGTCAAAATGGGGTTGGTAAAAGTACCTTGATTAACATTTTAACAGGCGCTATTTTACCAGATGAGGGTAAAGTGACCTGGCAAAAGAACATTAAGATTGGTTATTTGGATCAATATGCTAAACTAGCGCCAGGCTTATCCATTTTTGAATTCCTAAAAACAGCTTTTGCAGATTTGTATGCGCAGGAAGAACGGATGAGTCAATACTACGCCGACTACGCAACGAGTTTAGATGACCAACTACTCGAAAAAGCGGGTGCGATTCAAGAGTTACTAGAAGCCAAGAACTTCTATGAAATTGATACGCGGGTTATGCAAGTTGCAACTGGTTTGGGGATTGATGCGCTGGGGATGGACCATGACGTTTCACAACTTAGTGGGGGCCAGCGGTCGAAGATTATTTTAGCGAAGTTACTATTAGAAGAACCGGATATGTTGTTATTGGATGAACCAACCAATTATTTGGATACCAACCATATTGATTGGCTCAGTGATTACTTGAATAACTTCGAAGGGGCCTTTATTACAATTTCCCATGATTATGATTTCTTGGAACGGGTAACAACCTGTATTGCCGATATCGAATTTGGGAAGATTACCAAATATACCGGAACGCTCCAACAGGCCTTCCGCCAAAAAGCCGATAACCAAGCTAGCTATATGAAAGCTTACGAGAATCAACAAAAGAAAATTGAAAAGACAAAGGCTTATATCCGTAAGTATAAAGCTGGTTCACGGTCAACAATTGCCAAGAGTCGTGAAAAGCAATTAGCCCATATGGATATTTTGACGCCCCCAAGTAATCGCGTGAAGGCTAACTTCCGCTTTCCATACCACGCAACAGCTAGTCAAATTCTATTGACGACCAATGATCTAGAGATTGGTTACGAAAATGCGCTATTGCCCGCCTTAAATTTCTCAATTGGTCGGGACCAAAAAGTGGTGCTCAAAGGGTTTAATGGGATTGGTAAGTCGACACTGATTAAAACCATCATTAAAGAAATTCCAGCGATTAGCGGTGACTTTGAAATTGCCAGTACGGTCAAGTTTGGTTACTTCAAGCAGGACTTGAAGTGGCTTAACAACATGGCAACCCCACTCCAATATTTACAAGGTGAATATCCAGAACAAAAGCAAAAGGAACTGCGTCAAGTATTATCCCGGACAGGGCTAACGGCTGAAGAAGCGATGAAACCATTGAAACAACTCAGTGGTGGTGAGCAATCAAAGGTTAAAATTGCCGAATTGCTCCTAACCTCAAGTAACTTCCTTCTATTAGATGAACCAACGAACCATTTAGACGATGATACGAAGAACGCATTGCGTAAAGCCATCCAAGAATTTGAAGGCGGCGTCTTGCTAGTGACCCATGAAGAGGACTTTTATCAAGGTGATTGGATCGATAAAGTGCTAGATGTTGAGTCCTTGATTAAATCTTGATGATTTATTTTTAATATATACTGTATCTATAACAGACAAGTGTTAAGCTTATGGGGATAAATGACTAACTTAACTAATATTGGCGGAGGTCATATGGATAAAATTGATGTAACAAAATTAACCCAGATGTCGAACTTTGAAGTCGCAGCGCTCTTTTATAAATATGCACTGACAAACAGTCGTGGTTTACGGGCGATTAATGTCGGGCGCGGCAATCCGAATTGGATTAATACACAAGCAAGATTTGCCTTTAATCGGATTGTTGAATTTGGGATGAAAGAATCCTTACAAACAATTAACTTAGACGATGGTAATCTTGCTGGCTACACCGATCAAACAGGTATCGCGGAACGCTTCAATCAGTTCTTAGATGGTGATAATCCGGTGGATGCTTTTTTGAAGCAGGCCTTGGCTTACACCCGAGACGTCATGCATATCAACCAAGATGAGCTGGTCTTTGAATGGGTCGATGGCGTTATTGGCAACCATTATCCAGAACCATCACGCAGTTTAGTGAATGTTGAAAAGATTTTAAACCGGTATCTAGAAGTGAATCTCTATCGCGGTGAACATCTATCAGACAAGACGAAGGTCTTTCCAACTGAAGGTGGGACAGCTGCGATGGTCTATCTCTTTAATGAACTAAAGGTCAGCCATATTTTAGAGGCGGGTGATACGATTGCGATTAATACGCCAATCTTTACACCGTACTTGCAGATTCCAGAACTAAATGAATTTAAACTACAAGAGTTTAACGTTAGTTCTGATGAATCTGATGACTGGCAATTGGTCGATCATAAATTTGAAGAGTTGAAGGATCCAAATGTTAAAGCCTTTTTCGTGGTGAATCCAACCAACCCAACTTCTAGAGCTTTTAGTGACCATGCACTAGATAAGTTGAAAGAAGTCGTTGAAGCCAACCCGAACCTCGTGATTATTACGGATGATGTTTATGGCACGTTTGTCGATGATTTTAAGACTATCTATTCAGTTGTGCCACATAATACATTGTTAGTGTACTCATTCTCTAAATTATATGGGGCAACTGGTCAACGGATTGGTTTAATCGCGATGCATGACGATAATATTTTCGATAAGTTGATTGAAGAAATGACAGCAGAAGATCCTGTTATTAGAGAAGCTTTCCGAAAACGATATTCGTACGTTACAAATAAACCGCACGAAATGAGTTTTATCGATCGAACGGTAGCGGATAGTCGAAACATCGGGTTATACCATGCAGCTGGCTTATCAACACCACAACAGATCACAATGGCGCTTTTTAGTTTGACAAACCTGATTTATGAAGGCAGAGAAGATCCGTATGTCACAGCATCTAAGGAAATTGTAAGTCATCGATATAAGGCCTTTTGGGAATCGCTTGGGTTAGTCGTTAAGACAACCGAAGAAAATGCGGAATACTACACTGTTTTTAGTATCTATAAGTTAGCAGAGTCGAAATACTCTAAAGATTTCAGAGCTTACTTGGAACAAAACTGTAATCATTTAGCATTTGAATGGCGACTCGCAGCGGAATATGGGGTTGTTGTAATGGATGGTGCTGGGATGGGAACCAAGGCGGGGTATTTAAGAATCTCACTTGCTAACCGTCCAGATAAGGACTATGAAACAGTCGGCGGTCGGATTTCTGACTTACTGGCAAGCTACTATACTGAATACTTGCAATCTAAAGCACAATAAGGTGTAATGAAGGGCGTTAGAACAACGATAAGTTGTTCTAACGCCCTTTTTGCGTCTTAATCAGTAGGGTTTTATATAGAAGACATTAGTTTAATTTAATGTTTATAGGAATAAATTAATCATTTAATCAATTTTTTAGTAATAAGTGCTTGACCTAGCTGTATTAAGTTGGTAAGATATAAAAGTTGTCAAAAGCGAGCAGCTCAGTAATGAGTAAGGAAATAAATAATTAAAATGTTTTTGAAAAACAGTTGTTATTTATTTCTAATCGTGATAACATATTATATGTTGCTTACGGGGCTATAACTTCTAAGTAATAAATAATTTTCAAAAGTGTTTGACAGATGATTGATTACATGATATAATTAAAAAGCTGTTTCAACACAGTAGATCTTTGAAAACTGAACAAAGTTTTGATAAACCAAATGTGTAGGGTCGCCCTTCGGGGCACAACATATTTGCGAAGTCAATTTCGCTAGCAAATAAATTAAGTAACAAAACAAGAGCTACAAACTTTTAATCGAGAGTTTGATCCTGGCTCAGGACGAACGCTGGCGGCGTGCCTAATACATGCAAGTCGAACGCACTCTCGTTTAGATTGAAGGAGCTTGCTCCTGATTGATAAACATTTGAGTGAGTGGCGGACGGGTGAGTAACACGTGGGTAACCTGCCCTAAAGTGGGGGATAACATTTGGAAACAGATGCTAATACCGCATAAAACCTAACACCGCATGGTGTAGGGTTGAAAGATGGTTTCGGCTATCACTTTAGGATGGACCCGCGGTGCATTAGTTAGTTGGTGAGGTAAAGGCTCACCAAGACCGTGATGCATAGCCGACCTGAGAGGGTAATCGGCCACACTGGGACTGAGACACGGCCCAGACTCCTACGGGAGGCAGCAGTAGGGAATCTTCCACAATGGACGAAAGTCTGATGGAGCAACGCCGCGTGAGTGAAGAAGGTTTTCGGATCGTAAAACTCTGTTGTTGGAGAAGAATGTATCTGATAGTAACTGATCAGGTAGTGACGGTATCCAACCAGAAAGCCACGGCTAACTACGTGCCAGCAGCCGCGGTAATACGTAGGTGGCAAGCGTTGTCCGGATTTATTGGGCGTAAAGCGAGCGCAGGCGGTTTCTTAAGTCTGATGTGAAAGCCTTCGGCTCAACCGAAGAAGTGCATCGGAAACTGGGAAACTTGAGTGCAGAAGAGGACAGTGGAACTCCATGTGTAGCGGTGAAATGCGTAGATATATGGAAGAACACCAGTGGCGAAGGCGGCTGTCTGGTCTGTAACTGACGCTGAGGCTCGAAAGCATGGGTAGCAAACAGGATTAGATACCCTGGTAGTCCATGCCGTAAACGATGAGTGCTAGGTGTTGGAGGGTTTCCGCCCTTCAGTGCCGCAGCTAACGCATTAAGCACTCCGCCTGGGGAGTACGACCGCAAGGTTGAAACTCAAAGGAATTGACGGGGGCCCGCACAAGCGGTGGAGCATGTGGTTTAATTCGAAGCAACGCGAAGAACCTTACCAGGTCTTGACATCCTTTGACCACTCTAGAGATAGAGCTTTCCCTTCGGGGACAAAGTGACAGGTGGTGCATGGTTGTCGTCAGCTCGTGTCGTGAGATGTTGGGTTAAGTCCCGCAACGAGCGCAACCCTTATTACTAGTTGCCAGCATTAAGTTGGGCACTCTAGTGAGACTGCCGGTGACAAACCGGAGGAAGGTGGGGACGACGTCAAATCATCATGCCCCTTATGACCTGGGCTACACACGTGCTACAATGGATGGTACAACGAGTTGCGAGACCGCGAGGTTTAGCTAATCTCTTAAAACCATTCTCAGTTCGGATTGTAGGCTGCAACTCGCCTACATGAAGCCGGAATCGCTAGTAATCGCGGATCAGCATGCCGCGGTGAATACGTTCCCGGGCCTTGTACACACCGCCCGTCACACCATGAGAGTTTGTAACACCCAAAGCCGGTGAGGTAACCCTTCGGGGAGCCAGCCGTCTAAGGTGGGACAGATGATTAGGGTGAAGTCGTAACAAGGTAGCCGTAGGAGAACCTGCGGCTGGATCACCTCCTTTCTAAGGAATAATACGGAAAACCTTGTACATTTGCGAAATCAAAACTTTGTTTAGTTTTGAGAGGTCTACTCTCAAACTTTGTTCTTTGAAAACTGGATAATAAGTAATATATTAGTTTTAAAAGCCGAGAAAAACATTGCGTTTTAAAGAGTTTTTTAATAATAGAAATATGAATTAGTTCATATCGCTAAACTCAAATAATAACCCTTTACCGTAGGTAAAGATAGGTTAAGTTATAAAGGGCGCATGGTGGATGCCTTGGCACTAGGAGCCGATGAAGGACGGTACTAACACCGATATGCTTCGGGGAGCTGTAAGTAAGCTTTGATCCGGAGATTTCCGAATGGGGGAACCCAATACTTTTAATCGAGTATTATCATTAAGTGAATACATAGCTTAATGAAGGTAGACGAGGGGAACTGAAACATCTAAGTACCTTCAGGAAGAGAAAGAAAAATCGATTCCCTAAGTAGCGGCGAGCGAACGGGGAAGAGCCCAAACCAAGAAGCTTGCTTCTTGGGGTTGTAGGACAGAACTTTGGAGTTACCAAGTTAAGTTGTAATCGAATCAGCTGGGAAGCTGAGTCAAAGAGTGTGATAACCACGTAGATTAAACAACTTAACCTCCGTTCTGGATCCTGAGTACGGCGGAACACGTGAAATTCCGTCGGAATCCGGGAGGACCATCTCCCAAGGCTAAATACTCCCTAGTGACCGATAGTGAACCAGTACCGTGAGGGAAAGGTGAAAAGCACCCCGGAAGGGGAGTGAAATAGATCCTGAAACCATGTGCCTACAATTAGTCAAAGCTCGTTAATGAGTGATGGCGTGCCTTTTGTAGAATGAACCGGCGAGTTACGTTTATATGCGAGGTTAAAGTGAAAAGCTGGAGCCGTAGCGAAAGCGAGTCTGAAATGGGCGAGTGAGTATATAGATGTAGACCCGAAACCAAGTGACCTACCCATGTCCAGGTTGAAGGTGTGGTAAAACACACTGGAGGACCGAACCCACGTCAGTTGAAAATGGCGGGGATGAGGTGTGGGTAGCGGTGAAATTCCAATCGAACTTGGAGATAGCTGGTTCTCTCCGAAATAGCTTTAGGGCTAGCCTCGGAATATTGGATCATGGAGGTAGAGCACTGTTTGGACTAGGGGCCCGTCATGGGTTACTGAATTCAGATAAACTCCGAATACCATTGATTTAGTTCCGGGAGTCAGACTGCGAGTGATAAGATCCGTAGTCGAAAGGGAAACAGCCCAGATCACCAGTTAAGGTCCCAAAATTTATGTTAAGTGGAAAAGGATGTGGCGGTGCACAGACAACTAGGATGTTGGCTCAGAAGCAGCCACCATTTAAAGAGTGCGTAATAGCTCACTAGTCGAGTGCCGCTGCGCCGAAAATGTACCGGGGCTAAACATAATACCGAAACTGTGGGTGGACACGTAAGTGTCCGCGGTAGGAGAGCGTTCTAAGGGCGATGAAGCTAGATCGTAAGGACTAGTGGAGCGCTTAGAAGTGAGAATGCCGGCATGAGTAGCGAAAGATCAGTGAGAATCTGATCCACCGTATGACTAAGGTTTCCTGGGGAAGGCTCGTCCTCCCAGGGTTAGTCGGGACCTAAGGCGAGGCCGAGAGGCGTAGTCGATGGATAACAGGTTGATATTCCTGTACTAGTTTATTTTGTTTGAATGATGGAGGGACGCAGGAAGCTAAGGAATGCACACGACTGGAAATGTGTGTCCAAGCAATAAGTCTTGAGTTGAGTGAAATGCTTGATTCTTTAAGGACAAGTTGTGATGGGGAGCGAAATTAAGTAGCGAAGTTCCTGATGTTACACTGCCAAGAAAAGCTTCTAGTGAGAAATAAACTACCCGTACCGTAAACCGACACAGGTGGTCGAGGAGAATATCCTAAGGTGAGCGAGTGAACTCTCGTTAAGGAACTCGGCAAAATGACCCCGTAACTTCGGGAGAAGGGGTGCTGACCGTCAGGTCAGCCGCAGTGAATAGGCCCAAACAACTGTTTATCAAAAACACAGGTCTCTGCAAAATCGTAAGATGACGTATAGGGGCTGACGCCTGCCCGGTGCTGGAAGGTTAAGAGGATGAGTTAGCGCAAGCGAAGCCCAGAATTGAAGCCCCAGTAAACGGCGGCCGTAACTATAACGGTCCTAAGGTAGCGAAATTCCTTGTCGGGTAAGTTCCGACCCGCACGAAAGGCGTAATGATTTGGGCACTGTCTCAACGAGAGACTCGGTGAAATTATAATACCCGTGAAGATGCGGGTTACCCGCGACAGGACGGAAAGACCCCATGGAGCTTTACTGTAGCTTGATATTGAGTGTTTGTACAGTTTGTACAGGATAGGTAGGAGCCGTAGAAATCGGAACGCTAGTTTCGATTGAGGCGTTGGTGGGATACTACCCTAACTGTATGACCACTCTAACCCGCGCCACTTAGCGTGGCGGGAGACAGTGTCAGGTGGGCAGTTTGACTGGGGCGGTCGCCTCCTAAAGTGTAACGGAGGCGCTCAAAGGTTCTCTCAGAATGGTTGGAAATCATTCGTAGAGTGTAAAGGTATAAGAGAGCTTGACTGTGAGATTGACAAATCGAGCAGGGACGAAAGTCGGACTTAGTGATCCGGTGGTTCCGTATGGAAGGGCCATCGCTCAACGGATAAAAGCTACCCTGGGGATAACAGGCTTATCTCCCCCAAGAGTCCACATCGACGGGGAGGTTTGGCACCTCGATGTCGGCTCATCGCATCCTGGGGCTGTAGTCGGTCCCAAGGGTTGGGCTGTTCGCCCATTAAAGCGGTACGCGAGCTGGGTTCAGAACGTCGTGAGACAGTTCGGTCCCTATCCGTCGCGGGCGCAGGAAATTTGAGAGGAGCTGTCCTTAGTACGAGAGGACCGGGATGGACATACCTCTGGTGTACCAGTTGTGCCGCCAGGCGCATCGCTGGGTAGCTATGTATGGCAGGGATAAACGCTGAAAGCATCTAAGTGTGAAGCCCCCCTCGAGATGAGATTTCCCATTCCTTTATGGAAGTAAGACCCCTGAAAGATGATTAGGTAGATAGGCTAGGAGTGGAAGTACAGCGATGTATGGAGCGGACTAGTACTAATCGGTCGAGGACTTAACCAAAGGTGCAATGTTTGGCTTTTGAAATGAAAATATTACTTATTATGCAGTTTTGAGAGAACGAAGTTCTTCTCAGTGCGAAAGCACAAAATAGTGTGGTGGCGATAGCAAGAAGGATACACCTGTTCCCATGTCGAACACAGTAGTTAAGCTTCTTAGCGCCGATAGTAGTTGGTGGGAAACTACCTGCGAGGATAGGACGTTGCCACGCAATTTAAAAAGGTTGAACCTCAGGTTCAGCCTTTTTTGTTAGTTATATTTTAATTAGGAAGGAAAAAATAATGACTCAAACAATTACAGCGAACAATATAGAGGCCTTTGTTGCTGAAGAACCGTTAGTTATTTTAGACTTTTGGGCGGATTGGTGTATGCCTTGTAAAATCATGACACCAATGATTCAAGAATTGCATGCAGCTTCTAATGACGCATTTAAGCTTGGGATGGTGGATGTTGAAGATCAACCTGAATTAGCAGAACGATATGCGATTCAATCCGTACCAACCTTATTAATTTTCAAAAAAGGTAAGGCAGCTGAAAAAGTAACTGGTGCTTTCCCTAAAGAAAAATTAAAACGGTATTTAGATAAGAAGATAGCAGAATCTAATCACGAAGGCTAAATAAAAGGCGAGACATCCAAATGGACGTCTCGCCTTTTATTTTGTTAAGCTTAAACAATACGACGCACATAGCGATAGAGTAACAGTGCGCTGCATTCACAGATTAGAATAAGAATAGCTAGTGGGAGATAAGTATAACTGCCCATAATTCCGACAAGTGGGGATAAGAAGATGCCAAAGACATACATGCCTAATCCTAAAACGGATGAAGCGATACCGGCTTGTTTGCCTTGTCGTTGAAGTGCTAATGAGGTGACAACGGCATTGATAAGACCAAGGGTTGAAACAACTAGGAATAAACCAATCAATGCCAACCAAAGTTTGTTAGGGCCTAAGCCACTGATTAAAATACAAAAGCCACCGATGAGCCCACCGATAAGGCCTAACTTTAGTTGTTCTAATTCGGTGAACCAGTTAATTAGAACGGTTGATAATTCTGCCATTAGGATAATCCCAATGCCATTAATCCCGTAGATGAGACTAAAAGTTGATTTCGAAAGTGAAAAGACGTTTTGTAACATAAAACTAGAGCCAGAAATATAACAGAACATTGCGCCGTAGACGAGTCCTTGGATGAGTACGAAACAGATAAAGGGGCGGTCTTTAAAGACCGTTTGAACATTGAGTCGGGTACTGGTTGCCTTTTGATCGGCTGGGGATAACTTGTGCGTTTCTTTAAACCCGAAGATTAACCCGAGTAATAAGAGTAAGCCGGCACCACCGATGAAACCGAAGATACCTTGCCAGGAAGTATAACGCAACAGGAGACTACCAATTAATGGTGAGATAATCGGGAAAATCCCGTTAATGGCCATCAATAATGCGATAAACTTAGTCAGTTGTTTGCCGTTAAAGAGATCCTTGGCAACGGCCCGGGTGACAACTTGGCCAGCAGAACTTGCAAGTCCTTGGATAAATCTAAGTAAAAAGAATAACCAGATATTATGTGTAACAAGTGATAGAAAGCAAGCGATAATAGCTAGTGATGTCCCAATCACCAACGGCTTTTTGCGACCGACGCGATCACTCCAGGCCCCCATGAAAATGGGACCAATTGCCAAACCGGCTAAACACATTGTTAAACTGATCTGAATCATGGAAGCGGAAGTATGAAAATCAGACTCCATAATTGGAAATGCCGGTAAATACATATCGACTAATAATGGACCATAAGCGCTCAAAGAGCCGAGTAGAACGGATAGCCAGATGATCCTTGATTTTGAATAATGCATGAAAACCCTCCTAGATAAGCTGGAAAAAAGTCCAAAAAAATAGCCCGTCATAAACGTAGCTCTCGCAGTACGTATTCGAATAGGTGCTATAAATGTTGCTTCCTTATTAGATTAACATAGATGGGGAAGAATGAGGGGCTCTATGAGCAATTTTTAATCAGATTTATTGTTTCTATTTAAGTTTAAACAAGTTATGATGGAGATATTGAGAAAAGAATTGAGTGAGGGTTTGTATGAAAATTGCACAAAAAAATAAAATTCTAGAAACCTGCTTAATTGCGGGGCGCATCATGATCGAAAGTGGTTCTGAAATGTACCGGGTTGAAGATACGATGAATCGAATTGCTTATAATGCCGGTATTCAAAAGAGTGTGGTCTTCACGACACCGACTGGCTTATTTATCGGGATCGAAAATCAACCGTATGTGCAACTGGAATCAGTTGCGGTGCGTACGATTAACTTAGAAAAAGTTGAAAATGTTAATACGGCTTCGCGGCAATTTGCGACCAAAGAAATTACGTTAGATCAGCTGAGTACCCGCTTGAAACAAATTGATCAACACACGCCGTATTTTCCTTTATGGATCCAGATTATTGCGGCGGCCTTTGTGTCGGCGTTATTAATGATCATTTTTTCTGGTGAATATGACTGGGCTGATTTATTACCAGCAGCTTTAGTGGGGGCGTTAGGGTACGCCGTTTTCTCTGAAATTAACCGCTTGACTAGCATTCGGTTTATCGGCGAGTTTTTAGGAGCCGTTTCAATTGGGGTGTCAGCTTACTTATTAACGAAGTGGCACCTAGGTGTCGATCTTGATAATATTATTATCGGGGCCGTGATGCCACTTGTGCCTGGTGTGGCAATTACTAACTCAATTCGTGATATGTTAGCTGGGCATTTATTATCCGGAATGGTTCGGGGTGTTGAGGCACTTTTAAGTGCGTTTGCGATTGGGACTGGGATTGCGTTAATCTTTAGATTTTTAATTTAATGAAGGTGGTGTGACGTATGCCATATTGGCTACAGTTTATTGTCCAAGCGGTCTTTAGTTATTTTTCAACGGTCGCCTTTGGAATCTGTATTAATTTACCGCGCCGGGCATTAGTCTGGTGTGGGATTGCTGGCATGCTCGGTTGGCAAGTTTATTGGGTATTGTTCAATCTTGGTAGTGGTCGGATGATGGCCAATTTATTTGGTGCGTTAGCCGTCGGAATTGTCGGGAGTATTTTGGCCCGCTACAAACGGATGCCCGTGATTATTTTTAATATCCCAGGTTTGGTGCCATTAGTGCCTGGAGGAACAGCTTACCGAGCGGTGCGCAACCTTGTTTTAGGGAATATCTCACAAGCTGTGACACAGAGTATTTCAGTTATTATGGTGGCCGGTGCCATTGCAGTTGGCTTTATGTTTGCACAAATTCTAGCCGATATTACGAGAAAAAGAAGTAGTGTGCCAATTTGGCTTTCAAGACACTAAAAAGTATGTTATACTGTTGTTATGCGATGAGTCGAGTAAGTCTCGGTAGGCAACTATTCTGCGAAAGCAGCTAGGAGACCCAAAGATACAGGATACCACGATTATTAATTTAATCACTTACCGTATTGTAAGGGTGTTTTCGCCCGCTGTGTTGTGGAGCACATGGTGTTTATTCTTCGGAATACTGTCGAGAAAGATCTTTCCTTTTAGGAAAGGTCTTTTTTTGTGGTCTAAATCGGGTTTTCTGTAAATTTTAGTTTAAAAATTGAAAGTTATAATCCGATTTAATGGCTTTTTACGAATTATTTCCGAAATTAGGGGCTTACTTAATGCAAAAAAAGTGGTTTTCGTTTACAATAAGTAAGTATTGAAAAAGGAAATGAGGGATAGAGATGACTATTACATATATTGTGATCAATATTATCATTATGTTGATCATGTTATTCGTTCTAAATAAGATGGCGCGGATTCACGTTAAATTCAGTCGACGGGTTTTCACGGCATTAGGTGTCGGTATTTTGTTTGGTGCTATTTTACAATTAATTTTTAAAACCGACTCAGAAGTAGTGAAACAAACGGCCGATTGGATTGGGATTGTCGGGAATGGTTATGTATCATTCTTGAAGATGATCGTGATGCCGTTAGTCATGGTTTCAATCATTCAAGCTATTACCAACTTGGAATCTTCTAAGGGCTTAGGTAAAATGGCCGGAATGGTTATTGGTTTATTAGTTTTCACAACGTTAATTGCTGCAACTGTCGGTTCAGTAACGTCAAACGTGTTTGATTTAAATGCCAGTTCGATTCAATCAGGACAAGTTGAAAAGGCACGTTCAAAAGAATTAGAAACAAAATTAGGGGATGTCCAAGAACAAACCGTCCCTGAAAAGATTGTCAGCTTCATTCCAGAAAATCCATTTATGGATATGACTGGTGCACGACCAACGTCAACATTAGGGGTTGTTATTTTCTCAGCCTTCTTAGGCTTAGCAGCCTTACAATTACGACGGAAGAAACCAGAACAAGCAGAGACGTTTAATAAAATCGTCAATGCCTTTTACGCCGTTATCATGCGAATGGTAACCTTAATCTTGAGAATGACACCGTACGGGGTTTTAGCATTAATGACAACGACGGTGGCCCAAACAGATGTCCAAGGTATCTTGAACTTAGGGAAGTTCGTGATTGCCTCGTACGTTGCTTTAATTATCATGTTTATCGTTCATTTCCTATTGATTACATTTACGGGCTTAAACCCAATTAATTACATTAAAAAGGTTATTCCAACCTTAATCTTTGCCTTTACATCACGGACAAGTGCGGGCTCAATTCCAATGAATATTGAAACCCAAACAAAACGTTTAGGGGTCGAAGAAGGCATCGCCAACTTATCAGCTTCATTTGGGGCTTCAATTGGTCAAAACGGCTGTGCTGGTGTTTACCCAGCGATGTTAGCTGTTATGATTGCACCAACGGTTGGGATTAATCCTTGGAGCATCGGCTTCTTGGTTAAATTAATCTTAATCGTGGCGATCAGTTCATTTGGGGTTGCCGGTGTCGGTGGTGGCGCAACATTTGCCGCTTTAATCGTTCTTTCTTCAATGAACTTACCAGTTGGATTAGCCGGTCTTTTAATCTCAATCGAACCATTAATCGATATGGGTCGGACAGCATTGAACGTTAATGGCTCAATGACGGTTGGGGTATTGACGGCACAATTCTTAGGTAAATTAGATAAACATAAGTTTAATGACATGACGTTAACAGAAGATTCTGACGACATTGCTTAATTTTAAATCGGAGGGATAATAATGCGAACTATTATTGTAGGTGCAACAGCAGCTGGCACGAGTGCGGCTGCTAAGGCTAAACGAATGAACCCAGAATTAGAAGTAGTAATGTATGAAATGCGGGATTACGTCTCCTTTGGTGCGTGTGGCTTACCATACTTTGTTGGCGAGCATTTTGATAATCCCAACCAAATGATTGCTAGAACGCCTGAAGCCTTTGCTAAACAAGGCATCGACGTGCAATTAGAACATGAAGTCGTTGCGGTTGATTTCGATACACAGATGATTACTGTTCGTGATTTAAAAACAAAGCAGGCCAAAACAGAACATTACGATCAATTAATGTTAGCGACTGGGGCAACCGCAGTCATGCCACCGTTTGAAAATGGTCAGTTGGATAATATTTATCATTTACGGACGTTGGCTGATGGTGAAGTGCTCCGTCAGTTAGGTCAAACGCCTGAAATTCAATCTGTAACGGTGATTGGTGCTGGCTTTATTGGCTTAGAAATTGCTGAAGAATTCCATCAATTAGGTAAGAAAGTACGGGTTATTCAATTAGAAGATCGCGTCTTGCCACTTGCATTTGATCCAGAATTAACGGATATGATGGCCGCTGATTTACGCGATAATGGGATCGAATTACAATTATCAGAAGCCGTTCAATCTTTTGAAGGGCAATCGAAGGTAACGGGTGTTGTAACTGATAAAGGTCGCTACGCAACAGACTTAGTCGTTGTTGCAGCTGGTATTCGCCCCAATACGCAATTTATCACGGATGATCGGCTTAAAAAGCTTAAAAATGGTGCGATTGTCGTCGATCAAACAGGGCGCACATCAATCGAAAATGTTTTTGCAGCGGGCGATAACGCCACTGTGATTAACAGTGTGACCGGTGAGCCAATGTATTCTGCTTTGGCAACTGGGGCCAATAAGTTAGGCCGCGTTGTGGGCGTTAACTTGGCGGGACAACAAGCGCAATTACCAGGGATGCTAAATTCAGCCGGGGTTAAGTTAGTGACCCTTGAAGCTGGACGGACAGGATTAACTTCTGCCGAAGCACAAGCAGCTGGCATTGATTACGATACTGTTTTGATCCACGATAAGAATCATACCGATTATTATCCAGGACAATCAGAACTGACGATTAAATTAGTTTATAAAAAAGCAGATCATGTTTTAATTGGTGGTCAAATTATTGGGCAAAAGGATGCGGTTTTACGAGTTGATGTACTCGCAACTGCCATTCAGGCGCAAATGACAACTGAGCAATTGGGGTTATTAGACCTTGTCTATGCGCCCCCATTTGCAAGAACTTGGGATGCATTAAATGTTGCCGGAAACGTAGCACATTAGGAAAAAGGTGCGACAAATTAAATTTTGTCGCACCTTTTTTTGTTGCGTTCCAAAAAGTGTGAAAGCGTGTAAACTTGATTAATGGGGCTAAATTATGCTAAGATTGCTTTTAGAAATTATTTTTTTTTTAAGATATTTAGAATTTACTTACGAATATTAAGAAATACCAAATATAAAATCATGATTAGGAGATAAGTTAATGAACAACACGAAGAGTTTAATTGCACTTGGTTCAGGTATCTTAGGAGTTGCTGGGATTAGTTTACTCAGTGCAGGTCAAGCCAACGCCGCAACCGCAACAGTCAATTACTCAGCTGGTGCAACAACGGTCTGGACAAGTCCTGAAACCGGTCAAACAGCTAAACGTTATATTTTTAAGGGGCAATCAGTTAATCTACTCGCTTCTCAAAAAGTAGGGGCTGAAACTTGGTATCGAATTGGTAATGGCGAATGGGTCCCAGAACGTTATTTGACGGCCGCTAAGGAAACCCCTAAGGCACAAACAGATGCTGCTAAAACGATTCGTGTTGCTTTTGCGGATGGTGCAACAACTGTCTGGGCAACACCAACTTATACACAACCTACTGGCCGTTATATGACTTACGGTCAAACTGAAGGCGTTGTAAAAACACAAACTGTCTCAGGTGAAGAATGGTACCAATTAGCTAATGGCGGTTGGGTTCCTGCTCGTTTTACAGGTGAAGGCCAATTGAAGAGCACACCTGTTGTTAAACAAGCAACAACACCAACGCAAACAACACCTACTCAAGCACCAGTTCAATCAACGACTGCTGCTAAGGTAGTGACACCAGCTGCTGAAACAGCGACCTCAGAAAGTACATCGGTAGCAACACCAGCGCCAGTTGCCTCATCATCAGTTTCAGAAAGTGTTGCTTCAAGCACACCTGCCTCAGAATCAACTCCTGTTGCATCAGAAAGCCAAGTTGAATCTGTTTCGGCGCCAGCAGCCTCATCATCTGTCGTTGAAAGTAGCAGCGTAGCATCAGAATCGACAGCGCCAGTTGCTGAAAGTAGTGTGACATCTGAATCAACAGCATCAGCTGTTGAAAGTTCAGTTGCACCAGCGCAAAGCTCATCTGCAACAGCCGTAGAAGTACCTGCTAAAGAAACGGTTGAATCAACACCACAAGCGACACCAATTCAAGCGGAATCTGCGACTGTTTCATCAACGACACCTTCAACACCAGTTGTTGAAAGTAGTACCCAACAAACAACACCTAAAGCACCGGTACAACAATCGTCTGTTGCCGAAAGCAAACCAGCTGTTGTTGAGAGTACTAAACCAACAACGCCAACACAAACAACACCTACACCAGCGCCTACAACACCAAAACCTACAACACCAGCACCAACAACTGGTAATGCACAAGCTGTTATCAATTTAGCAATGGCTCAAATTGGTAAACCTTACGTTTGGGGTGCTCATGGCCCAAATAGCTTTGATTGTTCTGGTTTGATGGACTATGTCTTCCAAAATGCAGCCGGTCGGAGTATCGGTGGCTGGACAGTCCCTCAAGAAAGTGCCGGTTATTCTGTTTCATTAAGCAGCTTACAACCTGGAGACTTATTATTCTGGGGTGCACAAGGTAGTTCATACCACGTTGCTTTATATATCGGTGGTGGCCAATACGTCCACGCACCACAACCAGGTGAAAATGTTAAAATTGGTTCAATGCAATATTACACACCAAGCTTTGCTAAACGTGTCTTCTAAACACTTAAAAATTAAAACATCTCACGTTCTGTGGGATGTTTTTTGTGTTTTAGACTAAAATAAGCTATGCTAGGTAGAACATCAAAAAAGGACTGATGAAATGAAAATCGGCGTACAAGCATTTATTAATGAAATTCAAGATCAAACTTATTTAACAGATGAATATGAAATAGCAACACCCAACCCATTTGTGGCAGCTGACTTCTTGGCACAATTGAAACCTGCTGTCAGCAAAGCTGTTGAAAAACAAGCATTGGCTTCTTTTTCAGCATTGACCACTTATGAAGGCGAACAAGTGAAGGTGACGCTAGAAACTGGTGTTGTGAATTTACCATTACAATACATCAAAAAGGTTAACCAATTTTTAGAATTAGAAGCACAAGCAGAAGTGAATATCTATCTCTATGTGACGTCACCACTAGTGAACCGCTCTGGAATGCGGATTGATCTCATTGGAACTGTTGTTGACTTTGAAGCACAAGCTGATCAAGCATGGGCCAAAGTCGAACAACTATTAACACAGGATCTAGAAGCTGTTGAAGCAGGCGCTAAGTTAGCCAAAGAAGCGCCAGTTGAAGCTCCTAAGACCCCTGCTAAGAAAAAAGCAACGCCCAAGAAGAAAACGGCAGCTAAAAAAACAACGACTAAGAAAAAAGCGACAACCACCAAGAAGAAACCTGCGGCAAAGAAAACAACCACTAAAAAGACAGCCGCTAAGAAGACAACGACTAAGAAAAAAAGTGACGCTTAAAGCAAGTATTAAAAAAGGGTCTGGGACAAAAGTAAATTTTGTCTCAGACCCTTTTTTAATACTCGAATATTGATGGTCCACTTTTTTAATCTGCTTGTTCAATTGCTTGTTGGATTGGTAAGTCACCATTTACAAATGAATACTTGTGGTGAATTGTTTGTTCTGGCTTTTCAAGAACAGCTTGAATCATTGCTGCAACATCAGCACGGGCAACTTTCCCGCCAGTTGGTTGCATAGTGAATTGCGCTGTACCGGCATCATTGGTTAATGTGCCGGGTCTGAGGATAGTCCAGTCCAAACCAGAGAATTCAAGCCAGTGATCAGCATAGTATTTAGCCGCATAATAAGGCTTGATGCTTTCTGGCCATTTTGCGCGGTCTTCAACGAAGAGTGCACTGACCATGACATAGCGTTTCACATCCGCGATTTTAGCAGCCGCCATACTTTTAACAGCGCCGTCTAAATCGACTAATAGCGTTTGGTCATCACCAGTTTTACCACCGGAACCAGCAGTAAAGACGATGGCGTCATGTTCAGCGAAAAGAGGTGCTAGTTCTTTAGGTTGTTTCGTTAAGTCAAAAGAAACGGGTGTCGCACCTAATGCTGTCATTTCAGTTGCTTGTGCCTCATTGCGAATACCTGCAGAGACGTTGTGACCTGCTGCAACGAGTTTGGGAATTAGTAATTGACCGATGTTACCATGGGCACCAATAACGAATATTTTCATAATAGAGACTCCTTTGCTGATTATCTTAAGATTCATTATAGTAGTTATTATTAGTAAGTGCAAAGTAAAAGACTCGTGTTATAGCACAATTAGTAAAACAATTATAAATCGTTTTTTCTAATGTGATTTATGAGATTTAAATAAGAAATATAGGCGATGCATAGACGTTAAATAAACCTTTTTATATAATTAACATGGTAAAGCTTGCCAACCATTTAATAACCTTCTCATAATCACATAAATATGCTTATTGTAATATAATGAACTGTTATTCAATTTGTGTTATGGTACAGGTATAAGGATTGTGATGTATTTTACAATAACCTAATTTAACAAGCTGTTATTTAATTTTTCTTGAGGAGAGGCGTTTAGAATGACAAACCAATATCGTAGTGTTTTTGATATTATTGGACCGATTATGATTGGACCATCCA
The DNA here is from genome assembly GCF_049674265.1 of Latilactobacillus parasakei. NCBI lineage: Bacteria > Bacillati > Bacillota > Bacilli > Lactobacillales > Lactobacillaceae > Latilactobacillus > Latilactobacillus parasakei. The sequence continues at coordinate 1,142,491 of NZ_CP186861.1, read as the reverse complement.
GCTCACATACTGCTGGTGCGGTTGCTATCGGACACGTTGCCAATCGGCTTTTCCATGCTCCGATTCAAAAGGTCATTGTGCGTTATTATGAATCTTTTGCACAGACCCATCAAGGTCATGGAACGGATTACGCCATTATTAGTGGCGTTTTGGGATTTGATCCTGCTGATCAACGAGTACCGATGGCTGTTGATTTAGCTCGTCGTCAGGGGATTGAAGTCGAATTCATTGAAGATCCTGGTGATAGTCCAGTCAATCATCCCAATACTGCTGAGTTAACGCTTATTAATTCGCAAAAATCACTAACGATTTGGGGTTGTTCAATCGGGGGTGGGACAATCGAAATTCGGAAGGTCGATTTAAACGGCATTATCTTCCAACCTGATGGGCCACTACCCATTATTTTCGTTGAAGCCGATCAAGAGATTGGGACTGCTTTGGACCACATCTTCAAGGATAATTACCGGGATGCGCGGATTTCGGTTCGTGTACCAGGACGCTTCTTGTATAAATTAGAGTTACTTGATAAGCCATATCCAGAACAAGTTGAACAGGTTCGCGGTATGAGTAAAGATATGATTGTATTATAGAAGGCGGTGAAATGGGATGTACACAAAAATTCATGAGTTAGTTCAAACAGCGCAAGAACGACAACTCCCAATTTCGGAATTAATTATCGAGCAAGAAATCAAGATGAGCCATTCTAGTCGAGAAATTATCTGGGCAACAATGGGGAAGAACTTAGATGTCATGCTTGCTGCGGAAGAAAAAGGGGTAACCGGCGAAGGCGTTCAGTCAGCAACCGGGATTACTGGTGGTGAAGCCGTTTTGATGAAACGGTATCGCGAAAAAGGGCAATCGCTATCAGGTGATATCATGTTGGAAGCCGTTCAAAATGCCATTGCAACAAATGAAGTTAATGCGTCAATGGGGATTATTTGTGCAACACCAACGGCAGGTTCTGCAGGTACTTTACCAGGTATTTTATCGGTGATTACAAAACAGTTATCACTCGATCGTGATGCGCAGATTCGTTTCTTATTTTGTGCGTCTGCTTTTGGGATGGTTGTTGCTAATGATGCGATGATTGCGGGTGCAACAGGTGGTTGCCAAGCAGAAGTCGGAAGTGCCTCAGCAATGGGGGCGGCCGCAGCAGTCGAAGCAGCTGGTGGAACACCACAACAATCTTCAGAAGCTTTTGCAATGGCCATGTCTAATTTATTAGGATTAGTTTGTGATCCCGTCGCAGGGTTAGTTGAAGTGCCATGTGTTAAGCGGAATGTGATTGGGTCCGTCAACGCTTTAACAAGTGCTGATATGGCACTTGCTGGTTTAGTAAGTAAAATTCCAGCTGATGAGGTCATTAGTGCAATGAAGAGTATTGGTGAAAACCTACCTTCAACACTGAGAGAAACTGGCTTAGGCGGTTTAGCAGCAACACCAACTGGGATTGCGCTTAAAATGCAAATTTTTGGTCAAGATATGAGTATTGATAAATAAATAGCTTTGCTATTTTAGGAGGAAATTCGATGCAAAAGAAGCTTTCAAAATCAGCATACGGTGGCATTTCGGGAGAAAAGTATGTCCCGTATGTCAGCCAAGGGAATAAGAAAGTCGGTAATACAGCCATTTTAATTATGGGGAGCTTATTAGCTATTATTTTCGCAGCTTCCACAGCTTATTCAGGAATGAAGGCCGGTTTAACTGTTGCGGCCGGCATTCCAGGTTCAATCATTGGTTCAGGTTTAGTAGGGGCTTTCGCTAAATCAAAAGGGATTTTAGGTAAAAATATCATGCAAGGGATGTCCAGTGGTGGGGAATCAATCGCCAGTGGGATGATTTATGTTTTACCAGCCATCGTTTTAATTGGTGGTCATATCAACTTTATTGAAGGATTAATTGTTGGGATTTTAGCAATTCTCTTTTCAATTGGGACATCTTCATTAGTGCATAACTACTTAGTTGTTGAAGAACATGGTAACTTGGTTTATCCAGAAGCCATGGCGATTTCAGAAGCGCTAGTTGCTTCTGATACTGGTGGCGATTCTTTGAAATACATGGGAATTGGCTTTGGTATCGGTGGCGTTATTACGATGTTAACAACTTCTGTTTTTGGTGTTGTTAACAATATGATGAACTATGTTGGCTCATCATTTTATAAATGGAAATTAGACGTTGAAGTTAACCCCTTACTAGCAGGGATTGGGTTCATTGTTGGGTTAGAAGTCGCATTAACAATGTTTGCGGGTGCTTTATTATCAAACTTTGCCATTGCACCACTTATCGGTTACTTTACTGATATGGCTGGCAACGGCGCTCATGTTTGGAATAACGCAAGCTTAGCTGTTAACCAAATGACAGTTAACGATTTAGCAAGTTCATACGTTAAATATATTGGTGCTGGGATGATGCTTTGTGGTGGTTTAATTGGTGCCATTAAATTAATCCCAACAATTGTCACATCAATCAAGAAGACATTAAACGCTAAAAACACAACAGGTGAAGATAAAAACACACTTGGCATGGTTTCAATTGTACTTGGTGCTGTTGGGATCTTTGTAATTGGTATTATTATTGCCCAAAACTTCATGATGGGGATTGTTGGTGCATTATTAGCTGTTATCTTAAGTTTATTATTTGTTATCGTATCAGCTCGAATTGCCGGTACAATTGGTTGTTCTAACTTACCTGTATCAGGGATGACAATTGCTTCATTAGTGATTATGACGGTTGTCTTCGTCTTATTCGGTTGGACAAGCAATGCACATACACAAATCTTATTAATGTTTGGGACTTTCGTTGTAACAGCAATCGCTGTTGGTGGTGGCTACATGCAGTCACAAAAAGTAACTTATGTTATCGGTGGTTCTAAATCAGAAATGATGAAATACTTCATGATTTCAGCAGTTATCGGTGTTGTTGTTGTTATTGGAACAATCAGCATCTTATCACCACAATTTGTCACAGACAGTGCAACACCTGCTTTTGGTTTGCCACAAGCTAACTTAATTGCAACGTTAACATCAGGTATCATGTCTGGTGAATTACCATGGATTATGATTATCGTTGGGGTTGCAATGGCCATTGTATTATACTTCTTAGAATTACCAATTATGACTGTTGCGATTGGTTTTTACTTACCAATTTCAACAACATCAATCATTTTAATTGGTGCTTTAATTAAAGTGTTTATCGATAAAGTTACTGGTGATGAAGCTGTTAAGAATAATCGAATCCAAAGTGGGATTAGTTTATCTTCAGGTTTAATCGCTGGTGGTTCAATTATCGGCTTAATCGGGATTATCCTCCATGTCACAGGTGTTCTAAAAGACCGCGTGATTTCAGGTTTTGCAAGCAGTAACGAAATGGCATTGATTCTCTTAGTTGTCATGATTGTTGCGATTGCAGCACCATTGATGATGATCAAAAAAGGAGGAGATAGCGAAGATGAGGAAGCAAAAAGCTGAAGTTGATTTAAATCAACTAATCTTTGCTAAGGTCCCAGAAGTTAAGTTTCAATTAAAAGCGGGACAGGTAACCATTATTCGTCCTCAGGATCATTGGATTCAACGATTCTTTAGACGGTTACACGTCAGAATTCCAGCTGAATCAAAATTGACGCTGGATGATTATGGTAGTTTCGTATTTAGACACGTTAATGGTCAGCGGAGTGTTTATCAGATTGGCCAAGCACTCGCAGCCGAATATGATGAAACAAACGACTATCTATATGAACGATTACTCGTTTATTTAAATCATTTAGAACAAACTGAACATTTAATCAAACGTGTGACGGATTGAGTTAATTAAAGTTGTGAATCATGATTAAAATAGCTTATAGATAAAGGAGTTTTTCAAATGACAGACAGAATCGAGTTATCCGCATGTACTTCAATGATGGTGGGCAAGAATGCGTCAATTGATGGCTCTACGATGATTTCGCGTAATGAAGATCGCTTTTATGCGATCCACCCTAAACGTTTCTTCGTACAACCAGCAGTGCACAATCGGCACGAAACATATGTTTCTAAATATAATGGGTTAACCATGCCATTACCAGAAGAAGGTTATCGTTATACCTCTACCCCTAATGGTGATTTAAGTGATGGTTTGAATGAAGAAGACGGCATTAACGAAAAAAACGTCGCACTTTCTGCAACGGAAAGTGTCTACGCTAACGAACGGGTTTTAGCATACGATCCGTTGATTAAGAATGGTTTAGCAGAAGACTCAATGTGTTCACTCGTATTACCATACATTAACTCAGCACGTGAAGGGGTTAAATTGATGGGTGATATCGTTACGAAATACGGCTCAGCAGAAGGTAACGGTGTTCAATACAGTGACGAAAATGAAGTTTGGTATCAAGAAATCGTAACAGGTCACCACTGGGTAGCTGTTAAGATTCCAGACGACTGTTACGCAGTTGCAGCAAACCAAGTTGCAATTGAAAATATTGATTTTAATGACCCTGATAACTACATGTGGTCAGAAGGCATTCAAGAATTTGTTAGTGAAAATCACTTGAACCCAAGTGAAACAGAATGGAATTTCCGGAAGATTTTTGGAACAGATACGGAAAAAGACCGGCACTATAACACACCACGTGTTTGGTACGCACAACGTTATCTTAATCCAGAAATTAAACAAGAACCAGAATCAAGTGATTTACCATTTATCCGGAAAGCAAACCGCAAATTAAGTGTGGAAGATGTTCAATATGTGTTAAAATCACATTATAACGAAACAGAATACGATCCACTTGGTAATGGGACGGAAGAACAAAAGACGACTTATCGTGCAATTTCGCTTTCACGGACACAAAATTCCCATATTTGTCAGATTAGAAATAATGTGCCTGATGCGGTGAAAGGTGTTCAATGGTTAGGTTTTGGTGTACCGACATTCTGCCCTCACGTACCTTTCTTTACGAATGCAAATGATACGGATGAAACTTATCGTGAATTGCCAGAAAAGATGACCTTAAAGAATGCTTATTGGTTACATGAAGCATTAGCAATGATTGTTGAATCGCATTATGGTGCGTTTAAACAAGCTGATATCGATTATCAAAAGGCATTATCAGAATGGGCAAGAACTAAGATTGCTGCAACTGATAAAGCAATTGAAAATCAAACTGACGCCGTAGCCTTTTTGACAGCTCAAAATCATGAGATTGCAACGCATTATAATGAAGCAACAACTGATTTGTTAGCACAGTTAGTCACAGAAGGCACGCAATTGTCTAAGTTGACCTTTGTAATGGATAAGAATCTTTAAGAGAATCGGACTTTTAATTAATTTGTCACACTTCCAAGGGGGGAGTGTGACTTTTTTGATGGAGGTGCTGAGAATGACTGATTTAAAAATGAGTTCCAAGCGAATTGTAATCGCAATGGTTTATGGTTTTTTAGCAGCGGTCAGTGTGAATCTATTCTTGATTCCTGCTAAGACGTATTCAAGCGGTGTGACGGGGGTTGCCCAATTATTAACGGCACTAGTGTCACACCTTGGTGGTTCTTTGAGTGTGGCGGCCTTAGTGTTTATCCTGAATGTGCCGCTGTTAGTATTGGCATGGTTTAAAATCAATCATCAATATGCAATTTTCAGTATTGTTGCGGTTTTTACAAGTGTCATTTTTCTAAAAATCATTCCAGTACCAGTTCAACCTATTTTAACGGAACGCTTTGCGGGTGCTCTGTTTGGTGGGGCATTAATTGGCCTTGGTGTTGGTCTTTGTTTTAGAGCTGGTTTTTCAACTGGGGGAACAGATGTCATTGTAACCCTTGTTGGTCGGTTGACAGGTAAACGGGTCGGCGTTGTGAATAACGTCATTAACGGCATGATTATCCTTGCTGCTGGCATTTTCTTTGGTTGGGGTGCTGCTTTATATAGTATCGTTGAAATCTTCGTATCGAGCTTGTTAATGGACTATATTTACACACAACAACAAAAGGTGACAGTAACGATTTTTACAAAGCAGCCAGAGGCATTAAAGAAGCGGATGCGCGAATTTATCCATGGTGCGACCGAATTAGATGGGACGGGCCTATATACGAATCAGGAGACGTCTGTGATTATGACAGTCGTTTCTAAATATGATTTAACGGCTTTGAAATTAGTCGTTCAAGATGCAGATCCGAATGCATTTGTTAATATTCAGTCGACAATGAACTTATGGGGTCGTTTTGAAAGTAATGAATAAAAAAAGAGCCGTTTCAACAATTAATCTGAACCATACCCTGTCAAGTAGACAGATGATTTATAAAAAATGAATGTTTTTTTAAAGTCGTATATTCTATACGGCTTTTTTGTATACTTCGATTGGTGTTAACCCATTGTAAATTGGCATATATCGTTTATTCATATAATAATCAATATATGCGTAAATTCCATCTTTTAAATCGGATAGTGAGTTAAAAGTATGTCGATAGAAATATTCAGACTTCAAAATACCCCAAAAGCTTTCAATCGGCTGATTATCAAGGCAATGTCCCGCGCGGGACATGCTAACATTAATACCATAATGTTCTATCAATCGCTTATATTCAGTTGAGGTATATTGGAAACCTCGATCACTATGAATGATTGGTTTAACATCAGGGAATCTTTTAAAAGCTAATCGTATCGTGTTCATAACCAATTTATTGTCGTTGTGTTTGCTTATCTGATAGGCAACAATTCGTTTATCAAAACTATCTATTATGGCACTTATATAAGCTCGCTCACCGGTATCCCCGTAACTAAGATAGCTAATATCAGTAAACCACTTCTGATTTGGTTTATCCGCATTAAATTCACGACTTATAATATTCCCCGCTGTAAATAAAGACCTGCTACGTTGCCAGATTGGTCGTTTCCGTCTAATATCTGACACAAGTCCCATAATCTTCATTAAGCGTCTAACCGTTTTTATATTAATATCTATTTGATGTTCACGTCTTATTGCACATTTAATTCTAATTGCTCCAAATGTTTTATCTGACTGGTAAAAGCCTTCTTTAATGATTGCCGCTTGTGCTTGCCTGATTTCTTCAGCTTTAGACGGACCAGCCTTTAACCATTTGTAATAGCCACTCCGACTAACTTTTAGTGAAGCACATAGTGCTTTTATTGAATACCGTTTTTCTTGGTGGAGCTCAGATACTGTTGTATATTCCAGGTCATTTGTGGTTAACGAAAATAACCGAATCTTTGTCTGAGCTCCACTTCTTTTTTTGCGATATCTGCTTCCATTTCTAAATACTGATTCCTATTTTTTAGACGTACATTTTCTAGCTTCAAGCGTTCTAATTCAGTTAATTCTTGCTTTTTCTTGTGATGACCACGTCCATCTTTTAAGCCTTCGGCTCCTGAATTTTCATATTTTTTAAGCCAGTTATAGATTTGTTGATAAGATACCCCATACTTTTGAATTGCTGCTTGATAATCTCGACCTTTTTTTAAAGTATATTCAACTATCTCAATTCGTTCTGTAAATGACGTACTACGACCGCTTTTCATAGACGAAAGCCCCAATCTTTTTGGTTTCCATTGCTTTCGTTCATTATAAAGCCTTATCCATTTTCTCAATACTAATCGGTCACTAATATCATATTTTTGTATTGCTTCGCTGATTAATAATCCGTTTTTTACTACGTCTATAACTGCGTCGTGCTTAATTTGTGGGGGATAATTTCTAACTATCTTGTAGGGACGAATCCCGTTAACGCCCCATTTTTGGTATTTTCTAATCCAGTCACGTAGTGATGATTTGGCTACAGAAAAATCTTTGCTGACGGCTGAGATTGATGCTTGATTATTTAGTACAGCTTGAACTGCTTCGATTTTCTTTAAATATGAAATCCGTTTACTCACAAAAATACTCCTCTCTGGGTACACACTTTTTATAATTCAAGTGTCTACTTTGAGGGGAGTATATCAATCTTGTTGGAACGGCTCTTTTGATATTATTTCGTTTTAGCGGCTTTCAATTGTTTAAGATTAACAACAATCTTGTTGTTTAATTCTGAAACGTTAGCTTTATCAACGGCGTCGAAATCCGTAATTGTGACTAAAGCTGAGTTTTCGTATACCTTTTCGACAGTTCCTGTAAAAGCTGACTCTAGATCTTCGTTGACTTTACCAGTGACAATATCACCGATATTGAGATTTTCTTTATCCATCGTAAAAACTCCTTTAGACATAATAAAATTACCAAATAAGGTGATAATAAACTATGTCACCTTAAATAGCAAGCTATAACCAAGCAAAAAGAAAATAAATCGGCGACACAATTGTTAATTGCTATTTAATTCCTAAAGTAAATGGGCTAAAATAGAGTTATGTCAGCGATTACAAACATAACCAAAAAGGAGTTATTATGGAACCTTACTTAGTTTTTTCAGATATTGATGGGACTTTAGTGATTGATCACCAAATTGTAACGCCATTTACCAAACGGGTTATTCGAACCTTACAGCAGCGTGATGTGATTTTTTATATTGCGACAGGCCGCATGTATAATCTCGGTAAAGTAATTGCACGACAAATTAATGATGAAGCCAAAATTATTGCTTCTAATGGTGCTGTTTTTGAAAATGCACAAGGAAGCGTTCAACATCACTTAGGTCGCGCGGCCTTAAAAGCGGCTTATGAAATCGCGCAATCAGATCCCCGTTTATCAGCCCACTTTTTTACAACCGATGCGGCTTATTATACGCGTGAAATTCCACGGTTTGTCGCACGTGATGCGGGGAATCTCACCAGTATGGGGGCTGAAATTGATTATGACTCGGTTGCTGATCTAGACAGCTTGTTGGCAATGAGTGATCAGATTATTAACGGTATCATTGTTTGCCAAGGTGCACCGGCACTATTGGCCTCAGCTAAGCAACGTCTTGCTGAACAAGATGTGATGAGTTTATCATCATCTGGTCCGAATAATATCGAATTAATTCCTAAGGGGATTGATAAGGCAACGGCGATTCGCCAAATTCAAACACTGCATGGGATTGATGCTGACCATACCTTCGTTTTTGGTGATGGTCAAAATGACCTTGGGATGTTGCAAGCCGCCAAGTATAGTGTTGCGATGGGAAATGCTTTACCAGAAGTCAAAGCGGTCGCTAATTATGTGACGGAAACTAATGTGGATGACGGGGTTGCTAAGTTTTTACAACAACATTTTAAATTATCATTATCAGATTCAGAAGTTGGTCTTTAGGGACTTGACCCGCTTTTTATTTTTCGATATACTTATATCACGGTCATCAATTAGCCGTGATTATGCTGTTTTAGCTCAGTAGGTAGAGCATCACCATGGTAAGGTGGGGGTCGTCGGTTCAAATCCGATAAACAGCTTAATAATCATTTGAATTAAAGACTGTTGCTAATGTGCAACGGTCTTTTTTTGTACCAAAAAAGGAAACGATTAGGCAATCGTTTCCTTAGTGGTTATAACGTTTTGATAATATTGAGGGTCTAGATTAGTAATGAGTGGGCTGAGGGTTCCAATCCCCAACAAGGTTAAATCGTGCATTGCACGTGTCATCAATGTATAGAGTAAATCAACGTCACTCGCTTGGCCAAAGGTTGTTGCTGAAATATCGTAACCAATGACAGCGTCGAATTCGAGCCCTTTAGCGAGGTATAACGGTAATATCAAGACGCCTTTTGGCAATGAGCGGGTGGTCTCGGAGATGAGCGTTACCTGATCATCGGGGGTGAGACTGGCGAAAAGTTGACGTGCCGTTTGTTGATCCTTGGTTAAAATGGCGATAGTTGCATGCCGTTTTTGTAGGTGGAAAATTTCTCGCGTTAAGGCGTTTAAACTAGATTCCTTAGTCGTTGTGATGACACGAGGGAGCCGTCCATCACGACTAAAGGCTTGCAAGGCTGTTTCTTTAGGCAATAAGGCTTTTGCAAAATTCGTGATGGGGGCAGTCGCGCGATAGCTCTTTGTCAAACTAATTTGGTTAGTTTTCAATTTTGGAAAAGCCGCACTGAGGCGTTCAATGAAATTACCGGCTTGATAAGTAGCGGTAAAGACGTCTTGCGCGTAATCGCCGAGTACGGTGAATTTAGCATTCGGGAAAGCATGTTGGAGATAGACAAATTGCGCAATGCTATAATCTTGCATCTCATCGACGAATAAGTATTGGATACTGTGATTTTGACCACTATCGGTTAATAAATCACGGAGATACAAAATTGGCGCTGCGTCACTTAAACCGACGAGATGGCGTTCATTATTTTGAGCGACTGTTTCAATCATTGCTTCCCAAACGGCAACCGGAATTGTAGTCGGACAAGCTGTCCGTAAAAAGTTTTGATATTCAGTATACACATCCAAAAAGTAATCGTTATAAATAGCATCGTATAAATCAGCAAAATAATTTTGAACAATTTCCCGGGCAATAAATGCTTGTTCTAAATCGCCAGAATCAAATTCGCGATCACCGACGATGGCGCGGTAGTCATCATCTGATAAGGTATCAATTTTTTCAGCAACCCAATCAAGATGCACCTCTAAATTAATTTGGCGTTTGAGACGCTTAATAAGGGTGTTTTTAGTAGCAATGAATTTATCACCGGGACGCATATTATGTGGGAGATCGAGATAAATTTTATTAATTTGCGCTTTTGTGAAGAAAGGACGATCTTCAAAGTAGAGGTCATTAAAAGCCAATGGCTGTGTAGAAACTTGTTTAACGTAGGCTGTAATTTGTTGCATAAAGGGTGCACTTTCTTTAAAGCGGCGCATTGCTTGCGTCATTTCTGGAAAACTCGCTTGGTCTTTTTCAAAACGATCGAAGAGTGTTTCAACTTGAAGTCCCGAGAAACGGTGGCTTAAAAACTCGGCCATTGTCACTTGACGCATGTTCTTTTCCCCTAAACTGGGGAGCACCTCAGAAATATAGTGACTGAATAGGCGATTAGGTGAAAAAAGAATCATCTGGTCGGCTTCTAAGTTGCTACGACTGTGATAGAGTAAGAAGGCAATGCGTTGTAAAACGGCGGAAGTTTTACCACTGCCAGCGACGCCTTGGACAATTAGTAAATCGGCAGTCGTATCACGGATAATATCATTTTGTTCTTTTTGAATGGTTGCAACGATGTTTTGCATGTACTCATCGCTTTGTTGGCCGAGGACGGCTTGCAGGAGTTCATCGCCAACTGTTTCATTTGTATCAAATAGGTGTTCAATCTGGCCGTTTTTAATCTTAAATTGTCGTTTTAAAGTTAAGTCAACTTTAACGGGACCGTTGGGCGTGTCGTAACTGACGGTTCCCAGGGTGCCGTTATAATAGATACTAGCGATTGGTGCTCGCCAATCATAGACCAAGAATTGGTCTTGTTCATTGATAAAAGTGGCGGTTCCGATGTAGAGCGACTCTTCTTCACCGTCTTCATTGATATCAATCCGACCAAAATAGGGGGAGTCAACTAAATCCGTTAGTCGTTTTTGTTGTGACGTTAGGAGTTTTTCGTTTTCAACGGCAGCTGCGACTAGTTGTTTTTGCTGTTGGACAGCAGCATTGGTTTCCATCCGGTCATCGACTTCCGTAATATTGACCTTGGTAGTATCACCATAACGTTGTTCAATATCTTTAGTTTCATTATAGGCGTTGTCCAATTGTTGGTTGATAACCGTTAGCCGTTGATTGACTTGGTCAACCGTTAAATCAACACGGGCTTGTTCTTGTTGTTGCGTATCTTCTTGTAGCATGGCGACCTCCAGATGTTAGTTGTTATATTATAGTCGTGTTAATGGAAAAAAGCGACCGTTTGACATTCATTTTAAAATCCGTTAGTATGACAGTAATTCAACAAACAGAGTGAAGGATAAGTAGCAACTTTAACTTTTTGCACAGGAAGCGACGGTACTGAGAAGTCGTCAAAAGCGAGTTGTGAATGGGCCTTTAATCGGGAGCTGGTGATAAGCCAGTTCGGGTAGCGCCCTTATCGCATAAGTGGCACGATTTTTTTCGTGCAATTTAGGTGGTACCACGTCTAAGCGTCCTAATTGTGAACAACAATTAGGACGCTTTTTTAGTTGATAAGTAAAAATTGGAGGATATTATTATGGCAAAAAAAATTATCTTAACCGGTGATCGACCAACTGGTAAACTACACATCGGGCATTACATCGGTTCATTACGGAACCGCGTTGCGATGCAAGATTCAGGTGAATACGAAACATTTATTATGATTGCGGATCAACAAGCGTTAACAGATAATGCGCGCGATCCCGAAAAAATCCGCAATAGCCTCTTCCAAGTGGCTTTAGATTATTTATCAGTGGGGATCGATCCTGCTAAAACAACCGTTTTTGTCCAATCACAAATTCCAGCTTTAAGTGAATTAACAATGCATTACTTGAACCTTGTAACGGTTTCGCGGTTACAACGCAACCCAACCGTTAAAGCTGAAATTCAACAAAAGAATTTTGAACAAAGTATTCCAGCTGGCTTCTTAATTTACCCTGTCAGCCAAGCTGCTGATATTACAGCGTTCAAAGCAACGACTGTTCCGGTTGGTGATGATCAAGAACCAATGTTGGAACAAACACGTGAAATCGTCCGGACCTTCAACAACGTTTACGGCCAAGAAATTTTAGTTGAACCGGAAGGTGTCTTCCCACCAAAAGGCGAAGGTCGTTTACCTGGTTTAGACGGGAATGCCAAGATGAGTAAGTCATTGGGCAACGCCATCTACCTATCAGATGACGCTGAAACGCTTGAAAAGAAAGTCATGTCAATGTACACTGATCCATTGCACATCAAAGTAACCGATCCTGGTCACATTGAAGGCAACACAGTCTTTACTTATTTAGATGCTTTTGATGACGACCATGAAAAAGTGGCTGAACTCAAAGCGCAATATCAAGCTGGTGGTTTGGGTGACGTGAAAATCAAACGTTACTTAAACGAAGTCTTGCAAGCTAAATTCGCACCAATTCGTGAACGTCGTGCTGAATTCGAAAAGAATCCAGAAGCCGTTTACAAGATGCTAGAAGAAGGTAGCAAGAAGGCTAACGCAGTTGCAGAACAAACTCTTAAAGAAGTACGTGATGCAATGGGGATTAATTATTTCAACTAAATCATTTATTTGGAACCAAGTCGGGCATGCTGACTTGGTTCTTTTTAGTGCATACTTGTATTTTGAATCTTTTTAAAATTCAAGCAATCAACCCCTTGTATTTTATTGATTTTCAAGTAACCTAAAGAGTAACAAATAGGGAGGAAAGTACATATGCATGATTTAACAAAAGGTAACCCGCTGAAGTTAATTATAATGTTTACGGGACCATTATTGATTGGGAATATCTTCCAGCAACTTTATAGTGTTATCGATACATTAATTGTTGGTCGGACAATAGGTGTAGACGCTTTGGCAGCCGTGGGCTCTACCGGCGGTTTAAACATGTTAATTATTGGCTTTTGTACCGGGACGACTGCGGGATTGTCTATCATGACGGCACAGCGTTATGGCGCCCAGGATTATAAGGGTGTGAAGCGCAGCTTTGCAACGAGTATCGTAATCAGTGCGGTGATTACACTGATTTTAACGGTTATCAGCGTTATTTTCGCGCGTTATATTCTGGTGATTATGAAGACGCCGGCTAGTATTATCGTTGATGCGCAGAAATTTATCACGATTATTTTTGCGGGGATTTTCGCTTCGATGGCCTTTAACCTGTTGTCTAACATCATTCGTGCACTGGGTGATAGTCGGACACCGTTATTTTTCCTTGTGATCGGGGTAATCGTCAATATCTTATTTGACTTCATTTTTATCTTGGGACTACACATGGGGGTTGAAGGCGCCGGTTATGCGACGGTTTCGGCACAAATCATCGCCGCTATTTTATGTTTAGTGTACATCTATCGGCGCATTCCAATCCTTGTGTTGCGGCGTAAGGATTTTAAAATCACTAAAAAAGATATTACGGACCATTTGAAGGTCGGCTTACCAATGGGGTTCCAATCATCAATTATTGCGATTGGCTCAATCGTCTTACAAATTATGCTTAATACATTGGGGGCCAGTGCTGTCGCAGCTTATACCGCAGCCGGTAAGATTGATCAATTAGCAACGCAAGTCGGAAACTCTTTTGGGATTGCTTTGGCTACTTACGCGGCCCAAAACTATGGCGCGCGTGAATACGGCCGAATTAGTAAAGGGGTCCGTCAAACATTAACGGTCTCGATTATTTTTAGTTTGGTGATGGGGGCGTTAATTATCATCTTTGGTCGACCATTGGTTAACCTCTTCATTGGTGATCAACAACCACACGTGACCGCCTTAGCCCAAATCTACTTCCGCTTTAATAGTAGTAGTTACTTTATCTTAGCGATTTTATTTGCGATTCGCTATACCTTACAAGGTCTGGGGCAAAGTTTTATCCCAACATTGGCGGGGATTGCAGAATTATTTATGCGGATTTTTGCCGGGATTATCTTAGTCCGTATGTTGGGCTTCACCGGTGCCAGCATGGCGAACCCGCTTGCCTGGATTGGCTCATGCTTAGTCCTATTGAGCTCATATTTCAAAACGATGCAACAATTGAAGCGCCGTGCAGCTAAACAAACCTTAGAAAAGGAGTCACAGGATGTTTAAAAAACGATTCATTGGCGTTGTTGCGCTATTAGCACTTGTATTAGCGGGCTGTCAGGCTGAACAAACAACCACTCATAAAACAGCACAAACAACGACGACACACAAGCAAACCAAAACAACGACGACTTTAGCGGATAAGACGTTTAAAAGTGGTGACAAACCATATCTGGTTGTTAACCACAACAAATCCACATTAGATGTGCGCCAATGGCAAACCGAACGGATTAAATACGGGGCGTTAGACGATTTGAATCGGACGACAACCAATACGGCTTATTTATCACATGACACGCTGGGCCGTTCTAATACGCGTGAACGGCAAAATTGGCGGCCAACCGGCTGGCATAACCAACCCGTGATGATTGATGGCCGCCGAGTAACGCCTCAAAATCGCGGCCATCTGATTGCCTATGCGATATCTTTTAACTTCGATGAAGATGGTGTGTTTAAGAAGGGGCAATTAGGTAGTAGCGATAATCCTAAGAATTTAGCGACCCAAACCGAATTCAGTAACCAACGGACGATGCAGATTTTTGAAGATCAGGTTCGCCAAGCTTTGATTCACCATAAAAAAGTGATTTACCAGGTGACAACCGTTTTTCGCGGATCAGAATTGATGCCACGTGGTTATTGGGTACAAGCTATTTCAACAGATAAGACGTTGAATTTTAACGCCTATGTTTGGAATGTTGAGCCTAAGATGCAGTTTGATTATGCAACTGGCCGGGGGCGTGTTGACCAAACCATGAAGGTTGCCGATTATTACCCGGGCAATCGCTATACAAAATAGTAAGCAAAAAAGATTGGCAACCAAGTTTGAATGCCAATCTTTTTTAATTAGAGGAGAAATGATGATGACAGTAAAAAAAGCACAAGCACCGATTTTAATGGCGACTTTAGGGCCTTACCAGGAAAATTATTTTGAAACGGACGAAGCCTACGAGAACCAGTTGATTACGGAGATGCCGTTAAAAGAAGTCACGATTAATATGGCCTATTTCAAGGGCAGCCACTTTAAAAATGTACAATTTGAGCAGGTGACGTTTGATAATTGTGATTTTCAAGACGTTTTGTTTGAGCATTGCGCGTTATTAAACTGTTCGTTTATCGGCAATACTTTTCAGCGAGTGGCTTTTGAAGGCTGCCAGTTAGTTGGGGCCGATTTTGCCGAAGCTGGTTTGCGAGATGTTCGCTTTGTTGCTTGCAAACTGGATTATGCGGGTTTCAACCAGACACGGATCCGACACGTGGATTTTGAAGAATGCTCGTTACAAGAAGTGGCGTTTGAATATGTCGACTGGCAGTGGCTGACGATGAGTGGTAATGATTTGAACGGGATTGATTTGACGGGGACTAATTTAAAACAGTTTGATTTGAGTCAGAATACTTTTGAAAAGGCAGTTTTCTCACTCGAATTATTGCGTGGCGCAACCGTCAGCTCTGCCCAGACGTTAGTCATTATGAGTGCTTTACGAATTAATGTGCGTTAGATGTAACTAACATAATTGTCATTTTGCTGAGTTTTTCTGTTGGATAGCTTATAATTAAGGTATCTCATTATTAAGAGGAGACTAAAATGAAAAATTTGGGTAGACGCATTTATCAAGGAATTCAGCGCCATTTAACACTATTAAAAGGCCTCTTCATCTTATCAGTCTTAGTATTTGTGATCTTTGAAGTCGGTCGTATTTTTCGGGATCTCAACGGAGAACAATTACGCGCTAGTCTGACCACACAGAGTCCATTAACGTTACTAGCGATGCTCGTGATTGGTTTTTTAGCGATATTACCAATGCTTAATTACGACTTTGTCATTGCAGAGTTGTTACCAGAGGAGTATTCATTTTGGTATAAGGTCAAATCGGGGTGGATTGTTAACACATTTACGAACATCGCCGGTTTTGGCGGCTTTTTAGGTGCTAGTTTACGGGCTAACTTCTATGGTAAAAAAGCTTCGCAAAAAGAAATCCTAATTGCAATTTCAAAGATTGCACTCTTTCTATTAGCTGGTCTTTCGATTTGGTGTTTAATTAGTATCGTTTTAATCTTTGGTTTTGGCATTGGGCAAATTTATGCCAACTATTGGTTATGGTTAGTCGGCGGTGCTTGTTATTTCCCAGTATTACTCGGGAGTACTCGTTTGAAGAACGCAGCATTCTTTAGTGATTTATCCGTTAAACGGATCTTGCGCTTAACAGCGGGTTCATTCTTTGAATGGGGTTTTGCTGGTGGCTTCTTCTTATTGATCGGTTATTTCTTAGAAATCAAAGGGGACTTATTACAAGTTCTACCATTATTCATGATTGCCAACATCATCGGGGTCATTTCAATGGTGCCGGGTGGCTTAGGAACGTTTGATTTATTCATGATTTTTGGGTTGAGTGCGATTGGTGTTGGCAATGCTGATGCAGTTGTTTGGTTATCATTCTACCGGGTATTCTACTACATCATGCCATTCTTGGTCGGGGTCGGTTTATTTACCCACGATGCGGGTAGTCGCTTAAATCATTACCTTCAAGGCTTACCACGGCAGATTATGCAAAAAATTGCGCACCACTTCATCGTCTTTTTCCTCTATATTTCGGGGATTATTTTACTATTAGTGGCGACAGTGCCGAATTTTGCGATTACCAATATGGTAATCGGTCAACTTTATCCTTACACGTTCTTCTTCCTAGATCGGGTAACCAATATTATTGTGGCTTTTGTCATGCTAGGATTAGCGCGCGGGGTTGCTAACCGGGTGAAACGCGTTTATTGGCCATTGATGATTTTATTGGTGATTGCGATTGCCAATACCTTATGGCGTGACTTCTCGATTAAGTTAGCCGTTTTCTTGATTCTCGTCTTATTGGCTAGCCTCTTATTGAAACGGGAACTTTATCGTGAAAAGATTGAATTTTCATGGAATGATCGAATCGTTGATGGCGCCATTTTTGTCGGTGTCTTCTTGTTATATAGTTTCGTCGGAATTGCGAACTCGCCACACTTACATCACCGTAAACCAGTACCAACGGCGTTATTATTCCCGTCGGAACGAATTTGGCTCGTCGGTTTTGTTGGCTTGTTAGTCGCAGCGGCAACGTTATTCATCGTTTTCCGTTATCTAAGCCGCGGTGGGCATAAGATTGCAACACCGTTTGACGAAGCACGAATTAGCAAGGTGATTGCTGAATACGGCGGCAATGAAGTTAGTCATTTGGCTTATCTAAAAGACAAATCAGTTTACTTCTATCAAGAAGATGGCGAAGATCAAGTCTTCTTGTTATTCCGGAAAAAAGCGGATCGGTTGATTGTGATGGGCGAACCAGTCGGGAATCCGGATAAGTTCATCGATGCGATTGAAGCATTGATGCGCGAAGCCGATTTGATTGATTGTCACTTGGCGTTCTACGAAATCTCGGCTGAGTTAACGATGCAATTGCATGAAATCGGGTTTGATTTCATCAAGTTTGGTGAAGAAGGTTACGTGAAGCTCGCCGACTTTACGTTAGTTGGTAAGAAGCGCCGTGCTGAACGGGCCTTGATGAATAAATTTGAACGTGAAGGCTATCAATTTGAATTATTGACGCCACCATTTTCAGATGCCTTGATGGCTGAATTGAAGGCCGTTTCGGATGACTGGCTCGACGGTCGAGTTGAAAAGGGCTTTTCACTAGGCTTCTTTGATCCTAATTATTTACAACAAGCAGCCATCGCTGTGATTTATGATCCAGAGCATCGGATTGTGGCGTTTGCCAATGATATGCCAACTGGGACGAAAGAAGTTTCAAGTATTGACCTCATGCGCCACAGAAAAGACGCGCCATCTGGTATAATGGATGAAGTTTTCATTAGTCTTTTTGAACACAACAAGGCAGAAGGTTATGAGTACTTCAATTTAGGGATGGCACCCCTCGCCAACGTGGGGACGTCGGAATTCAGTTTTATTGAAGAAAAAATCGCGCATTTGATTTATGAATATGGCTATCACTTCTACGGCTTCCAAGGCTTACGGACGTATAAGAAGAAATATACGACGAAGTGGATTCCTAAATACATTGCTTATCAAAAGCGGACCTCAATTATCTTTACGATGCTCCAAATTCTGTTAGTGGTGAACCAAAAAGTGACAGAGACGCCACAACGAAAAGGACTTGCAGGCCATTTTATGCGTTTTGTTCAAATCGGCAACTTAACTAACAATCAAGACAAATGAGGTTCTTAAATGACAGATTATTATTATTCAAAAAATCCGGAAGTTGAACATGCTGAGAAAAATTGGACGTTTGAACTACGGGGCTTTAATTTCAAGTTCACGACTGACAATGGTGTGTTCTCTAAAAATACTGTGGATTACGGTTCACGGGCATTGTTAGATGCCGTTGATTTAAGCGAAACACCAGCAGGCCCCATCCTAGACATGGGTTGCGGTTACGGCCCGATTGGGATGACACTTGCTAAGTTAGCGCCTGAGCGCCAAATCGACATGGTCGATGTTAACGAACGTGCGCTTGGTTTAGCACAAAAAAATTGCGATTTGAATCAGATTCAAAATGTTGCAATCTTTGAATCAGCTGAATATCAAAATGTGACGGCCCAATATGCTGCCATTTTGACGAATCCACCAATTCGAGCTGGTAAAGCAGTTGTTCAAAATATTTTGAAGGGTGCCTACGATCACTTGTTACCAGATGGTGAATTAGATGTCGTGATTCAAAAGAAGCAAGGCGCGCCTTCAGCTAAGCAATTAATGGCGGATACTTTTGGTAATGTACAGATCATTCATAAGGATAAAGGCTACTACATTTTGCAAAGTATTAAGTTAAAATAATGTTGAGCCGATAAGACGTCAAACAGGCTGGGATATGCTAAAATAAGGCTATAGTGTAAGGAGGTTGATACAATGAAAATGAGATATAAGATTCTAATTGGTGTTGGTGTCACAGCGGGGGTCGGCGCAACAGCCGCTTTCGTTGGTTCTAAGGCAATCATTGAGAAAGTTGAACGCTACCGTAAACGCTCGGCAGTTAAAAACTTTGTCAAAGATAAACTACATGGTAATCAAAAGGCATTGGAATTGGTTGATCAACTTTCCGATGCAGACGTGAATAATTTGTTGGGGGCGGCTGATAAGCTCAACCAACTTAAGGATAAGCTAGGCGAACAAACTGATAATATTCCAGAAATGATGGAAGACTTACGGCAAACGTTGACGGCTTATGCGACAAAAGTTAAAGAACGGCTATAAAAAACGACTAAGAGTGTTTCTAGGACAAAGATGTCTTTTGTTTTAGGGACACTCTTTTGATTGGTAAGGGGTTAGTGAATTGGGATATACACAAACTGAGATTGATCAGTGGATGCAAGTTGCGATTGATGAAGCAAATCAGGCACGGATTATTGGCGAAGTCCCAATTGGGGCGGTTATCGTGAAGGACGGCCAGATTATTGGTCGGGGGCACAACATTCGCGAACACGCACAGGATGCAACGTTACATGCGGAGATCATCGCGATTCAAGAAGCTTGCATGGTTGAAAAGAGTTGGCGCTTAGAAGACACGGCGATTTTTGTAACGTTAGAACCGTGTCCAATGTGTGCCGGGGCGATTATTAACAGTCGAATTCCAAATGTTTATTTTGGTGCTAGCGACCCAAAAGCCGGTGTGACTGGCACCTTGATGAATCTTTTGACGGACAAACGGTTTAATCACCAAGCGACAGTGGTGGCTGGTGTGCGCGAAGTTGAATGTGCCGCCTTATTACAGACTTTTTTCAAAAAAATTCGGGAAAATCGTCGAAAAAAGAAGAAAAAAACTGGTAATTTTAAACCTAATCAGGTAGAATAAGAGTTGCCGTAAGGCCTTGAGACAATGATGAGCCTACGAATCGTGTCAGGTTCGGAAGAAAGCAGCACTAAGTTTGTTTTATCATGTGTCTTAAGTTTTTTAGAAATTAACCAGGATTAGGTCAATATGACTTAATCCTTTTTTAGTGCCTAGTGTGTTTCAGGCGGTCATATTGTGTAGGCTTAGCCTCGTCACGTGAATAAGCGACGTGGTCGATTGTTTGCGCGGCGCTGCTAACCGTAACAATATGTCTGAAAAAGCACGTTGATTCAGAAGATGCAGGGAGACTGAAGCTAAAATTATTTTTGGAGCAGTCTCTTTTTTAGTGCCTTTAGGCCCTAAAAAATACTGTAAAATATGCTAAAATGGAACAAGTAGTTTTTTTAAACAATAGGACGATTAGGTGAAAGGCGGAGGTCATTAAATGAGCTATCAAGCTTTATATCGGGTTTGGCGGCCACAACGGTTCGATGATGTCGTTGGGCAAGAAACAATGACCCAAACATTAAAAAACGCCATCATCACAAAACAGACGAGTCATGCCTATTTATTTACGGGGCCGAGGGGGACTGGGAAAACGTCCGCTGCGAAGATTTTTGCCAAGGCGATTAATTGTCATTATCAAAAAGATGGCGAACCTTGTAATGAATGTGAAACGTGTCGGGCAATTACTGCCGGTGCGTTAAATGATGTGATTGAAATTGATGCGGCTTCAAATAACGGGGTTGAAGAAATTCGGGATATTCGGGATAAAGCGAAGTATGCCCCAACCCAAGCCGATTATAAAATTTATATTATTGATGAAGTCCACATGTTATCCACCGGTGCGTTTAATGCGCTGTTGAAAACATTGGAAGAACCACCAGCCAACGTGGTCTTCATTTTAGCAACGACCGAAGTTCACAAGGTGCCAGCGACGATTATTTCGCGGACCCAACGCTTTAACTTCAAGCGGATTACGGCTGCTGATTTATTCAAACGGATGGCTTACATCTTGGAACAAAAAGAAATGACTTACGATCCAGCTGCGTTAAAAGTGATCGCTAAAGCTGCTGAAGGTGGGATGCGAGATGCACTGAGTATCTTGGATCAGGTCTTATCCTTTAGTGATAATCACGTCACTTTAGAAAACGCGTTGGATGTGACGGGGAGTTTGACGGAAGCTTTATTAGCCGATTACGTACAAACAATTCACGATCACGCGCCTAAAGCAGCGTTGCAACTATTGCAACAGATATTAGCTGAGGGTAAAGATGCGCAACGCTTTGTTGAAGATTTAATCGAATATGTACGTGATTTATTGATGTATCAACAAGCACCTGAATTGGTAATGGCTAATGAAATGGATTTATTGGACGAACACTTCAAACAACTTAGCAGTGCTTTGAGCGCTGAACAATTGTATACGGTGATCGATATTTTAAATGAAACACAACAACAATTACGGTTCACTAATCATCCAGAAATCTATTTGGAAGTTGCAACGGTGCGTTTGACGCAACAACAAGTGGTATCTGCGGCCGTGAGCGCCAATACTTCAGTTCCAGCCGATAATGAGCAAGTGACCCAATTAAGTCAACAAGTTGCTCAGTTACAAGCGGCCTTACAGAAATTAGAAACGGCAGGACCAAGTACGCCTGTTCAACAAGCAAAACCTAAACCAGCTAAGAAAATTAGTAAGAAGGTCAACCGCAAGTTGATTTATCCGGTACTTGCGGATGCTACTCGGACTAACTTAGAAAACTTAAAAGAAGTTTGGCCGGACTTATTAAACATGTTAGATGTTACCAAACGGGCGATTATGCGGGTTTCTGAACCGGTGGCGGCGAGTCAAAGTGGCGTCGTTGTCGCTTTTAACTACGAAATTTTATTCGAACGGGCTAATAACGATCAGGATTTATTGACGGTCCTAGAAAACGGCTTAAACCGTTTAACGGGCAATCCGTTTAAAGTGGTCTTAGTACCGCAAGATAATTGGCCAGAAATCCGGAAAGAATATTTGCAAAATCATGCGGTTTCAGGTCATAATAATGAGGACCAACCAACGACGACTGCCGAAAAAGCACCGGCGCCTGAAGTTAACGAAGTTGTGCAGCAGGCCCAAGCGTTATTCGGGGATGCAGTCGTTGTTCAAAAAGATTAATTTAAAAATTGAGAGGATGTTTTAAAATGCGCGGAATGGGTAATATGCAAGGTATGATGAAACAAATGCAAAAAATGCAAAAAGAAATGGGTCAAACACAAGACGAATTAAACAGCACTGAATTCGTTGGCAAGGCTGCTAACGATGCTGTTGTTGTGACAATGACTGGTGACAAGAAGATGAAAGATATCGCCATCAAACCAGAAGCTGTTGATCCAGATGACGTTGATATGCTTCAAGATTTAATCATCATGGCAGTTAACAAAGCAATGGTTGATATCGATAAACAAACACAAGCTAAAATGGGCAAGTTCACAAAGGGCCTCCCATTCTAAGGTAACCGAATAAGGAAGTGCACATATGCAATATCCAGAACCAATTGCGAAGTTGATCGAAAGTTATATGAAGTTACCAGGCATTGGTAACAAAACAGCAACGCGATTAGCTTTTTATACGATTGATATGAATGAAGATGACGTGACTAACTTTGCCAAGAATCTGATTTCAGCACGCCGAGACCTCCATTATTGTAGTGTCTGTGGCAATATCACTGATGAAGATCCTTGTGAGATTTGTCGGGATACCGCGCGTAGTCAGGAAATGATTTTGGTGGTCGAACAACCTAAAGATGTGATGTCGATGGAACGGATGAACGATTATCACGGTCTCTATCACGTCTTGCACGGGGTGTTGTCACCAATTGAAGGTAAAGGGCCAGACGATATTAATATTGCTAATTTAATTAAACGACTCCAAAAAACACCAGCTAAAGAAGTCATCATCGCCACCAATGCAACGCCAGAAGGGGAAGCAACGGCGATGTATATTTCACGGCTAATTAAGCCGGCCGGGATTAAAGTTACTCGCTTAGCCCATGGTTTAGCGGTCGGGAGCGATATTGAATATGCGGATGAGATGACTTTATTAAAAGCAGTCGAGGGTCGTCAAGAAATCTAGAAATGGTGGGGTTATAATGTTCGGTAGACGAAAACCAACGCTAAGAGAAGCTGGCGATGAAGCGTTACTTGATTTGATTTATCAAGTGAAAGATAAGTGGCGCTCAGCACAAAAAACGCAAGCAAACGTTAGAGGACTAGATCAAACGTTGGAGATGGAAAGTAAGATTCAACAAGCAAAGTTCGAATTTTTATACCGACAAGCACGTCAGCGCAAGGTGGCCAGTGATGCCGTTTCGCGCGAAGTAGCCAGCCGTAATGCTTTAAGATAATAAAAAAAAGATTGGGCCCTTGATAAAAGTGATTTTATCAAGGCCCAGTCTTTTTATTAGCGAACTTTTAACCCCTTCCCTTTACCTTGTTTGCTCAATCAAGTAAAATAAGAGTAACTCTATTGATGAAGAAGGTTGTTGTGTGGTAGGCAAATTAATTACGTTTGAAGGGCCAGATGGTGCCGGTAAGACCAGTGCACTCGAAGCAGTCGTGGCACGCTTACAAAAAGAAGTGTCCCAAGAAATCGTCGTGACACGTGAACCAGGGGGCAATCCAATTTCTGAACAGATCCGCCAGATTATCTTGGATGTTAAGAATACGGCGATGGATGATCGGACAGAAGCATTATTATACGCAGCAGCTAGAAGACAACATATTGTTGAAAAGATTCAACCGGCGCTCGCAGCCGACAAACTCGTCATTTGTGATCGGTTTGTGGATAGCTCAATTGCTTATCAAGGTGCCGGGCGCGGGATTGGTGAAGAAGCTGTGGCGCAAATGAATTTATTTGCGACTGACGGCCTCACGCCAGATTTAACGTTATACTTAGATGTGCCTTCTGAAGTCGGGTTAGCCCGGATTAAGCAGCATCGTCAAAATCAATATGACCGTTTGGATCAGGAAAAATTAGCGTTCCATCAAAAAGTGCGTCAATCTTATTTGAAACTAGCACAAGCGCACCCAGAACGGATTAAAACAATTGATGCCTCACAACCCCTTGAAGCGGTTGTGACACAATGTTTACAAGTCATCGCACAAGCAAATCCGCATTTATTTGAAGTATAAGGGGAGAGATTAAGATGAAATTATTATTAGCAATCGTCCAAGACAAAGACAGTAACTTATTAAGTAGTGAATTAATTGATGCCAATATTCGAGCAACGAAGTTATCAACAACTGGTGGCTTTTTGAAATCTGGCAATACAACGTTTATCGTGGGGATTGAAGACGAACGGGTCCCAGAAGCCTTGAAGATTATTGAAGAAACATGCCAAGCACGCGAACAATTTATGACACCTCCTATCAATATGGATGCCACAATGGACAGTTCAATGTCTTACCCTATTGAAGTACAAGTCGGTGGGGCAACCGTCTTTGTGATGCCAATCGAACAATTCCACCGTTTCTAAACAATGGCCACTTTAACAATTGAACAAATGCAACCCAAGCTTGTCCAGCAGTTTGCCCAGATTATTGCGCGTGGGCAGTTAGCACATGGCTATTTATTAGCCGGTGCACAAGGTGTGGGTAAAATGCAATTGGCACAATGGTTGGCACTGCGACTTTTTTGCCAACAGGTCAATGAAGACAACCAACCGTGCTATCAATGTCCTGAATGCCAGCGGATTTTAACTGGGAATCATCCCGATGTTGTCGAAATAAAACCCGACGGTAAGAGCATTAAAATTGCTGATATTCGTTATTTGAAGCAAGAAGTTGCTAAGAGTGGGATGGAATCGAGTCAGCGGCTTTTCATTATTGAAGCGGCAGAGACATTGACGGCTAGTGCGGCCAATAGTTTATTGAAATTTTTGGAAGAACCGGCCCCAAACGTCTATGCGATTTTATGTACCAGCAATAAGAATCTGATGTTACCGACGATTTTGTCGCGGCTTCAAGTGATTGATTTAGCTAATCTGCCGAAGGAAATGGTCCGGCAACAATTTGAAGAAGCACAGATTTTACCAGCGCAGGCACAGCTATTGAGTCACTTGACGAGTGACTTAACGCAGGCGCAACAATTATTGGCTGAAGACTGGCTAATGCAAGTCGTTGCTAAAATCACGAGTTGGGCCCAAAAAGTTGCCCAAAAGGATTTGGAGAGTTTCGTAGCCATTCAAACGCAACTACTACCATTATTGGCGGATCGGTCTCAACAAAAGATTGCCTTAAACTTAATCGGTTTGTGGTATCAAGATCTTTTAAACTGCCGGTACGATTTGGCGGGGGACCTTTGTTTTAGTGAGTATCGCACGCAGTTAAATACCATTAGTCAACAAATGACCGCAGCGGAGATTGTGGCGCAAACAGAATTCGTTTTAACGGCTCAACGCACGTTTGAACAAAATGTGAGTTGCCAAAACGTCTTAGAGAGTTTAACGTTAAATTTAATCGCAGTAGCATAGCGGATCGTAGTTCAAAAATTAGCTTAAAAGGCCATCGGGAGGATGTAAACGTTGAGTAAAACAGACTTATACGAACAATTATTAACTATTGAGCAGCAGGCCAAGTTAACGTTTGACGGCATCACTGAAATGAAGGCAGTTTTATCTAAAGTTCTGGAAGAAAATGCAGAATTAGAGATTGAAAATAAACACCTCAGAGAACACCTTCAGGAATTACAACAAACAACTGAGGAAACTGACACCAAAGATTTATCGCAAGGTTTGTCTAAGTCTAAACAAAATTTACAGAATCTGTATGAAGAAGGCTTTCATATCTGTCCTTATTTCTATGGCTCGCGACGTGAAAACGACGAACCATGCGCCTTTTGTAACGACGTTATTTATGGCGAACGGACAGCTGATTAATCATTAAGCAACGCAAACAGGGCGCTGAGGCAAGATTATTTGTCGCGGCGCCCGCTTTTATAAGCTCGAGTCATTACGGCGTGAAGGGATAATTAAACATGCAAACACAATCTAGTTTTAAAACAACCACTCAAGGGGTGCTCTATTTGGTGCCAACACCAATCGGCAACTTGGGTGATATGACTTACCGCGCAATTGAGACGTTAAAAAACGTTCAGTTAATTGCGGCTGAAGATACACGTAATACGCAAAAATTATTGAACCACTTTGAAATTGAAACCAAGCAAATTAGTTTCCACGAACATAATACGCAACAACGGATTGAAACGTTGATTGAAAAATTGGAAGCGGGCGACGACATTGCCCAAGTCAGTGATGCGGGGATGCCATCAATTAGCGATCCGGGTCATGAATTGGTCAAAGCTTGTATCGAAGCCAATATCGCAGTCGTACCGCTACCAGGGGCGAATGCTGGGATTACGGCGTTAATTGCTTCCGGGATTACACCGCAACCCTTTACGTTCTTTGGCTTTTTACCACGTAAAGGTAAAGAATTAACGGAAACGGTCGCGCAATTAGCCTTAAAGCCGGAAACAACCATCTTTTACGAAGCGCCTCATCGTTTAAAAAAGACGTTACAAGCGTTGATTAACGGTTTTGGTGGCGAGCGCCAAGTGACTTTAGGCCGAGAATTGACGAAGAAGTTTGAAGAATTTATTCGCGGTGATTTACAAGAAGCCTTAACTTGGGCAACTGATAATGAAATGCGCGGTGAATTTGTGATTATCGTAGCGGGCAACCCAACACCTCAAAACCTAAGTGTGGTGGACACTGATCCGACTTTATCACTATCAGAACAAGTCGAAGCCCAGATTCAACAAGGGGCTAGTCCTAATGTTGCCATTAAAACGGTCGCTAAGGCCAATGACTTGAAGAAACAGGTGGTCTATAACGCGTACCACGATTTAACAGAATAGAGGAAATAAGATGGCAGGCAAGCAGTATACAGAGGAATATCGGATTCCGTATTTTGAAACGGATATTAAAGGCGAATTGACCTTAGCATCATTGGTCAACGTTTTAATTTTGGCCTCAGAACACCAACTCAATGACCTCAACGTCGGCGAAGAAACCATGCATAGTTTAAACCTTGGTTGGGTTGTCACGCAATATCAAATGACGATTAACCGGATGCCCAAAGTGGATGAACAGGTGCGGATTGTGACGGAAGCAGAGAGTTATAATCGCTATTTCTGTTATCGGAATTTTTGGTTGTACGATGAAGCGGGCGACGAGTGTGTCTTTGTCCAGAGTATTTTTGTGATGATGTCTTATGAAACGCGCAGTATGGTGCCCGTTGTCCCCGAAATCATGGCACCGTTCGAATCAATGGCGATCAAAGGTAGCAAACGATTCCCACGTATTAAGAAGATAGACTCAGAAAAGGCATCGCAAAAAGAATACCGCGTGCGTTATTTTGATATTGATGGCAATCAACACGTCAATAACGTCCATTATTTTGAATGGATGTTAGACGCCTTGGATTATGATTTCTTGATGGATCATCGGGTGACAAGTGTTAATATCCGTTATGGTCATGAAATTCAATACGGCCAAATGACACAAAGCCAGGTCGAACAAGTGATGGTGGATGACATAATGACGACACGCCACAAGGTAGCCGTGGGTGACCTCAGCGCAGCAGAAGCCGAAATAGCATGGACTAAAAGATAAGCGTATTGCTAAAAGTACGTTTCAGATACAAAAAAAGGGAGCTTGGACAAAAGTAATTTTGTCCAAGCTCCCTTTTTCGATATCCGAATATTGATGGTCTAAACGTGTTTTATAAGTCATATCCCTCCGGTTAACTCTGAATCTCAAACGATTGCTTGCAGCAATCATTCGCCATTCTGTGTTAATCCTCGGGATATCCCGACTTATGACACACCCCTTTTTTAGTTAGTTTTCTTATGAAACGGCATTGCTGACGAAGTTCACGAGGTCTTCGCCAGTTTTACCAGCACTTAAGCCAACTTGAAGTTTCAAGCGGGCTTTGGGACCGTTTAAGCCCTGGCAGAAAGTAATGCCCATTTTTTTCAATTTAACGCCACCACCATCGTAGTCGTAGACGTCTTCGGCAATACCGTTGAAACAGCGTGATACGAGCACAACGGGAATATTGCGGTCCAGTAAGGCTTGGATGGCAGGTAGTGTTGCGGGTGGTAAATTCCCAGCACCAAGAGCTTCGATCACAAGGCCTTTAGTAGTTGGCTGATTGATGGCTTCAAAAAGCGTCCCGTCCATGCCGGCATAAGCTTTTAATAAGAAGACCGGTTCAACCAATTCTTGGATATCGCAGATTTCAGAACGAATTAATTCTTGGAAGAAATTAGCATCGTGCTTGCTGACCAAACCAATTGGGCCAAAAGTTGGTGTTCTAAAAGTAGCGACATTTGTCGTGTGCGTTTTTGTCACATAACGAGCGGTGTGGATTTCATCGTTCATGACGACTAAAACACCCTTATCGTGGGCATCGTCAGAAGCGGCGGTCCAAACGGCACTAATTAAGTTATGAAGACCATCTGAGCCGATTTCATTAGAAGAACGCATCGCACCGGTGATAACAATTGGCACGTTGTTAGGCAAGGTCAGGTCTAAGAAGTAGGCAGTTTCTTCAAGTGTATCGGTCCCGTGAGTGATGACGACCCCATCGATACCAGTTGCTTCAGCTGCTTGAATGCGATTCTTGAGTGCTAACATCACGGTTGGTGTAATGTGTGGTGAGGGCAGATTCGCAAATTCTTCACTAATAATTGTGAGTTGGTTATCGAATAATTTTTCAAAACCGGCCATTGGATTTTGACCAGTTGGTGCGACTGCACCGTCTTGATCAGCGGACATGGCGATTGTACCGCCAGTGTGCAAGACGAGGATTTTTTTCATAGTTGTCAGTCCCTTTCATAATCAAGCTTAATTAGTTCCAGTATAGCAAATTTTAACCACATTGAGATGATATATTTTGAAGTGGACAAACTGAATAGTTGTATCCTCAGGGAATCGGTGGTACATTTAGTAAGTTCTAAAAAGATTCGGAGTAGGGATTAAAGCGTTAAGTGCTGGTGGAACGGAATGTGAACACCAGACGAAGAGCAGTAATGCTCGCGGTTTTAGTCCCGCATTCGCCGCAGTGTTATTTGTGGCAACTCCAAAAGGGAGATGCTTTTTTTATGGTTAATCAAGATCGGTTATTTGGTGTGAAGCTAGACACCAGACGCGTTGTATTACTAGCTGTTCTAATCGCTTTACAATTAGTGATTGCGCGCTTTGCGATTTCGCTAACGATTTACAGAATTAGTTTTGGTTTTATCGTCACCGCTTTAATGGGCTGGTGGTTTGGGCCAGTTTGGGCGGGCTTAGCGGCCGTCCTTGGCGATCTCATCAATAGTTTGATGATTGGTGTCCCGGGCGGTTATTTCCCCGGATTCACGTTATCAGCCTTCTTAGGTGCATTCATTTACGGCTGTTTCTTCTACCGGCAAAAGATTACGTGGTTACGCGTGATTTTAGCGGTATTAACGGTGGTTGTCGTCGTTAATCTTGGCCTAAATTCATGGTGGGTATCGATTTTAAGTCAGACCCCAATCAGTGTCCACTTTGCTACAAGAGCAGTGGGCGAGGCCGCCACAATGGTCATTCATCCGATTGTGATTTACCTCGTGATGCATTTTGAACCAATTGTTCGTTTGAAGGACAGAATTCAATAATTTTAAAAACAACGACCACTTTGATAAAGTTATTCTTTATCAAGGTGGTTTTTTAGTGCAGCTAAAAGTGACGCGTGTCGATTTAATCGCTAATTTATGCTAGAATAACAAGGATTATAAGCAGAAGAAGGATGACATTAATGAAGCTATTGGCAATGGATACCTCGAATCAAGCGGTGAGTGTGGCGCTACTTGAAGACCAACAAATATTAGGCGAAATGACCGTCAATATTCGGCAAACCCACAGTCAAACATTGTTACCAATGATTGATCAACTTTTAAAACAAACTAAGACATCGATTGAAGCAATCGACCGGTTTGTAGTCGCACAAGGGCCCGGTTCATATACTGGCTTGCGGATTGCGGTCACAACGGCCAAGTCTTTTGCCTGGACAATGGCCAAGGAATTAGTCGGGATTTCCAGTTTGGCGCTCTTAGCGGGGAACGTTCAAGAAACAACCGCTTTGATTGTGCCGCTATTTGATGCGCGCCGGGACAACGTTTTTGCCGGTGTTTATCAATGGCAAGACCAGCACTTACAAAACGTGGTTGCTGATCAACATTTGGCACTAACCGACTTATTAGCACAAGTGGCGTTATTAAATGAACCTGTCTATTTTGTTGGCGGTGACGTACAACAGTTTAACGCACAGATTAAAGCCACTTTGGGTAGTCAGGCCCATTTTGTCGATGCCAACCATAACTTGCCACACGCAGCTGTTCTAGGCCAATTGGGGGCTAATGCTGAACCAGTTGCTGACATCCATGGATTTGGGCCACATTATCTCAGAAAGACAGAAGCAGAGGTCAACTGGGGTAAGACACATGACGATCAAGGATCGGCAGCTTATGTGGAACAAGTTTAGGGAATATCTACGCCCACGTGTTTGGTTAAAAAAAGAGCTCCCCTACGTTACGCGGCAAGTCATGATTGATGATCAGCCGTTTTACTTGGCGCGTGCTAGCCAGAGCGATATTCCAGCGTTGATTGATATTGAACGCTCGGTCTATGGCGGTAAAACACCCTGGGATCGGTGGGCCTTTGCTAGTGAACTCAGCAAGCGCCGGACATCGATTTATTTAGTATTGTGCCAAGGCTCAGAAGTGGTCGCGTTTGTTGGCGCCTGGTTTTCGACTAATGAGGCCCACATCACGAATATTGCGGTCCGTCCTAGCTTTCAAAAAAGGGGGATTGGCCACTTTTTAGTCCACGAAGTGGTTGCACTTGCGCGGGATTATCCAAGCCAAAAAATTACCCTTGAGGTCCGCACTGGTAACACCGGCGCCCAATCTGTTTATCGACGAATGGGGTTTAAGGTTGTTAAAACCAGACGTAATTATTATGTTCAGGAAAAAGAAGATGCATTCAGTATGTGCCGCATACTGAGTCAATAGGAGTAACAAAATGACGGAGAAAAAAGAATTAATTTTAGCCTTTGAATCAAGTTGTGATGAAACGAGTGTGGCGGTCATTGAAAATGGCCAACGCATCTTAAGTAATGTCATCGCAACGCAGATTAAGAGTCACCAACGTTTTGGCGGGGTAGTCCCAGAAGTCGCTAGTCGCCATCATGTTGAACAAATCACACTTTGTACACAAGAAGCACTGGAACAAGCTGGTGTGACTTATGCTGATTTAACAGCAGTTGCCGTCACTTACGGTCCTGGACTAGTCGGTGCTTTGTTGATTGGGGTCACAGCGGCCAAAGCAATCGCCTACGCACATCATTTGCCACTTGTACCGGTTAATCATATGGCCGGGCACATTTATGCGGCCCGCTTTGTTAAACCGTTAGAATACCCTTTGTTAGCCCTATTGGTTTCAGGTGGTCACACAGAATTAGTTTATATGCCCGCTGCAGGTCAGTTTGAAATCATTGGTGATACACGGGATGATGCGGCTGGCGAAGCCTACGATAAGATTGGACGGGTATTGGGTGTGCCATATCCAGCTGGTAAGGAAATTGATCGGCTCGCACATTTAGGTCAAGATACATTTAATTTTCCCCGTGCAATGTTGAAAGAAGATAACTTGGACTTCAGTTTTAGTGGTCTCAAGAGTGCTTTTATCAATACGGTCCACCATGCTGATCAAATTGGTGAAACATTGGACCAAGCGGACTTAGCGGCGAGCTTCCAAGCAAGTGTTGTTGAAGTATTAGTCACTAAAACCCTTCGTGCAGCACAATCACTAAAGGTTAAACAATTGGTTGTTGCCGGCGGGGTTGCGGCCAACCAAGGCTTGCGAGAAGGCTTAGCGGCTGGGATTGAATCAGCAGGATTAGATTTTGATTTAATCATGCCACCACTACGCTTATGTGGCGATAACGGCGCGATGATTGGCGCTGCTGCCCACATTGCACTTGCGCAAAATACGCTGGCCGATTTAGATTTAAACGCCGTCCCTAGTTTGGACTTTCCATATCAAAACGAACTTTAAAAGTAAAAAAGAGAGTGTGCTATAAGTCGGGGATGTCCTGAGGATTAACACAGAATGGCGAATGATTGCTGCAAGCAATCGTTTGAGATTCAGGGTTAACCGGAAGGATATGACTTATAGAACACGTTTAAAAAAGAGTGTGTATCATAAGTCGGGTATGTCCTGAGGATTAACACAGAATGGCGAATGATTGCTGTAAGCAATCGTTTGAGATTCAGGGTTAACCGGAGGGATATGACTTATAGAACACGTTTAGACCATCAATATTTAGATAACAAAAAAGGGGGCTGGGACAAAAGTAAATTTTGTCCCAGCCCCCTTTTTGTTTAGGCTTCTCTTTGATGTAGTCGCGCACCTTGGCTTTGGTGCTGCTCACGGCGTGCTTGATGATGTTGACGGTATTTTTCTAAGCCTAAGACGATGCCAGTAGCAATAATACCAACCCAAAAGAGATTAGGCGGTAAGAATAAAATAACCATAATCAATCCAGCTACCAGTGGGGCTTCAAGAATGGCACTGCCCATACTGATGGCAATTAACCCAATGACAAAGAGGGAATCAACTTGCGGAAATAACTGGCTGATTGCCATCCCTTGCGCGGTTGAAGCAAACAATACCGGGAAGATATCCCCACCAAGCCAACCGGTGTTCAAACAGATTGTTAATAAAATTAGTTTTAATAGGGAGCGGCTCATTAAAAAAAGCATTGATTGATCTTGCCAAATCGTGGTGAATAAATGAAAGTTATGTTGACCGGAAAAGAGAATGTGTGGGAAAAAGAGGCTGGCTAAGAAAATCGCCAGACCACCGATTAAGACGCGGACCTGATCGTTGGTGAGGCGGGCTTGCATAATTTTGCGTAAGCCCACCATGCCGGCCAACCAAAGTTTTCCGAGTAAATAACCTCC
This sequence comes from Latilactobacillus parasakei, assembly GCF_049674265.1. Taxonomy (NCBI): domain Bacteria; kingdom Bacillati; phylum Bacillota; class Bacilli; order Lactobacillales; family Lactobacillaceae; genus Latilactobacillus; species Latilactobacillus parasakei. The sequence continues at coordinate 1,109,044 of NZ_CP186861.1, read as the reverse complement.
GAGCACTAATGGTAAAAACCAATAGAGATCGCGCCCTTGCCAGTGTGATTGGCCAAACCGAATAATTAATGACGGTTGACCAGTTAAGATGAAGACACCGCTAAACCATGCGGTCCCGTTTAAAAAATAAGTGACAATGAGGGCTTTCTTTTGATAGGTTGCTACTTTGGTGAGTGGGGCGGTTGGTTGTTGATAATGCAATAGATAGCGGTGCGGTGTCGCGAGTACTTTTAATCTCGTGCCTATTGATTGTACACGTAAGTCATCAAAATGCGCGGCGACGTAGCGTTGCTTATCAGCAAGCCAAATACTATAGAGGAAGGTTGAGCTAACCAACGTTGCTTCAGGGCCCAGACTTGTTCCACTGACTAAAATAACAGCTGGAATCAGCATTTGTAAGAGGACATAGCGATAATTAGCAGTGCCCGCTTGTTTGAGATCAGCCTTAATGACCCCCAAATTTTGTGGGAGGGGCCCAAAATAGTGTCGTGAAATAATAATGACTAGGCCCACCACCACCAGCATAATGGCGTCTAAGAGGCCACCAAAGGTTGCTTTTTGCCAGAAAATTTCAATTAGGGTACTTTGCAAGCTGTAAAAAAGGCCGAGCAAGATACCGACGATGGCGCTCAGAATGAGACCATAACCAAATAGATAAAGTGATTTAAATTTAAACATGTTGCCTCCGAAAAAAAGTGTCTAAAAGCCATTTAACCATAGTTGACAGGAAAAGTCAGGTTAAAAAAATCAATATAAAATAACACTAGTTATTAGTTAATTTATTAACAAATAGTCAGTAAAGGGGAATCAGCAATTATTTAAATTAAAAAATAACATTAATTGACAATTATTTAGAAAGCGCTTATACTGAATTTACAGCAGTGATGAAAACGCTTCATTTCACTTTCTGTACAATTCTTTCATTTCAATCTAAAAAAATTAAGGGGTAATTACTATGGCAGAAAAAACAATCATGTTATGTTGTGCAGCAGGTATGTCAACCAGCTTGCTCGTTTCAAAAATGCAAAAGGCAGCAGAAGCACAAGGTGTCGATGCAGAAATCTTCGCAACTGGCGCATCAGATGCAGATAACCAATTAGAAAACAAAAAAATTGATTGCGTCTTATTAGGCCCTCAAGTACGCTTTATGGAAGGTCAATTTAAAGAAAAATTGGCACCTAAAGGCATTGGTGTTGAAGTGATCGATATGAAAGCCTACGGGATGATGGATGGCGAAACCGTCTTGAAACAAGCGTTAGCACTAATCGGTTAATGATTTAAAACAAAGCCCACCTAAGTAATTAGGCGGGCTTTTTGATTAGGGTTAGACAAGTCTGTATAATCGGAGAAAAGAGTAGAGGAGGAGAAGCTAATGAGTCTTTTAGGCACAATTATTTGGTGGATTTTCGGTGGCTTAGTGAGTGCAGTTGGTTGGTTTTTAGCCGGCTTAGTGTGGTGTGTCACAATCGTGGGGATTCCAGTTGGCTTACAATGTTTCAAAATTGGTGGTCTGACGTTAATGCCATTTAATGCACGAGTTGTTTCGAGCGGTGGTGCGGGCTCCTTTTTATTAAATATTGTCTGGTTTATCTTTGGAGGCTTCATTTTATGGGCTAACCATATTTTCTGGGGCTTGTTATTAACAATTACAATTGTCGGCATCCCATTTGCCCATCAACATTTTAAATTAGCAAGCTTATCATTGAGCCCATTTGGCAAACAAATTGTTGGCTAGAAAAAGCGCGTATCGTAGGATACGCGCTTTTTCTGGTTTTTAATTAGTCAATTCTTCGAGTGCCATCGCTTGTTCTTCCCAATCAGCTTCTGTTTGGGCAAGGTCTGCTTGCACTTTTTCTAAATCTTGTTGTAATTCCTGCAAGACCAATGGTTTAGTGATGATATCGGCTTGCGTCATTTTTTCTTGAATGGCAGTTGCTTGTTCTTCGAGTGTTGCCATTTGTTCTTCTAAAGCAGCGACTTCCCGTTCTAACTTCCGTTGTGCCCGTTGTGTTTCCTTGCTGGCTTTATAATTATCTTGAGCAGTAACAGGTTGATCACTGACTTCAACTGGCACTTCAGCGGCTTGTGCGAAGGCTTCTTCCTCAGCTTTTTTAGCGAGATAGTAGTCGTAATCGCCTAAGTAGCGCTTGCTGCCAGTGGTGGTTGACAGTTCAATGATGCCGGTTGCCACTTGGTTGATAAAATACCGGTCATGGGAGATGAAGAGGACGGTACCATCGAATTCGCGTAAGGCTTGTTCTAAAACTTCCTTACTATCGATGTCTAAATGGTTAGTCGGTTCATCCATGATCAAGAAATTATCATGGTTCATGGCTAATTTAGTCAGTAGTAGTCGTGCTTTTTCGCCACCACTTAATTGTGAGACGACTTTCAAAACATCGTCACCGGTGAATAAGAAGCTGCCCAAAAGTGTGCGGATTTCTTTTTCAGGGGTGGTGCGATGTTCATCCCATAATTCATTAAGAACCGTTTTGTTAGCGTGGAGGTTGCGTTGTTCTTGGTCATAATAACCGATAGAAACATTGCTACCAACACGTTCGTGACCTTTTAAGAATGGAATTTGATGAAGGATACTCTTTAAAAGTGTTGATTTACCAATCCCATTAGGTCCGATAATCGCTAAGCGTTCTTGCTTGTTGACTTCAAAGTTAATGGGTTCGACCATTACTTTGTCGGCTGAGTAACCAACAGCTGCGTCAACGACTTGCAAGACTTCGTTACCACTTGGTTGATCGATATCAAAATGGAAGTGGATTTTAGACGCGTCGTTGGTTGGGCGTTCTAACTTATCCATCTTTTCAAGTTGCCGGCGGCGGCTTTGGGCTTGCTTAGTCGTGCTGGCTCGAACTAAGTTTTTGTCGACGAATGTTTGTAGCTTCTCGATTTCGGCTTGTTGTTTTTCATAAGCCTTCCATTCGAGTGATAGGTTGGCTGATTTTTGCGTCAAGAAGTGACTGTAATTGCCGGTGTAGTGCGTTAGTGTGTGGCGACTCATATCGTAAACTTCTTTAGTAATCTTGTCTAAGAAGTAGCGGTCATGAGAAACGGTTAAAAGTGCGCCGGGATAGGTTTGAAGATAATTTTCAAGCCAGGTTAAGGTTTGAATGTCCAAATGGTTAGTTGGTTCATCCAAGATTAAGACGTCTTTTTTCTCAAGTAATAGCTTAGCAAGTGCTAAGCGGGACCGTTCGCCACCAGATAGCGTGCTGATTGGTTTGGTGAAAGTTTCTTCTGGGAATTGGAAACCGTGCAATACACCACGAATTTCGGCTTCGTAACCATACCCGTTTGCTTCAGAAAAGTCGTGTTGAATCTGATCGTATTGTTTTAAGAGGGCTTGGTAGTCCTCATCTGAACGATTAGCATCTGGATCGGCAATTGCTTGTTCTAACGTATGCATCTGAGCTTCCATTTGGCGGAGCCCTTCGAAAATCGTTAGCATTTCGTCATAGATGTTCCGTTCAGAACTAAGACCGCTATCTTGGGCTAAGTAGCCAACTTGGACATTTTTACCCAGAATAATTTGACCATCATCGGGTGTCGTAATGCCAGCAATCATCTTCAAAAGTGTTGATTTACCAGCACCGTTAGGGCCAACTAAGGCGACGCGGGCGTGATCTTGCACTTCCAATTGTGCATTTTTAAATAAGTAGTCACCGCCAAAGTGACGGGCGACTTGTTGAACCTGTAATAATATCACAATGTAAAATCCTTTCGATGTCGTGTTTTTAAGGTACCATTTTAAGGAATCGTTAAAGTCCGTTTCAACTATCATAACAGATTTAGGGCAAAGACAGTCAAAATAGTAAATTAATTGCTTTTCACAAGAAAATTCAGTATCATTTCAATATAGTGTAGGGATATTTTCACAAGTAAAAGAATGAACGGAGGTTCCAAATGGCTGAAAATAAAATTCCAAGAGCCACAGCGAAGCGTTTACCTTTATATTATCGTTATCTAAACTTTTTAAACAATTCGGGTAAGACCAAGATTTCGTCAACTGAACTATCTGAAGCTGTTAAAGTCGATAGTGCGACAATTCGCCGTGATTTTTCATATTTCGGTGCGCTCGGTAAACGGGGTTATGGCTATGATGTTGAGTCTCTCTTGAGTTTCTTCAAGAAGACGTTGAATCAAGATCGCTTAACGAATGTTGCTTTGATTGGTATCGGTAATTTAGGGCATGCTTTGTTAAATTACAACTTTAGACAAACGAATAATATTCGGATTAGCGCTGCTTTTGATGTTAAACCTGAATTAATTGGCACAATCCAAACAGGTGTGCCGGTTTATTCAATGGACGAAATGGTTGAACAATTGAAGCTGCAACAAATTGAAATCGTCATCTTGACGGTCCCAATTGAAGTCGCTCAAAAAGTAACGGATCAACTAGTTGACGCGGGGATTAAGGGCATCATGAACTTTACCCCAATTCGGATTTCTGTACCGAATACCATTCGGATTCAAAATGTTGATTTAGCGAAAGAGTTACAAACGTTAATTTATTTCCTTGATAATTATAATACAGAAGAAGCACCAAAATAAATAGAGCCTCATTAACCAGCAGTGATGTCGGTTGATGGGCTCTATTTTTTTAATGACTGAGATAAAAGAGGGTTACGACGAGATTCATTCCCGCATGACTGATAATCGTTGTATAAATGGAACCCGTTTTGCGATACAGCCAACAAAGGAAAAGGCCGATTGCCGCGTAGATAATTAGATGACTGTCTTGATGAATCACGGCAAATAATAAACTAGAGATGAGTGCGGCTAATACCGAATTTAAGCGGCTGCTAAGACCGCCAAAAATCGCCTTTCGAAAAACGAGTTCTTCCATTGTTGGCGCAGCAATCGTTAGAATAATGATCAACCACGGTTGGGCTTTGAGGGCCGTCATGAGAGTGAGCGTATTGAGTGATTGCGTACTATTTTTAAAGAGTAGATGATCAATTGAACCAGCGATAATTTGGACGATTAACGCGAGTAAAATACCACTAATGCCCCAGATGATGGCTTTCTTAAGCGGTAAGGGGTGTTTCTCAAGATTATTTTTTGGGCCCCGATAATTAAAATAGAGTAATAAAAGTGCGCCGAGGCTGTCCGTGATTGTGGTGAATAAATAGAATTGATCTGACAACCCGAAAAAGCGGACGAGGGCACTCGGGATTAATAAAATGATGAGATAGCTGATAATCAGCCTAAAATTTTGTTGGCTTTGAGTCATGATTACGCTCCTGAAAGTTGATGTGACCATAGCGTAGCGCATTGACTACTAAAATGCAAAAGGGGATAGCAAAATACTTGCAATGTTCTGAAAAAATGCTATGATAAAAAATGTGATTAGCACTTGAGTGTTTAGAGTGCTAAAAAAGAAAAAGTGATGGAGGGATTTTAAGTGTTAAAACCATTAGAAGATCGCGTAGTGATCGCCGTTAAAGACGAAGCAGAACAAACAGTAGGTGGCATTGTCATTGCAAGTAACGCCAAACAAAAACCACAAACTGGTAAAGTCGTTGCCGTTGGTGCCGGCGCAATGACCAGTGACGGTCAGCGAATCCCACTTGATGTCAAAGAAAATGATGAAGTCATTTACGATAAATATGCTGGCTCAGAAGTTGAATATGAAGGCCAACAATATTTGGTATTACACGCAAAAGACATTATCGCCATTATTGAATAATAAACTGAAACGTTTAAAAACAAACTAAAAAATTTTTTTGAGGTGAAATAACTATGGCAAAAGAACTTAAATTTTCAGAAGACGCACGTTCAAAAATGTTAGCAGGTGTTGATCAATTAGCTAACACTGTTAAGACAACATTAGGACCAAAAGGCCGCAACGTTGTTTTGGAAAAAGCTTACGGTTCACCAGAAATCACTAACGATGGTGTGACAATCGCTAAAGCAATCGAATTAGAAGATCATTTTGAAAATATGGGTGCCAAATTAGTTTCTGAAGTTGCTTCAAAAACGAACGACATCGCCGGTGACGGTACAACAACCGCTACTGTTTTAGCCCAAGCCATTATTCGCGAAGGGATGAAGAATGTGACAGCCGGTGCTAACCCAGTTGGTATCCGTCGTGGGATTGAATTAGCTACTAAAGAAGCTGTTAAGAAGTTACACGAAATTTCACACAAAGTTGAAAGCAAAGATGCGATTGCCCAAGTTGCTGCTGTTTCATCAGCTAACGAAGAAACGGGTCGTTTAATTGCCGATGCCATGGAAAAAGTGGGTAACGACGGTGTCATCACAGTTGAAGAATCAAAAGGGATTGATACTGAATTAAGCGTTGTTGAAGGGATGCAATTTGATCGTGGTTACTTGTCACAATACATGGTGACTGACAACGACAAGATGGAAGCTGACTTAGACAACCCATACATTTTGATTACAGATAAGAAGATTTCAAATATTCAAGATGTTTTACCACTTCTACAATCAATTGTGCAAGAAGGTAAAGCCTTATTAATCATTGCTGATGATGTTGATGGCGAAGCATTACCAACACTTGTCTTGAACAAGATTCGTGGGACATTCAACGTGGTTGCTGTTAAGGCCCCTGGTTTTGGTGATCGTCGTAAGGAACAATTAGAAGACATCGCGACATTAACAGGTGCCACAGTGATTACAAGTGACCTTGGTCTAGAATTGAAAGAAACAACAATCGATCAATTAGGGACAGCTGGTAAGGTAACTGTTACAAAAGATGATACAACAATCGTTGAAGGTGCTGGTAGCAAATCAGCTATCGCAGAACGTGTTGAAAACATCAAGAAACAAATTGCTGAAACAACATCAGACTTTGACCGTGAAAAATTACAAGAACGCTTAGCTAAATTAGCTGGTGGTGTTGCAGTGATCAAGGTTGGTGCTGCCACAGAAACAGAATTGAAAGAACAAAAATATCGGATTGAAGATGCCTTAAATGCAACGCGTGCAGCTGTTGAAGAAGGCTACGTTGCCGGTGGTGGGACAGCATTAATCGATGTCATCGAAAGTGTTGCCGCTCTTGAAGAAGAAGGCGACGTTCAAACAGGGATTAACATTGTGCTTCGTGCATTAGAAGAACCTGTTCGTCAAATCGCAACAAACGCTGGTCTTGAAGGCTCAGTCATTGTTGAAAAAGTAAAATCACAACCTGTTGAAGTTGGCTACAATGCAGCAAACGGCAACTGGGAAAATATGATTGAAGCGGGTATCTTAGATCCAACTAAGGTAACACGCTCAGCATTACAAAACGCAGCTAGTGTTGCTGCTCTAATGTTAACAACTGAAGCAGTGGTTGCTGACAAACCAGAAGACAACCCAGCACCAGCAGCAGGCATGGACCCATCAGCAATGGGCGGCATGATGTAATAAAAGAAGTGTGACTCGAGCTGATTAGGCTTTGAGGATTAACAGTAAAATGGGCATTATGGCGATTCTTGCCATAATGCCCATTTTGCAGTTAACCGGAAAAGGCTGCTCGAAGAGCACGTTAAGTAAAGAAGTGTGACTCGAGTTGGTCAGGCTTTGAGGATTAACAGTAAAATGGGCATTATGGCGATTCTTGCTATAATGCCCATTTTGCAGTTAACCGGAAAAGGCTACTCGAGGAGCACGTTAAAAAAGAAGTGCGTTTGGTTGCGGTAGCAACTGAGCATTAATACAAAATTGGCAGTAATCTTGGGCTTAGGATTACTGCCAATTTTAGATTAAGCGGAGGTTGTTGCAACCAAAAAACACGTTAAAGCAGTACGTCCAACCAAGGCCATCCCCAGCATTTTGCTGGGGATGGCCTTTTTTGCTGTCGTTTTCAAAATTAACGCTGGTTATTATCATTTTTTAGCTTATAATGAATGCAAGGCGCCCGTCGAAATAGATTTTATTTAGCTAATTGACGCTATAACTAACGGTCAATGATGGTTAGAATAGATAGGTACCTAAGTTAAATTCTTGTAGTATTTTAGTGTCAGATATAGTAGAATACCTTTTGTTCGAAAAAACAGCAATTATTTTTAAGTAGGATATTATATTCAAAAGTCACCGTGTGAAATGGTAACAGGCGATTATCACATGAGGGCTTTTTATGTATAGAAATACGATTAATTAAAGGAGTTATATTGCAATGCAACAACTAAAACGGATTTTCATCGGGAAACCACTAAAGTCTTCCGATGAAGGTAACCAGAAATTAGGGCGCTTTAAGGCCCTGGCAATGTTGTCTTCTGATGCTTTATCATCAGTTGCATACGGGACCGAAGAAATCGTTGTTGTTTTAACGACGCTTTCTGCAGCAGCAATTTGGTATTCAATTCCAATTGCAGCGTTCGTATTGGTGTTATTGATTTCTTTAACCCTTTCTTATCGGCAAGTTATCCACGCCTATCCAGGTGGTGGTGGCGCCTATGTCGTTTCAAGTGAAAACTTGGGTAAGAATGCGGGTTTAGTCGCAGGTGGTTCACTGCTTGTGGATTACATGTTAACAGTTGCGGTTAGTATTTCGGCCGGTGCTGAGGCGATTACCTCGGCGATTCCGGCAATGTACGGGCACCAGGTGGGGATTTCCTTTGTCATCGTGATTATTTTAATGGCGATGAACCTCCGGGGGATGCGCGAATCGGCGTCGTTCTTAATGGTGCCAGTTTACTTATTCGTCTTGATGATGACCTTGATGATTATCGTCGGATGTTACAAAATTTTCACAGGTGCGATTCCATTCCACGCAACAGCAACAGTTGGGGCCGTTGTACCAGGGATTTCAATGGCATTGATCTTTAGAGCTTTCTCATCTGGTTCATCTTCATTGACCGGGGTTGAAGCAATCAGTAATGCGGTACCGTTCTTCAAGAAACCACGGGCCACAAATGCTGCTGAAACATTGGCAATCATGGCTGCTATCTTAGGGTTCTTCTTTGCCGGCATCACATTCTTGAACTACTGGTACGGCATTGTGCCAATGGAAAAAGTAACGGTCTTATCACAAGTTGCACAACATACTTTTGGTAAAGGGTTCTTCTTCTATATCGTTCAATTCGCAACGGCCTTCATTTTAGCCGTTGCCGCTAATACTGGTTTCTCAGCATTCCCAGTGTTGGCTTATAACTTAGCAAAAGATAAATATATGCCACATATGTATATGGATCGTGGCGATCGTTTGGGTTATTCAAACGGGATTATCACATTGGCAATCGGTTCAATGGCGTTGATCTTCATCTTTAACGGTGACACATCACGTTTGATTCCGTTATACGCCGTTGGGGTGTTCATTCCATTTACGCTTTCTCAATCAGGGATGTTGCGTAAGTGGTGGGTTGAACGGCCTAAGAATTGGTTTGGCAAATCAATCGCTAACTTTGTTGGTGCCTTGATTTCATTTGCCATTTTAATTATCTTATTCGTTTATCGTTTACCTGATATCTGGCCATTCTTCATCATCATGCCAATTATGATCTGGATTTTTTATAAGATTCATGATCACTATAAGAAGGTTGCACGTCAATTACGAGTAAGTGCCAACGAAGCTGTCTTACATGACTATGATGGCTCAACCGTCATTGTCTTGGTCAGCAACGTGACTCAGGTTACCCGCGGGGCGCTTGATTACGCACAATCAATCGGTGATTACGTCATTGCAATGCACGTTTCGACAGATGAAAATCCGGAAAAAGAACGTGAAATCCAAGCTGAATTTAAGGAAGATTTCCCGAACGTCCGCTTTGTCGATGTGCATTCATCATACCGTTCAATTCAAAAACCAATTGTTCGTTTTGTGGATATTGTTAGCAAGAATGCCCAAAAACGAAACTTCACGACAACGGTCTTGGTACCACAATTTGTGCCAAGAAAACCATGGCAAAACATTTTGCATAACCAATCAAGTTTACGCTTAAGAACAGCTTTTGCCAGCCGTGAAAACATCATTATCTCAACATACAGTTACCACTTGAAACACTAGCAGTGCTTTTGGTTGCGGTTAGCAACTGAGCATTAACAAAAAACTTGCCCTAGACTGTTTTAGTTTAGTGCAAGTTTTTTTGTTTCATTAAGCACTGGCCAGAACTTTTTATTCATGGTAAAAATTGCTACAATAGAAGCTATTAAAGTTAGTAGACAACATTAAGGGGCGCGACATGCGAATATTATTTATTGGTGACACAGTTGGCACAATGGGACAAAAAATGGTGAACGAGTATTTACCACTTTTGAAACAACAATATAAACCACAGGTTACCATTATCAATGGCGAAAACATCGCTGATGGCAAGGGAATGACACAAAAGGATTACAAGAACTTATTGCAAGCCGGTGCGGATGCCATTACGATGGGCAATCATACTTGGAATAAACGGGATATTTTGGACTTCATCGATGATGCCAAAAAGTTAGTGCGACCAGCTAATTTTCCTAAGGGAACGCCGGGTCAAGGCATGACGATGATTAACGTCAATCAGGCTAAATTAGCCGTCATTAACTTACAAGGTCGTGCATTGATGGGCGAATTGTTGGAAGATCCATTTGCAATGTTAGATGACATGGTGGCCCAAGTCAGCAAGGAAACCAATTGTATTTTTGTCGATTTTCATGCCGAAACAACGAGTGAAAAATTGGCCTTAGCTTGGTATTTAGATGGTCGGATTTCAGCGTTAGTCGGAACGCATACGCATGTGCAAACAAACGATGCGCGTGTCTTACCGGACGGAACGGCAGTGTTAACGGATGCCGGAATGACAGGTCCTTATAACGGGATTCTTGGGGTGAAACGCGAAAAAATCATTTCACGGTTTATGACGCAACGCCCAGAACGATTTGAACTAGTGACAGAAGGTCCTGGTCAATTAAATGGTTGTTTAATTGAAATTGATGATCAAACGGGTCATGCTAAATCAATCAAACCCATCCATATTTCACCAGATCATCCATTCGGATCACGCTTTTAAGAGATAGAAAGGGGCTTGAAAATGCCGCAAAAAACAAAAGAAACGCCAATGATGGCCCAATATCAAAAGGTTAAGGATCAATATCCAGACGCCTTTTTATTTTATAGATTGGGTGATTTTTACGAATTATTCAATGACGATGCCGTTAAAGCATCACAACTTTTAGAATTAACGCTGACAGCGCGCAATAAGAATGCAGCAGACCCCATTCCAATGTGTGGGGTGCCCCATCATGCGGCGCAAAACTATATTGATATTTTAGTGGATCAAGGCTATAAGGTTGCCATTTGTGAACAGATGGAAGATCCCAAAACGGCTAAGGGCATGGTGAAACGCGAAGTTGTCCAATTAGTAACACCTGGGACTGTGATGGACGAAAAAGCCGGTCACGCTAAACAAAATAATTATTTAACGGCAGTGGTTGCACAAGACGATCAGTTTGGCTTTGCCTATACGGATTTATCCACAGGTGAAATGAAAGTCAGCCAAATCAGTAGTTTAGATGTGTTATTAAACGAAATGTTGAGTTTACAAACCAAAGAAGTGGTTGTGAATCATGATGTCCCAAGCGAAGTGGTCCAAGCCTTTGTCCAACAACAAATTTTGGTTTCTTATCAAGATGAGGGGGCCGATACGGCGGAGGTCAGTTTTGTTTCTCAAAACATCTCACAACCACTAGCGTTAGCCGTCATTAAACAGTTAGTTGTTTATTTAGCAACGACGCAAAAGCGGCACTTGGGCCATTTACAACGCGCCCAAGCCTATGAACCTTCTCAATACTTGAAGTTGGATCATTCGGCTAAGATGAACCTCGAATTAACGGCTTCATTACGAACTGGTCATAAGAGTGGGACGTTATTGTGGTTATTAGATGAAACAAAGACTGCGATGGGTGGTCGTTTATTAAAACAATGGTTGGAACGACCACTATTGGATTTAAACCAGATTAAGAATCGGCAAAACCAAGTCGCCAGTTTCTTACAGCATTATTTTGAACGGACGAACCTTCAAGAAGCCCTAACCAAGGTTTATGATTTGGAACGTCTAGCGGGCCGCGTTGCTTTTGGGAGCGTTAATGGGCGCGATTTGATTCAGTTAAAAACATCCTTAGAACAGATTCCAAGGATTAAAGATGTTTTGACGGGCATTAATGAAACGCAGGCTTTTGATCAAGCGTTAACGCGTTTAGATCCAGTTGATGATGTGCGGACGTTAATTGAAACAGCGATTAATCCGGACTCACCGATTTCAGTGACTGATGGTGGGATTATTCAAGATGGTTACGATGAACAACTCGATCAATACCGCAATGCGATGTCTAACGGCAAGCAGTGGTTGGCGCAATTAGAGGCACAAGAACGAGAAGCCACGGGCATTCATAATTTGAAAATCGGCTTTAACCGCGTCTTTGGGTATTATATCGAAGTCACGCGGGCTAACTTGAGTTCATTACCGGAAGGGCGGTATGAACGGAAACAAACGTTAACCAACGCCGAACGATTCATCACACCGGAATTAAAAGAAAAAGAACAACTAATTTTAGAGGCGGAAGAACGCTCAACCGCTCTAGAATACGAGTTGTTTACCCAAGTTCGGGAACAAGTGAAGTTACAAATTGAACGCCTCCAAACATTGGCTAAAGGCGTAGCTGCCCTAGATGTCTTGCAAAGTTTTGCGGTCGTCAGCGAAAGCTACCACTATGTCCAACCAACACTAAGAACTGATAGTCGCGAAATTGATTTAGTCGATGGCCGTCATCCGGTGGTTGAAAAGGTATTGGGACGCCAAAAATATATCCCGAATGCTGTTCAAATGGGCAAAGAAACGGATATGTTGTTAATTACCGGGCCTAATATGTCTGGTAAAAGTACCTACATGCGGCAATTAGCCTTAACGGTCATCATGGCGCAAATGGGTTGTTTTGTACCTGCCAAGTCAGCGAACTTGCCTGTATTTGATCAAATCTTTACCCGCATTGGCGCGGCAGATGATTTGATTTCAGGGCAAAGTACGTTTATGGTAGAAATGATGGAAGCTAACCGTGCGATTATGAGTGCGACCGCCAATAGTTTAATTCTCTTCGATGAAATTGGTCGGGGAACGGCCACTTATGATGGAATGGCCTTGGCACAAGCGATTATCGAATATATTCATGATCACGTCCACGCTAAGACGCTCTTTTCAACGCATTATCATGAATTGACGGCTTTAGCTGATACGTTGACCGCCCTCCGTAACGTGCACGTTGGTGCGGTTGAGGAAAACGGCGAGTTGGTCTTCTTACACAAGATGTTGGCCGGACCTGCGGATAAGTCTTACGGGATTCATGTCGCTAAACTAGCGGGCATGCCAGAAACCTTATTACAACGGGCCGATGTTATTTTAGGTCAATTAGAAGATAAACCAAAGGCACCGGTGCAACCAGCAACAGTGGCGCCAGCACAACCGGCTGTAGCGGCTGTCGAAGAACAGATGGCGCTTTTTGAACCAGAAGTGGCGGCTCCGGTCGATAAGAAAACAGATAAAGTGGTAGCGGCAATTAAGAATTTTGATTTGATGAGCGCCACACCACTAGAAGCCCTCAATCAATTATATGAGTGGCAAAAGCAATTAAATAAACATTAATAGTGAACTGAGAGGATTAGATGATGGGGAAAATTCATGAACTGTCGGAAATTCTAAGTAATCAAATTGCGGCGGGGGAAGTGATTGAACGCCCCGCCTCAGTGGTCAAGGAATTAGTTGAAAACGCGATTGATGCTAATAGTACGCAAGTCGATATCGTTGTTGAACAGGCCGGTTTACAGATGATTCAAGTGATCGATAACGGTGACGGGATTGAGCCAGAAGATGTGCCAGTCGCCTTTAAACGGCATGCCACCAGTAAGATTGCGACTCGGCAAGATTTGTTCAAGATTCAATCGTTAGGGTTTCGGGGAGAAGCGTTAGCTAGTATCGCGTCCGTTTCCGATTTAACGATTGAAACGGCAACCGCAGACTCTCTAGGAACCTTTGCTCATTTTAAGGGTGGTCTGTTAGAAGAACAAAAAACAAATCCGATTCGACCGGGGACAGCGATTACGGTGCGGGATTTATTCTTTAATACACCGGCACGATTGAAATACGTGAAGACTTTTCAGACCGAATTGGCAAACATTGTCGATATCGTCAATCGATTAGCAATGAGTCATCCACAGATTGCCTTTACGCTAACCAATGATGATCATCTACTTTTAAAAACGGCTGGCAACAATGATTTGAAACAAACGATCGCCGGTATTTATGGCGTCACCATGGCGAAGAAACTTTTGGCCGTGAGTGCTTCGGATTTAGATTTTAAACTAACAGGCTATGTGTCGCTGCCGGAATTAACACGGGCAACGCGTAATTATTTGTCGATTTTAATCAATGGTCGGTTTATTAAAAACTACCAATTGAATAAGGCCATCATCAAGGGCTACGGCTCTAAATTGATGGTTGGCCGCTATCCAATCGCCGTCTTAGCGATTGAGATGGATCCGCTATTGATCGATGTCAACGTGCATCCAACGAAACAGGAAGTTCGGTTGAGTAAAGAAGCTGCCTTGATGACCTTGATTGAAGGTGCAATCAAAGAAAGACTGGCAACCGAGAATTTAATTCCAGATGCCATGCAAAATTTGAAACGGACCAAGACGGTAGATGTTGATCAGCTCCAGATGAATTTAAACCAAATTACACAAGAACGACGGCACCCAAGCGGTACGGTACGACCAGTCAGTCCAATGCCCACGCCAACGGACAAACCGGGGACACCAGCAATTGCGGAAACTGAAACGCCGTTAGCCTCACCAATTATTAAAACACCGGCGATGACACCGGAGCGGCCCTTATTTGAGCAACCCCAGGCATTGGCTAAGTGGGATCAGAAGTATGCGACAGAAGCAGTTGGGAAGCCGTTTGGTGACCAAGTGGTAGACGAAACGGACGAAAGTGATGAAACCGTAGCCGAACCCACTGTTCGTTTTCCAGAGTTACGCTACATTGGGCAACTGCATAGTACTTTCTTATTAGCGGAAGGTGAAGATGGCTTTTATATCTTGGATCAACACGCTGCGCAAGAACGGATTAAGTACGAATATTACCGAGAAAAAATTGGGGAAGTCAGCACCTCTGTGCAAAACTTGTTAGTACCGCTTGTTTTGGAATATCCGAATAGTGATGCGCTAAAGATTCAGGAAAAAACTGAACTTTTAGCCTCAGTTGGAATTCAATTAGAAAATTTTGGTCAGAATAGTTTTGTGGTCCACAGTCACCCAACTTGGATTGAACAAGGACAAGAGGAAATGACGATTCGTGGGATGATTGACGATGTTTTAAAAGACGGCCGCATTAGTATTGCCCAATTTCGTGAGAAGACGGCAATTATGATGAGCTGTAAGCAATCAATCAAGGCACACCATCATTTAGATGATGCCCAGGCTAAAGCGCTTCTGGCTGATTTAGCGAAGACCGAAAATCCGTTTAATTGTCCGCATGGACGCCCGGTTTTGATTCACTATACGCAAAAAGATTTGGAAAAGATGTTTAAACGGATTCAAGAACCACATCATAGTTGGGAGGGCGAATAATGTTTATTTTAGCATCGCAATCACCGCGCAGACAGGCATTATTAAAGCGCGTCGTTAATGACTTTGAGGTACAACCAGCACAGATTGATGAACACGAAACACCGCTAACAACACCGGATGATTATGTCCAAACCCTGGCGCAACGCAAAGGGGAAGCAATTGCCGTTCAATATCCAACGGCGACCATTTTAGCGGCGGATACGACAATCAGTTTTCAAGGGACGCTTTATGGCAAACCTAAGGATCGCCAAGATGCTTATGAAATGTTACGCCAATTGAGTGGTCAGACACATCAAGTTTATACTGGACTGTGGTTGTTGAAAGACGGTCAGGTGCAACAAAAAGTCGTCCAAACCGACGTCACATTTTGGCATTTAAGCATCGCCGAGATTGAACAATATTTAGATCGAAATGAATATGCGGATAAGGCCGGCGCTTATGGGATTCAAGGCGCGGGGGCACTGTTAATTAAGAAAATTAATGGCGACTTTTACAACGTGGTTGGCTTACCAGTCAGCACTGTTGTAA
This sequence comes from Latilactobacillus parasakei, assembly GCF_049674265.1. Taxonomy (NCBI): domain Bacteria; kingdom Bacillati; phylum Bacillota; class Bacilli; order Lactobacillales; family Lactobacillaceae; genus Latilactobacillus; species Latilactobacillus parasakei. Next base: position 1,092,960 of record NZ_CP186861.1, on the reverse strand, counting down.
GAATGTTGCAGGATTAAGAGGAATTAAAAATGATAAATGTAGCAGTTTATTGTGGGGCTAGCAGTGGCCGTCGTCCGGTTTATACGCAAGCCGCCAGCGATTTAGGTCATTGGTTAGTCAAACGACAAGATCAATTAATTTATGGTGGGAGTCGGGTTGGCTTGATGGGTACGATTGCCGATACCGTTTTAGAAAATGGTGGCAAGGTAGTCGGTGTGATGCCTGAATTCTTAAACCAACGCGAACCAGCGCATGCTGGCTTAAGCGATTTGGTGATGGTTGATAGTATGGCCGAACGGAAATCAAAAATGATTGAATTGGCCGACGTCTTCATTGCCTTACCAGGTGGACCAGGCACGTTAGAAGAAATGAGCGAAGTGATTTCGTGGGCGCGAATTGGCCAGCAAGATGGCCCCTGCATTTTCTACAACGTAGCGGGGTATTATGATTTATTGCAACAATTCTTAGCGCACATGGTTGAAGAAGGCTTTTTAACGCAAGTTGATTTCGAAAAATACTTGTTTACAGATTCTTTAACTGAAATGGCGATGTTTATTGCGACTTATCAACCACCAAAAATACGAGAATATTAATCATTGGGATTGGGACCGAGTAGGACGGGACTGATCCCAATTTTGGTGAAACGTGCTCTTCACACCAACTTCCTGTGCTTTGCCGACACTTGTCAAATCAACGATTGCATCGTTAATTCGCCAAGTTAAGCAAATGCTCGGAAGTTCCACGGTGTGAAGAGCACTCTTAGCCAAATCGCTTTGAATCACACCTTAATTTGAAACGTGTTCTTCAAAGCTGGCTGTTGTGCTTTGCGCCGCATCGCAAACAATCGACGGGGTCGTTTATTCACGATACTAAGCAAATGCTCGCAGCCAAATCGCTTTGAATCACACTCTGTATTTATGGTACAATTTAGCAAGCAAATATATGTTCTCGTAAAGTAGGTTAAATTATGTATGAATATTTAAAAGGTTTAGTGACGGCGGTTAATCCGTATTATGTTGTTTTGGAAGTTCAAGGAATTGGCTACCAATTACAAGTTGCTAATCCATATCGCTATATAGAATCAATGAGTGAAGTGGTTCAAATATATGTCCACCAAGCGGTACGCGATACTGATATTACGCTTTTTGGTTTTTATGACTTAGATGAAAAACAACTTTTCCAAAAATTAATCAGTGTTTCCGGGATTGGTCCCAAGAGTGCCTTGGCAATTTTGGCCAACAGCGACCATTCTGGTTTAATTCAAGCGATTATGAACGATGATATTGGGTACTTAACGAAGTTCCCAGGTGTCGGGAAGAAGACGGCCCAACAGATTGCCCTAGACCTTAAAGGTAAGTTAGGCGATCTAGAACAAAGCGCAACGTTAGTCGGTCAAACGGCAATTGATTTAGGCAGCCAAGGCGATTCACCTGAATTAAGTGACGCGCTAGCAGCCTTGAGTGCGCTTGGCTATTCCGCACGGGAAGTCAAAGCGATTACGCCTAAGTTAACTGATTTTGCAGCGCAAACAACTGATCAGTATCTCAGAGAAGGTTTGCGGTTATTGATGAAGAAATAAGGAGGACTTTAAATGGCAGATGAGCGAATTGTTTCAGCCGAAAACGATGATTTTGCTGAAGCAAGTATTGAAAAAACATTGCGGCCACAAGTCCTTGCACAATATATCGGTCAAGATCGGGTTAAAAATGAGTTAGCGGTCTATATTGAAGCGGCCAAAAAACGGGAAGAGTCCCTCGATCACGTTTTACTCTATGGCCCACCAGGTTTAGGGAAAACGACGTTAGCGATGGTGATTGCTAACGAGTTGCAAGTCCAGATTCGAACGACGAGTGGCCCTGCAATCGAGCGGCCTGGGGATTTAGTGGCGTTATTAAACGAATTACAACCCGGGGATGTCTTATTTATTGATGAAATTCATCGCTTACCTAAGATGGTTGAAGAATTACTTTATTCAGCGATGGAAGATTTCTACATCGATATTGTGGTTGGTCAAGGCCCCACCGCACATCCCGTCCATTTTCCATTACCACCATTCACATTGATTGGCGCGACGACGCGGGCCGGCTTATTGTCCGCACCACTGCGGGATCGTTTCGGGATTGTGGAACACATGGCTTATTACACGGAAGCTGATTTGATGGACATTGTGCAACGCTCAGCCGGCGTCTTTAATATGTCGATTGTGCCAGATGGTGCGTTAGAAATCGCACGTCGCTCGCGAGGGACGCCGCGGATTGCCAATCGGTTGTTGAAACGAACTCGAGATTACGCACAAGTGGCTGACCAAAATACGATTGATCAGGCGATTGCTGATCACGCATTAAGTCAGTTGCAAGTTGATATTCGGGGTTTAGACGGTGTCGATCGCAAAATCCTCCAGATGATGATTGATTATTATCAAGGCGGACCAGTCGGTTTAAAAACCATTGCCGCCAATATCGGTGAAGAAAACGAAACAATTGAAGAAGTTTACGAGCCATATTTACTTCAAATTGGCTTTTTAAAACGAACGCAAAGAGGTCGGATGGTAACGCCGGCCGGTTATGCCCATTTAGGCATGCCTTATCCAGAAAAATAGAAAGAGGTAACCACATGGTATCCACAGAAGATTTTGATTACAATTTACCAGAAGAATTAATTGCACAAACACCAATGATTGAAAGAGCAGCATCACGTTTATTAGTGATGGATCACGAAACTGGCGCTTTAGAAGACAAGGTTTTCTACGATATTATTGACGAATTAAACCCTGGCGATGCAGTTGTCATGAACAATACACGTGTTTTACCAGCACGTTTATACGGTGTTAAACCTGATACTGGTGGTCATGAAGAAGTCTTGTTATTAAACAATACGCATGACGATGAATGGGAAGTTTTAATGAAGCCTGCTAAACGGGCTAAAGTGGGGACCGAAGTGGTCTTTGGTGATGGCCAATTACGAGCCATTGTCACTAAGGAACTTGAACATGGTGGTCGGATGATCGAATTTAAATACGACGGGATCTTCATGCAAATTCTAGAAGCTTTAGGCGAAATGCCATTGCCACCATACATCAAGGAAAAACTAGATGATCCAGAAATGTATCAAACAGTTTATGCTAAGGAACCAGGTTCAGCCGCTGCACCAACAGCCGGCTTCCACTGGACAGAAGAACTTTTACAAAAGGTGCAAGATAAAGGCATCAAGTTGGTTTACTTAACGTTGCACGTTGGTCTAGGGACTTTCCGCCCTGTTTCAGAAGACAATGTTGAAGATCATAAGATGCACAGCGAATTTTATCGTTTAACAGAAGAAGCTGCTGCAACGTTGAACGAAGTCAAACAAAATGGTGGTCGGATTGTGGCGACTGGGACAACCAGCATTCGGACATTAGAAACAATCGCAACGAAGTTTGATGGCGAAATCAAAGCCGACAGTGGTTGGACAGAAATCTTCATCAAACCTGGTTACCAATGGAAAGCCGTTGATGCTTTTATCACGAACTTCCATTTACCAAAATCAACCTTAGTCATGTTAGTGGCTTCATTTACCGGCCGCGAAAACATCTTAAACGCTTATCAACATGCTGTTGATGAACGTTATCGTTTCTTTAGCTTTGGCGATGCCATGTTTGTTAAATAAATTATGTAATCGAGGTGTGAGCATTGATGTATTTAAGAAAAGCCGCTTTTTCTGATTTACCACGAATTTCAGCAATTATCGATGGTGCTAAAGCCGCGTTAAAAGAACGGGGTGTTAACCAGTGGCAAGCTGGCGATCCTAGTGAAAGTCAGTTTGAAAATGATATTCGCCAAGAATATTGTTATATCTTAATTAAGGATGATACGATTGTTGGCGTCGCCTCAATTGTCGATACAGTTGATGACGGCTACAGTGCAATCACTAATGGTGACTGGCAACCGGTTGCTTCTAGTCATCCCTATTATTCAATTCACCGGATGGCCTTAGATGGTTCAGTTCGCGGCCAACATTTGGCCCATCAGTTTATGACATTATTAATTACGGCCGCCAGTATTGACGGCGCGCACGATGTTAGAATCGATACGCATCCCGATAATTTAGCCATGCAACACGTCATTCAAAAGGCGGGCTTTACTTACTGTGGCGATATCTTGATTGCTGATGATCCGTCACCTAAACGCTTTGCTTACCAACTCGTTTTAAAATAAAGTTTAAAATTAAATTGTCCAAACGAAACTAAGATACTCAGGTATCTTAGTTTTTTTTTATGTTTTTAAAGTAAGCGTTATCAATTGATGCGATAGGATTCTGGTTATAAAACGTGAAATTGCTAACATTAAAAGTGTAAGAATCCCCCTGAAAGCGATTACTGCCGCGACTATAGTAGGTCTTGTAAACAAAGGAGGTAGTTTTAAATGACAAGTCCAATTCATGTAAATTCCGAAATCGGAAAACTTAAGACGGTCTTACTAAAACGGCCAGGTAAAGAAGTCGAAAACATTACACCTGACATTATGTATCGTTTATTGTTTGATGATATTCCTTATTTACCAACAATCCAAAAAGAACACGATCAATTTGCACAAACATTACGTGACAATGGTGTTGAAGTGCTTTACTTAGAAAACCTCGCTGCCGAAGCAATCGATGCTGGTGACGTTAAGGAAGCTTTCCTTGATAAGATGTTGAACGAATCACACATCAAATCACCACAAGTGCAAGCAGCCTTAAAAGACTACTTAATCAGTATGGCAACGTTAGACATGGTTGAAAAAATCATGGCTGGGGTTCGGACCAACGAAATCGATATTAAATCAAAGGCATTGATTGACGTTAGTGCTGATGATGACTATCCATTCTATATGGATCCAATGCCTAACCTATACTTCACACGCGATCCTGCCGCATCAATGGGGGATGGCTTAACAATTAATAAAATGACTTTTGAAGCTCGGCAAAGAGAATCAATGTTCATGGAAGTTATTATGCAACATCATCCTCGTTTTGCTAACCAAGGCGCACAAGTTTGGCGCGACCGCGATCACATCGATCGCATGGAAGGCGGCGACGAATTAATCTTGAGCGATAAAGTGCTTGCAATTGGGATTTCACAACGGACATCCGCACAATCAATTGAAGAACTTGCCAAGGTATTATTCGCTAACCACAGTGGCTTTGAAAAAATCTTAGCAATTAAGATTCCACATAATCATGCCATGATGCATTTAGACACAGTCTTCACCATGATTGATTATGATAAGTTCACCATTCATCCAGGCATCCAAGGTGCTGGCGGCATGGTTGATACTTATATCTTAGAACCAGGCAATAACGACGAAATCAAGATTACACATCAAACAGATCTTGAAAAAGTCCTCCGGGATGCTTTGGAAGTGCCTGAATTAACCTTAATCCCATGTGGTGGTGGCGATGCAGTTGTTGCCCCTCGTGAACAATGGAATGACGGTTCTAACACATTAGCAATCGCACCTGGCGTTGTTGTCACTTATGATCGCAACTATGTTTCAAACGAAAACTTACGTCAATACGGCATTAAAGTGATCGAAGTCCCATCAAGTGAATTATCACGCGGTCGTGGGGGTCCACGTTGTATGAGTATGCCACTTGTAAGAGAAGACTTAAAAAAATAAACAATAAAAAACGAGGTTGATTAACATGACAAACAGCGTATTTCAAGGCAGAAGTTTATTAGCAGAAAAAGATTTTACTAAATCAGAACTCGAATACTTAATCGATTTCTCATTACATTTGAAGGATTTAAAGAAAAAAGGGATTCCACATCACTATCTAGAAGGTAAGAACATTGCCTTACTATTTGAAAAAAATTCAACCAGAACGCGTGCTGCTTTTACAACAGCTGCCATTGACTTAGGGGCTCACCCAGAATTCTTAGGTAAAAATGATATTCAACTTGGTAAAAAAGAATCAGTTGAAGATACAGCCAAAGTATTAGGAAGCATGTTTGATGGCATTGAATTCCGTGGCTTTAGCCAAAAAGTGGTTGAAGACTTAGCTAAATATTCAGGTGTTCCTGTATGGAATGGTTTAACTGACGAATGGCATCCAACACAAATGATCGCTGATTTTATGACGGTTAAAGAAAACTTCGGCAAGTTAAAAGGTGTGACATTAACTTATGTTGGTGATGGCCGTAACAACATGGCTAACAGCTTGTTAGTAACAGGTTCAATGTTAGGTGTTAATATCCACATCGTTGCCCCAGACTCATTACAACCAACACAAGAAGTCCGTGATTTAGCTGAAGGTTACGCTAAAGAAACAGGCAGCAAGAACATGATTACTTCAGACGTTGACGCTGGTGTTAAAGGCTCAGATGTTTTATACACAGACGTTTGGGTTTCAATGGGTGAAGAAGATAAGTTTGAAGAACGAGTTAACTTGTTGAAACCATACCAAATTAACATGGACATGGTTAAGAAGACCGGTAACGAAAACATGATTATCATGCACTGTTTACCAGCTTTCCATGATATTGAAACTGAATATGGCAAGAAGATTGACGAACAATTCGGTATTCAAGAAATGGAAATTACTGACGAAGCATTCAGAAGCAAATATGCGCGTCAATTTGAAGAAGCTGAAAACAGAATGCACTCAATCAAAGCAATCATGGCAGCAACATTAGGCAACTTATTCATACCTCAAGCATAACTAGATTGTAGAAAGGGGCTGGAAAACAAAACTTTGTTTTGTCCCGGCTCCTTTTTTAATTGAAACCACAATTAATTAACAGAAAGTAGGACAGGATTATGACAAAACGTAAAATCGTCGTTGCATTAGGTGGGAATGCTATTTTATCAACTGATGCCTCAGCAAGCGCTCAAATCAAAGCCGTTAAGGAAACGGTTAAACAATTAGTTGCCTTCGTAAAACAAGGCGACCAACTCATTATTTCGCATGGTAATGGGCCTCAAGTCGGTAACTTGTTGATTCAACAAGCGGCTAGCGATTCTGAAAAAACACCAGCAATGCCATTAGATACGGTCGGTGCAATGTCACAAGGCGAAATTGGTTACTGGATGCAAAATGCCTTTAACGAAGTTTTAGCAGAAGAAGGCTTGGCTTTAGATGTTGCCACAATCGTAACTCAAACGATTGTTGATGCTAAAGATGAAGCTTTCCAAAACCCAACAAAACCAATCGGGCCTTTCTATACCGAAGCAGAAGCTAAGAAACAACAAAGTATCAATCCAGGAGCACATTTTGTTGAAGATGCCGGGCGTGGCTGGCGGCGGGTAGTCCCTTCACCACGGCCAATCGGGATTCAAGAAGCACCCGTTATTCAAAAATTAGTTGAAGGTAACGTGATCACGATTTCAGCCGGTGGCGGCGGTGTGCCAGTTGCTAAAGATGGTAACAAGCTTCGCGGCGTTGAAGCCGTAATTGATAAGGATTTCGCTTCAGAAAAATTAGCGGAATTAGTGGGCGCAGACATGTTAATTATTTTAACAGCTGTGGATAACGTCTATGTTAACTTCAACAAGCCAGATCAAAAGAAATTAACCAACGTCTCAGTCGCTGAATTAGAAGATTACATCAAAGACGATCAATTCGCTAAAGGCAGCATGCTTCCTAAGATTCAAGCCGCAATCGAATACGTTAATAATCGTCCTGATAGTAAGGCCATCATCACTTCCCTTGATAACGTGAAGAATTTATTGGCACATGATGCCGGGACAATTATTACGAAATAGAGGCCAAGCTAATGGAAATTGCAAATTTTGGTGTTGAAGAGTGGTTAAACGTGTACGAAACACAAGCAACTTTGGATATCGCGCAAAGTACGATTGCCTCAATGACCATGTCAGAATTGATGGCCCTCTCGCCTGATAACGGGACGCAATTTTATCAAGACTTAGCGCAACAAAAGATGAATTATGGTGCGATTGAGGGCTCAGAGGCTTTTAAGCAAGCTGTTAGTGAATTGTATCAAACGGTTAATAGTAACCAGGTGTTGCAAACTAACGGGGCGACCGGTGCCAATTTATTAGCGCTCTATGCCTTAGTGAAACCGGGCGATCACGTGATTACTATGTTTCCAACTTATCAACAACTCTACGAAATTCCCATCTCAATTGGGGCAACCGTTTCGTATTGGCAGTTGGATGAGGCCCATAATTGGGGCCCAGATATTGCTGAACTGAAAAAGTTAATTAGACCAGAAACCAAACTGATTTGTTTGAACAATGCTAATAACCCAACTGGGACGGTCATTTCGACTGAACTGATGCAAGCAATCGTTGAAGTAGCACGAACGGTGGGTGCATACGTCCTTGTGGATGAAGTTTATTTACCATTAGGCGACGGCCAACAAACAACTTCGATTGCTGATTTATATGAATTGGGCATTGCGACCAATAGTTTATCGAAGACCTATTCAGTCCCTGGTATTCGGGTTGGTTGGCTTGTCGCTAACGAAACATTAACCGATTTGTTTAGAAAATATCGTGATTACACCATGATTTGTGCCGGTGTTTTCAGTGATCAGTTAGCGGTTTATGTATTACAGCATCGCAAGCAGGTTTTAGCCCGTAATCGGGCGCTTGTTCAACGCAATCTTGAGATTTTTAAAGCGTGGGTTGCACAAGAACCACTCGTTGATGTGGTCTATCCAGAATCAGTATCAACATCGTTTATTCATTTCAAAGAGATTGAAGACGATGAAGCATTTTGCAAATATTTATTAAAAGAATACGGCGTCTTATTAGTGCCCGGCAAGCGTTTTGAAATTCCCGGACATGCAAGATTAGGGTATTGTGCACCAGAAGCAACTCTGAAAAAAGGGTTGGCCGAATTATCAAAAGCGCTCAGAACCTATTAATAATTGAGTGACGTAATTTAGGAGTGGTTTAAAATGACGGAAGAAAAACCAGCAAAAAAAATTGGCTTATTGGCATTAATTGCATTGGTTATTAGTTCATCTATTGGTAGTGGGGTCTTCGGATTAACATCTGATTTAGCGAGTGCATCCGCACCGGGCCCAGTGTTAATCGCTTGGGTTATTGTCGGCTTTGGGATTTTAATGCTGGCATTATCCTTGAATAATTTATTGATGAAAGAACCTGAACTAGAAGGGATTTTCTCTTACGCTGAAAAGGGCTTTGGGCCCTTTGCTGGCTTTATTAGTGGCTGGGGTTATTGGTTATCAGCATGGTTGGGGAACGTAGCCTTTGCGACAATTTTAATGAGTGCATTGGGTTATTTCTTCCCGATTTTTAAATCAGGACAGAACTTACCCTCAATCTTAGTTGCCAGTGTTTTATCGTGGAGCTTAACGTATTTTGTTAATCGCGGGGTAGAAGGCGCAGCCGCGATCAATACATTGGTAACCATTTGTAAATTGATTCCACTATTTGTTTTCATTGTGTTTGGGATTGTGTTATTTAAAGGCCATCTTTTCACACAAGCATTTTGGAATAATATGAGTAGTAGCTTTGTGGCCGGCGATGTGATGAGCCAAATCAAGAACTGTATGATGGTCATGATGTGGGTCTTCGTCGGTATCGAAGGGGCTTCGATGTTATCAGCGCGGGCGGAAAAGAAGTCTGATGCTGGTAAAGCAACGATTTTAGGATTAGTAAGTTTACTAGCGATTTATATCTTAGCGTCTGTTTTACCTTACGGGTATTTAACGCAAGATCAATTGGCCAGCATCAAACAACCAGCGATGTTATACATTTTTGAACAAATGGTTGGGACTTGGGGTGGCTACTTCATCGGTGTGGGATTAATCATCTCGATTTTAGGGGCTTGGTTATCTTGGACGATGTTGCCAGCTGAAACAATGTTATTAATGGCAAAGCAAAATTTATTGCCAGCTTACTTCGGGCGCGTCAACAAGAAGAAAGCACCGACGTTTGCACTAGTCGTGACAGCGGGTTTGATCCAAGTTTTCCTATTCACTCTATTATTCACAACGAAAGCTTATAACTTCGCTTATTCATTATGTACGGCTTCAATTATCGTTTGTTACATGTTGGTGGCAGCTTATCAAATTAAATATTCTTGGGCCCACCTGCAAGAAAAAGGCAACCGGCAACAATTATTAATTGGGATTTTAGCTTTATTATTTGAAATTGCCGGGATCTTAATGGCGGGTGTCAGTTACTTATTACTCTGTTTTATAGCCTATATTCCTGGGATTTACTTCTATGGTCGTGCCCGTAAAAATAATGGTCACCAGCATTTCTTATCAAAAGGAGAATGGTTAATTACGACAATTATTGTAATTGGTGCAATTATTGGGATTTGGTTAGTTGTTTCAGGGAAAATCGTTATTTAGATATGTTATATTAGAACTTTGGTTACTTTGAGTAAAAAGTAATAATTGAGAATACTTTGGGAGCGAAAATCATGATTGCCGCAGACGAATATCCAAGATATATTCAATACTTAAGGACCAGACCTGAATTTATTGATTTTTCAGATGAAGAAATGAACATTCTGATGAATAATATGAAAGTCAAGGATTTTCATAAAGGCCAGGAACTGTTTGATCAAACAGATGAGCGCAGCCGATTCTATTTCGTTGTAAGCGGTCTCGTAAGGGCCGAACGAACGGACGAAAATGACGAATTTACGTTCTATACGTATATCAAACAAGACTTAGCTTTTCCTTACCGGGGGATGTTTACTGATCAATATTATCCATATACCGCTCGGGCGATGACCGATATTGAGATTATCTATTTTCCAATGGCGACTTTTGAGCATCTGTTACAAAAGAATACCGCTTCAATCGTCAAAGTGGTTCAAGAGATGGGTTCGATTATTAGTGAATCAGAAGATCAAATCCAGCGAATGGTAACTTCTAGTGCAAAACAACGGGTCATTCAAGCTTTAAAAATATTTGAAATTAACTTAGGTGAACCGCTGCGATGTGGTCGCGCATATATCCCGTATCCGATTACGGTGAAGGAATTAGCGACAATGAGTGGGACCACCCGTGAAACGGCCGGTCAAATTGTTAAACAATTGGTCGCCCAAAAACTACTGAGTTATGAGCATAAAGAATTTCGGTTTGAAAAAGCCTTCTTTAAAGATGAGTTGGCGTAAAAATTAAGGGGCACTTTGTCTCGAGATTAAGTTTAAAAACCCATAATAAATCGTTTTGAAAAACGACTATTATGGGTTTTTATGTGGTAATTATCGTAAACGCTTTAATTGAGCTTATTCAAAAAGGAGATGGCATGATGAATGATGCTGAAACAATAAAGACTAAGAAGCGGTTTAAACTGAAAATGCCAGGAGCTTTTGTCATTTTATTCATACTGACAGTAGTCGCGGTAATGGCAACGTGGGTTGTACCATCAGGGTCTTACGCGAAGTTATCGTATGACCAAAAGAGTACGCAACTGGTCGTGACAAAGCCATCAGGTCAAGTTGAAAAGGTGCCAGCAACACAGGCATCATTAGACCGACTCGGCGTTAAAATCAAAATTAGTCAATTTACTTCTGGCAGTATTAATGCAGCCGTATCGATTCCCAATACTTATAAAAGATTGAAACAACGGCCGGCTAGTTTGGCGGCTGTCCCGAATAGTATGGTTCGCGGGACCGTTGAAGCTGTCGATATTATGGTTTTTATTTTAGTATTAGGAGGCTTGATTGGCACGGTCAAGGCTAGCGGCGCATTTGAGTCGGGGCTGTTGGCCTTAACCAAGAAAACAAAAGGTCACGAATTTTTGTTAATCTTTTTCGTCGCGATTCTCATGGTTCTAGGCGGGACTTTATGTGGGATTGAAGAAGAGGCGGTGGCCTTTTATCCAATTTTAGTGCCGGTCTTTATTGCGATGGGGTATGATTCGATTGTTTGTGTGGGGACGATTTTCCTTGCTAGTTCAATTGGGACGACCTTCTCGACGATTAATCCCTTTTCAGTCGTGATTGCTTCTAACGCCGCTGGGATTAGTTTTACGGAAGGCTTGCTGTGGCGAGTTGGCGGCTGTATCGTAGGGGCCATTTTTGTGATTTATTATCTCTATCGCTATTCTAAAAAGGTTAAGGCTGATCCGACCCAATCGTATTCATATGAAGATCACGACGCTTTTGATAAGCTGTGGGCAATTACGTCTGATGGAACGCAGTCAAAAGCCGTTTTTACCTGGCGGAAAAAGTTAATTCTGGTCTTATTTGTAGTGACCTTCCCAATTATGGTCTGGGGCGTGATGTCGCAAGGCTGGTGGTTCCCAACGATGGCCGCCTCATTTTTAACATTTGCGATTATCATCATGTTTTTAACCGCGACAGGACCAGAAGGAATTGGTGAAAAAGGGGTCATCGATGCCTTCGTGAACGGTGCTTCTAGTTTAGTGGGCGTCTCGCTCATTATTGGTCTTGCGCGGGGGATTAACTTGATTATGAATGAAGGGCTGATTTCAGATACCTTATTACAATATTCGTCATCATTAGTCGCACATGTTAGTGGTCCAATTTTTATTTTGATCATGTTAGTGATATTCTTCGTGCTCGGCTTTATCGTCCCATCTTCTTCGGGACTAGCCGTCTTATCGATGCCGATTTTAGCACCGTTAGCAGATACGGTTAATATTCCGCGATTTGTCGTGGTAACGGCCTATCAATTTGGGCAATACGCAATGTTGTTCTTGGCACCAACTGGCTTGGTAATGGCCACCTTACAAATGTTAGATGTTAAATACGCTCACTGGTTACGGTTCGTTTGGCCAGTAGTCGCTTTTGTGCTGACTTTTGGTGGGGCCATGTTAGTCTTACAAGTCCTAATTTATTCGTAAAATCGCTTAGAGAAATAACGTGTTTTCTTGCTTAATCACTAAAGTCTGATAGAATGAAGCAAGTAGAAATTCTAGAATTGGAGTCGATTAAATGGAACCAGCGATCAAGTATCGTTTAATCAAAAAAGAAAAACATACAGGCGCGCGCTTAGGCGAAATTGTAACACCGCATGGGACTTTTAAAACACCGATGTTTATGCCGGTGGGGACCCAAGCCAGCGTTAAAACAATGGCCCCTGAAGATTTGAAAGCAATGGGCGCCGGCATTATTTTGTCGAATACCTATCATTTATGGTTACGGCCTGGTGAAGATATTGTCGAAAAAGCAGGCGGGTTGCATAAATTCATGAACTGGGATCGGGGTGTCTTAACCGATTCAGGTGGTTTCCAAGTCTTCTCATTAGCGAAATTGCGTGATATTAGTGAAGAAGGGGTGGCCTTCAAGAGTCATTTGAATGGTGAAAAACTATTCCTATCACCTGAAAAAGCTATTCATGTTGAAAATGCTTTGGGCGCAGATATTATGATGAGCTTTGATGAATGTCCACCATTCTTCGAAAGTTATGACTACGTTAAAAAATCAGTTGAACGGACTTCACGTTGGGCTGAACGAGGCTTAATTGCGCATCAAAACCCAGCCACACAAGGCTTATTTGGGATTGTCCAAGGGGCCGGTTTTGAAGACCTTCGTCGCCAAAGTGCACGTGATTTAGTGGGGATGGATTTCCCCGGCTATTCTATCGGTGGTCTTTCAGTTGGTGAATCAAAAGGTGAAATGAACCGGGTACTTGATTTTACAACACCGATGTTGCCTGAAGACAAACCCCGTTATTTGATGGGCGTTGGCTCACCAGATGCGTTGATTGATGGTGTCATTCGGGGTGTCGATATGTTTGATTGCGTGTTACCAACTCGGATTGCGCGTAACGGAACAACAATGACGTCTCAAGGCCGTTTAGTGGTTAAGAACGCGAAATATTCTGAAGATTTCAGACCACTAGATCCAAAATGTGACTGTTATGTCTGCAAGAATTACACACGGGCTTACATCCGTCATTTAATCAAAGCGGATGAAACTTTTGGTATTCATTTAACGAGTTACCATAACTTATACTTCTTGATCAACTTGATGCACCAAGTGCAAGATGCGATTGAACAAGATAACTTATTGGAATTCAGAGAAGCATTCTTCGAAGAATACGGCTATAACGAAAATAACGGCCGTAATTTCTAGCGAATCACTGGAAGTTAGGCGATAAGTCTGCTAAAGTTGATTAGTAGATAAATAACGAAAAGAGGTATTTTAAATGTTAAACCTAGTATTAGGTGCCAATCCATTTGGCGGCAACTCAAGTTTCTTAATCATCCTTGTTTTGATGATGGTCATGATGTATTTCATGGTTATGCGGCCACAAAAGAAACAACAACAAAAACATCAAGAAATGGTTAACCAAATGAAAAAAGGTGACCAAGTCGTAACAATTGGTGGTTTACATGGTGTCATTGACTCAGTGAATAATGATACTAAAATTGTTGTTTTAGATTGCGATGGCGTTTACCTTAAGTTTAATTTAAGTGCTATCCGGACAGTTGAACCAACTGCTAAGGCAACAGAAACAGTTGTTGAAGAAACGGTTGACGAAACAAAAGAAGAAACAAAATAATTTAAGCGAGATGACTCATTTTTAACATAAAATGAGTCATCTTTTTTTGTATAATGCGTAAAATAGATAGGCGAGTACTGAGTCGTTTGATATACTGTGAATAGATAGTTTATAGCGTTAACCTAAATAATTGTTAGTGCTGTTAAACAAAATGGAGATGGTGGTTTAATGACTTTAGAATTAACTGATGAATTAATTGCAACACCAACAGCTATTGACGAGAAGCTTGATTTTTCAGAAGAAATTAAGAATAAATTAACGCCGGCAGAAATGATAGCGGCTCAAACCTATGCCCAAAGTCTCTCGGTAAGACAACAAAATACCGTAACTGAGTATGGCAAATCACAACAAACAGCACTTTCTAATTTTTCAACTGATATTTTAGAAAAAGTCCGGAATAAGGATCTAGGAGAAATTGGGGATAGTCTGCGTATTTTGGTTAAAAGCTTAAGTGAGGCTAATCCCGATAAGTTGGTCCATCAAAACGATTCGCTATTTGCTAAATTATTTGCGCGTCTTAGAACGTCGCTGTTGGAAATGACGGCTAAGTACCAGGAAGTGAGTGTCCAAATTGACCGTTCAGCAGAGCAATTAGCAAAACAAGAACAAGTTTTATTGTCAGATAACAATTTATTAGATGAAATGTATACTAAAAACTTAGCCTTTTACCAGGAGTTAAACATTTTAATTGTGGGGGCTAAGTTGAAAATCGAACAGCTTGATACTGAGATTGAACAAAGGCAGGCAACACTTAAAGATGGCGATCAAATGCAATTGCAACAGTTACAGGATTTAATGGCAATGCAAGAACGTTTGGATAAGAAAATGTCTGATTTATTGTTAACGCGTGAGATCACGATTCAACAGGCACCACAAATCCGGTTGATTCAAAATAGTAATACGGTCTTGGCAGAAAAAATTCAAGCATCAATCGCAACGGCTATTCCGCTTTGGAAAAATCAAGTGGGGATCGCCTTAGCGCTTCTAAGTCAAAAAGAAGCCTTATTGACTCAAAATGCGGTAGCTAATGCGACGAATGATTTATTGAAGAAAAACAGTCAACTTTTACATCAATCGGCTGTTGAAATTGCCCAAGCCAGTCAACGCGGGATTGTGGATGTGGCAACTCTAAAAGAAACCCAGACCAATCTTATTGATACGATTTCTGAAGTCTTACAGATTCAATCAGAAGGTAAGACGCAACGCCAAGATGTTGAAAGTCAATTACAACAATTAGAGCAGTCGTTGCAAAAACGTTTAGCAACGATTGACCAAACTGAATTGAAACAGGATGAAGACAATGCGCAAGATACTAGTTTATAGTCAACCTAAATTACATTTCTTGATACGCCGGTTAGTGGCGCTGTTATTACTATTGCTATTTATTGGTGGCTTTTTGTTAAGGGCTAAATACCACAATGAGTTTGTGGCAGGTCAGCAATATCACCAGCTATTAATTGTGTATGGACTAGCTTTTATTGGGATTGTTAGTTATTTAGGGTTTAGTTATCATCACTTGGCACAAGATAAGTTTCAAGTAGCCAGAATTAACGACCAAAAGACAGGCCTATGGCTTACTCTACATGGTTTTCGAACTCGGCGAATTTATGTGGCTTTTGAATGGTTGACGGTGCAAAATAATCGAACGGGGATTCAATTGAATTATCGACGAGCACTAGCATTGACACGCCGCGATAAAATGATTCTAGTCGGTCGCGGTTCAGTTACATTAGATACCCGGGTCTTTGATAAAAAAGTGCTCGTTAGTTTTGCACGCCAATTAGAGGCAACTAATCAAGAAGAAGTAGCAGCGGGCTTTTCTGAAATTATCGAACGTGATATTAAGACTACTAAGATACCTAAAATGTCGCTTTGGAAGTGGCTTTGTGTAGGTACGACTATTCTTTTTTTAGGTTTTATAATTTGGATGGGAAACGCACCAACCATTAAACCGTCTAAAGAGGTGCGTGCTAAGACTGAATTAGCCAAAAATGGGTACCATCAGCTTTTGGATTATCAAAAACCAGGACAGGTTGTCAAAGCTCGCAGCTTACAATTAGTGATTAATCATCTGTATCAGGCAATATCAACGGATGAAAAAGATTTGGTGATTATGAATGTGACTGCCAGTAATCAAGGGACAAATAACGAATTAAGTCTGTCGGGCTCTAACTTTAATATGTATGATGATTGGTCATTGCATAATGAAAAGGAAGGTGAAACTTTTGATATTGGCGGTCGTCTGAACGATAATCAAGTTATCATTGATGGTAAAGAACAACCGATCATTAATATATTACAAGAGGGCTACGAGGTGACGAAGAATGCCGCACCGCGTACTTTTAATATTGTCTTGTACAAACCAAACGATCCGACTTTTGATATTGTTTATCAGGGTTTTTATTATGATACCAATAGCAAACCGGAAAGAGGCGAGGATACTTCTTTTGTGTTACATGTTAAAGATAGCCAGTTGGAGGAATTGACGAATGGTTAAAAAGGGCTTAATGATGATGTTAGGATTCGCCTGTTATTTGGGTTTAACGATAACGCCAGTCGCAGCACGGACTTATGATTATCAACCGGGAAAGCAAATTACGCTTAAAAATGCTGGAACACATTATACGATTTTAAATATTAAAACTTTAAAACAACCGTTGCCTAAATTTGATTATGGCGATTCCGATGAGTTAGCACGTTTCATGGTGGTTCAAATGCGAGTAAACGTGGCTAAAAATAACGAATCAGAGACAATTGGTGGTTATATGTATGAAATGAAGGAAGGCCCTAATCAAATTGGGATGATTGATAGATTTGAAGCGGATTTTAAAAATAAAGTGCTACAAGAAAAATATTATCTGTCTTGGGATAATACGGATGATGGGTTAGTGGTCAATCCAGGCGAACATCAGAACTACGATTTAGTTTTTAAAGTTTATCCGTATAATGATCAAGTACTAGAAATAAGATTTCCAACGGCAACTAGTGATGTGAGAATTGATCGGATTAATATCAAAAAAATTCAAAGTAAAAATGGGGTGACACCTAGTTTAACGGAGGAGGCGGAGTAGCATGCAAAATATTATTCAATACCG
The DNA here is from genome assembly GCF_049674265.1 of Latilactobacillus parasakei. Lineage (NCBI taxonomy): Bacteria > Bacillati > Bacillota > Bacilli > Lactobacillales > Lactobacillaceae > Latilactobacillus > Latilactobacillus parasakei. Next base: position 1,075,422 of record NZ_CP186861.1, on the reverse strand, counting down.
GCAGTGGCAACGAGGACTGATTGTTGCGGTTTTAGGAATATTACTTTTAGCCGTTACGGGTGATCAAGGACTACCGTTTTTTATCATTGCTGCAATCGCCCTTCAATTTTGTTTTAATCAACGGCGTAGTTGGTTAATATATGCGCCACTGACCATCGTCATGCTGAATTTTTTGATGAGCGACCATTTTTTCAGTGATGGACTATTGGGCGGCTCCTTTTTAATCGCTGTTTTTTTATTACCAGTGGAGGGATTGTATTATCTCTATCGTCGGATTAGTGTTCGGCGGTATGCACGCCAAATCAATGAATCAGGTGCCCTTGGTCAGCTCTATATCAGTGATCATCTGCTGAAGCAAAGTGGTTTGACAGATGCTGAGCGTCTGTTTTTCAAGCGAGAAATTAAAAGCTCGTATCAACAACTGATTTATTTGCAACGGGTTAAATTCAAGGCCAGCGCCAGTTTAAAATCTTATAATAAAGATCTTAAACTGATTAACGCCATTTTTAATGAGTTGTTGAGTTCCCCACGCCAAATTTTAAATGTTTCAGATTTTTTATATGACCATTTTCCAGACTATGTGGCGCAAACTAAAAGTTTATTGCGGTTGAAAAACAACGTCTTGAAGGTTGCAGAAGACGAGGATAAGATTAAAGAAATTCAAACGACGATTAAAGAGCTTTCCGAGTTATTAGCGGCGGATTATTTGATCGTCACGGCAGATGAACGACAACTAAAAAATTAAAGAAAAAGGACTGTTTGAGCAGTCCTTTTTTTATGGGTTATTTAGTGATTAATCACGCAATGTGATTCGTTTTTGGATTAATATCCTGTTTATTGTTGGTCTTAGGTTATATAAAAATCTGTTAAAAAAATCACAATAATAGTTTACAAACGGTTTCAAATGCGTTATGCTTTCTTTGTTAATTAAATCACATATAAAAATTACGGAGGCATTCCTGATGGTTAAAAAAGAAGGCGTTAAAGCGGTTGTTGATGCGGTATCTGAAGTGGATAAGATGGTGACAGATTTAGTCACACGGGCCCATGAAGCACTTAAAATCATGGAAACATTCGATCAAGCGAAGGTGGATCATATTGTCCACCAAATGGCGATTGCCGGCCTTGATCATCATATGGAATTAGCTAAAATGGCCGTTGAAGAAACGGGTCGTGGGATTTATGAAGATAAAGCCATTAAAAATATTTTCGCAACGGAAGAAATTTGGCACGCAATTAAAGATAATAAAACAGTTGGTGTTATTGAAGAAGATCCTGAACACGGGATTACTAAGATTGCGGAACCAGTCGGGGTCATTGCTGGGGTAACACCTGTTACCAACCCAACTTCAACCACAATTTTTAAGGCAGAAATTGCCATTAAAACACGGAATCCAATCATCTTTGCCTTTCATCCCAATGCGCAAAAATGTTCTGCCAGAGCACTAGAAGTCATTAAAGAAGAAGCCGTTAAAGCTGGCTTACCAGCTGACGCCTTATTATTCATTGAAGAACCTAGTTTGGCAGCCACCCAAGCTTTGATGAATCATACCGGCATTGCAACGGTCCTAGCAACTGGTGGACCAGGGATGGTCAAGGCCGCTTATTCAACTGGGAAACCAGCATTAGGGGTTGGAGCTGGTAACGCACCAGCTTATATCGAAGAATCGGCCAATATCAAACAAGCAGTCAATGATTTAATTTTATCGAAATCATTTGATAATGGGATGATCTGCGCCTCAGAACAAGCGGTGATAGTCGATGCTAAAATCTACAACGAGGTTAAAAAAGAATTCCAAGCACAAGGTGTTTATTTTGCCAAAGCAAGTGAACTACCAGCTTTAAACGAAGCAATTATTGATCCGGCTAAAAACGCTGTGCGGCCAGCAATTCCTGGTCAATCAGCCGCTAAGATTGCTAAGTTAGCTGGGATTGATATTCCAGAAGATACACCCGTTTTAATCGCTGAAATCAAGGGTGTTGGTCATCAATACCCACTCTCACATGAAAAATTATCACCGGTCTTAGCGATGATTAAAGCTAAAGACCGTGAAGATGGTTTGGCATTATGCGAAGCGATGCTTGATCTGGGTGGTTTGGGCCACACCGCATCATTGCATACGACTGACGATGCGTTACCATTAGAATTTGCAAGACGGATGAAGGCTTGCCGTGTATTGGTCAATACACCATCTGCCCAAGGTGGGATTGGTGATTTATACAACGAAATGATTCCATCATTAACACTTGGCTGTGGCTCTTATGGGCATAACTCAATTTCACATAACGTGTCAACAATCGACTTATTGAATATTAAAACTTTGGCGAAACGCCGCAATAATATGCAATGGGTCAAATTGCCAAGCAAAATCTATTTTGAAAAAAATTCGGTCAACTATTTAGAAAAGATGGCTGATTTAAATAAGGTTTTTATCGTCGCTGATCAAGGGATGGTTAACCTTGGTTATGTTCGGATTGTTGAAGAAGTGTTAGCTAAACGGGCGAATGACGTTCAAATGCAAATCTTCTCAGATGTTGAACCAGACCCATCAACCAATACGATTTATAAGGGTGCTGCAGCGATGAGAAGTTTTGAACCAGATGCGATTGTCGCAATTGGTGGCGGTTCTGTCATGGATGCGGCTAAGGGAATGTGGTTATTCTATGATTCAGAAGAAGCCGATTTCTTTGGCGCAAAACAAAAATTCTTAGATATTCGCAAGCGGACGTACAAGTTCCCTAAACTTAATAAAACGAAGTTGATCTGTATTCCAACGACTTCCGGGACGGGTTCAGAAGTAACACCTTTTGCGGTGATTACCGATAGTGAAACCCATATTAAATACCCATTAGCAGATTATGCGTTGACACCAGACGTTGCAATTGTTGACAGTCAATTTGTCGAGAGTGTGCCACCACGAGTTGTTGCACACACCGGCTTGGATGTGCTCTGTCATGCGACTGAAAGTTACGTATCAACAATGGCTTCTAACTATACGAAGGGGCTTAGTTTACAGGCGATTAAATTAGTTTTTGATAACTTGAAGGCTAGTTACGATGGCGATATTACGGCTAAGGGGAACATGCACGATGCCTCAACAATGGCGGGGATGGCCTTTGCGAATGCGTTATTAGGCATCAACCATTCACTGGCACATAAATTAGGCGGGGCGTTCAACTTACCTCACGGTTTAATGATTGCCATCACGATGCCCCATGTTATCCGCTATAATGCGACAACGCCAACCAAACGGGCACTCTGGGCTAAATATAGTTACTTCAGAGCTGATGAAGATTACGCAGAAATCGCACGTTATATTGGGTTGAAGGGTAATACGACAGCAGAACTTGTTGAAGCTTATGCAACCGCAGTGACTGAATTGGCCGAAAGTGTTGGTATTCAAATGAGTTTGAAGGCTAATGGCGTCACAAAGGCGGACTTCAAGCAACATGTTGATGAGTTAGCTGAATTAGCTTATGAAGACAACTGTACTGTTACAAATCCAAAAGAACCATTGATTAAAGAATTAAAAGGCATTTTAGAGGCAGAATTTTAAAATAAATGAAACAAAAGGGTTAAGCTGAACAAGAAGGGCTTAATCCTTTTTATATTGCTTAAATTTAAGCTTGAGAGTATTAATATTATCCAAAATAGGGCATAATAGAGGGTAGACATTCATTTAATTCAGGGAGAACTGAGAAAAGTTTGTCGACAAACTTGATTAAGGATCGGGATGGCAATGACACCCAATAAAGAAGACTATTTAAAAATTATTTTTGAACTTGGTGGCGACGCAAAAAAAGTTACCAATAAGGAAATTCTAGCGGGATTGAACGTTTCGGCAGCATCAGTCACGGAAATGGTCAACAAATTAGTGAAAGAGAATTACGTCAACCACACACCCTATCAAGGGATTCAATTGACAAGTGAAGGTGCTAGAGAAGCAGCGCTATTAGTGCGCAATCATCGCTTGTGGGAAGTTTTTCTAGTCGACAAGTTACATTATCAATTTAATACCGTTCATCCAGAAGCGGAACAACTCGAGCATGTGACCAACCACGACTTGGCTGAACGCTTGGCCGATTTTCTAGGCCATCCCAAACGATGCCCGCACGGTGGGATTATTCCCAATGCCAAGGGTGAGTTTGAACAACAGAGCCATCACGCGTTAGTCGATCTTGAAGTTGGCGAAAAAGCAGTGATTGAGCGGGTACTAGATGATAATGATTTATTGAAATACACATTAGAAATCGGCTTGACAGTTGGCGATACTGTGACCTTGACGAAGGTGGGCCTTTTTGAAAGCCCCATTACCGTGATGGACGAAACACAGCAAACTGAAATTCAAGTTGGCATTAAAGCGGCGCAACACATTTTTGTGACGCCAATTGCAGCAGATTAATAAAGAAAGTGGTGTGAACATGCGCTCAGATTTAGCAGCATTATTTATTATATTTGGTGGCTCGGGGGATTTAGCACAACGGAAGTTATACCCAGCCCTTTTTAACCTATATCGTAAGGGTTACTTAAAAGAAAGCTTCGCAGTGATTGGCACCGCTAGACGACCTTGGACGGATGAACATTATCACGAAATCGTGATGGCCTCTCTAGAAGGTTTTGAAGAAGATGACAAAACGAAACAAACCTTTACCAGTCACTTCTATTATCAATCACATGATGTTACGGATGCTGAACATTATGAAACACTGAAGGCATTAGCAGCGAAATTAGATGATAAGTATCAATTAAACCAAAATCGCATCTATTATATGGCAATGTCACCCCGTTATTTCGGGACAATTGCCAGTCACTTAGGGTCAGAAGCCTTGTTGACCGCAGATGGGTTCAACCGTTTAATTATTGAAAAACCATTTGGTCGTGATTATGAAAGTGCCAAAGCACTCAATCAAGAATTAACCCAAACTTTCGATGAAAACCAAATTTATCGAATTGATCATTATTTAGGTAAGGAAATGATTCAAAATATCGTTGCTTTACGTTTCGGTAATGGCCTATTAAGTGGTGTTTGGAATAACCAATTTATCGATAACGTGCAAATTACGTTAGCCGAATCAGTTGGGGTTGAAGAACGAGCTGGCTATTACGAAACGTCTGGTGCTTTGCGCGATATGTTCCAAAACCATATCATGCAAGTGATTGGGATGTTGGCAATGGAAGTCCCTGTTAACTTCTCAGCAGAAGATGTGCAACGCGAAAAGACACGTCTGTTCAGAAGCATCCAACCTTATTCACCTGCAGAGATTAAACAAAACTTTGTCCGCGCCCAATACGCTGAAACAACGGTCGATGGTGAAAGCAAACCAGGTTATCGTCAAGAAACTAACGTGGCACCAGACTCACAAACCGAAACGTTTGTTGCCGGTAAAGTGATGATTGATAACGAACGCTGGTGTGGTGTGCCGTTTTATGTTCGGACCGGGAAACGTTTGGCCCGCAAGGAAACTCAAATCAACATCGTCTTCAAGAAGACCGGGGTTAATATTTTTGCTGATGATAAGTCAGATCGCTCAGCTATGGCGCCCGATGTCTTAACGATTTATGTGGAACCAGAACAAGGTTTCTCATTAACAATTAACGGTAAGGAAGTTGGTCAAGGCTTCTCATTGAAACCCGACCAATTAAATTACCAATATGACGAACAAATGTTAGCTGACAGCCCAGAAGCTTATGAACGTTTGATTTTAGAAGCGTTAAATGGCGATGGCACAAACTTTACGCATTGGCATGAATTAGCTGCTTCATGGCAATTTGTCGATGCGATTCGTCAAGTTTGGGATGCAGATCAAACACCGCTTCCTACGTATGCAATCGGTTCAATGGGCCCTAAAGAAGCGACGGATTTGTTGGCTTCAACAGATGCAAAATGGATTTTTGATCCAACTCAAACAAAAAAATAAGAATTGCCGAGAAGTCTGCGTGTGAAGCCATTCATACCAGGCTTTTCTTATCGCGTGAAAGTGGAGGTGTAAAATGGCTGAATTATTTAAAATTCCGTTGGAAAACGATACGAGTCGCAAGATTATTCATATTGATATGGATGCTTTTTACGCCGCCATTGAAGAACGTGAGCAGCCCGACTTACGGCAAAAACCGCTGATTATTGCCCGTGATCCGAGTGACACAGGGGGCAAAGGGGTCGTAACAACGGCCAATTACGTTGCTCGTCAATATGGTGTGCATTCGGCGATGAGTGCCCAAAAGGCTGCCGAATTAATTCCTAAACACCAAGCTGTTTTTAAGACGCCGAACTTTCCGTTATATCAGTCCGTTTCGGCGCAGATCCACGAAATTTTCCATACGGTGACCGATAAAATCGAACCGATTGCTTTTGATGAAGCTTATTTAGATGTTACTGAAAATAAGTTGGGGTTAGCGCACACGATTGAAGTCGTCGCTTATTTACAAAAGGCGATTTTAGAAGAAACGCAATTGGTCAGTTCCGCCGGAATTTCCTACAACAAATTTTTAGCGAAGATGGCTTCTGATTACCGTAAACCGGCTGGTCGGACGTTGGTATTGCCGGAACAAGCAATCGCCTTTTTAAGCCGATTGCCGATTGAAAAATTTAGAGGGGTTGGTCAAAAGACGGTGCCGAAGATGCAGGATTTAGGCATTATGACCGGTGCTGATTTATTGGCGCAATCGGAAATGTTTTTGATGCAACATTTTGGCAAGTTGGGTTATGGGTTATATCGCCATGTGCGGGGGATTGATAACCGACCAGTTGAATACCAACGCGAACGTAAATCAATCGGTAACGAACATACTTACGGACAACCGTTGATTAGCGAAGAACAAGTACAGGCCCAACTGAAAAGCTTGGCGGTTGAATTGGCCCAGCGGCTGCGCAAAAATCAAAAACACGGTTTAACAGTCGTTTTAAAAGTGCGTAATCGACAATACGAAACAATTACCAAACGCAAAACACTTGGTGAGTATGTCGGCAATGCAGCCGAATTAGAGGCAATTGCTAACGAAATTTGGCAATCAATCGGGCAGGCGGAAGTCGGGATTCGCTTGTTAGGGATTACCGTGACCAATTTAGCACCCCAGACTTTTGAAAATATAACGCTCCCACTTTATGATTGGGAAAATGATTGATGAGATTACTTTGTCTTTGACGCGTAAAACCGATATACTGTAAGTAACTATGAAAATGGGCTAATAGTCGAATTGGCGCAAAATAGGATTAACTAAGCGGAAACGGCGGTGGTGTTTGAGTGGCAACGAAGCATGATCAAATATTAATGTACATTGAGAATTTGCCAATTGGCGATAAAATTTCGGTGCGCTCAATTGCCAAGACGCTAGCGGTTAGTGAAGGAACGGCTTATCGGGCGATTAAGGCCGCCGAAAATAACGGCTTGGTCAGCACGATTGAGCGGGTCGGCACGATTCGAATTGAACAAAAATTAAAAGGTAAGATTGAAAACCTGACTTTTGCCGAGATTGTTCAAGTTATAGATGGTGAAGTTTTAGGTGGCAAAGACGGCTTGAATAAGTTGTTGGATAAGTTCGTAATTGGTGCGATGCAGTTAGCCGCGATTACCCGGTACATTACACCGAAATCTTTATTGATCGTTGGTGATCGAATCGACGTGCAACGATTAGCGTTGGAAAATGGCGCGGCGGTTTTAATCACGGGTGGCTTTCACACCTCAGATGAAGTGATTGCACTGGCTAATGAGCTAGCATTGCCCATTTTACAAACGACCTATGATACGTATACTGTTGCGACGTTGATTAACCGGGCATTAACCGACCAATTAATCAAAAAGGAAATTACGACGGTTGCTTCAATCTACCGCCCATTTTCAGAAACATACTCATTATTGGCGACTGATACGGTCGGCGATTACAAGAAATTGAGTGCCGCGGTTAAACATTCACGCTTCCCCGTGATTAATGAACACCGGCGCTTAGTCGGGATTGTCACGGTGAAGGATATTTTGGATAAACCAGCTTCGATGACGCTTGATAAGGTGATGACGAAAGAACCTGCGAGTGTTAAGAAGTATATGAGTATTGCCAGTGTCGGACATGCGATGACTTGGAATAGTTTGGAAATCATGCCGGTGGTTGCTGATAATCTTGAATTAGAGGGGATTATCACGCGCCAAGACGTGATGAGTAATATGCAAACGGCCCAACGACAACCGCAAGTTGCCGAGACTTTCTACGACCAAATTATCGAACTACTGCACCCTAGCGAGAGTTTCCCTGAATTTTATTCGGCAGCGTATCAGTTTGAAGTGAGTCCGCAAATGACCAACAACTTAGGGACGATTTCGTTTGGTGTCTTGAGCGAAGCCGTTTCGGCGGCATGTCAACGGATGTTGCAGGCGACACATCAACGCCATTCAATGATTGAACAGATTAATTTGCATTATCTGCGTTTAATCCAAATTGAAAGTCAGATTCAGATTTTACCGCGGATATTAGAGATTGGCCGGCGTTCTGCTAAAATTGATGTTGATGTTTATGCCAATCACGTCATTGTTGCCAAAGCAATTGTGACCTGCCAAATTTTAGAAAGAGGTTAATCAATGACTATTCCAGAACAAATTATTGCTAAAATTAAAGCTTATCAAACGATTATTATTCATCGTCATGTCAATCCAGACCCAGATGCGATTGGTTCGCAAGTGGGTTTGGCTGAAGTGATTCGTAATAGCTATCCGAATAAAAAGGTTTACCAAGTCGGTAGTGATACTGGCAACTTAGCTTGGTTAGCCAATGCGCAACCAATTGATCCGGCTTTATACCAAGGCGCTTTGGTGATTACAACTGATGCTGCCAATACGCCCCGAATTAGTGGCGAAGATTATAACCAAGGGGATTACTTGATTAAGATTGACCATCATCCCAACGACGAACCTTATGGTGATTTAAATTGGGTGTTACCGGATGCGTCTAGCACATCCGAAATTATTGTCGATATGATCAACGATAGCCAAGGCCAATTACAATTGAATCAAGCAGCTGCTCGTGTGCTTTACGCCGGGATTGTGGGCGATACTGGGCGCTTCATGTTTAATTCAACGACACCGCACACAATGACTTGTGCCGCGCAACTAATGACGTTTGACATTCAACATGATAAGATTAACCAACGGATGAACGAGATTACACTCGAACAAGCGAAGTTACAAGGTTATTTATTTGATCAATTACAGGTTAATGACGACCAAGTGGCTTATCTGGTTGTGGGCCAAGAAACGCAAAAACGTTTGAATGTTTCAGCCCAACAGGTTCATTCAATTGTCGGCACACCTGGCCGATTAAAAGGTGTGTTAACGTGGGTCATTTTTGTCCAACAAGACGATGGCAGTTATCGCGTTCACTTCCGTTCTAAAGGGCCAATCATTAATGAATTGGCTAAGCAACATGACGGCGGTGGGCATCCGCTTGCCAGCGGGGCCAAAGCAGCTGATCAAGCTGAAATTGACACGATTATTACGGCATTATCAGCGCTTGCTGCTGATTATACAGCACAGTAACAGATACTTTTTTGACGGATTTAAACAATAGAAAGCAGGACTTTATGGATAATCAATTTACACAATTCAATCTAAAACCAGAAATCATTACGGCTTTAGACGAGATGCACTTTACAAAACCAACGGCAGTTCAACGCCGTGTGATTCCAGCCATCAACGCTGGTAAGAGTGTTATCGGACAATCACAAACAGGGAGTGGGAAGACACATGCCTTCTTATTACCACTTTTAAATAAGTTAGTCCCTGAAAAAGACGAAGTTCAAATCGTCATTACAGCCCCTAGTCGGGAATTGGCTTACCAAATTTATACGGCCGCTGAATTAATCACAAAGCATATGACTGGTGATATTCGGATTGGTCGCTACGTTGGTGGGACTGATAAACAACGGCAAATCGAAAAATTACAACAACATCAACCACAAATCGTGATTGGGACACCTGGTCGGATTTTAGATTTGATTACAAGTAAGGCACTTAAGATTTATACAGCTAAAACATTAGTCATTGATGAAGCTGATATGACGCTTGATATGGGCTTTTTGAAGCCAGTTGATAATATTGCGAGCCGTTTACCAGAAGACTTACAAATGATGGTCTTCTCAGCAACGATTCCTGATAAATTACAACCGTTCTTACAAAAATACATGCATAACCCAGTAATTGAAGAAGTGAAAAATGAAACGATCATTAGCCCAACGATTGAAAACTGGTTAGTGCCAACTAAGGGCAAAGCCCTCAATCAAACAATCTATTCATTAATCACAATGGGTCATCCATTCATGGTCTTGATCTTTGCAAATACAAAGAGCAAGGTTGATGACATCCATCATTACCTCCAATCACAAGGTTTGAAGGTCGCTAAGATTCATGGCGATATTCCACCACGTCAACGGAAACGGATTATGAAGGAAGTTCATAACCTTGATTATCAATACGTTGTTGCGACTGATTTAGCCGCTCGTGGGATTGATATCGAAGGGATTAGCATGGTCATCAATGCTGAAGTACCACGCGAAGATTTAGAATTCTTCGTGCATCGTGTGGGTCGGACAGGCCGGAATGGTCTTAAGGGTACTGCGATTACACTTTATGGTCCAGATGACGAACAAGCTGTTGCACAAATCGAAGCAATGGGAATTAAGTTCACACCAAAAGCCTTTAAAGATGGCGAATTGGTGACTTCTTATGACCGTAACCGTCGTAAAAAACGGGTTGCAACGACGCATGAATTAGACGTCAACTTGAAGGGCTTTGTTAAAAAGGCCAAGATCAAGCGTAAGCCTGGTTACAAGAAAAAGATTAAAGAAGCGATTCAAAAGGATGCGCGTCAAAAACGTCGGATTGAACAACGTGTTGAAATGCGTGAACGTAAACGTAATAATAAAAAACAAAATCAAAAATAATAATCGCTAATGAGTTTATAAATGAGGTGTTGTCATGGTACATGAAAATGACTTGCAATTACCAAATTGGTTACAATTATCGGAACAAGCCCGGCGTGCTAATTTTGGCCAGGTTTTACGGTATTTTGTCAGCCCACTTGTCGCCATTGAAGGGATTCAACCGGAAGTGGTCCAAGCTGGTCGATTAACGTTTAAGACATATAGTGCTTGTTTTTCTGGTGAACAGTTCGTCTTCATTCCGGCACAATCAGCCGTTAGTTTAGGTTGGTCATTGGGTGCGGATAAGCTGGCACCGAGTGAATGGTTTGCACAAACCAATCGGCAACTGGCTGCCAACGAGGGTCAACTCTGGGCTGATAAAACGGATGTGGATGCTTATGTTGACCAACTCACGACGCCGAGTCGGATTGTTAATATGCCAGCGTTACTGGTGGCGCGAGAATCCGTCCCAAGTGGCTGGTTAGCGCAAGGCCGTTATTCACCAATTACACGGCATTTTACAGGCAACCAACTGTTCTTCAGCCGTTTTCAAGCTGAGATTCAAAATGGGTTATACCGAACGCAGCCTGAGACACCGTTGTTAGAAACGGCGCACTTAGTGTTACGGCTTTTGGCAGACCAACAAGTTTATCAGGTTTTTGAGAAAACGACTTTCACGGAACAACAACTCAGACAAACATTGCGGCAACAAGGCTATGACTTTGTCAGTGTTGATCAGTACGAATGGTTAAGAGGTGCGGGTGTGCCCACTTTATGGTCAAGTGGCAATCATCTACCGCAACCAATGGCTGAATCAGCGGCTTCGTTTGGCTTAGATTTTACGGCCGACCAGCAGGCTTATGAATTAACGACCGATCCACTTATTTACAAAGGTGGGCCGTGTGTCACTGGTGGTCGCTATCAACTTGAACGTCAGTTACCAAGCTCGCCATTTTATGAATCAGGCGTACCAACTGCGTTGATGGGCAATACCGATCTTGCGACGCGTTATCGGCGCACAATCACTGTTGCACTCGAGTAGTTGACAAGTGGCGGATTATTTTCTATACTTTTGAAGTGCTGGGATATACGTTAATCATTAGAACGACAGGAACAACACCCTTGACTGAGAGGTGTTGACGACGGATTGACGCGCTCCCCAACGCCTAAATAATTGAATAAACTCATAAAGAGGTTAACGACTAACATCGTTGCAATCAAGGTGGTACCGCGCTTTTGCGTCCTTGAATTTGCAGCGGTGTTTTATTTTTTAAGGAGAGAATGATATGAAACAACTCACAAGCGCCCAAGTGCGCCAAATGTTTTTAGACTTTTTTAAAGAAAAAGGGCATGATGTTGAACCAAGTGCCTCATTGATTCCAGACGAAGATCCAACTTTATTATGGATTAACTCTGGGGTTGCCACTTTGAAGAAATATTTTGATGGCCGTGTTGTGCCTAATAATCCGCGGATTACAAATGCACAAAAGAGTATTCGGACAAACGATATCGAAAACGTTGGTAAGACTGCCCGTCATCATACCTTCTTCGAAATGCTCGGTAACTTCTCTGTTGGTGATTATTTTAAAGAAGATGCTATTCCTTGGGCTTGGGAATTCTTAACAAGCGACAAGTGGATTGGCTTAGATCCTGAAAAACTTTACGTGACAGTTTATCCTAAGGATAAGGATGCGCACCGCATCTGGCACGAAAAAGTTGGTTTAGCAGAAGACCGAATTATCGAAGTGGAAGATAATTTCTGGGATATCGGTGAAGGCCCATGTGGTCCCGATTCAGAAATTTTCTACGATCGTGGTCAAAGCTTCAACAATGTCAGTGAAGACGATCCTGAAAACTACCCTGGCGGCGAAAATGAACGTTATCTCGAAGTTTGGAACATCGTGTTCTCAGAATTTAATCACTTACCAAACGGTGAATATGTCGAACAACCACACAAAAATATTGATACGGGGATGGGTCTTGAACGACTTGTCTCAGTGATTCAAGAAGCCCCAACTAACTTTGAAACAGATTTATTTATGCCATTGATTGAAGCCACAGCTGCAATGAGTGACCATAAACAATACGGTCAAAATACCGCTGACGATATTTCATTTAAGATTATCGCCGATCATGCACGGGCAGTTACCTTTGCGATTGGCGATGGCGCAATGCCAGCTAACGAAGGACGCGGTTATGTGCTTCGTCGTTTAATCCGTCGGGCCATCTTAAACGGTAAGAAGTTAGGCATCAACGACGCTTTCATGTACAAATTAGTCCCAATCGTTGGCGAAATTATGCACAGCTATTACCCAGACGTCCTAGAACAAAAAGACTTCATTGAAAAAGTAATTCGTTCTGAAGAAGATCGTTTCCGCGAAACTTTAAATGATGGGTTACGCTTATTAAACCAAACAATCGAAGCCGTTAAAGCTGAAAACGAAACTGAAATTAACGGCGCAGATGCTTTCAAACTATTTGATACATTTGGTTTCCCAATCGAATTAACAACTGAATATGCTGAAGATGAAGGTTTAACCGTTGATCAAGCTGGTTTTGAAAAGGAAATGGCTGCTCAAAAAGCACGTGCTCGTAATGCACGGAGCGATGAACAATCAATGGGCTCACAAAACGAAGTCTTATTAAACATCAAGACTAAGAGTGAATTCACAGGTTACAGCGAATTAGAAACTGAAAGTCGTCTAGCAGATATCATTCAAGATAATGCTGAACAAGAAAGTGTTACAACCGGCGTTGCGCAATTAGTCTTTGAAGCAACACCGTTTTACGCTGAAATGGGGGGCCAAGTGGCTGATCAAGGGATTATCAAGAACCTTGCCGGTCAAGTGGTTGCTGAAGTGACAGACGTTCAATACGCACCAAATGGCCAACCTTTACACACTGTTAAAGTGTTAAAAGAAATGATCAGTGGCGTCCACTATACCTTATCTGTTGATCCAACCTTCAGAGGCGGCGTTGTTAAGAACCATACGGCAACCCATTTATTGGATCAAGCATTAAGAGATGTCTTAGGCGAACATACCCATCAAGCTGGTTCATTAGTGGAACCTGATTACTTACGTTTTGATTTCACTAACTTGGGCCAAGTGACGCCAGACCAATTAGCTGAAGTGGAACAAATCGTAAACGATAAGATTTGGGCAGCTCTTCCAGTTAATACGGTTGAAACCGATATTGAAACGGCTAAACAAATGGGGGCCATCGCGCTCTTTACTGAAAAATATGGTAAAACAGTTCGTGTTGTTCAAATTGGGGATTACTCAATGGAACTTTGTGGTGGGACACATGCTAATAACACCTCAGATCTTGGCTTGTTCAAGATTACCAGTGAATCAGGTATTGGGGCTGGCACACGTCGGATTGAAGCCGTTACTTCTAAGGCAGCCTTTAAATATTTAAATGACAAACAAGTGCTTTTAAATGAATTAGCTAGTGAATTAAAAGTTGCACAAACAAAGGATCTTCCTAAGAAGATTCAACAATTACAAGCTGATTTAAAAGCAGAACAAAAAGAAAATGAACAATTAAAAGCTAAATTTGCGCAAGAACAAGCAGGCAATGTTTTTGAAAATGTTGTTCAAGCAGGTCAATGGCGCTTAGTGGCTGCTGATGCAAAGGTTGCCGGGATGAATGAATTACGGCAATTAGCGGATCAATGGCAACAAAAACAAATTTCAGACGTCTTAGTGCTCGCAACTGTTGCGGGTGACAAGGTTAGTTTGATTGTGGCAGTCGCACCTGATGCGATTAAAGCCGGGATTAAAGCTGGTGACTTAATCAAACAAATCGCCCCACTTGTTGGTGGCGGTGGTGGTGGCCGTCCAGATATGGCCCAAGCTGGTGGTAAAAATCCAGCTGGTATTCCAGATGCCTTGGCAGCTGCTAAAGAGTTCTTAGCTTAATAGATAAAAAATAAAGTTGATTATTTTTAATCAACTTTATTTTTTTGCAGAAAACAGCACGTTTGGTTTGAATTGTGGTATAGTGGATGTTCAGCATTATGACAACCGAGTGATGCGAGTTGTACTTTTACTGATTTTCGAGTAGAATATGGTTGTATAAGTAGCGAAAAGTTGAGGTGTTGAGAGATGAATCTAGATAAAACAGTCCATTTTGATTTTGGTAAGAATAGTCCTAAGAATGTGCATGAAACATTGGTAACGGTCTATCAAACTTTAGAAGATAAGGGCTATAATCCAATTAACCAGATTGTCGGCTACCTGCTATCAGGGGATCCTGCTTACATTCCACGCTATAACGACGCTCGTAACTTAATTCGTAAGCACGAACGAGATGAGATTATCGAAGAACTCGTGAAGAACTATCTTGATAAGGGGAATACTAAATAATGCGCTTAATGGGATTTGATGTCGGTTCAAGAACCGTCGGTATTGCTGTGAGCGATTTATTTGGTTGGACCGCCCAAGGTGTTGAAATCATTAGAATTAATGAAGATGAATCTGAATTTGGTTTAGACCGAGTGAAGGAACTCGTTGCACAGCACCAAGTAACGGGCTTTGTCTTGGGGTTACCTAAGAACATGAATAATTCAATCGGCCCCCGGGCGGTTAAGGCACAGGAATACGGTGCAATGTTAACCGAGTTATTCCCAGAGATCCCAGTTGATTATATTGATGAACGACTAACAACTGTTCAGGCTGAACGGATGTTAGTTGAACAGGCTGACACCTCACGGAAAAAGCGTAAGCAAGTGATTGATAAACTTGCTGCGGTAATGATTTTGCAGAATTATTTGGACGCTAAGGGCCCTTTGACAAAACAAGGGTATTAAAGCAACCAGTTAATGAATTTGATAATTAAATATTAAGGGGTTTTGATGAATGACTGAAACAAATAAGAACATCCACCAAGAAGCAGAACAAGAAATTACTTTAATCGATGATCAAGGTAACGAAGAATTATACCAAGTGCTCTTTACTTTTGATTCTGAAGATTACGGTAAATCATATGTCCTATTATACCCAGCAAGCTCAGCTGAAGACGAAGAAGTCGACATCCAAGCTTTCGCATTCACATCAGACGTTGCAGGAGACGCCAGCCAAGGTGATCTCTTCCCAATCGAAGATGATGAAGAATGGGAAATGGTAGAAGAAGTCCTAAACACATTCTTAGCAGACGACAATATGCAATAAAACAGAGTGCCATACCAACCGGGTGATTCCGAGGATTAGCTTAGCCAGGTAAATAATCGCTACGACGATTATTTGACTGACGTGCTAACCACAGGAATCAGGTTAGTATGGCACGTTTTGTTAGAGTGACCGCTCAAGCTTGATCAGATTTTGAGCATTAGCATAGGTTGTCGGATTAGCGATTATATCGCTAATCTGACAACCGGCGCTAAGCGCAGAAATCTAGCTTGGGAGGCACGTTTTAATGAGGCTATGCTATAAAAAAATAGGGATCAAGACGCTAAATCGTCTTGGTCCCTATTATCATTATGAGCGTAAAGCCTGTGCTTTTTTGGTGTTAATAAAATGCAATTTAGCAAATTGGCCTAGGTATTCTAAACCGCCTTGGTCCAATAAATCAGCCGCAATTTTGTCGATCGATTTGTGTGCACCGACTGGTATGTCGCGTCCAGCGCGTTTGGAAAGTTCAATCATTGATAGGTTAGCTTGATGGCGGGCAATAATAGAAGCTGCCGCAACCGCTAGATGAAACTGTTCCGCTTTAGTTGTAAAGTAGACGTTATCTCGTAATACCACCGGTTCGTCTTTTAAATAACGATAGTAGGTGGCACGGGGTTCGAATTGATCGATTAAAATGCCTTGGGGCTGATCAGGTTGGATTTTTTTTAAAACTTTTAAGAGGGCGAAGTTATGGCTGACCGCCTTCATTTTTTCGATATTCATTTGTTCGTGAACTTGGTTATACTTTTGCGGCATGATATTGACGATATGATAAGGGAGTTTGGTCATCATTTTAATTGCCATCTGATCAATCTGAGCGTCAGTTAATGTTTTTGAATCAGCAACGCCTAAATTGCGGACAAAGCTGAGATTTTCCTGACTGACATAGACGGCGGCAATCGTCAGTGGGCCAAAGTAACTGCCATTACCAACTTCATCTGAGCCGATAACCGACCAGTTAGCAAAATCGGGTGGTAGTGTGTCACCTTTAGCAGACCCCTTAGTAGCCTTGTTTTTCTTGGCAGGTGCTAGTGGGCCCCATTTAGCGGCTGCTGCTTCGGCTGTTGCGCCTTGAAAAAGGACTTTGCCGGAGCGATAGCCGGTAACGTTCAAACCGTTGCCACGGTGGGCAAAAACAGCACCAGGTGGTAGGGGACGGTTGGACGGATAAGTTTGTTGAATTGCTTTTAATTGCGCTGGGGTCAATTTAATCACAGCTTGCATGCGCCATCCTCCTTAATGAATGGTAAAATAAGATATTAATGGTAAAATTGCTACTTCTCCTTATTTCATGATAAAATAGTTCAGTTGAAGTAGCAAATTTTATTTGCGAGATCTGAAGCAGGTTACCAGAAATAACTGGTTGGCCTGATAGTGATGAATCATATCAAATTAAAAGCGCGGTTAAGGGGAAATTATGCTAAGTCTAATTATTATCTTAATGTTGTTACATGCGGTTTATACTGGGATGCGCCGGGGAATTGTCTTACAGGTCGTTTATGCAATTGGTTATTTTATCGCCTTTTGGATTGCGGTTCCATTGAGTCAGACACTCGGACCTAAATTGAATTTGTTAGTGCCGTATCCATCGGCAACAGAAGAAAGTTACTTTGCCTTTTTCCAACAGAAGGTGGGGTTATCACTCGATAAAGCCTTTTATATCGGCGTGGCCTTTGTGCTAATCATGTTTATCAGTGGCTTGATTATCCGCTTTATTGGCTTGTTGCTGAATTCGTTAACGTTTATGTACGTTTTCAGTCGCTTTAATAAAGTTTTAGGTGGTATCTTAAATTTCATCGTTGTCTATATTGGCATTTTCTTAGTGTTATATGTCTTGGCCTTGGTCCCAGTTGACGGGTTACAGACCATGTTGGCCCACTCGTGGCTCGCTAAGATGATGGTGCTTAAAACGCCGCTATTAACTTCACTTGTGACACAATGGTGGATAGTTGGTTAACATAGTTGTAAGGGGCTGACGAAGGTCGCCCCTTTTTTAGAAGGAGTTAACAGAAATGAATCATAAAATATTAAAAACATTAGAGTACGATAAAATTAAACAAATGTTGCAAGGATACGCGATTACAGCGTTTGGTCAAGAACAAATTGCAACTTTAGAACCGATTAATGAAGCCGATCTGATTCAGATTCGCTTAAACCAAACCAAAGATGGTGTTGATATCGAACGGTTAAAAGGTGGCATTCCATTGCCCCAACTGGAAAATATCAGACCACATTTAAAACGGATTGAAATCGGTGCGATGTTAAATGGTAGTGAACTCGCTCAAATCGGGCGCGTTTTACGTGCAACATCTGCCGTGGTTCGTTTCTTTGAGGATTTAGAAAAAGACGAACTTGAATTAAAAGCCTTACCTGAATTGGTGGCGCAATTTGTCACGCTACCGCAATTAACCGAACGAATTAGAAGCTCGGTGGCTGATGATGGTGCCATTTTAGATACTGCTTCAACCAAGTTACGCGGCTTACGAACGGGCTTGAAGCAACTAGAAGGCCAGATTAGAAGTCGGATGGCCAGCTACACACACGGTGCCAAAGCTAAATATTTAAGTGATCCGATCGTGACGATCCGTAATGACCGCTACGTGATTCCTGTTAAACAAGAATACCGCGGCCAATTCGGTGGGGTGGTGCATGATCAAAGTGCCAGTGGTCAAACCTTATTCATGGAACCCCAAGCGATTATGGAATTAAATAACCGTTTGCGCCAATTACAAATTGAAGAACAACAAGAAATCGAACGGATTTTGGCGGAATTATCAGAAGCCATCATGCCGGAACGTCACAATATTTTAGCGAATGCTGAATTATTGGGTCAACTTGATTTCGTAAATGCTAAGGCCCAACTTGCGAAAGCTCTAAAAGCAACGGAACCTTTAATCAATGCGGAAAACCATGTCGATTTAAAACAAGCGCGCCATCCTTTAATTGATGCAACTAAAGTTGTGGCCAATGACATTGCAATCGGTGCCGATTATCAAGCGATTGTGGTGACTGGTCCGAATACGGGTGGGAAAACCATCACGTTGAAAACACTGGGCTTAGTCCAAGTGATGGCTCAATCCGGCTTGTTTATTACGGCGCGTGAAGAAAGCCAAGTTGGTGTCTTCTCAGATATCTTTGCTGATATTGGTGACGAACAATCAATCGAACAAAACTTGAGTACTTTCTCAGCACACATGGAAAATATCATTCAGATTCTCAAACAGATTGATGATCGGAGTTTGGTGCTATTAGATGAATTAGGTGCCGGGACTGATCCGCAAGAAGGGGCTGCTTTAGCGATTGCCATCTTGGATCAAATCGGGATTGTCGGAGCCAATGTGGTGGCGTCAACCCATTATCCTGAATTGAAGATTTATGGCTACAATCGACCACAAACCATTAATGCCAGCATGGAATTTGATGTGGCGACTTTACAGCCAACGTACCGTCTTTTAATCGGGGTACCTGGTCGGAGTAATGCGTTTGATATTTCAACGCGCCTAGGCTTACCAAATTCAATCGTCGCTCAAGCCAAACAGTTAATGAACGATGAAAGCCAAGATTTGAACAATATGATTACCGATCTTGAAAATCAACGTAAAGCGGCTGAAACAGAATACCAAGCACTACGTCATGAATTGACGGAAGCGACGGATCTACATCAACAACTCTCAACAGCTTATCAACAATTCTTTGAAGACCGTGAAACCGAAATGACGAAGGCCAAAGAAAAAGCAAATGCGATTGTCGAAAAAGCTGAAGTCAAAGCGGATAAAGTCATCACTAAATTGCGTGATATGCAGATGAATCAAGGCGCACAGATTAAGGAAAATCAATTAATCGATGCCAAAGCTGAATTAGGGCAATTACATCAAGAAACAACCTTAAAGAAAAATAAAGTACTTCAACGGGCTAAGCGGCGTCAAACGCTTAAAGTTGGGGATGATGTATTGGTCACATCCTACGGCCAACGAGGCACTTTAATTCGCCAAGTCGATTCGAAAAATTGGGAAGTCCAAATGGGTATCATCAAGATGAAGATTGCCAACGACGATTTAGAAAAGCAAAAAGTCGTTGAAGATAACCGACCACAACGCCATGTAACAACCGTTAATAGCGGTGGCGCACGCCACGTTAAAGCACAATTGGATTTACGAGGCAAACGCTATGAAGAAGCAATGGCCGAAGTGGATCAATACATTGATGCGGCGCTATTAGCTAATTATCAACAAGTCACGATTGTCCATGGTAAAGGGACTGGCGCGATTCGCCAAGGGGTTCAAGAATACCTCCAAGCTAACCGTCAAGTGAAGAAGTACGAATATGCACCCGCTAATGCTGGTGGGAATGGTGCAACCATTGTGACGTTTAAGTAAGGTCTTGAAATTAAAAACTCAGAAGCTAGTGCATTGGTAATGCCGGCTTTTGAGTTTTTTTAATTGTTTTTTGGCGGTCAAAAGTGTAGACTAAAAGTAAGCAATCGGTTTTACACAACTGATTATAGGAGGTGCGGATATGGTAGATGTTTTAACGGATAAAGATTTTGAAGCAGAAACAAGCCAAGGTGTTGTTTTAACAGACTTTTGGGCTACTTGGTGTGGTCCTTGTCGGATGCAATCACCTGTCATTGAAGAGTTAGCACAAACAAATGATAAGGTTAAATTCACAAAGATGGATGTGGATGCCAACCCTGATACCCCAGCTAAATTTGGGATCATGGCTATTCCAACATTGCTCGTTAAAAAAGACGGGCAAGTTGTCGAAACAATTACTGGCTTCCACAATAAGGAACAATTAACGGAAACATTAGCTAAATATACTGATTAGAGCACAACGACGATTGTAAGCATGCGTTGAAAAGCGTCTCTAACAACTGAAGGACCAGGGAGAGAATTTCTTTACCAGGTCCTTTTTTAGTCCTCAATAATGTGTGACAAAAATGTTAGTGGTGGTTATTAAATCGGTGTGGTACCTTTAATAAGGTAATATAGCAGACCAAACAGAAAAAGAGAAAGAAATGGTGAAAATGGGACAGAAAATCCTTAATTTTTGGCAAAAACCAGTTGTCAATTTCATTGGCAGAACAATTATATATTTTGTAATTCTCTTAATTTTACTCTACCTATACGATTACAGTGGTATTGGTAGCCCTAAATTTATTTATAATGAATTTTAGTTTAATGAAGGAGCGTAACGGTGATGACAAATAGCATTATTCAAAAAATTGATACAATTGCGATTGAACAACCGCAAACAGTAGCGTATCAATACGGCCAGACGCAGTATTCATATGCAGACTTAAAAGTCGCATCCGATCGAATCGCGGCGTTTATTCAAGCACAAGCGTTACCTAAGGGCGCCCCTGTGATTGTTTTTGGTGGCCAACAATTCGAAATGGTGGCCACATTCTTAGGCGCTGTTAAAGCGGGCCACGCCTACATTCCGGTTGAACAACACTCAGATGCAGAACGGATTCAACAAATTGAATCTGTTGCCAAACCAGCGGCGGTTCTATCATGGGCGCCAGCTAGCCAAATCGATGTTGATATGCCGGTCTTTCAAGCTGATGTATTAGCGGATGTTGTGGCAAATGGCGCAACGGATTATGACGCCCAACAAAGCGTTCAAGGTGATGATAACTTCTATATCATTTTCACTTCTGGGACAACTGGCTTACCAAAAGGGGTCCAAATTAGTGAAAATAACCTCTTGAGTTTCGTCGACTGGGCGAACCCAGCCTTTGGGGTTGCTGATAACAGTCGGGTCTTAATTCAGGCCCCATACTCATTTGACTTATCAGTCATGAACCTTTATCCAGGCCTTTGTTCAGGCGCAACATTAGTGATCTTAGAAAAAGAAATTACGGATAACTTCAAGACTTTATTCGAAGTATTACCAACCTTGAAGGTCAACGAATGGGTTTCAACACCATCATTTGTTGAAATCTGTTTACTCGCACCAACGTTTGATAGCGAACATTACCCAGAACTTCGTGAATTCGTCTTCTGTGGTGAAGAATTAACGCACCAAACGGCTGAAAAATTACTCGAACGCTTCCCAAGTGCTAAGGTGTTTAATACTTACGGGCCAACAGAAGCAACGGTCGCGATGACCAGCATCGAAATTACCGCTGATATTTTAGCACAGTATGATCGGTTACCAATTGGTTATACAAAGGCTGACACGCAGACGGTTGTGGTTGATGAACAAAACAACGAAGTCGCATCTGGCCAACCTGGTGAATTATTGATTAGTGGCCCTAGTGTTTCTAAAGGCTACTTAAATAATCCTGAAAAAACGAATGCTGCCTTTTTCGAAAAAGATGGCCAACGTTTCTATCATTCAGGAGACTTAGTGGTTGCCGATGACAATCAATTAATCTTCTACAAAGGGCGGACTGATTTTCAAGTTAAGATGCATGGTTATCGGATCGAACTAGAAGAAATCGATCATCATTTAGGGCAACTAGCACAAGTGAAACAAGCTTGCACGGTCCCTCGTTACAACAAGGCGCATCAAGTAACGCAATTAATTGCTTACGTCGTGCCAGCTGAAGGCCAAGTGGGGGATGCGACATTAACAAAAACGTTAAAAGCAGCCCTTGCTGAAAACACAATGGCCTACATGATTCCCCAACGTTTCGTCTATCCAGAAAGTTTACCATTATCCGTCAATGGTAAGGTTGATCGTAAAGCGTTGATTAAAGAGGTAAACGGGAATGCCTAATTTACAACCATACGCCAATCCTAATTACTTCATTATTTTAGGAATTGCGTTAGTGCCGCTAATCATTGGCTTTTTAAATGGTAAACGGTGGCACATCTATGAAACACTTGTTTCACTGCTCTTTTTGGTCTTAATCTTTGACGGTGATAAGATTAATCAAGGGTTAGCTTTAATCGGCTACGTGATATTCGAAGGGGCCCTTATTTGGGGCTACACCGTGTATCGCCAAAAACGTAATAATACAGCATTGTTCGACTTGGCGGTTGTCCTGGCCATCATGCCGCTAGTCATTGTTAAATTCGTGCCATTTTTAAATCCAGGACGGAATTCGATTATTGGTTTCTTAGGGATTAGTTATTTAACCTTCAAAGCTGTTGGTATGATTATGGAAACCCGTGATGGGAGTATTAAGAAGTTTGAACCATGGTTGTTCTTACAATTCATGTTATTCTTCCCAACCATCTCATCCGGTCCGATTGATCGTTATCGGCGCTTTAAGAAGGATTATCTAAAAGTACCTGAACGTGATCACTATATTGACATGTTAGGGAAAGCAATGCACAATTTCATGTTAGGTTTTGTGTATAAGTTTATCTTAGGTTATGCATTTGGAACCTTGTTATTGCCAAGAATGGCGCACCTGGCCATGGCAAGTCGCGGTGGTTTCTTAGATATTTCATGGGGCCTTGTGGGTTATATGTATGTCTATAGTATGTATTTATTCTTTGATTTTGCGGGTTACAGTTTATTCGCAGTTGGGACGAGTTATGTGATGGGGATTGAAACACCAATCAACTTTAACAAACCATTCTCGTCACCAAACATCAAGGAATTCTGGAATAGATGGCATATGACGTTATCATTTTGGTTTAGAGATTACATCTACATGCGGCTCATGTTCTTCTTGATGAAGCATAAAATTACTAAGAGTAAAGTATTAATCGCCAACCTTGGCTATTTAACGTTATTCTTATTGATGGGCTTCTGGCATGGCTTAACCTGGTATTACATCGCTTACGGTTTATTCCATGCGATTTGGATTATCCTAACAGATGTCTGGTTGCGCTTTAAGAAGAAACACAAGGAGCACATTATCAGCAATCGGTGGACTAATTATCTAGCTATCTTTGCAACATTTAACACAGTATGTTTAAGTTTTTTAATTTTCTCAGGCTTCTTGGACCGACTCTGGTTCCATTAAGACCAAACAATTGAAGGAGCGTTTTAATCATGGATGTAGAAAACACAGTAGTAGAAATTTTGGCAGATTTAACAGGTAACGATGATATTAAAGATGATATGGATATGGATTTATTTGAAACAGGCACATTAGATTCAATGGCCACTGTTCAATTATTACTTGAATTACAAGGTCAATTAGACATCGACGTACCAGTTTCAGAATTTGATCGTAACGAATGGGCAACACCAAACAAAATCATCGCCAAAGCAAAGGAATTGCAATAAGATGTTTAAGAAATTGTGGCTGATTTTTGGGCCAGTGTTAATTGCCGGTGCGTGCTTAGGCGCGTTATTATTATCACCATTTCGCTTTAGCCATCCAAGTGCCAAGACTTTATCAACGGCGGCGACATCAATGTCATCTAATGTGATTAAAGGTGAAGCCATCAAGGATGCTGCGTTTAATGCGGATTATATTCCCGTTATCGGTTCTTCTGAGTTATCACGAATGGATCCATTACATCCATCCGTCATGGCTGAGAAGTATAATTGGAAAAATAAGCCGTTCTTAATTGGTGCACCAGGCACACAGTCGTTAACACATTTCTTATCCCTTCAAGCGACAGGACAACACCTAACGGGTAAGAAAGCGGTCGTGATTATTTCGCCACAATGGTTTGTACCACGAGGGGTTAAATCAGAAATGTTTGATTTCTTCTATTCACCACTGCAAACATCGTACTTCTTAGTTCATGCTAAGGATTCAGCAGCAACGCGGTATGCAGCTAAACGAATTCTAGATTTAACAAGTGATACAACCAGTGGGGTAATGCGGGATGCATTAAAGAACAAGGCTTTGGGATTACCGCTAACAACGGTACAAAAAGTGTATATTAACAACATTAAGCGCCCAGGCTTGCAACATCAAGATCAACTCTTCAGTCAATTGTTTATTCACGGTCGTGAAAAAGAATTGGCCAAAGGCTTGAAAGTCTTACCGGATCAACAAGACTTACAAACACTTGATCAAGTTGCGACAACACTTGGTCGCAAAGCAACTGCCGGTAATCCATTTGGGATTCAAAAGAAATTTTATGAACAACGGATTTTACCAAATCAAGCGAAATTGAAGGGCGAACAAAGTAACTTTAACTATGAAAGTTCACCAGAATTTTCTGACTTCCAGTTAATGCTCGATTTCTTCGCACAACACAAGATGGCAGTGCAATTCATCATTCCACCTGTTAACGCACGGTGGGCATCTTATACGGGCTTGTCACAAGACATGTTAAATAATTTCTCGACAAAGATTTCTTATCAATTGAAATCACAAGGCTTTAACAATATTGTTGATATGACCAAAGATGGTAATGAAGATTACTTCATGCAAGATACGATTCATTTAGGCTGGCGTGGTTGGTTGAAGGTTGACCAACATGTCCAACCATTCATGGCAACTAAGAAGGCTGGTAAGGTTTCATACAAAATATCAGATGACTACTTAGATCGTTCATGGCAAGATGTTGCTGGTAATCAAGTACAAGATTTTGAAGAATAAACAAAAAAAGCGTACAGACAATTGTCTGTACGCTTTTTTAGTTGCTTTAGTCACACTTATTATAACGTGTTCATTCAACCTGATTTCTGTGCTTTGCAACACTTGTCAAACTAGCGATTGCATCGCTAATTCACCAAGTTGAGCAAATGCTCAAAATCACCCAGTTGAAGTCACACTTATTATTTAATGACCTTCAGTACGGATTGAATCATTTCTTCGTATGCGATTGGACCTTTGTACATCCAGCTTGATGATTTGTCATAGCTGTAGAGTTGCTTATTCTTAACGGCTTTGACGTTTTGCCAAATTGGTTCCTTGAACATAGCAGCCCCACGGTCGCTATTAACTAGGAAAATATAGTCGGCGTCCAGTTCAGTTAGTTTTTCTAAAGAAACGGGCATCCAGTCAGCGGTTGCGTTTTTAGAAATTGTTTTTACCAACTCAGGTTCTTTTAAACCGAGGTCTTGATAGAGAAGTGCGCCACTTGCGGCGTGATCGTTGACCATGAAGGCTGAGTTATTTGTGACCCATAAAACAGCGGCTGATTTATTAGGCGCTTTTGTTTGGATAGTTTTCTTGGCGTTGGCTAATTTTTGGTTATAGTCTTTTAAAACGGCTTGGCCCTTATCTTCTTTGTTAACAGCTTTAGCAACATCTTTTAATTGGGTGCGCCAGTTGACTTTGGCGCCATTTTTGACAACGTAAGTCGGTGCTAGTTTGTTGTATTGGGCATATTTACCACCTTGAACGGCGCTGTTGTCACCCACTAAAATCAGATCGGGTTTGGCTTTGGCAACTGCTTCAAATGGTAAATCGTAGTTGATAGTGGGGACATCTTTTAAGTATTTTGCAAGGTAGTCTTGGCGACTGGTCCCGTTTTTGACGGACCATTGGACAACCGGTTTGATATCCAATGATACAAGATAATCTTCTAGATATGAACCAATGACACGTTTGGGATGTGTGGGAACGCTTACCTTATGGTCCATACTATCGGTTATGGTTCGAGTTTGTTTCTTAGTGGCTGTTTTGGCTTGGCAACCAGCTAAGATGATTAATGACGTTAATCCTAAAATGGCAATAAAACGACTTGACTTTTTCATGAGTTTCCTCCAAAAAATATAATTGAGAACTATTCTCATTATCGAATGATTATAGTGCAACTGTCAAGTTGTTTCGGAATTTTGATATTGTTTTCTCATATAAGATTGTTATCTGAGAAATGTTTTCTTATAATATGTAAGAGCCGTTAATCGGGCGAAAGGTGAGCGGAATTATGGCAATTTTAGAAACACAACAGGTCAGTGTCGGTTATAATCGGCGCTTAATTATTCAGGATTTATCAATTCAAATTCCTCAAGGTCAGATTACAACCTTAATCGGGCCTAACGGGAGTGGTAAGTCAACTTTGATTCGAACGTTGGCTCATTTGTTGAAACCGTCTTCAGGGACGGTTCTGCTGGCAGATCAGGCGCTAGCGACTAAGACGCCTAAAGAGATGGCTCAAGAAATGGCGTTATTACCGCAGGTTGGGGAATTAACGACCGATTTGTCTGTCTTTGATTTAGTCTCGTTTGGACGGCTGCCTTACCGCCAACAATTCAGGCCCTTGTCAGCAATCGATAAAGAAAAAATTGAGTGGGCCATTGAACGAACGGGGCTTAATCAATTTAGAGACCGTCTCTTGAGCACCTTATCAGGCGGACAACGCCAACGTGCTTGGATTGCGATGGCCTTGGCGCAAGATACGGATATTTTAATATTAGATGAACCAACGACTTATTTAGATTTGACCCACCAATTAGAAATCATGTTATTGATTCAAGAATTAAATCAGATTGAAGGCCGCACCATTATTATGGCATTGCACGATTTAAACCATGCGGCCCGCTTTTCAGATCAGTTGATTGCCCTAAAAGATGGTCAACTACAGGCCAGTGGGACAGTCAACGAGGTGATGACGCGTGATAATTTACGACACATCTTTAACATTGATGCGACGTTAATCGAACATGACGGGCGGCCCCTAATCCTAACTTATGATCGCTGGACAGAAGGGGAACAGGAACATGATGAATAAAAAATTTGGCTTCTCTTTAGTGATTAGTTTGATTCTGTTAGTTATTTTGATGATTGTCAGCATTCGCTATGGTGCGGCGCAAACAACGATGGCGACGGTCTATCATGCGGTCTTCGATTATCATGCGAGTCAATTACAACAAGCCGTGATTCATGAAATTCGGTTGCCCCGGGTTTTAGGTGCCGCTTTAATTGGCGCTAGTTTAGCCGGCAGTGGGCTGATTATGCAGGAACTAACGCAAAATCCATTAGCCGATTCTGGCTTATTAGGCATTAACGCAGGTGCAGGGTTCATGTTAACGATCAGCTTTATCATGTTACCTAAAGCGACACCGCAACAAACTGCTATTTTTGCTTTAATTGGCGCCGCATTGTCGGCCTGCTTGATCTTAGCGATCAGTCTGGCTAAAAAAACGCAAAAAACGGCGACGGTAGTCTTAGCCGGGATGGCAATTAGTAGCTGTCTGGTTGCTTTAAGTGAAGGTCTTTCTCTAATGACCCAGCTTAAACGGGATTTAGCGTTCTGGCATTTTGGGGGTGTTGCGGCGATTACTTGGACGCAATTAACACATTTAGGTCCTTGGTTAATTGTTGGCTTGCTGGCAAGCCTCTGTTTGGCACCGCAACTACGTTTATTACAACTAGGCGATGAACTTGTATTAAGTTTAGGTCGCAAGACGAGTGTCGTACGGTTATTGGGCTTTATCTGTGTCATTATTTTAGCGGGTATTTCAGTGGCCTTAGTGGGGTCTGTCGCTTTTGTCGGCTTGATGGTGCCGCATATTACGCGTTATCTAGTCGGTTACGATGTGCGTAAGGTGATGCCGGTCACGTTATTATTAGGGGCCAGTCTGGTTGTGGCAGCGGATTTGATTTCGCGGACGATTAATCCACCACAAGAGATTCCTTTTGGCATTATGATTGCCTTAATTGGCGTGCCATTCTTTATTTATCTAGCGAGAAAAGGGGCGAGTCAAGCATGAATATGACGACAAAACGTTATCGGCGTTGGCTCGTCGGGTTGGTGGTTTTGTTAATTGCAACGATCTTGATTAGCTTACAAACAGGGCAATTAGCGATTGGTCCACAAGCAATCGGCCAATTATTGATTGGTCAGGGCCAAGCGCAAGATGCGTTAATTTTAGTTGATTTTCGAATGCCACGGATAATTATTGCAATCTTAGTGGGCTTTGCGTTAGCGATTGCGGGTGAAGTATTACAGAGTACGACGCAAAATCCATTGGCAGACACCGGCTTTTTAGGAATTAATTCGGGTGCGGGGATTGCGGTTTTATTATTTATTACATTTGCCGCCGATCAAGGTAGTCAGATTTTTATATTACCGGTATTAGCTTTGATTGGTGCGTTAGTCAGCGCTGTAGTAATCGTGATCGGCGCGTATCAAAAGTCGGTGGGGATTACGGCCAATCGCCTGTTACTAACCGGAGTCGCAGTTTCGACCTGTTTTTCTGCATTAATGGTTTTATTGACCTTGAAGTTATCTCCTGATAATTATCAATTTGTGATGACTTGGCTAGCAGGGAGTATCTGGGGGAGCAGCTGGCCATTTATCTGGGCGCTGTTGCCATGGTTGTTATTGACATTGCCTTATATTTTCAGTAAGAGCCAAATCTTGGATGCCTTTGTTTTAAACCCCGATAACATGCGTTCATTGGGAGTTGATTTTCAAAAGCAACGGCTGTACTTGATTGGCGCCGCTGTGATTTTGGCGGGCGCTAGTGTCTCAATAAGTGGTGGGATTGGCTTTATTGGGTTGATTACACCACATATTGCCCGCAGAATTATTGGGTATCAGCACCGTTATCAACTACTATTGACGGGGCTTTTAGGCAGTTGCTTTTTACTAGTTGCCGATACTTGTGGCAAGCTATTGAGTCCTACCGCCGAAATACCGGCCGGCATTATCGTGGCCTTAATCGGCGCCCCTTACTTTATTTATTTATTGATCAAAACGAAATGAGAGGAGTACGACCGCAATGACTAACATTTATGAAACAACGATTATCGGTGGCGGCCCAGCTGGTTTATACGCTGCTTTTCAAGCTGGTTTGTACGGTTTAAACGGCCAATTATTGGAAGGTGATCAACAATTTGGTGGCAAGGTTGCCACTTATGCGGAGCGTGTCATTCACGACATTGGCGGGATGCCTAATATTACGGGCCAGGATTTAATTCAGAATCTAACGGCGCAGGCCGCTTTTTATGACACACCGTTGCGCACCCAAACTTTAGTGACAGATGTTAAATATCTGGCTGACCAAGACTATTACCAAATTGACACGCCGGATGATCGGTATTATAGTCAAACCTTGATCTTAGCAATGGGTGGTGGCGTGGTTCGGCCTAAACAATTACGGTTGTTTGAGGAACAAACTTTTGAAAACGTCCATTATGCACCAGCTAACCCTGAGGATTATCGAGACCAACGGGTAGTCTTAATTGGCCCTGGGTATAACTTGATGGAATTGGCGCCGCATTTGTTAGCGACTGCTAAATCAGTGGTGTGGTTAACGACCAAGCGCCCCTTTGTGGATGAAGCGGCTGAAAAAGTGTTCTTAACCGCTTATCCACAGATTGACTATTACTGCCAGCCTTTTGCAAGTTATCAACAGGAAGATCAACGAGTAACGAGCATCACGTTAGCGGATCAAACGCAAATCACATTTGATCAGGCTGTGGTTAGTCTAGGCTACCGACGCTCATTACAGACGATTGATCAGTGGCAGTTAAGCGCAGAACAGATTGAAAAGCGTCCTGATATTTGGGTGATTGGCAATCAAATTCCGGATCGTGCTGGGATTAGCCTGTTAACAAGTGCTTTTCAAGATGGGATTACGGCGGTAACTGAGATTGTGGCTCAACTGAAACCAACGGCTAAAACGCCGATGGTTACGACGCATAATCCAGTTTTTCAGGCGGATACAAAAGCCTATTGGCAAGAACGACTACAATAGAAGTGATAGTAAAAAGGACCTGATGCCAAGTTTGCATCAGGTCCTTTTGAACATATTTAATGTTTTTTACGGCGGTGTAATTCTTGGCGGCTAGGGAGATTAGCCACACTACTAAAGGAAGCTTTAGCGACCGGTTCATGTTCTGGTTCAGCAGCGACCGGTGTGACTGGTTCTTTTGGCTCAGTAGGAGCAACTGGTGGGACTTCAGGTGTCTGCATGGTCACTATTTCTTCTGTTTCAAGCGGGATTTCAATCGGCGCGTTCGTATCTGTTTGAACAAAAATAGTCACTCGTTTTTTATTTTCGACGGTTGCCTTAGCTTCGGTAGTGACTTGTAATTGTTGTTCCAGCGTTTGGGCCATAAAACCAGCTTCGAGTTGGAAGTCAGGTGTTTTGAAATCAGTGATTCGTTTAGTAACGATTGGTCCAGTGAGTTCAAAAAAGTATTGGTTTTTCTTTTGCTTTTTAAGCGTTAATTGCCCAAAGTTAATTTGTTCGAAGAATTGACTGAGATCCGCGATTGATTCCAACGGAAATTTAGTAGCTAATTGCTTACCAGCCCAATAACTAATGCCTTCAGTTTCATCACCTAAAATGAGTGGTAATAAGATATCGCGGAGCGTGGCTTGGGCTAGGTAAGTAGCGGTTTGAGGGGTATCTGTGAGTTGTGTATAAAGTGATTGAGTCACGACGGTGCTCCTTTTTAATAACATTTTTTAATTAAGATAGTTGTATTATACCGCGAAATCAGATTATTTTTTAGTATTTAAAGGTTAGTCGGTTGAATTTTAGGTAAAAAAAAGAGAAAATAGAGTTTACGAATGCATTTTGTGATGAAAAGAGAAAGACTACTATGAAGAAACAACCAATTGGTTTTATGGATTCCGGTGTTGGCGGTTTGACGCTGGTCAAAGAAGCCCGCAAACGCCTCCCAAATGAAGACATGGTGTTTATTGGTGATCAAGCACGATTGCCTTACGGTGAAAAACCGGCTGCCACAGTACGCGAATTTGCTTGGCAGATGGCTAATTTCTTACGCCATCAAGAGATTAAGGCGCTAGTGATTGCGTGTAATACAGCAACAGCTGCGGCCTTGCCTGATTTGCAAGCCCAATTGGCCATTCCGGTGATTGGGGTCATTAAACCAGGGAGTATTGCGGCCTTACAAGCGACTCAAAATCAGCACGTCGGCGTGATTGCGACGACAGGCACGATTCAAAGTGCGGCTTATAGCCAACAAATTGCAGCCCTTAATCCTGACGTGCAAGTGACAGGGTTAGCCGCACCACAGTTTGTGACGATGATTGAAGCCAACCAACGTCACGGTCAAGCAGTGCAAATCATCGTCAATCAGATTTTACAACCGTTACAAGAAAGCGAGATTGATACACTTGTTTTAGGTTGTACCCATTTTCCATTATTGACGACCGCCATTCAAACGGCAGTTGGGCCTGATGTAACACTGGTCAATCCAGCGGTCCAAGCGATTACGATGTTAGAGGAAGTCTTGAAGCAACAACAGCGATTGGCGACAACCACGCCGGGCACGCTGAAGATGTACACAACAGGCTCTGTTGCCGCTTTTGAAGAGATTGCGCATCAATGGCTTGCCCAACCAGATTTAACAGCACAACAAGTTGATATTCAAAAGGAGAAAAATGATGGTCCGGACCGATAATCGAGCAGCAAATGATGTACGCCCTGTCAAAGTACAGTGGCATTACCTGACGAAACACCCCGCTTCTGTCTTATGGCAACGCGGGACAACCAAAGTGTTGGCAGCGGTCACTGAACAAGCGGCTAAGGAAGTCACACTGATGCCCAGTGGTTTGACACAAGTGCAAAGTGACTGGTTACAACAGATGCTAACCACTTTATTGGCACCCGCTCTGGAAAAGACGGGGTTATTGGTGGCAGTGACGGTTTTAGAAGACGGTGGTAGTTTACTAGCAGAAGCTAGCAATGCCGTTTTTGGGGCCTTGCAATTATTACCTGAACAATTCTTACCCAATCGCGCAGCAGCTGTTACAGCTATTTTGGTGGGGAATGAAACGTTAGTCGATGCCAGTGACACGGAAGAAGCGGATGCTGATAGCACATTGTTAGTCGTGACTGATAATCAAGAACAAGTTTTAGCGATGACGTTACAAGGCGCAACGGCGGTTAACAGCAGTCAGTTAAACGAATTGTTACTAGTTGCTAGCCAAGGCGGTACACGGACTGCTGAACAGATTCAAGCGAGTTATCAACAAGCTGTCCACCCAATCATTCAAAAGGAGCACTCTGAGATGCCAACAATTGTGATTGCCACTAAAAATCCGGGCAAGGCCCAAGAATTCCATGCGATGTTTGAAAAAGAGGGGATCCAAATTAAAACGTTATTGGATTACCCTGAATTACCAGAGATCAATGAAACGGGGCAAACCTTTGAAGAAAACGCCCGTCTAAAGGCTGATCAGATTGCCGCTATTTTACAACTACCAGTCTTAGCGGATGATTCTGGGTTAATGGTCGATGCCTTAGATGGTCGTCCTGGGATTTATTCAGCGCGTTTTGCGGGTGATCACAATGACGCCGGTAATAACGCCAAGTTATTATACGAATTAACGGGCGTCCCTGCTGAAAAACGGACAGCCCATTTCCATACAACATTAGTGTTTGCGAAACCTGATCGGCCTAACGATGATTTAGTGGTTGAAGGTAGTGTTAACGGTCGGATTCTAGGAATTCCCCGTGGCGATAACGGTTTTGGTTACGATCCGTTGTTCTACGTACCAGAATTAGATAAATCAATGGCCGAATTATCAATGGCCGAGAAAAATGCGATTAGCCACCGTGCAAAAGCGATTGAAAATCTAGAACCACTTTGGCGTGATTGGTTAGCAAAATAGGAGGCGTTAGGATGCGGTTAGTAATTGTCAGTGATAGTCATGGTGATCGGGATATTTTGGTGCAATTGGTCGCGCATTACAAGGATGAAGCAGTCACTTTCTTACATTGTGGCGATTCCGAATTAACGACAACTGATTCATTATTTCAACAAATGACGGTTGTTCAAGGCAACATGGATTTTAATGGTCACTTCCCAGAACAAGTGGTTGTGCCAGTTGGGGCGCAAAAGGCCTTTTTAACGCATGGTCATTTGTACGGTGTTAATTTTGATTTAACGCGGTTGATGCTAGCGGCCCAATCAGAAGGGGCGCAATTAGCTTTTTACGGGCATACGCATCAGTTAGCCTGTGAAATGCATCAAGGGCTCTTGGTATTAAATCCGGGCAGTATTTCGCAACCACGGGGTCAATTTCAACCCTTAGGCGGGACCTATGCGGTTGTGGATATCACACCGACTGACTACCAAGTTCAGTATTACGACTGCCATTTTGAAAAGGTACCACAACTCCAATTTAAATTTAAAAGAGCTTAAAGTTAAAGACTATCCAAAGTTTAGACGCTGTGGATAGTCTTTTTAGTTAGTGGTTTGGTACAATATTAAACGTAGGTAATTAGAAGGAGGACACTGCATGATTTCAGATGCGTTTCAGAATTTATTACTCGAAAATAAAGAACATTTTTTAATTCCTGGTGAAATGGTCGCTAGCGTTCAGGAAAATAATTCGTTAGAACATGCGTTTATTCTCTTAACAACTGTTAAATATTCAAGTATTCCGGTGCTCGATAATCATTCGAAGTTTAAAGGGATGCTAACCATGCCACTGATCACAGAGACGATGTTAGGACTCGATCACTTGAGTTTCGATAACCTCCGTAAAATGACCGTTCAAGATGTGATGCAAAAGGATGTCGTGACGATTAAAGATCCGTACGATATCGAAGAAACACTCCATTTGTTGGTCGATCATCCTTACTTACCGGTATTATCAGACGACGGCGAATTCACAGGAATTGTGACTCGACGCGAGATGATGAAGAGTTTTAATCGAGTGGCCCATAATATTGAAAAAGAATATCGAATCGAGGCTTTACCAATAGAGAAACAACAAGATTAGTTTATTTTAGCGCATTAAAAAAGCGTTGCGGCAAAAATCATTTTGTCGTAACGCTTTTTTTGATAGCTAAAATATGCTTTTTAAAACTGACTTCTGCGCTTAGCGTCACTCGTCAAACAACTGCCTGCAGCAGTTATTTACCGAGCTGTGCTAATGCTCAAAGCCAAAGCGTTTCAAACGCACTCTGGTTTTAAACGTGCTTTTGTCAGTAACTTTCTGTGCTTTGCTAAACTTATCAAACCGGTGATTTCATCACCGATTCGCTAAGTTCTGCAAATGCTCAAAAGCTAACCACTGACAACACACTCTGATTTTATTAGGCGCGATCGAAGTAAATCGTTGCGATGGCCCCTAAGACGAGCATCACGGCAATTAACGCGATTGGGCCTAGTAGTGCGGTTAAACCACCAACGGCCGGCCAAGCGGGTACAACGCCCGTTTCAGCGAGGATCCAGATGGCTGCCAGGATCACGCCTAAAACACCAGCGTAAACATATTGGGCATAGTGAGCGAGTAAGTAATGCATGATTTTAGCGACAATCACGGTCCCAATCACGGCGCCTAGCATAAATGGCAAGAGGAGGGCGACACTTTTGAAAGCTTCGCCTGCTTGTTCAAAGCGGCCGGTAACAAGATAAACGAGTAAATCGAGTAATTGGCTAACGGCGTGATAGACGGTACCGTATTGTTTGATAATCATTAACATGATCGAACCCGAGACACCAGGAATCACCATCAGTGAAACGGAGAAGAACCCGGTAAAGGTTAACATCCCAAAGTCTTGGAGGGATGTTAATTGTTTGATGGCGATGTCTGATTCGTTTTGATGACCACCAATTTTAGTAATCAATAACATCAAGCCACCACAGACAATGGCAATTAAGACTTGCTGCCAGTTTAGCTTTTTGAGCTTACGCCAGATGAACGGTAAGCTACCTAAAACGAGGCCGATGAAGAAACTATAAGCGGCCAGTGGATAAGCGGTGCATAACCACAAAATAACTTTGGTCGATAATAATACACCGATGCCCGCGCCAATGCCGATTGGCCATAAAAAGCCAATTGCTTGGCGCCAATCTTGTTTGAACTGCGCGATGGCCTTTAATAATGGTTCATATAAACCAACGATGACGGCAAAGATACTACCAGATAAACCAGGAATAACGAGTGCGACACCGATCAGGGCGCCTTTGAGTGCATTAATTAGTGGCATAAGAGTGCTCCTTTGGCGGATAATTTAGTTGGTTAAAGTCAATGAACTGGTGGGAAGGGTGATACCAGCAGCGTTAATTGCCTGCAAGTAACCCTGTAAAAATAAGCGTTGCGTCGTTGCTTGTTCGCCGTTAAGCGTGTGCATCACCACTTGATAAGCGAGTGTGCCGTCCGTTAAGGTTGAAACCCCCAGTAATGTGGGGCCGTCTTTGATCTCAGGATGGCGGGGGACTAATTCGGTGTTAACTTGCTTAACAATCGTTGCGAGCTGTTCGATATCCGTATCGGGGTTGATGCGAATATTAATCAGCACGCGCATATTATTACGGGAGAGATTGCTGACGATTGAGATGTTACGATTGGGGATGAAATTGAGTGTCCCATCGTAGCTTTGCACTTGTGTGGTTCGCAAGCCAATTGCCGTAACGGTACCTTCAATCGTTCCAATTCGGACGGTATTGCCAACATCAAATTGTTGTTCAGCAAGGATGAAAAAGCCAGTAACAATATCGTTGACGAATCCTTGAGCCCCAAGACCAACGGCTAAACTGAAGATCCCGGCACCGGCAATCAAAGTCCCGACTGGAACGCCGATAATGCTGAGCAGTGCATAAAGGTAAAAGAAAATTAGCAGATAAGCCAAAGCATTGGTCATCAGGGTATAGATGGTATTCATTCGATTGTTGGAAAAACCATCTGCTTCGCGATATTTGCGAAAGGCCCGTTTGATAATGAAGCGGCCGACACGACTAAGTAAGTAGAATAGTAATGAAATTAAAATGATTTGGAAAAAGCCGGTGATGAAAAGCCCTAATAGATGATCCCAATCGATGCTGGTTATATAGCGCATAAAGATATTGGTTTGCTTTTGAACCGACTCGACGGGTGTGGTGGTTAGTGATTGAAAGAACATGCTGACAAACTCCTTTAAAAGTGCATAATTCTAGTTTAGCAAATGTTTAAAAAAATGACATCTAATATAGTATGATTATTTGAAGGTTGTACCGAATAATGCTATCCTAGAGACTGAGAAACAAGATAATAGACGACGAAATAGGAGGAACAAATTGATGACGGGTGGTCAAATTGCAGCACTAATCGCTGCAGGGGCTTTTGCAGTTTTGGTTGTTTTTCTAATAGTGATGTTATTAAAAGTCACTAAGGTTTTAACGCGTGTTTCCGAGACAGTCACTGAAGCCAATAAGAGCGTGACAACAATTACGAATGATGTAGATGTCCTTTCAAGACAAGTTGAAGGTCTGTTAAACAAAACGAATGTTTTACTAGACGATGTCAACGGTAAAGTAGCAGATTTAGATCCAGTTTTCCGTGCAGCCGGCGAATTAGGCGAGAGTGTTTCAAGTTTGAATGCTGCCAGTCGTGGCTTGACTGAAAAAGTGACGAGTGTCGGTCGCACGACCGCCAAAGCAACAGTTGCTTCTAAGATGGGTGCTAGTGCCCTTAGATTCTATCAAAATAGACGACAAACAAAAGACAAGGAGTAATTCACATGGCAAAAAAAGGCTTTTTATTCGGTGTTTTAGTGGGCGGCGCAGCAGCAATTGGTGCCACACTTTTATTAACACCTAAAACGGGTAAAGAATTACAAAATAAATTAGTAGACTTAGGTGAAGATGCCATTGATCGCGCGCAAGACTATTATTACTTGATGAACGAAACGGCTGCTGATCTTAAAGGGGAAGCAAAGTTCCATATGAACCGGATGCACGATTATGCGAGTGATTGGCAAGAAAATGCACTTGATATCAAAGAACAAGCTAAAGCGCAATTTGATGAAAAGACGGCAGACTTAAAATCACAATTTGGCAGTAGCTTAGAACCAGCTGCTGAAGATTTTGATGATATCGTCATTGAAGGCAAGAGTGCTTTTGGCCAAGCCAAAGATGAAGCAGAAGAAAAAATGACACCAGATTCATTAGGTGAATAAAGGATTATTTAAAAGGCCCTCACTGATTGTGAGGGCTTTTTGATTTGGAGGGGGTGATTAATTGTAATAACCTCCGCTTAATCTAAAATGAGCCATAATCTTAAAATCAAGATTATGGCTCATTTTGTATTAATGATCAGTTGCTAAACGCAATTAGGGACACTCTTATTTGAAACGTGCTTCTTCGAACTGCCTTTTCCGGTTAACAAAAAACGCGAATCATGACCAAGGGCGTCATAATCCGCGTTTTTAAGTTAATCCTCAAAGTCAATTCGTTCGAATCAGCACTCTTACTTGAAACGTGCTTCAGCAGGCATATTTCTGCGGCTAGCTACGTCCGTTAAATTGGTCATTCACCAGACTAGGCTAGTCCTCAAAATATAACCGCTTGCTTACGCACTCTTAGAATGTTTGTAGTTCTTTTGTCATGTGTGTGAATGATTCTGCGCCTGTTTCTGTGACGTGGACACAGTCTTCAATCCGGACACCGGCAACCCCTGGGATGTAAATCCCTGGTTCGATTGAGAAGCACATGCCTGGTTTGATAATCATGTCGTTACCTTCCATGATTGATGGGAATTCGTGTTCTGAAGTCCCAATCCCATGACCTAAACGGTGAATAAAGTATTCGCCATAACCGGCCTTCGTAATCACGTCGCGGGCAATCTTATCTAATTCAGCAGCTGTAATGCCGGGCTTAACAGCGTCTTGTGCAGCTAAGTTTGCTTCAAGACAAACTTTGTGGATTTCAAGTGACTTAGCATCTGGTTTACCAAAAGCAACAGTCCGTGTCGCATCACTCATATAACCTTTGTGTAATGTCCCAAGATCAAAGAGCACTAATGCATCCGGTGTTAAGATGTTAGCTTCTGGGCCACCATGTGGGTTAGCAGCGTTGATGCCTGATTGTACAATCGTATCGAAACTCATGTGCATAACACCTTTACGCATTAAAGCATATTCGATTTCAGCAACGATATCTTGTTCTGTTTTACCAGCTTTTAAGGCGTTGAAACCAACTTCAAAGGCGTAGTCAGCTTCGCGGCCGGCTGCTTCCATTAAAGCAATTTCTTCAGGTGTTTTGATTAATTTTAAGTTTTCCATGAAGCGTGATGCATCACCAGGGAATGTTGCGTTAGGGAATTGCTTTAGAATCGCTTCATAACGTTGAACGGGAAGGTCATCTTTTTCAAGCGCCCAACGTGTTGGGTTGGCGATGCGTTTCTTGATTTGATCGGCGATGATGGCATATGGGTCTTCATGATCAAGGTAACCATAAACATCAAGTTTCCAGCCAGCCTTCTTAGCAGATTCAACTTCTAATTGTGGTGTAAATAGGAATGGGTCCTGATCTGCAAAAACAAAGAGCGCTAAAACACGTTCTGCAGGATCACTTTCAAAACCAGTGAAATAGAGGATGTTCGTTGGATTACTAATGTAAGCCACATCCATATTATTCTCGACAAGCCAATTTTGTAATTGGGCTAATTGATTATTCATCTAAAGCACTTCCTTTACAGTTGATAATCACAGTATAGCACAGAAAATGTAAACGTTAATGTAAACTGCAAATGAAAACAAAAATGAAAATTTCATAAAAATGATGTAAACCGCTTGCATTTGCCTTAAATAT
This sequence comes from Latilactobacillus parasakei, assembly GCF_049674265.1. Taxonomy (NCBI): domain Bacteria; kingdom Bacillati; phylum Bacillota; class Bacilli; order Lactobacillales; family Lactobacillaceae; genus Latilactobacillus; species Latilactobacillus parasakei. The sequence continues at coordinate 1,036,024 of NZ_CP186861.1, read as the reverse complement.
CTGTTAAATTAGTCAAGAAGTGAAATGAAAACAAATGAAAATACAATATATTTTATTTTGCGAATGAAAGGAATCATTTTAAAATGGAAAAACAAACAATTACAATTTACGACGTTGCGCGCGAAGCTGACGTATCAATGGCAACCGTCTCACGGGTTGTTAACGGGAACCCGAACGTTAAACCTGCCACTCGCAAGAAAGTACTTGAAGTGATCGACCGTTTAGACTATCGTCCTAATGCGGTTGCTCGTGGTTTAGCAAGTAAGAAAACAACAACGGTTGGGGTTATTATCCCAGACGTTAGTGATATTTACTTTGCTTCATTAGCACGTGGGATTGATGATGTTGCCACAATGTACAAGTACAACATCATTTTAGCGAACTCAGATGAAAACAACCAAAAGGAAGTTCAAGTATTGAACACCTTATTGGCCAAACAAGTGGATGGTTTAATCTACATGGGTCACAGTATCTCAGATGCAATCCGCGCTGAATTCGCCCGTTCTAAGACACCAATCGTGTTAGCTGGTTCAATCGACCCAGACGAACAAGTTGGGAGTGTTAATATTGACTACGTTGCAGCCGTTAAGGACGCAACTTTGAAGTTAATTAAGAACGGTAACGAAAAAGTGGCCTTCATCTGTGGTAACTTAGATTTCCCAATCAACAGCAAATATCGTTTACGTGGCTATAAAGATGCCTTGAACGAAGCTGGTATTCCTTATGACGAAAGCTTAATTTTCGAAACAGAATACAGTTACAGTGCTGGTGAAGCCTTATTCGGTAAGGTTCAAGCAACTGGCGCAACTGCTGCCGTTGTCAGTGATGATGAATTAGCCGTAGGTGTTTTAAACGCTGCTGTTGATGCAGGTGTTAATATCCCAACTGACTTTGAAATTGTGACAAGCAATAACACGAAGTTAACGGAAATGGTTCGTCCTAAGATGACATCAATCTCACAACCTTTATATGATATGGGTGCTGTTGGGATGCGTCTCTTAACGAAGATGATGAATAAAGAAGAAATCGATGATAAGACAATCCTATTGCCATATAGCATTGTTGATCGTCAATCAACTAAATAAAACAAAAATAAGCGGTGATTACAGATTATGTAATCACCGCTTATTTTTTACTCTGATTGATTAGTTTTTGTTTCACCGTACGTAATCGTACCGTAGCCGTTATTGTAACCCATATAATGATTCCAGAAGGTTTCGTAATTGCTGCTTGTGCCACCAATTCCGAATTCGTATTGCGTTGCTTCTGGTGTCCAATTATTGTAAAGCGAAGTGACCTTACCACTGTCAACGGTTCGCGTATTACCATTAATGGAAACAATACCTGGTAGTTGACCAGTTGCTTTAACAACTTTGCTACTTGTAACGGTACTTGGTTTTTCATGATCTTCTTCAAGTTTCATGATACTTGGATCATTTTGATAGACGCTATTGGCTAACTTAGCCCAATAGTTTTGATTAATCGTGCTAGAGCTATCGGTTAAGTTACGACCAGTACTGTCATAACCCATCCAAGAAGCAAGGGTTATCCCTGGTGTGCTACCGATAAACCAAACATCACGGTTATCATTATTAGTCCCGGTTTTACCAACCAGATTATTAGTGTTGAAATAGAGTTGATCGCTCAATTGTGTTGCGGTCCCATCTGTATCCGTTAAAACACCTGATAACATTTGGTTCATGATGTAACTTGTGGCTTTCGAGAAGACACGGGTTTTCTTAGTGTGATGTTTATAAATAATATTACCAGCAGGATCAGTAATCTTATCAATCACGTAAGCATCAACGTGTTGGCCTTCATCGGCAAATGTTGTAAAGGCACTTGCTTGGGCAAGTACGCTAATCCCATCCTTGGTCCCCCCTAAAGCAAGTCCTAATTGACTATACTCATCATCAGAAAGATGAATGCCCATCTTATCCATATAGGTTGCAGGGTTGGTTGTTTTCCGTAACTGGTTGTATAAGTTAACGGTTGGAATATTAAGGGATTGGGCTAAAGCCTTATCCGCAGGGATGAATTTGTTCTGAATGGTGTTACCGTAATCGGTTGGCGCATACGTTTTGAAGTTGGTCTTAAAGTCAGCCAACATCGTTTTAGAACCAATCAGTTTTTGATCAATCGCTGGGCCGTAAACTAAGAGTGGTTTAATCGTTGAACCTGGTGATCGTTTAGTTAACATGTAGTTTGTTTGTTTGAGGGAGAAGTCGCGACCCCCAACAAATGAAATCACTTTACCAGTCTGATTATCGAGTAGGACACTCCCGTTTTGAACAGGTGTGTCGCCGACTGATTGAAGACCAGTAATTGGATCTGTCGTCGCATCTTGATAGGTCGGTCCAAAAGAACTGCCTTCTTGTTTGACGATTTCTTGCATTGAATCATAGATATCTTTGTCAATCGTACTATGGATTTGATAACCCTTAGTACTTAGGAGTTCAGTTGCTTTTGTTTCATATTGTTTATAAAGCGTTGGACTACTATTAAGTTTCTTGGTCGAAACGTTAGCTTCATTAGCGAGTTGTTTCGTCATGATGTCAGTTGCTTGTGATTCCAAAAGGTTATAAACGTAACCATAACGCTTAGAAGTTGATTCAGGTTCTGCTTTGGCTTGGAATTCACTCGTTAAATCGACTTTCTTAGCAGCTTTGTATTCTGCTTTTGTAATACGGTTATCACGATACATCCGGAATAAAACGGTATTCTTACGATCCAGTCCGTATTTCAAGTATTCAGGATCTTTCAAGGTACCATCTTGATCATACGGCGTATAGACAGAAGGGCTCTGTGGAAGGCCAGCAATATAAGCGGCTTCGGCTAAAGATAAGTTCTTAGCATCTTTACCGAATAATCCTTGAGCGGCTTCTTGTACACCAGCAACGTTTTGGCCTTTATTATTTCGACCGAGGGTTGCAATATTGAGGTAGTCTTGTAAGATTTCCTTTTTCGTGAAGTATTTATCGACACGTAAAGCAAGTAAGACTTCAGTCGCTTTCCGTTTGAAGGTTACTTGAGACGTTAAGACCTGCATCTTAATCAACTGTTGCGTTAAAGTCGAACCACCGGTTTGAGAACCAAAGCCGGTTAAATCGGAGATGACAGCTCGTAAGAGGGCCTTTGGAACGACCCCTTGATGTTTATAGAAATCTTCATCTTCGGTTGCGACAATCGCATCGGTTAAATAAGGCGACATCTCATTGATGCTGACGGGTGTCCGCGAGAGGTCAGTCTTAATTGCGCCGAATTTTGTGTTCTTGGCAAAGTAAAGACCGGCCGCTTGATCAGTATTATCAAGTTGTTGTTTCAGTACTTGATAGCTTGGGACCGGTTCATCCTTCATCAATGCGGCAAAGTAGCCGGCACCAATCCCAAGTCCTAAGGCAAACATAATCAAACCGATTGAAATGCCGTAGAGGATTAAACTTTTAAGTGCTTCTAAAAAGACATTGAGCTTAAAAGTGAGGGGTTTGGCACTAAATTGATCGACAAATGTTCGATTTTGGTCTTTGTCTTGATGTTTAAACCAATTATTAAGCCAAGGCATTGAATGTGATAATTTCGTTTTAATCTTGGAAAATAGCGTATTGACTTTGCGACGCCCTTTAGAGATGAGGGCTGATGCGTGCTTTTGCCGTTGGCTGGAACGCTGCTTTGAATCTTTCAAATAATAACGCCACCTTTTTTCTCATACTGTCCAATATTATATAATAGTTTTTCTGAATATTATACCTGTATTTAAATTTGTAAGGTAAATGAAAAATATGAAATCGCCAGACCAATCTATAATTGATAGCTAATTAGCGCGGTAGTGGAAACGCTAACTGGTAGGTATACCAATATTTAGACACAGAATTAAATTTAAAATGCTTGCAAATGAAAGGGGCCTGCTTTATAATTGGACTATACCAATGGTTCTTTGAATTCTAAATTATGAGGAGACTATCACGATGAAAATTATTAAAGTAAAAGATCAAGTAGAAGGCGGCCAAAAAGGCTTTGAAATCTTCAAAGAAGGTTTAGCAAACGATGCGAAAGTGTTCGGTTTAGCAACTGGTAGTTCACCAATTAAATTCTATGAAACAGTTGTTGCCAGTGACTTAGACTTCACAAACTGTACATCAGTTAACTTGGATGAATATGTTGGCTTATCAGCTGATAACAGCCAAAGTTACCACTACTTCATGAAAGAAAACTTATTTAATAAGAAACCATTTGCAAAATCATACTTACCAAACGGTTTAGCAAGTGATATTCCTGCTGAATTAAAACGTTATGACCAAGTAATTGCTGATAACCCAGTAGACATCCAAATTCTTGGTATCGGTCAAAATGGTCACATCGGTTTTAACGAACCAGGTGCTGCCTTTGACAGCAACACACAAGAAGTGCAATTAACAGAATCAACCATCAAAGCAAACGCTCGTTTCTTCGAAAACGAAGCAGACGTGCCAACAAAAGCAATTTCAATGGGTATTGGCTCAATCTTAAAAGCTAAGAAGATCGTCTTGTTCGCATACGGCGAATCAAAAGCTGAAGCCATCAAAGGCACAGTAGAAGGCCCACAAACAACAGACGTCCCAGCAAGTGCTTTACAACTACACGACGACGTAACAATCATCGTGGACGAAGCAGCAGCAAGCTTGTTAAGTAAATAAGAGTGCGACAGCAGGCGGTTATGCTCTGAGGATTAGTGGTATATCGTGAATGAGCGGCAAAGCCGATCGTTTGCGATATGTAACTAACCGGAAGAGTATGCCTGATGGAGCACGTTTCCAAAAAAATAAGCCCCCACATCGCGATTTGGATGTGAGGGCTTATTTTAATTGTATTATTTCAACGTTGCCATCACTTTTGCCATTGCGGCTTGTTGATAGGCCATCGCTGCTTTTTTAGCAACTGCTTGTTGTTGCGTTGCAGTCATTGCTGGATTAGCTTGCATAGCTGCCATCACAGCTTGCTTGCCGGCGTTAGTGGCACCTGCTTTAAGTTGTGCTTGTTGACTCTTCAAAGTTTTAGCGAGTTGTTTAGCTTGCGCATCACTTAAAACGAGCCAGCCTTTAGCAACTTTGAAGGTATTGTGGCGACTCACGAATTCATGGTCGTTACCAGAAATACCAAACCAGAATTTAGCCGTATCATTTTTATAAACACGGTATTTGGTAGTGGTTACTAGGGCAGCCTTATCAGCATTCTTTTGAACATTGTTGGTTGTCTTTTCAGTTTGGGTTGCTTTAGGTTTACTTTGGTGGACGTCAGTCCGATAGAGGTAAACTTTTTCAGTCCCATTACCAAGTGGGTGATAGAGCAACATTGACATGCCCTTATCCGCACTTGAAACAAGGGTTTGCGTCTTAGTTTCGGTCACAGTTTTCATGCCATAATGATTGTGATCATTTTGAACGATGAAAAAGAGTGATGCGATAAACGTAAGACCGAAAATGGTCATTAAAATTGGGCGCCACATTTTTTGACCGAAGATTGAAGCAAAGAATAACGCAAGTGTACTAATAATGAGTGTAATGACGATCATGCTTTGGCACCTCCGTTAATAGTTGATTTCTTAGAGGAGAGGAAGAATGTGATAATGAACCCAATCACACAGAAAATCACGGCGACGATAAAGGCGGCGTGGTAGCCTGAAAGGGTTGCATTAATCATTTTATCGCGGAAGGCCAATGGCAAGGTTTTAACCATGTGCGTGCTTGGCATATTATTTTTGGTAACACTTGAAAGCACACTGATTAAGATGGCTGTCCCGATTGAGCTAGCAACTTGCCGGAAAGTATTATTAACAGCTGTCCCATGACTGATTAAGTTCATTGGTAAAGCATTCATCCCAGAAGTTGTAACGGGCATCATGACCATTGAAATCCCAAACATCCGAACGGCATATAAAACGACGATGTAGATGATTGGTGTCTTAGCAGTTAAGAAGATAAATGGTGCAGTAGCAGCCATTAATAAGAACATCCCGGTCATGGCCAAACGTTTTGCGCCGTACTTATCAAAAATACGACCCGTAATTGGCATCATAATCCCCATCATGAGGGAACCAGCTAATAAGGTTAAGCCAGAATGGAAGGCAGATTCGCCACGAATATTTTGAATATATAATGGTAAGACCATTTCGGCACCGACCATCGCCATGTTTGTCACACCACTTAAAATAGCGGCAATTGTGAAAATAGGTGATTTGAAAACGCGTAGTTCCAAGAATGGATTTTCCATTGTGAGTTGACGCCAAACAAAGAGGGCAATTACGATGACGCCGACTGCCAAGGTAGCGAGGACAAGCGTGTCGCCCCAACCTTTATCTCCAACTTCAGAGAAGCCATAGAGTAAACTACCAAAGCCGACGGTTGATAAAATAATAGAAGGAATATCGATTTTAGGTTTCGAAAGTTGGATAACGCTCTTCATTTGGAAGCTCGCTAGCACTAAGACGAGTAGGACGATTGGAATAATCATTCCGAATAAGACCCGCCAGTTGTATGAATCAATAATCCAACCTGAAAGAGTAGGTCCTAAGGCAGGTGCAAGACCGATAACGATCCCGGCCATCCCCATGGCTGTGCCCCGGTTTTCAGGTGGGAAAATCGTGAGCATAATGGTTTGCAAGATGGGCATTGAAATCCCAACGCCGGCGGCTTGAATCAGACGGCCAATTAATAAAGTTGCAAATGAGCTCGTTGGTGCGATGTAACAAATAATGGTCCCAAGTAAAAAGACAGTCATTGCTGACATGTAGAGGACTTTTGAGTTGAATCGGTTAATTAACCAAGCACTAATGGGGATCATGATCCCGTTGACTAGTAAGAAACCGGTTGTGAGCCATTGAACGGCTGAAGTGGACACGTCAAATGCTTTCATTAATGTGGGGAAAGCAGTTGATAAAATCGTCTGGTTTAAGACAGTACAGAAAGTACCAATCAATAAGACCAAGACTAAGACTGTCCGGTTGTATGGTTTCCCATGAATATCTAATGGTCTAGAGTCTGACAAGATAAAAATCTCCTTTACGTTTTGTTGATGCGATTTATTAGTCTAGTCCCATTTTTTATCTTTGTCAAGTAAGTTGACAAAGGTGTCATTCGACTTGACAAGTTTTATAGATAATCTATAATGAAATTTATTAATAGGAACGGAGTGGGGACTTGCAAAAAGACCTTTTTTTAAAGTTGATAGATACGGATCGATTAATTTTTGGGATTAGTGAAGTTTGTAAGATGGCAGGGGTGACGCCGCGTCAACTCCGCTACTGGGAACAAAAGGGCTATATCAAGGCCCGCGAAGCAGATGGTAATAAGGCCCGCGAGTATGATGCCCATACAATGATTAAGGCTATTTTCATCAAGCATTTCTTAGATGAAGGCTACACGTTGAGCGTGGCAGTCCAAAAAATCCAAAAACACATGACAAACATGAAAGTTGTCCGCTCAATTATTCGGGAACATTTCGAAGGTATCGAAGAACTGGATGGTGAAATGGCCGTGAACCTCGGGTATTTCGATGATACAAAACAACAAATTTTATATGCGATTGTCAAAGAAGGCCATTCAACCTTTAAATTAGTGGATGCCCCTACAAAAGAATAAGAAGCAAAAGTGATTGTTAGGACGTGGTTATTTAGCCCCTAACGATCACTTTTTTTATTCACAGTTGCAGGGTGCTTAACTTAAAACGACTTATTGTGTCGGGGACTTTGTTTATAATGAGCTTATCAATTTAAGCATAGGAGCTGATTGCTGATGGAAAAACGACAATATTTGCAGTTTATTAATGAAGGATACGGCTTTGAATTTTATTTGAACCTAGTCGGTTTTGTCGCGGATTTTAATGGCAGTTATCCAACTGAACGGGAATTTAAAACAATCCTTGAAGAAAATGGTGTGGCTTATACGGCGATTAGACGGCATAAACTCAAACAAATGTATCCTGAGATGGTTGCGAAGCAACATCAGGGACATGAAGACGCTAAGCAATATCAATTTGATTTGGATCATCAGGAATTAGGTGTTCAGCGAGTGTATTATGCTTATAGCCAACCTGAATTGGTTGATGAACAGGGAGCAACATGTCTGACGCTGACAACGCCAACTTTTGTCACTCGGCAACCACGGTATCGCCTTTTCGATAACAGCGGTCAGTATTATCTTTTTGATGTGCCCCAAGATCAATTTGAGCAACAGTTAAATGTACTGCCTACAGAGGTGCTCGATTTTGAACAACCGCATGTTACTGGGATTTTAATGTTGATCGAGCAGGTCAAACAATTGGGGTATACGGTAGTGGGCTATCATCTAAGTCACATAGAATCTTATCCGGTCGTTGAACCGGCGCTCCTCACGGCGCTCATCAACCATCAGCAAGAGATGCATCAAATCACTTTTGAGCCAATCAACGACTTGTTGAACATTAAAACGGATTATCATAGTTTGCTGTGTTACGACGATCAGTTGAAAATACCAGTTTTCAATAAGGAATCGAGTCAACTATTTGAGCGGGATGACGAACTGTATTTCAAAATTCGGGATGCAACGGGGCAAGTCGTCTTTGACCGTTTAACGTTGGATATCCTCGGCACGATTTTATTTTGTGTGGGTCAACAGTTACCACTCGAACAGATTCAAGCCGCTTTTTTAACGAATTCAAAAGCGTCATTTAAAGCAGGGGAGGATTTCTTTATGTATGATCGATTGGCCTGCTCGGCTGAAGTGCCAATTGAAACCCTAACCGATATTAAAAAGGTAGCCCTCTGCTCAGTGGATACAACGCAAACGATTAGTGAATATTGGCGGTGGTCGCCGCGGGATTTAATGCGTTATGGTAAGGCTATTATGCCGGAGGACTTTGGCCAACCAGCCCCGGCGGCAGCTATGATGCAGGCATTTAATCAACAATTGACTAGGGCGTTGGGTCGGGTTTCGAAGCAATCAGCTTTGCGGGTTCGAAAAGTCGTGCGCCAATTTTTAGTACTAGAAGATGTTGTTAATGTTGATTTAGCACTTGAAGACAGTCAATCGGAAGTGGCGTTGAGCGCGGCACAAAAGATTTATGCTACTCAAATGAAGACGGTGGCAGAAACACGCTATGATTTGTTAGTTGATGGTCAATGTATCTTGCAAGAAGTTCCATTAGATGAATTATTACCGACTATTATGGAATTTGCTACTGAATAACAGCATAAAAAAAGAGACGACCAATGTTGGTCGTCTCTTTTTAGTTTATTTAAGTTAGTTTTAACGTGTTAAACGATAAATTGCGTCTGCATAGATAGCAATAGCGTTCATGATATCTTCGATATGCATGTATTCATTTGCTTGATGCATAACATTTTCGCGTTCTTCTGGTAAAGCACCGAAAGCAACACCACGTTCTAAGATCCGACCGTATGTGCCACCACCGATAACTTGTTCGTGACCTTTAAGACCTGTTTGATCTTCAAAGACTTGTAATAAAGTTGCCACTAATTCGTCATCACCAGGAACATAGTGAGGGCCTTGTGCATGGCCTTCGATTGTCACGTCGGCAACATCACTAAGTGTCTTAGCAAGGCCTTCGCGTGTGCTTTCATCAGTTACACCTTTAGGGTAGCGAACGTTCAAGAGAACAGATGCAACACCGTCTTGTGTGTAGTTGAAGACAGCAGGACAAGCTGTTAAATCACCCATCACATCGTCTGTATGGTTGATGTTTAAGAGGTGACCACGTGAGTCTTCGTGCATTAAACGCGCGATTGTACCGATGTAGTTGCCGCCTTTAGCATCTAATGCAAAGTCAGCTAAGAATGTTGCCAAGTGAGTTGCAGCATTTACACCAGCTTTAGGTTCTTGGGCATGTGAGCCTTTACCGATTAAGTCGATTACTGTTTGGTCACCATCAGTTGTGATTGTACCTTGTAGTTTATGTTCAGCTACATAAGCATCAAACTTAGCTTGGAAATCAGCTGGCATTGTACCAGTTAAGATTGCCTTAGCAGTTTGAGGAACCATGTTAGCACGTAAACCAGACTTGAAGCTTACCAATGTCATTTCGCCATCAGCGCCATCAACCGGTTTGAAAGTGATCATGTATGACACAATCCCTTTTTCACCATTGATGATTGGGAAGTTAGCATCTGGTGAGATAGCAAAATCAGGTTTTGGTTCAACTTCTAGGTAACGGTTGATACCAACCCATTCACTTTCTTCGTCAGTCCCGAAAATGAAGTGAACTTTTTTGTTCAATTTAATATCGTTGTCTTTTAATAATTTAAGTGCATAGTATGCTGCAATTGATGGGCCTTTGTCATCTGAAGAACCACGGGCATAAATCTTGCCGTCTTTGATAACTGGTTCAAAAGGATTTGTTTCCCAACCGTCACCGGCAGGAACCACGTCAACGTGACCTAAGATACCAAAAATTTCGTCACCACTACCAAATTCAATCCGGCCAGCAACGTTTTCGATGTTTTTAGTTGTAAAACCGTCACGATCAGCAATTGCTAACATTTGTAGCAAAGCATCACGAGGGCCAGGGCCAAGCGGTGCATCGTCTTCTTTATGTTCAACGTCACGCGCGCTATTAATCTTGAGTAAACTTGTTAAGTCGGTAAGCATTTGATCCTTATACTTTGCCGCTTCTTGTTGCCAATTCAATGTCATTGCAGTCCCAGCTTTCTTTGTTAAATTTTAACCAAGGTGCGGTTAATCTAAAATTAGGATAACCTCATTCTAGCATATTTGCTCACAATTAAAAAGCGCTTCCTACTAAAAAAGAACGGCCGTTGACAATTACTTTTAACGGTCGTTCTTTTATTAATGTATCTATTATGTGAAACTAATCTCAAATGTGAATTAGTTCGATTTTCTCATAATACGTAAGGCGTTTAAAATGGCAATCAGGGTTACGCCAACGTCTGCAAAAACGGCTTCCCACATGGTTGCAATGCCAAATGCGCCTAGTAATAAGAAGATTGCTTTAACGATGAGCGCAAAAGCAATGTTTTGCCAGACGATTTTGCGGGTGAAACGGGCAATATCGATGGCAGTTGCTAACTTAGTGGGTTCATCGGACATCAAAACGATATCGGCCGCTTCAATTGCAGCGTCGGAACCTAAACCACCCATCGCAACACCGACATCGGCCCGAGCAAGAACGGGGGTATCATTAATCCCGTCACCAACGAAGGCCACTTTGCCGTTTTGCGCACGGTCATCAGTCAGGCTGGCTAAAGTAGCCACCTTGTCTTGGGGGAGTAGTTCGCTTTGATAACGATCAATTCCCAATGATTGGCTGACTTGTTTAGCGATTGCGTCGTTATCACCAGTTAGCATCATCGTTTGGCGGATGCCGACTTTTTTCAGTTGTGCAATCGCTGTGGCAGCATCTTTTTTAAGCTGATCTGAAATAACGAGGTAACCAAGATAATCAGTGCCATAAGCAATGTGCACCGCAGTACCAACTTCAGTAGGGGTGAGTGGTATTAAGCCTTGTTCCTTGAGCCAGCTAGCTTTACCCACTTTTAGGGGTTGGTCGTCCAGGGTTGCACTGACACCGTGACCAGCAACTTCCGTGACCGCACTTAGTGTTTGATTGAGTGGTGCTTGATTAGCAGCAATGATAGATTGTGCAATCGGATGTGTTGAGTGTTGTTCTGCTAAAGCGGCTAGTGCGAGTAAACGTTCTGGTTGATGATCGACAGCGTGAATTGCTGTAACGGTAAAACTGCCTTGGGTTAACGTCCCGGTTTTATCGAAAACAACCGTCCGCACATCGTTTAAAGCTTCGAGGTAATTGCTCCCTTTGACCAGAATGCCATTTTTAGAAGCAGTCCCAATGCCGGCAAAAAAGCCGAGCGGAATTGAAATCACTAACGCACATGGACAAGAAATTACTAAGAAGATGAGTGCCCGGTAGAGCCAATCTGAGAAGGGGTGTGCTAAAAAGAGTGGTGGCACAACTGCTAATAATACGGCAAAGCCTACCACGATTGGGGTATAGACTTTCGCGAAGCGGGTGATGAAGTTTTCAGTCGGCGCTTTTTGGCTGCTGGCATTTTCAACCAGGTCTAAAATCTTAGCGACCGTCGAGTCAGCGTAAGGTTTTGTGACTTGAAGGGTCAAAAGACCGGATTGATTAATGCTGCCACTCAAGAGGGTGTCGCCAACGTTAAATGAACGAGGCACCGATTCACCGGTGACCGCAGCGGTATCGACAAAACTATTACCCGCAATGACGGTCCCATCTAGGGGTACTTTTTCACCAGGTTTAATTAAAATGGTTGCCCCAACTGGCACGGCTTCAGGCGCGACTTGTTGGAGGCCTTGACTAGTTTGGAGATTGGCAAAAGTCGGTTTAATCGCAACTAAACTGGCAATTGAATCCCGTGAGCGATTGATCGCTAAACTTTGGAAATATTCACCGACTTGGTAGAACAGCATTACGCCAACTGCTTCGGCATATTCGCCAATCCCAAAGGCCCCAATGGTGGCAACGGTCATTAGAAAGTTTTCGTCGAACCATTGGCCGTGAAGGATATTTCGGACGGCTGTCCAGATAATATCGTAACCGATGAGGACAAAAGCAACTAGCAATAGGCCGATTAATAATGGTTGACTAAGTGGTAAGACGTAGCTCCCTAATAATAAGAGTCCACTGATGATAATTCGAATCAAGTTTAGATTAAATTTGAATTTCTTAGGGGGCGTTTGACCGTCAGTTGGTAATGATTTTTGAATGGTGACATCTGGTTCAATTGTCGTTAACAATTGTTGGAGCTCCAATTCAAATGCGGTGGCGGCCTGATCACCGGTTAATTCATAACTCAGTTTTTGCGTCGCAAAGTTAACTGCGCAATCTTGGACTTGCGGCAATTTTTGAACGTTTGTTTCGATTTTGGTAGCGCAGGCGGCACAATCGATACCTGCTAATTGAATTTGTGTCATTGATGAGTCCTCCTTATTGGTTAATGAACCGTCAATTCGGATCTAAATCGTTATATTTACGAATTAGATATACATATGAGCATATATTCATATGTTACCTATAAGATAACACCGTCACCTATAAAATGCAACCCGGTTAGTTTATAGTAATTCAGACCAAAAAGAGGCTACAGCAAAAATTAATTTGCTGCAGCCTCTTTTAATAATTAGTGTTCGTTAACGTGCGCGATGACTTGTGAGAAGATGTTAATCACATGGTTGTCGGCAAGTGAGTAGTAAACTTCTTTGCCTTCTTTGCGACTCTTAACGAGCTTTGCTTGTTTGAGTACCCGTAGTTGATGCGAGATAGAAGATTGTGACATCTCTAAAACGCTGACGATATCGTAAACCCGTAATTCTGATTGGAAGAGAGCGTATAGAATTTTAGCGCGGGTCTTATCGCCGAGAATTTTAAAAAGTGTTGAGATATGATCGAGCGTGTCTTCTTTCGGAAGTGTTTTTTGCACGGAGCGAATCAGTTGATCGTGGTCGATTGTCATAATAGCCTGCCTTGTTAGAATTTAGTGTTAAAAAAGGAATGTTTTAATAGTAGGTTTGTGGGGCGGAGTTGTTTGGGCAATTGCCGGTAATAAACTAAAGCAACGGTTGGTAAGTCGGTATTAGTGTCCAATTGAATCAGTGCTTGGCGACTTTTGAACCAACCAGATGTTGTTTGGAGCCAAACTTGATTGCCGACATAGCGAACGGCTAATATTTTGTGTCGACTATTAGCTAGCAGCTGACCGGTTGTCTGGGTCGGATGTAAGGGACTGTTCCAAGTCGCAACAGTCATCGGATTGGGTTTGATCTGCGCTGTTTTGCCTACCAATAAGGAAGCTGCTTGTGCGGTTTGGCCAACATTAATCGCGTCGCTTAATACAAACCGGTTAGTGCCAATCCGATAATAGGTCTGATCGGCAACCGTGACGGTTTGGGTTACGTTGTAGCGATGACCAGCCTTAGCAGGTGCTTTAGTGGGCACTTGTTCGTAGGGATTTTCAACGGTCGGTAAGTCGTGAACGCTGTTGACCTGACCAGTCGTTTCTAAGGATTCAATCTGGGATTGATCTTGAGCGGCTTGGTAATGACGACCTAACGCGGGATAATTAGTGACCACACCATCCACGTCAAGGTTAACGAGCCAGTTCCAAGTGGCCTGATTTTCGGCCATTTCATTCCAGACGTAAACTTTTTGGTGGAGGTAATGCAATTGTTTGATAATTGTCGGCGTCACTAATTCGGAAGAAATGTTAATCCCATCCGCATATTTGAAGCTTTCAAATGAAATCCGCTTAAGACTGCCCACGATAAAAATGCGGGGAATCTCGGGCATTAGTTTTTGCATATTGATTAAGCTCGGTAACGAGAAGGAATGGACCATGATCCGCTTTTGCAAGTGATATTTCTGAATGAGCGCGACTAATTTGGCTTCCATATCCTGCGGGTTACCCTTTTTGGTTTTCTTGGTTTCAATTAAGAATTTTGCATTGGGGTTATTCTGATAGTGTTGAAATAATTGTTCGACGCTGTGGACCGGCTCGCCATTACTCATCTTAAGTGTACTTAATTTGGCAAACGTATTTTGAGAAACGATGGTGTCGACACCGGTGACACGCTTTAGATTACGGTCGTGCGAGATGACTAAGACGCCATCTTGGGACTCATGTAAATCGAGTTCGACGTAGTTGGCCCCTTGTGAAAAGGCCATATCAATACTCTGGAATGTTTCTTCCGGGGCATTAATGGGATCACCGCGATGACCAACAACTGTAAAGCCAGATAATAAGAGAAAGTAAAAGCAGCAAAAGAGCACGATGCCCAGTTGTGATTTGGACTTTAACAAAGTTAACGGCCTCCTAATTAAATTTAAAACTACTAATTAAGATACCATTATTTTTCTAAAAAACCTATCATCGAACAAGAACCAGTTTATAAATTAATCGAATTATTACTAAATAATAATTGACAACGCTTACATTGAGCGGTATATTATGTCTGTAAGGTACTTATGCAATTACCTTTTTATCAATTCTCTTTCTCTCTTATGCCAACCACTGTCTACGGATAGTGGTTTTTTTGCGTACATATTGGTAAAATGAACGTAACTGAAATCGGATAAGAATAGGGAGTTACACTATGGCAGAGAAACAACAAGTGTTTGATATTATTGAAGAAATTACACGCTTAGACGGTTCGACGTACTATGAGTTAGGCAATATTTTTATGAATGGTCGGGCAGAACTTGCTGCCAATCACGGGTTAATTAAGGGTGTGCGGATTTTGCAATTAAACATTCCCCATTCTAATGCCGTTCAAACTTACGAAGACTATATTAATGAGACTTATACGATGCCCGCTGTTGATTTTACAGAATGGGAAGAATGGGCGAAAACACCGGGGCCTGTCGAAGAGGCTTTTAAAGAAGTCTTAAAAGCAAATCATATTGGCTAGGTGGTTGATAAAATGATTTATTTTACAGCGGATACCCATTTCTATCATAAAGAATTACTCGGGATGAATGACTTTGCGCCACGACCGTTTGCGGATGTGGCCACCATGAATGAAACGATTGTGACTAATTGGAACCAGCGTGTTCAATCGGAGGATCAGGTTTACCTATTAGGAGACGTTGCATTAGTCCCGAATAAACCGAGTGCTTTTGCGCATGTTAATGCTTTGCTCGGCGCATTGAATGGTCAGATTATTCTGGTGAAGGGCAATCATGACAACCGCGCCTTCTTTAAATATTTGAAGAAGCACGATCCAGGGACAGAGGCACACCCGCATTACCAATTTGTCGATGTCGGGGCGCTAATTAAGATTAATCATCGGCAGTATTTCTTAACCCATTATCCGCTGTTACTCGGTAAAGTTAGCCAAACGGTTAACTTGCATGGCCACATTCACCACAATATGTTGCCAATTGCTGAGAATATCAACGTGGGGATTGACGCACCAGAACGTGAATTATTGAAAGCACCGCTACCATTTGGGACGCCTTTATCAGTAGCGGAGATTGAGGCAATCTTGACGGCAAAACAAAAGGCGTTAACGCAATTAAAATAAGAGGATGACAAAATGGAAACTATTCACATCTTACACACGAACGACTTACACTCGCATTTTGAAAATTGGCCTCGAATGCGCCGCTTCTTGTTAGCCCACCAAGCGGCCTATCGGCAAAAAGGTGAAACGGTCTTAACGTTTGATATCGGGGATGCAATGGATCGCAGTCACCCCTTAACTGAAGCAACAGATGGTCAGATTAATACGGCACTATTGAATCAAATTGGTTATGATGGTGTGACAATTGGTAATAATGAAGGCATTGGCAATAGTCATGCACAGTTGGAACATCTATACGATCATGCGAATTTCCCCGTATTGTTAGCAAATCTCTATGAACAATCCACAAACACCCTCGCTAAATTTGCGCAACCGTACCGCATTATCACAACTGATCAAGGGACGCGGATTGCGGTTGTCGGATTAACGGCGCCATTCTTTTTGACATATCGACCTAATGGTTGGGATCCTGTCACAATTAGTGAAGAAATGCCACAATTACTGGCGCAAATTGAGGGACAGTACGATGTCTTAGTATTACTATCACATCTGGGCTTAACCACAGATCAATGGTTGGCAGAACACTATCCTGAAATCGACGTTATCTGCGGCGCTCACACGCATCATCTTCTAAAAGACGGCTTGATGGTGAATCAAACGCTATTGACAGCTGCTGAAAAGTACGGTCATTATATTGGCGATATCACGTTAACGCTCGATGAGAACCATCATCCGGTTGACCGGAAGGCCCGTACTGTCTTGACGGCCGATTTACCAGAAGAAGCGGCGAATGAAGCTGAAATTGCGGGTTATTTAGCGCAAGGACATGCCCAATTGGCTGCTCAAGTGGTGGCTGACTTGCCAGAAGTACTGCCGATTGCTACCATTGGAGAGTCACCGATGATGACGGCCGGGTTAAAAGCGATTGAAGCGGCAACGCAAACAGAAGCCGCTGTTTTGAACACCGGCCTATTTTTAGGCGGGCTCGAAGCAGGTTTGGTCACCAAAGATGACCTGCAGAGTCAATTACCGCATCCGATGCATTTGATTAAAGTCACTTTAAAGGGCTACGATTTATGGCGGTTGGTTTTAGAAATGGAGAAAAATAGGTTATTCTTACGTAAGTTCCCGATTAAAGGGATGAGTTTCCGTGGTAAAATCTTTGGAGACATCGTTTATGATGGGATTACAGTGGATATGACATTGCGCCGCGTCTTTTGGCATGGCCAGGAGATTGATCCTGAAGCTAGCTATACGTTGACGACAGTTGATCATTACCTCTTTATTCCGTTTTTCCCAACCATTGAAATTGTCGGGGAGACTGAAATTATGTTCCCTGATTTTCTGAGAAATGCAGTTGCTACCTATTTAACACAAAAATATCCCGTTTAAGGGAAGAGGAGGTTCGCCGTGGCGGATACAAAAACAAAACCGAAGATTGCCAAGAAGGTAACTCGGGCGCTTGAAAAAGAGATGATTGCAGCGGCTAAACAACCGGAAGTACCACAGCACGTCGTTGTTAAGAGTGAAACCATGATTGATATCGATAAGTGTGCCTATGAAGTGGTCGCCAATTATCGCGATGGTTTTGATGCTGAAAAGCTAAACGAACGCTATAACGAGGTTCTTGCGAAGTACGATTATATTGTGGCGGACTGGGGTTTTGAACAACTACGCCTTAAGGGATTCTACAAATCAACTAATCGACGGGCCAATAAGGATCAATTAATTGATACACTCCAAGACTACCTATATGAATATTGTAATTTTGGTTGTGCCTATTTTGTCTTAGAACGACAAGGTAAACCACAGATTCGCAATGAAAATCGCCGTAGTAATCGCCGGCGAGGACCACAGAAACAACGCCGGCAAAAGCAAGGCTTCACGGAACGTAAAGTAACACCTAATCAAAAAGTGACTAAAGAACAGCCGCAAAAAGCGGTCACGGAGAATAAAAAATCCGTTAATAAGCGCCACTTTAAGATTCGACCATTAGAGAGTAATTCCCCAAAGGAAACTGGAAAGTGAGTAACTAAATGACAAAAACAAACTACGCAGGCTATTTAATCGATTTAGACGGGACAGTTTATCGCGGTAGCGAACAGATGCCAGAAGCACGTGATTTTATTGAACGGCTCCAAGCTAAGAACATCCCTTTTATGTTTTTAACGAATAACACCACTAAATCACCCGCAGCGGTGATCAAAAATTTAGCAGATAACCATGATATTCATGCAACCGAAGACCAAGTTTACACCCCATCATTGGCAACGGCGCGTTATTTGTTAAACCTAAATGGCGGTCAAGCAAATGGCAAGACAGTGTATGTCATCGGCGAAATTGGTTTGAAACAAGCTTTATTAGATGCTGGTTTTAGAACTAACGAATATGATCCAGACTACGTGGTGGTTGGCTTAGACTACGATGTCACTTACCACAAATTTGAATTGGCAACGCTCGCGATTAAACGCGGCGCTCTTTTTATTGGGACGAATGCCGATACCAATTTACCTAATGAACGTGGCTTAGTGCCTGGTGCAGGTTCAGTGATTGCCTTAGTTGAACGCGCAACACAACAATCAGCGCTTTATATCGGTAAACCAGAAAAAATCATTATGGAAATGGCACTCGAACAATTTGGGTTAACCAAGGACCAAGTGGTAATGGTCGGCGATAACTATAATACAGACATCAAAGCGGGCTTAAATGCTGAAATGGCAACCTTATTAGTTTATACGGGCGTTTCAACACCGGCTGATTTGGCAAAAGTCACGGCGCAACCAACGCATATTATTAATAGTTTAGCCGAATGGGAAGTTTAAGCGGCGTTAAAAAAACGGGTAACTGGCTAGTTTTTTATCTCAGTATCGTTAGTGGAAGCATTCTAGCGGCGATTGCCATCGGTTGGTTGAGTTATGACTTGGTAAGCCGGCAGCTTCATTTAGCGGCGCAAATGCAGATGAGCCAAGCGACGTTAATGCACGAGTTTAACCGCTTGATGCGTTATTTGGTTTTGCCGGGGGGACAATCGCTAGTGTTGCCACATTTCAAGATGTCAGCAAATGGCTTGGCGCATTTTAAGGAAGTTAAACACCTCTTCTTATTAACGGCGGTCATTTTCCTGGTGACGATTGTGCCGGCACTGAGAGGCTGGCGGCGTGATTTTAAGTCGGGGAGGCAATGGCGCTATATTCGCCCGATGCAAGTCGCGCTGGTTATGCCGATTGTAATTGGGTTGATTGCCAGTGTTAGCTTTGATCGCTTTTTCGTGTTATTTCATGAATTACTATTTCGCAACCTCGACTGGCAGTTTGACCCGCTGTTAGATCCCATTATTCTAGTGTTACCCGAGCAGTATTTTATGCTGTGCTTTATCTGCTTTTTTGTCATCCTCGAAGGTCTTTTTCTGATTATTTTGTGGCGGGCAAAGAAGTCATTGAAAATTTGTTAAGAAGCTCTAATGATGCTTGTTTTAGGATTAATATTCGGTATGCTAGAAAAGTGAGTACCGACAAATGAAAATATAGGAGTATCAACATGACGCAGTTAATTGATTTTGTGTTACATATCGACGCGCATCTGGTCAATATTGTCAATCAGTTTGGCAATTGGACGTATGTGATTTTGTTTGCGATTATTTTTGTAGAAACCGGGGCAGTCATCTTACCGTTTCTACCGGGGGATTCATTATTATTTGCCGCAGCTGCTTTAGCGGCTCGAACAGATAATGATTTGAATATCTGGGTATTTGCCGCATTATTCTTAGTTGCCGCAATTGCGGGCGATTCTTTAAACGAACAAATTGGTAAAAGAGTCGGGATGGCTGCAACTAAGAGCCGTTTCTTCGGGAAGTTTATCAATACTGAAAAGATTGAAGAGGCCCAGGTCTTCTTTAACAAGTACGGTGGCAAGACGATTACCATTGGCCGTTTCATGCCAATTATTAGAACCTTCGTCCCATTTGTCGCCGGTGGTAGTCAAATGTCATTTGGCAAGTTCTTCCGGTATGATGTTATCGGGAGTGTCTTGTGGGTAGTCCTTTGTTGTGGGGCCGGCTACTTCTTCGGAAACATCGCAGTCGTGAAGGAACATTTCTCATTGGTCGTTTTAGGCATTATTGCCGTTTCATTAATTCCAATGGTCATCACCGCGGTTAAGAGTCAATTAAAGAGCCGAAAAGCTAAATCATAATAAAAAAAGCGCACTGCCTGATTCTCGTTTGAGATCAGACGGTGCGCTTTTAAATTACATAATAGAAGTACTGTGAAGTGGTTGGCGCTTTTCAGGGTAGAGTTTGGTTAAAAGTTCGGTCACGGCAACTGGTGCTTCACCAAAGCCACTCGCAATTAACTTCACCTTACCAGGATAGGTAGCAATATCACCAATCGCATAGACGTTTGGTAAGTTGGTTGCCATTTGTTGGTTAACGCTGACTTGGTGATGATTGAGTGTTAAGCCCCAATCACGGAGAATCCGTGTATCGGAGATAAAACCGTAGTTGACGAGTAATTTATCGACAACTAGTTGTTCTTGATCGGTTGATTTCATTTTATTGAGTGAAAGGGCGAGTTGATGATCAACCTCTGTGAGACCGTCAATTAAAAATGGGGTCTTAATTTGAATAGAAGAGTTCATCAAAGCATCGACACTGCTTTCCAGACCCCGGAACTGATCACGACGGTGGATGATATAGACTTGTTTGGCGACTTTTTCGAGCATGAGGGCCCAATCAATCGCAGAATCGCCACCACCAGCAACGGCTACGGTTTGATCTTTAAACTGTGCCATTTCTTTAGCGAAGTAGTGGATATAGTTATTTTCCCATTCAGGTTGATAATCAACGGCTAGTTTTCGGGGCGTAAAGGCACCATTCCCGACGGCAATAAGCACACCGCGCGTGTGCGTTGTTCCTTTAGATGTTTCTAGGATGTAAGTACCGTCTTCTTGGGGTAATATCGCCTTAACAGATGTTTCTAGTTGGGTTGTCGGTTCAAAGACGGCTAATTGTTCAGCCAAGTTAGCGGTGAGCTGAGCACCAGTAATGCCTTTGAAACCGGCCACATCGAAGATTTCTTTTTCAGGATAGAGCGTTGCGACTTGGCCGCCTAGTTCGGGGAGGCTCTCGATGATTTGCACATCGGCTTTACGCATGCCTGCGTAGTAAGCAGCAAACATGCCAACGGGACCGCCACCGATTACGGTAATATCAAAAAGATGGTTAGGATCAAGCATAGGATAACTTCCTTCTATAGTAGACTTCTGAAATAGTATACTAGAAAAAAATTAGGAAAGCATGTTAAAAAGAAATAATAATAGTAATTTCTAGATTAATTCGCTATTATATACTGTGAATTAAAAACATTTAGGAGGTCTATCATGACATTTCCACAATTAGATTTAGAAAACTTTGCAGGACCAACAGCAACTTTTGATACCAACCATGGTGAATTCACTGTTGCGCTATTCCCAGAACAAGCGCCTAAGACGGTTGAAAACTTCATCGGCTTAGCTGAAAAAGATTACTATGACGGTATCGTCTTCCACCGAGTAATTAACGACTTCATGATTCAAGGTGGCGATCCTACAGGTACAGGTATGGGTGGCGAAAGTTTATGGGGCCAAGCCTTTGGCGATGAATTTAGCCAAGAACTTTTCAACTTGAACGGTGCGCTATCAATGGCTAATGCTGGACCTAATACAAATGGTAGCCAATTCTTTATCGTGACTAATGAACACATCAACCCAAGCATGATGTCTCAAATGCCAGGTGCTGGCTATCCTGAAGAAGTGATCGCAGCTTACGAAAAGGGTGGCACACCTTGGTTAGATCACAAACATACTGTCTTTGGACAAGTTTTAAGTGGCATGGACGTTGTTAATGAAATTAATGCTGTTGAAACAGGGATGCAAGACAAACCTGTTGATCCAGTGGTTATCAACCACATTTCAATCAAAAACTAAAAATGATACCCAGTTGATTTGTAAACTGGGTATTTTTTATTGGATTTTAATAAAGATAGGGTAGGTTGTTTCAGATGGCTTGCCTTTTACCAAGGACAAGGATTAGAATAGATAGGATAATTAAAGTTGGAGGACAATATGGTTTATCGAATTGGACAAAAAGTGACAGGCACCGTAACAGGGATTCAACCGTATGGTGTCTTTGTGGCATTAGATGAATCAGTTCAAGGCTTGATTCATATCTCGGAGTGCGGTCATGGTTTTGTGAAGGCACTAGACGAGCAATTTACAGTAGGACAGCAATTAGATGTATTAGTGTTAGATGTTGATGAATACACGCATAAGATTAGTTTGTCATTACGTGCACTTCATAAGGCACAGGATCTACTACCGCAACGAGCAAAGAAACATTATTGGACTAACCGTCGGATTCAAACGGGTTTTGCACCGATTGCGGAGCGATTACCGGGATGGACTAAAGCAGCAATTGAAGAATTAAACCAAAGGGGTAAATAGATGAGTGCTAAAGTAGCAGGAACAATCATGTACAAGACAAAGCAAGGTCAATATGATTTTTTAGTACAAAAACAAGCTGATACTGACTATAAAATGTTATCTACACATAAAGATTCAGATCAAACACCATTAGCTGCAGTTTTAAATGCCATTAAAGCGACGATTAAAATTGATGTTAATGAGCTAAGATTGATTAATTTAGCCAATATTAACCTTGAAGGTGAGAATGTTTCGTTTTTTGTCTTCCAATGGAGTGAACATCCGGCCGAATTCTATGACGAACAATTGCAAATAATTGCGAAATCGGGTTATCGGTTCGCAAACCCTAGTGAAATCACGGAATTGCTTGATAAATTGGAAGTAACAGGCGTTCCGCACCTAAATTAATTCGGACAATCACTGCATATCTATTCAAAAATGTCCGTTTTTATAACTTTTTACATTTTTATTCAAAAAAATGTAAATAAATGCTTGACGATATATCGGAATGTTGGTATAGTAGTCTATGTTGTCAGCGAGGCAATTGATAATCATCAAAAACAACGTCATCGAATTTAAAAGTTTTGAATATTTATTCAAAAAATATTTAAAAAAAGTTCTTGACAAGTTAGTACGAAAGATGATATATTAATTAAGCTGTTTCAACGCAGTAGATCTTTGAAAACTGAACAAAGTTTTGATAAACCAAATGTGTAGGGTCGCCCTTCGGGGCACAACATATTTGCGAAGTCAATTTCGCTAGCAAATAAATTAAGTAACAAAACAAGAGCTACAAACTTTTAATCGAGAGTTTGATCCTGGCTCAGGACGAACGCTGGCGGCGTGCCTAATACATGCAAGTCGAACGCACTCTCGTTTAGATTGAAGGAGCTTGCTCCTGATTGATAAACATTTGAGTGAGTGGCGGACGGGTGAGTAACACGTGGGTAACCTGCCCTAAAGTGGGGGATAACATTTGGAAACAGATGCTAATACCGCATAAAACCTAACACCGCATGGTGTAGGGTTGAAAGATGGTTTCGGCTATCACTTTAGGATGGACCCGCGGTGCATTAGTTAGTTGGTGAGGTAAAGGCTCACCAAGACCGTGATGCATAGCCGACCTGAGAGGGTAATCGGCCACACTGGGACTGAGACACGGCCCAGACTCCTACGGGAGGCAGCAGTAGGGAATCTTCCACAATGGACGAAAGTCTGATGGAGCAACGCCGCGTGAGTGAAGAAGGTTTTCGGATCGTAAAACTCTGTTGTTGGAGAAGAATGTATCTGATAGTAACTGATCAGGTAGTGACGGTATCCAACCAGAAAGCCACGGCTAACTACGTGCCAGCAGCCGCGGTAATACGTAGGTGGCAAGCGTTGTCCGGATTTATTGGGCGTAAAGCGAGCGCAGGCGGTTTCTTAAGTCTGATGTGAAAGCCTTCGGCTCAACCGAAGAAGTGCATCGGAAACTGGGAAACTTGAGTGCAGAAGAGGACAGTGGAACTCCATGTGTAGCGGTGAAATGCGTAGATATATGGAAGAACACCAGTGGCGAAGGCGGCTGTCTGGTCTGTAACTGACGCTGAGGCTCGAAAGCATGGGTAGCAAACAGGATTAGATACCCTGGTAGTCCATGCCGTAAACGATGAGTGCTAGGTGTTGGAGGGTTTCCGCCCTTCAGTGCCGCAGCTAACGCATTAAGCACTCCGCCTGGGGAGTACGACCGCAAGGTTGAAACTCAAAGGAATTGACGGGGGCCCGCACAAGCGGTGGAGCATGTGGTTTAATTCGAAGCAACGCGAAGAACCTTACCAGGTCTTGACATCCTTTGACCACTCTAGAGATAGAGCTTTCCCTTCGGGGACAAAGTGACAGGTGGTGCATGGTTGTCGTCAGCTCGTGTCGTGAGATGTTGGGTTAAGTCCCGCAACGAGCGCAACCCTTATTACTAGTTGCCAGCATTAAGTTGGGCACTCTAGTGAGACTGCCGGTGACAAACCGGAGGAAGGTGGGGACGACGTCAAATCATCATGCCCCTTATGACCTGGGCTACACACGTGCTACAATGGATGGTACAACGAGTTGCGAGACCGCGAGGTTTAGCTAATCTCTTAAAACCATTCTCAGTTCGGATTGTAGGCTGCAACTCGCCTACATGAAGCCGGAATCGCTAGTAATCGCGGATCAGCATGCCGCGGTGAATACGTTCCCGGGCCTTGTACACACCGCCCGTCACACCATGAGAGTTTGTAACACCCAAAGCCGGTGAGGTAACCCTTCGGGGAGCCAGCCGTCTAAGGTGGGACAGATGATTAGGGTGAAGTCGTAACAAGGTAGCCGTAGGAGAACCTGCGGCTGGATCACCTCCTTTCTAAGGAATAATACGGAAAACCTTGTACATTTGCGAAATCAAAACTTTGTTTAGTTTTGAGAGGTCTACTCTCATCATTAAGGACGTTTTTGGGCCTATAGCTCAGCTGGTTAGAGCGCACGCCTGATAAGCGTGAGGTCGATGGTTCGAGTCCATTTAGGCCCATTGTACCAATTTAATAGTTTCATTATGGGGGATTAGCTCAGCTGGGAGAGCGCCTGCTTTGCACGCAGGAGGTCATCGGTTCGATCCCGTTATCCTCCATTGATGACAATAGTCATCGTAACTTTGTTCTTTGAAAACTGGATAATAAGTAATATATTAGTTTTAAAAGCCGAGAAAAACATTGCGTTTTAAAGAGTTTTTTAATAATAGAAATATGAATTAGTTCATATCGCTAAACTCAAATAATAACCCTTTACCGTAGGTAAAGATAGGTTAAGTTATAAAGGGCGCATGGTGGATGCCTTGGCACTAGGAGCCGATGAAGGACGGTACTAACACCGATATGCTTCGGGGAGCTGTAAGTAAGCTTTGATCCGGAGATTTCCGAATGGGGGAACCCAATACTTTTAATCGAGTATTATCATTAAGTGAATACATAGCTTAATGAAGGTAGACGAGGGGAACTGAAACATCTAAGTACCTTCAGGAAGAGAAAGAAAAATCGATTCCCTAAGTAGCGGCGAGCGAACGGGGAAGAGCCCAAACCAAGAAGCTTGCTTCTTGGGGTTGTAGGACAGAACTTTGGAGTTACCAAGTTAAGTTGTAATCGAATCAGCTGGGAAGCTGAGTCAAAGAGTGTGATAACCACGTAGATTAAACAACTTAACCTCCGTTCTGGATCCTGAGTACGGCGGAACACGTGAAATTCCGTCGGAATCCGGGAGGACCATCTCCCAAGGCTAAATACTCCCTAGTGACCGATAGTGAACCAGTACCGTGAGGGAAAGGTGAAAAGCACCCCGGAAGGGGAGTGAAATAGATCCTGAAACCATGTGCCTACAATTAGTCAAAGCTCGTTAATGAGTGATGGCGTGCCTTTTGTAGAATGAACCGGCGAGTTACGTTTATATGCGAGGTTAAAGTGAAAAGCTGGAGCCGTAGCGAAAGCGAGTCTGAAATGGGCGAGTGAGTATATAGATGTAGACCCGAAACCAAGTGACCTACCCATGTCCAGGTTGAAGGTGTGGTAAAACACACTGGAGGACCGAACCCACGTCAGTTGAAAATGGCGGGGATGAGGTGTGGGTAGCGGTGAAATTCCAATCGAACTTGGAGATAGCTGGTTCTCTCCGAAATAGCTTTAGGGCTAGCCTCGGAATATTGGATCATGGAGGTAGAGCACTGTTTGGACTAGGGGCCCGTCATGGGTTACTGAATTCAGATAAACTCCGAATACCATTGATTTAGTTCCGGGAGTCAGACTGCGAGTGATAAGATCCGTAGTCGAAAGGGAAACAGCCCAGATCACCAGTTAAGGTCCCAAAATTTATGTTAAGTGGAAAAGGATGTGGCGGTGCACAGACAACTAGGATGTTGGCTCAGAAGCAGCCACCATTTAAAGAGTGCGTAATAGCTCACTAGTCGAGTGCCGCTGCGCCGAAAATGTACCGGGGCTAAACATAATACCGAAACTGTGGGTGGACACGTAAGTGTCCGCGGTAGGAGAGCGTTCTAAGGGCGATGAAGCTAGATCGTAAGGACTAGTGGAGCGCTTAGAAGTGAGAATGCCGGCATGAGTAGCGAAAGATCAGTGAGAATCTGATCCACCGTATGACTAAGGTTTCCTGGGGAAGGCTCGTCCTCCCAGGGTTAGTCGGGACCTAAGGCGAGGCCGAGAGGCGTAGTCGATGGATAACAGGTTGATATTCCTGTACTAGTTTATTTTGTTTGAATGATGGAGGGACGCAGGAAGCTAAGGAATGCACACGACTGGAAATGTGTGTCCAAGCAACAAGTCTTGAGTTGAGTGAAATGCTTGATTCTTTAAGGACAAGTTGTGATGGGGAGCGAAATTAAGTAGCGAAGTTCCTGATGTTACACTGCCAAGAAAAGCTTCTAGTGAGAAATAAACTACCCGTACCGTAAACCGACACAGGTGGTCGAGGAGAATATCCTAAGGTGAGCGAGTGAACTCTCGTTAAGGAACTCGGCAAAATGACCCCGTAACTTCGGGAGAAGGGGTGCTGACCGTCAGGTCAGCCGCAGTGAATAGGCCCAAACAACTGTTTATCAAAAACACAGGTCTCTGCAAAATCGTAAGATGACGTATAGGGGCTGACGCCTGCCCGGTGCTGGAAGGTTAAGAGGATGAGTTAGCGCAAGCGAAGCCCAGAATTGAAGCCCCAGTAAACGGCGGCCGTAACTATAACGGTCCTAAGGTAGCGAAATTCCTTGTCGGGTAAGTTCCGACCCGCACGAAAGGCGTAATGATTTGGGCACTGTCTCAACGAGAGACTCGGTGAAATTATAATACCCGTGAAGATGCGGGTTACCCGCGACAGGACGGAAAGACCCCATGGAGCTTTACTGTAGCTTGATATTGAGTGTTTGTACAGTTTGTACAGGATAGGTAGGAGCCGTAGAAATCGGAACGCTAGTTTCGATTGAGGCGTTGGTGGGATACTACCCTAACTGTATGACCACTCTAACCCGCGCCACTTAGCGTGGCGGGAGACAGTGTCAGGTGGGCAGTTTGACTGGGGCGGTCGCCTCCTAAAGTGTAACGGAGGCGCTCAAAGGTTCTCTCAGAATGGTTGGAAATCATTCGTAGAGTGTAAAGGTATAAGAGAGCTTGACTGTGAGATTGACAAATCGAGCAGGGACGAAAGTCGGACTTAGTGATCCGGTGGTTCCGTATGGAAGGGCCATCGCTCAACGGATAAAAGCTACCCTGGGGATAACAGGCTTATCTCCCCCAAGAGTCCACATCGACGGGGAGGTTTGGCACCTCGATGTCGGCTCATCGCATCCTGGGGCTGTAGTCGGTCCCAAGGGTTGGGCTGTTCGCCCATTAAAGCGGTACGCGAGCTGGGTTCAGAACGTCGTGAGACAGTTCGGTCCCTATCCGTCGCGGGCGCAGGAAATTTGAGAGGAGCTGTCCTTAGTACGAGAGGACCGGGATGGACATACCTCTGGTGTACCAGTTGTGCCGCCAGGCGCATCGCTGGGTAGCTATGTATGGCAGGGATAAACGCTGAAAGCATCTAAGTGTGAAGCCCCCCTCGAGATGAGATTTCCCATTCCTTTATGGAAGTAAGACCCCTGAAAGATGATCAGGTAGATAGGCTAGGAGTGGAAGTACAGCGATGTATGGAGCGGACTAGTACTAATCGGTCGAGGACTTAACCAAAGGTGCAATGTTTGGCTTTTGAAATGAAAATATTACTTATTATGCAGTTTTGAGAGAACGAAGTTCTTCTCAGTGCGAAAGCACAAAATAGTGTGGTGGCGATAGCAAGAAGGATACACCTGTTCCCATGTCGAACACAGTAGTTAAGCTTCTTAGCGCCGATAGTAGTTGGTGGGAAACTACCTGCGAGGATAGGACGTTGCCACGCTATATTTAATGGAGGTTTAGCTCAGTTGGGAGAGCGTCTGCCTTACAAGCAGAGGGTCACAGGTTCGAGCCCTGTAACCTCCATTGAGTCGTTAGCTCAGTTGGTAGAGCATCTGACTTTTAATCAGAGGGTCGACAGTTCGAGCCTGTCACGACTCATCGGCCAAGTTACACGCCAAAATGCGGGTGTGGCGGAATTGGCAGACGCGCTAGATTTAGGTTCTAGTGTCTATATAGACGTGGGGGTTCAAGTCCCTTCACCCGCATTCAATTGAATATTCAATGAAAGTTATCTTATTATGCCGACTTAGCTCAGTTGGTAGAGCATCTGATTTGTAATCAGAGGGTCGGGCGTTCGAATCGTCTAGTCGGCATTAAGATGCGGAAGTAGTTCAGTGGTAGAACATCACCTTGCCATGGTGGGGGTCGCGGGTTCGAATCCCGTCTTCCGCTTTCATTATGATTAAGCCGGGGTGGCGGAACTGGCAGACGCACGGGACTTAAAATCCCGCGGTAGGTGACTACCGTACCGGTTCGATTCCGGTCCTCGGCATCATAATGAAAAATGCACCCATAGCGCAACTGGATAGAGTGTCTGACTACGAATCAGAAGGTTGTAGGTTCGACTCCTACTGGGTGCATATAACGGGAAATAGCTCAGCTTGGTAGAGCACCTGGTTTGGGACCAGGGGGTCGCAGGTTCGAATCCTGTTTTCCCGATTGTAACGTAAGTTACATGTTATAAATTTAAGTTTTTTGGCGGTGTAGCTCAGCTGGCTAGAGCGTCCGGTTCATACCCGGGAGGTCGGGGGTTCGATCCCCTTCGCCGCTATTTTCAAAAAACTTGGACCTTTAGCTCAGTTGGTTAGAGCAGACGGCTCATAACCGCCCGGTCGTAGGTTCGAGTCCTACAAGGTCCATCGTTTGGTGAGATTTTGTAGGTGGTTATAATATTTTTATATTATCGCGGGATGGAGCAGTCTGGTAGCTCGTCGGGCTCATAACCCGAAGGTCGTAGGTTCAAACCCTACTCCCGCAATTGGTCGCATGGTCTAGCTGGTTAGGACGCCTGCCTGTCACGCAGGAGATCACGGGTTCGAGTCCCGTTGTGACCGTTTAAATGGCTCAGTAGCTCAGTTGGTAGAGCAATGGATTGAAGCTCCATGTGTCGGCAGTTCGATTCTGTCCTGCGCCATATCATGAATATGCGGGTGTAGTTTAGTGGTAAAACCACAGCCTTCCAAGCTGTTGTCGCGAGTCCGATTCTCGTCACCCGCTTTTCATGGGCCTATAGCTCAGCTGGTTAGAGCGCACGCCTGATAAGCGTGAGGTCGATGGTTCGAGTCCATTTAGGCCCATTATCTAAATATTTGGAGAAGTACTCAAGTGGCTGAAGAGGCGCCCCTGCTAAGGGTGTAGGTCGGGAAACTGGCGCGAGGGTTCAAATCCCTCCTTCTCCGTTTTGTATGGCCCGTTGGTCAAGTGGTTAAGACACCGCCCTTTCACGGCGGTATCATGGGTTCAAATCCCGTACGGGTCATTGTAACATTGTTACATTTATAGTTTTTATGGAGAATTACCCAAGTCTGGCTGAAGGGAACGGTCTTGAAAACCGTCAGGTGGGTTCTGCCCACGCGAGAGTTCGAATCTCTCATTCTCCTTTATATTATCGCGGGATGGAGCAGTCTGGTAGCTCGTCGGGCTCATAACCCGAAGGTCGTAGGTTCAAACCCTACTCCCGCAATTTGGTCGCATGGTCTAGCTGGTTAGGACGCCTGCCTGTCACGCAGGAGATCACGGGTTCGAGTCCCGTTGTGACCGTTTCAAAATGGCTCAGTAGCTCAGTTGGTAGAGCAATGGATTGAAGCTCCATGTGTCGGCAGTTCGATTCTGTCCTGCGCCATTTTTGGAGGAGTAGCGAAGTGGCTAAACGCGGCGGACTGTAAATCCGCTCCTTCGGGTTCGGTGGTTCGAATCCACTCTCCTCCATATTTATAGGGATATAGTTTAAAGGTAGAACTACGGTCTCCAAAACCGTCAGTGTGGGTTCAATTCCTACTATCCCTGTTTATATTATATGTTGCATAAACATTGCGACTATGGTATAATTATTCATGTTAATAATGGCGGTATTGGTGAAGTGGTTAACACATCGGTTTGTGGATCCGACACACGTGGGTTCGATTCCCACATACCGCCTTTTATTATTGGGCTATGGCCAAGCGGTAAGGCAACAGGTTTTGATCCTGTCATGCGTTGGTTCGAATCCAGCTAGCCCAATTTCAAGGACAGGATTTGTTCTTTTATGGCGGTATAGCCAAGTGGTAAGGCAGAGGTCTGCAAAACCTTTATCACCGGTTCAAATCCGGTTACCGCCTTTGCGTTTAGGCGCTAACCTTAAACGTTCTGTAAGATGCCGGTGTGGCGGAATTGGCAGACGCGCGGGATTCAAAATCCCGTTTCCTCACGGAAGTATCGGTTCGACCCCGATCACCGGTATAATGGATTATTATACAGAATTATAGATAATGAGAAAGCCTTAGAAATAAGGCTTTTTTGTTGCTTAGAATTATAGAGAAACATACAGAATTATAGAGTGTTGTCCTTTTGTTGTCCTTTTTTTAAACAGAACAGGTGGTTTTTTACGGTATTATATAAAAAGGACAACAACAAATGCCTTTCTAGCATGTGTTTATAAGCTGTTTTAAGGGTTTTACGGGGTCTAACCAATACCAGACAATAATTTCTTGGTACGACTGATTTCATCACGTTCTAAGCGTTCCAGTATATGAGTGTACACGTTTAGTGTTGTTGAAACTGAACTATGACCAGCACGCTTAGAAACATATTGTATGTTGACCTCGTTAGCAAGCAGGTAAGAAATATGGGTGTGACGTAGTCCGTGGAAGTTCATGTCACTATTAATACCAATGTCTTTAAATATTTTGCGCAGCTCTTTATTAACAGCATTGCTTGTTGGTGGGGTAGTGCTATTATTTTTAGCAAACAAAAGTTCTTGCTTTCGTAGCTCATGCGTTAACACACGTTTCTTTAAAATTTGAAGATAGTGATCATCGATATCAATCTTTCTAATTGATTGAGGATTCTTAGTTGGAGCAAAACCGCCATCTCTATAATTGTATGTTTTATTAATGTTGATGATACCTGTTTTTAAATCAACGTCTTCAATTGTTAGCCCGGCTATTTCAGAAAGACGTGCTCCTGTATAACAAGCGAATTGAATCATAGCCCGAGAAACATTAAGTTCATTATTAGTTGAGTTTAAATATTTAATTAACTTAAAGAAATCAGCTTCTTGTAAATACTTAAGAGCA
Organism: Latilactobacillus parasakei; assembly: GCF_049674265.1. NCBI lineage: Bacteria > Bacillati > Bacillota > Bacilli > Lactobacillales > Lactobacillaceae > Latilactobacillus > Latilactobacillus parasakei. The sequence continues at coordinate 1,004,248 of NZ_CP186861.1, read as the reverse complement.
TCTGGTTTACCTTTGGCGCCAGATAGAGTGGGACGTAAAGCAAAGTCACGATCAATATAACTTTCTTCAACTGCATATTTAACAGCTGCATGCATGTGGACATGGACTTTCTCTGTTGATGATTTTGCATGATTAGTACCATACCAGTTAATGAATTCTTGATAAGACGTCCGATCAATATTCTTTAAGCTAGTGCGTTGCCAGTATTTTGAGATAACAGAATAACTATTCAGCCATTTATCAGCGGTAACAGGCCTTAAGGATGGTTTTTTAAAGAGTTCAAACCATTTCATCCAAAAATCTACAAATGGTAAATCGGCGTTCTTAACAGCACCGTTCTTATTAAACTTATCTTTCTGTGCCTGTAACCAACTAGTAGCATCTCTTTTCTTAATGAATGTTTTACTACCACCGTATTTTGAATTGCCATCTTCATCACGGTAATAAAATTTAGCGCGATATTTCCTTCCTTTTTCAATTTCGACGACTGGCATCTTATAATTCCTCCTTTTTGGCGTAAAAAAATAGCATGAAATAAACATGCTAATTTGTTACACTATTATTAGCATATGTTATCTGTAATGTATGTGAGTTAGCGTATCCCATAACTTTTCGACGAGTGGGGATGCGCTTTTTTATTTGAACAGTGATTCCAATAAATCGTATTTTAACTTGTATTTGTCTTCTTTGCTTGTATAGATTAAGTTTGAAAATAAGTAGAAGATGAAAAAACTTAGAATTATACCTACGACAAGGAGAGAGAGTTTCTCTTTAATATCATTATTTGTCCCTGATATTAAAAATGTCAACACAATTGGTATCAGTGTAAAATACTCTTTAGCTGTTTCTTTGATCAGTGGGTTAATGTCCTCATTGATTTTTATTGATTTGATTCTTAATTTTAGTATTAATTGTTGTCCAGATGAAAGTTGACTTATCTTTTCATAAATATTTTCGTATGCTTTATATCCGATATTTTTCCCATTATATTTAATTATTGTAACGTTATATTTTGATATGAATGGTTTTAAAGTAACGGAGTGAATTAGAGTATTTAAATTTTCAGTATTTAAAATAAAATCATTACTTAATAACAGCGAAATTAGATAATCTATTTCATAATTCTTTGCTAAAGTGTTTCTAGTTATATAGGCTATAATTTTTTGAAACATGATCAGATGCCTAGAACTTGTTTCTTCTTAGCATCAAATTCATCTTGTGTTAGAACACCTTCATCGACTAAGACCTTTAACCCGCGTAGTTGTTCAATTAGGTCTGGTTCTGATTTAGTTGCTGTTTGTGCAACTGGTTGTTGATTGACTTGTGTTAATGCAGCAGTTGCCTTTTTAACAGCTTCAACCATTTTTGGAGCCGTATCTTTATTAACTTGATCAATTTTCGTTGTGATTGCACCGTTAACGATAGAAATCTTACCAAACATAAGTCCCTTAGAATAAGAAACACCGTTGATCATTGTTAATGGGATTTCAGTTGACTTAATACCAAAAACAAGACCTTTATCAACAAACAAAACTCGGGTGTTAGTGCAGACCATTAAAACGGTGTTACCATCAACAAAACCGCTTGTTGCGTATTGAATTACTTCATCATCAGAAAGCATATCAGGCAAAGCCTTAATTTCTTTCTTTGTCCCAAAAATATCTGTTACTCCTGCATCTGTTAATTGTTGTTGAATTGTTTCTAAGTCCATATTAAAACACTCCTCAAAATAGTATAAATTACACTGTCGGGTGTCACTCTTTTGGGTGGCGCTTTTTTATTTGCTCCTAATTGCGTTAATTAAGCCGCCAATTATTGCAAAGGGGAGACCGATTATCCAAATTGCTGCTGCTATTAGATATTTTACATAAGCACCAAAGAGCCAGCTGATTAGAAATAGAATGAATAGAATTGCTAATAACATACTTATCATAGTAAATATCTCCTAAATTACTGATTTTTATCTAGCAATTTGTTTATATAGTTGAAAGCTTTTTCTTGATTTTTTGGTGATAATTTTATCATTAGAATTAAAGTGTTAGTTATGGTATCGCTAATCTTGAAATCTGGTGCCAAAATATCAGGCGATATATTTAGACCCTTACAAATTTTGATAACGTTATCTACCCGTGCATTTCCAACACCCTTTTCAAGTATTGTACGGACTGTTGTGTATGGTACTCCTATTTGCTCAGAAAAAACTTTAATATTGGGGTACTTGCTTTCTATTAAAGTCTTAAGAAATTCTTCTCTGTTCATTGGATTCCCTCCTGATAGATAAATACTAACATACGGTTTTCCGCATGTAAATATAATTACAGAAAATAATACGGATTTTCGTATTGACAAAATACGGACTACCGTATAATATGTGTTTTGTAAGCAGTGCTTATTATTTTTTAACATAAAGTACGGAATACCGTACATCGGAGGGATAAATATGCTAACAAATTTAGAAAAAGTAAGAAAAGAAAAAGAAGTCACCTTAAATCAAATTGGCAGACTTTTGGGTGTTCGGTACCAGACTGTATCAGAAAAAATTAAAGGTAGTACAACATTTGGATTTGATGAAGCGTTACTCGTGAAAGATACCTTTTTTCCAGAATATGATCTAATTTATTTATTTTCTACTAACCCAGATTCAGTTAATAACTAAAGGAGGTTTCAGGGATGAAAAAATTAATCAGAGTTTTGTGGGCTATACAAAAAGAACTCCATACAATCGCGAGTTGTATGGAGCCAACCAATAGGTTTATTGGATTTGATAAAAGTGGAAAAGCAATATATTCTAATCGCGATTAAGCTTGTTAAGAATATTTTCGTAACTTTTTTCGTAAACGTCGAATATTGATAATTTACTTGATGGATTAACTCGATTGTTAATGATGTCTTCGATTTGTTCCACTTGCGTGTTTTCACTTAGCGCTGCCAAGTAAACTTTTGTCAATTCAATGCTTAAGTCGTGTGCTCTAGTTTCGTTATTCATAAAATTCACCACCTTTCGAGCTAATTATAGCAGATGAGATGGGGTGTGAAAGGAGGTGATTGGGGTGAAGATAGAAATAACAAATTTGGATGAGCTAAAAGATGAGTTAAAAAAAGCCGCTCAGTTATGTGAGGAACTGAGTGGCAGTTTGAAAAATATTAAACAGTTTGAGTTGAAGCTTAAAACCCGAGTTGATTAACAAAATATTCATTTGCAGCAGCTTGTTGCATTTCTTCCCAACTATCGAAATTCGTTGATTTCTTTACAAATTCATTTAGTTTATCTAAAGGATAGTCTTGAAATTCTTCCTGAGACTTTATGTTCAAAGTATCAAAGAAATCGGACATGGAATTTATAGATGTGTTGTCATGCATAAACTGATCCGTAAATAACTCATCGAAAGAAACTGAGGAGTTATTTAGGGACTCAGCTTTCTTTAGCTGGTCATCCAACATTTTCTGAATATCATCAAAACCATTTGACATTATTATCACCACCTTTTGAGCTAATTATAGCAGATGTGATGGGGATGAAAGGAAGTTTTAGGAATGAAAAAATTAATCAGAGTTTTGTGGGCTATACAAAAAGAACTCCATAGTATTTCAGAGTGTATGAAGATTGGAACTAAATATGAATCTAAAGAAATGCCTACTACGGTTTATAAAAACGATGGTATTGCAAAGGTAATTAGTCCAGTCATTGATGAAAGCATGAGGTCAAAGGAGCTTGTATGCATTAAGGTGCGCCATTGTGATAGAGGATTTATAGAAGAAATCCCGTTAGAAAAAATGGAGCAATTTATTATTGATAATTTAGATGATGACTCAGAAATAACTATTCAAAGAATTGATTAGAGGGGTAAGTGTAATGGAACAAATATATAGACCTGAATTGGTCGGCAAGACATGGACTATTCAGGATTTAAGAAAAGAACTTGGCGGGATTGATTACGCTTTTGTTAAAGATCATGTGCTTGACCCTAATCGTGTTGAACTTGATGTGATGAATGGTGGGTTTATTCAATGGTCATCTGGTAAGGGCTCACCATGGCGGATTCAAGCAAATCCGATGGCGGTGTGGATTGAAAAAAATTGGTCAAAAATCATGACTGGTGGCTGGTAGAGAGGAGATTTTATAAATGAAAAAATTTTATTTAGCAGTTAGCTCTTTTGGGCTTGGGTTGTTATTTCCAGATGATATGAAGTTTAGCATCGTTATTTTCTTATTGGGGATGGTAGTAGCAAGTATTTATTTTGAAAGAGATATATTTTTTGGCTTCAAGAAGGAGGTTAAACCAGATGAGCAATCAGATGATTGAACAGATGACGTTGCCACTAAGTAACGATTTACAAACCATCGAATTAGAAATTAACCAGTACCAGCAAAGTGCGGGACATGCTGTTTTTCAAATTGGACGCCGCTTGAATTGGGTTAAGGAACACGATTTAACGCATGGTGAGTTTAGCAGCTGGTTACAAACAATGAAGTTTGATCATGACATGGCTAACAGATTTATGCGGGTTGCTCGTGAATTGAATGAGTCTGAGGCTTATCAGCAATTAGGCTATTCAGCGCTTTATCAGATTGCTAGTTTACCGGAATCAGAACGGGACAAACCACATCAGATTGATGGTGCAACTAAAACACCCGATGAAATGACGGTTGCGGAACTTAAGATGTTACGCCAGAAACTGAAACGGTCTGAGGAGCACGCCGAACAGTTGCAAGACCAGATAGACCATCAAGAGCCTGTGTATCCAGAAGATTATGGAGAGCTACAAGAGATTGCTACCAGCGCTAGACAACGCGAAAAGAATCTACAAGAAGTAATCGAAAATATGCGGGATGAGATGGCCGCGCTTGAAGCTGATTCCAATGAGTATCAGGACTTACAGAAACAGATTAATAAATTAACGGCTACCGCTAATAAAGAGGAAGCCAAGTTAATTGCAATGAAGGATTTTGCTCAGCTTGATAGTGGGATTGACCAACTGCTGGACCAACTAGCACCGTTACTTTATAGCACGGACTTTTCACAGTTTGAGGCCAATGATCCAGCTGTGAGTCATATTAGGCGTTTGGTTAGTCGGGTTCATGATTGGACGGCCGAGATGGAAAGTCTGATGCCGCAATTAGAGGATGAATATATTAAAGGGAATGTAATCAATGTCAACTGAAATTATCATACCGAGTGAAACGTTACCGCCAGCTAAGCGACAATCGTTGTTTATGGAACAAGTCCAACAGCAAATGGAACTACAAGATAACAGGATTAGGGTTCTGGAAGATGAGCAACCGTTATATCCGTTCCAGAATAAACTGTTGAATAAGAAAAGGCGGTCTAAAGTAATTGAGATTTTAGGCGGTAAAAAAGCGACTGCTTATCGAACTAAGCCAGTCGCTCGGAAAGTTTTTAAATTAATTGCTGAGGAATATAAGCAGCGGTTTAAAGTGGATATTTTTGCTGAGACGAATAGGAAGGATTACCACAAGGCGATTGCTTTCTATGATCAGTGGATGCCGAATTTTGACTTTAGCGATGAAATCAGACGATTAAATAAAGGAGTTAAATAATGAGTAAATTTGAAATGATGCATCCCCAAGAACTTAAGTTTTACGTTAATGGTCTCTATGCTGAACAGATTGCTTACAACATGCGTAAACGTATTTTTAGCCGATTTAATTTGCAACCTGATATTGAGATTGGCGGATTTAGCGATGATGATAAACGCCCCATTAAAGTGCGATTATTTGCAACATCACAATTGTTAATTGATATTTCAGAGTTTATTAAAAAAAGTTTTGATTTTGGTATTTCAGAATAAAAAGAAAAAAGCCTTACCGATTGGCAAGACTTTCCACAGAAATAAAGAAATATAATTCTCCGCAAATGAATTATACTTCTTTCTCTGTGGATAAGTCAATGAGCCAGTTTGAAGGCTTTTAATATGCTCCAAGCCTACGATTCTTAGTCCTTGCTAGTAAGGCGTTAAGCGGGCTTGTATCAGGTATTAACTTAGCAACCATAGATTAGAGGTAAGAAGATATGCGCAGTTATACACGAGAGAAAAAGATTTGGTGTGGGGATAAGTATTTAGAAGTCGATGTAATCCCTAGAACGTTCAACGCGGATCAATATACGAAAAGAGGGACTCGTTCAAAACGTAAGCGAGTATCTGAACCCAAGCAAAAGAATCTTAATCAAAAGAATGCTAGACGCTATTTGGTACAACTCATTAACGCCAATTTTGAAAATGGGGACTATTTCTTAACACTCACTTATCAGGAGCCAATGAAACCCAATTCAATTGATGCAGCTCTTAAAGAAGTCAGTAATTATATTCGTCGTGTAAAACGTGTGTATAAGAAATTCGGCCATGAGTTGCAATACATTCTTGTAACTGAGGGTGGGGATGAGTCGGCAAGAATTAATCATCATATTGTGTTAAGGCGTGTTGATGAAGTTTCACGGGATGATATTGAAGAACTGTGGGCTAAAGGTCGTGGTCGTAATAAACAACAGATAGGGTATGCAAACTGTAATACGATTCGTGCCAACAATAATGGCGTGACGGGGATTGCTAATTATTTGAGTAAAGATCCAAAAGGCAGAAAGCGCTGGTCGTCATCGAAAAACTTAATCAGACCCATTTCACGGACTAATGATCATAAGTATTCACAACGCCGCTTGGAAAAATTGGCAAAGCTACCAGACCAAGGACAAGCGTATTTTGAACAGGTATACAAAGGCTACCAGATTACTGAGATTGAGATTAACTATTTCGAAATGACTGGCTGGCATGCTTATTTAAAAATGTGGAGGTTATAACATGAATGAACGTTTATTAACAGATTACGGATTTGACCGCGTGGGCATTACACAATTTAAGTTTATCCAGAGAGTTGGGGCTTTAGATAGAGCGCCCATTTTCCTGTTGATTCTCGCTGATGTTAAATCTGAGGATATTGAAGTGTCGTTTAGAACTAAGAATGATATTCAACCCAAGTTCAAGAAGAAAGCGGGTGTTTATGTCATCCCATTTGAACAAGAAGCTAACCGGATTTTAAGACAATTAAGCACTGCTATTGGTGAATGGCAAGTTACTAGCAAGCTAAATACCTATTGTGAAAATTACGTTTTGAGTTAGGGATGAAGGTAAATGCTTATCAGGCTTTATAAGAGTGATTGTTTTGATTACGTTTTAACGGAATCAACCAAACACGATGGTGTCTATCAAGTCACCTGTTTTGATGCGCAAGGGCCATTATCTGATCATGAGTTTAAATTTTTGGCCAATGCTGAAAAGTATATTCGTCGTGTTTATAATGCAAAACCTTGTGTTAAAGAAGAATTGAGATTTATAAATTAGGAGGAATTTAGATGTTATTAAAAGAATTCAGTAAGGCTATTGGTAGTGCTTTAAGAACGGTAGCTAACGGTTTTTCAAAGATTAGCGAGGAAATTAAACAGCGACCAGAATATGAACCGAGCGAGGGACTCCAATCGGGGTTAGCTGGTTATCTTAAATATCTGGCGAGACATCAGGCTTACTTGAATCGTCATAAAGGTGAGACCACTTGTCATCGCTGGCATAAGGATAATAAAAAATGGAGATGAGTCGGTGGATAACTTAATTAAGATTTTAAAAGCGCAACGAGTATTTGTTACCAATTCACATCAACTTGCCAATGCATTAAGTGTTAAGGATGAAGATGCGGCTCATTTACTCGCGACAGAACTTTATACGCTTAAGCGGGATGAGTTTACCGATTTTGTTGGATTGGTTGTCGAGCGTGATAAGAATGCATTATGGCGGATTACATTTACTAAGCGTGATATTGTTCGGCATTATTTTGGAGATAAAAAGAATCAGGCTAAGGTAACCGATGCATCCCAGACATCGTATATCGATTTTGCTAAGGGAATGAATTTTGTTAGGGATAACGAGATTGATAAAGTCATTGAAGTTATCCCCAAGATGTTCACAAACTCAAACACGCAAGAATTTGTGGCATGGGTTTTAGAGTTTGGTGCAGCGGAAACGATGACTGTATTAAACATGTCACGACGCAAATTCAATGTAAAACTGAGAGGCGTAGAACGTTATTGCAGGAAGAAGCGCCAGAGGTTTGTTGGTGTTGCTAAGAGTCGAGAGGAGCAAGAGATGATAGAAAAGAAGAAAGTATTATTCGAGATTATTAAGTTAATGGAAGGGGATGCCTACAGTGATATTGCAATGTCTCAGGCTATTGCGAATTTACATAGGCAAGGTAATCCAACAATTGAACAACTACTGGGGACTAAGGGAATTAATTCACCGTTGAAACTTATTAACCAGTTCGGGCAACCTAATGTATTAAGACAGAGCTATATTTTCATCAACGAAGCCTATAAGCAATACAACAAAATTAGCAAAAAGTTGGTTGAGGCATGAGAGTTCATAGATGTTATCAGATAGGTTGCCGTGAGCTAGTACCGCTTAATCACCGGTACTGTGACCAGCATTACAAACAGCATCATCAGGATTATATAGCCAAGAAATCTAACCTAAGTGAGAACGAACAATTAAGACGTTCACGGGATTCAAAGCGGTACGACCAGCAAGGACGTAATCCGGAACGTACCGCATTCTATCACAGCTCACGGTGGATTAAAGTTGCTGATTTCGTTCGTTCAAGGGATATGTATTCAGACCAAGTGACAGGGAAAGTGGTTGATGATGGCGCATCTATTGTTGATCATATTGTGCCAATGCGTTTGTGTGCATTACCTGAGGATAAGTTAGACACTAGCAACTTATGGTTACTCTCACGACGGACACATAACATTAAGACTAAGCTAGAGCAGTCAATGGATGATAACAAACTAAAACACTTAGACCGCGAGTGGTGGACTAAGGTGCTAAGGGAGCGATTATAATGCGAATTATCAAACAAGATTTGTTGAGCGAAGAATATCTGCAAGACTCTATTGGTGACGAGATAACAGAATTAATCAATGAGAAGTTAATCGAAAACGTAATAGAAAGCGCAGAACGGAGAATGAATTTTGAAAAAACGTTGGTGAATCAAATTTTATCCCCGCCCCACCAAGGCCGTAAGAAGACCGTATAGCAATGAAGGCGTGCTGTGAATAAATTGCAGAAATAAAAACTTTTTTTATAGGGGGGATAGAATGGCAGGCAGAAAGCCAAAATTAACAACAGATAAAAATGACAGGAAAGACCAACGCAATCGAACTGCTGAGTTGATTGAAAATCAAAGTGGTTTTAGGCAGTTGCAAAAATCCCCACCTAAGTACCTAGAAGGTAAAGCCGCTTGGATGTATAAAACAATTTATAGTGAGTTGGAGCACAGTGGACAACTTGAAGTGATTAAGCAGCTAGATTTAAATTTAGTATCTGTTTTTTGCATTAACTATGAATTGCTGAGGACGGCCTATGATGACGTTAGGGAGAATGGACAAACAAAAATGGCTTTTAAAACCGTTGTTAATCCTGTAACTGGGGATGTTATTGCACATGATTTTACAGGATTTAAGCAGAATCCTAATGTGAAAATAATTGATATGGCGACAAAAAATATTAAAGCCTTATCAATTGAATTGGGGTTTAGCCCGACAAGTCGCGCTACCCTGATGAAAGTTATTAAACCCGATAAAGAAGGGGCATCTATGGAAGAAATAGCAAAGATGTTTGGAGGAAAACAAAGTGAAGGTTAGCGATTTTAGTATTCGTAAATACATTTATTTGAAAGATAGGTATAAAGATGCGGGAACCAAGTATTGTTTTGATATACTAACTGAAAAAATCATAGCAGGTAAGTTGATTAAGTTAGCTTGTTTGCGTCACTTAAATGATTTAATTCGCTCAGAAAAAAATACTGATGATTTCCCATTTTTTTATTCAGTAGATATTGCACAAGGAATCATTAATTTTGCTGAGGTTGTCCCAGATGTGACTACCAATAAGCCTCTTACTTTAGCCTCGTTTCAGAAGTTTATTTATGTAATGGAGATGGCTTGGCGCAAACGTGGAACCAACGGAATGCGCTTTAAGCGTAGTTATATATCAATGTCACGGACAAACAGTAAGACTCAAATTGCTAGTACGTTAGCAGATTATAATTTCTTATTAGGGACACCAGCTTATTCTAGAGAAATTGTAATTAGTTCCAATACAACTTCTCAAATTGAGCAATTATATAATTATGTTTCGTTAACGTTAGATTATCTTTTAAACTCGCGCTATTTCGGTGCTTGGAAAAATGAGGTTATTATTAATAGTGAACGGGCATATATGCCTAAAACAAAAACACGTTTATTCAAACTATCGGCCGATAGTAAACGTGGTGGGGATAGTAGTCATCCGACGTTGGCAATTTTTGACGAATACCATTTACAGACAACAACGGATTTTGTGGATTCATTGAGTTCTGGGAATGTTCAGAACTCGGATGCAACTCTAATTATCATTTCAACAGCGGGTAATAATCCTAATGTACCAATGTTCAAAGATTATAAGGCATACACAAAAATGATAGTTAATGATGATGATCGTAAGTTAGATGATGTTTTATTTCTTTGTTGGGAACAAGATAATGATGATGAAGTATGGGAACCAGATACTTGGATAAAATCTAATCCATTATTAGAAGTTGAAGCAATTCACGATAAATTAATGGATGGATTACTATCAGAGCGAGATAGCCAGGCATCACAAGGTAGCTTATCTAAATTTTTAACTAAGAATATGAATCGGTGGCAAAATTCTAAAGATGGCGCCTATCTTGATTTAAGTATTATCCAGAAATCAATTATCAAGCACGGTGATTTTAATATTGATCATCGGGATGTTTATATTGGATTTGACGCAAGTTTAGCATCGGATGATAATGCCATAGCGTTTGCGTTTCCGTATATGGATGGAGAGCGACAGAAGTGGCATTTATACCAGCACTCATTTATTCCTACCAAAGTTGCTGGTGGTATTCAAGCTAAGGTGGAACAAGATGGACTAGACTACGTTTCTTTTGAAGAACAAGGTTGGTGTGACATCACTAAAGATAGATTTGGGATGATTAATCAAGATGAAGTCTATGAATGGTTGCTAACTTTTGTTGAAAAACATGATTTAAACGTTAAAGCGATGCTCTATGATGCATGGGGTACTGGCCGCTTTATTAGGCGACTAGATGAAAATAGAGAAAATTGGTTATTGATTCCTGTTAGACAAGGGACACACAGTCTTTCAGAACCAACTAAATTCTTACGGGATATGTTTACGGCTGAAAATGTGACTATGTTTGATGATGGATTGATGCAAGCAGCATTTACAAATGCTGTTTTGAAATCTGATAATAATGGGATTCAAGTGGATAAAAATAAAGCAACCCAAAAAATTGATATTGTTGATGCAATGATAGATGCAGTGTATGAAGGGATGAATTATTTTGATGATTGGTCTAATGCGCCGGAGGAGAAAACAAAGTCTCCATTTGGCAATATGAGTAGTGATGAAATTAATGATTATTTCAAAAAAGATTTTAGCTTCTAAAAACTCACCACTCAAAACGATATAGGTAGTGAGAAAGTCAATTCAATTAGAATTGGCTTTTTAATTTAACTAAAAAGGGGTGATTGTATGTTAAAAGCAAAATTAACAAAGCTGTTAAGTGCGATTGTGACTAATATGGTATTTGTTGTTTTGATCCCGTCATTAGCAGCTATTGATTATGGTGTATTTCAATTTAATGAAGGGCTGGGATTTATTGTCCTTGGTATTATCGGCGTGATATTTGCTTGGCTAATCGCCCCTGATGAGGTGGTGAGCTAATGAATCCATTTAATGCGCTGGGTAAGTTGAATCAGACACGTTCCAGAATATTACCGAGTACATCAAGTCCAGTGATGATAAGTGGCGGTCGTATTATTGCTAATTCAACGCTAGGCGCGGCTACCGTGCTTAATAATTCGGATTTGTTTGCAGTTATTAATTTAATTAGTAGTGACGTTTCAGGTAGTCTGTTTACAACTGGAAATGAGAAGAATCTAACAGTTCTAAATAACCCAAGTGATTTGATTAACCCGTTTAATTTCTGGCAATCTGTCTATGCACAGCTTTTAATCCATGGGAATGCATATGTGATTAATTGGGGCGATAGATTAGAGTTGGTGCCTAGTCAAAATGTGACTGTGGTACTGGAAGATAACGCGGCAGGATTAACTTATAAAATATGGTTTACAGATGAACGACCAGATCAACCTTTTAGAAGTGACCAAATATTTCATTTTAGGTTAATGCCAATAGGTGAGGATGATAATAATCAATATATCGGAGTTAGCCCGCTACGTAGCCTTTTAAATGAGATTAATATTCAAGAGTTTAGCAATAAATTGACCTTATCAACACTTAAGAATGCAATCAACCCCGGCATTACTTTAACTATTCCGGAAGGGATTATAGATAAAGATGCTAAAGATACTATTAGAACAGAGTTCGAGAATCAGAACTCTGGAGAAAATAGCGGTCGAGCGATTGTTCTTGATCAAGGGATTGAATTAAAAACAATCCAGATTAATTCTGATGTTGCTAATTTCTTAAAAAACTTTGATTTTGGTAAAACACAAATTGCCAAGGCGTTTGGTATTCCGGAATCGTATTTAAACGGTCAAGGCGACCAGCAATCCAGTTTGGAAATGTCAAAAAGTTTATATGCTAATTCCTTACAGCGTTATATTAAACCGATTGAATCAGAGTTATCGGCTAAATTAGGTGATGATATTAAACTGGATATTAGGGATGCAGTTGATGCGACTAAAGAACAATTTACGAATATTTTAATTAAGTTAGCAACTAGTAAGGGTTCCGATTTATCGGCTTCGGCCACTTTGGACATATTAAAGGAAAATGGGGTGATTTAATGAATAATACAAATATGCGTACTGTAACCGGTAATATTCGGGCGTTACCGCAAGATGATAACCAGTCTATGATTGTGGAGGGCTATGCGGCAATATTCAATGAGCCATCGCAACCGATGCCTTTTATTGAATACATTGAACCTAATGCGCTGCAAGGTGCAGATTTAAGCAATGTATTGGCGCTATATGATCATGAATTTGGCAATATCCTAGGTAGAACAGACTCAGATACATTGACGTTAAAAGTTGATGATAAGGGCCTGTTTTTTAGTTGCCAGCTACCCGATACACAACTTGGTCATGATACTTATCAAAATGTGGCGAATGGCAACATTAAAGGTTGCTCATTTCGGTTTGATATTGATGACGATATTTATTCTCTTGATGATAACGGTAATCAGATTCATACGATTAAGAAAATTAGTAATGTGACTGAAATCAGTTTAACCACGTTACCGGCATATACAGAAACAAGCGTTCAGGTAAAACGCTCGCTAGACTTACTAAAAGGAGAGAACAACATGAATAATGATGAAGAAGCAAAGAAACAATTTGAATTGTTTAAAGAATGGTTGGCTAAACAACAATCATCTGATGAAGGTGGAACTGATAACGGGACGGATAATCCAGATCCCAGTGGGAAAGATACAAGTAAAAAAGATAAGAAACCGACTCCACCAACACCACCGGCGCAACCCGCTGGAAATGCTCGTGATGGTGATGAAGGTGATGAACCTGAAATTCGGGAAGATCCAACGAAAGAAAAGGGGGCGCAACGTAGTATGGCGCATGTAATTCAACAAGGAAACTCAAGTAAACAACCACGAAAAGATGAAACAGTACGTTCGTTTGAAGATTATGTCCGTTCTCGTGGTGAAAAGCGTGATGGAGTAACAACGATTGGCAATCAAGCGGTTATCCCAACTCAAATTTTACAACCATTAAAAGAAAAAATTTCGCCTAATCTATTGAAGAATTATGTTAATCGTCAAACGGTATCTGCGCCCAAGGGGACGTTGCCGGTTATTAAAAAGGCTAGTGCGGGGTTAACAACCAAAGCAGAACTAGAAGCCAATCCTGATATGGAAATGGGAATTATTGGGGTCGATTATTCGGTTGAAACGTATGCAGGCGCAATCCCCATTTCTCAAGAAATGATGGATGATTCTGCGGTTGATATTGGTGGTATCGTTGGGCAACACGCGCAAGATTTATCAGATATTACTGAACAACGAAAAATCGGGGCAGCTTTAACAACTGCCACAAAAGTTCTAACTGTTAAAAATGCAGATGATTTGAAAACGGCATTTAATAAAATGGTTCCATCAGGTTACGACAAAATTTGGGTGATGTCTCTATCATTCTATGATTATGTAGATAAATTAAAAGATAAAAATGGTCGATACTTATTCCAAGATTCATTAAGTTCTCCATCAGGAAAAGCGTTGAGTGGTAAAGATGTTTTACCCGTTGATGATGATATTTTAGGTAAGGAAGGCGAAGCTCATGGTTTCGTTGGGGATCTTTATTCGTTCGTTCTCGATGCAGTAAAGAAAGAAACGTCAGTTAAATGGCAAGATAATGACTTATGGGCACAAAAATTGGCCGTATATTTAAGAATGAACGTAAAAAAAGCAATTGATGAAGCTGGCGTTTTCTTAACTTGGGATGCCACACCAGAAACTGGCGGGGAAGAAACGGGAAAAGTCTCAAGTGAAAAAGCGGATTTGAAAGACACTACGGTCAAAAAAGGCGAAGTGGATAACGAAGATGAAGTGAAGGAAAACAAAAAAGGTAGCAACTAATTAGATAATCAGTCGCCTGGTTAAATAAACAGTAGCGTTATGTGGCGGCCGTTAAGGAGGATAATATGACCGAGGTAAAATTATCTGATGAACTCAATATTGATCAGCAAAGTGAAGATGTTACAACGATTAATGAGCTAGTAAGTGATGCTGAGTTAATTATTCAGAATTCGGTTGATCATACTATCGCGTTGGAACAATATCGTAAGAATGTCATTTTCAATCGCGCTGCTAAGACTCTAGCCACTCAACTGTATTATGACCGTGAGCTATCGGATGGGATGTCAAAGGGATTACAGATGATGATCAATCATTTAAAAGGGATGAAGCTTGATGCAAAAACAAGTTAGATATTCACCATCTGATTTTAATAAGGTTTTTTGGTTTGGTGCGTTTGAATCTAAGGTTAACCCTAATACTGGTGTAAGTATTCCAGCGTTCGTTGAAAAAGAAAAAATGCATTATAAAGCGCAGCGTAAAACGGTCACGCAACGTTATGCGCTGATCGGTAGCGATTTAGAAAATACAAGTATCATTGTTATTCGACATTCTAAATTATCTGATACGTATCAGTATTTAAGAATTGGGAACAAGACCTATAAAATTATTGATTATTCAATTGACGATTCTAATCATTATATGACCTATGATTTTTTAACGATTAAGGAATCTAAGGGGGTTAATTGATGACTGGATTAGATGATGTTTTAAATGGTTGGTTGAAAGATGTTGAATCTGCACAGAAATTATCAATTGCAGAACAAGCCAAAATAACAAAAGCTGGGGCGGATGTGCTGCAAAAGAAAATAGCGGATGAAACAAAAAGTAAGCATTATTCAAAGAAAAAACGTCCTGTTAATGGTCATATGGCCGATAGTGTCATTGTGCTTAACACTGACATTGACGGTGCGAAAACGGGCGTTAGTACCGTCGGTTTTGATAAGTACCATGCTGGGAATGCAAGGCGCTTAAATGACGGCACAAAACGGATTAAAGCTGATCACTTTATTGATAATGCGCGGGATTCAGCGACAGATGCGGTGATGGATGCAGAGTCTAAAACTTATCGAGAAATATTAAAACAGAAAGGACTAACGTGATGTTATCTGTTTTAGCAGTTAAGAAAATTCTAAATGATAGTGAATTAAAGCTTGATGGTATTTTTACGGAAAACTTACCAGAGGAGCGGATTGACCGAGACGACTTAACGGATGTGTTAATTAGTCGTGTACGGAATTCACCAACGAGTTTTGGGAATAACGATTTTAATCAGATTGATAATATGGTCTCAGTTCAGATTTTTTATAGTAAAAACTTTGATGAGAATATTGAAAATTTTGAAATTAAAATCATGAAGTTAATGCTGGCTAACGACTGGTATGTCAATGATAATAAATCACCTTATACAGACCCTGACACTAAACAAGTGATTAAGGTCTTTTTATTTAGTAAAACTGAGGATATTTAGAGGAGGAATAGAATATGGCAATTGTAGGTTTAACGATGGTACGGATTGCGCAGGTTGACCCGTTGACACAAGCAATCGTGTCTAAAGAAAACAGTGTTTTAGGCACAGATGTACTGGAAATTGACGAAAAGTTCTTTGGTACTAAAACGGCTAATATTACAGGAATTGAAGGATCATTAACTAAAGTATTTGGAAATAATACGCAACAGGATGTTATGGTTGGTGGTGCCTCTCCTGCAATCGCACTAGATATTAATAACTTAGGGTTTAAAATTAGCCAAGGATTAATTGGTAGATTACCGGATGGAAAAGGTGGTTTTGTATCTGATGGGTCAAAACCGCATTTTGCCGTGTCTGTTGAATCGGAAACTTTGGATAGAAAAGAATCTGTATTCTTCAATTTTGGAAATGGCGTATTTACAGCACCGACACAAAATGTTGGTACGGATACTGAAAATCAAACTCGTGAAGATGATAATTTAACTTTTACCGCTCTTACAACTAAAGCGTTTGGCAAAGAAGCTTATAAAACTTATTACACTGGTGAAGAAGGTTTTGATATGGCCCACATGTATGAAGAGACATTTGGTGGTTATAAATTAGAAACTGGATCAGTAACACCACCAGAACAAGGAGGAGATGGTAAATAATGGTTAAAATCAATGTTAATAAGGAACTGGGTATTAAAGTACCTTTTGATGTTAAACGTTCTAATAAGAGGGTTGAAGAGGCTTATACATTTCAATTGGAAGCTGCTCGCTTTGAAAAGGGTGTGGAAGAATTCAATGAAAAAATGCAAACTATGAGTAAGACGGAATCAGATAAAGAATCAGATGATGATTCGGACAATCAGGATGAAAAAATGGCGGAGGAACTTTTAAAGAATTTTGAAGTTCAGCGTGATTACGTTAGAAAAGTCCAAGAGTATATTACTGATACATTGAAGTTAACTAAAAAGCAAAAAGAGACACTTGGTGATATGGAAGTTGGTGAAACTAACATGTTAGCGGCCAAGATTTGTGCAATTATTATGGGAGCTGAACGAAGCGATATCGAGGATGATACAGCCCCGGAAGAATAAGCCCCGCTCAGCGAGTGTTTGAACTTGAAAATATAATCGAAGACTTGCATACCGTTGAAAAAGGGGTATTGATGAATTTGCATTGGGATTTAGATCAATATGATGATGCTGAGTTTGATCGTATGAATACCGTATTCGGTGCAAAAGATAAAAAAGATAGAGTGGTTGACCCACTTAGTCTTATCGGTAAAGGGTAGCTACCAACTTGGGTAGTTACCCTTTTTTTATTGAAAAGGGGGAATTATAATGGCCAAAAAAGTTAGTGCGGTCATGGCTACTCAAGTTGCTTTAGATACACTTAGTTCGGTTAATTCTATGAAAGACTTAACCAGTGCCGTTAAAGTGGCCACCGGCGCCTGGAAGTCACAAGAGACACTGCTAAAATCCACTGGGGAATACTTAAAAGCTAGCGAGGCCCGCTACAACGGATTAGGAGAGGCTATCAGCCGTCAAAAAGATAAGGTTGAAGCGTTAAAGGCTAAACAATCAGGATTGAATGTGGAGACCAAAGAGGGTGCTCAGACCTACCTTAAATATCAACAAGATATCGATAAAGCGACTACTCAACTAAATGCAATGACAACTCAGCAGCAACGCGCCAAACAGTCAATGGATTTACAAAAAAGTGGCATCATCAGTCTTAATCAAGAACTTAAAAATGGTGATTCGGTTACAAAGTCATATGTTGAGCGCTTAAAGGCGGAAGGTAAAGAGACTGAAGCAGTTAAGGCTAAACAGACCGGATTGCGTGAGTCGCTATCTAAACAGCAAGAATTGTATAAAAAACAAGTCGAAGTATTGGAACAGGTTGCCACTAGGTCTGGTAAGACCAGCGATGAGTATCAAAAACAGCAGGTGCGGGTTAATGAGTTAGGTACTAAAATTGCACACACTAAAACCGAGATGAAAGAGCTTGATACTCAATTAGGCAAAAAGCCCACGTTTGGACTTAGTGCCATTAAAAATCAGTTAGGGTCTGTTAATGATAAAGCTGAAAAAACGAGTCACTTATTCGCTAAGTTAGTGGGAGTTCACTTAGTTGCCGATGGGATAACGAATGGCTTGGCGTCTATTCAAGCGCATCTACATGATGTTATTGAAGAAGGTTCTGAGTACGTAAAAAAGCAACAAGAAATGGGTGCCACTTGGAATACATTAACGGGGTCTGCTGAAAAAGGTAATGCAATGGTTGCGATGGGTAACAAATTATCCGTTGCATTTGGTAACAACATTGAGGTTGTTGATGAATTAAATCAGCAATTCTATCACGTTTTGAACAATCAACCGGCAACTGAAAAGCTAACTGCTAGCGTATTAACCATGGGTGATGCCGTGGGTATGAGTTCTGAAAATCTTAAAAATTTGGGACTTAATTTCACCCATATGATGAGTTCAACGCTGCTGCAAGTTGGGGATTTTAACCATATTACTGATGCCTTACCAATGTATGGTGAGGAATTACTTAAGTATGAACAAAAAGTTCAAAAAAATAGTAAGTTGACGATGAAAACGTTACGTGATCAGATGTCAGCTGGTAAAATCAGCGCTAAAGATGCACAGGCTGTCATGGAGGAACTTGGGGATAAGTATAAAGATGCCTCTGAAAATCTGATGAAGACGATTCCCGGGATGGAACGGGTTATTACGTCACGTATGCCCGCAATTATTGGTGCAATTGAAAAACCGATTATGGGAATGAAAAACCCAGTGCTGGGTGCAATTTCGAAGTGGGTTTCTGATAGTAATACTGAAAAAGAATTCGGAAAAGTCGGTGATGCTGCAACTAAAGGGCTACAGACGATTACCAAGGCGTTCACTAAAGTTTTTGATATTAAGGACGGCACCAAGTTCATGGACGATGGTGTTAATAGCTTAGCTGATGGTATTACTCGTGCTAGTGAATCAATCGCCAAACATGCACCAGACATTGTGTCATTCTTTAAATCGACAAAAGAGGCTGGTGGGACTAGTTTTACAATTTTTGTCCAAACTTTACAAGATTTAGAACCCGTCCTTAAAATTGTTGGTGGATTTGCCAAGGAAAATCCTAAATTGTTTGCTGAAATGGCGGCCGGAATGTTAATTGCTAATAAAGCGACGCAAGGACTTAATTTAGCGTTTAGCGGACTTGGTACTGTCTTTAAATTATCGAGTGGCATTTTCAGCACCATTAAATTTCCGTTTGATCAGATTAGCAAGATGAGTAAAGAGGGGACTAAGGCTAATAAAGTATTAGGTGGTATGAAAACAACTTTTTCAACTTTAGGTTCTGTCTTTAAAACAGTTGGTTCAGGAATCGGAGCCGCTACTAAATTTGCATTCTCTAGTGTCGTTAATCAAGCTAAGTTAATGGGGAGAGGTTTGGCGGCAGTTGGTAAAGCCGGAGGTAAGGCTCTGAAATTTACGGCCAAACTGGGTTGGTCAGCGGTTAAAGGTGGTTCTAAACTTTTAGGTAAAACACTATTGGGGACTGCTAAAATCGGGGCTAAGGCGCTTAAATTCACTGCTAAGTTAACATGGAAAGCCGTTAAGTCTGGTTCTAAGCTGCTAGGAAAAGCCTTAGTGACAACTGGAAAAGCCGGAATGAAGGCGCTCAAGTTTACGGCTAAAATTAGTGTTAAGGCCGCTCAACTGGCTCTTAAAGGTTTGCTTAAATCAGCGCAATTAACGGGTAAGGGCCTTAAACTAGCTTTCTCATTTGCAAAAGCTAATCCGTTTTTTGCAATCACTGCTGCGATTGTTGCGGTAGTTGCTGGTCTTGTAGCGTTGTACAAACATAATAAAAAATTCCGAGATTTCGTAAATGGAATTGTTAAATCAGCAACATCAATGGCCAAGAATGTTGCAAAATGGTTTACTACCATGTGGAAAGACTCAGTTAAAATTTTTAACAACATGTTTAAATTCATTAAGCCTATTTTTAGCAACGGTTTTAATGTCATTCAAAATTATGGCAAGGTTTTTAAGGATCTATTCTCAGGCAATTGGAAGAATTTAGACAAGGATGTCCGTGGGGTTATTAACTCGCTTATTAAGTTTTGGAAGTCGGCTTTTACAGGGGTCTTTAATTTTGTTAATAAGTTAACTGGTGGCCGCTTAGGCGATATGGTTAATACTTTTAAATCTTATTTTGGGAAACTTGGTGGGATTGTCTCCGGTGCAATTAATGGTGTTAAAAAAGGTGCCGTTGGGATTGCACGTGGTGTTATTACGCCAGTTAATAAGATGTTAGAAGGCCTTAAGACAGGGCTTAACTGGGTGCTCTCTAAAGTTGGTGCTGGGACGATTAAAGCCAGTTGGAGCGTTCCTTTACCGGCTTATGCCAAAGGGACGCGTGGCGCTCATCCGGGCGGTTTGGCGCTAGTCAACGACTCACCAACTTCTAAATATCGCGAAATGTATCACTTGCCAAATGGCCAGTTTGGGATATTCCCTAAAAAGCGGAATATGATTGTGCCGTTACCAAAGGGCGCTGAGGTGTTAGATGGTGATTCAAGTCATCAATTAGCCTCAATGATGGGACTTCCAATGTATAAAAACGGTATTGGCTCATTCTTTAGCGGTATGTGGGATAAGGCGAAAGATATTGCTGAAGAAGCAGAAAATATCATTGCTCATCCTATTAAATTTATGGAATCGGTATTTACTAAGTTTGTAGGTAATTCAAGTAAAGGATTTGCGGGGGATATTATTACTGGATTCCCCAAAAACGTTGCAAGTGGTGCTGTGAACTGGGTTAAAAAGTTATTTGACGGATTGGGCGGAAGCGCCGACAATCCGGGTGGCGCTGGTGTTAATCGCTGGAAGAGCACTATTAAAAAAGCTGCTAGAAAGATGAAAATTAACCTTTCTAGCGCTGGAATGAGTGCTGTTTTAAAAAGAATTGCACAGGAATCAAATGGTAATCCAACTATTTCAAACAACTGGGATTCAAATGCCAAAGCCGGAACGCCATCTAAGGGATTACTTCAATACATCCAACCAACTTTAAGTGCCTGGGTACCTAAAGGGGTTAAACCTGATTTAGGTAGTGGCTATGCACAATTAGTGGCGCTGTTTAATGATTCTAACTGGTTACGGGATATTTCTGTATCTGGTGGTTGGGGACCAACTGGTCATAAGCGAATGGCTAATGGCGGTTTGATTACTAGAAATCAAATGATTGAGGTCGCAGAACAGAATAAACCGGAGATGGTTATTCCGCTAGATTCAATGAAGCGCAGTCGTAGCTGGCAACTAGTTGGCGAGGTTGTTAGTCGTCTTGTCGCTGATGATCCATCTATGGGTAAAAAATCAACCACTCACGACGATAAAGGTAATGAAGAACTCAAACAGTTAAACGCTAAGTTTGACATGTTACTTCAAATGTTTTCTAAATTATTGGGATTAACGGCTGAACAAATTGAAGCAATTAAAGCCGGTGCCTTTAATAAAAATGAACAGTATAAGCAACAAGCGCTTGATCAGATTCTAAGAGATACGCAATCAATATAAAACGAGGTGATTAAATGGACTGGCAACCAGCAACACAACCAAAATTATTAATTAAATGGGGGTCAGCCCCTGAGATTGATATTTCCGAGCAGATTCAGGGGCTAACTTTCTTAGGAGATGATAATAATCCAGAAATAACCAATAACTATCAAACGAACGTGCCAACGGACGGTTCATTGTTAATGAGTCAAAGTTATGATAAAAGCGTGATTAACGCTAATTTCTGGTTACATTTTGGCGATTATTATGATTTAAAATTAGCGAAACACGATATATACCGCATTTTTAATCAAAAGGGGTATTTCAGGATTAGAACTGATGCTGAAATGGGAATTGTTAAATTTGCGACTGCTGCTAAGTTTGAAATTAAACCAATTGAAGATGGCGCACACGATGCGCTTTTTACAATCCCGTTTGAGAATCCAAGCGGCTATAAATACTCTTTAGCTCGTTCAGATAATTTATATAATTATGATAGTGAGTTATGGCAAGTGGGGATGAATTTGCCAAATGGCGAAGATTTAAATTATCAGTTTAAAAATAATCGCTTTAAGGTATATAATGCATCGGATATTCCGATTGATCCTTACTTTCAGAAGCATGATTTAAAAATCATTAGTCATTTTAGCGGTAGCAGTTTGAAAATTACCAACTTAACCAACGGTAGTAGCTGGCAATATCAAAAGCCCGCAACTGCTAGTGATTCGATTATTTTAGATGGTGTCAGAACAACATTGAATGGCCAACCCGCCAGCGTTAATACTGATTTTGGTAATTTAACGCTTGAGGTTGGGTGGAATGATATTGCGGTTGAGGGTGCGACTGCGATGGATATTACTTTTAGCTTTCCTTTTATCTATCTTGAATAAGGTACTAGTTAAAGGCTTGCACAGCACCCTGAAGGAGCCTTTAAATTGCATATTATGGAATACATTTGAATCAGATTGGGAATTGAACGCGACTTATCAACTTCAATTCACTTGCTATGATGATCGGTCAGTTAGTTATTCACTAATTGATTCAGAAAGCAGCATATTTTTTGAGGGACAAGAATATATTGTTAAGCAGTGTTTGCCGGATTTCAGTGGTGGTATTGAGATAAAGCAAGTTGTTGCGATTCACGTCTATAACGAAGTTCAACGGGTTAGACAGTATAAGGTTAAGACAGGAACGCTTACCTACTCGGTTAGTGACGTTCTGTCTTTTTATTTATCGGATAATGCTATGGGGTTTAGTTATTCAGTGATTGGAAACTTTGCTAAAGCACAGTTAACTGATTTGGGTAACGAGAGCGGTAAGGACATGTTATCTAAAATTATCAGCACATGGCCGGAAGCGGTGATATTTCCAGATAATAAAAAGATTAACGTCTATTCACTAGCGGCGTTCACTAAGAACTACGGCGCTAGGATTGATTATTTACGGGATACCACTGAAATTAAATTAACTTATGATTCGACCAGTATCGTTAATCAAGTAAAGGTATTCGGTAAAACAAAAGATTCCGATAATGAAAACTCAGACGTAGAGGAATATTATTTCCCGCCGCATTTTGTAACGAATCAAGAATCGGTTAATAAGTGGGGACTCCATCAAGGTGAGGATATTTCAGATGAACGGTTTACGGATTCGGCCGCTATTGATAAATACGCATTAACGCAATTAACACCGGAACCGTCTCTAACGATTGATGCTACTTATAGCGCGTCGGATAAGCCAATCGCTGGGGAACAACGTCGTCTAGAGATTCGCAAGACTGGTTATGTGACTAATGTCCAAGTAATGGCCTATGTCTGGTATCCATTTGATAAAACGCAGCCAACGCAATTAACACTAAATAATACAGCTAAGACAATTCTTGATTATCAGAAAAACACTAATAATCAATTAAATAAGGCCATCGCTGATCAAAAAAAATTAAGCAATGGTATTTTAGCAGCTAAACAAACCGCATCCAAAGCGTTTAATTCACGTTTAACCGGGCTGCCGGTAGTTAACCCTAAGTGTATACAACGGGATGCGACACTACCAGCATTCACATTGATGGTTCCGGATGATAACGCCGAGATGGGTTTAGCGAAGGGCCAAACGTTCCATGTTACAACCAGAGTGGATTTAGTCGAGGGTTTAGATCAGTTTATAAATTTTAAACCTTTTGATAAATCTTTGGGGGCTTTTGGCGACTCAATAACTTTTGGAGCAACCATAACCCGCCCTTATCACTATTGGGTTGGAAAGAAATTAAATTATAACAATGTGAATAACTATGGTGTTTCAGGTACGCGGATTGCTAAACCAGATGTTAACGGTGAATCAATGTGCACGAGATATGAAAAGTTACCAGATGATTTAAGCGCAGTTGTTTGCTTATTTGGAACAAATGATTTTGGTGTGAGTGACGGTGTGCCGCTAGGTTCTTTTGGCTCGAAAGATTTAACCACATTCTATGGCGCAGCTGGGCAATTAATTAAAGGGCTAAGCTTAAAGTTTATTGGAAAACCGCTATTAATTGTCACGCCCTTACCACGTGCGGGACAAAATATTAAAAATAAGGCTGGCTACGTATTGGGTGATTATGTAAAAGCCTTGATTGAAGTGTGTCAATTCTACACCGTTAATTGCTTAAATTTATACGATTCTATCGGTATTAATCCCGATTCTGATCCTAGCGTGATAACAGATTGGACTCGAGATAGTGATGGCTTGCATCCTAATGAGAAATACCACGAATTGTTAGGTAAGAGAATTGGCAATGAAATGTTAATGATGGTTTAAGCAGGAAGGAGATTTTTAAATGAAAACACCTAAATTTTTAAGTGATCTATGGGATGAACCCAGCCCATTTCAAAATC
Source organism: Latilactobacillus parasakei (assembly GCF_049674265.1). Classification (NCBI taxonomy): domain Bacteria; kingdom Bacillati; phylum Bacillota; class Bacilli; order Lactobacillales; family Lactobacillaceae; genus Latilactobacillus; species Latilactobacillus parasakei. The sequence goes on along the minus strand of NZ_CP186861.1, from coordinate 979,640 downwards.
GGGAAGCTAGAAATCAAAAACAACATAATTGGGAAGCTTTGCGAAGATTCGCTAAATCAGTAGGGAATTTCTTGGTAGTTGCGGTTAATTCAGTAAATGATGCTGTAAAAAATGCAGATGATCGAATGACTGATATTGAGGATAGCTTTAATAGTCAAATATCTGGTAGCACAAGTCTTGATGAAGTGATTGCTGGGAGAAAGCCAAAAGGGAAGGCAGCCTATAAAACAATCGGTCTACGGATGGATGATATGATTACCATTGAAGATGGCACTATTATGACGAATGAATCCATAGATATTGGCGGTAAATTAGACCCTGTTATTAAAGAACAACTAGATGAATTCATATTAACCTTACCTAGAGAAGGGTTTAAAGTTTTAATGGTAACTGACTCACATTATGAAGATCTTTATGATGAAAGCAGCCCGTTTAGCTACCCATATGCCTATGACGCGTTGACTCATCTAAACGCTGTTAATTATCTAAGCCAGTACGTCGATGTGATCATTGCTGGTGGCGATAATGCCAATGGCTTAAATCAAGATGTTAATCATTCGATTGCTGACCAAGCACAGTACTGTGCCAAGATTTTACAAACTGAAACTGACGCAGATAAGTTTATCCTGTTGGGTAATCACGACGACGCTTCTACAGGAATTCGACTGGAAAAAATCACACCAGACAAGATTATTAAAGAGGCTGATTTTAAAAAGCTGTTTAGAACGGGTGAGTTAATTAATGACGAAAACCGTGAGGGCGATAGTCTCTATTTTTATAAGGATTATCCAGATTCAAAAATCCGTTTAATCGGTCTTAATGGTCTAGATGTGCCAGAGAGTAAGACTAATGATGACGGAACCTTAAAGTTTACCCGTTATCTTGATTATTCTTATAGTCAAAAGCAGATTGATTGGCTAGTAAATGAAGCCTTGTCAAGTGTCCCAGAAGAGTTTCAAATTGTTGTCACGACTCATATTCCACTAGTTTACGACTTTACACCTAGCACTGAGACTACTTGGGCTAATGGGAATATCCTAGAAGGGTTGCTCAATGCAGTCGCAACTGGTGGACGTTATACCGGCAAATCAGAAGATGGTATTCCTAGCGAGTTACAGGTGATTGTGGCAGCCGATTTTACAACGCAGGGGCCACGGAAAGTGGCTGGATTATGGGCCGGTCATGTTCACACTGAAAAAATAACTGAACGAGATAACTTCACGCAATGTTTGTTTATAAACGATTGTAATACTAACCCAGATAATATCGGAACGATTCAAGCTTTAGGAATAACGATTGCGACAGTTGATCCATCGGCTTCAAAGGTAACCTTATCTGGAATTGGTCGAGCAACAAGCCGTGAATATGATTATTAAGGAGGAAAAACATGAAATTAAAGCAAACCATCAATTTACTTGCGCGGTCAGTTGCCGCGTTAGACGCTAAGTCTGGCTTATTGGTTAGTCGGCAAAATCCAGGCCTTGCAAGCCCTGAGATGAAGCGCCAACTAGAATCGTTGTTTGACCATCGGATAGAACTTAATGATAAAAATACAGATGTCAATAATCTTCCGCCCGGAAATTACGTTGGTGGATCTAATCTTGTTAATGCACCAATTACGCAAATGGGAAATGAGTTTTTTATTGACGTTTCAGTTGCGAAAAATGGCGATCGTATTATGTATGCAACTAACGTTCCAACTGGTTCGAGTTGGAAAAAGGTCATCGCTCATGGAGACACTAGCGGGCTTTATTATCCGCGTAACTGGACGAAAGTTACTACTGAAACAGTTCTGTGGAGCGGAATGGGTGACGTTGCTGTCGGGCAGACTCTTAAACTGATTGATAAGTGGAGCTTCTACGACGGATTAATTATCACTTACAACTTGAACGGCGCAATCGGTAGCGTACGGATGCAAGTGCCACGTTCGGATTTTCCAACTGGTGTTCCGTCACAAATGTATTTCGTTGGATTGAATGTTTCAAATACATTATCCGAGAATGCCGTTAACGTCGATATTGCGGAAGGTTATCTCGAAAAAGTAGATGAGTCAAATCTTAAGTTAGGCAGTTTTAATCACATTATCGCAAATCTAGCCAAAGGAACGGCTCAATATAATGTGGGACAAGGTTCTTTCCAGATTAACAATATTTTGGGGGTAAGATAAATGAAGCTAGTAGTTACAAACAAAGGTGAAATAATTAGTTACATCACTATTGGCGATTTAGATGGTTCAATTGAATATAAAGGTACCATCCCAGATGACTTTGAAGAAAATTTCAAGCCATCTTTTTATTTACTGCAAAATGATGCAATTGTTTTAAATCAAAATTACGTTGAACCAAAGCCGACTATACCTAGTGGCCCCACGGCTGAGCAAGTTATGATCAATCAGCTGGGTTTAAAATACGCTGAGTTATCAGCTAAGGTGGATAAACTGGAAGGTGGTGGCAGCAATGGTTGATTACGAGTTTGTCAAACAAATGCACGATTGGGGTTGCGACATCAGCGGCTACCTAGCAATGGGTGCAATCACGCAAGCCGAATACGATGCGATTACAGGTGATTTAAATGAATCTGTTTAGAGGCCTGAAATACGCATTGCCAATAGCAGTCCTGCTCTGGATTGCTATTTTCGTTATCTTCAAATTATTATTTTAGGAAGTGTCAAAATGAATAGTTTAAAAGGATTAGGGCAGCTCCTTATGTGGTTGTTAACAATACCATCTGCTTATTGGGGGGCCAAGACTGCCACAACAGAGCTGGTTAAGCATCGTAATATGCGTTTAGCAAGTCTTGAAAATCGCATGAACGCCAATGATAATGCGGTACAAGCCGTACTTCATGATTCACTTTACAAGCAATGCACCAAAGTCATATATCGGGGAACAGTGACTATTAGCGAGCTAGATAACATTGAGCATTTATTTCGTGGGTATAGCGGTGTTGGTGGTAACGGTACCGGTGAAGCCCTGTATAACAAGGTTAAAAATTTAAAATTAATTGATGATAAGGAGCTGATTGAGCATTGAATTGGCAAGTGAGATTTAAAAACCCACATTTTTGGTTTCAAATTATAATAGCAATCACGATGCCAGTTGGTGCGTATTTTGGAATTAAGGCCCAAGACGTAACCAGCTGGCATATTTTATGGGCAACATTGGGCAAGGCAATTGCCAATCCGTATGTGCTATTAACGGTAGGAGTTAGTGTTTATAACGCGATCATTAATCCAACAACTAAAGGAGTAAGAGATTATGACAAAATTAAATAAATTAGTAGTCGCCACAATGGCGGCTTTTTTATTTGCACAGGCATCAACTGGGTTAGCGCAGGCCGCTAAGGGTGACCAAGGGCCTGATTGGTCAAAATACCAAGGATATTCCGGCAAGCTAGGGTATGCAAACGATAAATTTGTTCTGATTCAACCCGGTGGGACTTATGGGGGTACGTATATTGATCAATTGACGTATCAAAGTCAGGTTAACGTGGCTAAAGCAAATGGCTTAAAAGTACACCATTACTTATGGTACGGGGTTGGTGGGAGTTCAGAACTAGGCGTTAAAGCCGTTGATAGATATATGCCTCGAATTCAATCGAATGCGCCTAAAGGTTCAATTGTTGCATTAGATTATGAAGATGGCGCGAGTGGGAACGTTAAAGCCAATACGGATGCAGTTTTAGCAGGGATGGATAGAGTTGCAAGTTATGGTTATACGCCAATGTATTATAGTTATAAGCCATTTACTTTAGCGCATATTGATTACCGGCGAATTATACAACGGTATCCCAATAGTTTATGCATTGCCGCTTATCCTAATTACTCAGTAACTCCTAAGCCTAATTATGCTGTTTTTCCATCAATGGACGGGATCGGTATTTGGCAATTCACTTCAACATATACTGCTGGTGGACTAGATGGCAACGTGGATTTAACCGGTATTACCGACAACGGTTACTCGAAACAACCATCTAAGCCAGTGACACCACCATCAAACAATAATCAAGTTGCCAATCAAGACTACGCCCAAAATGGCACGTTTACAACTAACACAACCGTTAATGTACGTTCAGGCATTGCTAATAATTCGCCAGTCGTCGCAACTTATGCGCCAGGAGAATCATTGAACTATAACCACATTTACATCGTCAACGGCGTGGTTAAGGGCCGCTACACCAGCTATTCAGGCCAAACACGTTATGCTTCAATGGGGTATATTCCGGGTGAAAGTTTCGGAAAACGTTCAACTATTAGTGATAATCACACGTATACCATTAAAAATGGGGATTCATTTTGGAGTATTGCTAATATGTTAGGAATTAATATGTATTCACTAGCAGCTAAAAACGGTAAGAACATCAATTCAACGATTTATTCTGGACAGATTATTTTGTACTAAGCGAAAAGCCCTTCACATTTTAGTGAAGGGCTTTTTTACAAGAATTAATCGAATATGTTACGATTAATATATATAATAATGAACGGAGATTTAAAATGAAGCATAAGAATAAATTGAAATACAGTAATAATATGACACGAGTGGCTAAGGATGTATTTGCTGTTTATGATAGATTGGAAAAGGCATTCGATGTGGCTAATATTTCTAAGAGTAATACTTGTCAATATTGGGCTATACTGGGGAAGTCAGAGTTGGATCATCAATATGAAACATCTATTATGAAAGGATCATTGACAGCTGAAAATAAAAAAACAGGCGAAAAAGTTCAATTTGAGACGCAAGGTGAAGAACATTACGTTAACCTTATTTATAACGAAAAAACTAGTGAGTATTATTTGATAGATTTCGGTTCGCAATATTATCAAACGATTAACGGAGTGGTGAGTCTTAGTAGAACACCAATTGTATTTAGGCTTGATAAAAGCCAGAATGAGCCTAGAATTTTTAAGATGGAAGACGACAATATAAAATATAGATTTTACATTGAAGAATACGTAGACGAAGCTATTTTGACTGACACTTGCTATTATGAGTTAAATAAATTGAAAAACTGCTTAAAAAGCAAACATTAAATATAGTATATTTCTATTGTTGACCTTTTGTTGTCCTTTATAATAGGAAGAAACTTGATGTATCAATGGTATTCTGTGATTTAATATTCCGATCACCGGTATAATGAATTATTATACAAGTTTTAAAAGCCCTAGGTATAGGGCTTTTTTGTTGTCTAAAAATAAGTTATTGTCGTGTGTGAAAGCGGTGTGATACGATAGGCATATATTAAGTACATCAAAGGGTGATTATGATGAAGAAGTGGGGCTTTTTACTTAGTGGTGGTTTTTTACTGGTTATTATCTTAGGGATATTACTGATTAATCAGCGTTCAAATCAGGCACGACAGCAAGCTAATCGTGTCCGGGACAACGCACCAACCTTTTACTTGCATGGGTATGGTGGTTCTGGTCGTTCTAGTGATAGCATGATTGCAGCTGCAGAGGAGCGCGGCAGAGCCACTAAAGTGTTAACCGCAATTGTCAGTAGAACGGGCAAAGTTGAACTAGAGGGACATTGGACGGATAGAACAACCCGGCCGATTATCCAGGTCGTTTATAAGAATAATCGCAATGCCAATTATCGGCAAAATGGTGAATGGTTTAAACGGGTATTGATTGCGGTCAACCGACAACATCATTTTAAACAGTTCAACGTTGTCGCCCACTCAATGGGTAATTTAACGTTAGCTTTCTACTTAGCGAATAATGCTCAGAATAAAAAGCTGCCGCAGTTAGCCAAATTTGTTTCAATCGCAGGGCATTATGCTGGTATTATCGGGATGGATGATCGTGCTAATCAAAATCATTTAGCTAAAGATGGTCGCCCGCAGCAGATTAATGCGACTTATCGGCAATTAATGGGTTTGAGACATAGATTACCAAAAAATCAGGTTCAATTCTTAAATGTTTATGGGGACCTATCTGATGGCAGTGATTCTGACGGCCGCGTTAGCAATGTCTCTTCACAATCGTTACGGTATTTAGTGGCGCCAAGGGCTAAATCATATCATGAGGTTGAATTTAAGGGATCTAAAGCACAACATAGTCAGCTACATGAAAACGAGGCTGTTAATAAAGCGGTAATTGATTTTCTATGGTAAATAAAAACAGCAACATCAACTTCATTATGAGTTGGTGTTGCTGTTTTGTTGTTCTAGGCGGTATTCTTTAGCAGCCGTCGTTAGAGTCCCTAATAAGGCTTGTTGAGTGGCTGAAAAGAGTTGCGTCTTGCGATAAGCTAATGAGATATAAAAGGTTGGTTGCGGTTGATCAAGTAGATCTAAAACAACAAGATCATCAGCTGGTGTGATGGCCGTCTCAGTTAAAAAGCCAACTCCGACATTTTCATGGACCATACTTTTGAGGATGCTGACGTCATTGGTTTGATAAATAATGTCAGGGTTCATTTGGTTCATTGTCGAAAGTGTATCAAAGACGACAGGGTGGACGAACCCTTCCGCTAACATAATGAAGTTTTCATTAGCTAAATCACGAAAGGCAACCTTTTTAGCGGTTGCTAGTGGTGATTTGGGGCTGACAACGATTTTAAAGTGATGTTGCTCGATAATCTCAGCCGTTAGCGCATCATTTTCTAGTGGCGTTGCTGAGCCAAGCAGGGCAGCATCCAGGCGACCGGCCTCTAAACTGGCCAATAATTCGGTAGAACCACCATCAACCGTCGCAAAATGTTGAATACTCCCAGCCTTGACTAATTTCTGCGCTAATTTAGAGAAGTAGTAGGTACCGATAATCGGCGGTAGCCCAAAACGAAGCTCAGTCGCAGAGAGATTTTGCATATCAGTAGTTGTTAATTGAATTTCATTTAGAATGTTGACGGCGTGTCGATTAAGTTGTTCACCGCTATCCGTAATAATAATTGATTGATGGGACTGGTCCCGGCGGATTAGTTTAGTATCGAATTCTTCTTCTAAGCGCTTGACCGCATAGGTGATTGTTGGTTGGCTGACACCAAATTGATCGGCAACTGCTGTAAAATTTTTTAATTTAATTAAAGCGACAAAATATTCTAAATCTTTAATCTTCATAGAAACTCCTATTTAATGCGATTTGAAAAGCTCATATAAATCTATTTTATCATAGTTGTAAGTTTTGACTATCAAATATTACTCGCGTTACACTGGGTTCATCGATAAAACGTAAAGGAGATTTTTAATATGAAAGCACAACAAATTTTAAATGATCCATTTTTAAATAAAGGCACAGCATTCACTGCTGAAGAACGTGCACAATTTGGTTTAACGGGGATGTTACCACCTCACGTTCAAACAATTGATGATCAAGTTAAACAAGCTTATGCACAATATCAATCAAAAGCAAACATGCTTGAACAACGTATTTTCTTAATGTCAATTTTTAACGAAAATCGCGTTTTATTCTACAAGTTATTCAGCCAACACGTTGCTGAATTCATGCCAGTTGTTTACGATCCAACGATCGCTGACACAATCGAAAATTACAGTGCTTTATATGTTAACCCACAACACGCTGCCTTCTTATCAATCGATGATCCTGATTCAATGAAGACAACATTGGCAAATGCTGCTGATGGTCGCGAAATTAAATTAATCGTTGTGACTGATGGCGAAGGTATTTTAGGGATTGGTGACTGGGGGACACAAGGTGTCGATATCTCAGTTGGTAAATTAATGGTTTATACAGCTGCTGCAGGGATTGATCCTAGCCAAGTATTGCCAGTTGTTTTAGATGCTGGTACAAACCGTGAAAGCTTATTAAATGATGAATTATACTTAGGGAACCGCCATGAACGTGTTCGCGGCGATCGTTACTACGATTTCGTTGATCAATTCGTTCAAACAGCTGAAGAATTATTCCCTAACATGTACCTTCACTTTGAAGATTTTGGCCGTAGCAATGCTGCTAACATCTTGAACAAGTACAAAGATCAAATTGTTACTTTCAATGATGATATCCAAGGTACAGGGATTATCACATTAGCTGGTATCATGGGTGCATTAAATATCTCTGGCGGCAAGATGACAGACCAAGTTTACATGAGCTTTGGTGCTGGTACTGCCGGTGCTGGTATTACACACCGGATCTTCGAAGAAATGTTACAAGAAGGTTTAACTGAAGAACAAGCACGTAGCCGTTTCTACATGGTTGACAAGCAAGGTCTATTGTTCGATGATGATCCAGAATTAACACCAGAACAAAAACCATTTGCTCGCAAACGTAGTGAATTCGCTAATGCTGATGAATTAACAACATTAGAAGCTGCTATGAAAGCAATCCACCCAACAATCTTGGTTGGTACTTCAACACAACCTGGTACATTTACAGAATCAATCGTGAAGGAAATGGCCGCTCACACAGAACGTCCAATTATCTTCCCATTATCAAACCCAACTAAATTAGCTGAAGCAACTGCTGAAGACTTAATTAAATGGACTGACGGTAAAGCTTTAGTTGCTACTGGTATTCCTGCCGCACCTGTTGAATACAACGGTGTCACATACGAAATCGGTCAAGCAAACAACGCCTTAGTATACCCAGGTCTTGGTTTAGGGACAATCGCTTCAACTGCTAAAGTCTTAAATGACGAAATGATCAGTAAGGCAGCTCACTCATTGGGTGGGATTGTTGACCCAACAGAAGCCGGCGCAGCCGTATTGCCTCCTGTTACAAAATTAGATATCTTCTCACAAACTGTTGCGACAGCTGTTGCACAAAGCGCTGTTGACCAAGGTTTGAACAAAGAAGAAATTACTGACGTGCAAAAAGCCGTTGCAGACATGAAATGGGAACCAGAATACAAAGCACTATAATTTAAATATTAATTTGGTAGGAGAGTGAAAGAGTTGGCAGCATTTCTAACATCATTATCAAGTGTCGTCGAAATCGTCTTAGTCATTGCTTTGGGGTTTTGGCTACGGAGTTCTAAAAAGTTCGATGATAACTTTAAAGGTACAATTTCGTTTTTAATCATGAACGTTGCTTTACCATTATCAATTTTCGTTTCAGTTTTAGATAACTTAACACGTGAAAAGTTGGTCGGTTTATCTGGCGGCTTAATCTACGTTTTAATTAGTTTCGCCCTAGGTTACTTAGTTGCTTGGTTATTAACAAAGGCTTTCCGGATTCGTCCAGGTCGTCGTGGGACATTTATCAATATGTTCGTTAATGCCAATACAATCTTCATTGGTTTACCATTGAACTTGGCACTATTCGGTGACAAGAGTTTACCTTACTTCTTGATCTACTATGTTGCTAACACTGTTTCAACATGGGCAATCGGTGTCTTCTTCATCTCAAATGATGATCCTACAAAAGAAAAAGGCGCTGCTAAAGGCAAATTTAACTGGCGTAAATTATTACCTTCTCCATTAATCGGTTTCTTAGCCGCATTAATTTATCTTTTAACTGGTTTACCATTACCAGAACTTGTTGATAAGACATTCTCAATGGTCGGTGGGATCGTTACACCAATGTCATTGATTTACATTGGGATTATCTTAGCTGATGCTGGTTTGAAATCAATCCATTTCGACCGCGATACAATCTTAGCCCTATTAGGTCGCTTCGTTGTCGCACCAGCAATCATGATTGCTATCATGATGTTCTTCAAGAATACAACTTCAATTCCATCAATTGAACAAAGCACATTAATTATTCAAGCCGCAACACCAGGTTTGGCTGTCTTACCAATCTTAGTCGGTCAATCACACGGGGACGTTGAATATGCAACAAACGTCGTAACAACAAGTACTGTCTTGTTCGTCGTCGTTGTGCCTATCTTAATGCAAATCGTTCAATTCATCTAGTTTCATAATAAGAGCGTTAGATATTCCGAGTATCTAATGCTCTTTTTTTGTGCGTAAATGTGTAATAATACACAATCTTGGTTGATAAACTGGGTTATCTGGACTACAATGAAAGCGTAGTCAATAAACAAGAGAGGTTGATTAATATGTCAGAAAAGATTTATACGAAACAAGCGCCAGAACCATTAGGACCATACAGCCAAGCAATTGCAACGGATAAGATTGTCTTTATGTCAGGTCAACTGGGATTAAAAGACGGCAAACTTGCACCTGATTTAGCAGGGCAAACGAAACAAGCCATTATGAACTTACAAAGTGTTTTAAAAGAAGCTGGCTTAACCTTAGAAAATATCGTTAAAACCAACTGTTTCTTAACCAACTTAGATGACTTTAATGAATTTAATCAAGTTTATGCAGAATTTTTCGGCGACATTGCACCTGCTAGAAGTGCTGTTCAAGTCGGCAAACTACCAGCTGGTGGGATTGTTGAAATTGAAGCCATCGCTGTTCGATAATATTTGATTGGGAGTTGGATCAATGAATAAAGTAGCCATTATCGGTATTGGTCATGTTGGGAGTACAGTTGCCTATACGCTTGTTTCCCGGCGCATTTGTAGTGAATTAGTTTTATTTGACCAAAAGCCAAAATTAGCAGAAGCGGAACGAAACGATTTAGAAGCCGGTCAAGTTGATCATACAGGATTTGTTAAGATTACAGCTAATGATGAAAGTCAATTAGCCACTTGTGACTTAGTCATTTTCTCAGCTGGTGACATTAGTATCCTTGAACATAGTGCTGATCGGTTTGATGAATTAACTTATACGAAAACAGCAGTCGCACAATGGGCACCAAAATTAAAGGCCGCTAATTTCAAAGGAATCTTATTGAACATCACTAATCCATGTGATGTAATTACCCAATATCTACAAGCTTTAACTGGCTTTCCTAAGGAACGGGTGTTAGGAACTGGGACGACTTTGGATACAGCCCGGATGCAAGTTGCAGTCGGCCATTATTTGAACGTTGCGCCTAATAGTGTGCACGGCTATGTGCTAGGTGAACATGGTAATTCACAATTTGTCGCTTGGTCTGGGGTGCATGTTGGTGGGCAACCACTAGCAACCCAATTATCACCAGAACAATTGGCACAATTTGAAGTTGACGCTCGCCAAGGTGCTTGGGAAATCCTCAGCGGCAAGGGCTATACGTCTTATGGGATTGCTAATCAAGCAGCGCACTGTGCTGCAGCTATCTTACAAAATACGCGCCAAGTCTTACCCGTTTCTAACTTTGATGAAACTGTACAATGCTATGTTGGCCATCCAGCTATGGTTGGTGCCGCAGGTGTCTTACAGGATTATCCAAGTCAGTTAACGACAGCAGAACAACAAAAATGGCAAACATCGATTGATACGATCAAACACATGTATGCCGCTATCTAAATGAAAAGACGTCATCCAAATTAATGGATGGCGTCTTTTTTGTTTAAAATAGTTGTCCCAAGAGGAACATCATGAGCGGCACCATCAACAAAGCCCCGAGCGTTGTCTCGGTCACCATGACAGCGGCAAAATCAGCGTCTGTATTATAAAGTCGTGCGACAACTGGTGCATTTGTCATAACGGGCATACAGGATTGCAGAATGAAGACTTGTTTCATGAGGGGTGGCATGTGACTTGGATAGACTAACGCAGTCATTAATAAAGGCGCAAAGATGAACCGGCCGGCTAAGACACCGAGTTGATCTTTGCCAAAGCGAATATTTTTGAGTCCGGCATTATAAATTGAAATCCCAATGAAGAGCATGGATAGTGGGATGGTCAGGTTGCCTAGATAAGTGAAGGACTGTGTTAAGAAACTGGGTAAGTGCCAATCTAATAAGACCAGGATAACGCCGATAATAAAACCGATTAGTGGCGCCGAGAAAACCTTCTGTAAAACAGTTTTAAGGGATAAACCCTCTTGATTGGCACCATCTCGTTGAATTAAGTAAACGCCAAGTGTCCAAAAAATGGTGGTATTAGCCATGTAATAGACTAAGACAAAGGGCAGACTGCGCTGACCAAAGAGGGCCAGGTTAATTGGTAAGCCTACAAAAACCGTATTGGAGTTGAAGAACATGGATTCAAACAAGCCACGCCGACTGGCATCGACTTTAATGAGGCGTGCGACAATAATTGAAATCCCAAATAAGAGTAACATGGAGAGCACTGGAAAACGGAGGTTGGGAAGTAAGGTGGCTAACTGATCGTGTGAAAAGTCTTTCGTGATTGAAATGATCATATAAGGTGGTAGGGCAACTTGTGTGACAAGTTTAGCGATAAGCGCTGTGCTATCCTCATTAAACCAATGACGTGCGGCTAAGGCATAGCCAACTGCAATCATGATAATGATAATAAAAACACCGGCACTACTATTAACTAAGGTTTGCATAATAAGCTTCTTTCTATCTGAAAATCATTCTACTATGTAGTATAAAACGATTGGGGATGACTTAAAAGTGGCGTTAGTTGGGTGGTATTTGGTCAATAGGCTAAATAGTTCGTGTTTTAATATGTACATTGAATAAAGGATGGTAATTATCAGTTAAATCACGTATAATCAATAGAAATAAATCGGAATAGGGGCGAAAATATTGATTTCAACTGAAACAACATTAGCAGGAATTCATTTTGATAATTGTTTAATGAATGCAGCAGGCGTTTATTGTTATGACGCAGACGAACTAAATCAGATTCAAAAATCTGCAGCAGGCACTTTTGTAACGAAGAGTGCTACCGTGGCCCCAAGAGCGGGTAATCCAGAACCACGCTATCTATCAACACCGTGGGGGAGCATTAACTCGATGGGACTTCCTAATAAGGGTTTATCTTACTATCTCGACTATGTTTCTCAACAACAGGCCCTCTTTCCTGAAAAACGGTATTTTCAATCAATTACTGGTTTCAATGTTGATGAAGACGAAGTGCTTTTGAAACAAATTACAGATTCTGATTTTAATGGCTTAGTGGAATTAAACCTTTCTTGTCCTAATGTGCCGGGTAAACCACAAACGGGTTATGATTTTGAAACAGTTGAACAAATTTTAACGCGGGTCTTTGAAGTGTATGACGGACCGTTAGGCGTCAAATTACCCCCTTATTTTGATATTGTTCATTTTGATCAAATGGCGGCTATTTTAAACCAATTCCCATTGGCATTCATTAATTCTGTCAACAGCATCGGTAATGGCCTCACGATTGACGCTGCTACCGAACGGGTCAGCATTAAACCTAAGCATGGTTTTGGCGGTATTGGTGGTGATTATATTAAGCCAACAGCCCTCGCGAATGTCCACGCCTTTTACCAACGGTTGAAACCCGAGATCCAAATTATCGGCACTGGCGGTGTTAAGTCTGGTCAAGATGTTTTTGAACATCTATTATGTGGCGCTAGCATGGTTCAAGTCGGGACGGCACTTCACAAAGAAGGCCCACAGATCTTTGAACGCTTAACGGTAGAACTACAAACAATCATGCAACAAAAAGGGTATAATAAAATAGCTGATTTTAAAGGCAAATTAAAATATTTAGATTAAAGAGAGTGATTAGCAAGATGCAATATAAACATTTATTTTTCGACATGGACAATACCTTATTTGACTTCGATGCGGATGAAGATCAAGCATTGGAACGCCTATTTAAGGCACAAGATATTGACTTAACGAGTGATATTAAAACGACTTATCAAACGTTCAACCAAGGTTTATGGCGCCAATATGAACAAGGGGAATTAACCCGGGAAATATTATTGAACACCCGGTTTGCGACTTTTTTCAAAAAGCAGTTTAATAAAGTGGTCGATGGGCAGCAATTATCAAGTCAATATTTAGATAATTTGGCGTTAGGACATGATTTAATGCCACAATCAGAAGAATTATTAGTTGGGTTACAAGCACAACACGCCAAATTATATATCACAACGAATGGTGTGGCGCGTACGCAATACCAACGACTACAAGACTCAGGGTTAGCCCATTATTTCGATGCTATTTTCGTATCGGAAGAATTAGGTTATCAAAAACCAGACCCAGCTTATTTTCAAACTGTTTTCCAGAAACTAGACACTGTCCCAATGACTCAGTCATTGATCGTAGGGGATTCATTGACCTCCGACGTTCAAGGGGGCCAAAATGTCGGGGTGGCAACTGCTTGGTACAACCCAACAGGTCAAATTAATCATGATCAGGCCTTACAGCCAACACATGAGATTAAACAATTAACAGAACTATTGACGCTTTAAGCGTGACAATCAAAGCGCCAACCGATAGAGTGCGTTAAAAGATGGAGTGACAAGGGATGAAGAAACAACGTTATTTTAGAATGAGTTTGGGCTGGCGGATTTTAATCGGAATTGCATTGGGATTAGTTGCCGGTGGTATTTTCTACCAAAACAAAGCTGCAATTACAGTGATGCAAGCGATAGGGACGTTGTTTATTAATTTAATTAAGATGATTGTATTGCCAATCGTCGTTTCTTGCTTGGTAGTTGGAATCGCCAAAATGGGCGATATCAAAAAGTTAGGTCGAATTGGTGGCAAGACGCTTTTGTATTTTGAAATGATGACCACCATTGCGATTGCGTTGGGCTTGACGGTCGGTAATTTGACGAAGCCAGGGGCCTTAATCAACATTCATAGTTTGAGTCAAGGGTCAATTGGTCAATATACAGCTGCTGCTAAATCAGCTAGCAATCATGGTTTGGGCGATATTATTATGAATATTGTACCGACTAACATTTTTAAGGCCCTTAGTGAAGGGGATATGATTCCAATTATCTTCTTTACAGTCTTGTTTGGATTAGGACTTGCAACATTTGGCAAACGCAGTGAACCGCTCATTAACGCTTTTGAAATGATTTCAGAAGTGATGTTTAAATTGACTAACTGGATTATGCAATTAGCACCAATCGGGGTTTTTGCCTTAATCGGTGTGACGATTGCCCAATTTGGTTTCGATGCATTGAAGCCGTTGGTTTATTTCCTAGTCATTTGCTACTTAACGATGATTTTCTTCGTTGTGGTTGTGGCGGGGCTAGTGGCACGAATCTGGCACATTAATATTTTGGAATTATTGAAAGTCTTCAAAGAAGAATTAGTGCTATCTTTTTCAACAGCTAGTTCAGAAGCTGCATTACCTAAAGTAATGGAAAAAATTCAAGATTACGGTGTCAGTCAGGGAATTGCTTCTTTTGTCATTCCAACCGGTTATACGTTTAACCTTGATGGTTCCGCAATCTATCAATCATTAGCAGCGCTCTTTTTGGCGCAAGCGTATCACATCCATCTCAGTCTGATGCAACAATTAACATTATTAGTGGTCTTGATGATTACGTCTAAAGGGATGGCCGGTGTACCTGGGGCTTCATTTGTGGTATTACTCGCAACCATTACAACCATTGGGGTACCAGCTGCTGGTGTGGCTTTCATTGCTGGGATTGATCGATTAGTCGACATGGGGCGGACTGCCGTCAACGTCATGGGGAATTCATTAGCAGCCGTGATTATCGCTAAATCTGAAAACGAATTTGACGAAACAAAACGAACAAAATATTTAGCGCAATTAGGGCTAAAAAATAACAAGGCTTGATAGTAGTCAGCCGAGAAAAAAAGGACTAGGATAGAAATTGTCTCCTAGTCCTTTTGCTATGTCTGGGTATAGACCGGTCTGGAAATGGTTTAATTTAATGTGACATCTTTAAATCAGCTACTATGAAATGTTGTTGTCGTTAAATACTAGAGAGCAATGTATATTTATGAAAACGGATAACAGCGGGATTATCTAGACCAATTTCACAGATAACGTAAAAATGATTAGACAGATTAGAGATTTGTGGTAAAATAAACGAGTAAAGCGTTTTAAAAAGAAAAACGTTTTGGTGTGATAATAGATTGATAGGGATTAATGCCATAATATTTCATTATAATTGTTAGCGTTTTTATCAGTGTGTTATTACAACTATTTTATAAGGAGGTTTTTGTGAATGGTTGGAATCGTTATTGCAAGTCACGGGGAGTTTGCTAAAGGTATCATGCAATCTGGCTCAATGATTTTTGGCGAACAAGAAAAAGTACAAGCTGTTACTTTTATGCCTAATGAAGGACCGGATGATTTGAAAGCGCATTTAGAAGCTGCCGTTGCAACGTTTGACGCAGATGATGAAGTCTTGTTCTTAGTCGATCTTTGGGGAGGTTCACCATTTAATCAGGCAAATGGCTTGTTCGAAGCTCATAAAGATAAATGGGCAATCGTTACTGGTTTGAACTTACCAATGTTGATTGAAGCATACGCATCACGTTTATCTATGACATCTGCTCATGAAATCGCAGCACATATTATTGATGAAGCTAAGGCGGGTGTTCGGGTTAAACCTGAAGACTTAGAACCAAAAGAAGCACCAAAGGCAGAAGTAAAACAAGCTGCTAATACAGGTACTCCTGGTAAGTTCAAATATGTCTTGGCACGTATTGATTCACGTCTATTACATGGTCAAGTGGCAACCACTTGGTCTAAGACAACTAACCCAACACGGATTATTGTTGTTTCAGACAACGTTGCTAAAGATGAATTACGGACAAACTTAATTAAACAAGCTGCTCCTGGCGGCATTAAAGCGCATGTTGTGCCAATCGATCAAATGATCAAGTTGGCAAAAGATGATCAACATTTCGGCAAGGAACGTGCTTTATTATTATTCGAATCACCACAAGATGCACTTAGAGCCGTTGAAGGCGGTGTGCCATTAGAAACAATTAACGTTGGTTCAATGGCTCATTCAACTGGTAAAGTGCAACCTAATACTGTTTTGGCCTTTGACCAAGATGATATCGATACATTTGAAAAACTAAAGGCAAAAGGCATCAAGTTTGATGTTCGTAAAGTGCCTAGTGATTCAAACGGTAATATGGATAGCATCCTTAAAAAAGCACAATCAGAATTAGACAAACAAAACAATAAATAATTAACTATCAGAAGAAAACGGAGGATTAATAATCATGGATTTGAATTTCATTCAAGTGATTTTGGTCATTTTTGTTGCATTTCTAGCTGGTGTGGAAGGTATCTTAGATCAATTCCATTTCCATCAACCAGTCATTGCTTGTACATTAATCGGCCTTGTAACCGGTAACTTATTACCATGTCTTATCTTAGGCGGGACATTACAAATGATCGCCTTAGGTTGGGCTAACGTTGGTGCCGCTGTTGCACCCGATGCTGCTTTAGCATCAATCGCATCTGCAATTATTTTAGTACTTGGTGGTCAAGGCAAAGCCGGCGTTACATCAGCTATCGCTATTGCTGTACCTCTTGCCGTAGCTGGTTTATTATTAACAATCATCGTACGGACATTAGCAACAGGTATCGTGCACATCATGGATGCTGCTGCTAAAGAAGGTAACTTCCGTAAGATCGAAATGTGGCAATACATCGCTATTATCATGCAAGGTGTTCGTATCGCTATTCCTGCAGGCTTAATCTTAGCAATCGGTGCTGGCCCTGTTAAAGAAATGTTGACAGCAATGCCAGTATGGTTAACAGATGGTTTAGCAATCGGTGGTGGGATGGTTGTTGCTGTTGGTTACGCAATGGTTATCAACATGATGGCAACAAAAGAAGTATGGCCATTCTTCGCAATTGGTTTCGTACTTGCAACTATCTCTCAATTGACACTTATCGGACTTGGCGCAATCGGTATTTCACTTGCCCTTATCTACTTAGCCCTTTCAAAACAAGGCTCAGGTAATAACGGCGGTGGCTCAAATACTGGTGATCCGCTAGGCGATATCATTGACAACTACTAAGAAGGAGGCTGACAAAAAATGGCAGAACAACTAAAATTAACTAAAAAAGACCGTATCTCTGTTTGGTTACGTTCAACTTTCCTTCAAGGTTCTTGGAATTATGAACGTATGCAAAATGGTGGTTGGGCTTATACATTAATCCCAGCACTTAAGAAATTATATAAAACTAAAGAAGATCGTTCAGCAGCACTAGTTCGTCACATGGAATTCTTCAATACTCATCCTTATGTTGCTGCACCAATTCTTGGGGTTACTTTAGCCCTTGAAGAAGAACGTGCTAATGGTGCCCCAATTGATGATGTTACAATCCAAGGGGTTAAGGTTGGTATGATGGGACCTTTAGCTGGTATCGGCGATCCCGTGTTCTGGTTTACTGTTAAACCAATTATCGGTGCTTTAGCTGCTTCACTTGCTATGAGTGGTAACATTCTTGGCCCAATCATTTATTTCGTTGCATGGAATGCCATCCGTATGGCATTTACATGGTACACACAAGAATTTGGCTACCGTGCTGGTTCTAAGATTACTGAAGATTTATCTGGTGGTATTTTACAAGATATTACTAAGGGTGCTTCAATCCTTGGGATGTTTATCTTGGGATCACTGGTTAATAGATGGGTATCAGTTAAGTTCACACCAACTGTCTCATCTGTTAAATTAGATAAGGGTGCTTTCATCGACTGGGATAAATTACCAAGTGGTGCTAAAGGCATTCAATCTGCATTACAACAACAAGCACAAGGCTTGTCATTGACAGACCATAAAGTAACAACTTTACAAGATAACTTAGATAGTTTGATTCCTGGTTTAGCTGCATTAGGTTTAACATTATTCTGTATGTGGTTACTTAAGAAGAAAGTATCACCAATCGTTATTATTCTTGGCTTATTCGTAGTCGGAATTGTCTTCCATCTATTACACTTAATGTAATAATTAAAGAGTGCGTAAGCAGGCGTTTATATTTTGAGGATTAACTGGATTTGACGAATTGGGGCTGTAAGCACTGGTTCGGCAAATTTGGTTAACCGTAGAAATATGCCTGCTGAAGCACGTTTAAAAAAGAGTGCGTTCAAGCTTGGTCAACTTTTGAGCATTAGCATAGGGAAGCGAATGAGCGACGCAGTCGATTATTTGATTTACGACGCTAAGCACAGAAAGTTAGCTTGAAAAGCACGTTTCAAAAAACAAAGGAAGGGCTAGGGCAAATTTACTTTGTCCTAGCCCTTCCTTTTTATAAAAGCGTATAATGAAAGTAAGCTTTTTGGAAATGGAGTCGATATAATGGTTCAATCAATTAATACAAAAGTCGAATTAGTGATTAATGCGACCTCTTTTACCGCGTTAACAGATTACGGCAAAATCATGATTGGCGATAAAGGTTTTGAATTTTTCAATGATCGCGATGCCCGTCAGTTTATTCAAATTCCGTGGGCAGAAGTTGATTACGTGATTGCCTCGGTCATGTTCAAGGGGAAATGGATTCCTCGCTATGCAATTCAAACCAAGAAAAACGGGACCTATACTTTTGCCTCAAAGGAACCTAAGAAAGTGTTACGCGCTATCAGAGAGCACGTACCGGCTGAAAGATTAGTGCAATCACTCGGTGTGTGGGATGTGATCAAGCGCGTCTTTAAACGTAAAGCCAACTAAATCGTTATTAAAAGTAGACCTTTGCTGGATTGTTATTTAGCGGAGGTCTATTTGTTTGCCAACAATTGTAAAATTGCGACTCCTTCTAGGGCGTGCTAAAATACCTTATAAGGTTAATTTATGTCCGAAAAATCAGGATAGAA
The DNA here is from genome assembly GCF_049674265.1 of Latilactobacillus parasakei. Lineage (NCBI taxonomy): Bacteria > Bacillati > Bacillota > Bacilli > Lactobacillales > Lactobacillaceae > Latilactobacillus > Latilactobacillus parasakei. The sequence continues at coordinate 960,190 of NZ_CP186861.1, read as the reverse complement.
GAGGAGATTCAAATGGGATTCGATAAAGCAATTATCGCGTTAAAAGCAGGTAAAAAAGTAGTACGGACAGGTTGGGGTGGCCCCGAATTATTTATCGTTCAAGTCAGTGGTGATACCTATCAAGGTGAAACAATTAGTCCATACCTATTGATTAAAACAACGGAAGAACCAGCTTATTCAATGTTCCAACCAACTTCTTGTGATGTATTAGCTGAAGATTGGCAGTTAGTTGATTAATGAGTCATTTTGCGGATTTAAAACAAAAGACGGTTTTAGTCACGGGTGCGGCTTCCGGCATCGGCCAAGCACAGATGCTGGCCTTTTTAGCGGAAGGTGCAACAGTCATCGCATTAGATAAAGCGCCCATTGCAAAGGTGGCAGACGGTTTAAAAACGGTTCAAGTCGATGTTCGGGATGCTTCCCAATTAACAGCGACACTAAAAAGCTTGTTAGCGACAGTGCAGGCATTTGATGTTGTCTGTAATACAGCGGGCATATTAGATCAATATGCGCCGACGCTTGAAACCAGTGAGGCTGATTGGGATAATCTGATGACGGTCAATTTAAAAAGCCAATTTTTAGTGACTAACGCAGTTTTACCAAGTATGTTGGCCAACCATAAAGGCGTTTTTGTGAATATGGCTTCAATTGCCGGATTAGTAGCTGGTGGTGGCGGTGCGGCCTATACGGCTTCTAAGCACGCGATTATCGGGTATACTAAGCAGCTGGATTACGATTACGCGAGCCAAGGCATTCGGGCAAATTGCATCGCACCAGGGGCGATAGAAACACCGATGAACGCTGCCGATTTTGCGGGTGCGGGTGAAATGGCCAAGGAAGTGGCGCGTCAAACACCAGCTGGTCGCTGGGCACAACCGGCAGAGGTGGCTCAATTAAGTTTGTATTTAGCAAGTCAAGCATCCGATTACATCCACGGAACCGTGGTGCCAATCGACGGAGGCTGGCTTGAAAAATAGTAACATCACAGATATTAACAGGCGAGAAGTGCTTGTAGTACATGCTTTAATGGCATAGAGGAGAGAGAAAAGTTATGCAACAGATTATATTATTATTGGCGGTGGGGATCTTAGCCGGTATTTTAGGTGCGATTCTCGGCATTGGTGGTGGGATTATCCTGACACCTGTTTTAACACTCGCAATTGGGTTAGATATCAAATATGCAATCGGGGCTAGTATTGTTGCCGTGATTGCCACTAGTTCTGGTGCCACAATTGCTTATTTAAAAGACGATATGTTGAATTTACGGGTGGCAATGTTTCTAGAAATTGCGACAACCGTGGGGGCAATTATCGGGGCGCTATTAACTGGCGTCGTACCGACGGGCTTTTTATTCATTTTGTTCGGGAGCTTCCTATTATTTTCAACTTACAATATGATTCAAAAACTGCGTGGTAAAAAGGCGGAAGAACACGTTGGTGCAGCTAACGATCAGTGGGCTGAAAAGTTGAATTTAAATGGTACTTATTACGATAAGGCCAATCAAAAACAAGTTGATTACCAAGTTGAAAAAGTACCTGGCGGCTTTGCGATGATGTTTGGTGCGGGGATTGCTTCTGGCCTCTTGGGAATTGGTAGTGGGGTCTTCAAAGTCACTGCGATGGATACCATTATGAAGATGCCGCTAAAACCATCTAGTGCAACAAGTAATCTAATGATGGGTGTGACGGCGGCCGCTTCAGCAACGGTTTACTTCTTTAGTGGCGCGATCCTACCAGAAATTGCTGCACCGTTAGCGCTTGGTATTTTAGCAGGCGCAACAGTTGGTTCAAGAGTGATGCAACATTTGCAACCGAAGTTTATTCGGATGATTTTTATTCCGATTTTACTGTATATGGGCTTACAAATGGTGCTTAAAGGATTCGGGGTGCACATCTAATGACAGATCGAAAAAAAGAAATGGCGCAAATTGAATTAGTAATTGGTAAAATTTTACGTGTTGGTGTTTTGGTATCAGCGACCGTTCTAATTATCGGGATGCTTTTATTCTTAATGCATGGTGGTACAGGTTACGGTGAACACCAATTTCCAACGACCTTTGCTACAATCTTCCAAGGAATGGCTGAATTGAAAGCCGGCGCGGTCATCATGTTTGGCTTATTCTGTTTGATTTTAACGCCCGTTTTACGGGTAGTAGTGTCAATCTATGCCTTTGCAAAAGAAGAGGATTATCTATACGTCTGGATTACGGTCATTGTTTTGGTGATTTTAATCATTGGGATGACGATTGGCTTTATCAAATAAAAAACAAAACATAAAAGGCCCGTGGCAAGCATTACGTTTGCCACGGGCCTTATTTTGTTATTGGTCTTCTAAACCTAAAATGCGCTTTTTCTTTTCTTCAAATTCGTCGTCGGTCATTAGGCCGTCTTCTTTCATCTTGAGATAGGCCATGATGAGTTCACCCTTTTTAACGAAACTTAAATCTTCTTCAGCCGGTTTTTCGATATAATCGTTCATCAGTTGATAGAGCTTTTGCAAGTCATCGTTATCAGCAGTTTCAAAGCTAATAATGACTTTTTCGAGGGCGTGGTTGGGTTTTTGATAGAGAATTTGAAGATGGCCCTGGCGATAAGTGGCTTCAAAAAAGCGAACGGATTTTAATTTTTTAAAGGCAATCTCGCGATCGTCTTTGTCATTTTTCTTTAAGAGTCCTGGGTAGTGAAGTGTGAGAATTTGATCATCATAAGTGATTTCAAGTTTACGTGGCTTCTTAATGCGATAAGTCTGCATATGACTGCTCCTTTTAATAAAACTTAAGTAAAAGCAAGGACGTTCTTAACATACAACGTCTAAACTTACCCCTATCATAGTAGATATTGGGCGTAAATAGCAAGTCTTGCCTTTTATCAAAAAACGAGGTGGTTAAGATGCAATTTTTCACTGGTGTTCGCAATGGCTTATTACTCGCGTTACCCATCTGGGGCGTGTTAATCTTAATAGTAAGCCACTGGTGATATGATAAGGCACCAAAATGACCGGGCGGTTGTTTTGCGTGTCTTTTTTAGATAATTCAGTCTTTTTTAGGTCTTAAGTCGGTTTTTATGCTAGTATGAATAGATTACAATTAAGAACATTGATTGCATATGATTTAATTAATTACTATAATGGTATCAAATGTCCAAAGATAAGGAGGAGGAAACCAATTGAATATTGGGATATTTACAGACACCTACTTTCCACAAGTCAGCGGTGTGGCAACCTCCATTAAAACATTAAAAGAGGGGCTCGAGAAAAAGGGGCACTCTGTTTACATATTTACAACAACTGATCCCCATGTTGATAAAGAAACGATTGAACCGAACATTTTCCGCTTTGCTAGTGTACCGTTTGTATCATTTACGGACCGACGGATTGCTGTTCGGGGCCTTTTTCATGCCTATCAGGTTGCTAAAGAATTAGATTTAGATATCGTCCATACCCAAACGGAATTTTCGATGGGCTATATCGGCAAATTTGTCGCTAAGAATTTGAAGATTCCGTGTTTACACACGTATCACACGATGTACGAGGATTATTTACATTACGTGTTAAACGGGAAGCTCTTGCGTCCGTATCACGTTAAACAGATGAGTAAGGCCTTTTTATATCACATGTCGGGGATTGTCGCACCGTCTGAACGGGTGTCACAGACATTGAATCGTTACCAAGTTAAAGCACCGATTCGGATTATTCCAACTGGTGTTGATATTAGCCGGTACGAAAAGCAAGTAACCCTGGATGTGCGGGAGTCGTTAGGTTTAACGAAGGACCAACCCGTATTATTATCATTAAGTCGGGTTGCTTACGAAAAACGAATCGACATTATTATCGATGCCCTACCACGCTTGGTAGCGGAGAAACCAGATTTAATGTTGGTCATTGTGGGGGAAGGGCCCGCGCGTGAAGACTTGGAAGCGCAAGTTGCTAGATTAGGGATGAGCGAACACGTTATTTTTACCGGTATGATTGATAACGATGATGTTTCTAATTACTACCACATGGCAGATTTATTTGTTTCAGCGAGTGATTCCGAATCACAAGGGCTAACGTATATTGAAGCAATGGCCGCTGAAGTCAAAATTGTCGTGATGGCCAGTCCTTATGCCAGTGAATTATTGACGGATCCGTCAATTGGCACGACCTTTACTACTGAAGATGAAATGTTGCATCAAATCCTGAATTACTTGAACCATCCTGGGGCCTTTGATGACCCTGCACCTCGGCAAAATAAATTACACGCCATCTCAGCAGATTACTTTGCAGAACAGATGGTCCAATTTTATAAGCAATCACAAGTGTTATACGATGAACTGAAACTAGATCAAGATGAATTGTTAGAACTAGAAGATATGGATACTAAAAAATAAATGACATAATTGAAGAAACTGTTGATCGCAATCAGCAGTTTTTTATTGGTCAATTATCATTAGAAAAAGGGTCGGTTATGAGTCGAACAAATAAAATTGTGTTTGCAGTCATGTTAGCGATTGGCTGTGGCATATTCGCTTATGAAAGTCGTACGTTACAGTTCAATCAATTAGTGGCAGATATTAGTCGGTTAAAAGTTGGCTGGTTGCTGGTCGCACTTTCATGTATGTTAATTTCTTGGTTCTTTGAAGCGTTAGTACTGCGCGTCTTTTTAAAAGGGCGGACGACGGATTTTTCATTATTTAATGCCTTGCGGATTCCATTGATTGCGCAGCTCTTTAACGCGATTACGCCATTTTCTTCAGGTGGGCAACCAGCGCAATTGGTGGCTTTGATGCAATCACGGGTGGAAGCTGGCCAGGCGAGTTCCGTTTTATTAATGAAGTTTATCGTCTATCAGTTCATGGTATTGGTCAACTTTCTATTAAGTATGCTTATCGGGTTTTCACAAGTTTCCAAGCATTTTGGCACGCTGGCAATTTTAATTAACTTTGGTTTAATCGTTCACGTCGTTGTTTTGGCAGTTTTACTATTGGTGATGTACTACAACAAATTCACGAAGCAATTGGTGCATTGGTTGTTAATTCCGGTCAGCTGGTTTGTATCGAAAAAACGAATGATTGAATGGCGGAGCGTGTTACTTACTAAAATCGATACGTTTTATGCTGAGAGTCTCCATCTCAAAAAAGAAAAGAAAAAACTCATCAAAGGCTGCTTATTAACGCTATGCCAACTCTTTTTCTATTATAGTGTGCCGTATTTTGTGTTATTAGCGTTGGGCAGTCCAAATGTGAATTACTTAGAAGTAATGGTTTTACACGTGATGATCGTCATGATTGTATCGCTGTTCCCTGTACCAGGTGGTTCTGGGGGTGCAGAATACAGTTTCAAGACTTTATTTGCCACCTTTACGCTCAGTTCGAGTAAACTAGTGTTAGCCATGTTGTTATGGCGACTTTTCACTTATTATCTAGGAATGTTTATGGGGATTGGCGCTTTAGCGGTCAAACCTAAGTTAAGTGCTAAAAAATAGGAGGTTATTAACATGCAACCAACAATCGGCTTTATCGGTATCGGTATCGGTGTAATGGGGAGCAGTATGGTTAAAAATCTATTGAAAGCAAACTACTCAGTTGTCGTTTACAATCGAACGAAACAAAAGGCTGATGAAGTTGTCAGCTTAGGCGCAAAATGGGCGGACACACCAGCAGCTGTTACGACACAAAGTGATGTTGTCTTATCAATGGTTGGTTATCCACAAGATGTGGAAGCAATCTATTACGGTGATGATGGTATTTTTAGCGCGGTCACACCGGATAAAATTGTTGTCGATATGACAACTAGCACGCCAACTTTGGCACAAAAAATTGCGGCCACAGCTAGTGAATTAGGCTTACAAGCGTTAGATGCCCCCGTTTCAGGTGGCGATATCGGTGCTCAAAATGGGACGCTAACGGTGATGGTCGGTGGTAATCAAGCCGCTTATGAACAGGTTAAGCCCGTTTTTGAAGCCGTTGGACAAACTGTGCAACGGTTTGGTGAAGCCGGTAAGGGCCAGCATACTAAGATGGCTAATCAAATTATGATTGCCGGTACAATGACCGGGATGACTGAAATGTTGGTTTACGCTCAGGCGGCCGGCTTAGATTTACCAGCCGTCTTAAAAACCGTCAACGGCGGGAGCGCTCAAAATTGGAGCCTCGCAAACTATGGTCCTCGGATTCTAGCAGGCGATTATACACCTGGCTTTTTTGCAAAACATTTCTTGAAGGATTTGAAGATTGCCTTAGAGGAATCTGAGAAAATGGGGCTCAATTTACCGGCCACACGTCAAGCTAAGAAATTATACGCAAGATTAGTGAATGAAGCGGGCCTTGGCGATGATGGGACACAAGCCTTGATTAAATTATGGACAGATTCTATAAAATAATTGCATATAAACGGTGCAGTCGGGGCCTTTTTCTGATAAACTGGTAGATAGTTATTAAAGGAGGATTCGCCATGCAATCATCACAGTTAGTTGCGATTATCAAACGTCTGGTAGCAATGCAAGAAGATCAAAGCGCTGAGGTTCAAGAAAGACGTTTTGAAAAGGAAGGCGATTTAAAAGCGACTGTTAGCTATGATCCACAAGCACAAGCCTTTGAACTTGAAGACAGTAGCACACATCAACAATTCCAATTTGACAATATTGATTTAGTCGCAATGGAACTATACGATTTATTAGCAGACTAGTTAATTAACCATTGAGTATCGAATTACTTGGTGGTTTTTTTGCTACTTAGGGCGGTTAGCGCTTTATCTAACGGCCATTGAGATTCTTAAAAATGGGTTAATATTTGAAACTGCATTCGGTTTCATATTGATTTTTAATACTGACATGTGTAAACTAACTGTCAGATTGTCAATAGCTTTTAACGAAGCTAAATGACCTTTAACGGAGGCTATTGTATCGATGAAACAGATTGGTCATAAAATTCAAGCCGGGTTGAGTACGCGCTGGGGCTTTTTCCTATTCGCGGTAGCTTTATTCTGGCTTAAAACGATTTATGCGTATCAAACGAAATTTAATTTGGGTGTCAAAGGTGGTATGCAAGCCTTCTTAATGACGATTAACCCCATTCCAACAACCTTATTGTTATTTGGGATTGCGCTATTTATGAATGGCCGCAAATCATACATAACGTTGATGATTATTGATTTATTAACGTCAGTCTGGTTGTTCTCGAATATTCTCTATTACCGAGAATTTTCTGACTTTTTAACCTTTAACTTAATGAAGGGCTCAGGTGCTGTTTCTAATAATCTGGGTAAGAGTATTGCCGGCATTATTGAATATTCCGATTTCTTAGTTTTTGCGGACGTGCTGTTGTTATTAATCTTATTGGCGACTAAACTAATTAAGATTGATCGGCGTGTTTTCATGAAACGGAATGCTTTTGCGATTACTGGTTTGTCGGTCGTATTATTCGGCGCTAACCTGGGGATGGCCGAAGCGGATCGTTCAGGATTATTAACTCGGACATTTGATAATAACTATATTGTTAAATACTTAGGGATGAATGCCTACACGGTTTACGATGGTGTTAAGACCACTAAGAATAACGCGATTAAGGCTAACGCTGATAGTAGTAATATGAGTGGCGTCTTGAAATACTTGAAGGAAAATCGCGTGTCACCCAATGTTGAATACACAGGGGTTGCTAAAGGTAAGAACGTCTTTGTCATTCATTTGGAAAGTTTCCAACAATTCTTGATTGACTACAAGTGGGATGGTCAAGAAGTCACACCGAATATCAATAAGCTCTATCATGATCAAAATACATTGAGCTTTGATAACTTCTTTAACCAAGTTGGGCAAGGGAAGACTGCTGATGCCGAATTAATGCTTGAAAATTCATTATTTGGTTTGCCTGAAGGGGCCGCAATGGTTACACAGGGGACAACCAATACTTTCCAAGCAGCACCAGCGATTTTAAACCAACAAGGCTACACAACCGCCTCATTCCATGGGGATGTCCCAAGTTTTTGGAACCGGGATAACACCTACAAGTCATGGGGCTATGATTATTTCTTTAGCTCACAGTACTTTAAAGAAGGTAAGGACTACAATGTTGGCTACGGTTTGAAGGATAAGATCTTCATGCAAGATTCAGCCCGCTACATTGAACAATTACCACAACCATTCTATGCAAAATTAATTACAGTTACGAACCACTATCCATACTTATTGGATAAGAAGAACCAATCGATTGCTAAAACTGATACTGGTGATGATACTGTTGATGGCTATGTTCAAACAGCTAAGTATTTAGATCAAGCACTAGGCGAATTTATGACCTGGTTACAAAAGGCAGGCTTGGATAAGAATAGTATGTTGGTCTTATACGGGGATCATTACGGTATTTCTGGTAATCATAAGAAGGCCGTTGCCAAGTTATTGAAGAAGGATGAATTTACCGACTTTGATAACGCTCAGTTCCAACGGGTACCATTTATGGTCCACATGCCAGGCTTAAAAGGTGGCGTTAACCATACATATGGTGGCGAAATCGATGTCTTACCAACCTTATTAAACCTCTTAGGCGTTAAGAATACGGATACAATCCAATTTGGATCCGATCTCCTAGCGGCTAACCGTAATCAAACCGTGGTCTTTAGAAATGGGGATTACGTGGCACCAGATTACACGAAGGTCGGCAGTACTTACTACGATACAAAGACGGGTAAGGAATTGACTAAGATGACCAAAGCGCAAAAACTCCGAGTCTTAGCGCTTAGTGAACACGTTACAAAGGAACTTTCATTGTCTGATAAGGTGATTACCGGGGATTTACTTCGTTTCTATACGCCAACAGGCTTTGAAGCAACTGATAAAACGAAGTTGAGCTATAAGGTCAGTGATGCTAAAGCACAACTGAAAGCAGATAAAACTAAAACGAGTGTTATTCAAAAGAACAATGGTAAATCGACGATGAATCTCTATCAAACAGATGCACCTGAGTTGAAATAAGTTTAAAAAGCCAACGTGATTAATCACGTTGGCTTTTTTACTGTCTTTTTCAATCATTTTACTTGTCAGCGTCGTTAAAAAAAGGTACGATTACATCAATCAATATACATGATAATGATTATCAATTAAGAAAGGAGTTTATCTGATATGAGTCAAACAATTGTTGAACAGACACTTCGGAAGTTGAAAGCAAATAATGTTCGAATTACGCCGCAAAGACAAGCCGTGTTAGAATTTATGATTGGTACGCACATGCATCCAACCGCTGATGATGTTTACCAAGCATTAGCAGGGCGGTTTCCTAATATGAGTGTTGCGACGATTTATAATAACTTGCGGTTATTTACAGAACTGGGTGTCATAGAAGAAATGACTTACGGGGATGCTTCGAGTCATTTTGATTTTGCACAGACTAAACATTACCACGCAATCTGTGATCGTTGTGGAAAAGTGGTTGATATTTTTTACCCAGGACTAGAAGATGTTGAAATAGTTGCCCAGAACTTAACGGGATTTATGGTGACGGGTCACCGGATGGAAGTTCATGGTATCTGCCCGGAATGTCAGTTAGCCAATCGCTAATTAAGTGAATTTAGTGAATATTTAGAAAAAAGTAAAAAAGTTGTATTTTTTTACTTGACGATGATTATAGATGTTGGTATAGTAGTCTATGTTGTCAGCGAGATAAAAGATATTCATCCGATAACGAGTGATTTATATTAAGAACTTTGAATATTTATTCAAAAAATATTTATAAAAAGTGCTTGACAATCCACTATGAAAGATGATATATTAATTAAGTTGTTTCAACACAGTAGATCTTTGAAAACTGAACAAAGTTTTGATAAACCAAATGTGTAGGGTCGCCCTTCGGGGCACAACATATTTGCGAAGTCAATTTCGCTAGCAAATAAATTAAGTAACAAAACAAGAGCTACAAACTTTTAATCGAGAGTTTGATCCTGGCTCAGGACGAACGCTGGCGGCGTGCCTAATACATGCAAGTCGAACGCACTCTCGTTTAGATTGAAGGAGCTTGCTCCTGATTGATAAACATTTGAGTGAGTGGCGGACGGGTGAGTAACACGTGGGTAACCTGCCCTAAAGTGGGGGATAACATTTGGAAACAGATGCTAATACCGCATAAAACCTAACACCGCATGGTGTAGGGTTGAAAGATGGTTTCGGCTATCACTTTAGGATGGACCCGCGGTGCATTAGTTAGTTGGTGAGGTAAAGGCTCACCAAGACCGTGATGCATAGCCGACCTGAGAGGGTAATCGGCCACACTGGGACTGAGACACGGCCCAGACTCCTACGGGAGGCAGCAGTAGGGAATCTTCCACAATGGACGAAAGTCTGATGGAGCAACGCCGCGTGAGTGAAGAAGGTTTTCGGATCGTAAAACTCTGTTGTTGGAGAAGAATGTATCTGATAGTAACTGATCAGGTAGTGACGGTATCCAACCAGAAAGCCACGGCTAACTACGTGCCAGCAGCCGCGGTAATACGTAGGTGGCAAGCGTTGTCCGGATTTATTGGGCGTAAAGCGAGCGCAGGCGGTTTCTTAAGTCTGATGTGAAAGCCTTCGGCTCAACCGAAGAAGTGCATCGGAAACTGGGAAACTTGAGTGCAGAAGAGGACAGTGGAACTCCATGTGTAGCGGTGAAATGCGTAGATATATGGAAGAACACCAGTGGCGAAGGCGGCTGTCTGGTCTGTAACTGACGCTGAGGCTCGAAAGCATGGGTAGCAAACAGGATTAGATACCCTGGTAGTCCATGCCGTAAACGATGAGTGCTAGGTGTTGGAGGGTTTCCGCCCTTCAGTGCCGCAGCTAACGCATTAAGCACTCCGCCTGGGGAGTACGACCGCAAGGTTGAAACTCAAAGGAATTGACGGGGGCCCGCACAAGCGGTGGAGCATGTGGTTTAATTCGAAGCAACGCGAAGAACCTTACCAGGTCTTGACATCCTTTGACCACTCTAGAGATAGAGCTTTCCCTTCGGGGACAAAGTGACAGGTGGTGCATGGTTGTCGTCAGCTCGTGTCGTGAGATGTTGGGTTAAGTCCCGCAACGAGCGCAACCCTTATTACTAGTTGCCAGCATTAAGTTGGGCACTCTAGTGAGACTGCCGGTGACAAACCGGAGGAAGGTGGGGACGACGTCAAATCATCATGCCCCTTATGACCTGGGCTACACACGTGCTACAATGGATGGTACAACGAGTTGCGAGACCGCGAGGTTTAGCTAATCTCTTAAAACCATTCTCAGTTCGGATTGTAGGCTGCAACTCGCCTACATGAAGCCGGAATCGCTAGTAATCGCGGATCAGCATGCCGCGGTGAATACGTTCCCGGGCCTTGTACACACCGCCCGTCACACCATGAGAGTTTGTAACACCCAAAGCCGGTGAGGTAACCCTTCGGGGAGCCAGCCGTCTAAGGTGGGACAGATGATTAGGGTGAAGTCGTAACAAGGTAGCCGTAGGAGAACCTGCGGCTGGATCACCTCCTTTCTAAGGAATAATACGGAAAACCTTGTACATTTGCGAAATCAAAACTTTGTTTAGTTTTGAGAGGTCTACTCTCAAACTTTGTTCTTTGAAAACTGGATAATAAGTAATATATTAGTTTTAAAAGCCGAGAAAAACATTGCGTTTTAAAGAGTTTTTTAATAATAGAAATATGAATTAGTTCATATCGCTAAACTCAAATAATAACCCTTTACCGTAGGTAAAGATAGGTTAAGTTATAAAGGGCGCATGGTGGATGCCTTGGCACTAGGAGCCGATGAAGGACGGTACTAACACCGATATGCTTCGGGGAGCTGTAAGTAAGCTTTGATCCGGAGATTTCCGAATGGGGGAACCCAATACTTTTAATCGAGTATTATCATTAAGTGAATACATAGCTTAATGAAGGTAGACGAGGGGAACTGAAACATCTAAGTACCTTCAGGAAGAGAAAGAAAAATCGATTCCCTAAGTAGCGGCGAGCGAACGGGGAAGAGCCCAAACCAAGAAGCTTGCTTCTTGGGGTTGTAGGACAGAACTTTGGAGTTACCAAGTTAAGTTGTAATCGAATCAGCTGGGAAGCTGAGTCAAAGAGTGTGATAACCACGTAGATTAAACAACTTAACCTCCGTTCTGGATCCTGAGTACGGCGGAACACGTGAAATTCCGTCGGAATCCGGGAGGACCATCTCCCAAGGCTAAATACTCCCTAGTGACCGATAGTGAACCAGTACCGTGAGGGAAAGGTGAAAAGCACCCCGGAAGGGGAGTGAAATAGATCCTGAAACCATGTGCCTACAATTAGTCAAAGCTCGTTAATGAGTGATGGCGTGCCTTTTGTAGAATGAACCGGCGAGTTACGTTTATATGCGAGGTTAAAGTGAAAAGCTGGAGCCGTAGCGAAAGCGAGTCTGAAATGGGCGAGTGAGTATATAGATGTAGACCCGAAACCAAGTGACCTACCCATGTCCAGGTTGAAGGTGTGGTAAAACACACTGGAGGACCGAACCCACGTCAGTTGAAAATGGCGGGGATGAGGTGTGGGTAGCGGTGAAATTCCAATCGAACTTGGAGATAGCTGGTTCTCTCCGAAATAGCTTTAGGGCTAGCCTCGGAATATTGGATCATGGAGGTAGAGCACTGTTTGGACTAGGGGCCCGTCATGGGTTACTGAATTCAGATAAACTCCGAATACCATTGATTTAGTTCCGGGAGTCAGACTGCGAGTGATAAGATCCGTAGTCGAAAGGGAAACAGCCCAGATCACCAGTTAAGGTCCCAAAATTTATGTTAAGTGGAAAAGGATGTGGCGGTGCACAGACAACTAGGATGTTGGCTCAGAAGCAGCCACCATTTAAAGAGTGCGTAATAGCTCACTAGTCGAGTGCCGCTGCGCCGAAAATGTACCGGGGCTAAACATAATACCGAAACTGTGGGTGGACACGTAAGTGTCCGCGGTAGGAGAGCGTTCTAAGGGCGATGAAGCTAGATCGTAAGGACTAGTGGAGCGCTTAGAAGTGAGAATGCCGGCATGAGTAGCGAAAGATCAGTGAGAATCTGATCCACCGTATGACTAAGGTTTCCTGGGGAAGGCTCGTCCTCCCAGGGTTAGTCGGGACCTAAGGCGAGGCCGAGAGGCGTAGTCGATGGATAACAGGTTGATATTCCTGTACTAGTTTATTTTGTTTGAATGATGGAGGGACGCAGGAAGCTAAGGAATGCACACGACTGGAAATGTGTGTCCAAGCAATAAGTCTTGAGTTGAGTGAAATGCTTGATTCTTTAAGGACAAGTTGTGATGGGGAGCGAAATTAAGTAGCGAAGTTCCTGATGTTACACTGCCAAGAAAAGCTTCTAGTGAGAAATAAACTACCCGTACCGTAAACCGACACAGGTGGTCGAGGAGAATATCCTAAGGTGAGCGAGTGAACTCTCGTTAAGGAACTCGGCAAAATGACCCCGTAACTTCGGGAGAAGGGGTGCTGACCGTCAGGTCAGCCGCAGTGAATAGGCCCAAACAACTGTTTATCAAAAACACAGGTCTCTGCAAAATCGTAAGATGACGTATAGGGGCTGACGCCTGCCCGGTGCTGGAAGGTTAAGAGGATGAGTTAGCGCAAGCGAAGCCCAGAATTGAAGCCCCAGTAAACGGCGGCCGTAACTATAACGGTCCTAAGGTAGCGAAATTCCTTGTCGGGTAAGTTCCGACCCGCACGAAAGGCGTAATGATTTGGGCACTGTCTCAACGAGAGACTCGGTGAAATTATAATACCCGTGAAGATGCGGGTTACCCGCGACAGGACGGAAAGACCCCATGGAGCTTTACTGTAGCTTGATATTGAGTGTTTGTACAGTTTGTACAGGATAGGTAGGAGCCGTAGAAATCGGAACGCTAGTTTCGATTGAGGCGTTGGTGGGATACTACCCTAACTGTATGACCACTCTAACCCGCGCCACTTAGCGTGGCGGGAGACAGTGTCAGGTGGGCAGTTTGACTGGGGCGGTCGCCTCCTAAAGTGTAACGGAGGCGCTCAAAGGTTCTCTCAGAATGGTTGGAAATCATTCGTAGAGTGTAAAGGTATAAGAGAGCTTGACTGTGAGATTGACAAATCGAGCAGGGACGAAAGTCGGACTTAGTGATCCGGTGGTTCCGTATGGAAGGGCCATCGCTCAACGGATAAAAGCTACCCTGGGGATAACAGGCTTATCTCCCCCAAGAGTCCACATCGACGGGGAGGTTTGGCACCTCGATGTCGGCTCATCGCATCCTGGGGCTGTAGTCGGTCCCAAGGGTTGGGCTGTTCGCCCATTAAAGCGGTACGCGAGCTGGGTTCAGAACGTCGTGAGACAGTTCGGTCCCTATCCGTCGCGGGCGCAGGAAATTTGAGAGGAGCTGTCCTTAGTACGAGAGGACCGGGATGGACATACCTCTGGTGTACCAGTTGTGCCGCCAGGCGCATCGCTGGGTAGCTATGTATGGCAGGGATAAACGCTGAAAGCATCTAAGTGTGAAGCCCCCCTCGAGATGAGATTTCCCATTCCTTTATGGAAGTAAGACCCCTGAAAGATGATCAGGTAGATAGGCTAGGAGTGGAAGTACAGCGATGTATGGAGCGGACTAGTACTAATCGGTCGAGGACTTAACCAAAGGTGCAATGTTTGGCTTTTGAAATGAAAATATTACTTATTATGCAGTTTTGAGAGAACGAAGTTCTTCTCAGTGCGAAAGCACAAAATAGTGTGGTGGCGATAGCAAGAAGGATACACCTGTTCCCATGTCGAACACAGTAGTTAAGCTTCTTAGCGCCGATAGTAGTTGGTGGGAAACTACCTGCGAGGATAGGACGTTGCCACGCTTGATTCCGGTTTAGCTCAGTTGGTAGAGCGCATGACTGTTAATCATGATGTCGTCAGTTCGAGCCTGACAACCGGAGTAAATCATTTTGGAGAGTTGTCCGAGCGGCCGAAGGAGCATGATTGGAAATCATGTAAATGGGTATGACCTGTTTCGAGGGTTCGAATCCCTCACTCTCCGTTATATAATGATAGTATGGCCCGTTGGTCAAGTGGTTAAGACACCGCCCTTTCACGGCGGTATCATGGGTTCAAATCCCGTACGGGTCATTTTTGGAGGTTTAGCTCAGTTGGGAGAGCGTCTGCCTTACAAGCAGAGGGTCACAGGTTCGAGCCCTGTAACCTCCATTTTTATTTTAAGGTCGCATGGTCTAGCTGGTTAGGACGCCTGCCTGTCACGCAGGAGATCACGGGTTCGAGTCCCGTTGTGACCGTCAAAAAGACGGTTAAAAGCATCAGTCGTTATAAACGACCGATGCTTTTTTTGTGCGTTTAAAAAGATAAATCAGGCTATAAAAAAACAGCCAAGCTAGGCTGTTTTTAAGGACTTATAGAAATAAACCAGTAATAAAAATGAGATAATAAAGCTCATGTAAATAAGTATTATTTTTAATGAAACCCAGTTGCGTTGCTAGCAACAATAGTTGAGCAATAATAAAAGGCAATAATTGCCAGCCTACGATGATTTTAGTCGCGATGATCAAAAGAACGGTGATTAACCAGAGGCAGTCACCAACAACGGTGAGCATCTTATTAGTCGGGATCAGTTCAAAAAGGAAAATTAACCCTAAGAAGAGGCCAATCTTGACGAGCAATGCTTCAGGTAAGAAATGAATGCCATTGAAAATCAAAGTTGCCAGGAAAAAGTAAGGCGCTAATAAAAACTGACAAACTAGTCTCAACCAATGATTGTTGAATTGCTTCGGAAAGATAAACGGAACAAGCACCAATAAACTGGTAATTGCTAGTAAAGTGCCGGCCCAAATCAATGAGTGGCGACCAATAATTAAGCTAATGATGAGCGCAATTAGCAGGCCGCCAGCGGCTAATGAGCGCTTTAGCTTACTAGTTGTTGAAAGAACTAGCGGAATGGTTAATAATGCGCCTAAAAGCGCAGTTAACATGAAGTATAAATCAAGATGCTTGGGAAAAGGGTGAATCGCTAATCCCACAATTAAGCCCAGGTTTAAGTAGTTAAATAAGATTAACCGAGCAGGTGGATTATTAGCAGGTAGTTTTTTTTGTCTAAGATAGAACATAGCAACACCTTTTTCATATAATATGCCTTTCATCTTAACTTTTTTTGAAAAGAAGGTCAATGGCTTTTGAAATATGTCGTGATTTATGCTAAGGTAGTAGAGTTATAAGAAGTTCCCGATAGGATTCACACACCGTGAAGAGGCCTTGTAACCGACACATATATAGGGGGAAACATAGAAATGCAAGAAAGACATTTATTTACTTCGGAATCCGTTTCTGAAGGCCATCCAGATAAGATTGCGGATCAAATTAGTGATGCCATCTTAGATGCGATGTTAGAACAAGATCCACAAGCACGTGTTGCGTGTGAGACAACCGTTACAACCGGATTAGTATTAGTCGTGGGTGAAATTTCAACGACGGCTTACGTTGATATCCAAAAGGTTGTCAGAGAAACAATCAAGAAGATTGGTTATCGTGATGGCCAATACGGTTTTGATGGTGACAATTGTGCCGTGATTGTAGCACTTGATGAACAATCACCAGATATTGCACAAGGTGTCGATGATTCGCTTGAATCACGTGAGAAGGATGAAGATCCGCTTGATAAGATTGGTGCAGGGGATCAGGGGTTAATGTTTGGCTTTGCTGTCGATCAAACACCTGAATTAATGCCATTACCAATCGCTTTATCACATCGCTTGATGCGTAAGGTCGCTGAACTACGTAAGAGTGGTCAGTTAACTTATCTACGACCAGACGCAAAAGCACAAGTCACTGTTGAATATGATGAAAACGAACAACCAAAACGTGTTGATACCGTCGTCATTAGTACACAACACGATGAGGATGTTACTTTAGAAACCATTCAAAAGGACATGCTAGAACAAGTTATTAAAACTGTCATTCCTGCTGAATATTTGGATGATAAGACAAAATACTTCATTAATCCAACTGGTCGCTTCGTCATTGGTGGGCCACAAGGGGATTCCGGTTTAACTGGTCGGAAGATTATTGTGGATACTTATGGCGGTTATGCCCGTCACGGTGGCGGTGCATTTTCTGGTAAGGACGCAACTAAGGTTGACCGTTCTGCTAGTTACGCAGCCCGTTATATTGCTAAGAACATTGTTGCTGCTGGTTTAGCACGTAAATGTGAAGTGCAACTAGCCTACGCAATTGGTGTAGCACAACCGGTATCCGTTTCAGTAAATACTTTTGAAACTGGTACAGTGAGTGAAGAAGCAATTCAAACTGCAATTCGTGAGAACTTTGACTTACGACCTGCTGGGATTATTAAAATGCTAGATTTACAAAGACCTATTTATGAGCAGACAGCTGCTTATGGGCACTTTGGGCGTACAGATGTTGATCTTTCTTGGGAACGATTAGATAAAGTTGATGCTTTAAAAGCAAGCATTGCTAAACTAAATCACTAAGAAGTCAATCGAGTAAAAGAGGCGGCCTTTCCTTAACTTATTTAAGCTAAGAAAGGTCTCTTTTTATGCCTAGAATTAAGAGGAGAATGGTGTAATGGAGAAGAGAAAAACAAATGTATTATTAGTAACAATCGCGCTGTTTGTCGCGACATTTATGACAGCAATTGAAGGGACAATCGTCTCAACGGCAATGCCAACGATTATTAGTAACTTACATGGTATGCGCTTGATGAATTGGGTTTTCTCAATTTATTTATTAACGAATGCGATGATGACGCCCATCTATGGGAAGATGGCTGATCGGATTGGCCGGAAACCAATTTTTATTTTTGGGTTAGTGTTATTCGTCATCGGTTCATCTTTATGTGGGTTATCAAATCATATGGAAACGTTAATCATTTCCCGGGCAATACAAGGGTTAGGGGCTGGTGCAATTATGCCAGTATCTTTCACCATCATTGCTGATATCTATCCGATTGAAAAACGGGCAAAAGTCCTCGGTTTTAATGGTTCTGCATGGGGGATTGCCTCAATTATTGCGCCCCTTTTAGGTGGTTTTATCGTTGATAAATTAACGTGGCATTGGATTTTCTTCATCAATGTTCCAATCGGGTTAATTACCATTGGCTTAATTTGGTATTTCCTACAAGAAGAAAAACGAACGAGCAATCAACCAATCGACTACTGGGGTAGCTTCTGGCTGATGATGGCACTTTTAGGCCTCTTATACGGCTTCCAATTAATGGGCGAAACACACTTGTCATGGGGCTTATTAGTACCAGCGCTCGTGATTGCCGTCGTTGCTTTTATTTTATTCGTACGCGTTGAAAAGAAGGCGCAAGATCCTATTATCTCATTATCATTATTTAAAAACCGGACCTTCGTTGTTCAAAATGCGGTTGCCGCTTTAGTCAGTGGCTTCTTGATTGGTTTTGAAGTTTATATGCCAATGTGGATGCAAGGTATTCTGGGATTGAAGGCTTCAATGGGGGGCTTCGTGGTGACACCAAGTTCAATCATGTGGATCTTCGCTTCATTGTGGGCAGGCCAGTTATTAGTGAAACATGCACCACAACGAATTTTAATGGGAAGTTTAGCAATTCTACTTGGTGGCAGTATTGTCTTAGCACTCGTTCCACAAACAACACCATTTTGGTTCTTCTTAATGGTCGCCGCTTGTTTAGGGATTGGCTTTGGAATGATCATTACAACGACCACCGTTACGTCACAGAGTGTTGCGGGTTCAGATAAAGTAGGGGTCGCAACTTCATTTAATACGCTGAGCCGAACATTGGGGCAAACGCTAATGGTGTCAGTCTACGGGATTATTTTAAACCGTCAATTGGCTAAAGGTATTAGTGGTGATTCGCGCTTGAATCAAAATATGCTTAACGAATTAATTAATCCGGAAACGGCTGCTAAATTACCACAAAACTTATTACCAGATTTACGGCATATTCTATATAATGGCTTGCATTATATCTACTTTGCTTCAATCGTCTTAATTTTAGTTGCAATGTGGATTAATTTATCAGATCGTCGTCAGAAATAATAAAAAAAGATTGGCCAACAGGCCAATCTTTTTTTGTTATCTGAATAGCACACAAACGCCTTCTGGGGTCTCTAATCCTTTTTGACAAGGGGTTAATAAGCCAGTTTGAGCGTCGCGGTGATAGAGCGTACCATTATCGCTATTTTGATTAACGGCAAAGAGAAATTGATTGTTAGCGGAGAGGTTGAAGTCACGAGGGAATTCACCATCCGTTGACATTTGTTGAATCGTTGTGAGTTGTTGACCATCTGCGCTAATACGGTAGACTACGATAGAATTATAGCCGCGATTTGAGGCGTATAGGAATTGGCCGTCTTGTGAAATACGGATTGCCGCACCACCATTAGCCTCGTGCCAATCATCTGGCAACATTGAATAAGTTTCAACGGCTGTAAATTCACCGGTATTGGCATCATAGTTGAGAACAGTGATTTCACTTGAAAGTTCGCCTAAAAGATAAGCAACTTGGTGATTAGGATGAAAAACGAGGTGTCGAGTTCCAAAACCAGGTTCACTATGGTAAGTTGCTGTTTTAGTTAAGTCGCCATTGTCAGCAATTGTATAAGTTGTTAGTTCATCGGTGCCCAAATCACAGACAGCTAACCGATTATCTGGTGTGAGGTCGGTATAATGAACGTGGGCGCTTGCTTGTTCTGGACGAGGGCCATGACCAGTGTGTTGGACTGTGTTGGCTAATACGAGATGGCCATCATTTTGAATGGTATAAACAAGAATTTCGCCTTTATGGTAATTAGCAGCGTAGACCAATTGGCGCGCCTCATCGACAGCCACGTATGCTGGTGGTGCACCGGCAGCTAAGACGGCGTTTAAATAAACCGGTGTTGTGCCAGAAATATCATAAGCAGCAATGCCACCTTGATCGCCTTCTTTAACCACGGTATATAAAATTTGTTGTTTGGAAATAGCCAAATATGAGGCGTTATCTAAAGTGATATAAGGTTTAATATCAGTGATTGTTGCGGTTTCAGGTGAGAGCGTACCACGATAAATGCCCTTACCAATTCGACGGGTATAACCCCCAATTAAAACTTCTTCAGTCATAAAATAGACTCCCTTCATCAAATACTATTTGAGTATAGCATATTCATGCGAAAACGGTTTAATTAATCACCCAAAAGACGTTTGAAAACGTTAAGTTTAAGTAGAATATGCTACAATGGGAGTATCTTAAATACGAGGAGATTCAGTGATGATAATGCAAGCAGAGATCGTGGCAATCGGGGCCCAAGCAATTGATGCCGCCGAACCACTGGTTATTTTATTCAACGAACAAGCAACACCAGCGATTAAGGCAGTCGCCCTCATTCAACGTTTTACGACGGCTAATCAATCTGAACGACTTACGATGACAACCCAGTCGGTGGTTGTGATTGATGGACAACACTATCAAGTCACTTATGTTGGGGCACTTGTTAATGAAAATCTCAATAATATTGGGCATGTTGCGTTGATCTTTGATTCAGCACCAGAAGAAGATCAACTACAAAGTGGCCTTTACTTAACACCTAAAGATGCTAGTTTGCAAGGCAAACCCGATTTTAAAGTGGGGACGCTAATCCAGTATCAAGAAACTATGTAGGAAATAGGTGGGCACGTGGCTGATCGTAAACAAACGAAGGAACAATCTTGGTTTTTTAAGTGGTTTTTAAATAAAAAATTACCAGTAATTCTATTAAATGTTTTTCTAGTGCTACTGATTATTTTATTGGCAACTAAATTAGCATGGTTATTGGAGCCGATTCAGCAATTGATGTTGATTGTTGGCTTACCGATTATTATCGCGGCGGTTCTTTATTATCTGATTAATCCGCTAATCGATTGGTTAGAGCATCGTTGGCATCTTAACCGGGTTTTATCGATTACCTTAATTTTTATCGTAATTGTGGCGTTATTGGCTTGGGGAGTGGCAACGATTATTCCGATTATCCAATCACAAACGACGAGTTTAATTAAGCAATGGCCATCGTATTGGGCGAATATTCAAAAGCAGACGATGAGTTGGTTTAATGATCCTAGTTTTAAGTCGTTGCAAAAACAATTAGACGCTATTAATACGGATATGTTAAGTAACGTCTCTGGCAAAGTGAATAAGATGTTAACATCGACTGTGACTCATATCGGGACAGCCGTCGGGGTCGTGACAAACATTGTAATCGCAATTGTGACGATGCCATTTATTCTCTTTTTCATGTTAAAAGACGGTCATCGTTTAAAAGGCTACCTTGTTAAATTTTTCCCCGTTAGAATCCGGGAAACCACCAGTCAGGTCTTGGAAGAAATTAACGGGCAAGTGAGTCAATATATTCGGGGCCAGTTAACGGTTGCCTTCTGGGTAGCAGTGATGTTTACGATTGGTTATTGGATTGTTGGAATGAAATACGGATTGACGTTAGGTATTTTAGCGGGATTATTAAACTTGATTCCATACTTGGGATCATTCTTGGCGTTGGTGCCATCGGTCGTTATTGCGGCTTTTATTTCACCAATTCTACTAATCAAAGTCTTGTTGGTCTTTGCCGTTGAGCAAACTTTAGAAGGGCGAGTGGTCTCGCCATTGGTCCTTGGTAGCAAGATGTCGATGTATCCGGTCACGACGATTATCGTCTTATTGGCCTCCGGTAAGTTGTTCGGATTGGTTGGCGTCATTGTCGGTATTCCAGTTTACGCGATTATTAAAATCCTGGTGACACACTTATTTGAATGGTTTAAAAAGGTATCAGGATTATACGAATAAAGAAGTATGCTAATGGTAATTAAAAAGGTGTGGACAAATTAATTTTTGTCCACGCCTTTTTTAAACGTGTTTTTTGAAACTGGCTTTTACGCTTAGTGTCACTCGCCAACTCGTTTCAAACGCACTCTCTTTTTAATGATTGATTGTTAGTTTCATATAGTGATGCGGGATGTTTGCTTCCATTTCACCTTCGCTAATCACTTCAAAGCCAAGTTTCTCATAGAAACCAATGGCATGATCTTGTGCAAATAAGATGATGTAGGGCGTTTTTGTACGCTTGGCATCTTCGATAATTGCCTCAATTAATTTAAAACCAAGGCCCTGACCTCTAAATGACTTAATTGTGGCGACACGTTGAATTCTGAAACCGCCATCTTTTAGTACATGGACACGTGCGGTTACAGCTGGGTCTTGCTCAATGTAACCGACGTAGTGGACAGTATGATCTTCATGTGCATCTATTTCTTGTGTTTCCGGCATATTTTGTTCTCGAACAAACACCGTTCTTCTAATGTAAGTTGCATCACGAAAGATAACACTGTTATCACCAAGTGTATGTTTAATATCCATTTGTTTCACACCCTTTTCTGCTCAATGTCGACGCTGTGAAAGCGACAAAGGTCATTATACAGTTGTTTAGGGGCTGATTCAATAGATAAGGGTAAAGTTTTTAGGTACCTAACTAAAAAAGAATCACCCCGAAAAAGAGTGATCCATCCTTTTGATAATTGGTCTACAACATATCGCCATTAAATATAGAATGACGGACAAGAACATAATCCACTTTTCGTAGTGCTGATAAGCGCTTGCCACCAGCATAAGAAATTGAAGATTGCAGATCTTGACGCATTTCGGTAAGGGTGTCACTAATTGGCCCTTTATAAGGGACTAAAATCCGTTTACCCTCAACATTTTGGTGGGTGCCTTTTTGGAATTCAGAAGCTGAACCAAAATATTCCTTAAATTGTTGGCCATCTTCTTCGACGAGTTCACCAGGGGATTCAGTATGACCGGCAAAGAGGGAGCCAATCATGACCATGTTGGCGCCAAACCGAATTGATTTAGCGATATCACCGTTAGTACGGATACCACCATCTGCAATGATCGGTTTGGTTGCTGCCTTGGCGCACCAGCGAAGGGCACCAAGTTGCCAACCGCCAGTTCCAAAACCAGTTTTGATTTTAGTGATGCAGACTTTACCAGGACCAATGCCGACTTTGGTTGCATCAGCGCCGGCGCGTTCTAAGTCCCGAACCGCTTCAGGAGTGCCGACGTTGCCGGCGATTACGAAACTTTTAGGTAAAACTTTTTTGATGTGCTGAATCATATCAATCACGACTTGTGAATGACCGTGAGCGATATCGATTGTAATGTATTCTGGGATGAGGTTATCTTGTGCGAGTTGATTGATGAAGTCAAATTCATCGTCCTTAACACCAACACTAATTGAAGCGAATAGGTTACGTTCGTGCATCATCTTGATGAATGCAGGGCGTTTTTCAGGTTGGAAACGATGCATAACATAAAAGTAGTGATTTTCGGCAAGCCAAATGGCCAGCGGTTCATCAATAATGGTTTGCATATTAGCAGGGACCACGGGAATTTTAAAAGTCTCTGAACCAAAGCGAACAGTGGTATCAATTTCACTCCGACTCTTGACGATACATTTATTGGGAATAAGTTGAACATCTTCGTAATCAAATACGTCCATGAATAATTCTCCTTAAATACGAACATTTATTTTTATGTGCGACGATTAATTCGTACATAACGTATTCTAACGAGTTTATATTGGAAAGTCAATCAAAAAACACCGAACAATCCAGATAATGGTTTGCTCGGTGTTTTGAAAATAATTTAGAAATAACGTTTCCGCCAGAAGCGAAATCCTAAGAGCCCAGCAATGGTTAAGGAAATCGCAATGGTGACGATCCAACTAATTTTAAAATTGGCTAAAGGTAAGGCAACGTTCATCCCGTAGAAGCTAAAGACTAAGCCGGGGATGGTCAGCATGATTGAATAAGCTGCTAGAAACTTCATGACGTTATTCATGTTATTATTAATAATTGATGAATACGTATCAGCCGTTTCGTTGATGATTGTATTGGAAATCTCGGCCATTTCAATCGCTTGTTGATTTTCGATCTGAATGTCATCTAAGAGGTCAATCTCAGATTCATTAAGCATTAACATGTTAGAGCGCATCAGATTAGCTAGTACCATTTTATCAGTTTTTAACGACATCATGAAATAAACTAATCCGCGTTGAATCCCCATTAAATCATAGAGTTCTTCATTACGTAGTGATTTTTGTAAACGGGTTTCAATACGTTCGCGGGAACGATTGATATCCCGCAGATATTGTAGATAAATGGTCGAAATTCGGTAGAGAATTTGGAGGACACTGCGCCGTTGTTCCTGTGGATTAAAATTTTTGATTTGGTTATCAATAAAGCTCTGTAAGAAATCAACTGGCGTTTTATTGATGGTTAAGATGACAGAATCTGTTACAATAATCCCTAGGGGACTCGTTTTGTAGCGGAATTTGTCAGCTTGCTGATCATCTTTTTCAAGAATCGGCATGTTAAAAATGATTAATGTCGCGTTATAATCTGGATCGTGTTCGGCACGCGCACTTTCGTCGGCATCTAAACTATAATAGATGAAATCGGAAGGAACGTGCAGTTTTTTAGTCAGTAAATCAATTTCTTCTTGCGTGGGATCGGTAATGTTAATCCAACTATTGGGTTGGATTTTAGCATGCTTGGTTAACTTCTTTTTAGCTTCATCGAAGCGATAAGTATCGAGCATGGGTTCACTTCCTTCGTCGGTAACTTGATATGACTAAGTTTACTTGATATTTTTAGAATGTAAAGGATTGAAATAAGGAGAATTTGAATTGAAAAAAATTGATTTAGCGCAACAATTCCTACAAGCCAACTTAAGCGCCTTGCAGTGCCCAATTTGCCAAGGGGCGTTTGCCACTATTAGTGATCACCAATTGGTTTGTGAAGCGGGTCATAGTTTTGACCTAGCTAAAAACGGCACATTATACTTCTTGCCCAAACAAATGAAGTCTGAATATACAAAAGAAATGTTAAGCCATCGCCGGGCCTTTTTACAAGCCGGCTTCTTTAAACCCTTCTTAGATGAAATTGCCAAGCAACTCACGGCCAACAGTCGGATTCTCGATGTTGGTTGCGGGGAGGGCACACCTGTTTACCAACTTGCTCAACAGGTGCCTGCCCAATATATCGGCTTTGATATTTCTAAACCGGCGATTCAACTGGCTAGTGATTACAATCAGGAAGGTTGGTTTTGTGTCGCTGATTTAGCGCGAATGCCGTTTGCTGATCAGAGTTTGGACACAGTCTTGAACATCTTTTCGCCATCGCAATACCAAGAATTTAAGCGGGTGCTCAAACCGGACGGCCAACTCATTAAAGTCATTCCTAATGCCGGTTATTTGCACGAGCTACGAGAATTATTATATCAGGGTCAGGAAAAGGAAAGCTACGATCATGGTCCAGTATTGGACTTATTCGAACAACATTTTCCCGGTTACCAAGAAATTCAGGTTCAACAAAAGATGACCTTAACACCCGAAACATTAGCGGATTTAGTCGAGATGACACCTTTAACCTGGACGGCAACGGAGGAACAACTACAAGCGATTACGTTGGCAGCTTTACCAGAGATATCATTGGATGTCACGGTTTTGGTGGGAAAACAATGAGAAATTAAAGTAATTTTAAGAAATCTGATTGCAAGTCAGAAATAAGGGCGTTATAATAACCACAAGGAATTTTTTCCCTAACTTTTATCAGAATTCTTTTTGATAAAAGCTAGTGATGAAATGACACTAACGTAGTTTCTCGCCGTGAATAACCGAGGGACTACGTTTTTTTATATGGAAAGCACCAGTAGAGCTTTACCATTAAATCGTGTATAATTAAGCTACTGAATCTTTATTGAAGGAAGTTAGATTGTGACTAATCATATTGTTTTATACGAACCACTTATTCCAGCTAATACTGGTAACATTGCCCGGACATGTGCCGGGACGGATACTGTTTTAGATTTAATCGAACCATTGGGCTTTGAAACTGACGACAAACATTTAAAACGGGCTGGTCTAGATTATTGGGACCAAGTGAAGATTAATTACCATAAGAACTTGGATGCCTTTTTAGAAACGGTTCCGGATCGTAAGCATCTTTATTTGATCACGAAGTTTGCCAAGCAAGCTTATTCTGATCAAGATGTGACGGATACAAGCGTCGATCATTACTTTATGTTTGGTAAAGAAACAACTGGCCTCCCAGAAACGTTTATGCGTGAAAATGAAGATCAGTGTCTCCGCATTCCAATGTCAGATCACATTCGGGCTTTGAATTTATCCAACTGTGCAGCATTGGTCATTTTTGAAGCATTACGGCAACAAGATTTTCCAGGGTTAGAAAAGAGTCATTTGTACGATCACGATAAATTAAAATAGGAGTGTTTCTAATGCAAACTAAAAAAGATCCCATTAGCGTTGATGCTTTTCATTTTGACCGTGTGTCACCGGACGCCGAACCACAACAAAATATCCAAGTGAGCTTAGTGAAAATTGATGCTGACGATGAATATTTACAAGAAGCTGATTTAAAAGCCGGTAACATCTATCAAATCGTTACACCATTCCAAGTTATTCCGCAAGGAAGTGGCTTTGCCGTTTCTGGTCAAATTTCACGGGTTGTTCAGTTGCTAGATTTCTTTGGCACACCAGATGAAATTGAACAAAAGGAAATGATGAAATTATCACGACCATTAATCGAATACATTGAAACCTTGACGTATCAAGTGACCGCTGTTGCTTTGAACGAAGGGATTCAACTTCAATTTACAGCACATGAAACACCAGAAGAAGCATAATGATTAAATAAGAGAAGCTAAGGGGAACTTCGGTTGACCTGGGCTTCTTTTTTTGTTTGAATAAAGCCTAAAAGATGGGTTAACCTGAACAGAAGTTCGTGTATAATAAGGATTAGATATGTAAGGTAAGGAGATTTTATGGCAACTCAAACGAAAAAGCGTAAGAAAAAAACGACGACTAAGAAGAAAAAAACACAACAACCTGATTACACGATTAATTTTGTCGGCTTTTTGTTTATTTTAATTAGTCTTTTCTCCGGGCTGAAATTAGGATTTATCGGCGCACTATTTGCGAATGTCTTCCGCTTATTCGTTGGTGACACATTCGTCCTGGGCGCAATCTTATTTGCAATGCTCGGTATTTACCTCTTAATTTATGGCAAACAACCACCCTTGTGGCAACAAAAGACGGCGGGCTTTAGTTTAGCCTATGCTGGTATCTTAATCTGGCTATCGGCGTTCATCTTGCACCAACAAGCGATTAATAACCATTTTGTTGCGGCGACTTGGCGTCTATTATTTGAAGATTTCCAAAAAATGGCAGTCACGACAGAGGTCGGCGGGGGCCTGATTGGGGCCGTGATTTATAGCGGTTCGCACTTTCTATTTGCACAGATGGGCACCTATATCATTGCTGTGTTAATAACAATCATGGGGCTCTTTATTTTTATGGATATTCCTTTTAGTGTAGTTGTTAAAAGTACTCAGCACTTTGTCCATGGCTTATTTCAAGTCGGGCGCTACACTAAATCAGGTTTGGTGAAGGCCACTGAAAAAGGGCGCGATCAAGTCAGCGCACTCAAAGAACAAACGCAAAATGCGTTGTCTGCAGTTGATGAAAAAACATCACCAACCAAAACCGCTAAAAAGACTGTCCCAGAACCGACCGGCGAGCCTGAGAAAACAGGGGTTGTGGTGAACGAACCAGCAACCTTTAAGATTAACGGACCTAAGGATTTACCAAAACCGATTGCAACGCACCAAGCAACTAACGCGGCAGAAGCAACTGAGGAAACACCAACAGAACAAGTGCCAGATGTTGCCGAGTTAACGCATGCCGTAGTAATTGATGAGGATTATGAAATGCCAACCCCTGAATTGTTGACGCAGATCCCACCATCAGATCAGAGTGCGGAATACGAAGCGATTGAAAAAAATCAACAGGTCTTAAAACAAACCTTTGATTCGTTTGGTGTGGATGTCACGGTTAAGAGTGCTAGTCTGGGCCCGGCCGTTACGAAGTATGAAATCCAGCCGGCTGTCGGCGTTAAGGTATCGAAGATTGTCAATTTAGCCGATGATTTAGCGTTAGCCCTGGCGGCTAAAGACATTCGAATTGAAGCACCGATTCCAGGTAAACCATATGTCGGGATTGAAGTCCCTAATACAACTGTCTCAACAGTTTCCTTCAGAGAGATGATCGAACAAGAGCCACCACATCCAGGCAAACCGTTGGCAGTGCCATTAGGGAAAGATATTTCCGGTAAAGTGATTATGTCGGATTTAGCGAAGATGCCGCATCTTTTGATTGCCGGTTCAACCGGTAGTGGGAAATCGGTAGCGATTAACGGGATCATCACCAGTATTTTGATGAGCGCGCAACCCCATGAAGTTAAGTTGATGTTGATTGATCCGAAGATGGTTGAATTAAATGTCTATAATGGGATTCCACATCTCTTGATTCCGGTGGTGACCAACGCTAAGAAAGCGGCCAACGCGTTGAATAAAGTCGTTAAAGAAATGGAACGACGCTATCAACTTTTTGCGGATACTGGTCAGCGGAATATGACCGAATATAACCAGTATATTCAAGGTCATAATGAAGATGGCGAAATCAAGGGCGCGGCCTTACCATACATTGTCGTGATCGTTGATGAATTATCTGATTTGATGATGGTTGCTAGTAACGAAGTTGAAAGTGCGATTATCCGCTTAGCACAAATGGCCCGGGCAGCTGGGATTCACATGATTGTTGCCACACAACGGCCATCTGTCGATGTTATTACTGGTTTAATCAAGGCTAATATTCCATCACGAATCGCGTTTGCGGTTTCTAGTGGGATTGACTCACGGACCATCTTAGATGGTAGTGGGGCTGAAA
The DNA here is from genome assembly GCF_049674265.1 of Latilactobacillus parasakei. Classification (NCBI taxonomy): domain Bacteria; kingdom Bacillati; phylum Bacillota; class Bacilli; order Lactobacillales; family Lactobacillaceae; genus Latilactobacillus; species Latilactobacillus parasakei. Next base: position 931,416 of record NZ_CP186861.1, on the reverse strand, counting down.
AGCTCCTGGGTCGTGGGGACATGTTGTACCTACCAATCGGGATGAGTAAACCACTCCGAGTTCAAGGCGCCTTTATCTCCAGTCAAGACGTTGAAAGTATCGTTTCCTTCATCAAAGCGCAAAAGACGGCTGAATACGATGAAGAGATGATTCCAACGGCGGCTGATGAACACCAAGAAACGGCAGATCCAGAAGATGAATATTATCAAGAAGCGGTTGAATTAGTGGTTAAGCAACAAACCGCGAGTGTTTCGATGGTTCAACGTCGTTTTAGAGTCGGTTATAATCGGGCAGCCCGGCTGATCGATGAAATGGAAAGTCGCGGGATTATCGGGCCTTCTGAAGGTAGTAAACCCCGCAAGGTCCTTTTGCAAGAGGTTCCAAGCGAACAACCACCAACTGAATAATGAGCAAAAGCGGTATTAGAATCAGTAGTAGGATTCTAATACCGTTTTTTCAAAGAAAAACCAGAGTTGTTAAAACGGTGGTGCTTTTGAGTTTAACCTACTTTTTTGGTATGATAGTGTCTGTTACATTATTCTTAAAAAGACTTAAGTTGAAAGCAAGCCATTTTAACTGTTAAAACAGTGAGGAGCAGCAAGTATGAATCAAAAAGTAATGGATGGCGTTTATTTAAATATCTTACAAACACAACAATTCAAAACTATTCGCTTTTCTGTGCAATTAGTGGCACCAGCGACTAAAGAAACCCTAACAAAGCGGTCATTACTAGCCAGTGTTTTATCTGCTAGTAGCCAAGCCTATCGTGATCAGGTTGCAATTGCCAATCAACTCCAAGCAATGTACGGGGCCGGTTTCAATATGAATGCTTATCGGCAAGGTAATTTAGCGATTTTTAGTATTTCAATGCGGATTGTCAGTCCCCAATATTTACGGGATACAATCGACTTACAACAACAAGCAATTGCCTTTATTGGCGAATTACTTTTAAAACCAGATATTGTTGATCAAGCCTTTAGCGCGATTACTTTTGATCGGGAAAAAGAAAACTTGCAACGCTATATCGATAGTGTTGCCGATGACAAACAAACTTATGCTGCACTCAAACTACGGGAACTCTACTTTACAGATCAAACGCAACAAACCCCTAATTATGGGGATGCCGATGTTTTAAAAACAGTCACAGCGACTGATTTATACACTTATTATCAACAGATGATTGCAAATGACCGAATTCAAATGACGGTTGTGGGCAACGTGGACGAAGAAAAATTAGCGCTTGATTTAGCACAATTATCACTAGTACCACGGGTTGAAACACTACCTGGGATTTTTTATCAACAAGATGCTAGTGATGCGGTGCGTGAATTGACGGAAGAACAAGCGGTTCAACAAGGTAAGTTAAATATGGCTTATCAATTGCCAACTTACTTCTATCAAAAAGATTATTACGCGGCCTTAGTGATGAACGCGTTGTTTGGCGGCACACCGCTATCCTTACTCTTTACAAATGTCCGTGAAAAGGCGAGTTTGGCCTATTATGCTTCTAGCAACATCGATGCGTTCCGAGGGGCTGTCATGGTTCAAACCGGAATTGAAAGCCATCAAAAAGAACGTGTATTAGCCATTATCGAAGCGCAACGCCAAAGTATTATCGCAGGTGATTTCACGCAAGCGATGTTTGAACAAACTAAACTAGCCTTAATTAATCAATTTAAATCCAGTCTTGATAGCCCAGGTTATTTGGGTCAACAACAATTCAATCAAATCTTTGTACCTGAAACGGAATTAGATGCGGATCGATTTGCGACAGCCATTTTGGCCGTCTCTAAACAAGCGGTCCAAGAACAAGCCGCTAAGATGCAACTGCAAGCAATCTACTTCTTGAAAGGGGTCGATACAAATGAAGCTTAGACAAAATCCCCGCTTGGGCGAAACCCTCTACGAAGACACCCTTGAAAATGGCTTAACGGTCAAGCTCTATCCTAAGAGTGGTTACCATAAGACCTATGCTATTTTAACAACAGACTACGGCGCAATCGATACAACTTTTGTGCCAGCAGGCCAAACGGATTATGTGACGGTTCCTGATGGGATTGCGCATTTCCTAGAGCATAAGTTATTTGAAAAGGCGGATTATGATGCCTTTGAAAAATTTGGGCAATATGGTGCCAGTTCAAATGCGTACACGAGTTTTACACGGACCAGCTATCTCTTTTCGACAACCAGTCACTTGAAGGAAAACTTGGATATCTTGCTTGATTTTGTGCAAGAACCCTATTTCACGACTGCAACGGTCGATAAAGAAAAAGGCATTATTGGTCAAGAGATTCAGATGTACAACGATGAACCAGATTGGCGTTTATTTTATACGGTGCTTGGCAACCTTTATCCACAACATCCAGTGCGAACGGATATTGCTGGGACAGTCGAAAGTATTGCGCAAATTACACCTGAAGAATTGTATCAAGCGCACCAAACATTCTATCAACCAAGCAATATGAATTTATTTATCGTTGGTCAGATTGATGACCCTGAAGAGGTCTTGTCATGGGTCAGCGCTAATCAGGACGCGAAAGAATTTGCACAACCCAGCGATATTAATCGATCATTACCGGAAGAAGAAGCTGACGGCAGTGATATTATTCCGTACCGTTCATTAGAAATGCCGGTGACCCGCAGTAAGAGTATGGTCGGCATCAAAGGGTTAACCGATTTTGGCACTGGCCAAGAAGCACTAGAAATAAAAATTAAGATGAACTTGTTATTAGAGTTACTCTTTGGCGATTCATCAACGCAAGTCCAAAAATTATATGAACAAGGGCTTTTGGATGATAGCTTTGGCTATGAATATGCTATTCAACGCTCATTTAACTTCATCACGCTTGGTGGCGACACTGATGATGCACAAGGCTTATCAGATGCGTTGATCAATATTTTAGAACACTATCAGGAAAGTCCTGATTTTTCAGAAGCCAATTTAGCGTTGGTTAAAAGAGCCGCAATCGGCGAATATTTACAAGCCTTTAATTCGTTAGAAGCAATCGCCAATCAATACAGTGACGCCTTTTTTGATGAAGTAAGTCCGTTTGATGTGTTAGGTTTAATTGAACAAGTGTCGCTAGCGGATTTGGCACAGGTTGCTGCCGAATTCTTCAAAATTGAAATTATGACGGTTTGCCATATCCTACCAGAGGTGGCGCAATAATGAGTCGTTCAGCTTTAATTATTGGCGCTTCGGGCGATATTGGCACCACCATCGCCGAACGCTTAGCAGCGGACGGTTGGTCGCTTTATTTGCACTACAACCAAAATCAAGAGCGCATTCATAAACTACAACAGCAACTCAGTCAACAGTATGCGCACCAAGACTTTTTTGCGCTTCAGTTGGATTTAACGACTGGTACCACTGCGGTCGACCAGTTAAAAAAGCAATTATTTCAAGTGGATGCGGTTATTTTTGCCGCTGGGATGACGACTTACGGCTTATTGCCAGAGGTGTCTGCCGAACAGATCGATGCGTTGTGGCAAGTGCACGTGAAGACACCAATGTTAATTTTACAAGCTTTACAGTCTAAATTAACCCAGAGTGATTTGGGCCGAATCGTTTTTATTGGCTCTATTTACGGCGGTCGGGGTAGCGCGATGGAAGTACCCTACAGCACGGTCAAAGGCGCCCAATCGGCGTTTGCCAATGCTTATGCACAAGAGGTAGGCTCATTAGGCATCACGGTCAACGTGATTGCCCCTGGTGCGGTAGCCACGAAAATGAATCAACAGTTTACAGCAGACGAACAAGCGGCGATTGCCGCTGAGATTCCAACTGGGCGTTTTGCGACGCCGACACAGATTGCTTATTGGGTCCAGACTTTGTTAGCACCAGAAGCCAATTATTTAACGGGACAGACAATTTATGTTGACGGCGGTTGGCTAAAATAAAGAAATCTTAATACAATATCATTGTGGCAATATGCTATAATGACGAGTAATGATAATGGGATAATAGTGGGTGGAATTCAGATGAATGAAATTGGTCAAAAATTACGTGAAGCACGTATTGAAAAAGGTTATACATTAGATGATTTACAACAAATTACGAAAATTCAAAAGCGCTATTTAAGTTCAATCGAAGAGGGCGATTTCGATGCACTCCCAGGCACTTTTTATGTGCGTGCGTTTATTAAGCAATATGCACAAACGGTGGGTGTTGATAGTGAAGCTTTATTAGCTGAATATCAAGATAAGTTGCCTAACGCAAAACCAGAAGAATACGTTGAAAAATCGGTTGAAAATCAAACTCGTCTAACACGCGAAACAACCGACTCTAAATGGTCAAAATGGCGGGGCTTAGCACCACAAATCGCCGTTGTTGCTGTCGTCGTTGTGATTGTAGGGATTGTCTACGGGATTACGCTAAGTAACCGGGGCAAAAACCGGGAAACGTTAACTGAAACTAGTTCATCTGTCACAGTTTCAGGTGACCAATCAACAACCAAAAAAGCAAGTTCAGACGATAATCAACAAAAGACACAAGAAAGTAAGGCCAAAGAAGCTTCTAAAGCAAGCGAACAATCTAAAAAAGAAGCTGACAAAAAAGCCAAAGAAACAAAATTATCAGCTTCAATGACAAGTATGAGTGGTTCACAACAAGCCTTCACTATTAAGAACTTGCCTAACAAGGCTAATACGTTGACGTTCTCAGCTGAAAACGCAACGGCTTGGGTCGGGTTAATCGTTAATGGTTCAACCATTTGGCAAGGTTCTGTTACACCAGGAACTGATCAAACAACGCAATTACCAGCTGGGGTAACCCAATTCTCAGTTAAAACTGGGAACGGGCCTGCAACGAAGATGAAGATTAACGACACAGCTGTTAATTTAAATCCTAATAATGAAACAGTTCAGGTTCGAACAGTGAACTTTACAGCAACACTTGCAAAATAATAAAGAGATGTGAGAGGTCTATCCGATGAATTTACCAAATAAATTGACGATGTTTAGAATTATTTTAATTCCTATTTTTACAATCCTATTAGCGTTTAACGTACCGGCAGTTGAGGTACTCGTTGCTGGGACGGCCATTCCGGTCAGTGAATTGATTGCAACAGTGATCTTTATTGTTGCATCATTGACGGATTTGTTGGATGGAAAAATTGCACGTTCACAACATTTGGTGACTAACTTTGGCAAGTTTGCTGATCCACTAGCGGACAAGTTATTGGTAATGACAGCCTTCATCTTCCTTGTTGAACTCGGTGCAGCACCTGCTTGGGTTGTTGCAATTATTATTTGGCGTGAATTAGCAGTGACTGGTCTTCGATTACTCTTGAGCCAAGGCGGCGAAGTCATGGCTGCTGCCATGCCTGGTAAGATTAAGACGACAACTCAAATGTTGGCGATTATCTTATTATTCTTGCATAATGTGTTCTTTGCGAATATCGGCTTACCAATGGCTGATATCATGTTATATGTTTGCTTATTCTTCACGATTTATTCAGGGACAGAATACTTCATCAAAAATCGTGGTATTTTTAAGGATTCATTTTCTAAATAATCAGCAAAACTGGTCCGCTTTAGCGACCAGTTTTTTTATTGGCAAAATCCCCGCGAATTACGTATTATAGATTGACCGAATAAATATTAAGAACGTTTGTTCGATTTTAACTTGCTTTTATTTAACGAAATCTGTAAACTAAGAGAGTAATGAAATGTACTCTTTTAAGGAGGGTCACTTAATTGGCTAAAGATGAAAGACAAGCAGCACTTGATGCTGCCCTAAAGAAGATTGAAAAGAATTTTGGTAAAGGTTCAATTATGCGAATGGGTGAAAAGGTTGATACACAAGTCTCAACAGTTTCATCTGGTTCATTGGCATTGGACGAAGCGCTCGGAGTAGGTGGTTATCCTCGCGGCCGGATCGTTGAAATTTACGGTCCTGAAAGTTCAGGTAAAACAACTGTTGCGTTACACGCTGTTGCCGAAGTGCAAAAGCAAGGTGGAACGGCTGCTTATATCGATGCTGAAAATGCGATGGATCCTAAGTATGCAACAGCTCTTGGCGTTAACATCGATGACTTACTCTTATCACAACCCGATACTGGTGAACAAGGCTTAGAAATTGCTGATGCCTTGGTATCAAGTGGGGCCGTTGATATTTTAGTTGTCGATTCAGTTGCTGCCTTGGTACCACGTGCTGAAATCGAAGGCGAAATGGGTGATGCCCACGTTGGCTTACAAGCCCGTTTGATGTCACAAGCCTTACGTAAATTATCAGGAACGATTAATAAGACGAAGACGATTGCGTTATTCATTAACCAAATTCGTGAAAAAGTCGGCGTGATGTTTGGTAACCCCGAAGTCACACCAGGTGGTCGTGCTTTGAAATTCTATTCAACTGTTCGGCTTGAAGTCCGTCGTGCTGAAACCATCAAGAATGGGACAGATATGATTGGGAACCGGGCCCGAATCAAAGTTGTTAAGAATAAGGTGGCCCCACCATTTAAGGTCGCTGAAGTTGATATCATGTACGGTCAAGGGATTTCCAGAACCGGTGAATTAGTTGATATGGCGGTTGAAAAAGACATTATCAATAAGAGTGGTTCTTGGTACTCTTATGGGTCAGAACGAATTGGTCAAGGGCGTGAAAATGCTAAAAATTATTTGGCTGATCATGAAGATGTCGAAGATGAAGTTCGTTTGAAGGTTAGAGCAGCTTATGGTATTTCAGATGTACCAGAAGAAGATCTTCCAACAACTGAAGATGAACAAATAAATATTTTACCAGATGATTCAACAGAAGAATAAAGCATGACTAGCAAGAGCCAGGCCAAAACTTAGTTTTGTACTGGCTCTTGTTTTAGGTATAACCGAATAATTAAGGTTAAGGATTGGTAAATTAAGAATTATAGGGCCTACTACCGAATGGGATTGCTAAGAAGTGTAGTGACATTCGCAATTGGACCGACGGCTGTTTGACAATGTCTAAGGGCCTAACACAATAAGCGGTGGATTAACCGAATAAACGAGTGGCAATCGGGCCGGTAAACGGTTGCAATGCTGATACTTTAAGTTGACAGGCGGTTTACTAAACTATAAAATAACTATGTGTTGAAAAATTAAACATAATTACATCTTTAAAAATTTGCAACGTGCTTGCAATTTAAAATTTTTGATGATGCGGAGGTGAAAAAATGAACTTAGATTTGCTATTAATCCTTACCGCAGTCATCATGTTAATCCTCGGTTTTGCCGTTGGTGCAATTTTGCAAAAGAAGGCCCACGAACGTGAAATTGATGGTGCAAATAAGACTGCTAAGGGAATAATCGAATTAGCTGAAAAAGAAGCGGCAACGCGGAAAAAAGAAATTCTTTTGGAAGCCAAGGACGAAAATCATCAATATCGCTCTGAAATTGAAAATGAATTGAAGGATCGACGTGGTGAAGTTCAAAAACAAGAGAATCGATTAATCCAGCGCGAAGAAACGATGGACCGAAAAGATGCGACGCTCGATAAAAAAGAACGGACATTGGAAGAACATGAAAATCGTTTAGCTGAACAGGCGCAACAATTAAAAGAAAAGCAAGCAGAAGTCGAAGCGTTAGTTGAACAACAACGAACGAAGTTACAAGAGATCGCTGAGCTTTCTCATGATGATGCGCAAAAGATCATTTTGGACGAAACGAAACGGAACTTGGATCACGAACGGGCTGTTTTAATTAAGGAAAGCGAAGAATCTGCTAAGGAACATGCTGATCGGACAGCTAAAACATTAGTTGCTGAAGCAATTCAACGTAGTGCAGCAGATATGGTTGCTGAAACAACAGTGACTGTTGTGACGCTTCCTAATGACGATATGAAGGGTCGGATTATCGGTCGTGAGGGTCGGAATATTCGCACCCTCGAAACGTTAACTGGGATTGACTTAATTATCGATGATACACCAGAAGCAGTTGTGCTAAGTGGTTTTGATCCAATTAGACGTGAAATCGCACGAATGACCTTAGAGAAGTTAATTCAAGATGGTCGGATTCATCCAGCTCGTATTGAAGAAATGGTGGATAAATCACGTAAAGAAATGGACGAACAAATTCGCCAAATCGGTGAACAAGCCATTTTTGATGTCGGGATTCATACGATGCATCCAGACCTCATTAAGATTTTAGGCCGTTTACACTTTAGAACAAGTTATGGTCAAAACGTCTTGAATCATTCGATTGAAGTCGCTAAATTAACGGGGATTTTAGCTGCTGAATTAGGCGAAGATGTCACACTCGCAAAACGTGCTGGCTTATTACATGATATCGGTAAAGCATTGGATCATGAAGTTGATGGCTCACACGTTGAAATTGGTGTTGAACTTGCAACGCGTTATAAGGAACCGGCAACGGTAATTAACGCAATTGGCTCACATCATGGTGATATTGAAGCAACATCAATTATCTCAGTTCTGGTAGCTGCATCTGATGCAATTTCAGCTGCTCGTCCAGGGGCGCGTTCTGAATCACTTGAAAACTATATTCATCGTCTTGAGAAACTTGAAAGTATTACGAACAGTTTCAAGGGTGTTGACCATAGTTTTGCAATCCAAGCCGGCCGAGAAGTCCGCGTGATTGTTAAACCAGAACAAGTCACAGATGATCAAGCAACTGTCTTAGCGCGTGATGTTAAGAACCAGATTGAAGATCAACTCGAATATCCTGGTCATATTAAGGTGACGGTTATCCGAGAAACAAGAACAGTTGAGTATGCTAAGTAATTTTTAGTCAGTATATTCTTGGGGGTGGGCAATTAAATTTGTCGCACCCTCTTTTTTTGAATTTCATTAAGAAATCAAGTCCTGGTTGTGTTTATGGGCTGGGATTTGTATAATAAAGTGAATGTTAGAGAAAGTAGGCGAATCAAATGATGCCCATGTTTAGAATCATCGTTGGGTTGTTTGCGACCATGCTCGTTTCGGCCGCAATCACACCGCTCGTTAGACGCTTAGCTTTTGTCTTAGGCGCGGTTGATAAACCCAATGCTCGCCGAGTGAATAAGAAAGCAATGCCCTCAATGGGTGGTCTGGCGATTTTTATTGCCTTTAATGTAGGCACTTTTATTTTATTGCGCGGACAGTTTCCAACGCATGAACTATTTAGTATCTTTTTAGCAGAATGTATCATCATCATCACTGGGATGATTGATGATATCAAGGAATTAAGTCCAAAAGAAAAAATGCTAGGGATTTTAATCGCTGCCTTAGTGATTTACTTTTTAGCGGGTGTGCGGATGAATATCTTAACTATTCCGCTTGTTGGGACCTTTAAATTGGGCTGGTTAAGTTTTCCAATCACAATTTTCTGGATCTTAGCGATTACCAATGCGGTGAACTTAATTGATGGCTTGGACGGTTTAGCGACCGGGGTCTCAATCATCGCCCTATTCACGATGGGCGTGATTGCCTATTTCTTTCTATCGATTACCAATGTGAGTGTTTCAATCATGATTTTCTGTTTAGTCGCTGCGTTAATTGGCTTCTTGCCGCATAATTTCCATCCCGCCAAGATTTTCTTGGGGGATACCGGGGCCTTGTTCATAGGGTTCATGATTGCGGTCTTATCCTTGAAGGGCTTGAAAAATGTGACCTTTATTACGTTATTGATTCCAGTTATTATTTTAGGGGTCCCAATTACGGATACGGTTTACGCGATGTTACGGCGGATCTTAAACCGCAAACCAATTTCACAAGCGGATAAACATCATTTACATCACCGTTTGATGCAATTAGGCTTATCACATCGGCAAACCGTATTGGTTATTTACGGTTTAGCGTTAGTTTTCTCACTCATTTCGTTACTATACCCATTATCAACATTGTGGGGGAGCTTAGCCTTAACAATCGCAGTCTTAATTGGCCTTGAATTGTTTGTTGAATCAATTGGGTTAGTTGGTGAAAATCGCCAACCGCTATTACATTTACTAAAACGATTATTAAAACCTAAAGATGAAGAAAAGGATTAGCCACTGGCTAATCCTTTTTTTGATGGTTATTTTTGATAACGCAAGTCGTGAATGGCTTGGGCGCTGATGGGGACTTCGTTAAATTGCTGTTGGCCAAACGTCAAGGTGAGCTGGCCATTGAGTAATTCTGTCATCTGGGTTTCAAAAGCTGGCACTTCTTCGGTGGGTAACCAGACTGTTAGTTGGATGTTGGTTGTGTATTGAATATCCTGAGCAATCAGATCTAGTTGTGCTAAGCGATTTTGGAGGGAGTCAAACTGCGGATAATCAATGGTTAAATGACAGGCAGTTTGTTCGATTCCTTGAACGATACCAAGATGCTCAAGAGCAGCGGAAGTCACGTGGCTATAAGCACGAATCAAGCCACCAGTTCCTAGTTTAGTCCCACCGAAATACCGCGTAACGACAACACAGAGGTTTGTAAGTTGCATTTGACGCAAGACTTCCAGTATAGGAACGCCTGCAGTACCGCTGGGTTCACCATCATCGCTTTGTTTTTGAATATTAGCGGGTTGTCCCAGTTGATAGGCGAAGCAATTATGATTTGCTTTCGCATGCGTTTTACGGACTTGATCGATGAAGTCTTGGGCAGCGGCTTCATCGTTAACTCGAGCGATTTGGCAAATAAAACGGGACTTTTTAATTTCGAGTTCAAACTGCCCGTCTGCTTGAACGGTTAAATAACTTTCCATAGAGGCCACCTCAAAAAAATAGATTCCGATTGCGTATGTTAGTCCTAAAGGGGTCAATCAAATGGAACAACAAATAATCGCCTGTGGTCGTCAGTTTACTGCGGCCCAGTTAGCCGATACGCAAAATAATAATTATAGTTTACCACAGATTGAGCAGCGACCCGCGTTTTTACGGGTCAAGCATCGCTTGATTTGTCAACGTTGCCAGCAAGTGGTGCCACCGCAAAACTGTTTACCAGACGGTCGCCATTATTGTGCGCAGTGTTTGTTATTTGGTCGCTTGGTAGAGGGCGATTTGTTATACACAATTCCTGAGGATCATTTATTCAAAGCCGTCATACCGAAGTTAACGTGGGAGGGACAACTAACGCCATATCAGGAACAAGCCGCCCAAGCGGTGGTTGAGGTTATCCAAGCCCAAAAACGGCACGTATTAACGGCTGTGACCGGCGCCGGGAAGACCGAGATGCTTTTTCAAGGGATTTTAGCTGCGCTCCAAAAAGGACAGCGAGTATGTCTGGCGGCCCCTAGAGTCGCAGTCTGTCTAGAACTTTATCCGCGACTGCAAGCCGCTTTTGCGACGACAAGTATCATGTTGATGTACGGTGAGCAAACAGAGCCCTACCGCTATACCCAATTAGTGATCTGCACGACGCATCAATTGCTGAAGTTTTACCACGCATTTGATACGGTAATCGTTGATGAAGTGGATGCTTTTCCTTTTGTTGATAACCCGGTTTTAGCTACGGCAGTTGAACAAGCTTGCAAGCCTCAGTGTGCGTTATTATATTTAACGGCCACGCCGACACCGGCCATTAAACGAGCGATTGCTGCTAAACAAATGACGGTCAGTGAACTTCCACTTCGTTTTCATGGGTACTTATTACCAGAGCCACAATGCCATATCACGTTTAATTGGCGGGCCCAGTTAAAAAAAGGTCGTTTACCTAAGCGGCTTGAGCGTGATTGTCAGACTTGTTTAAAAACGCAACAGGTGTTGCTATTTATACCGCAAGTCAGGTTATTAAAACCAGTTGCCAACCGACTATCAATTTTATTACCGGCAGTCAGAATTGAAACGGTGCATGCAAACGATCCGGATCAGATCAAAAAGATTGCGGCGTTTAGAGCACAGCAAATCCAATTAATGGTGACGACCACCATTTTGGAACGGGGGGTCACATTTAAAAACGTTGCGGTTTTGGTCTTGGGAGCAGAGCACCTGGTGTTTAATGAATCAGTTTTAGTGCAGATTGCCGGGCGAGCGGGACGGCATAAAGATTATGCCCACAATCCGGTTCATTTTTATTATCAGGATTACACGCGTGCGATTAAGGGGGCTTGTCGACAAATTAAAGCCCAAAATCAGAGGGGACGGCGATTACAATCAACTGTTTAATGTGCCAGAATGTCATTATCGAAAAGCCGAGCATTAAGCAACTGCTGCAATTAAAACCACTACTTAAGCCACACATCTGCCAAGTTTGTTTACAGCAATTTGAACGCATCAGTGGCAATCGTTGCTCGGATTGTAGTCGGCCGCTACCGAAGGGTATTTTATGTTCTGATTGTCAGCAATGGCGCCAACTTTATCCCCAGCAGCATTTCAAAACTCAGGCGCTCTTTACTTATAACCGAGCGATGCAGTTGTATTTTCAACGTTATAAGGGCCAAGGAGATTATCAAATACGACTGTTATTTGAACGGGAGATTCGAACACGATTTCCAGTAAAACCGCATGTGATTTACATGCCGATTCCCGCTGATGAGCAACATCTACAAGATCGCGGTTTCAATCCGGTCCAGGGATTATTCGAGAATTGCTTTCCGCTAATGCCGCTTTTGAAAAAGCAGCCAACAGAGAAAGGCCAAGCACAAAAAAATCGTGTAGAACGCCTGGCAAGTCCCCAATTTTTTGAATTAATACCACAAAAATTACCTGCTAAGGTGCAATCGATAATAATCTTGGATGATATTTATACGACGGGCCGAACGGTGTGGCATGCACAACAATGTCTGCATGCTAAATACCCCCGGCTTGCAATTAATGCGATTACTTTAGCTAGATAGTAATCGTTTTATTTGTCTATTGGCCGCAATTTATATATAATGAACTTAGTAACAAAGCCCCAATAATTTATCGATTATTGGGTGACAAATAACCAATGGGGTTATTTGTGAAAGGGGAGAAATCATATGCTAAGTTTTAATGTCCGTGGAGAAAATATTGAAGTCACAGAAGCAATTCGGAGTTACGTTGAGAAAAAAATCAGCAAACTCGAAAAATATTTTGATGAGTCAGCTACCGCAACTGCACACGTTAACTTGAAAGTCTATCCTGATAAAACAGCGAAGGTCGAAGTGACTATTCCGCTCCCTTATTTGGTTCTTAGAGCCGAAGAAACATCACCAGACATGTACGGTAGTGTTGATCTGGTAACTGATAAACTAGAACGTCAAATCCGTAAATACAAAACAAAAATTAATCGTAAATCACGCGAACGTGGTATCAAGGGTGTTGAATTAGTGGTTTCTTCTGAAGAAACTTTACCAGAAGAACCAATGCAAGTTGTTAGAACTAAACGTGTTTCATTAAAACCAATGGACAGCGAAGAAGCTATCTTACAAATGAACATGTTAGGTCATGAATTCTTTATCTTTGAGGATTCAGAAACAAATGGCACAAGCATTGTTTACAAACGCCAAGACGGTCGTTATGGTTTGATCGAAACAGATGAATAACAATTTTAAATAGACATCGTGAAGAGTTCGAAACAAACAAAATAGTGTTTGTTTCGGGCTCTTTATTTATTTTCAGAATAAGACTATAGGTAATAGGGTTAATTTTATGGCCAATCGCACGTATTTGTTTAAGCAGTAGGTTTTAATTGACTGTAATAAATGTTAGAATAAGTTGTTAGTGGTCCAGTAATTCTAAAATTTAATTAAAATCATAGTGATCAGAATTTCCAGAGGAGAATTATAATAAATGGCAAATTTTCTAAAATCATGGGTAGAAAGCGATAAACGTGAAGTTGCACGAATGGGCAAAATTGCCGATAAAGTGCAATCTTATGAAGATGAATACAGTAATTTATCAGACGAAGCGTTACAAGCGAAGACACCTGAATTCAAAACAAGATTAGCAAATGGCGAAACATTAGACGATATTTTACCGGAAGCATTCGCGGTCGCTCGAGAAGGCGCTAAACGTGTGCTTGGTTTATTCCCGTTCCGAGTTCAAATTATTGGTGGGATTACATTACACGAAGGCAATATCGCTGAAATGAAAACTGGTGAAGGTAAAACGTTAACCGCTACAATGCCCGTTTATTTGAACGCGCTTGCGGGCCAAGGGGTCCACGTTGTTACCGTCAATGAATACCTTTCAAGTCGTGATGCGACTGAAATGGGTGAATTGTATAATTGGTTAGGTCTTTCAGTTGGGTTGAACTTAAATGCGAAGACCCCTGAAGAAAAACGGGATGCTTACAACTCTGATATTACGTATTCAACCAATAGTGAACTTGGTTTTGATTACTTACGTGATAACATGGTTGTTTACAAAGAAGAAATGGTACAACGTCCATTGAACTTTGCAATTGTCGATGAAGTGGATTCAATCTTAATTGATGAAGCTCGGACACCTTTGATTATTTCTGGACAAGCAGAAAAATCAACGGCACTTTATATCCGTGCGGACCGCTTTGTGAAAACCTTAAAAGAAGATACAGATTATAAAATCGATTGGCCTACAAAAACAATTAGTTTAACAGAAGCCGGTATCGGTAAAGCTGAAGCTAACTTTGGCCTTGATAACTTATATGATATTGAAAATACAGCATTGACCCATCATTTGGATGAATCATTACGGGCTAACTTCATCATGTTGAAGGATATCGATTATGTGGTCCAAGATGGTGAAGTCTTGATCGTTGATCAATTTACCGGCCGTGTGATGGATGGTCGTCGTTATTCAGATGGTTTACATCAAGCGATTGAAGCCAAAGAAGGCGTTGAAATCCAAGATGAAACCAAAACAATGGCTAACATTACGTACCAAAATTACTTCAGAATGTATAACAAACTTTCAGGGATGACTGGGACGGCTAAGACCGAAGAAGAAGAATTCCGTGAAATTTACAATATGGAAGTTATTTCAATTCCAACGAACCGCCCAATCGCACGTAACGACAAATCAGATGTCTTATATCCAACGCTTGAAAGTAAATTCCACGCTGTTGTAAAAGACATCAAATCACGTTACGAAAAAGGCCAACCAACATTAGTTGGGACAGTTGCGGTTGAATCTTCAGAATTATTATCACGTTTGTTAGACGAAAACAACGTACCACATGCTGTCTTGAATGCGAAAAACCATTTCAAAGAAGCTGAAATCATCATGAATGCTGGCCAACGGGGCGCTGTTACAATCGCTACTAATATGGCTGGTCGTGGGACTGATATTAAATTAGGACCTGGTGTTACAGATTTAGGTGGCTTAGCTGTTATTGGGACTGAACGTCATGAATCACGACGGATTGATAACCAACTTCGAGGCCGTGCTGGTCGTCAAGGTGATCCTGGTGAAACACAATTCTACATGTCATTGGAAGATGACTTGATGAAACGTTTTGGTTCAGAACGAATCAAAGCATTCCTAGACCGGATGAAGATTTCAGACGATGATGCTGTCATCCAAAGTAAGATGATTACTCGCCAAGTTGAAGCCGCACAAAAACGGGTTGAAGGGAATAACTACGATACACGTAAACAAACCCTTCAATACGATGATGTCATGCGTGAACAACGTGAAGTGATCTATAAACAACGGATGCAAGTCATCATGGCAGAAGACAACTTAAAAGAAGTGATTATGCCAATGATTTCAAGAACGGTTAAACGAATCGTTCAATTGCACACACAAGGTGATACAGCAGATTGGAACCTTGAAGCAATTCATGATTTTGCAACGACTTCAATGGTCAGTGAAGAACAATTAACGATTGAGAAGTTACAAGGTAAGTCAGCTGAAGAAATCGAAGCATTATTGATGACTTTTGCAGAAAAGAATTATGCGACAAAACAAAAACAATTATCTGATGAAAATCAAATGCTTGAATTTGAAAAAGTTGTTATTCTCCGTGTTGTTGATGAACGTTGGACAGACCACATCGATGCGATGGATCAACTTAGAAATTCAATCGGATTACGGGGCTACGGTCAAATGAATCCATTGGTTGAATATCAAGAAGAAGGCTACAGAATGTTTGAAGAAATGATTAGTGATATCGATTACGATACAACTCGACTCTTCATGAAGGCGGAAATTCGTCAAAATATTCGACGCTAATTAACGAATGGCTGAGGCAATTGACTTAGCCATTTTTTAATGGCATGAAATCAAAAAGAGGTTAATCAAATGGAATTAAGTGAAGCAAGACATTTATTAAACGAAATTGAGAGTAAAATAACGCAGTTCAGGGGGTCTCTTTGACTTAGAAGGCCTGCAAGAAAGCATCGCGCAAAATGAAGCGCAGATGGCAGATCCTGATTTTTGGAATGACCAACAATCAGCGCAACAATTAATTGATCAAAATAATGTGTTAAAAGAAAAATATGATTCTTTTAACCAATTACAGGCGCAGTTTGAAGAATTGAGTGTCACTTTAGAGTTATTACAAGAAGAACCTGATGATGAGCTACAGGCGAGCTTTGAAGCCGATTTAGAGCAGATTCAAAGTCAGATGCGCCAATATGAACTGGGGCAATTGTTATCAGGTGAATACGACAGCAATAACGCGATTGTCGAATTACACCCAGGGGCTGGCGGAACAGAATCCCAAGACTGGGGGGCCATGTTATTACGGATGTATCTACGTTGGGCAGATGCGCACGGTTTTACCGTAGAAACAGAGGACTATCAAGCAGGTGAAGAAGCCGGCATTAAAAGTGTCACTTTGATGATCAAGGGCCATAATGCCTACGGATTATTGCGCTCTGAAAAAGGGGTCCATCGCTTAGTTCGTATTTCACCATTTGATTCAGCCGGTCGGCGTCATACATCATTTTGTTCGGTCGATGTGATGCCTGAATTAGACGGTTCGATTGATATCGAAGTGCGCACAGAAGACTTGCGGGTTGACGTTTTCCGTTCAAGTGGGGCTGGTGGGCAACATATCAATAAAACCTCTTCAGCGGTCCGCTTAACCCATTTACCAACGGGGATTGTGGTTAGCTCACAAGCACAACGGTCACAATTGCAAAATAGAGAAACCGCGATGAATATGTTGAAGGCTAAGTTGTATCAAAAAGAACAAGAAGAACAAGCTAAAAAAGCAGCTGCCATCAAAGGGGAGCAACTCGAAATTGGCTGGGGTTCTCAAATTAGATCGTATGTTTTCCATCCCTATACGATGGTTAAAGATCACCGGACTAATTACGAAACAGGTAACGGTCAAGCTGTCATGGACGGCGATTTAGATCCATTTATGTATGCTTACTTGCAATGGCAATTGAGCCAAAAAAATCCGAATTAAGCTTGGCGGAGGGATTCGTTAGAGTTTACTAATTTTGATGCCGAATAAGTAAGATGGCATGCTATAATAAAATACGACTAGTGTTTTTTGTAGATTACATGATGAACAATTAAAAAGGAGTGTTACCTCAGTGATTCGAATGACGAATGTGTCCAAAGAATATCCAAATGGTGTCACAGCAATCAAGGATTTATCCGTAACGATTGATGCTGGCGAATTTGCCTATATTGTTGGACCAAGTGGTGCTGGTAAATCAACATTTATTAAGATGTTATATCATCAATTAAAGGCCACCAGTGGTGAAATTGAAGTGGCTGGTTTTGACTTAGTGAATATGAAAGATCGGGAAGTCCCTTATTTACGCCGTAAAGTCGGTGTGGTTTTCCAAGATTTCAAATTATTACCACGGTTGACAGTTTTTGAAAATGTCGCTTACGCAATGGAAGTCATTGAAGCTGAACCCGAAGTCATCCAAAAACGGGTACTTGAAGTGCTTGAATTAGTGGGCCTAAAGGCTAAAAATGATCGTTTTCCTAACGAATTATCTGGTGGGGAACAACAACGGGTCGCTGTTGCACGGGCCATCGTTAACTATCCAGAGGTCCTCATTGCTGATGAACCAACTGGGAACTTAGATCCAGAAACTTCTGAAGGCATCATGGATATTTTAGAAGCCATCAACAATAAAGAAACAATTGTTTTAATGGCGACTCATAACAGACAAATGGTTAACGAACGGACGCATCGTGTCTTAGCGATTGAAGATGGTCGTTTGGTCCGGGATGAAAAAGAAGGTGAGTATGGCTATGAAGATTAGAACGTTGAAGCGCCATTTAAATGATAGTTTTAAGAGTTTAAAGCGTAATGGCTGGATGTCAGTGGCTGCTGTCAGTGCCGTTACCGTTACATTACTATTGGTCGGCGTTGTTTTTGCGATGATTTTTAATTTTAATAAAATTTCAAATGATATCGAAAATGACGTGCACGTCCGGGTAATGGTCGAACGTGGTACAACCAATGATCAAAAAGATCAGTTAGAAAAGAAACTTAAAAAAATGGCGTCTGTCAAAAAAGTCACTTATTCAAGTCGGAAAAAAGAATTGAATAAAGTGGTTGGTAGTTATGGCCAATCATTCAAGATGTTTACCGGCGACGATAACCCACTTTATGACGTTTACATGGTCAGCACAACAAACCCTAATAAAACGATTGGGGTTGCCAAAAAAGCTAAGAAATTAGCTCATGTTTACGATGCTACTTATGGTGGTAATAATGCTAAGAAACTCTTTAGCGTGATGAAGAATATCCGTAAATGGGGCTTAGGTTTTGCAGCGTTGCTCTTATTCGTAGCTGTCTTCTTAATCTCAAATACAATTCGGATTACGATTTTATCACGACGTGACGAAATCGGGATTATGCGCTTAGTTGGGGCAACCAACGCCTATATTCGTTGGCCATTCCTCTTTGAAGGGGCTTGGACTGGGTTATTAGGGGTAATTGTTCCGGTTATCGTAATCGATTTTGGCTATGTCTGGGTTTATAACCATATGGCCCTCAGCATGGCTTCTGCCGGTTACTCACTTTTACGACCTGGCATGTTCTTATTCCAACTCGATTTAACAATGGCTATTTTAGGGATTGTTATCGGGGCCTTGGGATCAGTTGTTTCAATGCGTCGTTTCTTAAAAATCTAAAAGTAATCATAATGATTTATAAAAAGGGATCTCAGCTTTTTAGCCGAGGTTCCTTTTTTAGCGCTTTTAAGGGCTAGGCAGTTAACGGGGCAAAATGCTATACTTATGGGGAAAGTTCAGCGGGCTGTTTAGCAGGTGTGATTAGCATCTGTTTTAGGTTGGCAGGATTGAATAGGTTGGAGGGTTTATTTAATGGAGATGTTCGTTAATATGTTGCTTACCTTTTTCACGACACCATTGTTATGGGTGGCGATTGTGTTTGCTTTTTGGTTAGCGCTGCATCGTATAAAACATGAACGACAGACATTTAGAATTGCTGTCAATCCTAAGTGGCCAGAGTTAAAACTATTTTGGTGGCATGGGTTATTAGCGGGCTTAGCGCTCAGTTGTTGTACCTTGTTGTTGGGCGTCACGATTAATTTAAATTGGTGGTTAGTCTATCAAATTGTCGCGGTAGTGGCCTTATTATTAATGCCGATTGGCTTTGCTGGAAACGTCCTCATTTTATTGAGTGCTTTATTGTACTTAATCAGTACGCTGATTTGGCCGCAATACCAGATTTTAGCTGGGAACAGCCTATTAGCAGAACTATTAATTGTCGCGGGATTAGTCACGATTCTAACAGGCTTTTTACAAAAATGGGATGCCACTAAGGTGGTGACGCCACACGTCATCACGAGTAGCCGAGGCCGGATGACAGCGATGTTTACGAGTCGTCAAATTTATTTAGTACCTGTTTTCTTTTTAATCCCAGGCACGCATCAGTTGCCTGATTGGGGCTTTTGGCCAGTCTTACGTATTGGGCAGCAATCATTTAACATCGTCATCTTACCGTTAATTCTCGGTTTTTCAGTTAAAGCGATTAAAGAATTGATGTCAGCGTTAGTGGCACGTGATTTGCGGACCCAAATAACGTTTGGCGGTGTGATTGTGGTGGCTGGAATCATTAGCTTTATATTCCCAAGCATCATATTGAGCACGTTAAGTGTTGCGTTAATTATCTGTTTTATCTTACAATGGCGATTGAGACAACAAAGCCGGGCGAATAAGCAACATTTTACAAAACCGTATGCCGGCATTCGTATTTTGGGGGTTCTCGAACAAACACCAGCCGCTAAGATGGGGTTAGAAGCTGGGGATGTGATTGTAGAATGTAATGGCCGAGCAATTTCAAACAATGAAAATTTTTATCAGGCGATTCAAAGTCATTCGACTTATTGTCATTTGAAAGTTCAAGATCTTCAGGGTGAATATCGCATTACGGAAAGTGCTGTTTTTGCCGATGCACCCCACGAATTAGGTGTTATTTTATTTCCAGAGAATTGATTAGAGAAGGATGACATTGATGAAAACGATTCTAGTGGTAGACGATGAACCAGCAATCTTGACATTGTTGAGATATAATCTAGAGCAAGAACATTTCAAGGTAATGACGGCAACGGATGGTGCTCAAGCGCTAACGATGGCCTTACAACAAAAATTCGATTTTATTATTTTGGATTTGATGTTACCAAAACTAGATGGGATTGCGGTAACTAAAAAGATTCGGGAAGCTAAATTGAAAACGCCGATTATGATTTTAACGGCTAAGGACAATGAAACGGATAAGATTGTCGGCCTTGAAGTTGGCGCAGACGATTACGTGACGAAACCCTTTAGTCCCCGCGAAATTATCGCCCGAATTCGAGCGATTGAACGCCGGACAGCCCAACCAGTTGAACAACCCGTTGAACAAGTGTCTGAGACGATTGTGGTCGGTGATTTAAGTGTGGACGAAACCGAAGTAATCGCTAAAAAAGGTGATCACAAGTTGCACTTAACACCGAAGGAATTTGAATTATTAGTGTACTTTATGCACCGTCTTAATAAGGTGCAAAGTCGCGAAAAATTATTAAATGCCGTTTGGGGCTTTGACTACCCAGCTGAAACCCGGATGGTTGACATTCAAGTGAGTCATTTGCGCGAAAAAATTGAAGATGATCCGCGCCATCCTGTTTATCTGAAAACAGTTCGTGGTTTTGGGTATCAGTTGGAGGACCCCGCACATGACCAAGCATGATCAAGTGAGATTTTATAAGCTAGCCACTATTTTAGTGGCTATTTACATAGCCTTTATTTTACTCATTAATTTAGTGATTTACCGTCAGCAAAATGCAACGCTCAAAGAACGAAGTGCCGATTACGCCTTAATCGTGAAGGACGCTAGTTTCAAGCGGCAAAAATGGCTACAACAAAATAAATTACAAGTCGTCACGCCACAGTCGTCACACCACACCAAGTTGGAACGGTCAGTGGCTGATGTTTTAAATCGTGATCATACCACGCGCAATTTTAGTGTTAGGCAAAAGATCAATGGGCGTTGGTATTTAGTTGCGGTCCATCAATCGAGTCAGCCAACGTTTGTCTTATTGATGCCACAACAACGCTTCTGGCATACTTGGCCGGAAATCGCCCTGACAGTGACTGTTTTGTATTTACTATTTAGTCTGATTATTCTTTTACAATTCAAGCGTCAACGGAGTCATTTTTATGAGCATTTGAAGATTTTGGTGGCTAATATTCATCATATTCGCTACGAAGAAACGCCAGAACCAATTATTTTCCAAAAGGACGCGTCATTATACGTCCTCGCACACGAAGTGAACCAATTAAACAAGGATATGCGTCACATGCGGCAAAAGATTGCCATCCAACAAGGCAGTTTTGATCGGTTGATTGATCATTTACCGGTCGGAGTAATGGTGATTAATGAAAACCGGCAAGTCGTGCTGCATAACGAGGCAATGGGCCAGTTATTGGAGACAACGATCGAAACCCAAAAGCATCCGTATATCGATGATATTAAGACCTATGAATTAACGCGGATGATTGAACATACTTTCCGGTATCGACGGAGTCATCACCAAGAAATTCAGCTCATTCAAAATCGGGAACGGTTTGTGGATGCCAATGTGGTGCAGTTAAATACTGTGAAGTCTAAATTCCAGGCGTTAGTGATTTTGTATGATTTAACCGATATTCGCCGGGTTGAACAGATGCAGCTCGATTTTGTTAGCAACGTCAGTCATGAATTGAAGACGCCGGTCACGGCAATTACAGGTTTTGCTGAAACACTGTTAGCGGGAGCCAAGGATGATCCGGAAACCTTGCAGCAGTTCTTGAAGATTATTTACGAAGAAAGCACGCGCCTGACAGCCTTAATTCAGGATATTTTGGCATTATCACACTTGGATCGCCAAGACCAAACACAGGCCCAAGACATTGCGCTAAAAGCGATGGTTGTAGCTAACCTAGAATTGATGCAACAAAAGATCCAGCAAAAAGAAATTCATGTTTCCGTCAATATTCCGGAGACATTAACGTTTAAGACGCAAAAGATGAAGTTAAACCAAGTCTTAAAGAATTTAATCGCCAATGGGATTACTTACAACAAACAAGCAGGATCGCTGGTCATTACCGCTCAGGCCGATCAACAGCAGTTGACCATTCAGGTTGTTGATTCCGGTCTTGGTATTCCAAGTGATTTACAAGAACGGATTTTCGAACGATTCTATCGCGTTGATCAAGCCCGGGCCACACATAAGAGTGGGACTGGGTTAGGCTTAGCGATTGCTAAGGAAATTACCGAAAGTATCGGTGGTCAATTGACGGTTGAAAGCCAGCTAGGAGTCGGTAGTCAGTTTACTTTAACCTTTCCCTTAGCGTGATTTACAAAATATTTACATTCAATAGTGTTAGATTTTACAATTCTTTTCTATAATTAATCAAAGGGTTTAAATGGAATTCGTGGAGGATTAGCATGCGTAAACGTAGTGTTATTGGCTTATTAGTCACATTCGTTGTATTACTATTAACTGGTTGTCAATCTAAACAAAATGGACAGTCAGTCACGGCAGTTGGGTCATCGGCCTTACAGCCATTGATTGAAGCGTTAGCCGAACAATACAGTGCCCAACATTCAGGTCAATTTATTAACGTTCAAGGTGGCGGTTCTGGGACTGGGTTAAGCCAGATTCAAGAAGGTGCCGTTCAAATGGGTAATTCTGATTTATTTGCAGAAGAAAAAGCCGGCATTAAAGCGGACAAATTAGTCGATCATAAGGTGGCAGTTGTTGGTATTACACCAGTCATCAATAAAAAAATTGGCGTTAAGAATTTATCGCTGACGCAGTTGGCTAAAATCTTTAGCGGCGAAATTACGAACTGGCAGCAAGTCGGCGGTCCTGATCAAGAAGTGGTCTTGGTTAACCGGGCACAAGGTAGTGGGACGCGTTCAACCTTTGAACAATGGGTAATGGGTAATCGCAAAACAAAACCAGCGCAAGAACAAGATTCAACCGGGATGGTCCGTTCAATCGTGGCCAATACACCCGGGGCGATTAGTTATCTAGCCTTTTCTTACGTGGATAGCACGGTTGCAACGCTTAAACTGGATGGTGTTGCACCAGATGATCAAAACGTTATGAATAATACTTGGCCAATCTGGTCATACGAACATGTTTACACTAAAGGTCAACCAACGGGACTAACCAAAGAATTCTTGGCCTATGTTTTATCGGATAAGATTCAAAACAAACAAGTTAGCAAAATGGGTTACATCCCAGTCGCACAAATGCAAGTTGAACGGTCGTTAGACGGCACAATTACGAAGGTTAAGTAGGTGGCAAAAATGGATCCAATTAAGGCAAGTTTACTGAAAAAATCACGGGCGGCGAAAACCGAAAGCCGTGGAAAATTAATCAGTTTATTGTGTATCAGTTTAATCGTTTTTATCGTTCTGGCTATTTTTTACTTTGTGGCCTCTAAAGGACTCGCAACCTTCTTTAAGGATAAGGTCAGCCTATGGCGCTTTTTAACCCAAAGTGATTGGAATCCAAGTCTTAAGGATAGTCATGGTCGACCAGAAGTTGGGGCGCTCCCAATGATTATGGGCTCGTTTGGCGTGACGTTCTTGGCAGCCTTATTGGCAACACCATTTGCCATTGGTGCTGGGATCTTCATGACAGAAATTTCACCTAAACGGGGGGAAAAGATTTTACAACCCGTTATGGAATTACTGGTTGGGATTCCATCTGTTGTGTATGGTTTTATCGGGTTATCAGTAGTTGTCCCAACAATGCGCCATATCTTTGGCGGCAGTGGTTTTGGGATTTTAGCCGGAACCTGTGTGTTGTTCATCATGATTTTACCAACGGTGACTTCAATGACCGTTGATGCTTTGAAGAGTGTGCCACGGCACTATCGGGAAGCGTCATTGGCATTAGGTGCCACACGTTGGCAAACAACTTGGAAAGTCGTCCTAAGATCGGCAACACCTGGGATTTTAACCGGGGTTGTCTTCGGGATGGCACGGGCGTTTGGTGAAGCACTTGCCGTTCAGATGGTTATCGGGAATGCGGCCTTAATGCCACATAACTTGATTTCGCCCGCCTCAACATTAACCAGTGTCTTGACAATGGGAATCGGGAACACCGTTATGGGCTCACTTGCCAATAACGCCTTATGGTCATTGGCACTGCTCTTATTATTAATGTCACTATTATTTAACTTATTAGTTCGTTTAATTGGTCGGAAGGGAGCAATGGGTCGCTAATGGATGCAAAAAAATGGGATAAAGTTGCAACCGGCGTTTTAACACTAATCGCTGGCTTAATTGTTTTATTATTGGCAAGTTTACTAGGTTATATCTTAATTCGCGGGTTACCGCACGTGACTTGGCAATTTTTGACGAACCCAGCGTCAACCTTTACAAAAGGTGGCGGGATTGGCGTTCAACTCTTTAATTCATTCTACCTATTGGTAATTGCGATGGTGATTTCCGTGCCACTTTCAATTGGTGCTGGGATTTACCTCGCTGAATACGCCCCTAAAAACTGGGTCACAAACGTCGTCCGGACGGCAATTGAAGTTTTAAGCTCTTTACCATCAGTCGTGGTTGGTTTGTTTGGTTTCTTAGTCTTCGTTATTCAATTTAAATTAGGCTTCTCAATTTTAGCGGGGGCTTTGGCCCTAACCGTCTTTAACTTACCATTATTAACACGAAACGTTGAAGATGCTTTGAAATCAATCCACTTTACACAACGTGAAGCTGGTCTTGCGCTTGGTTTATCACGTTATGAAACGGTTAAACACGTCATTATTCCAGAAGCGTTACCCAATATTATTACGGGGATGATTTTAGGAGCCGGCCGGATTTTCGGTGAAGCCGCTGCTTTAATTTACACAGCAGGTCAAAGTGCGCCGTCATTAGATTTCACGAACTGGAATCCAACGTATATCGCAAGTCCTTTGAATCCAATGCGTCCAGCCGAAACATTGGCTGTGCATATTTGGAAAATTAATTCTGAAGGCATTATGCCGGATGCGACAGCTGTATCAGCTGGGGCATCGGCCGTCTTGATTATCGCTGTCCTATTATTCAACTGGTTAGCACGGGTAATCGGCAAGCGCGTTTACCGCAAAATGACAGCAGCATAGGAGAAGTTTATGGCAGATTATGATTTAACAAAAACACATATCAAAAAATTAGCAGAACCTAAACATGAAATTGCGTTGTCAACTGAAGATTTAAACGTCTACTATGGTGACAAACGTGCGATGCACGATGCGTCATTACAATTTGAACGTTATCGGATTACGGCGTTAATCGGGGCTTCTGGCTCAGGTAAATCAACGTATCTCCGGAGTTTAAACCGGATGAATGATAATATTGCTAATACTCGTGTGACCGGGAAGATTATGTATCGGGATGTTGATATCAATAGTGATGAAGTTGACGTTTATAAGATGCGCGAACATATTGGGATGGTTTTCCAACGTCCTAATCCGTTTGCTAAATCTATTTACGACAACATTACATTTGCTTTGAAACAACACGGTCAAAAAGATAAAAAGTACCTAGATGAAATCGTCGAAACAACGCTTAAACAAGCTGCTCTTTGGGATCAAGTAAAAGATTCTTTGAATAAGAGTGCCTTGGCCTTATCAGGTGGGCAACAACAACGGCTTTGTATCGCACGCGCAATCGCGATGAAACCTGATATTCTCTTGATGGATGAACCGGCTTCGGCTTTGGATCCCATCTCAACAAACACCGTTGAAGAAACATTAATTCGCTTGAAAGAACAATATACAATTGTCATTGTGACGCACAATATGCAACAAGCAGCGCGGATTAGTGATTACACAGCCTTTTTCCATTCAGGGCACGCGCTCGAATTTGATGAAACCCGGAAGATGTTTACCCGTCCTAAGATTAAAGCGGCAGAAGATTATGTGTCTGGTCATTTCGGCTAGCATACAAGGAGGTTTGCCAGTTGGCGAATAAAATTATTGAATCCTCAGATGTTCATTTGTTCTATGGTAAAAATGAGGCCTTAAAAGGCATTAATATGGATTTTGCAGAAAATGAAATTACGGCGTTAATTGGGCCTTCTGGTTGTGGTAAGTCAACGTATCTGCGGTGTTTAAACCGGATGAACGATTTGATTGATTCCGCAACGGTGACGGGCAAGTTTTTACTTAATGGTCAGGATATTTATGCGCCTGAGATGGATACCGTTAAATTACGGAAGGAAGTAGGGATGGTTTTCCAACAACCTAATCCATTCCCATTTTCAATTTACGATAATGTTGTCTACGGGTTACGTTTATCAGGCGTGAAGGATCACCGCGTTTTGGACGAAGCAGTTGAAACCAGTTTGAAACAAGCTGCCGTTTGGGATGACGTAAAAGATAAACTCCACGAAAGTGCTTTGTCACTTTCAGGTGGGCAGCAACAACGGGTCTGCATCGCCCGGGTACTTGCTGTTAAGCCTAAAGTCATCTTAATGGACGAACCAACATCTGCACTGGACCCAATTTCGAGTACAAAAATCGAAAATATGTTGCTAGAATTGCGCCAACAGTATACCATTATAATGGTGACGCATAATATGCATCAGGCTTCTCGTATTTCGGATAAGACAGCATTCTTTTTACAAGGTGAATTAATTGAATATGCACCAACGAAGAAAATCTTCTTAAACCCAACCGAAAAAGAAACGGAAGATTATATCAGTGGCCGCTTTGGCTAAGAAAGAAGGGAATAGCATGCGTAGACTTTTTGAAGATGAATTGAATGAACTACACGTTCGTTTTTCTGAAATGGGCATGATGGTCAATGAAGCCATCTATAAATCTGTTAAAGCCTTCATTAATCACGATAAGCAATTGGCAAGAGAAGTGATTGCAGATGATCATAAGATTAATGAACGGGAAACGGATTTGGAACGTAAGAGTTTTGAATTAATTGCACTTCAACAACCCGTATCGACTGATTTACGAATTATCGTAACCATCATGAAGGCTAGTTCTGATTTGGAACGAATGGGCGATCACGCGGTTTCAATCGCTAAATCAACGATTCGTGTGAAGGGCAATACCCGTGTACCGGATATCGAAAAAGATATTGCGGATATGGCCGACAAAGTAAAACAAATGGTAGAAGAAGTCTTGGATGCCTACGTTAAAGAAGATCGGCGCCGAGCAATTACGATTGCTGAAGAAGATACAGCGATTAACGCTTATTCGGAAAACATTTACGATGACTGTGTTAAAGAAATGCAACGGGATTCAGAAACAGTTGTTGGCAGCATGGATTACATGCTTGTTGCCAGTTATTTGGAACGAATTGGTGATTACGTTACAAACATCTGTGAATGGATTGTTTACTTAAGAACCGGTAAAGTCGTCGAATTAAATTCAAACGACAAAGAAGACGAATTTTAAAAGAGTGTTTTATCAGCCGGTTGTATTCTGAGAATCAGCATAGAATAGCGAATGATTGCTGGAAGCAATCATTTGGTATTCGTAGCTAACCGGAAGAATATGGCTGATA
Organism: Latilactobacillus parasakei; assembly: GCF_049674265.1. NCBI lineage: Bacteria > Bacillati > Bacillota > Bacilli > Lactobacillales > Lactobacillaceae > Latilactobacillus > Latilactobacillus parasakei. The sequence continues at coordinate 903,652 of NZ_CP186861.1, read as the reverse complement.
AAACACGTTTAAGAAGAGAGTTCGTTTAAGTTTGCTCAGTTTCTGAGCATTAACACAGCTCCGTAAATAACTGATGCAATCGGTTGTTTGAGGAGCAGGGTTAAGCGCAGGAAACTAGACTTAAAAAGCACGTTTGAACTAATAATATTCGCCAATCAAAAAGGGGCGGTAGACAAAAGCGATTTTGTCCCACCCCTTTTTAATGTTTGATAAAGAGGAGTCGTAACAATGCAAAAACAAATTTACCTAGCGGGTGGCTGGTTCACCCCTAAACAAGCAGACATGGTCGCACGCGCCCACAAAGCGTTGGCAGCTAACCCAACAGTTGGGTATATCCATAGTCCACAAGAACATCAATACAAAGATGTTACTGAAGATAATGATCCTAACGGTTTATTCGGTGGTTACGAATGGGCTAACCAAACTTATCAAAACGACATCACTGCAATGGACTTAGCCGATATGGCCGTTGTTTTATGGGATATGGCTGATGAAGATACCGGGACTGCTTTTGAAGTCGGTTATCTTAACGCAAGCCACACGCCAATTGTGTTTGTTTGTGAAGATGACTTGCAAGAAAATCCGATTAACTTAATGTTAGCTAAAGGCATCAGCAAGTGTGTGACGGATATTAATGAATTAGAAACCTTAGATTTCCAATTTGTAGCAGGCGAACCTTACCCAGGTAAAATCATTTAACCTCGTATTTTCAAATTGAAAAAAGCCCGTCTGAATTATGATAATTCGGACGGGCTTTTTTAATGGCCTTCTTATAATTGCCCCCGTTAAATAGCGGTTTGTTAATCTGGTTAAAAAGAACAATTCATTTCATTGTAAACGATTACATTGCGTGCTATGTTTTACTTATCAAATGGACAGGAGTGATTGGATGACTAAAACGTTAGAAGCATTCTTGCACGAAGGGCTAGCATCATTGAAGGAACAGGGGTTGTATAACACAATCGATGTTCTAGAAGCGCACAATGGGCCAGTGATTAAAATTAACGGTCGCGAACTGATTAATCTAGCGTCTAATAATTATTTAGGCTTTGCTAATCGCGATGAATTAAAAGCAGCGGATCAGGCTGCCACGCAAAAGTGGGGTGTTGGGGCTGGTGCAGTGCGGCCAATTAACGGGACGCTCCAGATTCATCAAGACTTAGAAGCTAAGATTGCCGAATTTAAGGGAACAGAAGCGGCAATCGCGTTTCAATCTGGTTTTAACTGTAATATGGGCGCGATTTCAGCCGTGATGACTAAAAATGATGCGATTCTTTCGGACGAATTAAATCACGCATCAATTATCGATGGCTGTCGCTTGTCAGGCGCGAAGATCATTCGTATCAAACATCAAGATATGGCAGATTTAGAAGAAAAAGCAAAGGCGGCAACTGAAAGTGGTCTTTACGAAAAAGTGATGTACATTACCGATGGCGTCTTTTCAATGGACGGTGATGTGGCTAATTTACCCGAAGCCGTTAAAATTGCTGAGAAGTATCAACTCATTACTTATGTTGATGATGCGCACGGCTCTGGTGTGATGGGGCATGGGAAAGGAACTGTTAAACATTTTGGCTTACAAGACAAGATTGATTTCCAAATGGGGACGCTCTCCAAAGCAATCGGCGTTGTCGGTGGTTATGTTGCGGGGACCCAGGCATTAATTGATTGGTTGAAGGTTCGTGGTCGCCCATTCCTGTTTTCAACCTCATTAACACCTGGCGCAGCGGCTGCTTGTATTACAGCGCTAGATTTAATCATGGCGCACCCCGAATATGTGGATCAGTTGTGGGAGAATGCCGATTACTTCAAGGCTAAATTAAAGGCGGTTGGCTTTAAAGTCGCAAAATCGGAAACGCCAATTACACCGGTAATTTTAGGCGATGAACAATTAACCCAAAAATTCTCGCAAGCATTGGTTGCAAATGGTGTCTATGCCAAACCAATCGTCTTTCCAACCGTACCATTAGGAACGGGGCGGATTCGTAACATGCCAAGTGCTACGCACACTAAAGCAATGTTAGATGAGGCAGTGACGGTGTATGAAAAAGTGGGTCGTGAACTAGGGATTATCTAAATTCAAAGGAGGAACTAACATGCATAAAGTGATGGTAACGGGTTGTTTAGGACAAATCGGATCAGAATTAGTGGCTCAATTGAGAGCACAAAACGGTGTCGATAGTGTGATTGCAACGGATATTCGCCGACCAGACCATAACGAAACGGTTGAAAGTGGCCCGTTTGAAGTGTTAGATGTGACGGACTATGATCGAATGCTTAAAATTGCGACAGATTATCAAGTCGACACACTCATTCATCTAGCTGCATTATTGTCAGCAGTGGCTGAAGAACGGCCACAATTTGCTTGGCAGTTAAATATGACCGGCCTCGTCAATGCATTGGAGGTTGCCCGTGAATTAGATTTGAAATTCTTTACACCAAGTTCAATTGGGGCATTTGGCCCTAGCACGCCTAAAGATAATACACCACAAGATACGATTCAACGACCAACAACAATGTATGGCGTGACTAAAGTGTCTGGGGAATTGCTCTGTGATTACTACCATACTAAATACGGCGTTGATACACGGGGCGTTCGCTTCCCAGGCTTGATTTCTTATAAGACGTTGCCAGGCGGTGGCACGACCGATTATGCGGTCGATATCTACTATGAGGCTTTACGCAATGGCCATTATGAATCATTCATTAAAGAAGGCACTTATATGGATATGATGTATATGCCAGATGCTATCGGAGCCATTATTAAATTGATGAATGCTGATCCAGAACGCTTGATTCATCGAAACGCTTTTAACATTACGGCAATGTCTTTTGAACCAGAACAAATTAAAGCTGCGATTCAAAAAGAACTGACAGACTTTGAAATGACTTACGCTGTTGATCCAGCGCGCCAAGCGATTGCGGACTCATGGCCTAACCAAATTGACGCGAGTTGCGCCAAAGCGGAATGGGATTTTGAACCCCAATATGATTTAGAAGCAATGACTAAGGATATGCTGGCGCAATTAAAAACTAGAATCTAATTGTAGTAAAGGACCGGGCCCCAATCGCCCGGTCTTTTTTATGTCCCAACTGAGTATCGCTCGGAGTACCTAAATAAAAATCAACCTTTGGACCTATGACATTTCCAATTAAAATGGGCATAATAGAACCATAGTCAAGTGTGACAGATATAGAGGTCATCATTTAAACCAATGGAGGTCATAACAATGAATGAACGTCAAAGAATTTTAGACTTAGTGAACCAAGGTGTATTAACATCTTCAGAAGCCTTAATCTTATTAGAAAATTTAGCTAAAAACAATCAAAATACAACTAAAATGTCAGCAGAACCTGAAGTCCCTGATATTGATGATAACGAACAAGAATCGGCACCAGAAACTGATCAACGCGCGATCGTTGAAGAACGCGCCAGAGAATTAACAATTGCGCTATCAGGTGTTAACCGTCAATTACAAGACTTGAAGCAAAAAATTCAAGCTGATCAAGAACAAGTAACTGTGCTTGATACGATGGAAGATTTAGATAGCCTGACAAGTGAAAAGGCGGCTGAACGTCAAGCACTCAAGGCAGCTGTTTTACAAAACCAAGCTCAAATTGATGACTTGGAAGAACAACGGCAAACCTTAACGGAAGAATTAAATCAAATTGAAAAACAACGTCGGCAGATGGCGAAGAATCAATGGTCTGAAAAGCTAGGCCTTTCAGATGATTGGAAAGAAAATGCCAGCGAAACTTTCGATGAAATTAGCGGTCGTTTAGGCGAAGCAAGCCTACATCTTGGTAAATTCATGAAGGAAACTGCTAAAAATGTGATGGATAATGTTGACTGGAAAGAAGTTAACTTCAAGGTGCCAGGTTTGGCAACCGAAAAATTCACGCATGAATTTATTTACTCAGATGTGACACCAGAAATGATTAACGTCAAAGTAGCCAACGGGAACGTCGATTTCAAGATTTGGGATCAACCCGAAATTAAAGTTGTGGCTCAAGTCAAACTTTACGGTAAGATGGGTGAACCAACAGCTCGCGAAGCTTTTGAAGCCCGTAGCAATATCAATGTCACCGATGCTGATTTGGTTTTCCAAGTGCCTAACAAACGCATTCAAGCGGACTTAACATTCTACTTACCTGCTAATAATTACTTACAAACTAACGTTAAGTTATTAAACGGCGATATTGCATTAGATGGATTCACAGGGCGTGATTTATACCTTAAAACGACAAATGGTCAATTAACATTGAACAGTACGAATGTCGCAATGTTAGAAGCAGAAAACGTCAATGGCGGGATTACGGTTAATGACGGGCACTATGAAGATATTCTAGGAACAACCGTCAACGGCAATATCGTGATGAAAGCCCAAGTGCTAAATAGTAGTGTTTCAACTGTTAACGGTGACATCAAAGTTTCTTTCAACGATAATCAGTTACAACATTTGAAAGCTAAGTCGGTTAATGGTACGGTTAAGTTAGCCTTACCACAAACGATTGGCTTTACACTTGAAGCTCGGACACGTTTTGGGATGATCAAAAATCGTTTAGCCAATACGCAAACGGTTGATCAACACCAAAGCACAGGCAGCCAAATGTTACAATTAGCACGAAACGAAGATATGCAAGCAGCCCAATTAACATTAGGCACGACAACTGGTAATATCTTATTAAAAGACAAAGAAAACTAAAAAATAATGAATGGTGGTTTCTGAATAATGGCACAAAAGAGATTATATAAATCAAGAGATAACCGGATGATTTCCGGTGTAATGGGTGGGATAGCAGAATACTTCAATGTTGACGCGACATTGGTTCGAGTGCTCTACTGTTTGTTCTCAATCTTCTCAGCAGCTTTCCCAGGGATTGTCGTCTATATCATCTTGGCCCTTGTTATTCCGGAACGGCCAAGTCAAACGCGTCGCGATTCTCATGATGAATGGAGTGAATATTAATGCCTTTTCTATTAATACTAGTCCCAATTTTGGCGATTATTCTCGCCATTACGGTAATGGGCGTCTTGATTGGCTCAGTGATGATTCTCTTCAAGTTCGCTATTCCGTTACTAGTGATTTGGCTCATTTACCGCTTAATTGTCGGTCATAATAAACCACGTCACCATTACCACGAACAACAACATCAAGCCTATTACAGCCAACCGAGCGATTCTCGGGGGCGTAAGGAAGCACGTGATGTGAAGGTCGATGATGACAACTGGAGTGATTTTTAATGCGCTATTGGACACGCGTTTTAGTGAATACAATCTTATTTATCGCAATTTCGGGCTTACTACCAGGACTGTTTCATGTTGATGGGATTTTAGTCGCCTTAGTGGCAAGTATTGTTTTATCAATTTTAAACGTGCTAGTAAAACCTATTTTGCATATTCTCTCATTTCCAATTACGTTTTTAACACTCGGCCTTTTCAGCTTAGTGATTAACGGGATTATGTTGGAATTAACGTCAATCTTCGTCAGTTCAGGGAGCACTTTCCCGAACGTTACGTTTGGCTTTTCAGGATTAGGCGCGGCGATTGTCGTGGCGTTCATCCTATCAATTGCCAATACAATCATTGGCAATCAATTTAGCAGAGAGCGTTATTAATAATAAAGCCTGCATCAGAATTTTGATGACAGGCTTTATTTTTAGATTAATTTAAGAAAACGCCTACATTAATGTTGAAAAATGTCTCTAAAAGCAATATGATAGTACGTATAAGAGTAGAAGAAGGACGGTATATCATGGCGGATAGTGTTTCAATGGAAAGATTAGTGACGGACCTTAAGTTACAAGTGTACTCAGGGGAAGCTCATTTAAAAGAGAAAACAGTGACGTTGAGTGATATCTCTCGTCCAGGACTCGAATTAACCGGTTATTTTAATTATTACCCATACGAACGAATTCAATTATTTGGGATGACGGAAGTTTCCTTTACGCAAAATATGACGGCGGAAGAACGCCTAATGATTATGCGCCGGATGGCTTCTGAAAATACGCCTTGTTTCTTAATTTCGCGTAGTTTAGAACCACCTAAGGAAATGTTACAAGCAGCTGAAGAATCTGGTATTCCAGTGTTAGGATCAAACCTATCAACAACCCGTCTTTCAAGTTTAGTGACGGATTATTTAGATGGTCAATTGGCCGAACGGCGCTCGATGCATGGCGTGCTTGTCGATATCTATGGCTTAGGGGTGCTTATCACAGGCGATTCTGGTGTTGGGAAGAGTGAAACCGCACTTGAATTGGTTAAACGGGGCCATCGTTTAATTGCGGATGATCGAGTTGATGTTTACCAACAAGATGAACGGACGGTTGTTGGTGAAGCACCAATGATTTTACGGCACCTACTTGAAATTCGGGGGATTGGCATTATTGATGTCATGAACCTCTTTGGGGCCGGTGCTGTACGGGCTGATACATCAATTTCATTGATTGTTCATTTACAAAACTGGTCACAAGATAAGAAGTACGATCGTCTTGGTTCCGATACAGAAGAACAAATGATTTTCGATGTGCCAGTACCTAAGATCACCGTACCAGTTAAGGTTGGACGTAACTTGGCTATCATCATTGAAGTTGCAGCGATGAACTTTAGAGCTAAATCAATGGGCTATGATGCAACGAAGACTTTCGAAGCGAACTTAGGCAAGTTAATCGAATCTAACTCTGACGACGAAAACTAATTTAAACGTTAAAAGTACCTTAATATAGTAGGTCATCTGACTAGATTGAGCTATACTGTTATAAAGACAGGATAGTACTCAGTCTAGTTTTTTTAATTGAATATGAGGAGCGATTATCGTGAACCTAATATTAGGTGTTTTAAATCCGATAGCCCTACAATTAGGGCCGTTGGCGATTCATTGGTATGGCGTGATTATTGCTAGTGGTGTCGTATTGGCCGTTGTGTTGGCCTTGCGAGAAGCTAAGCGTCGCAATGTCAGTGAAGATGATATTTTGAATTTAATTTTATGGGCCTTACCGTTTGCCTTGATTGGGGCGCGGCTTTATTATGTGATTTTTGAATGGTCCTATTACCAAGCCAATCCAAGTGAAATTATTAAAATTTGGCACGGTGGGATTGCGATTTATGGTGGTTTAATTGCCGCAACAATTGTGTTCATCATCTATTGTCGCAAGCATTTCTTGTCGCCGTGGTTAGTTTTGGACATCGCGGCACCAACGGTCATGATTGCCCAAGCAATTGGTCGCTGGGGGAATTTTATGAACCAAGAGGCCTTTGGGGCTAAGACGACGTTGCACTTCTTACAGACGCTTCATTTGCCCAATTGGGTAACCGAACAGATGTTGATTGATGGGGCTTATCGCCAACCAACTTTCTTATATGAATCGACTTGGAATGTCTTAGGGTTTATAATCATTATGAGTGTCCGTCATCGTCAAGGTTGGTTTAAACAAGGTGAGATTTTATTGAGCTATGTTGCTTGGTACGCCTTTGGCCGCTTTTTCGTTGAAGGGATGCGGACCGATAGTTTATTTATCGGACCATTACGTGTGTCACAGATTCTATCACTCGTGTTGTTCTTTGGTGCGATTGGACTATGGATTTGGCGGCGTAAACAACAGACGTTACCCGACTATTTAGAAGGTAATACACTGCGTTCAGCAGTTAAATAAAAGGAGAATTAGGATTAATGACAGTTAATGTTGCAGTTTTAGGTGCCGGTTCATGGGGCACAATTTTAGCCAACTTATTAGTAGAAAATGGCCACCACGTTGAATTATGGGGGAATGATCCTGAGAAAGTAGCAGAGATTAACGAACAACACACTAACAAGCATTATTTACCCGAATTCAAGATTGATCCACGCTTACACGCAACTTTAGATTTAAACGAAGCGTTTGAAGCAGTGGACGTTGTTTTATTCGTTATTCCAACGCAAGTGATTCGTCTAGTGGCAGAACAAATCGTACCAGTGCTAGAAGCCAAAGGGGTTAAACCCGTGATTGTCACAGCTTCTAAAGGGTTGGAACAAGGGAGTCATAAACGAATTTCAGAAGTTTTAACTGAAACTATTCCGGCAGATGTTAGAAATGGCATCGTGGTCTTATCAGGTCCTAGTCATGCTGAAGACGTTGCAATGAAGGATATTACAACTTTAACGGCTGCTTCAACTGATTTAGTGCAAGCCCAATGGATTCAAGAAATCTTCATGAACGATTACTTCCGCCTTTACACGAATACGGATGTCATCGGTGTTGAAATGGGTGCGGCTTTGAAAAACGTAATTGCTTTAGGCGCAGGTGCACTACACGGCTTGGGTTATGGCGATAACACGAAGGCTGCTTTAATGACACGGGGCCTAGCCGAAATTTCTCGTTTAGGGGTTGCCATGGGTGCTAACCCACTAACGTTCATCGGTTTATCTGGTGTCGGCGATCTCATCGTTACTGGGACCAGTGTGCATTCACGGAACTGGCGAACAGGGAATGCTCTAGGCGAAGGTCAAAAGCTAGATGATGTTCTAGAAAATATGGGCATGGTTGTTGAAGGGGTCGCAACATGTAAGGCCGCTTATGAATTAGCACAACAACGCTCAGTTGATATGCCAATTACCAACGCAATTTACAACGTCCTTTATCGTGGTTGTGACATTCGCACCGAAATTGGCAATTTAATGCAACGTTCTGGTAAACCAGAAATCGATTTTAAATAGACCAATTAAATTATTTGATAAAAACGCCATCATTTTAAACGGGTATCGCATCCGCAAAACGAATATGTTATGATGACATAAGTTGATAAAATGACTAAAGGAGAACCGATTACTTTATGGGCGATTTGGTATCTGTAAGACCAACTTGTGAATTTTATTTTGACAGAGGGATGCAAGCATTTGAGCGATTTCATTATGAAAAAGCGCTCACGTGCTTGCAACGCTCTAAGTCATTGGCAAAAACGAAGGATGATTACATCTTTGTGGTTTGCCAATTAGCAATTTGTTTAGAATCGGTCGGTAATTACCGCGGTGCTGTGATTGCATTGGAAGAAATTCCAAGCGTCAATTACCAGACACATCCGGAATTACAGTATTTTTTAGCAACGGCGTACGCTTTTTTAGGGCAGATGCAAGAGAGCTATCAATTGGCAAAAGCCTATCTACAAAGTGATGACTCAGATTTTGAAGCTGAGGCAACCGAACTATTACAAGAATTGAAACAAATTAAAGGTTAATTAGCATTACAGAAAGTTCGCCGACTGTTCAAACAGTTTGGTGGACTTTTTTTTTAATAACGGGTAAGATACACTCTATTAGAAGTAACTTGATAAAAGTAAGGAGATTATGCGAAATGGCTAAAAGTTATGATGTAATTGTAATCGGTGCTGGCCCCGGCGGGATGACGGCGGCGCTTTATGCATCACGTTCGAACCTATCTGTTTTAATGTTGGACCGAGGAATTTATGGTGGTCAAATGAACAATACAGCAGAGGTCGAAAACTATCCTGGCTTTAAGTCAATTTTGGGCCCAGAATTGGGCGAAAAAATGTATGCGAGTGCCACACAGTTTGGTGCTGAATACGGTTATGGCACCGTTAATAGTATCGAAGACAAAGGTGAGTTTAAGTTAGTCCACACGGATGAAGGCGACTTCCAAGCACGGGCCGTGATTATTGCAACGGGTTCTGAACATAAGAAAATCGGGATTCCTGGCGAAGATGAATACGGTGGCCGAGGTGTTTCATACTGTGCCGTCTGTGATGGTGCGTTCTTCAAGAACAAGGAAGTCGTTGTCATCGGTGGCGGTGATTCAGCGATTGAAGAAGGCCTTTATTTAACACAATTAGCTAGCAAAGTAACCGTTATTCACCGTCGTGATCAACTACGTGCGCAAAAGATTTTACAAGATCGCGCATTTGCTAACGATAAGATGGCTTTTGTCTGGAATGCACAAGTTAAAACAATTGAAGGCGACGATAAAAAAGTAGCTGCTGTCACTTATGTTGATAAGGAAAGTGGCGAAACTAAAGAAGTCCCAGCAAGTGGTGTCTTCATCTACGTCGGTATTGATCCAATGACAAGTGCTTTCAAAGACCTAGGTATTTTAACGGAAGCCGGTTGGGTTAAAACAGACGACCACATGGCAACTAGTGTCCCCGGGATTTTTGCAATCGGTGATGTTCGTGAAAAGGACTTACGTCAAATCACAACAGCAGTCGGTGACGGCGGCATAGCTGGCCAAGAAGTCTTCAAATATATTCAAAGTATTTAAAGAACGTTTAAATGAGCTATACCAATGAAAGCGCCGGTCCATAAAAAATGGATTGGCGCTTTTTTTAAGTTTCTTAACACTTGAGGCCCTATGGGAAAGCGGTTGATTATGCTATAATTAGTGGGAGATTTTATAACAAATGTGGGGGTTACAAAATGAGCTGGCAAGATAATTATGCAATTTGGAATAATCAAACAAAAATGGACTTACCTTTAAGAGAAGCTTTAGACAATATGGCAAACGATGAAGAAGCGCTTGAAAAAGCCTTCAGTGTGCCAATGGAATTCGGGACAGCTGGTATGCGTGGTCTCTTAGGCCCTGGGATTAACTGCATGAATATTTATACAGTTCGTCAAGCAACAGAAGGCCTTGCCCAATTCATGGAAACTTTACCAGAAGCAACTAAAAAACGTGGGGTTGCGATTAGTTTTGACTCACGTTACCAATCAGAAACTTTTGCACACGAAGCAGCACGCGTTTTAGGCCAACATCAAATTCCAACATTCGTTTTTGATGCTTTGCGTCCAACACCTGAATTATCATTTACGGTCCGTCACCTACATACTTATGCAGGAATCATGATTACCGCTAGCCACAATCCTAAGCAATACAACGGCTACAAGATTTACGGCGAAGATGGCGCGCAAATGCCACCTAAGGAATCTGATATGATTACAAGCTATATCCGTCAGGTATCAGACCTATTTGCAATTGAAGTTGCTGACGAAATGGCCTTACGCGAAGCCGGCATCATGGCTTTAATTGGTGAAAATGTCGATCAAGCTTACTTAGCAGAAGTTAAAAAAGTAACGATCAACCAAGAATTGGTGGATACTGTTGGTAAAACAATGTCATTAATTTACACACCACTTCATGGGACTGGGAAAGTCCTTGGCGAACGCGCTTTACGTCAAGCAGGCTTCGAACAATTCACAATGGTGGCTGAACAAGCCGTTGCTGATCCAGAATTTGCAACAACACCATTCCCTAACCCAGAATTCCCGCAAACTTTTGATATGGCGATTGAACTTGGAAAAGCACAAAAAGCAGATCTTTTAATTGCGACTGATCCAGATGCCGATCGTCTTGGGGCCGCCGTACGCCAACCAGACGGTAGCTACCAATTAATGACAGGGAACCAAATCGCATCTGTTTTACTTCGCTATATTTTACAAGCAAGTAAAGATGCAGGCACATTGCCAGCAAACGCTGCTGCGGTTAAATCAATCGTTTCAACAGAATTAGCAACAAAGATTGCTGCTAGTTATAATGTTAAAATGATTGACGTCTTAACAGGCTTCAAGTTTATTGCAGAACAAATCCAACATTTTGAAGATACAAACGAAAATACCTTCATGTTTGGTTTTGAAGAAAGTTACGGTTACTTAGTTAAACCATTTGTCCGTGATAAGGATGCCATCCAAACGCTGGTCCTATTAGCTGAAGTTGCAGCTTATTACAAATCAAACGGTAAGACGTTGTACGACGGTATTCAAGAACTATACGCTGAATATGGCTACTATGCTGAACAAACGACAGCGATTGATTTTGAAGGTGTCAACGGCCCACAACAAATGGCTGACTTAATGGTTAAATGTCGTGAAGAAAGTCCTGTTGATTTTGCCGGCATCAAAGTCGCTTCAGCAGAAGACTTCCAAACACAAACGCAAACATTTGCTGATGGTCACACTGAACCAATCAATTTACCAACATCAAACGTTTTGAAATATCACTTAGAAGATGGCACATGGATTGCTATTCGGCCAAGTGGTACAGAACCTAAGGTTAAATTCTATGTTGGGACTTGTGCGGATGATGAAGCAACGGCTGATTTGAAATTAGCTAACTTTGAAAAAGCAATTCAAGCCCTTGTTAAATAACAAAATCCTCATAAAAAGGGTTACTATTTTACATTGACGTGAAATTTATCTATAATGAGTGCAACAAATAGGCGGACTATATCGTTAGTCGGTCTATTTTTGTAAGAATGGAGGCTTTTTTCGAATGGGTATGCATCAGTATTTGCAAGGGTTAAATAATTTGGAGACACTAAACCGGGCACCAGGATTATTTAAGTATCAGGAACATTCCGTCGCAGCGCATTCATTTAAAGTTTGCGAGATTGCGCAGTTACTAGGCGATATCGAAGAAGAAAACGGCCAACCAATCAATTGGCAAGTCTTATACGAACGGGCGTTGAACCATGATTATACGGAGCGGTTTATTGGGGACATCAAAACACCGGTTAAATACGCGACTCATGAGTTACGGACGATGTTAGCCAATGTTGAAAGTTCTTTAACGGATAACTTCATCAATAATGAAATTCCCGGTTTTTTACAAGAACGCTATAAACGGCGCTTGAGTGAAGGTAAGGATGAAACCTTGGAAGGTCAATTATTGGCAGTTGCTGATAAGATTGATTTGCTTTATGAATCATTTGGCGAGATTGAAAAGGGAAATCCAGAAAACGCCTTTTTGGAAATTTTTGCAGAAAGCTTAAAAACGATTATGCAATATCAAAATCTGGCAAGCGCACAATATTTCATCCGAAAAATGCTGCCAGACCTATTGAGTGAGGATTTTGCCGACCGCGGTAAGCTCACACAACTGGTGCGTCAAACGTTGTCAAACTAGGCTAGTTCACTAGTGTGGCGAAAATATGTTCGGTATGTTAGAATGGTAATTGATAAAAAAGAGGGTATCTGTTCAGTGGCTTAAGCACCACGTGCGGATAATCACTGACAACTTATAAATGCGTCATTTAAGAAGGTGTCTGGTACAAAACCCCGTTTTGTATCAGGCGCTTCTTTTATCGCAATAAAACGGCACTGGAGGCAATTCATGATTGATAGACAGAACGATAACCTATTTGACTTAGTCGCACCATATGAACCTGCTGGCGATCAACCTGCTGCAATTGAAACCTTAACGAAGAATTTTGAAGCGGGTGCTAAGGCGCAGGTTTTGATGGGCGCTACTGGGACCGGGAAAACTTTTACAATGTCCAACGTGATTAAGAATCTCAACAAACCAACGTTGATTATTTCACATAATAAGACATTGGCCGGTCAACTATACGCAGAATTTAAGCAGTTTTTCCCTAATAATGCGGTTGAATATTTCGTGAGTTATTATGATTATTATCAACCAGAAGCTTACGTGCCTTCCAGTGATACGTATATCGAAAAAGATTCGAGTATTAATGATGAAATCGATAAACTACGGCATTCAGCGACTAGCTCGTTATTAGAACGGAACGATGTGATTGTTGTGGCCTCTGTTTCTTGTATCTTTGGGTTAGGGGATCCGCGCGAATACCAAAATCACGTCTTGTCATTGCGACCAGGGATGGAAGTTGAACGCAATGATTTGTTACGTCAGTTAGTTGATATTCAATTTGAACGCAATGATATTGATTTTCAACGGGGGCGTTTTAGAGTGCGCGGTGATGTGGTTGAAATTTTCCCAGCTTCTCGTGATGATCATGCGCTACGCGTTGAATTTTTTGGCGATGAAATTGATCGAATTGTCGAAGTGGATGCCTTAACAGGTGAAGTGATTGGCGAACGATCACACGTTGCCATTTTCCCCGCAACGCATTTTATGACGAATGATGAAAAAATGGAAAAAGCGATTGAAAGTATTAAAGCTGAATTGGCTGAACGGCTGGCTGTTCTAAAGGGTGAAGGTAAGTTACTAGAAGCACAACGCCTTGAACAACGGACAAACTATGATCTTGAAATGATGCAAGAGATGGGATATTGTTCCGGGATTGAAAATTACTCACGTCATATGGAAGATCGCCAAGCCGGCGAACCGCCTTATACGTTGTTAGATTTCTTCCCTAAAGATTCAATCATGATGATTGATGAATCCCATGTGACCATGCCCCAAATTCGGGGGATGTACAATGGCGATCGTGCGCGGAAACAAATGTTGATTGACTATGGTTTCCGGTTACCAAGTGCGTTAGATAACCGGCCATTAACGTTGCCAGAATTCGAAGAGCACGTGAATGAGATTATGTATGTGTCGGCCACACCAGGGCCTTACGAAGCGGAACAAACTGATATCCAAGTGGATCAGATTATTCGACCAACCGGCCTGTTAGATCCCAATATTGAAGTGCGGCCAATCATGGGTCAGATTGACGATTTAGTCGGTGAGATCAATGACCGCATCGAAAAGAACGAGCGGGTCTTCATTACAACTTTAACCAAGAAAATGTCGGAAGATTTAACCGACTACCTCAAGGAACTGGGGATTAAAGTTCGGTACTTGCATAGTGATATTAAGACGTTGGAACGAACGGAAATTATCCGTGATTTACGACTGGGTAAGTTCGATGTCTTAATTGGGATTAACTTATTACGGGAAGGGATCGATGTCCCTGAAGTGTCCTTAGTGGCGATTTTAGATGCGGATAAGGAAGGCTTCTTACGTAGCGAACGGTCCTTAATCCAAACCATTGGCCGGGCATCTCGTAATGAAAATGGACAGGTCTTGTTGTACGCCGATAAGATTACGGATTCAATGCGCCACGCGATTGATGAAACCAAACGTCGACGGACAATTCAAGAAGACTACAATGCAGCTCATAACATCACACCGAAGACGATTATTAAACCAATTAGAGATGCGATTTCAATGGTACAATCAGTTGAACATCCAGAAGAAATTAAGATGACCAATGAGATTGACCTAGAGAACATGTCGAAGGCTGAAAAACTAGAAATGGTTGAACGACTATCCGAACAGATGCGCTTAGCAGCTAAGAAACTTGATTTCGAACAGGCGGCGACATTACGGGATACCATTTTAGAATTAAAAAGTGAAATAGATTAGAGGTCCAGTATGGCAAATGATAAGATAGTAATTCACGGCGCACGCGCCCATAATTTAAAAGATATCGACGTTACGATTCCAAGAGATAAGTTAGTGGTCATCACCGGGTTATCTGGTTCTGGGAAGAGTTCTTTAGCGTTTGATACGTTATATGCAGAAGGACAACGACGGTATGTTGAGAGTTTATCAGCATATGCCCGCCAGTTCTTAGGACAAATGGATAAACCGGATGTTGATTCAATTGACGGGTTAAGTCCAGCGATTTCGATTGACCAAAAGACGACCTCTAAAAACCCACGTTCAACAGTTGGGACAGTCACTGAAATCAATGACTATCTCCGCTTATTGTGGGCTCGAGTTGGTCAACCCATCTGTCCGAACGATGGCACTGAAATCAGTAGCCAATCCGTAGAACAAATGGTTGACCGGGTATTGGCCTTACCAGAACGGACTAAACTTCAAATTATGTCACCAATTGTTCGTGGCAAAAAAGGGCAACACAAAAAAATCTTCGAGAAGATTCAGCGTGAAGGCTACGTTCGTGTCCAAGTGGATGGCGAAGTAATGGACGTTAGCACGGATTTAGAATTAGATAAGAATAAGAAACATGATATCAATATTGTTGTTGATCGAATCGTCGTTAAAGACGGGGTTCGGTCACGGTTATTTGATTCGTTTGAAGCGGCTTTGAGACTATCTGACGGTTATGCGACAGCTGATGTGATTGACGGCGAACAACTCTTGTTCTCTGAACATTATGCGTGTCCAATCTGTGGCTTTACGGTTGGGGCATTAGAACCACGGCTATTCTCATTTAACGCGCCATTTGGGGCTTGTCCTGAATGTGACGGTCTAGGTTTAAAACTAGAAGTTGATACGGACCTCGTTGTTCCGGATACAAGCAAAACATTGCGTGAAGGGGCAATTGCGCCTTGGAATCCAATCAGTTCGCAATACTACCCACAAATGTTAGAACAAGCTTGCACGGCCTTTAAAATTGATATGGACCGTCCTTTCAGTAAGTTGACACCTCGTCAAAAAGATATCATCTTAAACGGCTCACAAGGCAAAGAATTTCATTTCCATTATGAAAATGATTTTGGTGGCGTTCGCGATGTTGAAGTGCCTTTTGAAGGGGTCCTCAGCAATATTGATCGGCGTTATCGTGAAACGAATAGTGATTTCACGCGGACGCAAATGCGCACTTATATGACGGAATTAACGTGTCAAACGTGTCACGGTAAGCGACTAAATCGTCAAGCCTTGGCAGTTAAAGTCGGTGGCCAAGATATCGCCGAAGTTTCAGACAATGCAATCAAGGATGGCCTCCCATTCTTTGACAATCTTGAACTTTCTGAAAAAGATCAAGTGATTGCGAAACCCATTTTGAAAGAAGTTCATGATCGCCTGACTTTCTTGATTAATGTCGGCTTAGATTATTTGACGTTGAGTCGTTCTGCCGGCACACTTTCCGGTGGGGAAGCGCAACGAATTCGTTTGGCCACGCAAATTGGGTCGAACTTATCTGGCGTGCTTTATATCTTAGACGAACCTTCAATTGGGCTGCATCAACGCGACAATGACCGGTTAATCGGTTCTTTGAAGAAAATGCGTGATTTAGGGAATACCTTAATCGTGGTTGAACATGATGAAGATACGATGCGAGCAGCCGATTATCTGATTGATATTGGCCCAGGTGCTGGGGATCTCGGCGGAGAAGTGATGGCCGCTGGGACACCAACAGAAGTCGAACAAAATCCTAATTCCTTAACGGGCCGTTATTTAGCGGGGCAGGATTATATTCCGGTACCATTAAAACGACGCCAAGGAAATGGCAAAAAAGTGCGGGTAACTGGCGCTGCTGAAAATAATTTAAAAGATTTAACGGTTGATTTCCCATTAGGTGAATTTGTTGCCGTGACCGGTGTTTCTGGATCGGGTAAATCAACATTAGTGAATACGATTTTGAAGAAGGCCCTTGCGCAAAAGATGAATCGTAATTCAGCTAAACCGGGTCAATATAAGACCATCACGGGTTATCAAAATCTTGAGAAGTTGATTAATATCGACCAAAGTCCAATTGGCCGGACACCGCGGAGTAATCCAGCCACTTATACCGGTGTCTTCGATAATGTCCGTGATTTATTCGCCCAAACCAATGAAGCGAAGTTACGAGGCTACAAGAAGGGGCGCTTTAGTTTTAATGTGAAGGGCGGTCGCTGTGAAGCATGCAAGGGTGACGGGATTATCAAGATCGAAATGAATTTCTTACCGGATGTCTATGTCCCTTGTGAAATTTGTCATGGTAGTCGTTATAATTCAGAAACGTTAGAAGTGGTTTATAAAGGCAAGAACATTGCTGAAATCTTGGATATGACCGTTTCTGAAGCAACTGAATTCTTCGAAAATATTCCTAAGATTGCCCGTAAGTTACAAACAATCGTCGATGTTGGTTTAGGTTACGTGACATTAGGCCAGTCAGCAACAACCTTATCTGGTGGGGAAGCCCAACGGATGAAATTGGCTTCTGAATTGCAAAAACAATCAACGGGTAAGAATTTGTACATCTTAGACGAACCAACAACTGGTTTGCATACGGATGATATTAAGCGGTTGTTAGGGGTCTTAGAACGGTTGGTTGATGAAGGCAACACTGTTTTAGTCATTGAACATAATCTAGATGTGATTAAAACGGCAGACCACATTATTGATTTAGGACCAGAAGGTGGCGACAAAGGTGGCACCATTGTTGCCACCGGTACACCTGAAACATTAGTGAACGTCACAGAAAGTTATACGGGACGTTACTTAAAACCGATTTTAGAACGCGATACAGCGCGCACATTAGCGGCACAAGAATAGTCATGAAGCTGAGTCTTTTTAAGGCTCAGCTTTTTTGATGGGCTTCTTTTTGATGAAAGTTATTGAGCATTGGTCCCAAAAAAAGTATGATAGATTTATTAGATAGGAAGAGGTGGTAAGATGTTTAGAAGAAATGATTGGCGATTTGATTGGTCAGAATTAATGACCGGGATTATTTTCCTAATTGGGGCGTACTTCTTGTTAAATAAGCCAAAAGCAACCTTATCCGGCTTAGTCATCATTGTGGCGGTGGCTGCGATTATTCGGGGGATTGCTAAAATTAGTGTTTACGGACAATTAAGACAAGATACTGGTATTCGGGCAACAGTGATGTTGATCAATGCCATTTTAGATATTGTGATCGGGCTATTATTCATCTTTAATATTCCAGCCGGTATCTTTACAATGAGTTATATGTTTGCAATCTGGTTCTTGCTAGATGCAATTGTTGGTTTATTAAATGTAAGTCATTTGAAACAATTTAATATGGGCTTATATATTTTATCGATTATTTTAAATGTCTTAGGATTGGTTATTGGCTTGTTATTATTAATGCATCCGGTAGTTGCAGCCGTAACAATGACCACCTTATTAGGATTTTACTTCGTAGTGATCGGGATTAATGCGATTGTCATCGCGATTGCTCGTCGGTTATAAAAATGAAAAGTCTAGAACAACATTCAGTTGTTTTAGACTTTTTTTATGTTTATGGTCGAGTTTACTTTCAATGACACACCAGGAATGCTACAATGGAATAACCGATAATTCGAGGAGTGGGGACTAATGACAGATACATTGAATTTAGTAGTAATTACTGGGATGAGTGGTGCGGGTAAAACCGTCGCAATGCAGAGTTTCGAAGATTTAGGTTATTTCTGTGTTGATAACATGCCACCTTCATTATTACCCAAATTTTGGGAATTAGTGAAGGAATCCGGTAAGGTAACGAAGATCGCGTTAGTGATCGATTTACGCTCACGCGCCTTTTATGATGGGATTATCGAAATGCTTTCAGGCCTTGATAATACTCAATTTGTCACAACTAAGATATTATTCTTAGATGCTTCTGATGAAGAACTTGTTTCCCGCTACAAAGAAACGCGTCGTTCGCACCCACTTGCGCGTAACGGCCGTTTGATGGATGGGATTCACAAGGAACGTGAACTATTAACTGAAATTAGAAACCAATCTCAGATGGTGGTTAATACGTCAATGTTATCGCCTCGCGAATTACGGGAACAGATTTTCCGGGTCTTTAAGACCTCTGATAATCCGTCATTTCATATCGAAGTGATGTCATTTGGCTTTAAATATGGCTTGCCAATCGATGCTGATATCGTAATGGATGTGCGTTTCTTGCCTAATCCATACTATGTTGCAGAATTCAAAGCGTTAAACGGGTTGGATAAACCAGTTAGAGATTACGTTATGGAACAACCCGCAACGGAACAATTTTATCAACAGTTGACAGCACTATTAAAAAGTATCATGCCAGGTTATCTTAAAGAAGGTAAAACAAGTGTTACGATTGCAATCGGCTGTACCGGTGGACAACATCGCTCAGTTGCACTAGCACAACGTCTAGCGGATGATTTAGCCGTTGACTATCCTGTTGATGTGACACATCGTGATATGAAGAAACGAAAGGAATCGGTGAACCGCTCATGACAGCTACTAATCGCATTATCCGGGTGATTAAAGGTCGTCGTCCCAAGGTGGTTGTGATTGGTGGTGGGACGGGACTCCCCGTTATTCTAAAAAGTTTACGTGAACAAAATGCGGATGCGACTGCTATTGTGACGGTCGCAGACGACGGTGGTTCATCTGGTGTTATCAGAGATTATATTAACGTTGTGCCACCTGGTGATATTCGGAACGTTTTGGTGGCTTTATCAGATTTACCACAGTTGACGCTCGACATTTTTCAATATCGATTTAAATCACATGATGCCTTCTTTTCAGGACACGCGATTGGTAATTTAATCATTGCGGCGCTGTCTGAAATGGAATCTGGCATCTTTGATGCGGTTCAACGGCTTTCAGAAATGATGGCTGTTGATGGGCATGTTTACCCGGCCGCCAATGTGGCCTTAACGCTAAATGCGGCCTTTCAAGATGGCACACAACTGGCAGGCGAATCTGAAATTACCGCAGCACGCAAGCAAATTAAGCGCGTTTGGGTGACGAAGACTGATCCTGATGATCAAGAGGAACCAACCGCAGTTCAAGAGGTTGTCGAAGCGATTATGGCCGCCGATGTGGTGGTCCTTGGACCAGGAAGCTTATTTACCAGTATTTTACCCAATTTAATGATTAAAAATCTTGGTGAGGCAGTTAAACAAACCAAAGCTGAGATTATTTACATTTGTAATATCATGACTCAAAAAGGCGAGACCGAACGCTTCACTGATGCTGACCATGTCCGAGTTCTGAATGAACATCTAGGGCAACATGTGGTGGACACAGTCCTTGTCAATACTGGTCAAGTGCCAGCTAATTATTTGGATCATCAAAAATATGATGAAATTTTATGGCCGGTCGAACATGATTTTGATGGGCTGAGACAACTAGGCTGCCGAGTGATTTCCGATAACTTTTTAAAACTCGACAATCACGGTGTCTTCCATAATGGTCAAAAGGTCGCAAGTGAAATTATGAATCTTGCCTTTCAGGTTAATACAACTAAGCGAGGTGAATAAGGATGGCTTCATACGCAAGTGAAGTAAAAAAAGAGCTAACGCAACTCGAAGTACATCCGGAACATGCACGGGCTGAATTGGCCGCTTTAATCAGAATGAATGGCTCATTAAGTTTGATGAACCATCAATTTGTTTTGAACGTGCAGACAGAAAATCCGGCGATTGCTCGCCGGATTTACAGTTTATTAAAGCAAAACTATCAGGTTGAATCAGAATTGTTGGTTCGCCGCAAAATGAAATTAAAGAAAAACAATCAATACATTGTGCGACTCAAATATGATACGAATACTGTTTTGAACGATTTGAACATTGTCGCTGAAGATGGGTTTACCATTCATACGCGAGTTTCAGAAGATATCATTGATGAAGATCAACGCGTACGTTCATATCTAAGAGGGGCCTTTCTAGCCGGTGGCTCAGTCAATAATCCGGAAACTAGTCGGTACCACTTAGAGATTTATTCACTCTACGAAGAACACAATCAAGATATTGTGCGGATGATGAATACATTTGGGCTAAACGCTAAAACGACGGTTCGCCGCAGTGGTTACATCACTTATTTGAAAGAAGCAGAAAAAATTGCCGATTTCTTACAGGTGATTGGTGCCACGAATGCGATGTTGAAGTTTGAAGACATTCGAATTGTCCGTGACATGCGTAATTCGGTGAACCGTTTGGTTAACTGCGAAACAGCCAATTTAAATAAAACGATTGATGCGGCTGCGAAACAGATTGAAAATATCGAGTATTTAAGGGATTCAGTAGGACTAGATAATTTACCTGCGAAATTGCGGGAAATTGCATTATTACGGTTGGAATTTCCGGACATTACTTTGAAAGAACTTGGTGAAAAGATGCCGAGTGGGGCAATCTCAAAATCAGGGATTAACCATCGTTTAAGAAAATTAAATCAATTGGCTGAAGGTTACCAACAGAAAGTCATTTAAAAGAAACGCTCGTTAATAAATACACAAGATTTGACTTTTACAATTAAATTGTGTACACTATAAACTAACGGGTTTCCGGGGAGGAAAACATATGATTAAACCAGTATTATTAGATGAGCAATTATGCTTTTCGATTTATCGCGCACAGAAAGCTTACAACCATTTTTACGGAAAGGTCTTAAAACCTTATGGCTTAACTTATCCACAATTCATCGCAATGTTAGCATTGTGGGAACATGGGACAATGTCAGTTAAGGAATTAGGTCACCATTTAGAATTAGATAGTGGGACATTAACACCACTATTGAAACGCCTAGAAGCAGATGGTTGGGTTGATCGTAAGCGCGCATCTGACGATGAACGTCGCGTTGATGTTTCATTAACAGATCAAGCAGAATCACAAAAACTTGAAATCTACGAACGTGTCGGTAATTGTACCAACTACCTAGATTTCACAAGCGACAAATATCATGACTTACGTCAAAGCATGAACGAAGTCGAAAAACATTTAAATGCCATTCAATCAGACACTGATCGATTTGCTTAAAGCAAATCATGATGAGTGCAAAAATTAAGCGATCGAAGTTCTTGTTTTAAAGAACTTTGATCGCTTTTTTATATTAAAAAGCGCGTCCTTTAGTAAATCAAAGGCGCGCTTTGCTTATTGAGCTTGTAAAATGGTATCGAGTTCTTCTGGTGTTATCGATTCATCAAAGATATGTTCACCAGTGATGATTGTTGGGACGAATTTGATATTGGCTGCTTGAGCTTCGTCAACAATGGCCGCTAACTGTACGGTATTATCAAGTGGGCTTAGTTTAAGGTTAGCCTGCATGTATTTATCGAATTCAGAATCCGATAAATCAGGGCGCCACGTTTTTTGATGAGTGTAGAGAAAATGGATGGCGTTTAAAGCAACAGCGGGTTGGTCGAAGGGGAGGTAAGTATGAGCGAGGTTACCGATTAACAGATCGTCTTTATCCTTGTTATAAGGTTTGATGATTCGTCGTACTTGACCAGCTTCGACGGCCTTAGTGAGCTGTTCCTCCGATTTGAGGAACCATTTGCGACAATAGGGGCAAGCTAAATTCAAAAATTCAACAAGTGTGACGGGTGCTTCAGGGTGGCCAATGACAATCCCACCTTCAGTTGTCACTTGATCACTTTTAATAACACTAATATCCATAATAAAACCTCCTCTGTATTAAACTAAGTATAGCAAATACGCAGCAAAAAAGGACACCACAAGGATTAAACTTGAGGTGTCCTTTTGAATTAATGTCCAGAATGAAAACGTGCTTCCTCAAACTGTCTTTTCCGGTTAAACTAAAAATGGCAATCATGGTTGAAAAACACCATAATTGCTATTTTTTGTTAAACCTCAAAGTCAAAGCGTTTGAGTCAGCACTCTATTTCGGTTGGTTAACCATAATGTCGTCAATCAAACCGTAATCTTTTGCTTCTTGGGCTGTCATGTAGTTATCACGATCAGTGTCTGCTTGTAATTTTTCGAAGCTTTGACCAGAATTGTCTGCCAAGATTTGGTTCAAACGTTTCCGAGTCTTCAAAATTTCGCGAGCAGCGATTTCAATTTCAGTTTGTTGGCCTTGTGCACCGCCTAAAGGTTGGTGAATCAAGACTGTTGAGTTAGGCAATGCAAAACGTTTGCCTTTTGTCCCAGCTGAAAGTAAAACGCTGGCCATTGAAGCAGCCATCCCCATAGCGATTGTTTGAACATCAGATTTAATGAAGTTCATTGTATCCATGATTGCCAAACCGGCTGTCACAGAACCACCAGGTGAGTTGATGTAGATTGAAATATCCTTATCTGAATCTTGCGCATCCAAGAATAGTAATTGCGCAATGATTGTGTTAGCCATTTGGTCGTTCACTTCACCAGATAACATGATGATCCGGTCTTTTAGTAAACGAGAGTAAATATCGTAGGCACGTTCGCCACGAGATGTTTGTTCGATAACTGTCGGTACTAACATTGAATTGCCTCCTTATATAAAGCTGAGAAGATGGGCTTAACCAAAGTAATTGGTCAATCTTCCCAATAATCTATAAACCAAATTTTACAGCAAAGGTCAACTATGGTCAAATGGTAAGTCCTAAATACTGATTAATTATGTAGGGTGCAATTTAATCCAAAATATGTTATACTATTTATTAGTTAATCAGCACGTATGACTGTAGTATCAAGTATTGTTTGAAGACTTTAATCAACTGGAGTAACCCTGGAGTTACAAGTAGTGTAAAGAGGCGGCTTACGCTGTTTAAACGAGAAAATATTTAGAAACACAAGAATTGAGACATAATTGCATTAACCCAAAAATAAAACCGGCATATGAACATGCCTTAACCGCTAGCGATTTAGTACTAGCGAGCGGCGCCAATTAGTGACTGGCGCCCCGACATTATGTCAGAATTTAATATGCGAAATTAATTAGAAGGCCACCTAGAAATAGGTGGCCTTCGTCAATTCTATTAAAAAAGATTAAATTACCTTGAAGGTGGTTTAATCTTTTTTTAGTGGGCATAAATAATGTCATTGGTATATTGATAATTGCTATAAAAAATGGGCAATGGTTCTAAAATAAGAGGGCTAATCCGCTGCTGTTACGACTACTGGTTAATACCAGTTAATTCGCAATCGGTCCATACACTAAAATAACCTACAAATGCTGATATTTAGGGGATTAACAAAATGTTATTAATGTGAAAATGGCACAAAATAATTTGACAAAGTAAGCGTTATCATTTACATTAAAGCCAACTGGTAGTGATGAGTTACTGCTAGGTAATGTTTATTATTTTCACTGCAATTATTTGATTTGGAGGGTGATATATATGTCAATTACGGCTGTCAGAATTGATGGACGACTCGTTCATGGACAAGTGGCCAATCTTTGGACACCATCTTTGGGCGTCACACGTATTATGGTTGTTGATAACCAAGTTGTGGATAGCGCTGTTGAGAAGGCGGGGTTAAGAATGGCCACGCCTGCTGGGACCAAGCTTAGTGTTTTATCGGTTGATACAGCAGCTGATCATATCTTAGCAGGACGTTATGATTCACAGAAATTATTTTTAGTTGTTAAGAAACCTGAAACGTTGTTAGCATTAGTTGAAAAGGGTGTTGTGTTACCCGAGATTAACGTCGGTAACATGTCACAAACTGATGAAACAAAGCACATTAATAAATCTATTAATGTGACAGATCATGATATTGATGTTTTTAAAGAACTTAGCGCTAAAGGGATTCGTATTACTAATCGGATGGTTCCCGGGGATAAGGTTAATGATTTTATGGCACTTATTAAAGAATTATAAAAATCTGTTTAAGAAGGAGACATTATCATGGGTATTCAATGGTGGCAAATATTACTACTAACGTTATATGCTGGTTATCAAATTTGTGATGAATTAACGATTAATTCTAGTGCAGGTTCAGCTGTTTTTGCCGGTTTTATCTCAGGCGTAATCATGGGAGACATGAAAACTGGATTAATGATTGGTGGAGCGATGCAATTAACGGTTTTGGGTGTCGGTACGTTTGGTGGTTCTTCCAGAATCGATGCAAACTCGGGAACTGTTTTGGCAACAGCTTTTTCAATCGGATTAGGAATGAATCAAAATCAAGCAATCTCAGCGATTGCTGTACCAGTAGCAGCATTGTTAATTCAAACTGATATTATTGCGCGTTTTGCGAACACATTCTTTGCGCATCGAATTGATAAATTAATTGAAAATCATAATTATCGAGCAATTGAGAGGAATTATCTATATGGTGCAATTCCTTGGGCATTATCAAGAGCATTACCAGTATTCTTAGCATTGACTTTTGGTGGGGGCTTAGTCAATTCAGTTGTGAGCTATATGAATAGTCAATTAAGTTGGTTAGCAACCGGTCTTGAAACGGCTGGTGCAGTTCTACCGGCTGTTGGGTTTGCGATTCTCTTAAGATATTTACCAGTTAAGAAACACTATCCATACTTGATTATTGGCTTTATTTTAACAGCGATTTTTGCAACGATTTACGCTGCAGTTGGGGCCTTAGGTGGTGCTGTAACAGGTGTTGCAAAAGATTTCACTTACAATTTTGCAGGCTTACCAATGTTAGGGATTGCGTTAATCGGCTTTGGTTTTGCTGCAATTGAATACAAACGTGGTATGGATAAGCATGAGGCAACTGCTGCAGTAATGCCTAATGACACTAAACAAGCGGCTGAATTGGATGATAAGGGGGAAATTGAAGATGACGAACTCTAATTATAAATTAACGAAACAAGATTTTAAGCAGATCAACCGTCGTAATTTGTTTACCTTCCAATTAGGTTGGAATTACGAGAGAATGCAGAATACGAGTTATTTATATTTAATGTTACCGCAACTACGTAAAATATATGGCGATAATACTGATGAGTTAAAACAAGTCATGAAGAATGAAACGCAATTCTTTAATACCAGTAATTTCTTTAATACGATTATTACGGGGACTGATTTGGCAATTCAGGAAAAAGAGGGTGTTAAGTCAATTGAAACTGTCTCTGGGTTAAAAGTTGGGTTAATGGGCTCGTTTGCCGCTATTGGAGATTCGATTTTTGCATCCTTGATCCCTGCTATTTTTGGGGCGATTGCCGCTAATATGGCAATTGCTGGTAATCCAACAGGCGTTTTTCTCTGGATTGCCGTTAATATAGGGGTTATGTACTTCCGTTGGCGTCAACTCGAGTTTGCTTATAAAGAAGGTGTTAATTTAGTAACGCGAATGCAAGCTAAATTATCGGCATTAACAGATGCTGCGACTCTTTTGGGCGTTTTCATGGTTGGGGCCTTGGTTGCAACTATGATTAATATTAAGATTGGGACAGTTATTCACCTTGGTGATCTAAGTGTTGTTTTACAGGATAAAATTGATATGATTTTGCCTAAATTAGTACCAGCAGCGATTGTTGGACTTGTATATTGGGTTCTTGGTCGTAAAAATATGACGGCAACTCGGGCAATTTTCATCGTATTATTCGTATCCATTGCGCTTTCGGCACTTGGTGTTATTGCGAAAGGTTAATCTAACAATGCCCTCTCTACACATACGACTTGTAGTGGGGGTTTTTATATTAACAATAAAATGAATGGAGCAAGATATTATGAGCACATTAGTATTGACGAGTCACGGACGTTTTTGTGAAGAATTAAAAAAGAGTGTCGAATTAATTTTTGGACCACAAGATGATATTCGAACATTAGCCCTTCTCCCTGAAGAAGGTGAGGATGATTATATTCGTAAATTTACAGCACTTCAAACTGAAACAAACGGCGATAAATTAATTGTGCTAGCTGATTTAATGGGTGGGACACCTGCCAATCAGGTTTCTAAGCTTGTAATGCAGGGCGCGGATATTGACTTATATACTGGGATGAATATGCCAATGTGCATTAGTTATCTCAATGCACAAATGACAGGTCAGCCACTTAATTTAGTGGCAGACGCAACTGCAGGCGTTAAATTCTTAAACGAGATGTTGCCTAAGAATTAATAGCTAACTGAGGGAGGATCGAAGTATGGCGCTTAAGTTATTAGCGATTGACTTAGATGGCACTACTTTAAATTCACAAGGTGAAATTTCTGATGTTAACAAGACGCATTTGCAACAAGTTGTCGCTAGTGGTGTCCAATTGGTGGTTGCGACGGGTCGTAGTGTTCATTCGGCAAGTTCATTTTTAGAACAGATGGGTGTTGAGGAAGCCTATATTGTGTCGTTAAATGGTGCCGCCGTTTTTAAATGGGGAGATTTAACACCGTTGATGACTATTAAGATGCCAACTGCATTGGTTGAACAAGTGGTTGTTAGTGGCGATTTACAGCAGGTAAATACTTATTTTAGTACTGTTTTGAATTCTTATATTCTCGTACGTGATGAGTCGTTGTTGACAATGTTCGCTAAAAATAGTGAGCTGACCACAGTTGAAACACTAGCCGACTTGGGTGATGATCAATCACAAGTTTCTAAGATGCTATATTGTACGAAAAATCCAGCAATCCTAGCAGAACTCGTTACCAAAACGAAAGATTTACCGGTGACCGCGGTTAAACCGGATGAGATGTGTCTGGAAATAACAGCGCAAGCCACAAGTAAAGCTAAGGGATTACAGTTTTTAGGAGAAATCCTAAATATTTTACCAGAGGAAATGGCCGCAATTGGTGACAGTGAGAATGATTTTGAAATGCTCAAATTCGTCGGTCACGGGATTGTGATGGCTAATGGGATGCCGCATATTAAGACGATTGCGGATTATATCACTTTGAGCAACGATCAAGACGGGCTAGCACATGCGATTCGTTATCTATTAGAGTAACCTCTGTGGTATCTACCAATGTATAATGATTAATCAAATGACATTGACTTTAGTGTAATAATGGAGTAGATTGATGTGTGTGGTAGATACCAGTTATCGAGGAGGCACTCAAGTGGTTACACATAAGAATAACCAGCCGCTATATAATCAATTAGTGGATACTTTAAAAATTAAAATTGAGAACGAAATGAACGTAAATGATCGATTACCTTCTGAACGTGAATTATCAAGTCAGTATGGGTTAAGTCGCACGACCGTTAGATTTGCATTAAATGAACTGGAATTAATGGGCTATGTCCACCGTCAACATGGTAAAGGGACATTTGTTTCAAACGTGATTAAAGGGCAGACTGATTTAGGCGGAACCTATAGCTTTACAGAACAAATGAAATCTTTAGGTAAGGTTCCTGAGACGAAGATTTTGAGTTTAAAAACAATGAAGGCTAATCAGTTTGTAGCTGAAGGGTTAGGAATCGCGGTTGATGATGAGATTATTAAAATGAAACGATTGCGTTCAGCCGATAATGAACCGATGATGTTGGAACGGACATACCTGCCGCTCAGCAAATTTCCGGATTTAACATTAGAAATGCTACAAACAACGCCATTGTACGACCTTTTCATGAAGCGGTATAACCAGACTGTGAAGGTTGCAGATGAAATTTTATCTGTTGGGATTATGACGGCTAAAGATGCACAGCCACTTAAGTTCTACGAGGGTGCACCAGTTTTGAAGCTCAAACGGACAACTTATAATAATAAAAATGAAATTGTCGAATATACACTCAGTGTGGCGCGCGGTGATAAATTTACATATCACCTTCGGCATCAACGATAATTTTTTTAAAGAAGGAGCGATTAATTATGTTTAAAGAAAATGAAAGCGCATTATCGAAAGCGGGTGCTAGTATTACAACTCGCGAAATCAGACAACAACCAACGCTATGGCAAGAGGCTTTTGACAACTTCAAGTCCCAAGCAGAAAAAATTAAAGGCTTTCTTGCAGCAATAACGCCACAAAATGACTTACCAATTCGAGTTATTTTTACGGGTGCAGGAACATCAGCTTATGTTGGTGACACAGTAAGGCCCTATCTAAATCAAGCAGGGGATACAGACCGCTACCAATTTGAAAGTATTCCAACTACTGATATTGTTGCGGCGCCGTATGATTATTTAAAACCTGATGTAACAACGATTTTAGTCTCATTTGCGAGAAGTGGTAACAGTCCTGAAAGTGTCGCAACAGTTGAAATTGCTAAGCAAGTGATTAAAGACTTATATGAAATCACGATTACTTGCGCACCGGATGGTCAATTAGCAGTTGCTTCTAAGAATGATGCTCGCAATCTATTGTTGATGATGCCAGCAGGTGCTAATGATCAAGGCTTTGCAATGACCGGTTCCTACAGTTGTATGTCACTTACGGCTATGTTGGTCTTTGATCAAACACCAATTGACAAAAAAGCCCATTATGTCGCAAAAATAATTGCGATGGGCCAAGAAGTGATTGAACGGGAAGCTGAAATTCAAGCCGTAGTCGATTTAGACTTTAACCGGATTGTTTATCTAGGATCTGGGAGCTTATCTGGCCTAACACGTGAAGCGCAATTGAAAGTGCTTGAATTAACAGCTGGTAAGTTAACAACGATGTTTGATTCATCAATGGGCTTCCGACATGGGCCTAAATCATTTGTTAACGAAAAAACATTGGTTTTTGTTTTCGTCAATAACCAGCCTTACACGAGACAATACGATGTCGATATCTTGGAAGAAATCAATGGTGATCAAATTGCCGCTAAGACGTTGGCAATCGATGTGCAAGGGAAACAAAATTTCTCAGGTGATCGGTTCACTTTCGAAAACGGTTGCGCTCATTTACCTGAAGGCTACCTAGCATTAGCAGATGTGATGTTTGCCCAAACCGTTTCATTGTTAAGTTCGATTAAGGTTGGCAATACACCTGATACACCATCACCAAGTGGGACGGTTAATCGCGTGGTTAAAGGGGTTACGATTCACGATTACGAATAAGTTGGTATTAAATATAATGATTAGCTTGGGGGCTTTAAAGTGGCAACATATTATATTCATGCAGATAAATTCTTTTTGAAGAACAAAGTTGAAAATGGTGGCTATTTAGCCATTGTTGATGGTCGTTTTGGAACATATCAAACAGAAAAACCAGACGGTGAGATTAAGGATTACAGTGGCAAGTGGATTGCACCGGGACTCGTAGATACCCATATTCATGGCTTAAAAGGGCATGATGTAATGGATAATGACTTTGAGGGTGTTAAAGCAGTGTCAGACGGGCTTTTAGAATGTGGAGTAACGTCTTTCTTACCTACAACCCTAACAGCAGCACCTGAAACGTTGAATGATGTGATTGCAGATATTGGAGATCATTATACGGAAGCTTCAGGGGCGAAGATTCAAGGCGTTTTCTTTGAAGGCCCATTCTTTACTGAAGAACATAAGGGCGCTCAAAATCCAAAGTACTTCTCTGATCCCAGTCTTGAAATCTTCAATCATTGGCAAGAGTTAGCACATGGGATGATCAAAAAAATTGCGATTGCACCTGAACGAAATGGTGCTAAGGAATTTACAGCTGCTTTGAAACAACAAGGCGTTAAAGTTGCGTTGGCACATAGTAGTGCAACCTATGAAGAGGCCAAGGAAGTTGTTGAAGCAGGTGCTTCAATCTTCGTTCATACCTATAATGGCATGAGCCCGCTAAATCATCGTGAACCCGGGATGGTTGGGGCCGCTATGACGCTTAAAGACGTGTTTGCTGAATTAATTTGTGATGGGCATCATGTTCATCCGCAAGCCGCTCAAGCACTGATCAGTGTGCGAGGGACAGATCAAACCGCATTAATTACCGATTGTATGCGTGCTGGTGCAATGCCAGAAGGCCCATCAATGTTGGGCGAGTTCCCTGTAATGGTTAAAGATGGGGCGGCTCGCTTGGAATCTGGTAGTTTAGCAGGGAGTGTTTTAATGCTCAAGCAAGCGGTTAAACATGTCGTGGATTGGAATATTGCCACACCCGCTGAAGCTATTAAGATGGCTAGTCAAGTACCTGCCCAAAGTGTTGGGATTGATGATTTATGTGGGAGCATCGCACCAAACCGCGCTGCAGATTTCATTGTTTTTGATCATGATTTAAATCTTGTTGAAACTTATTTAGATGGTATTTCACGTTACCAAAAATAGTTAATTAATATTAAAGGAGATTTATACCTATGCTAAAACTAACACCTGCCAAAAAAGAAGCTTTGAAACGATTATCAACAAAGGATGGCATCATCAGTGCGCTCGCTATCGATCAACGCGGTTCATTGAAAAAGATGATTGCTAGTGATGTCCAGGGCGATCCAGAAAAAGAAATTGTTAACTTTAAAGTTGCTGTTTCCGAAGAACTCACACCGTTTGCTTCATCAATTCTTTTAGATCCAGAATATGGCTTACCAGCTGCTAAAGCTCGGGATGACGATGCAGGTCTCTTATTGGCTTATGAAAAGACGGGGTATGACGCAACGACACCAGGGCGTTTACCTGATATTTTGGAGGATTGGTCAGTTCGTCGGATTAAAGAAAATGGTGCAGATGCGGTTAAGTTCCTTCTCTATTACGATACGGATGAAGATGATCATATTAATCACTTGAAACATGTTTTCATCGAACGTTTAGGAAGCGAATGTGTGGCAGAGGATATTCCATTTTTCCTTGAATTAGTGGCTTATGATGCGAATAATGATGATGTTAATGGTGCGGCTTATGCCAAAGTTAAACCACACAAAGTTATCGAAATGATGAAGGAATTCTCAAAAGAACAATATCACGTGGACGTTTTAAAGGTTGAAGTGCCTGTTAATATGAAATATGTAGAGGGCTTTGGCGATGGTGAAGTCGTTTATACGAAAGCGGAAGCGGCGACATTCTTTAAAGAACAGGCAGAAGCAACCGACTTACCATTTATCTTCCTAAGTGCAGGTGTGACAGCTAAATTATTCCAAGATACATTAGTTTTTGCTAAGGAGTCTGGGTCAACCTTCAATGGTGTATTGTGTGGCCGAGCAACATGGAAAAACGGCGTCAAACCATTTGCTGCAGACGGTGAACAAGCTGGTCGCCAGTGGTTACAAACACAAGGTAAGCAAAATATTGATGAATTAAATGCAGTTCTAGTTAAGACCGCAACACCATGGTTAGGCAAAGTAACTGACTAATTAAAAAAACTAAAGAGGGGCTGACTTTACGAAGTCGAGCCCTTTTTATTTAAGGAGTAATGATTATGATTTTAACAGTCACTTTAAATCCAGCGGTTGATATTTCTTATCCGCTTGATACCTTAGTTATCGATGATGTGAATCGGGTGACACAAGTTAGCAAAACAGCCGGTGGTAAAGGATTAAACGTTTCAAGAGTCCTCCACCTAATGGCTCAAGAATTATTAGCGAGTGGGATTGTTGGCGGCCATATTGGTAACTTTATCAAACAAAAATTAGATGAAGATCATATTCAACATCGCTTCTTTGAAATTAATCAGGAATCACGGAATGCCATCGCTATTTTGCATGATGATGGTCAACAAACTGAAATTCTAGAAGCCGGTCCTACGATTTCACAAGATGATGCGCAAGCTTTCTTAGCCTTTTATAGCGCTTTATTACCACAGGTTAATACAGTGACCTTATCAGGTAGTTTACCAGGTGGGTTATCAAATGATTACTATGCCAAATTAGTTACATTGGCGCGTGATACGGGGGTAAATGCCATTTTGGATACGTCTGGGGCTTCATTGGCGGCTAGTTTGGCAGCACCAGTGAAACCAACTTTAATTAAGCCCAATGAAACAGAAATCGCCCAATTATTAGGTTACACAGTTGATGTTAATCATTTAGAAACGTTAAAACATAGCTTACAGTCACCAGTTTTTGAAGGAGTCGAGTGGCTTGTTGTTTCGATGGGTGCCGCGGGTGCATTTGCGAAACATAACGATCGGTTTTATCGTGTGACAATTCCTAAAATCCACGTTGAGAATCCGGTGGGTTCTGGGGATGCGACGCTCGCAGGATTGGCAATGGGGATTGATGTGAACGCCTCAGATGAAATTATTCTTAAAACCGGGATGACTACCGGTATGTTGAACACAATGGAAAAACAAACAGGCTTTGTTAATCCCGAATTATTTGAGACTTATTTGGAGCAGGTAGAGGTTGAAGAGGTTTAAAAACTAAGATTGTCCAAAGTTATGAACGTCATGACTTTGGACTTTTTTATACGTTTAATTAGGATACTATTTTTCAAAAAAATTGGAAAAGGTTACCCTTTTAAAGTATTGTGTCAGCTCATACAATAAACATATATAAGTAAGCGCTTACTTTGAGCGGAAGGAGGTCACTATGCGATTGTATCAAATCGTAAAACTATTCCTTGATTATTCACAATTTATGACTTTAGAAAGTTTAGCGACAACTTTAAAAGTAAGTACCAGAACAATCAGAACAGATATCGACGAATTAATGAGAGATGCTGGTGAACATGGCTTTGAAATATTGGAGCGTCCAAAAAAAGGATACTACTTAGTGATTCATAATTCAGAACGATTTCAGCAGTACTTTGATACTTTAAAAAAGATTGACTTTAAGACGCCTGAACGCCGACGCAATATGCTGTACATGAACTTACTATTTCAGAACAATTATCAGACGATTGCCAATTTGAGTGAATTACTTCAAGTGAGCAAATCCCAAATAAAGATTGATTTAAAAAGATTAATACAAGAAAAAAGCATAGCCAATCAATTAGAACGAAGGGCACACTATGGTATTCGGCTAACAGTTAGTTTCGAGAAACGATTAGCAATGATGATTGAGCAGTGCTATGCAGCCGATATTGATTTTTTGACACTATATCATCAATTTCTTGATGCTGGTGTGGAAGAACAGTTAATTCATTTTGTTAATGCTTTGTTAGCAAATAGACAGTTACAGTATCGAGATGAGCAATTAACTTTGATATATCAAAAATATTTTATCAGCTACGCTTTTATTGCGTTTAATAATCAGCTGTTATCACCAGCTGATTTTTCAGAAGCAGTATTTAGAGAACTTTTGACAATCTCAGAATTTAAACCATGTGCGGATTATCTGGCGCAATTAATAACGGATCAATCAAAAGGATTGGATGTTCCACCAGTTGACCGCGTCGAAATCGAGCATGAAATTGAGCTGTTTTTTCGTAAAATAGATGACTTATACCAAACGAATATGTCGGAAGATCAGGAATTTATGCGATTGATTACCCTTCATATTCAGGCTTTAATTAGCCGCCAACCTTTTCAAGAGGGATGTCATCAAGCGTTAACAGTTGAAATGAGTCAACGTTATGCCCAGGAATTTGATTTCTCATTAAAATTGGCAGATATGTTAGAAGAAGCCTTTAATATCCAGATTACTGCGGTCGAAGTAGGCTTGATCTGTACGCATCTAGCGGTTCATTTTGAACGGCATAAATATCGACAAATAAATAATTATCGGAAAATTGCAATTGTTTGTTCAAGTGGTGGTGGGAGTGCACATCTCATTAAACTTCAATTAAGTTATCTCTTCACAGATGCTACGATTCAGACTTTTGCTTTGAATGCTGAAGAAAAAATTAGCATTTTTATGCCGGATATTATTTTCTCAATTAAACCGTTACGTGTGAGTTATCAGGTGCCAGTGGTTTTAATTAATGAATTAGGTCTTGATTTAACGCCCAATACGATTCTAGAGGCAATTGCTCAACAAAGTAGTGATGTTGCTCAAAATGATAAACAAGCTTTTCTTTCACTATTTAATAAACACTATTTTAGATGTGAACGTCAGTTATCTTACACACAGTTATTAACTAAGATGGCAATTCAACTTGAAGAGTCAGACATTGTCGAATCGGGCTTTAAGCAAAGTGTCTTGGAAAGAGAAAATTTACTGAGTACATTGTATGGCGAACGATTGGCAATACCACATCCACTCGAATTACTTGCTAAGCAGAATCAAATCTCAGTAGCGCTTTTTCAACCAACACCTGATGAACCGGTTAAAATTATTTTTCTCTTAGCAATCCAAGGGCAACAAGTTAATTTAATTAGGATGATTACCGAAAAGATTTTTCAATTACTAGGTAAGGAACAAACACTTCGAGAACTATCAGAAACTAGCAGTTTTGAAGAATTCTATGTCGTTTTAAAAAATAGTTTATAAAAAAGGGGTAGTAATAATGGTGAACATCACAATTGAAACACTAGAAAAGTTATCCAATGCAGATGGGATCGCTTCTTGTGAACAAGAAGTTAGAGATGTCATTAAAGCCAATATTAGCAAGCATGTTGATGATATTAGTTATGACGGTTTGGGAAGTCTCATCGCAACTAAAAAGGGACAACCCGGTGGGCCGAAGATTATGATTTGTGTCCATATGGATGAGGTTGGCTTCATTGTTAGAAGCATTAGTGCAGGCGGCTTAATTCAATTAATGGTTGTCGGTGGCGTTAAACTAAACGCACAACAGTTTCAGAAGTTACGTGTAACAACGCAAACTGGCGCTAAAATTAGTGGAATTGTTTGTGGCGAATACGATAAAACAGCCGCTTCTAAGCTTTACTTGGATGTTGGGGCTACTAGTGCTGAGGATATTACCCAGTTAGGGATTCAAATTGGTGATATGGTCACTTACGCAACACCTTTTGAATCATTTGGGTTAACTGACATCTATGCTGGCAAGGCACTTGACGATCGATTAGGCTGTTTCATTATGACGGAAATTGCTAAGCGTTTAGCTGATGAATCGTTGGAAAGTACGATTCAATATGCTGCAACGAGTAGTGAAGAAGTTGGTATTCGGGGTGCAAAGACGGCAGTTTATACAGGTAATCCAGATGTCGTTTTTGTAATTGATGTCGCTTGTTTTCCAGATGAATACGTTCGAGATCATACTAATAATCGGCAAATCGGCAAAGGAATGATGTTAACGCATTTTGATCGCACGCTTGCCCCTAATCGTCAATTAATTAAGATGGTCAAAGAAACCGCTCAACGTCACCAATGGCCACTTCAATTGGATATGTTTAACAGCGGTGGTACTGACGGTGGAGAAGCTCACAAGGTTAACGAAGGAAAACCAACCGTAGTCACCTGTTTACCTTGCCGCTATGGTCATTGTGCATATTCAATGATTGATATGAAAGATATCGAAGACTGTATTTCAATTTATGTTGATTTATTAAAAAATTTCCATCAAAAAGATTTAAAAAACTTACTCACATTTTAAGGAGCATACAGATGGCACAAAAAGAGATTGATATCATGACAATTATTTCGACAGCTGGGGATAGTAAGGCTAAGGCATTTATGGCTTTGAAAAAAGTGCGGGATAAGGATTTTGTAGGGGCCCGTGCACTTATTGCAGAAGCGCGTCAGATTGGCACAGCTGCGCATAATATTCAAACAGATTTAATTACAGCAGAATTAGACCCTGATCAAGAGAGTCCAGAAATGGGGCTTTTGATGGTTCACGCGCAAGATCACTTTATGACGTCACAATTAGCTTGTGACTTAATCGAATCGTTAATCGATGTATTTGAAGGAGGAAAATAAAATGAGAATTTTACTTTGTTGTGCAGGCGGTTTTTCAACGAATATGTTAATGCAAAATATGAAAAAGGTTGTTCATGAAAGTCAAAAGTTAAACGATGACGATTTTGCATTCACGGCGATTCCAGCAGATAACTTGGAAAGCGAGATTGATAACTGGGATATTGTATTAGTTGGACCACAAATCACACATAAAATTGATTTTATCCAATCGTTAACCGAACCACGTCAAATCCCGTATGCCATTATTGATAAAGATGTTTATGGGCAAATGGATGGTGCAACAGTGATGAAATTAGCGTTGGTTACTTATAACAAATATCAAGCTAGCCACTAGTATAAATTAGATCGAAGGGAGAAATAGCGATGTTTTCAAAATTCGAAAGTATTATGAATCGGTTTTTCATGCCACTGGCGCATAAGGTCGATAATCAACCGCATTTGAGTGCAATTAAAGCGGGGATGGTGGCAATGACCCCCTTTACTATTTTAGGAAGCTTCTTTGCCATTATTCCGGCGTTGCCGAATATGATTGGCCTGAAGAACCCAATCAGTCAATTTATTCTAGGCAATGCTGAGCTGCTCAATCTACCTGTTAAATTATCAATTGGTTTGATTGGATTGTACGCTTGTATGTGTATCGCTTATCAACTCGGCAATCATTATAAGTTGTACATTCCGGGCTGTGTAACGTTGTCGACGTTCTCATTTTTATTTATCGCTGCATCGTTTACGAAAGATGGTGCATTAGAATTTACCAATTTAGGCGCTAAAGGATTATTCGCTGGGATGATTGCGAGCATCTGTTCAGTTGAACTTTATCACTTCTGTAAAGCCAAAAATTTGACTGTTAGAATGCCAGAAGGGGTACCGGATTTTGTTTCTAAATCCTTCGAATTAATTCCAACAACGATTATTGTCGGTGGGACCTTTATTTTTGCGCGATTCCTCTCATTAGAATTAACAGGTCAACTACCACCAGATTTATTAACGAAACTATTAGCACCACTAGTTGGGAGCATGGATAATCCATGGGCGGTATTAGGATTAAACTTTGCGATTTGTACGATTTTCTTCTTTGGGATTCATTCTTCTGTTTTCGGGCCTATTACGCGACCAATCATGGTAACGTTTATTGCCGAAAATATTGCTGCAATGCAAGCTGGTAAGGAATTACCACATTTCTATACAGCAGGTGTTTCAAGTGCTTTCTTCGGGTTTACAGGTGCTGGAATTACAATGGGCTGTGTTGTCGCTTGTATGATTTCAAAAAGTAAACGATATCGTAAAATTGGCCAAGTAGCACTTTTCCCATCATTGTTTGGGATTAACGAACCCATTTTATTTGGCGCACCGATTATTTTAAATCCAATTATGTTCATTCCGTTCGTTTTTGGAGGCGCCATCATCGGAACGTTGCCGATGTTCTTCATGAGTTGGGGGTGGATTGCGAAACCAGTTTTTGATCCACCATATGTTGGTGTTTTCTTAGAAGGCTTTTTGACCAACGGTGATTGGCGGTCAATTGTCGCTAATTTATTACAATTTGTATTAGCAGTTGCAATTTATATCCCATTTTTCAAAGTCATGGAAAAAGCTGAATTACAAGCAGAAAATAAATCAGTTGAAGCAAATAAAGACATTTTCAATGCGGATGACAAAGAAGTGCTTGATGGATTAGATCTTGATTTCTAGAAGGAGGGCTTCAAAATGACAGTACAAGTTGAAAAAGTGCAGCGCCTTCTGGATGAAATGAACTTGCAAGCTTTGATTATTAAAAGTAAAGCGAATAAGACCTATTTAGAATCGTTAACAGGTAGCGGTGTTTGGTTACTGATAACCAAGCAAACTAAGTATGCCTTTATGGATGGGCGCTACGTTGCTGAAGCACAACAAAAAATGAGTGATTTTCAAATAGAAATAGTCTTCCAAGGGACGTATTTACAGGCGATTATTGAAAAATTAACGGCTTTACAAATTGATAATATTGGCTTTGAGGATCTCGCATTTTCAATTCAAGAGTATCAACTGCTACAAGCAGATGAGCATCATTTCGAGCCTCTTGGTAGCCATTTGGCAGTTATCAGAGCGATTAAAACCGATGCTGAATTAGTCAAAATGAAGGCGGCTTGCCAGCTGACAGATACTGCTTTTGCGCAATTGTTACTGCATATTAAAGCCGGTGTGAGCGAAAAATGGTTATTAGGGCAACTTTATGCGATTATTTTTGACTTAGGTGCTGACGGTATGGCGTTTGAGCCCATCATTGCGTCTGGGACTAGAGGTGCAATGCCACATGGCCGGGCAACTGATAAATTGATTCAAGAGGGTGAACTGGTCACAATCGATTTTGGAATTATCCTAGCAGGCTATCAATCTGATATGACCAGAACGGTGGCTATTGGTCAACCAAGTGTTGCAATGAAGCGTGTTTATGAAACCGTCAAGGCTGCGCAACAATTGGGAATCGATAGTCTACAGGTTGGAACAGTGGCTGCTGATAATCATAACATCGTGGCTGATTTTATTACGGATCGGGGTTATGGTGACTATTTTAATCATGGTTTAGGTCATGGCATGGGAATAGGGGATGGTGAACTGCCAGTGCTGAATACTAAAAGTCGGGATCAATTACAAGTGGGCATGGTGATGTCGTGTGAACCAGGTATTTATATACCTGATTTAGGTGGTGTTCGGATTGAAGATGACGTGGTTATCACCAAAGATGGGCCTGTTGTTTTAAACGAAACGACCAAGACACTGTTGGTACTTTAAAAATTAATGAATAAGGTGTGGCGTAAATGATAAAATATGATTTCGATAAGTGTGCAGATCGACAAATCGATCACGCGCGCAAATGGGACCGCAAAATTGTTCAGGGGAAATTTCCGAAGGTTAGAACTGATTTCATTCCCGTTTGGATCGCAGATATGGATTTTCAAGCAGCCCCTGAAATTCGGGAAGCCCTGGCAAAAGTCGCGCTAAATGGCGCATACGGTTACACATATGCAACCGATGAATGGTATGACGCTGTTTTAAATTGGCAAAAAAGACGGCATCATAATCAACTAGAGCGTGATTGGTTAACATTGGGTTATGGAACTGTCCCTAATATGCATTATTTATACCAAGCCTTTTTGGCACCAAATGAAAAAGTCTTGATGAATACGCCGGTTTACGGGCCATTCGCTTATGCGGCTGAACATAATGGCTATCAAATTGTAAAAAATAAGCTTAAATTAGAAAATAAACGGTATACGATTGATTTTGAATTATTGGCAAAACAGTTAGAGGATGATAAAACTAAGATTTATCTACTCTGTTCACCACATAATCCAAGTGGTCGAATCTGGCAACTGTCTGAAATACAGCGGATTGCACAGTTATGTCTTGAAAACGACGTCTTATTAGTTGTTGATGAAGTCCATTCTGAACATATTATTAACGGGCAATTCTACTCGGCCTTTCAATTGCCTAAACAATATTGGGACCAATTAATTGTTTTAACCTCTCCCAATAAAGGATTCAACTTAGGCGGTTTAAAACTATCTTATTCAATTATTCCTAACGCAAAATTGCGGGAAAGATTGCGCCAACAATATGCTAAAAATTCAATTACTTCACCTAATGTTTTTGGACAGACAGCAATGATTGCAGCTTATAATCAAGGGGAAGAATGGCTGAATCAATGTGAGGCATATATTAAGCAGAATTATGTAGATGTTCAAACCATGTTAGCTGAATCTTTTAATGGTTGGGAAATGTGTGATATGGATTCGTCCTATCTACCATGGGTCAATATCGCCAATACGCCTTTTACAATGCATGAAATTGTTGAAATGATGGCCAATGAAGCCGGTGTTATTTTGGGTGATGGTGATGATTACGTTGCGAATGGTGACACTTTTATTCGTTTAAATCTAGGCGCACCTAATGCGTTGATTAAAGAATCAATGACTAGAATGGCAGAAGTTTGGCAAGCACATACAAAATAAAAATAACGATCCAAAATCATAATAAGATTTTGGACCGTTATTGTTGTTTAAGCATCATATTCCGCCAAGTCATAGTCTTGGATTGCCTTTTTGATTTTGGTTGCGTAGTTGGGGTCAGTGGCATAACCAGCCTTTTGTAAGAGATCGGCTTGTTCCGTGTAATTAGTGAGGTTGGCGAGTGTTGTGTAAGTACCGACACTCAGGAAATCACTGTGATCTTGAATGGCGATTTCAAGAGAGGGGTAAACCTTGAAATAATCTTTAATGGTTGTTCGTTGATTATTTTCGTATTCATCGGTGTTCATTAGGATTTGCTGGCCCTCATACTGACCTTTCACCCCAAAGAGATTATTGGCTTTGGTTGCTAAATCGCTGCGTCCCCAGTCAGATTCGATAATGGCTTGCGCGATAATAATACTGGGTAAAACCTGATGCTTTTTTTGATAGACCAATTTAGCATTTTGACCGATTTTTTTAATGAAGCGACTTTGTCGTTGCTGTTCTTCTTGAGTAGTTTCCCAAGTTCGAGTGGGTGCTTGACTGCTTTGATGTAGGCCGCAGCCGGTCAGTAGCACTAACAGGGTACCGCAAATTAGTAATAGCCGTATTTTAGACGTGATTGTTGCCAATGAATTGCCTCCCAATTGATAGTAAAG
Organism: Latilactobacillus parasakei; assembly: GCF_049674265.1. Lineage (NCBI taxonomy): Bacteria > Bacillati > Bacillota > Bacilli > Lactobacillales > Lactobacillaceae > Latilactobacillus > Latilactobacillus parasakei. The sequence goes on along the minus strand of NZ_CP186861.1, from coordinate 862,392 downwards.
TTCAGCTTAACAAATAATACGGTAAAAGAATTAAAATACCCCCGAATTTTAGTGTGATTTAGTTAAGTTTAAACAAATTTAAGAATAATCAGTTGGATGTCAGTTTAGAATTTACGTTGTTCGCGCAATGCGGTACACTAAAGTTAGTTCCAAAAAAGCGTTCACAAAGTTTAGGAGGGGTTGTAAAATGACACACAAAATGATTTTAGATTTAGATACTGGGATTGATGATGCACTGGCGATTGCCTATGCATTAGGCTCACCAGAAGTTGAATTAATTGGTATTACCTCAGAATATGGCAATGTTTTGACGGAAAGAAGCGTCGTCAATAGTCAACAAATCTTACATTTATTGGGCCATCCAGAAATTCCTGTTTATTTGGGCGCTGGTCATTCTACGACGACGAACAACTTTAGCGTGTTACCAATTAGTGCGGAAATCCACGGGCAAGATGGGGTCGGCGAAATCCACTTAACACAGCCCCATCCAGATGCGGCTAGTCAATCAGCTGTTGATTTTATACTGGCTGCTTGTCAACAATATGGGTCTGATCTCAGCATTGTGGCGACTGGTCCAATGACGAATTTAGCATTAGCAATTCAAAAGGATTTACCAACGCTTCAAAAAGTGGGACAAATTGTTATCATGGGTGGCGCGCTCACAGTTTGTGGGAATGTTTCACCTTATGCGGAAGCAAACATTAGCCAAGATCCAGAAGCAGCCGATTTACTTTTCAAGAGTGGGTTACCAGTCACGATGGTCGGTTTAGATGTGACCCTCAGAACACTCTTCACTAAGAAAGATACACAAGAGTGGCGGGCACTTGCAACGGATGCGGCCAAAGCCTATGCCAATATGGTTGATTATTATATTAAGGCGTATGAAGTAACATCACCTCATTTACATGGTTGTGCCTTACATGATCCATTAGCAGTCGCAGTCGCCATTGATCCAAGTCTTGTGACAACCTTCCCATTAAACTTAAAAACAGAGGTTGAAGGGCCTTCACGCGGTCGGACAATCGGAGACAATGCGCGCTTGGATGATCCGAAAACGAGAACGGCTGTCTGCGTCCAAGTCGATACCCCTCGTTTTTTGAACGCGTTTAAAACGCGGATTGGACAACTATTAAAAGTGGCCCAATAATTAACAAGCAAAAAAATAGGATTATTAAATTGAAGGTCGTATATTAGCGTTAAAGTAAGCGCCTGTGGCTAAGAAGTCACGGGGGCTTTTTTGTGTTTATTTTTAATTCTAATAAAAATGATAAGCATATAATTATCTTTTTGTATTTTGCGGATGTTAAGTTAAGACTATACGAAAGGAGTGTTGCCATATGAAAAAGGTTAGTCATAAGAAATTGCTTAGGCGGACATTATATGTCTGTAGTGGTACATTATTATTACTAAATAGTGGTGTTGGGGTGGCGAGTGTCTTTGTCATTAATCAAAATCGGGCGCAAGCGAGTCAGGTGAATCCACGGGCCGGCTTAGCTGATATCTCGATTTTACAAAATGCGAGTTTGACCTCGACAACGGGGACGCAAATGACCCCTAATGCAGAGGGAAACTTTGATCTATCGTTAAACTACACAGGACAAGGTGTCGCCACAGTAGGTGTTGCGGATAAAAAGGTTTTAGTTTACGCTTTACCCGCTTCACTTCAAGGTAAAGTCGTTGGTGGTAGTACAGTTGATATTCAAGCTGATCTTTTACCAATCACACCTGGTGATATCCCAGGCGTTAAGCCGTTATTTGATGCGTTGGGCTTAGCGATTACTGCATTGGATAAAGCATTAAAAATTCCAGCGGTGGTTGCGGCCTTTGATGATCTGAAGGAACTTCAAAGTTTAGGTAGTTATCAAGAAACGGTGGCGGGGACTGTCTCTGCCGATGGTAAAACCATTTCGGTCGACTTCACACAAGGCTTTGGTCACTATGTCCATCAAGCATATGCAGCTTTATTCCATAGCCTACGGGATGCGATTGCAGCCGTTCATTCGGACAATATATTAATTGAGGCTTTAGTGAAAGCGCTTCAAAAAGCGAGCACCGAACTTTTTGAAGTGATCGATGCGATTGCCGGTGGTACGTCAACAATTTTAGATAATGCTTTGAATGGTAATTTATTAGGCTCAGCTAGTGGTACCTTGCATACGACTGTTAGTGATCCGGGTGTGCCAACTGCCACGGTTAAAGCAGCTGCCATTAATAATGCCTTAATTTCAGCAGACATTTTGACGGCCATTGAGCAAGAAGGGGAAGCAGTAACGTTGAATTTTCCAACGACTGCGACTAATCCGATTGAAAATTATGATGTGGCAACACCAACGGTAACCCAACCAGTGGCTGGGCAAACAACAGTCGCTGGGAACGTCATTTTAAAAGAGCCCATTCCAGATGGCACTACTTTTGAAGCAGTTGTAACACTTGATGATGGCACAACTAAGACTGCGGCAGTGCAGGCAGATGGGACGTTTGTCGTGGATACGGGGGCTTTAACAGCCGGTCAAATTTTATCGACAAAAGTGGTGGCAACTAACGGCCAATATACAAAAGAAAGTACAGCAGTTGAATCAACGGTTAGCGATGTTTCAACTGAAAATCCAATCGAAAACTATGATGTGGCAACACCGACAGTTGATCCTGCGACAGCGGGTGATACGAAGTTGGCTGGTCAGGTGACATTAAATCAACCCATTCCAGATGGCACCACCTTTAAGGCTGTCGCAACTTTAGCGGACGGGACAGAAGTTAGTGGTGATGTAGACGTAACGACCGGTAAGTTCAGTATGACGACTGATCCATTAGTCGCCGGTGATTTGAAAGTGAAAGTAGTGGCGACTAATGGGCAGTATACAAAAGCAAGTGCCGATGTGACGGTCACAGTCGCCGATTCATCAACTGAAAATCCAATCGAAAACTATGATGTGGCAACACCGACAGTTGATCCTGCGACAGCAGGCGATACGTCATTAGACGGCCAAGTGACATTGGCACAACCAATCCCAGATGGCACAACCTTTAAGGCCGTCGCGACTTTAGCGGACGGAACGGAAGTCAGTGGTGATGTAGACACAACGACCGGTAAATTTAGTATCGGCACCGATCCATTGGTAGCCGGAGATGTGACAGTGAAAATCGTGGCAACAAACGGTCAATTCACAAAACCAAGTGCCAACGTAACGGTCACGGTTGCTGATGCACCGATTGAAAATCCAATTGCCAATTATGATGTGGCAACCCCAACAGTTGATCCTGCGACAGCGGGTGATACGACATTAGGTGGACAAGTCACATTAAACCAACCAATCCCAGCCGGTACGACGTTTAAAGCCGTCGCAACTTTAGCGAACGGAACGGAAGTTAGTGGTGATGTGGACACAACGACCGGTAAATTTAGTATTGGGACTGATCCATTAATTGCGGGCGATGTAACGGTAAAAATCGTGGCAACAAACGGTCAGTTTACAAAACCAAGTGCGAATGTAACGGTGACGGTTGCTGATGCACCAATTGAAGATCCAATCGCCAATTATGATGTGGCAACACCAACGGTTGAAAAATCTTTTGCTGGTGATACGAGCGTTAAGGGCCATGTTGACTTGAAGACGCCAATTCCAGATAATACCAATTTTGAAGCAACTGTAACGCTTCCTGGTGGTCGTCAAGTTAAGGCGGAAGTGCAAGCAAATGGCGACTTTACGGTTAATACAGAAGATCCGCTAGTTGCAGGTAGTCAATTAGCTATCCATATTACAGCCATTAATGGTCAATTTACAAAAGAAGGGGCCGCAGTCAACTCAACAGTGGCCGATGCCCTACCAACCGATCCATTAGTTAATTATCAAGTGACAACACCAACCTTGGATTCAGCAACCGCTGGTCAAACCAAGGTGAGCGGTCACGTGAACTTACAGGTCCCAATCCCAGATGGGACAACGTTCAAAGCTGAAGTACAATTACCTGATGGTGGGACCGTTGCAGCTGATGTACAGGCTAACGGCGATTTTGAAGTCCCAACGCGTGCGTTAGTTGCGGGTGAAAATCTATCCGTGAAAGTAATCGCACAAAATGGGATCTATCAAAAAGAAAGTACACCAGCCTCATTATTGGTGAGTGAAGTTGTGCCAACCGATCCACTTGAAAATTATACGGTGGCCACACCGGATGTTAATCCGATGACAACCGATGATACACAATTAACAGGGAAAGTAACGCTAACCGATATACCAGCTGGCACCACTTTTGAAGCTGTGGTGACAATGGCGGATGGTAGTACCAAACGCGCCAATGTTAGCCCGGATGGCCAATTTATAATTGAAACTGGTCAATTAGCGGCTGATGATGTTTTATCGGTTAAAATCACTGCTAAAAATAGTGGTTATACCAAGGATAGTGCTTCAGTCGACGTGACGGTTACCCAAGCACCGGATACGAATCCATTAGCCAATTATACGGTTGCTCAACCAGTTGTAGACGCTGCTTCTGCAGGTGATACGACAGTTACTGGGAAGGTTGATCTGACAACGAACCCAGCACCAGCCGGCACGACTTTTGAAGCAACAGTCATGTTACCAGATGGGACGCTTAAAACCGCTGAAGTAGCTGCTGACGGGACTTTTACAGTCACAACGGGTGAATTAAAGGCTGATGATATATTAGAAATTCATGTCACTGCCCACAATAGTGGTTATCAAAAAGAGAGTAATCCAGTTCAATTAACCGTTGATGCGGCAGTCGAAACGAATCCGCTTGAAAACTATACGGTTAATGCACCAGTCGTAGCGCCATTAACTGAAGGCGATACGGCAGTTAAAGGTCAGGTTAACCTAGGAATTCCGATTCCAAATGGGACGACTTTTGAAGCGATTGTAACACTTGCAGACGGGACCACTAAAGCTGTCGCAATTGGTGCGGATGGTAAATTTACCGTACCAACGGAGGCCTTAGTTGCCGATGAGACGGTCGCTGTAAAGGTGGTCGCAACTAATGGTACATTTACTAAGGATAGTAGTGTCGTTTACCAAAAAGTTAGTCAAAAATTACCAACGGATCCAATTGCGGATTACGAAGTTGGGACACCAACAGTTGACCCGGTAACGGCTGATCAAACGCGTGTCACTGGTCAAGTTGTGCTTGCAGAACCGATTCCAGAAGGCACAAGTTTTGAAGCAACAGTTACCTTAGCTGACGGTACGCAAAAAACAGCCGCAGTTGATGAAAATGGTCATTTTACAATCGTGACCGGTAACTTAACTGAGGGTGATCAATTAACGGTTAAGGTAACCGCTAAGAATAGTATTTATACTAAAGATAGTGCGTTAGTAACGGTTAATGTTGGTCCAGCAGTTGAACAAAATCCACTCGCTGATTACGATGTTAATATGCCAGTATTGAATCCGGCTAAAGTGGGTGACACACATGTCAGTGGTTCTGTGACATTGAAACAACCAGTGCCGGCAGGAACAACTTTTGAAGCGAGCGTGACATTACAAGATGGCACAACGACAACCGCAACAATCTTGCCATCTGGTGAATTTACAGTCGGTACAAAACTGTTGACAGCCGGTGAAATACTATCAGCTAAAGTAACTGCGATTAACGGAAACTTCAAGAAAGACAGTCAGACAGTCAGTTTGACGGTTGATACAGGCTTACCAACTAATCCGATTGAAAATTACGACGTGGCAACACCGATGATGCAACCGGCAGTTGAAGGCGACAAGTCAATCAAGGGGCAAGTCACATTAGTTCAACCAATTCCAAATGGGACGAGCTTTAAAGCAGTAATTACATTACCAGACGGAACAACGAAAGAGACAACCATCAATAGTAGTGGTCAGTTCGAATTAACGACCGATGCATTAGTGGCGGGTCAAACCTATACCGCTAAAGTAGTCGCAACAAATGGTGCGAATATGAAGGAAAGTCAATCCGCTTCCGTCACTGTTTCTGAAAAAGAAGAAACAGATCCATTAGTTGATTACAATGTGGCAACACCAACGATTAATCAAGGAATTGCGGGTGAAACCCAAGTTAGTGGTCAAGTTCAACTTGATCCAGATTGGCCAGAAGGCACAACCTTTGAAGCGGTGATTGTTTTACCGAACGGTCGGACACGCGCTGTGAGACTTGATTCTGGCGCAGTGGCACCGGATGGTAAATTTACAATTAATACAACGGCGCTAACGGCTGATCAAAAAGTCTTGGTTAAAATTGTTGCTAAAAATGGGACTTTCACGAAGGACAGTGCAAACGCTGAAATGATCGTTAAGGCAGCACCAATTACAGATCCATTAGAAAATTACGATGTGGCAACCCCAAGTGTTGATCCAGTTAAAGCTGGCGATACAAAAGTGACAGGTAAAGTTGAATTGACCAAACCAATCCCAGAAGGCACAACTTTTGAAGCTGTTGTGACGTTGCCAAATGGTGATAAACAAACAGTTACAGTAGATGAAAATGGCAACTTTGATATCCCAATCGACGCGGTTAAAGAAGGCGACAAATTAACAGTCGAAGTGATTGCGCATAATGGCGATCATGAAAAGGGGAGCGATAAAGTTAATGTGACAGTCGAAGCCGGTAATCCAGGCGAAACGAATCCACTCGAAAACTACGTTGTTGCTAAACCAAGTGTTGATCCAGTTAAAGCTGGCGATACAAAAGTGACTGGTAAAGTTGAATTAGTAACGCCAATCCCAGAAGGCACAACTTTTGAAGCTGTTGTGACATTGCCAAATGGTGATAAACAAACAGTCACAATTGACGAGACTGGTAACTTTAATATCCCAATCGACGCAGTTAAAGAAGGCGACAAATTAACGGTCGAAGTGATTGCGCATAATGGTGATCATGAAAAAGGTAGCGATAAGGTTAACGTGACGGTCGAAGCTGGCAATCCAGGTGAAACGAACCCACTTGAAAACTACGTTGTTGCTAAACCAAGTGTTGATCCAGTTAAAGCTGGCGATACAAAAGTGACAGGTAAAGTTGAATTAACCAAACCAATTCCAGACGGGACAACTTTTGAAGCTGTTGTAACATTGCCAAATGGCGATAAACAAACAGTCACAGTAGATGAAAATGGTAACTTTAATATCCCAATCGACGCAGTTAAAGAAGGCGACAAATTAACGGTCGAAGTGATTGCGCATAATGGTGATCATGAAAAGGTTAGCGATAAGGTTAACGTGACGGTCGAAGCTGGCAATCCAGGCGAAACAAACCCACTTGAAGATTATTCAGTAGCAACGCCAACGATTAAACAAGGTGTTGCTGGTGAAACACAAGTTAGCGGGACGGTTCAACTAGATCCGGATTGGCCAGAGGGCACAACCTTTGATGCTGTGATTGTCTTGCCAAATGGCCGTACGCGCACAGTTCGTCTCGATTCTGGGACAGTTGGACCAGAAGGACAGTTCATTATCAATACTGCTCAATTGACAGCAAATCAAAAAGTGCAAGTTAAGATTACAGCTAAAAATGGCACATTTACAAAAGATAGTGCGCTTGCTGAAATGGTTGTTAAAGCAGCACCAATCACTGATCCATTAGAAGACTATGTCGTTGCGACACCAAGCGTTGAACCCGTTAAAGCTGGTGATACGAAGGTGACAGGTAAGGTTGTATTAACGCAACCAATTCCAGAAAATACAACTTTTGAAGCTGTTGTCACAATGCCAAATGGTAAGAAAGAAACAGTACCAGTTGATAAAGATGGTAACTTTGTCGTACCAATCGATGCTGCTAAGGCAGGCGATAAATTAACAGTTGAAGTGATTGCCTACAATGGTAACTATCAAAAGGGTAGCGATAAAGTTAATGTGACCGTTGAAGCTGGTAATCCAGGCGAAACCAATCCACTTGAAAACTACGTCGTTGCGAAACCAAGTGTTGACCCAGTAAAAGCGGGCGATACGAAGGTGACTGGTAAAGTGGTACTAACCAAACCAATTCCTAAAGGAACGACTTTCGAAGCCGTTGTGACATTGCCAAGCGGTAAACAAGTGAAAGTAACAGTTGATTCAAACGGCAACTTCACATTACCAATTGACGCAGTTAAAGAAGGCGACAAATTAACAGTCGAAGTGATTGCGCATAATGGCGATCATGAAAAAGGTAGCGATAAAGTTAACGTGACCGTTGAAGCCGGTAATCCAGGTGAAACGAACCCACTAGAAAACTATGTCGTTGTGAAACCAAGTGTTGATCCAGTTAAAGCTGGTGATACGCAAGTGACTGGTAAAGTCACTATCAATAAGCCATTCCCTGAAGGTACAACGTTTGAAGCAAGCGTGACAATGCCTGATGGTTCCGTTAAATACGGTATGGTTGATATCAACGGCAATTTCATCGTTAAAACAGGACAATTAAAAGCCGGTCAAAGATTGATCGTCACGATTATTGCTCACAATGGTGACTTTGAAAAAGATGGTCAACCAGTTACAGTTCGAGTAGCCGATAATAACCAGGATGGCTCTGGCAACGGCAATGGCGGAACTGGTAATAATACTGGCAACGGTGGCAACACGAATGGTAATTCAAACGGTAGTCATAATCCGGGCAACAATAATGCCGGTAATGGTGGCCAAACGAATAATGGTGGTAATGGGCAACTAGGGAATTCAAACAACGTCAATAATTTGACGAATAACGGATCGAATAGTGGTCAAAATAACCATCATATGTTAAATGTGGGTGTGAGCGATACAACTGGTAGTCAAAATGCTAACAGTAAAGCTGGCGATTTACCACAAACAGACGCCAATAAGACTGGTGTCTGGGCAGCGGTTGGGGCATTCTTAATCGCAATGGTGGCACTATTTAAGAGCTTATTACCAATCAAACGTGATAAATAATAAGTTATCTGAATAACGCCACAAAAAAAGGGTGATCATAATGATCACCCTTTTTGCATTTTCTTGGAAGGAAAATCGAGCTAGCGGGGATTGAACCCGCATTGATCATCATTTAGTGTTTCTAACTTGATTTTTCTTGGGAGGAATTTCAAGTGATGATCAGTTCTACCGATTAAACTATAACTCATTGGTGGAGCGAATTAGACGATTACTTTAGGGAGGAATGTCTAATGAAATTCATGTTCGTCAGATGATTCTTGGGAGGAATTTATCTGATGTATAAAGAATACCAATTGAATGTGAATGAATTGTGAAAATTCACGGATGAAACTAAGTAGAATTTGATACTTTCATATGACGGCCTTCGATGCGCCATATTGGTGGTGCAAATTAGACGATTACTTTAGGGAGGAATGTCTAATGAAATTCACGTTTGTCAGATGATTCTTGGGAGGAATTTATCTGATGTATAAAGAATACCAATTGAATGTGAACGAAGTATGAAGATTCACAGATGAAATTAAGACGAATTGACGGCTTTTATGGGAAAGCAAAAATGCGAGGTAAAAAGTCGCTGAGTAGCGGCCCTTTACCTCGCATCTTTGGTTGGCCAGCTATTGGGAGATAGCGGCCTTGCAATTGAAGTTCTTGGGAGGAATTTCAATTGATTACTTATTATTAGGATGGTTCTGGGAGAAAATCGACATAGGGAGGTATGCCGATTCGGGTTAATCAGATGATTCTTGGGAGGCGTTCATCTGATATATATAGAATAACAATTAAATATGAACAAAGTATGAATATTTAATTGCGATTGTTAGATAAATATGACTATCTTTTTGTAAGTGCTTTTATTTGTAAAAAAGGTTAGCAGTCGCTACACCTTAGATAGTGATAAATTTAGGAGGCGTTTTAAATGGAAAAGGTATTAATATTAGGGGCGCATGGCAAGATTGCACAATTGACACGAGCACAATTGCTAGCTAAAACGGATGCGCAATTAGTGTTATTTCTAAGAAAAGCGAACCGACTAACAATCCAAGATCAACAACGCGAACAGTTGGTTGAAGGCGATGCTAGCCAGCAAGCTGATTTAGTTCAAGCAATGAAGGGTGTCACAGTCGTCTACGCAAATTTAGCGGGCGCTAATATTGAAGCACAGGCTAAAGCCGTTGTATCTGCTATGAAAATAGCGGGGGTTAAACGCTTAATTTGGATCTCAACACTCGGCATCTATGACGAAGTTCCCGGGGCATACGGTCAGTGGAACCATCAAATGTTAGATGATGGTTATTTGCCAACATACGCAGCCGCCGCCAAAGTAATTGAAACGTCAGGGTTAGCCTTTACAATTATTCGCCCAGCTTGGTTATCTGATAAGGACGAAATCGATTATGAAATCACACATCGCACGGATGCTTTCAAGGGTACCGAAGTTTCCAGAAAAAGCGTCGCTGCAGAAGTTGTCCGTTTGATTCAAAACCCAATTGAAGCAGTTGGTGATTCATTGGGCTTAAATAAACCCAATACGGATGGTGACAAACCAGAATGGTACCGCTAAAAAAAGAAGGTCATAGCGACCTTCTTTTTTGTGTTCGATTTTCTTTTGACTGCGGTTAAGGTATGATAGACCAATCATAATCAAATTGAGGTGGCTTTAATGAACGAACCACAAAATCATTATACAAATGGCGTCCTGATGACCTTAGCGGTGATGGGCACAAAATGGAAACCATTAATTTTATGTCATTTAGTGGATGGTCCCCAGAGACCGGCTGACTTAAAAAGAGCGGTTCAAGGAATCTCATCAAAAGTGCTGACGGATCAACTGCGAGAACTAGAGCGCGATGGGATTATTACACGGACCATTTTTAATGAAGTACCACCGCATGTTGAGTATGCCATTTCTGAATATGGGCAATCATTGGTGCCCATTCTAGGCGTGATGGCTAACTGGGGTGAAGCCCGGATCGATTTTCTAAAGCAAAGCGGTGTAGCAGTCGATTTGACTTACACAGATCATGAAAAATATGAGCTTTAATGTAAAGATAAACTGTTAAAATTTTTTTGAAATCGTCTTGATTAATTTAAGCTGTCATACCACAAAACTTACTTTAAAGTGCCTTAGTTAGTCGAAAGTGCGTAATTGTTTATTCTGACAAGCCGCCTATACTAACCTTATCAACTAAAAGTGAGGGATAAAAATGACAATTCAAAATAAAGTCGTCGTGATTACCGGCGCGTCAAGTGGGATTGGTAAAGAAACAGCTACGTTATTAGCAGCTAAGGGGGCCAAGTTGGTCTTAGCGGCTCGTCGTGAAAGTATGTTGGTACCATTGGCTGCATCGTTGACCGCCAAATACGATACGGAGATTATTTATCAAAAAACAGATGTGACGCAATTAGCAGATGTGAAAGCATTGATTGATTTTACAATCACTAAATTTGGACGCATCGATGTGTTGTTTAACAATGCCGGGTTAATGCCCGTTTCAATGTTGCGCGACGGTAAAGTCGATGAGTGGGAAGCAATGATTGATATTAATCTGAAGGGTGCCTTATACGGTATTAAATACGCACTACCAATCATGGAACAACAAAAGAGTGGCCATATTATCACAACTGATTCGGTTGCGGGCCATTTTACAGGTGAAGGTTCGTCTGTTTATTCAGCCACTAAATATGCGATGCGGGCTGTGATGGAAGGCTTACGAGTTGAAGAAGTTGGTAAAGGCATCAAATCAACGTTGATTTCACCAGGGCATGCGCAAACGGAATTGGCCGCTAAAATTAGTGATCCGAAATTAAGAGAAGCGGTTCTCAAGAGTGAATCAGAAACTGGCTTGAGTGCCAATGATGTTGCTAACGCCGTAGTTTATGCCATTGAGACACCAGCCAACGTGGGAATCAATGAAGTCATTCTACGGTCGATTGATCAGAGAGATTATTAGTCAAAAAAAGCCGTGCATTAGCACGGCTTTTTTACTGTTCTTTAAGATAGGTAAACATGTCACCGATAATTTCTTTAGCATTAGAATCTGTATAAACTGATAGTTTAAGGTCAATTTCACCCAAGCCTTCAAGTAATGCTTGTTGCTTTTTAACGACCGCGGCTCTATGATTCAGCAGAAGTGTCTTGCGAGCTTCAATTGATTCTGGTCCAATCATGCAGTAGTCAATATATTGCTTGATGTCAGCAATTTTCATCTGCGTATTTTTTAAGCAACAGATTGTATGAATGAGAGACATGTCGGCATCGGTAAAGGCTCGGTAGCCGCTACTATCTCTTTTGACAAAGGGTAATAGACCTTGTTTATCATAATAGCGAATCGTATAGATTGAGAGGCCGGTTATTTGAGAAACTTGTTTAATTGAGTATGTCATAATATTTTTCAATTCTTTCTTGCACTAGAGTATGGTCTATTGTTTATACTTTAAAGAAATCAAAGGAGATAGTCAATTATGAAAACTGCATTAGTAACGGGTTCAGATAAAGGATTAGGATTTGAATTGGTCAAGAATTTAAGCCAAAATGGTTGGCAAGTGATTTTAGGCGTCCGCAATTTAGAGCGTGGCAACCAGGCAATTAGTCAGTTAACATCATTAGGACTAACTAATCTGAGCCTCGTGCAACTGGATTTAATGGACGAGGCCAGTATTAAAGCAGCCGCTGTTGAAATTAAGCAAAACCATGCACAACTATCATTACTAATTAACAATGCGGGTATTCCCGGCAAGGAATACGTGGGTTATGAGACACCAATTGAGGATCTAAAAGCAACAATGCAAGTCAACTTCTTTGGCACCTATCTACTGATTAACCAATTAACGGGATTGCTGCATCAAAATCAGGGCACAATCGTCAACATTACGGTGCCAACTAACGCCAATCATCTTTGGAACCCACTCGCCTATAAAACAAGTAAGGGCGCTCAAAATGTGATGACGACTTCGCTGGGGATTTCGTTTGAACAACAAGCGCAAAACATATTAATTTATGCGATCCATCCAGGTATTATGTCGACGGACTTAAATAATAACGTCACGGGACCTTTCGTGCATTCTGCTGAAGTGGTTGGCAAAAAAATTATTCAAACGATTTTAAATAAAAAACACCGTTCCGGCGACTATGTTGAAATCTATCATCAGATTCCAGATAATGCGTTAGTTCGCATGCTAGCAAAGCGGTTTGGGCCACAAGATTAGGGATGATTCCTGATTAAAAAAAGATTGTATTCTAAATCGAAGATATCTATAATGAAGCCTATTCTGTTAGAAGAGGTTACAAAATGTCATTGATTGGAATTTTAATTGTAATTTATTTTTGCTATGGCCAGTTTAAAGCAGAACGGCCAAGACGTTTCCGCTATCTTTTACTACCACTCTACGCGTTATTGATGTTTGTCACGACTTTTAAGCTGAACGCTACGAACTTGTTGTTGGCTGCCGTTATTATCTTATTGGGAATTGCGATTGGCACTTTTCAAGGACGGTTTGCGCAACTGTCTTTAGAGAACGTTCAAGGCCAAACGAAAGTTAGCATTAGAGGTGGTTGGCCGTTTCTATTAGGCTGGGGATTAATCTTGGGAATTCAAATTTTGTTAAGTATTTTTTTGGCACACCACCAAATGGATACAGCAGAGCTCTCCCGAGAAGTTTTGCACAGTGCGCTAGAAGAATTATTACCATTTAGAAGAATTTACGCCTTTGACTGGTGGATTCTATGGGCCTTGTCGGGATGTAGTAGTTTAGCTTATACCGGGATGTTGGCTTATCGATCACCAGATTTTCGGCAGGCAATCCGGCGAAGAGCGCATCGGAAAAGCAGATAAAAATTCAAAAAAGCGAGATGCCTAAGCATCTCGCTTTTATTTTGGATTAGATTTGGTAATCAGGGTCGATAATTAAGACAGGTTTAATTGTTTCACCCTTAATTGATGCTTCATTAGCGAGATTGATATCTTCGAAGCGATAGAATTTTTCAGTCTTATCAAATGGGAACATCCCTTGACGGTAGAATTCAATTAAACGCGGAATGTCGATTTGTGGGATTGAATCACCCATGTTGACGCCAACGACTGATTTATCGTTAACGCATAAATCGTTCCAAGTATCGAGATCGATGTGGTTAGGGGTAACAGCGATTGTTGCTGAAACACCACCTTGGCAAAGGGCTTTGATTGAGTCTTCCATGACTGGCGTAATCCCAGTGGTATCGACACAGAAGTTCACACCGCGGCCGTTAGTGAGCGCTTGGATTGCTGCGACAACATCATCTGTTTGACGGCTATTAATCGTATCAGTGGCGCCAAGTTCTTTAGCGAGTGCTAAGCGTTCGTCGATAATATCGACTGCGATGACTTTTGTACAGCCAGAAATTTTACCGGCCATCATTGCGGCTAAACCAACGGCCCCTGTACCGAAGACGGCAATTGTATCACCGGGTTTTGGTTTTAAAGTATTTAAAACAGTACCACTACCAGTAACGTAGCCACAACCAAGAGGTCCGAGTTCACGTAAGTCTAAATCATCAGGGACTTTAACGGCATTTCTTTCACGAACGACAGTTGTTGTGGTGAATGATGATTGATCAAACATATCAGCAACATGGTGTTCGTTTTCAGTAAAGTGTGAACTACCATCTGGACGTACACCAGAAAGGTTATTTTCAGCATAATTTAAGCATTGGGTTGGCATCCCTTTAAGACAGTTTTCACAAATGCCACAAGCATAAAATGACAGAACGACATGATCGCCAACTTTTAAACTTTGGACGTTTGAGCCAACTTTTTCAACAATCCCGGAACCTTCATGACCAAGCACAATTGGATAACCAATGATGGCATCGCCTTTGCGGAGTGCTTCATCAGAATGACAAATGCCACTTGCGACCATGTGGACTTGCACATCATCTGGATGAAGTGGGGCTAATTCGATATTATCTTTAATGACAAATGGTGCACCTTGTTGTTCAACAACTGCTGCTTTAATTTTCATGAGAATACCCTCTTATTTAAATATTTAATTCACAAATAATTATAACATTTTTGGAATCGTTTACAATATCAAATTAAGGCTATCAAGTAAAAAGGCTGAATAACTGAACCTTAAAGCCATCCGTGTTGTTCACGGTCCCAATCTTTTTTAAAGTACCGCTGACATAGGGATTACCAGTAATAAAATAACGGTAAGGCAGTTGACCACTGGCCGCTTCAGTATTAACGCCGATGCGAGGCGCCGTTGTAATGTGACGTGGGTGTTGCCGATTTGCAAGATCAATTGTTAACGGTGCGCTGGCCACATTTTTAAAAGTCAGTCGTTTATCATGAATTCCTAAGGCGCCCATTAATTTGCCGGGGCCGTTAGTGAGGTTAACACCAGGTTTGTTCGGCCGATTGCGTTGCATCTGCGCCAAACCATGAGTGGGTTCGATGGCGCGAATTAAAACGCCTTGTGGTTGATCCACAGCTTGCGTCACAATATCAAATAGGAAGAAACCGCGTAATTGGTAGATATAAATCGTACCGGGTTCGTGATAAAGGGGCTCACTAAACGGCGTGCGCCGCCCATTATAAGCGTGTGCCGCAGTATCTTGAGCACCCACGTAGGCTTCGGTTTCAACGATTAAACCACCGAGGGTCCCTTGGTGGCTCGTGTATAACAGGTGAGTCCCCAGTAAATCACGGGCAATCTCGGTTGTGGGACGATTGGTAAAAAAAGACATTGGTGCTGGTTGTATGCTTGTCATCTTAAAACCTCCAAACAAATTTATTTTAACACGGTGCTACGAAGATGTGACATTTGTCATATCAAAGTCATGACAAATGGGTCTAAGCGTGCGGGAGAGACTTCGCTATACTTGGTTTATTCAAACGAGGTGACTAAGATGATTGATATTCAACAATTAAAAATGCAATTCGATTCCCAAGTTGTTTTAGCAGGACTTGATTTAACTGTTCAACCGGGTGAAATTATCGGCTTGGTCGGTGCTAATGGGGCAGGCAAATCAACGTTAATTAACCTAATGTTGGGACGATTAACACCGACGCAAGGTCAGATTCGAATTTTGGGCGAACAACCAAATGAAAAACACCACTTGAATCAAGTCGGCGCCATGACCCAAGGGGATGTGCCGCTAGCACGTTTAAAAGTGATCGAAGAACTGGCATTAGTGCGCAGTTATTATCAAACACCACTACCGATTGAAACGTTGTTAACACTTGCGGACTTAACGGAACACGCCCAAAAATTAGTGTCCCAGTTGTCAGGTGGTCAATTACGACGTTTATCGTTTGCCCTCGCTATGGCGGGCAATCCACAACTTCTCTTTTTAGATGAGCCGACGGTTGGCATGGATGTCGGTAGTCGGCAGAAATTTTGGCAGCAGATTGATTGTTTGAAAAAACAAGGGAAAACGATTATTTTAACGTCCCATTATTTAGAGGAAATTGAGCACATTGCGACCCGGATTTTAATTCTTAAGGCGGGCCAATTTCAATACGATGGTGACTTTGCGACATTACAACGGCAATTTAAGGATGCGCAAGTTAGCTTTACGACGACCGAACCTCTAGATAGTTTTACACAGTGGTCGGCTGTTACCAGTGCAAGTCAAGATGGCGCAAAAGTGACATTACAAGTTAGTGATAGTGATCAGATATTAGCACAGTTGGCGCCGTTATTGCTCACAAAGGTCCACGATATTCGAATTCAAGCGAGTTCGTTAGCCGATATCTATCGCGAAATAATGGGGGAATAATAGATGAAGACAGTGATGACACAAACAAAAATGGATTTTAAGCGGGCTTATCTAAGAAATCCTAGATTTGCCTTTTTCTCTTTATTAATGCCAATTGGTTTTTATCTCTTGTTTACAAAAGTGATGAATCAAGGTCTAGTGAGTGCAAGTTTCAATTTACAGTACATGGTTAGCATGACGACGTATAGTTTAATTCTCAGCAATGTTTTTACGTTATCGACGCTGCTTTATAATGATATGAGGGAAGGCTTGTTAGCGTTGATTGATCTGTCACCAACTAGCAAAGCGACCTATTACACGGCAAAGTTGCTTAATCTAGGCGTTATCAACGGCTTAACCATTATCGTTATTTTTGTGGTCGCAGCACTTAGCAATCAGCTTCAATTAGCATGGACAACATGGCTATTAACAGCGGGGTGGTTGTGGTTAGCAAGTTTGCCACTTTGTTTGCTGGGTATTAGCATTTCGTTTTTAAATGATGATAATCAAATTCAGTTGGCGGCGAATTTACTCGCATTTCCACTTGCGATTTTAAGTGGTCTTTGGTGGCCGTTAGCGATGATGCCTAAACAGGTACAAGTCATTGGCCGGCACTTACCGGTTTATCCAATCAATCAAATCGCGCAGTCAATCGTTTTAAAAAAGACGGTTCACTTCGCAGATTATGGCGTAACGCTTGGTTGGACTGTGATATTAGTTGGGCTTGTCGTATACTTAAATCATTATCAAAAGGGAGCACGTCATTAATGTCTTTTTTTAAACGTTACATTGCAATGCCCCAACAATACGGCCTTTTTCCGTATGTTTGGTTACTCTTTTTACTTTTCCCAATCGCCTATGCGTTTCCGTTTAAAACATTGCGGCAACAGGTCATTATAGGTTTGGTGCTTATTTTTGTGATCGCGTACCGCAATAGTTATGTTGCCACTACGTATCGACCGTTCTGGTTGTTGCTCCAAATGGTGGTGAGTGCGATTCTTGCGGTGATTGTTCAAGCGCTTTATCTCAGTATTTATACGGCCTGGGTGTTTGGCTCGATTCCGATGCGCCGACGTAGTTTCTGGGGTTATTACGGGGCCTATATGCTGTCAATCTTGGTGCCCACTCTTTTTCTTTACTATTATTATGGTGGTCAGATGGGGCGTGATGATTGGGTTGGCTTAGCCGTCTATGGCTTATTCTGCATTTTATCCCCATTTGCGGCAGATTCAATTCAACGTTATAATCGCAAAAATCGGCAGTTAATGCAGACCAATCAACGATTGACGGAAATCATTAAACAAAATGAGCGCCAGCGAATTGCCCGTGATTTGCATGATAACTTAGGACAATCGTTTTCGATGATTACTTTAAAAGCGGAATATGCGCGTAAGTTATTGGCTAAAAAACCGGATGCGGTGCCTGAACAATTATTGGCAATTGAACAAGCGTCCCGTCAGAATTTAAAAATGGTGCGTGAAATTGTGGCTGGCTTACGGCAAACGACAATTGCCGAAGAATTGATTAATCAAGAGCGTAATCTTAGCGTAGCGGGTATCATCTTATTAACCAAGGATGAAAATCAAATTGAAGGCTTGCCACAATCAAACCAACAAGTATTGGCACAATGCTTGCACGAAGCAGTGACTAATATTATTCGTTACAGTCACGCCACGGAGTGTTACGTGACGTTTGCGCAATCGGCAACGACTTTTCAGATGACGATTCAAGATAACGGCCGAGGCTTGAAAAAGGCTGACCAGTTTAAAAGTCATGGAATCTCAGGGATGCGTGAACGCTTGGAAGTGATTCAGGGTGAACTGACCGTTGATGGTCGCCACGGAACCACGTTAACGCTGACAATGCCAATCGCCACGGAGGCAAAAAATGATTAAACTTTATTTAGCAGAAGATCAACAACTTTTAAACACCGCACTAGCTGGTATTTTAGAGCTAGAAGATGACCTAACAATGATCGGGACCGCTACAAATGGCCAAGTCGCCTTGGAACAGATTGCAACCTTACAACCGGATGTCGCTTTATTGGATATCGAGATGCCGGGGTTAACGGGACTTGAAATCGCTCGACGATTACATGAACAACAGCCACAGGTTAAGGTCATTATTTTAACGACCTTTGCTCAGACTAGTTATTTTAAACAGGCGATTAGCGCTGAAGTTGCCGGTTATCTCTTAAAAGACGGCCCTAGTGATGATTTAATCGTTGCGATTCACTCGGTGATGGCCGGTAGAACAGTCTACGCCCCAGAATTAGTGGTCGGTTTAACCAATCAACCGCAAAATCCACTTTCACAACGGGAAACCGATGTTTTGCAGGCGGTGGCCAACGGTTTGAGCAATAAAGAAGTCGCGAGTCAACTCTTCTTATCGGATGGGACCGTCCGTAATTATATGTCGACGATTCTCAGCAAATTAGCCGCCAGCAATCGGATTGAAGCAATCCAAATTGCGCGCCATAATGGCTGGTTATAACGATCAGACTTTAAAATTGCATCACAGTCGTTAATTGACTATGCTTGCAAGCATAAAGGAGGCGTTAATATGAGTTTAGAAAATCTGCATAAATGGGCATTTTTCTATTTTTCACCCGCATTTTCCCCTGAACAAAATACCGTTATTAATCGCAATCAGGCTGGGACCTGTGAAATGATTACGGTCGGTTTTGATCCAAGCGCTAAAACGGATGGCTCGGTGATTGAATTAGCCCTACAATTGAAGGCAGAAGGGGTTCAGTTTATCGAACTTTGTGGTGGTTTTGGGCCAACTTGGACGACTAAAATTAATGAAGCATTGAACTACGAAATACCGGTGGGCGCGGTTATGTATGGCCCTGAATTCCGCCAACCATTATTTGAAATCATGCAATAAAACGTTACCAAGTAGAGATTTATCTGAAAATAGCAGATAAGTCTCTTTTTTAAGCCTTTTTTATTAACTTTCTGTGTGCAGTTCGGTATAATTCACTTATAAATTGTAAGAAGGAGGGATACGATGTTAAAGAAGCGACGAACATTCATAATCGGATTGGGGGCTGCACTATTATGTAGTCTGTTCTTAATCCTCAATGTTGCTAATGTGCAGGCCAAACAAGTTTTACAGTTAGGCGCCCAGGCGCCGCTTGATACGATCGATATCTCGACTTCAACGGGTTACGGTCAAACTGGTAATATTTTCGAAAGTTTATACCGACTCGGCAAAAAAGGTAAAATTGAAGCTGGCTTAGCAAAGAGTAGTCAAGTTTCAGATGACGGTTTAACGTGGACTTTTAAAATTAGAAAAGCACAATTTAGTAATGGTGATCCAATTCGGGCCCAAGATTTTGTTTATTCTTGGCAACGGACGATTAAACCAACGACTAAATCGCCTTACACGAACCTATTTAGCAATATCAAAAACGCTCCAGCGATTGCGGATGGCAAATTAGATCCGAAGCAATTAGGGGTCAAGGCTTTGGATAAACATACGCTACAAGTGACGTTAACCAAACCGGTTGCCTACATGAAGACCTTGATGGCTTATCCATTATTTGCGCCACAAGATCAAAAGGTGATTGAAAAGTACGGCAAGAAATACGCGACAAAATCAAAATACATGGTTTACTCGGGACCATTTACGCTTAAAGGCTGGTCCGGAACGAGTGAAGAATGGCAGTTCAAGAAAAATCAACGCTATTGGGATCATAAGAAAGTGAAATTAAGTGCGGTTAAATTTACGGTGTTGGAAAATACCAGCACGGCGTTATATCTCTATCAAGACGGGCGCTTGGATTTAACCCAACTCGATAATCAACAAGTTGAAAATTATAGTAGTAATCGCGATTTCAAGCGTTATCCGTATGCGCAAACTTACTTCTTAAAATATAATTTCAACAGTGACAATCAACAGGTCAAACACATTTTGAATAATCAAGATGCGCGTCTGGCACTATCCTTGGCGATTAATCGGAAGACAATGAACAACCGCCTCTATGGCTTTAAAACAAATCCGGTCACGGGCTTTGTCGCCTCTGGGTTGGCCAACTCACCCGTTAAAAAGGTCGATTTCGCCAAATCACAAGCGGTGCCACATACGGTTGATTACGAACCAAAACTGGCCAAAGAATATTGGCAAAAGGCGCTAAAAGCAACCGGGATGAAAAAAGTGACACTCTCATTAACAGTTGATAGTGATGATCCGAATACATCTTATGTCAGCCAGTATTTAAAAGGACAGTTGGAAGAAATTTTACCAGGCTTCCAGCTCAACTTAAGAACGGTGCCTAGCCAAGTTGCAAGCAGTCGCGATCATGAGGGCGACTACGACATCCTATTATCCGCTTGGGGGGCCGATTTCAAAGATCCAATTTCATTCTTAGAAATCATGCTACCAGGGGCGGCCAATAATACCGGTGGCTTCAAGAATGCGGATTACCAAAAAAACGTTGATTTAGCGACAAATCAAGATGCTAATGATCCAAGTCAACGGTGGGCTGATATGGTTGAGGCGGCACAAGTCTTGAACCGCACACAAAGCCTGACACCGCTATACCAAAACGAAACCGGCTATCTCCAAAATCCGAAGGTCAAAGGGATTATCCATAATACCGCGGGGACGCAGTGGAGTTATAAGACCGCGTATATTAAGGGGCAATAAGCCACCAAACAGATTATTATTGTTTCAAGTGGCGCTATGCTAAAGTAAGGGTATCCAATTCAGAAAGAGGGTATTTTAAATGGCAAAGCAATATGAAACAACGATGATTAATGAAGGCGGCCGAAACGGATTCGTTTACGACCCAGAAAAATCAACGAAGTATGTGATTAAAGCGCCTGGTACAGATAAAACTGGTAAGAGTACCAACCCGGAACAACTTTTCGCTGCCGGCTACAGTTCATGTTTTAACAGTGCCTTAGAACTTGTTTTGAGTCAGAATCAGATTAAAGCTGAAACGACGGTTAAAGCAACGGTTTCACTTTATAATGATGGCCCCGCAGATTTCTATATCGGGGTTGAACTTGTCGGTCATATTGAAGGCCTCTCACCAGAAGACACGAAGCGCTATCTAGAAAAAGCCCACGAAGTTTGCCCATATTCTAAGGCAACACGTGGTAATATCGATGTTAAAATTGATGTCATGTAAGTTAATTTTAGATAGAAAAAAACGGGTCAACAGGATGCTAACTGTTGGCTCGTTTTTTGTATGTATGTCCAGAAATAGGTCATCAGACATCAATTATGATGTCTGATGACCTATTTTAATGTTTATTAAGCATATTTAATTATTATTTAGGTAGGTATAAAATGCTGATTTATAGCGATTCTCTGTATTAATTAACCGGATAAACTGGAACCGTAACTCTTGAATTATGAACTTTAAGATAAATTAAGTTTATACCATTGTCTAATTTTGCGCAAGTTATTTTTAGGAATTATTATAAACGTTAATGCTGTAAGTGATTGTGCAATGGAAATAATTTTCGGAAGGGATTATTTTTATTGAATAATCATTTTTTTATAATAAAATCATAATTCAAGAGTTATGAACGATTAAGTTTAAGCCGTTGGAGGTAGTGATATGCAATTTTTCAGTAAATTATTTGAATTAAAAAAAGAGATTGAACAGTTCTATAAGACTGAATTAGATCAATTTGATATTACGGATACTCAGTTCTTTCTATTAACGTATATCGATAGTGTTGAGCTTGCGAGCCCCACGAAGCTATCGGCAAGCTTTAATATCAGTACACCAGCAATTTCACGATTATGCCGGGAATTAGAGAATAAACGCTTAATTGAACGTTTCAGAGATAGTGGTGTCCAAGCTGATTATCGCTTAGTTTTTATTCGTTTAACACCGGCAGGAACCGCTAAGTTAAATAAAGTCAATGCAGCATTAACCGAATTGATTAATGTACCTGAAGAACCAGCAATGGTTGATCAATTAGATGCAAGTCGTGAAATAATTGGGACATTATTCCGAGGATAAGTATTTAAATCAAGGTATTATATGGACGAGAAATTGAATGCTTTTATAAATAACTCTAATTGAAAGGACGATAATGTCAGTGATGATGACCATTAAGAATATTAGTTATCTTTCTACCTAATATTTTAATTGGTTTTAGTATCAGCGTTTTAATAATTTGCGTGGTTAACCAGGTTTATCTATATAATCATTTAAATTTATTGGCGCTTCAAGCAGAGATTAAAGCTAATCAGCAACAAGTGTCAGTGTTAAAACGAGTTTCAATAAACTACGAATTAAGACACTTTGATTTAACAGCTTATAAAGAAGGTCTATGGCAACGACAATTTGAATATCAGATTAGTACAGCGGCTTTGGAATTAAATCAGGGCGTTGATTTGGACCAAGTTAATTGGTTAGAACACGTTAAAGTTTTTGACGAAAACGATGGTGATTTAAGTCATCAAGTGACGGTCTTTTATGGTGAAGTTCAAACGAATGAAATTGGTGAGTATTCAGTTTATTACATGGTGCGTAATCAGCATCAAAAACAAATAACCAAATAAGTTAAAGTATGGGTTCACTAGTCAGTCTCTTGGGTAATTATTTTTTTGAAGGGGATAAGGAAGGTTACTGAATGAAACAACAAGCCAATCTATGGCGACCAGATGGTTAATGATAGTCGAGTATTGAGCGTATCAGAAATTCAATAGGAAATTAGAATAAGAATGGAGAAATTACAGATGAAAAAGGCAATTAAAGGGTTACTAATGATGATGATGGTTAGTTTTGTAGCCGTTAGTTTAGCAGCGTGTGGTGGTAGCAAATCAAAAAAAGATTCAAGTAGTGATAAAGCAAGAACAACAAATGTTTCTAAGAGTAAGAAAGTTAAGCATATTAAGAAGGACACTAATGCAGCAACAGTGACAGTTAAAGGTACAAAAAAATAGGCGACGAAATGTTAATGAATAATGAGTTAAAATTGAGGGAGGATTAGACAGATGAAAAATCCACGAAGATGGATGAATAGTATTGCAGCAGGTTTATTGATGTTGCAGGTGATTTCAAACACTACTGTTACTTTGGCGCAAACAGTACTGAATAATGACTCATCGCAAGCCCGTGTTGTTTCGGATCTTTATTTCCAAGATTCGACTGGCAATAAAGTAACTAATATCAAGGCTGGTGAAAGTAGTGCAACGGTGTATGTAAAAGATAACAATGCCAGCGATACACAAGCGACAATTGATTTACCAGAAGGGGTCAAACTTGATGCACAACAAACGAAGCAATTAAATCAAGGGACTCAAGCTAAAGTTAACTATGATGCACAAAAACAACAAGTTATAGTTGATTATTCAGCAGCCAAACAGGCAGCTGATGAAGTGACTAAACAACAAGAAGTAGTTAGTCAGACAAAGAGTGCTCTAACAAGTGCGCAAAATCAAGCGAAGACTGAATCAGAGAAGGCTTCAAAAGAGAGCGTTCAAATAAAGCATGCAACGTTTGATCAACAAGTAATACAGAAAAAAGCTGAAGTCCAAAAAGCGTTAGCGGCTCTAAACAACGCTCAAGCAAAGGCTGAAACAACACCTAAGCTAGCCGGATTAGCTTTCAAAAATGAGTCAAAAAGTGATCGAATATTAAAAGCACAAACAACTCGAAATAATATAATTGTAACTTCTGCTAATCTTATTATTAGAGGCTCAGAAGCTTCAAGTCAGAGTGTTAAACAAAGTAGTAGCTCAGAAGAATCTGAAAAAACTGATGCCAATCGGCAAAAACAAGTTAAAGCAACTTCGAATATCGATTTTGATATGGATACTGCTAGTAGTACAATCGAACATTCAATTAGCTATAATTTAAGTGCAAATGGCTCAGGGTGGCCTACAGATGCAGCACATACTAAACAAATGAAGTTTACTGGAAATGTAAAAAAAGATGATACGATCGTTATTACAATGCCTAAGGGTGTTACAGTTGCGACGTATGATAAACCTACGGGATTTACAGTAACGACTAAGAATGTCAATGGCAATATGGAAATAACTTATAAAGCGGCGGGAGACATGGTTGTTGAAAGTAATATCTCCTATTTTATGACGCAACAGGGGGATAACAAACAATTCGCCCCTGGGAAAACGACGTTACCCGTTAATGTGGTTGTAAACTCAAATAAACTGGCTGATGGTTCAATTATTGTGAATAATCCAATTAATAGTTCAGCAGAATCTTTAGTTCACAACACAGCTGTCTCTAATAATGTATTTACCGCGGATGGTGAATCAATTTATAACTTCGTATTAGGGGTTAAGACGACACCTGATTTTACTGCCTCGAGTACTCAAATAACGCAAGCAGTCCATGCGAAAATGTCGGGTAGAATTGCTGTTCCATCAGGCTTTGTTTTAGTTGGAGCTAGTGTTGCTAACTACCAAGATACTAAATATAATCTGGCAGAAGACGGTAGTAAGGTACCCTCAATACCAGCCGGATTATCACAACCTGGTGGAGCTGGTACGGATATTATAGTTTCTGATATTGTTGGTGGTGGGTATGGTGGTTATAATTCAGCATATCTATATATGTATGGCTACTTTAAAACTGGAACACCGGAAGGAAAATATCAGTTCTTACCTAGTCTTACCTTAACACCAAGTTATTTCGATGGTTCTGAAGGAAATATCACTGTTACAAGTGGTAAGACTGATGATATTACGATTGGTGATGGTAATCCTGGAACGATGGAAGCAGGTTACAGTGGTACTTTAGAGGCACACAATGGTGATCAAGTCGATCCAAATCATGAGGGGTTCTATTCGAAGCAAATTAGTACAGATAACGGAATAACGGGATTTGTGAGTGGTAAAGTTGATAAAACAACTATCAACAATGTAGCAGCATTGCCAACGATAACGGTCGATTTTGTGGATGACACAGTTAATCAAATCAATAATTTGAAAGACTATACATTGACCTTGCCAGCAAAATGGACTGGTAATTTGACGGATATCACCTTTTCAACTTATAGACGGGGGATGCTTGTCGATTCGGGAAATGAAAGTGATAATGGTCCCTTTAAAGTAACGTTAGACGATGGGACTGTTTATGATAACATTGCAACGTTAAAAGCACCTGATATTCGAATTGACGCAGCATTAAAGGCTGGAGCACATATTAGTAGTGTCTCAGGGCAAGCAAGTATTTTACCAGGGAATAATTTAACGGCACAATTGAAAAATGCGGTACTTGATGATGGTGCGTATAACGATCATGATAAGATACCTATAAAACTTGATGTACACAGTGAAACTTCCAATACCGATATAAGTGCAACAGGGACTCTATATTATTTTGATAAAGATGTTAAATCAACATCACAGTTTAGCATTGGAAGTGCTATGGGTGGAGATATCTCTGGAACCTATTCACAAGGCGATACTTTTAAAACTGGCGGATGGTCAACTTTAAAGCAAGAAACATCTATGTCAGGTGATACAGACGGGAAAATAATAATTCCTGGTGGTCAAAAACCGGGTTCTAAAGTTAAGATCAAATTACCAACGATAATTGTTAGCAGTGTTGATGGTGGGCTGATTGATTTAGACGGCTCCCAAATTAATGATTGGGGTTGGAATCATGACGGTAAGCGATATAAGCCGGTCATTACTTATCTTGGGTTAGATAGTACAACTGGCGAATATTTAACGAAGTTAGATTTTTCAAATGAAACAGTTGAGATTCCAGCTAATACTAATCCAGCTGTTGCCTTCTTCTATCCGGATGCATTACCGTGGAAGGTTAGTGATGTTGCGCCACCAGCAAATGGAACCACATCTCATTCGATATTACAAACCATTGATAATAATAAGGATGCCTTACATCCATTGTACGGTGGCAAGGTATATAATGGGTCAATTGGACAGCAATGGACAATAACCGCCCCATTACAAGCTGTTGGTAAAGCTGGTATTTCTGGTAGTCGAACAGGGATTACTAGTTATTTCACAACTATGACTGGTAAAGCAGGGTTTGATAGAGGCCTTAGAAGCGATGACGCAGACGATGATAATACCGGTAATATTATGTTAGGTATTTCAAATGGGTCAAATTATACCTATAGTAATAGTGAAGCTATCGTGAATTTACCGAATGTAGATCACGACGCGTTTACGTTGGAATTAACAGGGCCTGTTGATAATTTACAAGGCACAGGAACCGAAGCATTGTATTCAACAGTCGTCCATGATTTACCTGCTAGTGAATCTAATACGTCAGTTGACTTAACAACAAGTGATTGGAAGACCGCAAGTGATATTAGTGATTGGTCAACGGTCAAGTCAATAGCGTTAAAATCAGATTCAG
Source organism: Latilactobacillus parasakei (assembly GCF_049674265.1). Taxonomy (NCBI): domain Bacteria; kingdom Bacillati; phylum Bacillota; class Bacilli; order Lactobacillales; family Lactobacillaceae; genus Latilactobacillus; species Latilactobacillus parasakei. The sequence continues at coordinate 835,460 of NZ_CP186861.1, read as the reverse complement.
TAGCATCCAAAGAAGTTATGGCAGGCTATTTCCCAGTTAAAGTCTCAGATATTAAAGACAGAATGATAGCTGATGAAGTTACGATGCCAAGCTATATCTACGGGGAGAGTGCAACTTTAGGTAGTAATTTAAGTACTAATATACCTTTAAGCGCTCAGATTTATGGTATTCCTCAGGCAAAAGTAAGATATGAAGAAACAACTGATAATAGTACGTCAAATGGAACAACATTAGCGCCAGAAGATATTTTAACCGGGGTGGACACTAATGGTACTACTCCAGCATTTGGTAAGTATACATCTAATAAAAAAGATATTGCTGACTATACGTATGTTGGTTTATCGAGTGACTCGGCAGCAGCTGAAGGAACGTTAAAAGATGATACTGAAGATGTTATTTATCTTTATAAGTTAACACCAGGTTCAGTTATTTTAACCAAAGTTAGTTCTGAAAATGGTGATAAGTTAAGTGGTGCTGTATTTAAAGTTGTTAATAGCGCAGGAGAAGTGATTAAAGATAATTTAACCACTGATGCTGACGGTAAGATCTCAGTAGAAGATTTAGCACCGGGTGAATATAAATTTATTGAAACAAGTGCGCCTGATGGTTTCTATTTAAATAGTAATGAGATTCCATTTACAATCGAAAAAGGTCAAACTAAGCCACTTGAAGTTGAGGTGAAGGATGATCCGAAACCAAAACCAAAGATTGTCAAAGAAGCCAGTGTAACTGATGCTAAAGTTGGTGACAGCTATGAATATACATTGACAGTTTCAAATGGCGAAAAAGCTGGGGTTTGGAAGAATGTTGTGACAACTGATAAGTTGGATGACAACCTTAATATAGATGAAAGTAACTTACCAAGTGGGGTCACTTATGATAACGATACACGTACAATTACCTGGAAAGTTGGCGATTTAAAAGCTAGCGAGTCTAAGAACATTAAGTTCAAAGTAACCGTTAATAATCAACCAGCCAACGGTGTGGTACCAAATACGGCCGAAGCGAAAGGTCAAGATAAAGACGGTAAAGATATCAATGTTGATGATAATGTCGATGTCAATACTGACTATCAACTAGGAGATTTAGATGCTGTTAAGAGTGTCAAAGATAAAGACGGTAAGGATATCAATGGACAAGATGTCAAAGTAGGCGACACAATTCATTACGACATTACAGTAAGTAATACAGTACCAAATTCAATTATCAACAATGTTCATGTGAAAGATGAAATCCCTGTGGGATTAGACTATGTCGCAGGTTCATTAACCGTTGATGGAACGGCCGCAGCTGATAGTAATGTCGCTTCAAATATTCTAAACATTGATTTAGGAACAATGAAGGGCGAAAATACAGCGACCGGTGCCAAAGCTGACAAGAAAGTCGTTGGTTTTGATGTGAAAGTTACAGAAGAAGCCAGTGGTAGTTTGAAGAATATCGCCGTCGTTAATGGCGACGATCCAAACCATCCAACCCCAGTTCCACCAGTTGAAAATAATGCGAAACCAGAACCAAAAATTGTCAAGGAAGCCAGTGTAACTGATACCAAAGTTGGTGACAGTTACGAATACACATTGACAGTTTCAAACGGCGAAAAAGCCGGGATCTGGAAGAACGTTGTGACAACTGATAAGTTGGATGACAACCTTAATATAGACGAAAGTAGTTTACCAAGTGGGGTCACTTATGACAGTGCCACACGAACAATTACTTGGAAAGTTGGCGATTTAAAAGCTAACGCAAGTAAGAATGTTAAATTTAAAGTAACCGTCAATAATAAACCAGCCAACGGCGTGGTACCAAATACGGCCGAAGCTAAGGGTCAAGATAAAGACGGAAAAGAATACAAAGTCGATGATGATGTTGATGTCAATGTAGATTATCAACCCGGAGATTTCACAGCCGTTAAGAGTGTCAAAGATAAAGACGGTAAGGATATCAATGGACAAGATGTCAAAGTAGGCGACACAATTCATTACGATATTACTGTAAGTAACACAGTGGCAAACTCAATCATTAATAACGTACACGTGCATGATGAAATCCCAGCGGGATTAGCTTATACAGTAGGTTCGTTAACGATTGATGGGACTAAACAAGCTGATACCAACGTTGTTTCTGGAGTGTTAGATGTTGATCTCGGAACAATGAAGGGTGAAAATACAGCGACCGGTGCCAAAGCTGACAAGAAAGTCGTTGGTTTTGATGTGAAAGTTACAGAAGAAGCCAGTGGTAGTTTGAAGAATATCGCCGTCGTTAATGGCGACGATCCAAACCATCCAACCCCAGTTCCACCAGTTGAAAATAATGCGAAACCAGAACCAAAAATTGTCAAGGAAGCCAGTGTAACTGATACCAAAGTTGGTGACAGTTACGAATACACATTGACAGTTTCAAACGGCGAAAAAGCCGGGATCTGGAAGAACGTTGTGACAACTGATAAGTTGGATGACAACCTTAATATAGACGAAAGTAGTTTACCAAGTGGGGTCACTTATGACAGTGCCACACGAACAATTACTTGGAAAGTTGGCGATTTAAAAGCTAACGCAAGTAAGAATGTTAAATTTAAAGTAACCGTCAATAATAAACCAGCCAACGGCGTGGTACCAAATACGGCCGAAGCTAAGGGTCAAGATAAAGACGGAAAAGAATACAAAGTCGATGATGATGTTGATGTCAATGTAGATTATCAACCCGGAGATTTCACAGCCGTTAAGAGTGTCAAAGATAAAGACGGTAAGGATATCAATGGACAAGATGTCAAAGTAGGCGACACAATTCATTACGATATTACTGTAAGTAACACAGTGGCAAACTCAATCATTAATAACGTACACGTGCATGATGAAATCCCAGCGGGATTAGCTTATACAGTAGGTTCGTTAACGATTGATGGGACTAAACAAGCTGATATCAACGTTGTTTCTGGAGTGTTAGATGTTGATCTCGGAACAATGAAGGGCGAAAATACAGCGACCGGCGCCAAAGCTGACAAGAAAGTCGTTGGCTTTGATGTGAAAGTTACAGAAGAAGCCAGTGGTAGTTTGAAGAATATCGCTGTCGTTAATGGCGATGATCCAAACCATCCAACACCAGTTCCACCAGTTGAAAATAACGCGAAACCAGAACCAAAAATTGTCAAGGAAGCCAGTGTAACTGATACCAAGGTTGGTGACAGTTACGAATACACATTGACAGTCTCAAACGGTGAAAAAGCCGGGATCTGGAAGAATGTTGTGACAACTGATAAGTTGGATGACAACCTTAATATAGACAAAAGTAGTTTATCAAGTGGGGTAACTTATGACAGTGCCACACGCACAATTACTTGGAAAGTTGGCGATTTAAAAGCTAACGCAAGTAAGAACGTTAAATTTAAAGTAACCGTTAATAATAAACCGGCCAACGGCGTGGTACCAAACACGGCTGAAGCCAAGGGTCAAGATAAAGACGGAAAAGAATACGATGTAGATGATGATACAACCGTTAATGTTGACTATCAATCAGGTGATTTCGATGCCGTCAAGAGTGTCAAAGATAAAGATGGTAAGGATATCAACGGACAAGATGTCAAAGTAGGCGACACAATTCATTACGACATTACGGTAAGTAATACAGTACCAAATTCAATTATCAACAATGTTCATGTGAAAGATGAAATCCCTGTGGGATTAGATTATGTCGCAGGTTCATTAACCGTTGATGGAACGGCCGCAGCTGATAGTAATGTCGCTTCAAATATTCTAAATATTGATTTAGGAACAATGAAGGGTGAAAATACAGCGACCGGCGCCAAAGCTGACAAGAAAGTCGTTGGCTTTGATGTGAAAGTTACAGAAGAAGCCAGTGGTAGTTTGAAGAATATCGCTGTCGTTAATGGCGATGATCCAAACCATCCAACACCAGTTCCACCAGTTGAAAATAACGCGAAACCAGAACCAAAAATTGTCAAAGAAGCCAGCGTAACTGATACCAAAGTTGGTGACAGTTACGAATACACATTGACAGTCTCAAACGGTGAAAAAGCCGGGATCTGGAAGAATGTTGTGACAACTGATAAGTTGGATGACAACCTTAATATAGACAAAAGTAGTTTATCAAGTGGGGTAACTTATGACAGTGCCACACGCACAATTACTTGGAAAGTTGGCGATTTAAAAGCTAACGCAAGTAAGAACGTTAAATTTAAAGTAACCGTTAATAATAAACCGGCCAACGGCGTGGTACCAAACACGGCTGAAGCCAAGGGTCAAGATAAAGACGGAAAAGAATACGATGTAGATGATGATACAACCGTTAATGTTGACTATCAATCAGGTGATTTCGATGCCGTCAAGAGTGTCAAAGATAAAGATGGTAAGGATATCAACGGACAAGATGTCAAAGTAGGCGACACAATTCATTACGACATTACGGTAAGTAATACAGTACCAAATTCAATTATCAACAATGTTCATGTGAAAGATGAAATCCCTGTGGGATTAGATTATGTCGCAGGTTCATTAACCGTTGATGGAACGGCCGCAGCTGATAGTAATGTCGCTTCAAATATTCTAAATATTGATTTAGGAACAATGAAGGGTGAAAATACAGCGACTGGTGTCAAAGCTGATAAGAAAGTCGTTGGCTTTGATGTGAAAGTTACAGAAGAAGCCAGTGGTAGTTTGAAGAATATCGCTGTCGTTAATGGCGATGATCCAAACCATCCAACACCAGTTCCACCAGTTGAAAATAACGCGAAACCAGAACCAAAAATTGTCAAAGAAGCCAGCGTAACTGATACCAAAGTTGGTGACAGTTACGAATACACATTGACAGTCTCAAACGGTGAAAAAGCCGGGATCTGGAAGAATGTTGTGACAACTGATAAGTTGGATGACAACCTTAATATAGACGAAAGTAGTTTATCAAGTGGGGTAACTTATGACAGTGCCACACGCACAATTACTTGGAAAGTTGGCGATTTAAAAGCTAACGCAAGTAAGAACGTTAAATTTAAAGTAACCGTTAATAATAAACCGGCCAACGGCGTGGTACCAAACACGGCTGAAGCCAAGGGTCAAGATAAAGACGGAAAAGAATACGATGTAGATGATGATACAACCGTTAATGTTGACTATCAATCAGGTGATTTCGATGCCGTCAAGAGTGTCAAAGATAAAGATGGTAAGGATATCAACGGACAAGATGTCAAAGTAGGCGACACAATTCATTACGACATTACGGTAAGTAATACAGTACCAAATTCAATTATCAACAATGTTCATGTGAAAGATGAAATCCCTGTGGGATTAGATTATGTCGCAGGTTCATTAACCGTTGATGGAACGGCCGCAGCTGATAGTAATGTCGCTTCAAATATTCTAAATATTGATTTAGGAACAATGAAGGGTGAAAATACAGCGACTGGTGTCAAAGCTGATAAGAAAGTCGTTGGCTTTGATGTGAAAGTTACAGAAGAAGCCAGTGGTAGTTTGAAGAATATCGCTGTCGTTAATGGCGATGATCCAAACCATCCAACACCAGTTCCACCAGTTGAAAATAACGCGAAACCAAAACCAAAATTAGTTAAAGGTGCTGACGTTCAATCAGCAAGCTTAGGTGAGAGTTTCAATTATATATTGACAGTTTCTAATGGTGAAAAAGCAGGTGTTTGGTATAACGGTGTTGTGAAAGATACATTGGATGAAAACTTGACATTGGACGAAAGTAGTTTACCCAAAGATGTGAAATATGACGCAACAAGTCGGACAATCACTTGGAATACGGGCGACTTAAAGGCTAATAAAGTTAAGAAACTTAAATTCAAAGTAACTGTTAATAACATCCCGGAAGGTAAAGAAATACCAAATATAGCGCATGGTATTGGGACTGATAATGATGGTAAAGAGTACGCTGTCGATGGTGAACATACTGTACCAGTTGATTATGTACCAGGTGACTTTGATGCCGTTAAGAGTGTCAAAGATAAAGATGGTAAGGACATCAATGGACAAGATGTCAAAGTCGGTGACACAATTCATTATGATATTACGGTAAGTAATACGGTACCAAATTCAATCATTAATAGTGTACACGTGCATGATGAAATTCCAATGGGCTTAAACTATGTTGAAGGTTCGTTGAAGGTTAATGAAAAAGCTGTCGATGATGCTTATATCGCTTCAAATATCTTAGATATTGATCTCGGAACAATGAAAGGCGAAGATACAGCAAACGGTGTCAAAGCCGACAAGAAAGTTGTTGGTTTTGATGTGACAGTGACTGAGGATGCCAGTGGAGATTTGAAGAATGTGGCCGTCGTTAACGGCGATAGTCCAAATAATCCCAAACCGACACCACCAGTTGATAACCAAGATAATCCAGAACCAAAATTAGTGAAGGAAGCGAGTCTAGCGAACGCTAAAGTTGATGATAGTTATGACTATACATTGACGGTTTCAAATGCTGAAAAGGCTGGTGTTTGGAAAGGCGCGGTTGTTACTGATAAGCTCGATAAGAGTATCGAATTGTCACAATCCAACTTACCAGAAGGTGTTAAATATAATTCCGATACACGTACACTGACATGGAAAGTTGGTAACTTATCAGGGGGCGCAAGTGCGCAAATTAGTTTCAAAGTGAAGGTTGTGTCGTTAACAACTGATGGACAAGTAATTAATATTGCTAAAGGTAATGGTACAGATAAAGATGGTAATCAATTTACTGTTAGTGATGAAGCTGATGTGACGATTGATAGCAATGTAGCTCCAACGCCAGATGCACCAAATCCATCTGTTACACCAGCTACACCAAATAATAATTACAGTTGGAACAAGTTTGTAAAGAACTTGCCACAGACTGGGCAAGCTGCAATGAAAGTGGCACCTTATTTAGGTATTCTGTTACTAATAATTGCGTTAGGCTTGGCTTGGTACAAGTACAATAAAAGAAAATCATAAACTATGAATTAAAAAGTAGAGTATGAAGGGTGGGAATAAATAGAGTAGGGGGACTAGAGGGTTAAACCTCTGTTACCCTATTTTATTTTGGAGGGATAGCTAATGAGCAGTATTAAAAGCATTAAATCTATGAGGATTTACGTATTAATTGGTATCACGATATTGGTAACCTTATTATGTCAAGCATTTGTTTTAACAAATAAATTAGTTGATGGTCCTTCAATGAAACCCAATTATATATCTGGAAAATATGTGTTAGTTTCAAAGTTAAGTACTGTTCGGCATGAATCCGTTATTGTTTTTAAAGCACCTGATAAAGCAAACGAACACTATATAAAACGTGTTGTTGGTGTACCTGGTGATCAGGTTGAGATGAATGATGATCAACTCTATGTTAATCATCATTTAGTTCCTGAACCGTATTTGAAAAAAAGTCGGTATCAATGGTATCAGGAACGGTTAGATGAAGTCAGTTTTACAAATGACTTTGGACCAATCACTTTGAAGAAAGATGAATATTATGTATTAGGTGATAACCGGCCAATATCAAATGATAGTCGCAGTTTTGGACCGATTAGTGGTACTACTATTGAAGGTGTTGTTAAGTGGCAATATTAAATGCAGAAGGAAGTATGTTATGGAAAACTTTAGTACTTTGAAAATACAAGTAACTCAATTTGTGTATGAGGGTATTGCAGATAAAAAAATTACTAATTTTCAAAATGAAATGATACCAAGTAACTTTGATATCAAAATTTTAGACACCAATAGTGGCCAACAAGGCGGTGTTAAAATAGCGGTAGAAACTAGTGTGGACTTCCGTGAGCCGACTTATCAAATTAAAAGTACAGTAATTGGGGAATTTAATATCGATAGTGAGTATTTAGAAATTATTGGTAAAGAGTCTCAAAATAAATTAAATAAGATGCGTATGAATCAACTCGTAACTGCCCTCTACAATACCTTGATGGAACGAGTCAGAATATACAGTGGCTTATTTTCATTAGAAACTAACGTAGAAGCTAAAATTCCACCTTTAGCAGTTATTGAAGATGGCATTCAACTTAACCAATAATTAGTATTTGATCTAAGATTATTAAATATTTGGGGGATAATTATGATACCGAGAAAAAAACGAATTGAAGCTCAAAAAGGTGCGAGAAATCCTCATGAATAATGTTAAGCAGAATCACCCAAAAAAACGTAAGCATACTATCTGGATTAATCTGATGATTATTATCTTATTACTATTGGGAACAGCACTAGTTTTCAATAAGCAAATTGAAAGTTTCTGGTTGCAATGGACTGGGCAACAAAAGGTTACCACGATTACTCGATCAGAAGTTGTTAAAGCGCAAAAGATAAAAGGTCAGTATGATTCAGATGCGGTTAAGGCGCTCAGTCTAGATGCGATGTTGGCTGCTCAAAAGGCGAAGAATCAATATGCGATTGGGGTTATATCGATTCCGGCGGTTGGGATTAAATTACCGATCTATAAAGGAATGACTAATATCACATTAGCAATTGGTGCAGGTACTATGAAATCAAACCAAAGAATGGGGAAAGCCAATTACGCGTTAGCGGGACATCATATGGCTAATCCGCAGATATTATTTTCACCACTTTCAAATATTGAAAATGGCGATAAGATTTACTTAACTAATCTCAAAAAAGTTTATACCTATCAGGTAAGACAACACCGGATTGTTTCGGAGACTCAGGGGGATATTATTAATAATCACCCTAAAAAAACAGAAATTACATTAATAACATGTGCGAGTGGGACCCCAGGGGAAACACGGCGTATCGCTGTTACTGGTGATTATCAGAAACAGCAAAAATTAACGAAATCAGTTTATCAACACTATTTTAATTAAATAAATTCTAAAGAATATACGAATAATTAGGAGTGCTATAACTATGCCATTAAAAACTAGCAAGATTACTACCAGTGTTTTACTATCAGGAGTGTTATTATCTTCAGGGACCACAACCGTATTCGCTGCGGAAAATACAGCTAATAATACACAATCTGAGCAATCAAAAACAATCCAGCAGGTAACTGCTAAACCAACTAGCACGCGCGGTTATGTTGTTGAAAATACAACGACGGTTGACTTGAGTAAAGCATCAGGATCAAATTATAAAGTGGCATTACCAGATGGGTTTACCTTTAATTTATCGATGAGTAAAGATGGCGTGAGTGCCCAAGGCTCAATCTTTGATGCAACGGGTTCAAACTTTAACAATAATCAAATTTTATTAGGTGATGGTAACTACATTCAAGCCAGTACAACTATGCAATATTTTGTAAAAGTGGGCTCAACGTGGCATCTACGAGCATTGAAGTTTGTTAATAGTAAGGCAACTGCCGGTGTAAAAGATTTTTATTTCGATACGACAACGCTTGATCAATCAGCTTTAGCAGACAAGTATGATTCAATTAAACAAACGATCGCTCCAGGAGTCGACGTTAAAATTAACGCAACGGCTTCAAAAGATGTTGTTGAAATGGCAACCATTCAATATATGATTACTGCCGAAGGTACAAACGTCCCAGATTTCAATTATGAAGGCGTTAATGAACATCAGGGCTATGTCACAAGTCCCGCTTATTCGAATACTAAGGAAACGACATTTACTTTCTCATATTTCAATGAACAAGGTCAAATGATGACTGCTGTTTTACATTTCCAAAAAAATGATGTTAAACCAGCAGCACAACCGGTCACAGTTAATTACGTTGATGCGAACGGTCAAAAATTAGCGGACAGTGATACTTTAAAAGGTAACGTGGGTGCGAGCTATCAAACAGCCGCTAAAACAATTGCCGGTTATCATGTTGTAACAACACCAGCTAATGCCAAGGGTACTTTTACCGATAAGGCGCAAACAGTCACTTATACGTATGCTAAGGACGCTGTGGCACCTGAGGTTAAAGCTGTAACCGTCAATTACGTTGACGAAAAGGGTCAAAAATTAGCAGCTAGTGAAACACTGACGGGTGAATTAGGCTCAGCTTACAAAACAACCGCTAAAACTGTTGCGGGGTACCATTTAAGTCAAACACCAAGCAACGCTAACGGAACTTTTACCGATAAGGACCAAACAGTGATTTACACGTATGTCAAAGATGCAGTGTTACCGACAGCTAAAGCTGTGACGGTTAAGTACGTGGATGCTGACGGTCAAGAAATTGCCAAGTCGGATATTTTAACTGGTCAGTTGAATAGCGCTTATCAAACCAATGCGAAAATGATTGCGGGTTATCAATTAGTGAAGACACCGGCTAATGCCAAGGGTCAATATACAACGTCAGCACAAACCGTTGTTTATGAATATCAAAAAGAGACAACCACGACGGTGCCAACAACTAATGTTAAAATGACGGCGCGTTATGTAGACGAACAAGGTCATGAATTAGTTAAATCAATTACTAAGACTGGCCAACAAGGTGATCATTATAAAGCGAGTGCCGCAGCTATCAAAGGTTATCAACTAATCGCGATGCCTAAGAATGCAGCTGGTATTTTGGGAAAAGATGATATCACCATTAAGTTCGTTTATCGTAAGGTAACAACCAATCATCAATCGCCAAATCAAAATCAGCAAGCTAAACCTAATAATGATAAGCACCAAGTTACGAATCCTAATAATCATTCAAAAGGGCAAATCACAACTACTAAGCCCCAACCACAACCGGTTAAGAAACAATTACCAAAAACAGGGGTTGCTAATTCAGTACTACTTTCAGTGATGGGAATGGTATTAGCACTTAGTGCAGTTGTACTTGGTTTCTATCGGAAACTGAGAAAGAGTCATTAATTGTAAGAAATAAAGAAACAAGCACTTAGAACTTAATCTAAGTGCTTGTTTTTATTGTGTCTTTTTATGTAACGAACTCTTCAAATTAACGCCAACAATGCACAGTACCAAGCCAATGATGATTGTACTATAACCAGATTGTTGACTGGCGATGATTGTCAGTATCAGCATAATGAGGCCCGCGAGTAGTAGAGCGTTCTGACCGATTGAGATGGTGGCTTTGTGATAAGCCACTGAACAGAGCGCTGCAATACCAATCGTGAGGGCGGCAATTAATAGAATCGCTTGCCAATGAGGTTCCCATAAACTGAAAAGTGCAACGAGTAAACTACAAGTACCCACGAGGCCTGCTAGCGAATAATAATAAGCATCAAGGGGATTGAATTTGTGCATGAATAAAAACCTGCCTTATATCAATAGTGATTTAAGTATCACATGGTATAAGCCGTTCTTTCAATTGAGTGGGCAGAATTTTACTATTTTATAAACAAATCAGGCGCCTTTTTTTACTAGATTGCTTCAGGTATACTAAATAAAAATCGTTATGTGGGGTAACTAAGATGACTCAGAAAAAGAAATGGCCGGTATGGCTCAAAGTCATGATGTGGATTGGGATAATTGGTGGTGGCTTTTTCGTGATGATTATGTTGAACCTAGCTTATTCAAAAGGGCTGACCGCAATTGCCCAGAGACTAGGTGTGCCTTATGGCTATTACCACCATATGCATCATGAGCGGCACCACTATGGAGAACAATATATGGCCAATGATTTCGACGAGGTGGGATTAATCTTAGCCATTTTAACGGTCTTAGGTGGCGTATACTTATGCTTCAGTTTACTGGAAGATCAGGAGAAAAAACATAAGAAACGCGCAACCAAACAACATAATAAGCGACTTAATAAAGTAAAGAAACGTCACTAGTGGGCGTTTCTTTTTTTGATGCGCTCAAAAGAACATCTTATCGCAGTATTCAGACCACTTATCTAGAAGTGGAAGACAGACCAGCCACTTTGCCAGTAAACTAAGGTGATTGATAAGGAGGTTGCAGCGATGACATTACTGACAGCAACAGGGATTACAAAAAAATTTGGCACTAAAACTGCCGTTAAGCAAATTGATTTAACGGTTCAAACCGGACAGCTAGTGGCTTTCTTAGGCCCCAATGGCGCGGGTAAATCAACCACGATTAATTTATTAACGGGTACGATTGCACCGACTGCCGGGACAATTGAGATGGCAGGTCTCAAGCCGGATAATCGTCAATATCAAAAGCAGATTGGCGTTGTTTTTCAAAAAAGCGTTTTGGATAATCAGTTGACGGTTTGGCAAAATCTCAAGAGTCGTGCTGATATGTATCAAGGCGTTACTTTAACACCTGAAAGAGAATTGATTACCGCTTTTAGTTTAACGTCGATTCTTAAGCAAACTTACGGGACACTGTCGGGCGGTCAGCGCCGGCGAGTTGATATTGCCCGGGCGTTGATTCATCAACCTAAACTACTTTTTTTGGATGAACCGTCTACTGGCTTGGACATTCAGACGAGAACCGTTATCTGGCAGACGCTAAACAAATTACGTCAGCAACAGGGCTTAACGATTATTCTGACGACACATTATTTAGAAGAGGCGGCTGAAGCTGATTTTGTCTATGTTATCGATCATGGTCAAATTATTGCAGCTGATACGGTTGAGCAACTGCAAGCAACTTATGCACAAAGTCAGTTGATGATTGAAACCGATTATCCGGAAGTTGTTTTGGCCCAATTAGCACCAGAATGGCGTGTCTTACAAACAATCATCTTGGACGAACCAACTAACGTAACGGCTTGGATAAAAAGCCTGTGGCCATTTTTATAGAATTCATGAATGGGCTGAAGGTACAAGGAAAAACAATCCTATTAGCGTCACACAATGATTATGAAATGAAGAATCTAGCAGACACAATAACAGAGATCAGTGATGGTCAGATTGTCGTTAATGCATAGAATCGGTGGTAATGTTGCTAATAAGGTCATCAAACTTATATTTGAGGATTATACATCAGGCTGGGGACCGACATAGTTTACCACCCAGCAATTTTGTGGAATTATTTTTTTCGACCAAACCGTTGCTGATTAAACCATGATGCAGAAGAATAAATGTCACACTGAAGGGCTCCAATAAGTTAGATTTCAATGTCTAACATTATTGGAGCCCTTCAGTCATTGTGTGTTCTTCTTTTTTGAGATTTCTATAATATCACCTGTTTGAAATCTGAAAATAATTCAAAGAGGCTACTTGTATAAAATAGCCCTTGTTCTAATCTTTTATAAATGCATTTTCAGGAAAGTTTTTCCCTCTTTATTCTCTATTTCCTTTTTAATACCTAAGAATTCATTTTCAAATTGTGTTTGCTCTAGCAATTCTATGGAAATAAACTGCCAAAATGCAGCAAAATCCTCCATATTGAAATCCGCTAAAATTTTCCACTCTTTGTCGTTTAGTTTATAAACGCTTGTTACGTCTCTGTTATTATAGATGTAATCATATAAAGCTATCCAGGTTATATCCGCTTTTTTGACCGTATCTAATGATTTGAAATGATCCTGGTCACTAATTTCATTAGCAGCCCCCAAATAAGAGTATATAAAGAACAATTTTTGTGAACTGGAATAATTATATTTTTCAAAATAATTATTCCAGAGATCAAGCTTCGAATGACTATCATTTACTCTCCAAATTTTTTGAGATATTATTTTCTGAAGTAAATCTGAATATCTAGGAGTTTTTATAATCTGCATCGCTGTTTCGAGTAGGCTATTAAAGGTTTCTGATTTCATGTCATCGATTTCAGAGAAGATGAGATCTGCCTTGTCAGAACCGTAATCGCTGTTCATTAATATATCTTCTCTGGATGTTTGATTAGTAGCAATATCTTCTAATAATTTATATTTGTCATCGTTATTTATTTTTGCATATATATAATAAATGGTATTATTTTGGATATAATTTCTGGGGAAATTCCTGTTTGATATTTCTGTTGAATCAGTTGTCATTTTTACGAGAAATGACGTAAGTCTATATGAACAATTGGTTGGAATAACTTGTTTTTCTGACTCGGGGGAGTCTGATACAAATTTTTTCCCGTCTAATAATTCTCGATATAGTTTAGTATGAAATAGATAGATATAGATGATGATTAGTTGTTGCTCAACTTGGACATGACCCTTTTTGTTGTGCGTATAGAATTCCTTATCAACCAAATCTATGAATCGTTTACGATCACGTAAATTCCTTTCTTCAGAGACGGCTATAGCCTTTAAATTTGATAAAGATCTTACATTCAGATCTTTCATTAGGTAAGTAATCAATTTGTCCCAAATTGCTATTGGTTGGAGATCGAGGGGCAACTCAATTCGTTCATCTACAATTTTTTGTAGAAAATTACCGTCATTACGACTAATTATATTTATATCGCCCGTAAAAACAATCGTAATTCTATTTTGCAGAATATTAAATATTTTATAGGCTTCTAGCTGCCTGTCTTCGCTGACCCTATCGAAGTCATCAAATATGAGTACTTGATTTATTGCATTATGCATTACTCGTACACCAGGACTAGTGAACTCAAGGTAATGTAGATAATATTCATTTTTAAGATTAAATAAATAAGCTATTCGAAACAATGTTAAGAAAAAACTATCGGTAGTTAATTTCATGAACTTCGCGACTGCGACAAACAGAGAAACTATAGTTATCAAAGTCCAGAATCCACCTGATTGAATAGATTTTGATAAACCAATATTAACGACATCTGTAGCAAGTATTGAAATTATAATGGACATAATCATGATTAATAGTGACAAATAGTAAATCCATGGATGCATTATAACAAATATTTCTTTTATAATAGATCTATTGTTTGTTATGCGCCATAGGTTAATTACTTTAATATCTAGTTCCTTGTCTTTTTCTTTAATTTTTTCTAAGAAGGTTGTTTTTCCCGATCCCCAAGAACCATTTAAAAAATATGTTTTTTTTAACTTAAGGTATTTCCCAAATCGCTGCTCTGAAAATTTAGTATCAATTTTATTTTCAAACATTAGTGATTTCTCCTTTTTAAAACTGGTTACTAAATGTAATTATACCATTCTACAAAATATGCCTACACAGCATGAAGCAATCAAAAAGGGGCTACTTGTGTAAAATAACCCCTATAACACACTTAATTTTTAGTTATTTATTGTAAAAGCTACAGGAATGAAATCGATACGATTTTCAAGAGTTAACTTTGTAAGTAGGTAGTCCCCGTTATTTATATTGTTGAGCTTTGCCCCGTAATTATTTATTAATGAAAAAACACTGCTCTGATATTGGCCTAAAAACGAACTGTTGTTAGGATCTGTTGCGTACTCAATTGAATATAAAAAATGAAGTTTCAAGTTTTCGTTTTCATATACTTTTAAAAAGTCGAATATCGAATAGAAATATGACCAGTCAGCCTTACTCAAAGAATGGCCCATAAAGTATATGTCTTGAATATTTGGATTGAATAAACCTGTTCTTGATGCAGCAGGGTATCTTCGATTAAGTTCAAGAAGTTGGTTGGTCTTGGTAAACCTATTTAGCTGATAAGAATCAAAGCTATCTAATAAACTTTGATCGAAACCAAAAATAAGTGGTACTGCATTCCCATTAAAATTATTTATGCTGTCTTTTGCATCAGGATAGCGTCCATGTATATTAATTTCATTAACGGGATTAGCCAACATACCGTCTGATGTAAAAGTTATAGGTCTTTGAGAGTCGGTGTAATTAAAATTAAGAATTATATCTGATTGGTACAATTTTAATAGTTTATTTTTTTTATTAACTTCCCAAAATGCTTTCTTCTTAGCATAAACTTCTTTCTGAATGGAAAAGTCAGCAGATTTATTAGTTTCTAAATAAGAGAGATAATTTGCGAAGTTCAGATCAAATTGAATAAGCTCTTTAAAAAGAAATTCCATAGTTTCCTCGAGTTCTGGAAGGATACCGTTTGAATTCGGATATGTTGGATATCCATTTTTAAGCAAAAGTGTCTTTATAAATTCCACGTCTGATGTTGTTAACATTCTTTCTGAAGGTGGAATGTTGAACATGTTGTGAATTCCAGAAGCAACTTCGAATATCAGTGATTCAATATCAACCCATTTTGTCAGTTTATTATTTTGTTTTTCATTGTTAGTGTCTCTTATTTCATAATAGTTTTTTAGAAATAGAACCGTCCAAAAATCTAGTGTTGTTTCATCATTTAGTCTTTCGTCAGGAGTAAAATAGTAATTAACTTTATATTTTGATTTACTTTTAGTTATTATTGGAAGATTAGTTATTAAGGAATAAAGATTTATGCCTAATCCTTTAATTTGTTGATCTTTGTATCTAAGATAATCATCTATTTTTGTTGAAGCACCACACATTAGATCAAAGCCATTACCTAGAATGAACAGATTCATTATTTTCCCGCTTTCAATAAGTTACTTATAAACTCTTTGTACTCTTATGAAATTATATCATAAGAGTGCCAGTTGCAAATGTGAACTCACGTTTGTGTAGTGAAATAAAAAAAGGGGATATGACGATGATTTTAGAGGTCCCAATTTGGTTAAAAAATTCGGACAGATATTACATTTTGCTTCGAGATGGTAGCTTACAGTTGCGACAAGTGCTAATGAATGAGTCAACTATTCTGGTAGATAGCTGTAATTACTTTTATCAAAAAACGACCTTATAAAAATTTGTCTGTCTCATTTCCCATCAATGACAATGATTGAGTTTCAGAATGTCCAGAAAGAACTAGATCACCAATTAGCAGCAATTAGAGGTGGTACTTCAGATGTACGATTATTCTAAAGAAGCGCGACGTATCATCTTTATGATCGATTCAAAAAGTTTCTACGCTAGCGTTGAATCGGTTAAGATAGATCTCAATCTATTGCGATCTATCTTAGTTGTTATGTCTACCACCAAAAATACTAACGGTGTCCTTGTGCTTACTGCCTCACCGATGGAAAAAAAGATATTCGGAATAAGCAATGTAATGCGTACCAGAGACGTTCCAAAGGACAAACGTATAATTGTTGTGCCACCGCGCATGAACCTTTACATCAAGTATAATTTGCGATAGTCTCAGGGAGTGAACCGAAAAATCCAACTGAAGGTGAAAGAAGAATTGGGCATTTATTTAACGGTGGGAATTAGTGACAATCCACTTTTGGCTAAGTCTTATGGTAATAGCCAGGTATTGTCGCGTGATTATCGAAATCAAGCCGAAATAGAAATTGTTATTCGAGGAATAGCTGAACAAGTCACGGCGCGAATACGTGCGCATCATAAAGCGGCCCTAAGCATTGGTTATTCATTTAGATCCAAAGAAGAGACGTGCAAATCTAGTTTTGGACACAGCATGAAGATTGATACAATCAATGATAATGGGTTATTGGCTGCTCACGCGATTACTCTTTTTCGGAATAAGTGGGAAGGAGAGACTGTCCGTAATATTTCAATTAGCTGTGCCGATCTGGTCAATGACAATGTAGTGCAGCTTGATCTCTTTGATACAAAACAAACGTCTTTAAAAAAAGAGAGCTTGATCGAACCGTAGATAGTATCCGGCAAAAGTATGGCTTCACCTCGTTAGTAAAACTTTCGAGCGTTGCTGAAGGCGGAACCGCAATTGAACATGCCGTCCTGGTTGGTGGACACAATGGAGGCAATTCTTATGAGTAAAAAGTACGAGTTTGATCCAAACGGGGTCACTCAGTTTTTGAATCAGTACCAGAATCGCGGTATGATGAAGCGGTAAGGGTTCTACTTGAGTGATTACACGGCCAGTTTGCAAAAAGTAGACCGTAAGGGTCAACTGAAGCCATTAAACAGATCGTTAATACCGCTGTTGTGAAGAAACTACCCGTCAGAATTGAACGAAATGTGCAAGATAAAGACGGGTACCTGGCACCTTTTATTGAAGGCCAAATTGACGGATACTACCTGGATAAGTTAGTGCTGGGTGAAGCGTTCATTTCAATTGACGAAATCTACGCTATCAAAATTTTCGTATAGAGGGTTATTCCAGACCCACAAGTAATCAAAAAGAAGTTTTCCCGTCTCTCTTATTCTTGTTTTTATCGCCCCCGAAAATATCTGCCAACAATTTTACTGATAACATTTCATACAGAACCTCTATCGTGATTTTCAACAAGGAAAAGTAGTAAACGCTTGACTAAGCTAGTTTCTATCATGTGGAATCCGTAGAGATACTAGAAAAACGACTAATAAGATACTGTATAACCATTTTGCATTTGGGAAAATAAATTTAATAGCAAAGATTAATAAACCAAGTATAGTTTTAAAAATTTTAGTTTTCATCAGAGCGTTCATCATTCTCTATTGGAATTCTGGGTCCCAAAACATTCAGACGCGATAAATGTGTTTTGAAAATTCAGTGTAGGCACATCATTGCTAGTAATGGTTAGCATTGTGTCTTCAAGCTCAAATATTTATATAAAATAATAGGAGCTTTTTTCAGAGTGGATCAGTTAATAGCCAACCTGTTTTGATACTAAAATTCGTTGGTATGATCCGTTCTCGTCTTTCACACGTACCTTATAACGTACTTTAGTCCCCCTTAGGAGTTCGATAAATTTTTGTATGAACCGGTATCTTTAAATTTGATTTGGGTGTAACCTGATATGAAAAGGTAACTCCGGTCGTAGTCACATCATATCCGCCTTTCGTTGGTTAGGTATTCCCCCTTTTTCTTGTTTTCTGGACCAGCATTTAATGAGTAATCGGCTAACGAAAATGGGATACATAAAGAACAAATTAGTAACTGGATTGATGTGCGCCGAATGAATGGAAAACTGGCTAAACGCCGACAAATGAAAAAATAAAAAAAGAAACGCGACTAAAATAACGAATCTTGTGATTCATTGTTTAGTCGCGTTTTTAGTTTAAACTCTAGCGTATTTACGGGCATCAGAATAGTTGAAAAATTCAGCTTTGGCGGTATAGTCGCCACGATAAACACCATTCCAGCCGGCTCTTTGACCATAAGCACCTAGGTCGATTAATAATTGTTCTTCAGATTTATTGAGATGAATTTCACCAAAGCCAACACTATAAATATAATTTGAGAGGCGGTTAACTAACGCTTCAGGATTCTTGGCAGTTTCAAGTGTGAGATAGACCTGACTCAAAACATCGGTAATGTCGAGAAGTGCGTTTGATTTATCTGGATGAGCCATTAGGCTGTTGTAAAGTGTGTGAATATTTTCTTTGACCATTAATTGATTTGTCATGTAAATCCCTCCATGGATTAATATATTTCATACTCGTTATAGTGCTCAGACAATATTTTGTCAATCATGATTAGCCGATAATTTGACCTGACTAGTAAAATTTGAAATGTGCATTACTGTACCGGTAACGTTTAACGTTTGAAATGGGACGTTAATCTTTTTTTTGAATATTGACCTAATAATAAGTCATAATAAACGGATAAGATACTTAGTTGGTCAATTAAAGTATTGATCACTGATTAGGAGGATGCCATTTGAGCTTATTGTTGAAACAAACCCAGGAATACCAAAAAATTCTTTCTTTGGTAATATCAATGATCATTATAGCGGCCGCCTATTTGAGTCATTCACAAGCGGCTTTAGGATTTCTAATCGTTTTTGGTGTTGCTAGTTTAGGGGAGCATTTCTTACTCTATTCATCGAATGTCGAAAACAGTTGGGCAGGGAAAGTAGATTTAATGATTAAAATCGTTGGTCTATTCTATGTCCTATATAAATTTGTTGGGTAGTTAAAAGTTGGAATAAAATCATTTATTCCAACTTTTTTAGTTGTTATCGACTGTTGGCGGATGTTAGTTATTTTTAATAAGATAAGCTTGTGAATTATGTATAATTTGATTAGACTAAGATTAGGAGAAAGTATGATGATGTTTAAAAAACTTTCAGAAAAAATAGGGGTATGGTGAAATTTTCTTCGTGTTAAACGTAGATTTGATTGCCATAAGATAGGTTGTTGGGACAAATGTTATATACGGATGTATGGGTTTCTTTTTTACAAAATTTCGTTGCAATTTTATTGATTTTTTTATTGTATAGATATGTTCAAAGAAAAATAACATTTAAACGCATCGTAATGGACGTGCTAATAACAGTTATTTTTTCAATACTATATCTGTTTATTTCAGATGCATCCTTACTCGTGATGGTATTAATCCGGTTGGGATGGCACTTTCATCAGCAGAAAGAAAATAAGATTAAAACAACAGATAGTGCCGATTTAATTCTGATTATTGTTATTCAGTTATTATTAGTTGCCATAGGGACGATTATTAGTCAGTTTAGCATGTCGATTATCAAACATGATTTTAGTGTCAAAATTTTGAGTAGCAATGCTACTGAAATTACATTATGGGGCATCTTCATTGCCGTTATACTGGATGGTTTATTTTTAATTTTATTGAAAAATAACCGTCCCAAGTTACAACGCTTAAATCAAGAAATTACAGAATTTTCATTGGAAAATCAATACTTCAGATTTACGTTCGGTCTATTTTTAGCGATACAAGTTGTATTGGCAATTGGAAATCTTCAAGGGATAACAGCAACGATATTATTAACCATTATTATCATTTTTGGTGTCCTCATCGGGATGACATTTTGGCAAGTGATGCTTTTTTTGAAGGCTTATTCGATTCGCCAAGAAGCCAACGACCAATTTGTCCGGAATCAACAACTTCAAGATTACCTAGTCAATATCGAACAGCAGTACACCGAATTACGGCGATTTAAGCATGATTATCAAAACATCTTATTATCGTTGGAAAGTTTTGCTGAAAAGGGCGATCAGCAACAATTTAAGGCCTATTATCAAGAACTATTAGCGCAACGGCCAATTCAAAATGAAATCCAAGGGGCAGTCATTGCGCAACTCGATTACTTGAAAAACGAGCCAATTCGAGGATTAGTCATTCAAAAGTTTTTGGCGGCCAAACAGGCTGGTGTTACTTTAAAATTCGAAATGACCGAACCAATCGAATTAGCAACCGCTAATTTATTAACGGTTATTCGGATTATCGGTATTTTATTAGACAATGCCATTGAACAGGCTGTTCAAGAAACAGATAAATTAGTGAGTTGTGCCTTCTTACAATCTGAAGGCTTAATCGAAATCACGATTGAAAATACGGCTAGCCAAGTTAAGGATATCCAAGCATTTTCAGAGTTAGGTTATTCAACTAAAGGTGCTGGTCGGGGGACTGGTTTAGCTAATGTGCAGGATTTGATTGCCAAACAAACCAATTTATTTTTGGAAACGCAGATTGAAAATAGAAAGTTACGACAGACATTGATGATTACGGAGGAAATTTAATTTGTATCCCGTTTATTTATTAGAGGATGATTTACAGCAACAAGCGATTTATCAGCAAATTATCGCGAATACGATTATGATTAACGAATTTGGAATGACTTTAAAATGTACTGCCAGTGACACGGAGACATTGTTGGCAGCAATTAAGGACCAGCAACGAGGTTTATTCTTTTTGGATATGGAAATTGAGGATAACCGCCAAGCCGGTTTAGAAGTGGCAACTAAGATTCGGCAGATGATGCCGTTTGCGCAAATTGTCTTCATTACAACCCACGAGGAACTGACATTATTAACGTTAGAACGAAAAATAGCGCCTTTAGATTACATTCTCAAGGATCAATCAATGGCTGAAATCAAAAGGCAATTGATTGATGATCTA
The DNA here is from genome assembly GCF_049674265.1 of Latilactobacillus parasakei. Lineage (NCBI taxonomy): Bacteria > Bacillati > Bacillota > Bacilli > Lactobacillales > Lactobacillaceae > Latilactobacillus > Latilactobacillus parasakei. The sequence continues at coordinate 813,903 of NZ_CP186861.1, read as the reverse complement.
TTGTTAGCTGAGAAACAAAACGAGGCGGCAGCGTATCACCGAGAAAATTTATTTAGTTATAAAATCGGTCCCCGTTTTTTCTCATTACCATTAAAGGAAGTTGTTTATTTATATACTGAAAAAGAAAATCCGGGTCATATTAATTTGTTAGCCGTTACCAGAAAGGTTACTTTTCCAGGAAATTTAAATGCGCTGGAAGCCCAATATCCAATGCTCTTTCGCTGTGATAAAAGTTACTTAGTTAACCTATCTAATATTGCCAATTATGACAGTAAAACGCGTAGCTTAAGTTTTATCGATGGCAGTGAAGCAAAGGTCTCGTTTCGTAAATCACGAGAACTAGTAGCTAAATTAAAACAAATGATGTAGCGCATATTAACGTTTAACAGATAAAGTTGAACGTTAATATTTTTTTTGCGCAGAAATGGTAAATTGAAGCATAATAGTTCTATAAATGGCAATTGAACTAGCCTGAAACAGGCCTATTCATAAATTAAGGAGAATATAAAAAATAGTGTTTCTTAAGAAAAGTAACGGGTTAATTATTATTTCAATTTTATTAATAATAGGTGGTATTGGTCTAATAATCATCTTAGGCAATGAAGATCGTTTTAGACTAGCGGATATAATGCTTATTATCGGGATGACCTTGTTTATTAATATTAAGTTCAAGGACCGTCATTAACGTGTTTGATAGACGTTTAAGATAAAAAATTAAACGGTGAAGTAAATATCATTAGAGAAGCATCTGAAGACTTTAGGGAGGGGAAGTTATGAAGAGATTATGCATATTAGTTTATCAAGGGCTGCCATTTCTGATTGATAATTTGGTTATCTTTAATAAGAAGGAACGGAATTTTGTGAAGAAGTTAAACAATAGAATCGATGAACTATCGATGAGCTGGCAAGTAGAACTTGATAGCTCATTTGGAAATATTAGTGATATTGAAGTCAAAGCACCGCAAGCCGTGTTATTAAAAAATGGCTTGCAATATCGTTTTAATACTGGCAGCTTCCCTAAAAAGGATATCTATCAATTGGGAGCTTTAGAATTACAAGAAGGTGATATTGATGCCGTTATTTCTTTTTTGAAGCATTTAGAGAGGTAGTTTGAATTTCTTTGATACACAATTATTTTGTAAGATATCAACTAGATACTTTATTAAAAAAATTAATATTTATATTTAAATGGAGGAGTGCATTAATAATGCGTTTAAAAAAGAATTTCTATAAATCATTAGATCTCTATATTGGTATTTGGGCCTTAATAGCTAGTTTTGCAGTATTCAATGAAACGATGTTTAGTGTTTCTTGGTGGTTGGATATTGTTGGTGTCATAATAGGGATTTCATTAATCGTATCAGGCTTATTTTTAGGCGATAAAGCTTAGTTTTTGCGCCTTCGAAATAGTAATAAGAATACATACTAATACCAAATATTAACGTTTAACCGATAAAGTTGAACGTTAATATTTTTTTTAACACTAAATTAAGAATTCCGCCATAATACTTTCATAAGGGAGTTGGTTATATTGACAATTAGTGATCAAGAACTATTCGATTTAATCGATGCAGCTTACAATGAAGATTTATCAAATCAACCACAAAAATATGAATACAAGGCAGCCTTATTAGCAGGTGCCAAGCGATTAATCGAAGGTGCAGATTCGCTTAGTGTCTGTGTCGATATCTACAATGCTTATCATGAAAATTACATCGTATCGATAAGCTTACCGCGTGCTAATCGCAATTTATATGGTTACATTCATCATAAATTAGAAAAATTAGATCGAAAACGATTACGCGATTTGAATTTAGGCTACGGTTTAATTGCATCTTCAATGATGTTTGGCGGTATGCATTAAGAATAGGAGTTGGGTAATATGAAATGGTATTCAGGTGGTTCAGAACGTAGTGAACAAGCGATTACAATAATTAAGGCGTTATTAACGGATTTACAAGATGCTTCAAAAGGGCCTACTTTACAAACTGTTTTAACGACTTATCAAGCAGAACTTGAAAGTAAAAAAGCAAGCGTGCCCTTGATCTTGAGTCGCTTAAATTTGGCAATTGCCAATGCGCTTCAAGAAGACGGTTTGACTTTATCAGCTGCGCAATCCGAACAGGTCAAAGCACTAACGGCACTCTCTAACATTCGATATGGTTACTAACAGCATTTTTAAGGGGAATTGGAATGACATTTAATCACTTTTTTTATAAAGCAATTGATTTTTATTTCGGGCTCTATCTTTTATTTTCAAGCTGGTCGATTATTAACGAAAGTATCAGCACCATTTCATGGTGGTTTGACTTCTTTTGTATTGTGTTGGGGTTGTGGTTAATGATCGAAAACTTACTCACTAAGAAGGGCTGATGATGTTTGTCGAATTGGAGGAAAAAATAAGTTGGCGAGTGATCAAGGATTGCTGAACATTTTGCGGTTAATTGAAGTCGCCTTGAGTGATCCGCAAGTAGCGGCAGACTACCAATTAGCCGCTCATTTAAATAGGGGCGCAGCGGCTGCTAAAAATGGGTACTTGGATAGTCAATGCCGCAATGACTATCAACAAGCAATCAATTATTTCTTGATGGTTAACGGATTTAAGGTTTCACCGGCCTTGATTCAATTAATGTCGTTGTAAAATATGGTGCACCGATAAATATACGAAATCTAATAAGGGGGTGGGGCAAAAATAAATTTTGTCCCACCCCCTTTAATGATTCGCTAAAAATGCGACGACTGAGCGCGTACTGAGCGTTGATAGTTCTAGTGCGCCAAGTTGGTAGATTTGGTTTTGATCAAAAGCGTGTCGATCAAATTGGTGTTGTAAGCCATTTTTAGAATTAAGGCGTCTGGCTTTTTAGCCTTGATGGCTTGGCTGTCTCCAAAACTTTCATCTAGTGAAACGTGCCAATCCAATTGTTTGGCGGCAAGCGCGGTGTTTAAGTGCATGATAAATTCCTGCTCGTGGTGACTGCTAAAGTTGCTCCCAATAATTAAAGGAAGGGTTGTATAGACTAAAATGGCTTCTTTCATCGTGATATCTCCTTGTTTTATGACTATCATATGCTATTATACAACTATTGATAGCGCTTTATATACAAAAGGAGGTTTTGATAATGTTTGATAAAACGTATTTTGATTTCTTTAAGCATATGAGTTTAACAGGTGATGGCACCAGTTGGTATTTATTGGCGTTGAAGACGCCGTTAGAAGCAGCATCAGTCATTGAACGGCTTCAAGGGCAGTTCGACCAAATTCGTTTATATGGTGAAGGTTATAGTATTCGAAGCAGTTTGGGACAAGCAAAGGTGATTGAACTAATTGAACAATCTTTAAATTTAAAAGTTGAGCAAGACTTCCAATTAGTCAGTCTTTCGCAGTTTAATGCGATTGGACGTTAAATGTCGATAATAATGAGAAGCTGCTAATTACCATATGAAAACGTTCTAATAAACTCGGGATTCCCTTTGACAAGTAGGCCAAAGAGGACTACATTTAAATTGTGAATGATAGTACAAAAGGCACTAATATTCATGTTCAGGATTAATCAATATGGAAGAGGTGGCCATTATGGCAACAAATAATTTAGTTTTGAAGACAGCTGACATTTGTGATATTCGTGATATTGAAGAGGCGCGGGCAACAATCAAACCTTACATCCGGGAAACACCATTAATTCAATCGATGTTTTTAAGCCGGAATGTCGCTAAGGGCAATGTTTATCTGAAATTAGAAAACATGCAATTAACAGGCTCGTTCAAATTTAGAGGTGCCAATAATAAAATTAATCATTTAACTGAAGAACAACGTCAACGTGGGATTGTAACAGCATCAGCTGGTAACCATGCACAAGGGGTCGCATTAACCGCTAAGTTATTGGGAATTGATGCAACAGTTGTTATGCCAGAAGAAGCCCCAATTGCTAAACAAGAAGCAACGGCTGGCTACGGTGCTAACGTTGTCTTACACGGTGCAACGTTTAACGATGCACGTTTATACATGGAACAATTAGCAGAAGAAAAAGGCATGACAATCGTTCATCCTTACGATGATCGTGAAGTCATGGCTGGACAAGGTACAATTGGTCTTGAAATCTTAGATGAAATTTGGAATGTCGACACAGTAATTATCCCTGTTGGTGGGGGCGGCTTAATTTCAGGTGTGGCAACAGCTTTGAAATCTTTTAACCCATCAATTCACATTATCGGGGTTCAATCTGAAAACGTGCATGGGATGGCGGCTTCAATCGATGCTGGCAAAATTACAAGTCACCATGATGATTTCACATTGGCAGATGGTACAGATGTTGCTATTCCAGGAGACTTAACTTACCCAGTTGTTCAAAACCTAGTAGACGAATTTATCTTAGTCACTGAAGACGAAATCGCAATGGCAATGACCGACTTGATGCAACGGACTAAGATTGTCACAGAAGGTGCGGGTGCATTACCAACAGCTGCCTTATTAAGTGGCAAGATTGATCCTAAGTGGCTTGAAGATAAGAACATTGTTGCGATGGTTTCAGGCGGTAATGTTGATTTAACACGGGTTTCAGGGATTATTGAGCACCTCTTCAAACCAGCAGACACAAGCAAGGGTGTTGTTGGTTAGTTCATTCAAAAAAGGTATCGCGAATTTTCGCGATACCTTTTTTGACGTTTATCGGTTAATTATTGACGTTCATTAAAATTGAGAAACAGTTAAAGTCGATTATGGGATACTAATCTTAAATCAAAAAATTAGGTGGTTTGAAATGGTTACTATGAAGCGCGTCTGTTATTTCATTTTGTTAGTTTTATTAACCAGTGTGATCTATGTTGAAGAATTATTAGGGGTTAGCAATCATTATCTAGCCCAGCATGAAATGCGGTTTATCGTGTTTGATTTAATCATGTGGGGGCTTCTATTGGCCTTGTTACTGGTTATTTATCGTCGCTTGTCAAAAGCTAACGGGCCAGAAGTAGCGGTTCCAGTGATTAAGAAGATTGGGATTATACTGCTCATGCTAGCAGCGAGTTACTTATTAAACTGGTTTGATCAATTCTGGAATCCGCTGACGTTACCACAAAATCAGGTGGTGATTGATCAGCGGATGCAGGTAGCACCTTATTTAACAACAATCGGTAATGGCTTGATCGCACCAACAATTGAAGAGCTATTATTTAGAGGGCTCTTTTTCAATTTCTTTTTCCTGAAGAAAACAATGTTTAATGGTTTCTTGAAGGTCATTGTATCAGGGCTGATATTTGGCAGCATGCATGAATTAGCAATTAATTATAATTGGTTGATTTATTGCGCGATGGGCTGGATTCTAGGTGCCACTTATTACTGGACGAAGGATTTGAAATGTTCAATGATTCTGCATGCCTTGATTAATTTGCTTTAGCTAATCGGTTAGCCCGCATTTGGAGCAGTTTTGAAGTTGTTGCCAACGAAATCGTGGTAAGGATAATGAAGAAGGTCATTGGTAATAATGGCGCTGGCATTTGAGCACCTGAAAATTTCAGGATAATCGTGGTGAGCGTCGTGAAAGTCGATAGAATATTCAGGATTAATAATGAAAGTTCATAATGACCATCTTGTTTAGAGAGAATGTGGCCTGAGTATAAAACGCCAACAGCAAGAATAATATATAAGAAGTAAAAGCCCCCAAATAAAACAATGAAGCCACTAGGCGATTCCTTGGCCATTTTGAGAATCGTTTGGTCTGTAAAAACGGTGATAATCGTGGTGAGAATTTGGTAAGCGACATAGAGAGTTACGAGGTAGATCAATGTTGGAATATTGCGCTTTAATTTTTGTTTGAGCAATTACTTAGTCTCCAATCGAAGTTTTTGGTACTGTTAGTTTAGCATGTGAATAACGGTAAACGCTATAAAAAGAATGGCGGCGTAACCGAATTCATTTGTAATAATTATTATCTGCGTTATAATTAGATTGTACGAAATAGATAAGGAGTGATCAGCGTGAAAATTATTGTTGTCGGTTCATCCCATGGTGGGTTCGAAACAGTTCAAGAAAGTTTACTAGATTATCCGGATGCAACAATCCAATGGTACGAACAGGGCGATTTTCTATCGTTCTTATCCTGCGGGATGCAACTCTATTTAGAAGGAACAGTCAAGAATGTTGACGATGTTAGCTATGCAACGCCAGAAGGCATGCGTGCTAAAGGTGTCGATGTTCGTTTACAACAAGCTATTACAGCCATTAACGCTGACCAACATACGGTTCAGGTTAAGGATTTAAAAAATAATACAACTCGTGAAGAAAGTTACGATAAGCTCGTCTTAAGTGTCGGGGCTGTGCCATTTGAACTTCCCGTTGCTGGGCGCGACTTAGCTAACGTTTATGCAATGCGTGGTCGTGATTGGGCAATTAAGCTCAAGGCCAAAACGGTTGATCCAACTGTGAAAAACGTCGTTGTCATTGGTTCAGGCTATATCGGTATTGAAGCTGCTGAAGTCTTTGCCAAAGCTGGTAAAAACGTGACAGTTGTTGACGTCTTACCACGTCTATTGAGTTTATACCTCGATCAAGAATTTACAGATGAATTAACAACTGAAATGCAAGCTCATAATATTTATCCAGCAGTCGGTCAATCTGTTAAGGAATACCGCGGTGCTGACGGTAAAGTTACTAAGGTTGTGACGGATCAAGCCGAATATGATGCCGATTTAGTTATCGAAGCTGCTGGTATTCGTCCAAATACAGCTTGGTTGAAAGATGTGCTTGATTTAGACCGTAGTGGTCGGATTAAGATTAATGAATATCTACAAACGAGTCAACCTGATATCTTTGCGGTGGGGGATGCAACGGTTGTTAAATATGCACCTACTGGCGAAGAAATCCCAATCGCTTTAGCAACGAATGCCCGCCGTCAAGGTCGCTACGCTGCTAAAAACTTGGTCACAGCTGACCAACCAGTGCCAGCTGTTTCCGGTTCGTCAGCCTTAAGTGTTTTCGATTATCACTTTGCTTCAACGGGGATTAAAGAAGGGACTGCTGATAAGTCAGGCGTTAAGACCCAATCCGTCGTTGTTACAGAAACTTATCGTCCGCATTTCGTTCCAGCTGACGAAAACCCAGAAGTTAAATTCAAATTAACATTCGATCCTGAAACAGGCCGGATTTTAGGCGCACAAATCATGTCTAAAGCAGACGTCACAGCTAATATCAACGCTATCTCATTAGCCATCCAAGGCAAGATGACGGTTGACGATTTAGCTTACGCTGACTTCTTCTTCCAACCTGGTTTCGACCGGCCTTGGAACATCATGAACGTTGCCGCTCAAAAGGCACAACGTTTGATGCATTAGTAGTATAAAGATAGATATCGAATAAAAAGACTGTTTAAAATGAATTTTTGATTCATTTCAGACAGTCTTTTTTGTAATATAAAAACTAATTAATAGTAAACGAGAATTGATTTTAGAGACTCTTAATTGCGGCTAGCCTTTCTAAAATTACTTTTAATTTTCGTCTAGCAAGATAGCAAGTAGAGCCGTTTTTCAAAATGATGACACTATTTTTTTTATCAACATAGTCAATATAATTAAGGTTTACTATAAAAGACCTATGACAACGAATAAAGTTTTGAGACAGTCTTTTTTCAATTTCTTTTAAATCTCCATTAAAATGTATTCGTTTATCTAAACTATGAACGATTAGTTTATGTGGACTAACTACTTCAAAAAAGGTAATCTTTTGTTCATCTATAAATAACAGTTTTTCTTCAGAAATAATATTAAATATCTTTTTAGTTGTACGGGTAGTATTAAGTTGAGTTTTAATTGTTTCGAAACAAGCTTTTATAGCGCGCTCTATATCGGCGGGATTATCTTTTAAAATATATTCAAGTGCTGATACTTTATAGTGGAAGGTTTGAAATGCCATCTCAGAATGAGTGGTTATGAATATAATATAACCGTCACTGTCTATTTTTCTGACTTCTTGTGCTAAAGTAAAACCGTTAAGATTAGGATCATTTAAATCTATATCTAGAAAATAAATACCCACTGTCTTGTTTTCTTGAACCGCTTGAAGAACGCTAGCAGGATCATGAGTGGACTTTGCAATGAACATATCAAAGTCTTCAATTATGATATGTTTTTTTATTAGAGTTTCGAGCTTCTCTCTTTGACCAGTGTTATCTTCACAAATATATACGGGAATCAATTGCTAATCTTCTTTCAGTATGATGATTTTTTGGATAAAAAGGCTATTCTCTATGGTGGTTTCCAGAGACATATTTTTTGTACTGTTTATAATGTGTTCAACTTCTGATAAACCCAAACCTCTATTATTTCCCTTGGTACTGTATCCCTTTTTAAATATTGTATCAATATTTACATTTTGAATTAAGTTATTCTTAATTAGTATTGTTAAGTCGGAACTTTCATTAAATATGATAATATCAACGATTTTAATAGTTTCTTCTATGTTTGCTGATGCTTCGATAGCGTTATCTAGTAATATACCAATACATCGATTAAAGTCAAATAGATCAACATTTAACTTGTTAACCGGATTGACGATTTCTATATTTATTGATACTCCGAGTGACTCTGCCTTTGTAATTTTTAAAGAGAGTAGTCCTTTTAGTTCTATTATTTTCATATTTGACAAAGACTTTAATTGAAAACTCTTTTTATTTTGTTCGGAGTTAATATGTTCTATCTCTTTATAATAGTATTTTTTTAGTCCAGGCATATCATCATTTTCAATATAACCAGAAAAACTACCGTAAATATTTATGAAGTCATGTCTAAATTGGCGCTGCGTATTTTCTAATTCTTCAAGTGAATTTAAATATTCTTTTAATTGGCTGTTGATTATTCTTTCGTAATTTAATTTTTCCAATGTATTCTTACGATACAGCCAAGATGTGACAAAGACAGAACAAGTGATTGTAACTATGATCATTAAAAAAGAATTACTAGTAATTAACGAATCATATTTACTAACTGAAGGATTATCCGTCATAATTATTCCTGTAAAGAAAAGAGCAATCATGCTCAGTATTAAAATACTAAGTTTTAAATTATCATATTTTTTTAGTAATTTAGAATCTATACGATACCTTTGATAAAGCTTAAAAATGAATTTTGAAATACTAAATGAGAATAGTATTGGAATGGCTGTATTTACACAAATCCAAAAAATATTGCTTTCTTGTGTTAAATAAGATATTCCTAGAATTTTAAAAATAATTAGCTCGCTTAATTGAGTTCCTAATGCTAATAACAAAAATACAAATAGAACATATGGTAATTGTTCTATTGAATGTTTTTTAATAAAAAAGTATAGAGAGGCAACAAACATTTCAATACTGATTAAGTAAATAAGTATTATATTGGCACTCATTAAATTAGTTATCCATATTACGATGAACTGTGTAAAAATAGTAATCAAACCAATCCTAATACTGTCTCTGCTTGTAATATTTAAGGGTAAGGATTGTAAACAAAATAAGTATCCTATGGTATAAACTAGAAGAATAAAAATCATTATTGTAACTCCATTTTTCTAAATATTTCATGATTATATTATAAAAATGAGTATCTGTCATTGAATAGATCGGCTATAAATGTTTCCTTTTGCGGGAGTTCTACGACGTCATTAAAGATAACTTTAGATATTATATAAGCACTTAAGAATCCGTTTAATATTGATCCTGTGTTATTACTTATATAGTTTTTAATCGAGGATATTCAAAAAAATATTAAATAGTCTGTTTCACCGAAATTTATAATTTTTCTTTAATAATATTATTGTTAATTAAAGTTAACTTTTTAAATCCTAATTTTAGCAATATTTCAAATTGATAACTTCCGATATATATTATGACATATTTTTTTAACTGAAAGAGGCTAATAATTAAAGTAGAATATTAACAAAAAAATAGAAATAGATATGTTTTCTATTTTTTTAATTATAATGAATAAGTTTTTCTAAATGGATTGAACCGTTTAAGAGAATATATTGTCTTTTAAGAAAATTCAACAGAATAGCAACCGAATAAAAGTATACTGATTCTTGCAAGTTGTAATAATATATATACTGACATAGTGCTTTAAAGGTCAATTTATATGGAATTCGCAATAATTGAAACTGAAGATATTATAGATGTACAGAAAATTAGTACTAGAACTTGGAAAGAAAGCAAGGATACTTAGGTGTATTAGTATACTTATTATTTAATTGATGGAAGTATTACTTGTTGCCATTGGTAAATATGGTTATATAAAATAGAACCCTATTAATCTGTGTGATTTTTGTATACATTGTTATATGTATTGCTTACAATATATTTTTTTAATAAAAGGGACTTGTAGGAGGATAAGATGAAATTATTTAAAATAAGTAGTTTAATATGGATAGTTATATTTTTTGTTGGTTCATTTTTTATTTGGTTTAGGGAAAAGGATGCGAGTGGTTTTTCTAATACACTAGCCAATCAGATAGTATCTCTAAGTATTTGGGGTTTTGTTTTCATTTGTATATTAATCGCCCATTTAGTGTGGCATCATCATTTAATAAAAAAATAAAAAATTAATTTTACTTCTTTAGAATTGAAATTAGGAATATGAATAATTGCTCAAAAATACGCAATTGTAAAATAAGGAGTAGTTTTAGACATATTTTTTTACAAAACCGTAGCGTATAATAGAAGGAAAGTGATGGGGGTAAACAAAATGTCGATAGCTTATATGGTTGGTATCACGCTGATTTATGTTGTACTTTACATGAGTACCCGTAGACGGGATAATCAGGAACTGATTAGTGTACTAACAACGTTGCAAGTCCTGATTATCATTAATATTATTTTTGACACAATTGGACATGAACAAAGTATCGCTGGCTTATACAAGGCGGTTTATCCGATGGCACTGTCGTTCTTTTGTTACTTGGGGAAAGATATGTTTAAGAAGAAGTAGGGAGGTACATGATGCAACTTAATTTGTGGCGTGCTTTTAAAACTGCCTTTTTCTTTTTAAGCACAATGGTCATTGCAAAAATTATTTTTAAGTGGGCAGCTTTTCGTGAACTCTATGCAGGCGGTAGTACGGAATTAGGATGGATAAGTATTAGCATGATTTTTCTAGGTGTTTACCTAGGGCTATTATTATTATTGACCTTGCTTATTTTCGCTTATCTACAGGTAAAACAATTATTTAAAAAATAGGATATAAAAAAACGACCAGTTAACTGGTCGTTTTTTGTGTTTAGAGCATTGGTAAAATAATGGTTGTCCATAGCCAGGACAGCGGCATGATGACAATCATCGCCGGTATCATATCCGCGGTCGGAAACATTTTTAGCTGGACCATTCTAAAGCCAGTTGCGAGCATCAAAACACCACCAGCGGCCTTAAAGTCAAAAATCATTGAAGGGGTTGTGAGGGGGTAGATTAAGTGTGCTGCGAAGAATAGGGCAATAAAGATCACGAATTGCGGAATGGCAATTAATGAAACGACAAAGCCTAAGTTTGCGGCGAAAATAGCGGCCGTAAAGAAATCTAGAATCGATTTAGAAATTAGAATCGTGGCATCGCCATTCATCCCTTCAGTTAAAGAACCATAAATCCCAGTACCACTGGCACAGAATAAAACAATGACAGTAACGAGGGTTGCATCAAATGTTTGCCGATCCAAGCCAGTTGGTGCATTGATGAAGCGCGAGATGAATTTTTGCATTTGTGCGGCACCCCGATTAATCCAGTCACCTAAGTGAATCAATAAGCCGAAGCCAGTACCGATAATAATGGCAAAAATCACGGCTGCCATGTTTTTCATCGGTGCAATGGCGTAAATCCCCATGGTCATTGAGCAAACCCCAAAGGCCATATTGAGTCCATCTTTAAAGTTGGCGGACATCTTTTTACCACCCAAAGCGCCAAAAATACCGCCTAATAAGACGGATAGGGCGTTAATCATAATTCCAATTGGCATAATAGCCTCCCATAGATAGTTAGTAGGTAAATCAATATTTACCAGTTTACTGGTTTAAAAAAGGCGGAACAATTCCAATTTTGTGCTAAAATATTCCAAATATGAATACGTTGGAGGAAAGCGAATGGATACTCGAAAATTGGCAACATTTATCGACTTAGCGCAAACGTGTAATTATAGTCGAACAGCTGAAAACATCTTTTCAACTCAGGCCACGGTCTCAAAATATATCATGGCGCTTGAAAAAGACTGGGGTGTCACGTTATTTACGCGTGACCACAGAACAGTAACGTTGACGAAGGCGGGCGCGGCCATTTTACCGGATGTTAAAACTTTAATTCAAGCGGAGCAACGGTTATTACAAACTATCGATCAGCAGATTAATCAAACGGACCCAACATTGGTGATTAAGGGTATTCCAACGATTTCGCGCTACCAAGCTTTTCAGTTAATTTTTCAATTTAATCAGCAACATCCAGAAATCAACCTCAAGTTCAGTGAGGCAGAGACAAATCAATTGATGGCGTCCTTAGACGATGGCCGGGCGGATATCGTGTTTACCCGTTTATTTGAAAAACCACAGGCTGAATATGCGGTTTTAGGCGAGGAGCGGGATTATTTTGTTGCGTTGATGGCGCGTGATAATCCACTCGCACAGCAGACCGCATTGACCGTTCAAGATTTAGCCCACGAGCCTTTTTTACTATTGGATGGGGCGACAAACGTCTTAGCGCCGGTGATGCAGACCCTTGAGCAAGCCGGTGTGGCACCGCAAATCGTCTATGAAGGTCGGCGAGTTGATTTAATTTTGGAGATGCTGAATCAAAAAATGGGCGTTTCAATTATGATGAACCACTCTTTTGACCTAGCGGGTTACGAAAACGTGGTTGCCGTCCCGATTCATCCCAAACAATACAGTCAGTTAGCCTTTATTAAACGCCAAGCAAATCAATCAGACTCAGTGCGCTTGTTCTGGCAATTTATTCAAGAAAATTAGAAAACGCATCTATTCCAATTTAGAATAGATGCGTTTTTAGTTTGAATTGTTCGCTTGCGTGCTTTGTTTAATAATGGTTGTATTCAATACGCCAAGGAGGCTTATTTATGAGTGAACAACCTTATGATTTACGTAAAGTATTAGCTGAAATCAAAGATTTACCAGGCCAATACCATGAAACAGATGTTGAAATTGATCCCAATGCTGATTTAGCAGGTGTCTACCGGTATATTGGTGCTGGTGGGACAGTCATGCGGCCAACAACCGAAGGCCCAACAATGATGTTTAACAACGTCAAAGGCTTCCCCGGAAGTCGCGTCTTAATCGGTTTGCAGGCTTCACGCCAACGGGTCGCAACGATTTTACATCATGACTACAAAACGCTGGGTCAAATGTTAAACGAAGCGGTAACCAAACCAGTTGCCCCCGTCGAAGTGACACGCGAACAAGCACCAGCACAAGAAGTCGTTCATTTAGCGAGCGATGCTGATTTTGATATCCGCAAATTATTAGCAGCACCAACCAATACGGAAGACGATGCTGGCCCATACATCACAATGGGTGTCGTGTATGGTCATAGCGTTGATCACCAACAAAGCGACGTCACGATTCACCGGATGGTCCTTGAAGATAAAGATACGATTGGGATGTATATCATGCCCGGTGGTCGCCATATCGGTGCGTTCTTAAAAGAATATGAAGCAATCAACGAACCAATGCCAATCACCATTAACATTGGCTTGGACCCAGCGATTACCATTGGGGCTACTTTTGAACCACCTACAACACCACTTGGTTACAATGAACTTCAAATTGCCGGTGCTTTAAGAAATGAAGCTGTTCAAGTAGTGCCTGGTGTCGCTGTTGATGCCTTAGGGATTGCCCGTGTTGAATGGATTATCGAAGCTGAAATTTTACCAAACCAATCAATGCAAGAAGATATTAATACGAATTCTGGGTATGCGATGCCAGAATTCCCTGGTTATAACGGCTCAGCAAATCCTGCCGTGAATGTGATTAAAGTTAAAGCGGTCACTCATCGTCAAGATAATCCGATTGTTCAAACAACAATTGGCCCTTCAGAAGAACACGTTTCAATGGCCGGCATTCCAACTGAAGCATCAATTTTGAGCTTAGTGGACCGTGCTATTCCAGGTAAAGTATTGAACGTCTATAATGCACCTGCTGGTGGTGGGAAATTAATGACTATCATGCAAATTCATAAGGATAACGAAGCCGATGAAGGGATTCAAAGACAAGCAGCATTGCTCGCCTTTTCTGCCTTTAAAGAATTGAAGACGGTCATCTTAGTGGATGAAGATGTTGATATCTTCGATTGGAACGACGTGATGTGGACCATCAATACACGATTCCAAGCCGATCGGGACATCATGGTCTTAGAAGGTTTACGGAATCATCCATTAGATCCATCTGAATTACCAGAATACGATCCAGCCCGGATTCGTGTGCGTGGGATGAGTTCTAAGTTAGTATTAGACGGGACTTTCCCATATGACATGCAAAAGAGTTTCAAGCGTGCGCAATTTAAAGAAATCGCAGATTGGCAAAAATATTTAGATTAATTAGAAGAAAAGGGGAATAACATGCGTAAAATAGTCGTCGGCATTTCGGGTGCCAGTGGGACAATTTATGGGATTCGTTTACTAGAGGCATTACATCAAGTGCCAGATGTTGAAACGCATCTGGTCATGAGTCGCTGGGCCAAAGAAAATTTAGCCATCGAAAAAACTGGGTACACTGAAAAGCAAGTCGTGGCGCTAGCTGATTTTGTCCATCCAGAGCAAAATATGGGCGCAACAATTGCCAGCGGTAGTTTCAAACACGATGGCATGGTGATTGTGCCCACTAGTATGAAAACTTTAGCTTCGATTGCAACCGGTCTGGGCGAAAACTTAATTGCCAGAGCTGCCGATGTCACTTTGAAAGAACGACGACCATTAATTATTGTGCCCCGTGAATCTCCTTTTAATCAGATTCACCTTGAAAATATGTTGAAGTTGGCCCAAATGGGTGTGGCGATTGTACCGCCGATTCCAGCTTTTTATAATCAACCACAAACGATAGATGATATCGTCAATCATACGGTAATGAAATTATTGGATCAACTGCATATCGAGACCAACCTTGGTTCACGTTGGGAGGGGTTAGCTAATGCACGTCAAAACGCTCGCTAGTACCGAACAAACCGTACAATTTGCGGTCACTGAAACGGATTATACAATGCACTTAAAATTAGAGCGCCAAACGTCTGATTTATTAATTCAGATTATCGGTGGCGACGTGCCCCATTACGGCGTCATCACGACGGTCGATAAAACGGGTAAGGCATTGACCACAGCACTCCCTAGCCGCCCAGGACATGTCCATCAAGAAAAAGTATTAATTGATCAGGTTTTAAAAACTGTTAAGCCACTGATTACGAATAATGCGGTCTTAGTGTCTGGGATGCACGTCAATGAGATTACACCGGCGCAAATGCGCGCGGCAATGCCAATGGCACATGAACTAGGAGTCGCTTTAGCCAAATGGTTAAAAGCACATCCAGATCAAACCCAAGTGGTTACCTATGCTAAATAAAAAAAGTCATCATTTTAATGATGACTTTTTTTATTATCCAATACCCATCACATAAAAGGCTAATTTATCGGCGTAATGCGGTTTTGTGTGTTGGTTTTGGGCTTGTTCAACTGCTTTGAGATTATCGGTGATCACGCCATCCGCACCAAAATACATCATCCGTTGGACTGCCTGTTGATCCTTGGGTGTCCAAACAAAGACGGCTTTCTTTTCTTGATGCGCCGCTTGAATGAAGTGCCGGTTGACCGTCGTCATTTCAACCGCGTAGAAATCAGCGTGTGAAATGGGTGGCCCGATGAAATTAAAGGGCAGGATATAACCGGTTTGAATTTGCGGTGCTGCTTTTTTGACATCTTCCACCACTTGCCAGTTCAAGGACTGCACCATGTGATCGTGGGCTTCAATGCTAGTTTGGTATTTGGCTAGGAATTTTTGTACCAAACCCGGATTATCGGTAGTTGGCGTCTTGATTTCAATTAAGAGTTTTTGGTGTAGTTGATTGGCGAGTACGAGATAGTCATCAAATGACGCAATTGGTGCGGTGCGTTTATGTTCGCGTACTGTCATTTCGGTGAGTTGCGTCAGCGTTTTTGATTGCGGCGTTCCTGAATGGCCAGTGAGTGGTGCCAGCTGAAAGTCATGAAAAACAACGAATTGATGATCTTTGGTCAGTTGGACGTCCATTTCCACGTAGTCGGGTTTTAAGTGGTGCGTTTGTTTGAGCGCAGTGAGTGAATTTTGAACGCCATTTTTTTGAGAGACACCGCGGTGTGAGATGCTGATTGGTTGTTGAATCGAGACGGCGCGAAGGTAATCCCAATTGTAAAAGCCGGCACCAATTAAAGTAACCGCAGCCACTAGCAATAATAAGCCGCTATTGAGAGGGACACTCAGTTTGAGACTAGAATAGTTGATTGCGGGCCGATTAAATTGTGAATCGGATAGTAGATAATCAACCAGTACGAAGAAGATGGCGACAGTTGAGAGGACTAGGTTAATGAGGACGACCACTTGTAAAAATGTCATGAGGATAACGGCGCTCTGGAAGCCGACACTGGTATGGGTTTCAATGAACGCCTGAAGCTGAATTAATAAGAAGAAACTAACAGCTGTAAAACCAACGAGGCCCCCAACGATGAGTAACAACCGACCAACTAGGGTTACTAATTGGTGATGCGTAAAGCGCCAGCTCGTCCGTAGCGCTTTTTTTAACGACATTTGTTGAAGAATGATATTTGGGAGGGTGAAGATGAGGCGCAAACCAATATATAACAAGCTCAGATAAATGAGGAGCCCCAAAACGGCAATCAGCCGTCGATTGGTGATGATATAATCTAAGATGAAGGCGGGCAATTTAAATTTTGTCAATAAATCGGAGTGATAGCCCAAACCGCCCAATGGGATAATTAGGATGTAATAATATAGGAAGAAAAAAATGGTACCGATGCGCAGATGCGTAATTTGGGCGACTGTCATCTTAAGTAATGCTTGCAGAGCCAGTGGCCGTTTAATCTGAATAAAATACACACTTAATAATAGAAATGTGAATTCGAAGAAGGCCAGTAATAAAATCAGCAGCGCAATCCCCACGAGCGCTAGAAGCGCAAAGGGGTGCTGGTGAATGAGCACGGGCAGATTGCTCAACGCTAAAAACTGAATCTGGTAATGTACTAAAATGAAGTAGCTGGCTTTACTTAAAAGCGGCAGGCAAATTAAAAGCAAAAAGCCATGCATTAATAAAACACTTCGAAAATAAGCTTGGCTTTGTTTTAAAAACGTAAAGGTATTTAAAAATAACTTTTTAAAATATTGCATTAAATAGAAGCTCCTCAATAGAAACATTTATAAGGACTATTGTACAACAAAAGAAGGGTTAAGTAACAATCGCTACTTAACCCTTCTTTATTAATCATTTAATGAATAGCGTAGTTTCATATGGTTGGCGCCGGTGGTTACCATTTTTCCGAGGAGTTGATTGAGGTTCATGAAGTAAGCATCAGCGAGCGATTGGTTAGCGGCAGTGAGTTGCGCGGTGCTATTTTCCGGATTAGCTAAAATTGCGGCGTCCGTTTTGAGTTGAATCTTGCGACAATCAATTAATGCTTGGGCTTCAAAAGCATCCCGAAGTCCTTGATAACGGTTGAAGTCAGTATCTCCGAGTAGGGCTGTTAGACGATTTAACCAGTAAATGTTGTTAGGATCAAGGCTGGTTTGTGTCTCACGATAAATGGCCGGCGTCGTATTTGTATTGGCATAAAATGGCACTAAACCGTTAAAGGTGTTGGGGCCAAATGCTAACCAATGAATCCCGGCAATCGCTTCGGGGACATCGTTGCGGATTTGCAGAATATGCGTTTCTTCATTTCGGTTTAAACCGATTGTCCGGTAGCGTTGACGATCATCCTTTGAACCTGTGCCGTAAGGATCAAAAGGCGTGTTCTCGAAATGAGAACTGAGGGCCCATTTAACGGCTTCAATTGTTAATTTTTTAGTGGGAACCATCATGAAGGGCAGTTCTTGATCTTCATAGTCACCCTCATCAAGGCCGGCAAATGCTTTTAAAATGGCATAGGCGCGGGGATTATTATAGTGAGAATCTTTGATGGTTGCTGTGCCAAAGATGTGACGGAGGTTTACTTGATCCTCATCAGGATTGAGATGGTATTGCGCAATTAGACTTGGTAGATCTTTTGAGAATAGCGTATTTGGTGAGGCAAAATCGAATTCAGCAATGTTGAGACGGTTAGGCGCAACGACAAAGGCGTTATCTGGGATACGAATTGCTGCCCAGTGATGCCCGCCGATTGTTTCTAAATACCAAACTTCATCGTGATCAGAAAAGGCGATGCCGTTGGTTTCATAAGTCCCATAGATTTCAAGGAGTTGACCTAAACGTAACACGGCTTGGCGAGCTGATTGGCTATAAGGCAGAACGAGTGTTACGAAATCGGCTTCACCAATCCCGTCATCAGTTAGCGGATCAATCGCTAAGATATGGGGATTGTTGGTAATTGTTTCGCATGCAGTCATCGCGACGTTGGCGCTATTAATGCCGGCACCAGCCCAAATACCATATTGATCATCGGCATCGGGTGTCGAAGTGTAACGTAACGGACTTGTTGGTAGTTTGATTTTGAGCCCATTAATGGCTGAGGTGTAATCAACGGGTTGATCGGCTGGTTGAATAACGCGGAATTTTTGCGGATTAGGTTTGTTGTAGCCATCCTCATTTCTAGCGATAAGGGTTGAGCCATCAAGCGAGGCCTTTTTTCCTACTAAAATGGTTGTACAAGAACTGATTCGCTTATTCAAAAGAAGGACTCCTTCAAGGTTTATTATTCATTATAAGCCAATCGTTAGGGTAAAAGTCATTAAAAAGTGAGTAACTATTTAAAAATAGCGATTACTTTGGTATAGTGTCAGTATAAAGTTAAAGGGATTTACGAATAGGATGCTTTTGGGGGGAACAAGATGGCGAAGTACAAAAAGGGGCCAATTATGACGCAATGGGAATCTGATTTTTCAAAAGCGCGTGCTAAACGTAAGAAGACGCTAATCATTCAAGGAGTGGTTTTAGTGTTGATCGTCGCTGGTGGGTTAACCTGGTTTATCAGAAATAACAACGCTAGCCAAAGTGCAACTCAAAAAGGGTCGACGCAATCAGGCGTTTTTTACCAACCCTCTTCTGAACGGGCGAAAGCGGCCAGTGATGAAGTCGTGATTAATGAAAAAGATTTTAAAGCATCGGCCAGCAGTGCTGCCGCAGAAGCTGATAATCAAGACGGTTGGGATGGTGTCTACCCAGATAAATACGTTAAAGGGGCACTGACAACTGATTATATGAATTTTATCGCGATGAATAATAGTGGGTTGCGCTGGTTGCAGGGGAATGGCTACCGTTTATTGACGGAAAGTGAATTCTTTAAAGAAACCGGCCAAGCAGCACAAAATAAACAAAAAACTGATATGAAAAAAGTTGTCGTCAGAGATCCGGGCACGAGCTTACCGGCTTTAAATGATGCGTATGGACATCCGCGCTACTCATATTTCTGGGCAACAAAAGCTCAAAAAGCCATTTTGGGCCAAGTTAAAGTTAATAACCAATACCTCTTCTTTGAAGTAGGAAATAGTTTCTTTGATAAATAAGTAGAGGCATAAAAATGAGGCTACCTTCCTTAATTGTGAGGTAGCCTTATTTTATTGATAATAAAAAATGATGAAATCCGAAAAGACATAATTTAAACATCAATGGTTAATTTTATTAATATTTAAGTCATAACAATTAAAATTATACTCTTGTGAATTAATTAATAATAGAGTTGTATTAAAATTATATAGGACTAGTATGGAGGTGTAAAGGAGGGATTACAAATGAAAGTTAATAAAAAACTTTTAGTATTATTGGCAGCAATTGGAGTATCATTAGGAGGGACAGGCCTAATATCGAATGGTTTAATAAATACCACACCTGTCCAAGCGGCAGCTATGAATAGCAAGCAACAAGCGGTTGTCAACTTAGCTAAGCAACAAGTTGGGAAACCATATGTTTGGGGAGCAACTGGGCCAAACAGTTTTGATTGTTCAGGATTAGTTCAATATGTTTATTCTCATGCAGCGGGAATTAATTTACCACGGGTAACAACACAACAAGAAAAAAGTGGCTCAGAAGTTAGTTTAAGCGCTTTGCAACCAGGTGATTTATTGTTCTGGGGCAGTCGCGGTAGTACATATCACGTTGCTATCTATATCGGTGATGGCAACTTTGTTCAAGCTCCACAACCAGGCCAAAATGTAAAAATTACTAATATGAAATATTATTATCCTAACTTTGCCAGAAGAGTTTTATCAACAACACCGGATTATCCCATGGCACCTATTAATGAGAGTGTCGCTATAATTAAATATGATCCAGGTTATGGCATTTTAGCGTTCCATAAAAATGGACAGCGAATAGCAGATTCTAACAAGAAGTTTATCACTGGGACAAAATGGAAAGTTTTAAATACAGTTATCATAAATAACGAAGAAATGTTCTTAGTTGGGAATGACACGTATATTCCACGGAGGTATACTAATTTGGATGATCGCATAATAACTGTTAATTATGTGCCAGGATATGGTGTTCTAACTTGGCATGCTAATGGTTCAAGTACAGGTAAACGATTGGCAACGGGTACGTCATTTAAGACATTTGGCAAAAAAACTATTAATGGTACTGTGATGTATTTACTTGGAAATGACGAGTATATTCCCAAACGATATACACAATTTGGCCCAGAAAAATAATTAGATTGAACATGAAATAAGTCTAACCCAAATTTTGGGGTAGGCTTATTTTTTTGTTAAAATCGGCGATATTCAATCTCCAAGGATGGTTAACCAGTTTACGCATTACGTTCTTATATTCCATAATATCCTCAAAAAATGATTGTGATCAACCGTGACAGTAAGTGGATGCAACATTTTATACTTATCAGGTGGATAAAATCGTTCGAATGTGGCTGTTTAACAGTGGATGACCTTAAGCATTGCAATTCAAAGATAGGATTTAATTAGTAGAAAAGAGGCAGTCCGATTTAGGTGGTCTCTTTTTGAGCGTACAATAGGAAAAAAACAATTGTTATCAATCACCTATGGAGTACAACAAAAAAGACCTGCCAACATAAAATTGACAGGTCTTTTTACATTTACCACACAAGAACCACGCAAAGTGGTGATAATCATTGGTATAAAAGGTATATATATGCGCCACCCGGGAGTCGAACCCGGATCTCAAGAACCGGAATCTTGGGTGCTATCCATTACACTAGCGGCGCAACCTAACATGTGTACTCAACAGTACAATATATTATTTTAGCGGATATCTAGAAAAAATTCAAGTCCCAATTTTAATAAATCGCGATAAATCAACGTTTTAAAATTATTCGGAAAGAAAACGTATTCATTAAGCGCAAAGCATTGCATGTGTTTTGCTCACTTGATATAATGGTCTTGTTCAAAGGATAAGTTACTAGTTTTAGTAAGTTGCCTTTTATTTTTTGCCAGACATGGGTCGATTGATGACACAGATGGACATTTAATGTCCCACCGGAAAGTAGGCGAGAGCAATGCGCGATGAGTTATCTGCAATAGAAGCGGTTGCGCCTGATTTTGTCGGTGTCGTTAAGAAACGTTACCAAGTCCTACAACATATTGATTGGCTTGCACCAGTTGGGCGACGCACACTTGCTGAGCAGCTCAAATTAAGTGAGAGAGTCATTCGGACGGAGACGGATTTTTTAAAGGCACAAGGTTTGCTTAATTCGTCAAAATCAGGTATGGTTTTAACTGTCAAAGGACAAGAAGTTCTTGATCAGTTAAGACAAGTAATGGACCAGTTCTTAGGATTACGGCAGACTGAACGCGAGTTAAGTCGCTACCTTGGAATTGAGCATTGCTTAATTGTTTCTGGCAATAGTGATGAACAACCAAAAGTCCTCACCGAAATGGGCAAATTAGTCAATAGTACATTACAGTTGTTACTACCACAAGGTCAAAGTGTTGTGGCGGTAATGGGTGGTACGACGATGGCTAAGGCAGCTCATGAACTGTCAACCGATCTTTCTAAAAAGCGCAATTTAATCTTTGTGCCGGCTAGAGGTGGGATTGGTGAGAGTGTTGATATTCAGGCGAATGCGGTTTGTGCCGAGATGGCCAACCAAACTGGTGGTAAACACCGGGCATTATATGTTCCTGAACAGGTGAGTGAGAAGACTTATGCCCCACTATTAGAAGAACCAAGTGTTCAAGAAGTGTTGAAGCTGATTGAACGCAGTCGCGGCGTGTTGCATAGTATTGGCGAAGCCATTACGATGGCAGAACGGCGGGATATGCCGATTGAAACCATCAAGATGCTGAAAGAAAAGCATGCGGTAGGTGAGGCCTTTGGTTACTTCTTTAACGCTCAAGGCGAAGTGGTGTACAAGATTCCGCGAATTGGATTACAGATTCGTGACTTATTAAATATTCCGTGTGTACTCGCGGTTGCAGGTGGGACTTCTAAGGCCCAAGCAATTGAAGCGTACATGCACCTCGCACCTCAACAGACGTGGTTAATCACGGATGAGGGTGCCGCAAACTCGATTTTACAAGGGGCAACCCTTTAAAATAAAAATTTTCATTTCCTAAAGGAGGAAATTCTATTATGACTACAAAAGTAGGGATTAATGGTTTCGGACGTATTGGTCGTTTAGCTTTACGTCGTATTTACGCAACAAGCAGTGACGTTTTGGAAGTTGTTGCTATCAATGATTTAACATCACCAGACATGTTAGCACACTTATTAAAGTATGATACAGCTCATGGTCAATTCGATCACGAAGTATCAGCTACAGAAAACAGCATCGTTATCGATGGCAAGAACATTCCAGTTTATGCTGAATCAGATGCACGTAATATTCCTTGGGTTAAGAATGATGGCGTTGACTTAGTACTTGAAAGTACTGGTTTCTACACATCAGAAGAAAAATCACAAGCTCATCTTGATGCTGGTGCTAAGAAAGTTCTTATCTCAGCTCCTGCTGGCGCTGTTAAGACAGTTGTTTACGGTGTTAATGATGACACTATCACAGCTGACGACAACATCATCTCAGCTGCTTCATGTACAACAAACTGTTTAGCACCTTTAGCTAAAGCAGTTAACGATGCTTTCACAATCAAAGCTGGTACAATGACAACTGTTCATGCTTACACAGCTACACAAAAATTACAAGATGGTCCTGATCGTGGTGGAAACGTACGTGCTGCACGTGCTGCTGCTGCTAACATCATCCCTCATTCAACTGGTGCTGCTAAAGCTCTTGGCTTAGTTGTTCCTGAATTAAAGGGTAAACTTGACGGACATGCACAACGTGTTCCAGTTATCACTGGTTCATTAACAGAATTAGTTGCAACTCTTGACAAAGAAGTTACAGCTGACGAAGTTAACGCTGCTGTTAAGAAAGTTACAGAAGGCAACCAATCATTCGGTTACAACGCTGACGAAATCGTTTCATCAGATATCATCGGTACAGAATTTGGTTCAGTATTTGATCCTACTCAAACACAAGTTGTTGGTAGTGGTGAAGGCCAAGTTGTTAAAGTTGTTGCTTGGTATGACAACGAATCAGGCTTTACAGCTCAAATGATCCGTACATTAGAAAAATTTGCTAGCTTAATCTAATTTCACTTTTGTGAACTTAGAAATGCGATAGCATTTTATAAGGCGGGAGGAGGTAAACTCCTTCCGTCTTTTTTTATGAAAATCTAGGAGGTTTGTCCACATGGCAAAACAAACAGTTGCAGATTTAAAAGATATTAAAGGCAAAAAAGTCTTAGTACGTGTTGACTTTAATGTACCAATCAAAGGCGGCGTTATCGGTGATGATAACCGTATCGTAGCTGCTTTACCAACAATCCAATACATCATCGACAATGGTGGCAAGGCTATCTTACTTTCTCATTTGGGCCGTATCAAGAGTGACGAAGACAAGAAAGAATTGACATTGAAACCAGTTGCTGCACGTCTTGGCGAATTATTAAACAAAGACGTTACTTTCGTTGCTTCAAACGAAGGTCAAGAATTAGAAACTGCTATCGATGCTATGACTGATGGTCAAGTATTAGTTATGGAAAACACTCGTTTCCAAGATATCGACAACGACTTTGGCAAACGCGAAAGTAAAAACGATCCTAAGTTGGGCGAATACTGGGCATCATTAGGCGACATGTTCGTCAACGACGCTTTCGGTACAGCTCACCGTGCTCACGCATCAAACGTTGGGATTGCAACAGCTATGAAAGCTAATAACAAACCTGCAGTTGCTGGTTACTTATTAGAAAAAGAAATCAAATTCTTGGGCGAAGCAGTTGACGCGCCAGAACGTCCATTTGTTGCTATCTTAGGTGGCGCAAAGGTTTCTGACAAGATCGGTGTTATCGAACATTTATTAGCTAAAGCTGACAAAGTTATTGTTGGTGGTGGTATGACTTATACTTTCTACGCTGCTAAAGGTTTATCAATTGGTAACTCATTAGTTGAAGAAGATAAGATCGAATTAGCTAAAGAATTAATCGAAAAAGCTGGCGACAAATTAGTATTGCCTGTTGATAACGTTGTTGCAGACGCATTCTCAAACGATGCTAAGACAGAAACTGTTGAAGGTAACATTCCTGATGGCTACATGGCATTAGATATCGGACCTAAAGCAATCGCTGACTTCGAAAATGTTCTTAAAGATGCTAAGACTGTTGTTTGGAACGGCCCTATGGGTGTGTTCGAAATGGACAACTTTGCTAAAGGTACATTGGCAATTGGCGAATTCTTAGGTAACTTATCAGGCGCTACAACAATCGTCGGTGGTGGCGATTCAACAGCCGCAGTTAAGAAATTAGGCGTTGGCGACAAGTTAACACATATTTCTACTGGTGGTGGCGCATCACTTGAATACCTAGAAGGTAAGACATTACCTGGTATCGCTGCTATTTCAGACAAATAATTTTAAATTAAGAGGAGATTTTCTCATGCGTAAACCAATCATTGCTGGTAACTGGAAAATGAACATGAACCCAACTCAAACAACTGAGTTCGTTAATGCTATCAAAGCCAACTTACCTAAGTTTGATCAAACAGAATCAGTTATCGGTGCACCTGCTGTTGACTTACCTGCTTTATTAGAAGCAGCTAAAGGCACAGACTTAAAAGTTGCTGCTGAAAACTGTTACTTCGAAGAAGCTGGTGCATTCACTGGCGAAACTTCACCAAAAACTTTGAATGAAATGGGTGTTGATTACGTCATCATCGGTCATTCAGAACGTCGTGATTACTTCCACGAAACTGATGAAGATATCAACAAAAAAGCACACGCAATCTTCAAAAACAACATGACACCTATCTTCTGTTGTGGTGAATCATTAGAAACTCGTGAAGCTGGCAAAGCTGAAGAATGGGTTTCAAACCAAGTAACAGAAGGTCTTAAAGGCCTTTCAGCTGACCAAGTTAGCTCAATGGTTATTGCTTACGAACCAATCTGGGCAATCGGTACTGGTAAAACTGCTTCTGCTGACCAAGCACAAGAAATCTGTGCTGTTGTTCGTCAAACAGTTGCTAAGTTATACGACCAAACAGTTGCTGACAAAGTTCGTATCCAATACGGTGGTTCAGTTAAACCTGCAAACGTTAAAGAAATCATGGGCAAAGAAGACATCGATGGTGGTTTAGTTGGTGGCGCAAGCATGGAACCTGCTTCATTCTTAGACCTTGTTCACTTTAACGACTAATTTTTCGCTCGTATGTATTTACGAATCACTAAAAATTAGCTAAAATAAGATGTGGGCTTTGCCTGACATCCAAAAAAGTGCTGGTGAATATCATCAGCCAAAAAAGGAGAAAATTACATGTCAATTATTACTGATATTTTAGGCCGCGAAGTCTTAGACTCACGTGGTAATCCTACTGTCGAAGTTGAAGTTTATACTGAAGATGGCGGCTTTGGTCGCGCAATTGTTCCTTCAGGTGCTTCAACTGGTGAACATGAAGCTGTTGAATTACGTGACGGCGACAAATCACGTTTTGGTGGCAAGGGTGTATTAAAGGCTGTTGAAAACGTAAATGGCCCTCTTGCTAAAGAAATCGTAGGTTTCGACACAACTGACCAACGCGGTATTGATGCTGCAATGATCAAGTTAGACGGTACTGAAAACAAAGGTAAATTAGGCGCTAACGCAATCTTAGGCGTTTCATTGGCTGCTGCACGTGCTGCTGCTGACGAATTAGGCTTACCATTGTACGAATACTTAGGCGGCCCTAACGCTCACGTATTACCAACACCAATGATGAACGTTATCAATGGTGGTGCTCACTCAGATAACAAAGTTGATTTCCAAGAATTCATGATCATGCCTGTTGGTGCTAAATCTGTACGTGAAGCTATCCGTATGGGTTCAGAAACTTTCCAAGCATTGAAGAGTCTTTTATCAGCTGACGGTAAAGTTACTTCTGTTGGTGATGAAGGTGGTTTCGCACCTGACTTCGCAAACAACGAAGAACCTTTACAATACTTGATCAAAGCTATCGAAAAAGCTGGTTACAAAGCTGGCGAAGATATCTCAATCGCTATCGATGTTGCTTCATCAGAATTATGGAACAACGAAGATAAGACATACAAATTACGTTGGTCAACTGGTGAAGAATTCACAACACCTGAATTCGTTAAATACCTTGAAGGCTTAGTTGCTAAATACCCAATCATTTCAATCGAAGATCCTATCGATGAAAACAACTGGGAAGACTGGGCATCAATCACTAAAGAACTTGGCGAAAAAGTTCAACTTGTTGGTGATGACTTCTTCGTAACAAACACTGATTACCTACGTAAAGGTATCAAGATGGGCGCTGCTAACTCAATTCTTGTTAAAGTTAACCAAATCGGTACATTAACAGAATCATTAGAAGCAATCGAAATGGCTAAAGAAGCTGGCTACACAGCTGTTGTTTCACATCGTTCAGGTGAAACTGAAGATACAACAATCGCTGACTTAGTTGTTGCTACAAACGCTGGCCAAATCAAGACAGGTTCAATGAGCCGTACTGATCGTTTAGCTAAGTACAACCAATTAATGCGTATTGAAGAACAATTAGGTGATACAGCTTCATACAAAGGTATCAACTCATTCTACAATATCAAAAAATAATTGAATGCGTACAAGCATGTTAAAAAAGGGCATCTCAGTAATGAGATGCCCTTTTTTTATACTATTATTGTAACCGTTTTAAATCCATGCCATAATAGAGTCATTAAGTATAAGTAAGGGGTAATTTAATGCATATTGAACATATTGGTTTATGGGTTCACGATTTAGAAACAATGAAGGCTTTTTATCAAACAATGTTTCAAGCGACTGCGGGTGAGTTGTATGAGAATCACAAAAAAGGGTTCCAATCATATTTTTTAACTTTCGCAGATGGTGCGCGGTTAGAGATTATGCATCAAGATAGTGAATTGGCTGGCTTAGCCACAAAGGGGCAAATTGCGCACTTAGCAATGGCTGTTGGCAGTGAAACTGCGGTTGATCAATTAGTTGCTAAGTTTCAAGCACAAGGCTTACCATTGCTAAATGGCCCAAGAGTAACGGGTGATGGTTATTACGAGGCAGTCGTTCAAGATCCAGAACAAAATCAAATTGAATTGACGGTTTAAGTCGACAAAAAAAGAGTTACTTCTAAGCGTAACTCTTTTTTTGGTTGGTTAAGATTTTAGTCGGTCAATTTCGTCTTTAAGGGCCTGATTTTCCTTTTGTTTCTTTCGGTAACGCCAGTAGACGTAAGCCAGAATCAGTAGAATAAGTGTTAAACCTGCCAAGATGTAAGGCCAGTAGTCGGTTTCAGGCGTTAAGCTGACGTCTTTTTGGTTCCACTTAGCAGCAGTTTGACGATTGATTGTAAAGTGCCGCGTGAAATGCCAAGTGCGGCCTTCTGAACGGACTGTTAAATCAAGTGTGTAACGGCCGGGTTTAAAACGATCATTAAGCGGTAGGTAAAACTGCATAACCGAATTGGGTGCAAATTGGACTTGCTTTTTTTCGGTTTGATAAAGCTTCGTCTTCTGGTTACGCTTGGTGACAAAGGCGTTTAATGATGTTTGATTTTGGAACTTAGGTTGGACATTACGAATATTAGCAATGATTTGGTTGGTTCCCATATGTTGGCCAGTTTTGACAGCACCCAGTTTGAATTCTGGTGTGACGCTTTGGTCATTGCTACGGGCAACCACTGCAACTGCGTATGCAAATTTGTTCCGCACGCTAATCTGCTGTGTTGTCTTTGCTGTTGTTGGGACTTCAGTCGCGCTAATCCCACCAACTAATTGCCCTTTAAAAGCTTTGTCAGGTGCGCTTAAGCGAATATTGACGACTTTTTGTTCATGAGCGGTTAATGTAATATTCTTTTTGGCTGGTTTCAGATGTTTGCCCAGGGGATATTTGAGCGTTTTATCGGATTGATTCACATTATCGCTGTAGTTGACGACGCCGTTAATATTGGTGGTCGCCGTGTTGGTTTGTACGCGAACTTTAATCGGTTTGTCCTTATGATTGACTAATTTAATCTGGAGATCTTGTTGTTGCTTAGGTTGGACAACTAAATCAAAATAACTTAATTGTTTGTCGGCCTGGTTATCAGGCGGAATAATGGTCATCGCAAAATCCGCTACGGGTTGCGCGGCTTGTATGGATTGTGCCTGGGCGAAGAGGGCAATTAGGCCAAATAACAGGCCGATAACTAGTCTTTTAATTGTTGTCCGCATATTCAAAAACTCCTTTGTTAGCTATTTGGGCTAGCGATTAAAGTCCATGTGATATCTGATTGATAGTGTGCTTTGTCTGTTGGATTAATGGTCTTTGGTACGTGGAGGAAGATAGCGTCACTATCTGTTCCTGAGGTTGGTGCAGTGCCTAATGTTGCGACAACGTTCCCGAAGGATGTCGCGCCACCTTTCATAAAGGTACTTGCTTGATCGTTAACTTGAACCGTTTGATCGCTAGTTGTTGGTAACGCAGCATCGCCCTTATTAGCACCATCAATTGTCACGTTTGGTGTTTTAAAGAAAATGTTAACGCCGGTTAAGACGTCGGAAGAATCTGCGTCACTTGCGTCGATAGTGCCAGCGTTAGCGAAATCTGTTTGGGCCACTTGTAGGTCCCAACCATCCAATTTAGCTTGGCTACGATCATCTTGAATTGAAACGACATTACTAGTAGCAAGCGTGTTTCCTGTACCAATTTGAGAGCCACTTGCAACCGCTGCTAATTCTTGATCCGCTGAACGATCAATTTCATGAGAACCAAAGTGGAAGTCAGGAACGGCTGTAATTACTAACGGATTACTTTTTTCAGTGAAGACAACTGCTGCATCAGTCGTTTGTTTTTCAACTTCTGTAGGTGCGGCTTGAATTTGGCCTGCTGAGAGAAGAGTTGTTGTTGCAAGTAGTGAGAATAAAGTTGTGCTAATCATTGTTTTTTTCATAGTAGGTCGCCTCTTTCTTAATGAATAGAATTATGGTTAATAATAGGAGCAATCCGCTAAGTTGATAATAGCGTGTATTGGACACATCGGTTTGTGGTAACCGTTGTGTCAATGGTGGTGCATATTCGAGTGGTGTCATGTGCCATTCGTTGTGAATGGTGCCCGCGTTGTCGGGTGCGGCAATTAGCGGTGGTCGTGGTAGGGGGACGACCGGTAGCGTTTGCTGATTGCTAAATTGAATTGTCGCACTCGAACTAGCGGGCACGGCCTCTGCTCGAATCGGTGTGAATAATAGACTACCACCTAGCAGAAAAGTGAAGAAATAGCGTTTATACATCGCATCTAACCTCCTAACGATTTAATTGGGGGCAGTGATGAGCATTAATTCTAATTCAGCCGTATACGGGTTTGTGGTCTGTTTAGGGCCAGCCGGGAATTGGGCTTGAACCGTTTCTTGCAGCAGATCCGTTAAATCCGTTTCATCAGCACCTGGTTGAATCGGTGCGTGGGCGGCTTTTAAATAAAGTTGTTGCGGTTGTCCGGCAACCAATGGCTTAGTGGTCTGATCTTTACGCCAAATCAGTGCATTATCGAGAGTGGCTTGACCAGCAGTAAAAGGTTGCTTGAGGTTGACCTGAACGGCCCAGTCACCCCGATTAGTGGCGCGTGGATCAGAGACAATTAGACTAGTGTCAGCTGTCTTGGTATAGGGATAAAGGGGACTTTGACTATTGGTAAGTGGGAGATTGCCAAAATCGAGGTGGGTTGGTGCTGCTAGAAAGCTCAGCTTACCTGCTGGGATATCTTTTAGCACCTTCCGGACAGGCGTGGAGAGTGCGTATGGTGCTGGGTAGTTAGCTTCGACGACAATTTGGCTGGGTTGCGTTGGTAAATCAGTTTCGAATTGATAGTCAAAAGCTTGATTGGCACCGGCGGCTTTAACCGGCCCTTTTAATAGTGATTGTCCCGCGGCACTTAGAAAGTTCAGTGAGAGTTCACTGGCGGGGGTTGCGGTCCCATTCAAATCAAAATTAAATTTCTGGGCATCGTCGGCAGGGAGGCCACCTGGGTTGACAAGGGTGATGATTTCAGGTGGTAGCGGATCGTGCAAATGAAGTTGCGCAATATTTTGAGTGGTGGTGAGACTTTCGAATTTTGTTTTAAAAGTTGTGTCTGAACTGTTGGTTGTGTTGGTGGTACCAATGGTGCTATCGAAGTGAACGAATGGATAAGTTGTTTTGGTTTGGTCCTTTTCAGTTAAACTGACACCGCGATAAATGGTGTGTGGTGATTGGCCAGTTGTGTTTTCAAGGTTAAGTTTAATATTTTCTAATAACCGGGTTGCCGCAACTGTATTGTTGTTGATAGTGACATCAGAATCACCAATTGTAACTGGACTGTTGCTACCACTGAGGCCAAATAGGACAGATTGATTAGTGGTTGTCTGATTATTAATGGTTACTTGACTGTCATCGCCAATTTTCATGTAAGAACCGGCACTCGCTAGTGGAATGAGCCCGTTGGCAATACTTTGCGCACCGTTGATGGTGAGGTCAACGACGCTGTTATCACGGAAGTCATGCATGAACGGTCGCGCACCTGAACTCGCTAAGTATTGGCCAAACGTGGCTGATAGTTGACCACCAATGTCCAATTTAAGACCATTAGCCTGGATATTACGGATAAATGCATCTTTGGCGGTTAAAGCCATCTTAGAAGTAGTATCGGTCGTCATTTGCATGATTGGATTGCCACTCGAAGGATTATAGATATAGGCGAAAATATCTTTACCAGCGTTCAAGTTAACTTCACTATTGTTAGTGGCGCTTATTGGACTATCTTGAACATATGCACCGAAAACATCGGCACTAGAAGCGAGTTTTATCGTACTATTTTTATCTGCTGTAATGGGGCTTTTTTGTAGATAGGAGGTAAAAAGATTAGTGGTTGATTGAATATCGATGGTACTGTCCTGGGTTGCAGACATTGGGGATTGACTTTGTGCGTAATAATAGAGACTGCCCGATAATTTCAAATTGACATGACCATTATTAGTCGCAGCAATTGTGCGGTTAGTCGTACCAGTTTGATAGAAGTTGTTGGCCTTTGTGACGTTGATAGTACCGCCATCTGAAGCAACTGCTTTGGAGCCGCTGGATCCGGTAACACCAAAGATATGGCTACCAGCGTTAAGTGTTAAGTCGGAACCGCTACCTTTTGATGTGATATCAATCTGAGCGATATTACCACTTGCTGGAAAAATAGCGTTGTTAGTTGTAATCGCAACTTTTGCACCACCGGAAACTTGAATACCGGGGGCGATACCATCAGTTGGATTTTGATCGACCCGGATTAGACCATAAGAGCCGCCGCCGGCATGATTGATGGTTGTTGAACCACCTCTAAAGTCTAAACGTCCTGTTTCAGCAAATTCTTGGGACCAAGTGCCCGCGGTTTGGGTAATCGTATTGTTACCGCTAAAAGCAATCACCCCTTGCATGAAATGAAGTGACTGTGCACTACTGTTGTATTCAACATTTTCGAACAAGAGTGTACTACCGCTGGCATAAGATTCATTCGTTGGATGACAGAGACCGTAGTAATTATTATTATTAATTCTTAGATTTGTAAACTTGATTGTTTTCTTCTGCATACCAGTTGAGCCGATGTATAGTTGCGTCGTTGGTGCTAGGACAGCGATATCAGCAATATTTAATAAATGGTGCTGTCCGGTTGTTGGATCGGTGCCGTCGATGGTAATGTCTTGGGGATTATTTTTACCGATTTGAATTCTAGCGAGTAAACTTTCGAGCACATTCAATGTGATATCGGCA
This sequence comes from Latilactobacillus parasakei, assembly GCF_049674265.1. NCBI lineage: Bacteria > Bacillati > Bacillota > Bacilli > Lactobacillales > Lactobacillaceae > Latilactobacillus > Latilactobacillus parasakei. Next base: position 781,479 of record NZ_CP186861.1, on the reverse strand, counting down.
GTTAGCTGAACACTCTCGCCGTTTTCTAAAGCCGTTTTTAGTTCGGCTGCAGTCGCAACTGGTGTGAGACCGGCTTTGACACCAGGATTTTGAGTGATAAGTGGTTTGAGCGATTCAACTGACTCTTGTGTTGGTGTTTTAACCGATTCAGATTCAGATTTTGTTGATTCTTCAGTTGTTGAGACTGATGATGATTCAGCAGCTGGTGGGTCGCTTGGATCGTCTTGTTCAACGAGGACTGAAGATTGCGATTCACTTGGTGGGGCTGATGCTGATTCCTCAGCACGACTAACTTGAATGGGGGATAGTAGTGCAGTCGATAGACTTAGTAATAAGAGATATGAAACGGGGGTCTTCATCAGCATAGCCTCCTTGATTTATCTTATATCTTATAATAATCATAAATAATAGAAAACGATAAGTCAATTAATGTGATTCTGTGAGCAATTTTGTCGTTTAGGGGAACGCTTAAGGTATAAAAAATGATAGCGCTGTTTGTTAGCCACCAAAACTGGTATAATAAGGTTAATTAGATTCGTCGGAGGAGTGATCGTGATGAAAAAGGTAGACCGACAGACACGGATTGAACAAATTATTAATCAACAAGTGATAACCACCCAAGAGGAATTATTAGCGACATTAAGAGATGACGGCATTGATGCCACACAAGCAACAATTTCGCGAGATATTCGGGAGATGCAAATTGTTAAGGCACGGGATGTGAACGGTGAGTTGCGCTATACTGTTTTTCATGACGATGAACGGACGCAAGAACAACGTTTAAACGATAAGTTGCGCGAAGTCGCCTTGACGATTACACAGGTTCAGGTGATGAATGTGATTAAAACTGTTCCTAGTAATGGCAATCTTTTGGCAGCGTTAATTGACGACTTGGGGTATGAAGACGTTGTTGGAACACTTGCTGGGCATGATACAATTGTCGTTATCAGTCCTGATGAGGCGCATGCGGCAGATTTAAATCAACGCTTCTCAGCACATTTGGCGGGGCGTAAAAGAGATTAAGATTCAAACTTAAAAAAGGGCATCAATAAGTGAGACGTTTGTGGCTGACTTATTGATGCCCTTTTTTTAAAATGAATTAGTGTTGATTAAGTATTCGACATAACTTATTTGAGGGTGCGGATTAACTTTAGCGAATAGTAGTCTAACACTAAACTGTAAGCCTTATCAATTGACACTAGTTGTTTATCTTCTTAACATGAATAATATAAATAAATTTATGCAAAGGCATTTATTAGGAGGTTACTGATGGCACATTATCTAGAATTTGACCATGTTTCAAAAATTTATCGCGGTGGTAATAAGGCCGTTGATGACATTAGCTTCACAGTTGATCAAGGTGAATTCATTTGCCTAATTGGCACGTCTGGTTCCGGCAAAACAACGACAATGCGCATGATTAACCGGATGATTAATCCCACTCACGGCACAATCACGCTAGATGGCCAATCGCTAGCGGACACGGATCCCGTTAAACTGCGACGCAAAATTGGCTACGTCATCCAAAATATCGGCTTAATGCCCCATATGACGATTCGCGACAATATTACAATCGTGCCCAAGTTATTGAAATGGTCCGATGAAGACCGTGAAAAAAAGGCTCAGGAGTTATTAAAACTGGTAGAATTACCCGCTGACTTTTTAGACCGCTACCCTAGCCAATTATCAGGTGGCCAACAACAACGAATCGGTGTTATCCGAGCGTTGGCTGCTGGGCAGGATATTATTTTAATGGACGAACCATTTGGCGCACTTGATCCGATTACACGAGAAGCGCTCCAAGATCTTGTTAAACAACTACAAGTTGAAATGGGCAAAACAGTGATTTTTGTAACCCATGATATGGACGAAGCGCTCAAATTATCATCACGTATTGCGATTATGGATGGTGGCAAAATCATTCAATACGGTACGCCTAATGAAATCCTAAGACAGCCGGCTAACGATTTTGTTAAAGATTTAATCGGTCACGATCGATTATTGGAGGCTAAACCAAACGTTGAAACCGTTGGCCAAATCATGCTGAAGACACCGGTCACGATTACGCCGGATCAATCGCTGAGCTCTGCGATTAAATTAATGCGGCAACGACGGGTTGATACGTTGTTAGTCGTTGATGACCAACAGCTACTTCAAGGGTTAGTGGATCTGGAAAATATTGATCATCATTACAAAGATGCTGGCACCGTTCAAGATATCATGTCGACGAAGGTTAACTTTGTGAATCAAACCGATCTGGTCCGAGATACGATTGAACGGATATTGAAGCGCGGTTGGAAGTACGTGCCTGTTGTCGATGATGACCACCGTTTAGTGGGTATTGTCACGCGGACAGCGCTTGTCGACGTCGTTTACGACGCCGTTTGGGGCGACGATGAGTCAGATAATGCAACAGACTAAAGGAGGCCAGAGCAATGCTTAATTTTTTAAATCAAAATGGGGCCGACTTGCTAATTAAAACTTGGGAGCAACTTTACATTTCGGCTATCGCGTTATTGTTAGGGGCATTAGTTGCAGTACCGCTCGGGATTGCCTTAACTCGTGTTCCGAAGACGGCCAAAGTCGTGATTGCGATAGCTAGCATGCTTCAGACGGTGCCGTCTTTGGCGCTGTTAGCGTTAATGATTCCGCTACTTGGGATTGGGAAAGTACCAGCGATTGTGGCCTTGTTTATCTATTCGTTATTACCGATTTTACGCAATACCTATATTGGCATGAACGATGTCGATCCGGTGTTAAAGGATAGTGCTAAAGGGATGGGGATGACGCCGCTCCAATCAATCATGCAGGTGGAAGTTCCGATGGCAATGCCAGTTATCATGTCCGGCATCCGATTATCGGCGGTTTACGTCATTGCTTGGGCGACACTAGCGTCATATATTGGTGCCGGTGGCCTCGGGGATTTCATCTTCAATGGCTTAAATCTATTTAAACCAGATTTAATTATCGGCGGGACAATTCCAGTGACGATTTTAGCCTTGTTGGTTGATTTCTTACTTGGTCGTCTTGAAAAAAGAATGACACCCGTTGCCATTCGCTAAAGGAGGTCGCTATGTTGAAAAGATTAAAGAAAATCACAGCCTTAACGTTACTTAGTGGCTGCCTTTTGCTATTAGGCAGTTGCGGGTTGCCCGGTCTTGGTGGCTCGGCGAAGGATACGATTCGGATTAGTTCCCAAAGTACGACGGAGTCCCAAATATTAGCCAACATCGTCAGTCAATTGATTGCGCATGAAACGGATAACAAGGTCGAATTGGTTAATAACCTAGGTTCTTCAACGGTGACGCACGAATCGTTAATCCGCGGCGATGCGGATATTTCAACGAGTCGGTATGCAGGAACCGAGATCACTGGGACGTTAAAAATGAAGCCAACGAAGGATCCAAAAAAGGCGCAAACAATTGTAAAGCGCGAATTTAAAGAGCGTTACCAACAAACGTGGTTTCCAACGTATGGCTTTGCCGATACGTACGCCTTCATGGTGACGCAGCAAATGGCCAAAAAATACCATCTTGAAACGGTCAGCGATTTAGGTCGGGTGGCTAAGCAATTAACCGCTGGCGTTGACTCAGTGTGGGTCAACCATGAAGGGGACGGCTACCAGGAATTCAAGCAAACTTACGGCTACGATTTTAAGAAGGTAGCGCCAATGCAGATTGGCCTAGTTTATAGCGCACTTGCGGCCGGTAAAATGGATGTCGTCTTAGGGTATTCGACTGATGGGCGGATTAAGAGTTACAACTTGAAGGTCCTCAAGGATGACCGCCACTTTTTCCCACCATACGATGCCAGTCTAGTTGCTACCGATCAGATTTTAAAACAACATCCAGAATTGAAACCACTCTTAAAACGGTTATCCGGGCAAATCAATCTCGATACGATGCAAACGCTCAATTACAAAGTGGATAATGACCTGTTAGAACCCGCTGTGGTGGCTAAGCAATTCTTGACGCAACATGATTACTTTAAGAAAGGAGCCAACAAATGACGCATTTAAACACGTGGCAACAGCTACTTTATTATTTCCAACATAATGGTGGATACGTTTTAAGCCAATTTAACCGGCACTTCTTAATTTCAATCTATGGGGTGTTACTAGCGGCCATCATTGGGATTCCGATTGGCATTTTGATTGCGCATCGTAAAAAAATGAGCGATGTGGTAATCGGTATTGCCAACGTTATTCAAACGGTACCGTCGTTAGCGATGTTATCGATCATCATGTTGGGGTTGGGTTTAGGCACTAATACGGTGATTATGACGGTCTTTTTATATTCGTTATTACCAATTATTAAAAATACGTATACCGGGATGATTAATGTCTCACCAAATATTCTGGATTCCGGGCTAGGCATGGGGATGACCAAGTGGCAACTATTGACGATGGTTGAATTACCATTATCCTTAGCCGTGATTATGGCAGGAATTCGTAATGCCCTTGTAGTTGCTATTGGGATCACCGCGATTGGTTCATTTGTCGGCGCCGGTGGTTTGGGCGATATTATCATTCGGGGGACGAATGCAACCGATGGCGGCGCGCTGATTTTAGCCGGGGCCTTGCCAACGGCTTTGATGGCAATTATCGCCGATCTCGTTTTAGGGTTCATCCAACGCCGTTTAGAAGCACCACAAGCGCATCATTAAAAGCACTAAAAAGGCGCCAAGACAAAATTTAATTTTGTCTTGGCGCCTTTTTTGGATATCCGAATTCTAATTCTCTAAACGTATTCTATCAGTCATCTTCTTGCCATTTGGCGCTAATCCTTAGGAGATACCCGACTGATGGCACACTTTCTTTTATTTGGTCATGAAAGATAAGGTTCAAATGCATCAGGAACTGGTGCTGTGACGGTTTGCGGGTGATCCGTATAAGGTTCTGTATACCGCAACGTCTGACCGTGGAGTAAGAGCCGCGGTGTTTTATCGGTAGGATTATAAAGTGGATCGCCTAGGATTGGATGACCAATACTAGCCAGGTGGACGCGGATTTGGTGAGTCCGGCCAGTTTCAAGGTCGACCGCTAATACCGCAGTTGTGCCCTTCCGACTTAAAACGCGGTAGTGGGTAATTGCTGATAAGCCGTTGATGTAATCAACACAACGTTGACGATCATTTTCCGGGTCGACACCGATGGGCGAATTAATTGTGGCGTGTTCTGCCAACTCGTGTTCGGGATCATTAACGATGGCGATATATTGACGGGCCATCTTTTTTTGACTGAGTTGACGGTTTAAAATCCCGATAACAATCGGCGTTTTGCCAATTAATAAGACGCCGCTAGTGGCTTCGTCAATGCGGTGGACCATGTAGGCCTTTTTCCCTTGTTGTGCGAGATAAAAGGCGACTTGGTTCATTAATGTCCCGTTTTCGCCAGGGCGGTTGGGATGGGTTTTAATACCAGCAGGCTTGTTGACGATCAATAAATCGTCGCTTTCAAATAAAACACTGAATGATTGCGTCGCATCTAGTTCGTAGTTTTGAACTTTGACGGACACTTCTGAAAAATTCAGCGTGATTTCATCGCCAGGTTCTACGTTGCGGTTGAACGCGCGGTATTGACCGTTGACGAGTATTTCACGATTAATCCGCAAGAAATGTTGCATTTTTTGCGGCACTAACCAGTGATTGAGAAGTCCGCGGACTGACATCGGACTAAAGTCTGTTTCTAAAGTTACTTTTTTTTGGTAAATTATCATCAGAGTAAACCACCTTCAAGCTACCAGTTTAGCGAATTTAGCACTAAAAGTAAATTTTAAAAGATTATTAATGTCAACGCACTGGCATAAGGGGCATACTGGAATATGCTACAATATAACAAAGTACGATGTAAATTGATTAAAAGAGGGATTGTATGAATAAGCAGGATTCGCCGATTTGGTTGGCGATTAAACGTTTTTTTAAACGGGCGTGGCGAGTCGTGAAGTATGTTTGGTATCGACTGCAATTAACGCGGTGGTTGATTTTGGGCATATTACTTTTAGTATTTTTCATGAGTAGCTACTTAACCTTTAAAGCTAAAACGGCTAACGTTGGGGAAATTAAGGCCAACTTACAAACATCAACAACGCTTTATGATAAAAAAGATGCACGGGCGGGCACCTTATACACCCAAAAAGGAACGTACGTTGAATTAGACAAAATTTCACCTGAGATTCAAAATGCGGTGATTTCGACGGAAGATCGCTCCTTCTATACGAATCCGGGCTTTAGCGTCAAGGGCTTGGCCCGCGCCGCTGTTAACTTAGTGATTCATCGCGGTCAGATTACCGGTGGGGGGAGTACGTTGACCCAGCAGCTCGCCAAAAATGCGAAGTTGAGCCAGAAGCAGACTTTCTCACGGAAGTTTGAAGAACTCTTCCTAGCGGTTCAAATTACGAAGACTTACTCTAAAAAAGATATTTTGGCGATGTATTTAAATAATGCCTACTTCGGTAACGGGGTGTGGGGTGTTCAAGATGCTTCTAGACGGTACTTCGGTAAAAACGCTAGCGAATTAGATGCTAGTGAAGCGGCTGTGATTGCTGCTATGCTCCGAAGCCCAAGTTACTATAATCCGGCTGATCATTTGGATAACGCCACATCACGGCGGAATTTAATTCTCGGACTGATGGTTGATAATGGTAAATTGACTGAGAGTCAAGCCAAGGCAGCCAAGAGTGAAACATTGGTCGTTAAAAATACCTTGGAACAAAACGATAGTTACAAATACCCTTACTACTTTGATGAAGTTGTGAATGAAGCTGTTAAGCGGTTTGGTCTCAAGGAAGAAGATCTTGTTAAAAACGGCTATAAGATTTATACCGCACTCGATCAATCACAACAAAGCAAGATGGAAAATACCTTCGAGCAAAATTGGTTGTTCCCAGACAATGCGGCTGATGGCACCTTAGTGCAAGGGAGCTCCATTGCCATCGATCCGAAAACAGGTGGTGTATCGGCCGTTGTTGGTGGGCGCGGCGATTACACGATTCGCGGTTATAGTCGAATCACTCAGATGAAACGGCAACCGGGTTCGACGATTAAACCGTTGGCCGTTTATACACCAGCGTTAGAAGATGGCTATCACTACGATTCTTCTCTTCAAGATAAGAAGAAGAGTTACGGAACCAATAAATATACGCCAACCAACCCAGACAATGTTTATACGGGTTCGATGCCGATGTATCAAGCGGTGGCTAACAGTACGAATGCGCCTGCTGTTTGGTTGTTAAATCAAATCGGGCTTAAACGCGGGATTAAGTCGGTGGAAGATTTCGGCATTTCAGTGCCTAAGAGTGACCAAAATCTAGCGATGGCCCTTGGTGGTTGGCAAGGTGGGGTTTCACCTTATCAAATGGCGAGTGCTTATACAGCTTTTGCTAATAACGGGGAACTTTCCGAGACCCACTTTATTCGAAAGATTGTGGATGCCAGTGGTGCCGTTATTGTTGATAACACGACACCATCGAAATCGCGAATCATGAGCAAGAAGACCTCTAAAGAAATGACCAGCATGATGTTGGGCGTTTATAACAGCGGGACTGGTCGATATGCCAAACCAGATGGCTATCAAGTCGCTGGTAAGTCTGGTAGTACCGAAGTGCCTGATAGTTATGGTTATGGGACGAAGGATCAATGGTTAATCGGTTATACGCCGGATATTGTGGTTGCGACTTGGATGGGCTACGATAAGACGGATCAAGAACACTTTATGAAAAATACCAGTATCGACGGCCTAGCGCCAATCTTTAAATACGAAATGCAACAGTTGTTACCAACGACGGCCCAAACCAGCTTTGATACAGAAGACGCGCAATCGATGGCTAAAAAAGAAGACGATCAGGATTCTGACAAAGTCGTCAATTCGCTTCAATCTGGGATTAAAGATGGTGTAAATAAAGCGAAAGAAACGGTCAATCAATGGTATAATAACTTGAAAGGTTTTTTTAATTAAATTCATGTAAGGGAGTCACTACTATGACAGTCAATATTTATGATGATGCTAACCAAATGGCAACTAATTTACAAACATTACCACAATTTTTAGGCTTGCAAAATGCTTTTGCAGCACTTAAGAAGGATGATATTGCCTTCACAATGTTCAAGAAATTTCAAACACAACAAATGACTTTACAACAAAAACAAATGCAAGGTGAAGAATTAACGGATGACGAAATCCAAGAAATTCAAGAACTTGCTCAAAAAATCGGTGATATCGATGCCATCAAGAACTTGATGGAACAAGAACGCCAATTAAGCCAATTGATGGATGAACTAAACCAAATCATCTCAAAACCAATTGCTGATATCTACCAAGGCTAAATCGCATTTTTTAAGAGAAGTATCGAGTCGCAAATCGCGAACTCGATGCTTCTTTTTTTAGTGGGAAGGCGCCTTTCTAAGCCTTAGTTGCAATGCTATAATAAGACATATTACTAAAATGGGGGATAGCGATCATGAAATTTATTCACGCGGCTGATGCGCATATTGATAGTCCGTTTGTGGGACTAAAAAAAGCGTCAACCAATTTATGGACGACGATTCACGAATCAACTTTTACCGCCTTTGAAAAATTAGTGCAGACTGCCATTGATGAAGCTGTTGATTTTGTTTTATTAGTGGGTGATTCATTTGATCAAGAGGCCCAGAGTTTGCAGGTCCAAAACTTTTTGAAACAACAATTTGAACGCTTAAACGCTGTTGAAATCCCAGTTTATCTCAGTTACGGGAATCATGATTACTGGGATCCCAATCAAATTCATTTCGATTTTCCGAAAAACGTCCATGTTTTTACAACGGCTGTTGAAGCTAAAACACTAACAACTAAAGCGCAAGAAACGGTCACGATTGTTGGTTTTAGTTACGGGCAACGGTGGTTAGAAACGGATCAAACGACACAATTTCCACCACGAGCTGCTACGACTTATACAATTGGGACTTTGCATGGTAGCCAGAGTACGACCTCTGATGTGGATCATTACGCACCGTTTACGTTAAGTGAACTCAACCAACTACAATATGATTATTGGGCACTAGGACATATTCATAAACGCCAAATCTTACAAGAACGGCCTTATGTGATTTACCCGGGTAATTTACAAGGCCGGCATAAGAACGAACCTGGTGAAAAGGGTTTTTATTTAGTGACAGCTCAAGCCGGTCAATTCGAACTTGAATTTAAACCGACGACGGTGATTGAATGGCAACGGCAACGATTTGAAATCCCTGAAAATCCAAGTTTGAATCAATTGCAAGAAGCGTTGAGTCAGCAATTAGCACAGAGTGAAACGGCGAGTTTGGTGGCTTTGGAATTGACGCACGCTGAACGGTTATCGAGTGATTTGATTCAACGTGTCAATAATGGCGAATTACTCGCTTATTTACAGGCAGCCCTCGAGTCTAGCGCTGTCATGCATTGGCCATACGCGCTTAAACTACAGTTTGCGGCCCAACAACAATTTAGCCAGATTGATCAGGCCTATTGGCAAGCGGCGGCTGATAAGATCTTTACGCCAGATTACATCTTGGAAAAGGCCCAACCGCTTCTGAAAGAAAAATTCATCCGAGAAGCACTCGAAGAATCCGATTTTCAAGCGGATTTGAAGACCGCGGCCGAAACGATTCTGCAAGAAAAGAAGCTGGAGGACTAAGCATGCGGATTAAAGCAATTAACATCTTTGGCTTTGGTAAGTGGCACGATCAAACAATTGATTTACAAACCGATTACCAGGTTTTATACGGTCAAAATGAAGCTGGTAAATCAACCATCACGGCTTTTATCAAAGGCGTTTTGTTTGGTTTTGCAACCGGTAAGCAAAAGTATGAACAATACCTTCCCAAAAGTGGCGCGCAGTATGGTGGCGAGTTAATCGTTGACCACCACGATCGCGAGATTACGATTCGGCGGGTTGCTGGTAAAGCCGGTGGCGAGGTAACCATTATTGATCAGGGCAAGGAGTTTGGTGCGGATTATTTGAACCAATTGATTGCGCCCGCAGATAAAGCCCTTTTTACACAGATTTTTGAAACTAATCAACAGGATTTAAATCAGATTTTTGGGTTAACTGCCGATGATTTTATGCAACATCTTTTAACGATTGGCGCGGTTGGTAGTCATGAATGGCTCGCTTTTGAAGCTAGCTTGGACAAAGCTAGTCAGCAAATCTATAAACCATCCGGACGCAAGTGGCCACTTAATAAGGCCTTAAAGCAGTATCCGGAAATCGAACAGGCTGTTAGCCAGGCTAAAGCGGCTAATCAGCAATACGAAAGTAACGACCAACAATTACAACAGGCACTGCAGACGCTGAAGCAAGATCAGGCAGCACTAGCTGAAGTTCAGGGACAAAAAAACCAGCAGCAACAATTACTAGAACGCTGGCCGAAGTATGTAGAATGGCAGGCTTTACAAGCATCCTTAGCGGCAACGAAACCTTTTGACAGCACTTTGTATACGCAATATCAAAAGATCGAAGAACAACGCCAAGAATCTCAAACAGCATTAGCAGATGCTCAGCAAGCTGTGGCAACGATTCAAGAAACACTTGATCAAACGGGTGAATTCCGATTCTATCAAACACACCAAGCTGAAATTGATGGGTTATTAGAACAATGGTCAACACGGCAAAAGCAAGCGCAACAGTTAGCTTTGCAACAAACGCAATTGACACAGTTGACGAGTGAACAAGCGACATTAGCTGCTAAATATCAATGGGGACCGACTGAAACGTTACCAACGGTTCTAAGCACCGACCAGCTAGAACAGTTACAAGTGGCCAATACCACCTACGAACAAACGCAAACGACCAACCGCGTTTTAACGGAGCAATTAACAACCTTGACTGACCAGGTGGCTGAACAAGAACAATTAGTGACCACTTTGGAAACACCGACAGAAGTTGCTAGTCCAACACCGATTAGCAATATTTGTTTAGGGTTAGGGGTTGTTGGTTTATTAGGCATCTTTTTACCGGGTGGCTTAAAAGCAATTGCTTTGTTAGGACTCGGATTACTTGGTTATGGGTTATACACCAAATATCAAGGACAACAAAAACAAACGGCTGAGACAACCCAAAAGGCGCAGTGGCAACAAGCACTCGCTAAGTTAGATCAGTTACAAGCGGATCTTCAGGAAAAACAAACAGCACTTGCAGACGGGCAGCTGGCTTTAAAGACAAGTCAACAACAAGTTGCTGCGCTTTTAAGTGCGAATGGTTATCCGAACGAAGCAACGGTGACACAAGTCATGAACCAACAAGATGCCTTGGCGCGGATGCAACACTTACAAGCATTAATTGCCCAACAAAGTGCTGAGATTAACACGCTTCAAGTTGCCTTAACCGATTATTTTGACCAGTTTGCATTTGCGCACGATTGGCTAGGTGCACTTCAAGGCGAACCGCTGCATAACTTGGCGCAAATTGAACAATTTAAGGATCGACTTGATCAATTGAAACAAGCCCTCGCACAGGACAATGAACGTTATGAATACCAACAACAACAAGTGACACGCTTGCAAAGACAAGATCAAGAACGACAAGCCCAACAAGCTGACTTGCTCGAAACGGCGCACCTTAAAACGGCCGCCGAATTAGCGCAATGTGCAGCCGCTGAACAGCAACGCCAGATTCAACAACAACGTCAAACAGATCTTGAACATGAATTGACAAGTTATTTGCCACAATTACAAGCTTTTGAGGACCAAGCAGCCCTCGAAACGGCAATTGCACAACTAACGCAACAAACAGCGACGTTAACAGCGGCAATCCAAACACAACAACAGATGATTGCCGAGTTACAAGTTGTTCAGCAAAAGTTAGTTGATAGCGATGCTTATCAACGACAAAAGCAAGCACAATTAAACGCTGAAGCCGATATTATCGGTTTAGCACAAGATTGGTTGGCCAAACAATTGGCAATCGATTGGATTCAAGCGACCCTAACAGCAGCTTCACAAGAACGATTCCCCCGTTTATTAGCAAAAGCTACGCAATACTTTGCAATTCTAACGCAGAATCGGTATATTGAAATTACTTTCGAAGCGGCAACTTTAACTGTCCTTCGACAAGACCAGGTTCTATTTGAGGTCGGCGAACTTTCACAAGGAACGGCAGAGCAATTATATATTGCCTTACGTTTTGCGTTTGCAGAAGAGATTGCCGATGTTGTCTCACTACCGTTGTTGGTAGATGACGGGTTTGTCAATTTTGATGATCAACGGCAAGCGGCGGTTTGGCAATTATTGCAAAACCTCAGCGGCGCACATCAAGTGATTTACTTGACAGCTAATCCGCGAACTGAGGCCGCCTTTGGCACGGGACACTGGTTAAACTTAGAGAAGGTAGGGTTAGCAAATGACGACTAAAAAGCTATTTGATTACCAAAATGATGAAAACTTAGCACTATTTGTTTTAATTAAAGCAGCGGATGTCAGAGTTGCTAAAAATGGCAAGCAATTTATTGCCTTCACATTCCAAGATCAATCCGGACAAATTAGTGGTAAGTATTGGGATGCTTCTGATGAAGATGTGGCCTTGTTTACACCGGGGAAAATTATTCATCTCCAAGGTAAACGAGAACTTTATCAAAGTAATCCGCAAATTAAGATTTACAAAATTCGGTTAGCGACTGAAGAGGAACCACAAGTCATTGAACAATTTATCCAAAAGGCTCCGGTACAAACGGCCGATATGGAAGAAGAAATTAGCCAAGTGCTTTTTGAAATTACCAATCCTAATTGGCAACGATTGGTGCGCCACTTAATTCAAAAGCATCAAGCGGATTTCTTCAGTTTTCCAGCGGCCAAGACGAACCACCACGCCTTTGCAGGTGGTTTAGCCTACCATACGTTATCGATGTTACGGTTAGCTAAAACAATCGCGGCGCAATACCCACAAATCGATGCGGCGTTATTATATTCAGGGGTCTTATTACATGATTTAGGCAAGACGCTTGAATTATCGGGGCCGGTTTCAACGGAATACACAGTGCGCGGGAATTTAATCGGGCATATTGTGTTGGTTGATGAAGAAATCGTTAAGGCTTGTGAGACGTTAAAAATCGATATCAATAGTGAGGATATGTTAGTGTTGAGACATGTTGTCTTGGCCCATCATGGTTTAATGGAATACGGTTCACCAGTGCGACCACAAATCTTGGAAGCAGAAGTGCTCCATCAAATCGATGAAATGGACGCCAGCATTACGATGATGACGCAATCTTTACAACATGCAGAAGCAGGGCAGTATACTGAACGGCTTTTTGCAATGGATGGTCGGCATTTCTACCGGCCAGTTAATGATCAACAATTGTCGCAAGACTAACTAAAAAAAGAGCTTCAACCAAACAGTTATCTGTTTGGTTGAAGCTCTTTTTTAAAACTGATTATTTTGATGATTTAGTTGATGATTTCTTAGCGTTAACGCCGTAGCTTGAAAGGATATCTGATAAATCTTTATCCTTGATTGTTACGTCGGCTTTCTTAAGAACCTTCGTGTAAACCTTAGCCATCACTGTTTGATCATTAGCCCACTTAGCGTAAACTTGGTCAGTTAATGTCTTCTTGTGATCAGCCATCTTACCTTTACCAGGGTTCTTGATCATGCGGATAACGTGGTAACCATATGATGTCTTAACAGGTGTTGTTGTGTATTCGTTTGTCTTCAACTTGAAGGCAGCTGTTTTAAATGTTGAATCTAATGATGTATCTGTGCTATCAAAGACAGGTAATTTACCGCCGTCTTTCTTAGTACCAGTATCTGTTGAGTACTTCTTAGCTAAAGCAGTGAAGTTTTTAGTTGAGTTGTCTTTCTTAAGTTCAGAAATAACTGTTTCAGCAGTATCTTTCTTTTCAACTAAGATATGTTGTACTTCAACTTTTGGTTCGTATGTTTTCCATTGTTTCTTCAAATCAGCGTTTGTAACTTTTTTGTTAGCCTTTAAAGCAGCGTTAGCTAACATTTGAGTTGTGATTTGGTTTTTGAATGAAGTTGTTGTTAAACCACTTTGTGCAAGTACTGAAGAGAATGATGAACCGTATTGTTTCTTGTAAGTATTGTAAGTCTTGTCGATTTTCTTAGTAAGACTCTTGCTACCGTATTGTTCTTGAAGTGCTTTTTGCAAGATCATTTGTTGTACTTGTTGCTTGCCGGCAGAAGTTTCCTTAATTTCTTTGTAGAATTCGTCTTGAGTGATTTTACCACCCTTAAGAGTTGCGATAGTGTTGCTTCCACAACCTGCTAATGTAACTACCATTAATAGACTGGCAGCGGCTAATAGCCATTTTTTCATCATATGACACATCCTTATCAATTATTGTAAATACGATTAATACCGTGAATTCATCAATTAATATAACACATAAACCCGCTGAATTAAATCCGAGAGCGAAAATTTCACAGAACCTTCAAATTTAGCTTTTTTATGAATACGACTATAAAAGACTGATAAACCTTGTTACAGCGCGGTTAAATCGTCCGTAAGACGCTTAATTGATTCTGAAATTTGTGCAACGCGGGGTTGGGCCTCAAACGAAAAAGTTTGAACAGCATCACTAATATCGGCTAGTGAATCAACAGCTGTTGTCTTGATTTCGTTTGAAAGTTGACTGGCAGTGTTTTGTAAATTAATTGCATTAATTTGAACATCCTGCGCTTGGTTGGTCACGTCCGTTAAATAATGGCTGATTGCTTGTTGGCGTTCTAGCCCCGTTTTTTTAGCGGTTAGTAACGCATAGGTCGTGCCAAGTAGGCCACCAATCAATAGTCCTTTTGAAAATGACATCGTTATGCCTCCAATTGTTGCTTAATTGCGTCAGCAATCGTTTGTAACTTCTCTGGTGTATAATCCGCTGAGTTATCAGCAAATTGCATTGAGAAGCCGTCTGCTGCCGTGTAGCGAGGGAGTAGGTGGATATGAGAATGGAAAACGGATTGGTAAGCTACTTCACCGTTATTATTACAAATATTCATCCCTTTAATCGCGGGATTGCTTGCTTTAATCGCATTAGCGATCTTGGGCACTCGGCTGAAAACCGCAGCAGCTAAGTCGGCGTCATATTCGAAAATATTGGCGACGTGTTGCTTTGGAATGACCAAGGTGTGACCAGGTGTGGTCTGGGTGATATCGAGAAATGCTTTGACAACATCATCTTCATAGACGACAGTGCTCGGAATTTCTTGACGAACAATTTTACAAAAAATACAATCATCCATATAATTAAATACCTACTTTCTATAAGATTGTGGCGCTGTATACGGTTAATGCTATCATAATAACGCGTTTTCTGCTACTAAATCACAGTCAATTGAGTGAATCGTTCGTTAAAAATGAAAGGGTTTGTTAAAATTAATAATTGATGATAAACTTCGTGTTAAGTGTTTGTCAGAAAAGGGTATCAACTAATTTTTAATTTAAATGAATGAGGCAAGTTAAATGAGTTTAGAAATTAAGCAATTAACGGGTGGATACGCCCACGTACCAGTACTCCAAGAAGTAAGTTTTACGGTTCCCAATCAACAGGTTGTCGGCTTGATTGGTTTAAACGGGGCCGGTAAATCAACGACCATCAAGCATATTATTGGGTTATTAACGCCGCAAAAGGGCACGATAACGCTCAATGGTGTCACATTGCAATCCAATCCGGATCAATATCGCCAAAGCATGGCCTATGTCCCTGAAACCCCAGTTCTCTACCCTGAGTTAACGTTGCGGGAACATCTAGAGCTCACGATGATGGCTTATGATCTAGATTTCGAAAAGACTTGGGCCAAAGCAATGGTGTTATTGAAGAAATTCCGACTCGACAATAAGTTGGACTGGTTCCCAGTTCATTTTTCAAAAGGGATGCGTCAAAAAGTGATGATCGTCAACGCCTTTATGACTGACGCCGATTTATTCATCATTGATGAACCTTTTACAGGCCTTGATCCACTCGCCATTCATGATTTATTGGACATTATTGCCGATAAAAAAGCGGCGGGGGCGGCCATTTTGATGTCGACCCATATTTTGGCCACGGCGCAACAATACGCCGATTCGTTTGTCCTATTGAATCAGGGCAAGGTCCGGACAACCGGGACGCTTGAAGAACTGAAAGCAGAATTTAACATGGCAGATGCAAACTTAGATGATATCTATTTGCAAATGACGAAAGAAGGTTAATGATGCGACAGTTATGGCAAAAACGTGTTCGGCAACATATTCAAGAGCAGGTTAAATATCTCAAACTAGTTTTTAACGACCATTTCGTCTTAGCGTTAATTTTCCTATTGGGCGCATTAGGCTATACGTACGCTAACGCCGTCAAAGGTTTGGATCCACAAGCTTGGTGGCTTAAATTACTATTGAGCCTCGTCTTATTAGCGGCAGTAAGCTTTGGGCGCTTTGCAACATTACTTAAAGAAGCGGATAGTGTTTTCTTATTACCTAAGGAAAGTGATTTACCTGTTTATTTAAAAGCGGCGCGGGGTTACAGTGCCTGGCTGCCGGTGATTTTTACCGGGCTAGTAACGGGGCTAATTGCACCAACCCTGCTGATTACCAAATCTGTACCGAGCTGGCAATTACTCCTAGTGTGGGCCACGTTAATTGCTATCAAAGATCGCCGCTTTTCAAATCAATTATTGAATTGGTACCAGATAGATGCCAAGTTACCTAAGATTGTTTGGTTACTAGTTGATTGGTTGTTAATCGGTAGTCAACTCTTTAGCGGCTGGGCAATTGCTGGAGTTTTAATCGCAATCGGCTTGGCTTATTATCAACGACGTCAATTGACAACTATTCAACAGACAACATTGTTTGATTGGTTGGCAGCGGTCAGCGCAGAAGATTCTAGAATGGGGCGCATTTATCGCTTATACAATCTCTTTACAGATGTGCCGGGGTTAAATAGTCAGGTCAAACGGCGCCGTTACTTAGATTGGCTATTGCCAGTTGCTAAGCGTAGTGGTAATCCATATTTGTATCTCTACACACGTGGTTTTATTCGCGGGACTGAGTTTAGCGGATTATACGTTCGCCTAGTGGTTTTAGGAGGCATCATTCTATGTTTCAGCCATCTGTGGTGGTTGAGCTTAGCACTAGGTTTGTTATTAATCTACTTAGTTGGCTTCCAGTTACTACCGTTTTATACTCAATATGAACAAATTATTTTTACCCATCTATATCCGATTGCTAAACAAGCTCGCGTGAAAGCTTTCCAACAACTGTTACTAGGATTATTATTGTGCCAAGCCATCTTGTTTAGCGTGATACTGCTAGTGACAATGGGCTTGAACCTCCAAGTTGGGTTGAGTGTTCTGGCGTTATTCGCCTTAGTTGGTGTTTTTGTTCAGTTTTATTTACCACAACGATTAGTTAAATAATCCCGAATTCAAAGGGGTGCCTACTTGACGTAGCACGTGTGCTTATTATATGATACTGGTAGTTAAAAATCAGTTGAAGCAACGCGGTGCCACGGGGTAGGCACCTTATTTTATTGTAAAGGAGTCGGGTGGATGAATTTCGACTTAGATACCGGTTGGCAAGTACGTTCAGCTGGTGGTGATACGGGTGCCGCTTATTTAGGCGTCCGTGCATCAGAGAAGATATTTTTAAAACGAAATACGTCGCCATTTCTAGCGGCTCTTTCTGCAGAAGGCATTACGCCACGTTTAATCTGGACCAAACGGATTTCAAGTGGGGATGTGTTAACCGCACAGGAATGGCTAAATGGTCGTACGCTCAAGCGTGACGAGATGAATAGCCCGCAGGTTGCCAAATTATTGGCGCGGGTGCATCAATCGCATCTATTAAAACGCATGTTACAAAAGGTTGGTGGTCAGGTCTGGCAAGCACCAGAGATGTTGCAGACCTACTTCTATGATTTACCGCAAGATTTGCGGCAACATCCTTTTTTAGCACAAACGAGTCAGTATTTAAAAGACACGATGTCAGCATTACAAACACCTTCTCTAGAGGTGTGTCATGGCGATTTAAGTCATAAGAATTGGTTGTTATCTGATATCAATCGTTTGTACCTAGTCGATTGGGATTCAGCAATGTTAGCTGATCCGGCTGTCGATTTCGGAATGATTTTATTTCAATATGTTCCACGTCAAGAATGGCAAGAGTGGCTTGAAAACTATGGTTTAGAGGTAACGCCTGAATTATTGATGCGCGTTAACTGGTACGGTAGTTTGAACCTGCTCCAAAGCATTAAGCACCATTATCAACGTGGTCGTTTTACTGAAATGAACCATGACATATTGCGTTTAGAAGAAGTTCTTTCTGAAATAATTAAAAAAAATTAAATGCCAAAAGGTTGGGCAATTGTCCAACCTTTTTAATTGGCAGCAAATGAGGAGTTTATTATGCGTTTAAGAAACAAACCTTGGGCAGCGGATTTGATCGCTGAAAATCCAGACATGATCTTGGTGAGTCCAGAAAATATTGCCGGTAACTGGCAAAGCCGTTTTGCCAAGGAACAACCAATCTATATCGAAGTTGGTTCAGGTAAAGGCCAATTCATTACTCAAATGGCTCAAAAATACCCAGATCGCAACTTCATCGCGGTTGAAATTCAAGAATCAGCGATTGCCGTTATTTTACAAAAACAAGTTGAATTAAAACTCCCTAATCTTCAATTATTGTTAGGGAACGGCGCAGCATTGACAACTTTCTTCGCCGAAAACGAAGTCGCAGGGGTTTACTTAAACTTCTCTGATCCATGGCCTAAAACGCGTCATGAAAAACGACGCTTAACTTATAAGTCATTCTTGGCTGAATATCAACAAATTATGCAACCAACGGGTTATTTACGTTTCAAGACTGATAACCAAGGTTTGTTTGAATACTCATTAGCCAGTTTAAACGCATATGGTATGCAATTCGACGATATTTCACTTGATTTACACAACAGTGATTTAGCAGAAGACAACATCCAAACAGAATACGAAGAAAAATTCAGCAAGCGCGGTCAAGTTATTTATCGTTTAGAAGCACATTACAAATAGTCTGCTTTAAAAAGCACGTTTCAAAAAAGTATCTCAGGCCAAATAAAAAACACTTACCAATTCGGTAAGTGTTTTTTATTTGGTTTAACGTTGTGAAAATTCAATGACGACCCCTGTTTTAGCATCAACTTTGAAGTGGAATTGGTTCGTGCCTTCTTCACGTTCGCAGATAACGCCGCCTTGATAGACTGGGAAAGTCCGTTTATTTTGTGAAAATAGGTGAGGACTTTCTTCAATCCATGAGCCGACGATTTGCCCTTCATGACGAAGGCTTGCTTTGACATCTTCTAAAATCTTGTCGAGCTTAACCATCTTTTGTTGGGTTTTATATTGTCTGGTGCCGGCTGCTGCCGCAACGGCTAGTCCGAAACCAGTTAAGAGATATTTTAACGTTTGACTATTTTTTTTCAAAAAAAAACTCCTCAGTAAATTTATCTTTAAATAGTATAGCACACTTTTTTGAGGAACAAGAGTGGACATTTGACCACAAACCGCTTATATTAAAACGAGTAGTTAAATTGAAGGGGTGCATAATGAAAGAATTCGCAAAGATGGCAGAAACAAATCTAACCCATCTCATTACCAAAGGAAAACATGTCTTATTTTTTACAGCAACGTGGTGTAGTGATTGCCGGTTTATTAAACCCGCAATGCCCGAAATCGAAGCTGAATTCCCAGAATATGAATTTATCGAAATTGATCGTGATCAATACATCGATATTTGTGAAGAATGGGAAATCTTCGGTATTCCAAGCTTTGTTGTGATTGATAATGGCCGTGAAGTTGGTCGTTTTGTGAATAAGGACCGGAAGACAAAACGTGAAATTTCAGAATTTATTCACTCATTAAGTTAATTTTAAAGGAGTCATAAAATGCTAATTGCAAGTATGAACCAAAAATCTTTTCCAAATATTCTCGTTGTGATGACCCAACCAGATGTTGCTAATCAAGTAACGACTGAGAAACAATCAATTGTCAGAATTAGCGACCAAGCAGATCAGACAATTGGCTATAACTTTTTAGCAATCGATCAATTATTACCTGAATTACAGTTTAACGGGGTTCAAGCCCTCAGTGCTGCCGATGTCGCAACTTTAAATCAAGCCCTTGAAGCTGCCGGCTTCACACCTGATTTAGTTGCTGACGAAACACCACACATCGTGGTTGGTTATGTGCAGGAATGTGATGTTCATCCAGATTCAGATCATATGCACGTGACACAAACGCAAATTGCACCTGATCAAACGGTTCAAATCGTTTGTGGGGCTGCTAATATTGCTCAAGGTCAAAAGGTGATTGTCGCAACAGTTGGTGCAGTGATGCCAGAAGGTAAAATCATCTGGCCTGGTCAATTACGTGGCGTTCAAAGCGACGGCATGATTTGTGCTGCTCGTGAAATTGGCGTTGAAGGTGCCCCCGCTAAGGGCATTATGGTCTTACCAGATGACTGGGAAGTCGGCCAAGCAGTGACGGCTGATGCAGTTGCCGCGCTATTAAAATAATTAAGCAACTTACGAATTTGTTATGGGCTTATTAAAAATAAAATAGTATGATAGTAAATAACAATTAATTAGTTAACAACGTCTAATTAATTGTTATTTAGTTTTTAAATTTTTCTGAAAATAATGAATTAAAAGTCTAATAATGATTATTGAGATATCAGACTATCAAAGAGGAGCTAACGGTATGTGTGGGATTGTCGGATTTGCTGGTGGATTGTTTGATTTACCAAAGAAAAAAGAAGTATTGAACCAACAAATGGATGTCATTAAACATCGTGGCCCAAGTGGTGCGGGTGATTTCATCGATGATAAAGTAGCGCTTGGTTTCCGTCGCTTATCAATCATTGATTTAACTAAAGGTGATCAACCTATTTATAATGAAGATCATACCAAATTGATTTTCTTTAACGGTGAAGTGTATAACTATCGTGAAATTCGTAAGGAATTGGAACCATTAGGTCACGAATTCAAGACGGATTCAGATACTGAAACAATTTTGCATGCCTATGAACAATGGGGCAAAGATGTTTTGAAGAAGATTCGTGGGATGTTTGTGTTCGTGATTTACGATTTACAAACGAAGACTTTATTTGGTGCCCGTGATTTCTTCGGGATCAAACCCCTTTATTACACAACGCTTGATGATGGCACCTTTATGTTTAGTAGTGAAATTAAAACATTCATGCGTCATCCAGAATTTAAGCGGACATTAAACAAGAAGGCTCTTAAATCATTCATGATGAATCAATATAATGATTTACAAGAGACTTTCTTTGAAGGGGTCTTCAGATTCCCTGCAGGGCATTACTTTACTTACAAAGATGGCCAATTAGATATTGAAAAATATTGGGATATGCAATTTGATCCTTCTAACTTATCTTTTGAAGAAGAAGTTAAGAAAATTGATGCTTCCGTTGAAGAATCAATCAAGATGCACAACGTTGCTGACGTACCAGTGGGTGCCTTTCTTTCAGAAGGGGTCGACAGTAGTTACGTGACAAGTATCTTGCAACCACAAGAAGTCTTCAGTGTTGGTTTTGACGACCAAACTTATAATGAAGTAACAGCTGCTCGTGCTTTGGCAGACGAACTGGGCTTGAACTTCAATGAAACTAAAGTTAAAGCGGACGATGCGTTTGCTGAATTTGATAAAATCCAATATTACTTGGACGAACCAGACGGGAACCCATCATGTGTGCCATTATGGTTCTTATCACGTTTTGCCCGTGAAAAAGTGACCGTTGCGCTTTCAGGTGAAGGTGCTGATGAATTGTTTGCCGGCTACGTTAACTACGGAATGCATTCACACAACACGACGATCAAGGCTTTCACATCTAGTTTGAAGAAATTACCAAAGGGTGCTCGTGCTAAATTGGCGAAGACAGTCAAAAAGATGCCAGCATTCCCTGGTCGTGTTCATTTATATACGAACTTGGCTAACCCTAAGGAATTCTATGCCGGTCAATCAGTGATTTATGATATCGAAAATCCAAGTATTTTTGGTTCAGATGAAGCCAACCAATACTTGAAACCTGCTTATCAAAATGACACAACGATCCAAGAAAATTATCAAGCAGACTTTGACCGCGTCAAAGATGCTGATCCCGTTTCACAAATGCAATACATCGATATGCATCACTTTATGTTAAATGATATTTTACAAAAAGCTGATAAACTATCAATGGCGCACAGCTTGGAACTCCGGGTACCATTTTTAGACCCAGAAGTTGCTAAAACTGCTGGTCAAGTGCCAACTGAATACTTGATTAACAGCAAGGATACTAAGTATGCTTACCGTCAAGCATCTGCTAAGCATTTACCAGCCGCTTGGGCCAACAGACCTAAGTTAGGTTTCCCAGTGCCAATCAAGCAATGGTTAGAAACTGACAAGTACTATGAACAAGTCAAAGCGCTCTTTAGCGAAGATTTCGTCAGTGAATTCTTCGATCAAGGCCAATTATTAGCGTTACTCGATGCTAATAAGGAACAACGCATTAACGGGCGCCGTAAGATTTGGACAATTTACACGTTCTTAACATGGTACAAGGTTTACTTCATCAACATCGAAGATTATTTAGTATTAGGTTAATTCAAAAGAGGTCAGGGCAAAAATATTTTGCCCTGACCTCTTTTTTTGAGAAAATGTTGATTTTTAAGGATTCATTATTTAGCTCAAACGCCTGATATGGTAAACTTAAAGGGATTTGATTCAAATATACTTAGTGACTTTCTGAAAAGAGGACATTTAAAATGATAACAAGTGAAACGGTTTACCACTTTGTGGGCATTAAAGGATCAGGGATGAGTGCTTTAGCGCTCGTATTAAATGATTTAGGCTATCAAGTACAAGGCTCAGATATTGACCAATATACCTTTACACAACGGGATTTAGAGAAAGCTGGCATTAAGATTTTACCTTTCTCAGCCGATAACCTTCACGAAGGCTTAACGGTAATCGCCGGCAATGCCTTCCAAGATGATCAAATTGAAATTAAGACAGCGCTCGAAATGGGCTTACCAGTTGTTCGTTATCACCAATTCTTAGGCGAACTCCTAAAAAATTATACAAGTATCGGTGTTGCTGGTGCGCATGGTAAAACAAGTACGAGTGGTTTACTAGCACACGTTTTAAGTGGCGTTGCCAAAACAAGTTTCTTAGTTGGTGATGGGACAGGTAAGGGCATCAAGGATGCACAATTCTTCGCTTTTGAAGCGGATGAATATCGCCGCCATTTCTTAGCTTACTCACCAGATTATTTAATCATGACCAATATCGACTTTGATCACCCCGATTATTATACGGGAATTGATGATGTTTTCGATGCTTTCCAATCAGAAGCTTACAAGGTTCAAAAAGGGATTTTTGCCTGGGGCGACGATCCAGAATTAAGAAAACTAAAATCAAACGCACCAATTTATTACTATGGCACTAAATCAAATGATGATTTCCAAGCGCGCAATATTCAACGGACTGTTGAAGGTTCAGAATTTGATGCTTATTATCACGATGAAAACATCGGTCACTATCACGTGCCATTATATGGCGAACACAACGTACTTAATAGTTTAGCTGTCATTGCCGTTAGTTACCTCGAAAAAATTGATGGTCGTGAAGTTGCACGTGAATTGGCAGATTTCAAGGGTGTTAAACGTCGCTTTACTGAAAAGAAAGTTGCAGACGTCACGATTATTGATGACTATGCTCATCATCCATCAGAAATTAAAGCCACTTTGGATGCAGCCCGTCAAAAATATCCAGATCGCCAAATCGTAGCAGTGTTCCAACCTCATACATTTACACGGACGATTGCGTTAATGGACGACTTTGCAGCTAGTTTAAACCTTGCGGATGAAGTTTTCTTAACAGATATCTTCAGTTCTGTTCGTGAAAAATCAGGTAAGGTTTCAAGTGCTGATTTAGGCGCTAAGATTACAAAGGGTGGTCGGGTCCTCACATTGGATAACATGTCACCATTATTAGACTTTGAACAACCAGTAGTCGTCTTCATGGGTGCCGGCGATGTTCAAAAATATGAATATGCTTACGAAGAATTATTAAGTAACTTAAGTCCTAAGGATAACTAAAGATTCAGGCAAGATGATTGTGTTTTAATCATTTTTTGTTACAATATTGCTAACCGAGGATTATACCTCGTTAGAAATATTAAGAGGTGATTATTCATGGATGGAAGACGCGTTGTCAATGTCGATAGCGAATCACGATTTTTTAGTAAAGTATACGGATTAATGGCTTTAGGTGTTGGTATTTCAGCTCTAGTTGCTGTTTTACTAGTCACAGTTTTTGCAAGTCAAACCGTAGCCATTTTAAGCAGTAGCAGTACTTGGATGGTCTGGGGATTAATGATTGTCGAAATGATTTTGGTCGTTCAGATCAGTCGCAAGGCAACCAAAAATCCGTCAGCTTCAATGATGATGTTTATTGCTTATGCGCTGTTAAACGGATTAACGTTTACGGTGATCTTATTAGCGTATAATATCGGTCAGATTGGCGCTGCATTTGTTTCAAGTGCGTTGGTCTTTGTCGCGATGTCGGTTTACGGCCGGATGACGAAGAACAACTTAAGTGGTTTTGGGAAGTTTGCTATGATGGGCTTAATTGGGATTATTATTGTATCCCTCGTTAATGCTTTCATGGGATCAGCTGCCATCGAGTACTTCTTATCTTATGCGATGTTAATTGTTTTCATCATTTTAACAGCCTGGGATAACCAAAAACTAAGCTTGTTATACCGTCAATACGGTTCAACTGGGGAGGTTTCAATCTCAGGATTAGCCGTGATGGGTGCTTTAACACTTTATCTAGATTTCGTTAACTTATTTATTACAATGATCCAAATCTTTGGTTTCGGTAATCGAGACTAAGTTTAAAAAAACGTTACCGACTTAATGGTCGGTAACGTTTTTTTGTGCGTAATTATGTTTGACATAATACTATGTATAATATAGTATTATATTTTGAAAGGATGATGACATGAACGCGCAATTAAAGAAGGGGTTGTTAGAATTTTGTGTTTTAGCAACGCTTAAAAAAGCCGATTCGTATGGCTATCAGATTATTAAAGATACTTCAAGTGTCATTGAAATCTCTGATTCAACTTTGTATCCCATCTTAAAACGGCTCGAAAAACAAGAACAGATTGAAAGTTATCAGGTGGCTCATAACGGACGTTTACGGAAATATTTCCATCTAACACCAATTGGGGCGGCTGCGATTGAACAGTTTATAAATGAATGGACGCAAGTAACAGCAATCTATGAGTATATTAAAGGAGAAGCATAATGACTAAAAATGACTTTATCAAAGACTTAGCAGCTGCTTTAACAAGCTATGGTGTGAGTGATGCTGCCAATACAATTGATTATTACGATGAATTAATTGATGATCGTATTGAAGGCGGTGAAACTGAGGCGGCCGTAATTGCTAGTTTAGAGACACCTCACCAAATCGCTAGTCAATTAGCAGATCAGTTTCAACCAACACAGGTTCAACATAAAAGAATGTCGCCGGTATTATTAGTAACGTTGGTCGTATTGTTGGTGTTGGGTTCGCCACTTTGGGGTAGTTTGCTATTAACCGCAATTGTTTTACTCGCAGTTGGTTATTTATTACTATGGATTGGACCGTTTATCGGTGGTACGCTGGCGGTTGCTAGCATCATTGGTGGGGCTGTTAGTTTAGTTTTTTCATGTTTTGTTGCGTTAAACGAAGGTGCGGTAGTCGGCATGATGCAACTGGGCATTAGTTTTGCGATGGTGGGTGTCGGCATTTTAATCGGTGGGATAACGTGGTATTTTTCGAAATATATTGTGCAGTTTTCAATCAGCTTAACACGGTGGCTGATTCAAAAAAGTAAAAGACAATCAAAGGCGGTGGCTTAAATGCTCACAAAAATTAGAATGAATTGGTTTAAAATTAGTTTAGCAATGATTGTGATTGGCCTTTTAATCATGGGTGTGAGTTATACACTAAGTGGCTTTGATGGTGGCCTTTTTCAGGAGCAAGGCAGTCATGATTGGTTTAGAACGTTTAATTTTTAAGACCGTAAAAAAGGCACGCCCTACAAAATTTTGTAGGACGTGCCTTTTTAAATCCTTATTTGACGAGCAAAACGTTAGCCTTAGCGTGGCTGCTGACGTATTGGGCGACAGAACCAACCATCATTCGTTCGATAGCACCTTTACCGGTGATGCCTAAGACGATGAGGTCAATTCCAAATTCTTCGGGGATGCGAATCGCAATTTCTTTTTTAGGGGAGGCGACTTCTAGAATCGGGGTTATCTTTTCGAGGCCGTGGTTGTGTGCGTAACGCACGTTAGCGGCCAGTTGGGATTTTACCCGATCTTTCTCTAAGGCGGTCACCTTGGCGTACATACTTGCATCTGGCGAGACGAAAATATCATTCGGGACAATTCGCGCGACAAATAATTCGGCATCGTTGCGCTTAGCAATTTCAACGGCTTCCATAAAAGCCTTATTAGCAAGGTCGGAGCCATCGACACCGACTAGAATTTTTTGATAATTTGTCAACATAAGACAACACCCTTTCTAAGTAACTTATTGTTAAGATAAGTATATTAGGCTGGGGCGCTTTAAACAATTAAAACGCTTACGCCGAAAATTGTGGTTAAATTGTGGTAACTGTGTTTTTTTAACGTTTTAGCGCATAAAAAATAGATGGGAACGTTGATTTAATAACGTTCCCATCTATTAGAATTGTACCGAATGACGCTAAAATGTCACAGGCGAGATTCGAACTCGCGACCTACGGTTTAGAAGACCGTTGCTCTATCCAGCTGAGCTACTATGACAAAAAAGATTGGTTATTGCTTTTAGAATATCAAGCAACATGCTATATTATAAGCAATTGAAGTATCTGATGTCAATTGAAATTCGCAGAAATGGGGTAAAAAAATGAAATTAAATCAGTTTGCACGGTTAACCACCACTTATTCGGAACAAATAAAGGCCTTACAACGGATTAAGCTCCTTGATGAAGGTTATGAAGCACTATCAGTTCAAGCGTTAGCGCAACAAATATTCGCTCGATTCTTCCCAGAGGCGCGTTCAAAAACGGCTCAAAATGAACAGATGCAAAAAATTCAAGCGACAGCTAGTTTAAACTTAGCCGATTATTTGGCAAGCATCTCGACATCGTTTGATCAGCGGACGTTTTATAATATTGCATTGCAACTATTAGGGTTTAAGGTGACAACCGATTTTCAATTTAATCACCCTCGGCGATTCATGGCAAAAGTTGGCATACCATATGTTGATCAACCAGTCTTAACCCAACAACTTTTTTTAGAAGCTGTTTACCTCCTATTAACAACCCGTAGTCAAAATGGCATGCTTTATTTAGATTGCTTGGCTAATCGCGGCTTCTTTGCGCACTGGCAAAAAGCGGCTTCACCCGAGTTCTTAATTTTTAATGGTAAAACCCAACCCGTGTTTGAGACACAACACTTTATTCGTGAAGTCGTTTATGTTGAATCGAGTTTGGATACCGATTTGGACGGGCACCTTGACTTGCTCGAAACGACAATCTTTAGACCTAAGGAAACGGAACAAGGCTTACGCGTCCCTGTTTTATACACGGCTAGACCTTATTATAAGGGGACTAACGATGTTGATGCCGATTTGCATAACGTCGATGTGCCAATTGAACCTAAAGCGGCTATTCAACCTAACTTGGCGGATTTGAAGACTGAGGCCAAGCAATCTGTACCAGCAGCCAGAGAACCATTAGGAGAAACCACTGAGACAGAATTAGAAGCTGCTGATGATAGTAACTACCTGTTGAATGATTATTTCTTAGCACGGGGGTTTGCGACGGTTTATGCCGGTGGAATTGGGACTCGGGGTTCAGATGGCATGCGGACGTGTGGCTCACCTGAAGAAACAGCCTCTACAACCGCGATTATTGAATGGTTAGCGGGCAACCGCCGTGCGTACACTAATAAAACAGACCGGATTGAAATTAAGGCTTGGTGGTGTAATCAAAAAGTTGCCATGACTGGGAAGTCTTATCTAGGCACCTTGGCGACTGCCGCTGCGACAACCGGTGTCGAAGGGTTGAAGACCGTGATCGCTGAAGCAGCCATCTCCAGTTGGTATGATTACTACCGTGAAAATGGCTTAGTAGTGGCCCCTGTTGATTGCCAAGGTGAAGATGCAGATGTTTTAGCGAAACTCTGTCAAACTAGAGAGATGGATGCAGCAGATCACGCTAAATCCGGCGCACTTTTTGAAGAGCAGTTAACAGCTTTACGAGAAGGTCAAGATCGGATTACAGGGAATTACAACGCCTTTTGGGCCGAACGTAATTACCGGGATAATGTTCAAAAAATCAATTGTGATGTCGTTTTAGTCCATGGTTTAAATGATTGGAACGTTAAATTACAAAATGCCGGCGCACTATGGGATGATTTACGGCAACTACCAATCGAAAAGAAAATTTTCTTGCACCAAGGGCAACACATCTATATGAATAATATTCAATCAATCGACTTTACTGATATGATGAACTTGTGGTTGAGTTATCAGTTGTTAGATATTGATAACCATGCGCCGGAGGTCTTACCAACCGTGACAATTCAAGATAATACGCAAGAAGCGACTTGGCATACCCAAGATGATTGGTTAAACCCTAAGAATCCACGGCAAACATATTTCTTAAATGATCCAGAACACCTAGGGTTAGATCAGACGCTAACGACCTCTGTAGCAGATTTTAGTGATGATGGTGTTGCTACGTTTAAAAAACAGCATCTCAGTGAGGCCGCTTGGCAGGATCAATTAATAGCACCACAATCTAACTTTACGCAAAATCGCTTATTATTGTTGTCACCGGCCCAATCGAAACAATTGGTGATTGATGGCCGGGTACAGTTGAAAACGAAAGTTGCAGTCAATACTGATCGTGGTTTATTGAGTGTTATGTTGGTTGATTATGGCCTGTTCAGCCGCCTAGGCACAACGCCAGCTGTTTTAGCCGCTAAAGGACAGCAATTGGGTTATCACTGGCGTTATGATGATTTGAAAGAATTTAAATTAGGTGCACTTAGTCCTTATCAGTTGATTACTAAGGGCCATCTCAATTTACAAAATCGTCATAATAGTTATCAAACCGAGACAGTCGACGCAGGGACTTTTTATGAGGTGCAACTAGACTTGCAACCAACGCACTACCATTTAGCAGCGGGCCATCAATTAGGTTTGGTAATCTATGCGACTGATATGGGGATGACCTTGCGTGAAGAACAACAAAACCAATACCAGGTGGATCTAGGTGCGAGTCGCTTAGTAATTCCTACCTTGGATTAATTGTGAATGGAGCGTTTTGAATGACAGAAACAATCACTTGTCGCCAAACTTTATCAATCAGCAACCATCGTGTGTTTGCGAGCGATTTAAACGAGCACGAGACGGTCTATGGTGGGCGATTATTGGAACTACTAGATGGTGCAGCATCGATTGCGGCGAGCCGGTTAGCGCGCGTTGAAACCGTGACGGCCAGTATCGATCAATTAAATTTTATTGCACCGTTTAAATTACAAGATTCCTTATGTATCGAAAGTTATGTTGTTGGTGTCGGCCACCGCTCAATTGAAGTTTTTACAAAAATTATTGGTGAACATCTGCAAACTGGTGAGCGTTTCTTAGGTTTGACGGCCTTTTTAACCTTTGTCACCACTGAAAAAACGCCGAACTTACCTGCGATTGCACCAACGACGGCAGAAGAAGAATTTATCTGCGCGGGTTATGGTCAAAGAAAAGCGCAGCGCTTGGCTAATTTTAAAAATCAACAAACGTTTAATCAACAAATTAATCTCGATTATCCATGGGATTATTAACCGAAAAAGCTAGCCACTTTAGTGACTAGCTTTTTTGATGCCTTCATCAGGAATAATGAATAGTTAATGATAGATGAGTTTTTAAAATACTGGATTGGCAGCACATCTAAATTATGATAAAGTTGGTATGCTTATGGTGCTAAAAAATTTAAGGGTTTAATTACGTTAGTTAGCATAAGTGTTAATTGGTTTAATGGCAACGGTTATTAACAAAACTGGTTAATAACTTAGGGGGTTATTTTGGGGGAGGATTGTGACAAAATGCAACAAGTGAAGCGTTTTTTTTCAAAAGGATCTAACGTTATGTTGAGCATCCTTTTGTTAATTGTTTTTGTGTGTTTAGTGATTACACTGAGGCCACGTGATAATGGGGTACAGTCGATTAACTTAGATCGTGATCGATTGCAGTATCGTGGGGCGGTTGAAAAGGGCCGTTTCAGTGGTGATGGCAAACTAATGTTAAAAAATGGCGACTATTATACCGGCCAATTTAAAAATGGTCGGTTTGAAGGCACCGGGCAATTTATTTCTCATGAAGGTTGGCAGTACAAAGGCCAATTTAAAGCGGGCGCACCTTATGGTAAAGGTGAACTGAAGAAAAACCATGTAACTTATAAGGGGGATCTCGTTAATGGGAAGTATCAAGAAAGCAAGAATTAGATGGTTTAGTTTAATTCGAATTTTTGGCCTAGGGATGGTTTTATACTATCACTATTTTAAAACAAGGTATGCCGGTGGCTTTGTCGGAGTTGATGTCTTTTTCACCTTTTCAGGCTACTTAATTACAGCACTGTTTATTGATGAATTTATTCGACGCGATAAAGTGAAGTTATGGGCGTTTTATCGGCGCCGATTTAACCGGATTTTTCCGCCACTATTATTAATGGTTTTAATCGCGGTGCCGCTGTCTTTAATTGCGAATCCGGATTTAAGAACGAATTTAACGAAACAAATTACTGCGACTTTAAGTTTTACAACTAATTTTTATGAAATTAGTACAGGTGGCAGCTACGAAACTAATTTTATCCCGCACTTATTTGTGCATACTTGGTCATTAGCAGTTGAAATGCACTTTTATTTAATTTGGGGCTTAATTGTCTATCTTGTTTCAAGAGCTGTCAAAAGTGCGAAGTATTTCAGAACGGCTATCTTCAGTGTTTCGTTTGTTTTATTTGCCGTTAGTTTTCTATCAATGTTTACGCAAATTAAAGGGCTATCTGAATATTCACCGATTTATTTCTCAAGTTTAACGCATGGTTATCCATTCTTTGCCGGTGCGACGATTGGGAGCTTTTGTGGGGTTGGTCAATCAGCAAAAGGCTTTAATCAATTAACGAGTCGTTTGACTTGGAAAACGCCGTTGACAGGGTTTGTAGTCAGTGCATTGCTATTATTGGGTTTAGGAACGCGTTTGAAGTTTGACCAACCTAGTACGTATGCTTATGGTATCTTACTAGGGAGTTTAATCACGGGCTGTCTCATTATCTTTGCACGCCTGCTACATGATAAGGCGCCTAATGTGGCTGAACCACGCTTCATTACTTATTTAGCGGATATTAGCTATGCAATGTATCTTTTCCACTGGCCATTGTACATTATCTTTTTAAGTTACTTTAACAATAATATCAAAGCAGTAGTGGCGGCCTTAATTGGCTCGGTTATTTTCTCAACACTGTCTTATTATTACATCGAACCGCTTTTGATGGGCAAACCAGTTGCTTACCAAAAGGCAATCGGCGGACCGTTGTTGTTCGTAATGGTGATTTTAGGTGTGGTGACAGCTAACTATGCAGTCGACGCACCGCATATGTCCTCTTTAGAACAACATCTCTGGGTCGGTAATCTTTATCAAGATACTGATCAAATTCAGGCGGTTCACGCTAAGGTTAGCCAGCCTAAACCAGTGGCGCCAGTTAGCCAAGCCAACTATAATGTGCCCCAAGGCATTAGTATTATCGGTGATAGTGTCACGCTAGGTGCACGGAGTTATTTATTAGAACACGTTAAAAATAGCGATATTAATGCTGAAGGTAACCGGAGAATGGATCAGGCGTACGACGTGTTGACGGACCAGCAAAACAATAATCAATTGCGAGAATACGTTGTGATCTGTATTGGGACGAATGCTTTCCCTGATTTTAAAGAACAAATCGATAAGATTGTCCATGATTTGAAAAAAGGGCATCGCCTGATTTTTATGACCCCTTACGATGGTCATGCGGATGCGACTTATGACAGTACCAAAATTGCGGTCTATGAACGGACGTTACCGGCTAAATACCCATTTATCACGGTGACGGATTGGAATAAAATCGCTGCTAGTCACCCCGAAGTTTTTGTGGGGACTGACGGCACCCATTTTGGTGGCATTGAAAAAGGCAATGTTTTATACACTAAGGGCATTAACGATGCTATTAAGACGGCCGGTAAAAAGACCGTAAAAGCATAATTAAAAAAGAGCGCTAATCAATTAGTTTTTAAGGCTAATTGATTGGTGCTCTTTTTAGAATCAAGGCAGAATTAAGGTGCAAATAACCAGTTGTGCCCCTTAATCGTTGGCATTAGTGGCTTTTTTTGAAGTCGACTTATGGTTGTAACTTGGCTGTAATATGAATGTAACATTATTGGTCTATACTAGAACCTATCAATAAAACACGGGGTAATTATAAAAAATGTCTTTCAAAAAAGTAATCACAAGCGCAATTGTAATGAGTATGGTGGCCGTTTCAGCACTAAATACAGTCGCAGTTAAAGCAGCCACAGTTGATGAAACACAAGAAGCCATTACAAATAATAAAAGTGAAACTGCCAAATTATTAAAGGATATTGCTGCAGCCAATGCTGACAATATTAAATTACAACAACAAATCACTGATAATACGACGAAAATTGAAACGACTAAAACAAATATTGATCAAGCGACTCAAAAAATCGCTACTTTAAAAACACAAATTACAAGCGCAAAAGCAGAAGTTCAAAAGAGAACAACTGTCCTTAAGGCACAACTCGTTGCCTTACAAAAACAAACAGGGGACACTGTCAGCGGGAATGTTTACTTTGATTTCGTCTTGAACTCAAAAGATTTTTCTGATCTTGTTGCAAGATCATTCACAGTCAACAAGTTGAATCAAGCAAGTAAATCAGCTTTAGAAGATGTTAAAGAAGCTAAAACAGAATATTCAAATTTAATGACAGAACAAGAAACAACTAAATCTAACTTACAAGCTGAAAAGACAAGTCTTGAAACACAACAAACTGATTTGAAGGCCATGAAGGCTAAATCAGATCAACAACAAGATGCATTAAACCAAAAGGTTAACGATAATAAAGCAACATTAGAAGCGCTACAAACACAATATGATGAAGCTGCTTCTGCTTTAAAAGTTGCTAATGATAAGGCTAAAGAAACAAAAGCAACTAAAGCGGTTAAGGATACTTCAGATAAAACTGAAGTAACAAGTACTTCAAGTGACAGCAAAGCAAGCACTTCAAGTAAAGTAGAAAATAAAGCAAGTGACAACAGCGAATCAACAAAATCTAACGACGATAGTAATGTGAGCCAAGGTGACGGTAGTTCACATGGTAATGTTGCTGGCAACTCATATGCATGGGGTCAATGTACTTGGTACGTTAAACAAGTTGCACCTTGGGCTGGTAACAACTGGGGGAATGGCGGTCAATGGGGTGCTTCTGCCTCAGCAGCTGGTTTCCGTGTCGATCACACACCTTCAGCCGGCGCAATCATTGTCTTTGTACCTGGTCAATCAGTAGGTGGTCAATGGACTGCTGATCCTACGTACGGTCACGTTGGGTATGTACAATCAGTTAGTGGCAACAGTGTCACAATTACACAAGGCGGGATGGGTTTTGCTAACGCAGCTGGTCCAAATACTGCAACACTTTCAGATGGCGGCAGCTACATGTATATTCACCGTTAATCTTTGAATGCTAATCTTAAAAATTTAGTGAAAGAGGCTTATCCATTTTGGATAAGCCTCTTTTGTGTTGCAATTGAGCGTTTCAGTATAAAAATTCAGTTGCAGTTCCTTTTTAAGATAACAATATTGTCACTTCTAATGCTAGCATAAGTATTGTACATTATTAATAACGAGAGAAGATTATCAATTGGGGAGGATAATTAGGTGGCGAAACGAAAATTAATGATGACTGGCAGTATTGTTGTTATATTAGGCGTTCTTTTGGTAGGTGGTTACATTGTTAAAACACACATCGATCAGAAGGCGGCGCAACAAGAAAGGGTTGAAAAACTGGCGCAACAGCGAAAACGGCAAAGAAAACAGGCAGCAATGGTCAAATCTGAAAGTATTCAAAAACAAAAAGCGCGTGAAAAAGAAGCGACTAAGCCGATACCAACG
Organism: Latilactobacillus parasakei; assembly: GCF_049674265.1. NCBI lineage: Bacteria > Bacillati > Bacillota > Bacilli > Lactobacillales > Lactobacillaceae > Latilactobacillus > Latilactobacillus parasakei. The sequence goes on along the minus strand of NZ_CP186861.1, from coordinate 747,234 downwards.
GTGGTTGCTGATAATGCATTAGATCAATATTTTAAGCAAGTTAACTTCTCGGGAACGGCATTGATCGTTAAAGATAACAAGATTATGCTTAATAAAGGGTATGGCACTGCTAATGAAGCGGCAAAACGGGTGAATACACCAGATACACTGTACCCAATCGCGTCAACTGAAAAGGCGTTGATTGCTACTGGTATTTTACAATTAAATCAGCAAGGTAAATTGAAAGTGACTGATCCAGTGGCGAAATATTTACCAAAATTTCCTAACGGTCAGCGGATCAAATTGACTGATTTACTGCATCATACTTCCGGTATTGTGGGGCGTGATCAGGATAATCAGGAAAAGTCGAGTGACCAATTATTAACTGAAATTATTGAAAACGGGACTAAAGGGCAACCAGGAACATGGCATTACTTGGATGCTAACTATATTGTGCTTGTTAAGATTCTAGAAAAAGTCAGTCATCAAAATTACCAAGATTATTTGCAAAATAAGATTATCAAACCAAGTAAGATGGCGCATACGGGCTTTATGTCAGCGCAATATTCGCAATTAGCCAATGCATCTGTGGGGTATCAAATCAAAGGCGGTGTGAAAAAAGCCGAGATGTTACCGAACTTTAGTCAACTTTATGGTGTTGGCGATATGTATATGACGGCCATGGACATGTATCGTTTTGATAAGGCGCTCTGGACGCATAAATTAATTAACCAACAACAGACTGATTTGATGTTTAAGCCAGGGAGTGATTCTCATTATGGGATGGGCATGTATAACGATCCGGCGTTAATTGTCAATCGTGGCTATCTTTCAGGCTGGAGTGTTTCAAACGGTTTCAGTCATGGTGGTCGAATTTATATCGTATTATTTTCAAATGTTAAGAACGATAAAACATCATTAAGCAAGATGAATAGTGATTTATACAGTCAGTTAGTGGCCAATATATGAGAAGAAAGACGGTGAGCAAAGGGCTTGACCGTCTTTTTTTGCAATTTTTAACCCCCTAGAAAGATTGTGCGAAATTTAATTTAGGCAAAACGCTTCCATTTTGGATACCGATAATCTATAATAAAAAACAAGGAAACGTTTTCCAAAGAAATTTTGTTAAAGGAGGATTAAAATGACTGAAAAATACATTCTTGCGATTGATGAGGGGACGACGAGTACTCGCTCAATCATTTTTAACCACGATGGTCAAAAAGTCGCGGATGCGCAACGTGAGTTTCCACAGTACTTTCCGGAACCCGGTTGGGTAGAGCATAACGCGAATGAAATTTGGAACGCCGTTTTATCGACTATTGCAAACGCTTTTATCAAATCTGGCATTCAACCAAACCAAATTGCGGGGATTGGGATTACCAATCAACGTGAAACAACGGTTATCTGGGATAAGGCAACCGGCCTACCAATTTACAATGCGGTGGTTTGGCAATCGCGGCAAACTAACGACATTGCTGAAAAACTTAAGACAGATGGCTACGAAGATTTAATCCATAAAAAGACAGGCTTGATTGTTGATGCTTACTTTTCAGCAACTAAGATTCGTTGGATCTTAGATCAAGTGCCAGGTGCACAAGAACGTGCTGAAAAGGGCGAATTGCTCTTTGGGACAATTGATACTTGGATTACTTGGAAATTAACCGGGGGCGCAACACACGTCACTGATTACACTAATGCCAGTCGGACAATGATTTTTAACATTCACGATTTGGATTGGGATGATGATATTTTAAATATCCTCAATATTCCGCGGGCAATGTTACCTGATGTACGGCCAAATTCTGAAGTTTATGGCGAAACGGCGCCTTATCATTTTTATGGTAGTAGCGTGCCAATTTCAGGGATGGCTGGCGATCAACAAGCAGCCTTGTTTGGTCAATTAGCCTTACAACCTGGGATGGTTAAGAACACCTATGGGACAGGCTCATTTATCGTGATGAATACGGGCGAAAAACCAACGATGTCTGAAAATAACTTATTGACGACAATCGGGTATTCAATCAACGGTAAAGTGAACTATGCGTTGGAAGGCTCAGTCTTTGTTGCTGGATCAGCCATTCAATGGTTAAGAGATAGCATGCAATTAGTTGAGAAGTCTTCAGATTCTGAAGCTGCTGCTAAAGCTTCAACGAGTTTAAATGAAGTTTACGTTGTACCAGCCTTTACTGGCTTAGGCGCACCATATTGGGACGCTGAAGCACGTGGATCAATTCTTGGTATCACGCGTGGGACGAACCGTCAGGATATTATTAAAGCAACACTGCAATCATTAGCTTATCAAACACGTGACGTTGTTCAAACCATGCAAAGAGATACTGGCATTGATATCAAGATGCTTCGGGTTGACGGTGGTGCCGCAAACAACAACTACCTCATGCAATTCCAAGCTGACATTTTAAATAGTGCTATTGAAAAAGCCGCTAACCTAGAAACAACGGCTATGGGTGCTGCCTTCTTGGCTGGTTTAGCTGTTGGTTTCTGGCAAGATACAGACGAATTAGCACAAATCTTCTCTGTCGGGCAACGTTTTGAACCTAACATGCCAGAAGAAGAACGTGAAGATCTATATGCTGGTTGGCAACAAGCAATTGAAGCAACAAAAATTTTCAAACATCGTCCATATAAGATGAACGAATAAGGAGGATTATTATGACATTTTCATTAGATAGCCGTCAACAAACCATTCAAAACTTAAAGAACGAACAACTTGATCTATTAATCATTGGTGGTGGGATCACTGGGGCAGGGGTTGCCATTCAATCTGCTGCATCGGGTATTAAAACCGGTTTAATTGAAATGCAAGATTTTGCTGAAGGGACATCATCACGTTCAACGAAATTAGTGCATGGTGGGATTCGTTACTTGAAGACTTTCGACGTAGGGGTCGTTGCCGATACTGTTAGCGAACGTGCGGTTGTTCAAGGCATCGCACCTCACATTCCACGGCCTACGCCAATGCTTTTACCAATCTATGATGAACCAGAAGCAACTTATGATATGTTTAGTGTTAAAATTGCGATGGATTTATACGATAAATTGGCAGGGGTGACAGGGACACAATATGCCAACTACACAATTGATCGTAAAGAAGTCCTTCAACGCGAACCTGGTTTGAAATCAGATCGTTTGATGGGTGCCGGTGTCTATTTGGACTTTGTGAATAACGATGCCCGTTTAGTAATCGAAAACATCAAAGAAGCTGACGAATTGGGTGCATTAGTTGCTAGCCACGTTAAGGCTGTGGGCATGACTTATGATGCTAATGGCCGCGTTAATGGCTTGAAAGCACATGATGAATTGACAGATGAAACATTCGATATTCATGCCAAATTAGTTATCAATACAGCTGGTCCTTGGGTTGATAAAGTTAACGCTTTGAATACTGAAGTGAAAGCCCAAGAAACACTTCGTCCAACTAAAGGGATTCATTTAGTTGTTGATAGCAGCCGCTTATCAGTGCCACAACCCACTTATTTTGACTCAGGTCTCCATGATGGGCGCATGATTTTCGTTGTGCCACGCGAAGGTAAGACGTACTTCGGGACAACTGATACAGACTACACAGGTGATTACAAACATCCACGTGTTGAACAAGCAGATGTTGACTATCTATTGAAAGCCGTCAATAACCGTTATCCTAGCGTTGATATCGCATTAAACGATATTGAAGCAAGCTGGGCAGGTTTACGACCATTAATCTCTAACAATGGTAGTTCTGATTATAATGGTGGTGGCGCTAATAGCGGTAAGGTTTCAGAAGAATCATTCAATAACTTAATTAAGACTGTTGATGATTATGAAAACAAAACTGCTGCCCGTGCTGATGTTGAAAAAGCAATCAGCCAATTAAGAACAGCCCATGCAGAAGAAACAGTTAACCCTTCACAAGTCTCACGTGGGAGTTCACTTAAAGTGGCTGAAAACGGCTTGATGACTTTATCAGGTGGTAAGATTACGGATTATCGTAAGATGGCTGCTGGCGCATTAGAAATGATTCGTGATATCTTGAAGAAAGACTTCAATGAAACCGTTCGTGAAATCGATTCTAAGAAGTTACAAGTATCAGGTGGTCATTTTGACCCTAATAACGTTGAAGATACATTGAAATTCTACGCAAAAGTGGCAATGAGTAAAGGTATCTCAGAAGATGATGCCACTGACTTAGCTAACCGCTTTGGTTCAAACGTTAGCCGTGTTGTTTCATATGCAGATCAAGGGACAGCTGAAGGTTTGAATTTGAAAGAAACAATTAGTTTAAGATACTCAGTTAACGAAGAAATGACCTTAACACCAGTTGATTACTTATTACGTCGGACAAACTTCGTCTTATTCCACAATGATCAATTGGCAGCCATCAAACAACCAGTTATCAATGAAATGGCACGTCTTTTGAACTGGGATGCTGCTGAAAAAGAACGTCAAACAGCACAATTAGATGCCGCAATCGCTGAAGCACAACTCGACTATTTAAAATAGTGAGTTGAATAAGGAGGAAACCTTATGGATAATTCAATCATGGTCCAAGCGCTCGGCGAATTGGTCGGGACATTCATCTTAGTCCTCTTAGGGGACGGGGTCGTTGCTGGTGTTAGTTTGGCAAAGACTAAAGCCAATGGTGCTGGTTGGATTGCAATTACGTTAGGTTGGGGGTTTGCCGTAACGCTAGGTGTTTACGCATCAGCATTTATGGGCCCCGCACACTTAAACCCGGCGGTCACACTCGCCTTTGCAATCATTGGTAAAGTATCATGGTCTGTTGTACTACCATTTATCATCGCTCAAATGATCGGGGCTTTCTTGGGGGCAGTCGTTGTTTGGATTCAGTACTACCCACATTGGCAAGCGACAGATGATCAATCGGCAATTTTAGGAACTTTTGCAACTGGTCCTGCAATTAGAAGCCCATTTGCCAACTTAATGAGTGAAATTATTGGGACATTTGTCTTGGTATTCGCATTATTAGCATTGACACGGGGCCAATTTACCGAAGGGTTAAATCCACTTGTAGTAGGTGTTATTATCACTGCAATCGGGTTATCACTCGGTGGGACAACTGGTTATGCCATTAATCCGGCCCGGGATTTAGGCCCACGGATTGCGCATGCGGTATTACCAATTGCCAATAAAGGTGATTCTGACTGGCAATACAGTTGGATTCCAGTTATCGGCCCGTTCGTTGGTGGGATTTTAGGGGCATTATTGTTTGTCCTTTTACCATAATAAACGTCTTTAAAAAGAGTGATTCATTATTTAATGAATCACTCTTTTTTTGTTCGTCTTTTTAAATAACTAATATTCGATTAAAGCTGTTAGTTAATTATTTTGTTCATAACACGTATAATTTATAAATATATAATAAAATAATACGGATTTGCCTTTGACTTATGCCGTTGTGGTTGTTAAAATCAAACCATAATCAATTAAGAAAGTAGGCTAATTGAATGACTGATGTAGCGATTGTGATGGGATCGATTTCTGATTGGGAAACAATGCAGGAAACGGCTCAGGTTTTAACGGATTTGAATGTGAGTTATACCAAAAAAGTCATTTCGGCACACCGGATGCCAATTGAAATGATTGCTTTTGCGCAAAGTGCGGCAGAAGAAGGTTATCAAGTCGTAATTGCAGGAGCCGGTGGTGCGGCACATCTACCGGGAATGCTGGCAGCCAATACTGTTTTGCCAGTCATCGGAGTGCCAATTCAAAGTAAAGCACTCAATGGGATGGATTCGCTGCTGTCGATTGTCCAGATGCCAAGTGGTGTACCGGTGGCAACGGTAGCGATTGGTAAGGCGGGGGCGATTAACGCTGGTTTGTTGGCGACCCAAATCTGTGGACTTAAAACGCCAACTTATCAAAAAGCATTAGAACAATATCGACAAGCGCTCCATCAAAAGGCGGTGGCAAGTAATGATCAACTTAACTAAGCAAATTCTTCCAGGTCAGGTCATCGGGATTATTGGGGGCGGGCAATTAGGGCAGATGATGACCTTGGCAGCTAAGTCGATGGGGTTTAAAGTCATTGTTCTTGATCCACAAGTTGATTGTCCGGCCGGTCAAGTGGCTGATGACCAAATTATTGCGGCTTACGACGATGAGGAGCAAATCATTGAATTGGCGAAACGTTCGGATGTTGTGACTTATGAATTTGAAAACGTTGATGCAACGACGATTGAAAAAGCGCAACAATTAACACAAATTCCGCAAGGGACCAAGGCGTTACGAATTGCCCAAGACCGGGTTTTGGAAAAACAATTTTTAGCAACCGAGAAATTACCGCACGCCGCTTTTAAAGTGGTGACTTCGATTAGTGACTTAACTAAGGCAGTCGCTGAGATTGGCTTACCCTGTCTCTTGAAAACGGCCCGAGGTGGGTACGATGGTAAAGGGCAGTTCGTCTTAAGACGGGCCAGTGATATTGAAGCCGCTAGAGCGCTCTTGGATTTTGGCATCTGCGTGCTAGAAGAAATGGTGACTTTTGCTCGAGAGGTTTCAGTCATGATTAGCCAAAACTGGGCAGGGCAGCAGGCACTTTTTCCAGTAATTGAAAACCAACACCGGCATAACATATTACATATTAGTATTTGCCCAGCGCGGGTCCCGGCGGCGGTTGCACAAGAAGCTCAGAAAATTGCCCAGAAAATTGCGACGGAAATAGAATTGGTGGGGACGCTTGGTGTGGAGTTCTTCGTAACGCCAGCTGGCCAGCTGTTTGTGAACGAAATCGCACCAAGACCGCATAATTCGGGTCATTTAACGATTGAAGCCTGTGATATATCGCAATTTATGGCGCATATCCGCGGGGTTTGCAATTGGCCACTCCAAACGCCGCGCCTTTGGCAATCGGCGATAATGGTCAATGTCTTGGGCCAAGATGTGCCAGGTGCACTGGCCAAGAGTCGCCAATCAACTGATTGGTCTTATCACGATTATGGCAAGGCTGAGCGCAAAGAAAATCGGAAGATGGGGCATATCACCTTGTTGACTGATGCTTTAAGTAAAACACTCACTGAAATTGAAGCAACACAAATTTGGGCATTACCAAAGGAGCAGACAAAATGATTGAACGTTATACAAATCCTGAAATGGGTGCCATTTGGACCGATCACAACAAGTATGAAGCATGGTTGGCAGTTGAAATTTTAGCGGATGAGGCGTGGTCTAAATTAGGGCATATTCCGGAAGAAGATGTCGCTAAGATTAAAGCTAACGCGCAATTTTCAATTCCTCGCATTCTAGAAATTGAACAGGAAACAAGACATGATGTGGTGGCGTTCACCCGGGCCGTTTCGGAATCACTAGGTGCTGAACGGAAATGGGTTCATTATGGATTAACGTCTACTGACGTCGTTGACACGGCTTACGGCTATTTATTGAAACAAGCGAACGCCATTTTACGAGCTGATATCGACGCTTTGTTAGAAGTGATTGGTAAGCAAGCCAAACGTTATCAAGACACGGTTATGATGGGGCGGACGCATGGTGTACACGCTGAACCAACAACTTTTGGCTTGAAACTGGCACTTTGGTATTCCGAATTAAAACGCCATAAAGAACGTTTTGAAGCAGCAGCTGAAGGTGTTGAAGCAGGTAAAATTAGTGGAGCAGTGGGAACTTTTGCGAATATTCCACCGTTTGTTGAAAGTTATGTTTGTGATCAATTGGGGATTCGGGCCCAAGAAATTTCAACCCAAGTGCTCCCGAGAGATTTACACGCAGCTTACGTTGCTGAAATGGCGTTATTAGCGACATCTATCGAGAAATTCGCGACTGAAATTCGTGGTTTACAAAAATCAGAAACGCGTGAAGTGGAAGAATACTTTGCTAAAGGGCAAAAGGGGTCTTCAGCAATGCCCCATAAACGCAATCCGATTGGTTCTGAAAATATCACTGGTTTAACACGGGTTATTCGGGGGCATATGGTGACGGCTTATGAAGATGTGGCACTGTGGCATGAACGCGATATTTCACATAGCTCTGCTGAACGGATTATTTTACCGGATACAACTATTTTATTAGATTATATTCTCAAACGGTTTACAAAAATTATGACGAACTTGACGGTCTTCCCAGAAAACATGAAACGCAATATGGGCCGGACTTTTGGTTTGATTTACAGTCAACGTGTGTTATTGAAGTTGATTGATCACGGGCTTTCAAGAGAAGCAGCCTATGATTTGATTCAACCGAAGACGGCCCGTTCTTGGGATGAACAAATTGATTTCAGACCATTATTAGAAGCTGACGAACAGGTAATGAGTATTCTAACACTAGCCGATTTGGATGATGCGTTTGACTATCATTATCATATTCGCCATGTGGCCGAAATTTTTGAGCGTGTCGGTTTGGCTTAAAAATAAACGAACTTTGAAATAGTAATCATTTCAAAGTTTTTTTATGGCAAAACCAAAAACGAACGATAATAAATTATTTTATAAAATAATATGTCTATTGGAGGAAGAAATGATGAGTGAAACGTTACTTTATTCAGGGAAAGCCAAGGACTTATTTTCAACTGACGACCCCGAAGTCTTAAAAATGATTTATAAGGATCAGGCAACTGCCTTAAACGGTAAGCGTAAAGAACAGATTGCTGGTAAGGGGGCCGTTAATTATGAAATTTCAAAATTAATTTTTGCCTACTTAGATCAACAAGGCATCGAAACCCATTCAATTAAAAATGTCTCTGAAACCGAACAATTAGTCAAAAAAGTCACCATTATCCCATTGGAAGTAGTCTTGAGAAATGTGGTCGCCGGAAGCTTTGCACGGAAGTTTGGTCAACCGTTGGGACAACGATTAGAACAACCGATTATTGAATATTATTACAAAAATGATGCTTTGGACGATCCGGCTATTAATATCTCGCAAGCAACGGCTTTGAAACTGGTGACACCTACGGAAGTGGCTACGATTGAAGCGATGACGAAACAGATTAATACTTTGTTGATTAAGTTATTCAATGAAATTGGTATTGATTTAATTGATTTTAAGTTGGAATTTGGTCGCTATCAAGGACGCTTAATTTTAGCGGATGAATTTTCACCAGATAATTGTCGACTTTGGGATCAGCAAACACATTCGTCATTAGATAAGGATGTGTTCCGCCAGAATAAGGGCGACTTAGTCACGGTCTACGAGACGGTTTTACAACGCTTAACAAAAACGATTGGGGGGTTTGCAAATGTATAACGTGCAAGTTTATGTCACCTATAAAGATTCAGTTCTAGATCCACAAGGTCAAGCGGTTCAAGGTGCGATTCAACGCTTAGGTTTTGAAGGGATCAGTCAAATGCGAATTGGTAAGTTTTTCGAAATGCAAGTGACTGGTACGGATCAAGCCGCTGTGATTGATAAAGTTGAAGCGATTTGCGATCGACTATTGGCTAATCCGAATATGGAACAATACCGCTACGACTTACAATTGGTGGAGGACGCAAAATGAAATTCGCAGTGCTTGTTTTCCCAGGATCGAATTGTGATGCCGATTTATACCACGCAATTGTCGATGTCTGCCATGAAGAAGCGGCTTATGTCTCTTACACAGCAACCAGCTTAGCCGGTTTTGATGCGGTGCTAATTCCAGGTGGCTTTTCATACGGTGATTATTTACGCAGCGGCGCGATTGCTAAATTGGCACCGATTATGACGGCGGTGGTGGCTTTTGCTAAAGCGGGCAAACCGGTTTTAGGAATCTGCAACGGTTTCCAGATTTTGACGGAAGCGGGCTTATTACCAGGGGCGCTGTTGCCCAATCGCCAAACGCATTTCATTTGCGAAACGGTAACTTTGCAGGTTGAAAATAGCGACACACGTTTTACAAATCAATATACAAAAGGGGCCACAATTGCGCTACCGATTGCCCATGGTGAAGGTAATTATTATTGTGATCCAGAAACATTGGCCCAATTGCACGCTAAACATCAAATCGCATTTACTTATACAACCGATGTTAATGGTAGTTTAGACAATATCGCGGGTATTACGAATGAAGCGGGGAATGTTTTAGGGATGATGCCACACCCTGAACGTGCAGTCGAAGCCTTATTGGGCAGTGCGGATGGGCTGGGTGTCTTCCAATCGATTTTGACAACTTTGAAAAGCGGGGTAGTAACTCATGGTGAATAATCCAACGGCAACTGAGATTCAACAAACCAAGTTGTACCAACAATGGGGCTTAACCGATAGTGAATACGAATTGATTTGCACTAAAATTTTAAAACGATTGCCAAATTACACAGAGACGGGTCTTTTCTCGGTTATGTGGAGTGAACATTGTTCGTATAAAAACTCCAAACCGATCCTTAAAAAATTTCCAACGAATGGCCCCCACGTGCTACAAGGACCAGGTGAGGGGGCCGGTATTTTAGATATTGGTGATGGTCAAGCTGTTGTTTTCAAGGCTGAAAGTCATAATCATCCCTCTGCTGTTGAACCCTATGAGGGGGCAGCTACTGGTGTCGGTGGGATTATCCGCGATATTTTTTCAATGGGTGCAACGCCGATTGCGATTTTAGACAGCTTGCGGTTTGGGGAACTCAATGATAACCAAACCAAGTATTTGGTCCAGGAAGTGGTCGCTGGGATTGGCGGTTATGGTAATTGTATTGGGATTCCAACAGTTGGCGGTGAAATCAGTTTTGATCCGTGCTATCAAGCCAATCCATTGGTGAATGCGATGTGTGTCGGTTTGATTGAACAAAAGGATATTCAACAAGGTAAAGCACGAGGGGCTGGCAACAGCGTGTTGTATGTTGGCGCCAAAACGGGACGTGATGGGATTCACGGGGCCACCTTTGCATCTGACGAATTTGCAGAAGGTAAAGCAACCCAACGCTCAGCCGTTCAAGTCGGCGATCCATTCATGGAAAAATTATTGATGGATGCTTGCTTAGAATTAATTTTGCAACATTCAGATTGGTTGGTCGGGATTCAAGATATGGGGGCAGCTGGATTGGTTTCATCAACTGCTGAAATGGCGGCTAAAGCGGGAACCGGGATGATTTTAGACCTTGATCAAGTGCCGCAACGCGAAACCGACATGTCCGCTTATGAAATCATGTTATCCGAATCACAAGAACGAATGGCTTTATGTGTTAAGGCGGGTTATGAAGACCAAGTGATTACCTTATTTAAAGGCTACGACTTAGATGCCGTTCGGATTGGCGAAGTGACAGCCGAAGAACAATACCAACTATGGCACCAAGGCCAATTGGTTGCTGATTTACCAGTGGCGGCCTTAACGGATGCCGCACCGGTTTATCATAAGGAACAAGCAAAACCAGAACGCCTAGCAACCTTTGCCGCTCAAGCGCCTTATGTGCCTACCGTGACGGACACTCAGGCAACTTGGTTGGCACTATTAAAACAACCAACAATCGCGGATAAAAGTTCGTTCTACCGCCACTACGATGCCCAAGTGAAAACCAATACCGTCGTTTTACCTGGTAGTGATGCAGCCGTAGTGCGTATTCGCGGTACTCAAAAGGCCCTTGCGATGACGACCGACTGTAACGGTCGCTATCTTTATCTAGATCCCCACGTGGGTGGCCAAATTGCAGTCGCTGAAGCAGCTCGAAATATTGTCGCTGCTGGTGGGCAACCATTAGGGATTACGGATTGTTTAAACTACGGTAATCCGGAAAAACCAGCTGTTTTCTGGGAATTTGATCAGAGCGCGCAGGGAATTGCCGCTGCTTGCGAGACTTTTGGGACCCCAGTGATTTCGGGAAACGTCTCACTGTACAACGAATTTAACGGAGAAGCGATTTACCCCACACCAATGATTGGGATGGTTGGTTTAATTCGAGATATCAAAGACATTACCACGCAAGACTTCAAACAAGCCGATGATTTAATTTATTTGATTGGTGAAACTGACGATAACTATGCTGGTAGTGAATTACAAAAGATGCAACAAGGCACTATTTCAGGTCAACTGGGCCATTTCTCATTAGCAACGGAAAAGGCTAATCAAGATCTTGTTTTAAAAGCCATTCAACAAGGCTTGATTGCTAGTGCGCATGATCTATCAGAAGGGGGCTTAGCCGTCGCGCTTTCTGAAGCAACCTTCAAACAAGGTTTGGGGTATCACGTACAAGTAGATCTGGCTAGTCGCCAATTATTTGCCGAAACACAATCGCGGTTTATTGTGACGGTTAAAGCGGCCGACCAAGTTGCTTTTGAACAGATTAGCCACCAATCAGCCCAATTGATTGGTCGGGTAACGGCTGAACCAGTAATGCATATTCAAACGAAAGATGAAACGATTGACTTGACCATTGAAGCGGCCAAGGATGCTTGGGAGGCGGCTTTACCATGCTTAATGAAATCAGAAGCTTAAATGAAGAATGTGGTGTCTTTGGGGTTTGGGGTCATCCAGATGCCAATCAATTAGCTTATTTTGGTCTTCATAGTCTCCAACACCGGGGGCAAGAAGGGGCGGGAATCGTCACCAATGACCATGGTCAGTTACTGGGGTATCGCGATCGAGGCCTACTAGCGGATGTTTTTCGGAAACAGGAAAATTTAGCCCAATTAACAAGTGAAGCGGCTATCGGTCATGTTCGATACGCAACAGCCGGCAGTCATGGCCTCGAAAATATTCAACCCTTCTTGTTTGATTTTGCCGATGGTCAATTTGCGTTAGCGCATAACGGCAATTTAACGAACGCGGTCACGTTACGGCGTCAATTGGAAGATGATGGCGCCATTTTAAAATCTAGTTCTGATTCAGAAATTTTAATGCATCTGATTCGGCGAGCGGCTGGTCCGGATTTACACACTAAAATTAAAACGGCCCTCAACCATATTCACGGGGGTTTTGCTTACGTTTTATTAACACAGGATTCCTTGATTGCGATGCTTGATCCTAATGGTTTCCGGCCATTATCGATTGGGCAAATGGCCAATGGGGCGTATGTCGTTGCCAGTGAAACGTGTGCGCTGAATGCGGTCGAAGCGACTTTTATTCGGGACGTGCAGCCTGGTGAAATCGTGACAATTGATCGCGATGGCTTGCATTCGGATTTCTTCACGACCGAAACGACCCATTCGATTTGTTCGATGGAATATATCTATTTTGCCCGACCAGATTCTGATATATGCGGGATTAACGTCCACGCGGCGCGAAAGCGAATGGGTAAACGATTGGCGGCGGAAACGGGCGTTGAGGCTGATATGGTGATTGGGGTACCTAACTCATCACTCTCCGCGGCGAGTGGGTACGCGGAAGCTAGCGGCCTACCATATGAAATGGGTTTGGTTAAAAATCAATACGTCGGCCGAACCTTTATTCAACCGACACAAGCACTGCGTGAGCAAGGTGTTAACCGTAAGTTAGCAGTTGTTAAAAGTGTTGTAGCAGGTAAACGAATTGTGTTAGTTGATGATTCAATTGTTCGCGGCACCACTAGCAAGCATATTGTTAAACGTTTAAAAGAGGCTGGGGCGCTAGAAGTACATTTACGAGTTGCTTCACCGCCGTTGAAATACCCGTGTTTTTACGGCATTGACATTCAAACCCGCGAAGAATTAATCGCTGCGCGCCAAAGTGTCGCTCAAATGTGTGAAACAATCGGTGCCGATTCGTTGGCCTTTTTGAGTCAAGAGGGTTTGATTGATGCGATTGGTTTACACCAAGATGCACCGTATTCGGGGTTATGTATGGCGTATTTTAATGGCGATTATCCAACACCGCTATACGATTATGAAGCAGATTATCAAGCGAGTTTAAAACAAGATAAGGAGTAATCGAGATGACAGATGCTTACCAAAAAGCGGGCGTTGATGTGACGGCTGGTTACGAAGTCGTTGCCCGCATCCAAAAAAAAGTAGGGGCTGATAATCACAATATTGGCAGCTTTGGCGGACAATACGCGCTAGAAATGGCCCAGTATCAAAAGCCAGTATTGGTCTCGAGTACGGATGGTGTCGGTACGAAATTGATGGTTGCTTTTGCAGCTGATCAACATGCGACTATCGGGATTGATTGTGTGGCGATGTGTGTCAACGACATTGTTGCGCAAGGTGCGCAACCGTTATACTTCTTAGACTATTTAGCAACTGGTAAAACTGATCCGGATAAGATTGAAGACATCGTCGCTGGTGTGCTTGAAGGTTGCAAGCAAGCCAATATGGCTTTAATTGGCGGTGAAACGGCCGAAATGCCTGGTATGTATGCGGCTAAGCATTATGACGTTGCCGGTTTTGCGGTGGGGATTGCTGAACAAGATGCGCTTGTGACCGGTAAAACGATTCAGGCCGGTGACGTTTTGATTGGGGTGGCGTCTAGTGGCATTCACTCTAATGGTTATTCATTGGTTCGCAAAATCTTTTTTGAACAAAATGATTTGACGGTCGCCAGCCAATTACCTGAGTTACCGGGTAAGCCACTGGGTGATTGGTTATTAACGCCGACTAAGATTTACGTTGAAGATTTACAGCCGCTACTGCAACAACGGGTGATTAAAGGCGCTGCGCATATTACAGGTGGCGGTTTTATTGAAAACGTCCCGCGGATGTTACCGACTGATTTGGCTGCCTACTTAACGTTAGGCAGCTGGCCAATCTTACCGATTTTTAAGGCCTTACAACAATATGGTCAACTTGCTGAGATGGAAATGTATAACATCTTTAATATGGGGATTGGAATGGTCTTGGCGGTTGCGCCAGAAGCAGCACCAGCTGTTTTAGCGCAATTGAATGCCAAGCAGGAACAAGCTTATCAGATTGGGACCGTTCAAAAACGTCAACAAGCGACGGTTGAATTGGTGACAGCCAAATGAGAGTGGCAATTTTTGCATCTGGCACAGGCAGTAACTTCGAAGCAATTGCTGATAATCAACGCTTACAACAAGCGGGTCTTGAAATTGTCCAACTGGTTTGCGATCGCCCGCAAGCAGCTGTGATTGAAAAGGCGCACCGGCGGGAGGTGCCGGTGACGGTGTTGGCACCACGTCAGTTTGAAAATCGTCAAGCTTACGAGCAAGCAGTCGTTGCCCAGTTGGCACCTTTGGCAATCGATTATATTATCTTGGCGGGGTATATGCGAATTATCACGCCCGTTTTACTGGGGGCTTATCCTCAGCGGATTATCAATATCCACCCGGCACTGCTACCGGCTTTTCCAGGGATTCACGGGATTGAAGAGGCGTATCACGCTAAGGTGACTGAAACCGGCGTGACGGTCCACTATATCGATGAAGGGGTGGACACAGGCCCAATCATCGCCCAAGCAACCGTTCCGGTGAAACCAAATGATACGTTAGCAATGCTAGAAGCCCGCGTTCACACGGTCGAACATCAATTGTATCCAGCTGTGATTTATGATTTGATTCAAAAAAATAATTAAAGGGAGCTTTTAACACATGAAAAGAGCATTGATTAGCGTTTCAGACAAAACGGGTATTGTGGCATTTGCCCAAGGATTAGTAGCGGCAGATTTTGAAATTATTTCAACCGGTGGCACTTTTAGCGCCTTGGAAAAAGCGGGTGTGCCAGTGACACCCATTGATGAAGTGACTCATTTTCCTGAAATGCTGGACGGACGGGTTAAAACCCTCCATCCCAATATTCACGGTGGCTTATTGGCTAAGCGCGATGAACCAACGCATATGGCAGCACTTGCTGAACACGAGATTACACCGATTGATCTTGTCTGTGTTAACCTCTATCCCTTTAAAGAAACGATTCAAAAACCAGCGATTACCCAAGCGCAAGCGATTGAACAAATTGATATTGGTGGCCCATCAATGTTACGTTCAGCCGCTAAAAACTTTAAGTCAGTGTACGTCGTGGTGGATCAAGCCGACTATGACGAAACATTGACACAATTGCAACAAGATGATGTCACTTACCGCCGTCATTTAGCCGCTAAAGCATTCCGGCATACGGCTGCCTATGATAGCTTGATTGCCGGGTATCTATCAGATGCCGATGCGGTTGAATTCCCTGAAAAACTTTCCTTAACATACGACTTCAAACAAGCGTTACGTTACGGCGAAAACGCCCATCAAAAAGCTGCCTTTTACCAAAGTGCTTTACCAAGCGACTTTTCGATTGCCTCTGCCCACCAATTACACGGGAAAGAATTGTCTTACAACAATATTAAGGATGCGGATGCAGCGATTAAAGTCGCCGCAGAATTCAGCGAACCATGCGTAGTGGCGATGAAACACATGAATCCTTGTGGCGTTGGTTTGGGGACAACTATCTACGATGCTTGGCAAAAAGCTTTTGCAGCTGATTCCGTCTCAATTTTTGGCGGTATCATTGCCTTGAATCGCGAAGTAGACGTCCAAACAGCCAATGCTTTACATGAATTATTCTTGGAAATTGTTATTGCCCCCAGTTTTGCACCAGAAGCATTGGCGATTCTTGAAAAGAAAAAGAATATCCGGTTGATGACGCTTGATTTTGAACAAGCCGCTAAAGCGGACCGGTTCGAAACAGTTTCGGTCTTAGGTGGTCTATTGGTTCAAGAAAGAGATTGCTTAACGGATCAAGCATCCGAATTGAAGACAGTCACCACTAAAGCCCCAACTAAGGATGAAAAAGAAGCGCTCCTATTTGCACAACGCGTGGTGAAACACGTCAAGAGTAACGCGATTGTTGTTGCAACCAAAGATCAAACGTTGGGCGTTGGCGCCGGTCAGATGAACCGGGTTGGCTCCGTTAAAATTGCGTTGGAACAAGCATTAGCTAACGGCATGCAAGCGCCATTCGTGTTAGCGTCAGATGCCTTTTTCCCAATGGACGATAGTGTGGCCTACGCTGCTGAACATGGTATTACAGCGATTATTCAACCTGGTGGATCAATTAAAGATCAAGATTCAATCGACATGGCGAACCAAAAAGGGGTCAGCATGGTCTTTACAAATCGACGTCATTTTAAACATTAAGAGGTGGCAATTAAATGGATATCTTGGTGATTGGCAGTGGTGCGCGTGAGCATACACTGGCACGTGAACTACTAAAAAGTGAACAAGTTGAACAGGTTTATTGCTTACCTGGGAATCCGGGGATGCAATTGGACCAGATAAAAACGGCTGCAATTGACGTCGATGATTTTGAGCAGTTAATTGCGTTTGCTAAAAAACAGGCGGTGGCTTACACCGTCGTTGGCCCAGAACAACCGTTAGTCGCTGGGATTGTGGATGCTTTTCAAGCCGCGGGTTTAGCAATTTTTGGCCCGACGAAGCAGGCTGCGGCATTGGAGGGCTCAAAAACATTTGCCAAAGAAATGATGGCTCAGGCCCAAGTGCCCACCGCACAATATCAAACGGTGACTAACGAATCAGAGGCGTTATCCGCGTTGCAAGGGCGTTCGTTGCCGATAGTGATTAAGGCCGATGGTTTAGCGGCTGGTAAAGGGGTGGTCATCGCTGAAACATTGGCGGATGGCTTAGCGGCCGTTCGGCGGTTCTTTAAACAAGGGCGCCACCAGATCCTGATTGAGGATTACCTAGTTGGTGAAGAATTCTCGTTAATGGCATTAGTGGCTGATAATCAAGTTTATCCGTTGCCGATTGCCCAAGATCATAAGCGGGCTTTTGAAGGTGACCGGGGGCCGAATACCGGTGGGATGGGTGCTTATTGCCCAGTCCCGCAAATTAGTGACCAAATGGTGCAAAAAGCGGTTGAAACGATTATTAAACCGATGGTCGCGACGATGGCCGCTAACGGCACACCGTTTACTGGTGTTTTATACGCAGGGCTAATTGCGACCGCGACGGGCATCAGAGTGATTGAATTCAACGTGCGCTTTGGCGATCCGGAAACTCAAGTGGTGCTACCGCGTTTGCAGGGTGATTTAGCGCAAGTCTTTCAGCAATTATTAACCCACCAGCAACCGACTTTGGATTGGCAAACAGGCGGTGTGACACTGGGGGTTGTGGTAGCCGCTAAAGGTTATCCAAATCAAGCGCCAGCCGTTTTTCAGCTGGCACCCAGCGCTCGTTTTAAAGCGGCTAATAGTCAGTTTAGCTTTGCCGGTGTGGCAGCGACCACTGGGGGCTTAATGAGTAGTGGGGGTCGTTTATATACAGCAGTTTATACGGCGCCCACTATGGCACAGGCGCGGGTTCAGATCGAAGCGGACTTACAATCGGTGGCCAATCCGCAAAGTTTTTTTCGGCGGGATATTGGTTTCAAAAGTCAAAAGTAGGAAGCGAGTACAAATGTTTGCTAATCACTATGTAAGTGCTATATCATGATCATATTGACAAAAAGAAAGAGGCAATTATTATGACATATCATACAAGTGACGCAGAAACACCAATTGATGTTTTAAACTTAGCATCGTTAGAAGGTCGTGTGAAAGAACGAATGGAAGCCGGCGCTTTTGGCTATATTCGTGGCGGTTCAGAAGATGAATGGACAATGGCTGAAAATACCAGTGCCTTCAATCAAAAGAAGATTATGCCCCGCGTTTTACAAGGGGTTGAACATGCTGATTTGCACACAAAATTGTGGGATATTGATTTGAAGACGCCGATTATTCAAGCCCCTTCAGCCGCACAAGGCTTAGCCCACGAAAAGGGTGAAGTGGATACCGCTAAAGGGATGGCCGCAGCTGGTTCAATTTTCTCAATTAGTACGTATGCGAATACACTCGTTGAAGATGCAGCCGCAGCTGCGCCTGATGCACCACAATTCTTCCAACTTTATATGAGCAAAGATGATCAATTTAATGAATTCTTACTACAAAAGGCCGTTAAAGCCGGGGTTAAAGGCATTATTTTGACGGTTGATTCAACGTTAGGTGGTTATCGTGAAACGGATATCGAAACAAAATTCCAATTCCCACTACCAATGCCTAACTTAGCAGCTTATAGCAACTCAGATGGTGCTGGCAAAGGCATTTCAGAAATCTATGCGGCTGCTAAACAAGGGATTGTTCCAGAAGATATTCAAAAGATTAAAGAAATCACGCACTTACCCGTCATTGTCAAAGGGATTCAATCACCCGTTGATGCTGAATTAGCCATCCAAGCAGGTGCTGATGGTATTTGGGTGTCAAATCATGGCGGCCGTCAATTAGACGGTGGGCCTGCTTCTTTTGAAGTGTTACCATTAGTGGCACAACAAGTTGCCAAACGGGTACCAATCATCTTTGATAGCGGCGTTCGTCGTGGTGAGCACGTCTTTAAGGCGCTTGCTAGTGGTGCTGATTTGGTCGCAATTGGTCGCCCAATTATTTACGGGTTAAACTTAGGGGGCGCACAAGGCGTTACCTCTGTGATTGATCATTTGAACCATGAATTGTCAATCACAATGCAATTGGCAGGCACCAAGACAATCGATGCCGTCAAAGAAACCACACTACTTGATTAATTTGGATTCAAAAGCGCTAGGACTTTTGTCTGGGCGCTTTTTTTGTCAGGAAATCTTCTCTTTTCTTTTGAAAAACTGTCAATCAACGGCGGATGCAACAACGGTTTAATCCAGTGGTCATTAATGATATACTAAAAGTCCTTGGCAGGGGCACAAACAGCACAAAAAGAGGCGGACTTCAGGACAAATGTAAATTTGCCTGAAAGTCCGCCTTTTGTTGTTTAAAATTAATGCCGGTTGACAGTCGGTAAGTCCGCTAAGAATAGTTCGCTTGCGACTAAGCCGATTAAACTTAAAATAAAGTAAATCCAGTGGGCACCGCTCCCCCAACCAAAGAGGCTAGCGTCAATGCCGACTAAAATAATGAAAATAAGACAATTAAGCACTAGTCCGATTCGAAATGTTAATTGGCTAGCAACTACAGCGAATAATACGATTGAAAGAAAAATAGTAAAGAATGCAGAAATCAAAATAACGACCACCTAACACTGTCCGATTTAAGATACTTGTTTCATTCTACTATAAGAAATAGCCGACGACAATTAAATTTAGGTGTGAGTTATTGAATCTAAAGAGGTCCGATTAAAAAAACGGACTTTAAAAGCAAATGCTAGACAGTTATCGAAAAAACAGGCTATACTAGACGCGAAGTAGCCAAAGAATGGGGGAACCAAAATGGTTCGTGAAAGCAATCCTGAAACGACCGACCCACGTGTTCAGCGAACAAAGCAACAGTTACGCCGAGCACTAGTTGAACTATTAAAAACAGCAACCACTAAAGAAATTTCAATTCAAGCGATTACCAAACAAGCACAGATTACTAGGGGCACGTTTTACCTTCATTATGAAGATAAAACGGATTTTATTCAAAAAGCAGTCCAGGATTTAGTTCAGGATTTATACCAAACCGTAACGATTCAAAAAGATAAATTGGCGCAACCTTATCAGCAAATCAATTTATTAGCGTTATTTGAGTACGTTGAACGGCGTCAAGATGCCTTTAAAGTATTCCATAAAAATGATACGAGTCTGGCCTTTAAACAGCAACTAACGACCGAAATGCGACGGCTAATTGAAAACTATCTCACTAATTTGTTTCAAGAAGCAACCCAAGCTGATCAGATTGAATTGAGTATCACAGCCGATTATCTTGCTGGCGCAAGTTTAGTGCTCGTATTCAAGTGGATTGAAGATGGGTTAGTCTATTCACCACGCTATATGGCCAAGATGCTTTATCAACTTGTTCAGATGCCAAACATGGCTTTTAATGTCGCTGGCTTCTTCGTTGAAGCGTAAATAGCTATTGACTCGGTCGCGAATATTTGATATCATATGAACGTTGTAATTGTGAGCTCCACAGCTGCAACCGCGCATACTAAGGCATTAAGTACTATTATTAGTCACCTTAGTTGGCGAGTCTAAGAAAAAATAGGAGGTGCACACATGTACGCAATTATCAAAACAGGTGGCAAACAATATAAGGTAGAAGCTGGTCAAGCAATCTACGTTGAAAAGTTAGCCGCAGAAGCTGGCGAAAAAGTAACTTTTGATCAAGTTATTTTAGTTGGTGGTGAAACAACTAAGGTTGGTACACCAAACATTGATGGTGTTACTGTTGATGGTACTGTTGAAAAACAAGGGCGCGAAAAGAAAGTTGTTACTTTCAAATACAAACCTAAGAAACACAGTCATCAAAAGAAGGGTCATCGTCAACCATATACTAAAGTGATGATCGACGCTATCAACGCTTAATTGAGGGAAATAAGATGATTAAGGCTGACTTTATCGTCAATGCGGATTCGCAAATTATTTCTTTTCAAATTACGGGTCATGCTGACTCGGGTCCTTACGGGAGTGATATCGTTTGTGCAGCTGTTTCAGCCGTCTCAATTGGGACGATTAACAGTTTGCAAAAGCTCGCTGGTTTTGAACCAGAGGTAGAAGCAGATAACCTAAATGGTGGTTTGTTAACCTGTCAAGTGCCGGCAACGGTTACGGGACAAGCTTTGGCAACGGCGCAAATTCTCTTGCAGAATTTGCAACTGACGCTCGAAGATATTACGCAACAATACGGGCAGTACATTCAAGTACAAACAAAACGTAAATAGACAGTTAATAAACAGGAGGTGCATTTAGATGTTACAAATG
The DNA here is from genome assembly GCF_049674265.1 of Latilactobacillus parasakei. NCBI lineage: Bacteria > Bacillati > Bacillota > Bacilli > Lactobacillales > Lactobacillaceae > Latilactobacillus > Latilactobacillus parasakei. The sequence continues at coordinate 725,751 of NZ_CP186861.1, read as the reverse complement.
AATTTACAATTCTTCTCTCACCATAAGGGTGGCGGTTCAACAACTAACGGCCGTAACTCTGCAGGTCGTCGTTTAGGTTCTAAACGTGCTGATGGCCAAACTGTTACAGCTGGTTCAATCCTTTACCGTCAACGCGGTACAAAGATTCACCCAGGTGAAAATGTTGGTCGCGGTGGCGATGACACATTATTTGCTCTTGTCGAAGGTGTCGTTCGTTTCGAACGTTTCGGTAAAAACAAGAAGAAAGTTTCTGTTTATACAGCAGAAGCTAAATAATGCTTTAAAAACACTCACGTTTCGTGGGTGTTTTTTATTTGCTTAAGATTTACCAGGCTGATTTGTATAAATCGGTGATAACTGGTATACTTGTAACTCAAGCAACAAACCATTGACAATCTAACTGTGAGTGCGAATCGCTATTAAAAAGCGATCTTGCATAACTAAAGGGATTGGCTTTGGCCAATCCCTTTTTTACATACAATCAGTTTAAACGACTGGAAAGACTTGCTTTTAAACCTGATTTCTTGCTATGATTAAGGCAATGGCATACTTTTAAAAAAGTACGGAGGAAATATTAATGTTATCAGTTAATGATTTTAAAAACGGCTTAACAATCGAATTTGACAACAACCTATGGCGAGTGGTTGAATTCCAACATGTTAAACCAGGTAAGGGTGGCGCTTTTGTCCGCTCAAAACTTAAGAATTTAAGAACCGGCGCTAACCAAGAAAAAACATTCCGTTCAACTGAAAAAGTTGAAAAGGCAATTATTGATACAAAATCAATGCAATATCTTTATGCAGATGGCGACAACCATGTCTTTATGGATACAGATACTTATGAACAATTAGAATTACCAGCAGCACAAATTCAAGATGAATTAAAATTCTTGAAGGAAAACATGCAAGTTTCAATCATGATGTTTGGAAGCGAAACCTTAGGGGTTGAACTACCTAAGACAGTTGATTTAGCAGTTGCCGCAACAGAACCTGGTGTGCGTGGCGATACTTCTTCGGGTGGTACCAAACCAGCAACACTAGAAACAGGCTTAGTGGTTCAAGTACCATTCTTCATTAACGAAGGCGATGTATTGACAATTAATACATCAGATAGTACTTACATTTCGCGTGCCTAACAGCAGCGTTTAACTGCTGGTAAGAATTTGTTAGGAGGGTTATTGATGGCTGAAGAAACAAATATTGTACTAGATACGCAAGAAAATTCATTGGGTAAGATCCAAATGGCACCTGAAGTGGTGGAAGTCATTTTAGGCATTGCCGCAAGCCAAATTGAAGGCGTTCATCAGATGCGTGGGACAATCTCATCATCGATTAATGAATTATTTGGTCGTTCAAATCATGGTAAGGGCGTTACTTTAAAAGTGATTGATGGCAAAGTTAATGCGGACGTTTATGTCTACCTTAATTATGGCGTTTCTGTCCCTAAGGTGGCCCTTGCCATGCAAGAAGCCTTGAAGGAACAGTTATTATTTATGACTGACTTAGAATTAGCGGAAGTCAACGTACATGTTGTTGGCGTCGTAACCGAAAAAACACAAAATATTATTGATCCAGATGATTTATTTAACGATGAAACACCTGATCTAAATGGAGACCAATCTTAATGCCTAATTTTAATCGACACCAAATTCGACAAGCAGCTTTCCAAGTGCTATTTACACTCAATGCGAATCAATCTTTAGAATTAGAGGACGCTTATCAAGCCGTCTTAACGATGGATCAGTTTGATGCTGAAGAAGTCACACCAGTTGAAGTACCTGCTTATTTGGCTTTCTTAGTGTCAGGTGTAACTGAAAATCAAGCCGCGCTTGATGCAGCATTAACCCCTTATTTGAAAAAAGGTTGGCAACTTTCTCGGTTGGCAAAACCAGACCTTATTATTTTGCGATTAGGTTTGTTTGAAATGCAAAACTCAACCGAAGCACCTGCCAAAGTCGCTTTGAATGAAGCGCTTGAACTTGCAAAACAATTTACAGATGATCAAGCAAAAGGATTTATCAACGGCGTGTTATCTAAATTCGTTGAAGCTTAGTCATAAAATGACAAAATAAAAGTAAATTGATTAACTAGTAAAATACGAACGAAATTCCTTAAAACACGTTAAAAGTATTTTTTTAGCGTGTTTTTTTAGGTTTAATGATAATTTATCAACCCGAAACGCTAAAAAAATGACTGCTTATGTTAAAATGGAATCATCAAATATCGATATATAGGGGTTGTTAATTTTGGAATTACTAGATGGGCGAGCACTTGCCAATGAACTGACACAAGCGCAACAATTAGCAGTTGAAACACTTAAACAACAAGGGGTAACACCTAAATTGGTGGTCATCATGGTCGGCGATGATCCAGCAAGTGCGATTTATACGCAAAGTAAACAAAAAAGAGCCACTAAGATTGGTATGGCATCAGAGTTAAAACGTCTCCCAGCTGAAACGACCGAAGCTGAATTGTTGGCCTTGGTAAAAACGCTGAATGACGATCGCACCGTTGATGGTATTTTGGTGCAATTGCCATTGCCAAAACAAATTAATGAAGATCATGTCATCCAAGCAATCGATGCCAAAAAAGACGTTGATGGGTTTAGTCCCGTTAATATTGGACAATTATGGCTTAACCAACCAGGCTTAGTGGCCTGCACCCCTAATGGGATTATGCGCTTATTGGCGGCCCATAAGATTGATGTGGCTGGTAAAAACGTTGTGATTGTCGGTCGGAGTAATATTGTCGGCCGTCCTTTAGCAGCGTTGATGCTCAATGCCAATGCGACCGTGACAATTGCGCACAGTCGGACAGCGGATTTAAAAACCCTCACTAAAACAGCCGATATTTTGGTAGCCGCCATTGGTAAACCGCACTTTTTCGGTGTTGATGCGGTCAAAGAAGGGGCAGTGGTCATCGACGTCGGTATTAACCGCCTTGAAGACGGTTCAGTCACTGGCGATGTTGATTTTGAAGCCCTTCAAACGCACGTCAGCGCGATGACCCCAGTGCCACGAGGTGTTGGGCCAATGACGATTACAATGTTAATGGAACAAACGATTGAAATTGCAAAGGAACGTGTCAAACGTGGTTAAACCAACTGATTATTTAACAGTCACCGCTTTAACGCAATATTTGAAAGCTAAATTTGAACGTGATCCGTATTTGGATCGGGTTTATTTGACTGGTGAAATTTCCAACTTCCGCTTGCGGCCTAATGCGCATCAATATTTTAGCTTGAAGGATAATAAGGCTAAAATTAGTGCCATTATGTTTAAGTCCGCCTTTGAAAAGGTGAAGTTTACGCCGGAAGAAGGGATGAAAGTCCTTATTGTTGGCCGAATCTCGCTATACGAAGCTTCCGGTAACTATCAAATTTACGTTGAACGTATGGAACCCGATGGCCTAGGTGCGCTGTATCAAGCCTATGAGCAATTAAAGGCGAAATTAGCAACGGAGGGTTTGTTTGATGCGCCTAAGCAACCCCTAGTCCGTTTCCCTAAACGAATTGCGGTGATTACGAGTCCTTCTGGGGCAGTGATTCGCGACATTATTACGACTACCCAACGGCGCTATCCAATTGCACAGTTAGTGTTGTTCCCAGCAGTTGTTCAAGGTGACGGTGCGGCTGATGTTTTAGTTGAGCGACTCAAACAGGTCAATGAATGTGGCGACTTCGATACGATTATTATCGGTCGGGGTGGTGGCTCAATTGAAGATTTGTGGCCGTTTAATGAAGAACGCGTTGCACGGGCGATTGTGGCCAGTCAGATTCCGGTCATTTCATCAGTGGGTCATGAAACCGATACGACGATTGCTGATTTGGTTGCGGATGTTCGAGCGGCAACGCCGACAGCGGCGGCCGAATTAGCAACGCCCGTTTTAACGGATGAAATTTTAAAATTACAACAACAGCGTTTGCGGTTATACCAAGCCTTTTCAAAAACCGTTGCGCTTAATAAAAAACAACTCGATCATTTACAAAATAGTTATGTTCTGAAACAACCTAAACGCTTGTATGATGGCTATCTCCAAAATGTTGATCAACTGCAACGGCGCTTATTGACCGCACAACAGCAATTGTTAAAAGACCGGCGCCAGCAGGTTCAATTGTTGCAACAACGGTTAACAGCACAATCACCACTAATGGCGGTCCAACAAGCGCAAAAAGACGTTACTGAACAACAACGGCGTTTAAACCAAGCGATGAACCGGTTAATGGCTGATCGCCGGCAAAAGGCCGCACAAGCCATTGCAGCACTCGATTTAGTTAGTCCGTTGAAGATTTTAGGCCGCGGTTTCGCCTATGTGACGGATGATCAGCAACAAATGTTGAAAAAAGTGGCTGATTTTAAGGCCCAACAACCGATTGAATTACACGTTCAAGATGGGTTAGTAACAGCTGAAGTTGTCGCAACCCATAAAGGAGAAGAATAAAATGGCAGAAAAAAAATTAACGTTTGAAGAAAATTTAGCGCAATTAGAAGTGATCGTCAATGAATTGGAAACGGGCGATGTGCCACTTGAAAAAGCAATGACGGCCTTTCAAGAAGGTGTTAAGCTCAGTCAAACGCTCGAAGAAACATTGAGCCAAGCTGAAAAGACAATGGCTAAAGTAATGGCCGACAACGGTGAAGAAGTGCCATTAGATGCTGAGGAGCAACAGTAATGGCTAATTTTAAACAATTAGCAGCACGTGAATTGCCGCAGTTTGATGCTTATTTAAAAAATGAATTGTCCAAAATTCAAGAACCAACGCTGCAAAAAGCGATGACGTATTCGGTCATGGCAGGTGGTAAACGATTGCGGCCACTCTTATTATTTGCGGTCTTAGAAAGTGCCGGTCAAAGCATTGATGAGACAGCTTTTAGAGCTGCTGGTGCGCTTGAATTAATCCATAGTTACTCGTTAATTCACGATGACTTACCTGCAATGGACAATGACGATTTACGGCGTGGTCAACCGACGAACCATAAGGTCTTTGGTGAAGCTGAGGCTATTTTGGCTGGTGATGGGTTATTAACACTTGCGTTTGAATGGTTAGCGACATTAAACGTGACCGCAGAACAACGCATCACACTTATTCGGTTGTTGGCACAAGCAGCCGGTGCTAATGGCATGGTTGCTGGTCAAATCGAAGATATCGAAGGCGAGCAAAAAACGTTGACGTTAGCCCAATTACAACAGGTTCATCGTCTTAAAACGGGCTGTTTGATTGAGGTTGCGGTGACCATGGGCGCTGTCTTAGCCCAACTTAATGCCGCTGAAACAGATGCTTTATGCGGTTTTGCGCAACAATTTGGGTTGGCCTTTCAAATTCAAGATGATATCTTAGATGTTACCAGTACCACTGCGGAAATGGGCAAGGCTGTCCATAAAGATGCCGCAGAACAAAAAAATACCTTCCCCATTTTATTGGGGTTGCCCGGTGCTCAAGCAGCGCTTCAAACGACTTGTCAACAAGCACAACAACAACTAGCGCAAGTCACGACTTTTGACCGGACTTTATTAAATAGTTTTTTGGACTATTTCAACGAATAGGAGAACAGATGAAAAAAGAACGGGTAGACGTACTATTAGTACAACAAGGTTTATTTGAATCACGGGAACAAGGTAAGCGGGCAATTATGGCTGGTGAAGTTTATGGGAAAAATGATGAACGAATTGACAAGCCCGGCGAAAAAATCGACGCCGAAACCGTATTAAGAGTTAAAGGCCATAAAATCCCATACGTTGGTCGGGGTGCTTTGAAATTGGCGAAGGCCATCGACGTTTTTGATATCGATCTGAAAGATAAATTGACGTTGGATATCGGGTCATCAACAGGTGGGTTCACCGATGTTGCGTTGCGCAATGGCGCACGGCGCTGTTACGCACTTGATGTGGGTTATAACCAATTGGCTTGGAAGTTGCGTGAAGATCCCCGCGTGGTGGTCATGGAACGGGTTAATTTCCGTTACAGCCAACCAGAGGACTTTACCGATGGCTTACCAGACTTTGCGATGACCGATGTTTCTTTTATTTCGTTGCACAAGATTTTGATACCTTTAAAGCCAATTCTTAAACCTAATTGTGATGCGGTTGCTTTGATTAAGCCCCAATTTGAAGCGGGTCCAGCCAACGTTGGTAAAAACGGCATTGTCCGCGATCCTAAGGTTCATAAAAATGTTGTGACTGATATCGTCAACTTTAGTTTAGCAACAGGCTACGATGTTTTAGGTCTTGATTTTTCACCGATTAAAGGCGGCGAAGGGAACATTGAGTTCTTGATTCATCTACGGAATACAGAAGCAGAAACGGGTACACTTGCTGAAACCGTGAATATTGATGCGGTTTTAGAACGAGCTTATGCAGAATTAAAACGACCTTCCGGAAAATAATGCATAAATCTTTGTGTTTTATGTATAAATACGCTATCATGTGAGTTAGAATTGTTATTCACAAGAAGAGGTGTTTTTGATGCGTAAAGTAGACCGACAACGACTGTTGAGAAATTTAATTCAAACTCATGAAATTGAACGCCAAGAGGATTTTGTTAAACTCTTGCAGGCGGAACAAATTGAGGTCACGCAGGCCACGATTTCGCGTGATATCAAAGAAATGCAGCTGGTAAAAGTCCCTAATGCGGATGAAGGTTATCACTATAGCTTACCGCTTGAAAAAAAATTAGACGTTAAAGAAAAATTGCGACGGACATTACGAGATGCCTATGTAACCCATAATCAACAGGATTATTTTGTGGTGATTAAGGCGCATCCTGGTAATGCACCAGCAATTGCAAGTTTATTAGATCAATTACAATCCGAAGATGTTTTTGGGACAATTGGTGGCGATGACACGGTCCTGATTATTTGTAAATCTGAGGAACAAGCAAAACAGTTCAGATTATTTATCGAAGACTTGCTAAAGTAATTTAGCAAGTTTTTTTAAGATTAGGACCAGATGAAAGGGGCATTTTCAAATGCTACAAGAATTAGTCATTCACGACTTTGCAATTATAGATCAATTAGCCATTAGTTTCGATGAAGGGATGACGGTTCTTTCTGGTGAAACAGGGGCCGGGAAATCGATTATTATCGATGCGGTTGGCTTGTTAGCCGGGGGTCGAGGGTCACAGGATTTCATCCGAACCGGTGCGAAAAAAGCGACGTTAGAGGGCTTGTTTACATTACCCGAAAACGGCACGACTGCCGCGCTTTTAGCTGAATATGGGATTGAACATGATGATCAAACCGTTTTATTACAACGTGATCTGGCGTTAAACGGGCATAACGTTTGCCGCGTTAATGGTCATCTGGTCAATACCACGACGCTTAAAAAAATTGGGGAAACGTTAGTTGATATTCACGGTCAAAATGAACATCAAGAATTAATGTATCCTGATCGCCACCTAGGCCTGTTGGATGAGTTTGCCCATACAACCTTGGCGAGCGCTAAAGCGGCCTATCAAGAAACGTATCAGGCTTACCGGCAAACGGAAAAAGCGTTGAAAAAGAAACAACAAAATGAGCAAGAATGGGCCCAACGCCTCGATATGCTTAAGTTTCAAACTAACGAAATCGATGCGGCGCAATTACAACCTGATGAAGAAAGTAAGCTAATCGAAGAACGTGCGAAACTCAGCAATTTCCAACGGATTAATCAGGCCTTGCAAGCTAGTCGGGCCATTTTATCTGGGGAAGAGGGTAACGCGCTAGATCAAATTGCGATTGCAATGAATCAGATGCAAGAAATTGCGGAATTAGATCCTGAATTCAAAAGAATTGCCGATAATCTACAAACAGGCTACTATACACTACAAGATAGTGGTAGTGATATTAGTCGGGAAGTTGATAATCTTGAATGGGACGAAGCGCGCTTGGATGAAATTGAACAGCGCTTGGAAACAATCAATAATCTCGAACATAAATATGGCGATTCAATTCCTGAAATTTTGGCTTATGGGGCGCAAATTACCAAAGAATTGCAAGATATGCAGGCCACTGAAGCCAACGCAAGCGAATTAGAGCAACAATTTGAACAACAACAGGCCCAATTGCTGCAAGAAGCAGCCGTTCTTTCTGAGAAACGACAAGCAGCCGCTCAACAATTGGAAAAGGCTGTTCATCAACAACTCAAAGCGCTCTACATGGCTAAAACGGTCTTCAAAGTTGAATTTGCAACGGTTGATGACCAACAATTTATGCGTAGTGGTCGGGATAAAGTTGAGTTTTATATTCAACCTAATCCGGGTGAGAAGCTACGACCGCTTGCCAAGACTGCTTCTGGTGGGGAATTATCACGATTAATGTTGGCCCTTAAAACGATTTTTTCAGAATCGCAAGGCGTCACCAGCATCATTTTCGATGAAGTTGATACCGGGGTCAGTGGGCGTGTTGCACAGGCAATCGCCAATAAGATTAGCGAAATAGCCCAACACTCACAAGTCCTCTGTATTACGCATTTGCCACAAGTAGCGGCAATGAGTGATCATCAATACCAAATTCAAAAACAAATTAAACAAAACCGCACAGAAACATCAATTCAAAAGGTAACCGGTAAAAAACGCGTTGCTGAATTGGCCCGCATGTTGGCGGGGACAGAAGTGACAGAATTAACGCTTGAACATGCCCAAGAATTAGTGGACCTCGCAGAAACTGCTAAAGCACAGATTAGACAAGCTTAATAAAGAAGGGGTTAGGACTTGTTGTCCTAACCCCTTCTTTGACGGTCATCGTTTATTATTAGTTATTCTTTGAGATGTAGCGGATTTGATTTAAAGTAACGATTTTATAAAGATTAGAGTGATTTTCCTTTAACAGGTAAGTTTGTTCGTCGAGTTGTTTAATTAAGTGCCCATTGACTTGTTCGATGTGCTCGGCCACGTTAAATTGGATAGCCAAACGGTAATGGCGATCAAAAGCTTGCATCATATAAAGTTGAATTTGGCTAGGTTGCATCTGGGGTTGTTCGATTAATTCTTGGGCATCATCGAGTTCGAAAAAACGTTGATACCGTTTCACCAATTCATGACTAAAGCCGACTACTGCTGATTGTTTGATTTCCATAACGTGTTGTCCTCCGAACGTTCGTTTGTATTTCTATTATACGAACAAACGTTCTAATCTGCAAGCGCAAATTTAAATTTTTTTCGTGTATAATAGATTAAACGATGAGAAAGGGTGATTTGATGAGTGATATCAACTACGAAATTATGGCCGAAATTGGGGTCATTAGTGAAAATAAGGCGGGCTGGAAAAAGGAATTGAACTTAATCGCTTGGAACGGTCGCGCACCTAAGTTTGATTTACGGGATTGGGCACCTGATCATGCGAAGATGGGTAAGGGCATCACCCTCACTAACGAAGAAGTTGCACAATTACAAACAATATTAAATGAGATGAACCTAAAGTAGACTTGTAATTGGCAGTCATCTAGTGATAAAATAGGACTTAACTATTTTATAAAAGAAGAGGGAATTACGTAGATGTCCAATCGAGGAATGTTGATCGTTTTATCTGGCCCATCAGGGGTTGGTAAAGGAACTGTCCGTCAAGCAATGTTAGAAGATGAATTTCGTGATTTTCACTATTCAGTTTCGATGACGACTAGAAAGCCAAGACCAGGCGAACAAGATGGTGTTGACTACTATTTTGTGAGCAAAGAAGAATTCGAGCAAGAAATTGCAAATGATGGTATGCTAGAGTATGCACAGTATGTTGATAATTATTACGGCACACCGATGAAGTATGTCAATCAAACCTTAGAATCAGGTCGCGATGTCTTATTAGAAATCGAAGTCCAAGGTGCTATGCAGGTTCGTGAGAAGTGTCCAGATGGCGTGTTTATCTTTTTAACACCGCCTGATTTATTGGAATTACGCAATCGAATCCAAAAACGTGGTACTGACGATCAAGCAACGATTGATAAGCGCATGCAAAAAGCAGCCGATGAAATTCGGATGATGGAAAATTATGATTACGCTGTTGTTAATGATGAAATTCCAAACGCCGTTCAACGGATTGAAAAGATTATTGAGAGTGAACACTTACGAGTACCACGTGTGATTGATCAATATAAGAAAATGATAGGGGAATAATAAAATGATTGTATATCCTTCAATTGATAAGTTACTAGAAAATGTTAACTCACGCTATTCATTAGCCGTTTTAGCAAGCAAGCGAGCACATCAAATCGAAGCTGGCGATTTGAAAATGTTATCAGAATACAAATCACCTAAAACCGTAGGGATGGCAATGGAAGAAATTGCTGCTGGCAATGTAACCATTGATCCTGATTCATTGATGCTTGAAAAAGATGCTGAAAAAATGGATAAGCTTTCTCAAAAAGATGGCGAATAAGAATAATTAGCGAACCGCATTTTTAGTTTATTCATCGTGGGATGTCTAAATTAAGAGGCGGTTTTTTTATTTAAAGGAGGTTTTTAAAATGGTGAGTTTAGAAAACAAACACGTTACGGTTTACGTAACCGGTGGGATTGCGGTGTATAAGGTCGCCAGTTTAGTGCGCCAGCTGATTAAAAATGGGGCAATTGTCCGCGTGGCAATGACGCAGGCTGCCACCGAATTTGTGACACCATTGACCTTTGCGACATTAACACGCCAAGAAGTGTTAACCGATTTAATGACAATGAATCATCCAGAACAAGTCGCCCACATTCACTTAGCTGACTGGACCGAATTGGCAATTGTTGCACCTGCGACGGCCAATATTGTTGGCAAGTTAGCGAACGGGATTGCGGACGATTTTGTGACGACGGCACTTTTGGCAACCACGGCGCCTAAATTATTGGTGCCCGCTATGAATGAACATATGTGGTTAAATCCTGCAACGCAACGTAATTTAACGCAATTAAAAGCAGATGGGATTGCGATTGTGCAACCCGCTACTGGTTTTTTAGCGGAAGGCTATGAAGGTCAAGGACGTTTCCCTGAAGAAGACGTGATTATGAGCAATGTTTATCGGCAGCTAACACCTAATCGGTTGCAGGATAAGGTGGTTTTAGTGACTGCTGGTGGCACGCAGGAACCTTTGGATCCGGTCCGCTATATTGGTAACCGGTCATCTGGTAAAATGGGGTATGCGATTGCTGAAATGGCGGCTCAAATGGGTGCGAAGGTCACTTTGATTAGTACACGGCCAGAATTGGCTGTCCCTGCTAATCTAGCACAAGTTATCTATGTCCGAACGGCAGCCGAACTGCAAGGGGCCGTTGCTAGTTTATACAATGAAGCGGATGTCGTGATTATGGCAGCCGCTGTCGCTGATTTTAAACCGGCGCAATATGTTTCACAAAAAATTAAAAAACAAGTGGGTCAAACTGATATGATGCTTGAACTCAATCGGACGCCGGATATTTTAGCAACATTGGGTCAAGAAAAGAAAAAGCAATATTTAGTGGGCTTTGCAGCTGAAACCAATGATTTGATGGCGCATGCGCAAGTTAAGTTAACGGCTAAACAGGTCGATTTATTAGTGGCCAATGATGTCAGTCAAACTGACCGGGGGTTTGGCGCTGACCAAAATGCGGTCACCCTTTTACGACCTAATCAGGCACCAGAAGCATTACCATTGGCTTCTAAAAAAGTGATTGCCACTCAAATTTTAGAACGGATTAGTACAGCGCTTAGCTCAAAGGAGGAATAGCATGCCACAGATTGCTAAAGTAATCGTTGATGTGCCGACAATGCAAACTAATCGGCCGTACGATTATCAGGTACCGGCCACTTTAGTTGATGTCATTCAACCTGGAATGCGGGTTATTATTCCGTTTGGAAATGGCGATCGTAAGATTCAGGGCTTTGTCTTGCAAGTTTTAGACCAGCCAAGCTTTACGGGCCAATTAAAGGCAATCGAAGCAGTTGTTGATTTAACGCCAGCGGTTAACCCTGAATTGCTATCACTTTCGGATTGGTTAGCACAACAGACGTATGCTTTTCAGATCACGTGTCTGCAGACGATGTTACCCAGTGTGATGCGGGCTAAATATACGAAAACTGCGACGTTAACTGATGAAATTCCAGCGGACTTACAGGCCAGTCTGTTCAATGGCAATGACGAGTTGACTTTTGATCAGAATCTGGCGCCTGATAAGTTAAAACAACTCATGCAATTGCAACGCCAAGGTAAAATTAGCGTCACTTATCACGTTGACAACCGGGCACAAGTTAAGCAATTAACGGCGATTGAGCCGGCACTGAGTTTTGAACAATTGGAAGAAGCACGGATGGGCTTGCGAAAATCAGCCCAGAAGCAAAGCCAATTAATCAGTTATCTGCAAACGCTGATTGATCAAGAGGCACCAACTTTATTAAAGACGATTTTAGAAAAAACAACCTTCACGCGGGAAAATATTCGAATCGGTGCAGAAAAAGGCTGGCTACGTCAAGTGAAGGTCGAAGCTTACCGAAATCCATACACTAATACTGTTCAACCAACTCACAAAATGACGCTAACGAGTGAACAAGAAACCGCAGTTGATGCGGTCGTTCAATCCGCATCAACGGATGCCTCAGAAGTATTCTTAATTGAAGGTGTCACTGGCAGTGGGAAGACCGAAGTTTATTTACAAACGATTGATGCCGTCTTGCAACAAGAGAAGACGGCACTGATGCTAGTCCCTGAAATTGCTTTGACCCCGCAGATGGTGCAACGTGTGAAGGGGCGCTTTGGTGATTTAGTCGCTGTGTTACATAGTGGCTTGTCTGAAGGCGAGAAGTACGACGAATGGCGGCGCATTGAACGCAAAGAAGCACGCGTGGTCGTCGGTGCCCGGTCAGCCGTTTTTGCACCACTTGAAAATATCGGTGTGATTATTATGGATGAAGAACACGAAGCCAGTTATAAACAAGACGAAAGTCCGCGGTATCATGCCCGCGATGTTGCGATTTGGCGGAGTCAGTATCATCACTGCCCGGTCATTTTAGGCAGCGCCACACCATCGTTAGAATCCCGGGCTCGGGCGCAAAAAGATGTCTACCATCTGATTCGCCTGACGCAACGGGTGAACCAACAAGCCTTACCAGCTGTTGAACTAGTTGATATGCGCGAAGCGATGAAGGTTCAAAAAGCTAGCAATTTTTCGCCAGCATTATTGGCCGGCATTAAAGAGCGGATGCAAAAAGGCGAACAAAGTGTGTTACTCCTAAATCGCCGTGGTTTTTCATCATTTATCATGTGTCGCGATTGCGGGTTTGTCTTGCAGTGTCCTAACTGTGATATTTCGTTAACGCTGCATATGGATACACACTCAATGAAATGCCATTATTGTGGGCACGAAGAAGCGATTCCTAAGATTTGTCCTAGCTGTCAGAGTCGTCAAATTCGTTATTTTGGGACCGGCACGCAAAAAGTCGAAGCTGAATTACAAGAATTAATGCCTGAAGCACGGATCTTGCGGATGGATGTTGATACGACTCGCAAAAAGGGCGCACATGCTAAATTATTGAAAAAATTCGGTGATCACGAAGCTGATATTCTATTAGGGACGCAGATGATTGCCAAAGGCTTAGATTTCCCGGACGTAACGTTAGTCGGGGTGATCAACGCTGATACGGCTTTGGGCTTGCCAGATTTTCGGGCGAGTGAACGGACTTTCCAATTATTAACGCAGGTTAGTGGTCGTGCGGGTCGTGCGGATAAGGTGGGGCAAGTGATTGTTCAATCTTATAATCCCGAGAATTACGCGATTCAATTTGCTAAACAGCACGATTATGAAGGCTTTTATCAATATGAAATGGCGGTGCGCCACCGTGGCGGCTATCCGCCTTATTACTTTACGGTGAAGGTGACGGTTAGCCACCCTGAAGAAGCACTTGCCGCAAAGAAGAGTTTTCAAATTGCCAAACAGATGCGACCGATTTTATCCGACCAAGCACTGATTCTCGGGCCCACCCCGAAATCAATTGCTCGGATTAATAATCGTTATTTTTACCAAATTGTGATTAAATATAAACAGGAACCACAACTTCAGGCTAAATTAGCCGAAATACTAGAGACCACCCAAATCGATACTCGTCACGGGTTTAAGATTGGGCTGGATAATGAACCTCTACAATTTACTTAAAAGTGAGCGTGATTGATTAATGACATCCATCGTATTTATGGGAACACCCCAATTTTCAGTACCAATTTTAGAAGCCCTTGTGGCAAACGACTACCAAATCTTGGCAGTTGTGACGCAACCGGATCGGAAAGTCGGTCGTAAACAAGTGTTGCAACAAACACCTGTTAAAGAAGCAGCGGTTCGACTAGACTTGCCAGTATTCCAACCAGAAAAATTGAGCGGCAGTCCTGAACTTGCTGACGTAATTGCCTTACAACCGGATTTAATTGTGACGGCAGCTTACGGTCAATTTTTACCAACGAAATTATTAGAAGCCGCTAAAATCGCTGCGATTAATGTCCATGGCTCATTATTGCCTAAGTATCGTGGTGGCGCCCCAATTCAATACGCCGTTTTAAATGGCGATTCAGAAATCGGGATTACCATCATGCACATGGCTAAGAAAATGGATGCCGGCGATATGATTGAGCAAGCAAGCATTCCAATTGAAGCCTCAGACGACACAGGTAGTTTATTCGATAAGTTAAGCTATGTCGGTCGGGATCTCTTATTGAAGACCTTACCAGGGATTATTGCACAAACAGCACCCCGGACACCGCAAGATGAAGCGCAAGTTACCTTTGCTTATAACATTACCAAGGAACAAGAACAATTAGACATCAACCAACCTGCTGAACAGTTGGTTAACCAAATTCGCGCTTTACGGCCACAACCAGGGGCTTGGCTAGCGGTTAATGGGCAACGGACTAAGATTTGGCAAGCAACAGTTGCAGAAACAACAACTGATCAAGCAGCTGGTGTAGTTGTCGCATTAAATAAAAAAGATTTCGAATTAGCTGCCGGTAACGGAACTGTTTTAAAAATTACTGAAATTCAACCGGCTGGTAAAGCTAAGATGCCAGTGCAATCTTATTTAAATGGGGTTGGCAAGCAATTAGCAGTCGGTCAACAAGTGGTGGTGCAAGATGCCGAATAAGACACCGCGCTACTTAGCTGTTGAAATATTGACGGCAATTGCCAAACAAAATAGTTATTCAAACTTGGCATTAGACCAAGTGATCAATAAGAACCGATTAAACCCACAAGATGCGGGCTTTTTAACGCAGCTTGTTTATGGTGTTATTCAGCATGAATACACATTGGATTACTATTTAGCACCTTTTATTCAAAAACCAAAGAAAATGGATAACTGGGTTCGCCAAGTTCTTAGAACAGCGGTTTATCAACAAGTTTATTTGGATCGCGTGCCAGAACATGCTATTTTTTACGAAGCAACTGAAATTGCTAAAAAAATGGGGCATGCGGGGGTCGCTAAGCTCGTGACCGCGATTTTGCGGCAGTTACAACGCAGTGGTTTACCAGACCTCAATGCGATTGCTGATCCAATTGAACGTCTTAGCATGCAATACAGCGTGCCGCAATGGTTGGTGGCAAAACTGCAAGCTGATTTAGGGGATGATAAACTCGAATCATTGCTCGCAACAATTAATCAACCAGCCAACGCTTCATTGCGTGTTAACACTCGAGTCAATACGGTTGATGCCGTATTGGCTGAATTACAACCGCAGTTTAATGACCTCCAACCAAGTCAGATTGCCAAGGTTGGCTTAGTCGCACAAGGCGGTCATTTGGCCAGTGGTGCGTTATTTGAAGCGGGCGATTATACGATTCAAGATGAAAGTTCAATGTTAGTCGCACCTAGTTTAGACATTCAACCAGGCGATCAAGTGTTGGATGCTTGTGCTGCACCTGGTGGCAAGACAACGCATATGGCAACTTATTTGGACGCGCAACAAGGCGGTCAAATCACGGCCTTAGATATTCATGATCATAAAGTGCGCTTGATTGAACAAAATGCGAAGCGGCTTCATGTTGAAGATGTTGTTAGCGCCCAAGCACTAGACGCACGTAAAGTCGGCGAACAATTTGGTGAGGCGCATTTCGATAAAATTTTAGTCGATGCTCCTTGTTCTGGTTTAGGGTTAATGCGCCGGAAACCAGAAATTAAATATAGCCGCCAACCAGCGGACTTATTGAATCTACAACGAATCCAATTAGCAATTCTAGAAGCTGTTGCGCCTACTTTGAAAGTCGGCGGACGCCTAACTTATAGTACGTGCACCATCGTTCCAGAAGAAAATCAACAAGTGGTAGCAGCCTTTATCGCTAACCATCCTGAATTTGAAATTGAACCAGTCCCACTTGAATTACCATTAGCGCAAAATCAAGCAAGTCCTTTTGTCCAAATCTATCCAGATGATTACCAAACAGACGGCTTTTTCATCGCTTGTTTGAAACGACGGGCATAACTACAATTGAGGTGATTTTTTATGGAAGTTGCATATCAAACAGATGTCGGCCAACAGCGACAGAATAATCAAGATTACGTTGGATTTTATACTAATCAACGCGGTGTTCAATTTGCAATTGTCGCCGACGGTATGGGCGGTCATTTAGGGGGCGATGTGGCCTCTGAAATGGCAGTTTCCCATATCGGACATGAATTTGAAAAAACAGATGATACTGATATTGAAGCGATGGTTAAATGGTTGATTTTTGAATTACAAAGAGAAAATCAACATATCTTAGCCAAAGCGAATCAATATGACGATTTATCGGGGATGGGCACGACCTTAGTGGCAGTCTTAATTTCCGGGACGCACTATTTAGTCGCTAATATCGGCGATAGCCGCGTTTACCGTCTCAGACGCAATACATTACGTCAATTAACGGAAGACCACTCATTGGTCAATGAACTCGTTAAACAAGGGGAGCTAACGGCAGAAGCCGCTAAGCATCATCCTCAAAAAAATATCATTACGCGCACACTGGGTGTTTCTCAAGAAGTTGATGCAGATGTGACGATTTATGAATTCGAACCAGATGACTACTTACTTTTATGTACAGATGGGCTGACCAATATGGTTGATGACGATCAATTGCAACAAACCTTGATGGCAGAGATGACGCTGGAAGAAAAATGTGCCGCCTTAATCCAAAAAGCAAACGAAGCTGGCGGCATGGACAATATTACGGCACTCATCTTACATCACGAAGGTGAGGTGCCTACGCCATGATGGAAACAGGGTACGCTGTAGCGGGGCGTTATAAGATTATTCGTCCCATCGGTGAAGGCGGCATGGCTAATGTTTATTTGGCACAGGATTTAATTTTAGATCGGCAAGTGGCGGTTAAAGTTTTACGATTGGATCTCCGAAATGATCCGGATACAGTTCGGCGCTTTACGCGAGAAGCATTGGCAACGACGGAATTGAATCATCCGAATATTGTTAGTATTTACGATGTTGGTGAAGAAAACAGTATGCAATACATCATCATGGAATATATTAAGGGCACCGATCTTAAGAAATATATCGTAGAACACTTTCCAATTCCTTATCAACGGGTGATTGATATTATGACGCAGATTTTATCTGCGGTTCAAAACGCGCATGCGCATAATATTATTCATCGGGATTTAAAACCGCAAAATATTTTGGTTGATGAAGACGGCAACGTTAAGATTAGTGATTTTGGGATTGCGATTGCACTCAGTGAAACAGCGATGACTCAAACGAACACCTTATTAGGTTCTGTACACTACTTATCGCCCGAACAAGCTAGAGGCGCAATGGCTACGAAGCGTTCCGATATTTATTCATTGGGGATTGTTTTATACGAATTATTGACGGGGATGGTACCTTTTGAAGGTGAGTCCGCGGTTTCAATTGCGATTAAGCATTTCCAAGATGAAGTCCCACCAGTGCGCAACTACGATCCGCGTATTCCGCAAGCCTTGGAAAATGTCGTCTTAAAAGCGACTGCCAAGGATCCGGATGAACGCTATAGCGGTGTTGATGCAATGATGGCTGACTTAGCAACTTCGTTATCAGCTAGTCGTGCGCATGAACCTAAATTTGTACCGTCAAAAGCGGATGATTTGAGCGAGACTAAGGTGATTCCCGCGCTAGATCCAGAAGGCATTACGCAAACCAACAACGATGAGCAACAAGTTAAGGCGGCAGAACCAACTCAGAAAAAGGCGAAAAAGCCAGTTAACCCTAAACGTAAGTGGTGGCTACTAGGTGGCGGTGTTGTTTTATTGATGTTGTTAGGAACGATGGTTGCTTTTGCAGTTCAGGGAAGTGAAGTAACTGTCCCTGATTTAACGGACATGACGCAACAAAATGCGGAATCTGCTTTGACCGATAAAAAACTAAAGGTCGGCACGGTCCAAAAAACGACGAGTCAAAAATATAGCAAGGGCCATGTCATTCGAACGACCCCTAAAGCAGGTTTGAGCGTTAAATCAAGAAGTACAGTTAATTTAATTGTTAGCTCTGGCCGTCAGAAGTTTGAGATTAAAGATTATACAAATCAAGGGTATAGCGAAGTTCGGGATGCCCTGAAGGATAAGGGCTTGACCGTTAAAAGGAAATACCAAAGCTCAACTGAAGTCAGTCCTGGCCTAATTATCGATCAAAGTATTGCGGCTGGTAAAAAGGTAGTGCCAAGCAAAACGACAATTACCTTGACAGTCAGCAGCGGCAAACCAGGTTTTGCGTTGCATAATCTAAGCAATTATACAAAACAAGGGATTCAAGAATATGCTGCTCAAAACGGATTAACAGTTATCTTTTCTGAAGAATATTCATCCAGTATTTCTGAAGGAATGGTAATCAGTCAGTCGCCTGCAAGTGGTACAATGGTTCAAGAAGGTGATAGCGTAAGCGTTATCCTTTCAAAAGGTGAAAGGCCTGTCGAACACAACTCTAACGAGATGTCGAGTTCAAATTCGGTTGTCGAATCGAGTGCGCCTGAATCAAGTCAATCGAGTGAAAGCAGTGCGAGTGAGTCGGAGAGCGAGTCAGAGAGCGAATCGGCAAGCGAATCAGCAAGTGAGTCGATCGGTAGTTCAGCTAGTCAAAGTAGTCAATCGAGCGTTCAATCAAAGTAACAGTTAGTTATAATAGCTTGTGACCGTTGTTTACGGGATGATTAAGTAATTTTAGTGGATAACCACAGAACAGGTTAAAAAATAATGGGAGGTGACCTATTGCAGACCGGACAGATTATTCGTGCCCTCAGTGGGTTTTATGATGTACAAAGTGAACACAAAATTTATCGAACACGGGCTCGAGGTAATTTTAGAAAACGTAAAATTACGCCATTGGTCGGCGATTTCGTTGAATTTGAAAGTGAAAGTCAAACGGAAAGTGGCTATATCTTAGAGATTTTAGAACGTAAAAATGAAATGATTCGGCCACCAGTAGCAAATATCGATCAGGCCGTCGTCATTGTTTCGGCAGTCGAACCTGATTTTTCGTTAAACTTATTAGATCGGTTCTTGATTTATTTAGAAAGTTTGAATATTCAAGGGCTCGTTTATTTGACGAAAACCGATATGATCTCTGACGAAAAATATCAAGCAATTAAGCAATCTTTGGATTACTATGAAAAAGTGGGTTACCCAATTTTTGCACCCAGAACGGCGTTTACACCAGAGATTATTCAAGCGATTGAAGACACATTCCCTGATAAAACGACCGTCTTTACGGGGCAAACAGGGGCTGGTAAATCAACGCTGCTTAATCACATTGATCCTAAATTGAACTTAGCAACGGCTGAAATTTCGCAAAGTTTAAACCGTGGGAAGCATACGACGCGTCATATCGAACTAATTCCATTGAACGATGGGTTGGTTGGTGATACACCGGGCTTTTCATCACTGGGCATTTTAAATGTGACGAGTGAAACTTTAGTGAGTCGCTATCCTGAATTTAGAGAAATCGGACAAGATTGTAAGTTTAGAACCTGCCAACATGTGATGGAACCTAAGTGTGCTGTTAAAGCGGCCGTTGATGCTGGTGAAATTATGCAAAGTCGCTATACGAACTATTTGCAATTCCGGGCTGAATTAAAGGATATCCGGCCTGTTTATAAGAAATCAAAATAATAAATTGGATGGGAGTTTTTAAAATGACACAAATCGCACCTTCGATTTTAAGCGCAGATTTTATGAATTTACAACGGGATGTTCAAAACCTTGAGGCAGCAGGTGCCGACCTATTGCATATCGATATTATGGATGGCATGTTTGTGCCTAACATGTCTTTTGGCGCCCAAGTGGTCAGCGGTATTCGTCCGCTAACACAACTAGGATTAGATGTTCATTTGATGGTTGAACAACCAGAACGCTACATTGAACAATTCATAACAGCTGGTTCAGATTTGATCATGATTCACGCAGAAGCAACAGAACATCTTTATCGTGGTCTTCAAATGATTAAAGATGCTGGTGTTAAAGCCGGGGTTGTTATCAACCCAGGGACACCAGTGAGCTACATCGAATCCGTTTTACCATTGGTTGATCAAGTTTTAGTAATGACGGTCAATCCCGGTTTTGGTGGTCAAAAATTCATTCCAGCAATGTTAACGAAGGTTGCTGAATTAGCGGCTTATCGTGAAGCACACGCTGATGCTGATTTTACAATCGAAGTTGACGGTGGTGTTAACGACCAAACAATCGCAGCCTGTGCCAAAGCGGGCGCTGATGTTTTTGTAGCGGGTTCATACACATTTGCTGGTGATTTAGCAACACGGATTGAAACCCTTAAGAAGGCTGCTAATGAAGCGCGTTAATTTATTGGCGGGTGGTCCAGTTGATCAGTGGGCATCGGAATTAGCGACAATCACAACGGTCCCAGGACAATGGATTACGGCCGATCGTGGGACGTTACGCTTATTACAACAAGGTGTGACACCTACGATTGCGGTCGGTGATTTTGATTCCATTACCCCGGCTGAAAAAAAACAGGTGCTAGCGGCAGTCAGAGATATTCGTTCGGTTCAGGCCGAAAAAGACGAAACAGATACACAATTAGCGTTATCGATTGCCTTTGAAGAACTACAGGCTGACCGTGTGGTGGTCTACGGTGCGACTGGGGGCCGAATTGACCATTTCTTAGCCAATCTCTTTATGCCGGTTGAGGAACGCTTTAGAACGGTCCTCAATCGCATTGAGATGCGTGATCGGCAAAATACGATTCAATTCTATGCGCCGGGGACGTACGAGCTGACAAAAGAGGCTGATAAAAAGTACCTCGCGTTTATCCCACTCGTGCCAACGACGGATTTGAATTTAGTAGATGAGAAATATCCACTCACCCATTTTGATACGACGGTTCCAATTTCGTGGGCAAGCAACGAATTCATCGGCGAAAAAGCGCATTTTAATTTTAAAACGGGTATCGTAGCGGTGATTCAAAGTAAGGATTAAAAGAGTGTGTTTGAAACGGTTTGACTTTGAGCATTAGCACAGCTCGGCGAATAACTGCTGCAAGCAGTTATTTGACGAGTGACGCTAAGCACAGAAGTCAGTTTCAAAAAGCACGTTTAAGCCATTAAAATTCGAATATAAAAAGGCTCGACAAATTTATTTTGTCGAGCCTTTTTTGATGGAAACGTGCTTTTGCCAGTAACTTTCTGCGCTTTGCTACACTTGTCAAACCGGCGATTTCGTCGCCAATTCGCCAAGTTAGGCAAATGCTCAAAAGCTAATCACTGGCAACGCACTCTGTTTTTGCGCAAAAAAATAGATTGTCCGAAGACAATCTAAGAAACGAAATTAAACACGAGTAACTTTGCCTGATTTCAAAGCACGAGCAGAAACCCAAACACGTTTAGGTTTGCCATCAACTAAGATACGTACTTTTTGTAAATTTGGCTTCCAAGAACGACGAGATGCGTTCAAAGCGTGTGAACGCTTGTTGCCAAATGATGTTTTACGGCCGGTAATAACGTCTTTTGCCATGGTCTATTCCTCCTTTTAGTAAAGCCGGTAGAAGAATTAACGAGAAACATAATATGATTCAGTTAGTCTTAATAGTTGCATGCATGCACACCGGCTTACACAATTCACTTAAACAATTTACCATAATAGTTGAGCTAATGCAAGAACTCTTACAAGGAAAATTACTTGACAGGTCATTTTTTAAGGGTAGTATCTAATAAAAGCATGCGTTATACTAAGCAATACAGGTTCGTTAAAGTACTTTGAAAGTTATCGGAGCTATGCTAAAATAACATTAAGTATGTCACAAGGAGGCTATTTTAATGGCTGTTAAAATTAAGACCCAATACGGCGATATCGATATTACGAATAATGTGATTGCCACTGTCGTTGGCGGTGCTGCAACTGATATTTATGGCATCGTTGGTATGGCAAGCAAGAATCAAATTCGTGACAATTTAAATGAAATTTTAAATCGTGAAAATTACAATCGGGGCGTTGTTGTTCGTCAAGAAGAAAATGGCGTGGCAATCGACGTTTATATTATTTGTGGTTATGGCATTAAGATCTCAGAAGTTTGCCGTAATGTTCAAAGTAAAGTGAAATATAATCTTGAAACAATGTTGGGTGTTAGTGCAAACTCAGTTAATGTTTATGTTCAAGGTGTACGTGTATTAGAAGACTAAAATAATGAGCGGAGCTGGTGGTTAAAGCCAGTTCTATTTGTTTTCGTTCGAGGAGGAACATTCGTGAAAGTTACTGAAATTACAGCAACCGAGTTTCAAGCAATGATGCGGGTTGCTGCACATCGCTTAACTAAAAATGCAGAATTTGTGAATTCATTAAACGTTTTCCCAGTACCTGATGGGGATACAGGAACTAATATGAGTTTAACTTTTCAAAGTGGTGCTAAGGCGGTTAATGAAAATAATGCGCAAGCAGTTGGTGAATTATCAAAGAGTTTAGCAAAGGGCCTATTAATGGGTGCCCGCGGTAATTCTGGTGTGATTAGTTCACAAATCTTCCGTGGCTTTTCAAAGAGTATGGAAGAAAAAACAAGTTTAACGGCCCAAGATTTAGCAGATGCTTTTACAAGTGGCGTTCAAACAGCGTACAAAGCGGTTATGAAACCCGTTGAAGGGACGATTTTAACAGTTGCGCGTGAAGGTGCTAAAGCGGGTGCCAAAGTTGCTGCACAAACAGATGATATTGGTGCAGTTGTTGAAGCGGTCGTTGAAGGTTCTAAGAAGGCTTTATTGAAGACCCCTGAACTATTGCCCGTCTTAAAAGAAGTCGGCGTTGTCGATTCTGGTGGTCAAGGCTTAGTTTTCATTTATGAAGGTTTCTTAGAAGGCTTAACAGGTCAAGCACCTGCCAAGGACCTTTACACACCCGATGAAGCTGAAATGGATGAAATGGTTAACGCTAACCATCACCAAACAGCACAAATGGGAACTGAAGAAATCGAAAATGGTTACTGTACAGAAATCATGGTCGCACTTGGCGACGGCACCACTGTTGATCGCGAATTTGACTATGATGAATTCAGAAACCATTTAGACGGTATTGGCGACTCATTATTAGTCGTTGCCGACGATGAAGTGGTTAAAGTCCATGTCCATACAGAACATCCAGGAACAGTGATGGCTTATGGCCAACATTTTGGTTCATTGATGAAGATTAAAGTGGATAACATGCGTTTGCAACATGATACAATTGTTGAAAATGATCAACAAGCAGCAGCCCCCGTTCAAGCAGAACCAGTTGATACTGGGATTATTGCGATTTCAGCTGGTGCTGGTGTGGCAGAACTCTTTAGAAGTTTAGGGGCTACTTATATTCTAAGTGGTGGTCAAACAATGAATCCAAGTACACAAGATATTTTGGATGCCATTCAAGCAGCTAACGCGAAGAAAGTTATTTTATTACCAAATAATAAAAACATCTTCTTAGCGGCTGAACAAGCTGCCGAAGTTGCTGAAATTCCGGTTGAAATTGTTCAAAGTCGGACAATCGCACAAGGGATGACAGCTCTCTTGTCATTTGACCCTTCTGCAGAATTGCAAGCTAACCAAGCAGCAATGACTGAAGCACTTGATACGGTGATTAGTGGTCAAGTGACACAAGCCATTCGCGATACAACGCTTGATGGTCTTGAAATTAAAAAAGACGATTACATGGGGATTATCGACGGTAAGATTAAGGTCTCAACTGCTGATCGTCAAACGGCTGCTATCGAAATGGTTCAAACTATGTTGGATGAAGACAGTGAAATTGTCACAATTATCGTTGGTGAAGACGGTGATATGACAGAAGCTGAAGCCATTAGTGATGCCATTATGGCCCAAGACGATGAATTGGAAGTTGAAATTCACGAAGGTGACCAACCTGTTTATCCATATTTAATTTCAGTTGAATAATTAATCAAATAAAACAGGAATGGGGCTATTAAAAATACCTGATTCCTGTTTTTTAGTAGAAGTGTGTTTGAAACGGTTTGACTCTGAGCATTAACTTAATTTGGCGAATTGGCGATGCAATCGCTGATTTGAAAAATGTTGTTAAGCGCAAGAGTCAGTTTCAAAAAGCACGTTAAAAAAGAAGTGCGTTCAAACCGGTTATTCTTTGAGGACTAGCTACGTCCCGCAAAAGGATGGTTTGAAAAGCACGTTAAATTCATCAAAAAAAGGAGGTGCTGTCAGTGTTAAGTTTAACGGATTCTGTGACTGTTTTAACGGGTGTTGGCCCGAAGCGTTTGACAGCCCTCAATCAATTAGGAATCGCAACAATCAGTGATCTATTGTATTATTTTCCGTTTCGTTACGAGGATTTGAAGGTTAAGGATCTCTCGGAAGCGGTCGATCAGGAAAAGGTCACCTTAAAAGGAACAGTCGTTGCTGATCCAGTCGTCAGTCGTTGGGGACCGGGTAAGACACGGCTAAACGTCCGGTTATTGATTAATCATGATGTCATTATGGTGACTTTTTTTAATCAACCCTACTTGAAGGATAAATTTGAAGCCGGTGTTGATATTGCTGTTTATGGTAAATGGGATGCTAGACGGAATAGTTTAACGGGGATGAAGGTTTTAGCGGTTCAATCGGCTGATAATCCTTCGTTTGCGGCGATTTATTCAACCAATAAAAACGTGCGTCAAGGCACGCTCGTGAAATTAATCCGCGAAGCATTTGATAATTATCGCAATGTCATTCCGGATTTGATTCCGACTGATATCCGCGAGCGGTATAAATTAGTTTCTGAAGTGGAACTGATTGCTGGCATGCATTTTCCGGAAAGCTATCCAGAAGCAAAGCAGGCGCGACGCACCGCTATTTTCCATGAATTCTTCTTGTACCAGCTGCAGTTGCAGGCGATTAAACAAGCAGATCGGCATGTTGAAAATGGGTTAGCATTACCTTATCAAAACGCAGCCCTCAAGGAATTTATCAAGACGTTACCGTTTGATTTAACGGATGCCCAAAAGCGGGTGGTCAACGAAATTTGTTTAGACCTCAAGGCACCGGCGCATATGAACCGTCTTTTACAAGGGGATGTTGGGTCTGGGAAAACGATTGTCGCGGCGATTGCAATGTTTGCTGCAGTGACGGCCGGTTTCCAAGCGGCCTTGATGGTCCCCACTGAAATTTTGGCGGAACAACATTATCAGAGCCTACAAAAGCTTTATGCACCAATGAATGTGACGGTTGGGTTACTAACTGGTTCGACAACGGCCAAGGAGAGACGGACGTTGTTGGCGGATATTGAATCCGGTCGGATCAATATCATTGTCGGCACGCACGCACTTATTCAAGATGCCGTGGTTTACCACAAGTTAGGCTTTGCCGTCATCGATGAACAACATCGATTTGGGGTCAATCAACGGCGCGTGCTACGTGAAAAAGGTTTGCAGCCTGATATGCTGGCAATGACAGCGACACCGATTCCGCGGACCTTGGCAATTACCGCCTATGGTGAAATGGACGTTTCGACTATCGATGAATTACCTAAAGGTCGGATTCCGATTGAAACCAGTTGGGTGCGTAGTAATCAAGTTGAACAAGCGCTCTCGTTTGTCCAAAAACAATTGGCTGACAACTCGCAAGTTTTTGCGATTACGCCGTTAATTGCAGAATCGGAACAAATGGATCTCAAAAATGCGGAAGAAATCTACGCAACTTTGGCGGAGCGGTTTGAGCCGCAGTACCATGTGGCGCTATTACACGGTAAGTTGAAGGATGACGAGAAAAACCGGATTATGACGGCTTTTTCAAATAACGAGATTCAACTACTGGTTTCAACGACCGTTGTTGAAGTCGGGGTCGATGTGCCTAATGCGACCGTGATGATGATTTTTGATGCTGACCGGTTTGGGTTAGCCCAACTTCATCAATTGCGTGGTCGAGTTGGTCGGGGCAAGAAAAAGGCCTATTGTCTATTGATTGCTGATCCTAAGAATCAACAAGGTGTAGATCGAATGACGATCATGACCGAAACGACCAATGGCTTTGTCGTCGCGCAAAAAGATTTAGAATTACGAGGCCCTGGTGAGGTCTTTGGCGATCGGCAATCGGGATTGCCAGTCTTCAAGGTGGGTGATCCAGTTGCTGATTTTGCCAGTTTACAGGTCGCACAGCAAGAAGTACAAAAAATCTTCACGGTTGATCCTACTTTTAGCCAACCGTTATATGCGCCTTTAAAAGCGTATCTCGCACAACAAAAACAAAACTATCAAACATTAGATTAACGAAAGAAGAGGAAATAGCATGAAAGTAGCAGTTGATGCAATGGGCGGCGATTTCGCGCCTCAATCAGTAATCGAAGGGGTTTTACAAGCCCGTTCAGAATTTACGGACTTAGATTTTATTCTATACGGTGATCGAGCACAGATTGAACCCTTAATCGATGATATGACGCGTTTAACAATCGTGCATACCACAGAAAAAATTGCGAGTGATGATGAACCAGTCCGCGCTATTCGCCGTAAGAAGCAGGCCTCAATGGTTTTAGCGGCTCAAGCAGTTAAAGATGGCCAAGCAGATGCACTCTTCTCATTAGGGAATACAGGGGCCTTGTTAGCAGCCGGTTTATTTATTATTGGTCGGGTAAAAGGAATTGATCGCCCAGGTTTAATGCCAACTTTACCATCGATTAATTCTGATGAAGGGTTCAATATGTTAGACGTTGGCGCTAATGCCGAAGCTAAGCCAGAACACTTGCATCAATACGGTTTAATGGGTAATTTCTATGCGAAAGACGTTCGAGGCATTGAAAATCCACGAATTGCTTTGTTAAATAATGGGACAGAAGCGACCAAGGGTGATGAATTGCATAAGGCAACGTATCAACTCTTAGCGGATGATGCAGATTTGAACTTTGTCGGGAACGTTGAAGCTAATGATTTGTTAAAAGGTGTTGCCGACGTTGTTGTGACGGATGGCTTTACTGGCAATGCAACGTTAAAAGCAATCGAAGGCACTGCCACAATCGTCATGTCACAAGTGAAACATGCGATTATGGATGCTGGGGTTAAAGAAAAAATTGGTGGGCTATTATTAAAAAGTAGTGTCGGTGGTATCAAGGAAAAATTTGATACATCTGTTTATGGCGGTGCTGTTTTACTTGGCTTAAAAGCACCAGTTATCAAGGCACACGGGGCTGCCGATGCACGCACGGTTTACTATACGGTTAAACAAATTCATGCGATGTTAGCTAATCAAACGGTTCAAAAAGTCATTGATTATTTTAGTGACCAAGCTGCGCAAAAGAATTCTAATTAAATAGCTAGACAATGTCTTTCAAAGGCGTTACAATGACTTTCGCAGGCATAAAATCGATTGCTTGAAAGAAACGTGGAAGTTATGTATAATCACTGGATACCCAAAATAATTAGGTGCGAAAGTGTTTCAATTTGGAGGTTTTTAACATGAGTGAACAAGAAATCTTTGATAAGATTGCAGCAATTATTGCTGACCGATTTGAATTGACCCAAGACCAGGTCACAAATGAATTGAACTTTAAGGCAGATCTTGATGCTGATTCAATTGATATTGTTGAGTTCGTCTTAGAATTGGAAGACACGTTTGGTGCCGAGATTCCAGATGAAGAAGCTGAAAAAATCGCAACAGTGGCAGATGCCGTTGCATACATTAAAGCGAAGACCAAATAAAGTAGTCAATTGGACCGTGATAATTCACGGTCTATTTTTTTATCCAAAAATAAGGCGGATAACTTTTCGAAGCTCCAAAAGAGCGCTATGATTAAAGGCGTGAATTCTTTAGGTGTTAAAAATGGCTGGTTAAAAATGAGTGTTTTCACATAATAATCGTTATTATTTATGAGAGATTCTAATTTTATAATCACGGACGTTGATAATTCAACTAAATTAAATTAGAATATTTTAATCTTTATTATTTACTTTTCATTTTCAATCAGGTATGATTATTTTTAACAACTGAAGGGAGTGTCCACATGAGACGAGAAAAGGGTTTAGTATTAGGTGTAACGACGGTGGCGATAACATTATTATTGGCAGCGTGTGGTTCCTCAGGTAGCAAGAATGCAGGTTCAACAGATACGGTTAGTTTTTCAACAACCGATGTGATTTCAACGATGGATCCTGCATTGAACACCGACGTGATTGGGGCGCAGGCGTTAACGGACACAATGGAAGGTCTTTACCGTTATGAAGGTAAGACTATTAAACCAGCGATTGCGACGAAAGTGGTTAAACCAACTAATAATGGGTTAACATATACTTTCCCATTACGTAAAGATGCAAAATGGAGTAACGGCAAGGCCGTGACAGCGGAAGATTTCGTCTATGCATGGCGCCGAGTTGTCGATCCAAAAGTTGGCTCACAATATGCTTACATTTATGAAGGTATTGAAAATGCAGCAGCCATCACTTCAGGTAAACAACCCGTTAGTTCATTAGGGGTAGTTGCCAAAGATAAACACACATTACAAGTTACTTTAGAAAAACCAATTCCATACTTCAGTCAATTAATGACCAGTTCAACATTCTTCCCAGTTTATCCAGATGCTGTTAAGAAAGCCGGTAAGAGTTATGGGACAAATGCTAAGACATTAGTCTTCAACGGCCCTTACAAGTTATCTGGTTGGAACGGCCCAGATAGTGCTTGGAAAGAAGTTAAAAATACTAACTACTGGAATGCTAAAGCTGTTAAAGTGAAAACTTTGAAATACCAAGTGGTTAAAGATCCTTCAACTGCTTTGAACTTATTCCAAAGTAATAAGCTTGATCGCACAAATATCAGTGGCGATACTGCTAAACAAATGAAGAATGATTCTCATTATTCAACACAACAACAAGCTGCTACATTCTATATGCAAGTTAACCAAGCTAAGAACCCAATCTTCAAGAATGCCAAGATCAGACAGGCAATCTCAATGACGATTAACCGTAAAGAGTTGGTTAACCAAGTGTTAGGTGACGGTTCTGCACCAGTAGCTTCATTAACGCCAAAAGGCATGAGTTTTGACCCAACGACTAAAAAAGATTTCACGAGTGAATTAAGCGCTGAGGGTAAAAAACATGCAACATATAATCCTAAAGAAGCAACGAAGCTTTGGAAGGAAGGATTAGCTGAAACCGGTCAAACGGGTAAGACGTTTAACTACACATTATTAGGTGATGATACGGATACTGCTAAGAAACAAGCAGAATATCTTCAAGATACGCTTGAAAAGAACTTACCTGGTTTGAAGGTGACACTTGCCAACGTACCATTTAAGACACGTTTAACACGTTCGGATAACGGTGATTTCGACATGGTTGTCAGTGCTTGGAATGCTGATTTCCCAGACCCAATTACATTCTTAGACTTATTCGTGACTGGTGGTGACAACAATAACGGTAAGTGGAGTAATCCTGAATTCGATGCTCAAATCAAAGCAAGTAAAACAGAAAATGCCAATAACGACAAAGCAAGATGGCAAAATCTCATCAAAGCCCAAGATATTATGAATAAAGAATCTGGTGTCATTCCATTGTATCAAGCAGGACGTGCGTACCTCACTAACTCAAGCGTCAAAGGGTTAGATTACGGCCCTTCTGGAAGTTACAATAATGTCTCACTTTATTTAAAAAAATAAACTGACTTTATAAAAGATGGGTTTCGGCGTTGAAAAACAATGAAGCCCGTTTTTGTTAGGAGCGAACTTATGAGTAAATATTTGATTAAACGGATTTTTTACCTAGTATTAACGCTATTCATTGTCGCTTCTGTGACGTTCTTCATGATGAAACTGATGCCTGGGACGCCATATACGAATCAACAAAAGATGAGCGCTGATCAATTAAGAATTATGAACGAACAATACGGTTTGAATAAGCCGCTGTTCCAGCAATATATTATTTATCTAGGTGGTTTGTTGCACGGTGATTTTGGGACGTCTTTCCAATTTAATAATCAACCGGTTGCCAACCTCATCATGACGCGTTTAGGACCCTCACTTCAAATCGGGGCCCAAGCCATGCTTTTAGGGTCCGTTTTAGGGGTCTTATTAGGGGCAGTCGCGGCAATTCGCAAGAATACTTGGGTGGATGGCGTGGCGACGTTCTTTTCAATCCTAGGAATTTCGATTCCCAACTTCGTCTTAGCCGTTTTACTCCAATTCTTCTTAGCCTTCAAATTACAAATGTTCCCAATCGCCTTATGGGATGGCTGGTCATCTAGTATCCTACCGTCGTTAGCGCTAGCAGTAGCGCCATTAGCTAATACAGCCCGCTTCATGCGGACTGAAATGGTCGATGTCTTAAGTAGTGATTACATCGAATTGGCTAAGGCCAAGGGGAACTCTAAATGGCAAACGGTTGCCAAACATGCGCTTCGTAATTCGATGATTCCGGTTGTGACAATCATCGGTCCAATGGCGGTCAACTTAATGACTGGTTCATTGGTTGTTGAAAATATCTTCTCAATTCCCGGTATTGGGGAACAATTTGTTAAATCAATCATGACCAATGATTATCCAACCATCATGGGCTTGACGATTTTCTACTCATTCTTATTAACCGTTATTATTTTAGTCGTTGATATTTTATACGGGATTATCGATCCTCGTATTCGATTAAGCGACGGTCAGGGGGCACGTTAAATGGCAGATGCGAAGCTAACAGCAGGATCTTTTAAACCACTTAATAAAGATACACATGAAGAACAAGAAAAAATTAGTGCACCCTCATTAACGTTTATGCAAGACGCAATTCGGCGCTTGAAGCAAAATAAGGTGGCGGTGGTCTCACTATTCGTATTGTTGATCATCATCATCGCGGCTGCATTGGCGCCCGTGATTGCACCGCACAATCCCAATACGCAAAACGTAGCGTATGCCAACCTCCCACCTAAAATTGGTGACGGTCAAATCCCGGGATTTAAGGGTGAGATGGACGTTTCCGGTGTTAAAGTTGATAAATATCAACAAGCTGGTGTTCCTAAAGGCAAGTATTTCATTTTAGGGACTGATTACCTCGGCCGGGATTTATTCTCACGAATTCTTTATGGGACCCGTTTATCATTATTAATCGGGGTCCTAGCGACGCTCGTTGATTTGTTGATCGGGATTCCATACGGGATTATTTCCGGTTGGCGGGGCGGTCGGATTGATACGTTCATGCAACGGTTTATTGAAATTATCTCATCAATTCCCAACTTAATTGTTGTGGTGCTGATGATGTTAATTCTACGACCAGGACTTTTATCAATCGTCATTGCGATCGGTTTTACTGGCTGGATTACGATGGCCCGACTGATTCGGGCGCAGACCTTCCAACTAAAGGAGCAAGAATTTGTGCTCGCTGCTAGAACGTTAGGGGAGACACCGTTCAAGATTGCGATGAAACATTTAGTACCTAACTTATCGTCAACGATTATTATTCAAACGATGTTTACCATTCCGAGTGCGATCTTCTTCGAAGCATTCTTAAGTTTTATTGGGATTGGGATTCCCGCACCTAATGCATCGCTAGGGACTTTATTATCTGATGGGCAAAAAGCCTTCCGGTTCTTACCCTATCAAATGTGGTACCCAGCAGCAGTCTTATGTGTCATCATGATTGCCGTCAACTTACTAGCAGATGGCCTAAGAGACGCATTTGATCCAAAATCATAAAGTGTGTCAAAAGCGATTATATTCTGAGAATCAGCATAGCGAGACGAATGATTGCTGCAAGCAATCGTTTGACTTGTGTCGCTAACCGCAGGAATATGCTTTTGAAAGCACGTTTCAAATTACGAAAAAAGACCGTTCGCGGTCTCATAGTTGGAGGTCGTCAAATGGCAAATATTTTAGAAGTTAATCATTTAAGTATTGATTTTAAGACCTATGCAGGTGACGTCCACGCAATTCGGGATGTTAGTTTTAACCTTAAAAAAGGGGAAACGCTAGCGATTGTTGGCGAATCTGGTTCAGGTAAATCGGTAACCGTGCGCAGTGTTATGGGGTTGCTGGCCAGTAACGCCCACGTTAAAGCCGGGACCGTCATGTATCATGGCGATGATTTATTGAAAAAACCAGAACGTGAAATGGATGCGATTCGCGGGAGCGATATCTCGATGATCTTCCAAGATCCGATGACGTCGCTTGACCCAACCATGACAATCGGCAAGCAAGTGGCGGAACCCTTATTGGTTCACAAAACGATGAACAAAGAAGATGCGATGAAACGGGCACAAACCGTGTTAGAATTAGTCGGTATTCCGAACGCCAAAGAACGGATGAAAGATTATCCGCACCAATTTTCTGGTGGGCAGCGGCAACGGATTGTGATTGCGATTGCGATTGTTGATTATCCGCAAATTTTGATTGCGGATGAACCAACAACTGCCTTAGATGTAACGGTGCAAGCGCAAATCATCGACTTGATGAAGGAACTACAACGCAAAATTGAAACGTCAATCATCTTTATCACCCATGATTTAGGCGTTGTGGCCGGGATTGCGGATCGAGTAGCGGTGATGTATGCCGGCAAGATTATCGAATACGGTTTGGTGGACGAAGTCTTTTATGAACCCAAACATCCATATACTTGGGGCTTATTAAATTCGATGCCCACACTCGAAACGGCGGGCAAGTTAGAGGCGATTCCGGGGACACCACCAGATTTGTTGGACCCACCTAAAGGTGATGCTTTTGCACCTCGGAATCCGTACGCACTGCAAATCGATGTGGAAGAAGAACCGCCATTCTTTGAAGTTTCCAAAACGCATTTTGCGGCAACTTGGTTATTGCATCCAGATGCACCAGCGGTTGAACCGCCAGCAGCAATCCAAGCTTTGATGAAAAAACATAACGTTCTTTAAATTATAAACAAGAAAGTAGGCCTGTCAGATGGATAAACAGCAACGTAAAGTCTTAGTTGAAGTCAAACATTTAAAACAATACTTTAACCCGGGCAAAAAATCCGAAGTGAAGGCCATCGATGATATTTCCTTCGAGATTTACGAAGGTGAAACATTCGGGTTAGTTGGCGAGTCTGGTTCGGGTAAAAGTACGACTGGTCGCAGTATTATCCGGCTTTACAGCCCAACTAGTGGTGAAATTAATTTTGATGGGCAAGATATCAGTAAAATCAAGGAACACAGTCGCCAGATGAAGGAATTCCGCAAAGAAATTCAAATGATTTTCCAAGATCCATACGCGTCACTTAATCCGCGGATGAAGGTCAAAGATATCATTGCTGAAGGATTGCACATTCATCATTTGGTCAAAAATGAAGCCGAAAGTGATGCGCGCGTCAATGAATTGCTCGATTTAGTCGGACTCAATAAGGATCACGCAACGCGTTACCCACATGAATTCTCTGGTGGGCAACGGCAACGGATTGGAATTGCCCGCGCTTTAGCCGTTAAACCCAAATTTATCATTGCTGATGAACCAATCTCAGCTTTGGATGTGTCGATTCAGGCGCAAGTTGTCAACTTGATGAAAGAGATTCAGGAACAACAAAACCTCACGTATCTCTTTATCGCCCATGATTTATCGATGGTGAAATACATTAGTGATCGCATCGCAGTCATGCATAACGGTAAGATTATGGAATTGGCATCAGCGGACGATATTTATGATCGCCCACTCCATCCGTATACGCAAAGCCTATTATCGGCTGTGCCGTTGCCTGATCCTAAGGTTGAACGCCAACGTCGCCGGATGCCTTACGATAGTTCAATTGAAAGTGACGATGGTGATCGCCAATTACGAGAAGTCGCTCCTGAACACTATGTTTATGCGACTGAAGCAGAAGTTGCGTCTTACCAATCAGCTTTAGCGACACTTGTGCAACAAGCTAATTAAATGAGAAACGTCTATTTTGAAATATTTGTTTGCGTGTTAAAATAAATATTTCAGAACAGACGTTTTTTTATGCGCCTTTAATTCGGAATACCGGCGTTCGGCGCTGTTTTTTTAGCCGTATAAACGGTATAATAGTGAAAGATTAATCAGTTGAAATGGGGTATTTAATTTTGGATGCAGCACTAGTCAGCGAGCTTCGCGCCCGTTATGGTATTGAATTTAATAATTTAGCACTTTTGGACGAAGCGTTCACACATTCGTCTTACGTTAATGAACATCGCGAGTTAGGCTTGCGGGACAATGAACGATTGGAATTTCTTGGCGATGCCGTTATGGAAATTACGGTCTCAGAATACCTCTACAAAAAGTATCCTGACTGGCCAGAAGGTAAGTTAACACGTTTACGAGCAGCAATTGTCTGCACGAAGAGTTTCAGTAGCTTTTCAAAAGAAGCTCATTTTGACCGTTATATTCGCTTAGGGAAAGGTGAAGAGAAAAATGGGGCCCGCGCCCGGGCAACGCTTTTGGAAGATTTATTTGAAGCCTTCAATGGCGCTTTGTTCTTAGACCAAGGTCGCGGCGCTGTCGTTGATTTTGTTTCACAAGTCATTTTTCCCAAGATTGAAGCCGGTGAATTCTCAGATCAAACAGATTACAAAACGAACTTACAAGAATTCTTACAACAAGATGGCGAAATCGAAATCGACTATCAATTGTTAGCGGAAGTTGGCCCTTCACATGACCGTCAATTTGAAGTGGATGTGTTAGTTGGCGATCGGGTATTAGGCTCTGGTGTGGGTCGCAATAAGAAAGCTGCCGAACAAGCAGCGGCTAAAAAAGCGTTAGAACAACTTAAAGCATAATTGCGATTATCAAGTTAGTGTAGGGAGTTTAGTGCATGCAGTTAAAATCATTAGTCTTATCAGGCTTTAAATCATTTGCTGATAAGACAGAAATTAATTTTTCAGACGGCTTAACCGGCATTGTCGGCCCGAACGGGAGCGGTAAGAGTAATATCACAGAAGCAATTCGTTGGGCGATGGGCGAACAATCGGCCAAGAGCTTGCGTGGCGAAAAGATGCCCGATATTATTTTTGCCGGTACTGATTTACGGCCTCAGATGAACCGCGCCGAAGTCACGTTGAATTTCGATAATAGTGACCACTATTTAAATCAAGAACTAGATAATGTGACGTTAACGCGTCGCCTATTTCGTAACGGTGATAGTGAGTTTTATTTAAATCAAAAAAGTTGTCGATTAAAGGATATCGTCAACTTATTTATGGATTCTGGCTTAGGGCGAGAATCTTTTTCAATTATTTCGCAAGGTCGGGTTGAAGCCATCTTTAACAGTAAACCTGAGGATCGGCGCAATATTATTGAAGAAGCTGCCGGTGTTTTAAAATATAAACAACAAAAGAAAAAGGCCCAAGCAGAATTAGATCAAACCGATGAAAATTTAAGTCGGATTGCCGATATTGTTTACGAATTAAAGGGGCAAGTTGAACCGCTTAAAGAACAAAGCAGTATCGCGCAAGATTATTTGGAACAAAAAGCGCAATTTAACGCCTTACATCAGCAATTGTTGGTCGTTGAAATTGATCAATTAGCAGCAGATCAAACCCAATATCAAGCGCAAGCTAAGACACTCGCTAAGGCACTAGGCGAGATTGAAAGTGAGATTCAAGAAACTAATACGGCGTTGGCCGATAACCAACAGGAAGTCGCAACGTTAGATCAAGAAATTGAAACGGCCAATGAAACCTTGTTGGTTAAGAGTCGCTTGGCTGAAAATTTACAGGGTCAAGAAAATGTTTCTAAGGAACGGGCTAGCTATACTGACGCTAATCGCCAAAACTTGGTTGATCGAATCGCGCAGTTAGAAACGCAGTCGACAACGGCTAAGCAGCAACAAATTGCACTCAAGGCAACATACACAGAAAAAGTGGCGACATTAACTGACTTGAAAAATGAGTTAGCAACCTTGAAACGACAAGCATCAGGGAGTGAGGCCGAATTAAAGGCGAAGATTGAACAAATCCGCCAAGACTATATCGACCAGATGCAAGCCCAAACAACCAACCGCAACGAACAACAATATCTAGAAAAAGCGTTGCTCCAAACGAAGACGCAATTGACACGTCAAGATAGCTCAATCAGTGAAACGAGTGCGCAATTGGCACAAATGCAAGCTGACAAAGCGGCTAAAGAAGCACAAGTTGCCCAATTAGCAACAGACTACGCGGCTTTAGAAACGCAACTAAGTCAATTACAACAACAAATCAGTGCGACACAAAAGCAATATCAAACGGAACAAAATAATTGGTTCCAAGCCTCAGGTATTTTACAAAAGGCAAAAGCTAAACAAGCCAGTTTAGCTGAATTAAACGATGATTACGCCGGCTTTTACCAAGGCGTCAAAGCAGTCTTGAAGCAAAAACAACAATTGCCCGGTTTACTGGGTGCGGTTGCTGAATTAATGACAGTGCCTAACGACTATCAACAAGCGATTGAATTAGCATTAGGGGCCCAATTGCAACAAATCGTTACGACAGATGAAAAGACGGCGCAACAAGCAATCGATTATTTGAAACGTAATCGACTAGGTCGGGCCACCTTTTTACCAAATAATGTCGTGAAACCCCGGACTTTACCAAGCAGTTTGGTGAACCAACTGCAAACAGAACCCGGTTTTATCGGGATCGCGAGCGATTTAATTCAGTTCGACGATGCTGTTAGCCCGGTCATGATGCATTTGATGGGGAATTTAATTATCGCCACTGAATTGACAGAAGCAATTAAGATTGGCCGCCTGACAGGGCATCGGTACCGAATCGTCACTTTAGCGGGTGATATTTTAAGTCCAGGGGGCTCAATGACTGGTGGCCATAATAATCGCCAAAATAATGGTGGTTTATTGGCACGGAAGCAAACATTAACAGATTTGGAACAACAAATTAGTAAAATGCAATTGGCCTTGGATCAAAAGCAAACCAAGGTACAAGCTTTACACCAAGATTTGGCAGAGCAACAGGCGCAACTTGAACAACAACAAGGTGCCTTTGAAACAGCTAAGACGCATTACCAAACACAAAAAAATGAGTTGACGTTATTAAACGAACGTCTTACGCAATTCGAACGCCAACAACAAGCGACTGATTATCAAGTCCAACAACAACAACAAAGTTACGACGCAGATTTGAAACGCCAAGGCGAATTACAGGTAGCAGCTACCGAGATTGAAGCACAACTCACGCAGTTAAAAGCGGACTTGGATGCGGCCAACGAACAATTGCAACATTTTGACCAGAGCCAAGAACAGATTCGCCAACAACAAACCGCTTTGGAAACGAAGTTGGCAGTCGCGCAATCTGAACAAAAAAATGTACAAGAAAAACTTACTGATGCCACGCAATTGGCTAACGATTTAACGCAACAACTTGAAACGAGTCAACAAGCACTCGCAGCGTTAAAACAGGCTGATTCTGAAGATGCGATGACGCAAAAAGAACGGCGGACGCAACTGAAGACTACTAAAGCACTGATCCAAAAACTTACTGCAGAATTGGCAACAAAACGGACGGCACGAGAAATGCTTAAGGCCACGCAACAAACGTTACAAGCTAACGCAACGCGTGTTTATCAATTGCAGCGGAATTCTTTAGCTGAGCAAGAACAAAACGCGGTTGCTTTAAACCGTGTTAAGATTAATATTGACCAACGCTTAACGACATTGCGCGAAGATTATCAGTTGAGTTATGAAGCGGCTAAATCGGCTTTACAAGCTTCCGATTTAACGAATGACCAATTGAAATCAAAACTCAAACTTTTGAAATTAGGCTTAGCTGATTTAGGGACTGTCAATTTAGCGGCTATTGAGGATTATCAACGGGTTAAGGAACGTTACGATTTCTTAATGCAACAAGATGCCGATTTATTGGATGCCAAGTCACAATTATTAGCGTCAATGGCTGAAATGGATGCGGAAGTTGAAAAGCGTTTCAAGCAAACGTTCGACCAAACTGCAGCGGCCTTTGAAGAAATCTTCCCAATGATGTTTGGTGGTGGGCACGCGTCATTAACCTTGACGGACCCATCCGCTTTATTAACCAGTGGGATTGATATCATTGCACAACCACCTGGCAAAAAACTACAACGCCTTAGCCTGTTATCAGGTGGCGAGCGCGCATTAACGGCGATTACGTTGTTATTTGCCATTTTAAAAGTGCGGCCCGTACCGTTTTGTATTTTGGACGAAGTGGAAGCGTCATTGGATGAAGCCAATGTCGATCGCTTCGGTCGTTTTATGAAGCGTTATGAGAGTGAGACGCAGTTTATCGTTATTACGCATCGTAAGGGCACCATGACCCAAGCCAACCGGTTATACGGGGTAACAATGGCAGAATCAGGCATCTCGAAGATCGTATCCGTCTCGTTAGAAGAACACGAAACCGCCTAGGAGGTAAGACATGGGATTATTTGATCGCATTAAAAAAGCATTCACGCTAGAACCAGAAAAAGAACCGGAAAAAGTCGACGAACAAGCAACGACTGCTGAAAAGGAAGCTGACGATCCAGCTGAAAAATCGACAGAAAAGCTTGACGATTCAACCGGCGAGGCCGATTCTGGAGAAACACCAGAAACACCAGAAACACCAGAAACACCAGAAACACCAGAAACACCAGAAACACCAGAAACACCAGAAACACCAGAAACACCAGAAACACCAGAAACACCAGAAACACCAGAAACACCAGAAACACCAGAAACACCAGAAACACCAGAAACACCAGAAACACCAGAAACACCAGAAGTGCCAGTCGAAGAAGAACCAACTGAACCAGTGATCGCAGAGACACCAACACCAGTTGAAGCAGAGCCAGAACCGGAAGTTGTTGAACATGAAGTAACAGCTGCGCCTGAAGAGGCAGTTGTTGCTACTGATGAATCAACAGCTATGGAAGAAACAACGGTGGCAGATGATGTAGAAGCTGAACCCGTTCAAGCAGCTCAAACTGAAAAATATGATCAAGGTTTAGAAAAATCACGGAAGACTTTTGGACAACGGTTGAACGCCTTGTTCGCTAACTTCAGAAGTGTCGATGAATCTTTCTTTGACGACGTTGAAGAAATGTTAATCGAAGCCGATGTTGGTTATGAAACAGCAATGAAAATTGCAGACGAATTACGTGAAGAAGTGAAGTTACGCAACGTTAAGAAACCAGAAGCCGTTTCACAAGCGATTGTTGAAAAATTAGTCGATCTATACGGTCAAGAAGGACAACAAGAAGATAATGAATTACATTTTGCCCCAGAAGGTGAATTGACAGTCTTTCTTTTCGTTGGCGTCAATGGTGCCGGCAAGACAACTTCAATCGGGAAGTTTGCTCACCAACTAGAAAAAGCCGGTAAGAAGGTCTTGCTTGCCGCTGGTGATACATTTAGAGCGGGTGCAATCGAACAATTACAAGAATGGGGCCGCCGCGTTTCTGTACCAGTGGTCGCTAATAAAGCAGGCAGTGATCCAGCCGCCGTTGCTTTTGATGCCGTTAAGCGGGCTAAAGAAGAAAACTTCGACGTCTTATTAGTTGATACTGCTGGTCGTTTGCAAAATAACGTCAACTTGATGAAGGAACTTGAAAAGGTGAAACGCGTGATTACGCGTGAAATCCCAAGCGCCCCTCAAGAGGTCTTGTTAGTATTAGATGCAACGACTGGGCAAAATGCCTTGGTTCAAGCTAAACAATTTAAATCAACCACTGACGTCACCGGAATTGTGTTAACCAAACTGGACGGCTCCGCTAAAGGTGGGATTGTCCTTGCTGTTCGGACCGAGTTACACTTACCAGTTAAGATGGTTGGTCTAGGTGAACAAATGAATGACTTACAATTATTCGATCCTAACCGCTTTGTTTACGGTTTATTCAAAGACATTATTGTCGGGGATGGCCCACAAAGTGAGATTGATACGGATGTTAGTCAGGCGATTAAATGAAATTTATGACTTCTGATAAAGTATCACTTGATTATTCAGATGTTGGTGTAGGGCAACCAATCGTTTTCCTAGCGGGTTTTGGCGCTTCCAAAGAAATTTGGCATGCACAAGCAAATTTTTTTGAAGCTCGTCAATTTCGAGTTATTCAGCTAGACGTCCGTAATCAAGGTTTAGCACAGCATACGGTAAAGGGATTAAGAATGTCACGAATGGCAAAAGATATTGCCGAATTAATTGCAACGCTTGGGTTAGACAAACCAATTTTAGTGGGTAATTCAATGGGGGCTGCTTGTATCTGGGCTTATATGTCACTTTATTCTGATCAGCAACTGGCTAAAGTGGTTGTTGTCGATCAGTCACCTAAGATGATTGCTGATGAAACTTGGCATTATGGTTTTAAGGACTTAGATTGGTCTAATTTTCCAATACAACTCAGATTAGACTTTGGTCGTGCAACCTATCGGAGGATTGATACAGCGACTAATGAATTAGTAACTGCCGTTAAACAGCAACAACCATTTGATAGAGAACTTGATTTACCGTTATTAGTGGATCATGCGTTTCAGGATTGGCGAGATGTTATTCGACAGAGTACGCGGCCATATTTGGTAATCGCAGGTAAAAAAAGTCCTTATTTTAATCCAGAATTTGCCGAAGCAGTGGCTCAAATGGGTGCCGATGGTCACTTTGAGATAATCGAAGAAGCCGGACATATTGTGATGGCTGAACAATCTGGCTTGTTTAATCAGGTACTATTAACGTTTATTAAAGCTTAAAAAAGGCATCAGGACAAGGATTAACTTGTCTTGATGCCTTTTTGGTTATCATTAAACGTTTGACGCTAAAATTTTAGTTGCTGTAGGTTCATCGAGAATAACATCTGTTAAGAAATTACCACGTAATGCGGCAGCAACAGCGTAGCTCTTGAACTTATTATTAACAACGGCAATTCGGATAGGGACTTGGAGAATATCATCGGTTGAAATACCGAAAGTTTTATCAGCACTAGAATCGATTAAGAAGTGACCATATTGATCGAATGGTCGGCCATAAAGTAACCCGACAACCTGTTTTGCATTGATATTAGGGAATAAAGCGGCTAGACTATCATGCCAACTAGGAATCGATTCTAAGGACTCCATTGTTCCTAAAGTAGTTAGAATGAGGTCCATTTGATGTGCTGTTGTTAAGGTTGGTTGGATTGCAGGTTCAAGTGCTAGTAATTGGCGAACTTGATCATTAAGAATGTAGAGGGGGGCGTTTAATGTTGAGTATTGACTATTATATTTATTGGCCGCTTTTTGAACCATCCGCATTGAGCCGGCAAGTGAGTTGTATTTACCGTTTTCACCCATGAATTGCGTGAAAATAAGTTGTTCCTTGGTTGTTGGTTTAAACCGTTCGATAACGTTATAAACAGTGTCTCCCCAACTTAGCCCAATAATTTTTAAGGGTTCGATGAGACTTTGGACATTTTGGGCTGCGAAGGCGTAAAAGCGGTCGGCATCATTGCTATTTTTTTCAGTGTTGGCAAGTACGTAAAAGTGGTGGCCGGGATAGCTAACCCCAAGTTGTTTTTCAAGCTCCTGATTGCGAGCAAAAGGTGACCTAATTGTAATTGAAACAATGTTTTTAGTTAATGCTTCATCTAAATATTTTGAAATTTTGTAACGACTAACTTGATATTTAGTTGAAATGTCAGCAATTGTTAATTGATTGATGTAGAAATCTTGCGCAATATTGATCAATAAATCAGTATTTGTTTGTTCAGCCATAGTAATCTCCTTGAATTAGTTTGTTAAAAAAGATAGATGAAAAATATTACATATTAAATATAACGCTTTCTATTTACAAAATGAACAAATAGAAGTATTATTAATTTAAAATATTTTAAAAATATATTATTTTTTTAAAATATTTTAAATTGGAGGTTATGCAAATGGCTCTTGATGAGATAAAAGCGTTGCACGAGAAGCATACAGGCGTTTTAAGTATTCATGGTGAACTGCCTGTGAAAAACAGAACAGATTTAGGCAAAGCATATACACCAGGTGTCGCTGGATTGAGTAAATTAATTCAACAAGATACCTCACTTGCCCGCCAATATACGGTTAGTGGCAAATTAATTGCAATTATTACGGATGGTTCCGCTGTACTTGGATTGGGCGATATTGGTCCCCAAGGTGGGCTTCCAGTTGTTGAAGGAAAAGCACTATTATATAAGGAATTAGCGGGTGTCGATGCGATTCCACTTGCATTGGATCAAACATCGGTTCCAGAATTCGTTCAAACGATTAAGAATATCAGTAAAAGTTTCGCTGGTATTCATTTGGAAGATATCAAGGCACCTAGATGTTTTGATATTGAGGATCAATTGAATCAAGTGCTCGATATTCCAGTATATCATGATGATCAAGAGGGAACAGCGATTGTTGTATTGGCAGGCTTAATTAACGCTGCTAAAGTTGTAGGTAAATCATTGACTGATTTAAAGGTCGTTGTTAATGGCGCGGGTGCTTCAGGATTAGCAACAGCGAAGTTATTGGCTAATGTAGGCATTCAAAACATTACACTAGTTGATCAAAAAGGTGTGGTTCGTGACCAAAGTACTAGTCTAAATGATTATCAATTGAAGTTTGTTCAATCAGTTCAACCGAACACAGATGCGCATACGCTAGCAGAAGCGTTAGTTGATCAAGATGCATTGATTGGGTTATCAGTTGGGGAAATCGTAACTGAAACAATGGTTAAATCAATGGCGACTGCCCCCATTATTTTTGCATTAGCTAATCCAATTCCTGAAATTGATCCGGCATTAGCTCAAAAAGCGGGCGCTGCAGTGATTGCAACCGGGAGCTCAGCCTATCCAAATCAAGTTAATAATATTCTAGCATTCCCAGGACTCTTTAGGGGCTTACTTGAGAACCATGTAACCCACTTTGAAACTGGTATGGAAGCCGAGATTGCAAAAGCATTAGCCAATATGATTAAAGCACCAACTAATGAAAAGATAGTGCCTGGTGTCTTTGATGATGGTGTCGTTGAAACGGTAGTTGAAGCAGTAAAGCAGTATAAATAATGATTTTAGAATGGAGTCTTTGATATGGAAGCAAAGAAAACTGTAAACAATCAGAATTTATTTCAAAAATTTATTGCATTACACATTGGTATTATTCCGATGCCACTCTATTTAATCTTAACACTTGGCTACGTCCTATTAACAATGGGGAATCAAATGCCAGATGATATGTTAGGTGCTTTAGGCATCATGACTTTATTTTCATTTATTCTGGAAGAAGTTGGTAAACATATTCCGGTCTTGAAATCATTAGGCGGTAAAGTGTTGGTGGTTACCTTCTTACCATCATATTTAGTTTATCAGAATTGGTTACCTAAGAGTACTGTTCATGTTGTAACGAATTTTATGACGCGTAATAATTTCTTAGCATTTTTTATTGCTTTATTAATTGTCGGTAGTATCAGTGCGATGAACCGTAAGACTTTGATTAAGGCCAGTACCAGAATTATTGTCGTTTTATTAATTTGTGAACTTGTAGGTCCGATTTTGGGAATCGCCGTTGGAACATTATTGGGCCTTTCTGCATGGAAGAGTTATTTCTATGTTGTTGCACCAATTATGGCCGGTGGCGTTGGTGAAGGTGCCTTGCCATTATCATTAGGTTATGCAGCCATTATTTCAATGACGCAACCTAAGATTTTTGCCATGATTTTACCTTGTGTCATGTTGGGGAGTTTAGTAGCAGTTATCTTAGCTGGTATTTTGAAAAAAATCGGTGATGTGCACCCAGAATTAACTGGGAATGGCCGTCTTGTTGAATCGGATGAAGCTGAATCAGGGCTTGATAATTTAACACAAAAATCAAACGGTGCTGATATTGAAAAAATGTTAGTATCAGGTATTTTAGCAATTGCACTCTATTTGCTAGGGGTTTGGGTCAATAGTGTTATTCATTTACCAGCACCAATTGTTTTATTAATTGTTGTGATGGCTGCTAAAATGTTGGGGTGGATTCCAGAAAGCTTACAAGCTGGTGGGAGTTCATTGTACAGTTTAACGGTTAAAGGCATCACACCACCATTACTATTTGGTGTCGGGGTTGCAATGACACCTTGGAAATCATTGATTACGGTTTTTACGAACGTACCGATGTTGATCACAATTGTTGTAACAGTTACGGGAATTGTCGCTGCTGCTTTCTTTAGCGCTAAGTTCTTGGGAATGTACCCTGTTGATACAGCAATCGCGGTATCATGTTGTAGTGGACAAGGCGGAACCGGTGCTTTAGCGATTTTGGCAGCTGGTGATCGGATGGTCTTAATGCCATTTGCACAAGTAGCTGTTCGTTTAGGCGGTGCCATTACCGTAACATTATCAATATTCTTGATGCGATTATTTGCTTAAAAGGAGCTTTTAATGAATTACTCTCAACAACTTAAACAATTGAACTTGAAAGAGCCGCATTACTATAAACAATGGGCCGCGTTACTCACACAAGAGGGTATCGAAGGCTTACCACAAGCACCTGTTGATGTCGACGGCTGCCTTGGTATTTTTGAAGACCAACGACTGATTGCTACTGGTGCGTATCAAAAAAATGTTTTAAAATATATTGCTGTTGATGCGAACTATCAAGACGGTAAGTTGTTCAATGACATTATTTCGGCGCTGATCAATTTATTAACACAGCAAGGGATTTTTCATTTCTTTGTTTTTA
The DNA here is from genome assembly GCF_049674265.1 of Latilactobacillus parasakei. Taxonomy (NCBI): domain Bacteria; kingdom Bacillati; phylum Bacillota; class Bacilli; order Lactobacillales; family Lactobacillaceae; genus Latilactobacillus; species Latilactobacillus parasakei. The sequence continues at coordinate 680,845 of NZ_CP186861.1, read as the reverse complement.
CGAAGCCAATTTATCGACAAAGCTTTGAATTTGTGGGCTTTAAACTTTTGGCTCAAACTTCCTTAGCTGTATTATTGGAAGCTGGGGATGCCTCTTTACAACAATTTATTGCACAGGTACCGCGTCTTGAAAACCAATCTACTGCAACCATTAGTGCGATTGTGATGAATGCCAATCCATTTACGTTGGGGCATCGCTATTTGGTTACACAGGCCGCTCAAAAGAGTGATTTCGTCTACGTTTTCGTCGTTAGTCAGGATGTGTCACTTTTTACAACTGAAGAACGGTTTAAATTGGTTCAACAGGGTCTCTCCGATTTACCAAATGTTATCGTAGTACCAAGTAGTGATTATATGGTTAGTTACGCGACATTCCCCTCATATTTTTTACCAGAGTCACAAGATGTAATTGAATATCAAACTGCTTTGGATGCGCAGTTGTTTAAAAAAATTGCCACACAGCTGAATATTCAACAACGGTTTTTAGGGGAGGAACCATTCTCTAAAACAACGGCACTTTACAATCAGGCGTTGCAAGTTAATTTACCGCCAGAGGTAACGGTTGAAGTAATTTCAAGACTGAAAATAGCAACACAAACTATTTCAGCAACGCAAGTTAGAAAAGCCATTCAAAATGGCACAATTGAAACAATCCATACGTTTGTACCAGAAACGACGTATCAATTCATTAAACAAAATCAGGCTATTTTACAAGCCAGAATTCAGAAAGGGATGCAAGTTGATGGAAATTAAACATACAGCAATTGCAGGCACACTAGAATCAAGCGATATTCAAATCATGCTTTCTAAAATTGAAGGACCCACTGAAATTGAATTAGAAAGTGCTGTTGAAAAACAATTTGGAGCACAAATTCGAACTTTAATGCAAACAATCCTAGATCAATATGGACTTACAAACGTTAAGATTAAAGCAGTCGATAAAGGGGCTTTAGATTGTACGATTAAAGCGCGCTTAATCACAGTTATTCAACGAGCAACCGACAAACAAAATGATCCAGATTGGGAGGTATTAGGCTAATGGAACGTTTACGACGGACAATGATGTTTGTACCGGGTAATAACCCTGGTATGTTGAAGGATGCAGGGATTTATGGCGCCGATTCAGTCATGTTTGATTTAGAAGACTCAGTATCGCTTGCTGAAAAAGACGCCGCTAGAATGCTAGTGATGCAAGCTTTGCAAACAGTTGATTATGGTGATACAGAATTAGTTGTCAGAATTAATGGCTTGGAAACACCATTTGGCCGACCTGATATCTTCGCAATGGTTAAAGCTGGCGTGAACGTTATTCGTTTACCAAAAACTGAAACAGTGGATGATGTCTTGGAAACAGAAGCAGTGATTGCAGAAGCTGAAGCTTATTTTAATATCCCAATTAAAACAACTAAGATGATGGCAGCCATTGAAAGTGCTGAAGGTGTTTTAAATGCACCCGCAATTGCGAAAGCCTCAGATCGTTTAATCGGTATTGCGATTGGTGCTGAAGATTATGTTACAAATATGAAGACACACCGTTATCCTGATGGGGCAGAATTATCATTTGCTCGGAATATGATTTTACATGGCGCTAGAGCTGCCGGTATTGCCGCTTTTGATACTGTTTATTCAGATGTCGACAACGAAGCCGGTTTTAATCACGAAGTTGAGTTAATTCATGAACTTGGTTTTGATGGTAAGTCAGTTATTAATCCGCGCCAAATTCCATTAGTTAATGCAATTTATGCACCAACTGAAAAAGATGTCCAAAATGCAAAAGATGTTTTAAATGCTATTGAAGAAGCACGGATTAAGGGGTCAGGTGTTATCGCCTTGAACGGTAAGATGGTTGATAAACCGGTTGTTGCTCGCGCACAACGGACGATGATGTTAGCAGAAGCATCACACTTAGTTGATCAGGAGGGAAATTGGCATGCTGAATAATGTACAACGAGAATTACCAGATGAATTAATGAAGAAAACGGGTTATCAACCATTTGAAACTGTTGAAATTGGGCATCCCGAAATTCAACGTGTGGCGCCTAAAGTAACGGTTGATCAAGGTCACGCTAAATTAGTGTCGTCAATTGAAGACGTCATTAAAAAGGTTGGTCTCAAAGATGGTATGACTATTTCATTCCATCATCATTTCCGTGAAGGGGACTATGTCTTTAATGCAGTTATGCAAATCTTGATTGATCAAGGGTTTAAAGACTTAACTCTAGCACCAAGTTCATTGACAAATGTGATGAATAAGATGGTCGTTAAAGCGATTAAGTCGGGTGTTGTAACACATATTACATCATCTGGGATGCGTGGCGAATTAGGTGACTTAGTCTCACATGGTGGCTTAGAAAATCCTGTTATTTTACGTTCACATGGTAACCGTGCACGAGCCATCGAAAGTGGTGATATCAAAATCGATGTTGCTTTCTTAGGTGTTCCTAATTCTGATGAAGTCGGTAATGCAAATGCGATTAAAGGCGATGCTGTTTTTGGTTCATTAGGTTATGCTTTAATGGATGCACAGTATGCAGATAAGGTCATTTTATTAACTGACACGATTATGCCATATCCCAACACACCAGCTAGCATCAAACAAACGCAAGTTGATTACGTGGTAAAAGTCGACAAGGTTGGCGATCCGGAGAAAATTGGTTCAGGCGCAACACGCTTTACTAAAGATCCTAAGGAATTAAAAATCGCTGAAATGGTAAATGCTGTTATTACACATTCACCTTATTTCAAACAAGGTTTCTCATTCCAAACAGGTTCAGGCGGTGCTGCATTAGCTGTTACACGTTATTTACGTGAATCAATGTTGAAAAAATCAATCACAGCTTCATTTGCTTTAGGTGGCATTACCAAACCTACTGTTGATTTATTAAACGAAGGCCTAGTTGACAAAATTTTAGATGTTCAAGATTTTGATAAGGGTGCTGCTGATAGTATGGCTACTACCGAAAATCAACAAGAAATTGATGCTTCTTGGTATGCAGATCCTAACAACAAGGGTGCAGCGGTGAACCAACTAGATGTCTGCATTTTATCAGCGCTTGAAATCGATACGAAATATAACGTTAATGTTATGACTGGCTCAGACGGTGTTTTACGTGGGGCAATCGGTGGTCATCAAGATGCTGCTAATGCTAAGTTAACGATTATTTCAGCGCCAATTGTCAGAGGTCGGATAGCAACAGTTGTTGATGATGTGACGACAGTTGTTACACCAGGTGATTCAATTGATGTTTTAGTGACAGAATTGGGGATTGCGATTAATCCTAAACGGAAGGATTTACTTGAAGCGCTAGCTAACATTCCTGGTGTACCAGTATTTACGATTGAAGAACTTCGTCAAAAAGCTGCTAAAATTGTCGGTCAAGCGGCGCCATTAGCATTCACAGATAAGCCAGTTGCTTTGATTGAATATCGTGATGGCACTTTAATGGATGTCGTTTACCAAGTGAAGGACTAGTAAAATGCTTAATCTATTTGCAACAGGAATCCCGCAAGAGATTACCGCAGTATTAAATAATCGAGATCAACGAGTTGAATTACAAAATCAATTAGTTGCAGATGCTAGTCAAACGCAGAGTGTTGTTGCTTTAAAACTCAATATTCCAGGACCTATTAAGAATAATGCTGACTTAACACGTTTATTCTTGGCAGGACTAGCTGCTTTTAAACAAAAGCTAGTTGTTGTTCGACAAATAGATTGGTCGAAATCAACTGGCCCAGAGACCTTTTTGATTGTAGAAGGGTCGTCCTTGGACATTAAAAAGCACGCTACAATGTTTGAAGATCAACATGCTTTAGGGCGATTGTTTGATGTCGATGTTTTGATTTGGCAATCAGATTTACAACAAGTGCAGCCGATAAGTCGACAAGCATTAGGACAGCCAACAAGGCGCTGTTTATTATGTGAACAACCTGCTAAGGTTTGTGCTAGAAGTCGCCGTCATTCGGTGGCGGAATTGCAAGCCGCGATTAACCAACAATATCAATTATTTATGGAGACTAATTAGATGAAAACACCCCAAGAAATCGCGCAACTTGCGCAACGCGCTCTTTTATACGAAGTGAGTTGTTATCCTAAACCAGGGTTGGTAGATCCAATCGATCATAAAACACATATGGATATGGATTTCTTTACGTTCATTGATAGTAGCGTCGTATTATTACCTTTTTTTGAACAATTTGTTCGCGTAGGCGCAACATTTAATCAGGCTGATTTAACTTCCTTGATGACACAAATTCGACCATTAGGGATTCAGGCTGAAGAAGAGATGCGCCAAGCGACTAAAGGGGTTAACACGCATAAAGGCGCGATTTTCTCACTGGGGATTTTATTGAGTGCAACAGGCTATCTGCAACAAAAGGACGCATTATCCGCAACAGCACTCAGCCAAACGGTTCAAAAGATGTTGGCTGGATTAGTGAAGAATGATTTCAAAACACTTCACCAAAAATCGCCAGCACAACTTACCAATGGTGAAAAAATGTATCTTAAGTACGGTCTAGTTGGCATTCGTGGTGAAGCACAAGCTGGCTATCCAACGATTTTTGAAGCAGCCTACCCTTATTTGCGAAAACAAACTGGTGATTGGAATACACGCTTATTGAATACATTGATGAAAATCATCAGTGTTTCGGAAGATTCCAACTTAGTGAAGCGAAGTGGTCGTTTACAGACGCTAAAAGATGTTCAGGCACAAGCAGCTGCGATTGTTGCAGTTGGGGGTGTCAAAACATCAATAGGGCAAGAAGGTCTGCTAAAGTTGGATCAGGAGGCGACTCAAGGGCATTATAGCCTTGGTGGCAGTGCTGATTTACTAATTATTACGGTTTACGTTACATTGTTATTACAATAAATATTAAGAATAGCGATTATCGTCAGGCAACTGAGGGTAGTCGCTATTTTTTGAACGTTATTGTAAAATGGCGTTACTGACGAGGTGAATAAAATGAAAATTGTATTAGCACCAGATTCATTCAAAAATTCAGTGACGGCGATCGAAGCGAGTCATGCGCTGCGGGCCGGGTTTGAAAAAGTTTTTCCAAAAGCGACTTATGTTGAAGTCCCCATGGCAGATGGCGGTGAAGGAACTGTTCAATCGATGGTTGATGCCACAGGCGGTCGTTTTCTGACGGCTGAAGTTCTGAATCCTTTAGGGCAAAAAGTCACTGCGCAATATGGGATTCTAGGCGATCAAGAAACAGCGGTCATTGAAATGGCCGCTGCCAGTGGGATTCAATTCATCAATGAACAAACACGTAATCCGTTAGTAACGACGACATATGGCACGGGTCAGTTGATTGAAGCGGCCGTTAAACAAGGTGTTAAAACGATTATTATCGGTCTTGGCGGTAGTGCCACCAATGATGGTGGTGCCGGAATGGCGCAAGCACTCGGCGTTCAATTGTTGAATGCCGACCAGCAAGCCTTAGCGTTTGGTGGCGGTGCTTTGGCTGACTTAGCAAGTATCGATTTGTCTGGGATGTTACCAGCCTTAGAGGACGTTGAAATTGCCATTGCATCGGATGTTACTAATCCCTTAGTCGGCGAAAGAGGCGCTTCAGCCGTCTTTGGTCCGCAAAAAGGGGCGACACCTGAAATGGTCGCGCAGTTGGATCAAAACTTAGCGCACTATGCGGCCATTATCGAACGTGATTTAGGCATCGGTGTTGCGCAAACACCAGGTGCCGGTGCGGCTGGTGGCTTAGGGGCTGGCTTGTTGGCCTTTACGAAGGCGCAATTACAGCCAGGCGTTGAAATTGTGATTGAAAAAACGCAACTCAAAACGGCCGTCGCAGACGCCGATATCGTCGTCACTGGCGAAGGCGGAATTGATTTCCAAACGCAATACGGCAAAACCCCGATTGGTGTTGCAAAAGCGGTCAAAGCGGTTAATCAGCAAGCGATCGTGATTGCGATTGCCGGTAATATAGGTGAAGGAACTGATGTCCTCTATGATTTAGGGATTGATAGTATCTTTTGTTCAACACCGGGGGTCATGTCGTTGGAAAAGGCATTGGCCAATACCAAGGCTAATTTAACCCAAACAAGTATGAATATCGCACGCTTAATTCAAAAAACAAAGACGCGCTAGATTAATTTAAAACACACTCAATTTAGAGTGTGTTTTTTAGTGCGCTAATCCGAATAAAAGTTGACTAACCCCGTTAAAATCGGTACTCTAGTACTTAGGTCAATCTACTATTTGGAGGCGTCAAATGGAACTCGCACAAAACGCACGAATGAATTCACTATTTGAATTTTATGGCGCACTTTTAACGGCGAAACAACATAGTTATCTCTCATTATATTATGGCGATGATTTCTCATTAGGCGAAATTGCCGAAGAGTATCAAGTCAGTCGACAAGCAGTCTACGATAATATCCGCCGGACTGAAAAAATTCTTGAGGGCTATGAAGCTAAGTTGCATCTGTTTCAAAACTACGAACAGCAAAACGCTAGTGCAGACGCGCTCCAGAAGTATATTCAAGCTCAGTATCCAAATGATCAGCAATTAGCCAAACTCTTGGCAGACTTGTTGAATCTCACTGAACAATAAATCAATTTAAAGGAATGATCATTAATGGCATTTGAAGGACTAACAGAAAGATTACAAGGTGCATTAAGTAAATTACGTCGTAAAGGGAAGGTTACTGAAGCTGACGTCAACCAAGCAATGCGTGAAATTCGCTTAGCTTTGTTAGAAGCCGATGTTAACTTTAAAGTGGTTAAAGACTTCATTAAAGTCGTTAAAGAAAAGGCCATCGGAACGGAAGTGTTGGAGAGTCTCTCACCAGCACAACAAATCGTTAAGATTGTTGATGAAGAATTAACCAAGATGATGGGTGAAACGGCCGTGCCGTTGAACAAATCACCAAAAATTCCAACGATTATTATGATGGTCGGGCTTCAAGGGGCCGGGAAAACCACAACTGCTGGGAAATTAGCCACTTATTTAATTAAGAATGAAAAAGCACGGCCGTTGATGATTGCGGCCGATATTTATCGTCCAGCCGCTATCGATCAATTGAAGACGGTTGGGGAACAAGTTGGGGCCCCAGTCTTTGAAATGGGTACGGATGTTAATCCGGTTGAAATCGTACGTCAAGGATTAGCGCAAGCTGCTTTACAAAAGAACGACTACGTCTTAATTGATACGGCTGGTCGTTTACAAATTGACGAAGCCTTAATGCAAGAATTGGCTGATATCAACGATTTAGCTCATCCTAATGAAATCCTGTTAACAGTTGATGCGATGACTGGGCAAGCTGCGGTCGACGTTGCTGAAGGCTTTAACAGCCGCTTAGACATCACAGGGGTTGTCTTAACTAAATTAGACGGTGACACTCGTGGTGGGGCTGCCCTTTCAATTCGTGCAGTAACTGGTAAGCCAATTAAATTCACTGGTCAAGGTGAAAAATTAAACCAATTAGATGTGTTCTATCCTGATCGGATGAGTAGCCGAATCTTAGGGATGGGCGACATGTTGAGCTTGATTGAAAAGGCTCAAGAAGATTACGATGAACAAAAAGCGGTTGATATGGCCGAAAAAATCAAAGAAAATAGCTTTGATTTTAACGATTTCCTCGATCAAATGGATCAATTGCAAAATATGGGACCATTGGAAGATATCATGAAGATGATTCCAGGGATGGCTAATAACCCCCAACTTAAAAATATCAAGATGGATCCTAAGGATATGACCCACATGAAGGCGATTGTGCAATCAATGACACCGCAAGAACGGGAAAATCCAGACTTATTGAACCCAAGTCGTCGTCGTCGTTTAGCCGCTGGTGCTGGCCGGCCAATCGTTGAAGTTAATCGGATGATCAAACAGTTTAATCAATCCAAGAAGATGATGAACCAAATGTCAAAAGGCAACTTTAACGGCATGGAAGGCTTAATGGGCAACGGCATCAAGGGTAAGATGGGTAAGATGGCCATGAACTCAATGATGAAGAAGCAAAAGAAGAACAAGAAAAAACGGCTTAAGAACGCACGTCGCTTTAAATCTTAAAAAAATTCGCCCTGTAAAGAAAAAACACTTTACACGGCCTTTAAAATTTGGTATATTATGACATGTTAAAGAATTAATAGGAGGTGGCATTAATGTCAGTTAAAATTCGTATGAAACGTATGGGTTCTAAAAAACGCCCATTCTACCGTATCGTTGTTGCAGATTCACGTTCACCACGTGATGGTCGCTTTATCCAACAAGTAGGTTACTACAATCCATTAACAGAACCTGTTGACTTGAAGTTAGAAGAAGAAGTTATCATGGACTGGTTACAAAAAGGCGCACAACCTTCTGATACAGTACGTAATCTTTTATCAAAACAAGGGATTATGCAAAAATATCACGAAGCTCGCTTCGCTAAAAAGTAGGGATTTGTTATGACAGACGTGAAAGAACTAATTATTGCAATTGTTCAGCCACTTGTCGAACATCCCGATGATGTCAAATTGACTGAACATGAGACGGAACGTTTTATGGAATTTGACTTACAGGTTAATCCATCAGATATCGGACGTATTATTGGTAAGCAAGGCCGGGTAGCGCAGTCAATCCGGACCATTGTCTATAGTGTGAAAACACCTTATCAAAAACGCGTTCGCTTAAATATTGTAGATGCCTAATCAAACGTTTAAATGAAGCAGAGATGTTTTGTTTAAGCGTTTTTTGTTGAATAAGGAGAAATTAAATGCCAGAAAAATACTATCAAGTCGGTAAAATTGTGAATACGCATGGTATTCGTGGTGAAGTTCGCGTCATTGCGACAACCGATTTTACAGAAGAACGGTTTAAAAAGGGAACGCACTTGGCGGTTGAAATGCCAAATGGCTTAACACCAGTGACGGTTTCTGCAATGCGTCAACACAAGCAATTTTACCTATTACAATTCGAAGGCTTAGGAAACATTAACGACGTCGAATTATTTAAGGGACACAACCTCAAAATTGCGGCAAGTGAACGTGATGATCAACTTGAAGACGATGAATATTACTACGGTGATATCATTGGTTTAGAAGTGGTCGAAGAATCTGATGGGACAAGCTATGGTAAGGTCTCAGAAATCATCGATCCCGGTCCTAATGACGTGTGGGTCATCAAACGTCGCGGGCGTTCTGATTTATTACTACCATTTTTGAAGTCAGTCATTAAAAAAATTGATATTGAAGCGGGTAAGGCCTACGTCGAAGTACCAGAAGGATTGATTGATAATGAAGATTGATGTTTTAAGTTTATTCCCAGATATGGTTCAAAATGGTTTATCGCAATCAATTATCGGTAAGGCCATCGATCGAGATTTAATTGACCTAGAAGTCACCGACTTCCGTGATTTTTCAGTCAATAAACATAATTCGGTTGATGATGCGCCTTATGGTGGTGGTGCGGGGATGTTACTCCGGCCACAACCTATTTTTGAAGCGATGGACCAAGTGAACGCTAAAAATCCCGGCCATAAACGCGTTATTTTATTAGATCCCGCTGGTGTTACTTTTAATCAGAAGGTTGCCGAAGAATTTGCACAAGAAGACCACCTCGTATTCATTTGTGGCCATTATGAGGGCTATGATGAACGTATTCGGACTTTGGTGACCGATGAAGTCTCATTAGGCGATTTCGTTGTCACAGGGGGCGAATTAGGCGCTATGGTGATGATTGATGCCATTTCACGACTAGTGCCTGGTGTTTTAGGTAACGAACAATCAGCCGTCACCGATTCGTTCTCAACTGGTCTATTGGAACACCCACAATACACACGACCACCAGAATATCGCGGCTTAAAAGTACCAGAAGTATTGATGAACGGTAACCATAAACTCATCAATGAATGGCGGGACAAAATGTCTTTGAAACGGACTTATGAACGCCGGCCGGATTTATTAGAAAACTTTGATCTAACCGCAGACCAACAAAAATGGTTACGTGAAATTAAACAAGAGGCTGATGAAAAATAAGCCTTTTAATTAAGTTTGATTTATGCTAAAATTGATAGCTGTGATGATAAGTCACAAAACAACGGTATTCCGCTGGCGCAAGACGTTAATGAATATCTGTGAAAAAGGAGAGATTCAGATGAATCCATTAATTCAAGAAATTACTAAGTCACAATTACGTTCAGATATTCCTAGCTTCCGTCCTGGTGACAGCGTACGTGTTCACGTGCGTGTTGTTGAAGGTACTCGCGAACGTATCCAATTATTCGAAGGTGTTGTTATCAAACGTCACGGTGTTGGCGTTAGTGAAACTTATACTGTTCGTAAGATCAGTAGCGGTGTTGGTGTGGAAAGAACTTTCCCATTACACTCACCTCGTGTTGCTAAATTAGAAGTTACTCGTCATGGCCGTGTACGTCGTGCTAAGTTATACTACTTACGCGCATTACGTGGTAAGGCAGCTCGTATCAAAGAAGCTCGTCGTTAAGATGACATTTAAAAAGGCCGACTCATTACGAGGCGGCCTTTCTTTATGTGGTTATTTTGTAAGTTAGGTGATGAAAAATGAACCATTGGATTTATATTGTCATGTATCAAGCAAACCCACTCTATTATGAGAAGAGTAAGATGATCCGCGCGTTTAGCTCGGAACAACGGGCTAAGGAATACGTTTCACTATTAAATGAAACGCCCTATGCCAACCAATCTTTAAAAGAAGGCCATTACACCTATCAGAAATTGAGTCTCAATTAACTTAATAAATGGCGCTTATAAGACGCAATCTGTGGTTTCTTCGGAACTGCTGGTTGCGTTTTTTTGATGGGCTCTGGTTTAGAGGTTGCCATCAAAGCGATTATTGGCTGACACAGTAGGGTGATAATTGAAAGTCCAAGGATGATGAGTAATGCATGCAGCGCACCAGGTGATTGTTTTAATTTGTCGAAGTAGGCCTCGAAACGGTTGTTGAAGTTGTTGAGCTTTTGTTCGGCATTATCGCTAGGAGTCGCATGATGAGCCTTAGGACTACGGTGTGTTTCAAAACTAACCCGGCTTTGAGTCTGATTACTCGCGACGCCTCTATCGAATAAGTAAGGGCTTACAAACGGGAGCGCAAATAAACAAATGAGATTTAAAATAACAAAATACCGTTTCATGATGAGACCTCCCAATAGTTTTATATTCAAACTAATTATATCACAAAATAATGTTTAATAGGGTTTTGATTTGGGGAATGACACGTTTATAACGATAAAAAAGGGGTTGAGACAAAAGTATCTTTTGCCTCAACCCCTTTCTGGTTAATTACGAGCGATATATGATTTGAGTGCCAGTACTAAACCGGCGAATAAGAAAATAATAGCGAGTAATAAATAATTAGGAATGATAATTAACGTTAAATAACCTAAGATCGCCAGTAAGTTAGTGAAAAGCGCGATATTTTGTTCTAGTGACAACAAGTAGGCGATGACATGCAAAACAATCGCCACCAAGGCTAACCACCAAACTTTACCGATAGCGTCCATATAAGTCGGTAAGAAATTAGAAAGTGGTGGATTCAGGATCAAAATTAAAGCCGATTGGACCAGCGTCACGACTAAAAAAATAAAATCAAAGAAGAAAGGAAACTTGTAAGGTGATATTTTCATCTGAGAGAACCTCTATCGTCAAAGTATAGTATTAGTATAGCGGAGTTGAAGGGAAAAGGGAATAGGGGAACCAGGCAACTTTAATAGAAGATAAAATGTTGCTTATTTTTAGTAAGTGATGTATCATGAATTTGTCAAAGATGAGTAAATCATCTTTGGTTTTAAAAGTTGAAATGGAGATGAAGGCAATGTTAGTCATTAAATACGTAAATGGTCAAAATAGTGCCGAAAAAATTTATCAAAAAGCCGCTGAGTTTGTGGCAAATCAACAACTAGAAGTGCCAGATTTTGAAGACTACGTTCAAATTACGGAAGTCACATTGGATGGTAAACCATTGACGCTAGCCGATGCAACCATGCGGGGGCTATATAATTATTTAAACCAATAAAATGAGAGAATAAAAAACGTCGCTTGGAAAAAGCGGCGTTTTTGGGTGTTTGTTAGACGATCAGAGAGTGAGTGGCATAAATATGTTCTAGTGAATGATAGGTTCGAATAATGCCTTTTCAGTTTGGTATAAATCTGGTATAATAAGGACTGTTATGGAGAGTTGGCAGAGTGGTAATGCAACGGACTCGAAATCCGTCGAACCGGCTTATACCGGCGCGCAGGTTCAAATCCTGTACTCTCCTTTTAGCACCAATTCTAGAGTAGTTTAAAATCTTACAGTAAGTCGGATAAACGTTGATTTAATAACGTTTATCCGACTTTTTTAGTTAATCAAAAAAGTTAAAACGTCTAAGAAAATGATACTTCATCACACAGAAATCACACAAACGTACACTCTGGAACGCTTGGTACGAAAGGGCTAGGGAATTATTTCTAAAATCAATCACAATTCTACTAATGCTTTTAAGGTTTTGTCCGCTTCATTTTCAGCCTCACGTTTTAAATCAAATTCTGAACGACTAATTGATTTACGATTACCATGCATATCAAGATAATTAACCCGATACTACCATTTATTGCGTTTATAAATTTGTGCCATTGTTAAAACCTCTATTTTGCGTTATTTCTGTTGAAGCACATCCACTAGCTTACCGGCGGGGGATGTGCTTTTTTATATAAAAGATAAATTACCCCGTAAAATTATATTGCATAAATTCTTGATTACGTTTTTCAACATCAATTTTTTCTTTTTGAGAATCTATGAAGTATAGTTTAGGGAAAATTATTGTATCAGTATTCTTAGAATTTATAATTCTAGAACCAATCAGTGGTGTAAAAGAATTTTTAAGAGTATCTGTGCTTGATTCATATTGAGGGAATCTTTGTTGTTTAGTAGCATCACTAGGTACAAGATAGTAATTTTTATAATAATTGAAATCAAAATCTGGAAAATTTTTCATATCTAAGGAATTATATTTGATAAAATCAAGAGCTTGTTTTCTTTTTAAATATGATTTCCGATATATTGAAGTTATTTTATAAGTTGAATAAGGGATATTTCCGGTTGGTGTGGTTGGGGAAAATTTTTTGATTTCATTGTATATTCTGTTGATTTGGTTAAAATTATTGTTCAATTCCTGTTTGTTAAACTTATAGAATTTTTTATTCTTATATTCTTTGTTGGAAGAAATTTCATATTTTTCAGGAAATTTCGAATTATTGAAATATTCAGCATCAAATTTGTTGTTGTATTCATCAGCAACTTCATAATTACTCAATGCTAAATCTCTAAACGAAACATAGTGATAGTTTGCTGTTCTTGCGGGGCTATCAATATTCCAAAACCAAACACCAGTACCGGTACAAGATAGAACAATTAACGTCCATAGGGTTAAATATTTTTGATAATCTACTTTCGAAGATTCAATTATACGAAGACTAACAATTAACTTAGTAATGATTACTAGAGCCGAAATGACAGCTAAGCTGAATAGAAAAAAGGATATTGAGAAAGATATTCTTTTAAAATTATAAAAAAAGGCAATTAAATACCCCAATCCTCTAGGGTGCAGTAAACAAAAATTAGTAACAAAGTTAACACTCATGAATGTAACGAATAAAATTAAATATATAATACAAGTGGTAATAATTACTATGTCCTTAGACTTATCCCTAAGTTGCTGCAAAAACGTATAGTAATTTAAGATAAAGAACACTATAAAGATTCGCGCTATAATTATTGATGCGAATAAAAGGGGAATGTACGAGAAAGGTAATTTAGAGTTTACCCTGTAAAGCATTGTATAGTAGTAAACAGCTACTACTAAAAAAAGAATTAATAAAATAATTTTTTTAGATTTTGTTAAACCATTTCTGCGACTATACTGTGATAAAAAGTAAAGAAGTGCAGTGCTTATTACGGGAAACATGATTAGTAACCCGCCGAAACCTAAAAGCCAATTATTGATACTTTGAAAGAATGCCATAGTAGTATCTTCTCCTTATTCATTTGAGCTGTTTTTAAGCAAAATTACTTTATTATTAATATATTTTCCGTCAATTCTAACATTAATCTGGGTCTGATTAACAGCACGGTAGCCAGTAATTGTACCTTTTATCGAAATCGTTGATTCGACTCTTATCTTTTGTTTAGCTTCTCCAACAGCGAGAAACTCGTGTTGTGAATTCTCGGTAGGCGTTAATAGTAGGTGGTATTCTCCCATCTTATCCGCACCGATATCTTTAACGTAAAAATTAGGTAAGATGACGTTAGAAGCAAATAGATCATCATCAGAATACTTGGACATGTCATTTACATCAAAAAGTGAATTTATATCTTTATATTGATTATCATTTGATGACTCAGAGTGACTAGTAGAATTTACTGATTTCGTTTCTTTTTTTGAATTCGATGATTCAATTCTTTTAGAAAGAGCGGCAGATTCTTTAATTGATTCTGAGTGATCCTTCTTTGACTCGATACTTTCTGAATGTTCTTTTTCAGCTGTAATTTCATGCTTTGATTGCATATTGGAAAGTGGACTACCAACAGCAGTGCCGATAAGAATTATATCTTCTACGAATCTTATAAATGAGGTATACCCCAAAAGTTAAAGTAAATATTTAGTTGTCTTTTCTAGGCGGCATGTTATCGATATTTTATCGGCGATGTGCCGCCTAGTTTCATTTGGATTCGTTTTGTATTGTCGTAAATCGTCTATTTCAACCTTCAGCTTAGTAAAGAAGCTTTCAATCCAGACATTATCTAGGCAAGTGCTCGATGAGACATACTTGGTGTTATGTGGGCTTTTTTAAGTTTGAATTGCCAAGCATTATGTCGATATTGCCAACCTTGATCAGTATGCAGGAATTGCTTATAAGTTGTTTAAAAATCGGCTAATTTGAATCGGGCCTCGAGTTGGCAAATTACTTGGGCGATTTCTTTGTTTGTTGCTTCATCGAGGCCAATAATTTTAACGATTCGTTTTTAATACGTAATTCAAGATTCTCAGCTTCTAACTGCTTTAGTCGATTTTCTGTGGGAGATAGTACTTTTTTATTATTAGTTTTATTTTTATTCGTCACGGTCGATTTCCGCCCTTTTTGTATTAAGCATAAACCATTCGGACCCTCAGTACGATATATTTCTTTCCATTGTTGGATTTGACGTTTATTGATATAGCCAAATTTTTTAGCAACTTGCACATATGACGCATTATTTTGAATCGCCCAACTGGCGATTTTGATTCTAAAGGTACCCGTAATTTTAGGTGGTTTTAGTAGGAAGTCAGTCCCAAATGACTCGTACGCTGCACACATTACTCGAAATGGAAATTGATTTAATCCATATTTTTTACTAATTTGATTCTTGCTCAATTCGCCCTGATTATATTCAAGCAATGCCTTTATTTTGGTCTGTTTCGAATGTTTAGTCATAAAAAATACCCCAATCATTAAAGTTTTTACTTTAACAATTGGGGTATAGGTCACTTACCAGAGTGGGGGTTAGTTCTTTTTAAATACATTGCCGCAATCCAAACAATGGTATTGCTTAGATTTATTACTTTTTAAACCGCCAGTGACTGCCATAGAAGTACCACCGGTCATAACGGCAGCAGCTATCTTTGCGCCAGATTTCTTTTTCTTAACTTTGGTTTTCGTTTTCACATTAGCCATTGTGAGAGGGTGGAGAGGGTTTAAATTAGTTGTTAATTTTGTTGTTACTTTAGTTGACTTAATATTTGCATGATCATCAAGCAATTGGACGCTAGAAGATTTACAACGTGGACAATATAAGTCACCCAGATGATGTTTTACTTTAGGTTCAGAACTGTACTGCTTTGAAGATACTGCTGTGTGTCTTTTTTCGCGCGTGCTGGATTTCGAATCAGTGCTAAGCCATTTTGACATAGCAGCTCCAGCGCTGGAATTGGTACCGACGAAAAGCCAAATACATATAAAGAGTATGCTACCCATAAAGGGGATGTGAATAAAAATCATATTAACCAAACCAACAATTACACCGACAAAAAGGCCAAGTGTAAAACCGGAAGTGGAATCACCTTTCCAAAATTTATTTGGGGCCTTTTGGTATTTGAATTCAGCTAGGTCATCTTGTTCATTCTCTGGATAACGCATAAATATATTTGAATTATTTTCTTTATATTTATTCTTTAGGTAGAGAAAAGCAAGGTCATTTATTTCATTTCTTTTTATGTTTAAGTCATTAGAAATGTCCTGAGTGCAATTTTGGCAAATTAAAATATCATCGACCAATCTTGTTTTATCTTTTGGTGTTAAGTCGTTACGGCAGATGGCGCATTTGTTAATCACTTTGAGAACTCCTTTATGTACATCTACGGCTTTTAAAGTCATCAGTATTTGGACATTAATCCCCAGACACGAGTTAAACGCGGCTAGCTCACCAGAGTGGGGAGATGTTTATATTTTATCGCTGATAGGACCCTGGACAGATGCGTAGGTTTCTTGAGACGATAGCTCGTTTTCAGTACTGTCGGAAAGTATCATTTTGATTCTATATGTTCCAGGTCCTACAATAGTGAAATTAGGGGTCTTGATGGCGATAAGAGAACTTGCTTGAGTGTGTTCAGGATTAGTAAATTTATCAGAACTTAGCTGAGTTGGATCAAGCGTGAAAGGATTACTGGTCCTAACAATAGCTTCATCTCTATCATTGTAGGCAAGAGTTGTTATAGTATATTCTTTTTCAATTTTAAGATTAAAGAAGAGTGATTGTAATGTGAATGCGTAGGGAAGTGGAAATTCATCAAAATCAAATGACGAAACCGGGCTACCATTATTACTACAATATAAAAAATTAATTTTTTCGATATATTCTGTCAAGATTAATACCAACTTTCTTATTTAGAAGTGCTACTCTTACAGCAATAAAAGTATATTTACTTATAGTAGGCTTAACTTAATATTTAAAAGGTGTTGCTCTAGGTAACTTGATTTAAATTGGGAGTTTGAGGAAGCTCTTGAATTTGGGATTTACTTTTATTTTTAGCTAAAGTACTAGATTTATTTAAATTGTCATTTTTTTCAATTGATACATTTTGTGAAATATTATCAGGGACCAGTTTGAAGTCACCGGACAACTGCGTTACCCAAGAATCAAATTTGTTAGCCTTAGTAGTAGTTTGAGCTTGTAGGCTAGATCTTAAATCTGTAATTACATCTTCGTGTTTACTAAGCTTACTTTTATAATCTTGTAAATCATCGTTGAGTCTTTTATTTTCTCTTTCTAGGTTATCCGTATGATTACGAAGACGATAACAAACATAAAACGTATTTGCATAGCAAGCTATTGCCCAAAATAAAAATGCTACAAGCACGAATATAATATTTTCCAAGAGATTAAGTTCTAGTTTTATTATAATTGGAACGAAACAGGCGATGGTAGGAACTATTATTCCTACTAAAGACCACGGCTTTTCATTGATAAAAATCACCTCGTAGTTAGAGTGGCTTATTGAATATAATAATTAAAATCCCCAGCCACGAATCGAACGCGACTAGCTCACCAGAGTGGGGGAGGATTAGTTATCCGTTAAATTGCTATATTCATCAGACATAGATTGATCGAGCTCTTGGAAAGTTGATCCAAAAGAGTTGTAGCTGCCACTTAATGATGTTACAAAATCAGTAGTTTTTCTTGCTGATTTATAAGCTTTTTCGTAGGCTGCGTAATCGTATGTGCCAGTATCGCTTTCTTCCATCTTGTTTAAGTCATTTTTCAAAGATGATAAATGTGATAATAGGCCATCTATTGTTGACTTATTATCATTTTCTATTTTTTCTAATGCACCGTCGATATCAAAGTCATCGCCGCTATTGTCGATTGCATCGGACCAAGCGGATTGTTCTTTCTGAGCTAAGTTTTCTGCTGATGACCACAGCACAAGGTATTCACTTGTAAATTCGGTGCTAGCTTTATCGAAGCTTTTGTCCATTTGGCTAGCTTCTATGGCTTTTTTCTTTTGTTCAGCCTTAGCAATACGCGCTTTATTAGCTGCTGTATTTTTTACATATGAATTAGTACCCAACACACATACTAGGCTGATAAAGAGTAGAGGTGCTGAGACGATAATGCCTAGTTTACCAACTTTCTTTGTACTAATTGATTTTGTACTCAATCCAACAATTAAAACGATTAAAAAACCAAGTACAACAAATGCCAAGATCCCCGAAATAATGGCAAATATCATTAAAAATAAATTCATGAAGCTCCTCCAAAGTGCAGACAGCTTTTAGTGTCATCAGTGTTTGGACATTTTTAATAATCAAATGTTACAGATTTAGAATTTGTTTCTTTTTAGCATCGAATTCTTCTTGAGTTAAAACACCGTCATCCAACAAAGCTTTAAGTTCACGTAAATCCTGAATGGAATTAGTGTTGTTACCACTAGAGGATGTATTCTTTTGAGCTAATTTAGGATAAGATGCTGCAATTTCATGTACTTTATCCTTAGCTCCTTTTATCCAATCTGTTCCTGCGTAGTAGAAGGAATAGATATAATCAGACGTGGTGCCATGAGTATCAGTAATGGACATTTTTTCAGCGTTGAACAAGAGACGTCCTGCAATTAGTTTACTTTTTTTGAAAGTTACAGTTGAGAAATCGCTGATAGGGAGGAGATAATCATTCCCTGTAAAGTTTCCTGAAACTGAGTTGTACCCCATGAACAAAATCCCATTAGGTTCAAAGCTACTCAAAAGATACTTATCTTTGGATATCATAGAAGCCATTGGACCAAATAATGTACTTGAAGTTGATATTTTTTCAAGAAGAGCTAGATTGTCAACACGGTCTGAAAAACCTAAAGAACGTTTATGTTCAGCAATAGATGCTGCTTTATATACTTCACGCATACCTGATTACTTCCTTTAATATGTACGGCTTTTAGAGTCATCAGTATTTGGACCTAACAATAATGGTTGATAAAGTTACTTTTTCACATTGTTAATTAGTATATCAAAACTTGTTATAAAAATCATTTAATCATACAGAAGAAATATTGTGATTAAAAATAGAATCCAAATATAGGGTTGTATGTAATCGTTCTCCTTTCACATAGCTCCACCTTATTGTACAATTAGTAATTTGTATAAAATGATTAATTATGTTATCCTTTTTACAAGGAGATGAGTGACCGTGAATAAACATTTTTATGGGAAATACGAGATTACCGAAGCGCAAGATGAAGGACAATATGTCGCAACGATCAAACTACGTCAGTCGATTAAGAAGGTAGTGGTAAAATCCGATGCACTAACAACTTTAGCGCAAGCGGGTGTGACCCCACAAACGGTCATTCACAATATTGTGAAGACGCCAAGCTTAATGAAGGACAAGGTGATTGTTTCTAATCACAATTTGGCAGGCTATTTAGATTAAGATAACTAAAAAAAGACATCGTTTCGCAATGTTAAACCACTACTACTAGTGATTGCATTGGCGAATCGATGTCTTTTTTAGTCTTCGCTAATATCTGCGAAAGTGCCTGAGACCACCCGGCCTAAATCTTGGGGGTTAATCTGGATTGAGCGACCAATTTTACCTGATGAAACAAAGATTAAAGGTTCTTTTTCGGCTTGTTGGTCAATATAGATTGGAAAATGTGCTTTTTCCCAAATACCAACGGGCGTATTGGCGCCATGTTCGTACCCGGTTGTTGCCACGAGGTCCTTTAAAGGGACCATCGCGATTTTTTTGTTGCCGGAAATTTTACTGAGTTTCTTTTCGTCTAAATGACAATCGATTGGAACGACACCGACAATCGGACCGGTTTGTTTGCCCGAAAGTACGAGTGTTTTATAGATGAGGTGTTCATCGATATCCAAGTGATCGACTTGCATTTGTGCGACATGATGTTCTTCGTGTGTTGGAAACTCAAATTGTGTATAGGCGACCTTTTGTTTGTCTAATATTTTTTCGACAAGGGTCTTTGCGAGTTGTCCTTGTTTTTTCTTTTTACCCAAAATAGATGCCACTCCTTTAGTGATTATAGTTAGTTTACGGCAATTTGTTAAAAATGTAAATTTAAGGACCGCCATTAATGTTGAATAGGGGTATAATGACTTTAAATAAGGAGTTGATTGTGATGAAATGGTTTAGAAAACGGCAAGAAACAGTAAGAGGCGTTCAAGCACATGATTTTACGCAATTAGTTAGTCAAGCAAGGGATGACGATGCGCATTATCAGAAGATTCGGGTGGCCTTTTCGGGGCTAACCAAACCATATCAGCAGCCAATTCACAAAAAATAGTGATTCGTATGAGCTTATTCTTTAATAAATTTCAATTATTTTGATAATCTATACTTAAGTCAATTATTGACTAATTGAAAAATTAAAGGAGCGAATATCGATGACAACCAAGACAATACCGGCTGTAAGCTATGTGGTTCAGGTGAACCAACTGCTCGAAAGATTCGTTGTATTCGAAACGGTGTTTTTCGAATGTACGCAAACTTGTAGGAATATTATTTTAGGAAGATGCACAGTCGGTGAAACGCTAGCGACCCTGGATCATTATGTTGACCAGAATTTAACGGTCCTGCGGGCATTTGTTACCCAAGTCGCTGCGGTGCAACCACCAACTGCGTTTGTCACGATTAATCAGCAATTAATTACGGCACTTGAACACTACGTTGATGCGACAGAAACAATGGTGCATTCTTTTGAAGGACCCTCTAAAGAAGTTTATGCGCAAGTTTTAGCGGCACGCCATGATCAAGAAGCACAACGTGAAGAAATTAACACAGTTTTACATGCGATTTCTAAGGTTAGTTTTTCAACCGCTGATATGGCATAATAAAGGTAATTTAAATTTGAGCAGGTGACATTATGAATAGACAGACTTGGCATTTTCTTTTTTATAAATCAGGCTTTACCAAAGAACAGATTGATCAGTTACTAGCCTATTTAGGACAGCGGCAGAATTTCGGCGGGTTTCCACTTGTTTCACTCACACAAGATGGTGATAGCAACGAGATTCGGTTTGTAACGATGGTCTTTGATCCGTTGTCAGAAATCATCCCATCGGTTCAAGAAGAAATGGCGAAGTTTATTTTAATGCACGCGATTCGACCAGCAGATAATACGGAAGAAGCTGATATGCGTTTATACGGGCGGGTTATGAGTCACTCGCTTGAAGATTTAGGCATTGAATTTCACCGCTATGATGCTAATACAATGGATATTAATTATTGGGGCCAAAAAAAGGCCGACTAAAATATAGTGTTTCAATCAGAAATTGATTAAGCCGAAGACAATTGTCACGGCTTTTTTTGTATTTCAGATGATAAGTGCTTTAGATTCATTGCGTAATCAGGTATGATATTAGCAGGTGTTCGGCTGTTATGGATAGCCGATGAATGAACAAATTAAAGGATACGGTGACAATAATGGTCGAAAAAAACATGTTAGAATTTTTTGAAGCAGAATTAGATGATTTACAATTTAGCGGTGATATCAACATCAACTGGGATAAACAATCACGGGCGATTGAATTAGAATTCACGTTAAATGTGACGAAGAGCCAAGAATTGGCTGTTGAAGATCAAAACGGTGAATTAAACGAATCAGACGAAATTAGTTATGAAGATGCAATTTTATTCTTCGATGAAAGCAAAATCGACGGTTTTGAATATGCTGATAACTATTTAGCTGTCATTCCGTTTTCTGGCCGCCAAGGTTTGAATGCCCAAGTCGGGCGTGGTGTTTTCAATTATCTCCAAGATCTATTAGATGACGGCGAAGACCGCTTAGCTGCCTTTGTAAACGATGAATCAGATGACGAGACATTTATCTTGGACTGGGATGACACGGTTTTCCAAGCAACCGTTGCCCAAGCCAGTGATGACTTAGCTAAAAAATACTACACTTACCCTAAATACTAAGAATAGATTTCAACGACAGGTCAAATTCTTTTGGCCTGTTTTAATCATTAAGGAGCAGAATACATGGAATGGACGAAAGTCACAGTTGCAACTGTTAATGAAGCAGTTGAAGCAATCGCAAATATTTTAACCGAAGCTGGCGCCGAGGGTATCCAAATCGAAGACGCCTCAATTAACGATACTTTAGTCGGAGATGTGGCAGCAGTTAGTGCCTTTTTCCCAGAAACGGTTTTTGTCCCTGAAAAGTTACCGTTGATTCGTCAACGCGTGTTACAACTCACGGAATTTGGCTTAGCAATTGGTGAAGGCAGTGTTAATCTACAGCAAGTGGCCGATGATGATTGGGCAACTGCATGGAAAAAGTATTACCAACCAACCCGTTTAACGCGTTTCTTAACGGTTGTGCCCAGTTGGACGGATTATCAACCAACAGATGAACGAGAAGCTTTAATTCGAATGGACCCAGGGATGGCTTTTGGTACTGGGACGCATCCTACGACGCATCTTTCAGTACAAATGTTAGAAATGGTTTTACGCGGCGGTGAACAATTGATCGACGTTGGGACAGGTTCTGGTGTTTTGAGTATTGCGGCAGCTCATTTAGGTGTTCAAGATATTCGCGCGTACGATGTAGATCAAGTCGCAGTGGACGCTGCGGTGGCTAATTTCGATTTGAACCCCGTTACAAAAGGCATTATTGCAAAGCCAAACGATTTATTACACGGGATTACTGGGGCGGCTGACGTAATTGTCGCTAACATGTTACCAGTGGTCTTAGTGCCCCTGATTCCACAAGTGCCGGCCTTATTAAAAGAAGGCGGACACTTATTATTGGCTGGGATTATCACTGAAAAAGAAGCGGTCATTCGCGAAACATTGAGCGCTAACGGTTTAATGGTTGAAGAAAGCCTTCATATGGGTGATTGGGTCGGTTTAATTACGCGGCTAAAGACGGACGAAGATTAGAGGTCAAATGAATGCAACGGTATTTTATTGAAGAAACAGTGACGGTTGGTCAATCATTGCAATTAACCGGTGAGACGGCGCACCATATGCTCAAGGTGATGCGGATGCAAGTTGGCGATCAGATTGAAATCGTAACGCCAGAGGAATT
Source organism: Latilactobacillus parasakei (assembly GCF_049674265.1). Lineage (NCBI taxonomy): Bacteria > Bacillati > Bacillota > Bacilli > Lactobacillales > Lactobacillaceae > Latilactobacillus > Latilactobacillus parasakei. Next base: position 657,811 of record NZ_CP186861.1, on the reverse strand, counting down.
AGCTTTTATCGCACAACTACAAGCGGCGGATGCAACGCAAAAGCAAGCGACTGTGACAGTTGAATCAGCTTTGGAAACGAATGTTGAGCTGCCGATTGAAACGACGGTTGTTTGTGGCCTGTCTAAAGGTGATAAGACCGATTGGATCGTTCAAAAGGGGACGCAATTAGGCGCACATCGCTTTATCTTTTGTAATAGTCAATTTTCAGTAGCGCGTTGGGATGCTAAAAAGCAAGCGAAGAAACTAGCACGTCTGCAAAAGATTGCCCAAGAAGCGGCTGAACAAGCGCACAGAACCCATGTGCCGGTGATTGAATGGCGTGCGAGTTTAACGGCAATTGCTGAAGAATCAGCGGACATTAAATTAGTGGCGTACGAAGAATCAGCCAAGGCTGGTGAACACGGCCAATTGGTTCAAAGTTTACAAGCGGCGCAATCAGGACAAAGTTTAATCTGTGTTTTTGGGCCAGAAGGTGGCATTGCACCAAAGGAAATTGAAGCCTTACAAGCAGCGGGTTTCTTGTTGGCTGGTTTAGGACCACGAATTTTACGGGCCGAAACAGCACCGCTATATCTGCTAAGCGCAATTTCATATGTGACAGAATTGAGTACTTTATAGTATGATAGGTAATAATAATTTTTATAGAGGGGCTTCACAATGGATAAAATTAAAAATAATCGCTTTTTAAAGCAAGTTTGGGTCCGTTACTTCTTAGTAGCGCTACTCCTTGCCGTTGTATTGCCACTCGTTTTCGGTTGGTTATCAATTAGTAAAACGTGGCGCATTGGGTTGTTGTTTATGGCAATTAATGGCTGCGCGGCCTTTTTCATCGGCTATCGCATTCAGAAAACACACGCCCCTTGGTATAATATTTTTTATCTGCCAGTTTTATTTGCCTTAATGGTTGTTGTCCGCTTCGCAGATTATAATTATTGGTTTGTCCCAATCTACTTCCTATTAAGTTACTTGGGTATTAATACTGCGTACGAACGTCGCAAATAGAACTGACTCGACAAACTGTTGAGTCAGTTTTGTTGTTTAAAAAACAAATTTTAGTAGAGTCGGAATTGGAGTTGGGCAAGATGTCAGAAGAAAAAGTAATTTCACAGCAAGAAGTGATCCAGCTATGTCAGAAATACATGAATGCTGAGCATCTTGCTTTCGTGCAAAAGGCATATGATTTTGCGGCGTATGTGCATAAGGAACAGGCGCGGCAATCAGGTGAACCGTACATTATTCATCCGATTCAAGTCGCAGGTATTTTAGCAGAATTGAAGATGGATCCGGCGACAGTTGCGTCGGGCTATTTGCATGACGTCGTTGAAGATACCAATATTACCTTAGGTGATGTGCAAGAGATGTTTGGCCAAGATGTGGCAGTCATCGTTGATGGTGTGACGAAATTAGGGAAAATTAAGTATAAATCGCATCAAGAACAACTCGCTGAAAATCATCGGAAGATGTTGTTAGCGATGGCCAAGGATTTACGGGTCATTATGGTAAAACTAGCCGATCGTCTGCATAATATGCGCACGTTAAAGCATTTGAAACCCGAAAAACAACGGCGAATTGCTAATGAAACGTTGGAAATTTATGCGCCATTAGCTGATCGTTTAGGGATTAGTAAGATTAAGTGGGAACTAGAAGATATTTCGCTACGCTATCTTAACCCACAACAATACTATCGGATTGTTCATTTGATGAATTCTAAGCGGACACAACGTGAAGCTTATATTCAAGAAGCGATTGAAGACATTAAGGATTCGGTTGCCGATTTGGACATGAACTATGAAATTTACGGTCGCCCTAAACATTTATATTCGATTTACCGCAAGATGCGCGATCAACACAAGCAATTCGAAGAACTCTATGACTTACTCGCAATTCGGGTGGTAGTTGACTCGATTAAGGATTGTTACGCTGTTTTAGGCGCCATCCATACTAAATGGAAACCAATGCCAGGTCGTTTTAAAGACTATATTGCAATGCCTAAAGCGAATATGTATCAATCGATTCATACCACGGTGATTGGTCCTAAAGGCAAACCGCTTGAAGTGCAAATCCGGACCCAAGAAATGCATAACGTTGCTGAATATGGGGTTGCAGCACATTGGGCTTATAAAGAAGGCGTTAAGGAACAAATTAAGATTGATGAATCAGGTCGTAAGTTAGATTTATTCCGTGAAATTCTAGAAATTCAAGATGCCTCAGATGATGCCTCGGAATTTATGGAAAGTGTCAAAGGTGATATCTTTAGCGACCGCGTCTACGTCTTTACCCCTCGAGGCGATGTTTACGAGTTACCAAAAGGCTCGGTGCCAATTGATTTTGCTTACCTCGTGCATACGGAAGTGGGTAATCACGCAGTCGGTGCCAAAATTAACGGCAAAATCGTCCCCTTAAATTACCAGTTGCGTAACGGTGATATTGTCGAAATGCTAACATCAACCAGTGCGACACCAAGTCGAGATTGGATTAAGCTAGCTTTCACAGCCCGTGCTCGTAATAAAGTGAAACGGTACTTTAAAAAAGAAGATCGTGACGAAAATGTTGAAAAAGGCCGGACGGCAATTGAACATTTATTGTTGGAACAAGGTCATACTGTGAAGACCCATCTGAATAAGGACAGCTTGGCGGTCATTTTGCCACACTTTAACTTTAATTCAGAAGAAGAATTATTCGCAGCCGTTGGTTTTGGTGAAATCTCAGCACAAGCGGTCTTGAACCGATTAACGCTCAAGGAACGTCGTGAAAAAGAAGAGAATGAACAAAAAGCATTAGAAGCTGAGATTTTATCGGCTAAGGATTCTCAAAAACCAGGTCAAAAGGCCGCTGGCAGTCACATTACGATTAAACACGAAGATGGTGTTATTATCGAAGGTGTCGATAATGTGTTGGTGCGCTTAAGTAAGTGCTGTAATCCAGTGCCTGGCGATGATATTGTTGGTTACGTAACAAAAGGGCGTGGTGTTTCAGTCCATCGTCGTGATTGTCCAAATATCGTCGATCGTGCCGATATGAACAGTCGACTAACGGAAGTCAGCTGGGAAAATACGTCCGCTAAACACGATCAACTCTACGATGCCAACTTAGAAGTTTACGGTTACAATCGTGGCGGGTTATTAAACGATGTCTTACAAGTGTTGAATGCGCATAGCAAACAGCTCAACAATGTCATGGGGCGGATTGACCATGATAAAATGGCCGATATTCATGTCACTGTTGGGATTCGCAATATTGACCATCTTGAGCGGATTATGGATGCGGTAAAGAACATTCCAGATGTTTACGAAGTTAAACGAGTGCAAGGATAGGAGTCGTTAATCATGAAAGTAGTTTTACAACGTGTCAGCCAAGCAAGTGTCACAATTGAAGAACAAGTCGTCGGTCAAATTAACAGGGGCTTTTTATTATTAGTTGGGATTTGTGATGACGATACAGAGGCCGATTTAGATTACCTCGTCAAAAAAATTAGCCAATTGCGGGTTTTTGAAGATGAAGCAGGGAAAATGAATTTAGCATTGGGTCAAGTTAATGGCGCTATTTTATCAGTGTCACAATTTACGTTATATGCCTCAACCAAGAAGGGGAACCGGCCTAGTTTTACAGACGCGGGGCAACCGGACTATGCGCAAAAAATGTACAACTTATTTAATCAAAAATTAGCGGCTACCGGCATCGCTGTTGAAACAGGCGAATTTGGTGCGGATATGCAAGTTGCTCTCGTCAACGACGGACCGGTGACGATTTTATTCGATACGAGGGATAATTAATGGCCTATCAAAATGCGATTTGGGACTTTGATGGGACACTCTATGATACCTATCCAGTAATGTTAAAAGCGCTCGTTGCGGTTTATCAGCAACAACGAGTACCAGTTGATCAGGATGCTTTGTACAAGGCGATTAAACAAACGTCGATAAAAAAAGTATTACAAGCATTAGCCAATCAAACAGGGACTGCATTTGCGACATTAGACCAACAATATCATCAACTCGAAGCGAAAACGCAAATTGCACCGCAACCTTATCCGGGTGCAGCGGCTATTTTAGAACGGGTTAGTCAGACTGGACGTAACTTTTTGATGACGCATCGTGATACGGCGGCTCAAAAATATTTAGCTGAACATCATCTTGACCAGTATTTTACGGAGATTGTCACCAGCCAAAATGGGTTTGCACGTAAACCGGCACCAGATAGTTTGAATTATCTCTGTGATCGTTATCAACTAGATAAAGCAAAGACGGTCATGATTGGTGATCGGGCATTGGACATTGAAGCGGGGATTAACGCTGGGCTTCAAACGGTCTATTTTGATGTCGACCGCTTGCCAATTGCGGTCCAACCAACAGTCACGATTACTGATTTATCGATGCTGATTGATTATTTTAATAAATGATATCAAAAAAGTCGCATGCCAATTTGGCGTGCGACTTTTATTTTACAATTAATGCGATAACGAGAAAGGCGAGGTACCAAGCGCCTGACATTAATAAGACGTAACGCCACCAGCTTTTGAAAAATTTGCGGGGATAAAGGGCATGGTCGTAATAAAACCGCGTTAGACTCCAAATGATGCCCCATACGCAGATGACCAAGCAGAAATACCAACCAGCTTTGTTAAAGAATGGTTGGCTAAGCGCGATGGCACTTATTAAAAATGGCACGGGTAGCCAGTCGATAACGTGAAGTTGTTTTTTGAAAAAGCGTTGCAATGCAAGATTTAAGCCGTAACCGATGGCTAGGCAAATTAGCGGTAGTAGGATAAAAAATAACGTAGCCGTAAATGGCATTTAAATCACCTCGAAAGTTAATATCCCCATTGTACCGTCTTTCTGAAAAGATAAAAAGGACTAAGTTGCACTTTGCATTGATTCGGTGTAAACTGCTGATAAGAAAAAAGACTAGGTGGTGGAATCGTTGAAGAAACAAACAAGTACTTTTAGTCGGATAACCAAGATTTTTGTTTGGGTTATGTTAATCGCCACAGTAGGCTCTGTTATTTTTGGCTCATTGGCAGCAACTGGCGTCTTAAACTTCTAAAATTAATTAAATGATTGGTCTAGGGTATTTTGCCCTAGGCCTTTTTTGTTGTACCGGATTAATGATTGTTCATTAATGAGCGAAAGGTCGTTAATGGCCGGTGCCATTAAGGTGCAAAATGGTTATGGCTAGTGGGTTAGTGGGAATAAATCCTAAAAGATAAGATTTTGGTTTTTTTTAGTCAAAATGTGGTAGAAAGTGGGGGATTATGGTAGACTAAAATGAGTTGAGGTGGGTAAAGGGGTGAAGTATATGTTCATGGGTGAATTTCATCACACAATCGACACGAAGAACCGATTGATTGTACCAGCCAAGTTCCGCGAAGCATTAGGAACCGAATTCGTGTTGACCCGTGGTATGGACAATTGTATCTTCGGTTACCCACTCAGCGAATGGGAACAGTTGGAAGAGAAATTAAAACAACTGCCACTCGCTAAAAAAGATGCACGTGCTTTTGTGCGTTTTTTCTACTCAGCTGCGGTGCAATGTACCCCGGATAAACAGGGCCGCATTATGATTCCCCAAGCATTATCAACCCACGCTTCTTTAGAAAAGGAATGTGTGCTGATTGGGGTTTCCAATCGAATCGAAATTTGGAGCCAAGAAAAATGGGCGAGCTTTAGTGAAGAAGCTGAAGAAAATTTTGATGACATTGCTGAAAATATGTTAGATTTTGATTTTTAAAGGATGGTAACAATATGACAGAAACATTTAAACATCAAAGTGTTTTATTAAAAGAAACGGTTGATGCCTTAAATGTTCAGCCAGATGGGATTTACGTTGATGCAACACTAGGTGGTGGTGGTCATAGTGAATACTTATTGTCACAATTAACAACCGGACATCTTTATTCATTTGACCAAGACGACCACGCACTTGAAAGTAGTCGTCAACGGTTAGCGAAGTATGCGGATGCAGGCCAAGTGACATTTATTAAGAGTAATTTTCGATTTCTGAAAACGGCACTCGCTGAACAAGGTATTACTAAGATTGATGGTATTTTATATGATTTGGGTGTTTCATCACCACAGTTTGACGATGCTCAACGCGGCTTCAGTTATAAAAAAGAAGCGCCACTCGATATGCGCATGGATCAAGGCGCCGAGTTAACAGCGTATACAGTCGTTAACGAATGGTCTTACCAACAATTAATTAAGATTTTCTTCAGATATGGCGAAGAAAAATTTTCAAAACAAGTCGCACGTAAAATTGAACAACAAAGAGAAATTGCACCGATTGAAACAACAATCCAATTAGCAGATTTAATTAAAGAAGCAATCCCGGCACCGGCAAGACGGACGGGGGGCCATCCAGCTAAACGGATTTTCCAAGCGATCCGAATTGCGGTTAATGATGAATTAGGCGCCATTGAAGATTCAGTCGAACAAGCCATTCCATTGGTTAAAGTGGGTGGTCGAATTAGCATCATTACGTTCCAATCATTGGAAGACCGCTTAGTCAAAACAATGTTTAAGGAACAAGCGACATTACCAGATATTCCTAAGGGATTACCGATTATGCCGGGCACTGAAAAAACCGTTTTAAAACTGGTTAATCGTAAACCAATCCTACCAACAGAAGACGAGTTAGAGGTTAACCACCGGGCACACAGTGCTAAGTTAAGAGTAGCTGAAAAACAAAAAGAAATAGACTAGAAGGAATGATTATGATGGCAACCAATGCAGCTCGCCAACTAACGACCCCAGAAAGTATTCCGAGCCAGGTTCAAGAACCTGCTCGTCAATCAGCGCAACAAACAACTCAAAAAGTAGCTTATTCAACACTTGAAAAATTAGCCGTCACCGTAATCGGGATTGCTTTTTTTGTAATGTTAGTGAGCTTACTCTCGACTAAAATCGCGGTAGTTAATGCGCAACGCACATTAGAAAACACTACCCAAGATATGAGTCAAACACGTGCTAAAAATAATGATTTAAAACAAGAAATCGGGGAATTAACAAGCTCCGACCGTTTAGATGCCTTTGCTAAGAAAAATAATCTGAAATTAAACGAAAACAATATTCGGAATGTGGCTAAATGAGAAATTTATTTAGGACACATAGGAGTCCACGACAGAATCGACGCATATTTGGCGAAGTTTTATTGCTGATTATCGCGGCGATTTTTCTGATTTTCATGGGTCGTTTTGCTTACATCGCCGCAACCGGGCATATTGCGGGTGTCGATTTAACCAAACGATCGAACAAGAAATACGAAGGCGACTCCGTGATTCGGGCACAACGCGGTACAATCTATGATTCATCGGGCAATGTTTTAGCACAAGATACCAACGCCTATTCTGTTTACGCCGTTTTGAGTCATGATTATGTGACTGCGGACAAAAAACCGTTATACGTAGCAGATAAGAAGAAGACAGCAAAGGCGCTCAGCAAGTATCTCCCAATGAGTGAAGCTAATATTTATAAGCAATTGACGCCTAAGAATAAGGCAGTCTATCAAGTTGAATTTGGGAGTGCTGGGCAGAATCTATCACTCAGCATTAAACGGAAAATTGAAAAACAAAATTTAACGGGGATTTACTTTAAAGAATCACCAACACGCTTGTATCCTAATGGGACTTTTGCATCGCACGTTGTAGGGATTGCACAAACCCCTAAGGGCTCAGAAGATAGTGGTAGTCAAGATTTAGTGGGCGTCATGGGGGTTGAGAAGTATTTCAACGAACAATTAACGGGTCAAGATGGCTATAAGAATTTGACGAAGGATTCGTATGGCTATTCGATTAATCAGAACAAAAACAAAGTCAAAGCCGCTAAGAACGGCCAAGATGTGTATTTAACACTAGATTCACGGATGCAATCCTATCTAGAAAGTCTGTTGAGTAAAGTTAATAAGAAATATCAACCAGCTAGCATGAACGCCGTTTTAATGAACGCTAAGACCGGTGAAATTTTAGCGGCTTCACAACGACCAACTTTTAATGCAAGTACTAAAAAAGGCATCGGCGATGTTTGGCGCGATACCTTAGTTGAAGATGGTTATGAACCGGGTTCTGTTTTGAAGATTGCGACACTGTCAGCTGCGATTGATTCAGGTCACTATAATCCAGATCAATACTATAAATCTGGTTCTGTGTTGGTCAGTGGTAAGAAGATTAGTGATTGGGAAACAGCTGGTTGGGGGATGATTCCGCTCAACCAAGCGTTTGCCCGCTCAAGTAATGTTGGGATGGTCAAATTAGAACAGGAAATGGGTGCCAAGACTTGGAAGTCCTATATTGAAAAGTTTGGTTTCCTCAAAAAAACGGGTATCGAATTACCAGGTGAGACGGCCGGAACCTTGCAATACGAACGACCACTTGATCAGGCGACGACTTCGTTTGGGCAAGGGATTAACGTCAATGTCATGCAGATGTTGCAGATGACAAGTGCCATTGCCAACAACGGGACCATGATTAAACCGCAAATTTTGGCAGGCGTTGGTCAGGAACACCAAATCACACCGATTAAAGCCGGTAAACCAATCAAAGCTAGCACGGCTAAGAAAGTCATGCAAAATATGGAAGACGTGGTTTATAAAGACTATGGGACAGGTCAGGTTTACCAGATTCCGGGCTATAAAATCGCGGCTAAAACCGGGACGGCGCAAATTACGGATCCTAACGGTGGCTATTTAACCGGTGCAAGCAACTATATCTTCTCAGTATCGGGGATTGCACCGGCAGATGATCCTAAATATATTTTATATATTACAATGAAGCAACCGGGCAATATGACGGATAGTGCGGAAACCATTTTATCGCAAGTCTTTAATCCAATGATGAAACGGGCGCTAGAGTATACGAAGGAAGCCGAAAAAGATAAACAACAACAAGTTAAAGTGGCTTCGGTCTTGAGTCAATCAACAAAAGATGCGCAAAAGAAATTAGAAGCGCAAAACCTAAAGACAACATTGGTAGGTAGTGGGAACCTTGTCGTGCAACAATTACCAAAAGCCGGTAGTGTCATTTTACCGAACCAACGGGTCTTATTGATGACCAACGGGGCCATGACGATGCCAGATGTTAATGGCTGGTCAAAAAACGATTTATTAAAACTAGCACAGTTAACGGGGATCGATGTTGATATCAAGGGCAGTGGTTATGCTTATCATCAGAGTCTAGCGGTTAATAGTTTGTTAGACGGCGTCAAGCAAATTAAGGTACAATTAAAATAGTCAAATAAGAGTGGATTAAAGGAGTTTATATCATGTTAACGGGACAATTTTTAATACCCCTAATGAGTGGGTTTGTGATCACGGTGATTTTTATGCCGTTGTTCATCGGTTATTTACGGTTTAAAAAAGAGGGACAAACAATTCGTGATGAAGGTCCTAAGTGGCACGCTAAGAAAAACGGTACACCAACGATGGGTGGGTTGGTGTTCATCGTTGCAGCAGTAATTTCTAGTATCTGGGTCGCTATTTGGTTGAAACAATTGACTAATAGCTTATGGATTGCGTTATTCATCCTAGTACTATATGGCTTACTTGGTTTTTCAGATGACTTTATCAAAGTTTTCAAAAAACAAAACCTTGGTTTGCGGGCTTGGCAAAAATTAGCTGGTCAAATCTTGGGTGGCGCGGTTTTCTTAGCGGTTTATTTCCACGAAGGTTTCAGTCATGCACTGAACATACCGTTAATCGGTACAATTTCTAGCAGTTGGTTCTTTAGTTTATTCGTCATCGTGTGGTTGGTTGGATTTTCAAACGCAGTTAATTTAGCGGATGGGATTGATGGCCTGGTTGCTGGTTTGGCAATCGTGTCATTTGCAACTTATACGATTATTGCTTTTAGACAAAATCAAATCGATGTTGCGATTTTTGGCTTAACAATTATTGGGGGCTTGATTGGCTTCTTAATCTTTAATCATAAGCCAGCTCAAATTTTCATGGGTGATGTTGGTTCATTAGCCCTTGGAGGGGCGTTGGCAGCCATGTCAATTCTCTTACACCGTGAATTCTCACTATTATTAATTGGCCTTGTTTATGTCATTGAAACGGCCAGTGTGATGCTCCAAGTTGCTTCATTCAAACTATTCCATAAACGTATCTTTAAAATGAGTCCCATCCACCATCACTTTGAAATGTCTGGTTGGAGCGAATGGCGTATTGATATTAGTTTCTGGGTATTCAGCATTATCTGTTCAGCAATTTATCTGTTAATTTTTTAGAAGAGGGCGAATTCGATGAGAACCATCGCAACATATCAAAATCAATCTGTTTTAGTATTAGGACTAGGTAAAAGTGGCGTCAACGCTGCTAAACTATTATTACAATTAGGCGCAAAAGTTACTGTTAACGACGGCCAAGATCAAGAGGGGACACCAGCAGTCGCTGAATTACGGGCGCTTGGTGCAACTGTTATTACGGGGAGTCATCCAGTTGCTTTATTTGAAGAAGGGTTCCATTACCTCTTTAAAAACCCAGGGATTCGTTATGATAATCCAATGGTAGCAGAAGCGATTAAACGTGAAATTCCGGTCTTAACGGAACCTGAATTGGCTTATGAAGTTTCTGAAGCTGACTGGGTGAGTGTGACTGGCTCAAACGGTAAAACAACCACGACGACTTTAATCGCCTTAATGTTGAATTATCAACGCGCACAAGGACATGCTTATGCTGCTGGCAACATTGGGATTCCGTTGAGTGAGGTCGCTCAAAAAGCAACGGCTCAAGATACAATGGTGACTGAGTTATCAAGTTTTCAATTGATGGGTACAACAACGGTTAAACCCAAGGTAGCGGTCTTAACCAATATCTACGAGGCACATCTCGATTATCACGGTTCACGTGAAAATTACGTGCAAGCCAAGATGCGAATTGTCCAAAACCAAACAGCTACTGATTACTTTGTTGTGAACTGGGACTTACCAGAATTAAGAACTTTAAGCCAACAAACTAAAGCGCAAGTGGTGCCATTTTCTAGATTAGGCGCTTCTGAAGAAGGGGCTTACGTCAAAGATGGTCAACTATGTTTTAAAGGTGAAGTCATCATGCCGGTCGCAGATATTAATGTACCTGGCGATCACAATGTTGAAAATGCCTTAGCAGCACTTGCAGCAGCTAAGTTAATGGGCCAATCAAACGAAGCGATTATTGAAGTTCTAACGACCTTTACAGGTGTTAAACACCGGATGCAATTCGTTAAAGAATTCGCAGGCCGTCGTTTCTATAACGATTCAAAAGCCACAAATATGGAAGCGACAGAGGTTGCCTTGAAGAGTTTCAAACAACCCATCGTTCTCATTGCTGGGGGCCTTGATCGCGGCTTTACGTTTGAACCATTAACTGCTTTATTGAAAGCCCATGTCAAGGCGATTATCCTTTATGGTGAAACAAAGCAATTGTTGGCACAAACGGCCAAAGAAGCCGGAATTGAAACGATTGAAATTGTCGATCAACTAACCGAAGCGGTACCCGCAGCTTATGCGGCAAGTCAAGAGGGTGATGTGATTTTATTATCACCTGCTTGTGCCAGTTGGGATCAATTCAAAACGTTTGAAGAACGCGGCGATGTCTACATTGATGCGGTTGAACAAATTACAGAATAAATTGGAGATTTAATAATGAGAGTAATGATATCTGGCGGTGGCACAGGTGGCCACATTTACCCAGCACTAGCCTTAATTGAACGTCTAAAACAACGTGGTTTGTTAGATGCCGTATTATATGTCGGAACAGAACGTGGTTTAGAAAGTAAAATCGTGCCTGATCAGGGCATTGATTTTAAAACACTTGAGATTCAAGGGTTTAAACGCTCAATGAATCTTAATGGGATTAAAACTAACCTTAAAACAATCGAATTATTCATGAGCAGTATTAAGTCCGCTAAAAAAATGATTAAAGAATTCAAACCAGATGTTGTCATTGGGACCGGTGGTTATGTATCAGGGTCACTTTTATACGCCGCAAGTCGTTTAAAAGTACCAACGATTATTCATGAACAAAATTCAGCAGCCGGTGTGACGAATAAATTCTTAGCGCGGTTTGTTGATAAAGTGGCGATTTCTTTTGAATCTGTTAGCGACCAATTTCCAATGCACAAAGTCGTTTTAACAGGGAATCCTCGGGCCCAACAAGTGGCCGGAATGGTCCCAAATGAACGTCTAAGCGAATTTGGTTTAAAAACGGATAGTCCAACTGTTATGATTTTTGGTGGTAGCCGGGGCGCTCCAAGTATCAATAAGGCGTTTATTGATGCGGTGCCACTTTTAAACGAACGTGACTATCAAGTCCTATTCGTTTCTGGTCAAGTCCATTACGAAAATGTACAAGCAGCTTTAGCCAATACTACTTTAAATAGTAATTTGGCGTTCGTGCCTTACATTAGCAATATGCCAGAAGTTTTACCTGACTTGAAGGCAATTGTCGGCCGGGCTGGTGCCACTAGTCTTGCTGAAATTACGGCATTAGGGATTCCATCTATTTTAATTCCTAGTCCATACGTGACAAATGACCATCAAACTAAAAATGCGCAAAGTTTAGTGAAAGAAGACGCCGCTATTTTAATTCCGGAATCAGAATTGACGGGTGATAGTCTTGTCAAAGCACTAGATACATTATTTGAAACACCAGAAAAACAACATGCAATGGCTAAAGCCGCTAAGAAGAGTGGTATTCCGGATGCATCAGACCGGATTATTGAGGTCATTGAAACGATTATTTAATTGTAGAAAGAAGCGTGTGACTTGAAAAATAATAAAAAGCAGCTCGGGTCACATGATCCGCTACAGTTATTAAAGGTGTGGCGCGCCTATCAGATTAAGCGGTGGAAACGACAGCGTCGACAACGTTTAAAACCAGGGCGCCCAACAATTACCAATCAACTACCACAGCTCAAAAAACAACGTGGTAAAAAGATTAGATGGCAACTAGTAGTCATTCTAGGGATTTTTACTTTAGGGAGTTTGACTGCAACTTATTTCATTTCAACAAAAAGTGATATTCAACAGTTAGCCGTTAACGGCACAAAGTCGGTACCCGATCAACAGGTCATTAATGCAAGTGGGATTCAGCTTGGCGATAATGTGTTGTGGCAATTAATGCACCACACGAAAGCTAAGAATAATATTCAAACGAAATTACCTAAGATTAAACAGGTTAGCTTGCAAGTGAGCCAAATGAATCACGTTGCAATCAATGTTTCAGAGTATAAGACAGTGGGGTATATGTTTAAGCATAAGCAGTATTACCCAATTTTAGAAAACGGCACTATTTTGAAAACGAAAATGACTCAGTCATTAGGGAATAGTCCGGTTTATAGCCATTTTAAAAATGATCGTTATTTGAAACTGGGTCTTAAACTCTATAATGATATTCCTGATAGCATTCAAAGTGCGGTTTCCGAGATTCGTTTAACGGCACAAAACGATAATCCTTATCAAGTTCACTTATATATGAATGATGGTAACGAAGTAATTGGCGATTTAAGAACGTTAGCCAAAAAGATTAAATATTATCCTGTATTGGTGAAACAAATGGATGGCAAGGGTAAAATTGACCTTGAAGTGGGTGCGTATTCAAAATTATTTAAGCAATCGAAGTCGTAATCGCTTAAATAATTAGTTAACGGGCTTCAAATAACATTCTAAGGCTTTCTAAACCTAGTCGAAATGTGGTACTATTTAGCATAGGAATCATTTTATTCTAATTGAATGCAAGGAGGTTCCACATATTTAATGGAGAATTCAAAAATATATGTTGGGCTTGATGTTGGAACTACTTCAATTAAAGTTATTGTTGCAGAATCAATGAATAAACAATTAAACGTGATCGGTGTTGGGTCGGCAAGATCTAATGGGTTGAGTCGCGGCACAATTGTCGATATTGATCAAGCAGTTTCCGCTATTCAACAAGCCGTTCAACAAGCAGAGCAAAAAGCAAATATTGAAATTACACAAGTTGTCGCAGGCATTCCAGCCAATTTATTACAGATTGAAGAATGTCAAGGCATGATTGCCGTTTCTGACCAATCAAAAGAAATAACAAGTCAAGATGTGCAAGATGTTGCCAGTGCCGCTTTAGTGCGGAACTTACCCCCAGAACGTGAAATCTTAACAGTGCTACCAATGCAATTTACGGTAGATGGTTTTGACGGGATTAAAGATCCTCGCGGGATGATGGGTGTCCGTCTTGAAATGTCAGGGATTTTATTCACAGCGCCTAAGACGATGATTCATAACTTAAAGAAATGTATTGAAAAAGCAGGACTTGAACTCTCACAACTGGTCGTTAATCCATTAGCATTAGGTAAATTAGCGTTATCAGATGGGGAACAAGATTTTGGCGCAATTATTGTTGATCTAGGTGGTGGTCAAAGTACCGCTGCAGTTATTCATGATCATCAATTAAAATTTACTGCAATTGACCAAGAAGGTGGCGACCACATCACCAAAGATATTTCAGTGGTCTTAAATACATCAATTGAGAATGCAGAAAAAGCCAAACGTGATTATGGGAATGCTGATTCACTAGTCGCTTCAGAGGAAGAACAAATTCCAATCGAAGTCGTGGGTCAAACAGCGCCCATTCAAATCACTGAGAAGAAACTAGCTGAAATTATCGAAGCACGCATGATGCAAATCTTTGATCGTCTTAAGACGGCCTTGGATAAAGTCAATGCGTTCGATATGCCGGGCGGAATTGTCATGACCGGCGGTGTGACAGCTTTACCTGGAATTGTTGATTTAGCACAGGAAGTTTTCAATTGTCCTGTTAAACTCTACATTCCAGATCAAATGGGATTACGTCATCCTTCGTTTGCGCAAGGGTTAAGTTTAATTAACTACATAGCTAACTTGACGGAAGTGGATTGGCTGGTTCAAAGTGCGCTTGGCAATGTCGAGCAATTTGAAGCACGTCAAACAGTAACGAAGTCAACTGCTAAGACTCAAGCGACACCTAAAGAAGCACCACAAAAGAAACATAAAACTGAATCAAAGCATACATTCGAAGGCCTAAAAAGTTTCTTTAGTAACTTTTTTGAATAGGGCTAGTCGTTACAGGAGGAAAAGCATATGGAATATTCATTAGATGCGGAACAAGAAAACAATGGCGCAGTGATTAAAGTAATTGGTGTCGGCGGTGCTGGTGGCAATGCCGTTAACCGAATGATCGATGAAGGCGTAAAAGGCGTTCATTTTATCGCGGCTAATACTGATGTACAAGCGCTTGAAGATTCAAAAGCAGAAACAAAAATCCAATTAGGACCTAAATTAACACGCGGTTTAGGGGCAGGTTCAACACCTGATATTGGTCAAAAAGCTGCCGAAGAAAGTGAAGAAGTTTTGGCAGAAGCCTTAAAAGGCGCTGATTTAATCTTCGTTACTGGCGGTATGGGTGGCGGTACTGGTACCGGTGCAGCCCCAGTTGTTGCTAAAGTCGCTAAAGACTTAGGCGCATTAACGGTTGGTGTTGTGACACGTCCGTTTACATTCGAAGGTCCTAAACGTGGCAAAAATGCTGCTTCAGGGATTGCTGAATTAAAACAACACGTTGATACATTAGTCATTATTGCTAATAACCGTTTACTTGAAATTGTTGATAAGAAGACACCAATGTTAGAAGCTTTCCATGAAGCTGATAATGTTTTACGTCAAGGGGTTCAAGGGATTTCAGACTTAATCACATCACCTGGTTATGTCAACTTGGATTTTGCTGATGTTAAAACAGTAATGGCAAACCAAGGTTCTGCCTTGATGGGGATTGGTTCAGCTACTGGTGAAAACCGGACAGCAGAAGCAACGAAGAAGGCTATTTCATCACCATTATTGGAAGTTTCAATCGATGGCGCAGAACAAGTCCTCTTAAACATCACTGGTGGCCCAGACTTGTCATTATTTGAAGCACAAGATGCTGCTGGTATCGTTCAACAAGCTGCAACAAGTGAAGTCAACTTAATCTTTGGGACATCAATCAATGAAAACCTTGGGGACGAAGTTGTCGTAACTGTCATTGCAACCGGGATTGATAACGATGGTAAAACACCAAAACGTCCAGAAGCTGCTCAAACAACAACTAGTCAACCTGCACAACCTAGTACACCTAAACAAACGACTAATGACGATCCTTTCGGCAATTGGGACATGCGTCGGGAACCTAATCCACGCGAACAAGCGAAAGCAACTGAAAAATTTGATGAAGTTGAAAAGAAAGATTTCGACATCTTCAAACGGACAGCGCAAGTAGACAACGATGCTGTGGATACAAAACAAGATAACAATGATGTACCCCCATTTTTTAAACGACGTCGTAAATAATTAGGAGGATGACTGATGGCTGGTAAATTTAGTTTCAGTAATTTTTTCGGCATGACAGAAGATGATGATTATTCGACTGATCTGCAAGGAACCAATACAACTGATGAAGTCAGTCCAACATCACGTCCGGATAATATTATTTCAATGACCGCCGCAGGCAATGCTAAGATGAATAAAATCGTACTTTGCGAACCACGTATTTACTCCGATGCTAAAAAAGTCGGTAAGCATTTACTCGAAAATAAGGCTGTTATCGTTAATTTTACGAGAATTGAGGGTGCACAAGCGTCACGCATAATCGACTTTCTGACCGGGACCGTTTTCGCAATTAATGGCGAAATCCAACGGGTCGGTGAACAAATCTTTTTATGCACACCACCAAACTATGAAATTGATGGTAACTTATCGGATATTATCGATCAAAATGATTTTGATTCTGAGGTGAACTAAGTGCAATTTGTAATCTATTTATTAATGTTCTTAATGCAAGCGACAAGGATTTATGTGGGCATCATCTTTATTTATTGTCTATTAACTTGGATTCCAGGTGCGATGGACTCTAAATTAGGTCAGTTACTCGCGAGATTAGTTGAGCCTTTCTTAGGCGTTTTTGATCGGATCATACCAGCAATTGGTGGTATTGGTTTTTCTGCCATCATTGCTGGCTTTGTCTTGTATTTAGTTGAACGCGGCTTAGGAACGATTATTCAATTGTTAGTCACGGGGTATTACTAAGATGGCTGATAGCGAAGCTGTTTATCAGCATTTTAGAAAAAGTGAAGCCCCATTTGTTGCACAAGTCCTTGATTGGATTGAACAAGCAACAACTGAATACCGTGCAATATTAACGGATTTTTTAGACCCTAGACAGGCTTACATCTTGCAAACCTTAATTGGCGAAAAGGGTGAGCTTAAATACCATTTTAACGGTGGCTACAATGCTGCTGAACGACAACGTGCCTTGATTGCACCAACTTATTTTGAACCTGAGGAAGCCGATTTTGAAATCCAACTCTTTGAAATTCGTTACCCAATTAAATTTGCACAGCTCTCGCATGGTAAAATTTTAGGGACATTGGTCAACGCTGGTATTGATCGGAACGTGTTTGGCGATATCATGACGGATGGTCAACGGTGGCAATTTTTTGTCACAACTAAGATGGCTGACTATGTGGTAAGCCAGATTACGAAAATCGGGAAGGTCACTGTTCATCTTGAAGAACAGGCTTATACTGAGTTGATTATCCCTAAGGATGCTTGGCAGTTTGAACAACTTTTAGTTAGTTCATTCCGATTAGATACGATTATTGCGGCGGTCTATAACATGTCGCGACAACGTGCTAAGGAACTGGTTCAAGGCAATAAAGTGAAATTGAATTGGCAAGCCTTTGATAAGCCTGATTTTGAATTGGACTTATTAGACATTATCTCTGTACGCGGCTATGGTCGGATTCAGCTTAAATCAATTGATGGTCAAACACGTAAAGAAAAGTACCGTGTCACACTAGGTATTCTGAGAAAATAATAGAAATGTTGAAAATGACGGAGGGATTTCAGAATGGTTTTAACACCTTTAGATATTCATAACAAAGAGTTCGGCAATAAGATGCGGGGTTACAATCCTGATCAAGTTAATGACTTTTTAGATCAAGTGATTAAGGATTACGAATCAGTTTTAAATGAAAATGATGCTTTAAAAGCAGAACTAAAATCAAGTGATGAAAAGGTCACTTACTTTAACGAATTAAAAGATGCCTTGAACCAATCAATCATTGTGGCCCAAGAAGCAGCCGATAAAGTTAAAGAAAATGCTAAAAGAGAAGCAGAAATTATTCAAACTGAAACAGAAAAGAATTCTAAATCAATCTTGAATGATGCGACTGAAAAAGCCAACCACATTATTGAAGATGCAACGGAACGTGCTAAACAAATCGCCATCGAAACTGATGATTTGAAGAAACAAACACGTATTTTCCGTCAAAGATTACAAGTGATGCTTGAATCACAATTGGAAGTTGTTAAGAGCCCTGAATGGACAGATCTATTATCTAAAGATGATTTAGCTGGTCATGAAACATTATCTGCAGAAATTGACCTCACAGACCTTGACAGCAAGAAGCATAATCTAGTAGACTCAGAGACAGTAGTTAAACCATGGGATGATATTACGACGGATGACTTTTCTGATCAAACAACCCACACGATTGTTTTCCCTGATGACAAGTTACCAGAAGTAGCTGAAGAAGAAACACCCGAAGCACCAGAAGTTAAAGCTGATACTTTGGATGATGAAATTCATTCAGAAGAAACTCATAATGACTATGGCTATAATCCAATTGAACAAGATGATAGCGAACCATTAACAGACAATAACAAGAATTAACAAATTAAATAACATTTAAGCGAGCCAACGACTGGTGGAAGGTTGGTAATGCTCTATTTAGTGTGTATCACCTTGTTGTTTTTCAGATGAAATCAAGTAGTTTGAAACGGTCAATGCCCGTTAACGCATCTTAAGGAGGGTCTTGGACTCTCAAAATTAGGTGGTACCACGAAGATTTCGTCCTATAGCGGGCGGGGTCTTTTTTTGTTTTAAAAAATTGAGGAGTGATTTAATGCGTATCAAAGAAACATTAAACTTGGGTAAGACAGCTTTCCCAATGCGAGCAGGTTTGCCTAATCGTGAAATCGACTGGCAAAAGGGTTGGGCCGATAATAACCTTTATCAACAACGGCAAAAATTAAATGAAGGCAAACCATCATTCGTGCTTCATGATGGTCCTCCATTTGCGAATGGCAATATCCACATGGGTCACGCCTTAAATAAAACAAGTAAAGATATCATCGTTCGTTACAAATCAATGAACGGTTTTCGCGCACCTTTTGTCCCTGGTTGGGATACACATGGCTTACCAATCGAACAAGCCTTGGCCAAAAAAGGTATCAAGCGAAAGGAAATGAGCCTTGTTGACTATCGTAAACTTTGTTATGACTATGCTATGGAACAAGTCAACAAGCAACGCCAAGATTTCAAACGCCTTGGCATTTCTGCTGATTGGGATAACCCATACATCACTTTAACAGCTGATTTCGAAGCTGAAGAAATTCGCGTCTTCGGTGAAATGGCTAAAAAAGGCTATATCTATAAAGGTAAGAAGCCAGTTTACTGGTCACCTTCATCAGAATCAACATTAGCTGAAGCTGAAATTGAATACAAAGACATCAAGTCACCATCAATGTATGTTGCGTTTAACGTTGTTGATGGTAAAGATTTATTAGATGCTGACACAAAATTTATCATCTGGACAACAACACCATGGACAATTCCTGCTAACTTAGGGATTGCTGTTAACCCAGCTTTCGATTACGTACAAGTATTAGCTGACGGTCAAAAATACGTGGTTGCTGCAGAACGCTTGAACAAGATGACTGATCTTCTTGGTTGGGAATCAGTTGAAATCTTGAAGACTTTCAAGGGTGCTGACATGGAATTAATGACAGCTCGCCACCCATTATATGACCGTGAATCATTGGTGATCTTAGGGAACCACGTGACATTAGAAACTGGGACTGGTTTAGTGCATACGGCACCAGGTCACGGTGAAGATGATTACAACGCTGGGACCAAATACAAGTTACCAGTGCTTTCAGTCGTTGACAGCAAAGGGATCATGACTGAAGACGCTCCTGGCTTTGAGGGTGTTTATTACGATAAAGCCAACCCAATGGTGACAGAAGCGCTTGAAAAGAACGGTTCATTATTGAAACTCGACTTCTTCACGCATAGTTACCCACATGACTGGCGGACAAAGAAACCAGTTATCTTCCGGGCAACAGCACAATGGTTCGCTTCAATCGATGCATTCAGAGATCAAATCTTAGCACAAATCGAAAAAGTTGAATTCATGCCAGAATGGGGTAAGACGCGTCTTTACAACATGATCCGTGATCGTGGCGATTGGGTTATCTCTCGTCAACGGGCATGGGGTGTGCCATTACCAATCTTCTACGCTGAAGACGGTACGGAAATCATCACACCAGAAACAATCGAACGTGTAGCACAACTCTTTGCAGAACACGGTTCAAACGTTTGGTTTGAATGGGATGCTAAAGACTTATTACCAGCTGGCTTTACACATCCTGGTAGCCCAAATGGTGAATTTACAAAAGAAAAAGATATTATGGATGTTTGGTTTGATTCAGGTTCATCACATCAAGCTGTTTTAGCTGCTCGTGATGAATTAACTTATCCAGCAGACTTAATCTTAGAAGGTTCAGATCAATATCGTGGTTGGTTTAACTCAAGTTTAATCACGAGTGTTGCGGTTGGCGAAGTGAGCCCTTATAAAGCTGTTATCTCACAAGGCTTCGTCTTAGACGGTAATGGTCGTAAGATGAGTAAATCACTTGGGAACACAATCCTACCTGAAAAGATCATCAAACAAATGGGTGCAGATATTGTCCGCCTCTGGGTAGCCTCAGTCGATGCTAGTTCAGATGTGAAAGTGACAATAGAAAACTTCCAACAAGTCAGTGAAGCTTACCGGAAGATCCGGAACACAATGCGCTTTATGATTGCTAACACAACCGACTTTGATCCTGCCAAAGATACAGTTGATTACGCAGAATTAGGCTCAGTTGATAAGTTCATGTTGGTCCGCTTAAACGCAATCATTGCAAGTTGTAAAGCAGCTTACGATGCTTACGATTTTGCCACAGTTTATAAGACAATCAATATGTTCTTAACGAACGAATTATCAGCCTTCTACTTAGACTTCGCTAAAGACGTTGTTTATATTGATGGCCAAAATGATGCACCTCGTCGTAACATGCAAACTGTTTTCTATGCAGTAGCCGTTGCCTTGACGAAGTTATTGACACCAATCTTGCCACATACAGCTGAAGAAATCTGGAGCTACTTACATGAACCAGAAGAATTCGTTCAATTAGCTGAAATGCCAGAAGTTGAACACTTTGCCGGTGAAGAAGACTTAGTCGCAACATGGAACGCCTTCATGGGGATTCGCGACGATGTCTTAAAAGCCCTTGAAACAGCCCGGATGGACAAGGTCATCGGTAAGTCATTAGAAGCTGCTGTAACACTTTATCCAAACGAAGCCAATGCTGCTTTATTAGCTTCATTGGATGCTGATGTTAAACAATTATTGATTGTCTCACAATTAACGATTGCAGATCAAAACTCAGAAGTCCCAGCAGAAGCCACACAATTTGACGGCGTTGCTGTTAGTGTTGCGCATGCTGAGGGTGACGTTTGTGATCGTTGTCGGATGATTAAAACCGACGTCGGTTCAGACGACAAGTTCCCAATGCTTTGTGCGCGTTGTGCTGCGATTGTCACAGCCAACTACCCAGAAGCAGTTGCTGAAGGTTTAGAAAAATAAACATAATGCTTAAAAAAGCTCAGATATACCGCGTTATTGCGGCAATCTGAGCTTTTTTGTGCGAAAAATTTGATAACGATTACATTAATCTTAGTCTTTGTTAATGTTTAAACATGACTTATCATTTTTTTGATAAACTAGAAGAGGAAAAATTAAGAAGGGGTGGGTAAATGGGGCAAGGACAAGTTATGAAGCAACATATGGCATTAATTTTAATGCAATTATTATCAAAGAAACGGCAACGAAAATTAACCGTCGCTGAGTTTTTAGAACAGGCAGAGGTCTCACGAACGACCTTTTATTATCATTTTCCAAATGGGATGTGTGGTCTGTTTAGATGGACATTAGAGCAAGAGGTACTAGCGCTGGTGAGGCAGGCGATTTGCGCCGGCCACTGGGAAGAGGGCTGTCATGAGATGGTCCAATTCATTATGCGTTATCCTGAATTTTGTTTAAATCTCTATCGTTTCTCGGATGAAATGCTGCGTTGTGCTTTCTTTGAATCCTTCACAACGACTGTCTTTAAACAAGTACTTGAAAAATATCGACCACACTATACTGATTCGGAGTTGAAAGACTTTGAGATCTTTTACAGTGGGGCACTCATTAACCAAATTGATCGTTGGTTTGAAGGTAATTTAAAAGAATCTGGCGAGGCCGTTGATGTGCGCGTCTGTTTTAATTTACGTCAAATCGAACGGCTGATGAAATAACAACTGTACAAATGAAGCGTTTTGTTCGGGATTAGAACAAGACGGCGTGTTTGTCAGTGGTGATGAAATCATGATTTGGTAAACTAAGAGTGTACCAAAATAAAGGGAAACGCAACAACCATTATGGAAAGCTCGACCAATTGGTCGGGCTTTTTATGATAGTTACGTTGCAATATGATTGAACGAAAAATCGATTTATAGTCGTTTGATTGACTGTTATTAGGCTGACTCTTTTACCTATGTAACGGCCTCTGTTAAGCATTTTTGAATGCTATAATAAAAAAATCTTGAGTATTGAGATAACAATGGAGGAGTAAATTATGAAAGCCTATCAGACAATTTTATTATCGAGTATAGTTTTAAGCACACTAAACACGGGGACCGTATTAGCCGATACAGCGAATCAAAAAACAACTACGGATCAAACAGAACAGACCAAGGCCGTTGCCAATAGTAGTCGTGTCACTTCAACGAGTCAATCTAATGGCGCTACTACAAGCTCAGCAACATCAGTGAGCGCTGTTGCACCCAAAACAGCAGTTCAACAACCAACCAGTCAAACAATAAGTGCTAAAGAAGTCACACCTGTTGCCACACAACAAACGCAACAATCAGTTAGTCAAACAAAAGCAACACCAACTGCAACACAACAAGCTGGCAGTGTTGTCTTGACGGCTGCCAATTTTCCAGACGCTGGATTGCGAAAAAAGGTCAGTCAATTTGATTCAGACAAAGACGGTGTTTTATCACCGACTGAATTAACAAAGATAACATCACTTAACTTGTATAATACCGGTGTGAAAGATATAACGGGAATTAAATTATTGACCCATCTATCAAACTTAGATGCTAGTTTTTCGGAGCTCACCAAATTAGATCTACGGGGAATGACGTCATTAACTAAGCTCGATTATAGTGAAAGCCCCAATTTGACAGAAATTGATATTAGAGAGTGTCCTAATTTAATTTCAGCCTTTCATTCAGTGAAAAACGAAACGGTTTATATCTCAGCGGGAATGACGCAATACATTGGTTGTCCGTACGTTGATGAGCATACTGGACACATCGTCATTGATTTGGGCGGGGTTGCTCAAACCCAACCAAATGGTTCAAAAACGGTTGATTTAAGTCGTGTGATTTCACCTGATTTATTGGCAGTATTTAAAAAACACCAACAACCTGGTTTTGATGTTAATACGAATATTCTGACAATTCCAGCTAATCAGACAAGTTCAACCTATATTGCGGGTAAAGATCATATGTATAAAGATACAAACTGGTTATTCTACACCAATTATGATAAACAAGCCTTACCTGTAACAGCGAAATATGTTGACGAACAGGGGCAAGAATTAGCAAAATCAGAAACCTTTAAAGGCGATTTAGGCGAACAATATAAGACTGTCCAAAAAGATATTGCTGGTTATACATTAAAAGAAGTCCAAGGCCAAGCGACTGGAACGTATGCTAAGCAAGCTCAAACGGTGACGTATGTCTATGTGAAAAAGACAGCGGTCGTTACTGAAAAAGGGACGGTCACAGCGAAATACGTTGACGAAAAAGGGCAAGAGATTGCGAAGTCAGAAATCTTGAGTGGCAAAGTGGGTGACCAATATACCACTAATCAAAAAGCTATCGACGGCTATACATTCAAAAAGGTAGAAGGTACGACAACTGGCAAGTACACAAAGGCTAGCCAAACGGTAACCTATGTTTATACGAAAAAAGCCGCAGTCGTTACTGAAAAAGGAACGGTCACAGCGAAATACGTTGACGAAAAAGGGCAAGAGATTGCGAAGTCAGAAATCTTGAGTGGCAAAGTGGGTGACCAATATACCACTAATCAAAAAGCTATCGACGGCTATACATTCAAAAAGGTAGAAGGTACGACAACTGGCAAGTACACAAAGGCTAGCCAAACGGTAACCTATGTTTATACGAAAAAAGCCGCAGTCGTTACTGAAAAAGGAACGGTCACAGCGAAATACGTTGACGAAAAAGGCCAAGAGATTGCGAAATCAGAAATTTTGAGTGGTAAAGTGGGTGACCAATACACCACTAATCAAAAAGCTATCGACGGCTATACATTCAAAAAGGTAGAAGGTACGACAACTGGCAAGTACACAAAAGCCAGCCAAATGGTAACCTATGTCTATGCTAAGAAGACTGTTGTAACAGAAACGCGCCCAACAACACCTAATAAACCAAATAATCACGTTAACAAGACGCCAAATATCAATCAACAAACAACCATTAAAGAGACAGGTAAAAAGAAACTACCACAAACTGGCACTAATAATGTTTTAGGTGTAACAGTTGCTGGTTTACTATTAACCGCAGCAGCTGGCTTCAAATTGATTTTAGGACGTAAACAAAATTAGACTAATTAAAAAGGTGACCTTATAAAGGTCACCTTTTTGTGTGTGCTAATCAATATTAATAAAGTAATCGGGAAAGGCATCGATCAAGGTTTGCTGTTCTTCAAGCATCAAGTGTAAGTGATTGACCACTAGTTTAGTAGCTAGCGGTGTATCGTTGGCCTTGACCGCTTTGAGAATCGCTAGATGTTGATCAATCAATTTCTGCCATTTAAGATTTGTAATCTTTAAGCGGAGCCAACGGAAACGTGTCAGTTGGCTGTTGAGAATTTGAAGCCACTCCCAGATTTGCGCCTTATCAGCAGCAATGTAAAAAGCTTTATGGAATTCATCATCCATTGCAAAAAAGCCCTGCGCATCGTTTTGTTGATAGTAATATTCTTGTAATTTAATGATTCGTTCTAGTTCTGGTGTGATAGTATCAGTACTCTTAGCAATCGCTTCTTTAACAATTTCCTTTTCGATATTTTCACGAACAAAACGTGCATTTTTAGCACTCTCTAAATCAATTTTAGCGACATAGGAACCACTTTGGGGGACAACATCAATTAAGTTATCTTTTTTTAGATGGATTAACGCTTCTCTAACTGGTGTTCGACCTAAATCGATATCGCTGGTAATCATGTTTTCTGAAATCTTTTGGCCCGGAATGTAATCGGCTAATAAGATTTTTTGTTTAATCAGTTCATAAGCGGTCCGTTGCATGTTGGTTGTATTCATCGTTAACATTTTCAAGCCTCACTCTCGTAATCATTTTACTTGTTTTTTGATAGCATGGCAATGAAAGCGATTCAAAAAACTATTGACACATGTCCTCCTTTGGATTATATTGTAAGCGTAAACAAACATACTAGTATATCAGTTTATTAATTTTTTTTTAGCGGTTAATGTGTGCTATTGAGCAAACAACTAGGAGGATTCCGATGGAAAAGAAAAAAAGAATTTATACGCCTAAAGAAGTGACGATTGGTCGGTCACTTGCGTATGGTTTAACGGATGTCATGGGCGGTGCCGCGTTTACGATTGTAGGTGCCTTTTTACTTTATTTCTTTACCACTTTTGCCGGCTTAACTGCGGTTGAAGGGGCTGCTATTATTGGGATTGCAAGAATTGTAGACGCTATCACAAGTTTAGTGATGGGAAGTTTGACCGATAACTTTTATAAAACAAAATTGGGGAAGCGCTTTGGGCGTCGCCATTTCTGGCTTTTAATCGGTTCACCATTGATGTTGGAATATGTTTTGATGTGGGTTACAGGGATGAACTTCTGGTATTATCTAATTGTTTATCTATTATTTGAAATTATTGCTGCTTCAGTTTTAATTCCTTGGGAAACCTTACCAACTGAAATGACGACCGACTATAAGGCACGGACAAAGATGTCAACTTGTCGGATGTTCATTTCAGCAACAGGGACCTTTTTAGCAACGTTTGTGCCAGGACAAATTATTAATATGATGGGGCAACATAATGCGTATGCGTACTTTGTTAATGCCTTAGTTTTTGCTTTGATCTTTGCTGCTTGTATCATGGCCGCTAACTTAGCAACTTGGGAACGTGAAATTACCCCTGAGATGGAAGCAGAATTTGCTAAGGCACCTAAATTAGGCCTCTGGGGCGGTTTGAAAAAACAAGTTAAAGATTATTTCTCAACACTCAAAATTAAGAGTTTTAGAAAGCATTTATTGATCTACCTGTTCTCATTCACTGGTAAAGATGTCTATAACACGATTTTCGTTTACTTCGGTGTTTCTTGTTTAGGTATTTCCGCAACTAATTCAGCTAACATCCTATCATTATCATTTGTTGGGATTTTGGTAACAGTTATTGCTGGTTTCTTAATGGTTAAAAAGGGTCCCCGGTTCTTATTCTTATCAGGTTATTCAATCATGTTCCTGATGTTGGGTGCCTTTTACATGATCTATCGGGTTAAACCAGACAACATTATGATGTGGTTGATAATTGTCGGCTTAATTTACCAAGTCGGCCGGGCAACATTAGAGTTTACGCCATGGAACGTCTTTCCATTTATTCCGGACTTAGATGAAATTGTTACTAAACAACATCGTGAAGGGATTTATGCAGCTGTGATGACTTTTGTACGTAAATCAACAGTTGCGATTGCGACTTTCGTTGTTGGGTTAGTCTTACAATCAGGTGGCTATAAAGAAGGCCAAACCGTTCAAAGTGTTGGGACGCAAGATACAATCGTCAGCATCTTAATCATCGGAACGGGTGGTTTAATCTTAATTGCTTTTTGTGTGGCTTTAACCTTTAAGTTAAATCGGGATACGCATGATATTTTAGTTGACGAAATGAATCGTCTAAAAGAAGGTGGTTCAAAAGCTGATGTCACACCTGAAGCTAAAGAAGTTGTCGAAGAATTAACCGGCTTTAAGTACGATCAAGTTTGGAATGAAGACAATGCTAAATAAGAGATTGAGAGGGGATTTACAATGGTTCATTTAACAGATGATTATCGGTTCCACAAAGAAGCTTTTGAAGCAGGTGCGATTAACGTACCGCAATATTCACAAATGGCAATCGATGAAGAAACGAATAACGCACCGGTTTGGGTTCATTTTGGTGGTGGGAATCTCTTCAGATGTTTCCACGCTGCGATTGCGCAATCCTTATTAAATCAAAGCGAATTGAAAAGCGGTGTAGTCGTTGCGGAAACTTATGATGACGAAGTGGTCAGCCGTATTTATCGGCCATATAACAATCGTATTTTACAAGTGATTACCAAAGCGGATGGTCAATTTGAAAAGCATTTATTGGCAAGTGTCGCGGAAAGTTATTTCTTTAACCAAAGTAATCAAACGGATTGGCAAGCAATGATGGCCATTTTTGCAAAACCAAGTCTCCAATTTGCCACTTTCTCAATCACTGAAAAAGGGTATAACTTATGGCAAAGTAACGGCGACTTATTAGAGATGGTCGCCCAAGATATTGAAAATGGCCCCAAAGCGCCATTAAATAATATGGCCGGTGTGACGGCACTGCTTTACCATCGCTATCAAAATGGCGCAACACCAATTGCGATGATCAGTACGGATAACTTCTCCCAAAATGGCGATCGTTTAAAGAAGAGTGTTTTGACGATTGCTAAAGGTTGGGTGGCTAAAGGGCACGTACCAGCTGAATTTATCGATTATTTAACGGATACCAAGCAAGTTAGCTTCCCATTATCGATGATTGATCGAATTACGCCGAACCCTTCACAAACGGTTGCTGATCAATTGGCTGCAGCGGTGTTTGAAGATACGACCATTTTGCATACAACCAAAGGGACGAATATCGCACCATTTGGGAATACTGAAGAAACCCATTATTTGGTGATTGAAGATGCCTTTCCAAACGGCCGACCAGATTTAACCAAGGCTGGTGTTTACTTAGTCTCACGGGATGTTGTGAACGATGTCGATGAGATGAAAGTAACCACTTGTTTGAACCCGTTACACACATCACTAGCAGTCTTTGGTTGCCTGTTAGGTTATCAATCAATTTCAGCAGAAATGCAAAATCCAGATTTAGTCCAATTAATTAAGCAAATTGGTTATCACGAAGGCCTACCAGTTGTGAAGGATCCGGGCATCATTAATCCTAAACAATTTATTGATGAAGTCGTTAATAAGCGGTTGCCAAATCCATTTATTCCGGATACCCCACAACGAATTGCCAGCGATACGTCACAAAAGATGGCGATTCGCTACGGTGTTACCTTGCAACATTACGTTGACCGTTCCGATTTAACACCAACACAACTTCATTTTATTCCGTTGACGATTGCTGCTTGGTGTCGTTACTTAGTTGGTCTAGATGACAATGGGGCTGCTTTTGACCTGAGTCCTGATCCATTGCTAAGTGAACTACAAGCTGATTTGAAGGATCTCCAATTAGGACAAGTAATTGATGCACATGCATTGTTACAACCAATCTTAAGTAATAAAACAATCTTTGGCCTTGATTTATATCAAATCGAACTTGGGACACGGATTGAAACACTCTTCAGTCAAATGATGGCTGAAAAAGGCGCAATTGCAGCCACATTACACACTTTAATTGAAAAGGAAGCTGAATAATATGCAAAACATGGGTTTTAGATGGTATGGCTCAAATGATGATCCAATTAAACTACAAGCGATCAAACAAATTCCAGGCACAACACAAGTCGTTGGGGCACTCTTTGATATTCCAGTTGGAGAAGTTTGGCCTAAAGAAAAAATTGCGGCTTTAAAAGCAGAAGTCGAAGCTGCCGGATTAAAATTAGAAGTCATCGAATCTGTTAATATTCATGACGATATTAAAATCGGCTTACCAAGTCGAGATCAATATATCGAAAACTATAAGACAACTATTCGTAATTTAGCAGAATACGGGATTAAAGTAATTTGTTACAATTTCATGCCAATTTTCGACTGGGTACGGACAAACTTGGCTTATGAATTACCTGATGGGTCAACTGATTTGGCCTTCGAACATCGTTTTGTTGAAGGTGATCCAGAAGACATTATCAAATCAGTTGAAAAAGATTCAAATGGCTATGTTTTACCAGGTTGGGAACCAGAACGTTTGGCCGAAGTAAAACACCTATTCAAGGCTTATCAATCAGTCGATGAACAAAAGCTAGCTGAAAACTTAGATTATTTCTTAAATGCCATCTTACCAACTTGTGAAGAGGTCGGAATTAAAATGGCGATTCATCCCGATGATCCACCACGCCCATTATTCGGCTTACCACGGATTATGAAAAACAGAGATGATATGTTACGGATTGAAAAAATGTACGAAAGCCCTAATAACGGCTTTACCCTATGTACAGGTTCGTTAGGTGAAAACCCAGATAATGATGTGCCAGCGATTATCCGCGAATTTGTCGGGCGTAATAAGGTGCCATTCGTTCACGCACGGAACATTAAGTTCATGACAGACGGTGATTTCCACGAATCAGCTCACTTATCATCAGAAGGTTCATTGGATATGTTTGAAATCATGAAGGCTTTACACGACAGTCATTTTGATGGCTATATTCGTCCTGATCACGGGCGAATGATCTGGGGTGAAGTCGGTCGTCCTGGTTACGGGTTATACGATCGTGCGCTAGGCATCACTTATTTAAACGGCTTATGGGAAGCAATTGATAAAATGGATCGTTAAAAAAGGGGACGGCACAATGACACTTTTAAATGAATATTTTCTCTTAACTAATGAGATGGGTAAGAAACTTTATCACGATCACGCAGCAAAGATGCCAATTATTGATTTTCACTGCCATCTCAATCCAAAAGAAATCTATGAGAATCATAATTATCCAAATCTAACACGGATTTGGTTGAACGATGGCTTGTTCGGTGATCACTATAAGTGGCGCTTAATGCGGACTAACGGGGTGCCAGAAAACTTAATTACAGGCGACGGCGATGAATATCAAAAATTCATGGCGTGGACCAAAACCATTGAAAAAGCAATTGGCAATCCACTATATGAATGGGCTCATTTGGAACTCAAACGCTACTTTGGGATTGATGAACCTTTAACGAGTGAATCAGCTCCTCGTATTTGGGAAAAAGCTAATGCCTTACTAGCAACGGATGACTTTTCACCCCGCGGTTTAATCAAAAATTCAAATGTCAAAGTCGTATGCACAACGGACGATCCTGCTTCTGATTTGCAGTATCACAAATTATTGCAAGCACAAGAAGCTGAAAATGGCTTTAAGGTATTACCAGCGATGCGTCCAGACAAAGCATTCAATATTGCTGCAACAGATTTTAACGACTATTTAGCTGAATTGGGGCAGGCTGCAGGGATTACAATTAACAACTTCACAGATTTGATTCAGGCATTCGAACAACGCTTTGATTATTTTGAAGCCTTAGGCGGGCGCCTTTCTGATCACGGGTTGAATACATTCCATTATGTACCTGTTTCAAAAGAACAAGTGGACCAAATCTTGCAAAAAGGTCGGGACAACGCACCATTAACGGAAACGGATATTGATGCTTACTTAACCGCATTATTAACGCAATTAATGCGAATCAATCAAGCACACGATTGGACAATGCAATTCCATATGAATGCAATCCGTAATGCTAATAAACCGATGTTTGCTAAGATTGGTGCTGATACAGGTTTTGATTCAATGGGAACCCAAGCAGATATTGCAGCCGAATTTATGAAGCTCTTAACGGCCGTTCAAATTGATGACCATCTTCCTAAGATGATTTTATATTCATTAAATCCTAATGACTGGTTACAATTGGCAACCGGAATGGGTTCTTTCCAAGAAGGCCCTGTTCAAAAGATTCAATTGGGCTGTGCTTGGTGGTTTAACGATACACGGGAAGGGATGCAAGAGCAATTGACGATTATGGCGCACCAAAGCTTAATCGCTAACTTTGTTGGTATGTTGACCGATTCACGGAGCTTCCTCTCTTATCCACGTCATGAGTACTTTAGACGAGTGCTATGCAACTTAGTGGGTGAATGGGCTGCTCGCGGTCAGGTCCCTGACGATGAGGACTTCTTAGGCAAGATTGTCGAAGACATTGCCTATAATAACGCACACGAATATTTTGGTTTCTTTAAAAATTAGGCAAACAGTAGTGTACAGTAACTAACGACGAAAAGGGCGCCACTACAAAACATTGTTTTGGAAGTGGCGTCTTTTTTTAGTTTTAAGATTGAAATGGATTTAAATAGTGTACTTTAATTCAAGGAGGAGAAAAGTTATGTATCGTATTGAAAATGAACAATTAAGTGTCACGATTAATCCAGTGGGGGCTGAAATCACTAGTATTTATAATAAACAAGCAGATTTTGAGTATATTTGGCAAGGTGTTCAATGGCCTAAGCATGCGCCCGTTTTATTTCCAGCTATTGGGCGTTCCAATGAAGACGCTTACTTAATTGATGGTAAGATGTATGAAATGCCGCAACATGGTTTTGTAGCGGATCAGCATTTCACACTAGAGGCGCAAACAACAACTAGTTTAAGCCTGAAGTTAGTTGCTAATGAGACGACTTTACAGTATTATCCATATCACTTTGAGTTAATAATTGGCCTACAATTGGCGGCTGATCAAGTGCACTTCACAGCGACGGTCAATAATCTTGAGAATCAAGACTTGTCATTTTCATTTGGGTCTCATCCAGCTTTTAATGTGCCCATCAACGATGAGGGGTATTTTGATGACTATCAAATCACTTTTGAAACGCCAGAAGATGAAGTTCGTTATTTTGAGATTGTTAAAACACCTAATCCTTATCGTTCAGGGAAGCTATGCACCTTGAAGCACGTTGAAAATAAAACGGTTCCCCTAACACATAAAATATTTGAAAAAGGATTATTGATTATTGAAAACCAGTTAGCAGGGATTAAACTCACCTCAGAAAAGAGTGCACATAGTATTGGGCTTGATTTAGGCGATTTCAAGTATCTAACGTTGTGGACGAAAGAGGGAGCAGATGCGCCATTTTTATGCTTAGAACCATTCTATGGGCTACCAGATGTTGCTGGCGACAAACGGGAACTGTCGACTAAGGAAGCTAACTATCATTTAGCAGCAAAAGAAACAGCGTCAATTGGCTATACAATGACATTTAAATAACAAATTTCATGAGGACTAGCTCGGTGAATAACTGGGGCTAGTCCT
Source organism: Latilactobacillus parasakei (assembly GCF_049674265.1). Classification (NCBI taxonomy): domain Bacteria; kingdom Bacillati; phylum Bacillota; class Bacilli; order Lactobacillales; family Lactobacillaceae; genus Latilactobacillus; species Latilactobacillus parasakei. Next base: position 625,358 of record NZ_CP186861.1, on the reverse strand, counting down.
TTTTAATGCATCTACAATAACTAATAATTGCATAATAAATTTAAGAAAACGATTGCAAGATAACGTTTGCAGTGCTATTATTTCTTTATAAAGAAAACGGTTTCTGAATTAGAAACTTCATTACTAATCAGTCAACCGGGTAAAGAAGGGCGTTTGAGAAATGGGATTTATTAATTATATTTTATCGTTGGGTGCGAGTGTCATGATGCCGATTATTTTCTTAATTGTCGGTTTGATTTTGGGAATGGGTTTGGGGAAATCATTAAAATCCGGCCTTTCTGTCGGGGTTGGTTTTGTAGGGCTTAGTACATTGACGCAACTATTGGCTGATAATTTAGGGCCCGCAGTGACGCGAATGGTTAAAATTTACAGTTTGCATTTACATACACTGGATATTGGTTGGCCAGCAGCTTCCGCAGTCGCATTTGGGACGCAAGTTGGCGCGATTATTATTCCTTTAGGGTTAGTTGTTAATATTTTGATGTTATTGACTAAGACAACGAAAACGTTGAACATTGATTTATGGAATTACTGGCATTTTGCTTTTATCGGTTCAATCGTTTCAATTGCGACCAAGAGTTTCTTATGGGGAAGTTTTGCTGCCATTATCGTCTTTATTATCACAATGGTTGGTGCTGATTTATCGCAAGAACGTGTCGCGCGCTTTTACGGTAAGAAACTAGACGGGATTTCTTTGCCACACGCATTTTGTGTCAGCTTCATTCCGTTAGCAGTTGTCGTTAATTGGTTAATCGATAAAATACCAGGTCTAAACAAAATTGATTTTGATGCCGAAAAATTACAAAAGCGCTTTGGGATTTTAGGCGATCCGATTTTCTTAGGGGTGATTATCGGGATTTTAATCGGTGTCTTAGCTAAATATAGCCTGGCCAAAACACTTCAATTGGGGATAATTTTAAGCGCTGTCATGGTCTTAATTCCACGAATTACGTCACTCTTTATTGAAGGATTAGCACCAATTTCTAAACGTTCACAAGCTTTGATTAGCCGTAAGTTTGAAGGTCGCTCATTCAATATTGGGATGACACCAGCATTAGTGATCGGTCATCCTACAACATTAGTGGTTTCATTGGTATTAGTGCCTACAATTTTATTCTTATCAATTGTCATTCCAGGTAACGAATTTTTACCACTTGCGAGCTTGTCAGGCTTGATTTATATCTTCCCAATGGTTTTGCCATATACGAATGGGAACGTGTTCAGGACCTTTATCACGGGCTTATTGGCATTAATTATTGGTGTCTTATCAGCCACGAGCTTAGCCCACATCTTCACCTATGCCGTTAGAATGGTCCAAGCGAGCTTGATTCCTGCCGGTACACCATCCGTGGCCAGCATCGACTTTGCAGCTAGCCCGTTAGCATGGTTAGCCTACGAACTAGTCGCTAAGATCAGCATTATCGGTCCTGCTATTTTGATCATCTTCACATTATGGTTAATGATCTATAATCGCCGTCAAATTCAAAAAGAAGAACAAGCAGCACGCTAACGAATAGGCAGCTAATCCCGGAAGAGAGATTAGCTGCCTATTATTGTGCTATTAAATAATTATTTGGCAATAAGCTTGTTTAAAAGCTTCAGCGTCGTATATACTCTAATTAATGAATAAAATGAACGGAGAAAAAGTTATGAGTAGAAAAATATTGTATCAAGATATTTCAGACGATTTAAAAAAGAAAATTTTTCAAAACCAGTATCCTGTAGGAACATTGATGCCAACTGAAAATGAATTGGAAGCGCTGTATAACGTCAGTAAAATTACAATCCGCAACGCTATTAATTTATTAGTCAGTGAGGGTTATGTCGAAAAACAAAGTGGTAAAGGTACGACCGTTATCAGTAATCGACTGTTTAATAAGTTGTCACGTGCGGAATCATTTTCGAGCATCTTGGAAAAACGTGGTTTAAAATTAGAAAAAAAAATCATCGACATTACGGAGATTCCAGCTGATGAAGCTGAAATTAAATTTGAAATTGGTAAATTGACTAATCGTGTTTCCAAAATTTCAAAACAATATCTGTTAGACGGTGCACCCTATATTTTATTTACACATTACTTACCATTTCAAATGAATGCTCACTTGCGTAATGAACTTAATGTTTCTTCTTTATATCAAGTTTTAAAAGAAGTTGGTGAGATTGCAAGTTCGTTTGACGATACTTTTGAAGGGCATTTGTTAACAAATGCAGAGCAAGCAACCTTAAATACGAATCAGGCAGTTGGTATTAAACGCATTAGAAAAGCCTACAATGAAAAAAATCAATTAATTGAATATTCAATCGCTATCTATAATACAACGATGAATCCTTACGAAATTAAATATGAATTGTGAGGTTCTGTATTTACAGTTAAACATTATAATGTTATGATGAATTCATAATCTTGAGGGAGGCATCGTGATGATTGATTTATACGTAAAGAACGGTCGGTCTATTTCCGGCGAGCCAATTGAGATTCTAATTGAGTGCGGTAAAATAAAAGCGGTTTCAAAAAAATTCGATAATATCACGGCACGTAAAATATTGGATTTAAAGCATTCTGCTTATGTTAGTGCTGGTTGGATTGATGATCATGTTCATTGTTATGAGAAGTTAGCGTTGTATTCTGATCAACCTGATTTAGATGGTGTGACTGCAGGGGTTACAACAGTGATTGATGCCGGTTCAACAGGCGCCGATAATCTAGCTGATTTTTATCAGTTAGCGTCCAAGGCTAAAACTAATGTCTATGCAATGTGCAATATTTCGAAAACAGGGATTATTGCTCAAGACGAATTAGGTGATTTAAATCGGATCCAGCCACAATTAGTCAGTGAAACATTAGCGCAATATCAAAAACAATTTGTCGTTGGTATCAAAGCTCGTATGAGCAAATCGGTAGTTGCGGGGAATGGCATTATACCTCTTGAACGTGCTAAAGCGATTCAAAGACAGAATGCTGGCATTCCACTAATGGTTCATATTGGAACAAACCCACCTGAACTTTCGGAAATTATGGCAATGCTTGATCCTGGTGATATTATTACGCACTGCTATAACGGTAAACCCAATGGTATTTTGGACCATGAGCTTGGACAGATTAAGCAATTTGCAATTGAAGCTTATCAACGTGGTATTATCTTCGACGTTGGACACGGAACTGAAAGCTTTAGTTTTGAAGTTGCTCAAAAAGCAAAAGAAATCGGATTAGCACCACAAACGATTAGTAGTGATCTATATCACCGTAATCGGGAGAATGGGCCAGTTTATAATTTAGCAACTTGTCTGGATAAAATGCATTATTTAGGTTATTCATTAGCCGAATTGATGCCGATGGTCACTAGTCATCCAGCTGCTAATTTTAAGTTGATGCACAAAGGTCAGCTAGCGACCGGATTTGATGGGGATTTAACTATTTTTAGTATTGAAAATCAGGAAAAAAAATTAACTGATTCAAATGGGTATCAAGTCACCACACACCGCGTCTTTACCCCACATTATTCAGTGGTCGGCGGAACGGTTTATCAAACAAATATGGAGGTGCAACATGGCGAATTTGTATGAAAAATATGATTTAAAGCAGGTTGTTAATGCTAGTGGTAAGATGACCATCTTAGGAGTTTCTAAAGTAGGTGCTAATAGTATCCAAGCACAGCAGTTTGGTGATGAAAATTTCTTTGAGATGAGCGATTTGGTAACAAAAACAGGTCAATATTTAGCACAGTTATTAGATGCTGAAGCTGCAGTAATTGTCTCATCAGCATCCGCAGCAATCGCACAGGCAATCGCAGGGATTATTGGAGAAGGCAGTCAATACCATCTTTATCATCCGTATACCGATAAGATTAGCAAACGAGAAATTATCATTCCAAAAGGTCAAAACGTCGATTATGGGACACCTGAAGAAGTTATGATTGAACTAGGTGGTGGTCGGATGGTGGAAGCCGGCTACGCTAATATGTGTTCAGCGGATCATGTTGAGATGATGATTAACGATCAAACCGCCGCCATTTTATATGTTAAGAGCCACCACGCTGTTCAAAAGAGTATGCTGACGATTGAAAGTGCCATTGAAGTGGCCCATCGGCATAATCTACCCCTTATCTTGGATGCTGCTGCCGAAGAAGATTTAAAGAAGTATATTAAAATGGGTGCCGATATTGTGATTTATAGTGGTGCTAAGGCATTTTCAGGACCATCATCATGTTTAGTATTAGGTAACAAACAGTATATTGATTGGTTGGGATTGCAGTCTAAAGGTATCGGCCGAGCAATGAAAATTGGTAAGGATAACATTCTTGGTTTGACTCAAGCGATTGAAGATTATGTTCAATTTGGACCAGAAACTGGACAAAGTATGATTGAACGGTTAACACCTTTTGTAGCACAAATTAATCAGATTGAAGGTCTTGAATGTGAAATCGTGCAAGACTCTGCCGGGCGCGATATTTACCGGGCTAGCGTCAAAGTTGCTAAAACGGCTCGGATGAATGCGCAACAATTGATTACGGCATTAAAAAAGGATAGTCCAGCTATCTATACACGGGAATATCGGGCAAACATGGGAATTATCGAATTTGATATTCGGGCAGTTTTTGAACCAGAAATGAAACTTATTCTAGATAAGCTCAATAAAATAATGAAGTAGGTGATCATAATGAACACAGCAACCCAAGCAATGATTGTGGCAAGTATTAATCCTATTAAATGTGAGGCCATATTGAAAAGTGCATTGGCTAAAATGAAAGCGGTTAATGCCACCCCAGATGAGACCCAGATTGAGGTATTAGCCAATCATTTAATCGAGATGGTTACGCGTTCAGAAAATAATGAACCACTAATGACGATTGATCCAACTGTTTTTAGTGAATTATCAGAAGATAGTTTAGCAGCAGCTGCACAAATTGTTGAGGAAATTGGTCATCTGAACATTGATGAAAAGTATGTTTTAGCAGTGCATTTTGAAGTTGCCAAAAATAAGGAGGAAATTAATCATGGTTAAAATTATAATTGCGGATCGAATGGGTAAAGGACAAAAAATTGCAGAAGGGATTAAAAAGGCAGGTGGTGAGGCAGTGGTGGTGCCTGGTATGGGTGCCGATATGCGTTTGGGTGATATCATGCAAAAAGAAAATGCAGACTTAGGACTCTCATTTTGTGGGAGTGGTGGTGCTGGCGCAATCACTGCCAAAAATAAGTATGGTTATACAGAACGTCACGGTATGCGTTCGGTTCAAGAAGGAATCACAGCAATTCAAGATGGTATCCAAGCACTTGGGTTTGGGTTTATGGATACGGAAGAATTAGGCCAAGGCCTTACGGAAGCTTATTTAAAACTACACAGTTAAAAGGAGAACGCGATGGCTAATTATCAGGTGCAGCAACAGATGACAGTAACGGTCAGTGGTAGTGGTGAAAGTGTAGAAGCAGCGACAGCCGCTGCTTTAGCTCAGATTTCCAAGCAAGTTGGTCAACCCGACGAACTTGTCTTTCAGATTACACCGCAATCAATTACAGTGACTAAGGCTAAAAAGCAAGTATATACTGAACGATTCTTATGGGTTTTCTTGCCACGAGAACGAACAATTTATCAGATGACATTAGCAGTAGATGTTGCAGTCAAGTTACTCGATCTTCAAGCAATTCCATTTCATGAGCAACGTGTGCAGGCGCCCGATAATATGCCACTGCCAAAACTTAAATTTAAAAGGGAATAGGAGGCCGTAAAATGACAATCATCATAATTTTAATGAAATCTATTCTAATTGGTGGCTTGGTTGGTTTTGCTGCCGGAATGGGTGCCGCACGAATGTTCAATGCACCAACAGTACAAGCCTTGGGTGCTTTTAGAACGTTAGGCGAAATGAATGCTTGTGAAGGTGATCCTGCGTCACATTTCTCATTTGGACTAGGTTTTTTCTTCAATGCTTGGGCGTCAACGGTTGGCGCTGGGGCATTCACGCAAGATGTGACGCATCGGGTTATTCCCAATTGGGCGGCTGCTTCATTATTGATTAGGAATAAGAAACTAGAAGAAACGGTGCATAATCCACGGAAAATGGCCATTTCAGGTGGTTTGATTGGGATTGTTGTCGTATCCTTCTTAAATACAACTGCTTCGGCAATTCCTAAGTCATTGCAAGTGACTGCTGTGAAAGTTTTAGTGCCGGCGGCTGATTTATTGATTAATATCGTCATGCCGATTATTTTCTTATTGGCAGCAATTGATGCGGGTAAACGTTCTGGCCTTTGGTCAATCATTTTTGGTGGTTTATCAGCGATGATTATGGGAAATGCCGTACCAGGAATTGTTTTAGGTATTTTAATTGGTAAAGGTGTTGATGAATTAGGTTGGACTAAAACAACCAAAATGATGTTAGGCGCTATTATTTTACTGTTTATCCTTAGTGGTTTCTTTAGAGGATTTGATGTTGAAATGATCCAGAGTTTTAAACTATCAGTACCAGATTGGTTAACAAATATGCATGGTGTATTCAAAGTTAAATAGGAGGTTGGCAATGGACACAATTGAGATTAATAAAAAAAGCTTTTGGTATTCCGAATGGTCATTCCCAATTCTAGTTGGCTTAATGTCCGCCGGTGTTTTCGCCGGAACACATATGTATTACCAATATGGTGTTGGGGCGTTTAATGAAGTTGCTATTGTTGCGATGTTAAAAGCGGGGATGGATGGTGGTTCTTACGGTGCTGCCGCAGCGTTTGGGGCTAGTTTCTTATTCGCGAGAATTCTAGAAGGGTCACTTGTTGGGATCTTAGATTTAGGTGGTTCAATTCTGACGGGTGTCGGAATTGGGATTCCTGCAATTTTATTGAGTATTGGTTGGAAGGCACCGATTGAGAATTTTGCTTTTGCAATTGTTATGGGCCTTTTCTTGGGGATTGTGATTGGGATCATCATTACAACCGTACGTAAATACACAATTAATCAATCGAATGCCACTTTTGGTGCTGATGTGATGATGGGGGCTGGGAATTCATCAGGACGATTTTTAGGGCCATTAATTATCTTGAGTGCAGCCGGTGCTTCAATTCCGATTGGGATTGGGGCCACAATCGGAGCGGTGATCTTCTATCTATGGAAGAAACCAATTGCAGGTGGCGCAATTTTAGGGGCGATGATCCTAGGCGCGTTTTTCCCAATTGCTTTAAAATAGATGAAAAGAGGAAAAATAATGACTTTACAACCACAATTTTACAAGGACCGCGTTTGTTTAAACGTATTAGCTAATTCTGTTGAGAATGCACAAGATTGTTATGAAGCAGCAAAAGAGAATATTGTTTTAGGGGTACTCTCTAAAAATTATGAAACAGATGAAGCTGCCATTACGGATATGAAACGTTATCAGGCAGCAACCAATAATGCGCTATCGGTTGGTTTGGGGGCAGGAGATCCTAATCAAAGTACGATGGTCACGCGCTTAGTCGGTACGTTACAACCACAACATGTTAATCAAGTTTTTACAGGTGTTGGGGCTTCAAGACAAGCACTAGGTCAGACAGAAACGTTCATTAACGGTTTGGTATCACCAACTGGTCGGGTTGGTTTCGTCAATATTGCAACGGGTCCTTTAAGTAGTCGCAGCACACAGGCAGTAGTTCCAATTGAAACGGCAATCGCACTTCTGAAAGATATGGGCGGGAGTTCAATTAAATTTTTCCCTATGAAAGGCTTAGCTTGCAAGGCAGAATATAAAGCAGTTGCTAAAGCATGTGCTGATAATGATTTTAGTCTAGAACCTACTGGTGGAATTGATTTAGATAACTTTGAAGAAATTCTACAGATTGCGTTAGACGCAGGCGTGAAAAAGGTGATTCCACACATTTACAGTTCGATCATCGATCAAACGACAGGGGATACACGACCATCTGATGTGGCACGCTTATTTGAAATCGTTCAACGCTTAGTAACAGCATAAAAAAGAAGTACGCCTAAAATTTTTTAGGCGTACTTTATTCATAGTGGAGGGAAAATGAAAACAGTAGATGTTTATTTTGTACGACATGGGCAAACATACTTTAATTTAATGCATAAAATGCAAGGTTGGTCAGATTCACCCTTAACGGCAGAAGGAGTTGATTGTGTAATCACTACAGGGCAGTCTTTAAAAACGATTGATTTTGATGCTGTATATAGTTCAGATTTGAAACGGGCTCTGGATACAGCAACTATTATTTGTCAGCAAAGTCAGTATGCATTACCTAAGATTCAGCAGTTATCAACTCTTCGGGAAGTATTTTTCGGCGGCTTTGAGGGTTTAAATAACTTAGAAACTTGGGCGATTGTTGGAAAATCACTGGGATGTCAAACTCAGGCTGAGATTATTCACCGTTATTCAATCGATATTGCCCGAGATGCAATGCATCAAGCAGATCCGTTTGGTTATGCAGAAGATGCAATCGCATTTTGGTTACGTTTTGAAAGTGCTCGGCAAACATTACTGAGTGAAAATAGGAATCATGCTAAAATATTAGTGGTCACGCACGGTACATTTTTAAAAATGCTGCTATTGAAATATTTTGGCGATATTATTTCAAGCGAATCGGCTTTTCCAGAAAATGGCAGTGTGACGAAAATCAGAATTAGTTATGAAAAGATGGTATTATTAAAATAACCCAAAAAAGGCGCTACAGACAAAGATTCATTTGTCCGTAGCGCCTCATGTTGTTTAATTTTTAAGCATTCATAATTCTTTCGAATTCTGCGTGGTAAGCTTTGGCATTTTCAGTTACTTTGGCAAAATCACCTTTTTCAGCAGGGCCGACAAGGTTACCACCAGCACCAACGACGACAACGCCCTTAGCAAACCAGTCTTTCATATTTTCTAAGTTAACACCGCCAGTTGGCATGATGTTGACATATGGGAATGGGGCTTTAACAGCTGAGATGAAGCCTTGGCCAACAACACTACCAGGGAAGACTTTCACGATATCAGAACCAAATGACATTGCTGTTTGGATTTCAGTAATTGTCATGCAGCCTGGCATATAAGGAATTTGGTAGAGATTACACATCTTAGCAACTTCTTCGTTGAAGGAAGGGCTTACAATGAATTCCGCACCAGCCATGATTGCGATCCGAGCTGTGATTGGTTCTAAAACAGTACCGGCACCGATACAAACTTCAGGATCATCCTTGAATTCTTGTTTCAATTCAGCGATAATTTTATCAGCTTCTGGGGCAGTGAATGTTAATTCGATACCTTTAACGCCACCGACGATACATGCCTTGGCTGCTTGATAGGCTTCGTCCTTAGAAGCACCACGAACAACAGCTACCACACCAGTGTTTTTAACCTTTTGAAGAATATCCATTTTTTGCAAAAAAATCAGCTCCATTTCCATATAATAAATTTACTTTTTGATAAAGAAACTATATAATAGTTATATTATAACGCTTTCATTCTAGAAAACAAGTAGGAGATTGTAAAAATGACAGAAACAAAATCGTATGGCACCGTCTTAATTAAGGCCAAACAAATTCTAGATTATTTAATGGATCAGCCGGCAGGGCAGACATTAAAAGAAATTAGTGATGGCTTACAAAGTACTAAATCAACCACTTTAAAAGTGCTCGCAACAATGTGTGAGTTGAATTTGTTGTGGCGTTCAGAAAATGATAAACGTTATTTTTTGGGATCGGAATTGATTGGTTACGGGCAAAAAGCATTGTCTGAGTTTGATATTAAGAATGTTGCGGTCCCATACCTACAAGAATTGCGGGATGAAACAGGTGAAACAGTCCATCTGGGCATTCATGCCGGTGATTTTGTTGTTTTCTTGGAAAAACTAGAAAGCCCCCGCAGCGTTAACTTGAAATCAAAAGTTGGTGGGAAGCTAAACCTCTTTAGTTCGGCCATGGGCAAGGCTTTCTTAGCGACAATGCCTGATGAACAAGTAACGGCCTATTTGAACCGGGTGGCGTTAACCGCACTCACAACGCATACGATTACCGATCCAAACGAGCTCCAAAAGCAGATTAACCAGGTTAGAGAACGCCATTATTCAATTGACGATCGTGAAAATGAAGAAGAAGTTTTCTGTGTGGGTGCCGTTTTAGAAAAGCACAACCGCGTTTTTGGGGCATTTAGTGTCAGTACACCAGATTATCGGTTGGATGCCAAACGGAAGAAGGCGATTACCGCAGCGGTTTTGAAAACAAAAGAAATGATTGAAAGACATCTTTAAAATAGTGAACGGAGATTATTCGTAATGGGAATAGTCTCTTTTTTTTGAAAAAAATTAAAAAAGGGATTGCTAAAAATCGTAGTTGTGATAACATGAACTTGAAAATGTTAACGATACCATTTTTATTTTTACATATTTTGTTACCGGTATCATAAAATTGAAAGGATTGATTGTCATGCAAAATATTAAAGCGGTTATTAAACGTAAAAAAGAATTACCAACTAAAGTGCTTCAATTTGGTGAAGGTAACTTTCTAAGAGCCTTCGTTGATTGGCAAATTCAACAGATGAACAATCAAGGTTTATTTAACGGTGGGGTGAAGGTCATTCAACCGATCGAACATGGCATGGTTGATCGACTAGCGGATCAAGATAATCTCTATACGGTTTTACTAGAAGGTTTGTTAGCAGGGGAAAAAATTCAATCTTCGGAAGTTATCACTGCTATTAATGGGACCGTTAATCCGTATGCTGATTTTGCAGCTTATCTCGATTTGGCACAAGATGATAATCTTGCGTTTATTTTCTCAAATACGACTGAAGCCGGTATTCAATTTGATCCAACAGACCAATTGACGACTAGCACACCAAATACTTATCCGGGCAAATTGACAGCGCTATTATACGAACGCTTTAAGTTACAAAAGCCCGGGTTTGACATCATCCCTTGCGAATTGATTAACCATAATGGTGATCAATTGAAAGATTGTGTTTTGAAATACGCCGATCTTTGGGCACTCGGAGCTGCTTTCAAGCAATGGGTCAACACGGAAAATCGGTTCTATTCAACATTGGTCGACCGGATTGTACCCGGTTATCCTAAGGAACGGGCTGCTGAATTATGTGAACAATTTGGTTATCAAGATGATTTAATCGTTAAGGCTGAACCATTTTTAATTTTTGTCATTGAAGGGGACGCCAGCCTAGCAGAACGATTACCATTAAAAGCGGCCGGCATTAATGTTGTGATCACAGACAATATGCAACCTTATCGTGAACGCAAAGTACGCTTGCTAAACGGCCCGCATAGTACGATGGCCCCTATTGCGCGCTTAGCTGGCTTAGAAACGGTGGGTCAGGTGATGGCTGATCCCGATTTTAGCCAATTTATTAACGATGAAATGTATACCGAAATTATGCCAGTCATCGACTTGCCACATCAAGAATTGGCTGATTATGCGGAAGGCATTAAGGAACGTTTTGCTAATCCATATGTTAAACACGAGTTGGCATCAATCGCTTTAAATAGTATTTCTAAATTCAAAGCGCGCCTATTACCTAGCTTACAACAAAATATTGAACAACAGCATCAAGTTCCCGTTCGAATGGCACTTGCCTTAGCCGCATTATTAGTCATTTATGGTGACTATCCTGATATTGCAATTGAACCTAACGATACACCGGAAACAATCGCGTTTTTCAAAACCATTCAACAGCAACCAGATTATATCGAAAAGGCATTGGCTACTGAAGCCTTATGGGGAATGGATTTAACGCAATTACCTGGCTTAGAGGCAACTGTTAAAGCAGATATGGCACAAATTTTGAATCAACAAACACGACAATTGGTACGTGCGATTAATAAAGGAGAAACACTATGAATCAATACGTCATTTTAAACGCGAATGATAATGTTGCAGTGGCGTTGCAAGATCTAACGGCTGGAACAGTCATATCAGATCTTGAAACACCGGTTACACTAAATGAGGACGTCAAACGTGGGCATAAATTCACATTACAAGCACTTTCAAAAAACGCCGATGTCATTAAATACGGTTATCCAATTGGCCATGTAACTGAAGATGTCGTGGCAGGGCAATGGGTGCATACGCATAATCTCGCCACTAACTTGAAGGACCAACTGGCTTATGATTATCAACCAATGACAATTCCCAACCACTATCAAAAAGAACCAGAACGGTATTTTATGGGGTATAAGCGGGATAATGGGAAAGTTGGGATTCGAAATAACCTCTACATTATTCCTACGGTAGGCTGTATTAATCCGTTATTAGACATTTTTGTTCAACAATTCAAGGCGCTCCATCCAGATAATGGCTCATTTGATAATATCATCGTTTTGAAACACCCTTATGGTTGTTCACAATTGGGGGACGATTTTGAAATGACACGCCGAATTTTAGTAGATGCTGCGCTTCAACCAAATGCAGGCGGGGTCCTAGTCTTTGGCCTTGGTTGTGAAAATAACCAGATGGACGGTATGAAGGCGGCAATTGAAGTCTACGAACCGATTAATCCTGATCGTATGAAATTTATCATTTCGCAAGAAGTGAAGGATGAATTAGGCGATGCACTAGATTTATTGGAAGAACTAAATGAAGCCGCTAAGGACGATCATCGCGTGAAATGTCCACTAAGTGATTTAAAGATTGGTTTGAAATGTGGCGGTTCAGATGGGTTATCAGGGGTCACTGCCAACCCATTATTAGGACGCTTATCAGATTATATTGTGGCCCAAGGTGGCTCAACGGTTTTAACGGAAGTCCCAGAAATGTTTGGTGCTGAACAAATCTTAATGTCACGGGCTAAGGATCAACCGACTTTTGAAAAAATTGTCGCATTGATTAATGAGTTTAAAGCTTACTTCGAATCTTATCATCAACCGATTTATGAAAATCCATCACCAGGTAACAAAGAAGGTGGTATTTCAACTTTAGAGGATAAGTCGCTCGGCTGTACGCAAAAATCAGGGACTTCACCAGTATGTGATGTTTTACAATACGGTGATAAATTGAAGACTAACGGTTTGTCACTATTACAAGCACCTGGGAATGATTTAGTCTCATCATCAGCATTAGCTTCTGCTGATTGTCAGATGGTGCTCTTTACAACTGGTCGGGGAACACCATTTGCCACTTATGTCCCAACTGTTAAAGTGGCGTCAAATTCCTACATTGCAGATAAGAAACCACGTTGGATTGACTTTGATGCTGGGCAATTAATGAACAAATCAATGGACGATTTAGCGGATCAATTTATCGATTTTATTATTGAAACAGCGAGTGGCCGTCCAACGAATAACGAACAATTTGGGATTCACGGGATTGCTATCTTTAAAAATGGTGTCACGGAATAAAATGATTTTGAGTTAGTAAAATAAGTCTGTCGAAAAGGCAGACTTATTTAATGATGTTATTTGTGAATATAATCACTCTTGGAGGAGATCGTATGGCTGATATACATGTTAATGCAAACCTAGTACCGCATAAAGCACCACGTAAGGACCACAGAACACTATCTTGGCAGGAAAAGGGGGCCTACGGGTTCGGCGATTTTGGTAATGGCTTCATGTTTGATTTAGGCCAAGCCTATCTGACCAAGTTCTTTATTGATACCTGTGGGATTGGGTCTGGCGTCGTTGCACTTATTTTTTCCGTAACTAAAATTTTTGATGCTTTTATGGATCCAATCGCGGGTTCTGTGATTGATGGTCGGACTAAAATTGGTAAAAATGGCAAATTTAGACCGGTGATGATGATTTCAGCTATTATTTTAGGTATTTTGACGGTTTTGACATTTACCATGCCAGACGTTGCGATGCCGATTAAAATTGTTTATGCTTACGCGACCTATATGGCTTGGGGCCTTTGTTATAGTTTTACCAACGTTCCTTATGGGTCACTTGCCTCAGTAATGACCCGAGATGTTGAAGAAAGAACGCAACTGGCAACAACGCGCCAAGCAGGTTCGTTGGGCGCACAATTGATTACTGGTGTCGCATTTATTCCAATTGTAACGATGTTCAGTAGTCAAAAGCACGGGTATGCGGTTGCCGCAGCTGTCATGGCCGTGATTGGTGTCGCTGGCTTTTATATTTGTTATAAGGGCACGCGCGAAAATATTGCGGTTCATCGTGATCCAAATGCAAAACGGGAAAACTTTAAAGATTATGCCAAAGTTGTGTTTACCAATAAACCATTGGCTTGTTTAATTCTCATGACAATTTTTACAATTTCAGCAATGAATACAAATAATCAAATGATGGTTTTCTTCTGTGAATATAACTTAGGTAATATTGGCTTACAACCAATTGTAAACGGTATCATGATTGGCTGTTCCGTCGTTGCTATTTTATTAATTCCTAAGTTAGTAAAACTATTCGGTAAGAAACAAACTGTTATCTGGAGTTTTACGATTGGTGCGATTGCGAACGGTTTAAACTTTGTGTTACCAACTAATATCTACACCTTTATTGGATTAGTCACAATCGGCTACGTTGCTTTAGCAATTCCTAACGGGATTACTTGGGCCTTTGTTTCAGATGTGATTGATTATGGGGAATGGCATACTGGCATTCGTAAAGAAGGGATTACCTATGCAGCCTTCAACTTCTCACGAAAATTAGCGCAATCATTAGCAGCACTTGTTAGTTCTGGTATCTTAGCGTTAACCGGTTATGTGGCAAATGCGCATCAAACAGAACGGACATTACTTGGGATTAAAGGTGCTATGACCCTTTATCCAGCAATTGCCTTATTATCAGCAGCGGTTATCATTGGTCTTTTATACCAATTATCAGACGATCACTATCGTGAAATTGCAGCTGACCTTGAAGCAGGCAAATGGGAAAAAGGAACAATTGGGGATCAAGATAATTAAAAAAAGGAAGCTGAGACAAAAGTATATTTTGTCCCAGCTTCCTTTTTTATTTACAGTAAAGTGTCGTCTGCCTTATGTTTACGTGTTTCCGAGGGTAATTCATGGTAGGCCTTCTTATATTCCTTGTAGAAGTAGTTCTTGTTCGTATAGCCGATTTCAGCGATGATATCGTCGATTGTCCGCTGCGTCGAGCTGATCAAAAGGTGAGCCTTCAGTAGTTTTTGCTTGTTGAGTAGCTCTGTAAAGGTAACGTGTGTTTCGGCCTTAATGAAGTTACTGAGGTAGTTCTTGGTGTAGCTTAGCTTCTCTGCTAAGGCAGTGAGGGTTAGTGTTGTGTAGTCCTTTTCAATAATCGCAAAAATCCGGTTTAAGAGGTCGTTGGGAATCTGATTGGTGTCACGGACCATACTAGGATCGTAGTTGCGCATTAATTCAGTCAGCAAAATGATTAAATAATGGCTGATAATCACATCCGAAAAGTCGGCTGGAAAATAATATTCTGTCAGCAGTTGTTCAATGACATTACTAATTTTAGGGAGGTTATCTTGGAAGAGTAAGAAGTTCTTCTGTGCCTCGGTATGGTTGTTGATTAAGAAATCAAATAAAATACTGCGGTTTGATTTCATCTGTTCGAGCCAGTGGAGATTGATATTTTGATTTTGAAAAAGAATGTTGATTAAGATATCATTCTCGCCTAATGGTTCAATTGAATGTTCACTACCGATATCAATTAAGAGAATATCATGTTGCTTTAAATGCACTTTTTGCCCATCAATAATTTCGGTACACTCACCGGAATAGATATAGTTAAGTTCCATGAAATCGTGAGAGTGTTTTGGATAGGCAGCATAGCGGTTGTGTTTATTGATGTAAATATCTTTATTTTTGAAGAAGTACTGACTTTCTAATTTAAATTCGGCTGGCGATTCAGGGACTGTAGCCGTAGGGAAGTCGGGGACAAAGCGGTGGCTGGTTCGTTGTAGTGTCTCAATCGGTGTTTCTTGTTTTAAAAAAGTGGCTAAAGTTTGTTCCATTTAGAGGTCTCCTAAAACAAATTATCAGTAATGTAACTGATTACATCGTAGCATAAGATTAAAAAAAACGCTAAGTAAAATGAGATTTACTTAGCGTCTTAAAGATTATTCGAGATTAATCTTGGTTGTTAATTTCTTTAAGTTTAGCATCAACATCATCAATTGTTTTCTTGTTAAGTGGGTATAAGAAGGCAAGGATTAATGCAGCGATTAATAATAATGCGGCTGGTAATAAGTTCGCTAAACCATAAATCCGGTTTTCAACGGCGATACTTTGAACGGCACCACCATTTGTTGATGATTGGTAGCCGATTAATTGAAGCATGAAACCACCGATCCCACCAGCTAAGGCTTGGCCAACTTTACGAGCGAATGAGTTCACACCGTAAACGGTACCGTCTTCACGGTAGCCAGTCACGTATTGATGGTAATCAATAACGTCAGTGATGAAAGCCCAAACCATTAAGTTGAAAAGTGAAAAACCTAAAGTTGCGATGAACATGAATACAAGGTAAACCCAAGCGTTGTGAATGTGCATGAAGTACATGATGAAATATAAAGCAGATGAGAAAACTAAGGTCACAACACTGGCTTCTTTCTTACCAAACCGTTTGATAACCCAAGTTGCAAAAGGTGCAAGCAAGATAACTGTCCCGTAAGTGAAGAGAAGGGCGATTGACATCGCTTGTTTGTTGTGGAAATAGTCATTGAAAAGATAAGTAGTGGTTGTACCTGATAAGATTTGGTTGATAACGATGAATAAATCGACAGCAACAAGGGCAAGTAACGCCTTGTTTTTAGCCATCCCTTTTAATAAATCTTTAGCGCTTACTTTTTCATGTTTTTGAATTTGAACCCGTTCAGTTGTTAGCTTGTATGTCATATTGTATGACAAGAAGGCAAGTAATGAACAAACGATTGCGATAATGAAGAAACGCATGTTTGAAACAACTTGGCGACCATCAGCAGCTTGTGCGTACATGAAGATGGGGATTAAGAACCCAGTTGAAGCACCACCGATAGCTGAACCTAAACTTCTGAAAGTTGATAATGAGGCACGGTGATCGGGGTCAGCACTAATTGCTGAAGCCATTGAACCGTAAGGGATATTGATTGCTGATAAGAAAATCCCATAAACAAGATATGAAATGAAGATGTAGACAATCTTAAGACTCATTGGTAATGAGTGCATGAATGGTAAGAACATGATGATTGTGATTAAGCAGAAAGGATATTTCATCCGACGAATCCAAGGACGGAAACGACCTTCACTGGTTAATGCTGTTGTGTCGGCAATCCGGCCAACTGTGACATCAGCAAAAGCATCGATGATTCTAGCTGTTAAGAATAAGATCCCAACAACCCCACCGGCAATCCCAAGGACGTTCGTGTAATAAATCATTAGGAAACTATTCACAAGACCGAGTATAAAGCAATTCCCTAAATCCCCAAACATGTAGCCGATTTTGTCGCGAAGACCAAATGGTTTGGCGTTAGTTTTCACAGCTTGATGTTGTGCTGTGGTTGATTGAGTACCTGGATGAGTCGCTGTAGGTGCTTTCATATTATGCATCTCCTTAAAAAAATTATGAATGATTTCTGGTAAACGCTTACAGTCTTATTGAACAATATCCTTCGTTCCGTCGCAATATGTTTTTTTATGGTTGTTTGTATCACTTATACATATTAGGCGTTTTTAAGCAGAAAATAAAGCGCTAACATTGTACAATCAAGGCATAGCCAATTTTTAATTGTGAGGAGGAGAATATTGTGTACGCTGAAAATGGGGCATTAAGGAAACTAACTGTGTTTGAAACGTTATTTTATTTTATTATTTCGATCTTATTAAATGGATTGGCGAATGCCTTAACAGTTGCCACTAATCTAGGCAGTGCAATCTGGACAGCTTCGGCAGCTAATTTAGCGAGTTACTTACACAGCGGATTGGGATTGATTTTATTCTTATATGGGATTATTGTTATTTTTGTAAATATCATCTTGTTGCGACGAGTCGATATGCACCGGATTATTGGCAACTTGATTTTCATTATGCCGTTTAGTTATCTCGTTCAGCAATTTACTAAGATGTTTGTTGAACTTGGCGTAGGACGCTTGTCTTTTGGTCCCAGAATCGCCTTGGACTTAGTCGGTGTCGTATTGATTGGCGTTGCGGTGTCAATCTATCAACGTGTTCGGATTGTGTTACATCCCAATGATGACTTATCGTATATTCTGCGATTCAGTTTCTTCCATGGGAATGCAGCCATTGGGCAATATGTTAGCTACACATTACCGTTGTTAGTTGTTTTATTCTGTTGGCTGCAAACTAAAAGTCTAGTCGCAATCAATATTGGTACTGCGATTTCATTAGTTATTCAAGGACCAATTACCGGCTGGTCGGATAAGCACGTCTTTACACACTTGAAACACCGGCCAACGATTTAGTTATCTGTATATTTGTTAATGCCATCTTAATAATCTGTATTGTGGCTTCCTTGTGAAGTTTGTATGATAATCAGTGAAAGCGGTTGCTAAAGGCCGTAAGCTAGGAGGAAAAATTATGACACAATTAATTTCAAAAAAGAATCTTGAAGGTAAAATTGATTTATTAATCGACAACTTAGTTCATTTAAGCGATCCGACTGGTGAATTTTCAATCAAAGTCGCTGACGGGTCAATCATTGATAACAAGAGTTTTAACTACTGGGAATGGACATCAGGCATTGGTTTATACGGGATGACGAAATACTATGAATTAACCCGTAAACCAGAAATCTTAGCGCAAATGATCAAATGGTTTGATGATCAATTCGAAAAAGAACCAGTTGAAAAAAATATCAATACCATGGTTCAAATGCAAACACTCGCATTCTTATACGAAGAAACTGGCGACAAAAAATACCTACCCTATCTTAAATCATGGGGCAAATGGTTATACGAAGACCTTCCAAGAACAGAACGCGGTGGCTTCCAACACGTTACTTTCGGTGATTTAAACGAAAATGAAATGTGGGATGATACCTTAATGATGAGTGTCTTAACACTTGCTAAATTAGGGAAGCTTTTCAAAAATGATGATTATATCGAAGAAGCTAAGAAACAATTCTTATTACACATTCAATTCTTAGCAGACAAGAAAACAGGCCTTTGGTATCACGGTTGGAACTTCAACGAACGCAATAACTTCTCAGGTGCCTTCTGGGGCCGTGGTAACTCATGGATTACAATTGCAATTCCTGAATTCTTAGAATTAGTTGATTTCAAAGAAAACGATGCGGTTAAATCATTCTTAGAAATGAACCTCCAATATCAAATCGATACATTGGCAAAATACCAAGCTGATAATGGTTTCTGGCACACCTTAGTGGATGATCCAGATTCATACATTGAAGGTTCAGCAACTGCTGGCTTTGCGTATGGGATTTTGAAATCAATCCATAATCACTACATCAGCGAAGACTATCGTGAAATGGGCATAAAAGCTGTGAAAGCTGTGCTTGATAATATTGATGAAACGGGCGCTTTAGCTTATGTTTCAGCTGGGACACCAATGGGCGAAACCAAAGACTTCTATAAGAATATCAAGATTTCAGTAATGCCTTATGGTCAATCAATGGCGACCCTTTGCCTCTGCGAATACTTGAGTGAATTCTATTAATCATCATTAAGAAGGTGAGTCGATGCGCGTTCAACTGACAGATTATGAAACTTATGCGGATGGTCAAACATTGAGTACGGTTTTCTTGCAACAAGCTATTGATGCTTGTGAGCCATTTGATACGCTGGTCATTCCGGCAGGGCGTTACTTAGTGGGGTCACTCTTTTTAAAAAGCCATCTAACGCTTTATTTCGAAAAGGGTGCAACCTTAATTGGTTCAACTGACTTACAGGATTATCCTGAAATTCAGACGCGTGTCGCCGGCGTTGAAATGCAATGGCCCGCTGCGATTTTGAATTTAATCAACGTGACTGATGTAACACTCAAAGGACCTGGCTTGATCGACGGTCAAGGACCCGTTTGGTGGGACCATTATTGGGGTGCTGATCAAAAAGGTGGTGCCCGTGCCGATTATGATGCGCGTCAATTGCGCTGGATTGTCGATTACGAAGTGCGCCGGCCCCGCGAAATTTTGGTTTATGAATCACAGCGGATTAGTATCAATGATTTAACGCTGCGGCAGTCTGGTTTCTGGAACCTGCAGATTACCTATTCTCAGCATGTGCATGTGGCAGGTATTACTATTCGGGATAACAACGGTCCTAGTACGGATGGAATTGATATTGATTCATCGCAATTTATTTTGGTTGAAGATTGTCAACTGGCTTGTGGGGATGATTGTATTGTCATTAAGTCTGGTCGAGATGGTGACGGATTGCGCGTCAATCGTCCGTCTGAACATATCGAAATCAAGAACTGTCAAATCAACGGTGGTTATGGGATTGTGATTGGGAGCGAAATTTCAGCAGGTGTCCAACACGTCCACATTCATGATATTGTTTATCAAAACAGTGGTTGTGGATTTCGCATGAAATCATCGGCTGCTCGGGGTGGCTTCATCCGCGATGTCCGCGTCGAACGCCTAACAATGACTAATGTTCAATTCCCATTCTCATGGTTATTAAACTGGCACCCAAGTTATAATCAAAAAGAATTCGATCGACCAGTTAGCGAGATGCCGGTCGCCTGGCAGGCAGTCGCTGCTCAAATTCCAGAAAATCAGCAAAAAAGTTTGGTTGAAGACATCGTCGTTCAAGATGTGCAGGCGACTCTGACGCCAGATTATCAATTGCCATCACGGGCCTTTGATATTGGGGCTTATCCTGATAAACCGATGACCAATATCACTTTCCGGCACGTGGCAATTGAGGCCAAGGAATTTGGAAAAATCATTGCTGTTAAACAATTACAGTTTGATGATGTCGTTGTTTCGGTTGAAAATGCCAATAATGATGCCAATGATCACTACGATAATCGTTAAAAATAAACACAAATGAGGAGGTACTGAAATCTGCAGTTGGGTTTTAGTACCTTTTTTTATTGAAAAGGAGTTATAGAAGATGTTAACACTTGGATTAAGAGCACATGATTTTATGATTAGTGATGATTTAGAGCAATTAACACAAACAATTGCCGATAACGGCGTGCGCGTCGTCCAATTTGCCAATGGGATTTCATTACCCCACTTGAGTCAAAATGGGCGCGGTATTTCAGCAGGATTAGGATTGCAAGTTAATCAAATGATGCAAGCCAAAAAGATTCAAATTGGCGTTTTGAGTAGCTATATTAATCTCATTGATCCTGATGAAACCAAACAAGCAGCCAATATTGCGCAATTCAAACAATATTTAACGTTAGCTGGGACTTATGGGGCCCATTTAGTCGCCACTGAACCGGGCAGCTTAGATCCTGAATTTAAACCCACAACACGCAACTACACACCAGAAGTGGTTCAAAAGACAATCGCCAATGTCCAAACCTTAGTGACGACTGCCGAAAAGGTGGGCCAATTAGTCGGGATTGAAGCCGGCATTAATCATCCGATTCATTCTTTAGAGACAATCGACCAATTGTTAAAGACGGTTGATTCACCCAACCTGAAGATCATTTTAGATCCCGTCAATTTATTGAATGAAGATAATAAAGGCGATCTTTATCAAATTTTGGAAGAGGGCTTGGCCCGCTTTGGCGATGCGATTTATGCGGTTCATGTGAAGGATTATCAATTTGAAACGACTAAAGATATTATGGCACCTGGGACCGGCGTCATGGATTTTGAACGTTTCTTTAAAATCATGGCACACTATCAATCTGCAGGACTTGTTATTTTAGACGAAGCCCCAAGAGAAGGCTTGGAAGCAGGGATTCAATTGTTGCAACAAACGATTGAACGCATAGCTTAAGCTAATAAGGGAACTGAAAGAATGAAATACGAGTAGGTACAGTTTTAATAATATATAAAAGGCAATATTTACTTCTCTCATTGAGGTGTAAAATATTGCCTTTTTATAATAATATTAGTCTAGTTAAGAATTAAAATAAAACTGAGTCGTAAAAATTTGGTTCAACCAAATTTTTACGACTCAGAAATCTATGTAAAGCAGTATTTAATATGCTAAATTCGCTTTATTCAATTTTTTAATTCTCTTAGATGAATCTTATATCTACATCCACCCTGTGTGAGGAACCTGCCGAAACTAAAGAAACACCTAAAAGAATAATGATAGTTTGTAATGCGGTTAAGTTAATACTCATTGTACCTACCTTATTTAATTGATCGTAAAGATAATTTGAAATCAATGATAAAGTAATTGTAGTTAGTGCTGTAAGAAGCCCGTTTGAAATAGTATGGCAGGTATGGGGTTCGAACCCAATAAACGGGCTTCTTATAACAACATAATTATACAATGTATGGTGCATTTGTCAATTAGCCTGATTTATTAACCAAGTTCTGTAGGTTTAAGTATAACTTGTTCATACTTTCTCGATGATAGTTTGAAATATATTGGACTAGTAATAAGTAACATATCGTATTTCAAGATACTAATATATAAAAATGTCCTCATATCACCTAATATTAATGAGGATTAAAAGGTATTACGGAGACATAAATTTGGAACATAAACTTTATCAAGATTTTTTTACAAAAGTGTTTTGATTGATAATCCAGAGAACGATTTTAAAGCCAGAATTGCGATAATCTGTATATATGATATTTTTACGATTTTAAGTGTTATTGAAAGCGGTTGCCGTAAGCGGTTTAATAAGACTATGAGCTAAGCAATAAGATAGAAGGTGACGATTTTGGGAAAGAAATACATTGCGATTGATATCGGTGCTTCAAGTGGCCGATTAATGCTAGGTTACTTACAAAATGAACAATTAAAAATTCAAGAACTGCATCGCTTCAAAAATGATTTTCATAAAGAAAATGAACGTGATTGTTGGGATATTGATTATTTAGTCCAACAAATTCTATTAGGTTTAGAAAAAGCCAAAGCGCAAGGTATCGATTCAGCAACGCTTGGTATTGATACTTGGGGTGTTGATTATATCTTGGTCGGCGACGACGGTCAGAAACTGGCAGATCCAGTAAGCTATCGTGATCACCGGACACAAAGCGCCTTTAACGAGTTAACAGCGCAATATTCAAAAGATTATATTTACGAAAAAACAGGGATTCAATTCTTAAACTTTAATACGTTGTATCAACTCTATTCTGAAAACCAAAAGATGTTGCAAGCGACGGATAAAATTTTGATGGTACCAGATTACCTAGGTTATGTTTTAACCGGGAATTCGGTAACCGAGGTCACAAACGCATCAACGACGCAAATGTTGAACTTGCGAGAAGGGCTTTTCGATAATCATTTATTGGAAAAACTAAAGGTTTCGGCCCATCAATTCCCACATTTAGTTGAGGCTGGCACCTATCTGGGTAAGATTACGAATAAATGGCACCGCCAATATGCCATTCCAGAATGCGACGTGATTACAGTAGCGACGCACGACACAGCTTCGGCGGTTGTTGGGACACCAGGTGTTGGCGACAAATGGGCTTTTCTAAGCTCAGGCACTTGGTCGTTGATTGGCCGTGAATTGAACGTTCCGGAAAATGGGCAAGCGGCCTTTGAACAAAACTACACCAATGAATGGGGCGCATATGGCACTTACCGTTTCTTGAAGAACATCATGGGTTTGTGGATGGTCCAACGAATCAAAGCAGAGCTTAAGAATAAATACAGTTTTGCAGAGATGGCGGCATTAGCGGCTAAGGAGAAACCATTCCAGCAATTTATGGACGTCAACGACGACTGTTTTATTAACCCTGAGAGCATGATTCAAGCTATTCAAGACTATTGTCAAAGAACGGGGCAAAAGATTCCTCATTCAGTTGGCGAACTCGTCAACGCAGTTTATTCCAACTTAGCACTTGATTATGCGACCCAATTAGGGGTTCTAGCAGAGATCACCGCTAAACCCGTTGAGCAACTCAATATCGTCGGTGGTGGCAGCAATGTCGCTTACCTCAATCAATTAACCAGTGACTTGGCACAAATGCCAGTCGTCGCTGGACCGGGTGAAGCAACTGCCATCGGGAATTTAATCGTCCAGATGATTAGTACCCACGAACTCCAAGATGTCGCAGCGGGTCGAAAAGTTATTCAAGCCTCATTTGATCTGAAGACCTTCACGCCCCAAACCACTTACAGTGATGTCTTAACCAATTACCAACAATTTCTTAAAACACTTAAAGAGGTGGCCAGCAATTGAAACGAATCGCACAAATTATGTATTTAAAACCAGATCAGGCGGCCGAATATGAAAAACGGCACGCACAGTTATGGCCAGAAATGCAACAAGCACTTAACCAATATGGTGCCCGCAATTATTCAATCTTTTTAGAACATGCAACCGGCCATTTATTCGCCTATTTAGAAGTAAAAGACGAGACGCAATATCAAAAAATCGCCGATACCGACATCTGTCGAAAATGGTGGCACTATATGGCACCACTCATGAAAACCAACACCGACGAAAGTCCGGTAGCAGTTGACCTACAAGAAGTATTTCATTTAGAGGAGGAGCATCATGAATAAAGTCGCATCAGCATATGAAATCGCAAAAGAACGCTACGCAGCAATTGGCGTTGATACCGAAGCCGTTTTAAAGGCACTGGGACAAGTTAAATTATCAATCCATAGTTGGCAAGGGGATGACGTTCATGGGTTCCTATTCCCCAACCAAGAACTAACCGGTGGGATCGGTGTTAGTGGTAATTACCCTGGGGTTGCGACCACACCTGATCAATTGAGCAGTGATTTATCAAAAGCACTCTCATTGATTCCCGGCCAACATAAAGTCCAATTACACGCCATTTACGCGGTAACTGATCAAAAGAAAGATTTAGACGAATTAGAACCAGAAGATTTCAAATATTGGGTGGATTGGGCTAAAAAAGAAGGCGTAGGCCTTGATATGAACGGCACATTCTTCTCACATCCCATGTTAAAAGATGGCTTTACATTAGCTAGTCCTGACAAAGATGTTCGCGATTTCTGGATTGAACATGGTAAACGGAGCCGTAAAATTGCTAACTATTTTGGTAAAGAATTAGGCCAACAATCCGTTAATAATTTCTGGATTCCAGATGGTTACAAAGATAATCCAATTGATAAATTAACACCACGTTTACGTTTGATTGATTCATTGGATGAAATTATTAAAGACCCATTACCAGAACAAAATACGATTGAAACTTTCGAAGGTAAATTATTCGGAACAGGTGTCGAATCTTACACAGTTGGCTCACATGAATTCTATGCCAACTACGCCTTAACGCGTCAAAAACTCTGGACAATCGATGCTGGTCATTTCCACCCAACTGAAGATGTTTCTGATAAGTTCTCAGCCTTCTTGCCATTTGGTAAAGGCTTGATGCTTCACGTTTCACGCCCAGTACGTTGGGATAGTGATCACGTTGTTATTATGGATGATGCTTTGATTCGTATGATGCGCTCATTGGTCCGCGATGATTTATTAAGCAAAACAAATATCGGTTTAGATTTCTTCGATGCAACAATCAATCGAATTGCTGGTTGGGTAATCGGCGCGCGTGCAACACAAAAGGCCGTTCTAATGGGCATGTTAGCCCCAATCGACACGCTTAAAGCAATGGAAATTGATGGCGATTTAACGAAACGCCTTGCAATTACCGAAGAATTGAAATCATATCCATTTGGCGCTGTTTGGGATGAATTCTGTGCACGTCAAAACGTACCAGTTGGCACAGATTGGCTTGCTGATGTTGATCAATATGAAAAAGATGTTTTATTAAAACGCTAAGCGAAAGAGGAATGAGAGAAATGACAAAATTTATTAATTCACCACTTGTAAAAGAAGTTGCTAAAATTACCTTTAGATTATACGATCACGGTTGGGATGAACGAAATGGTGGTAACGTCAGCTACCGAATCCTCCCTGAAGAATTAACAGACTATGATGACATCCAAACGGTTAAAAGAACAATTCCAATTAACTTTGATGGCCGCGATTTGGCCGGTATGTACTTCCTAGTCTCAGCAACTGGTCGTTATTTCAAAAACATCATCGATTTCCCAGAACGTGATTTAGGCTTAGTACGTATTACAGAAGACGGTAAAGCAGTAGACTTGTTATGGGGCTATTCAGACGGTGCAGCACCTACTAGTGAATTCCCAACGCATTTGATGGGTCATCAAGCTCGTTTGGCAGAACACAGCGACCAACGAGTAGTCATGCATTGTCACCCAACAAACTTAATTGCCATGACATTTACGCAAAAATTAGACGAAAAAATCTTCAGCCGGATTTTATGGAAGATGCAAACTGAATCATTAGTGGTCTTCCCAGAAGGCATCGGCATCATTCCTTGGATGGTACCGGGTACGAACCAAATTGGTGAAGCAACAGCTGCTAAATTGAAAGATTTCCGGGCTGTTATCTGGCCACAGCACGGTTTATTCGGCACTGGTGCAACGATTGACGAAGCTTTTGGCTTAATCGAAACAATTGAAAAAGCAGCTCAAATCTGGACTGTCATTCAACAACAAGGTGGCAAGATTGAACAAACCATTACTGATCAAGATCTCTTAGACCTTGCTAAAGTCTTCAATGTTCAACCAAATCGCGCATTTATTTAATCCGACTGAAAACGCTTGTATTTTTCGAACAAATGCGTTATATTTACAATATAATTTATTTATAGAGAATTAGGTTTCTCTATAAGAAATATTTTGAGGAGGATTATCATGACTTTTTCAATGCAAACAAACTACTCACACAGCCCGGAAGATATTCGCCACTATTCAACAGAAAAACTACGGGAACAATTCTTAGTTGAAAAATTATTCAACGCAGGCGACATTCTCTTAACTTATACTTACAACGATCGGATGATCTTTGGTGGGGTAACACCTGCTGCTGAACCACTTGAAATCAAATTAGACAAAGACTTAGGTGTTGATTATTTCTTACAACGTCGTGAATTAGGCATTATCAACATTGGTGGTGCTGGTTCAATCACAATCGATGGTCAAAAAGAATCAATGGTTCAACACGATGGTTACTACGTCGGTATGGGGATCAAACATGTGGTCTTTGAATCAGACGACATTAACAACCCTGCTAAATTCTACGTGGTTTCAACACCAGCCCACAAAAACTATCCTAACAAGAAATTACCATTTGCCAATGCTTTAGCTAAACCAATTGGCGATCAAGCACATATGAACAAACGGACAATTTACAAGTATATTGATGCAACGCAAATGGATACTTGTCAATTACAAATGGGCTACACAGTCTTAGAACCAGGTTCATCATGGAATACAATGCCAGCGCACACCCATGCACGTCGGATGGAAACATACATGTACTTCGAATTCTCAGAACCTGATACAAAAGTTTTCCATTACATGGGTGCCCCTGAAGAATCAAAACATATCGTGATGGGCAATGAGCAAGCTGTTGTTAACCCAAGTTGGTCAATTCACTGTGGTGTTGGGACAACCAACTATTCATTCATCTGGGCAATGTGTGGCGAAAACCAAACATATGATGATATGGATGCCGTTTCAATGGACGACTTAAAATAAAAATTAACCATATATAAAGGAGTTTACCTAATCATGGCACAATCAATTGAAGAAATTAAAGCAAACGAAGCAGCATTAGACCAATTCAAAATGAACTTTTTCGACTTAACTGGTAAAGTTGCCGTTATTACTGGCGGTAACACTGGTTTAGGCCAAGGCTATGCCGTTGCATTAGCTGAAGCTGGCGCAGACATTTTTATCCCAACATTCGGGACTGCAGAATGGGATGAAACACGCGCAATGATCGAAAAACGTGGCCGCAAGGTTGAATTTATGGATGTTGATTTAACAAAAGAAGGCGTTGCTGAAGAAGTTGTTAAAACAGTTATCGAAAAATTCGGTCACATTGATATCTTAGTTAATAACGCTGGTATGATTCGTCGTAATCCATTACTTGAATCATCAGATAAAGATTGGGATATGGTGATTAACATCAACTTGAACGCTGTTTACCACATGTCAATGGCCGCTGCTAAAGAAATGGCTAAACAAAAATCAGGTAAGATTATCAACATTGGTTCAATGTTATCATTCCAAGGTGGGAAGTTCATTCCTTCATACACTGCTTCAAAACATGGTGTTGCTGGTTTAACAAAATCATTTGCAAGTGAACTTGGCGAATACAACATCCAAGTAAACGCGATTGCACCTGGTTACATCAAGACTGCTAACACAGCACCAATTCGTGCCGACAAAGCACGTAATAAAGAAATTCTTGATCGGATTCCTGCTGGACACTGGGCAGAACCACATGAATTAATGGGCGTTGCTGTCTTCTTAGCAAGCAAAGCATCAGATTACGTTACTGGACATATCTTAGCCGTAGATGGTGGCTACTTAGTACGTTAAAAACTTAGAAGGCGGCCAGTTGGTCGCCTTTTTTTATGGTGGGTGAGAACAATGACAAAAAGCTTTTTAACAATCGGTGAACCAATGGCGGTTTTTAGTGCAGACGAACCAGATGTTAGTTTAGAATCAGCCAAACATTTTACACGTTACATCGCTGGCGCAGAATTGAACGTTGCGATTGGTTTAGCACGTCTAAAACATCAAGCCACTTATCTAACCGCTTTAGGCGAAGATCCATTTGGGGTTTCAATTAAACAAGAAATTAAAGATAATCAAATCGATACGCAATATATCGAAACAATGACGGATTATTGGACGGGCTTTTATTTGAAACAACGTGTTACAACTGGCGATCCTGCGGTTTATTTCTACCGGAAGAATTCGGCCGCTGCTCATTTTAATCAACAGATTATTGAGCAGGTTGATTTCAGTCAGGTAGGATTAATTCATCTCTCAGGGATTATGGCTGGTATTTCGGAAAACGGCCTTGTGGCGGTTCAAAAACTTTTTGAAAAAGCACAAGCCAACCAGATTACCACAACTTTCGATCCGAATATCCGCAAACCACTTTGGTCTTCTGAAGAAAAAATGATTACCACTCTTAATGCGCTTGCTAAGGAAGCGACTATCATTTTGCCAGGCATCAATGAAGGTGAATTATTGATGGGCTCGCGCGATCCTAAAGCAATTGCTGATTTTTATTTGAACCAAAGTGACATCACACAGACCGTGATTGTCAAATTAGGCCCAGCCGGTGCTTACATTCAAACCAAAGCAGGCGAAGCAACAACGGTTAGTGGCTATCACGTTGCCCACGTCGTTGATACTGTCGGGGCCGGTGATGGCTTTGCAGTTGGTTTAATATCCGGACTATTGGAAGGGCTATCATTGCCTGATGCCGCCAAACGGGCTTGTGCGATTGGGGCGTTGGCCGTGCAAAGTGCGGGGGATAGCGAAGGCTACCCAACTAACGATCAATTAAAACAATTCATGGAGGCGCAAAAATGACAGTTACGCTACAATTATTAGATGCCAATCAAAAGGTAGTTAAAGAACGCAGCGGGCAAACCGAAACGTATCTTGATTATCATTCACAATATACTTTTGGGGATGCTTATCAAGTGATTTGTGACCAAGCACCTTGTCACTTAGTAGTGCAATTAGACCCTAGTTTGCAACCCGCATTAATCTATGTTGCTGGGGCACACTGGCGGTATCAAGTCCCTTTTAATTTGCAACGTGAATGGCCTTACCCTGACGGTGCCTTTTTAGGGAAGAACCACTACGCAACTGTCCGCCTAGCAACTGACGCCGAAATTCAGGCTGACAGAAATGTGGCGCAAAATAGTCATGATCAACACGATGATTCAGGTGCCTACCCACACGCGTCAGCAAACGCAGAAACACGCGGCGAAACAGTTTTTTACGCTAAAAATGCAGTTGATGGTCTTGTGGCTAATGAAAGTCATGGCAATTATCCATACCAATCATGGGGAATTGATCAACGAGATGATGCTGAATTAACACTTGAATTTGGCCGCCCAGTCGTGCTTAATCGTGTGGGCATCGTTTTACGAGCTGATTATCCGCACGATAGTTATTGGACCGCAATGACAATTGTCTTTTCGGATGGTAGCCAAGAAGTGCTCGCACCACAAAAAGTCAGTGAGATGCAAAACTTTAGCTTTCCTGAACGAACCGTTACAAGTCTTAAATTAACAAACTTACAAAAGGATCAAGACTCATCAACTTTCCCAGCCTTAACCGAAATTGCTTGTTTTGGTCACGACGTTTTAGATTAATAATCTGTATATCTGTTAAATCGTTCTTAAAATAGGGTATTGCTAAATCAATCGATAATCTGTAACATATTTCTTTATTCGGCAAAGTGGGGTAATGAATTGTGAATAAGAAGATGAAGATTGATCCAAACGAGTTTGCGCTTGCCGTGATTGGTGGCTCACCAATTACTGCTAGTGATGACACACGTGCCAGTAAAGACGCGTTGAAGCGCTACTTAACAGCCTATTATTTAATTGAACAGTTTAATGAATTGGAAGCAAATCAATTTACGCTTGCTAAAAATCCTGATTTTAAGTTATTGATGAAGGCTTTTGAGACGTTAAAATTTGACTAGCACGCACTAAAAAGCGCTGAGAATCGTAAAATGAATCGCAGCGCTTTTTGGTGTGACTACCGTGGTAAAAGTGAATAACAGTATATTTGATACTTAAATCATAAAATGGATGATTGGGAAAGTCGGTCAAAGGGGCTATATTAAACCTGTAAACGCTTACTTGAATTATCTTATTTAAAAGGGGATTACGTCATGATTGATAAAAAAATGAAGATTGATCCAAATGAATTTGCACTCGCTGTTGTTGGCGGAACAACATTACCAGAAGGTGACGATACAAGAGCTAGCAAAACAGCTTTGAAGCGTTATTTATCAGCTTATATGTTGATTGAAGAATTCAACGATTTAGAAGCAAGCCAATTCAGTATGCTAAAAAAAGCCGACAGAGAATTGTTGGCAAAAGCGTTGGATGGAATGAAGTTTGATTAATTAATGGATTGTACTGGCATTAATATTGGGACTGGCACAAAAGTAATTTTTTTGGGTCAGTCTTTTTTTGGTTTTATTTTATCACTTATTAGAAATGAATGACGATGGTGTTCACAATCTTCTTTACGAAGTATGATATTATATTGTAGTTTACTGCGGTTAGATAAAATGATAGGCTTCAAGTAGATGAGTAAATGAAGAGGTGAGAGGTATGCCCAATCAATTGTATGGGGGAGTTCTACTAAAAGTAAAAGCAATTATGGATCTTTTATCAGAAAAAAACGATGGTTTAACCCTTAAAGAAATTTGTGAAGGGGTAGACATATCTAAGTCGACCACCCTCAAAATCTTAACAACACTACAACATATTGGTTTTGTTAGAAGACTAGAAGAAGAAAAGAAATATTATTTAGGGACAGATTTAATTTCATATGGTCAAAATGCGTTAAGCGGTTTTGATATTACGGATGTTGCTGGTATTTATCTAAAGGAATTACGTAATGTCACTGGTGAAACTGTGAATTTAGGAATCGAGAGTAATGATAAAATTATTTTGTTACAAAAGTTTGAAAGCTTACAAAGTATCAAATTGAATTCAAAGGTCGGTAGTAAACTAGATTTGTACAGTTCTGCCATGGGTAAAGCGATGTTATCAACCATGAGTGATGAAATGATTGTAGATTATTTTTCTAGGGAACAGCTCATCCAATTAACGGAGCAAACAATCATCAATCCTCAAATACTGATGAAACAAGTTAAAGAAGTGCAACAGAATGGTTTTGCGATTGACTATAAAGAAAGTCAAGATGAGGTCGTCTGTGTCGGCGCTAATTTAGAAAAGTATAATCATGTATTTGGTGTATTCAGTGTTAGTATTCCGGAGTATCGTCTAGATAGCGAATTATTAGAAGACATCCGCAGACTTGTATTAACGACAAAACAACAAATAGAAGCAGTATTATAGTGAAGTCGATTCTCAGAAATGAGGTCGATTTTTTTTATTAGACAGTGTTGGTTCTTTTCCGCAAGCCAGTTGCAAAAAAGCGACAAGCTAAATCATGACTAACTGGTATTAACCTCTATTATAAAAATCCTAAAAAAAGACTTGATAAAGCGCTTACAATAATATATATTTAAATTGTTGATTAATTAAGAAATCTAGTTTCCTGACAGGAAACTTAAGAGGGGGATTTTATGGTTGTTACAAGCATGCAGCACTCTGATAGATTTAAAGATATTCAGCATTTATCACAACAGCAAGTGAAAGCCGCACTAGATCAGGCGATTATTCAAATTGACAGTAATATTGATTACTTTAATGAAACTTTTCCAACACCTGCTACTAAGCATAATATTTATGAAAAAATGTCTAATACAGAGTGGACAACCGGTTTTTGGACGGGAATTTTATGGTTAGCTTATGAATATACACATGATGAGAAGTACCAAAAACTTGCACTGAGACAAGTTGATTCCTTTTTAAAACGAATTGTTGCTAAAGATCATGTTGATCATCATGATTTAGGTTTTCTTTACACACCATCGTGTGTTAGTGCCTATAAGTTACTAGGTAGCCAGAAAGCATATGCGGCTTCAATATTAGCTGCTGAACAACTCGCAAGTCGCTTTCAAGAAAAAGGTGGTTTTATTCAAGCTTGGGGTGGTACGGGGGCAGAAGATAATTATCGCTTGATTATTGACGCACTTTTGAATATCCCATTGTTGTATTGGGCTGGGAATGAGCAGCATAACAAGACTTATCTTGAGATGGCTGATCGCCATTACAAAGCCGCTAAAGAAACGGTGATAAGAGCGGATGGTTCAACCTATCATACTTACTATTTTGACAAATTAACGGGTAACCCTGAAAAAGGTGTGACACGTCAGGGTTACTCAGACGATTCCAGCTGGGCAAGAGGACAGGCATGGGCTATCTATGGTGTGCCACTTCATTACAGATATAGTCATTCAGAAGATGATATCGCATTGTTTGAAAAAGTTACAAATTACTTTATTGACAAGCTGCCAGATGATTATGTACCATACTGGGATTTAATTTTTTCAGAACAAGACAAACAACCACGGGATTCATCGGCAGGCGCGATTGCAGTTTGTGGGCTTGCAGAGATGATGAAGCATTTACCGGAATCGAATGCTAACAAACAAACTTATACGAATGTCATGCACGCCTTATTATCAGAGTTGATAGCTAATTATGCAGCCGATGATAACGTCCCTGGTGAAACTTTGTTGAAACATGGTGTTTATTCATGGCATTCAGGGAAAGGCGTCGATGAAGGTAATTTATGGGGCGACTACTTTTACATGGAAGCATTGATGAGATTTTATAAAGATTGGCAATTATATTGGTAGGGGGAATTAACAATGACAGAACCAAATATTGTAGCAATTCGATTAGATGAAAGATTGATTCATGGACAGGGCCGATTATGGATTTCAAATTTGGGTGTTAACTTAGTGATTGTTGCTAACGATGAAGTCGCCAACAGTCAAATTCAACAAACTTTGATGAAGTCGCTTATGCCAAGTTCAATTGGTGTTCGCTTTTTCTCAATTGCTGAAACATGTGACAAAATCTTTAAGGCATCGCCTAAACAATCAATCTTTATTATCGTTAAAACAGCAGCAGATGTTTTACGATTAGCTGAAGGTGGCGTACCAATTAAAAAATTAAATGTTGGTAATGTTCACTTTAAAGAAGGTAAAACGAAACTAACGAACTTTATTTCGATCGATGATACTGATTTAAAAGCTTTATCAGATTTACAAACAAAATATCATGTAGATTTTAATACAAGAACCACACCTATCGGAAATGAAGTTGGCTCTGATTATGATCTGAATGGCTATATAGCGAAAAACGGAGGACAATAAAATGACTTTTACAATTTGGCAAGCATTATTAGTTGGTTTGTGGGCCGCATTTTGTTTTGCCGGTCAAATCTGGGGGAATTATACTAACCGAGCTTTATTTATTTCGTTTGGTGTTGGATTAATTTTAGGAGATTTGAAAACCGCTGTCATTTTTGGTGCAACAGCAGAATTAGCCTTTATGGGATTTGGTGTTGGCCCCGGCGGTTCAACACCACCTAACCCACTTGGCCCTGGGATTGTTGGGACAATTATGGCGGTTTCGATGGATAAGTTATCACCAAGCGCTGCTTTAACCCTGTCATATCCATTTGCGATTATTGTACCTTTTGTTATTACATTTATCTTTACGATTAACTCAAGTTCAATGGAAATGGCAAAAAAAGCTATTTTAGAAGGTAAATATCGAAAGTTTAATCTCTTATCAAACTTCACGTTATGGGGCTTTATGTTATTTGCCTTCATCTTTGGGATCGTTGCCACACTAAGTACGTCTGCTTTACAAGCATTTGTTAACGCAATTCCAGTTTGGTTAATGAACGGGTTAACTGTAGCGGGCGGCTTACTACCAGCTGTCGGATTTGCACTGATTTTAAGTACAATGATTAAAAAAGAATACATCCCAGCCATTATCTTAGGTTATGTCTGTGTTGCTTATCTCAAAATGCCAGTAATTGGCTTAGCTTTCGTGGGCGCTGTTTTAGCATTCAATAACTACTTCAATGGTGGCAAAAAAACAAGCGATGCAGATCAAAATAATGACGATGGAGGAATTGAAGATGGTATCTAAGAAGCTAACTAAACGAGATTATCAAAAATCAATTTTAAGATCTTATTACTTACAAAATGCACAGAATTACGGCAATATGCAAGGCACTGGGATGCTAAAAACAATATGGCCCCAGTTACGTAAGATTTATCAAGATGATGAAATGGAATTTAGACGGGTGGCTGTTTCCAACTTGGAATTTTACAATACTAATCCGCAACCGTATCCCTTTGTTTCTAGTTTGATGCTTGCAATGTATGATAGTGGGCAAAATGAAGACGATGTCCGAGCTGTCAAAATGGCTTTAATGGGCCCATTAGCGGGTATCGGGGATGCCTTATCGCAATTTGCGTTAGCACCGTTATTTTCAACTATTTTTGCATCTCTCGCATTACAGGGGATTGTGTCTGCACCAATTATGTTTATTGTTTGTCTGGTATCGATTACCTTCGGCGTGCGTTGTTTAATGGGGTATTTAGGCTGGAAAGTCGGGACCAGCATTATTGATACATTAAGTGATAAAATGGCAGCGCTATCAGACGTTGCTAGTAACATTGGATTAACGGTTATTGCTGGTTTATCCGTTTCGTTTGTGAAGGTCAACTTGGCTTGGCAATATTCAACAGAAGTTAAGGGGAAAACGCAGGTGGTTGCAATCCAAACGATTTTAGATAAAATTATGCCATTTATGTTACCAGTATTATTAGTCTATTTTGTTTATTGGCTAATTACGAAGAAGAAATGGACAGTTTATAAAATTATTTTATTATTACTAGTATTGGGAGTAGCACTCTCGGCATTAGGCGTATTAAAACCATAAAGGGACGATGAATGATGAAATATGATGTATGTATAGTAGGTCATGGAGAATTTCCTGACGGGGTCAAATCTGCAATAGATGTATTGGTTGGTAACAATGACGATGTGACTTGTTTTAATTTAAATGGTCAGATGACACATGCACAGTTTACAACTTATATGAAAGAATACTTGGCACAACATCCTCAAGCTTTGGTTTTTGCTGATATGACGGGAGGCGCACCTTATCAATTAGCAGCGGAAATTATTTTAGAATCGCAACATCCAAATCAATATATCGTTTCTAGCATCTCAATGAATGCGATTTTAGATTTGTATCTTAAAAATAGTATGGATCAGTTGAACCCAGATAATATCGAAGCTAATTTTAGTCATGTCTTACAAGAATCACGCAAATTGATGAAGGTGACACCAGATATGCAAGAAGTTGCACAAGAAGAAGTCATCTTAGAGGATGGTATTTAATGAATACGGTCATAGTCGTACTTTTAGTAGTGATTTGTTTGCTCTACTTTGTGGCATTACCAGTATTAAAACGACGCAATATGCAGAATAAACAAAAGGCATTGACTACATTTTTGGCGTCATTAAAAATTCATGACGCTGTTATGCTATCAGACGGTATTTTAGGAGAAATAATCGCTTTTGATAAGGATATCGTTCAATTAAAAATAGCGGATAATGTTGTGATTAAGGTGCATAAATATGCAATTGCTTCTAAAGACTAGTGAGGTAGCTGTGAAATGACAAATTTGAGACAGTTTATTGAAAACCATTCAATTGCAGATAGTGATCAGTATCGAAATAATGCTGAACGATTATTGTCACGAACATTTATTTTTGAACACGCACTGGATATGGAGCCATGTTCGACTTTATATTTGCTTGAAGATTGGTTTAAGTCACCGAATGGTGATCCTGAATGGCTTTATATGCTCAAGCGTCAGGAGTATTTACAAGACTTAATCTTAGGGTATTACGAAACTCAAAACAAGTTGTATTTGAAGATAATTAAGGCTTACATCATGGAATGGATTCAGATGAATTATATAGATGAACAGGCTCGGTATAGTTCTTGGCGAACAATTGATACGGGTATCCGGCTCTTAAACTGGGCGCCAGCAATCCAACTCTTGATGCAAGAAAAACAATTGTCTGATAGTGAGATTAATGATTTAGGTGGAATTATTAATGATCAGGTGAACTATTTAGAGCAACATTATATTTCGAAGTATGATTTAAGCAATTGGGGGATATTAATTACCACGGGCATACTTGTTTATGATGCGATTAACCCTAACACTATTGATCAAACACGAGTTGATTGGGCAATGACACGATTAGAACAGCAAATGAACTTACAGGTCGATTTGGAAGGTGTTCATTGGGAACAATCACCGTTATACTTTATCGAAGTTTTCCGAAGTGTCTTATGTGTTTGGACGGCCTATCAATCAAATGGTTTAATAATATCTACTGAAATTACAGAGGTATTGGAGCGGATGTTGAAGATATTACCGTATTATGTACGCCCCTCTGGTAAATTATTGCAACAAGGTGATACAGATGCCGTTAATATCTTGGGGTTCCAGCAGACAGCGCAGTGGCTTTTAGGAAAGCGCCGCGAAGATAAGGTTGAGCAATACGATTTATTATTATTGACAATGATGATTAATCATCCCATTGAGATTGCTTACCATGAGGACTTAAAAATACCAGACTATTTTGAAGCCGTTAGTTCTGGCAATTACTTTTATCAATTAAAAGGAGATTACTGGCACTTTTATAATGGCCGAATCGGTAGTGGTCACGGTCATGCTGCTTCGAATCATTTGGATTTAACAATTAACAATCAGGATATTCTAATTGATCCTGGTCGGTATACCTATGTGGATTCAAAGGAGCGGCGTCAATTGAAAGCGGCCGATTCACATAATACTGTCATTATAGATAATCAATTTCCAACGCAAATTAAGGATTCTTGGAAATTTGGACAAGCGCTTAAGTTAGGTGGTATCGTCAGTGTTCAACGAAATCGTGATGTGATTGTAAAAAGTCATTTTAGCGGACAGCAAAATGAACAATATACACGGTATTGTGTCTGGTTAGCGGAAATATCTGTAATGGTTATTTTCGATGTGGTTGAAGCCGCTGGAGAACATACTAAACAGACGAACTGGATTTTAGCCCCCAATTTAGAAGTAGCATTAAAAACAAAATATGTTCAGGTTGCAGAATTAAATACCACAGGCGCTATCTATACGTCTGAACCAGGCATTTCAGTTCAAGATCAGCTTTATTCTGAGAAGTATAATCAGCTAGCGCAGACTAAAAAAATAGTATGTGAGCAGTCTTTTGAAGATTATGTGGTCAGTTATACGGTTATTGGAGATAATGCGTTAATTGAAACGGTTCATTTAGCATCAATTAAACAATCTGGTTCGAATCAGTCTGTTGCACCGCAATATTGCTACGGCGTAACGATCCGGTTAAAAAATCAAACGACATATACAATTGCCATCCAACACGAAAATACAATTGTGGGGGATAAATTATATACAGTTGATGGGCACTTAATGTATGGTACAGTTTCGCTCGCCGAGAATAACCAAGTGATGACACTATTGTAACGCTAGTAGATAGAAGCGGAGGAGTACAATGAAAATAGCAATTGCTTCTGATAAGTTAGGTTTTGGGTTAAAAACACATCTCAAAACTTACTTAACAGAAAAAGGCGCTGAGATTATTGACTTAACGCCAGAACCCGCCATTGATTTTGTCGATTCAGCTGTTTTAGTGAGTGAATCGGTTTTATCAGGACAGGCAGATAGAGGGATTATGGTTGATCAATTCGGAGTAGGCTCAGCAATAGCCGGTAATAAAATCCATGGCATGGTGGTCGCTAATGTGACTGAAGAAAACACGGCCCATATGACAACTGAACATAATGGCGCTAAAGCTATTGCTATTGGTTCAGGCATAGTTGGTCATCAATTAGCGGAGGCGCTTGTTGACCACTATCTGAGTGTTAATTACGCTGCAGGGCGGCATCAAATACGATTAGATATGCTAGAGAAGCTTATTTAATCTTGGGGGTTAAAAGATGAAAATTGCGATAGGTAATGATCATATTGTGACAGCAGTTAAGATGCGGATTGCCGATTTTTTAAAAGCTAATGGTCATGAGGTCGTTGACGTAGGAACACACGATAATACAAGAACCCACTACCCAATATACGGGCTTAGAGTAGCTGACCTGGTGCGTGAGCATCAAGTTGACTTGGGAGTTGTTATTTGCGGGACAGGGGTTGGTATCTCAACTGCAGCTAATAAAAATCAAGGCATCCGGGCGGCATTAGTAGCCGATCCAATAGTTGCACGTTATGCCCGAGAACATCTAGATGCAAATGTTATTAGTTTTGGTGGTGCGGTTATAGGGGAACACTTGGCCGAAGAAATTGTTGAATCGTTCATTGATGCTCATTATTTAGAACAGCCGGAGGATAACGCAATTGTGGCTAAAATTGATGCATTAGAGCCAAGCAATCCAGAACAGTATGATAACCCGCACTTTTTTGATCATGAGATGGCGCTTTGGAAACAGGGACATTATCATGACTAAATAATTAGAAGATAAAATGGACCAAACTGACAGTGGTTTGGTCTATTTTTGTGTATTAAAAATCATTATTGAAAGCGTTTGCAAAACTGGTTTATGAGGTGTATATTAAAGATATAATTTTTATATCAGCAAATCAGTTTCTTATAAAGAAACTGATTTAGAAGGGTGGTGCCAACAATCAAATTAGTGTTTTTTGTTTTTGAAATTCAAAATAATATGTTGGGGGCATCATGATGGAGATTAAAAAAACGATTGAAAAGATACCTGGTGGGATGATGGTTGTACCACTATTTTTAGGAACCCTTGTTAATACAATTTGGCCGGGTGTTGATAAATTTTACGGTGGTTTTACTGGCAATTATTTAGTTGGCACTTCTGTTATTTTATTCATGTTTTTCTTCAGTGTCGGTACCACAATTGATCTTAAATCAACAGGTTATATCGCAAAAAAAGGCTTATCATTATTAATCTTTAAAGTATTGTTAGCGGGGTTACTAGGTGTTATTATTAATCATTTCCTACCGCGTTCAGGTGTCCAGGGGGGCCTCTTTGCCGGATTTTCAGTTTTAGCGGTGATTGCATCGTTTAATGAAACCAATGGAGGCCTTTATATGGCTTTGATGACGACGTTAGGGCGTGAGGAAGATGCTGCGGGGTTCCCATTCATCAGTATTGAATCTGGGCCATTTATGACGATGGTGACCATGGGGGTTGCCGGAATTGCAGCTTTCCCATGGCAATCATTAGTGTCGACGTTGATTCCATTTGTACTAGGGATTACATTAGGCTCACTCGATCATGAATTCAGAAAAATGTTTAAACCAATTGTTCCTGCGATGGTCCCATTTTTCGCATTCACATTGGGTTATAGCTTAAACTTTGGTATGATCTTCAAGTCAGGTTTCATGGGAATTTTCATGGGCTTTGCAGTCGTTTTAGTTTCAGGAACGGTTTTATCATTTGTCGATCGGGTCTTTACACATTCAGATGGTGTGGCTGGTTGGGCAGCTTCATCAACAGCTGGGGCAGCGGTTGCCGTTCCATATGCAATTGCTGAAACGAATCCAAGCTTTGCATCAACCGCAAGTTCAGCAACAGCGATTGTGGCAACCAGTGTATTGGTGACATCAATCTTAACACCAATCGTGACGATGTACTTTGAGAAACGGGCGCGTGCAAAAGGCTTGCCAATCGTACCTGAAAAGTACAAGAATCAGTTCCAAGAAGCTAAAAATAGATAATTAGAAAGTGGGGACGATGATGAATAATAAAAAGATAAATATTGATCCCGAAAAATTTGCTTATCATTTCATTGATTCAATCGCGGTACCAAATGAAAAGGATCAAATGGAAAAGAATGCTAAAAATAAACTCGTTGGTTTTTTAACCGCTTATTACTTAATCAATAATTTCAATCAAATGGAAAACGGCATGTTTGACCAGGTGAAGGCTAAGAAAGTTGAAAACATGAGTTATAAGGAACTATTGGAAGAAGTATCGAAGTTGACGTATTTCTAGGGAAGATGATTTATAAAACATATTCAGACTATAAAAGAGGTGTTAAGGCAAAATTAATTTTTGCCCTAACGCCTCTTTTTTTATTTTATTATAAATAAACCGTTTACAAAGTGGCTGGTATGCGTTATATTCTACTTATAAGGTTAACCGGTTAAGTGGAGG
Organism: Latilactobacillus parasakei; assembly: GCF_049674265.1. NCBI lineage: Bacteria > Bacillati > Bacillota > Bacilli > Lactobacillales > Lactobacillaceae > Latilactobacillus > Latilactobacillus parasakei. Next base: position 584,668 of record NZ_CP186861.1, on the reverse strand, counting down.
AGATTGATAATGAAACCTAAATATCAGCAAGTTGAACAGTTTTTATTGTATCAATTGAAAAATGGCGAATTTAAGGAAGGCGATAAGTTCTATTCCGAAGCGGAATTGAAAGAAAAATTTTCGGTTAGTTCTGCAACCGTTATCAAGGCGATTAACGAATTGGTGACAAAAGGCTTACTGGTTCGTCAACAGGGAAAAGGCACTTTTGTTTCAAAGGCTAGACAAGGTAAGCTTGTTAAATTCTTTGATCATGAAAAAGTAACCGATGCGGATGAAGAAGTTCAAGTTTATTCAATTGAAAAAGAGAATGACCCGCGAATTTTAAAGGAATTACATTTAGAAAATGGTCAGGATTATTATCATATCACGCGAATTAGGATGGCCAATCAGTTGCCGGTCTATGTCCAACACACATATCTGTTGAGCGAATATTTTAATGATTTAGCATTATTTGATAAGGACTATTATTCATCAATCTATGAACGGATTCGTGAAGATAGTGGGATTGATTTATTTAATATTGATATGGACGAAACAACCGAAATCGTCTTTCCAGTACCGGCGCTTGAACAAAAATTAATGGCGCTAGAAGACGAGCACCAGCCTGCAGCTTTTATTAAACGCCATAGTTATCTTTTTGATAATAAGGTGATTGAATATGTCGAAAGTTATAAACGTTGGGATTATTTTGAGTTTCAGATTAAAACAATCTAGGAGGAGACAACATGCATATTGAGTGGTGGCAAATTTTATTATTAACGCTTTATTCTGGTTTTGCAATTTACGATGGCAATAATACAACTTTTGGGGCCGTTAAACCGACAATGGCTGGCTTTTTCGCTGGTTTGATTTTAGGAGATGTTCAAACAGGCTTAATTGTTGGGGGAACATTGAATTTACTAGTTCTTGGTGTTGGGAATTTTGGGGGCTCATCCATGCCTGATTATATGACTGGTGCGTTATTAGGAACAGCTTTTGCGGTCATGAGTGGTAAAGGTGCAGAATTTGGGGCAACTTTAGCTGTGCCAATTGGCTTATTAATGATTCAACTCGATGTCTTGGCACGTTTTTGTAACACGTTCATTCAACATCGTGCCGAAACATTAGTGAGTGAAAAGCATTTGAAACGAGCGACTTATATGAATTTAATGGGGATTATTCCAACGTCGCTTTCTAGAATGCTACCTGTTTTCTTAGCATTAGTTTTCGGATCACAATTCGTTCAAGGGGTTGTTGACAGTTTACCAATGTGGTTAATGAATGGTTTGAAGACGGCCGGCGGTATTTTACCAGCTTTAGGGATTGCAATTTTGTTGCGCTACTTACCCGTTCAAAAAAACATGGCCTTTTTATTAGTTGGCTTTTTCTTAGCAGCTTTCCTAAAAGTACCTGTGATTGGCGCTGCAATGATCGGTTTAGCAATGGCTTTAGTAGCCTTTAACTTTGATTCACCACGTGCACAAGTCGCTACTGGCGAAAATTCAGTAAACGGAGATGACATGGAAGATGAATAATGAACAAATTAAATTAAGCTCAGAAATGAAAAAAGTCTTTTGGCGTTGGTATTTCTTTGGACAAGCGGGTTGGAACTACGAAAAAATGCAAGGGCTTGGCTATTATTACAGTATTTATCCATTGATTGATAAATTGTATGGCGCTAGTGATGAAGGTGCTCGAGTGGCAGTCAGTGAATTACAATTTTTTAACACGAACAACTCAATGGCCCCCATCATCTTAGGAGTCGATGGTGCTATTCAAGAAAGCCAAGGCGAGTCTTCTAAAGACGCAGTTGCGTCATTAAAAACCGGGATGATGGGGCCACTAGCCGGGATTGGCGATACGTTATTTGCGGTTATTCCCAATACAATTATCGGTTCAATTGCCTCTTATATGGCTCTAAAGGGGAATCCATTTGCGTTAATTCTATGGATTGCGTTTGGATTCTTACGCTTGGCTGTCATGCGTAGTTTCTTCTTTATGGGCTATAAAGAAGGTGTTAAGTTAATCAATTCATTGGGCGATCGGTTGAAGAAAATTACGAGTGCCGCTAATGTTTTAGGGATGACTGTTATTGGGGCCTTAATTCCATCGGTCATTACAGCTGGGTTTGTTTATCAATTCAAAAATGGTGGTGTTAAAATTTCGATTCAAAGTTTGGCAGATCAAATTATGCCAGGTTTAGCGCCAGCGTTGGTTGTTTTATTCACATATTGGTTACTTGGTCGGAAACATATGAATTCGACACGGGTGACATTAATTTTAATTCTAGCGGGCATTTTAGCCTATAACTTAAAAATTTTTGCTTAGGAGGCAGTTATGATGAAAGGTTTTGTAAATATTAGAATCGATGATCGGTTAATTCATGGGCAGGTCGCTACGCGCTGGTCAACCGGGTTGAGAGCAACGCGGATTATGGTCATTGATAATGATGTGGCAAATGATGATGTTCAAAAAAGTGTGCTTAGAATGGCAGCGCCTTCTGGTATCAGTACATCAATTATTACGGAAGAAAAAGCCATCACGAATATCAAGGCAGGTAAATATGAAAACCAACGCGTGTTATTAGTTGTGAGACGTCCCAAGGTACTCTTAAATTTAATCAATGCGGGCTTACCAATTGATAAAATTAATGTCGGTAACATGTCTAATCGCGATAATACAACTCAAGTTAAGAAGTCTGTTAGTTTAACTGCTGAAGAACGGGCTGATATTGAAGCAATTATGGATAAAGGCGTCTTAGTAACTGCCCAAATGGTCCCAGATGATCCTGAAACTGACTTTAAACAATTCTTGAAGTAGTCAACTGGGAGGATGATTGATGACTGATAAATTACTAATGAAAGGGCGACAGGTGACGGATGAATGGCTCGATAGTCACTTACAAAAGTGTGTTACTCAAATCAAACGGGAAATACCGAGATTTGCGGGCCATTTTCCATCCGCTTGTACGACCCAAATGCAATATCGGATTAAAAAAAATGATGATTGGACCAACGGCTTTTGGACGGCAATGGTCTGGCAAGCCTATGAATTAACGGGGGATGCTGTATTTAAAGCAACTGCGCAAGAACATTTACGTAGTTTTGACCAACGATTACGTGAACATTTTGTTTTGGACCATCATGATATTGGTTTTTTGTATTCATTGTCTGCCTTTGCTGGCTACCAGATTACACAACAACCATCAGCTAAACAGCAAGTCTTGCAAGCAGCGGATGTGTTGATGAGTCGCTATCAAGAAAAAGGTGGTTTCATTCAAGCTTGGGGCGCATTAGATGATCCTAAAGAATATCGGTTAATTATTGACTCCTTATTAAATTTACCGTTGCTGTTTGAAGCCAGTCGCATTTCGGGCGATGAACGGTATCAAAAAGTAGGGCAAGCACATTATCAAAAGGTATTAGCCAACATTGTGCGGTCAGATTACTCGACCTATCATACCTTTTATTTTGACCCTGAAACTGGGAAGCCGGTTAAGGGGATGACCCACCAAGGCTTTTCAGATGAATCGTGTTGGGCACGGGGCCAAGCCTGGATTTTACTAGGGATTCCTTTACATCATCGGTTCTTCCCTGAGAGCGACGACCAAGCATTGTATCAAAAACTATTAGCATATTATTTTAAGCAGTTACCAGAAGACGGGATACCTTATTGGGATTTAATTTTTACCGCTCAAGATGGTGAACCGCGGGATAGTTCGGCCGCTGCGATTGTTGCGTGTGGTTTAATTGAAGCACAGGAACAAGGCTATTTGAGTAACGGGATTGAACTGGCAAAGGGCATTCTTTATGAATTAGGAATGCATTATGAGACGCAAGGGACTGAAGAAGGGCTATTGCGCCACGGCGTATATGCCTATGCGGAACATAAAGGTGTTGATGAAGCTAACTTATGGGGCGATTATTTCTATATGGAAGCCCTGATGCGCTTGCGAAGAAGAGATTGGAAGACTTATTGGTGAGAAGGTAGGCTTATGACGACTTTTGAGATTGGAACAGATTTTTTATTGGATCAACAACCATTTAAGATTTATGCCGGCGCAATCCATTATTTCAGAATTGCACCAGGGCAGTGGCGCTATACGCTAAAAAAAGCAAAATCAGCCGGATTAAATACGATTGAAACCTATGTACCGTGGAATATGCACGAACCGGTTGAGCAGCAATTTGATTTTTCAGGTGCGCTCGATTTAAAACGCTTTATTAAAATGGCCGCTGAAGAAGGCCTTTACGTGATTGTCCGTCCCAGTCCATATATTTGTGCTGAATGGGAATTTGGTGGTTTCCCAGCGTGGCTACTGAAATATCCAGATATGATTGTGCGGTCCAACACGCCACTGTTTATTAGTAAAGTAGCTGCTTATTATCACCGTTTATTTCAAGAATTGGTACCACTGCAAGTGACGCACGGGGGACCGATTTTGATGATGCAAGTTGAAAATGAATATGGGTCTTTTGGTAATGACAAATCTTATTTGCGCCAGATTAAGCATCTAATGCTAAATAATGGTGTTGATGTGCCGTTATTTACTTCTGATGGCAGTTGGCTGCAAGCACTGGAAGCTGGTAGTCTGATTGAAGATGGTATATTAGCAACGGCTAATTTTGGCTCCCATGCTAAAGAAAATTTAACTGTTTTACAACAATTCTTTGAACAACATGATCAGAAATGGCCGTTAATGTGTATGGAATTTTGGGATGGCTGGTTTAGTCGTTGGCAGGAACCAGTTGTGCAAAGAGCAAGCGCTGATTTTGAACACGATTTACGAGAATTAGTTGATTTTGGTGCCAGTTTCAACCTTTATATGTTCCGCGGCGGTAGTAACTGGGGCTTTTGGAACGGATGCTCGTCTAGAAATAATGTTGATTTACCGCAAGTAACATCATATGATTACGACGCAATTTTACATGAAGATGGTACTGAAAATGATAAGTTTGCGGCGTTGCAACATGTGCTGGGTGTTACTGGCAAGATTGGGGTGGCTGAAGAACAAGCTATCCAACCGCGAAAATTGCCGACAATCGCCGTTCAAAAGACGGTCCGTTTAGTTGATGTGTTAGATGATTTAGCGCAACCAGTGACTTCATTAGCACCACAATTAATGCCGGCTATTGGCTCGGGTTATGGCTATATTTTCTATCGAACAACAGTCCACGGTCAGGGAAAACCTGAAACATTACGTTTAGTTGACGTATCTGATCGCGCCGATATTTATCTCAATCAACAGTTGCTAGATACGCAATACCAAGCTACTTTAGGTACAGATTTAACGCCAACTTTGGAAGCAGATAACCAGCTAGAAATATTAGTTGAAAACATGGGGCGGGTTAATTATGGCACGCGTTTATTATCCCCAACCCAGAAAAAGGGAATCCGGACCGGGGTCGTGATTGATCGCCACCTTCATTTTGGTTGGCAACAGTGGGCATTGGATTTTAAATCAATTACGCATATCGATTGGACCATGCAACTCTCTAATTATGGTCCCACTTTAAATCAATTTACTTTTGATTTAGACCAGACAGTGAATACGTATCTAAACTGTGCTGCTTTTGGGAAGGGAATCGTCTTGGTGAATGGGCATCATATTGGGCGTTACTGGTCAGTTGGACCAATTGAAACGCTCTATGTTCCTAGCGACTTTTTGAACGTTGGCCATAACGAAATCGTTGTTTTTGAAACAACGACGACCCCCATTACACAGTTAGAATTTACAGATAAGAGGATGATTAGCGAATGAGACAATTGATATTAGTCAGTCATGGTGATTTGGCTAAAAGTTATGTAACGAGCTTAGATATGATTGCCGGTGGGCATGATAATGTAACGGCCATCACCTTCGATGGTGAAATTAGTAAGACGTTATTGGGTGATCAAATTGAAGTCGCGCTTAACCCAGATGCACAAGAAGTGATTATTGTCGTTGATTTACCAGGCGGAACGCCATGTAATGTCGTACTAGAACGCTATTTAACGGATGAGCGCATCACAATTTTAGCCAGTTTGAACTTACCAATGATTTTAGAGCTTTATTTAAATCTTGGTCAGGCAGATTATCAAATGACAAAAGCGATTAAAACGGCTATTAGTAATACCTATGATGTGAAGCAACAACTCAGCAACCAAACTGAAGACGATGAATAAAACTAAAAAGAGCAAGCCAAACATCTGGAAAAGATGAGGGGCTTGCTCTTTTTAGGTCGTCAATATGGATTGAAACTTTAATCTGTTCTCATTAGCTTATAGTTCATTCCCCTTTCAATATGCGTTATACTATTAGTCAGTAACTAATCTGAGCAATTAATTAAGAGGAATTTAAATGCGTAAAAAACTAGTCATTACCGAAAAACCGAGCGTTGCTAAAGAGCTTGCCAAGGTTCTCGGTACTAATCAGAAAACTAAAACCTATTTTGAAGGCGATCAATACGTAATTACATGGGCGTTTGGTCATCTTTTATCATTGCAATTACCGGAAGATATAAAAAAAGAGTGGCAACAATGGCGTTTGGAAGATTTACCAATCATTCCTAAGCACATTGGGCTTAAACCACTTCCTAAAACGGGCGGGCAATTAAAGGCTATCAGCCATTTGGCACATCGTCAGGATATTTCAGGGGCAGTCATTGCGACTGATTCTGGTCGTGAAGGGGAAGCTGTTGCCCGTTATATTTTGGAATGGATTAAATTTGATAAGCCAGTCGAACGACTCTGGATTTCATCACAAACGACTAAGGCGATTAAAGAAGGTTTTGCCAATCTGAAACCAGCTAAGCAGTTTGATAACTTGTACGCTTCAGCGCTTGCGCGGGGCCATGCTGATTGGTTGATTGGCTTGAACGTCACGCGGGCATTAACGACGAAGTATGAAGATAATTTGTCAGCGGGTCGGGTCCAAACACCAACATTGGCTTTTGTGAACGAAACGGCGCAACAAATCAGTCGTTTTAAACCCGAAAAATACTATACAATTCAATTGAAAGTTGGCCAAGAAAAAGCCACGCTCCAAATGGCTAAACCCCAAGGATTAAAAGACCGTGCGCAAGCCGAAACGCTAGTCGCTAAATTAAAGCAGGCGCAAGGTAAAGTGGTTAGTGTCAAGACGAGCCAAAAATCACAGGCTGCACCACTGCCTTATGATTTAACGGAATTACAACAAGTTGCCAATGCGATGTACGGTTTGTCGGCTAAAAAGACGTTGTCATTGATTCAATCATTATATGAAATTCATAAAGTTGTTAGTTATCCGCGGACGGATTCCAAATATCTTTCAACAGATATTGAAGGTACATTGAAGGAACGTTTATCGGCCTTAGTGAAGTTTGATCCGCACGCCAAACAATACTTAGGGCAGGGCGCTAAAGTGAAACAACCGGCTGTTTTTAACGATCGAAAGGTCACTGATCACTACGCCTTAATTCCAACCGAAGAACCGGTCAGAGCTGAAAAATTATCAACCGATGAATTGCGGATGTACCGCTTAATTGTCGAACGCTTTATGGGCTTATTTGCGGATCAATATGTCACAGCCGTTACGAAAGCGACTGTTCAGTTTGGGGATCACACCTTTACCTTTAAACAAACCAAAGTCGTTCAACAAGGTTGGCATGCGGATTCCAAAGAGACTTCAACTACAAGTGTTGATTGGCAAGAAGGCGCAGTCGTGCCTGCTGACTTTTCAATTAAGGAACAATTAACATCTGCGCCGAAACCCTTAACTGAAGGGACCTTATTAGGTAAGATGGAACACTATGGCTTGGGGACACCAGCAACGCGGGCCGAAATTATCGAAAAATTAGTGCGCAGTGAACTCCTAGAACGCCGGGGCCATTCCTTAGCAGTGACACCTAAGGGACAACAACTGTTGAAATTGGTTAATAAAACATTGGTCTCACCAGAATTGACCGGTAAGTGGGAAAACTCATTAGAGGCGATTGCACATGGTCAAGAAAATCAAAAAGCGTTCATTACTGAAATCGAAGCGGCCACTAAGACCTTGGTTTCTGAGATTAAAAAGAGTGAAACTGAATATCACGATTTCGCGATTATCAACAAGAAATGTCCAGAATGTGACCATCCGTTGAAGGAACGTAATACGCGAGACGGCAAGGTTTACGTCTGCACAAACTGTCATTATCGGCGTCGTAAGGATCCCAAAGTTTCCAACCATCGGTGCCCACAATGTCATAAGAAAATGGTCATCATTGAAGGCCAAGCCGGTGCTTATTTCCGTTGCTTGAATGATGGGACGACGGAAAAAATGCTCGATAAAAAAGATCGCAAGAAGAAAATTTCAAAACATGAAGAACGCCGCTTAATTCAAAAAGTGAACCAAGAGGAAGAACCGGCTGAAAGTCCACTAGCAGCAGCATTGCGCAAGGCGATGGAGAAATAACGGATTTAAAAAAAGTGTGCTGTTAGTATTTGAATATAAAAATGACTCGTGTATAAATTAGTATTATTTCAATTTATGAAAAGAAGCAGTCACTGTTAGGAAAACCTAACAGTGACTGCTTCTTTTTTAGAATCGATTTTTGATATTATTGACGGTATTTTCTGTCCCTTTTACAATCGGATGATTATCTTTTACTTGAATGTTGGCATCTAAGTGAGAACGACCGGTTGCGTAGTCAAAGGCGACGCCGGGTTCGATGTTCCAGACATAATCGTTGAAATTAAGGGTGCCATCTGTTGAGATGGCTTGGACCCAGTAACCGCGGGGCATTAATTCATTGCCACGAAAGACGGTTGTCACTTTATAGATTACTTTTTTATTAGCGGCCAGTGCATTGCGGACCTTTTCTTCAAAAATCTGCATTGTCTTTTGATTACTATATTCGCTTTGAGTCGCCAGGTTTAACGGGTTATCTAAACTACCTGGCTGACCTGGTTGAAAGTGACCATTTTGATCAAAATTAAAACTAATGGTGTAAGCAATCAGGTGCCCACGATTTTGAGGTGTGATGCGGCGACCGTTGACGGTCAGTGGTTGATTATGCCAACCAGTCGGATTCCAAACTTGGCGTGAACGTCCTTCAGATTTTCCGAGGTTGCGGGAAGAAAGGTAAGCTGTGGCTGAAGTCGTTCGATTAAGTTGATCTAATTGGCCGTAATCGATTTTTTCGCTGGTCCAATCTGCACTAGTCAACTGGCTTTTGTCGTTGTTGATGGCAAGATAAGCGGCGCTGCCATTTTCAAAGTCGCGGTTAGCAATTGCCTGATAATCGGGACTGACTTGCGCCTGTTGTGTGGTGGATTGTGTAATGACGGGGATTTTCTGGGTGATATCTTGCAGGATATTATTGCGACCACCCAAATAACCAATCGCAAGGATAGCGACGGTTAATAGTAGCCGACGCATTTTTTTCGTTTTCAAAATAGTGACTCCTAACATTATCTGATTTTACTATTATACCGTGAAATGGGAATAAGATATGGTAAAAAAGGCTGGAACAAAATTTACTTTTGTCCCAGTCCCATACTCATTATTTTGAACTATTACGCAATGTTAGTGACGTCCCAATCGTAATGACTTGTGGAATGACTTGTTCCGCGTCGAGTTGTTTAATTAATAATTCAGCTGCTGATTGGCCCATTTGTTCGGTGTAGACCTTAACCGAGCTGAGCGTTGGGAACGTGTATTGGCAGATTGACGTGTCATTAAAGCTAATCAAACTGAGTTGCTCAGGTACTTTGATGGCTGATTCGTGAAGGGCGCGCAGTGCGCCAACCGCCATGGCGTCGTTAGCGATGAAGAGTGCTTCTGGTAAGTTATCGGCCTGTTCATGAAGTAACTGTGTAATGAGCTGGTAACCAGATTCCGGTGTGAAATCGCCGGTAAGTAGCCATTCGGGATGGAAGTTGTTTTGTTTTTTAAGATAATGTTTGAAGTGGGTTGAGCGGGGATCGGTGTCCAATTTAACATTATCGGACGTGCTTTCTTGGCCCGTTAACATCCCGATTTTGGTTAAACCACTCGCCATAAAATGATCGACAACTGCTTTGACCGGTGTTTTGAAATCGGTCATGACACAACTAATTTCGTAATCTAAGGTATTCATATCAACAAAGACGAGATTGCGGTTTAATTTCTTTAAACGGGTAATCTGACCTAAGCTGTATTTACCGATGACAATGACACCAGCAGCATCAAAAAGGGTATCGAAAGGATCGTTTTGAAAAAAACGAGTGACTTCAAAACCGAGTTCTTGCAGCTTCTTTTCAACGCCCAGGCGAATTGATAGGTAGTAGAGATCTTCCAATTCTTCTGTAGCGGTATACCATTCGACAATCGCGATGCGGCCCCGATGGTTATTATTTTTTTTAGTATTTTTAGTGTAGCTAAGGCTTTCAGCGGCTTCAAAAATGCGTTGGCGGGTTTCATCACTTACAGAAAGGGATTGATCGTAATTTAAAACCCGGGAGACAGTTGCGTTTGAAACTTTAGCTAATTGTGCGATATCTTTAATAGTTGCCAAGGTGCACCTCTCAATTCAGTGTTTACTACTATCTAGTTTAGCATACTACCCGAAAATAATGCGCGCGTTAAAAAAATAGTTTGATTTTTTAGTAAATGTTTAGTAAAATGAAAGCGATTAATAAAGGAGGAATTTACCATGAACATGACAGAATTGAATACCGCATTTAAAGCAGCCTACAACAAGGAACCTGAAGCAAGTTACTTTGCCCCTGGTCGGATCAACTTAATTGGTGAACATACAGATTATAACGGCGGACACGTTTTCCCAACAGCAATCACATTAGGGACATACGCAGTCGTTGCTAAACGTGAAGATCAAACAATCAATCTTTTATCAGGCAACTTCGAAGATGCTGGTGTCATTTCATTTGACCTTAGCGATTTATCATATCAAAAAGCACATAACTGGGCCAACTATCCTAAAGGCATGATTGTTTACTTACAAGAACAAGGTTATACAATCGATCATGGTTTGGATATTTATTTAAAAGGTAATATTCCCAATGGTGCTGGTTTATCATCATCAGCTTCAATCGAATTATTAATGGGTGTTATTTTAGAAGACCAATTTAACTTAGATATCGACCGTGTGGACCTTGTTAAAACAGGGATGATGGTTGAAAATAAATTTATCGGTGTTAACTCAGGTATCATGGATCAATTCGCAGTTGGGATGAGCAAGGCTAACCATGCCATTTTACTTGATACCAACACCTTGGATTATGATCTGGTCCCAATCGACTTACAAGACAACGTAATCATCATCATGAACACTAACAAACGTCGTGAATTAGCTGATTCTAAATATAACGAACGTCGTAGTGAATGTGAAAAAGCATTAGCGATTTTACAAACTAAGAATGATATCAACTCATTAGGTGATTTAGATAACGAAACATTTGATCTACAAACATACATGTTACAAGACGAAAACTTATTAAAACGCGCTCGTCATGCTGTATCTGAAAACCAACGGACAATGAAGGCTAGAGAAGCCCTCAAGAACAATGACCTTGAACGCTTCGGTAAGTTAGTGAACGCATCACACGTGTCATTACAATTTGATTATGAAGTCACCGGGATTGAATTAGATACATTAGTTCAATCAGCTTGGCAACAACCTGGCGTCTTAGGCGCTCGGATGACAGGTGCTGGCTTTGGCGGTTGTGCCATTGCGATTGTTGCAAAAGACCAAGTTGAAAACTTTGAAGAAAATGTTGCTAAAGCTTATACAGATAAAATTGGTTATGCCCCAAGCTTCTATGTCGCAGAAATCGCTGACGGTGCTAAGAAGTTAGGTTAATCATTAAATTAGGAGGGGTTTCAATATGTCAATTCTAGTATTAGGCGGTGCCGGGTATATCGGTTCCCATACAGTTGATCAATTAATTGAACGCGGTTATGACGTCGCAGTTGTCGATAATTTAGTTACGGGACACAAGGCAGCGATTAACGCCAATGCCCGTTTTTATAAGGGTGACGTACGCGATAAAGAATTTATGCGCAACGTTTTCCAACAAGAAGACGTTAGTGGTGTCATTCACTTTGCTGCCTTTTCAATCGTGCCAGAATCAATGCAATCACCATTAAAATATTTTGATAACAATACTTATGGGATGACGGCGTTACTTGAAGTGATGAACGAATTCGACGTTAAACGGATCGTCTTTTCATCAACGGCGGCGACTTATGGGGAACCTAAGGCAATTCCAATTAAGGAGTCCGACCCACAAGTGCCAACTAATCCTTACGGTGAAAGTAAGTTGATGATGGAAACGATGATGAAGTGGGCCGATAAAGCTTACGGCATCAAGTTTGTCGCCTTACGCTATTTCAACGTGGTTGGTGCCAAACCAGATGGTTCAATTGGTGAAGATCACCACCCAGAAACGCACTTGTTACCAATCGTGTTACAAGTCGCTGCTGGCAAACGTGATCAATTATCAATCTTTGGTGACGATTACGATACGCCAGATGGCACAAACGTCCGCGATTACGTACACGTATTAGATTTAGCGGATGCGCACATCTTGGCCTTTGAATATCTCAAAGATGGCCATGATAGCAACGCCTTTAACTTAGGCTCATCAACAGGCTTTTCAAATATGGAAATTGTCGAAGCTGCTCGTAAAGTGACTGGCAAGGCAATTCCTGTGACAATGGCCCCTCGTCGTGCCGGTGATCCAAGTACATTGATTGCCGCAAGTGAAAAAGCGCGTGAAACGCTTGGTTGGACCCCTAAATATGACAATATGGAAGCAATTATTGAAACCGCATGGAATTGGCACTTAAACCATCCTAATGGTTATGCAGATCGGTAGAGGAAAGAATATGCAAGCAAGAGAATTGATTCAAAAGTTTATTACAAAAGTCAGCACTTTTCCAGAAACAACTTATACGGCTGAAGATGAACAATATTTATTTAACGTTGTCCTCGACTTAGTTGGCGAAGGTGATGAGACACCAGTTGTTGCACAAGAGACAACAACTTTGATTGACTTGAAAGAAGCGTTGGTCCAATTGGCAGTTGACCATCAGCGTATTCAAGATTTAGCGGCTGAACGCGATATTTTGGGCGCTAAGTTGATGGATTTGGTGACACCATTGCCAAGTGCCGTTAACAAGCGTTTTTGGACGTTATACGAAAAGGACCCCGAAAAGGCGTTGGCTTATTTCTACGAATTAAGCCAAGCCAACGATTATATCAAGGTCGCCGCAATCGCGAAGAATATCGCTTATGATGTCTCCACTAAATATGGCGATTTAGAAATTACGATTAACCTTTCAAAACCTGAAAAAGATCCTAAACAAATTGCGTTAGCTAAAACAATGAAGCAAACGGGTTATCCTAAATGCCAACTTTGTTTAGAAAATGAAGGGTATGCGGGTCGGTTGGATTTCCCAGCGCGGCGTAATCATCGCATTGTGCGCTTTGATTTAGAACAACAAACATGGGGCTTCCAATATTCGCCATATGCTTATTTCAATGAACATTCAATCTTCTTGGATGGCAAACACGAACCAATGGTGATTGATCAAACCACGTTTAAAAACCTACTACAAATTGTTAAACAGTTCCCTGGCTACTTTGCCGGGAGTAATGCTGATTTGCCTATCGTAGGGGGCTCAATTTTAACGCATGAACATTATCAAGGTGGCCGGCATGATTTTCCAATGGCCAAAGCACCAATCAGCACACCACTTCAATTTGCGGGTTATGATGATATTCAAGCCGGAATTGTTGAATGGCCAATGTCGGTTATTCGCTTGACGGGTAGTGATGCTAAGCGCATTGAAACACTTGCTGCTGACATTTTGACTAAGTGGCAACACTACAGTGATCCAGAAGTCCAAGTCTTAGCGCAAGAAGCAGACGGGACACCGCATCACACCATTACACCGATTGCGAGAATGCGTGGGGATCAATATGAAATTGATTTGGTCTTACGTGACAATCAAACATCGCCAGAACATCCAGATGGTATTTATCATCCACACGCAGATGTTCAACATATTAAAAAAGAAAATATTGGTTTAATCGAAGTCATGGGCTTAGCGATTCTACCACCACGTTTGAAGTCTGAAATGGCAGAAGTTGAAAAATACCTCTGTGATCAACCAAATGAAATGGCCGCTTATCACAAAACATGGGCCGACCAAATCAAGGCTGATCATTCAGCAATCACACCAGCCAATGTTACAACATTGGTTCAAAATGAAGTCGGTAAAGTCTTCATGCGTGTTTTAGAAGATGCGGGTGTCTTCAAGCGCGATGCAAAAGGACAAGCAGCATTTATCAAATTTACAGAGCGTGTCAACAATGCCTAAAAAGTGTTGCTGACAACCTGTTAAAAATCAATTGGAGGTCAAGTCATGAAATATTGGCGTCAGGAATTTGGGACGATTAATGGTCAGACTGTTTGGCAACATTGGTTAGAAAATAGTCAGGGCTATCAATTAGCAGTTATCGATTATGGGGCAACCATCACGAATTTAGTGATGCCCGATAAGGCGGGACAATTTAAAAATGTGGTGATCGGTTACGATAATTTAGCGGATTATCTCAAACAAGAAGCTTATTTTGGCGCGACTGTTGGCCGGGTAGCCGGTCGAATTGGTAAAGGGGTCTTCACATTAGACGGCCACGATTATCAATTGCCACTTAATAACGGCGAAAACACCAATCATGGTGGACCTAATAGTTTTGAATCTCAAGTTTGGCAAGCAAGCATTGAAGAACAAGCCGACGCAATTAGCGTTACTTTCAAACTAACCAGTCCCGACGGTGCCAATGGCTTCCCAGGGAACTTATCAGTTGCGACGACTTATACCTTGAATGAAAAGAATGAATGGTTGGTTGATTATCAAGCAACATCCGATCAAACAACGCTTTTCAACCCAACTTGTCACGTTTATTTGAACTTAACAGGGGATTTCGATCAATTAGTTGACGGGCACCAATTGCAAATCGACAGTGATCGTTTCGGCGAAATTCAACCAGATGGTCTACCAACCGGGCAACTATTGCCAGTTGATCAAACTGTTTTCGATTTACGGCAACCACGCGCAATTGCCGATGCTTTTGCCAGCCAAGAAACACAAAATAAATTGGTAAATGGCTACGATCACCCATTCTTATTAAATAAAAATGCTAATCGAAATGACGCGGTTTTAACCGAACCAACTAGTGGTCGCTCACTAACGATTAATACACAAGGCAATGCAATTGTCATCTATACTGCCAATGGTTTCGGGAGCGAACCAAACTTGACTGATAAAGCGATTCAACCACACGAAGCGGTCGCAATTGAAGCCCAAATGATGCCAGATGCAATTCATCATGCGGACTTTGGTAATGTTATTTTAAAGGCTAACGAACAGTACCATCGGCAAACATGTTACAAGTTAAATTAATCATAGTTTCTGATTGCATGCGGTTACAAAATCACGTATAATAAACTTGTTTAGAAGACCAATACGGTTGGCTAGATAATATAGTGTATTTTAAAGGAGTAACATCATGGAAAAAGGAACAGTAAAATGGTTTAACAATGAAAAAGGTTTTGGTTTTATCTCAGTTGAAGGCCAAGACGATATATTCGTACATTTCAGTGCTATCCAAGACGAAGGCTTCAAATCATTAGAAGAAGGCCAAGCCGTAGAATTCGACATCGTTGAAGGTACACGTGGTGCACAAGCTGCTAATGTTAAAAAACTATAATCTTAAAAAAGATTAATGATATTAAAAAAAGCCCTAAATCGACTAGATTTAGGGCTTTTTTTAGTATTTATAAGTTATAAAATGGTATAACGATTAAAATTAGATGATAAAAATTATTTGAAATATTATTGATTATATCTTCACAACTTAGATGCAGAAGTAAATAATTGACGGACGGCTATGCGCTTTTTAGGTTAACTTGGAAAGGATTAAGGAAGGATAAATAATTAAGCTATTTGTGAAATAGCACGGATAATGTCAACGATAAAAAAAGAGACGGAAAGTTAATGCCGTGTATTTCTTTCCTTTATTAAAATATACATAACGGGCTTGTTTAAAGTCTAACGAAAGCGGTAAACTGATATATGAAATGCTGCTAACTATTAATAAGGTAAAAATAATAACGTTATTTAATTAGTGGATATTTGATTTGTAGGAGTGTGGCAGTGTGAAGAAGTTATGGATAACCTTATTATTTGGTTTGGGGATAGTTATTTCATTAACAAGAACTAGTTTGATAAGGGCAGAGGTAAGACAAGAATTAACTAAAGAATCAGTTTCGTTGAGTACAACTAGTAATATTGAGAAGAAGATTTCTAATAGCACAAGTGGCGTGGAGTCAGTTGATAAAGTCAAAAAATCTAAATTAAAAACAAATGAATCGAGTATTCGTGATTCAGAGTTAATCCCCATTGATGATGGTATTGATAATTGGGAACCAGTGGCACAAACAGAAGTGGGATCACTTTCAGTTGGTGTGAATCAAAGTTTGAAGTATACCTTTGCTAATTCAGATGGTTCTGTTCACCAACGAATTGGTGGTAAATTAGTTGATTACATGGCACCTAAGTATAATATTTATATAGACGACAATGGTAAAGTAATTGGCGCATTTATGAATCATCAAGGTGGCCTACGTTCGTCATACGACTACTCATTGATTATTAATAAAAGTGTCTCAACTCTCCCTATCTTGAAGGATACTTCGTTATCATTTAATATGATAGATTACAAGTTTTATAGAGGGTATGATCAAACCGGTCAAAAAGTATTGAAAGCAGTCGGAACGACAACCGTTTCGAACTGGCAAGTTCCGGAACAGCATTATCAAGTAGAATTTGTTCTCAGACCGATGATTGGTCGTGCGGTTATACAACAAGAAATGTATATCATTAATTCTGATAGTCAAGCACATGATGCGGCTGTTTTCTTTGCTAAGTATTTAGAATTAGATGATAATCAGTATGTCCACCACTATGCACAAGGGAATAATGCAGGGCTGTATATGCAAGAAGAAAAATATAAATTGTTTATGAATATGAAAGTACCACATGGACCAGCCCACTATTCATTACCTGTTTACTCATTTAATTATGGCGAGGATGGCGAGGGGCTCTCTACCTATGGCTATAATGGCTATACTGGACTATCAATCGATAGTGTGGGTCTTGAATCTAAGCATTTAGCAGAGGGCACTAAGTTGACGCCTAATGGTGGTGCTGGTGTCGGATTGGGTGGGTATAGTAATAAATGGCAGTGGGAGAACTTTCAACCGGGAGTGGTTAAACATTATCGAACTGATATCGGTATGACGCCTGCTAGCGTGGTTGTACCAGATGCAACATTAGATTATCAGAATAATACTAGCAAGGACGGTAAAAATTATGTTGGTAACCAATTAACCTTAACTTTAGCGGCTCATAATCTAGGTTTTAAGAGTACATGGAAAGATGTAACGATTACGCATACGGTACCGGGTGACCTTGATATCGACACCAGTGATATTCAAATTGAATTAAACGATGGGACAAAAGTAAAACCAGCAGAAACAAGTTATGACGAAAAGACACGTCTTTTAACGATTAAATTACCCAATGATTTAACAGATGGTCAATGGGGAAAGTTAATATACAATGCAACTATTAATCGCTCTGCTTCTGGTTCAGTTATTAAGCCTAGTTTTGTGGCACAAGGGGACAATCATGAAGCAACTGCAGCAGAGGATATCCCTGTTGAGTTGTCACCAGTAATGTTGGATAAAACGGTGCGAACAACTGCTAATCCCAACGCAGTTTATAAGAATTCTATTGAGACTTATCCTAAGGCCATTTTAGACTATAAAATTGAACTTAAACTTGATGATAAAAGCGCGACATTGACGAGTGGGACACTAAAAGACACATTACCTACGGGGTTAACCTTGGTCCCCAATTCAGCAAAAATTCAATATAGTTCGGATGATGCACCTGAATCAATAACAGATGTAAGTACAATTCAGTTAAAATCAATGATGCCTGGACAGACAACTATACTCACGTATCAAGCTCAGGTAAATGAAGGACTTCCCGAAGACACTGTTATCAAAAATAAAGTTGAATTCTCAGGAAAAACAGCAAATGGTGATTTAGATGCATTGACGTCAGAAGCATCTGCTAAAATAGTTGCGCCTAAAGTTGGTAAAGTGATGTTTAAGTATATTGATCGACAAACTGGCGAACCAATTGGTGCGAAACAGGCAATTGCTTCGGGGACAATTGGTAAGCATGTCTCAGAATTAACGTCAGCCGATATAAGCGATGGACAAGATCCCAATAAGATTCGTCCGGCTTATATTGATGGATATACACCAGTTGATTTAACTGATGATGATGATTTAACAACAGCGACGTTTAGTCCGGCTAAGGACATTGATCCAGAAATCCAAGCTGGCGAAATAACCTATACTATTCGCTACGAAAAACAACGGCTGGCAATTACGGCATTACCGATAAAGATGGATTTTGGAATGTTAAGTGATACCCAAAATGAGCGAACCTTTTATTTACCGGCACCAACGGCGATACCGCGTTCAGGCTATCAAAAAAATCCATATCATATTGAAATCTCAGATTATTGGGGGATTACGAACTGGTCTTTAGATGTCAAGCAACAACACCAATTTGAAGGACAATATATTTCACGTGACAAACAAGCGCAAGCTAAGTCTGAAACAGCTCAAAAAGTTATTTTAAATGGTGCTAGATTATAGTTTAATAATGCTAAATTAACGACTGTTCATGCTAATGGTCAGACTGGCGAAGAAAGTAAAATTGATGCACTAGACCATTTTAATTTGGATCCTAACGGTACACCACAGCGTTTAATAGTACAAAATAAGCGTGGCCACTTCTTAGAAAATTCAAGTGATAATCAAGGTAATTTAACTTACGATCATCCAGGGTATTCTGTATATCGTTATCAATTTGGCGATGAGCAGTCTGCTGATTATAGTATTGGCTTACACGTACCGGCGACAACTAAACGTTATGCTACGCATTATAATACTAAGCTACAATGGAATTTAACTGTAGCACCTTAATAATTAGATTGACATTAGCGTGAAAATCGATTAACGTATAATCATAGTTAAATATCAATGACCGCGTAATGAGTAGAGACTAAGCCACTATATCAGAGAGCTGGGATTGCTGGAAACCAGTATATGCTTAGAATCGAATTACAATACGCTAAGTGGTCAGACGTGTGATTGACGTACCAATCAATGAGTGATGCTAGGCAACTAGCATAATTCGGGTGGTACCGCGAACTTAAATTTTAAGTCGTCCCTATAATCTTCTCACGAGGATTATGGGGACTTTTTTTATTATATTAGGAGGGTTTCAAATGCAAAAGAATATTATTGATGAATTAACATGGCGCGACGCGATTAACCAACAAACAGATGCCGACGGGTTACGCGAATTAACTGAAAAGAAGAGTATCTCATTATACTGTGGGGTTGATCCTACTGGCGATAGTATGCATATTGGGCATTTAATTCCCTTCATGATGATGAAGCGTTTCCAATTGGCTGGTCATCACCCATATATCGTTATCGGTGGGGGAACAGGTTCAATCGGTGATCCAAGTGGTCGTAAATCAGAACGTCAACTCCAAACAATGGAAATGGTTCAACACAACGTTGAAGCTTTATCTGGCCAAATGAAACGTTTATTCGGCGAAGATGCCAACGTTTCAATGGTTAACAACTACGACTGGTTATCAAAAATTTCATTGTTAGATTTCTTACGTGATTACGGTAAGTTATTCAACATCAACACAATGTTGGCTAAAGACGTGGTTGCTAGTCGTTTAGACGTCGGGATTTCATTTACTGAATTCACATACCAAATCTTACAATCAGTCGATTTCATGCACCTTTACAAAGCACACGATGTGCAACTACAAATCGGTGGTGCTGATCAATGGGGTAATATTACTTCAGGGATTGATATGATTCATAAAATTGAAGGTAGCGAAACAGAAGTTTACGGCTTAACAATTCCATTGATGCTCAAGGCTGACGGGACGAAGTTTGGTAAGACAGCTGGCGGTGCCATCTGGCTAGATCCTGAAAAGACAACACCATACGAATTCTACCAATTCTGGTTAAACCAAGATGACCGCGATGTTGTTAAATACTTGAAATACTTCACTTTCTTAGATGAAGCTGAAATTAACGAACTCGCTAAAACAGTTGAAACAGCCCCTGAAAAACGTGAAGCACAACGTCGTTTAGCTGAAGAAGTGACACGTTTTGTTCACGGCCAAGCTGAGTTAGAAGGTGCTCAAAAGATTACGGAAGTGCTTTTCTCAGGTGATATCAAAGCCTTAGATGTTAAAGAAGCAGAACAAGCTTTCCAAAAAGCACCAACAGTTGAAATCACAGCTGAAAAGAAAAACATCGTTGATTTCTTAGTGGACGCTGAGATTGAATCATCAAAACGGCAAGCACGTGAAGATGTGCAAAACGGTGCCATCACAATTAACGGTGACCGTCTCCGCGAAACAACATTTGAAATTGACCCAAGCGAAAACTTCGAAGGTAAATTTGTCATTGTCCGTCGCGGTAAAAAGAAGTATTTCTTGGCAAGAGTAAAATAGAAGTGCGTTTGAAACGGTTTGACTCTGAGCATTAACATAATTTGGCGAATTAGTGATGAAATCGCTGATTTGACAAATGTCGTTAAGCACAGGAGTCAGTTTCAAAAAGCACGTTAAATAAAGTGAGTGCTGACTCGAGTTGGTTAGGCTTCGAGGATTAACGGTAAAATGGGTATTATGGCGGTTTTTGCCATAATACCCATTTTGCGGTTAACCGGAAAAGGCTACTCGAGAAGCACGTTAAAAATCACCCCCAACCCTCTTTTCGAGCGTTCAGGGGTGATTTTTTATATTTAATTTTCTGAAAGAAGGGTATACTTATTATTAAATAAATTGAAAAGAAAGAAAGTGACTTACAGATGGCGTTAAGTTATGCAGATAATCCGCAGGTTCAAAAGAATCGCTGGTGGATATTAACGGCGGTGGGGCTTTTTACCTTCATGGCCACCCTTGATGGGAGTATCGTCAATATTGCGTTACCTGTCATGAGTCGGGATTTGAAAATTCCGATGAATCAATCAGAATGGATCGTCTCGATTTATCTGATTATGATTTGTGCACTACTGCTATTATTTGGTAAAGTTGGCGATGCCTTCGGGAAAGTTAAAGTTTTCAAGATTGGGACTTTTCTTTTCGTATTAGGCTCATTGCTATGTGGTTTTAACGGTGGCCTACCATTGTTACTCGGTGCGCGGGTCGTTCAAGCGCTAGGAGCTTCAATGACAATGAGTAATAATAATGGGATTATCACCGAAGTTTTCCCATTAAAAGAACGGGGCCGAGCATTAGGATTAACTGGCTCATTTGTGGCTTTAGGCAGTATCGCGGGTCCCGGGATTGGTGGTTTGATCCTCGCACACTTTAGTTGGGGCTATATTTTCTGGATTAACGTACCAATCGGTATTTTAACGATTATTTTTGGGCATTTTATTTTACCAAAAGATATTATTAAAACGCATGAAAAAATTGATTATGCCGGATTTGTCAGTTTTGCGGCCTTGATTGTCAGCTTGTTCCTTGGCATTTTTATCGGCCAACAAATTGGCTTTACATCACCAATCATTTTAACGGCTTTTGTGGTAGCCTTGATCAGTGCTGGGATTTTTGTTTGGATCGAACAACATGTTGAACAGCCCTTATTATCATTTAGATTATTCAAGAATGTTGATTTTAGCTTAAGTTTATTATGTGCGTTCTTAATTTTTATCGTTAATTTCTTTTTCAATGTCATTTCACCATTCTATTTTGAAAATGCATTGGGCTTAGCGCCTAATTTAGCAGGTTATAGCTTAATGATTTTTCCAATTGTGCAAGTGGTTGTGGCACCGATTGCTGGTAGTATTTCAGATAAAATTGGCCCAGAGCTATTAACTTTTGTCGGTTTGATTTTAATCTCAATTAGCCAAGTCGGTTATATGTTGATGAATTTACAAACGCCAATTTGGTTATTCATGTTCTTTGTTGGTTTAGTCGGACTGGGCAATGGGATTTTCCAAGCACCCAATAACACGATTGTCATGAGTTCAGTAGGGGTTCAAGACTTAGGGGTCGCCGGTGGGATTAATGCCTTAGCGCGTAACTTAGGGATGGTCTTTGGGATTTCGCTATCGACAACGGTCTTGTATGCCGCAATGAGTCGTAATTACGGCCAGAAAGTAACGGGATATATTCCAGGTCACGCGGATGTCTTCATTGCGGGGATGCATGATGCTTTCATGGTGGCCTTGGTCATTTGTTTGATTGCGACAGCCTTAACGGGATGGCGAATGCTGAAACATCGTCATTAAAATAAAAGCCATCAATTCTTTTAGGAATTGATGGCTTTTTCGTTTGCTGAAATTTGGCGGCTCTTAATCAAATACTGTGCGAGCGTTATGATAATTAGGACGTTAC
Organism: Latilactobacillus parasakei; assembly: GCF_049674265.1. Lineage (NCBI taxonomy): Bacteria > Bacillati > Bacillota > Bacilli > Lactobacillales > Lactobacillaceae > Latilactobacillus > Latilactobacillus parasakei. Next base: position 562,154 of record NZ_CP186861.1, on the reverse strand, counting down.
TGAACTGAAAATGATAACGCTGGAGTGGCAATCCGACAAGAAGCACTAATAAGAGGATTAAGTAGCCTTTTTGCCGTACGGTTTGGGCAGGTTTGCGATTGATGAAAACCCCTATCATTAGGGCGAATTTGAAAAAGAGTGTGATGAAGTAAAATAGGTTAAATGCTGGTCCTGATTGTGTGCTAAGTTCTAAGTAGTTACTTAGGATTAAACCCCATAAATTAATGATTAAGTAAAGATGGCGTTTGGAAAAGGGGGTTGGCTTGAAGGTCATTTCTATTATAAATAATCGTGTGAAAAGCCAGATGCCCCAAATACCGATTAGGATTTGGCTAAGATAAACAAATATTAATATGAAAGTAATTTGAGGATTAAAAAAAGACGCTACTGCTGTTATACCAGCACTTAAGTTGGCGAACAAAGCAATTAGGGTGAGCGTGATATCAGGTAATCCAAGTATCAATAGACTTGCTAAAGCGAGTGACGTGTTAATTTGACATTTTATCTGATAAATTAAAATGGCTAATAATAAACATAATAGTACGGCTGTCATATTTGCTACCAATATGCCTTTTGTCCCCATAATACTTACGATTGAATAAGACCATTCAAAGAAAGGAAATCCCCAAAATAGATTTTCGTTACCGGTTAGATTAATCAGATTGGTGTATAGTTCGCTAGTCAGCCGAATGACACTCATACTGATCTGGCCTAGAAGAACGATCAATAAAAACCAATGACTGACTCGGGGATGACCAATAATTTTCCGATTTTTCTTTTTAAACATCTACAAGAACCCTACTTTCCAACATAAAAACTGATTATAACATAAAAAAAGCACTCAGATGAGTGCTTAGGTTGAGGAGGAGGGGGGATGGTTTGGCCTTTTTATGATTAATAGAGGAATATTAGCGATCATTGCCGCCTAAATTTGTTGTTCTCTTAGTAAATAAGAGCAAGCTTTTTATTTTCCACTAAATGGGTGCTATTTTTGTAATTTTGTATCTATTGTACATCGGATCGTTTAGATTGGCTGTTGCAATGATTGCGGATGTTGTGTAATCACGTGAAATACCAACTGTTATGACACCATAGCCAAATGATTCTTTAGGCTTGATTTTATTATCTGCAATAAAAGTAAAACCATCTTTGGATAATTCTTTGTAAGAAGGGTGGCCTAAATTTTGTGTTGTTTCAATAAGCAAGTAATTTTTGAGTTTCTTTTTAGAATTTATTTGTTCATTAATCTGGTTTGAGACCACAAAGAAAGTGTTGTTTTTGTATTTAAGCCAATAAGCTTTTGTATCTTGGTAATCGTATTTAGTGGATTCGACGTTCTTATGTACTTGCTTCTGTATAGCGCTGTGGTTGGTTTTAGTAGCGAATTTATGATTTTGCTGGCAAGCTGTAAGCGTCACGGCGGATATTAATGTAACTGCCATGATTAGAATTCTTTTAGGCTTCATATAACCATATCCTTTGATAGATAATCAATATTTTTGCGTAGTCAGTATAACATAATGTTGCTCATAAATCTCCGACAAGGTAAGCTTCCAAATAGATTTACGATATAAAAAAAGCACTCAGATGAGTGCTTTTAGTTTACGTTCTTAGGACCCGCGTTATTCGTTGTTTGGCCTTGTGTGTAGGCTAATAAATGATCACGTAAGTCATTTTCCATGTGGTTCAATTCTTTTTCAGCCATTTGCCGTTTTTCGTGACCTTCTTGTTGAATCTTCAAGGTTTCTTGAAGGGTTTCGACTAAGTCGTTTTGGGTCTTTTGAAGGGTCTCGATATCAACGACGCCACGTTCGTTTTCCTTAGCAGTTTCAATTGATGACATCTTCAACATCGCACTATTTTTCTTCAAGAGATCGTTAGTTGTTTCGGAAACTTGGCGTTGTGCAGTGACCGCATCTTTTTGACGGAGGAGGGTCAAGGCGATTGCGACTTGATTCTTCCAAAGCGGAATAGCGGTGTTAATTGAGGCTTGAATCTTTTCAGCAAGCGCTTGGTTCGTATTTTGAATTAAGCGAATTTGTGGCGCTTGTTGGAGCGTAATTTGACGGGCTAACTCTAAATCATAAGTCCGCTTTTCAAGCCGGTTCTTAAATTGATTGAGATCATTGACCTCTTGCACAGCCATTTGATTGTTGTCATTTTCGGCTTTCGCCATGGCAGCCGGAATCTCAGTTTGATCGAGCGCTTGCATCTTGAGTTGACCAGCGGCGATGTAGATATTAAGCGCGTCAAAGTAAGCTTTATTTTTAGCGTATAGACCTTCCAATGTTTCGTTGTCGCGCATTAAACCGTCTTTTTCTTTTTCCAGTTTGATTGCAATCCCGTCGATTTGAGCACCAATCTTTTGATACTTAGCAGTGACTTCGTAAACTGATTTTTTAATCTTACCAAACATCCGCTTGAAAACGTTGCTGTCTTCAGCCCGTAATTCGTCTGGGTTAGCTTCGTTTAGACGATACATCAATGAGGTTAATGCGTCGCCGATTTCACCAGTTTCTTGGCTTTGAACCTGATTCAACATTGTTTGCGAAAAAGCACCTAGTTTCTTTTGAGCCTGGGCGCCGTAATTGAGAACTGCTTGTTGATCGTTAACGTCTAATTGTTCAGCCAATTGTTGGGCTTGTTGTTGTTGTTCAGGTGAGAGTTGGTTTAGTAATTCTTCACCTGATTTTTTTGCAACCGTTTCTTCAGTAACGGTAGGGGCCGCTTGATCAAATGGGTCTTTTAATAAATCACTCATTAAATCATCTTGTTTTTCGGTAACGTCTGTCATTAGTTTTCCTCCTTGTGATCAGGGGTTGTTTGTTGTTTTGCAACTGAGATTTCAGTGTCGAGATCATCTAAATCATCGGCCACAAAAGTCGCATAGTCTTGCTTAATTTGTTGGCTCAAAGCATCGATTGCTTCGGCAGATTTATCCAAAACAGCGTAGGTATCAGCCGTTTTAACTTCATGATGACTAATCTCGATGAATTTACGTGTTAGTTCATTAATTGAAGGTAAGTGACGGTAGAGAAAATCGCTGGCTAAGTGCAAGCGTTTGGGTTCCTTGACGATCGCTTGGAACATGGCTTGACTGACACGCGTTGTTTCTTGGTTTAAATCAATTGCCTTTAATTTAGGAAGAGCTTGCATGTTAGTTGCCAAAGCTTGAACTTCAATTTCGGCTTGGTGCATTGTTTCTCTGAAGAAATCAATCTCATCATCACTCATGCCGGCATCTTGATAGTGTTTCAGCATTTTATCTGAAATTTTGTGATTTGTTTTGTATTGGGGTTGTTGCTTAAGGCGTTTAAAACTGATTAGCATGTAGATCGCAGCGAGTAAGACACCTAGACCGACCCACAAGAAGTTATCCCAATCGCCATAGAAATCAAAAAGAGTTGCGAACGTTGGAATTGAAACTGCCATAATTAGAAAGCCAATACACCATATTTTTATTTTTTTAAACATCATTGTCAGCTCCTAAATTTATATTGATGAGTTCATTTTAACAGTAATTTCATCAAAAAGGTATCAGCCTAAGGATGGATATTTAATCCCAACCAAATAATGAACTTTTACGTACTGATAGCGGACAATTTCAAAAGCGCGTATAATGATTGACAAGAATGCAAACTTAATTAAAGGTGGCTAATTTTAAATGTCTTATGAGGAAAAGGTATTATCTGAAGAAACACTTTTTAAAGGGCATGTCATTGATCTAGCGGTTCAACAAGTTGCCTTGCCAGATGGTCAAACCGCCAGCCGCGAAATTGTCTATCACCATGGTGCGGTTGGGATTATTCCAATCACAGCTGATGGTGAGTTATTATTGGTACGACAATGGCGCGCACCAATGCAACGTGAAACGCTTGAAATTCCAGCGGGAAAAATTGATCTAGGTGAAATGGATTTGGCAAAAGTTGCTTTACGAGAATTAAATGAAGAAACAGGCTTAACGACGGATAATTTGCAAGAAATTGCTGAATTCTTTACATCGCCAGGATTTTCTAATGAAAAAATGACGCTCTTTTATACGACGGCTTTAACACCGGTTGCTAATAAACGCCCGTTAGATGATGATGAGTTTTTGAATGTTGAACGTTTAACATTTGCACAAGCGCAAGCAGCCGTTAAGAGTGGGCTCATTTGTGATGCCAAAACGATTATGGCGCTATACTACTGGCAATTACAGAGCAAATAGGAGGGCTGACAATGGCTAATGAACCGAGTACGCGTGAAGCTTACCGCCAACAAAAAGAGGCGGAAGAAGCGGCTTTTAAACAACGCGATCAAGAACGGTTAAGAACCGAACGGGAATATGCCCGACAAAAGCAAAAGGCGGCTTTCAAGGCTGTGACCGATGACGCTCCGGAAAAGAAGCGTCGGCGTGAGAAAAAAGAAGATCTCCCAGCAGTTAAACGATTGAAGACTCGTTTGAACTGGGCGATTGGGATTACATTTGGATTAATTATAATCGTTTACTTGATCTTATTTTTCATATAAACTAGTAAAGTCGATTATTTTTAGGAAACGGAGAATATTAATATGAAAATTAGTGTCGTTTGTGCCATGGAAGAAGAAATTCGGACATTGTTAACGAAGTTAGAAGATGTTCAAGAACATACGGTGGCAGGCAATACCTTCTATAAAGGACATTTGTACGGTCATGAAGTAACATTAGTTGAATCAGGGATTGGTAAAGTGCAAGCTGGGATGACAACGGCGATTTTATTAGCCGAAGAAAAACCAGATGTTGTTATCAATACAGGTTCAGCTGGTGGGATTGGCGAAGGCTTACACATCGGTGACGTTGTGATTTCAAGTCAAGTCGCATATCATGATGCTGAAGCAACGGCCTTTGGTTATTTACCAGGACAATTACCCCAACAACCCCAACGTTTTGAAGGGGATGCTAACACAGTTAAACAAATTGAAGCGGCTGCCAAAGCAGTTGACTTACAACCACGTGTTGGTTTAATCGTCACGGGTGACCAATTTATCGCCAGCCAAGATAAAATCAAAGCGATTAAAGAAATCTATCCAGAAGCCCTCTCTTGTGAAATGGAAGGCGCAGCGATTGGCCAAGTGGCAACCCAATTTGGGATTCCATTCGTTGTTATCCGTGCTATGAGTGATGTTGGTGATGAGGATGCCGGTGTAACGTTTGACGAATTCATCGTAGAAGCAGGCCAAAAATCAGCAGCAATGCTCCTCAACTTCTTGAAGAATATTAAATAAGAATGAGTGCTTTTCAAGCTGATTAGCTTTTGAGCATTAGCACAGGAATATAGGTTGAAAAGCACATTAATCAGGAGTTTCTATGGAAAAATTTTGTCAAAGTTGTGGCATGCCACTTTCACCAGCCAACCAAGGTCGTGAACAAGATGGCATCAAGTCAACGCAGTATTGCCAACTTTGTTACATTGATGGTCAATGGACAGAACCGACAATTACTTTTGATCAGATGTTAGCTAAAGGTATCGCGGGTCTTCGTGCTGACCAAACAACCGGTCAATTAAAAAAATGGTTCTTAATTAAAAGCTATCCGATGATGCTCAAAAAAATGAGACGATGGCAATAAGTGACTAAGTAAGTCTAGCTTTGATGCTAGGCTTATTTTTTTGGACAAAATGGCAATTTCTGTTAAACTAACGTCAATATCATAACTGGATGCGGAGGGTTACCAATGACATCAGAGGTTGAGCAATATTGGCAAACGTTTATTAAAGAACAAAATTTATCACCTGAACGGCAACCAGCAGAAATTTATTCATTTGGAAATACAGTGCAAATGGCTAATGAATTAGCGGTACTAGTCATTAGTGGTCAAAAAACGGCAACTACTTCGGCCATTGACTTGTATGAACCTAATGAGCATGTACCTCAGGCTGGTGATTATAATATTATATTAGATGGACAAGGGAAACCCGCTGCGATTACTAAAACAATGAGCTGTAAAATTATTGCTTATAATAAGGTATCGGCTGATCATGCTTATTTAGAAGGTGAGGGTGATCGAACACTTGATTATTGGCGAGCGGTTCATGAACCTTTTTTTACGGCTGAATATGCCGAGTTAAACCGAACATTTGAGCCAACGATTCCTTGTTTATGTGAACAATTTATGGTGGTTAAGTCTTAGAGGAGTGTGAGGAAAATGATTCCCAAACGATTATCAAAAGGCGATGAAATTCGGGTCATCGCACCTAGCAATAGTTTACAAAGTGTGGGCGGGTTTACCGCCAATCAAGCGGCGCACAAACGCCTAAACGATCTCGGTTATCAGGTAACATTTGGTCAAAATGTGATGGTGATGGACTGTCTTAATTCAAGTCCAATTGAGGCGCGGGTTGCTGATTTACATGCCGCTTTTTTAGATGATAACGTCAAAGCAATTTTAGCGGTGACTGGTGGTTATAATGCCAACGAATTATTGCCGTACCTCGATTTTGAGATGATTGCCAAACGCCCTAAGATTGTTTGCGGCTACTCTGATTTTACATCGTTGGGCAATGCGATTACCGCTAAGACCGGATTAGTGACCTACTACGGCCCATCTTATATCGCATTTAAATTAGCGGATCAACTCGGGGATTATCAAGTTCAAAATTGGCAAAAAGTGATGACTCAGGGCACGGATCCGGTTCGGTTGACTGCATCTGCCGAATGGTCAAGTGATGCATGGTACTTGCCGGATGCTAAGCGCGACTACCACGATAATCAATGGCAGACATATACCAAAGGCCGCGTAACGGGTGAGTTAGTGGGTGGTAACTTAAACACGCTCTATACCTTACAAGGAACGCCTTATCAACCAAATTATGATCGTAAGATTTTATTGCTCGAGTGTTCAGATGATTCTGATCGTTACGATTTTTCACGTAATCTAGCGGCACTCTTACAAAGTGTTCGACATCCGCAGGCACTGATTATCGGGCGGGTCCCGACTGATGTTAATTTGGATGAAGAAATGCTTTTATATATTTTAGCGAAATTTCCAATTTTAAAAACGATACCAGTACTCTATAATGTCAATGTTGGGCATACGCAACCGATTCTGACATTACCAATTGGCCAGACAATTACAGTGGATGCGACGGAGAAATGGGTCCAGATTTAAAATGATAGATAAAAAAGGTGGTGGTGAGATGTATTCGTATGGCGTGTTAATCATAATAGTATTGATGATATTTTTACCGGAGCGTTATCGAGATTATGTTTATCTTAAACTAGGCTATTATCGGTACTTAATCCTTTTAGGGCTATTTTTAGCTTTAATAGCGACGCTCGTTAGCAACGAATTCTTCGTTTTTATTCCGATGGCGATTATTTTATCCTGTTTGGTTGCTTTTTTAGATTTTAGAAGTTTTAAAAAGTTTATGAATCGAAATGAATAATGACTTTTGAGGCTGACATAAATTTATTTTTGTGTCAGCCTTTTTTAATAAAAAAACGCACCTTCATCAGAAGATACGTTTTTAGACTTATATTTTTAAATTATTATAACTGTTTTAGATCTGCCATTAGGGCTGGTTGCCGCTGAATTTCCGTTAGCGGTAAATCATTGGTAATTCGATGGTCCTCATTAAAAATAACAATTCGCTTAGCGATTTGTTGGACCTGTTCGTAGTTGTGACTGGCAAGCAGAATACTTTTACCAGCCTGGTTCAGCTGTTGTAGTAGTTGGACTAATAGTATTTGATGGGCTTTTGAAGTGAAACTTAATATATCTTTAAAGTAGCTCTATCTCAATGTTCCTTTGAGATAGAGCTACTTCTTTATATTGAACAATTTATTGATAATTCTATATTAACTATAATCATATAAAAATCATTTCGTAGTTATTAGATGTGATTTTATTTAGTAAGCACTATTTTGTGAAAAGCGTAGATAATATCAAAATTTCATAGTTTAACCTTTATGCGATTGACGCCGTTTGTTTTCGCAGGACCCTCTCTCGTAAATCTTCAAGCATTTGAGCATGATCATTAAATCCCAGTTCTTTAAATTGGTCAATTATTTTTTGGGGATTTGATTTGTGTCCGGCAGCTTGCTTTATTAATTCGAGATAATACGAGCACATCATTCTATCATAAGCCTTTCGTGGTGTCTTACCGGAAACTTTGTAAAGTTCTCGAATATAAAATTGTACATTAGCATAGTTACCACGTTCAAGCGTTAAAACAATACAATTATTTAAAAAAATGGAAATGTCATTTTGATAAGTATCAATTTGACTTAAAATTATTGTTCGTTTTAAAAGTGTTTTAAAAGTAGCTTGAATAAATTCATCATCAAAAATGTATAAGCAATTAGCAAAAATTGACATTTCAAAATGTCCCCATTGCGTTACATTTTTTAAGTAAACCCTTATTATTTCTTTGTCTTCTTCTACATCAAAGATTTCACTAGCGTGTTTTCGATTTAGAAAGAGCTTTAATTCGATTGATAAACAGCAGTAATAAAAATCTTTAGAATTGTTATATCTATTTTGATAATCAAGAATCCGCTCTTTGACCTCAAAATCGCGTTTTTTGATAACATTGTCATAAAAATATTTTGACGCCACTTCTTTCTCTGTACTAGTACTATTATTGAAGTAAAACAAATACTCCTGAATAGAGACATTCATACGTTCTAAATACGCAAATAGGATGCTAGTAGTAATATCTGTTTTATTATTTTCAAGTGAAGAAAGAGTGGTTCGGCTAGAAATACCTTCGGCTAATTGTGATTGCGTTAATCCACGTTCTTTACGTAATTTTCTAACAAGTTGTCCATGTGTCAAAATAATCCCACCTTTATGACGATATGCTTTACATTACCATACATTTTTGGAGGTTGTCTGTAAAATAATGGTATGGAATCAAATATGTAGTGTTATGGAAGGATGAGATAAATTGAACATGTTGAAGCTATTAACAAAAAAAGAATTCCACAATTTCTTTCTAGCAGATATTATTTCAGGATTCGGAGTCGGGTTGACCACTGTTGGCGCGAATTGGTATGTTCTACAATCAACGCAGTCAAACAAATTAGTTGGTATGTATTTAACCGTTAATGTATTGGCCGGATTTTTGATGGCACCGTTCGCAGGAACTCTAACCGATAGGTTCTCCCGAAAAAAAGTTATTCTTTGGACGTTCTGGGGAAGAACAGTTCCAATGATATTGATTGCAATAGTTATATCGTACCTTGGTTTCTCCATGTGGGCTATGTATGGACTAGCGATTCTAACGGGGACAGGTTGGATAACCTATATGGCTGCATCGAGAAGTTACGTCCAGGCTATTTTACCTAAAGATTTATTAGGCGCTGCCAACGCCTTCATTGAAGTTTCATTACAAGTTGGTATGTTTGCTGCTGGTGCAATATCAGGGATTGTTTTGAATTATACGGGATTTTTGACGATTCTAATTGTTAATATTGTTATGTTTTTGATAGCCTCTATACTTGTAGCTTCTATAAAAGTGGACGATCGAGTAGCTAGTCAAGGTGAAAATACATCCGGATTTTTAGCCGGTGTCCGATATATTGTTAAACACAAAGTAATTCTTAGTATGGGAATTATTTCAATCTTACCATTAATCGTTACACAACTATTTAATGTTTCTTCTCCTGATTATGTCCTAACTATCCTAAAGGCTAACAGCGTTGTATATGGGATAGCCGACATGGGTTATGGTATTGGTGGACTTATTGCTGGGTTGATCACCGGTATACTAATCAACAAATTTACCGAGAAAAACATCGTTGTATTCTTTTTTAGCTTTGCTTCTGCAGCATTGTTAAGTTTATATTTCACACACATTGTTTCACTAACCATTGCTTGTACCTTTATATTAGGTTTAAGTAATTCGTCCTTAAGAGTGGTAATCAATACGGTTTTAATGGAACGAGTCGAGAAACAGTACATGGGGAGAGTAACCTCAATTTGGAATGGTACCGCACAGTTAGTGGTTGTGTTTGCATCAACCTTTATGGGAATGGCAAATGACGAATTTGGGGCGAATGTTGGTTTCTTATGGATGGCAATTATTATGATAATTGGCGCCTTTTGGAGCTTATTCATGCTAAGTACTGCGAAAATGAAAGGAAAGTAATTATGAAAAAAAAAGTCATTATAGTAGAACCTAGTTTTTATGGGGTACCATTTGTCACTGCTGCGAAAGAAATGAATTGCAAGGTGATTTGCGTCGTAAGCGATATAGATAATCCCAATAAATATGGCTATGCTGGCCAGTTTGACGATTTAATTGTTGCAGATATTAGAAACAGCGCCAGTATCCTAGACGCAATACTTAATAGTAAGTATCGCGAATTTGATGCAATTATTCCTGGAACTGACTATGTAACGGCAGTGACTGCCAAAGTCGCTGAACAATTAAATATGTTTGGCAACTCTTACTTTGCGGCAAAATGTGCCCGCAATAAGGATTTAGCGCGAGAACAATACTTGAAAAAGGGAGTCCCTTCGGCTAAATTCGCAGTCGTAAAATCAATAGAGGAAGCACGGGCCGCTAGTAAAAGAATTGGTTATCCATTAATCCTTAAGCCAACAAATACCGCGAGCAGCATTGATGTGTTTTATATTGATAGTGATGATGAGCTTCAAAAAAGGTTTATCCAAATTTCAAAACTAAAACAAAGTTACATGGATTTCAAAGTACGAAACGAATTTATTTTGGAGGAGTTTTTGGTAGGCCCTGAATTCAGTGTCGAGTTATTTTTAAATAACGATAAGATTGAATTTGTTGAAGTGACTGAAAAGCATACAACTGAGCCACCGTATTTTGTTGAATTGATGCATGTTTTTCCTACCACTATTGATACTGAACATAAAGAAGAAATTATTGATACAGCATACAAAGCAGCACAAGCATTGGATTTTCATAACGGGCCAACTCATATTGAAGTTAAAATGACTTCAAATGGTTCCAGGGTGATTGAAGTCAATGGGAGACCTGGTGGGGATCATATTACTTCTGACTTAATTTTTGATGCGTACGGGATAAATATTTTTGCAAAGACAATCGAATTATATTTAAATCACGATGTGACTATTGCACCAACAAAGAATCAGGCAGCGGCGATTAGCTTTTTGTTTACTGAGCAAGATGGAAAGCTTAAATCGGTAGACGGACTACAAGTCATTCGAACCAGCCAGGGATTTAAAAAATTGGTAGTAGATTCTTTACCTGGTCAGATTGTTCGAGTTCCAACCAATTCTGATGACAGAATTGGTTATTTTATAATTAGTGGTGATGATGCCACACAATTAAAAAATGAAATTATTGAACTAAACAAAAAAATTAAAGTACACGTTGATTAGTCTAAAGGCTAATATATTATATAAAAGCCTAACAACTATTACCAAGCTGCGAGATGAAATAATATAAAATTTAGTATATTTCTAAATGGTTTTATCGAGATACTCATCTAAGATAAAGCCATTTTTATATTTAGTAATATACATAAAAAGTGTCATAATTATTGAATAAAAATATAGCATGATTATTGTGAATTAAATTTAGATTTTTATATTTCTAATGAATGTGATGGTCGTTATAACTGTCTTAAATTTGCCATTAGGCCTGTTTGTCGCTGAATTTCCGTTAGCGGTAAATCGTGGGTAATACGATGGTCTTCATTAAAAATAACAATTCGCTTAGCGATTTGTTGGACCTGTTCGTAGTTGTGACTGGCAAGCAGAATACTTTTACCAGCCTGGTTCAGCTGTTGTAGTAGTTGGACTAATAGTGTCTGATAAGCTGCCGATAAGCCATTAAAGGGTTCATCCAAAATAATCATTTCAGGATTCATTGTTAAAACGCTTCCTAATGCGACTAATTTCTTTTCACCACCGGATAGTTGATAGGGGACTCGATCGGCGAGTTTTTCGATTTGAAGGAGTTTTAAGCAGTCTTGCACACGGGTTTGAACGGCTTCTTTAGAAAGACCCATCTGTTCAGGACCAAAGGCGAGTTCAGCGATCACCGTTTCGTTGAAAAGTTGTACATCACTGTTTTGAAAAACAAAGCCGACCGCACGATGTAAGGCGGTCGTTTGAGCCGCATTTTTTAAAAATTGATGATCAACCAACTGGTCCTTAAAGTAATATTGGCCGGCCGTTGGTTCGATTAAGCCATTGATTAATTTGAATAAGGTTGATTTACCAGAACCATTGGGCCCCATAAACGCGACTGCTTCACCAGGCTGAATAGTGAGCGAAATATCCGCCAAACTATCTGTTTGGGTGTAAGCGTAGTGAACGTGATTGAGTTGTAGCATATTAATTACCTCCGAATGAGACAGAATAGACCAATTAAAGCAAAATCCCAACCGATTAAGCGCCAATCATAACGAGTAATGGTCAGAGGGGGCCGTCGATTGCTTTGACCAGTGTAGCCACGCAGCACCATTGCGTGATATAAATCAGTCATATAGGCGCGCGCACTGAGATAAAGGCGCCCAATAAGTGAACCGACTAAATGTTGCCTTTTTTTCGCTTTGCCAGTGGCCCGTAAACGAATTGCCCAGAGTGATTCTTGTAAGAATTGGGCTAATAAATGACTGTATTTAAGGCTGATTTCTAACGTTAAAATCAACAGCGTCGGAAGTTTGAGCTGGCGTAAGGCTAAAATAAACGTGGGCCAGGTAATCGTTTGGACAAAAAAGCCAATATTAAATAAAATCACTTCAGTGCGAATGATGAAATACCAAGTCGTCTGAATTTGACCGAGCCAGAAATTCGGTAAAACTAAGGCGAGTGCGATCAAACTAATACTGGCGACGCGTTTTAGAAGTGGTCCAATTTGATAGCTTGGCAATCGGCAAATCCGGATTAAGGTTAGTAGGCCGATTAACCAGACGAGTAACGCGCTATGTGTGAGGACTAGGATGAAGAGTGTCACAAGAAAGCTGATAAGTTGAATGCCAGGTGTTTGATGACAAGTATGTTGGTTTGTGTGAGTAGCAGGTTGTGCTAGTCGATTTAAAACCGTTTCGAGTAACCGTAAATTTTGAATTAAAAAACGGTCGGGTTTAGCGACCGTTTGGGGGATTATTTCTGTTTTGTTGAGCCAATCAGGTAGTTTAGGCGTGGGTTGCATAATGGTTAATCACCAGTTTTCCAATGAGATAGAAGATAAGGACTGCTGTTAGTGCGGATAGCATGTAGCCAAGTGGTAGGGGAAGCCCTTGGATCGTGTAATCGCTAAAGAGGGCGTTAAAGTTTAAGCCATGGGCCATACCGGTCGGGAGGACTTGGCTAAGATGGGCTGCTTTCAATTGTTGCAAGAGTTCGCTTGCGTCCCATTCACCCCAAGCAGTGCCACTTGCTAATAAACCAATCGGTGACAAAATAATCAAACCAGCGATGAAAGTATAAAGGGCGTGATGTAGTTTTTTAGGAGTTGCTACCACAGTGCTTTTTTGAGGGGCGGCATAAAGTTCGTTAGGGGCGACTTTTTTGATAAATTGATAGACCGCAACCGTGAAACCAGCTTCAACCCAGCCGGCCACTAATAGGTGGGCGCATAACATTGCTGGAATCGCAATGTGTAGCGGGTAAGGGGCGTAAAGTGGTTGACCAGCTGCGTCATGAGCAATTAAGGGCTGTAAGCCAAGTTCAATGCCCGCCATTAAAGCAGCGGCGTTGATGCCTAGATAAGCACCAAGGATAACACCCAACTTTTCGTGATGCGATTTTTGGAAAAGTCGATAAATACCATAACCGACAAAAGGCATAACAACCGCCATATTGAAGATATTAGCACCGAGCGCGAGGATGCCACCATCGCCAAACAAGAAAGCTTGTGTCACTAAGGCCAGGGTTACCGATAAACTGGCGGCATACGGGCCAATCAGAATAGCGAGTAAAGTAGCACCAACGGCATGAGCGGTTGTCCCGCCAGGAATCGGTACGTTAAACATCATCATTAAAAATGAAAGAGAAGCGGAGATGCCTAGCATCGGTACCGTTTCTTTTTTTTCGGCAACTTGTAGCTTAACCTTCTTTAGTGCCAAGCCAACGATTGGTATAGTGGCAGCGAAGAAAAAAGTACAGGTTTGTGGACTTAAATAATTATCTGGAATATGCATGTGATGAAACCTCCATATGAGTCAATTGATGTTGTTCATGTTACGCGTCTCATAGGTGTTTTCAATGCCATTTCATGTATACAAATGGTAACAAATGACTAATTGGCAATGTTGTCCAATAGATAACTGACATCCTTAATTAAAAATTTGTGGCCGTTAGTTTGCAAGACACCATCTTTTTTAAGTTGATTGAGCATTCTATTAACACTACTCCTAGAACTAATGCCACAAAAACCAGCGATATCTTCATTAGTGACTACAAAATCAATCAGAATACCGTCTTTTTGTTTGATCCCAAATAGGTCGATTAGGTTGTATAAGAAGGCACAAAGCCCGCCTTTTTTACCATTCATCATCATTTTTTGCAGGCGATAAATATTTTCAGATAATTTTTTACGATAGTAATTTTTAATGTAGTTTTGCAATTCAGGGGTGGTGTTAACGTAGTGCCAGAAGGTGACCCGATCGATTTGATAGAAGGTTGCTTCTTCTGATTCAATCCGGACGTTAAAGGGTTGGTCGGTGTATTTAGAGACCTCATCGCGAAGGAGCGAAATAACGTCGGGTTGCGCGATATAAGATAAGTTAAATTCACGGCCATCTTGTAGGATAATCGAATTTTTGATAATGCCGTTTTTCAATATATAGGTATAACGTTCCTCTAGACCGTGATAGGTCAGATAAGTATGTCGTTTTTTGGTGATAATTGGGACTTGTCGATCCTCTAAAAAATTAATTAGAAATTCAATATCATTTAAAACCATAATGCGATAGCCTACCTTAATTGAGATTAATAATCATTTATACTTATTATTCGATAACTTAAGTCTTAAGTGTACGCTATTTTAATTGAACGTTTGTTAACATTTGTAGCCTTCCTTTTGTAACGTTTAATGTTGTCTATAAATTATACCGCATTGTTTTCAGAAAATCTGTATAACTGTAAACGTAGCTTTTTTAAGCGTTAATTTAGAACCGAGAAAGGAAGTCCTACAGTTTGGTAGCTATAAAATTACCTTACGATCAAAAAATTATTACGGCTAATATTGCAGATGCTAATTTCGCCGGCAAGCTGGTTTCTCAAGCAGCCACTTATCAAAATCCATTGAGTGAGGCCGAAACAGTTGAGCAGTCATTGGATAATCCTATTGATAGTCCGAAGTTGGAAGAATTGGCGAAGGGAAAGAAGAACATTGTCATCATCAGTTCTGATCACACCCGACCAGTACCTTCACATATTATGACGCCTATTTTGTTAAGACGGATTCGTTCAGTGGCACCTGATGCACGCATTCGCATTTTGGTGGCCACCGGATTTCATCGGCCTTCAACGCACGAAGAACTCGTTAATAAGTATGGCGAAGAAATCGTTGCTAATGAAGAAATCGTCATGCACATCTCAACAGATGATAGTTCAGTGGTTAAAATTGGCCAATTACCTTCAGGTGGCGATTGTATTATCAATAAAATTGCTGTTGAAGCTGACTTGTTAATTTCAGAAGGTTTCATTGAATCTCATTTCTTCGCCGGTTTTTCAGGCGGTCGGAAATCAATTCTACCGGGTGTTGCGTCATACAAAACAATTATGGCCAACCACTCAGGTGAATTTATCAATTCCCATTATTCAAGAACTGGTAATTTAATGCATAATCCAGTCCACAAGGATATGGTTTACGCCGCTAAAACAGCCGGTCTTAAATTTATTTTGAATGTTGTTTTGGATGAAGATAAACATATCATCGGTTCTTTTGCCGGTAATTTAGAAACGGCGCACAAAAAAGGCTGTGATTTCGTTGAAAGTTTATCAGAAGTCGACAAAATTGATTGTGACATCGCGATCTCAACCAATGGTGGTTATCCACTTGATCAAAATATCTACCAAGCGGTTAAAGGGATGACTGCTGCTGAGGCCACAAATAAACAAGGTGGCGTGATTATTATGGTCGCTGGTGCACGTGATGGTCATGGTGGCGATGGTTTCTACCATAATATTGCCGACGTTAAAGATCCAAAAGAATTCTTAGACCAAGCAATTAACACACCACGGCTTGAAACGGTGCCCGATCAATGGACGTCACAAATTTTAGCCCGGATTTTAGTGCAACATCACGTGATTTTCGTATCAGATTTAGTTGATCCTCAATTAATTACGGACATGCATATGGAACTGGCAACTAGTTTAGATGCCGCCTTAGAACGAGCCTATACAATTGAAGGTGCGGACGCAAAAGTGACTGTAATCCCTGATGGGTTAGGGGTTATTGTGAAATAACAATAGAAAGAATGAGTAGTTTGGACACAACAAATGAGCTACAACAGCTACTAGAAGCTGTTGCAAACCAAAAAGTCAGTGTGAAAGAGGCCACCAAGCAGCTAGCGCATGAACAGACTATCGATGATTTAGGCTTTGCCAAGGTCGATTTAAGTCGCAAAAAACGTAATGGCTATCCGGAAGTAATCTATGGTGCCGGTAAGACGGCCGACCAAATTATCGGCATTATCGGTTCTTTAAAACGGCATGCTGAAAATATTCTCTGTACGAGAGTATCCCCCAAAAAGTATGCGGTAATTAGAGTTGCCGAACCAACCGCCCATTATGATGAATTAGCCCAGTGCGTCACTTTAATGTTAAAGCCGGTAGAACAAACTAAGCATTATATTGCCGTTGTGACGGCTGGTACTTCTGACATGGCGGTTGCCGAAGAAGCAGCCGTTACCGCAGAGGTTTACGGTAACCAAGTGAAACGAATTTATGATGTCGGGGTTGCTGGCATTCATCGTCTTTTTGAACATTTAGATGAGATTCGTGAGGCCCAGGTCGTGATTGTGGTCGCTGGCATGGAAGGCGCCTTAGCCAGTGTTGTTGGTGGGTTGATTGAAAAACCACTGATTGCCGTCCCCACTAGCATCGGTTATGGGACGAACTTTGGTGGACTAACAGCGCTGATGACGATGCTCAATAGTTGTGCTTCAGGCATTACGGTCGTCAATGTTGATAATGGTTTTGGCGCCGGTTACTCAGCAAGTATGATCAATCATTTAAGTGAGACGGAGGATGACAAATGAGAACACTTTATTTAGACGCTTTTTCAGGGATTAGTGGTGACATGTTTATTGGCGCATTACTCGATTTAGGGGTTGATTTCAAGCAATTTGAGACCGAATTGGCCAAGTTAAATGTGACTGGTTACCACTTGCATGCCCAGCGGATCGCTAAAAGCAGTATCTATGGGACCGATTTTGATGTTCATTTGCCAGAAACCGTGCACAAGGATGAAGGCTTTATTGAAACCACATCAACTCATCATCATGATCATCCACACCAACATGCAGATGGGCACACACATAGCCATGGCGATGAAGTTCGGCATTTAAAGGACATCGAAGCCATCATTGATCACAGTGATTTAAGTGATTATGTTAAAACCAATGCTAAACAAGTCTTTACGGAAATTGCCAAATCAGAAGCGGTCGTTCACGAATTACCGTTAAGTGACGTCCATTTTCATGAAGTTGGTGCGCTTGATTCAATCGTTGATATTGTCGGCGCGTTTGTCGCACTCGAATTATTGGCAGTCGACCAGGTTTATTCATCCGAATTAACGGATGGCAGTGGCTTTATCAAAGTGGCCCATGGAATGATGCCTGTTCCGGTACCAGCTGTGATGCAAATGCGAGTGGGCAGTGCGATTCCGATTAAGCAAAACCCAGAGATTCATACGGAATTGATTACGCCAACGGGAATGGGGATTGTTAAGACGGTTGTCGATCAATTCTGTCCAATTCCAGACAACCAAACGATTACTAAAGTTGGTTATGGCTTTGGTAATCGGGAAACACCACAACTCAATGCGTTACGTGTGATGTTGTGCGAAAAAAAAACTAAGCCAACAGGTTGTTGAAGAAAAGGCAGATCAGATATTAGTGTTGGAGGCCAACATTGATGATCAGTCAGCGGAAAGTTTAGCACCGGTTTTAGATTTATTGATGGCTAATGGGGCGCTCGATGCCTTTTTCAGTCCTATTCAAATGAAGAAAAATCGGCCAGCTATCAAACTAACGGTCATGATTCATCCAGCCGATCAGCAAGCCATTACTTATCTGATCTTGAAACACACATCAACCGTTGGCGTGCGTTACCAGACAATGGGACGCACCATCATGCTACGTCATTTTATGACCGTCACAACGAGTTATGGTGATATTCGGGTCAAAGTGGTTAATTACGACGATATTGAAAAATATACGCCAGAATTTGACGACTGTTTAGCAGCCGCTAAGGCCTATGACGTGGCACTTAATCAAGTTTATCTCGCTGTTTATCAGCAATTAAAATAAAAGTGCGTTGCCAGTGATTAGCTTGTGAGCATTTGCCTAATCAGACGAATTGCCGACAAAGTCGGTGATCTGACTGATGTAGCAAAGCACAGCAAGCTATTGGCAAAAGCACGTTTAAAATAGTCATTATTTGGAGGAATTTATTCATGGTTCATCAGTTATTAGCAGAATTCATGGGCACAGCGCTCATGATCATTTTCGGGGTTGGGGTTCATAGTGATGAAGTCCTAAAAGGATCAAAATATCGTGGTTCAGGTCATTTATTTGCGATCACAACTTGGGGCTTCGGGATTACAGTAGCCTTATTCATCTTCGGGGATGTCTCAATTAATCCGGCGATGGTACTAGCACAATGCGTTTTAGGTAATATTTCATGGGCAATGTTTATTCCATATTCAGTCGCCGAAGTCTTAGGTGGGATTGTCGGTGCTATCATTGTCTACATTATGTACGCCGACGAATTCAAGGCTTCAGAAGGCAACGTCGATCCAGTCGCTGTTCGGAACATCTTCTCAACAGCCCCTGGTATCCGCAATTTACCCCGGAATTTTTTCGTTGAATTTTTCGCAACATTTGTTTTCATCTCATCAATTATCGCGATTACACAAATCAAGACACCAGGGATTGCCCCAATTGCTGTTGGGTTACTTGTTTGGGCAATTGGGATGGGGATGGGCGGTCCTACCGGATTTGCGATGAACCTTGCACGTGATATGGGTCCTAGAATTGCGCACGCTATTTTACCTATTAAAAATAAAGCTAACTCAGATTGGCAATACGGGATTATCGTACCTGGGATTGCCCCATTTGTTGGTGGCTTATGTGCCGCACTCTTCATGCGGAGCTTCTTTGGTATCTAATTTAATCGGAGGAATCAATTATGCGGGAACAAATTAAACAAACTCAAACAATGATGGTCAACTTATTTGAAGTCGCTGCACATGCGTCACAACCAGGGACAATTTCAACGAGTCTTATTGAAGCACAACAAGCCCTCTTAACAGCGGAACAACTATACGGCGATTTAGACGATGCACAACAAAGTGCGGGTCAATCAACATTCAAACACTTTGTTGATAGTGCCACAGATTTGAATTTAATGATTGTCAAAAGTTTAGATAACAATGATTTAGCTTATGCTGATCGGATTCAAAACGGTTTATCAGAATTAAAACAATTAATTTAATTATATAGAAAGAAGTCTTTAACAATGAATACATTATCTGAAAAAAAAGCAATGTTGGCTGCCAATTTACAACAAATGAAAAAAGTAATCGTAGCCTTTTCTGGTGGGATTGATAGCACATTAGTATTAAAAATGGCTTTAGAAACACTCGGTAAGGAAAATGTCTTAGCAGTCGTTGCTAACTCAGAATTATTCACAGACGAAGAATTTAACAAGGCAATCGACTTAGCACATGAAATGGGGGCTAACGTTGAAACAACCACTTTAAATTACTTATCAGATGAACATATTGCTAATAACACACCAGAAACGTGGTATTACAGCAAGAAGATGTTCTACACACAATTAAACCAAATTGCTGCTGAAAAAGGATTTGATCACGTCTTAGATGGTATGATTATGGATGACAACAGTGATTTCCGTCCCGGCTTACGGGCTCGTGATGAAGCTGGTGCAGAAAGTGTCCTTCAAACAGCTGGTTTCTACAAGATTGATGTCCGTCAATTAGCGAAAGCATTAAACTTGAATAACTGGAACAAAGTGGCTAGCTGTTCAGTTTCTTCACGCTTCCCATACAATACAGCCTTAACAGAAGACAAGATTGCGCAAGTCATGCAATCAGAAAAATTCTTGCGTGATTTAGGTTTTGCAACGGTCCGTGTTCGCTACCACGAATCAATTGCCCGGGTTGAAGTGCCAGAAGCACAAATTGCTGACTTTTTAACACACAGTGAACAAATTAACCAAGCACTACAACAAGTTGGGTTCGAATTTGTCACTGTTGATTTAGCCGGTTTCAAGAGTGGTCGAATGAATGAATCACTATCAGAACAACAAAAAGCAGCCTTGATGACTGCTTAATTGAAGTAATATTAAAAGATTAGGGGTTAACCCTAGTCTTTTTTTAGTTTTGAAGTGTTTCTACCGCTAATAAAGTGGCTTCTATGTTAAACTAACATAGATACTTTTTAAAACGAGGCGAAAAATTTTGGAACATATTTATTTAGACAACGCAGCAACGACCCCGATTGCCCCGGAGGTAATCGAGACGATGACCACGCAAATGGCCCAAGATTTTGGGAATGCGTCTAGCACCCATTTCTTTGGGCGCCAAGCACACACTGTTTTAGATACAAGTCGGCATATTCTAGCGCAAAGTATCAATGCGAAGGATAACGACATTATTTTAACCAGTGGTGCCACTGAAAGTAATAACATGGCGATTTTACAAACGGCTCAAAAACGGGCTAACGAAGGTAAACGGATTATTACGACGGCGATTGAACATCATTCTGTTTTAAAACCAATGGCCTATTTAGAAAGCCAAGGGTTTGATGTCGTTTATTTACCCGTTAACGCACAAGGCGTTATTGAATTGGCTGACCTAAAGGCTGCTTTAACACCGGAAACAATTTTAGTAACAATTATGATGGGCAATAATGAAATTGGCAGCCATATGCCAATTCATGAAATCGGCCAACTTGTTCACGAATCAAATGCCTGGTTCCATACGGATGCGACACAGGCTTATGGGTTATTGGATATCGACGTGCAAGAAGATCAGATTGATATGTTATCTGTTTCGGCACACAAGATTAACGGGCCTAAGCAAATTGGTTTCTTATACGTGAATGACGCGATTCATTTGCCATCATTTTTAATGGGTGGCGAACAAGAAAAGAAACGCCGTGCGGGGACAGAGAATATTCCAGCCGTCGCTGGTTTTGCCAAAGCGGTTGAATTGTTGACTCCAGCTGTTAAGGCTGAACATCGCGCTCGGTATGCTGGTTTCAAACAACAAGTCTTAGAAACCCTTCAAGCAAACGGGATTAATTTTGAAGTCAATGGCGCAGGTAGTGACGATATGGTAGGCCACGTATTAAATATGTGGGTTAAGGGTGTCTCAACCTATGTCTTGCAGATGAACCTTGATTTAGCAGGCTTTGCGATTTCAGGTGGGTCAGCATGTACTGCAGGTGATTTGGAACCCTCACACGTTTTAATCGCCATGTACGGTGAAAACAGCCCACGGGTTGCTGAAAGTATTCGAATTAGTTTCGGTGTTGAGACAACTGAAGCAGATGTGACTGCCTTTTGTGCCGCATTAACTAAAATTGTGCAAAAAAACTTGGCTAAGCAAGCCGGTAAAGCCTAGGCGCAACCGCTTCATCTATGCTAAAATGAAATTATCAATCAGTTGATGGAGGTAGCAAGATGGCTTTATTAAAAGAGACAGCAACGGTTTTAGGCAATACGACACAATATGGGTTAAGTGATGCCGTTAAGAAATATACATTACGGGATACTGGCTTCATGCCAACCAATAATGGTAATTTCCAATTGGAACGGCCACTTGATCCTAATTCACCCTTTAATACAGCGATTAAGCTTAAAATTACTGTTGGTAAAGAATTGAAGACGCTCAAAATGTCGGTCACTTCCGCTGATGGGTTACATCCAGTTAATATTTTTAAGGATGAAAAGAACGCTGAAAACGTTGAACAATTTAATTTCATTATTAATCACTTGATTGAACGGGATATTTTGGTAGCCCAAGCATAATCAAATGAGGATGGGAACGCTGCCAATGGTCAAAATTGGTTAGGGTTCCTTTTTTATTGACAATTACTTATGAAAAGTGAGTGTTTTGGTTTGAAATATGAGCGAGGATTGCTATAATGGTAGTACTGGAATTCACGACCTTCAAATCGTAGAAAACTAGAATCTATTTGAAATGATGGTGATATTGTGGTTGACCACAGTAATACACGAGTCGTCGTTGGTATGAGCGGCGGAGTGGACTCATCAGTAACAGCCTTATTGTTAAAGCAACAAGGTTATGATGTTATTGGTGTTTTCATGAAAAATTGGGACGATACGGATGAAAATGGTGTCTGTACCGCAACGGAAGATTATGAGGATGTTGCCAAGGTTGCTTCTAAAATTGGTATTCCTTATTATTCCGTTAACTTCGAAAAGGAATACTGGGACCGCGTGTTCGAATATTTCTTAGACGAATATAAGCACGGTAGAACACCTAATCCTGATGTTATGTGTAACAAAGAAGTGAAATTCAAGGCTTTCTTAGATTACGCAATGGAACTTGATGCTGACTTTATCGCAATGGGCCACTATGCTCAGATCGAACGCGATGAAAACGGCATTGCCCACATGTTGCGTGGCGGTGATAGCAATAAAGATCAAACATACTTCTTGAGTGCACTTTCTCAAGATCAATTACAAAAATCAATGTTCCCAATCGGTCACATGCAAAAATCAGAAGTCCGTCGTTTAGCTGAAGAGGCTGGCTTAGCAACTGCTAAGAAGAAGGACTCAACTGGGATTTGTTTCATCGGCGAACGGAACTTTAAGCAATTCTTAGGTGAATACTTACCAGCACAACCAGGTAAGATGATGACTGTCGACGGTCTTGAAAAAGGCACGCATGATGGTTTGATGTACTACACAATCGGTCAACGTTCTGGTCTTGGTATCGGTGGCGGTGGCGAATCAAACGACCCATGGTTTGTTGTCGGCAAAGACTTAGAGCAGAATATTCTGTATGTTGGCCAAGGCTACCATAACGAGTTACTCTATGCTGACCAATTGGATGCAAGTAAGATGACTTGGATCACACCAGTTGATCACGGCACAGATTTCCATTGCACAGCGAAGTTCCGTTATCGTCAACAAGATGTTGGCGTAACAGTTCACATGACTTCAGAGACAACTGCCACAGTTGTCTTCGATGCGCCAGTGCGCGCTATTACACCAGGACAAGCTGTTGTTTTCTACGACGGCGCAGAATGTTTAGGTGGCGGCACAATCGACGTGGCTTATAAAGTCGCTAACGATGATGCTGACAAGCAAGTTTTACAATACGTCTAATTAATAGCACTATGACACATTAAGAAGAAGCGATGCCAAAGATAATTCTGGCATCGCTTCTTTTTTATTGTGAATTTTACATAATTTCAAGATAGGTGTTTACAAATGTTCAAAACGGTGTTAAATTGAAAGCGTTAACAAAACGAGGAGGCGCTAGTTATGAACTTAGCAAAATATATCGATCATACATTATTAAAACCTGAGGCAACAATGGCTCAAGTAGACCAAATTATCGCAGAAGCAAAAACATATCAATTTGCATCTGTCTGTTTAAATCCATATTGGGTGAAACGTGCTAGTGAGGCACTTCAAGATAGCGATGTTAAAGTTGTGACTGTTATTGGCTTTCCTTTGGGTGCAACAACGACAGCTACTAAAGTTTTTGAAGCACAAAATGCCATTGAAAATGGCGCTGATGAATTAGACATGGTCATCAATGTTGGTGAATTGAAAGCAGGTCATGATGAACAAGTGTTAAGTGATATTCAAGCCGTTGTCAAAGCAGGCCATGCTGCTCAAAAACACGTGAAGGTTATTATTGAAACTTGTCTATTATCGGATGAAGAAAAACGACGCGCTTGTGAATTATCTGAAAAAGCGGGTGCTGATTTTGTTAAAACATCAACTGGTTTTTCAACTAGTGGTGCAACGGTTGCAGACGTTACTTTAATGCGTTCAGTTGTTGGCGATCGGTTAGGGGTTAAGGCATCTGGTGGTATTCATTCAAAAGAAGATGCTGAAGCAATGATTGCAGCTGGTGCAAATCGATTAGGCGCAAGTGCTGGTGTTAAAATCATGAACAGTAAATAAAAGGAGCGAACAAATATGCAATTCAAACGGGTTTTTACAGTTGTCTTAGATTCAGTTGGGATTGGTGAAGCAAGTGATGCTGCTAACTTTAATGATGTCGGTGCCGACACACTTGGGCATATCGGGGCGTTTTACGGTGAACAATTTAAGTTACCTAACTTACAAAAATTAGGATTAGGTAATATTCGTGCAACTGATCCGATTATGGGCATTCCTGCGGCGCAACCAGCTTTGGGTTATTTTGGTAAGATGCAAGAAACTTCAGTTGGTAAAGACAGTATGGATGGTCATTGGGAAATGATGGGTTTACCAGTTAAAGAACCACTTGGCTTTTTCCCCAATGGCTTCCCTAACGAATTAATTCAAAAACTAACTGCTTTTAGTGGTCGTTCTGTAATTGTTAATCGGCCCTATTCAGGCACCGATGTAATTCGCGATTATGGCGAAGAGCAACTCGCAACAGGCGCTTTAATTGTTTATACATCAGGCGATTCCGTCTTACAAATTGCCGCTAATGAAGCGGTCATTCCACTTGAGGAATTATACCGGATTTGCGAATATGCCCGGCAAATCACAATTGAAAAGCCATACCGAATCGGCCGCGTCATCGCACGTCCCTTTAAGGGGCAAGATAAAGATCATTTTGAACGGACCTCAGATCGGCATGATTATACATTAGAACCAACCGGGACAACTGATATGGATCGTTTGAAGGCAGCTGGCTGGGATGTCCTTGCGGTGGGGAAGATTAACGATATCTTTTCTGGCAAAGGGATTACAAGCGGTGTCCATACAGAAAGTAATCACGATGGGATGGTCCAAACCATCAAAAATGCACAAACTGATTTCACCGGGTTTAGTTTTACAAACTTAGTTGATTTTGATGCGATGTATGGTCATCGTCGTAATCCAGAAGGGTACGGGGCCGCTTTAATGGCATTTGATCAACAATTAGGCGAATTATTAGCCGTTTTAAAACCCGATGACTTGTTACTCATCACTGCTGATCATGGCAACGATCCTGGTTTCAGAGGGACTGATCATACGCGTGAATACGTCCCATTGTTAGCTTATTCATCTCGTTTAGCAGGGAATCAATCACTTGGCGTTCGTTCAACTTTTGCCGATTTAGGGGCGACGATTTTAGAAAACTTTGATTGTCCATCAGGGGAAGTTGGCACAAGTTTTTTAACACAACTAAAATAATGGAGGCGTTATTTCTATGAGTACACATATTGAAGCCCAACAAGGGGATATTGCGGAAACTGTTTTATTGCCTGGTGATCCATTGCGCGCTAAATATATCGCTGAAACGTTTTTAACAGATGTGCACCGCTATAATACAATTCGGAATGCATTTGGTTATACTGGTTACTACAAAGGACAAGCCGTTTCAGTCCAAGCTTCTGGCATGGGGATTCCATCCATTTCAATTTACGCTAATGAATTAATTCAATTTTATGGTGTTAAACGGTTAATCCGCGTTGGCACTTGTGGCGGCTTAGGGACTGATGTTCACGTCAGAGACGTTGTGATCGCCCAATCCGCAAGTACAGATTCTGCTATTATTCAAAATACATTTGGTGCCGGATTGTATTATGCACCGACGGCTGATTTTAAACTCTTAATGAAGGCTTACCAAGCAGCCCAACAAGCACGAATTGCGGTTAAGGTTGGTAATATCTTATCAGAGGATCGTTTTTACAACGATGAAATTGATCGACAAAAGCTAATCCAATATGGTGTTTTAGGTTCTGAAATGGAAGCTGCGGCACTTTATATGTTGGCAGCAAAGTTTAACGTCCAAGCATTAGCCGTGTTGACGATTAGTAATCACATCATTACAGGAGAAGAAACGTCAGCTGAAGAACGCGAAAAATCGTTCAATGAAATGATAACGGTTGCATTAGAAGCTGGTATTGCTTAAAACAGGGAAGTAGGGGACGAAATGTATCTTTTAGTGAATATTATCGGTTTAATTGTCTTTGTCGGCTTGGCCTTTTTATTCTCGAAAAAAAAGTCGCAGATTAAATGGCGTTCAATTGGCATTATGATGGCAATCAATCTTTTTCTAGCGTGGTTTTTAACCGGCTTTCCGATTGGGCGTAACATCGTTATGGGGGCGGCCAATGGCTTTAATTGGTTGGTTCAAGTCGCTTATACCGGGATTGCCTTTGCTTTACCAAGTTGGGTAGCTGTTAAGCAAATGGATTTTGTGACGAGTGTCTTGTTACCAATTCTAATGATTATCCCGTTATTCGATATTTTGACGTATATCGGTGTTTTACCATGGATCATTAAATGGTTAGGGCGCGGCTTATCAAAAGTAACGGGCCAACCAAAGTTCGAATCATTTTTTGCAGTTGAAATGATGTTTTTGGGGAATACGGAAGCCCTAGCCGTTTCGGCATTGCAACTCAAACAAATGAAAGGCGAACGGAACTTAACGTTAGCTATGATGTCAATGAGCTGTGTGACGGCATCCATTATTGGGGCTTATACACAAATGATGCCGGGGCAATTTATTTTAACCGCGATTCCAATTAATATTATTAACGCAATTATTGTTACTAATATTTTGAATCCAGTTGAAGTAACGCCTGAAGAAGATACGATTGCGACGATGAGTGGTAGTGGGTCTGACACTTCTGACGAACAAGTAGACGTACAAGGTAAAGAACCCTTCTTTTCATTTTTAGGGGATTCAATCTTGAACGCTGGTAAGTTAGTCTTGATTATTACGGCCAACGTTATTGCCTTTGTGGCATTAGCCGCTTTGATTGATAAAATCTTACAATTGATCAACCCTTGGATTACATTGGAACATCTTTTAGGGATTATCATGTTCCCATTTGCTTGGTTGATGGGCTTAGATGTTAGTCATGCTTTTGAATTCGCGCAATTTATGGGGACTAAGTTAGTGACAAATGAATTTGTTGTGATGGGTAAAGTGACAAATACGATTGGCGATTTTGCCCCACATTACAAGGCCATTCTAACGGTCTTCATGACCTCGTTTGCCAACTTCTCAACAGTCGGCATGATTATCGGCGCTTTCAAGGGCTTAGTCGATAAATCAAAGAATAATTTAATTGCTAAAAACGTTGGTTACATGTTGCTTTCTGGTATTTTAGTGTCATTATTATCAGCAGCGACTGTTGGCTTATTCGTTTGGTAATTTGAAAGGGAGTTTTTAGAAAAATGGCATTCCAGGTGGGACGTAAAAATCAAGTGCGAACAGAAATTTTAGCAGGCATCACAAGTTTCTTCGCGATTTCATACATCATTATTGTTAATCCAATGATTTTAAAGGATGCGGGGATTCCGGCTAATCTTAGTGTGTTCGCCACGATTTTTTCATCAGCAATTGGCTGTTTTATCATGGGAATTTGGGCTAAGGCCCCAATTGTTTTGACACCTGGAATGGGCGTTAATGCCTTTTTCACGTATACCCTAGTGGTTGGGATGCATTTGACTTGGCAACAAGCCGTGGCAATTTCTTTTTTCAGTAGTTTGATCTATGTCGGGATTGCCTTTACACCTCTTAGTGAGCGTTTATCCGCTTTAATCCCAGCATCGTTAAAAGCGGGGATTACGGTTGGCATTGGGCTATTCCTAGTTGTTTTAGGACTCGAAAAAGCCGAACTGATTCGCTCGGGCGGTACGCAGTCGTTGCTCGCGTTAGGTGATTTGAGTCAAGCAACACCACTGTTAGCCCTTTTAGGGTTGACCGTTACGCTCGTATTGTATTTAAGACAAACACCAGGGAGTTTTATCGTCGGTATTTTCTTAATCAGTGGGCTCGCGGGGATTTTTAAACTTGTCCCACAAGCAACAACCCAGATTACGATTAGTCAAATCCGTGACTATCCGCAACTTTTAATGCAAGGTGATTTTAGTTCTTTATGGACGCTAAAATTTGGACTGGCGGTTTTTTCAATGACCATGATCTTAGTTTTTGAATCGATGGGTTTATTGGAAGGTTTATTGACTGATCAGCAACAATTTAAACGCGCATTTCAAGCGAGTGCGGTAACGACTTTACTCTCTGGTTTCTTAGGGACCAGTCCCACCGTCGCAGCTGCTGAAAGTGCTTCGGGGATTGAAAGTGGTGGTCGAACCGGCATCACGGCCTTTACGGCGGGCACATTATTTTTAGGCGCACTTTTCTTTATTCCGTTGTTGCGCTTTGTGCCCCAAGCAGCCATTGCACCAGTCATTATTATTACCGGTGCTTTGATGATGATGCAGGTCCAAGCAATTGATTTGCAAGATTTTACAGAATGGTTTCCAGCCTTTTTAATGATTGTTTTGATTCCATTAACAGGTTCAATTTCAACAGGGTTAGCATTTGGCTTCGTCTTTTATCCAATTGTGAAGTGGGCGGGCCACAAAACACGGCAATTAAATTGGACTTTAGTTGGCTTAGCGATGCTTTTTCTATTAGAATTGATTTGTAATACTTTTTTGATGTAATGAATTTGATGAATAGAGGTTCAAATCATGGTAGAAATTGAGTCGCATAAAAAAACGCAACAAAGTTTAGCTGTTGCTAATTTATATTACAAAGCCAATATGAGTCAGGAAGAAATCGCTAAAAAACTAGCCATTTCTAGACCAACCGTTTCACGACTCTTACAATATGCTAAAGAAATTGGTATTGTCCGGATTGAAATCGTTGATCCTTATGCTAGTGCGCAGGCATTAGAAGCATTAATTCAACAAAAATATGATTTACCTGAGGTGCACGTCGTTTATACGGATGCCTCCGACTACCAACAAACAATTGTCCAACTCGGGCAGTATGCGGCTGATTATCTAACGTCGATTGTTAAAGACAACGATTTAATCGGTGTCAGTTGGGGCAAGACGTTAAATCAAGTAGCGCTAGCACTGAAAGAACAAACGGCTCAAAACGTTAATATTATTGAATTAAAGGGGAGTGTCACTTATACCCCCACACCGGTTTATGCCGAAGAAGTCCTGATGAAATTTGGGGCGGCTTTCCATACAGCGCCGCATGTTTTGCCGTTACCGGTTGTTTTTGGCAACCAAACGACGCACGATGTTGTCATGGAAGATCGCCATATTCGGCGGATGATTGAGATGGGCAAGCAAGCGAACATCGCGATTTATACGGTCGGTACGGTTCGGGATGAGGCCTTACTCTTTCAAACGGGTTATTTTAATAAAGAAGAACAAGCTGTGCTACAACAAAAAGCGGTCGGCGATATTTGCTCGCGCTTTTATAACACGAGTGGTCAAGTGACGTGTGCAGCGATTGATCAGCGAACCGTTGGGATTCAACTCGCGGATTTGAAGACAAAGGAACATAGTATTTTAGTAGCGGGTGGGCAACAAAAAATTGCGGCCATTAAAGGCGCATTAGCGGGGCACTATGCAAATTGTTTAATTATCGACGTGCATACAGCCCAAGCATTGATTGCCCCTGACTAATAAGAAGGAGTGATTAGCATGAGAATGGTCGATATCATTGATCATAAGCGACAAGGTGGCGCCTTAACGGCAGAAGAAATCCAGTTCTTTATTGATGGATATACAGATGGGACGATTCCAGACTATCAAGCAAGTGCGTTACTGATGGCGATTTATTTTAATGACATGACGGATGATGAACGGGCATTGTTAACGATGACAATGATGCGTTCGGGCGATCAATTAGATCTTTCGATGATTGACGGTATCAAAGTCGACAAGCATTCAACTGGTGGTGTCGGTGATAAGACCAGTATTCCACTCGCACCAATGATTGCGGCGTTGGGGATTCCCATTCCGATGATTTCGGGGCGCGGTTTAGGCCATACTGGTGGCACTTTGGATAAATTGGAAGCGATTCCAAATTTTAATATCTCGTTAACAGAAGAAGCTTTTAAAAAGCAAGTGGCAGAGATTAAACTTGCGATTATCGGCGCAACCGGTAATATTGCCCCCGCCGACAAGAAAATTTATGCTCTCAGAGATGTGACTGATACGGTTGATTCGATTCCGTTAATTGCAGGATCAATCATGAGTAAGAAAATTGCTTCAGGCACCGATGCGTTAGTATTGGATGTTAAGACTGGTTCCGGAGCCTTTATGAAGACTGAAGAAGATGCTAAGGAATTGGCACAAGCCCTCGTTAACATTGGGCGTAGTGTGGGGATGCAATGTATGGCCGTTATTTCTGATATGAATCAACCTTTGGGCAATGCGATTGGGAATGCGCTAGAAATCGAAGAGTCAATCGCCATCTTAAAAGGGGAAGGACCTGCTGATATTACAGAATTAATCTTAACATTAGGCAGTCAAATGGTTGTCTTGGCTGGAAAGGCAACCACTTTGGATGAAGCACGTCAATTACTACAAGGCGTGATCGACGATGGTCGGGCACTCGAAGCCTTTCGACAAATGATTATTTATCAAGGTGGTGATCCTGCCGTTATTGAAAATCCAAAATTAATGCCACAAGCACAATATCAAATCGAATTGCCTGCTAAAGAAAGTGGTTATGTAACTGAAATGACCGCTAATGAAATGGGGATCGCTAGCATGCTACTTGGTGGTGGCCGACAAGCGAAAACCGATGAGATTGATTACGCTGTCGGGCTAGTTTTGCATAAAAAAATCGGGGAACCCGTTCAAAAAGATGAGAGTCTATTGACGATTTATAGTAACCGGGAAGACATTGAAGCGATTAAGGACTTACTCTACGATAATATTAAGATTGGTTCAAAAGCGCAAAAAGTTACTTTGATTCATGGGTTAATTCAATAACAGAAAGGACGTTAATGGGCGAACTTAACCATTAACGTCCTTTTTTAGAATAAAATCACAATGTATCAATTAAATAACATATAAATAACCAGTTTTGTTTGTGAAATCAAATAAATAGCGGGTCAAAATTGACAATCAAGAACTAAGTAGCGTACAATATAATTACACGCTGATTGCGTGATGTTTCACAAAAACTGACGATGAAATCGTTTTTATATTATTTAGGAGGCAACACTATGAAAGTAGCAGTAATTGGTTGTACACACGCAGGAACCTTTGCAACACAAGCAACATTAACGGCACACCCTGATTGGGATGTCACTGTTTATGAAACACATGATAATTTATCATTTCTATCTTGTGGGATTGCGCTTTGGGTAGGTGGCCACGTCTCTGATCCTAAAAAAATGTTCTATTCAAGTCCAGAAATGTTAGCCCAATTGGGTGCACATATGAAGATGCAACACACTGTCTTGAAGGCAGACTTGAAGGAAAAAGTCTTACACGTTAAGAACTTAGTGACTTCTGAAGAAACAATTGAAAAATTTGATAAAATTATTGTCACAACTGGTTCATCACCAGTGATTCCACCGATCGAAGGTATCGATAATCCCAACGTTAAATTATGTAAAAACTGGGAACATGCTAACGAATTGAAGAAGAGTGCACCTGATGTGAAGAGCGTTATTGTCATTGGTTCTGGTTACATTGGTGCTGAATTGGCCGAAGCTTATGCGACAACTGATAAAAAAGTAACCTTGATTGATGCTTTACCACACGCACTTGGTAAAAACTTTGATCCTAATATCTCTGAGATTGTTGAACAAGATTACAGAGATCACGGTGTTCAATTAGCCTTAAGCGAAAAAGTAGTTAGCTTCTCAGGCACTGATCAAGTAACCGTTAAGACTGATAAGAACGAATATACAGCTGACCTTGCAATCTTATGTGTTGGTTTCAGACCAAATACTGGCCTCTTCAAGGATCAAGTTGAAATGCTAGGCAACGGTGCGATTACAACTGATGAATATATGCAAACATCTGTTAAAGGTGTCTATGCTGCCGGCGATTCAGCTGCCGTTTACTATAACCCAACACAAAAAGCAGATTACATTCCATTGGCAACCAACGCTGTTCGTCAAGGCTTGTTAATTGGCCGTAATATCGAAACACCAACTGAAAAATAT
This sequence comes from Latilactobacillus parasakei, assembly GCF_049674265.1. Lineage (NCBI taxonomy): Bacteria > Bacillati > Bacillota > Bacilli > Lactobacillales > Lactobacillaceae > Latilactobacillus > Latilactobacillus parasakei. The sequence goes on along the minus strand of NZ_CP186861.1, from coordinate 529,862 downwards.
ATGGGCACACAAGCAACTTCTGCCGTTGAATTGTTCGGTCGGACATATTCTGGTAGTGGTTTGACCGTTGAAGGCGCTAAGGTTCGCGGGATGGCAGTTGCGACAACTACTTTGACTGAAGATTATCGTCCAGACTTCATGCCATCAACGACACCTGTTTTGATGAACTTAACATGGGATCCTAAGACACGCCAAGTTTTAGGGGGCTCATTTACAAGTCAATATGACATTGCACAAGCAGCTAACGTCATTTCAATGGCCATCCAAACGAAGATGACAATTGATCAATTAGCAATGGTTGATATGTTCTTCCAACCTAACTACGATCAACCATTGAACTACGTCAACGCAATTGCAATGAAAGCTGTCGCTGAAAGTCATTAATCAAAAAATGCGTGAGACGATTTTAAAGGTACTGGGAAAAATTTTCCCCGGTGCCTTTTTTGTTATAAAAAACGACCTTTTAATAGGATAGACTTGAATTTGGGCGATGACTCTTTCATAATGAAAAGTAAGTTATTTTGAGGAGAAAGTGTATGACAACCTTATATTTTGTACGTCACGGTAAAACTGAATGGAATTTGGCAGGGCGCTATCAAGGTGCGAATGGTGATTCACCACTACTGGCTTCTAGTTATACGGAAATTGGTGAATTAGCTGACTATTTAAAAGACATCCAGTTTGCCCATCTCTATACAAGTCCAATGAAGCGCACGCGCGTGACGTCAGCAACTCTTAAACAAGATTTACACCAAGATTTTCCAATCACGGTGGTCGATGGCCTCCACGAATTTGACCTTGGTTTAATGGAAGGCATGTATTTTACTGAAGTTAAGGAACGTTTCCCGGAAACGTTACGGACTTTCCGCGAAGCACCAGCTGAATATGATGCGAGCGTCATTAATGGTGAAAGCTTCCCGCAAGTAATCAAACGTACAACTGCGGCGATTGCGCAGATTATGGCCACGGCTAAGCCAGACGATCAGATTTTAATTGTGAGTCACGGAGCGGCATTAGTTGCTATGATTCAGGCGTTATTAAAAACACCCTTGGCAGATATTCGTGCCCACGGTGGTTTAACGAACTCATCTGTCACAACGTTAAAAACGACTGATCAAGGTCAGTCATTTGAACTATTGGATTGGAACGAAACGTCCTTTTTAAGCCGCACACTTTCTGCGTCAGATACCATTTAGGAGATGATTTGATGAAACCCGAAATTTTAAAAAAATGGGCAGCTGGCCAACACGAAGAAGCCGTTCAACAGCTAGTTAATTATTTAGAAAAAACACCCACTGATATCGAAGCATACGTCACATTAGCGACTTTTTTGACGACCCTCAAAGATTATGAACAAGCCGAAGTCCTTTTACAAAAAGCGTTAACGCAATTCCCAGAAAACGACGCGCTCAAATATGCACTCGGGACACTTTATTATCAAGCTGAAGCTTATCAACAAGCCGAAGCTATCTTCTCACAATTGGTGAAGGAGACCCAAGCATTAGATGCGCAATATATGTTGGCACAAACGTATCATCAATTGGAACAAAATGCGCGGGCAATGGCCTTTGCACTCACTGTTCAAGAAAAACAACCAGATCAATTAGATGCTAATATCCTAGTCGGTAATATTTTGATTAGTTTAGGCGATTTTGATCAAGCACAAACCTACTTTAAAAATGCACATCGCATTGACGCTCAAAACGGCGAAGCGGTCTTCAAATATGGGTTAACTCAGCTGGTTCTTGGGCGAGAAAGCCAGTCATATTTTGAACGGGCCAAAACATTAGATCCAGCATACTTTGAAAAAAATAAACAACAACTGATTGATATTGAAGGCTTTATGCGCGCCAAAGATCAGAAATAATAGGGATGGCGATTTTGGAAACAGAAAATACGGTCGATAATAAACCAACCGTTACCGGAACGGTCCAAAGTGTTTTTTACGAGAATCCCGGTAACTTTTTTAAGATTCTCTTGATTAAAATTGCCCATAAGACAATTGATTGGCACGAGCCAGAGATTGTCGTGACTGGTAGTTTTGGTGAGATTAAAGAAGACGAACGCTATACGTTTTATGGCAAAGTCATCACCCATCCTAAATATGGTCAACAATTTCAAGCTGACAACTATCAGGTTGACCAACCGACGACTAAGACTGGCTTAGTCGCCTATTTATCTGGCGAAAAATTTGCCGGCATCGGTCAAAAAACGGCAGAGAAGATTGTCGATACCTTAGGATTAGACGCAATTGATAAGATCTTAGCGGATTCAACCGTTTTAGCGCCGCTGGGTTTAAATGATAAGAAACAAGCGACGTTGGTTGAAACGCTGACGATTAATAATGGGATGGAACAAATTATCATTGGCCTCAATAACTATGGTTTTGGGAGCTCGATGGCCTATAACATCTACCAAACTTATCACGAAGATACCTTGAAGATTATTCAAGAAAATCCTTATCAACTAGTGGCCGATATTGCCGGTATTGGGTTTAAACGGGCGGATAATTTAGCCGAGAAAATTGGCTTTGCGGCCGATTCACCAGCGCGGATTCAAGGTGCACTGATGCAAGCCTTGAATGAACTGACCAATCAAGCGGGCGATACGTTTACCCAGGCGAAGCCGTTATTAGCAGCCAGCATTCAATTGATGGAACAGGCACGGAACGTGGCGATTGATCCGAATTTAGTGGCAGAGCAATTAATGGTCTTGGCACACGATGGCAAAGTCGTCGGCGATGAAAATCGGATTTATCCGAATGGTTTGTACAACGCGGAATGGCAGATTGCGAACCACTTGATGCGGATTGAAAATGAACGGGATAAAATTAGTTATCCTAAACATGATCTGGATAAAGAAATTCGCCGGCTCGAAAAATGCTTTAAGATGAGCTATGATGATGTCCAAAAAAATGCAATTAAATTAGCGATGACTCACAGAGCCTTTCTACTAACAGGGGGCCCTGGTACTGGGAAAACAACGATTATTAATGGGATTGTGACTTTATTTGCTGAGTTAAACGGTCTTTCGCTTGATATCAACGAATATAAAGACACACCATTCCCAATTTTATTGGCAGCACCTACTGGGCGGGCCGCTAAACGGATGAGCGAAACAACTGGCTTGCCAGCTAGCACGATTCATCGCTTATTAGGAATTACGGGACGTGAAAATAATCCTGATATCGATAGTAAGGAACTAGAAGGCGGCTTATTAATTGTCGATGAAATGTCGATGGTCGACACGTACCTCTTTAGATCATTGATTCGAGCAGTGCCTAGCAATATGCAGGTCGTTTTTGTTGGTGATAAAGATCAGTTGCCATCAGTTGGCGCGGGCCAAGTCTTTTTTGATTTATTACAGAGTCAGGCAATTCCGGCAATCGAACTGCAACAAATTTACCGTCAAGACGATGAGTCGACGATTATTCCGCTAGCCCATGAGATTAATCAGGGCCAACTACCAGCTGATCTACTCCAACCGCAAAAGGATCGGAGCTTTATTCAGTGCAGTCCTTATCAGATTGAATCGGTGATTAAGCAAGTGGTCACTAAGGCAAAAGAACGGGGCTTTGAGACGAAGGATATTCAGGTGCTAGCACCGATGTATCGGGGCGCAGCCGGAATTGATCAATTAAATCCAATGATCCAAAATATCATGAATCCGAAGGTCGATGATCGTAAGAAACAAGTCAGTTTAGGCAACGTTCATTACCGGATTGGCGATAAGATTTTACATCTGGTTAACAGTCCGGAACTAAACGTCTTTAACGGTGAAATCGGGCAAATTACCGGAATTACGTACGCTAAAGACAGTGATGATAAGATGGACGAGTTAACGATTGCCTTTGACAGTACCGAAATTACCTATAAACGGACGGAATGGCATAAAATTACGTTAGCTTATTGTACGTCGATTCATAAGGCCCAAGGTTCTGAATTTGAAATGGTAATTCTACCATTGGTTAACCAGTATCAACGGATGCTGAAACGGAACTTGTTGTATACGGCAGTGACACGGGCGCGGTCCTTATTGATTTTAATTGGGGAACCAAGTGCTTTTGATAAAGCAGCTAAGGAATTATCCGCAAACCGACAAACAACGCTTAAAGAACGGATTATCAGCGTCTTTAATGGTGAAAAGGTGAGCCAAGCGGTCAAAAGTTTAACGGAAGCTAAACCGGCTGTTGAAAAGCCAACGCCGGCTAAAGAAGTAGCGCCAGAACAATTAGCGTTAGTGGACGATACAGATGACAGCGAAGAGACAATTCAAGAAGCACCGGCTAATTATGAATTAACACCAGCCTTGGTGAGTGGTCATCAGATTGACCCGATGATTGGGATGGCGGATTTAACGCCGTACACATTCATGACAAGTGCTAAGTAGTGTATAATAAGAAAAACGATTAAATAAAAATGAGGCGAAACAATGGCTGACCAGCGAGCTAATTTAGAAATTAGACCCGTGACAATCGAGTATTTAGAACAATTTAATGACTTATTACGATATGTTTTCCAGGTAACCGATCAGGAAGTTTCTGATAGTGGTTATGAAGAAGGCGAACTAGAACGTGCTAAACGGCCGGTCTTAGAAAAATCAGATGTGATTGGTTGGTTTAATGGCGATGAATTAATTTCCCAACTCGCAATTTATCCTTGTGAAGTTAATATTCATGGAAAAATTTTTAAAATGGCTGGGTTAACCGGTGTGGGCACCTATCCAGAATATGCCGGCCACGGTTTAATGCATGATTTAGTAAAAGTTGGCTTAGACCAGATGCGGCAAAATAAACAATGGATTTCCTATCTTTATCCTTACAGCATTCCTTTTTACCGTAAAAAGGGCTGGGAGATTATGTCCGATCATCTGACTTATGATATTCGCGATAGTCAATTACCCAAGCAACAACCCGTTAACGGGCATGTTGAACGTTTGGACATTGACGATGCTGACGTCATTATGATGTATGATAAATTCGCGCTTCGCAATCATGGCGCTATGATTCGCAATGAGTTAAATTGGGATGAATATTGGCGTTGGGAAAATGAAGAAGAACGGATTGCCGGCGTTTATTATGATGAAAACGAAGAACCAACGGGCTACGTCCTTTATTGGATTGCTAACGAAGTCTTTCATATTAAAGAAATGATTTATTTGAATCAAGAAGCACGGATTGGTTTATGGAACTTTATCGGTGCGCATTATTCAATGGTCGACCACGTTAAGGGTAATCTCTATCAAGATGAACCAATTACGTTCCTATTGGATGACGGGGACATTGAGCAGACTATTAAACCTTATTTCATGGCGCGGATTGTTGATGCTAAGGAATTCTTGCAAGCTTATCCGTTTGAAACGGACGGACAAGCCTTCCATATTGAATTAACGGATCCATTAGCTGAATGGAATAACGGCACATTTGGGGTCTATTGGGATGAGCATGGGAAGGTCCATGTTACGAGTCGGCCGGTTGGCGAAAAGGTTGTTTGTGATATTCAAACGTTGACGACCATGTTGATGAGTTACCGACGCCCATCATATTTGGCTAAGATTGAACGGCTGCAAGCTACCAAACAAACGCTTAAAAACTTAGAGAATATTATTCCCGTTGAACAACCTTATTTCTCAGATTATTTCTAAAAAAAGAGCCCTCAGTATTGGCAGTTAGCCAGAACTGAGGGTTCTTTTTGAATAATTAGGTTATGAACGGATTGATATTTCAATAATATCCGCACTCGAATAAATAATATCAGGATTGCGCTTCGCAATAAATAAAGGCGTCTCTTTGATGAAATGCGTTATGAACGCGACAATATCTTGATGGGGAAAGTCCCTAATAGCAAGTTTATTAGTGCGCGGCGCATCCGCTGCTGTGCCGCATAGTACGTCATCATCTTTGAGGACGATCTTTGTGTTGTCGAATAACGTTAATTTGACCATAATTAATTACCCTTTGCTATATCAATGTTTATAGCGTTTTTGGGGACATTTGGGGACATGGACAAAACGTCCAACGCTTTATCAGTTTCTGAAATCCGTTCTTCTTTTAGCATATGTGCGTAAACTTCTTGAGTGATTGAAGTGTTGGCGTGACCTAATCTTTTTGAGATATAGTTGATTGAAACGCCTTTATATAATAAATATGATGCATGAGAATGCCTTAAACCATGAACACTAAGTTTACTGTAGATATTAAGCGATTTAGTAACTCGCTGTATTCTTTTTAGAGCCGCTTGGTGTGTATGATCAAATATTCTTCCAGAACTCCCAGAATTAAAGATAACTGCGGTTAATTCTTTAGTGATTCTAACATCACGATATGAGTTTTTGTTTTTTGGCGGCGTAATTTCACGACTAGCAGCTGTGAGAGATTTATCAACATGAATGTTATTAAACGGCGCACTAACATCTTCATAGTTTAGCGCTAAAACCTCGCCTATTCGCATGCCAGTCTCTAATGCGATAAGTAATGCCAAATTGATTTTGTCGCCGCTGTGCGCGTATAAATAGGCTTGCAGTATTTCGAACTCGTCTGCGGATAATGCTTTGATTTTTACATCGCTTTCTAAACCGTGAGGTTTAAGTCGAGAAAAGAAGTCGGAAGTTATATAGCCGTCATATAAAGCATCTTTAAGAGAGGCCTTTACTTTTGCAACCAGCAAAGTTAAATAACTCTTTTTGTGAGATTCTCCATATTCATCTAATCCGTGTTGGAGTATAGGGTAGTTCAAATTTTCTAGCCGTACATCATGAAATAATGTGTCGATAATATTCTCGGCTGTGACGTATGCTGTTAAAGTCGATGCTCTAATATCTTTCGATTTATAATTTTCTACCCACATCTTGAAGTAATCAGAAAAGAGCATATTTGATGCTATAATTTTTTTGTTCTGAAATTTGTCAGACTCCATCTGAACAGACCATTCTGTTGCTTCACGCTTGGTATTAAAAGTCTTGCTAACTTTGCGTCGTACACCTTTATCCATGACAGAGACAACTACACGCCATTTCTTGCCACGTTTTTCATAACTTGCCATAAAATAACCTCCTCGAAATTGCCTCTTGTCCAAATGCCACTTGATTGATAAAATAGAGTATACAAATAGCGCACCCGATTAGGGGCGTTGTGGTTAAAGACACATCTTACTTCTTGGCGGGAGAGGGGTGTGTCTTTTTTTATTGGCGTTAAGCCTTGTCAGAATGGTGCTTGATTAACTTTTCGGCTAGGCTATAGTAGCTATCTAACTCATTCTTGTGCTGATTCATAAAATCTTTAGCTTCGTCTAACTTACCTTCGCCAATTAAATCTGTTAATTTGATAATTATTTGATCTTTATTCATTGTAAAAACTCCTTTAAGATTTCAGCTTTTTAAGACAGTCAGTATTTGGTCTTACAAGCGTTTATCATTGAATTATGGTGCTTATTGTACGTTCATAACCATGATTTGCAATTCATAATCTAAATAAACATCGATATTATTAAAAAAGTTCTGGAAGTGTTCAGTCTCGTTGTGTTGATCAATTGCTTTTTCATTTTTCCAATGCTCGATGATTTCATAAACGTTCTCTGAACCAACCTCTTTAAAATGTTTATATTCGATATTGCCGGTTTCTTTACGAGATTTAATTACTAGGTCGTTAATAAAATTCTCATATTCGTTGATACAGTCCTTTTTAACAACTAATTTAACATTTACAACTTTCAAATTTTATACCTCCAATAGATTTAAATTAACTTGACTAATAGGTATCTAGGCCTTTGGTCAATCTTGTGGTGAGTGGGTTCATACATTAATTAGATTAACAGGGGACGGTTGAATAATTACTTGTGCCAATCCTGAATCCAAGCTAATGTAGCGAAAACGAAGATGCCTAATCCGATACAAGCGACACCTAGTTGTAATTCTTTGATAAAAGAAAGCGCAATCAGAATTAGTGCAACGAAAAGGCAGGATAAATCCCAAGCGTGCTTTGTCCACAAGAGCATAGAAATACTGACCAGTATTTCTATAATAATTAAAATTGTGATTTCCAAAATAGACACCCCACTTTCTAATTAAAACAATGGACCTTGTAGGACTCGAACCTACGACCGGACGGTTATGAGCCGTCTGCTCTGACCAACTGAGCTAAAGGTCCAAAAAAAACGCCACTAACAAAGTTAAAATAACCAAGTTAGTGACGTTTGGGGCTATTGCCCGCGTAAAATATAATAAATGGAGCCAAGCTCCCAGTAGGTTCATCATACTATACGTTTTTATTATTGTCAATAACCACTACTCTTTAATATAAAGTTCCATTAACTTATTACTTATTTCCGTCATTTGTACACTATTTAATTGAATTTTTCCAGAGGGATCATATTTATTTATACGTTTAATTCTAAATTTGCTGATAGTTGTAATATCGCTTGTTCGGACATATGACGCTTTGTCGAACTCTTTGTAAATGTCCACTACATATGCAAGCTGATCTAGTTCTTGATTTATTGAATCGTATTCAACTCTTGATTCGATAGGATTATCATTATTCTTTTTGAGTAGTTGCGTGGTTTTTTCCTTCAATTCTTTCACCCTGAGAGTAAGAATACTGATTGTTTGGTTAAAGACTTCTTTTCCGAGAGGAAATCTGCCGGCTTTTTCTTTTGACGTTAAAGGCACTACAGTCAAAGTACGTTTCCGAGCATTATCTTTTTTGTCAAGAACAATGGCAAAATGTATCCCGCAAAACTCGCTTCCCATGTTCACACCAAAATCTACACGGATGACGGTACCTCTTTTATAATGGTAGTATTTAGTTGGAAAATCATTATCAAATTCTTTCTCATAACGATAAGCTACTTTTTTAAGCCAGTAAGGTAATTTGTTAAACTTTCCTGTATCGGGTTCAGAAACTTTCTTGAATGTTTTACTAGAAGATTCAATATTTTTAACCTTTTGTTGGTAATTTGCTTCGTGATCAACCATGTTAGGGCTCCTTATTGTGAATAGCTAAAATAAAAATATGGGTTCTTTTTAAAACTTAATATCCCACCCACGAATCGAACGAGGCTAGCTCACCAGAGTGGGGTTAACCAAGCATAAATGGTTTTGAACGCTTCTTATTCCAGTCGTAATATCCGCTACGACTAACTCCAAGAATTTTACATAGGGAGGATACTTTATATTTAGGATTTGAAGATAGTTGACTGATAGCAGCGTATCGTTCTCGCTGGCTGTATTCTAAAAGTAGCTTTCTATAGATATCCGCTTGTTCTTTCAATAAAGCTGATTGTTCTTGTAATAATTTAAGATACATTGCTGTGGCTGGCATAATGCGTCCTCCTCAAATTGTTAAATCAACCAGCAAGGCTTGCACTCACAGTCAGCTTAATCTGATGGCTGAACAGAATAAATTAAACAATAATATTACCGTTAGAGTCAGCTGTTTTAAACATTGCAATAATAGCTTCTATAAGTCCAATAATTGATGGAATGCCCGTCCAACAGAAAATAATATAAAGAATCCCAGTCCCAATTTTACCTGCCAGGAATTTATGAACACCTAGTCCTCCCAAAAAAAGCGCTAATAGGATATAAACAAGCTTATTAACAACTTTCCCGGCGGCGTAAAGGGTATTTGTTCCAGAATTGTTATTATCATTTACGATGTTAATATTAATGCCATCAGCGTTTGAAGTTTCTTTGACGGGGGCTTCTTTCTTTGTAACGATCGTTTCGGTTTCAGAATTAAAAACATCAACTAAATCACCTATAGCGGGTTCGAAGTCTAAGCTATCTAAAGTAACTTCTGAAACACTGTTATCCTCGTTACCAATCATTACTTTTTGTTTTTCATTATCAATTTTGATAATCTTACTCATAATACAATCTCCTCCAAAGGAATAATTTCAGCTTTTAAAGTCATCAGTATTTGGACTTTAATTTAATACCCCAGCCGCGAATCGAACGCGGCTGTCTCACCAGAGTGGGGGACAGATCTAAATTAATTATTTAAATTAATTGTCATATCATAGTCATGATTATAATTTTCGTCATCGTAATTATCTGTAGCATAACTAGCGTTGAATTTATATCTTAACGACTTGATATCAGAAACGTTGCTAAGCTTTTCAATTGGGAAAACGACGTCACCAGATTTATCAACACCGTTGGCGATTTCACCACCCCAGTTAAGTGTTAGCCCTTTAATCGAAGACATAATTGCGTCTACTTGCTGACCGTCATTTGTAATTAGCGTACCTTGATCGGGGTAGGTTGAATCTAAATCCTGTGATGGTTTGACGGATACGTGTAAAATGACTAATCCTTGGGCCTTTTTACCAGACTGTGAGTCATATTCAAATGGCTCTACTTTGACAATTCTTGCATTAGAAACGGAGATAGCGGCTGAATTCCAAGAATTATCATTAACAGAAAGCTTATAATCTTTTTCAGAAATAATTGGGACTTTAGCGTAATCAATTGTTAAATAATTTGAACTAGAGTTATCATTCTTGGAATTTCCTTTTTCCACATCTGTTGTTGAATGTCCATTTGCAGTTGAATTTTTGTTTGAAGAAGTATCATCTTTTCCGCCAGATAGAGCAGCTATTGCAATAATAACAACTACAACTGCCAGTACCCAAATCCACCAGCGTTTATACCAAGGTTTAACTTCAACAAATGTATTTCCATTTTCATCTTGAATTTTTTTAGTCATAACATAGAACCCCCAAGTTTATTTTCTAACGAGTGCAAGAATACCGGCAATTATAATTAGTGCACCGCTTAAAATACCAAAAGCAGAAACGAAAATAATATTGAGTACACCACAGGCAATGATAATCCAGCCCATCACTACACGATTTTTGTTAATCATACATACTAGAATAATAGCAACAATACTCGCGATAATGCAGCCAATACCTAATCCAAATAAGCTACTTGATGATGTGCTATTCATAGCACTGTCAATTCCACCCATAAAGAATGAGAATACGCCTGCAATAATTCCAAATATACCACCCATGATTCCCAAAACCATTTCGGCTGTACGTGAACGTTGAGATTCGATTTCAGTGTTAACTTGTTTATAAATTTTACCATCAGCGCCTTTAACCTTGTTACTCATTTTGATTCCTCCAAGTATATTCAGCTTTTAAAGTCATCAGTATTTGGACGAATTGAATCCCCACGATTCGATAGGGCTTTTTTAGTAGTTTCTAATAGCTTCTGTAACGGCTTCTTCTAAATGACTAGGAATTGAAAAATAGTCCATGAAGTCGTAGATATTGACTTGCCCAGGTTCTTTTTCGTCCATATAAAAGGGTAAAAGTAAATTTATTGCATATTTATTGGCTTCAAACTCCATGCCAAATTTAGATGGTGTATAGTATAGCAACCCGGAATATTCTTGTTCCAGCATAATGTGCCCAATTTCGTGCGCAAATTGCATCGGCAATTCATCTTTATTATGCCAGTTATTATTCATTAAAATTCTTTTCGTGTGTACATTTGTAGCTGGTGGTGTGTAGGGATCGAGTTGCATAAACATCATACTGACCCCGTTATCAAAAGCGTAATTAAAAAGCCAATCCATAATCTCTGAATTATTTTTTATCATTACCCGTTCCCCCATTTAAAAATCTTTTCATGATTTCTAAATCCTCTGGGGGAATAGGTTTTCCTTCATACGTCATAATGACGTTTTTGTCTTCAATATCTACTTCTTTTGGCTTAGTAGTAGCTGATGGATTATCTGTATTACCGAGTAAGTAGTCTATGGATACACCTAAGACGTCTGCTACCTTTTGCAAATTTTCAATGCTCGGATTTTGAGTTTTCCACTTATAAATAGCATTTTTTCCTAAACCAGCCTTTTCGTTTAAACCTAGAAGGCTTATTTTTTTATTTTCAGCTAATTCCTTAACTCTCTCAAATAGCATCATATTAGTATTCTCCTAAAAGAGATAAATTAATTAAGATAATTGTCTTGACTTATTTAGCCAATTGTCTTATATTTAATTCATCAAGTAATTAAGCAACAAAAAAACAAACAACTTCTTGCTATACTTTGGCGGTAAACGGAAGATGAAGGGTATTTGTTAGCTTATTTCGTATGCACTCAGTATAGACGATTGTCTGGATAAATGCAACAACTTGATGAATAAATTACAAAAGGGGGGTAAAAAATGAATAGAGAAAACTTATCAACCGTTAAAACAATGAAACTGAGCATGGAAGAATCTATCGCTTCAGAGATAGTGGCTATATTAAAAAAGAACCAATGTACACTTACTAATTTTGAGGAAATTAGCAAAGAAGTACATCAATTCTTCAATGATAATGCGACGTTAACTGGTAGCTATGACCATGAATAACTATATTGTTCGCCAGAGCCATTATCCACAATTAAATACCAGCGGCCTGCTCCAGATACAGTTATTTTGACGGGCGTTCTCGTGTAATTACCGCCAAAATACTTAAAATCACGTCCTTGTTGGTACGCATTAAAGTTTGCTTGATCAACTAAAAATACATCTGCTGAATGTTGAAGTTGAACGGTTACTGTGAGGGTACCACTTGGGTTGTCGCAATAAGGGATTTCCATAATATAATCACCACCTTTCACAGTGATTATATCAAAAAGTAATGAGAAAGGAGGAAACCAAATGAACGAACAAGCCTTGTTAACATCAGCTAAAGAAGTTGAAAAGAGTATCAAAATCAATTTATTAACTCGTGGAATGAGTCAGCGTGATTTATCCGATTTAATCGGTGAAAGACCAACGCAAGTTAATCGAGCAATCAAAGGCGATATGAGTCCTAAGTCGATTCGTATTCGCGAAAAGATTTACACGGTATTAAATATTGAAGAATAGGGAGGTCTGAAAATGAATCAAAATAAAAAACAACAAATCGCCGAGGCTCTTGCAGGTATTTCATATTCTGATTGGCGAACAGTTTGCCAAATTGTAGAAAATAGCTATCACGTTACAAAAAAAGAACTAACTTCCGAAGAAGTCAGTTCTCGCATTAATGCTTTCCCAATGCCAAGTTACAGAGGAAAAGATAAAACGATAGATATCAATCTTGACGGGAAGCGCTTAGCGCCAGCTATTGCCGATGCCATTAATCATGAATCGACTCCGAACCAGTCTTTGAATGAATTAACGCTTCAAGCAATTCTTGATCGCTCATCTGAGATACGCGATTTCGCTGAGTCTTTTCTCGCGAAGGTAAAGAACGATTAATTTCTTCTTTATAGTTTAGTGAGTTATCAAGACCGCCGTAAGTTGTTCGAATTTCATCAACGAGAAAATATTTAGCCATTATGTCTTCAATTTTTTCTCGATTTTCTTTATCAAAAAAAGTGTGTTCCATTTAATCACCACCTTTCAAAATAAGTATATCAAATAAGGAGATATAAAAATGAACAATCTAGTAATCATGAAAAATCAGCAAGCAGTAACTAGCAGTTTACAAGTAGCGGAAGTATTTGAGAAGAATCATCGTGACGTTTTAAAAAGCGTTGACGAGCTGCGAGATGGGGTTGCGCAGAATTTCGCAGACCCCACGGATGGGGTGGCCGAAAATTGGGCAGACCTATTCTACGAAGATGTTTATACACATCCCCAAAATAAACAACAATACCGAGTTATCTATATGAATCGAGATGGTTTCACATTATTAGCGATGGGTTTCACTGGAATGAAGGCTCTGAGCTTTAAATTGAAATACATCGAAGCATTTAACCAAATGGAAAACAGCATCAAAACTCAATTGGAGTTACCAACTACACCACAAGGCATGTTGAAACTCGTATTGGAAAACGTCAACGACTCAAATGAGAAGGTTGAGGAGTTGGGAACACGATTAACCGACTTAGAACAGAACACACCGGTGGCGCCAGGCGACTATAACTATATTTCTCGTCGTATCAGTCAACGTGTCCGCGAAGTCGGCAGAGGTTACGGTGAGCTTACCCAGAAGCAACGTGGCGAGCTGTTTAGAGACATAAATCAAGGTGTTAAACGGATTGCAGGCGTTGGATCACGTTCGCAATTACGTGAACGACACTATAAAGCGGTTATCGACTTTATTAATGATTGGGAACCATCGACTGCCACTAAAACTTTAGTACGCCAAATGGCACTTGAATTGGAGGCTTAAACATGCAAAACAAAATTAACGAACTAGCTAATTTAATTATTGGTGATATTAGAAAAGAAGCCCTGAGCCACGGTAACAGCTACAACGAAGCCATTGATTACCTAAACGCAAAAAAAGAAAGTCTCCACTTGAATTATAAGGATAATCCTGTTTATGGAGTTCAAATTGATTTAATAATCAACGCGATACAGGAATTAAAAAAAGAAGCTATGCAGCTTCCTTTGAAAAACATTAAAAATTAAGATCAATGTCATGCTTATACGGATATGTATTTAGCATTTTATCATGAGAATCGCTTAAACGGTCAAATGCTCCCTTAACAACATCCTTTGGTGCTTTTGATTGATAGATTCTTAAAAATGACTTTGCTTTTTCAGTGACTGCTTCAAAAGTGAAATCATCCTTTAATTCCATATTGTTATAAAGATTGTCTTTCATATCCATCAGTCCTTGTATGAGTAGGACATAGCCATCTAATTCAGTAGAGCTAAATGCGTGAATTGATAGTTGGTCTACTAATACTCTGGAATTTTCCACAAGCATATTAGCAATTGATATTGCGTCATCTTCTACATCGAATAACATTTTATCACTACCTTTAATTAAATTTCAGCATTGCAGTGCTGATAAAGACAAGTATATCAAAATAAAACAGCTTAGGGAGGGCTAACCAATGTCAAGAGGTATCAGCCAATTAGACAAACCACGCAAACCAGATTCGGAGTTTCCAATGTTAATGACTAAAGAGACATTAGGTGGCTATCTAGGCAGAGATGCCAGCATGGTTGACTGGCTTATTTTAAACACCGAATTAGGCCGGTCGGCTATGGAGTATCCAAGGAAACAAACGGTCTATAGCAAACTTGTGGTTAATAAATGGCTTGAAAAGGAGGGCTGGTAATGAACTGGGATATTTACAAACAACTGGCCGACCGCTGGTACGAAGGCTACAAGCACAAACTTTATATTCAGCAACAAAAGGAGCGAAATCATGGAGAAGATTTATGTAACGGATGACGACCTAACAGTGTTAAGACTCTATCACAGCTGTGATCAAGTAGGGTTCACTAAACACGGCTTGAGTAAAGCTGGTGCGCGAGAGTTTGCTTCAATCTTAGGCGAACCAGGCTACACCAAATACGACGGCGCGGAGTGTTTCGGGCTATCAAAGGGAAAGATTGGCGTTGCAGCATTTATTGAACAGGGAGGGGACACAAAATGATTCAAATTGATGGGTTTATTTTCTTGTTATTGCTTATCAGCGTCGCGGTTCTCTGTTATGGTGCTGGCAAGATTGGATTTAAAAATCTATGGGGGTTCGATGATGACAAGTCTAATAGTAACGTTATTAAGTTTATCGACGGCCGGTATGTTAAGCCTAATCGAAAAGCGCAATAAAAAAGCCGACAGTGCTAGAGACACTGACGACCAAGGTTAAATAGTCTGGAAAGCTATTCGACCTCATTGTATCACGACCCAATAAAAAATGAAATGAGGTATTTAAATGATTATAGGGGCTGCAAAACACGTCCGATTACACATATCGGGTATTGACCCAAAGACTGGTGAAGAAACAAACTATTCTTTCTGGGCAGACGAAGACTATTCGTGCGACTACGTATTGAGAAATCTACTACGCGAGAGCGATCACGATTTAATTCAGATGTTATAAGACTATGGCTTAGATTCTGAATTCTTACTAGAAGCAATGGGGGCGGAACAAATATGATTACTCAAGAATTAAATACAGAACAGACGCCAGAACTTAATAAGGCGTTGTATGAAACTGCAAAGATGTTTGTACAACCCGTTAAAAATAAAGAAGCGCATTACGGTAAATATGCCGATTTAAGCGCTATTGATTCGGCGATTCGCAAAGCGATTAAAAAAGCTGATTCTGGTCTTAGTTTTTACCAAGGTGTTCTAGACAATCAGAGTGCAAATGGCAAAGACTCATGCAAGATTTACACAACAATTCGCCATATTAGCGGAGAGTCACTAACTATTTATGGTGATTCATTTCCGCGAGATGCAAAAATGCAAACTCAAGGTGCCAATGAAACTTATGCAAAAAGAACAAGTCTATGCCTAGCGTTTGGTGTTGTTGCAGATGATGACGATGATGGACAAGCTGTTGCATTGCTTGATGATTACACAGCTAAGCAAGAAGAGGCTAGAGAGCGAGTTGCCAAATGGATTACATCCGAGTTTATGAATCTAAAAAAAGACGAAGTCGACAAATTGCGATTAGTGCTTAAACACAAAGACAAGAAGCCTGCTGATCTAACATACGCAGAAGTATTTCAGTTAGCTGGGGCGCTCAACTTTTATAAATTACAGCAAGGTCAATTTGAAGAAAAATGACGGTCTACGGCAAACTTGGTAAGTACTCTAAACACAAACTCGAAATTGAAACAGATGATGAGCTAGACATCAACAAGATTAGCAAGTACGCCAACGGTCGTCAGGTGTCCGTCAGCGTTGAGATTGAAGACGGTAGACGTATTAGTCCTGACCAACGTAAGAAGACATACGCGCTGATTCATGACGTTTGCGACTACTTAGGTTATCCAGATGATGCAATGGAAGCATGGTTTAAATATAAGTTTATCCAGAAAAAGGGCATTGAGTGGTTCAGCCTAAGCGATTGTAGTATGTCGCTGGCAGCAAGCTTTCTAACATTTATCTTAGATGTTTGTTTTAAACAAGAAATACCTTTTAAAACTAAAACATGGGATATGATCCCGACAGACTACCACTTAACGCTGCAATGTTTGAAACATCGTAAGTGCGTCATCTGCGGTAAACGAGCACAGTTCGCACATGTTAACGCTGTTGGCATGGGTGTTAACCGAAATAAAGTCGACCATACTAAGCGATTCGTTATGCCACTCTGCGTTAATCATCACACTGAGCAGCATAACAAAGGGATTGATTCGTTTATTAATTATTATCACATTAAGCCAGTCAAACCGGACTTAGAAACATTGAGAATATTAAAGGTTAGAGGGGATTACGAAGATGCAAGCAATTAACAACAAGTTAGACAGCGCCTACTTAAAGATTGACGGTATGTTAGCACTACTTAATTACATGCAACAAGATTTTGAAGAAAGACTAAAGCATAGTATTGACCCTAAAAAACAAATAAGCGACATATTAAATACGGGTTACGGGCATGAAGTTGCTATAGGCAACGCTAGTAGTGGGATATCAGGGCTCACTGAAGATTTACGTGAGCTACAAGAACTTACGAACGAAGCAAATCGTGAAATTTTACAAGCTAATCATACTTTAAGAGGTGTTGAAAATGGCACAACGCAGAATGTTCAGTAATCGAATTACCAACAGTGCTAGGTTTATCAAAATGCCATTGAGCAGCCAGGCGCTTTACTTTCATCTTGGATTACACGCCGATGATGACGGTGTGGTAGAAGCATTTTCTATTATGCGCCAAACTGGGGCGGTTGAAGATGATTTGAGAATTCTTGTTGCGAAAGGGTTTGTCAGTGTTTTAAACGATGACTTAGTAACATATATTACTGACTGGAACGAGAATAATAAGATTCGAGCTGACAGAAAAGTCGATTCAATCTATAAAGATTTACTTTTAAAAATTATGCCAACCGCAGAATTAAAGCAGCCAAAACCCAGAGCTGACACAGGCAAAGTAACTGGACGTCCAATGGACAACCAATGGACCGCACAGGTTAGGTTAGGTAAGGATAGGTTAGGTAAGGATAGTAAAAAGAATAGTCGCAAGTCTCCGACTTACAACGCCGACAATTTGAATTATAAAGCAGCAGTTTATTTTTGGGAAAAGATACAAGATGTGTTCCCGAAGGCTAAGAAGCCTAACTTACAGAACTGGGCCAATGAAGTTCGTTTGATGCACGAACAAGACAAACGATCATACGACGAGATAAAAGCGGTTATTGATTGGGTCAATCAAGACGATTTCTGGGTAGGTAATATTTTATCGCCCAAGAAACTGCGAAAACAGTATGATGCGTTAGCGATTCAAATGACTCGTAAAGGCAAACCGAAGACAGCAGCTTACAAGAACCCTACAGAAATATCGGACGATGACTTACCGTTTTAGGAGGTAGAACGTGGAAGGAACGAACCGAGCTCTATCAGTCTTATTTAAAGGTTTAGAAAACTACGACAAGCAATGTCCTAACTGCTCAGCACAATTAGTTCGACCAAAAACATTATCGAGAGTGACCGGACAAAAGATGGCTGGCGCTTGCATGAGTTGCGGGTATAAGGAACCACCTACTGAACCACAAAATAATAAAGCGTTAACTAATTTAGAAATGAGCCAAATTGCGCGTAAGAACGATGCCACCAATTACTTATACAAGTATTCAATGCCATCAGATATGGATAGTTTTAAAAACCGATTCACCAACTACCAAGCAAACACGCAGGGGCAAAAAGATGCGTTGGAGTTTGCGAAAAAAGCGGCAGAAAATATTGCTGCGCGAGAACCAACTCACGTCTTAATGTATGGACAAACCGGCGTGGGCAAGACTCACTTAACTATGGGGATTATATGGGACGTGTTAGAACGTACTAAATACGCGTTAAACGTTGTATTTGTCGATTGGCGTGAACTCTTAGATGAAAGAAAACGTGGTATTAGTGATCGAGAAGTAAAGCGCCGTACAGAAGAAGTTATAAAACAAATAAAGCGTGCCGATTTAGTCATCATTGATGATTTAGGCAGTGAACGGGTCAACGAATACAGTGCAGACACGCTAGACGAGATTTGGCGTGCCAGAGAAAATAAGGCAACTATCGTTAATACCAATTTGGCTGGTTCGGCCTTAAAGGAAAACTACGGTGACCGTGTAATGAGTCGGTTTGGTAAGAATGGAATGTCCTATGCGTTTAAAAATATTCAAGACTACAGAGCGAAGAAGTAGGTGTGAATAAATGAAATTAGTAATCACGGGTGAACCAGTAGCGGCTGGTCGTCCAAGGTTCAGTAGTCGCGGTGGATTTGTTAAAGCGTATGATCCCAAAAAGAGTCGGGATTATAAGACTCTGCTTAAAGAGCAGGCTATGCAACAGCTACCAGATGATTATCAACCGATTGATTGTCCAATTGAAGTCGATATAAATGTCTACCGGTCAATCCAAAAATCGGTTAGCAAGAAAGAATATGCTAGAAGGCTCTCAAATGAGGTTAGACCGACAGTTAAACCCGATACGGATAATTACATCAAAATCATTTTAGATGGCTTAAATGGGCTCGTATGGCTTGATGACAACCAAATAACAGACGTAGCAGCGCATAAATATTATTCGGATAAACCGAGAGTGGAGGTAGTAGTCAATGAGTTATCCAAAATTAAGTGCTAAAGCAAAGACGTTACTAAAATACCCAGAGGTCAAACGAGCTATGCGAAATTTGCAAAAATCAAAGGCAATTGAAGAGCGAGCTTGTTTAGATGATTATAATAGCCAACCTGACCAATTAACTGGAGCGATTGCGGGTCTGAATATGCACTACAATGATTTGCATTTCAAGCTTGAAAAAGTCCTGGGCGTCTACGGAATTGACCTTGTGATTACCAATAATCGCCGCAAGGCTGAATACGACAAAATCCCAAAGACTCATACACAGGCAGAAGTTGATGAGTATCTGGCCAAAGAGTACGGAATTAACAAAATTTGCTGTTTATCAGCCAGAAATGAGTGGCTGACTGAAGATGAGTTTCAGGAACAGATTAAGGTTGGGAAAATAATGCAAGACATATTCGATAAGACGTTTGAAAAGAAGAGAGGGATTCAAAATGATTAATAGAGTTGTATTAGTTGGACGTTTAACTAGAGATGTTGACCTTAAATACACATCATCAGGTGCAGCGGTTGGGACCTTTACCTTAGCTGTAAACCGCCAATTTACCAACGCCAACGGTGAGCGTGAAGCAGACTTTATTAATTGTGTTATCTGGCGTAAATCAGCGGAAAACTTCGCTAACTTTACTCACAAAGGTTCGTTGGTCGGAATTGACGGCCGGCTTCAAACAAGAAACTATGAGAACCAGCAAGGCCAACGTGTTTATGTGACAGAAGTAATTGTTGATAATTTCTCGCTGTTAGAATCACGTGGGAACGATAAGGGAACGAATAAAGCGCCATTTAACGGCAAAAACACTGGAACAGGAACCGATCAAGGTAACGAAACGGCTAATAAGTCGCAAAGTGATCCGTTCGCTGGTAACGGGCAAGCGATTGATATTAATGATGACGATTTACCATTCTAGGAGGTGTGAACAATGGAAACAAAACAACAGACGGGATTATTAATTAATTGTGATGAGTTTAAACTCACGTCAACTGATCCACGGCAATTTACGGCAACAGTCGGTAGCAAGACAACTTATCACACTAGGTTGAACGACGCAGTTAACTGGATTGAAGCATCGATTGCTTTAAACAGTGGACAAGGTAACTGAAATGCGTCGCAGATATAGAGATAACAAAAGATTATATGGTGAAATTTAGGTAGCGAGACAGTGTGTCTATGATTGCGCGATGGAAATACCACTCAAGGAGGGCAAGGCAGATGAACGAAGGGCGGATAACTAACAGATGGGATGAATACACTACAAGAAAATTCATCGACAAACTACTTTTGGACCCGCGAACGAATGCAGTGTTGAATGCAAAAGAAATGGCGCAGACGTTTAGACTAAAACCCAAATCAGTTTATTCAAAAGTGATTGATTTGCGAAATGCGAATCTCTTACCAGCTCTTGATATGAAGAATGACGAAGTTAACAAAAGGTATTCCGCAAATGAAGATAAAATCATTAAGAATATGGTTTTAAATGGTGCAACGTCAAAGGAGATTGCTAGAGTCTTAGATAGATCTGAAGAATCTATTGCACGAAGGCGCTGGTTGTTAAAAATAAAGGTGGTCTATCTATGGACTGAGGAAGAGATTGATTTTCTCACCCAAAATATTCATCTCGACAGCAATGGCATCACGCAAAACACTGAGTATTTATCGAATAAATTAAGGAATCACACGAGAAGAGCGGTTCAGCATAAAATTTCCCTATTGCGTAAGGAAGGGAAAATACCGCCTAACATAAACAGAGGGACTACTAGGAACAATTTTTATAAAAATTTTAAATATGGGAGAAACTATGCTGGAGATTGAAGAGATTAATAAGCTGTTGGGCGTTGACGATTCTTGGAAGGCGCCAGAAGCGTTAATGAAAATGTTGATGAGGCGTGAGCAACGTGAAGGTTTATTTAAGCGATTCTTAGAAAAGGAAAGTGATTTAAGTTTTGACTGGTTCCGAAACTACTTTGAGTCTGAGGCTGCTGATCGAAAGAATAAGAAACAGGACTTTACACCAGACGGTGTCACGAAACTGCTCACAAAGATTATTGGCGACGGGAATAGCACGATAGATTCAGCTGCTGGTACGGGTGGAATCACGATTAGTAAGTGGTGGAACGACTGCACAAAAGTATTGCCGTGGGATTATCTACCATCGAACTACCTTTATTGGACTGAAGAGCTATCAGACAGAGCTATTCCGTTTCTACTATTCAACTTATCGATCAGGGGCATGAATGCGGTGGTTGTTCATATCGATTTATTGAGCAGAGAGGGATGTAAAGGCGTTTACTTCGTGCAAAATACAGCAGATAACTTTTTAGGATTTAGCAGCATTAATGTTATGCCGCAAACACGAGAAGTGAATCAATTTTTTAACGTAAACAGTTGGGCGCCAGATGCCACAGAGGCGCGCATTGAAGATAAGGTGTGGCCAGAATATCTAACGCGAAGAGGAGCAATTTACAGTGATGAATGAAGTGTTAGTTAAACACCATAATATGAATTTGTCTGTTGAAGATGAGCATGGAAATTTCAGACGAATCGACAAGAAGACGTTAAGGCGGCAAATTCGATCAATGACTTTTTATCAATATTATGTGTGGTATATCGAAAATAACAAACTGAACAAAGTGCGAGATGTCACGTATGAAAAATACGCGCTGACAGGAAGAGATATTAAGCGTATAGCCGGCGATATGTTGCTAGTTGATTTAGAAAACAATCGGATTAGCCTTCAATGGATTCTTGATAAATATGGTCAAACGCACAGAAGGCAGACGTGGTTGGACTTTAAAGGCAAGATACTTCAAGCGTTACGGTTTGCGGCCGAAGATGGTTACATTAGTGGATTCGCACAAAGTGGCCTAGTAATAAATACGATTGAGCATACTTGGGACGACAAAAAGCGCGATGATGTTTTTACAAAAAAGAAAGCTTTTAGTGCTACTGAGTTTGTAAAGTTTAAATCGTACTTGGATTTTAAGTTAGATGAGATGTTGGATAAAGAACCGGTTTACGAAGATAAGTCATTGCATATTAATAGCCGTTCAAAGACGCAAACAATACAGAACAAGTTATTAATATTATCAATCGCAATCCATACAGGCATGCGCTTTGCTGAAGTACTAGGGATAACGGAAGACTGCGTGTTTGACGACAAAATTAAGGTAAATAAAACATGGGACTATAAAACTTTTAGTGGCTTTATTCCAACTAAAAATAGGGCATCGCTAAGAGATGTGGCTGTTGATCAAACAATTGTGGGGCTGATTCGCAGGTACATTAAGTTTAAGCATAATTTTTTTCCAAAAGCTGATTTGAATTTACCAATATTTTTAGAATGTAAAGATACGGTTTTCTATAACGATGTGGTTAACAGTAATCTTTATACGATTGAAAAAAAACTAAATGTTGAACGACTATCCATACACAAATTACGCCACTCATACGCATCCTATTTAATTTTTCAAGGGATACCAGAAACAGTTATCGCTAAACAGCTTGGCCACACAGACACAAACATGTTGCATCGAGTGTATGGGCACCTTTTGGAGGAACAGGCCGAAGCTGGTTCATCTAAGATTAGAGGACTTATGGGATAAATTTAGTCGTAACGTTTGACCATTAACGCATAATCGAGGTTTATAGCCTAGAAATCAAATGTAAATAAAAGCGTGGACCGAGTTGCGACTTTGAAATAGATACGCAAATAAAAAGACTGCGTTAGCAAGTATGTGTATGACGATTTTACGGATGAAGTTGAACTCATGCAATACACCGGCTTAAAAGACGTACACGGCGTTAAAATTTACGAGGGAGATGTTGTGTTACGCCTTGACAATCCGGAAGGAAAACCGTTACTAGTCGTGTATGTTAGCGAAGGTGCACGATTTGTAACCGATCGAATAAGTTTTTATCAACCGATTGGAGAATTTCGCTACGAAGTCATCGGTAATAAATTCGAAAATCCGGAATTGTTGGAGGCTGAATAATGACAAATATAAAATGCCCGTGGTGTGGACATACCAATGAGTATGAACTTTGGGAACTAGCACCGGGTGCACGTTTTGAAGATGAACAGTGTCCAGATTGCGGCAAGTGTTTTGGCTATGATGTTGTGTTGGTTGAAGAATGGTTTGCTGACAATATTAAGAGGGTAGGAAAATGATTGGTGATATCTATCTAACTTTAAAGAGATGGTTTAAGCAACAAACGTGTATCCATGATTACGGAGCGTTCAAGGAACTTCATTGTCGAGTTGAAGGTTGCTCAAGCTATCAAGAATGTAAAAAGTGTGGAAGGTGGCATTGGTCATGATTAAAACCTACAGAAAAACAGCAACAATCCAAGCTGAACAGTTTGATGGGTCGGAAGAGATGATTAATCGTTATCAGATTGGAATACCTCGTAGTGGTTATATCGGGCATAAACCTAGCTATATCCTGTATACGCTCGAAGGTGCAATGAACTTAGAAATCGGTGACTGGATTGCGACAGGCATTAAAGGCGAACACTGGGTGATTGCTGATGATGTGTTCAAGGCTAGTTATGTGGAGGCTGACTAATGAACAACTACGAGCAACTCAAAGCTGACAACAAGCGGCTAAAGGAACGAAATGAATGGTTAGAGCAAGCCAACTGCGATTTAAATAAAGAAATAGAAGCAGCTTACGAGAGAATCCGTCAGCTTACAATTAAGATTGAAGAAATGTTTTAGGCACAAAAAAAGTCGCCCGGCAAGACGACTTTAATGAATTCACGGTAGTTCATTATTGACCACTATGTAATGAACATAGGTAATTATAACATAATAAAAGCCGTTCACGAAAGAACGACATAGTTAGTCTGTGATTACTCTAATTATATCATATAGGGAGCGGTTGCCAGTGTTATTACCAGAATTAGATGAACAGAAATGTAGAGACAACGCAAGATTAGTATTAAAACAGTATCGTCGTAAAGCCCGGATGGCAGGACAGCCGCTTTCTAATTTGAAATCGCCGGTTGTTACGGATATGCCACGATCTGATAGTTATGGTAATAGGGTTGAAAATGTGTACGTTAAAGGCGCAGATGCTGCAATTGATTTGGCTAAAATGGAGAAAGCTGTTTACTCATTGTGTCAAACAAGTTTTGAGACACTTTATTATACTTACATGACTCTAAATCGTCATCCTGACTATGCTATTGCAGGTGAGATGGGTGTGTCATTGAGCGCATTCAAGAAGTATCGCAATGATGCATTGGTTGAGTTTTTAGAGGCTTATGAGCACGGGAAATTGCTATGCTATAAAAAAAGCCGATTTGTGGCTAATTTGTAGCCAATTTAGAGCCATTTTATCCGTTTTTATGTGTTAAATTAGTATTATCAAATAGTTGCCCGTATAAATCTGCAAGGAAGGAGATTCCTTGTTGGACTTAATTAGTTGCGGGCAATTGTCCTAGTAGCTTAATGGTAAAGCGGCGCGGATGTGCACCTGCGATCACGATTCGGGTTCGAATCCCGACTAGGATGTAATAAGGTAGGCTAGACGTGTTGATGAGCGCGGTTTGATAGCCTGAAAGCGACGGTACGTGTGCACATGTATTCGTTACAGAAGTGGTAGCAGGAAACCTCAGCCACATCATCGTATCGCAGTGGCGGAATAGGTAGACGCAATGGGCCGGTAAGTCCAGTAACGCGTTGTGTGGTGCAAATCCACACCTGCGATATTGCACAAGCTGATAGGTTTAATACTTATCTGATTTGTGTTAGCATTATCCTTGCTCCAGATATTTATATACGCGCGAGGCAGGTTGAATACCTGTCTTTTTTAGTGTTTAATATAGTTGCGTATATAAATTGAATTTTGGAGGAAGCATAATGGATTTGATAGAACTAAAAAATGTTATCAGCACTGGCAGTAAACCAACATTGCATATGGCGCATAGGGGAAGTAAAATTGCAGTAGTCACTCCGAGCATTGGCGATGAATTGGCTCAGCAAATAAAAGATATTTTTATTAAAGAATTGGAAATTAATGGAGACGCCATACAAGAAAAATATAACGTTGTTGGATGTAACGATGAAGTTATAGAATTAGCAGATACAAAAGAATATAGAACGGAAATTGAACTAATAACCGAGGCCATAAAGACTCCTACTAAAAAGTTTAGGTTTAAACCAGATAATTTTGACTTTTTCATTTATGAATTTCCTAGTAACGTTCCAGACGAAGAACCTGTGTATGCTTTCCGAAGGACAAGAAAAATGAAATTCTTAAAGAAGGGGTTTATAGGAAGATTATTTACTGAGGGGTATTTTTCGGATCTAGAATTAAAGGATTTAATTGGTGTTGATGATTATATTGACTTTATAATTTATAAAGATGAGATATTAATATTGCAGCATATTTCTTTTGAACGAATATTAAAATTGAACAATCAGTTTACCGAACTAGCAAAAAAAGTCTTGTCGAACAAAAAATTTAGCGAGAAAATAGTGGGGTTTGATAAACTAAAAGAGGGTGCATTGTCCAATGCAAATTATGTTAAGCGTTTATCAAAATTGGGCAGCGATAATAACCCAACTTTATTTTTAGAAGACTTAAAAGCAACGAAGAATGTTTCGGAAGAGTTTAATTTGGAAATACGAATTGATGTAGAAAAAGATCAAATATTTTATGAAGATGATTCTCAACTGGGGAATTTTATTAATTTAATGCAGGATGCATATTATCATACATTAATTGGTAATAAATCGGGGGTTGATGACAGGAGGTAGAGTGAAATGGCTGGAATGGTATTTAAATGGTTAATATTTGTATCGTCATATATACCTGTGTTTATTATGATTTTTTTAAATAATTTAAGTGCCTTTTCTGGAGAAAAGTTAAAAGAAACGTGGAATTTAAATGCAAACTTTTGGATTATATTAGTTATATTGTCCATCGTTTCTTTTTTATCCTTAAAAATTTGGTTGTATCTTTTAAAGCGTCAGGCAGATAATGATGGGAAACGACGATATAAAATCGATAAGATAAAACCTAATGACTCCGAAGTACTTAATTTTTTTGTGACGTTCATAATACCTGTTATTTCATTAAAACCGAATTCAGCTCCATCCATATTGATGAATACCCTGTTATTGGTTATAGAAGGAATATATTTTGTTAAAAACAATTCTTTATATTTTAATGTTTTACTAATTATAATGGGGTATCATATTTACTCTTTTGGCGATGATTGTATCATTATTACCAAAAAAAATAAGGACGATTTAATTTTTGAAGAATCAGAAGCCAGTCAAGTTGGAACTACAAATATATTTTACATCTAGAGACAGCCTAGGCTGTCTTTTTTAGTCCAAATCGCAATAATAAATAAACTAAATAAGTCATAGCCAATCGGTTATGGCTTTTTTGCTGCAACAAAATACGACCACCAAAAGGCGGCCGCGTACTAGAGTAGAGATAATATAAAAAGGGTGTCGGATGTTGGAATTCACCCAACAAAGCCATTATATGGCAAGAAACGATTATGGTCAATAATGGAGAGTGGGAGTCATAGCAAAGTTAATACATTCAAAGTACGGCTACGAAACACCTGAATGGACGGCAGCCGATGCCCGTTTAGAGAAGTGGCTTAAACAGAAGAAAGAGAAACGCCGTTCGAGTGAGCGGCGTATTTTATTGCAGAAAAACAACCATAAAAAGGAGGGCGGTGCTATGTAATGAGCAAGCAAGAACAAGCTAATAAGGATTATTTGTCTGGTATGAAGTACAAAGACATTGCTGAGAAGTATGGCGTCTCAATATCAGCTGTTAAAAGTTGGAAGTCACGTTATTGGAGTGATACGACTAAGTCTAAAAAGGTTGCAACCAAATCACCGAAAGTTGCAACCCAAAAGAAGAAGGTTGCACCCAAAATAGTGAAGGAATTATCTGCTAATGATGGGTTAAACGATCAACAGAAAATGTTCTGTTTGTACTATTTGCAACGCTTCAATGCGACGTGGGCTTATATGCAAGCATATGGCGTTGATTATCGAACTGCTAATGTAAATGGCCCAAGGTTGCTAGTAAATGCTAGTGTGCGCAAGCAAATAGATAAGCTACGTGGTGAGATTGCGAGTGACTTGATGCTAACTGCTGATGACATTGCTAAACAGTATGCTAAGCAGGCGTTTGCGGATGTTGGTGATTATGTTCGATTTGGGTCGTGGCCAGAGGAATTAAAAGTATGGGACAGAAAACAAGAAGCATACGTACCACTTACTGATAATGATGGAAAATTAGTTATCCGGCATAATTCCTATGTTTACTTCAACAATGACAGGGAACTTGATACCTCTCTGATTAAATCGGTGAAGATGGGTAAAGATGGGCCAGTGATTGAACTCTATGACAAGCAGAAGGCGATGGATACACTCATGAACTATGTAGGTGAGAAGCAGACGCTTAAGGGCCAACTTATGCAGGCTCAAATTGACCGCTTGAAGATTCAGAATGGTGATAACGATCCTGATGAAGATGACGACGACGGCTTTATTGACGCTATTGATAAATCAATGGAAGGCGTGTGGACTGATGAAGCGAAAGAATAACGTTTTTAAGTTCACACCATTTTCTAAGAAGCAGATGCAGGTTCTAACTTGGTGGCGTTATGAAGGCACCAAAGATAAAGAAGCTGTCATCTGTGATGGCTCCGTACGTGCCGGTAAGACGTTGATCATGTCGTTGTCTTATGTGTTGTGGGCGATGACCGAGTTCGATGACGAGCAGTTTGGTATGGCTGGGAAGACAATTGGTTCATTTCGTCGTAACGTTGTGCGTCCACTCAAGCGAATGCTTAAGAGCCGTGGCTATCGTGTTAAGGATAAGCGCGCTGATAACATGCTTGAGGTCACAAAGAATGGTGTAACAAATAGTTTCTTTATCTTTGGTGGTAAGGATGAAGCTGCACAAGATTTGGTTCAAGGTTTGACAGCAGCAGGGTTCTTTTTTGATGAAGTTGCTTTGATGCCACAATCATTTGTTAATCAAGCAACGGCGCGTTGTTCTGTTGAGGGGTCTAAACTGTGGTTCAATATGAATCCGGAAGGCCCATATCACTGGTTCAAGCTTGAATGGATAGATAAGATTACCGAAAAGAACGCGTTGCACATTCACTTTACAATGAATGACAATCCGTCCCTGAGTGAGCAAGTACGTGCACGATATGAGCGTTTATATACTGGAGTGTTCTATCAGCGATACATTCTTGGATTGTGGGTGCTGTCTGAAGGTGTTATCTATGATAACTTTGATAGGCAAACAATGTCTGAAGATATCCCCGATGATATGCATTTCAGTAAGTATTATGTGTCATGTGATTATGGGACGCTTAATCCGACTGTATTCTTGCTGTGGGGATTGAATAACGGTGTTTGGTATTGCATCAAGGAGTATTACTACTCGGGGCGTGAGACCAAGCATCAGCGGACTGATGAGCAATATGCTAATGAGTTAATTAAGTTCTTAGACGGTATTAAAGCACAGATTATCATTGATCCGTCTGCAGCGTCATTCATTACTAAGTTAAGAAGTATGGGATTCACGGTCATTAAGGCACAGAATGATGTGCTTGATGGCATTCGTGCTACTCAAACGGCGTTGAATCTTGGGCAGATTAAGTTTAGCAATAAATGTATAAACGTGTTTAAAGAGTTTGCGTCTTACATCTGGGATATTACAGCGGAGCAACGTGGCGAAGATAAGCCTGTTAAAGAACATGATCACAGCATGGATGCAATGCGGTACTTCGTATTCATGGTTATTTACAAGAATAGAACAGCAAAAGTGTCAGCCAAACCGGCTGGCCTTTTTGGTTAGGAGGGATATTTTGGGATTTCCGATTGATAGAGAGTTGGCAGGGGACATTAATAACCCTAGCCTTGAACTCTTAGATTATGTGTTACGGAAACAAGCGAAGAACAAGCGGCGTTTTGATAAGTTGGACCGTTATTATAACGGCAAACATGATGTGTTAAATCGTCAGCTTAATGAAAATAGCAAGAATACCAAGATAGTTATCAATCATGCTAAATACGTCACTGATATGGCTGTCGGTTTTGTGACTGGTAACCCATTTAGTTATACTGCTGCGCCCGATAAGAATATCAAAGCAATACAGGATTCGTTCGATGCAATGGACATCGTTTCACACGATACTGAACTAGAGAAAGACTTATCTGTTTTCGGGGTAGCCTACGAGTTGTTGTACCTGAAGGCGATTGACGATAAGACGACTGAAGAACGGATTGAATCAATTGATCCCCGTGGTGTTGTGTTAGTCACCGATGACTCAGTAGAAAAGAATCCTTTATTCGGCATTCATTATCAAAAGAAGTTTGATTTGGATGGTCGTGAAAATGGCTATCTAGTTAAGGTCTACACCGATAAAGGCGTGCTTAGTTATCGAACCATTTCAGGGCTGAGGATGATTACTGGTAATGTTGGTAAACCTAAGTATAAGGAACACTATTTTGGTGGTGTTCCGATTATTGAGTATCGTAATAACGAAGAGAAACAAGGCGACTTTGAACAAGCTATCTCATTAATTGATGCATACAATGTACTTCAATCCGATCGTGTGTCGGATAAAGAAGCGTTCATTGATGCTTTACTAGTTGTCTATGGATTCAAAATTGAAGGCGAACTAAGGAATGGGATGATTGAAGCGCCTGGTAAAGGCAGTGACGGCGCGTCTGTTGAATGGTTAACTAAACAGTTTGATGAGTCACAGCTACAAGTATTGATCAAGTCATTGCAAGATGACATTCACAAGATTACTTATGTTCCTAATCTCAATGATGAACAATTTGCTGGGAACATCTCAGGTGAAGCCATGAAGTATAAGCTGTTTGGTTTGCTGAACCTCATGAGTATGAAGTCTCGCTACTTAGTTAAAGGGCTAAGACGACGCTTAGAATTGATGCAAAACATCATGCTTGTTAAGTCGCAAGATGTTGATGTGAAGGGCACTAAGATTGATATCACGCCTAACATCCCTGTTAACTTAACAGATATTATCAATAATATTCGTAATGCTGATGGCTTTATCCCTCGTGAAATCACATTAAGCTGGTTACCTGGTGTTGATGATCCTGCTGAAGTGGTAGCAATGTTGGATAAACAAAAAGCTGATGACATCGAACAGAACCAAAAAGCTTTGGGGCAACCAAGTAACAGCAAGTTGGATGACAAACCAGAAGGTAAAGGAGGTTATCGCGATGATCAAGGCGACGTTTCAACTAAACAAAAGCAACCAGATAACGGGTTATCGGATTAGCGGTCATGCTTTGTTCTTACCAAAAGGGATGGACATTGTTTGTGCGGGCGCTTCAGCGCTCACGATTGCTATTACTAATGAGTTGCGTAAGGACATCAGTGTTGATCATGGCAATGGCTATATTGCTGTTAGCAATATTCTACCTAGTACGGTTAATTTGACATTAACACGTACCCTTTTATCGGGGCTACAAAGCATTGCGGAACAATATCCGGATAACTTAACGATAGAACAATTAAATAGCTTAGAGGCGTAAATATGGCTGATAAGGATAAGCTTACTTATTGGGAGTTACGGTCAGCACTTGAGGAACAGAAGCTATTTAAGCGTGGTGACGAGTACGAACGGAAAGTTATCGATGTTTATAACCAAGCTAGACAGTACCTCACTAATGCGGTAGATGAGCTATACAAGCGATACGATGGCCAAACTTCATTAACTGAAGCTCAAGCAAAGGCCGCTCTAAACAATACAGTGCCAGCTACAGATTTAGTAGTTTTGCAGAATATTGTTAAAACGATTGATGATAAAGAAACTAAGGTTAAGGTACAAGAATATTTAGATTGGGTGGCCGCCAAGTCACGAATTACCAAGATGGAAGAACTGAAAGCTAAAGCTTACATAGTAGCTAAACAATTGGCAGACGTTCAATTGGAGCAATCAACTGATTACTATGTTAATGCGGTTAAAGACGCTTATGCCAGTGCTTCTAGAGAGGCGATTATAGGCAACGCTCAAACTAAAGCGGGTGTTTATCAGGGAGAAACGGTCCCGATGGTTAACCATGAGACCAATCGAATTGAGTTTGTTAAACCTGAAAAGACTACTCCAGTAAAAACTGATAATGCTGATGTGTTTAATGAATTATCTACTCATGAAGTTAAACAAATACTTGATACGCCTTGGCTCGGTAGCAACTATTCTAAACGAATCTGGAATGACACTGACTTATTGGCCAAGAAGTTGCAAGAACTATTTGCCGTTTCTGAAATGACTGGTATGAGTCAACGTGAAATGGCTGATAAGATTGCCAAGGAATTTAACACCGGTATCGGTGTTGCTAGACGCTTAATCCGTACTGAAGCTAATCACGTACACAATCAGGCTAAGTTAGCTGGTTGGAAAGCACATGGCGTCGAAAAGTATTCTTTAGTGGCTGTGCTAGATTTTCGGACTTCTCAAAAATGTAGAGATATCGACGGAAAGGTATTTGACGTTGATAAAGCAACTGTTAATGTTAATTTTCCACCGTTGCATCCTTGGTGCCGAACGGTTTCGGTCGCTTGGTTTAGTTACGCCAAGTATGGTGGCAATCGAACGGCTAATGATCCTATTACTGGCGAGACGTTTAAGCTCAATACTGATGATACTTACAGGGATTGGGAACAGATGCTAATCGATAAGCACGGGAAAAAGGCTGTTACTCGAAAATGAATTATTTGAGACCTGTCAAATGTCTTTAAACTGGGCAAATTACAGCGTGTGTAGGCTAAGTGTTTCACATTTAGAGATAAGCATTGTGTGTGGGTCAGAAATGATGTTCATGGGATGCTTATTTTTTGTGGAATGAATTGGTGTGCATGAGCTTAGGAGGAATTTTAAATGAAACATGTCAAGTTATTCTCAAATGTCTTACCAATGAAGTTACAACTATTCGCTGATGGCGGAGAAGGTGGACCCGGTGCGGGAGAAGGCGGTACTGGTGGTAATGGCGCAGGTGAAGGTGGGCAAGACCCAAATTCAAGCCAAATTACTTTTACCGATCAATCGGAATTAGATAGCTGGTATGACAAGAAGTTTGCTAAGTCTGCTGAAAAGCTAAAGGAAGGTTGGAAGCAAGAACAATCACAACAAAAGGCGTATGAAGATATGACGCCGGATGAACAACGCGAACATGATTTGGAACAACAACAATCTGAATTGGCTGATCGCGAGCAAAAGGTGACCATCGCTGAAAATCGGGCAAACATCACGCAAAAACTAGCTGCTGATGGATTACCAGTTGGATTAGTTGCTGCTTTTGAACCAGCTTTGGCTGATACAGATAATCTAGAAGATCTTTATACCAAAGTTGCTAGTGGTTACCGCGACACAGTTAGGGAAGCAGTCGATAAAAAGTTGGCAGGCTCATCTGATGTACCTGGTTCAACCGGAGGTGGTGGCGGTGGTAGCCAATCTGTTGGTGAATCATTAGCCGAACAACGCAATGCTAGTCAGCAATCCCAAAAATCTATTTGGGATAAAAAATATTAGGAGGAACTAATTATGTACGTAGGAAAGAAAGTTACAATGTCAGACGTCAACTTTTTAGCAAGTGAACACTTTATTTCGTTCACTGAACAAGTTGATGAAAATACAGTGGGTGTTATTACTGATGATTTAGGCCACAAAGTTGTACCTGCTGGCACAGTATTCCCTTCAAACGATGGTAAAGCAAAAGGAATTACGATTCATGAAGTTAACGTTTCAAACGGGCCACAACCAGTTGGTTTAATTGTTGAAGGTTGGTTATTGGCACAACGATTGCCAGTAATGCCAACTGATGAAGCTATGAAAGCTATGACTTCAATTAAGTGGCGTGACGTTGAAAAGAAAGATGAACCATCAGAAACAGGAAAATAATTAGAATACCGGAGGAACAGACATGAAAAAACAATTAGTTATGAATTTACAACATTTTGCAGACATCTTAGAAGTGTTTACTAAGAAAGATATTCTAGATTACACACGGAACCGTGCGTACCCTGAAATGCTTGGTGACGCTTTATTCCCATCTCGCAAAACTCAATCGTTAGAATTAGATCAGATTAACGCTGGTAGCATGACGCCGGTTATTGCATCAGTATCAGCATTTGATAGTGAAGCTGAAATTGGTAGCCGTGAAGCTAGCGCTCAAACGCTTGAACTAGCGTTGATCAAACGTAAAATGCAAATCAAAGAAAAAGATTTGATTGCACTACAAAATCCACGGACACCACAAGAAGGCGAGTACCTTCAAGGACGTGTTTATAATGACATTGATACTTTAGTTCAAGGCGTCCAAGCTCGTGCTGAAAAGATGACAATGGAAATGCTATCCACTGGTAAAATCACTATCAAAGGTAATGGCCTAGATGCTAATTTAGACTACTCAGTTGACAGGAAACATCAAGCTACATTATCAGGTGCTGAATCATGGACTAATGATGCAAGTGATCCGATCAAAAACTTAGAAAACTGGTCAGACAGCTTAGACGTTGCACCAACTCGCGTTTTAACATCAAATAAAATTTTGCGTATCTTTATGCGTCATCCTAAAGTGATTGCTGCCATTTTCGGTAAAGATTCAGGCAGAACAATTGGGATGGCCGATTTGGATTCCTTCATGCAAGCCCATGGATTACCTGTTATCCGTACCTATGATAATAAGTACAAAACACAAGATAAAAATGGGAAATATATCTCTGAACGCTACTTCCCAGAAAACAGCTTTGTGATGATGAATGATGACTTGCTTGGCGAAAAGGTATGGGGACCAACACCTGAAGAAATCGCATTAACAGGCGCCGGTGACGTTGAATCATCAATGATTGGGAATGTTTATGCTGGTATTTACCGTTCAACGATTGACCCAGTGGGGACATGGACTAAAGCATCAGGCTTAATGATTCCATCATTCGCTGCTGTTGATGAAGTATTCCAAGCAACCATTGATCTAACTAAATAATTGGAGTGATTGTTGTGAGCGATGAAAAAAGTAAACAATTAACTGCGTTGAAGCGTCTTACAAGTGAAGAGGATAATGATGCTGCTTTGATTGCTGACTTGTACGACGATGCGATCACTGAGGTTCTTGATTATACTAATCGGGATAAGATGCAAGATGGCATGTACGTATATGCTAAAAAGATTGCTAAGATTGCGTTTAATCAACTGGATGTCG
The DNA here is from genome assembly GCF_049674265.1 of Latilactobacillus parasakei. Taxonomy (NCBI): domain Bacteria; kingdom Bacillati; phylum Bacillota; class Bacilli; order Lactobacillales; family Lactobacillaceae; genus Latilactobacillus; species Latilactobacillus parasakei. The sequence goes on along the minus strand of NZ_CP186861.1, from coordinate 495,105 downwards.
AGGGTGAGACGGCTAGAACTGAAGGCGGCGTTGTTCAAAACTTTGAATTAGGAATCCCTACAAGTATTCGTTCCAAATTAAATCGTTACCGAATTGCTAAAGTGAGGTCTTTATATTGAGACTCAAACGAAGCGATTTAGTAGCGGTTTTTTTACGGAAACGAATAGTAGGGCATGATGATGAGTTGAACGAGATCATTACCTATGGTGATGGTCAAAAGCTAATGATGAACGTTCAGCCTGCATCTGGGCAAGTTGCAGCCGAATTGTATGGTGAGCGCCTACGTTACTTTGCTAATGCTAAGTATGTTGGTAGTGCAATCAAAGAGAACCGTAACGAGTTAGATGGTATTTGCTTGAATGTTATACCTGAGGATGATCCAGATTATCGGATTGTAGCAATCAACACTTACAGCAATCATCTAAACATGACTCTAGAGAGGATTAAGCAAGATGGTGAAAGTAGAAGTAAAAGGGATGAGCCAACTCAAAGCGAAACTCGATAGGCTGCCTAAGGTCATAGAAGATGCTGTTTGGGATGCGAACTTTGATATTGTCGAACTTGCTAGAGCCGATACCGTTAGAGAAATCCAATCTTCCACTAAACATGGGAGTGGCGAGACCGCCGGGTCATACAAGGATGAAGTTGTTATTAATAGCAACGGGCATGTTGTTGGCCGGATTTGGTCTGATAACCCAACAGCAATCTTTCGAGAGCTAGGTACCGGTCAAGTTGGCCAAGCCTCACCTAAGGATTTACCTGAAGGAGTCACACCTGTTTATCGACAGACACCTTGGTTTATTCCTGCTGAAGGGGTGCCTGATTTAAACGCTCTGTATGGCATGCCATTGATTACTATCAAAGGCAAGAAGTTCTATCGGACAAATGGGCAACCCGCCAGACAAGCACTCATGCCGGCCATAAAAGGGGCTAAACAGCAGGCTCCTGAAATCTATAAAGCTAATGTCCAGAAACAACTTAGAAAGTTGCGTGGTTAATTTGGAGATTATTAATATCAAACAGATTGTGGCAGATATTCTGTCTAAACAAACGGATTTAAACTATTGCGGTACATCATATCCAGATGAGTTAACTAAGTTTCCTGCAGCAGTTTATCACACCACACATAAGCCACATTTTATCGATGCGGGTAAGCAGGAACTAGAAACTGATTGGACTGTTTCCATCGATTTGTTTAACGATCATAGTTCTCTTACAGAACTCTCAAACAAGTTAGTAAATGAGCTTGTTAAGTTAGGGTTTTCTTACACTTCAGGAGACCAAAATTTAGCGGACGTTAAACGTACCGCTTTAGTATTTAACGCAATGGTTGATAACCAACGTAGAATGGTATTTCAAAATTAGGAGGAATTTCAAATGAAGTTATTAAAAACTGATTTACAAAAATTTGCAGAAACATTCGTAGACCCTAGTCTGGGTTTACTGACTAAAGGAACGAAACTGGCCTTTAAATCTAGTGCAGAAACGGATTTTGTCGAAGTAGCTGCAGTCAAAACAATTCCAGATATTGGGTCCGATCCAGAAAAAGTTGATGTTACGTCACTCGAAGACGATAAGAAAAAATCTATTGCAGGCTTGCAAGATTCTACTAACTTAGCTTTCGGAGTGGTCTATAAAGGTAAGAATTTCTATCAATTGTTAGATAAACAGGGTACTGATAAACAATATGATTGGAAAATTACTTATCCGGACGGTTTAACAGTAACATTTAAAGGCGCATTCTCGCTTAAATTGGGTAATGCTGAAGTTAATAAGAGCATGGATTACACAATCACGGTTGTGGTTTCTGATGGGCCTGATATTGCAGCCCCAAAAGCGTAACGGGAGTCACGCTTAATAAAACAACTTTAAGCTTAAAGGTTGGTGCTGTTGAAACACTAACCGCGTCCGTCACTCCCACGGATGCCACTGATAAAGCTGGTAAATGGTCTAGCGACAAAACTTCAATCGTTACAATTGATCAACACGGAAAAATAACTGCTATTACAGTTGGTACAGCCAAAATTACATTTAAAACAGATGATGGTTCATTTGTTGCAACATGCACAGTAACTGTTACCGCAGCATAAATAATTATTGGAGGAAACAAACATGACAAACGGTAAACAATTTAACTTAGGCGGTCTAATGTTAGACCTACGATTAAACGGAAAGGCAATCTTAAACATTGAAAAGCGCTTAGGCACATCAATCATGTCACTTTATATGGGTGGCAATGGTGGGGTAGTATTACCCGCCACTAACAAGCTATTAATCGTATTACAAGGTGCAAATCAAACTCACGGTATTACTGATAAAGATATGATTGGTGGTTTCGAAAAGTATCTCGAAGCAGGCAACACACCAATGGATTTAAATAATGTCATTCAAGAATTATTGGATGAAGCTGGTTTTTTCGGCAAGAAGAAGGACGATACCAAGACAGATGGGGAATCAGTGGAAACGACTCTAGACGGGGAACCAACGGAAGTTACGGATCCAGAAGAAACACTATAACCCAACCTGAATTTAAAACTGTGACCGAATTACTCTATGGTATTTATCCATATGCTGTAGAAAATGGCATCAAGGCTGACGAGTTTTGGCAGATGACGTTTGATGAAATTATGATTCACATTACTGCGACAATTAAACATCACAGAACCATGCTTAAAGAGCGTGCGGTAATGGACCATAAGACAGCAGAACTCATGGCGTTTGCCGTCAATGACCCAAGCAAGATGCCATCTGTTGAAAAGCACTACAGCTTTATGGATGACAACGCAGAACGTCAACCAGACACATTAAATAATGAGCCTGATCGAACTGAGCCAGAAGAATGGCAAAGTGATCAGGCTCTTTTAGTACAACAGGCTATGGCTGTTAGAGCTACTAACGAAAGGAAGAAGAAATGACAAAATATCAAGGCATTATCTACTACAAACATAATGGAACCAATGTATTTATGAACGCAGTTAAGGCAACAGATATTATTTCATTGTTCTGCTTCGATAAAAAACAAGTGGCCAAGTTAAATGAACGTTGGCCACTCAGTAAGAATAATATCTATATGTTATTTGAAGGGAAAGAAATTAAATTAGAGTCCGAGTGATGAAGTAATCAATTTACTGGCCACCGATGAAAGAATATTTAGTGACGCATTACCAACTTTTTTAGCGACAGTTGTGGTTGTTTCGGACCATATTTTGGGATTGCAAATATTGTCTAAAAACTTATTACCTTCCCAAGTAATTGTTCTAATTATCAACATATAATTACCTGCAAAATCCATTTTACATGTACCGGTGATGTATCCGGCATCCATTAATTGTTGCAGTGAATAAACAGTATCTTCAAGAGAATACTGATCAGGTGTCTTTTTGAGGTCGGCTAGTTGTAACGGGAAATCTCTTAACGGAAATGATTCAATCTCCAGTAATACGTCTCTTACGCAATCATGATTAAGTTTCATCGGTGTTCCTTCTTTCAATTTAATGTCTAAATTATAACAAAAAATGGAGGTGAGTAAATGGAGTTAGAAACGCTTGAGGTCTATATCGATGCCAACCTAAGCCGGATTAATGAGCAGCTTGAAAAAATCTATCCAGCTTTTGAAAAAGCATTTAGCAAAGTCGAACAAATTACTGGTGCTTCAATGGATAAGACTGAAAAGTCTATGGATATTAGCAAAGGCAGCAATAAGTTAATTGATGAAGTTAAAAAGATTAACGACAATATGTCCAAACAGTTCGACAACATGTCAAAAAATGCTGAATCATCCATGAGTAAAACAGGTGACGGTATGGCTAAAGGCATGGCTACATCAAGAGTTAAGGTTGGCAAAGAAGTTGATCAGTTGGTCAATAATGTTAATTCAAAAATGGAGCAAGCCAGAGCGATTCAACAAAAGGTTTCGTATCTTCAAAACAAGAAGGCTGTTGCTACTTCGAGCGGGAATCCCCTAGTCGCACAGAAGTTTGATGCTCAAGTAGCATCTGCTGAAGCGCGAATGACGCGATATCAGAATCAAGCTAAAGCTCTTGCTGCCGAAATGCAGTCGGAGTTTAATGCTGTGCCCGCATCATTAAACAAAATTGCTCAAACAATGGACCGGAATGAAGCTTCAATCAATCGCCTTAAAGCTAATATCAAGACATTGAAGGCTGAACAAGCTGATGCTGAAATGCCGACAGGTAACTTTACAGATGGGTTTAAAACAGCTCCCACAGCAAAATCAACGAAGATCGGTGATCAAGCGGCTAAGCAAGAAGCTAAGATGGCTAAACTCATTGCTCAAAATGATTCTTTAGGTGCAACATATGCAAAGGTAGAGGATAGAAGTACTAGCTTAGAAAAAGCTATTAAAAAACTTAACCTTGAACTTGGACAATCAGCAACAAGCTCAAAAAAATCAGCATCATCTATGAATGGGCTGAGCGCTAAGATTAATGATACATCAAGTAGATTTTCTAAGTTAAGTAGCATGTCCAAAAAAGCATTTGGGACAATGATGAGTCCGCTCGGAACGATAACTAAGCACCTATTTAATATCGGTAGTGGATCGAAAAATTTAGATAAAGTTGGTGGGGCTGCTGGTAGGAGTGGCGGAATGTTATCAGGAATGTCACGAGGGCTGAAATCCTTAGCCTCCCAATTGATTATATTCACGTTACTGTATCAAGGTGTAACGATGCTTGCATCAGGCTTAGGTAGCGCTTTAATGACTAACTCGCAGTTCGCAGCATCCTTTAATCAAATTAAGGTTAATCTTTTGACCGCTTTTTATCCTATCTATTCAGCTGCATTACCGGCTGTTAACGCGCTTATGAGCGTTCTTGCTAAAGCAACAAGTTATATTGCACAATTCACTTCGGCGTTGTTTGGGATGAGTTTTGGCGCTGCAAAACAAGGAGCATCAGGACTTTATAATCAAGTTCGTGCTATTAATGATACAGGTAGCGCTTCAAAGGCTGCTGCCAATCAAATTAAAGAAACTAACAAGCAAATAACTGCTGCTAATAAGAAGGCTGCTGATTCGGCAGCTGCTGCCAATGAAGCTTCTCGTAAACAGATGCAAGAAACCAAAAAGAAGGCGCAAGAACTTAAAGGGGCTTTAATGGGCTTCGATGAAATTAATGTGCTTTCATCTGCTGAAGATAAACCTGATTATTCTTACGACAAACAAAAGGCCGATAAGCAACCGTTACAATCTGCTGATTCTCTTGATGATAATAAACCGGGAACTAACTTTAATATTCCGGATGGAACACAGTTTGGTGGTGCCATTGCGGCAGCTAATGCATTAAAGAAAATTCTCGCTGATTTATTTAAGCCCATGAAGGAAGCGTGGGACAAGTATGGGAAAAGGGTTATCGAAGCTTGGAAATACGCTTTACGTGAGGTAGGCGGATTAATCAAGGCTATTGGTAAGTCGTTTATGGAAGTTTGGACGAATGGCACAGGTGCGGTATTTATTGGTAATATTCTTAAACTATTAGCCGATGTTTTAAATATCATTGGCGATGTAGCTAAAGCGTTTAAAGATGCTTGGAATGATGGTGGACGTGGAACTAATTTAATTCAAACAATCTTCAACGCCTTGAACTCTGTACTTGATCTGTTACATGTAATCGCAACTTCGTTTAGAGAAGCGTGGAATGATGGCACTGGTGTATCTATTGCTAAGAATTTAATAGATTTATTTACTAATATTGCCGCAATCATTGAAGCAGTTGCCAAAGCATTTCGAAACGCGTGGGTCGATGATGGTAATGGGACTAAATTGATTTCTTCTTTCTTAAAGATGTTTGACAGTATTTTAGGATTATTAAATTCGATTGCGAAGTCGTTTAAAGATGCTTGGAATGATGGAGGAATCGGTGAAAAAATTGCCAGTAATTTATTGGGGATCTATACAAATATTTTCAATACAATTAGCGGTCTAGCCAACCAATTTAAAAGTGCTTGGAATACGGCAGGACTAGGACAGACGATTTTTAACGATATTTTAAAAATCATCAATAGCGTATTAGACTCACTAAAGGGTGTCACAAAATCCACATCTGATTGGGCGAAAACATTAGATTTTAGACCATTACTTAATTCGATTGATGGGTTACTTAAAGCTATTCAGCCGTTAACTAAGAATATTGGCGATGGATTACAGTGGTTTTATAATAATGTATTGCTCCCTCTTGCTGGTTTTACAATCACCAAATTAATACCTGCCTTTTTAGACGCATTATCGGGCGCAATAAAGTTATTGAATGGTATCATCGATGCTTTAAAGCCTGCCGGAAAATGGCTTTTTGATAGTTTCTTAAAACCAATGGCGCAATGGACAGGTGGAGTTATAGTTTCAGTTCTTGAAGGTGTCGGAAAGGCACTCGGTGTTGTGGGCGATTGGATAAGCAAGCATTCGGAAGGTTTTTCAAATTTTGTTATTGCGGTAGCGTCATTTGCGGCTGCCTTAAAATTAATATCAATGGTAGAGACAGCAGTTACTGTTGTAGGCGGAATTATGTCAGCGTTAAGCGGAGTCGGAGGAATATCCGGTGCTTTATCTTTATTAGGATCAAGTTTAGGAGGCATTGTTACATTGCTTGGTGGTCCATTTACGCTTGCAATTGCGGCTGCGATTGGCGCTGGTGTCCTTCTTTGGAAAAACTGGGATACTTTGAAAGAGAAGGCTGGTCAGCTTGGTAAGTGGATTGGTGAAAAATGGGATGGTATTAAGAAAGTAACCGAGAAGGTTTGGAACGGAATCACAAAGTTCCTTAAAAAATGGGGTAGTGATATTCTCATCCTTATGGTTACTGGACCAGCCGCTCCTTTTATTTTATTTGGAAAATACGTTTCTAAACATTGGGATGAAATTTCTAAATCAACATCTAAAATATGGGGAAACGTAAAGTCAACAATAACCAAAAAAACAAAGGAAGCTTTTGATAATGGTAAGAAATATTTTGGTAATCTAAAAGATTCAGCTGCTTCTCATTTTGAAAGTATTAAAAAATCGGCTTCGGATAAATTTGAGAATATTAAATCAACGATTTCTTCAAAAGCGAGCGCTGCTAAAGACGGCGCTTTACGCGCTTGGTCATCAATGAGAGATAATACTAGTCCGTACTTTAGTTCTGTTAAGTCAACTGCAAAAAACGCGTTTGATAACGTCGCAAGTTGGGCCGGCAATTTAGGTGGCAGAATGGCATCGGGACTTAGATCGGGTGTTTCTGCAATCAAAAATGCTGCCAAAAGTATAGGGTCAGCGATTTTATCTCCAGTTAAAAAGGCCATAAATGGAGCTCTAAAAGGTATACGACATGTATTGAATAGTGTAGGAGCAGGTTCAGCGGCAAATAAAATTTTTGATTTTAATATTCCTGGATTCGCAAAAGGCGGAACTCATCGTGGCGGGCCTGCGTTAGTTAATGATCAATCAGGCGGAACGTACAGAGAAGCCTACCAATTACCAAATGGTAAGGTGGGCGTGTTCCCTGAGCAACGAAATATTATTGCCAATATGCCTGCAGGCACAAAGATTATGAATGCCACAAACACAGCAGGATTAATGCAATCAAATATTCCGCATTATGCATTTGGTATAGGTGATTTTACTTTCCCAGAGATTCATATTCCTAATTTAAGTAATATTTTTAGTGGTCTGGGTGGTGCATGGGATTCTGTCGTAGACACCACCGAAAGTATTTTGGATGATGTAACACATCCTGGCAGAGTTTTAGATTATTTTGTAAATAAATTTACTAGTTTTTCAGGACTTACTGGTATGCCGCTTGATCTTGCAAAAGGTGGTGTAAAAACTGTCAAAGATGGTGCATTGAGTACTGTTAAAAAGGCCCTAGAAGAGTTTTCTCCTGAACCTAGTGGTAGTGGTATCAAGAGATGGGCAGGTGTAATTCGTAAGGCGCTATCTAAGAATGGCTTGCCTACTAATGGTGCTTATACTAATGCGTGGTTACGCCAAGTTCAAACAGAGTCTGGCGGTAACGAGCATGCTATACAGGGTGATATTGGGGATATTAATAACAAGACTGGTAATCTTGCTCAGGGCTTATTACAGGTTATTCCGCCAACCTTTAGAGCTAATAAGTTCCCTGGCCACGGGAATATCTTAAAAGGTTACGATAATGCACTAGCGGCAATCCATTACGCTAAGGGTCGCTATGGCTCTGATATGCTAGGCGTTATTGGTCGCGGTCATGGTTACGCTAATGGTGGACCAATCTTTAAGCACGGATTGTATGAAATGGGTGAAGGCAATAATCAAGAAATGGTCTTGCCTCTAACCAATAGATCACGCGCTTGGGAATTAATGCAACAAGCATCAGAAATGATGGGCTTTGGTCAACTTCAATTGCCTGAAGTATTGTCTCGAGAAGATAACTTTTCAAGTAACTTTGATTTATCAAATGGCAATAATAATCAAACTGGTGGTGTAGGCACTAACAACGTGCTATCAGTAATTGCAGAGTTGTTAAGCAATAGAGGTAATGATGGCGGGCAACAGGCAACCGTTGAACAACCGCTCATTCTAGAACTTAATGACGACGTTTTGGGTAGAACTGTTATTAAAGTGATCAATAAAGAAATCAAGCGGACCGGTAAGATTCCGCTCAATATTTAGGAGGGATTGATATTCGTGTCATATTTAAAAATTGGTGGGACAGTGGTTAAAGCACCGCAGTCTTTTCAGGTAGCGATTCAGGATATTGATGGTAATACAACAAGAAATGCAAAAGGTAATATGAACCGAGATAGGGTCGCTGTGAAACGGAAGTTACAAGTTTCATGGGGGCCTTGTTCTATGGCTGAATCTGCTGCTATTCTTCAAGCTGTGTCGGCGGTATTCGTCGATGTTACATATCCTGACCCGCAGGACGGAGAGGTGGTAACTAGAACATTCTATGTGGGTGATCGAACAGCACCAACCTATTCATGGAATCCAAAGCTTGCCAAGATGGAATGGAAAGGAATCAGTTTTGATTTTGTCGAGAAGTAAGGAGGGCGAAGTATGTTAAAAGTAAGTGATGCGTTCAATGATGCATTCGCAGCATCTGGCCGAGAGTTGCGCGCACGTGTCACTATTGGTAAAAGTGTCTATAGTAGCGATGATTTAACGAGTGTAGCCTATGACAGTGGCGCAATGACGGGTGAGCAATTTTCAATTGGATCAACCTACATGAACTCGGCAAAGATTACCTTTAGCCATCTAGTAGAAGGCTTAAAGCAACTTGATGAAGTATTGTTAGAGTTCGGGATTGTTAAAGCTGATGGGACAACTGAATATGTCAAGATGGGCACATTCATCATTGATGATAAGATCCAGATGGACCGCAACAACAACTCAACAACTATTGAATGTACGGATCGTATGGTGATGCTCGGTGGAGCGTATAAATCAAAGATGAGTTATCCTGCTACCATTAAATCAGTGGCGGTAGAAATTGCTAATATGGCGGGCGTTAAAGCTAATGACACAAGCTTTGCAAGGTTGCCAAACATATCTATCAATGAACTGGTTGGCTATTCTTACCGTGACGCGATTGGGATTATTGCACAGTTTGCGATGGGCTTTGCGTTATTTGATCGTGATGGCTATCTTGATATTAGAACACTTGTTGATAGCGAATTTAAAATTGATCCAAGTCAATACTTCTTAAAAGGCCTCGTTAAAAACGAGACCTTTTTTAAGTTGAATGGCATTAGTTGTACTGTTGTGACTACAAGTAAGGATGAAACCGGTAATGAGACGTCCAAAACAACGGTGCTGCAAAGTGGTTCAAGTTCTGGAGCACAGATTAAGCTAGCTAATAACGTCATGACTCAAGATGTTTTAGATCGTATGTATGAAGAGCTCAAGTTTACTAATTACTATCCGTTCAGTTTAAATTGGAATGGCAATCCCGCTGTTGAAGCTGGCGATTGGCTAACTGTTGAAGATTTACAAGGTAATGAATTTAAAGTCCCTAATATGTCCTACACGATTACTTACAATGGTGGTTTAACAGCTACTTCTAAGGCAGATACGTCGGTTGGTTCGCCAGCAACTTATAGTTATGGTGGGATAATTAGTAATGTAGTAAATGAAATTGGTGGTCGTGAGGGTGCAGAGGGCAATCATATTTATGAAGGCACTGAGGAACAAGAACCACTATTCCCTAAAGAGGGAGACCTTTGGTATAAGCACGTTGGCCCAGATACTGAAGAACGGATTTACACTAATGGAGCTTGGAAGTTCTTAACTTCAACGAAGACTTCAACTGATGCTAAAAAAGCGGCTGACGAAGCGTCAAAAGAAGCGGAAGAAGCAAAGAAGCAGGCTAATAAGGCAGTAGATGGTGCCAATCAGGCCGTGGCTGATGCGGGATTTGCAAAGCAGCAAGTTATCGACGTTGATAAAACTGCCAATCAGGCTAAGGCTGATGCGGCCGCAGCTGGACAACAGGCTAAAGACGCATTAACGAATGCGGGCGCAGCCTTAACCAATGCTAAAAATGCCTTGGATAACGTTAATAAGTTAGATCAGACGGTTAAAACTGAAGTAACTAACATTAATGGGCAGCTTTCACAAAAAGTTAACCAGACTACGTTCGACACGTTAAAAGGCACTGTCACAAGTCAAGGCACGATTATTAATCAAAATAAGGCGGCAATCCAACTGAAAGCTGACTTATCGCTAGTCAACACGATTAAGCAAACCGTCACTAATAACACCGCTACTATTGATTTGAATAGCAAAGAAATCAAGTTAAAGGCCAACCAAAGTACGGTTGACTCGCTTAATGGTACGGTTAAAAATTTAGATGCGGAACAGAAAATACAGGCTGGGCAAATCACACAGACAGTATCTAAGACCGAGTTAACGTCAAAATTGAATGGATATGCCACTCAAACTTGGACGCAAGGTCAAATTAAGACTGAAGCCGACCAGATTAATATAGGCGTACAGAAGGTGCAAACTAATCTTGACAATATGCAGATTGGATCACGAAATTACCTTCTTAACAGTGACGCTTCCGATGGAACTAATCATTGGAATGTTTACAATAACGAATGGGTCATTGATAAAAGTGTCGCTATTGATGGAATTGCGTCGTTTAGAGGTAAAACAGCTGAGGTTTGGAGCGGTGGCACTGTTAACGGGATATGGCAAGCAATGTCAAATATCAGTCCTAACAGTAATATTTTGGTCTCGTTCTATGCAAAAGCCGATAAAAATGGCGCCTCGCTACATAGTGAGCCAAACGGTGGCGTTGGTGCTAAAGATTTCACGTTAACGACTGATTGGAAACGATACAGTTATTCGGGCACCTTAAAATCAGCTGCGGTCTACTGGATGATGAAAACTATCGGCGCTAACTACTGGTTAGCTAAACCGCAAGTTGAAACCGGGACAAAGGTCACGGATTATCATCGAGCGGTGGAAGATTATACGAGTCAAGTTGAGTTTAGTCAATTGAAGATAACAGTTAATAGTGTCCAGACGACTGTTAGTAATAAGGCTGATAAGTCACAAGTGACACAGCTAGCAGGCCAAATCACTAGCGCGATTCAATCAATTGATAAGTTAAACACCGAGTACACACAAGTTCAGCAGACAATCAAAGGAATTCAAACAACGGTTGGTAATAAGGCTGATAAGTCACAAGTGACACAGCTAGCAGGCCAAATCACTAGCGTGGTCGGGTCAATCGGCTCAGATAATTTAGTCGTTGATGGAAGTTTTGAGCATGTTGCGATTGGGAGCAAACCACTATGGTGGACGCTTTCTTATATGCCAAATAATATGGTTGTCATAGCGAATCCTCCTGCATCTAACGCAACGGTTAGAGCTGATGCGCATGTTTTGAAGTTGACAGGGGCTGCGACTGGGAACGTCGAGCCCAGCGGCCCGTTTTTTAGCGTGACACCGGGTGACGAGTTTTACTGTGAGTTTAAAACTAGATGGAGCACTACAGGTCTTAAAGGCGATGTAGTTTTAGGGTTGATTTTTTATGATGTTGACAGAAAAACGATAACAGGAGCAGTTGGTGGGCAATCTAAAACCGCAGAGAACTGGGCTAAGCACTCAGGCGTTGTTAAAGCACCAAGTAATGCAGTTTACGCAAAAGCGTGGGTCGCTTGGCGTAACAGTAATAACGCAGTGGCTTACGTCACGGTCACGGACTTGATTATAAGGCGTAACAGCGCTACCCAATCTCAAATCACCCAACTAGCGAACGACATCAATCTCCGCGTCGAAAAAGACAAAGTAGTTAACCAAATCAACATCAGCCCCGAGGGCATCCTGATAGACGGCAAGAAGGTCCACATCACTGGACAAACCTCAATTGATAACGCAGTAATTAAAGATGCAATGATTGCAGACATTAGAGCCGATAAGATTACAGCCGGCACGCTTAACGCCGCTAACGTGAATGTGATTAACCTTAACGCTAATAACATCACGACCGGGACTTTAAAGGGCGCTAATTTGAGCATGAATTTAAATACTGGTCAAGTTGTGTTTCAAAAAGGATATATAACATCTGCAGACGGTAGAATTCGTTTCGACTTAGATAGTAACTACTTTAGAAGTCTCGACTATAATAACAATGGATTTGAGGCCAAAGATGGTCAATTTGTTTGGTACAACAATTGGAGTGGAAGCAATAAGAATGAAATAGGCCGGGTTATGTTTGATGTTTTATCTGAAGGGAATGGCGGCATTGCCATTCAAGGGAAAACAGGTGCTAGTTTAATCACTAGTCAAGCAGGTGTCTACGTAGGGACCGCCGGATTAAACGATAAACCCAACGGAGTTGGCATTAGTGGCAATGCGTTTTTCTGGGGGAACTTAGACGTTATGGGCAAGAAAAATGCTGTCCATGTGACCTCAAAAGGCGTCGTAGAAACGCCTGCTTACGAAACGGCAGAGTCCTATTTAGGTGATATTGGTGAGGGCATCACAGATGAATATGGCAGTGCGTTAATCCATATTGATGACCTGTTTAATCAGATTATCAATACGGATCATGATTATCAGGTTTTTATCAGTTCTTACTCAAATGCTACAATCTGGGTGGAAGAGAGGAACGCAACAAGTTTTGAAGTCCACTCAAATATTCCTAACGCAAAATTTGCTTGGGAGATAAAAGCCAAACGGCGGGGGTACGAAACAGACCGCTTAGTTAAATCAGAAATGAAGTATGAACAATTAAATAAATTTCACGAAAAGAAGGTATCAGCATGACAAAAACACTAACTTTTAAAAACAATGAATTGTTACCAACGGCAAATTTTTTAAACGATTTAAACCTAAAGAACAGGGCAAGTCGCGGCCGAACCAAACTGATTAAATTAATCGCGGCTAAGAATAGTGAGTATGTCGATGAGCGCAAAGAAGCGCTAGACCCTTACTTTAAAGACGGAGAGTTGTTAAAAGGTCCTGATGATAAGGTGGACGAAACCAATGCAGCTAAAGCCAACGAGGTTGCTAGTGAGATTGAAGCCGAACCAGCGGTTATTGAATTCACGGAGTATAGCGATAAATTGAAGGCTCTCTACGAGTCCATCGTTGATTATCCAGACGATTTAAACGATCAGGACGCACTTTTGTATGACATCTTAATGGATCAGTTCGAAGCGGTATTTGAAAATGAAAAGGATGGCGAAAAATAATGAATATTAAAAAGACAGCACTAACTTATAATTTCGATGCAGATGGCAACACCTCATCCATTACCGTTAGTTTGTCCGGTAACGAGGGTTCAGATTACTTAAACGCTAATATGACCGTGACAGCCGAAGACTTAACCGACGGGCAAACATTCGATGATTTAACTATGAAGGACATCACAACGATTGCGCGGGCTAAGTTAGCTAAGGCTACGGCGGTTAAAGAATAGAAGGAGGGATAGCATGTGGTTGATTTAGAAAAAGAAGTAAAAGAGCACGGTAGCCGTCTGAATGACGTTGAACGGGATATCTCCGAATTAAAAAAAGACCTAAGCGAAGGCCTAACACGTGTGGATCAATCAAACCAATATTTGCGTGAACAAAACAGGGATATTTTAAAAGAAGTTATCAAGCGCAACGGATTGGCTGACCAACGTGATTTCGAGATTAAGAAGTTGTCTAAAAGTAATCAGTTCAAAATGTTTGGCATGATTTTCGGCGCTAGCGGGTTAGCGGCTTTAGTGCTAGATGTCATTATGAAACTGATTAAATAGGAGGTGCAAAATGATTGAAATTATCCAAACAGCTAACGCTGGTGCAATCGCAATGATCGCGGTCGTTGTGGCACTAGTCACGTGGGCTGTTAAACAAACGAAACTTGATAATCGCTGGTTACCGTTAATTGATATGGTAGTCGGCTTTTTAATTGGCGTGGCAGTATTCTATGCTATGCCAGGACAGTTTGAAACACAATTAATTGCGGGCATTGATGGCGCTATTGCTGGTCTTGTCAGCGCTGGCGGTTATGACGCAGTTAAATCAATTTTAGGAGGACAAAAATAATGACATTAAATGGTATCGATGTAGCTTCATATCAAACAGGAATGAATGTAGGTGCAGTAGCGGGTGATTTTGTTATAGTCAAGGCCACTGGTGGTACCGGCTATGTAAATCCTTCATGTAATACACATGTAGAACAAACTTTAAACGCAGGTAAAAAGTTGGGCTTGTATCACTTTGCCCACGAATTAGGTTATCAAGGTTCAGCAGAAGCTGAGGCGCAATTCTTCTTAGATTCAATCAAGAATTATATTGGTAAAGCGATGTTAATCCTTGATTACGAGTCAGATAATCAAACTGATACAGCATGGGCGAAACGCTGGTTAGATTACGTTTATGCTAAAACTGGTATCCGGCCAGTATTGTATATTAGCTTGTCTAATGAAAATAATGCTAATTGGAGTAACCTAGCCAATGACAACTATGGTTTGTGGATTGCCCAATACAATAATTACAATGCAGTTAACGGGTTCCAGCCTCGTGATTTGTACGGTAGTTTGAAGTATTTTAAAGTAATGACAATGTTTCAATACACTTCAACAGGTCGTTTGGATGGCTGGTCTGGTAATCTTGACTTTGATGTATTCTATGGCGATACTGGTGCTTGGGACGCTTATACCTCAGTATCAGGTAAGCCAGCCCCACAACCTAAGCCGACGCCAGCACCCGCACCAACAGCTCCTAAAACTTGGACTGATGAACTAGGCGTTCAATGGTATCAAGAAAAAGCAATGTTTATTAATTCGACTCCGATAAACTTACGTTGGGGAGCAAGCGAGTCTAGCGCATTAATCACAACTTTACCTGTTGGTTCGAAGGTTGAATATGACGCTAAATGTGTATCCGGTGGTTACATTTGGGTTCGCCAACCACGAGAAAAAGGATATGCTTATTGCGCTGTTGGCGAAGCTGATGGTTTTGGTATCAAGATTAAATCGTATGGAGAAATTAAATAACGTAAGCATCAAATAAGCCCTCGAATGAGGGCATACATAAATTGGTATAGTTAAAACCGTATTTTCTAATTAAGGTTAATTAGCGTTAAATAAGCTTTTTAAACAAGTTATTTTCAGATTGAAGCAAATTCGAACGCTTTTAAACATGTTTAAATACTCAAGAAAATAATCAAAAAATTGATTAAAATAATTGGTATATCTTGCTAATTAATGTATAGTAATATATCATTATGTGAAGAGGATAGTGATATTAGGATTGGAGGATGTTTTGATATGACTATGATAGATTTAAGTAATCATCTATTAGCAACAGCAGATAGAAATGACTTGCCTGTAACCAATTTACAATTACAAAAGGTTTTATATTTTATTATTAAAGACTATATAAAAGAAAATAATATTGATGATTTTATCAGCACGGTATACGATATTCCGTTTGAAGCTTGGCCTTATGGCCCCGTTGTTAGAGATTTGTATTTTGAGTATAATATATTTGGAAGTGATCAGATTACCGATGTTGGCTCAATTAATGAACAATACGAGGTGTTTACACCAAATATAATTACTAGACTGAAGCAAAATGTGTATGATTTAGTGGATTCAACACATAAAGAAATTTTCTGGAAATCAAATAAAGATCGTATATTAAAACATGATGAAATTACTTATAGGTTAGAGAATATTAGAGATGGAGAATAATTCAAAAAAGCTATCTGACATCTTGATTGAGTTACAATTTGTCTCAGGTAATGAAATTTTAAGTAGTGATATATATAAAGATTTAAAAGAGTATATTAAAAACAAACGTAGAATTCCGTACGTTGAAGTTTCGAGAATCGTATATCGAAATGAGTTAAAGGATACGTCATTTCTAGATTCTCTGAACGATGTTCTAAGCAATAGCCAAAATTTCGATAGTCATGAGAAAGCACTTAGAAAGAAGTTATATAAGTTAGTTGATCATATTCAATTAGCATCCATGCAAAAGATTGAATTATTGGATGAACCTACAAAAAAGATTGATAAACTAAATAATGATCTTGATTCCAGAGAGAAAGAAATTAAAAATTTAAAAAAAGAAAATGAAGATTTATTAGATAAGTATAAAAATTTATACTCAGAGTATATTGGGATTCTCGGAATTTTTACGGCAATAACTTTTGCAACATTCGGAGGGTTACAGCTTCTAGGTAATGTATTCGGAAATATAAAAGATACTGACTCTGTTAGCGTTGGGAGTGAACTAATGCTTGGAGCCGTATTCTTATTTGGAACATATATGATATTAGTAGCATTATTGACGGGGATTTCAAAATTAATGGGAAAAGATTATAAGACTTCTTACCCAACAAGATTTCTTGTTGTTTTTAGTTTTTTTATTATCTTCGTATTTGGGTTAATTTATGCTAATGTTAATTATATGGAATCTATTTTCACTGAACATGCTTTTTGGTGGAGTATAGGTTTAATAATAGTAACTGTGGTAATTGGAATTGTTGCAATAAATGTTGACAAATGGCATCAAAAAAGACATCCATAAATAAAACTAGCTTACTTAAGTAGTAAGCTAGTCTTATTTTAATCGATGGCAAATGGAGAAGTCGTTTGACGTAGCGTGAGTGGCCAAGCGGCATTGCGTGTGGAACATTTAAATAAGCAACTAAACAAGCCTAACTCACTAAAATTGTGGGTTAGGCTTGTTTTTTTACTACTCTATTCGAATTAATCTTGGGGACATTTTGGGGACATACTGGCATAAATTTATCGTTATATATCGTATTTTTAAAAATTAAAACCCCGATATAACGGGATATTGGTAGATATATCTATGGTTATGCAATTTGACCATAATTTAAAACCACCTTTCAATATTTATTGTATCGATAAGAAAGCGTTTTTACAAGAAGAATAGTTAACGTAGTGTAGTAAATTATATCGCCAACAATTGACTAATCGTATAGATAATAACGGCCATTAAGATAACGATGATAATGAATAATGATGATAAGTTAATTTAAAGGACTAGACGGCGCTACTAAATTCAGATAAAGTAGAGGTTTATAGGCAGTTTTAGCAAACTAGAACTGGATGTGAGATTTAGAGGAGGATTTGGATGATTTTTTTAAAAGGGATGCTAATTGGATTTGCTTTTGTCGCACCAATTGGGATGCAAAATATTTTCGTGTTTAATAATGCATTGTCGAATACGACACGGCGCGCGGTTTTAAATAGTTTGTTTATTTGGCTGTTTGATGCGCTCTTTTCCGTGGTGGCCTTTTATGGCATTGGTGCGTTAATTATTCAAAATGAAATTATTAAGTATACGATTATGGGTGTCGGCGGTCTCTTGATTTTGTGGATTGGTTATACGATTTTGCGGAGCGCGCGGGCGGCCGTTGAATTTGGTAAACTGCAACCAATCCCACTCAAAAAAGTGATTTTAACAGCCTTTATTGCTGTCTGGGGCAATCCGCAAGCCTTGATTGATGGAACATTGATGTTGGGTGCGCTGCGTGGGGACATGACTGCCAGTCAATCATTACCATTTATTATCGGCGTTGTGACGGCGACTGCTAGTTGGTTCTTCGGTATTGCCATCTTGTTTAGTATTTTTAGAGATAAGGTATCGCCTAAGTTCCTAATGTGGGTCAATATCCTTAGCGCACTAATTATTATCGGTTACGGTTTGATGTTAATTGTGAAAGTGGCCGGGATTTTAATTTAGATCGCAAAAAAAACGTTCATCAATTGATGGGCGTTTTTTTTAGCTGTTAAGAACGGTATGATAGAAGAAAGCGAAAAAACGGAGGCATTAGTAATGGCTGAATTATTAAAAGATATTTATACAGAAGCATTCCTGGCTAACTTTAGTCGGCAGGTTCAAGAAGTTTATCGGCCCTTTAAAACACAACAATTCGTGGGTGCCGTTCTAGCCGATAATTGGGCTGAATTAACGTTGAAACAACGGACCCGCCAAATTGCGACCGTACTCGGGCAATTTTTACCACAGGACTATTCAGAAGCGATTGCACTTTTAGAACAATTGGCGCCTGATTGTCAGGGATTTGCCTATCTCTTTTTCCCGGATTTCGTTGTTGTTTATGGCACACGTCCTGAGGATTGGGCGCTTTCAATGCACGCACTTGAGATTTTTACCCAACAATCTTCAGCGGAGTTCGCGATTCGGACTTTCATTTTAAAGGACTCAGAACGGGCGATGAGACAAATGACACAATGGGCGCAAAGCACAAATGCCCATGTGCGGCGTTTAGCAAGTGAAGGCTGTCGACCACGTTTACCTTGGGGAGAATCTTTACCGGTATTTAAACAAGATCCGACACCGGTCATAGCGATTCTAGAACGACTTAAAAATGATCCTGAACTATACGTTCGACGCAGCGTCGCGAATAATTTAAACGATATCGCTAAGGACCACCCACAATTGGTGATTGAAACGGCTAAAAAGTGGCAGGGACAATCTGAAGCGGTTGATTGGGTGATTCGTCATGGTTGCCGGACGTTATTGCGAAAGGATTTCTTGGCGGTTCAAACCTTATTTGGTTATGCAGCCGATAGTCCATCAAAGCCGTTAGTGCTATCAGCAACCATCAAAACAACCGCGACAACTGTAGCCATTGGTGATAAATTAGCGTTTCACTATCAGATTCGCTTTAGACCGGAAGCCAAGCTACTGATTCGGGTTGAATACGCAGTAGATTATGTGAAGGCCAATGGTCAACAGTCGCGTAAGTTATTTAAGCTAGCGGAAAAAGAAATTGATGGTCGCCAAGGGCTACGTGGTGAACGACAAATTAATTTTAAAGATTTAACGACCCGGAAACACTATCCAGGGCAACATAACGTGGCACTGATTGTCAACGGACGAGAAGTGGCTAAAACTGTGTTTGAAGTGGTCCGGCGTGAGGAGTGACATTTTTCAAAACCGGTGTGAATAACACTCGCTTGACCTTTGGGTTACCCTAGGGTTTATACTTTTTTGTGAGGTGAGAAGATGGCTGAAAAGTTATTGACGATTTCGGCATTTGCCAAATTATTTAAGACAACGCAGTACACCATCCGGCATTATGAGGATAAGGGGTTGTTATTGCCAGCGAAAATCGCTGAGAATGGCTATCGGCAATATGGTATGGCCGAGGCCTATCAATTATCGTTTATTCTATTTTTGCGGGCATTAGATTTATCAGTAGCTGAAATAAAGTTGATTTTAACAACGGATTATCCAGAACAAACGATGCTTCTGAATAAAAAACAGGCGCTGCAACAAGAAATTGCCCGGTTACAAGCGTTAGAGCGAACCGTTGATGAGCAATTACAACAAGCGACTCATGACACAACTTATCAGGTCAATCAAACAATTCATTTGCGCGTTTTAAAACGGCTACCATTTGCGCAAGATTTTGATTTATCGGTAGTTGAAGCAATTGATTGGCAGCCCGATTTGATGGTCCGCCAGCTGTATTATGTGATTGGCGAAACGGATTATGCGATTTGTATCGCAACGCCCATGCCAAGCGACTACCACATTGCCGCCGGTTGTTATGATTTTACGACAATTGAAGCCGCTAGCGGCGCGGAATTTGATAGCGCCTTATCAGCCATCACGACTCATCAAAACTTACCGTTAATTGGCATTGAAACGCGGGGTACTTTTTTGAGCCCTGGCAAACACTTAGCGGTTAAAATACTAGGAAAAAGGCAGGTACAATAATATGCAACTTGAAACACAACGCTTAATCCTCAGACCATTTGAATTGACGGATGATCAAGCAATCTATGAATATGCAAAAGATCCAGCGATTGGCCCCATTGCCGGTTGGCCGGTGCACACTAGCGTCGCTAATAGTCGCGAACTCATTCAAAACTATTTAATGGCAGAGGGAATTTATTCAGTTAATTTGAAAACAGCACCGCAACACGCAATCGGTAGTGTTGGTTTAGAATTAGTTAAAAATGGTGGTGGGCAACCCTTTATGGGTGAGAATGATGCCGAAATTGGCTATTGGATTGGTGTCCCATATTGGGGTCAAGGTTTAATCCCTGAAGCATCAAAAGCGATTTTAGCATACGGTTTTGAAACGCTTAAACTTGATAATATTTGGTGTGGTTATTATGACGGGAACCAACAATCAAAGCGCGCACAAGAAAAATTAGGTTTCCAACCAGAATTGACGATTGATGAAATGTATAACCCATTACTAGATGATACGCGTCAAGAACACTTTACGAAGATGACCAAGAAACAGTGGCTAGCGTTGAATAATTAAGCGCAAGAATATAAAAAACAATCCTCCAATCATTTTGACTGCTACCGAATGATTGGGGGATTTTTTTGTATTTTATTCATTATAAAATTTTATTGTATACGGCATAAACAAATCGCGTTAAATCGGCTTTTCCGCCACCTTATGCGATATTTCAACGTAAAATATGTTTTAAAGTCGAATTGACTTCAAAAAAAACATATGGTATTGTTCATGAATGGAAATGCGATACGCCGTATTACATTTTTAAATAATCAATGGGGAGGCATTATGACACTCTTAAATACAACTGAGATTATGGCGCTAATTCCAAATCGGTACCCGATTATTTATATCGATACTGTTGAGTCGTTAGTACCCGGTGAAGAAGTGGTGGCAATCAAGAACGTCACGATTAATGAACAATTCATGCGTGGCTATCGTCCCGATTCACCACAGATGCCAAATACATTAATGATTGAAGCTTTGGCACAGACAGCTTCAATATTAATTCTAAAATCACCAGAATTCTTTGGGAAGACAGCCTACCTGGGCGCTGCTAAAAACGTTTTGTTCCATCAAACGGTTCGGCCCGGTGATCAAATCGTCTTCACGGTTAAATTAACTAAGAAAAAAGAAAATATGGGAGTTGTCCAAACCAATGCGACTGTTAATGGTCAAATGGTTTGTGAAGCGGAGCTAACCTTTGTTGTGGCCCCGCGTGATGATCTCCTCGGAAAAAAGTAGAGGTTAACAAATGGCCTTTAAAATAATTGAAACGGCAAGTGCTTTACCCGCCAACATTGTGACTAACGACGATTTAACGGCCATTATGGAAACTTCTAATGAATGGATTGAAAGTCGAACAGGTATTTTAGAAAGACGGATTTCGGAAACGGAAAATACGTCTGATTTATGCTTACGCGTAGCACAAACGTTATTGGACAAGAGCGGTATCGCAGTTTCACAAATTAAGGCGATTATCGTTGCGACGATGACGCCGGATTATTACACACCTTCAACAGCAGCTATTGTGCAGGGGCGATTAGGGGCTGACCAAGCATTTGCGTTTGATATTAGCGCAGCTTGTTCCGGCTTTACTTACGCATTATCTGCTGCGCGAGGATACGTGCAGACACCAGATGATTACGTTTTGGTCATCGGTGGCGAAGTTATTTCCAAAATGCTCGATTGGTCAGACCGCAGTACTGCCGTTTTATTCGGTGATGGCGCTGCGGGTGTCTTGTTACAAGGCACTACCTCTGACCAAGAGAGTTGGGTCAGTGAAAAGCTGATCACGATTGGTACGGAAAGTGACCAATTAGTTTCAGGTTACGCACCGGTTAAACGGCCTAATTTCGGGCAGGTTGGTCAAACGCAAGTCGGGATTGATTTTTTCAAAATGACCGGTAAAGCAATCTACCAATTTTCAACACGGCGCGTGCCTAAGGCGATCGAAGCGGCGGTCCTAGAAGCCGGTTTGACACTTGATCAAATCGATCACTTCTTAGTCCACCAAGCGAATTCACGCTTGATTACAAAAATGGCTAGCATGTTGGATCAACCGCTAACCAAGTTTCCAATGAATTTACAGCACTACGGTAATACTTCGGCTGCCAGTATTCCACTATTATTAGCGGAACAAGTCGAAACAAACCAAATTAAGCGCGGTGATTTATGCGTGCTCTGTGGTTTTGGCGGTGGGTTAACCATCGGCATTCAAATTATTCGTTATTAAAAATAAACTAAAAAAATTAATTAATTATAAGGGGTTTTAATCATGACACAAGCAGACATCTTAAAAAAAGTACAAGCAGTTATTGCAGAACAATTAGACGTTGAAGAAAGCCAAGTAACACCAACAACGAACATCCGTGAAGATTTAGATGCAGATAGCTTAGATATCTTTGAAGTAATGAACCAATTAGAAGATGACATGGAACTTAAATTAGATCCAGACGAATCAATCGTAACGGTTCAAAACGTTGTTGACTACATCGAAAAAACAATAAACAAATAAAGAGTGCGTTTGAAACGGTTTGACTCTGAGCATTAACCGCATTTGGCGAATTGGCGATGGAATCGCTGATTTGACAAATATCGTTAAGCGCAAGAGTCAGTTTCAAAATGGACATTTAGCAATCTAAAGGAGCACAGATGATGGTTAAAATTGGACTTTTAATGAGCGGTCAGGGTAGCGAAGGCGTTGGAATGGGGAATGATTTATATCAAGATTATCCCATTTACCGCGACACGATTGACCAAGCTAGTCAGCTGACACAACTTGATTTACAAAAAATCATGAATGATGCTGATTTATTAGGTCAAACGCGTTATGCACAGCCGG
This sequence comes from Latilactobacillus parasakei, assembly GCF_049674265.1. Classification (NCBI taxonomy): domain Bacteria; kingdom Bacillati; phylum Bacillota; class Bacilli; order Lactobacillales; family Lactobacillaceae; genus Latilactobacillus; species Latilactobacillus parasakei. The sequence continues at coordinate 472,024 of NZ_CP186861.1, read as the reverse complement.
CGATCGTAGCCATGAGCGTTGGGATTAGCCGCATGTTAACAGACGCGGGGGTTTCAACAGCTGGTGCCTTAGGGCTTAGCTTAGGGGAATATTCAGCATTAATTGCCAGTGGCATGCTTGATTTGACGACCGGTTTGCCGCTAGTCGCCAAGCGTGGTGCTTTAATGCAAGCGACTGTTGAAGCATATCCTGGCGCGATGATTGCGATCTTAAAACCTGATATTAATCAAATTCAAGCAGCTTGTGGGACGATTCAAAAGACTGGTGAAACGGTGGCGATTGCGAATTATAATTCGCCCAAACAAATTGTCGTTGGTGGGACTCAAAGTGGGATTCAGGCGTTAACAACGTTATTTGAAACGCTTGAAGTAGCACCTAAAGTGATTCCGTTACCCGTTAAAGGGGCCTTTCATACCGCTTTATTTGAAGAAACGGCGCACCAATTTGAACAAGCACTAGCGCAAATCACTTTTAAAGAGGGCGTTTATCCCGTGATCAGTAATACAACTGAACAACCTTTTGAAGTTACTAGCTTACAAGCAACCTTAACTGCACAGATGTATCAACCAACTCATTTTGCGACTGGTCTGACACAATTGGCTAAGCAAGAAGTGACAACGGTTATTGAAGTGGGACCGGGCAACGCACTTAGCAAGTTTGCGCGTCAAACGGTCTCTCAATTAGAACGATTTAATATTAGCAGTAGCGCACAGTTTGAAACTGTCGTGGCTGCCTTGAAAGAAGGCGTACATTAATGACTTCAAATGAAAAAGTAGCCGTGATTACTGGTGGTAGCCGCGGTATTGGTCGGGCAATTGCCCTCAAATTTGCAGCAGCAGGTTATCAACTCGTGCTTAATGCGCGTTCAGCATTGGATGCTGAACTCGTCCAAGCAATCGAAGATTTAGGCGTGACCTATTTATTCGTACAAGGCGATATTACCGCAGCAGATACCGCTGATCGTTTGGTTAAAGAAACCTTTGAATGCTATGGTCGATTGGACGTTTTGGTGAATAATGCCGGTATTACGCGCGATAAACTCGTGATGGCGATGTCCGTTGAAGATTTCCAAGCGGTCGTTGATGTCAACTTGGTCGGCACTTTTAGAGTGACCCAAGTGGCCTTCAAAAAAATGTTACGTCAACGCAGTGGTTGTATTATCAATCTTTCAAGCGTAATTGGCCAACACGGTAATATGGGCCAAGCCAATTACGCCGCTAGTAAAGCGGGTGTGATTGGGTTCACCCAATCCGTCGCCAAAGAAGGCGCTATGCGCAACGTCCGGTGTAACGCGATTGCACCAGGAATGATTGAAACTGAAATGACAGCGGTCTTAAAACCGAGTGTTAAAGAAGCGATTATGACGCAGATTCCATTACAGCGTTTTGGTCAACCAGAAGAAGTGGCATCAGCCGCTTTATTTTTAGCAGAAAATGACTATTTGACGGGGCAAGTTTTGACTGTCGATGGCGGGATGACAATATAAGTGAGGGATTAAGATGACGAGAGTAGTAATTACAGGAATGGGCGTTGTGGCACCTTTAGGAAACGACGTTGAGACATTTACACGCCGGATTCTAGCGGGCGAATTAGGCATTGGCCCCATTACAAAGTTTGATGCAACCACAACGGGTGTGTCATTAGCTGCCGAAGTTCTTGATTTTGATCCGACATTACGAATCGGCAAGAAAAAAGCAAAGCGAATGGATTTATTTTCACAATATGCGCTTGATAGTGCGCTAGCAGCACTCGAACAAGCCGGCATTAACGATGAAAATACCGAACCAGCTGACATGGGGGTTATTTACGGTTCTGGGATTGGTGGTTTAACCACGATTCAAGAACAAGTGACGCGCATGGTTGAAAAGGGTGCTGATCATATCTCACCACTTTTTGTGCCTAAATCAATTGGGAATATGGCTGCGGCCAACATCGCCATTGAAATCGGTGCGCAAAATATTTGTACAACGATCGTAACGGCTTGCTCAAGTGGGGCTAATGCGATAGGTGAAGCTTATCGCCAAATTAAAGAAAATCGGGCCACTGTGATGGTGACCGGTGGTTCTGAAGCCTCAATCAATGAAATTGGGATTGGTGGCTTCGCGGCGTTATCAACGTTATCAACCGCGACAGATCCAACGCGGGCTTCATTGCCTTTTGACGCAGACCGTAAAGGGTTTGTGATGGGTGAAGGTGGCGCCACTTTAATTTTAGAAAGTCTTGAACACGCACAAGCACGCCATGCGACCATTTTAGGTGAAGTCACAGGATACGGGACCAATTGTGATGCCTACCATATGACATCGCCTAATCCAAATGGTGAAGTTGCTGCTCGTGCAATGCAAATGGCAATTGACGAAGCCGGGATTACAGCGGCCGATGTTGATTACGTTAATGCACACGGCACTGGAACGGTTGCCAATGAGTTAGCAGAATCTGCTGCTTTGGCACGTGTTTTTGGTGACGAAGGAACAGTTCCTGTCAGCAGTACAAAGAGTATGACAGGTCATTTATTAGGGGCAGCCGGTGCGCTTGAAGCAATAGTTACAATTGGTGCTTTACAAGCCGGTACTTTGCCACCGAACGTTGGGTTACAAAATACTGATCCGGATTGTCACGTGAACTTAATCAAGACACCACTAGCTGCCCCAGACGCACAATATGGTATGAGTAACTCATTTGGCTTTGGTGGCCATAACGCTGTGTTGTTGTTGAAGAAATGGAGCGATTAGTTAAATGAACTACGATGAAGTCAAAGAAATGGTGGCCTTGTTTAATCAATCGGGCAACCAAGAAATGCAACTTGAAACAAGTGATATCAAACTTTATTTAAATAAACGAGGCGTTCAAGATGTGCAACACGCACCTGTAGCGCCGTCAGTGCCACCCACAACGTCAATGACAAGTATGCCAACTGAGAGCACTGAAGCACCAATGGCTGTTGCTGATGACACAATTGCGATTGAAGCACCGCTGGTTGGGAGTATTTATTTACAACCAGCACCTGCTGATCCAGCTTTCGTGAAGGTTGGTCAAACGGTAGCGGTTGGCGATGTCGTTTGTGTGATTGAAGCCATGAAGATGATGACGGAAGTCAAAAGTACGGTGGCTGGGACAATTACTGAAATCCTCGTTCAAAACGAAGAATTAGTTGAATACCAACAACCACTATTTAAAGTGAAAGAAGGCTAAACCATGTTAGATAGTCAAGAAATCCAAGCGATTTTACCCCATCGTTATCCGATGTTATTAATCGATCGCGTATTGAGTTTCGAACCAGGTGAATTCGCGATTGCACGCAAAAACGTGTCAATCAACGAAGCGGTTTTCCAAGGCCATTTTCCAGGTAATCCAGTATTGCCAGGTGTTTTCATTTTAGAAGCCATGGCCCAAACTGGGGCAGTCGCTTTATTAACGCTTGACCAATTTAAAGGGCGGACAGCCTTTTTTGGTGGCGTTAAGTCGGCTAAATTCAGACGCGTGGTTCGCCCTGGCGACACACTTGAAATTAAAGTCACGCTTGAAAAATTAAAAGATCGGATTGGGGTCGGTAAAGCGATCGCAACGGTTGATGGTGAAAAAGCCTGTACCGCAGAATTAACATTTATTATCGAATAGGAGGCACCACGCGATGTTTAAGAAAGTATTAGTCGCTAATCGGGGCGAAATCGCGTTGCACATCATTCGGACGTTAAAAGAAATGGGCATTCCCTCTGTATCGGTTTATTCTAAAGCCGATAAAAGTAGTTTGCACGTTCAATTAGCGGACGAAGCGGTCTGCATCGGCGGTAATCGACCACAAGAATCCTATTTAAATATGCAAAACGTTTTATCCGCAGCGATTGGGACTGGTTGCGACGCGATTCATCCAGGTTATGGTTTTCTATCTGAAAACAGTCAATTTGCTGAAATGTGTGAAGCCTGTGGCGTGACGTTTATTGGCCCTTCTAGCCAAGTAATTGCGCAGATGGGGGATAAAAGTCGGGCCAAAACCAGTATGAAGGCGGCCGCTGTACCGTTGATTCCTGGGAGTGATGGCCCACTAAAAAGTCTTGCGGATGCTAAAATCGTCGCCGCTAAAGTCGGTTATCCCGTGATGATTAAAGCCGTCGCCGGTGGTGGTGGCAAAGGCATTCGCTTGGTTGACGATGAAAGCCAACTCGCTGACAGCTATGCGCAAGCACAATTAGAAGCAGCCGGTGCTTTTGGCAATGATCAATTGTACCTAGAAAAAATCATGCTGGACGTTAAACATATCGAAGTCCAAATTTTTAGAGATCACTTTGGCAATGCTGTCTACTTCCCAGAACGGGATTGTTCAATGCAACGCTTTAAACAAAAGGTGATTGAAGAAACGCCGTCGGCTTTATTAACGCCGGCTGAACGGGCTGAATTGGGCGCAATTGCACTCAAAGCAGCTGAACAAATTAATTATGAAAATACGGGAACCGTTGAATTTTTAATGGACCAAGATCATCAGTTCTATTTCCTAGAAATGAACACCCGAATTCAAGTTGAACATCCGGTAACCGAAATGGTGACGGGTGTCGATCTTGTCCGGGAACAAATTTTGGTGGCCGCGGGGGCACCATTATCATTTGATCAAGCTGCCGTTGAAACGCGTGGCTTTGCGCTTGAATGTCGTTTAAATGCTGAAGATCCGGACAATAACTTTGCCCCATCGGCTGGTACGGTGAACTATTTATACTTACCAACTGGTAACTTAGGTGTGCGCATCGATACGCATTTATTCAGTGGTTATGCAATTTCACCGTTTTACGATGCGATGATTGGCAAGTTAATTACTTGGGGCGCAACGCGAGAAATTGCGATTGCTAAAATGCATCGGGTGCTCAACGAGTTGATTGTCTCAGGGATTAAAACGAATGCACAGTTCCAACAAACGTTATTAGAAGATCCGGTCTTTTTAAGTAGCCAAGCTACGACGGATTATTTAACGTCACTAGCAACAGATTAAAAGGAGGGGCACCATGCAATTATTCAATGCCGTTCGTAATATCGGTAAAGCCCATCTTAAATATAATCAAGAAGCACGGCAAAAGGTGCCGGATGGTTTGTGGGTTGCCTGTCCTAAGTGTCAGCAATCGATTTATCATAAGGACCTTGGTTATTACCGGACTTGTCCGGTCTGTCAATATGGATTTCGGACGCGGGCTAAGGTTCGCCTAGATTGGTTGGTGGATAGTTTTGAACCAGCCGGCGATTTAGTGCAAACGCCTAATCCGCTCCATTTTCCCAAGTATCCGCAGAAATTGCGAAAAGCACAGCAAATTACCGGACTAGAAGATAGTATTTTGACCGGTGTGGCAACTATTAAACAACAAAAATTCGCATTAGGTATCATGGACCCTTATTTTATTATGGGAAGCATGGGCAGTGCGACTGGTGAAAAAATTACACGGCTCTTTGAACTGGCAACTGAAAAAGGCTTACCCGTAATTCTAATTGCGGCTTCTGGTGGTGCTCGGATGCAAGAAGGGATTTTTTCTTTGATGCAGATGGCTAAAACCTCAGCAGCTGTTAAACAGCATGCCGAACAAGGACTGTTGTACATTAGCTTATTAACCGATCCGACAACCGGTGGGGTAACAGCTAGTTTTGCAACGGAAGCCGATATTATTTTAGCTGAACCCAAAGCAGTGATTGGTTTTGCGGGCCGGCGCGTGATTGAACAGACGATGCACGAACAGATCGCACCGGATTTACAAGATGCCGAAACCGTCTTAAAAAATGGTTTTATTGATCAAATCGTAGCACGCCAGGACCAAAAAAAGGTACTTCATCAATTGTTGAAGTTACATGAAAGAGGGGCTCATTATTAATCGTCAAAAAAAGACAGCCGCTAAGATTGTCGCCGGCGCCCGTAGTAGTCAAAAAATAACGACACCGGCATTATTGGCCAACCTTTTTGATGATTTGATGATTCTCAAAGGCGACCGAGTCGGCGGCGAAGATCCAGCCATTATTGGTGGTATCGCGTTATTTAATAATCAACCGGTGACGGTGATTGCAACTAATAAAGGGACAACGCTTGAAGAACGTATGGCGTGTCACTTTGGTTGTCCTGAACCCGCCGGTTATCGCAAAGCATTACGGTTAATGAAGGAAGCGGAGAAATTCAAACGTCCGATTATCACTTTAGTGAATACCGCGGGGGCTTACCCCGGGGCGCATGCTGAAGCGACCGGTCAGGGAATGGCGATTGCCAATAATTTATATGAAATCAGTACCCTGAAAACACCGATGATCAGCGTAATCTTCGGTGAAGGGGGTTCAGGTGGTGCCTTGGCACTAGCCTGTGGAGACCAAGTTTGGATGACCACTGAGAGTATGTATTCAATTTTATCGCCAGAAGGGTTTGCTTCAATTTTATGGAAAGATAGCCAGCGTGCTGATGAAGCGGCGGCAATCATGCAATTGACACCACAATCTTTACAAGATGCCGGTGTAATTGAAGGGATTATTCAAGAAGAACCAGATGAACACCTTTTCTGTCAAAATATAACCACCGTCTTAACCGAACAATTAAATCAATTACAACAATTACCTGTCGAGACTTTATTGGCCAATCGACAAGCCAGATTTAGGCAATTTTAACGAAAAAAAGGAGTGTCAGAAACGTGTTAAATGGAAAGAAAATCCTAGTGATGGGCGTTGCTAATCAAAGAAGTATCGCGTGGGGATGTGCACAAGCAATTACACAAGCTGGTGGGGAGGTTATCTATACCTACCAAAACGATCGGATTAAGCATAGTTTGTCAAAATTTGTCCCCGAAACAAGCTTATTGGTTGAATGTGATGTCAGCGATGATGCTGCAATCGAACAAACCTTTGCTGAAATTAAAGCCAAAGTGGGGCAAATTGATGGAATCGTTCATGCGATTGCCTATGCCAACCGTGAAGAACTAGAAGGGATGGTTTATGAAACGTCTCGCTCAGGTTATTTGTTGGCACAAGAAATTAGTGCATACTCATTAATCGCAGTCGCTAAATATGGTCGTGATCTCTTAAAACCAAATGGTAGCATTGTAACAATGACTTACTTTGGTTCAGAACGCGCTGTTCCTAACTACAATGTGATGGGTATCGCCAAAGCATCATTAGAAGCCAGCGTTCGCTATTTAGCACGGGATTTAGGCGCTGATCAAATTCGCGTTAATGCCATTTCTGCAGGGGCCATCAAGACACTCGCAGTGACCGGGGTTAAAGATTTCCGTTCATTATTAGAAGAATCAGAAAAACGAACTGTTGATGGTCAATCAGTCACGATTGAAGAAGTTGGGAATGTCGCGGGGTTCTTACTCAGTGATATGGCAACCGGTGTGACTGGTGACATTATCTACGTTGACAAAGGCGTTCATTTACAATAGACTTAATGACAATCGAGACGGCGCAAATACAGCGGGTACTTTCCCCGGAACTACGCGATTTGCTCACCATCTTAGTTCATCAAGCACTACCATCAACCAATGCTTATTTGTTGCAACAGCCAATGCGTGATCAGCAATGGTCAGTTGTGGTAGCGCAACAACAAACACAGGGCCGCGGCCAAAGAGACCACCAATTTGTATCGCCGATTGGTGGTCTTTATTTAAGTCTTTTGATGCCCGTTCGAGATCCTGCGTGTTTTAATGCCTTTCAACAAACAGCTGCAGCGGGCGTTGCACTTGCCGAAACAATTCAAGCCTTGTTGCATTATGAAGTTCAGCTTAAATGGGTCAATGACGTCTATAATCGGCGGCAAAAATTAGCAGGTATTCTAACAGAGGGTTATCTGGACGTTACCGGTCGCTTAAGTGGTGTCGTGGTAGGGGTCGGGCTTAACTTTGCTTCAACGATTGAAACAGAACATATCGGTAACTTGCGGGCGCTAGTAGAAGCACAGCAAGTGACGATTAATCAATTTAGTGGTCAGTATCTCAATCGATTGTACGCACTTTTACAATTACCGGCCTTTGAATTAACACGACATTATCAGCGCTGGACCCCTTTGGTTGGTCGTAAGCTTCAATCGATTGCCGGACAACCGGTTAAAGGTCTAAGTGTTAGTGCACTCAAGCCAGATGGCACATTAATTTTAAGTAATCGACAAGTCGTGCAAATTGGGCAACAAGTCCGATTTGCGGATTAGTAAGCAGGAGGAATTATGATGTCAATGTCAGTTGCGCGCCGGTTAAGCTATATCGGTGTATGTCTAGCCTTATTAATTGTTTGTGCTCAGATTAGTATTCCGATTTGGATAGTTCCGATTACACTTCAAACGCTAGCTGTTGGGCTGATTGCCACAGTCTTACCATTACAGTTGAGTAGTGCAGTGATTGCAGCCTATTTATTGCTAGGTTTGGTTGGATTACCGGTCTTTGCTAATTTTGCGGGTGGGGCCAGCGTCATCGTTGGCCCGACAGGTGGTTATTTATTTGGTTTTATCATCTATATTGGCATTGTGCATTACGGTCTACGTTATTTTGGCCATTCACGGCGCGTGCTGTTTAGTGTTAACCTACTCGCCAGTCTCTGCCAGTTATTAATTGGTACGCTGTGGTTGAGAATTGCACTTCATTTAGGTTGGCAAGCCAGTTTCTTAACTGGTTTTGCACCTTATGTCCCAATTGAAATATTAAAAAGTGGGCTGATTGTAGCGGTGATTGCACGATTGCCACAACGCATTCAGCAGTTCCATTAATCATGAAGAAAGTCGCCGAATAAGGCGGCTTTTTTGATGGTCAAAAAAAGCAAGATTGCATAATATGCTATAATAAAACCGTTATCATATTCGAGTACGATGGGGGAGATTATATGAAAAAGCAAGGGGTATTATTTGGTGCAGCAGCACTCTTATTATTAGCAGGATGCAGTCAAAAGGTTGAAGGACCTAAGTCAACAGCCAAAAGCAGCAGTACGAGCCAACAAGTTAAAACGTCAAAAAAGGCGAAGAAAACAACAACTAGCTCGGCCAAAAAGGTGAGTCGCAAACAAGTAACACAAACGTCGTCTTCGGATAAGACAGTCTGGTCATCAGCCAAGTCACAAGCATTGAAGACCTATATGGCCAGTTTTAGTCAGTCAATGAACCAACGATACGTTGAATATGCGCCAGGACAAGATGGTGAATATTACGGTATTCAATTCCCTGATTATTTAGAAAAGGATAAAGTGGCTGTTGATGATCAACATGTTACAGCTACCTGGTCCGAAAACGGTGTTGGCCAAGCGGATTACCAAGTTGTGGGTATTTATTCGGATTATAATACTGCACCAAGTATGGGAGCGCATCTGTACCTATTTACAATTCATGATGGTCAGCCAGTTGTTTTAATCACGGAACAAACACAAGGCATGCCAGATAATTTGATGCACTTCAAAGAAACAGCCAATACTGACTTAAAACAAAACTTTGCGCAAATTGTCGGTGGTGGTTCGGCAGCGACGGCTAATACGACTAAAACACCGTCATCGACTGCCAACTATCAAGTATCATCAGAATTAGCTGGCACTTGGTATGGTTATAATGAGTATAGTAAGCAGCCGGAGCAGATTGATACGCTTGAAATAGCTGGAAATAAGCTGACACTGAATGGCGAAACGACTGAATTACATCAAGATAGTGAACGAACAAGTCAAGAGCGCGAACTATTGAGTGGTAAAGGTGATCCAAATCAAATAGATAAAAATAAAATGGACAATTGGGGTGTTATTAAAGAGTTTGATGTCGAGGGCCGTCACTGGCTCAATGTTCGTGGTTGGTATCAAAGTGCCGGGGATGGTAGTTATTACGGTGTTAAGAGCCGCAATATCGATGGGGAAACCATGCCTGTTTTAACGATTGCTGGTGGGGCTGGTATGTGGCCTAGTCAACATTTATATCCAACTAAGGCAGCTGCGTTATCAATGAAAGATACGAAATTTGATGACGAGCACAATCAAGAATAATTAAAAAATTCATCGGAATTGCGCAAGATTCAGCTTTCCTCTATAATAATTTGAAAAGAGGAGTGATGGAGATGTTTAAATCGCGTGATGAAAAGGTAGTGGCTTACGAAATGCTACTCAAGCAACAAGCAGCATTATTAGAAGGCGAGACAAATTTAATTGCTAATTTGGCTAATTCTTCAGCCTTGTTGAACCAAACGTTACCAGAAACGGTTTTTGCCGGTTATTATTTGTATCAAGATAATGAGTTAGTTTTAGGACCTTTTCAAGGCAATGTCTCATGTATGCACATTACAATGGGCAAAGGGGTTTGTGGTGAAGCTGCCGCTGAGCAAGCGACTGTGATTGTAACGGATGTGACGAAACATCAAAATTACATCGCCTGTGACTCAACGGCCCGTTCTGAAATCGTCGTACCAATGATGAAAGACGCGCGATTGATCGGTGTTTTAGATCTCGATAGCCGCGAAGTCGGCGCTTATGATGCAGTTGATCAAGAATACTTAGAACGTTTTGTTCAGTTGTTAATGCAAGCATAAAAAAACAAGGTCCCTTTTGGGGGCCTTGTTTTTAATTTCTAGAGTGTGGCGATTTGTTTTTTGAGGTGGTAACAAACTTGGGTCACAATCACAATTGCCAACAAGCGATCTAGATAATCAGTTCCGGCTTGAACAAGTGTGATGCTTGCAAATTGATTGAGGCCGAGACCACTGAGTAGTTGAACAATCATGCTAGAACCTGAAGACGTAATGCCGTGGAATAGGAAATACGTAATCAGTGAACTAACGACAGTGCCAGGTAAAGCAACGCCGATGGCAACTAACGGAATTTCACGTTTACTACGGTGATGTTGGTATAAAAACCAGCCTGCTAGTAAGCCGGTTAAAAGGCCATCTGGTAAATAGTATAGTGCGAATAAGTCAGTTGTAATGCCACTAAGAACGCTACTGGCAGTCGCCGTTAATGCGCCCGCTAAGGGACCTAGTAAGGCACCCGCAAGGATTGTCCCAATACTGTCGAGGTAAATCGGTAACCGTAAGACGAGCGCAATGTTACTACCAACGTAATTTAAGGCGATTGCCAAGGCGATAATTGTTAAGTGGCGTGTTTTAAATTTTTTCATTAAGGGTTGTTCCTATCTGAGTTTTTTTAAGTCCGTTTTAATCATTGAAGCCTGTGCATTTAAAACGACGGTCAAAAACTGTTCAAAGAAACGATTTGTATCTACCTCAGTTAAAATGAGGCTATTAATAGGACGGTGCCAAAAGTCGAAGCGGTCCACCAGTGTTTGGCCAATACTGATGCCGGTTGTTTCGACAGTGGTGTAGCTTTCAAAGCCCTGACAAAGTGTCGGGTCGATGAAATAGGCGACTGCGAGCGGATCATTAATGACACAGCCGATGATGTGTTCATATTGCCAGTGGAAATCAAAATAAAACTGCGTAATAGCGGTTAAATAGTTACCAACTTCAGGATTGATCCGCTGACAATAAGCTAACAAGGTGGGTGTGAAGACAATTTCGCGAGTGACATCTAAGCCAATCATTTCGATTTTCTGATTGAGGTGTTCATAGACTGCCAAAGCGGCCTCCGGATCACTCCAATAATTGAATTCCGCTACCGGTGAGCAATTACCATGACTTTTATAGGTGCCGCCCATCGAAACGAAGCGCGCACAGTTGGCCCCTAATTGGGGATTTAATGTTAGCGCGGTTGCAATGTTGGTCAGCGGTCCGAGTGCGATAATACTAATATCACAAGGTGCCTTAAAAGTCGTCGCTAAAAAATCGGCTGCCGATTGCTCAGCGGCCTTGGTAGTCGTTTGGCGGGGAATATGACTATCGCCCAAACCATCCATACCATGTGTATCTTGAGCACTAACAAAGGTCTTCTTGAGCGGCTGGACCGCACCAGCGTAGACCGGGATGTCCAGTCGACCGAGTCGCTCTAGACATTTAAAGGCATTGTCGACACCAATTTCGACGGGGATGTTGCCGCAAACAATCGTTAAAGCAACGACTTCTACTTCAGGCGATTGAATGGCCAAATTCAACGCGAGAGTGTCATCGATGCCTGGATCGCAATCAATAATAATTTTGCGAGTTTGCATTTATTTCTAACCTCCTTGAGATCCTTAGTTTTTTATTCTGGGAAGTTTCCGAACCAGTCCAAGCGGGGCTTAGGCGCTTGATTTCAAATGCACCATTTCATGATAACGTGTTGATAGCGTCCTGTAAATAGGGGGATTTAAGCCGGATTGAAAAAAATTAAATAACTTAGCAAATTTGAGTTGACATTAATTGTCAGACTTGGTATTATAATAAACGTTGTAAGATATTGATATGGAGAATTACCCAAGTCTGGCTGAAGGGAACGGTCTTGAAAACCGTCAGGTGGGTTCTGCCCACGCGAGAGTTCGAATCTCTCATTCTCCTTAATAAATAACAGATAAACACCTCATCGGATAATCGATGAGGTGTTTTTTTGTCGTTTAATAGCACAAATAAAAAAAGACCAGTCGATTGAAAAATCAATGACTGATCATTTTTTGAAAGACTCTAATTAAAAGCGATTATTTGTTGTATGTTGTGAAGCGGTCTTCAATCGTTGCGTATTCCTTAGCATCTGCTGGATTTTCGATTGAACCAAATGGCATTTGAGCGCGAAGTTTCCAGTTTGATGGGATGTTCCATTTAGCAGCAACAGCTTCGTCAATGACTGGGTTGTAATGTTGCAAGTTAGCACCGATATTTTGTTCAGCAAGTGCCATCCAAGTTGCGTATTGTGCCATACCGTTTGATTGTTCTGCCCAAACAGGGAAGTTGTCAGCGTATAATGGGACATTTTCTTGGAAGCCCTTGATAACATCTTGATCTTCGAAGAAAAGAATTGTGCCGACACCACCAGCAAATGATGCTAATTTAGCTTGTGTATTAGGGAAGTATTCAGCGGGTGTTAATGGTTTTAAAGCACTTGCTGTAATATCATTCCATAAAGTATTGTTGGCTTCACCGAATAAAATAACTGCACGTGAACCTTGACCGTTGAAAGCACTTGGTGTTTCTTTGATTGTTTTGAAGATTAATTCTGAAACTTCAGCTTCAGTTAAGTCGATGTTTTGACCTAAAGCATAGATTGAACGGCGTTGTTGTTGTAAATCGTATAAGTTTGTCATATTTAAAATACCCCTTTAGAAGTTAGTTTATTGATAACAGGTATTACTATAACATACTTACAAAAGATAAGTAAAGTGTTTTTGTAAGCCTTTTTCAAAATAATGACTTATTGTGCATTGAAAATTGTTTGCAATTTAATTGGCAAATCCTTATTTGGTACGGCTTCCCACGTCTTTATGAAACGTCCTTTAGCCTCTAATTTAAGATAATAATTTTCTTTGAGTTGTTTTGGCGCTTGGAAAACGATGCGATAATGAGTCCCATCTGCTCGATAGGCTTCTTGACGATAGACATAGTCACCATGTTCCCGAATAGTCCCGTAACGATTGGCCGTTTTAACATAGATCGCCTCTTTAGGAATTAAGAGATTGAAACGATCCCATTGTTGTGCGAGATTGCTATCTGGATTATCGGAGCGGGTTACTGCTGATCCGATAATTGGAACGCTAATCAATAATAAGATTAACGTGCTGATACTGATTAATAATTTTTTCATGATAAACCACCTTTTTAGTTGTTAATTCTAGTCTAGCAAGGATGATAGGCTCAAAACTCGGTCGGAGGCACGAGATCTTTTGGGTGGGACGAACATTTTTGTCACTTTCAGAAAGCGTTTTATCAATCTTAACGGTTTATGTCTGAGTTAGAATACTCTATAATAAGGAGCTATGAGCAGTTGTCTGTAGAAAGTAGGGTGACGATTAATTGAAACAAGTTCAAAATGTTATTCAGCAACTTACAGAAATTAGAACAGCACTAATGAATGGTGAAATTTATCAATCTGTACCAGAAAAAGTTTTAGCCGTCATGGACGGTGTTCAATATAAAACACGCCGCACGCACATTGTAATTCCAGATGATGCGGACGCCGCTTTGGCGCGTATTGCCGCAATTGACCAACAAATCAAAACGGACGGGAAAGCCGCGCAAATATCGGATGAAGCGTTGGATGATTTATTACGACATATGGCTAGTCCAGATGCACGTGTGAGAGATAAGGGCGTCTTTTATCTCTTTAATCGGTTGTTACGTCAAACCGTTTTAACGAAGGCCCAACTATTATGGGTTAAAGATCGTTTATTAAGCGATGACTATTTATTCGCCCATATTTTTGAGCCTGAAAACGATGGTGTTTTCTTGCGCTCATTTAGTGCAATGTTTTTAGCAGGCGTTTTATACGCTAACCGGACGTTTTATCACGTTTTAACAGAGGCCGAGTTAGTGGCGATTGAAATGCGCATTATGGCCTATACGGTCATTGAATTGGATTCAAGAGGGTATGTTGAAAACAAGGGTTGGGCGCACGCAATGACGCATATTATTAACGTCTGGTCTGAACTAAATGAAACGACCGAATTACAACGGGCGGATAAATTATTAATGCTAGTGGTCGTCATGCAAGCTTATCGATTCTCTGATAATGCATTAGCGTACGGTGAAGACAGTCATTTAACCAATGTGATTATCAATTTGATGAAGAAGAATCGCTTATATGTCGATTATTTCTTAATTGTGCTTCAAGAATGGCAACAGGCGATGTTAACCATCGCACCGGAAGAAAATGTTGCGTTTTGGAACCGCTGGTATAATCGTAATCGCTTTTTACAATCATTGTTAGTGCAACCAGAATTACCAGAAAAAATCGCGGATTATTTACGTAAAATTTCTGATTTATTTTAAGATGATGAGTGAGGATTAAAACAAGTATGACAGTTAAAGGTGTAATTTTTGATGTTGATGGGATCTTAGTTAACAGTGAACCGTATTATTTTGAACAACGCTTAACGTTTTTAAACGCAATTGGGGCTAAATTAACCGTTGAAGAAAGTCGCCGCCAAATCGGATCCAATATGAATGCTGTTTTAAAGCAGGTTTATCCGGATAGAACAGTGAATGAATATGCAATGATTAAAGAAGGGTATCGCTCATATAAGCGTAGACACCCGATTCGATTTGATGCCATTTTAAATCAGGATGCACAGCCGCTTTTAGCTGAGATTGCACCGAACTATCAAATCGGGCTTGCTTCAGCTGGTGAACGGCAAATTATTGAGCAGATGCTCGCTGAAACGAAACTAGCACCTTATTTTGAAACAATCGTCAGTGGTGCAGAGACAGCGCACAATAAACCGGCACCGGATGTTTATACAACTGCAATTGCACAATTGGGGTTAAAAAGTGATGAAGCAGTGGCCATCGAAGATTCTGAGTTTGGCATTAAGGCTGGTAAGGCGGCGGGATTAACCGTCATTGCTTTAAAACCGCTTGACAGTCAATTTAAAATTAACCAAGAAGAGGCTGACTATCGTGTTGAATCTTTAACCGAGGTACCGGCTATTCTGGCACAATTATCATAAAAGTATAATCTTGAACCTGAGATTATTTTTTAGTTAATTGGCTAAATAACGTATATTAATACCTGTTTATCGTATATAATGGTAGGCAGGTATTAAGTGTCAACGGGATTAAATAAGAATGTCACTGGGGAATTTGAAGATGATGAAGATATTAGGGGAAAACTTTAAACGAATCCGTAAGTCAAAAGGATTCACGCAAGCTGATTTAGCGCATGGTATTTGTACGCAAGCGACGGTTAGTCTCGTCGAACGTCGTAATCAGGTGCCGAGTACGAAAATCTTAATGCAGCTTTGTCAACGCTTGGAAGTCTCGGTCGATAAAATTATCGTCCAAGAAGAAGATCAATTACACGTTTTAATGCGTAAGTTACAAGATTTAGCAAATGATGATGAGTTTGAACAGGCCCATCAAGTGATTCAACAGATTCATAGCAATGAATTGGTTGAATCTGAAGATTTCAAACGTTATTACTACTATCAAGGACAGATTAGCTTGTTGTTACAAGATAGTCCGGATGATGCCCTCTTTTTCTTCCACCGGGCCTATGAACAGTATGTAACGTCAAGAACCGACACATACGGCGTTTTATGCATTATTGGCATGAGTTTGGCTAATGTGAAGAAGGGACAGTTAGATCGCGCGCAAAAGCAGGTTGATAAGGCGATTCGGATTATGGATAGCGAACCGGGCTTAATGATGATTGATTTTCCGAATCATCTGCGGATTTATGGCACCATCGCTGAAATTTTCTGTGCATTAGGGGCTTACCCGACAGCACGGCGTTATGTACAAGAAGCGATTCAAGATGCGTTAGACAAACATAGTTTGTATCTATTGGATTATCTCTACTTCGTTTTAGGCCAAATTGAAGTTCAACGCGAAAACGACCAAAAAGCATTGCAACATTTTCACGTTGCCCAAACACTTGCGCAAATTAGAAAGCATCCTTTAATTTTGACGCAAGCCAACGCACAAATTCAAAAATTGGCATAAAAAAAGCTGAGGACCTAGGTCCTCAGCTTTTTTAGTGCCATTAAATATCTTGGCCAATACTACTTTTTTTCTTATTGAGTGCATGTTTATTATCGAGATCTGTTCTAACCACTAAAACGTCGCAAACAGCTGTCCGCGTAACGTATTCCGTTACTGAACCGATTAATAATCGTTCCACCGCGTTTAGCCCTGTGGCACCAATCATAATTAAATCAATGTCTTTTTTCTCAGGGACTTCACGAGCGATGAGGCTCTTAGGTGCCCCATATTCGATACTGTAATCAACGTCGGTTAAGCCGAGGTCATTGGCAGTCACGATATATTCGTCCATTGTTTTTTTAGCTGTTTCAGTTACTTGTTCGACCATTGCTGAATCGAAACTTGAAATGTTTTGGAAAGCGCGTGTATCGATAACGTGAATCAAATGTAATTGACCGTTGTTTCTAAGGGCTACTTCAACTGCTTTTCTAAAAGCAAGTTCAGCTTCATAAGAACCATCAATTGCGACCAAAATATGTTTATATTGTTGTAACATAGTCATCACCTCATTTAGATTTACAAGCTTATTGTACGCTAATTCAAGAACAAAAGTAAAACTTAAAGACTAGAAGCAAAAGATAATGCAACAAATCCAGCGACTAAACTAGCTGCAATCACGGTGATTAAATTCCACGTGAGAGGGAGTGCTATAAAAATAACGAGGCCTAACACGGCAATTAATAAGAGTAACCAACCAGCAACTAGCATGCGACGACCTAAGCGACGGTTCTCAGCGAGGTTGAAAAGCAAAAATGATTTATTCTGGTAGTAACAAAGCACACCGCCTAATAGGGCAATGACTGCCAGAAATAAAATAAGCACAAAAGAAATCAAAAGAAAAACCTCCTAAAAATTGTCAACAAAAAAGGGCCAACGCAAACGTTAGCCCTGTCAAAGTCATTGGACTTTGGGAAATCTAGTGGTACCGTAGAAGCTTCCCGATAGTTGAGCCCGCTTTAATATGCAGGTGGGTCAGACTATTGTTAGACTTGGTTCCTTCATGAAAAAGTATACACTCGCTAACAACTCGTCCATCCCATTAACGAATTACTTGATCGGTCAACATAAGGTGGGAAGACGCGCATACCTTAGAAATCCTACTATTATAGTAGCATGCTTATGGGATTGGCGCAACTTATTTGTAACCGTTCACTTGTTGCGACTTGCTTGTCTGAGTCGTTCTAGTTGTTGCTTTAAAACTTGCTCGTATTTACCAGTTGCCTTGGCTTCGTAATAATGACTGCCTAAAAGCTTAGCGGGCAGGTAATCCTGTGCAACCCAATCATTGGGATAGTTATGCGGGTACTTGTAATCAACACCGTGGCCAAGCTTAGCAGCACCGGCGTAATGTGCGTCTTTTAAATGTGCGGGGACTTCACCGGCCTTACCGGCGCGAATGTCGCCTAACGCATTATCGATGGCTGTAATGGCTGAATCTGACTTAGGTGAAAGACAGAGATCAATCACGGCAACTGCTAGTGGAATGCGGGCCTCAGGAAAGCCCAATTGCTTGGCAGCTGTTACTGCTTCAACCGTGCGGGCGCAGGCTTGGGGATTAGCTAAACCAACGTCTTCATAGGCCATCGTCATCAAACGCCTACTGATAGATGGCAAATCACCAGCCTCAATTAAACGTCCCATGTAGTGTAAGGCAGCATCAACGTCGCTACCACGAACGGATTTTTGAAAGGCTGAGATAACGTCATAGTGCGCATCGCCATCTTTATCGTGGGTAATGGCCTTTCTTTGAACACACTCCTCAATCACAGCGATATCAATATCGATTAAGCCAGTTTCTGGGTTTTTAGGCGTCGAGCGGACGGCCAATTCTAGCGCGTTTAAAGCACTTCGAAGATCACCATTGGTGACTTGCGCGAGGTATTTTTCAGCCGTTTCATCGAGGTTAACGGGTTCATCACCCAAGCCTTTTTGCGGATCGGTTAAAGCGCGTTGAATGGCGACGTGAATATCCGCTTCATTAAGTGGATGAACTTCAAATATCTGGGTCCGACTCCGAATGGCGGGGTTGATTGTGATATAAGGATTTTCGGTGGTAGCCCCAATCAGAATAATTCGACCGCTTTCAAGATGGGGCAGTAAGAAATCCTGTTTTGTTTTATCGAGGCGATGAATTTCATCGAGTAATAAAATAACGGTACCGCTCATTTTAGCTTCTTCAGCGACAATTTGGAGATCCTTTTTACTATCTGTTGCGGCGTTCAGCATCCGAAAGGCGTATTGCGTGCTACCAGCAATGGCGCTGGCAATACTGGTTTTTCCGGTGCCGGGTGGGCCATAAAGAATCATTGACGAAAGTAGTTTAGCATCAACCATTCGTCGAATGATTTTTTGCGGACCCACCAAGTGCGTTTGACCCACAATTTCATCGATATTTGTGGGTCGCATACGATATGCGAGTGGTTGTTGCATAGCTGTCATCCTTTAAAATAATGTTTACTATTAGTATAACACGTGTCAAAAATTTAACGACGAACAAGCGTTTTAAAAACTGGTGTGGATGTGTATAATAAGGATACAACTTTGAATAAAAGAGGCCTCGATATGTCCAATCAACTATTTGAACAAATTCAACAATTACATTTATCTCCACTTTTAAATTGGGGGGCCTTCGGTATTGAAAAAGAAGGACACCGAGTGACAGCCACTGGACAATTAAGTCCGCTTAGTCATCCAAAAAGTTTGGGTTCTCGTGATTTTCATCCGTACATTAAAACTGATTTTGCTGAAATGCAGACGGAATTGGTTAGCGATACCTTCGATAATACCGACGAAATCATGCAACAACTAGGTGCCTTATCAGAAGTACTTGAGATGAATTTAGTCGAAGATGAATTGATTTGGCCCCTCAGTATGCCACCTGTATTACCAAGCGACGAAACGACGATTCCAATTGCAGACGTCGCACCAGATGCGCGTGCTTACCGTGATTACTTAGTCAATCGTTATGGTCGCCGGCTACAGATGATTTCGGGTGTCCATTTTAATTTTAGCCTGGCCCCAGCTTTAATCGCGCGCTTATACGATGAGGTCTATCATGATCAATTTGCAACGGTGAAAGATTTTAGCGATATGTTGTACTTACAAATCGCACAAAATTATAGCCAATATCGTTATCTATTAACTTATTTATTTGGTGCTAGTCCGATTACTGAAGCGCATTTTCAAACAGATACAACGAATTTGCCGGAGCATGCAGTTCGTAGTTTACGCTCGAGCCAACTCTTCGGTTATGCCAATCATGACTTAGTTGTCTCGTTTGAATCAGTTGCTGCGTATCACGATTCATTGGAACGGGCAATTAATAAAAAACAATTGATTTCAGAACGTGAATACTATGGTAGTGTTCGGCTACGTAGTCACGGGCATCTTGCCCAAGACGGTGTCGACTATCTTGAATTCCGCGGTTTTGATTTGAATCCATTCGCTGCAAGTGGTGTGACACAAGAACAACTTGATTTCTTACATCTGTTCTTTACGTACTTATTATCGTTACCTAAGGCTGCTAAAAACTTAACGGATCGCATGACAGAAGGGCAGCAGTTGAATGAAGCGATTGCGCTTGAAGATGCGACAAAGGTATCGGCACAACAAGCTAAGATGCAAATGTTGATGGCTAATATCCGGCAATTTATTACAACTTACCAACTGGACCAACGGTTTATTGATGCGTGGACGGTTATGAATGAACGAGTTAATGATTTCAAACAAACATTGAGTTATCGACTAGCCCAAGAAGTCCAAGACGATTCTCTAACCGCTTTTGCCATGCAACAAGCACGGCAATTTAAACGCGAATTAACCGAGAAACCATTCCAATTACAAGGTTATACGGATATGGAATTATCAACGCAAATGTTAATGCTAGATGCCTTTCAAAAGGGGCTCCACGTTGCCGTATTAGATCGCAGTGATCAATTTGTCGAGTTAACCTACCAACAACACCATGAGTTGGTGAAAAATGGCAATATGACCAGCCTCGACCGTTTAATCAGCTGGCCGTTAGTGGATAATAAAGTCGTTACCAAGATTGTCTTGGCTAACCAAGGTATTCGCGTCCCAGCTGGTGCTGAATATGCGGATTTACAAGTTGCTAAACGTGACTATCAAGCAGCCTTTGGGCAACGGGCGTTGGTGATTAAGCCTAAGACAAGTAACATGGGGGCTGGGATTACGACCTTTTTAACACGGCCGTCAGAAACTGATTTTGTTACAGCCTTTAAACTCGCACAACAATACGACCAACAGGTGTTAGTTGAAGAGTATATCGCCGGTTCAGAATACCGTTTCTTAGTCATGGATCATCAGGTGCAAGCCGTCTTGGAACGCGTACCTGCCAATGTTGTTGGCGATGGCCGTTCAACAATTACGCAATTGGTCGCTAAGAAAAATCGGAATGAGTTACGTGGTGAGGATCACCGCACACCACTTCAAAATATTCGCTTAGGCGCTCGCGAACAATTGATTTTGAAACAACAAGGTTACCAAGTCGATGATGTGCCAATGCGTGGGTCGCAGGTCTTCTTATTACAAAATTCCAATATTTCAAATGGTGGGGATTCCGTTGATGTGACGGATGATATCGATAAGAGCTATTTTGCAATTGCCGAAAAGGTTGCAGAAATTCTTAATCTGAATGTTGCCGGGATTGATATTATTATTCCTAATTTATATCAACCGTATGATCCTGAACATCCTGAAATGGCGGTGGTCTTAGAAGCCAACTACAATCCAGCGATGTTGATGCATCTTTTCCCAATGATGGGACAACAGCGCCGTGTGACAACTAAAATGTTAACGATGTTGTTCCCTGAAATGGCCTAATTTAAAAAAAATACAAAAAAGCCGTTGGCATTGCCAACGGCTTTTTTAGTGGTTAATCGAATAGACGACCGAAGAGGCCTTCTTTTTTAGGCTTTTCCGGTGTAGGCGCTGTTGCTGGATATTTAGCGCTAATTGCGACAGTTTCGCAATTAATCGCGTCCTTGGCAACGACTAGTAAGCCGATTGCTTCCGGGGCAGTTTGCGCAGTTTCGTTATTGACCAAAGTAAATTCAACTTGGTATTTGGTAATTGCCGCGAGATAATTAGTGGCCGCGTCATTTTTACCATTCAAGAGGATATGGTAAGCCTTGAAATCGGATAGGTGGCTTTCGAAGGTTGCTTGAATCGAAGGTTGGCTTAATTCAGCGTTGGTGATGCTGAGTAAGACGCGTTCACGCAGAGAGCCTAAATACCGACGGCGTTCATCAGGATTGGTTTGGGGCGCGCCATGGATCGCACTATCTAGATGTTGTTGCAATTGATCGTTCTCTGACAAAATGGTCACCTCATTTCTAATTTGTGCTATATTAGAACTAAACCTAAGTATAACATGTTGGAGGAAAAAGATGTTTACACGTGCTGATTTTGAAATTTTTGATGACCCGACTTTAAAGGGGCGTTTGAATAAAATTTATACGGAACTTGATCCTAAATTTGAAGTGTTTGGGGCCCAATTACAAAATGAATTGGCTGTGGCCACTAAACGCGAATTTACGCTGCATATTGCCAAACATTTACGCCGCTTCAAAAATCCACCAATGAATACTTGGATGGCGCTTAGCGAGAGTTCGCGTGGTTACAAGATGATGCCGCACTTTGAAGTCGGCTTTTGGGATGACCGAATTTTCGTTTGGTTTGCCTTAATGGCTGAGATGCCAGATAAGACGGATTATGCACCACTATTGGCGAGCCAATCAGAAAAACTCTTAAGTGATTTTACTGATTATGATTTAAGTTATGATCACATGACGAAACAAAAATTTCCGATGTCACCGGATAACTTACAGTTGATCCAAGACAAGTTTGCTAAGACCAAAAAAGGGGAGTGGCTCCTCGGAAAAGTCTATCTGAAAGACAATCCTTTATTTGATCAACCAGAAGAACTCATGGCCGATATTCAAAAGACGTTATTAAAAATGGTCCCACTTTACGAATTAATAAATGCTAAATAAACCAAAAGGCGCTGCTAAATTTTAGCAACGCCTTTTTTGATGACAAAAAAAGAGCCAGACCGAAGTCTGACTCTTTTAATTGAACAGATAACTGCTTATCTGTTGTAGAATTCAACGATTAAGGCTTCGTCGATTTCTGGTTCTAATTCTGAACGTTCTGGTAAACGAACAAGTGAACCTTTTAAGTTGTCAGCGTCAAATTCAACGAATGAAGGACGACCAACAGTGCCTTCGATAGCGTCTTTGATGATAACAAGGTTCTTAGATTTTTCACGGATTGAAATTTCTTGACCAGGTTTTACTTCGTATGAAGGAATATCAACACGTTTGCCATCAACGGTAACGTGACCATGGTTAACTAATTGACGTGCTTGTGCACGAGTGCTTGCTAAACCTAAACGATAAACAATGTTGTCTAAACGTTGTTCTAGTAAGATCATCAAGTTAACACCATGTTTACCTTCGCGAATCTTACCAGCGCGAGCAAATAAGTTTCTGAATTGGCGTTCTGTTAAACCATACATTAAACGTAGTTTTTGCTTTTCGCTTAATTGCATACCATATTCTGAAATCTTACCGCGACGGTCGTTACCATGTTGACCAGGAGCGTATGGGCGACGGGCAAGTTCTTTACCTGTACCTGATAATGAAATTCCTAAACGACGTGAAAGTTTCCACTTTGGACCTGTATAACGTGACATAAAAAAATCCTCCAATAATTGTTTTGGAGTAAAATAATCCGATGTAAACTTAGTAATCGTTCAGTTCACTTATTAACAATCTTCACCTTTGCAGCCGCAAGGTTACGCAATTGAACCAAAACTCTGGGCAAATGAACTGTTGACGGCTTTACCGTTTACTGCTGCATTATTTTACACAATGGCTAGTATAGCTTATTCATTTGGACAACGCAAGCTATTTTAATAGTTGCTTGGTTTAATTTTTATACAATTTATCGGCAAATAGTACTGTATCAACGGCTTATTCATGCTATAATCAAGATTAGTTTGTAATAAAGAAATCGGTTAACTATTTAAAAATCTGAGTTAAATCGCAAAAGGGTGGGTCTTTGAATGCTTTACATTCTCATAGGAATCGTAGTCGTCGTTTTGATTGGCTACTTAGGAGTTGCTTTTTATCAGCGTTACTTCACCAAACAAATTAAGAGTTTAGAAGAACGTAAGGGTGCTTTAATGGCGTTGCCGATTCCCGAAAAGTTGACGAAGTTGCGCGCACTGCGTTTAACGGGTGAAAGCCAACAAAACTTTGATCGTTGGGAAAAACAATATAATGACATTACCAATCACAATTTTGAAGCGATTGAAGCTTATTTATTTGATGCGGAAACAGCTAACAGTAAATATCAGTTCCTATTAGTAGCACGGATTTTAAAACAATTGCGTGCCTATTTACAGGAAACGGACCAAGATTTGGTTGATGTTCAAGATGCGCTAGATCAACTATTAGCAAACCAAGCTGATACGCATGAACAAATTGAAACGCTGCGGGTCAAGTATCAAGGTCTGCGTAAACGTCTATTGACGAAGAGCTTTTCATTTGGTCCTGGACTAGAAGGCTTAGAAGCTATCTTAGGTCAATTAGAAGAAGACTTTAACCAAGCTAACGAATTAACGAGTGCCGGTGATTACTTGGGCGCCAAGATGATGTTACAAAAATTAATTGAACAAACTGATGATTTAGAAGATAAAATGGCACGTATTCCGAAGCGGTATAGTGAATTAGCCAATGAGTTCCCTGAACAAATTGATGAAATTAGTGAAACGTATCAAGCGATGTTGCGTGAACATTATAATTTTGGTGATAACCAATTGGAAGTTCAGCTCACACAAGTGACGGAACGCGTTGATAAGAGTTTAGATTTAATGGAAGCTCTTGATATCGAATCTGTTGAAGCCAATAATGTTGAAATTGCGCAAAATATCGATCAACTCTACGCGAGTTTAGAGGTTGAATTAAACGCACGCCAAACAGTGGAAGAACATATTGGTAAGACTGAGACGATCGTGTCACATGCCCAAACGCAAAATCGAGAATTATTATTAGAACTTGATCATTTGAACCAAAGTTATGCTTTAACGCATGACGAGTTAGTCACTGCTAAGAAATTAACGAAGCAAATTAATGAGCAAAAGGCGATGCTTGAAGGACACCAAGGTAAAATTGCCAATCATGAAGCTGTTTATTCTGTTATCGCGGATGATTTAATGGCCATTGATGAACGTTTGACCGATATTGAAACACAACAAAGGGATATTCATGAACAAGTTTCAGGGTTACACCAAGGTGAAGCCGTTGCTAACGAAAATCTACAACAATTCGAATTAGAATTGCGGAACTTAAAACGGACGGTTGAAAAATTACACTTACCAGGTCTTGCTGATAGTTATCTTGATTTCTTCTTTGTCGTAACGGATGAGATTAAACGTTTAGATCATGACTTAAGTCAGATTAAGATTAATTTAGATGAGATTGCTAAACAAATGGTGCTCGTTCAAGATGACTTAGATAAATTAAAAGTTAAAACTAACAATTTAATCGATAGCGCGTTGATTACGGAACAACTCTTGCAATATGCTAACCGTTACCGAATTGATTTCCCTGAGATTCAAACGGCTTGTGAAGAAGCGCAAGCGGTCTTCAATCGTGAGTTTGATTATCCTAAAGCAGTTGACATTTTAGCAACAGCTTTAGAACGAATTGATCCAGGGGCTTATACGCAGGTTGAAAAGAACTATTATAGTCAAAAACAAACTGATGCATTATAACCTTTAAAAAGTGGGCTAAAAGATAGCGCTGATATTAATCAGGTGTTGTCTTTTGGCCCACTCTTGTGTTTAATGTAAGATAGAACACTGGTCTTTATAAAAGAATTTGTTATAATTAAAAAAGTTTAAATACTAATTTTTAGTAAGAAGGATCGATAATGATTTATTTTGATAATAGTGCGACTACCAAGATAGCGCCCGGCGCGCTTCAAACTTACCAGGTAGTCAGCGAACAGTTTTACGGTAATCCCTCAAGTTTACACGTTGTCGGCGAAAAAGCATTCCATCTACTAGAACAATCACGGCAGCAAATTGCCGATTTATTGAACGTTCAATCAGATGAAATCTACTTCACCAGTGGCGGGACTGAAGGTGACAACTGGGTGTTAAAGGGCACTGCGATTGAAAAGAGCGCTTTTGGCAAGCATCTGATCACAACATCCGTTGAGCATCCAGCCATCATCAAATCAATGCAACAACTCGAAAAATTAGGTTTTGAAGTAACCTACTTACCAGTTGATAAGTTTGGGCGGATT
Organism: Latilactobacillus parasakei; assembly: GCF_049674265.1. Lineage (NCBI taxonomy): Bacteria > Bacillati > Bacillota > Bacilli > Lactobacillales > Lactobacillaceae > Latilactobacillus > Latilactobacillus parasakei. The sequence goes on along the minus strand of NZ_CP186861.1, from coordinate 446,171 downwards.
AATCCGGCTGATTTAAAAGCGGCCATTCGTTCCGATACCATTTTGGTGTCAATCATGGCCGTTAATAATGAAATTGGGACGTGCCAACCATTATTGGCAGCGGCAGAAATCTTAAAAGATTATCCTAATATTCATTTCCACGTTGATGCGGTTCAGGGCATCGGTAAAGGCATCCAAAAAGAAATCTTTAACGACCGCGTTGATTTTGTGACACTTTCTGGGCATAAGTTCCATGGTCCACGTGGCACCGGGATTTTATACAAAAAACGAGGCCGTCATCTTGCACCGCTATTAACCGGTGGGGGACAAGAACATGATTTGCGTTCTGGTACCGAAAACGTTCCGGCAATTGCCGCCATGGCTAAGGCCCTTCGTTTGTTGTTGACCGATGAAGCACAAAAGGTTCAAAAACAAGCAGCTATTCGTGAACGCATCTACCAACATGTCAGCCAGGCTGAAAAAACGGTGATGTTTTCACAATTGACACCTGATTTTGCACCGCATATCTTATGTTTTGCAATCAAGGGTGTTCGAGGTGAAACGACGGTGCATGCTTTTGAAGAACATGAAATCTATATTTCAACGACGAGTGCTTGTTCTTCTAAGAAGGGCATGGAATCAAGTACGTTAAAAGCAATGCACGTTAACGAAAAGATTGCAACAAGTGCCATTCGGATTTCATTGGATGAATATAACACGTTAGCTGAAGCAGACGAATTCATCAAAGCCTTTGACCAAATTAACCACCGTTTCAAGAAAATTAATTCTTAAAATTAAACATTAAGGGAGATATTAATGCAATACACTGAAATTATGGTTCGCTACGGCGAACTTTCAACAAAGGGTAAAAACCGTAACGATTTTATCGGTCGTTTGAACGGTAACGTGACCAAAGCACTTCACGAATACAAGCAATTAAGAATTCATCCAAAACGCGATCGGATGCACATTATTTTAAATGGCGACGATGCTGAGGGTGTTATCGAACGTTTACGCCACGTTTTCGGGATTCAAAACTTCTCACCAAGTATCGAAGTTAATCGCGATTTAGATTCTGTTAAAGAAACAGCTTTAGCGATGATGAAAGAAATCGGCAAGCCCGGTATGACTTTCAAGGTTAATACGCGTCGTTCTGATCATAACTTCTTCTTGGATACCAATGATATGAACCGTGAATTGGGCGGTTACTTATCAGACGAGTTACCAGAATTAGAAGTTCAAATGAAAAAACCAGATATCACATTGCGCGTTGAAATTCGCCAAGATGCGATTTATTTAACAAACCAAGTGATCCAAGGTGCCGGTGGGTTACCAGTTGGTTCAGCCGGTAAAGGGATGTTGATGTTATCTGGTGGGATTGATTCGCCAGTTGCAGGCTACTTAACGCTCAAACGAGGCGTGGATATTGAAATGGTCCACTTCTTTAGCCCACCATACACAAGTGATAATGCTTTAAATAAGGCGAAAGAATTAACGGCTAAATTGGTACCATACGTTGGCGGGATTAAGTTTATCGAAGTCCCATTCACTGAAATTCAAGAAGAAGTGAAACATTCTGTACCAGAAGGCTACTTGATGACGATTCAACGACGGATGATGCTGCGTTTAACGGATCAAATTCGTGCTAAACGTCAAGGATTAGCGATTTTTAATGGCGAATCAGTTGGCCAAGTGGCTTCACAAACGCTTGAAAGCATGATGGCAATTAACGACGTCACAACAACGCCGATCGTCCGCCCAGTAGCAACGATGGATAAGAATGAAATCATCGAAATCGCGAAAGATATCGATACGTATGATTTATCAATCATGCCATTTGAAGATTGTTGTACGATTTTTGCACCACCAGCACCAAAGACGCGTCCTAATTTGGATAAAACACGTTTTTACGAACAACGAATCGATGTCGACGCTTTAATCGAACGATCACTTGCCGGCGTTAAGGTAACGGAAATCAAAGCAGGCGATCAATTCTTAAATCAAGACGAAGAGATCATTGCCGAACTTTTATAGCATCGAACGGTCCAACCAGAAATGGTTGGGCTTTTTTTGTTTTTAAAGAATATGAAATATTTCACAAAAATGAAAGCGCTTATGTTATGATAAATTTATCAGGATTAACAAAGTGAGGTTAGCAAAATGAGAACGCCAAAGCATGATTTACCAGAAGCAGTTGCTAAACGGATTCCAATTTATTATCGTTACTTTAAACTACTCGAAACAGATGGTATCGAGCGGATTAAATCGGAGCAATTGGCAAAATTGGTAGCCATTCCTTCAGCGACGATTCGCCGCGATTTTTCTTATATCGGTGACTTAGGCCGGAGCGGTTACGGTTATGAAGTGAGCCACTTAATTCAAATTTTTTCAACTGTTTTAAAAGCCGATATTCTAACTAAAATGGCCGTTATCGGGGTTGGTAACTTGGGCCGCGCCCTAATTGAAAACAACTTTAGAAGAAACGACAACTTACAGATTTCATGTGCTTTTGATACGAACCCCGCATTAGTCGGGCAGACCTTAAATGGGGTCCCAATTTATGCCATTGATCAACTAGTAACCGTTATTCCCGCTGCTGGCATCACAACGGCGATTTCGACCGTGCCTAGTGAAGCCTCGCAAGGATCCGCCGAGCAATTGATTGATGCTGGGATTACATCAATTTTGAATTTTGCACCGACGCGTCTGCAAGTGCCACGGCATATCAATGTGCGTTATCTAGATTTAACGGCGGAACTGCAAACTTTATTATTATTTGAGGAATGAAGGGCCTAGCCTATTGACCTTTGGCGTCGACTCAGCTAAACTATTAACAACGCGTTGAACAAGAGCGATTAATATTGGACTAGTTTAGAGAGAAGATGCATGGCTGAGACGTCTTCCGATGACCAATTAATCGGTAGCTTGTGAGCTGTTAACCTGAAATTCAGTAGGGCTAACCGGACAATTTCGTTCGTTAACAAATCATGAGTTGGGGACTAGTCTAGTCCTAATTTAGGTGGTACCGCGAAAAAGCATTCGTCCTATTGTGAGGAATGCTTTTTTTGTTTGCCATTAAACGCAATATTCAAAAGGAGTGAAGCAGATGACTGATCACAAAGAAATGTCAACCAAATACGATCCTAATCAAGTCGAAGACGGTCGTTATCAAGATTGGTTAAAAGAAGATTTATTTAAACCAAATGCCAATCCAGATGCAAAACCATATTCAATTGTTATTCCACCGCCCAATGTTACAGGTAAACTACATTTAGGCCATGCTTGGGATACAACTTTACAAGATATGTTAATTCGCCAAAAACGGATGCAAGGTTACGATGTGTTATGGCTACCAGGAATGGATCACGCCGGCATCGCAACACAAGCCAAAGTTGAAGCAAAATTAGCAGAACAAGGGATTTCACGTTATGACCTTGGCCGCGAAAAATTCATCGATCAAGTTTGGGAATGGAAAGATGAATATGCCGCAACAATTCATGATCAATGGGCTAAAATGGGCTTATCACTTGATTATTCACGTGAACGTTTCACATTAGACGATGGTTTATCAGACGCTGTTCGTAAAGTCTTTGTTAACTTATACAACAAAGGACTGATCTATCGTGGCGAATACATCATCAACTGGGATCCAAAAGCGCGGACTGCTTTATCAGATATCGAAGTGCTTCATCAAGATGATGAAGGAGCCTTCTATCATGTCAGTTATCCATTGACAGACGGTTCTGGCAGCATTGAAATTGCCACAACGCGTCCCGAAACATTACCTGGTGATACAGCAATTGCCGTTCACCCAGATGATGAACGTTACGCTGATCTTGTTGGCAAGACAGTCACATTGCCATTAATGAATCGTGAAATTCCAATTATCGCTGATCACTATGTTGATAAGGATTTTGGAACAGGGGCGCTTAAGATTACACCAGCGCATGACCCTAACGATTTTGAAGTTGGTAACCGTCATGACTTACCACGGATTAACGTGATGAATGAAGATGCAAGCATGAACGAAAGTGCCGGTAAGTATAACGGCATGGATCGTTTTGAAGCACGTAAAGCAATTGTTGCCGACTTAAAAGAACAAGGTTTCTTAATCAAAGTCGATCCAATGACGCATAGTGTTGGTCATTCAGAACGGACAGGTGTTCAAGTTGAAGCGCGTCTTTCAACTCAATGGTTTGTTAAGATGAAACCACTTGCTGAAATGGCTTTGAAGAATCAAGAAACAGATCAAAAGGTTAACTTTGTGCCAGAACGATTCGAAAATACCTTCACACAATGGATGGAAAACGTTCATGATTGGGTTATTTCACGTCAATTATGGTGGGGTCACCAAATCCCAGCTTGGTATCATAAACAAACTGGCGAAATGTACGTTGGCGAAGAAGCGCCAGAAGATATCGAAAACTGGACCCAAGATACTGATGTCTTAGATACATGGTTCAGTAGTGCACTATGGCCATTTTCAACAATGGGTTGGCCTAATACAGAAGCACCTGATTTCAAACGCTATTTCCCAACAAATACGTTGGTAACTGGTTATGACATCATCTTCTTCTGGGTGTCACGAATGATCTTCCAAAGCTTGGAATTTACGGAACAACGCCCATTCGAACACGTCCTCATTCACGGTTTAATCCGTGACGAACAAGGCCGTAAGATGAGTAAATCACTTGGTAACGGGATTGACCCAATGGAAGTCATTGAAAAATACGGTGCTGATGCATTGCGTTGGTTCTTAACAAGTGGTTCAACACCTGGTCAAGATGTGCGTTTCAGTTATACGAAGATGGATGCTGCCTGGAACTTCATTAATAAGATTTGGAACGCGAGTCGTTTCGTTATCATGAATCTTGAAGATACACCGGCACCAACTAAGGTTCCAGAAGCCGCTAACCTCGATTTAACGGATAAATGGATCTTGAGTCAATTAAACCAAACAGTTGCCGACGTCACACGTTTATACGAAGGCTTTGAATTTGGTGAAGCTGGTCGGACATTGTATAACTTTATCTGGAATGATTTCTGTGACTGGTATATTGAAATGGCTAAAGAAGTGCTTTATGGTGATGATCAAGAAGCAATTGCCAATAAACGCTATAACTTAGCTTATGTATTGGACCAAACATTGCGTCTATTACACCCAGTAATGCCATTTGTAACGGAAGAAATCTGGCAAAGTATGCCACATACTGGCGAATCAATCATGACCGCTAGCTATCCTGAAGTACATGCTGAATTAGATGATCAAGAAGCAACAACTCAAATGAATGCCTTGATCGACTTAATCAGAAGTGTTCGGAATATCCGTTCAGAAGCAAATGCCCCATTAAGTAAGCCAATCGATATCTTAATCAACATCCAAGATACACCGTTGATGGCTATTTTTAAGCAAAATCAAGACTTTATCGAACGTTTCGTTCATCCTAAGTCACTTGAAATTGCAGAAGGCCTAACAGCCCCTGCATTAGCTAAGACAGCCATTATCAGTGGTGCTGAAGTTTACGTGCCATTGGCAGAACTATTGGACTTAGACGAAGAAATTACGCGTTTAGAAGGCGAATTAAAACGTCTAAACGGCGAAATCAAACGTGCACAAGGTAAGTTAGCCAATAAAGGCTTTACTGACCGCGCCCCTGAAAAAGTCGTCCAAGAAGAACGTGACAAACAAGCTGATTATGAACAACAATATCAATCAGTCGAAAAACGGCTTGCAGAACTAAAAGCAGCTCGTTAAAGCACATCTCAAAACGCCACCTTATTTTAAGGTGGCGTTTTTGTATGTCATCAGTTTTTGGCAACCGATTAGCGGTCAATCTATGCTAAAATGGAAGGAGCATGTTAAAGGGGATTGAGCAATGTTGGTGACAGATTACGAAACAGCTTTGGCATATATTCATTCACGGCCAAGATTACATAAAGAAGCAAATTTAAACCGAATGACCCAGTTATTAGCGGCACTCGGTAATCCACATCAGGGACAACAGTTTATTCATGTGACGGGCACCAATGGGAAAGGTTCAGTAGTCAATATGGTCAGTAGCTTGCTGGTCGAATTGGGTTTAAAAGTTGGTCGCTACACATCACCATTTATTACCCGTTTCAATGAACGCATTGCGATTGACCAACAACCAATTGCGGATGACGATCTGGTCGCAGTTACGCAACACGTTCAACAGGCAATTGAAACAGTCCAACAAGCAGACGCCACTTTTGAAGTGACGGAATTTGAATTAATTACTGCAATTATGTTCACTTATTTCAAACAACAATCAGTTGATATTGCGGTCGTTGAAGTTGGGATTGGCGGCTTATACGATTCTACTAATGTCCTAACACCATTGATTTCGGTGATTACTTCGGTGGGGTTAGATCATCAAGCATTGCTGGGCGATACACTGGCAGCCATTGCCACCCAAAAAGCCGGCATTATCAAAGCACAGCATCCGGTAGTGATTGGCAAATTACCAGCAGAAGCGCAAACGGTGATTGTTGAAACGGCCAAACAATTAGCAAGTCCGCTAGCAATTAGTGGGGTCGACTTTTCGACAACGGCGGTTAAAGTCTTACCAACTTGGGGGCAGCAGTTAAACTTTCAGAATCAAACGGAGACACTTAAGCAACTTCAAATACCATTGATGGGCGATTATCAGATTGAAAATGCTGCAGTAGCGTTAGAAACCTTTTGTCAGTATCTAACGTTGACGCAGCAGCCGCTTGATATTAAGGCGCTTAAGCGGGGCTTGGCTCACGTGAGTTGGCCGGGGCGGTTTGAAAAAGTAAATGATGAACCGCTGATCATCTTGGATGGGGCGCATAATCCAGCCGGCGTTGAACAATTGGTTAAAACGGCAAAACATCAATTTAAGCATCAAGATGTTTATATCTTATTTGGGGCGTTGGGTGATAAATCACTGGCTGGGATGTTACCCCAACTTAATCAGTTAGCAACCCACTTAGTATTAACGACGGTCCCGGACAATCCGCGGGCTGCCACTCAGGCGCAATATGCGGCGGTTGATGACGCAATTCCATTTGAAGCGGATTGGCCTGTGGCATTAACCACAATGATTAGTGACTTATCGGCCGATGATGTTTTATTGGTGACCGGTTCGTTGTACTTGATTAGTACCATTCGTAGTTATTTTAAAGGAGTGTCATAGTATGCAAACTAGAGGGATTATTTTTGACATGGACGGCTTATTAGTCGATTCAGAAAAAGTTTATTATCAAGCTAACCAATTAGCGGCGCAAAAAATGGGCTTTGAGGTGACGGCAGAAGACCATCAAGCCATTCTGGGGACGACGGATACTTATTTACGCCAATATTTCTTACAGAAATTAGGCTCACCAGAATTAGTGAAGCAGTTTATTGATTTATCTTATAAAACAGTTGATGAGATTATTCAAGACCAAGGAGTGGCGATTAAACCCGGATTAGTAGAATTATTGGACTACTGTGACAATCACGGGATTAACCGGGTGATTGCTTCTAGTAATTTTAGAACAATGGTCGAAGATTTCATGCAAAGCACAGGGTTAAAGCCACGGTTCAACCAGATTGTCTCGGGCGATGAAGTGACACACGGTAAACCTCATCCAGAAATCTTTTTAAAGGCTTTGGATAAACTTGCCATTCCAGCCCCTAGCGCTTTAGTACTCGAAGATTCACCAAATGGGATTTTAGCGGCTAGCAAGGCTGACATTCCAGTGATTATGGTGCCAGATTTGATTGCGCCAACTGCCATTACTAACCAACAAACATTGGCAACGGTTGATAATTTAGCAGCCGTTATTCCGTTTTTAGAAAAATAAAGAACTAATTAACACGTATAGTTAAATGAATCAAAAAGGCGGTTAAAAATGCCTTTTGCAGGAGGCTATGACGATGTTAACGAGTCAATCAAAACTACAACCCAGAGAACAAGTGGCACTGTATGGTGCGGCTAGTCTAAGTGATGAACAATTAGCAACCGTGATTTTACGTTCGGGGACTCAACATTTACCAGTCGAAGTTATTGCCCAACGATTATTGCAACGGTACCCCGACTTTCAGGATCTCGAGCAAGCTGATTTGGCGCAGTTACGGCAAGTTGATGGTATAGGACCGGTTAAGGCAATTGAACTCCAAGCGATTTGTGAGTTGAGTCGGCGGATCCAAAATCAACGCACATTGCGTTTTGGTGTGGTGGCGTCCAGTCAGATGGTGGGGCAACGGATGATTGAATCCTTAGCAGGAGAGACACAAGAACAGCTATTAGCGGTCTATTTAGATGTTAAAAATCAGATTATTCAGATTAAGCAACTCTATTTGGGGACACTCAATAGCTCTGTCGCGCACCCACGGGAAGTCTTTAAATGGGCGCTTCAATATTCGGCAGCCAAGTTTATCTTGGTCCATAATCATCCGAGTGGTCAATTGGCACCATCGACGCAAGATATCAACTTTACAAAAAGAATTGTTAATTGTGGCCAACTGATGGGAATTACTTGTTTGGATCATTTAATCATCGGTAGTTCGCAGTACCTAAGCCTACGTGAGGAAGGGTATCTAGTTGATTAAAAGTATTTTGAATCTTGTTAAGAATCTATTAATTTTAAGGTAGACTTGAAAAATCTCCTGAAAATCAGGTACCATGAAGCTACATTGCGTTTTTTATTATTAAAAATTATGATATAATGCCAATGACTATAAAAACGTTTGGTTATTGAAGGAGAGAAAAATAGTGTTCGGATTAGGGACTAGAAATATTGGTATCGACTTAGGTACCGCAAACACACTTGTATATATGGACGGGAAAGACATTGTCTTAAGAGAACCCTCTGTTGTCGCCAAAAATACACAAACAGGTGAAGTCATCGCTGTCGGTTCCGAAGCACGCGACATGATTGGCCGGACACCTGGTAATATTGTGGCGATTCGTCCTATGAAAGACGGCGTTATTGCAGATTACGATACAACTGCAGCAATGCTTAAATATTTTATCGAAAAAACAATCGGCCATTCATCAAGCAAGCCATTTGTAATGGTTTGTGTACCTAGCGGTGTCACAGAAGTTGAAAAACGTGCTGTTATCGATGCCACTAAAGTTGCCGGTGCGCGTGATGCTTATGTGATTGAAGAACCTTTCGCAGCCGCAATTGGTGCAGGCCTTCCTGTGATGGATCCAACTGGTAGCATGGTTGTTGATATCGGTGGTGGTACAACAGACGTTGCGACCATTTCATTAGGTGGGATTGTCTCAAGTCGTTCAATTCGAATGGCTGGCGATAAGTTTGACGACGCAATTATTTCTTACATCCGTCAAAACAGTAACCTATTAATTGGTGAACGGACAGCTGAACAAATCAAGTTAGCGATTGCTTCAGCATCACCAGAACGTGCTAAAGAAGTTGAATCAATGAGTGTTCGTGGCCGTGATTTAGTCACTGGTCTACCAAAAACTGTTGATATCAAAGCAAGTGATATTGCTGAAGCAATTAAAGAAATTGTGACAGCGATTATCGATGCGATTAAAGAAACCCTTGAAGAAACATCTCCTGAAATTGCAGCGGATGTGATTGATCACGGGATTGTTTTAACTGGTGGTGGTGCTTTATTGAAACACTTACCAGAAGTTATCTCTGATGCTACTAAAGTACCTGTTTTCATTGCGCAAGATCCATTGGATTGTGTTGCAGTCGGTACCGGTGAATCATTAAAGAATATCGAAGTCATGAAAAAAAATTAAGATTAGCGTAAAGTAGTGGGACAAAGAGCGGTTAGCGTTTAAGTAGGCCTAAATTAGTGATTGATTCAGGTTTTTTTGAATCAATCGCGCAAGGTCCTTAATAACCGGTTTTTGTCCCATATTTACGATATTAAAGATGGATGGTGGCGAATAAACCATGCAAAAATTCTTTTCAAATAAAAAATTAATTATTTTATTGGTGACATTGATCGTCTGCATGGGCTTTATCGCAATGTCAGTTGGCTTGCGTAATAGCAAGAAGAGCCCAAGTTTTATCCGGCAATTCGGTAACGATGTGACCGGGATTACCAACCAAGTCGTTAGTGTCCCTGCTAATGGGATTGGTAACGGTGTCGATGCATTGACAGATTTAATTAATACTTATCAAGAAAACAAAGCCTTAAAAGCACAGTTAGATGATTTAGCGCAAACTAAGGTGCAAGCACAAACATTAAAAGAAGAAAATAAGAACTTGAAAAAAGAATTGAACTTGGCAGGTACCTTAACGGATTATACAACGCTCAATGCTTCCGTATTGTCGCGTAATCCGGATAATTGGCAAAATTCGTTGGTGATCAATAAAGGTGCTTTAGCAGGGCTTAAGAAAAACATGCCAGTGATGTCTGAATCAGGTATTATCGGGCGGATTTCAGAAGTTAATAAGACTAACGCTAAGGTGGAACTTGTTTCAAGCACTGGTCGTAACAGTAATGGTTTTGCCGCAGTGGTTAATACCAAAGATGGTAAACAAGTTAACGGTATTATGACGGGCTATAATTCAGATAAGAAACAATTGAAATTAGGTCAAATTAAAACCGATACAGCGATTGCTAAAGGCGATAAAGTTGTTACTTCTGGCCTCGGTGGTTTAACACCTAAAGGGCTTTACTTAGGTAAGGTGGCTTCAGTTAAAAAAGACGACTATGGGTTGGCATTAACCGTTTATGTCACACCGGCTGCCGATTTGAATAACTTAACAGTTGTGACGGTTATCAAACGTTCGATTGAAGGTGAGTAATATGGGAACATATCACTTGAAACATCGCTATTTAATCCCAATTTACTTGTTAGTCGCTTTTTACCTGGATGGTGCGATTAGTTCATTAGGGTCGCAATGGTTATATACGCCAGACCATACCCTAATTAGTCGCTTATTCATGTTAATGTTTATTATGGTTGCGTTTGTTCTACCGGAAGAAACGAATTTATCATGGTACGCAATAGGGATTGGTCTTTTGTATGATTTATATTATACGGGGATGATTGGCATGTATCTTTTTGTATTGCCACTGATTATTTATATCGTGCGTTACTTAAAACAATACATTCCAGATTCACCATTTTTTATTGGGTTAGTCGACGTTATTTGTTTAACGTTGTTGGAGGTCTCAATTTATATTATGAATCGGCTTGTTAATTTAACGAGTATGACACCAATTGATTTCATTAGTAACGTTTTAGCACCGACAATTGCATTAAACTTAGTCTTTTTTATCTTTTTGTATTTGCCTTTAAAGAAATTATTGCTAAAATTAAAATCAGAACGATGAGGGGTTTGATTTTTTTATGGATGCAGTCACGTTAAGAGGACGCAAAGAAGGATTCGAATTAAACATTGATGCTGGTGCCGATTTTGATCAAGCATTGGATTCAATTGTCGCATTATTGAGTAAAATTCGCTCAGAACAACCCAAGTTGGGTAACGATAAAATTGAGCTCGAATTAACGACAGGGATGCGTTTATTGAGTGAACAACAAAAAAAGGCGCTATATCAAACACTAGAACCGTTTCCTGAGTTTGATATCATGAGTATTCAATCTTCAGTCATGACGATTGAACAAGCCCAAATCGAACGGCAAGAAAACAGTATTCATGTTGAACCGAATGTTATTCGGAGCGGACAAGAAGTTAACTATGTCGGTGATGTTTTATTTGTTGGTAATTTACACCAAGGTGCTGTCATTAAAGCCACGGGGAGCATTTTTGTTCTAGGGTCAGTCGCAGGGATTGTGCATGCTGGTTTTCCAGATAATGCAGATGCAATCGTTGCTGGGAACCTAACGAAAGCTGTCCAACTTAGAATTGCAGATGCGGTTGAAATTATCGATCCAAAGAAGACGCCCTTTAATTCACAAAGTATCAGCTATATTAACGATTTACATGTCATCGATTATGGTGAGATAACGGATTTGAAACAAATTAATCCTAAATTATATCGTAAAATGGAGGAGCAATAAAATGGGAACAGCTTTGGTCATCACATCCGGTAAAGGCGGTGTTGGTAAAACAACTTCGAGCGCTAATATTGGAACGGCGCTTGCGCTTTTGGATAAAAAAGTTTGTTTGCTTGATTTAGATATCGGTTTAAGAAATTTAGACGTTGTATTGGGATTAAGCAATCGAATCATCTATGATATCGTGGATGTTGCCAAAGGCCGTGCCAAATTACATCAAGCGTTGATTAAAGACAAACGGTTTGATGAAAAACTCTATTTATTACCAGCTGCACAAAACACGGATAAAGAAGCACTCGTGCCAGAAGACGTGACAGCAATTGTGACGGCTTTAAAAGAAGAATTTGATTTTGTCATCATTGATTGCCCAGCCGGGATTGAATCAGGCTTTAAGAACGCAATTGCCGGCGCAGATGGTGCGATTGTAGTCGCAACACCTGAAATTTCATCAGTGAGCGATGCTGATCGGGTTGTTGGTTTGCTTGAAGAAACTGAAATGCAAATCGCACCACGTTTAGTTATTAACCGAATTCGTCGCCACATGATGAACGATGGTGAAACAATGGATGTCGATGAAATTACGAAACATCTTTCGGTATCATTATTGGGGATTGTTTTCGATGACGATGCTGTTATCAAAACATCCAATGCCGGTGAACCGATTGTCTTAGATCCTAAGAACTCGGCTAGCCAAGGGTATCGTAATATTGCGCGGCGTTTACTAGGAGAAACAGTGCCATTAATGACGCTTAAAGAAAAGAAAATCGGTTTTTGGGGTCGACTTTTTGGTAAAAAATAGTTGACTTTTCAAGTGAGAATCACTAGAATAATGTCAATACTTAAAACGTTGAACGGACCAAATTAGTTTTTAAGGCACAGAGAGCTGAGGTATGGTGTAAATCAGCCCTTCAAAACTAGTGGCACATCCGTGAGTTGATTATCTGAACGAAGTAGGATAATCCGTTAGCCCGTTATCGCTGTAGTTTTAGAAACTACATAAGTTTAAGCAATGTGAGTTGTTTATTAAACTGAGGTGGAACCGCGATAATATTCGTCCTCTTGGAGTAATCCGAGGGGACTTTTTTTATTGGTCTAAAACTAGTAGAGTTGTTTGCTGTGAAGTAAACAAAAATATGAGGTGGAACCGCGATTGATCGCCCTCTTGACGTGTAAACGTGAAGAGGGCTTTTTTTGTGGCAACGTTTAGCTAAAATACTTTGAAGGATATGTTTATATAAGGGAGATTTTATCATGCAATATAGTTTATCGATTTTACCAGCGCTTTTGAGTGGCGCTAAAATGACGTTAGCCATTTTTAGTTTAACTGTGATTGGTGCCATACCACTGGGGTTATTATTGAGCCTTGGTTTATTATCTAAATTTAAACCACTGCATTATTTACTTAACCTATATGTTTGGTTAATGCGGGGAACGCCATTGCTATTACAATTAATTTTTGTCTTTTACGGCTTACCGGTGATTGGGATTGTCTTTAATCGTTTCGACGCCGCATTAATTGCATTTATCTTGAATTACGCTGCTTACTTCGCTGAAATCTTCAGAGGGGGCTTTCAAGCGGTTGATGATGGTCAAATTGAAGCCGCATCAGTTTTAGGATTAACCTATCCCCAAACCATTTTAAAAATTATCGTACCCCAAACGGTTAAAATTGTTTTACCATCTGTCGGTAATGAGGTGATTAATTTGATCAAAGATTCATCATTAGTTTATGTGATTGGCATTGGCGATTTATTACGGGCAGGGAACGTTGCTAGTGCGCGCGATGTCAATTTAGTGCCGTTGCTGTTAGTAGGTGTCATCTACCTCGCATTAACCGCTATTTGTACGTGGTTATTGGGCCGTTTAGAACAATATTATCGTTATTACCGTTAGGAGGACTTATCGATGTTTAAATTAGAAAATATTAACCAGTCATTCAAGGGTCGCCAAATCTTGAATGATTTAAATTTAGAAGTTGAAACGGGCAGTATTTTAGCAATCGTAGGGCCTAGCGGGGCGGGTAAATCAACATTGCTCCGGCTAATCAGTGGATTGGACCAACCGGATAGTGGCCGGTTCGTGATCGACGGTGAGACCTATGTCCCAAGTGCCGCTGAAAAAGGGGGCCGGATAGGCGTTGTTTTCCAAGATTTCCGCTTATTCCCGCATTTATCAGTGTTAGAAAACGTCACGTTAGCCCCTAAGATGGTTAAAAAGTTAGCTAAGGATAAAGCTAACGTATTAGGGCAAAAATTATTACGCCAATTAGGATTAGGCGCACAAGAGGCGGCCTATCCGTTTCAATTATCAGGGGGACAACGGCAACGAGTCGCAATTGCGCGTGCACTAGCCATGCAACCGGATATTTTGTGTTATGACGAACCAACCAGTGCCTTAGATCCATCGTTAGTCGCTAATGTAGCAGAATTGATTCTGGGGCTTAAAGAAGATGGTATGACCCAGATTGTTGTCACCCATGATATTCAATTTGCAAACAAAATTGCTGATCAAGTTTTTGAATTACAACCAAACGAGGCCGAAAAATGATGAGATTAAAGAGATTAGCAACCGCCGGCTTATTATTAGGGTTATTAGCCAGTTTAGCGGGCTGTCACAGCCGGCAAAAGACCGATAGTTGGGCAACGATTGAACGCCGCCAAAAAGTGGTGATTGGGATTGATGATAGCTTTGTGCCGATGACTTACCGTGAGAAAAACGGGCAATTGACGGGATTTGATGTTGAGCTAGCCAAGGCGATTTTTAAAGGCAGTGGCATTCAAGTTGATTTTCAATCGATTGACTGGGATATGAAAGAAACTGAATTGAACAATCAAACGATTGATTTAATTTGGAGTGGCTATTCTAAGACCGAAGAACGAGCTAAAAGAGTGGCCTTCAGTCAACCCTATCTCACGAACCACCAGATGATTGTCTCGATGAAACAGAACCCAGTGAATCGCTTAGCTGATTTAAAAGGCCAGAATTTGGGCGTTCAAACCGGTTCTTCGGGTATGGCCCAATTGGATCGACAACCAGCCGTTTTAAAACAAAAAATTGCCAATCAAACGCCAATCCTATATGATACCTATAACAATGCTTTTATCGATTTGCAGGCTAAACGGATTAAGGGAATCTTAATTGATCAAGTTTATGCTAACTTTGAGATTAAAGCGCGGGCAAATGGACAAGATTTTCAAGCGATTGAGAGTCCTTTTGCAGCCGAGAAGTTCGCGGTTGGCATGCGCCCGGAAGATCAAAAATTACGACGCTTTATTAATCGCCGGTATCAAGTCCTCAAGCAAAATGGACAATTAGCGAAGATTCAAGCCAAGTGGTTTAAAGAATAGGACGCGACAGAGATGACGACGATGATTATCATAATTCTTAGTCTCATATTAGTAATTAATACAATCGGAGCGGTGATTACCGTTTTTCGACAATCAAGAGATATTGCGGCGACTTGGGCCTGGCTACTTGTTTTAATTTTGTTGCCAGTGATTGGGTTTGGGTTTTATCTCTTTTTTGGTAAAAAATTATCAGCAGAGCATCTTTACGATTTGCGGACGCAAGCGAAACTAGGGATTGATGAACGGGTGACTCAACAAAAAGCGGAATTACGGCAACGACGCAAGCAAAATCATCATTCATCAACACCGGAGATTCAAAGCTTGATTAATCTCTTTTTAGTATCCAATACAGCTGTTTTGACGCAAGAAAATAAGGTATCGGTCTTAACGGACACAACCACTGCTCAAGAACGACTATTGGCCGATATGAGCCGTGCTCGCGATCATATTCATTTAGAATACTATGCTTTTTTTGATGATCCTTTCGGTCACATTTTAATCAAGACGCTTGCCTATAAAGCGTATCAGGGTGTTAAGGTCCGCGTCATTTATGATGGCTTTGGCTCGCAAAAGGTGCCGCGTTCATTTTTCAAACCGCTAGAAGAAGCTGGTGGGCAAGTAACGCCCTTTTTTAGTTCGCGGTTTCGATTCATTAATTTTCGGTTGAATTTTAGAAATCACCGTCAATTGGTCGTAATCGATGGTAATACAGCCTATCTTGGCAACTTTAACCAACATAGTGTTGATACGCATTTACCGGTTCGAGATACGCGCTTACGGGTGAGTGGTGATGGTGTCTTGTCGTTTCAATCACGCTTTTTTATGGATTGGAATGCTGCGACACAACGTCAAAAGGTTTATTATAGTCAGCACTACTTTCCAAGTTCTGTTGAGCATGGCAAAACCAGTATGCAACTTGTTTCAGGCGGACCAGATCGTGATTTACCTGAAATTAAACTCGGTTTTTTGAAGTTGATTGCGGCTGCTAAAAAGCGGTTATGGATTCAAACGCCCTTTTTTATTCCGGATGATTCTGTTCTGGCAGCGCTAATACTTGCTATTAATTCTGGGGTAACCGTTAAAATTATGATACCTGAAAAAGCCAAACACAGCTTAGTCCAACACGCCAATCTCTATTATGCTAGGCAAATTGTTAAAGCAGGCGGACAGATTTACTTATACAAAGCGAGTGCTTTTAGAGCCCGGACAATGATGGTCGATGGCCAGCTTTCGGCGGTGGGGACGGCTAATTTGGATATTCGCAGCTTTAAACTTAATTTTGAAACGACGAACTTTTTATATGATCCTGCATTGACCAATACGTTAGAATTGACCTTTCAAAGGGATTTAAAAGATAGTGTACCGCTCACCAAACAACAGTTAAACGCGCAGACAACTAATCAGCGACTCTCGCAAGACTTGGCCCGGTTGTTGGCCCCGATATTATAAAAGTAGTCATAAAAAGGCCCTCGAAATTTTTCGAGGGCCTTTTTTGATGATGATTATTTGAAATAGTTTTGTAAACCGGCGTAAACGGCGTCGGCCACTTTTTCTTGATAACTACTACTACTGATGTAATTAAAGTCTTGATCAGAATTGATATAACCCATTTCCAATAGAACAGAAGGGCGTTCGTTATCGCGAAGTACTTGATAATTACCGTATTCAACACCCCGATTGGTGAGTGGTAATGACTTGATTTGATTGTTCAGCGCGTTGGCTAAGCTAGTGTCCTTACTATTTGAGTAATAATAAGTGGTTGTGCCACTGGCTTGGTTAGATTGCGCACTAGAATCAAAATGAATACTGATAAAGGCATCCGCACGTAATTTATTAGAAAGTGCAGGTCGAGGTGCTAAATCAACGAATTTATCAGACGAACGAGTTAAGACAACGTTGGCACCAGCGGCTTTTAACTTCTTAGCAATCGCATCGACGGTCTTAAGCGTATAAGTCTTTTCGTATTTATTACTATTTGATAAGGCCCCAACATCGTTGCCACCATGACCGGCATCTAAAACGATGGTTGCTTCAGAAAGGGAGGTAGCGCTTGTTTTAACGACTTCGTTCTTAGCAGAAGGGGTGACGACCCAACTGGCGACATAACCCGTATTGCCGTCCGAGTCTTTAACTTTGTACCAAGTGTCGCTCTTATCGAGATACGTTAGCTTCGTGTTGGCAGAATAGACTTGAGAATAGGCGTAGTTGACACCAGGACCGCTGCGCAACTTAGTATTATCCAGTTGCGTTGTGACGGATTTAATATCAGAAGTGGATTGACTGCTACTATCATCAGTCTTCGTATCCGTTTGAACAGCTGTTGGTGCTTCGTTAGAAATGCTGATCAAGTCACTTTGAACCCAACCAACAGCTGAATTGTATTTAACTTGGCTCCAACCGTTTTGTTGGTAGAGAACCGTTAATTTGTCGCCTTTATTGACTTTTCCTAACAGGGGGCTGCTGGCATTGCTGCTTTGGCGGACGTTTGCAAAATCATTGGTGACAGTTGCGACCCGGTTAGAGGTTGCGCTGACTTCCGTATTATTGACCAACCAACTGGCAACCCAACCAATTTTATCGCCACTTAAGCGGACTTGATACCAGTTATTTTTTTGTGAAATGACGTTCATCACTTCGCCTTTGCTTGCCTGGCCCATTGTATCGTAGGAAAGACCGGGTCCTTGGCGTACATTAACGACGTTTGCTTTAATGGTAATTTGTTGGTACGTTGCAAGGACGTGTGTCGCGAAGAGACCGACACCAACTAGAATGAATAATATGAGAACGGCAGGATACCGTTTTATCCAGTTCAAAGGTTTTTGCATATCTTCAACACCTTTGTCATTTATTTATAAGAGCTTCATATGGTTCATTATAGCAAAGATAGTGGATATCTAAAGGGGTTGACCCTTAAAAATTAGAAAAAATTCAGGAATTATTGACTTTTTTTTCAAATAACGTTAATCTAATAGCAACGAGAATATGAGATGACCAGTGATAAAGTATGGTAAACGCACCACTTAACAGAGACGATTTCAAAGCTGAAAGAAATTGACGGTGTCCACCTGACTGCTTTTGAGGTCTGCGTGTTTAACACGCCGTTGGCTAACAACGTTATGCTTAAGCAAAAATTAAGGTGGTACCGTGCATTCAAGCACCCTTGTTCAACAACAGGGGTGTTTTTTTATTGGGTATCTATTGGAGGAATGGAACATGGGTTATCAAAAGCCAAAAGGCACAGCCGATATTTTGCCAGGAGAATCAGATCAATGGCAACTTGTTGAAAAAACAGCGCGCGACGTTTTTGCGCGTTATCAATTTAAGGAAATCAGAACACCATTATTCGAAAGCTACGATGTCTTTTCACGAAGCTCAGGCGATACATCTGATATTGTCAGCAAAGAAATGTATGATTTCATGGATAAAGGGGATCGGCATATTGCGTTGCGCCCAGAAGGCACAGCCGGTGTTGTCCGCGCCTTTGTTGAAAACAAATTATATGGTCCTGAACATCAAAAACCTTACAAGGTGTATTACATGGGCCCTATGTTCCGTTATGAACGACCACAATCAGGTCGGCAACGTCAATTCCACCAAATCGGTGTGGAATCATTTGGGTCTGAAAGCCCAGCAGTTGATGTTGAAGTTATCAGCATGGCAATGCGTCTATTACGTGAATTTAAAATCACTGATTTGAAATTAGCGATTAATACACTAGGCGATGCTGCTAGCCGGGCTGCTTATCATGAAGCCTTAGTTAATTACTTAGAACCACATTTTGATGAACTGAGTGATGATTCTAAAGTTCGTCTACACAAGAACCCCTTGCGGGTTCTTGATAGTAAAGATGCAAAGGATCAAGAAATTGTCAAAGATGCACCAATCATTCTTGATTATTTAACGGATGAAGCCAAAGCGCATTTCAATACAGTGAAGACTTTATTGGAATCATTAAACATTCCATACGAAGTTGATACTGAAATGGTTCGTGGTTTGGATTATTATAACCACACCATCTTTGAAATCATGACGAATAATAAAGTCTTGGGCCGCGGCTATACAACGGTCTTAGCCGGTGGTCGTTACAATGGCTTAGTTGAACAATTAGGTGGTCCTGACATGCCTGGTGTTGGTTTTGGCCTTGGTGTTGAGCGCTTATTATTATTAATGAATGCTCAAAATAGTGACTTAGTAGCGGCACCTGTGTTGGATGCCTACGTGGTTGGCATCGGCGCTGAAACGAGTGCAACAACGCTCCACTTGGTTGAAAGCTTGCGGGAAGCTGGGTTGACGGCTGATCGTGATTATTTAGATCGGAAACCAAAAGCCCAATTTAAGACAGCCAATAAGTTAAACGCCCAATTTGTGGTGACAATTGGTGAATCAGAATTAGCTGATAAGACGGCCCACGTGAAGGATATGACCAGTGGTGTTGAAATTACAGTGCCGTTGACGACGCTAGAAGCCGATTTCGCAGCAGTTAAAAATGAACTAAAAGCACAAGAGGAGAATGCATAATGAAAACAAGAACAACTTACAGTGGTTTAGTTGATGAAACATTTGTTGGTCAAACAGTCACATTACATGGCTGGGTTCAAAAACGCCGGAGCTTAGGTAATCTAATCTTCGTTGATTTACGTGATCGTGAAGGCTTAGTGCAATTAGTCTTTAACCAAGATAATGCTGATATCTTAACGCTTGCTAACACTTTACGTAATGAATACGTTATTGAAGTGACTGGGACGGTGCAAGCCCGTGATGAAGCTGCTATTAACCCAGATATGAAGACTGGTAAGGTAGAAGTCATCGTTAGCGAATTAACGATTTTAAACGAAGCTAAAAACTTACCTTTTGAAATCAAAGATGGCATCACAACTTCTGAAGAAACAAAATTAAAGTATCGCTACCTTGATTTACGTCGGCCAGAAATGCAACAAGCAATTATTCGTCGTTCACAAATTACACAAGCAGCACACAAATATTTAGACAATAATGGTTTCTTAAACATCGAAACACCTGATTTAACACGTTCAACACCAGAAGGCGCTCGTGATTACTTAGTGCCATCTCGTGTTTATCCTGGTAGTTTCTATGCCTTGCCACAATCACCACAAGTCTTCAAACAACTTTTGATGGATGCTGGCTTTGATCGTTACTACCAAATGGCGCGTTGTTTCCGTGATGAAGATTTACGTGGCGATCGTCAACCAGAATTTACACAAATCGATGTTGAAACATCATTTATGAGTGCCGAAGAAATTCAAGACCAAGCAGAA
Organism: Latilactobacillus parasakei; assembly: GCF_049674265.1. Lineage (NCBI taxonomy): Bacteria > Bacillati > Bacillota > Bacilli > Lactobacillales > Lactobacillaceae > Latilactobacillus > Latilactobacillus parasakei. The sequence continues at coordinate 425,585 of NZ_CP186861.1, read as the reverse complement.
GGTATTATCAAACAAGTCATGCAAGATGTCATGCATATTGATGTCCCAACACCATTCAAACGAATGAAATGGCAAGAAGCAATGGATCGTTACGGTTCAGATAAACCTGATATCCGTTTTGATCTTGAAATCCAAGACTTAACTGAAATGATGAAAACAAGCTCATTTAAGGTCTTCAGTGACACTGCCAATAGTGGCAATCTGGTTCGTGCAATTGTGGTTCCAGAAGGTGCTGCTAAGTACTCACGGAAGATGTTGGACGAACAAACAGAATATATCAAACGTTATGGCGCTAAAGGGATGGCATGGGTCAAAGTTGTTGATGGTGAATTGACAGGACCAGCTGCCAAATTCCTAAAAGAACAAGAAGCTGAATTACTTAGTGCCTTATCAGCTAAAGATGGTGATTTAGTGCTCTTTGTTGCTGATAAATTCCAAGTGGTCTGCGATAGCTTAGGCTACTTACGGAAACACTTTGCACAGGACATGGGCTTAGTGGATGAATCACAATTTGCCTATCTTTGGGTTGTTGATTGGCCATTATTTGAATACGATGAAGGCTTTGGTCGTTGGATTGCAGCGCACCATCCATTCACACGTCCAAACGATAGCGATGTTGATTTATTGGAAACTGATCCTCATAAAGCACATGCGCAATCATATGACATTATCTTAAATGGTTACGAATTAGGTGGCGGTTCACTTCGTATCTACCAACGTGATATTCAAGAAAGAATGTTCAAAGCACTTGGTATCAGTCCAGAAACTTATGAAGAACAATTTGGTCACTTATTAAGTGCCATGGATTATGGTTTCCCACCACATGGTGGTTTTGCCATTGGCCTTGATCGTTTTGCAATGTTACTCGCAGGCCGCGATAACATCCGTGACGTAATTGCCTTCCCTAAAAACTCACATGCTTCAGAACCAATGACGAATGCGCCTAGTCGTGTTGCACCAGCACAATTAGATGAACTCGGCTTAGAAGTTGAACCAGAGGTTGAAAAGGATTAATTAAATACTAAATAAAAAAGACTGCCTAGTTGGCGGTCTTTTTTTGTGAGCATATTAATCGCTAATTGTGTGCATCCGACTATAATAATAACCACGAAGGAGTGATGGATAATGAGCGATGATTTACGACAACAATTAACACCGGAACAGTATGCGGTGACACAGGAGAATGCAACTGAGATGCCATTTAGTGGTGAGTACGATGAGTTTGATCAACCGGGTATCTACGTTGATGTTGTTAGTCATGAGCCGCTATTTAGTTCCTTAGATAAATATGATGCTGGGTGTGGTTGGCCCTCATTTACGCGACCCATTGTTAAATTAAATGAAAAACGAGATCGAACACACGGGATGGAACGTGTTGAAGTCCGTAGTCAAAATGCCGATTCGCATTTAGGTCACGTTTTTACGGACGGCCCACAAGACCAAGGTGGTTTGCGCTATTGTATTAATTCAGCAGCCTTGAAGTTTATTCCCAAAGACGACTTAAAAGCTGCAGGGTACGGTGAGTATCTCGCATTATTTGAAAAGGAGGGTCAATAATGGCAACTGAAACAGCAATTTTTGCAGGTGGGTGTTTCTGGTGTATGGTGCATCCGTTCGATCAACAACCAGGAATTATTAAAGTGGTCTCTGGCTACACCGGTGGACATGTTGCTAATCCAACCTATGAACAAGTTTGTTCGCACACAACGGGGCATACAGAAGCGGTTGAGATAACGTTTGATCCGGCAGTGATTTCGTATGCTGAATTAGTCGAAATCTATTGGCGCCAAACAGATCCAACAGACGCGATGGGTCAATTTCAAGATCGAGGCGATAGTTATCGGCCGGTGATTTTTGTTAACTCAGCGCAACAACAGGCAATTGCCGAAGCATCCAAAGAAAAATTGATTGCTAGCGGTCGATTTAATGAACCAATCGTGACGCAAATCGAAGCGGCTAAACCCTTTTATCCTGCTGAGGAGTACCATCAAGATTTCTATAAAAAGGAACCCTGGCGAGCAGAATTAGGGGAAGTCAAGCGAAAAGCCTTCATTCGAGAAAAATGGTCGGATTAATTCTAAAATAACCTTTAGTATTAAGGGTTTGTGTGCTAGAATGAAAGACATTAAAACGAATGATAGGTGATTATTAAGTGGACGATCTAGCGCGAAAACATCAGAACATGGCCAAAGTTTCGGCGGCTATCTTATATGGGATTTGTGTGTCAATTGCATTGAACTTTTTCTGGGAAGAAGGCGGCGTATACGCCTCGGGGATTACCGGGTTCGCGCAATTTATTCATACCGTGACGGCGAAGTTTATGCCGTTTCTACCATTTCCATTATCAACTTCCTTGATGTTATTCTTGCTAAACGTACCGCTTTTTGTTTTAGCTTGGTTTAAGATTGGGCATCACTTTACAATTTATACGTTTATCGCTGTTATTTTTTCAAGTTTAATGGTCCAAATTATGCCGCTGACCCAATTGACGGATAATCCAATTATCTGTGCGATTTTTGGGGCCGTTATTAACGGTTTTGGGACCGGGATGGCCTTGAAAAATGATATCTCAACCGGTGGGTTGGATATTATTGGAATTGTTCTTCGGAAGAAGACTGGGCGTTCCGTTGGGACCATCAATATTATTTTCAACGTTGCGTTAGTCTTTGCCGCAGGTTTTATCTTTGGCTGGGAACATGCTTTATATAGTATCTTGAGCATCTTCGTCAATGGTAAGGTCATCGACATGGTCTATACACGTCAACAAAAGATGCAAGTGATGATCATTACAGACAATCCTAAAGTCGTGATTCAAATGATTCAAGATGAGATGCGTCGCGGGATTACGATTGTGCATGACGTTGAAGGGGCTTATAACCGTGAAGAAAAAACGATGTTATTCACCGTTATCTCACGCTTTGAAATGCATGACCTTGAAATGGTCATGAAAGAAGCCGATGACCGCGCTTTTGTCAGCATTACAGAAGCGGTTAAGATTCTGGGACATTTCTACGAACCAAAAATTAAATAACTATCAAAGGGTCGTCAATATTAAATTGACGACCCTTTTATTTTGGAAACAGGCGATTATTGACTAGTAAACACGCTCTTTTTCGCTTGCTTTTTATTCTGGTATCTGTGACAATCGAAGTAATTATGATAGTTGGAGGTTACGCGATGTTATTAGGTAGTCACGTTAGTATGAAGGGTAAGGAAATGCTGTTAGGTTCAGCACAACAGGCAGCCGAATTTGGGGCAAATACATTCATGATTTATACCGGGGCACCTCAAAATACCCGGCGTAAACCAATTGAAGAATTGAATATTCCAGCAGCACAAGAATTAATTGCGGCTAAAAACTTAGGCCCAATTGTGGTCCATGCACCCTATATTGTTAACTTAGGCAATACGGTGAAACCAGAAAACTTTAAATTTGCGATTGAATTTTTACAGCAAGAAGTCATTCGAGCTGAAGCGCTAGGCGCAAGCCAAATCGTTTTACATCCGGGTGCACATGTTGGTGCAGGCGCAGATGCTGGTATTAAGCAGATTATTAAAGGGTTAAATGAAATTTTACGACCAGATCAAACGGCTCAAATTGCCTTGGAAACAATGGCTGGCAAAGGAACAGAAGTTGGCCGTCGTTTTGAAGAAATCGCTCAGATGATTGACGGTGTCACACTAAACGACAAGTTATCAGTAACGTTTGATACTTGTCATACAAGTGACGCGGGTTACAATATTCGCGAGGACTTTGACGGTGTTTTAAACGAATTTGATCATGTTATCGGTTTGGACCGACTTAAGGTGATTCATTTGAACGACTCTAAGAATCCACAAGGGGCGCATAAAGATCGACACGCCAATATCGGATTTGGCGAAATTGGTTTTGACGCCTTACACGGTGTTGTAACCCATCCGCAGCTTGTTGATGTCCCTAAAATTATGGAAACACCATACGTTGGTGAGGACAAGAAGCATAATTTTGCACCATATGCATACGAAATTGCGATGCTCAAAAAGGGTGAATTTGATCCAGAATTATTAACGAAGATTGAGCAGAATGAAGGTCGATTATGAGATTAAAACGTTCGCGCTATCTTTGGCTAGCACTAATGGTTTTACCGGTATTGTTATTACTGGTCAAACCGGTGCAAGCAGCCGATACGTATGATATTAGTCGCTATCATGTTCAGGTTAATGTCCAAAAAGACGGTAGCGCACTAGTAGAACAAAAAATGAATTTTGATATTCAAGATGATATCAACGGTATTTATCTCAATCAAAATTTACAAACAACCGTTGGTGAGCCTAAAAAGTTGGTGCAGCCACAAGTGGCCGTTAATGGCCGGACTTTCCAAGCGAGTCAATCCGAGACGGCGGGGACGTATTCGCTAACAGATGATGATCAGAAATATCGTTTCAAGCTCTACCAACCAGCGACAGAAGATGATCGGTTAGCAGTCACTTTGAAATATCAGTTACAAAATCTGATTATTAATTATCAAGATACTGCGGAATTAAACTGGAAAGTGATTGGGGATGCCTGGGACAGCAGTCTGGGCGATGTTCAAGTTACGATTCAATTACCAACAACTCTGAAACAGTCTGAATTAAAGTCGTGGACACATGGCGATTTAGATGGGCAACAGATTGTTGATCCGGCAAAAGGGCGGGTTACCATCAAAATGACGAATAATCCGGCCAATCAATTTGTTGAATCCCATCTTATTTTCCCAACTTCAGTTACCCCAACTAACCCCAATCGGGTGACTAAAAAGCAACGGGCAACCATTATCGCGCAAGAAGCAAAAATGGCTAAAGAAGCCAATCAAGCACGTCAGGCGCAACAACGGCGGTATTGGGTGCTTTCGGTGGTTGCGGTGGTCTTAGCACCGGTCTTATTGTTAGTGGTTTGGTATCGGGTCAAACGAGCATTGCCTCGGATGCATTATCAGGGGCATGCGCCAGAACACGTCTATGACCTGCCAGATGATAATGGTCCAGCCGTTATTCGTTATCTATTAGCACTACCAATGACGGAAAAAGCAAAGGAAGAAAGCTTATCGGCTACCATTTTAGATTTGGTAGCCCGTAAAAACCTGACAATCGAGGTCCAAACACCTGAGAAACAAGTTTTTAGAAAAGCAAAACCACAATTTACGTTAACTTTATTAAATCGCAATCGATTATCACGTTCTGAACAAAAATTAGTGACCTGGTTATTCGATATCATTGGTAACGGACAACAGGTTAGCCTTTTTGAAATTGAAAAATATCCTAAACGCCATAGCGAAAAAGTCTTTAATCAACATTATCGCGGTTGGCAAATGGCGGTTGAAGATGAAGCGAACCAAAGTGGTTGGCTACGGGACCGTGTTTTTGCCGTTGCAACCAGTTTAAATTACTGGTTGATAGGACTTGGTACACTAACCGTGATTTTAATGTTAGCAGCGTTAATCGAAGTCGTCGCTTGGTGGACGATTTTACCAATGTTGATAGTCTTTCTCCTAACGGGCTGGCAGAGGCTACGATTGCAATTATGGACGCAACACGGTTATGAAAAACGGGGCGAGTGGTTAGGCTTTAAACAGATGTTGAAAGACATTTCGACGCTTGATATGGCCAATGTGCCGGATGTCATGTTGTGGGATCGTTATCTGAGTTTTGCAACGGCATTCGGAGTAGCCGATAAGGTGGTTAAAGCGTTGAAGATTAAATTGACTCCTGAGCAACTACAAACAATGCCATTAGGTTATTATTATTACTACGGCTATACTGGTGGGCTCAATATTGGCCAATCCTTTACAAGTGCCCTGAGTAGTAGTGTGAATAGTGCGGTGAGTGCTGCTAATCCAACCAGTGTCAGTGGTGGCTCTGGCGGATTCTCCGGGGGTTCATCAGGTGGTTTTGGTGGCGGTTCCGGCGGTGGTACATTCTAGCAAACAAATGATTATGATATTCCCGTTAAACGTGGTATGACTATATGGAACAAAAATACAAAGTATAAGTGATATCGGTTTAAAATAAGGGAGGCACTAACATGGAATTTAACGACGTTATCAATAGTAGAAAATCAATTCGCTCGTTTGATCCGCATAAAACAGTATCAGATGAGTTAATTAAAAAAATCATTACCTCAGCACAACGCACACCATCATGGACGAATTCACAACCTTGGCGAGTTTACGTGGCAACTGGTGAAACGTTGGCTAGTATCAAAGCAGATCACCTTGAACGGACGCAAAATAAGGTTAAGGGCAATTCTGATTTAGCAGTGATTCATCGTGCTGATTGGGGGCAGATGATGTCTGAAAATAGTCGGGTTTGGAATACTGAAATCAGTGATTATTTGGGTGAGCCAGGTTTGGCAGCATTTAGTGATTTACAAATGCATCTTTTTAACGCACCAGCCGTTATCTATTTGACGGTTGAACGCAAAGTCTCACCGTGGATGATTTATGACATGGGTGCTTTTAGCCAGTCGATTTTACTGGCGGCGGCTAATGAACAGGTAGATACGATTCCGGCTTATGAGACAGCTAAATATCCGGATGCAATTCGTAAAATTGTGGGCATTCCTGATAATGAAGTAATTATTGGGGGCATTGCGATGGGTTATCGCAGTGAGGGCAAGATTAACCAATTCCACGCTAAACGAAGTGCACTGGATAATTTCTTGACGATTAAACATTAAAAAAGACCTCGAACAAATTGAATTTTGTTTGAGGCCTTTTTATTGGGGTTAATTAACGTGATCTGTCGAGCTGCTTGCAAAATCTAAGCCGGTTTGTTCGAGAATGATAGCCGCTGTTTCTTCGATTGAGCGGTTGGCGACGTTGATGACTTGGCATCCGATTTTATCATATAAATCTTGTGCGAAGTCTAATTCAGCCTTAATTTCATCCATATCCGAATAGGTTGTGTCAGGATTTAAGCCATAGGCAATCATCCGTTCACGACGAATGTTATTTAAAACTTCAGGTGTATTCATCAAGCCGATAATCTTCTTAGGGTCAACATGCCATATTTCGTCTGGAATGTGCGCCTGTGGCACGATTGGCAAGTTGGCAACCTTGATGTTCCGGTTCGCTAAAAACAGCGACAGTGGCGTTTTAGAGGTCCGAGAGACCCCTAACAAGACAATGTCTGCCTCTAAGAAGCCGTGGGGATCTTTACCGTCATCGTACATGACGGCAAATTCCATCGCTGAAATCCGGTCAAAGTAACGATCGTTTAAATGATGAAGTGCGCCAGCCTCACCTGATGGGGCTAAACTTGTTTGAGCTGTAATTAATTTGGTGAGTGGGCTCATCATATCAAATGACGCGATTTTTTTAGCGTCACAATAATTTTGAGCAATTTCCGAAAGGCCGGTCGTGGCTAATGTATGCACAACAATTGTTTCTCCTGGAACAGCCTTGCTTAAAACGTCAGTTAATTTATCAACGGAATGCACAAACGGAAAACGAATAATATCGGGTTTAACGTTTGGATATTGCGCTAAGGCTGCTTGCGCAAGTTGTAAAGCGGTTTGGCCAACTGAATCTGAGAGAACAAAAACCGTTAAGGGGGTAGACTGTGACATAATAAAACTCCTTTTTGCACTTTTATAGCGCTATCATATCATATTTGGGCAAAAAGCGGCGATATTTAAAAAAAGTTTTAATTAATTGCCCGTGGGTTATTGACCGTATTTTCAACATTCGCTATAATAGCAAAGAACAGTTTATGTGAAACCAATTTTTGGGCGCGCATAAACGGTTATACTTAGCACGCGAGGGGAGGGATATCATATGGGCAAGACAGTCGTTCGCAGTAACGAATCTCTAGATGATGCTCTTCGTCGCTTCAAGCGTTCCGTATCAAAAGCTGGTACAATACAAGAATATCGTAAACGTGAATTTTACGAGAAACCAAGTGTAAAACGTAAGTTGAAATCAGAAGCAGCAAGAAAACGTAAGAAATTCTAATTTCTTCATAAAGGAAATGATTGAATGAGTTTACTTGAACAATTAAGTTCTGATTTGAAAACGGCGATGAAGGCCAAGGATAAGTTGCGACTAACAGTTATTCGGAGTTTAAAGACCGCTTTAACTAACGCAAAAATTAGTGCAGGGCAAGACTTATCTTCTGACGAAGAACTAAGTGTATTATCATCACAAGTTAAGCAACGTAAGGATTCTTTAGCTGAGTTTGAAAAGGGCGATCGTGCAGATCTCGCTGAACAAACAAAAGCAGAAATTGAAATCGTACAAGCTTATTTACCAGAACAGCTGGATGAAGCCGCTGTGATTGTAATTGTTGATGAAGCAATGCAGGCAACAGGAGCGACAGGCAAGGCTGACTTTGGTAAGGTGATGCAATATGTAATGCCTAAGGTCAAAGGACGAGCTGATGGCGCAATGGTCAATCAAGTCGTTAAATCAAAATTGAGTTAATTTTTGGTAGGACTTCCCGCGGGAGGTCCTACTTTTTTTGTGGTAAAGACGGGCTTAAACAAGGAAATCAGTTAATTTTTCCCCTTTGTGATTATAAAGTCGCTATAATTGGAGAAATAGCGCGGTTGTCTGCTTTTAAAACCGGGCTTGATTGTGATAGAATGAATGTAGTTTTCATCTTGAAAGGATGAATCGTGCTATTGAAAGTTGGTTTGGATACTTTCAAGGTAGTTTGATTTTGAAATGTGTTTAGATGAATAAACTCATCCGAACATTCTGAGAGGGGTTTACTTTTTGGTTGAGGTAGAAGAGCGTTTATTTCAATTAGCAACGCCTAATTTGGCGGCTGCTTTAATGGGTGCACACGATCACTTTTTAAAAATCATTGAAGAAAGTCTAACCGTTGAATTGATTGCGTTTGATGATCATATTACGATTCGGGGGACTCAACCGGGGTTAAGACAAGCGAACGCGGTTTTAGAGAGTCTAGTCGCGTTATTACAACACGGTGTGATCCTCAAGGAGACAGACGTAGTCAGTGCGACGAAAATGGCGCTCAAAGGGACGTTAAATCAATTTGAGGCCCTTTATACTGAACCGCTCATCAATGACCGCAAAGGCCAACCAATTCGTGTTAAAACGTTTGGACAACGGCAATATATCGATGCGATTCGCCACAATGATGTGACGTTTGGCATTGGGCCTGCCGGAACCGGTAAAACGTTCTTAGCAGTCGTCATGGCGATTGCCGCTTTAAAAAAAGGAACGGTTGAACGCATTATTCTAACGCGGCCAGCGGTTGAAGCCGGTGAAAGTCTCGGCTTTTTACCAGGTGATCTAAAAGAAAAGGTTGATCCTTATTTACGACCCATTTACGACGCGCTTTATGCGGTGTTGGGTAAGGAACATACGGAACGACTAATGGACCGTGGGGTCATTGAAATTGCGCCACTTGCGTATATGCGGGGTCGGACGCTGGAAGAAGCTTTCGTTATTTTAGATGAGGCCCAAAATACGACACCTGCTCAGATGAAGATGTTTTTAACGCGGTTAGGTTTTAATTCTAAAATGATTGTTAATGGCGATATCAGCCAAATTGATTTACCTAATAAAACCCAGAGTGGGTTAGTACAAGCGGAACAAATTTTGCGCGACATTCCTAAAATTAACTTTGTGCAATTTAGTGCGGAAGATGTTGTTCGGCACCCAGTTGTCGCGAGAATTATTAATGCCTATGCGGCAATGGATAAGACGAGAAAGTAGGACGAATGAATGGATATTCAAATCATCGATGAAACAAAAATTGTACCAGAAGCACAAATTAAATTGGTGAAAGATGTATTAGAGTTTGCTGGTCAAAAGCTTGAATTAGCTGAAGATACAGAAATGTCAGTAACATTTGTAACTAACGAACGCATTCGCCAAATTAATCAAGAATACCGTAATACGGATCGTGCGACTGATGTTATCAGTTTTGCAATTGAAGAAGATCCTGAAGAAGAAGGCTTACCTGCCAACTTTGAAGAATTGTTTGATATTCCTAAGAATATTGGCGACTTATTTGTTTCATTAGAAAAAGCCGCTGAACAAGCTGAAACTTACGGACATTCATTTGAACGTGAATTAGGGTATACGATGGTTCATGGTTTCCTTCATTTGAATGGCTATGATCATATCCATACTGAAGACGAAGTTAAAATGATTCCTTTACAGGAGACTATCTTAGATGAATTCGGACTCAAACGCTAAAAAGACGCAGACGGATAAAAATCGTAATTTTAATCAATCGACACATCACGCTTTAGATGGGATTATCACCGCTTTTAAGGAAGAAGCTAACCTGAGACGTGATTTTGTGATTGCGATGGTCGTGCTAGTAGCCGGTTATTTTGCCCGATTACACTATCTAGATTGGCTATTTTTGATTTTAGCGATTTTTATGGTGTTGCTGGCTGAATTTTGGAATACCGTGATGGAACACTTTGTCGACTTATTGGTTGATCGACAGTTTCATCCACTGGCGAAGAAGATTAAGGATATCAGTGCTGGTAGTGTTTTAATTGGCGCGTGTTTAGCTGTGATTATCGGTTGTGTCGTTTTTGGACACGCGGTGCTTTATTATTTTTAAAAGAAATTAATTGAGATTTAAAAAAGGGGACTATTATGTCAGATACTTATCGCTCAGGCTTTGTGGCCATTGTTGGCCGACCAAACGTTGGGAAATCAACATTTATGAATCGAATGATCGGTGAAAAAATCGCCATCATGTCATCAAAAGCACAAACAACTCGGAATAAGATTCAAGGGATTTATACGGATGACAACGCACAAATCGTGTTCGTTGATACACCTGGGATTCATAAACCACATAACGAATTAGACGAATACATGGATCAAGCAGCGCTTTCAACATTTAATGAAGTGGATGCGATTTTATTCATGATTAGTGGCGTTGATAAGAAGGGCCCTGGTGATCAATACATCATGGATCAACTTAAGAACGTTAAGAAACCCGTTTATTTGGTTGTTAACAAAATTGATGCCATTCACCCAGATGATTTATTACCAATGATCGAACAATATCGTCATGAATTGGACTTCAAGGCTGTTTACCCAATCTCAGCATTGGAAGGCAATAACGTGCCAGAAATGTTGAAAGAACTTGAATTAACATTGCCAGAAGGCCCACAATACTATCCTGAAGATCAATTAACAGATCACCCAGAATATTTCGTTGTTGGTGAATTAATCCGCGAAAAAATTCTGGAATTAACCCACGAAGAAGTGCCACATTCAGTAGCCGTTGTGGTTGAACGAATGAAAGACCGCGTCAATGATAAACTTCAAATTGAAGCCAACATCATTGTTGAACGTGATGGTCAAAAACGGATTATCATCGGACAAAAAGGTTCAATTATCAAAGAAATCGGGATTCGTTCACGTCGCGAAATCGAAGCTCTTTTAGGCGAAAAGGTTAACTTGAAGCTTTGGGTTAAGATTCAAAAGAACTGGCGTGATAATAACCAATATCTCCGTGAATTTGGTTACAATAAAAAGAGATTGTAGGCTTTAAGATGGCGGAACATCGATTCGAAGACTTTAACGGTCTAGTGATGTATCGAAAGAATTACAAAGAAAAAGATATGTTGGTTAAGATTCTAACGGATCGTTTTGGCAAGAAAATGTTTTATCTGCGTGGGGCCAATAAACCTAAGTTTCGTCTGAGTGCGGCTATTTTACCGTTTACACAGGCCGAATATGGCGGCGATATTCGCGATGATGGCTTATCATTTTTGAATAATGTGAAGTCAGCCACGCAATTTCAAACGATCAGTCAGGATTTATTTTTAAATGCTTATGCGACTTATATCCTTAACTTAATTGATGTCGGCTTTCCGGACAGCGAACCATTAGGCATCTGGTATGATAAGGTTGAACAGGCGTTAAATCTGATTGATGAAGGCTTTGATGCCGCGATGATTACCCATATTATCGAAATTCAATTACTGCAGGTGTTTGGTGTGCAGCCGCAATTACAAGGATGTGCCGTTTGTGGCCGAACCGATTTAGCGTTTGATTACTCTGAGAGTTACGGGGGGCTTTTGTGCCAACGTCATTGGCATTTAGATCCCAATCGTTTCCATAGTAGTCAGCGGGCAATCTATTACCTCCGGTTGTTTTCCGTGATTGATCTGTTTAAAATTCAATCGGTGAACGTGAAGAAAGCCACTCAGGTCGAACTCAAAATGATTATTGACCGACTCTATCAAGATACTGTGGGCCTGTCATTGAAGAGTAAGCAATTCATCGACAAGATGTACAGTTTTGATAGTCAATTACCACAATTAAAAAAAGTGTCGTCAGAAATTGACAGCACACCAAAAGACGACTAAAATAGTAATCAACTTAATAGACGTTGAAGAAAAGGGTCCCTTAAAACGGTCAGACAGTGATTCTAGGTGAGTGAGAACTAGAACAAGTTTTAAGTGGATTGGCATTTCGGAGTCATACCAATGAAGCAGCAGCTCGCTTTGAGCTGAAGTAGGGTGGAACCGCGAGAAATCGTCCCTATGTGACTAACTGTCGCATAGGCTTTTTTTATGCGCAAATAACGGAAAAGAGGAATTGAAATGGTTAAAAAGTTGAATGTTCAAGAAATGATTTTAACCTTACAGCGTTTTTGGTCTGAAAAAGGCTGTATGTTGATGCAAGCTTATGATACAGAAAAAGGGGCCGGCACAATGAGCCCTTATACGTTCTTACGGGCAATTGGACCAGAGCCATGGAATGCCGCTTACGTGGAACCCTCACGGCGCCCAGCGGATGGCCGGTATGGTGAAAATCCTAACCGTTTATTCCAACATCACCAATTCCAAGTGATTATGAAACCAGCGCCTTTAAACATTCAAGAATTTTATTTGGATAGTTTACGGGCCTTAGGAATCGATCCTTTAGAACATGATATCCGTTTTGTTGAAGATAACTGGGAAAACCCCTCAATGGGCTGTGCCGGTGTTGGTTGGGAAGTTTGGTTAGACGGAATGGAAGTCACACAATTCACATACTTCCAACAAGTTGGTGGTTTGCAATGTGACCCTGTCACAAGCGAAATCACATACGGTGTTGAACGGCTCGCTTCTTACATTCAAGATGTTGATAATGTTTTTGATCTTGAATGGGGTAACGGTGTTTTATACGGTGATATTTTCAAAGAACCAGAATATGAACACTCAAAATACGCCTTTGAAGATAGTAATCAAGAAATGCTTTTGAAATTCTTTGATGAATACGAAACAGAAGCCAAACGTTTAATCGATTTAGGTCTTGTTCACCCAGCTTACGATTACGTCTTGAAATGTAGCCATACCTTTAACTTATTGGATGCACACGGTGCTGTTTCCGTTACAGAACGGGCCGGCTACTTGTCACGCATTCGTCGGATGGCACATTCAATCGCGCAAGCATTCGTCGCTGAACGTGAAAAACGCGGATTCCCACTATTAAAACATGCACAAGAAGCAAAAACGGAGGTCGTAGATCATGACTAAACCATTCTTATTAGAAATTGGCTTGGAAGAAATGCCAGCCCACGTTGTGATGCCAAGTATCCAACAATTAGAAAAACGGGTGCGGGACTTCTTAGAAGAACAACATCTTGAATTTGGTCAATTAAAAACTTATGCCACACCACGGCGTCTTGCAATTTTGATTGAAAACTTAGCTGACAAGCAAGCCGACATTCACGAAGAAGCAAAGGGCCCTGCTAAAAAGATTGCCCTCGATGCAGAAGGTAACTGGAGTAAAGCAGCCCAAGGCTTCGTTCGGGGCCAAGGCTTAACAACGGACGACATTACTTTTAAAGAATTAAAGGGCGTTGAATACGTCTATGTTGAAAAATCAATCATCGGCAAACCCGTTGAAGCCATTTTACCTGAATTAAAAGCCGTCATTATGGCGATGACCTTCCCAACACGGATGCACTGGGCCGATTACGATTTCGAATACATTCGCCCAATTCACTGGATTATTGCGCTATTAGATGATGAAGTTATCGACTTTAGTATTCTAAACGTCACAACCGGTCGGACAACGCAAGGTCACCGTTTCTTAGGCCAAGAAGTGACTTTGGCTAAAGCAACTGACTATGAAGCAGCCCTTGAAGCACAATTCGTGATTGCTGATGAAGCTAAACGCCAAAACTTAATTCAAACGCAAATCGAAAAAATGGCGCAAGAAAATGACTGGCAAGTTGATTTAGACGCTAACTTATTAGAAGAAGTGACGAACTTAGTTGAATGGCCAACCGCTTTTTACGGTCAATTTGATGCTAAATACCTTGAAATTCCAGAAGAAGTGCTCATCACTTCAATGAAGGATAACCAACGTTACTTCTATGCACGGAGCCAAGCTGGTGATTTATTACCAGTCTTTATCGGCGTTCGTAATGGGAACGACGCTTTCATGGAAAATGTGATCGCAGGGAACGAAAAAGTCCTTACAGCGCGTTTAGAAGATGCTGATTTCTTCTACCATGAAGATCAAAAAGTAACCATCGCTGAAAACGTCGCTAAGTTACAAAACGTTTCTTTCCACGATAAAATTGGGAGCCTTGCTGAAAAGATGACCCGTGTTGGTTTAATCGCTCAATTCTTAGGTCAAAAATTCGGTTTATCTGAAGCTGAATTAGTTGATTTACAACGTGCTAGCGACATCTATAAATTCGATTTAGTAACCGGCATGGTCGGCGAATTTGCTGAATTACAAGGTGTGATGGGGGAAAAATACGCGCTATTACAAGGCGAAACACCTGCTGTTGCGACTGCTGTTCGTGAACATTACATGCCAATCAGTGCAGAAGGCGCCTTACCTGCAACGAAAGTCGGTGCTGTTTTAGCAATTGCTGATAAGTTCGATAGTATGGCTGATTTCTTCGCTGTCGGGATGATTCCTAGTGGTTCAAACGATCCATATGCATTGCGTCGTCAAGCTTACGGAATTGTTCGGATCTTAGAAAACCAAGACTGGCACTTCCCAATGGCTGATTTCCAAGCAGCTATGAGCGACATTGTTAAGCAACAAGCCGATTTCGATCTAGATTGGTCAGCCAATGCAGCTGCCATCAGCGATTTCTTAACGGATCGTGTTCGTCAACGCTTTAACGGGATGCGTCCTAAGGTTCGTCGAGACATCGTCGACGCTGTCTTGAAAAACCAAGGGCAAGACCCAGTTGTGATGTTTGAAGCCGCTAAAGTGCTCTCAGCACATCAAGATGATGCTGATTTCAAGGCAACAATTGAAGCTATCACGCGTGTCTTACGTTTAGCTGAAAAAGTTGACTTTGAAACAACTGATTTAACGGTTGATCCAGCGTTATTTGAAAACGATGCTGAAAGAGTACTTTATACAGCAGTCGAAGACTTACGTGGCGCAACAGCGACAAATACGTTAGCTGAAAATTATGCCGCGTTACAAACACTACGACCATTAATTGAAGCTTACTTCGATGCCACAATGGTAATGGCTGAAGATGAAGCCGTTCGTCGTAATCGTTTGACACAACTCATGATTATCGCTCAAATCGCGCTTAGCTTAGGCGATTTAAACGAATTGATTGTTAAATAAGCAATTCAAAAGGGGATAATAAACATGTTACAAATGAAACGGGTTTATGAAGCAGCCGCTGATTCTGACGGTTGTCGGATCTTGGTTGATCGAATTTGGCCACGGGGGATTTCAAAAGAACGCGCCGCGATTGAGACGTGGGCTAAAGAAATGACACCCACCACTGACTTGCGGAAGTGGTTTGGTCATGAACCAGCTAAGTTTCCCGTTTTTAAAGAAAAGTATCTCGCTGAAATTGCTACTAATCCGGCCTGGCCAGAATTCTGTCACTTAGTGCAGCATCAATTAGCGCTTGGTAATGTGACGCTCGTCTACGCGGCTAAAGATCCGCAATATAACCACGTTGTGATTTTAATGGCACTTTTAAAAAAGACGCTTGACAAGTAATAAAAATGTTTGTTATATTTATTTGCAACTACACCTAAATGGTGATATGATGTATAGTGTATTTTTGTGCTGATAATCCTAAGAGTCGCATTTCATTGTGAGGTGCGGCTTTTACAGT
The DNA here is from genome assembly GCF_049674265.1 of Latilactobacillus parasakei. NCBI lineage: Bacteria > Bacillati > Bacillota > Bacilli > Lactobacillales > Lactobacillaceae > Latilactobacillus > Latilactobacillus parasakei. The sequence goes on along the minus strand of NZ_CP186861.1, from coordinate 409,517 downwards.
CTTAGTACAAATTGAAGTGAATTGTGAGGTGAGACCAATGGCGGGTAAGATTCCGAACGAAGTCATCGATGAGATTCGGAGCCAGACTAATATTGTTGATGTTGTTGGTCAATACGTTCAACTCAAGAAAGCCGGCAAGAACTTATTTGGTGTTTGTCCTTTTCATGATGAGAAGACACCATCGTTTTCCGTGAGTGAAGAGAAACAGATTTTTCATTGTTTTTCTTGCGGTCGCGGGGGGAACGTCTTCAAGTTCTTGATGGAATTGGAACAAATTAGTTTTCCAGAAGCACTGACGAAGGTCGCAGATTTTGCTGGAGTGACATTGGCGGATAGTTATAAGCCAACTGCTGTTCATCGCGAATCAAGCGAGGTTACGCAGTTTAAGCAACTCTATCAACAAGCCAACGAACTGTTTAAGCATATTTTAACTAGTACGGTGGCTGGGCAACCAGCGCTTGATTATTTACACGAACGACAGATGACCGATGCGTTAATTGAGACATTTAGTATTGGTTATTTACCGGATCAATCAGATTTATTGTTGACGTTTTTCCAGAATAAGGATATTCCTTATCAGGTATTGCGCCAATCCGGATTGTTTATTGAAACACAAACGGGTAAGTTACACGATCGTTTTTCTGGGCGGGTAATGTTCCCAATTCGAAATGCGCAGGGTGAGGTCATCGCCTTTTCCGGGCGGGTCTTAACCAAACAGCCGGATCAACCAAAATATTTAAATAGTCCTGAAACTGTGATTTTTAATAAGCGGAAAGTACTGTTTAACTATGATTTGGCTAAACAAACCATTCATCAATCCAAAAAAGTTTATCTTTTTGAAGGCTTTATGGATGTGATTGCAGCCTATTCGGCGGATGTCGTCAATGGTGTCGCGTCAATGGGCACGAGTTTGACCACCGAGCAGTTGAATCTGCTAGCGCAACAGGCGCAGGAATTAGTGGTGTGTTATGATGGGGATCAACCCGGGATTGAAGCGATGAAACGGGCGATTAACCTATTGCAACAGCATACGACACTTGAATTGAGCGTCGTCGTCTTACCGGGCGGCGTCGATCCGGATGAGTATGTCCGCCAATATGGTGGCCCGCAATTTAAGGAAACCTTGCAAAATGGGACGGAAACACCGATTGCGTTCGAATTGCGTTACTTGAAACAAGGGTTAAACCTCGATAACGAGAAGGATCAGCTTGATTATGTTCAACAAGCATTAGAAGTTGTTGCACGTGTTGAGTCGCCTTTAGCAATCGAAGTTTACTTGAAACAGGTCGAAGCCGATAGCGGGATTACACTGGATACATTGAAGCGGCAGTTACAAACGGTGCGGGTTAAACATGCCACGCAAGTCCCCATCAATCAGGTGGGACAACCGGAAGCACCGCCATACTTTGATGATTTTCAGGCACCACCGCTACCGCCAGAAGAAATGGCTGGGGCTTTTGGCGATCCACGGACGATTGCGCCCAAGCGACAACCTAAACGGTTGACGCGGATTGAGCATGCTGAGCAAGAAATTTTGCACATGCTGATTCATAACGAAGATGTGCGTTTACAACTCGAAAATAATGCCGATTTTAGCTTTGTGCACACCCCGTATCAACTCTTATATGAGTTATGGCGGTCCTTCATCGCAGAAGGGCAACCGGCTGATATAGCGGGTTTCACGAGTTATATTCCAGATGACTTGCAGGAACTAGTCGTTCAGATTGATCTTCTTGATTTACCTGAAGAGGCTAATCAAGAAGCGTTGAACGATTGTTTGGCGGTCATCGGGCAAAATTCGATTCAGGAACGTTTAAAAGAAGCAAAAATCGCCTTAAAAGAGGCAACTAAATTAGGCAATCATAGTGAGGAACTACGGTTAACTAATGAAGTGATACAACTTGTTTCGCAAATGAAATGAGATATTAACTAGGAGGTTTCTGAATGGCTGACAATAAAAAAGCTGATACGAAGAAATTAGACACTGCGGTTAAGGCCTTAATTAAGGAATACAAACCCAAAAAAGAAATCACCAATGATGAATTAGTGGCAAAAATCGTTAAACCATTTGCACTTGAAGCAGATGAAATCAATGAATTAATGCAACAAGTGGAAGATCACGGGATTGGGATCGTCGATGAAGATGGTAACCCAAGCGCTGCCACACTAAAAAAAGAAAAAGTTTCTGCTAAAGAATTAAAAGATATGTCTGCACCAACTGGGATCAAAATCAATGATCCTGTTCGGATGTATCTTAAGGAAATCGGCCGTGTTTCTCTTTTAAATGCGCAACAAGAAGTTGACTTAGCCTTGAGAATCGAACAAGGTGATCAAGAAGCTAAACAACGTCTTGCCGAAGCTAACTTACGTTTGGTGGTCTCAATCGCTAAACGGTATGTCGGTCGGGGCATGCAATTCTTGGATTTAATCCAAGAAGGGAACATGGGCTTGATGAAGGCTGTTGAAAAATTTGATCACCGTAAAGGGTTCAAGTTCTCAACTTACGCTACATGGTGGATCCGTCAAGCGATTACGCGTGCGATTGCCGATCAAGCTCGGACAATTCGGATTCCAGTTCACATGGTTGAAACGATTAACAAGTTAATCCGGATTCAACGTCAATTACTCCAAGATTTAGGGCGCGAACCAACGCCTGAAGAAATTGGGGCTGAAATGGATATGAACACGGATAAGGTGCGTGAAATCTTGAAGATTGCACAAGAACCAGTTTCCCTTGAAACCCCAATCGGTGAAGAGGACGACTCACACTTAGGCGATTTTATCGAAGATCAAGATGCAACTAGTCCTGAAGAACATGCTTCTTATGAATTGTTGAAAGAACAATTAGAAAGTGTCCTAGACACCTTAACAGATCGTGAAGAAAACGTCTTACGTTTACGTTTCGGTCTTGATGATGGTCGGACACGGACGTTAGAAGAAGTGGGTAAGGTCTTTGGTGTCACGCGTGAACGGATTCGTCAAATCGAAGCCAAAGCATTGCGGAAACTCCGCCACCCATCACGTTCAAAACAATTAAAAGACTTTTTAGAATAAATTCAAAAAAACGGTCATCTAAAAAGATGGCCGTTTTTAATTTGGACAATACTTCAAATAATAAATCTTATGTCAACTAGATGTATCTTTCAATATTAAAGACACTGATAGAGCGTTTGCTAAAGATTGAAAATGCCCCATAATCCAAAGCCAATCATCATGAGTGCCATTAAGCCTCCTGAGTACAGAGCAATTGGCATGAAGTACGAAACATTGTGATTAGCCTCTGTCTTCAAATACTTGAAAGTATTTAAAGTTGCGAAAACCTGATAGAGACCAAGCATTAAAAGGACGACACTTAAGAAGAGAGACATAGAAAAACCTCCAAATTGCTATTTAAAGCGCTTTCTTTCGCTTGACTAGAGTATAGAACGGATAGGATGATTATGCAACCTTTAACGACAATCAATATTCATAATGAGACAATGGACTGATGAAAGCTTTGTCTGCTTTGACGCTCAAAATTTGGTATACTAACTGTAACAATCAAAGTTTCTAGAATGGAGTTTTATTTTTGTCACCAATTAATTTATCGAAACGTTTAGCTGCAGTTGCGCAGTTCGTCCCACAAGATAGCATCGTTGCTGATATCGGCTCAGATCATGCTTATTTACCAATCTGGCTCACAGAGCAAAAACGATTAAAGGGGGCCATCGCGGGTGAAGTGGTTGCTGGACCTTTTGAATCAACCCAAACACATGTGATCCAATGGCACTTAGAGGACCAAATTCAAGTCCGGTTAGGTGATGGTGTCGAAGTGCTTAACCCCGAAGAAGACCAAGTCACCTGTATTGTGATTGCGGGGATGGGTGGTCTATTGATTACTGAAATATTGGAACGTGGCTTAGCACATCTAAACGGGCACGAACGGTTAGTCCTACAACCTAATATTATGGAACCCACCGTCCGGGAATGGTTAATGAATCACCACTACGCAATTGTAGAAGAAGCAATCGTTGCTGAAGACGGTCATATTTACGAAGTCATCGTTGGTGAACCAAGAACTGAGGCTGTTGAACTCGACGAAGCTGACTTAGTATTCGGCCCAATTTTACGACGCCGTCAACCGGCAGATTTCCAATTGAAATGGTCAACTTTATTAAATAAGAAACGTCATTTATTGGATCAACTTCAAGGTGCTCAGGTCACGCCAACTGAAAAAATTGCTACAGTTCAACATGAAATTCAATTAATTGAGGAGGTTCAAACATGGGACAATTAATCGCAAGTGACTTGATTGCGGCGATTGAAGATTATGCGCCATTAGCGCTTAAAGAGGGTAATGATCCAACTGGTTTTCAAATTGGTCGTCGTGATAAGGTGGTTAAAAAAGTACTCGTCACATTAGATGTTCGGCCGGAAGTGGTCCAAGAAGCGATTGATAACGAGGTTGATTTTATTTTTGCCCACCACCCAGTGATGTTCCGACCTGCACGCAATCTTGATCTAAGTGATCCGCAAAATAAGATGTACGCTGATATACTGACGCATGATATGACGGTCTATGCAGCCCATACTAACCTTGATAAGGCGCAAGGTGGCATAAATGATTGGTTGGCAGCAGCGTTAGCACTTAAAAATGTGCAACCGTTCAATGTCACTGATTATGAACCATTAATGAAACTAGCTGTTTTCGTACCTGAAACACATGCGGATGTGGTACGCCAAGCGTTAGGGCAGGCTGGTGCTGGTGAATTAGGAAATTATCAAAACTGCAGTTTTAGCGCTGAAGGCACTGGTCGTTTTGAACCACAAGTTGCGGCTGATCCGTTTATTGGTCAAGCGGGACAACCAGAAGCGGTTGCTGAGGTTAAGATCGAGGTTATTCTACCAGCGGTTAAAAAGAATCGTGTGTTAAAAGCGATGCTTGCGGTGCATCCTTACGAAGAACCAGCGTATGATTTAATCCCATTGGCTAATCAACAACAACCTATCGGAATCGGGCGTATTGGTCAAGTTGATCAACCAATGACAGTCCGGGATTACGCCCAATTTGTTTGCGAAACGTTTAATTTAACCGGTCTCCGTTTAATTTCAAATGAACCTGATAAAGTAGTTGAAACAGTCGCACTAGTTGGCGGTGATGGTGGTAAGTTCTTCCCAGCTGCTTTGCAGGCTAAGGCTGATTTGTATATTACTGGTGACGTTTATTATCATACAGGCCATGACATGTTAGCGGCCGGATTATCTGTTATCGATCCTGGTCATCATATTGAAAGCATTGTGAAGACTAAGATGACTGCGTTATTTGAAGAATGGCGTCAAATAAACGATTGGCAAGTTACTTTTATTAAATCTCAGCAAAAAACTGATCCGTTTACATTTATTTTTAATGCGAAGTAGGTTAGAATAGAATTAGTATTAAATAATATCTAGGAGGCTTCACCATGGCTAAATATGAAAAATTAATTCCGCGTTTTCTAGAATATATCACAACAGAAACTCGTTCAGACGAAAATGCGACGACGATTCCTTCAACACAAACACAAGTGGTTTTCTTACACAAATTGATGGATGACTTGAAAGAAATCGGCTTAAGCGACGTTAAGTATAACGAAAAAAACGGCTATGTCACAGCGTTATTACCAAGTAATATCGATAAAAAAGTCCCAACAATGGGCTTTTTATCACACGTTGATACAGCAGATTTCAATGCCAAGGGTGTTAATCCCCAAACAATTGAAAATTATGATGGCGAATCAATTATTAAATTAGACGAAGCTGGTCAATTTGTTTTAGATCCTAAAGAATTCCCTAACATGAAAAACTACAAGGGCCAAACATTAATTACAACAGACGGCTCAACATTATTAGGTTCAGATGATAAATCTGGGGTTGCTGAAATCATTACAGCGATGGATTACTTCATCCAACATCCTGAAATCAAACATGGCGACATCAAGATTGGTTTAGGACCAGATGAAGAAATCGGCACAGGTGCTGATCACTTCGATGCTGAAGATTTTGCAACAGACTTTGCTTATACAATGGATGGCGGCCCAATTGGTCAACTTGAATATGAAACATTTAATGCAGCTGCAATGAAGGTTGATATTCAAGGTAAAAACGTACATCCTAGTGAGGCTAAAGACATCATGATCAACGCTTTACAAGTTGCTGTTGATTTCCAAGATGCTTTCCCACGCGATGAAGTGCCTGAAAAAACAGATGGTCGTCAAGGTTTCTATCACTTATTAAGCTTAGACGGTACTGTTGATGAAGCACACATGGCCTATATCATCCGTGATTTTGATCGCGATGGTTTAGAAGCTCGTAAAGCATTCGCTGCTAAAGTGGCTGAAGACATGAACGCTAAATATGGTGAAGGTCGCGTTAAAGCAACAATTAAAGATCAATATTACAACATGGCAGAAGTCTTAAAAGACCACATGGATGTTGTTGATTTGGCTAAGGACGCTATGGAAGCAATCGACATCAAACCATTAATCGAACCCGTACGTGGTGGGACAGATGGTTCTAAGATTTCATTCATGGGAATTCCAACACCAAATATCTTTGCTGGTGCTGAAAATATGCACGGTCGCTACGAATTCGTTTCAGTTCAAACGATGGAAAAAGCGGTTGATACAATGATTAAGATGAACGAATTAAACGTTGAAAGAAACTAAAGATATAAAAAAGAGTCCAACAATTCAATTTGTTGGGCTCTTTTTATGCTTAATTTAAGCTTGATTAGTTGTCAATAAACCTTTTAGTTGCTCAATTGGTAGTTGGCCGGGCGCGCTAGGTGTTTCGAGATAACCAAAACTGATAGCTGAGCCAAATTGACCACCAAAGATTCGTGAGGCGACACCAAATTCAGACATTGCCATTGTCGTCAATGGTTTATCGAATTGATGTGTAAAACTTTGAGTGGCTGCTAACAAGCGGGTTGTGTCTGCTGGTGATTGAGCCGTCGTCGCTAACTTCAAGAGGTCCGCATCCGGATCGGCTTGCATGGCTAAGAGTTGCGTGCGTAAGGCATCATTGTCGGGTGTTTGAACAGTGTCATGATGACTTAAAAGCACTTGGTAATGCTGTTGATGGGCTAATTCAGCCAATTGATGACGTTGGTCTGTTGCTAGTGACCACTCTAAATCGATTGCTTGACCAATATGGGCTTTGATCAAGGGAGCGTAGTAGGTGAGGTAGTCTTGAGCTGATGCTAAGCCACCATCGTTAGTGGTTCTAACCGTTAAAATTAGGGGTAAATCAAGCGCGGTGATTTTTTCAGCAGCCGTCAATAGTTGGGCAGGGTCTTGCCAATAATCAAGGCGCCATTCAAGAATATCGATGGCGTCTTTTTTTTGGTTGATAAGGGTTAATTCGTGCAGGCAGTCATCTAAATGGCGTGGCATGAGCGAAACGGCCGTTTGGGGCTGCCCAGTAGTAAACTCGAGATGCATTTCAAAAACTCACTTTCTTAAAGAGATTGATCGATGTGGTTGACAAGGTATTGCCCGTCAACTTGTTTAAATTCCCATATTTCACTAAAACGCTCGATATAAGTTACTTCACGGCGTTTTTCATTATCTGAGTCTGATAAGCGGTCATTAGTGAAATAATCGCGCATTTGGGCCGTTACAAGGACTTTACGGACGTTTGGATTGTCCGATAAAATCAATTCTTCTGAAATGATGGTCAGACTTTCCAATTGATTGTGTTTATGCTGACGTTGATAGCGATTTAAAATGCGTTGTTGTTGTCGTTGAAAATGGGGGGTCATTAATGGTGCGACTAAGCTGAGATCGTTAGTCGTCCAAGCTGCTTCGATTTGGTAGAAGCATTCTTCAAAACGTTCGCGGGTTGCATCGTCAATGGTGACGGTTCGCGCTAGCGCACGTTCATGTCGCCGTGCCAGCCAGTCGCGTTTCTTGCGGATAATCATGAGGAATGCTGAGATGATAAAAAAGATTGCAAAAACGAGGTTGTTTAGAAAACTACGGGGACCGTAGTAACCCCGGCGACCATAATAATTGTTGGTCGTTCTATCCGTAGTCGTACTTGTGCTGCCACCAAATGAGCCACTAGAAGTTGAACCACCACCGCCACCTGAAGCCCCACCGGCTCTTGCGTAGGTAGCTGTCGGTGTTAGGCAAATCAGACTTAATAATAAGATGAAACCAATAATCACTTTTTTCATATTAGACCTCGCTATTAAATAACATTAGTCACTATTTTAGAGGAATTAATAGGATTAGGCAATTTAAAGATTAGTAAAGTTTAATCTTAACATTAAAAAAAGAGCCGGGATTTATCCCAACTCTTTTTGTGAGCGTCTAAATTTCTAGCGATGAGCAATATCGATTTCTGCGAGCCAAGTTAAGGCAAGTGGGAGCCACTGTGCGACCGGCTCGTTAATGTCTTGTGGTTTACCAGGACGTTGCGTTACTTTATTGGCCAGTGCTAAGCCATGAACGCCATCACTGAATAAATGATATTCAGTTGTGATGTTTAATCGATTTAATTCAGTCACGTATAGTAATGAATTGATGGCTGGTACGAGTTCATCAGTTGCGGTTTGCCATACGAAACACGGCTTGGCCCACTTGGTTAGTGTGTCCTGTGCATGCCAGAGTTGTTGGTCGGTTGTAATTCGTTTTTTTTCACTCTCTTCTTTAGGGAATCCGGCGTCCAAATCGATTACCGGGTAACTTAAAATAACAGCGGCGTGATGACCATGATAACTGGCGAGTTGATATTGCGTACTTAGTTCAGGATTAGTAGCAACACCGTTAAAAGTGGCCACTAGATGTCCGCCAGCTGAGAAACCAATAAGTATGATTCGTTCGGGATCAACTTTTTGAGTATCTGATTGATCCGTAATCCATTCAATCGTTTTAGCCAGCTGTTGGAGTGCTGTAGGATAAACGGTTTGGTTGGGTTCGATCAGTTGGTAAGGTAAAACAACGGCGTGACAGCCTTCAGCCAATGCCTTTAAGACAATCGGCTCTGTTTCACGCGTTGAATGGTAACGAAAACCGCCACCTGGGCAGATAATTACGACTGGTTGATAGCGGGTGTTATTAAAATCTTGATTGGAATCTAGCCAGTAGGCTGTAACTTGAAAGTCCTGGTGATTCGTTGAGAGTGTTTGTTCCATAATTTGCATAGATAGACAGCCTTTCTTTCTGAATAAGCGAAGCGCTTTCAGTTGATATTCTCATTTTACTTTAAATAAATAACACCTGTCAATACGATTGGGCAATTATATTTTAGGCTATGAATAATATGCATGAAATGAATAGCGTTAAAAACGACTTTAAAAAGCTGATTATTTAAAGTATGATAGTTGCTAGAGGAAAAATGCAATGATATCAGGTTATACAGCACTTTATGGCTTGATTGCGCACCCAGCGCAACATAGCTTATCACCCTTTATTCATAATACCGGTTTTCACCAAATTCAAATGGATGCGCGCTATGCCGTCTTCGACAGTCAGGCGACACCGGCAGCAATTACCAGCGCAATTAAGACACTAGGCATTCGGGGCGTCAACCTATCGATGCCTTATAAGCAATCGCTGGTTCCGCTACTAGATAACTTAACGTCAACGGCTAAATTAGTGGGAGCCATCAATACTATTAAAAACGAAGCTGGTCGTTTAACAGCAACCAATACGGATGGCGATGGTTTTTGGCGAGCCTTGCAAAAAGCACATCCCCAGCGCCGATATCGTTCTGTCGTTATTCTAGGCGGTGGTGGGGCGGCACTAGCGGTAATTGAGGCAGCAGCAAGGTATGATGTGCAGCAGATGACCGTCTTTAAACGTACTAATGCGACTTACGATTCAGTTGCCCAACGACTGGCTCAAATTAGCGTTGCTGGTGGTCTACAGATTACTATTGAACCGTACGATGACCAGTTAGCATTGGCAACTGCCTTGCAAAATGCTGATTGTTTAATTAATGCAACCAATATTGGCATGACCGCAACGCCGGGTAATCCCTTACCAATTAACTTACTGCAATATTTGCCCGAAGATAGCCTCGTCGCAGATCTAATTTACGCACCGCGAGAGACAGCTTTTTTAAAAACGGCCCAAAAAGCGCATTTAAAAACGCAAAATGGTCTGGGCATGTTGATTGAACAAGCGGCTTTGAGTTTTGAATTTTGGACAAACCAACCAATGGCGACAACACCAATTTACCAACATCTAACTGGAGGCAATGATGTATCATGATTATTCAATTTAAGGCAACAACGAGCGAAACACTGATCCAAGATTTTTGCGAACGACAACGACAAGCTGGTGTCGTCGTTTATCAATCAGCACAGCACGTCGCATTGATTGGACTTAAGGAAGTGACATTAAGCACCGAAGAACGAGCCGCTGTTGCGTCCGTGACAACTGCTGAACCAAGTTATGTTTTAAGTAGTCGGTTATTCCAACCCGAAAACACAGTGATTCAATTACCACATAGTACGATTGGTGGCGAGCAGTTTACGATGATGGCCGGGCCTTGTTCGGTGGAATCAGCTGACCATATTTTAGCGATGGCTAAAGTGGCCAAGGAAGGTGGCGCAACTTTACTGCGTGGTGGCGCCTATAAGCCACGGACTTCACCTTACTCATTCCAAGGAATGGGTGAAGCCGGGCTCAAAGCGCTCCGCCAAGCAGCCGATGCAACAGGCATGGATGTCATTACGGAGGTCATGGATGAAACGCATGTGGCCCTAATTGCACAATACACAGATGTCTTCCAAATTGGGGCTCGGAATATGCAAAACTTTTCATTGTTAAAGGCCGTTGGGCAGACGAACATTCCGGTTGCTTTAAAACGTGGTCTAGCCGCTACAGTTGATGATCTATTAAATGCTGCTGAGTATATTGCAGCCAACGGTAATCACCAAATCATGCTCTTAGAACGCGGTATTCGGACTTTTGATAATCAATACACACGAAATACATTTGACTTGAACGCGGTTCCTGTCCTTCAGAAATTATCCCACTATCCAGTGATTGTTGATCCAAGTCATGCGACAGGTGAATGGGACTTAGTGACACCAATGGCCAGAGCCGGCGTGGCAACTGGTGCCAGTGGGATGATGGTGGAGATTCATGACCATCCTGAAGCCGCCTTTTCCGATGGGCCACAAGCGTTGAAACCCGCGACTTATTTAGAGATGTGTCGTCAGATCTGGGCGATTGATCAATTGATGCGGTCGTGGTAAAAATGCCAACTATTTCGGTTAATTTAACGACGCAAGAATATCAAATTAAAATTGAAAATGGCTTAGCGACTTCAATCGGGCGCGAGGTTCAACAGGTGTGGTCTGCACGTAAAATTGCATTGGTCACAGATACGAATGTCGGCCCTTTGTATCAAGCACAAGTTGCTGCGCAATTAACGCAAGCTGGGTTTCAGGTCACTGTCCTCACCGTCCTAGCCGGCGAATCCGCTAAGTCTCTCGAACAAGCGATGAGCCTCTACCAAGCATTGGTGACAGCCAATTTTAATCGTGGTGATGGTCTGATTGCTCTCGGTGGCGGGGTTGTTGGTGATTTGACGGGCTTTGTTGCCTCAACTTATATGCGGGGATTACCGTTTATTCAAATCCCCACTTCTTTATTAGCGCAAGTTGATAGTAGTGTTGGCGGCAAAACGGCGGTCGATTTACCAGCGGGGAAAAATTTAGTCGGGACTTTTTATCAACCGGAGCTCGTTTTAATTGATCCGCAAATGCTCGAGACACTTCCGCAACGGCAGTTAGTCACTGGGTATGCTGAAGTGGTCAAGGTAGCGGCCTTAGTCGGTGCTGATTTTTGGGACCTTGTTCAACAAATTAAATCACCGACTGCAATTTTGGATAAAGCCCCAGAGCTGATTGCGCGCAGTATTGCCTATAAGGCGCAGATTGTGATGGCGGATGTTCAAGAAGGTGGGCAACGGCGGTTGTTGAATTTCGGTCATACAATTGGCCATGCTGTTGAGTCTTTGGCAGACGGTGAGCTAACGCATGGCGAAGCAGTTAGTATCGGGTTAATTGCGATTAGTCGCCTGTTCGAACAACCGACTCAAATTGCATTGCAACTGCAAACCGTGTTTGAACGGGTTGGCTTACCGGTCACGCACCCGTTATTACAATCGCCCGCATTATTTGAGAAAATTGCGCATGATAAGAAGAATCAGGGCGCTCTGATTAACATTGTCTATTTAAAAGCGATTGGACAGCCAACCATTTTACAACTACCATTAACACAATTTAGTGCCCAATTAAAAATGAAACAGCGCTCGTTTTAGAAAATACTGGTAACCTGCAAGCAGATACTTTACAATTAGACTAGATTGAAACTGATTTACAGGGGTTGATTCACTAGATGCAGTTAATTTTAATTGGGTTTATGGGTTCTGGTAAAACAACCATTGCACGTAAAGTCGCACATCATTTCAAGAGCGAATGGATTGATTTGGACAAATACATCATGCGGGAACAGCAGATGACGATTAACGAAATTTTTGCCATTAAAGGCCAATCTGCGTTTCGGCAGATGGAATTTGAAGCACTTGCAAAATTGGTTCAAGAAGATGTCGTCATTGCGACCGGTGGTGGTGTGGTTGATGACGCACAGACGCGCTATCTACTGGAACAAAGTGGCATCCCCATCTTTTACTTAAATGGGAGTTATGAGGCGCATTGGCGCCGCGTTTCGCGTAATGATCGCCGACCACTGGTCAATCAACTTGGCCACGATGGTTTACGGGAGTTATATCACGAACGGCGGCCTAAATATTATCGTTTGGCAGACTACACGATTTTCTTTCAGCATAAAACACCGAATATGATGTTGACGGAAATTGAAGGACAACTGCCACGTATTCAAAAAAAACTGGCTAAGCGACATACTTAGTCAGTTTTTTTAATATTAAAAAAGCATATCATTGGCTTTTTGAGACCGGTTACTTGTATGATAGAATTAGAAAGAGGAGGGATGCCCATGACTTTTAAATTACCAGCATTACCGTATGAGTATGTTGCTTTAGAACCTTATATCGACTCCGAAACAATGCATCTTCATCATGATAAGCATCATAAGACTTATGTGACGAAGTTAAACGCAGCCTTGGCAAAACACCCCGACTTAGCTAGCAAATCATTACACGACTTACTAACACATATTGACGATCTTCCTAAGTCATTACAGACCCCGATTCGCAATAACGCGGGGGGGCACGCTAATCACAGCTTTTTCTGGCGAATTTTGACTGAAAATGCTCCATTGATGCCAACGGGTGAATTATTAGAAAAAATTGAAGAACGGTTTGGCACTTTTAAAGATTTTCAAGCTGAATTCAATAATGTCGCACTAGGCGTTTTTGGTTCTGGTTGGGCTTGGTTAGTCGTTGATCACGACGGCGAACTGCAAATCATGACCACCCCTAACCAAGACTCACCAATCATGAGTGGTAATCGCCCATTGATCGGTCTCGATGTTTGGGAACATGCATATTACTTGAAATACCAGAATAATCGCATTGACTATATCGAGAACTTCTGGAAAATAATTAATTGGCCGCTTGTGGCGGAGTTAATCTAAGCAGCGGCCAATAGATGACAACAACCGGAGTGGTTTCGTGCGTTTCCGCTGGGCTGTTGTCATTTTTTGTGTCACGATTTTAATTTTTTAAAGAGGCGCTACTATGCTTATCAGGATAGTAGCGCTTTTTATGTAATAACTATTATGCTTTACAAACTAGTTAATTTGAATTACACATACTAGTATGTTAAACAAACTAGTTAGAAGGTTAATATGGCACAAACAATATCAAGTCAAATGCTGAAAGGGATTTTACAAGGAATCATACTAATGATTCTTGGTAAAGGCCCAGAATACGGCTACGGTTTAAGCAAAAAAATGAATCATTGTGGCCTTGAAAACGTACCTAAAGGGACTATTTATCCGTTGCTTACGACCATCGAAAAACGGGGGTTGCTAGTCAGTAAAATTAAAAAATCGGATGAAGGCCCAGATAGAAAATATTATTTTATTACGGCAGAAGGGCAGATTGCTAAAAGGGAATTTATTAATGAGTGGGGCCAGTTACAAACCACGGTTCTTAAATTAATCGAAGAGGAGTCGTAAATATGACAAAGATTAAGGCGTTAATTCAAAAGAATAACCAACTAAGGTTAGCGTTAAATACAGAAAATAGACAGTTTTATAATGATTTATTACTATACATGCGATGTCAATCAATTACACGAAACGAAGAAATAGTTGAAAAACAATTATTAGTAATTCTTGAAGATATTTTGGATGCACAACAAGATCACCTTAGTGCTGAAACTTATTTTGGAAAGAATGTCAAAACGATTGCTGACGAATTACTGGCGGAGATACCACGTGATTTCTGGGGAATGATGCGTTTTTTATTATTGGGAATGGGAGCATACATAATTGCATTTTCAATACCTAGTTTGCTAAGTCATGATGCCTATTTTGATATGGGAACAATCTTATTAGCGGCAAGTTATTTTGTTGTATTAATCGGGTTACTTTTTAGAAATATAGGCAATACTATTTACACAGCTAAAATAAACTATACAAAGCGGATTATGCGCTGGTCGATTTGGACAGTAGGTTTTGCTGGTGGTATTCTAATTTCGATATTAGTTAAAACACCGCTGCAAATAAAATTTTCTGGATCGTTATTGCTTAGCGCGCTAACGATTTTAGTGATAGCATATCTATTACTAAAAAATAGACAGCAAAATCATCATTAATCTGATTATCGGCCAATAAAAAAATTCGTCCAGTTGGACGAATTTTTTTCGTTAGAGATTACTATCCGTTGTAAAGTTCAATGGTGAGAGGTTTGCACTGTCCGTAATGAGCTTAACAGTGAGGCGTTCCATTTCGTGTTGCGCAAGTTGGGCTGCTTTAGCAGAACCTTTGGTCATCAACATCGTCCGTTGGTGCGCATCGGTTTCAGCTGCAACAAGCTTGTCAGTAGCAACGATATTTTGAACCATCAAACTGTTGATGTGTTTTTGTGTTTGTTCTAAGTCTTTAGCGAATTTAGCGTAGTGCGCATCAACCAGAATACCAGCTAACTTATAGGTCCAATAGATTGAATCTTTCGAGTAATCTTTTGTGCCTTTTTGGTAGTTGACTGGGACATCATCAGCACCGGCGTAAAATGGCACGTAGACGCTCTGTGCAGTCACCCCCATCGCTAACCAGTGGATACCGCTGACATCAACAGGGCGGTTAGGGCGCATTTGAAGAATATGTGATTCTTGTGTCTTCGCTAAACTAATTGGGCGGAAAGCATGTTTTTCTTGTGGTGTGCCGTGACCAATTGGATCGTAGACGGTCCCTTCATAGTGCGAGCCTAAAATCTGAGCGACATCTTCGACTTGAATAGGTGCATCAGGTTGGCGTAAGAAGGGCAAGTTAAAGTCTTGTGGTTGTTGTTCAACAGACGGTGTTAAAAGCTTTTGACCGTACCAAACACGTGGTGTGTTATAAACGAGATCACTTTGATCTCGTGTCCCAAAGATATTGCGGAAATTAAACGGTGTGCCAGCTTGCCAGAGGTGGTTATCACGGGCAAAGTCTTGAAGCCCGTCAGAAGTCATGAAGGCCTCTGGTTGGTCAAAATCAACTTCCTGAATGGCGAGTTGGTTGGCCACGACAGCATAACTGTCATCAGGAATTCGTTGCGCGACCCAGTGATGACCACTACCAATTTCTAGGTACCAAACTTCATCAACGTCTGAAAAAAGGATACCGTTACTTTCGGTTGTGCCGTATTCACTGACAATCGCGCCTAAACGAGCAACCCCTTCGCGGGCAGTTTTCACGTATGGTAAAACAACAGTGATCATTGCTTCTTCAGCAATGCCGTTATCGATGTAGGGATCGAATCCGAGCACGCGACTATTGCTATAGGCACTTTCGGTCCCACTCATAGCCACGCCGTATTCATTGATACCATCTTCTTCGAATAAGCCGTATTCATCGGTCCATTCTGGGGTTGCGGTATATTTAGCGGCTTCTAGTGGTAGATCAAGCGTAAAGCCGGTGTCTTTTGAAACAAAGTGGGGTGCTTTCGTTAATTGTTGGTGGGGATGAATCACCATGTGTTTAGGCCAAGCGGCTTGGCTATCTTCGTTCCGTGCGATTAAGGTCGAGCCATCTGCGCTCGCTTTTTTACCGACCAGAACACTGGTACAGGCGGTTAATTGACGATAAAGGGGTTCACTCATAATAATGCCTCCAAATAAATTCGATATTAATGCTCATTATACAATCTTTTAGGGGAAAACACAGCAATTACCGTTGCCCAATTGCGCTAAAACAGGCATAATAATAGTATTCGAAAAAAGGAGGCTATTATTATGCCATTAGTACACATCGATCTTATTGCTGGTCGTAGTCAAGCACAATTAAAACAACTTTGTGCTGACGTGACAGAAGCAATCTCAAAAAACACAGGGGCACCTGCAGAACACGTGCATGTTGTCTTAAATGAAATGCAACCAGACCGTTACTCAGTAGGCGGCGTTTTAAAAAGCGACGAAAAATAAAGTGCGACAACAGGCGCCTATATTTTGAGCATTAACTGGATTTGACGAATTGGTGATGTAATCGCCAATTTGGCAAATTTTGTTAAGCGCAGAAATATGCCTGGCGGAGCACGTTTCAAAATAGAGTGCGTTTAAAGCGATTTGACTCTGAGCATTAGCACAGTGTTGCGAATGATCGACAAAGTCGATTGTTTGCAACACGAAGCTAAGCACAAGAGTCAGCTTTGAAAAGCACGTTTAGGCCATTTAAAAAGCGATTCGACAATTCAGTCGGATCGCTTTTTATTAGTCCATTTTAAAATATTGGCGCAAATAATTCGCTACACCGTCTTGTGCGTTGGTTAGCGGGGTAATGTCATCTGCGATTGCTTTGACTGGTGCGATCGCATTTTGCATCGCCACCCCAGTGCCGGCATAGGCCAACATGTCTAAGTCATTACTTTCGTCACCAAAGGCGATAATGTCGGCTTGATCAATTTGGTAATGATTTGCTAAGCGTTCAAGACCCGTTGTCTTTTGGATGCCGTGGTGCACAATTTCTAAGACGCTGGCGGGGCCACCCCATGTATTAACGGAAACTTGGGGGAATTGGCGTAAAATCTCAGCCCGTAAAGCAGCTTGGTCCTCGCGTTCGACGAAGACTGTTACAGCTGCTGGATCTTGTTGAAGTGATTCGCGCGTTAGGATTTCATCTGATTTAAGTGTTGCTGGGAAAAACGAAAAAGTATTGCTGTAAGCTTGATCAGCTAAAAACATCGTTTTCCCTTCGGCGGCAATCATCTGAATTTTAAAACGTTCTTTTAATTGGAAGAGGCTAAAAACGACATCCTTATTAATGGTGTATTGATATTCGTCGGACCAATTTTGCCCAGGAATATGCATGAGGGCACCGTTAAAATTGACCATCGGCGATGTGAGCCCTAATTGATGGTAGAAAGGTTCACTCAAGCGATTAGGCCGACCAGTCACAATACTGACAATGTGGCCAGCTGATTGTAGTTGGGTGAGTGTTTCTTGTGTTTTAAGTGAAATTTTGGCTTCTGGATTTAAAGTCGTGCCATCCAGGTCTAAGGCGATTAATTTTTGGTTCATCATAGGGCCTCCTTTAAAGGGTACTTAAGCTATCATTCTAGGGATAAACGATTCAATTGTCAATTAACCTGTATTGTATCTAAAGTGGTTAAACAGTATAATAAAGCTATTGAAATAGCGTAGGAGGCAGTCAGATGGCAGATGAAGAAATGAACGCACAGCAAGACGATTCAGCAATCGAAGATTTAAAGGAACGGATTTTAGCAGCCCTAGAAACCGTGATTGATCCTGAATTGGGGATTGATATTGTTAATCTAGGCCTTGTCTACGGCCTCAACCTGGACGAAAAGGGCCTATGTACAATCGATATGACGTTGACGACGATGGGCTGTCCTTTAACAGACGTCTTAACGGATTCAATTCATCAAGCACTTGCGAAAGTCCCAGAGGTTAAAGATGTGAACGTCAATCTTGTTTGGTATCCAGCTTGGGATACAAGTAAGATGTCACGGTATGCACGAATTGCCTTAGGAATTCGTTAAACTATCAGTATGAACCTTCTCCTTTAACCTGAGTGAGGAGGTTTTTTATGTTATTTAGTCTAAGAAATGAGTGGAATAATGACCCAAGAAACCTACTTGGCACAGTTAAAGCAAAGTGCCGTCTTTTTCAAAAACGTACCGCAACTAACAGCGCAATTTCAAGCAATCAAAGCGAGTTTAACACGTCTACAACAAAAACAGTTACCACAGCACAATCTTCCAGTACTCGGGATTGGCGAATCACTCTATCTAACGTTATTATTGGCAGCAGAGCAGGGGCAATTCAAGGCGGTCTCTTCACAGCAATTACAAGCGCAAATTCAAAAGACAGACCATTTACTTCGTAATTATCGCCAATATTTACAGAATCAATTTGGTATGTGGGCCTATATTAGTCAGGATTTAACGGATAGTATCGTCCAACAGTTTCCCGATTGGCACTTTTTGGAAATTATGGCTGGTAATGGCTACCTGAGTGCCGGTTTAAGGGCGGCAGGTGCCGAATCGGTCATTTGTACGGATAGTTTGGCCTGGACGAGCGAAAACCAGACAGGGCGGCAATTATTGACGCAGGTGGCACCTCTCGATGCACAGGCGGCGATCAAACAATATGGTGATCAAGTGGATGCCGTATTGATGTCGTGGTCGCCCAACGGAGTGCCGATTGATTTAGCCGTTTTAAACCAATTACGGCAATTAGAAAACGGGCCCGTCCTTTTATGCTTGGGTGAGCGCTACGGTGCCACGAATAGTACTGAATTCTGGGATGCCGCTCATTTTCATAATGATCATCGCTTATCGCGGATTAATCGGTACTTACGCCCGTTTGATTTAATGCGTGATCGGTTTTACTGGATTCAATAACGTATCAAGGAGGAATCAGCGTTTGCGTTTAAAAAAATTAGTACTTGATGTTCTATTTGTCGGGGTGGTCGTCTTAGGCCTTCTCGTCATCAGTCAGCGAGCCAAATCGATGTACAGTGAACGACTTAATCATAATAGTTTATCGCAAAAGGCGGTTATCTTTAAGACGAAAAGTCACCAATCGATTCAATCAACGATCCAAGCGATTGACAAGACCAAACTCAATAATTTCCAAGTGCAATTCAATGTCAATAATCATTTATCCTATGTTTATGCCAAAGGCAAGCAAGCTAATGTGCCGCTTAAAGACGGCCGCTTCTTCTCAAATTATGATTTCAAATCACGAATTCCGGTAGTGGTCGTCGGCCAATCACGGGTCAACGAACTCTATCAGCCAGCTAGTCAAGCTTATTATCAGACTAAGAATCGTTACTTGTCAGTAATTGGGGTTGTGGGCACCAATCAGACCACTTCGCTTGACCAACACATCTTTATTTCGGCTTCACCAGAATTCGTTTTGAACAACCGCCCGCTAAACCAGGTAACGGTGCTAGTCGATGACCAACAAATCGGGGCGCATCTTAAAGAATATCAAAAGATTTTTAAGACCAAATCAATCTCTAATTTAACGCCTAAGAACACGCCGATTATTGGGGTCAACTGGTTACGAGAAAATGGAACGGCGGCAATCAGCTTGGTCTTATTAATCATTATTGCTGGGGTGCTTAGTCATTTATTTGCACAATTAGTCAATGGCTATCATGCCCAAAAGAATTTGACTGCTAGTCTTTATCGTAAATATAGCATGGGACAAACGCAGATTTTTGCAGTCCATCTCTTAAGCATGACACTGATTGGTTTTATTATCGGTAGTTGGTTCTTCTACTTAACACACTTGGGTATTATTTTCAGTGGGTTAGTGGTAGTTGATCTAGTCTTAATTGCTTATTTCTACTTCAGAATGACGCGCATTAAATCAGCGCACTAAAAAAGCAAGTTAGTTGCTAGACAACTGACTTGCTTTTTTTGTATTTAAAGTGATAAATGTCGTTCGTTTAAATAATGTCGTAAATTAGGGCTTAAGATCATGGGCGCTGATTGAAGTGCTGTTAGGTTTCTTGCACCCAACATCGCCATGATTGACTGGATTTGAGCTTGCCAAGCTAATAATTGTTCAGCAGTTTCAGTAGGCCCCGTTTTGATCAGCATATGTAAAATCTGACCTGAAATCCCAACGGCAGAAGCGCCGAGGCGCAAGGCTTTGACAATATCAAGCGGGTTACGAACCCCACCAGAGGCTAGAATGGTTAATTCGTTTTGAAACGCCTGTGATTCGAAGAGTGATTCAACCGTTGATTGACCCCAATCACTGAGGTAGTCGTAGGCTTTATCTCGGCGGCGTTCATTTTCAATTGTGACGAAGTTGGTGCCACCTTTACCGGAAACATCAATATTGGTAACGCCGACACTTTGCAATTTAGCAATCGTCTCGGCGCTCATCCCAAAACCAACTTCCTTAACAATTACGGGGACGTCTAAGTTGGCGACGATTTCGCCAATCTGATCGAGCCAGTAGAATTCACGATCACCTTCTGGCATCACGACTTCTTGCGCTGTATTGACGTGGATTTCAAGGGCATTGGCTTGGGTCATCGCTACCGCTTTTTGCGCAACCGATAGGTCATTACCAGCACCGATATTAGCGAGGATGAAGCCAGCCGGGTTAAATTCGCGAATCACACTGAACGTATCAACGAGTGTCGTATCTTTAATCGCCACGGATTGTGAACCGGTCGCCATTGGCAAACCAGCAATCTGTGCCACTTGTGCTAATTGGGCATTTAGCTTTTTAGTTTGTTGGCTCCCGCCAGTCATCCCATTAATGTAGAAGGGGCTTTGCCAAGTGGTCCCAGCAAATTGGGTACTAATATCAACATCAGCAATCGCTAGTTCGGGTAAACTTTGATGGATAAAACGAAGCCCGTCAAAATCGTTTTGACGGTCATCTTGATGGAACTTTTCCGCTAAAAAGACATGTTCGTCTTTACGATGCGATTGGATAGATTGTTTTGGTCTCACCATGTTAGTCAACTCCTAATCTACAAGGTGAACGGCAAGGTTTAACCGTTCGATTTGATTATCACGCCATTTTTCAAAGAGTGACGTTGTATCGATTGCACGATCAATAATCACAATGCCACAATCACCACCGCCGGCACCAGATGTTTTAGCAGCCCCACCGGCTTCTTCGGCGAGGGTGCCCATTTTCTGGAGTACAGGGGTTTCAATTGCGACGTGACTAAAGTCGGCTAATTCTTGTAATAACGCACGATTGTGGCGCAATTCAGCTTGGATTTGTTGTAAATTGTTAGCTCGGAATCCTGCGACCATTTCTTCTAGGCAGGCTTTGCTAGCCTTTAAGAAGTTTTGATAGTCAGCTTGGCGTTCTGTTTTTGCCAGTGCGATTTTATCGACCAAATGAGACGTTGAAGCGGGGGAACCCGTCCAACCAATCAAGAGCGATAATTCAGCAGGAGGTGTCAATAACTCAATTGACAGTGATGGCCAAGGAATTGCCAATAATTCGTTAAGCGTCATCGTTGGTCTAGTCTCTGCCAACCATTGCTTGTCAAAAGAGCGATAGGCAATCCAACCACCGTAAACACTAGCTGCAATATCTCCTAAAGAACCGTTACCTTGCACATCAAGATGAGCAATCGCAGCAAGTTTATAGAGTTGGTCGTTAGTTAGTTCGAGTTCATAAAAAGCACAGAGCGCTTTGACGGTTGCTACTGTGACGGCTGCTGAACTACCGAGACCATACTTCTTACCGTCAGCTGAGTCTAAATCACTGTTAACTCGTAAGTGATAGATGCTTAATTTTTTACCCGCTTGGCGGGCATATTGTTCCGTTAATTTAATGGCGGATAAAATATAATGAAAGGGATTATCACGGTTATCAAAAACCATTTCGTCACCTTGTCGTTGCCAATATAAAGAATTTTCTTGGTATTGTTTTGAAACAATACTGCCGTATTCTTGACTCTCTTCAATTGAAACTGTTACAAATTGATTCAAAGCCACAATAATAGCCGGGAAACCAGTTTCTACTACTGCGTATTCGCCAGCAATATACAGCTTCCCGGGTGCTTTAGCCGTTATCAAACCATCAGAACCTTTCACATTTAACTTATTTATTACGCTCACAGATAGGTCACGCCCGGTCCTGGTTTTGCAACCAATAATTGCTCAGCTGTAAAGTAGGGCGCAAGAGCTGCCAAGATCTGTGGTGTTTCGCGACTCGTACAAATCACTTTCACGTTTGGACCTGCATCCATAGTATAATAGCAAGAAACCCCTTGTTGGCGCAAGCGCTCAACGACTTCAATTGCTTGAAGGGTTTCAGGTTCGAAATAAGTGAAAGGTGGGACGGCGCTAAGCGTCGTTGCATGCATCTGCATCGCGCTCTTTTCAGCGAGTTGTCCCACTAAATTTATATCTTTCTTAACGATTGCATCCTTCATCTTAGGCAAGTCAGCTTGGGCCGTTTCGACCCAACTGGGATAATAAGGTGAGGTTGCCACAACACTTGCCATACCGGCCCGACTGGCAACCCGTTTTTGACGATCGTTTAAAACAATTGCAATCATTTGAATATCCCAATCGATTTCTTCTTGAACGGGAATCGCGTATGAATCTTGATCATTCGTACCCCGTTGCCATTCGACAAACCCGCCATAAATTGAACGCGTCGCAGAGCCTGAACCCCGACGTGCAAGTCTAGATAAGTCACGTCGGTTTAAATCCAAACCCGCCGCACGACTACCAGCTGCCGCTAAAGCAGCATAGCCAGAAGCTGAAGAAGCTAATCCAGCGGCATTTGGCACGTGATTAGTTGTTTCAACACTAGCAAAAGTTGATTGACCTGCTTGTTGGCGAATCAGGTCTAAAAACTGACTCATTTTAGTTTGTGTTTGTTCGTCGGCTTCTTGGCCATTAAAAATAATCTGATCACGCGTCAATGTTTCTGAAAACGTGACAGTCGTATCTGTATAAAAATGATCTAACGTCAATGATAAACTGCTATTTTGCGGAATAATCAAGTTGGCATCTTTTTTTCCCCAATATTTAATAAGCGCAATATTAGTGTGCGCTCTCGCTGTGGCTGATTGTCCCATAGTGATAACTCCCAATTGTTGTTTAATTAGTGTGTAGTGCGTGTAACGGTTGAATCCAAGTCTTAATCGCGCCAGCTTGGCGTAATTGTTGTGCAAGTTGCTCAGCATCCGGTTGTGTTTTAGCCAGTGCAATAATGCAACCGCCACGTCCGCCACCGGTCAATTTAGTCCCCAAGCTACCAGCTTGATTGGCAGTTTCGATTAAAGCATCAATGCGCGAATTGCTGACCCCTAAGGCTCGTAAATCATTTTGCGCTAAGCTAAGATTCTGGCCCAGTGCTGTCAACTGATTTTGAGCGATATTGGTTGCGACGGCTTGACTCAATTCACCAATGTGGGTAATAAGTGGTTGCGTACGCTCAGGATTGGACATCATTTGATTTTGAACGCTTTTAACGGCCGGGCCGGTTTGACCCTTTTGACCACTATCAGCAATTACCAAGTACCCTTGGAGGTCGATGGGTAATGGCTGTAGTGGTTGGCCTTTAACAAACCAAAGTGGGGTCGTTGCACCCGTCGTGGCTGCATCAATGCCACTTGGATTACCGTGAATCATATTTTCTGAAAGTGCTGCTAGCTTAAGTAAGTCACGTTGGTTTAATTCTTGATGATAAAAGGTAAAGAGGGCGCGAATAATCGCAATGGCGGTCGCTGCAGAAGAACCCATGCCACGTTCGGCTGGTAATTCACTGTCAATTGTCAGTTCAAATGCGGTTTGTTGATCGTCTAATTGTTGCCAGAGCTGTTCGATTAGTCGGCGAATGCCTTGCATCTGACCAATGGCTTGGCTTAAAGGGCCACTGTAATAGGGACTATTAATCAAGGGTTCGCTTAGTGTCGGTTGTGCCGTCACGCGAACAGTTGTCTGCACTGCAAAAATAGGGAGTGCAATCGCGGGTTGCCCGTACACGACAGCGTGCTCTCCAATCAAAATAATCTTAGCGTGACTATTTCCCACACTCGTTTGCATCGTATCACCCTTAGTCATCAATTTCTGAACTTAATCATACTGTTACTACTATACTGCAATTTAAAAGTGACTGCCACAAACAGTCTATAAATAGTGAAAACTATTTGAAACACTAGTAGCTAGTAATGATTGACCTCGAAGCTATCATTTTACCAGAACGATGCTTTAAATAGCCATCTTAATTGTCAACTTTAAAGATTTTTATAGGTTGTTGTCACAATAAATCACAACATAAAACAGAGTAGTTTTATGGTAAAATTAGCCCAAAGGAGTGGTAATAATGAGCTTAAAATTTATTCTAGGAACCGCAAGTTATGATCACCACCAAGCGCTCGTCACTAACTTGAAGGCTACTTTCCAAGAAAAACCGCAAGAACGCTATTTCTATTTAGTGCCGAACCATATTAAATTCGAATCAGAAGTTTCTATTTTAGAAGCACTTAAGTCAGATGAAAATGATTACGTCGCCGCTTCTCAAATTCAAGTTTTTTCATTGACGCGATTAGCGTGGTATTTTATGAAAAACACGCCGTATTATCAAATTCCGCGTATCTCGACGGCCGGTTTGAATATGTTGGTTTTTCGGTTATTACAGGAACATCAAGAACAACTGCAATTATTCCGGGGTGAAGTCAGACATACCGGCTTTGTGGCCCAGTTAACAAAACAATTACTTGAACTCAAGATTGGTTGTATCACACCAGAAGATTTAACCGCAATGGCTGAAAATCTCGGTGATCAGCAGGTTGAACTCTCTAAAAAACTACATGACCTAACCATTATTGCAACCGCTTTTGAAGCAGCAATGCAAAAACGGTTTATTGAAAATACAGCCCTAATCGATGCTTTGACCCTCTTTTTGCAGCAACAAACGCTAACAGATTGCCATTTCTACGTGGAAGGCTTTGCGCAATTTACAGCGCAAGAACAAGCATTATTAACCACTTTGATGCAACAATCAGAGGTGCAAATCGGACTTATCTTAGACAGAGCCTACCCTAATCAACAACCCGATGGTTTGAATTTTTTCTTTCAAGCTGGTCGCACCTACTATAATTTATATCAACAAGCACGCCTGAATCACGTACCAGTCATGATGGACCAGATGGCAGACAGTCAGCGCTTAACACCAGCTTTGGCAGCACTTGATCAATTCTGGGTTAGTTCTGAAAGCCCAGGTAATCGAAAACTAAGTCCAGTGCCAGTCGCTGATCATTTACATGTTGTAGCGGCTGAAAATCGTTATGCTGAACTACGCTATGTCGCCCGTGAAATCCGGCGCCTAGTGCAAACTGGCCATTATCGCTACCGGGATTTCTTAATCTTGACGCGTCACTTAGCACCATATCAAACAATGATTGCGCCGATTTTAACGGAATACGAGATTCCGTATTTCTGTGATTTACCACAAACAATGGCGGCTCATCCCTTAGTATCACTATTGGAGAAGTTATTGGACGTTAACCTTCATTTTTACCGGTACGAAGATGTCATGGCATTATTAAAAACCGAACTGTTAATTCCTAAGGGCATGTCGATTGCCGATTTTAGAGCTGATTTAGATCTCTGCGAAAACTTGATTCTAAAAAATGGTTACGAAGGCAAGGATTGGTTAAATGATTTGGATTGGCAATTCTATCGTTTCGGTTCTTACCAAGAAGGCACGCGGACAACCCAGGATGAAGCCTTAACGGAACGCATTAATGGGATTCGACGCTACGTACAGGCTACTTTACCGCCATTTTATCGTGCACTGAAAGCAGCCAAAACTGGTCGGCAAGTAGCTCAAGTACTCTATCAATTTTTAATCGACCATGGTGTTGATCGACAACTATTGAATTGGCGGGATCAAGCATTAGCTGCTAATCAAGTGGCCCAAGCTGGTCAACCAGAACAAACGTGGTCGACCTTTATGCAAATGCTTGATGAATACGTCACCTTGTTAGGGGATGTGTCATTTGAAGAAGATAATACTGAGCAACTAAACGAATTCAAACAGCTGCTTTCGGCCGGTTTTGCGGCAGCCCAATATGCTCAGATTCCCTCGACCCTTGACCAAGTTGTCCTCTCTGAATCGGGGATGGTTCAGACGAAGAAACGCCAGATCACCTTTATGATTGGTTCGACCGATCAAGTCATGCCAGATCAGATTGAGAATACGGCGTTATTAACCGATCAAGATCGCCAACGCTTATTGGATAATGATGGCCAAGCTACGCCGTTATTAAACGAGTCTAGTGTCGGTAAAATGAACGCTGAACCATACTTGAACTACCTCGCTTTTTTAAGTAGTCAAACAACGGTTTATTTTACGTACCCACTAGGGAATGGTGAGGGAACAGCCTTCAAAATTTCCCCCTATGTCGAACGTATTAGAAATCATTTTGATTTAACAATTCAAAAAATTGCGGCCGAACAGTCATTACAAAACACAGAGATACCTCAAGGCTCATGGCGTAGCTTGTTAAGTGATCTCATTCAAGTCAGTCGACAGGCCCAAGAAAATCAGACGTTGATTCCAGAACAGTGGTTAACGACGTATCGACTCTTGCAACAAGCACCGCAAAGTCAGTTCTTAACAACGCAATTATTCCAAAGTCTCAATTACCGCAATGAACCAGAGCGCCTGACACCTGAAATCGTGACTGGTTTATATGGCAATGAAATTCATACGTCAATTTCAAAACTAGAAGAGTTCTATCAAAATCAGTACGCTTATTTCTTGAAATACGGTTTAAAATTACAAGAACGGCCTGTTTTTGAATTAACACCGGCTAATACGGGGAACTTTTACCACGAGGTGATGGATCGCTTTATTAAGCTGATTCAAGGGCAACAAATTGCCCTGCCAGAATTGGATGATCGACAAATTGATAAGCTTGTCAGTGAAGTCTTGGCTAAGACCTATGAACAACCTGAGTTTAAGATTCTCAATAAAACAGCGCGCATGGGCTATATTCGCCAACAACTGACGCAAACTGTCAAACGCGTCAGCCTAGCACTTCGTAATCAGAGCCTTTCAACCAACTTACGGCCGCTAGCAACCGAAGTCTTATTTGGTCAAGTTGGCGCAGAAAAAGGGCTCCAAGGGTTAAATTTCATGTTAGATGATCACCGTGAAGTAAAAGTCCGGGGAAAGATTGACCGGATCGACCAATTGACCATTAATAACCAACCTTACTTAGGGATTGTTGATTATAAATCTAGTCAGCATAGTTTTAATTTCCGGGATGCTTATTACGGGTTGGCCCTGCAGATGTTGACCTATCTCGAAACGGTCTTGCAAGATCAACAGGCCATTTTACCAGCTGATAGTGCGGTGAAACCTGCCGGTGCCTTTTACTTACATCTGAAGAACCCGACATTAACGCTCAAACAATTAACGAAGAAAAAAATGGGGCAATTACAAAAGGGCGAGTTTGATCAAATGTTATTAGATCAATTTAAATACAACGGGCTCATTGTCAATGATGAGGAATTACTCGAAAATCTCGATACAACGCTTGTCAACGGTCAATCGCCACTCTTTGCCTTCAGTAAGTTAAAGAGCGGTAAGTTTAGCTCTAAACAATTGGTGACGCTTGATCAACTTGATTTATTGATGGCACATAACGAAGAATTAATCAAAGAAGCGGGCCGGGCGATTTTTGCTGGGGACACAGCATTGAATCCGATTATGCGTCCGGATCGAACGAATGCCCTAACGTTGTCACCATTTAAGTCGATTTTCCAATTTGATGCGATGTTACCGGAAAATAATTACCGCCAATTAGAAGCACTAGACGAAAAAGCAGTCCTCGAACGCTTAATGAGTAAAAAAGGAGATGGCAATCTTGAGTAACCCCCAATTTACACCTTCACAACAAGCCGCTGTCGATCATGATGGCCACGATATTTTAGTATCCGCGTCAGCTGGTTCAGGGAAGACATCCGTTCTTGTTGCGCGGGTCATCCAGAAAATCTTAAAAGGGACCGATGTCGATACTTTACTTGTTGTGACCTTTACGGAAGCCGCTGCTACTGAAATGCGCCAACGGATTCAAGCAGCACTACGCGATGCTAGCGAGAAAGCGACAGAGCCAGCCGTCAAACAGCGCTTACGCCAACAACTAAGTCTCGTGCCAACCGCTCAAATCAGTACACTGCACGCCTTTTGCTTAAAGGTCATCAAACAATTTTATTACGTGATTGACCGTGACCCCGTATTCCGCTTATTGAGTGATACCGCAGAACGACTTCTCTTAGCGGATCAAGTATGGCAACGGGTGAGAGAGGCCTTCTACAATCACGAATATGTCAAAGAAAATGAACAAGATACATTATTCTACGAATTAGCCCAAAATTTCTCGAATGATCGTAACGATGACGGCCTGACCGACATTGTTTTTGAGTTGCTCGATTTTGCAAACGCCAATCCCAACCCGGTTAAATGGTTAAATAAACTACCTAAGAGTTATGCTGTTGATGAAGCTGGTTTGACTGCCAGTGATTATTTCCAAGAAAAAATATTACCCATTTTACAGCAAACCATCACCGAATGCTTGGAAGCCTTACAAGAAGCTGAACAGCTCAGTCAAACGAGCGAAAATCTAATGATCTATGCCCCTCAAATTGCAACTACGCAAGCGGCTTTAACACAAATCAAAACAGACGCAAAAACGTTAAATTGGCAAGATTGGCGCCAACAACTAACAGATGCGCAGCTAGGTCCCGCTAAACGGACTAAGAAATTAGAACCCGACGAACAAATTAATAAAGACCGGTTGAAAGCCGATTTAGATGACGTCAAAAAGAAAATTCAGACGTTACTGGACACCTATTTTGTGTTTGATGAAGCAACTACTGCTAATATTCAACGTCAAGCTGGCCAATTGGTTCAAAAATTAGTGAGTGTCACGTTAACTTTTAGAGAAGCCTTTCAAGCCGAAAAAGAACGGCGCCATTTATTGGACTTTAGTGATTTAGAACAACTTTGTCTGACAATTTTATCGGCCGATGATTCGCCAGCAAAAGTCTTTTATCAACAAAAATTTAGCGAAGTGCTAGTTGATGAATATCAAGATACCAATCCGCTCCAAGAAACGATTATCCAAAAGGTCACTTCTGATCATCCACGCAATCTCTTCATGGTCGGGGATGTTAAGCAGTCAATTTATGCTTTCCGATTAGCCGATCCAAGCTTATTTAAGAATAAGTATAACGAATTTGGTGTCACGGAATCTGAACGTGATAGTGAACGAATCATCTTAGCTGAAAACTTCCGTTCGCGCCGCAATATCGATGACTTTACCAATCTGATTTTTAAACAATTGATGGACGAAAATCTTGGCGAATTAGACTATGACGAAAATGCCGCCTTGCAATATGGCGCTCGCTATTATCCTGACCAGCAGCCAACCGCACCAACAGAGCTCTTGCTTTATGAAACTAAGCCGGAAGAGGCAGTTGCCAACCCTCAATTAGATAAGAGTGAGGGCCAAGTCGTGGCGGTCGCTAAACGGATTCAAGCCATGATAACCAATGGTGAACAGATTTGGGATAAGAAACTCGAAAAGATGCGGCCGATTGAATATCGGGACATCGTTTTACTAGCACCCACCCGCGGTAATAACTTGTTTATCCTGGATTACTTTAAACGCTTCGGGTTGCCGGTTGTGATTAAGGATGCGCAAAATTATTTCCAAACGATCGAAGTCCAAATTATGTTGGCCCTACTTCAGGTGATTGATAATCCTAACCAAGATATTCCACTGGTCAGTGTTTTACGCTCACCAATTGTCGGGTTAAACGAAAATGAATTGGCATTAATTCGGATTAACGATAAGACGGATGATTATTATCAAGCGGTCTTTAACTTTATTGACCAATATAACGAACAAAAAGTCGGCCATTTAGGCCAACAGGTCATGCAGAAATTGACGCACTTCATGGCTTTATTGACGTCGTTTAGAACCATTGCTCGTCAACAACCGATTGTTGATTTAATTTGGACGATCTATCAAGAGACCGGCTTTTTAGACTATGTCGGTGGGATGCCAGCTGGGCGTCAGCGCCAAGCTAATTTACACGCGCTTTATGAACGCGCCACAGCGTATGAAGAAAATGGTTTTAAAGGACTCTTCCAGTTCATCCAATTTATCGAACGTCTCCAGAAACAAGATAAAGATTTAGCACAACCAACAAGCTTAGAAAATCAAGACGCCATCTCTGTTATGACTATTCACGGGAGTAAGGGACTTGAATTTCCAGTCGTCTTTTTAATCGATACAAGTCGCCGCTTTAACCAACAAGATTTACAACGCTCATATGTTTTGGATAATCATGGTGGTTTAGGGGTCGTCTATTTAGATAGCCAAAAGCGGTTGAAGGTGCCAACGCTGCCCGAATTAGCGATTACCGCTCAGAAACGGAAAAAATTAAGAGCAGAAGAAATGCGAAAACTATACGTTGCTTTGACACGTGCGGAACAACGGTTAATCATCGTTGGCCATTGTGATAACCAGGCCCAATTGATGAAGCAATGGCAAAAAGGGCAAAATAGTACTCACCAAATATTAGATGATAATGTCCGGAATGATGCCGCTAGTTTACTCGATTGGATTGGTCTGAGTCTAATTCGTCATTCGCAAGCTAAAGACTGGACTACTGATTATGAGCCACTACTAGCTTTAAGTGGTGATCAAACCGAGTTTAAGTTGATTATGACTAATGAAGCCTTACTTGGTGAAATGCCAGGTAGTCTGCATAACGATCAGGACTGGGGGCAACAACAGCAAAAGGCACTTCAAACAATTGATTTAAGCAGTGGGACAGCAACTGCAATTGCTGAGCAATTAACTTTTAAGTATCCCGCAAATGTTGCCACCCAAACGACGGCTTATCAATCGGTTTCGGAAGTCAAACGCCTTTTTGAAGACCCTGATAATACTGGATTGGGACAATTAGATTTAGCGGCTGAGCAACCACGCCAAGCAAATCGTTACGTAACGGATAGTTTAGCCCAACCGCAATTTTTACAAACCGTGCAACAACCAACCGCAGCAGAAGTGGGGACCGCAACGCATTTGGTCTTGCAAGAAATTGATTTAACGCAACCAGTAACGCTAGCGAGTTTGCAAGGTCTTGTCGATCGACTTGTCTTACAGAATAGTTTAAGCGCCAATGTTGCGGCTAAGATTAATCTTAATCACCTATTAACCTTCTTTGAAAGTGACTTAGGACAGCAATTATTAGCCCAGCCTGAAGCGGTTAAGCGGGAAGTGCCATTTTCGTTGTTATTACCGGCAGAAACGATTTTTGAAGGCATTCGTCCCGCAGATGATGATCACGTCCTAATTCATGGGATTATGGATGGTTATTTATTGACCGATGACGGTTGTTATTTATTTGATTACAAAACCGACTTTATTGACCCCAGTGATCAAGAAGCGGCGATTGAACGGGTTAAAACCCGCTATGCTGGCCAGATTAACCTCTATAGCGCTGCTTTAAATCAGATTGCCCCAAAGCCAGTCAGCCATAAATATCTCTATTTATTGTCAATTGGCGAACTGGTTGAGATTAACTAGACTGGTTTATCAGCGCCATTCATAGTATGATTAACATTAATTATGAGTAAAGTATTGGTGACAGCATGAACCGAGAGACTATTTATGCCGTTGTTGATTTGGAGACAACGGGAACGAACATTAAAGATGGGGACCGCATTATTCAATTTGGTTGTGCCCTTGTTCAAAACGGCAAAATTATTCAGACCATTTCACAAGATGTGAATCCACTACGCGACGTACCAACTAAAATTCAACATTTGACGCATATTACGGCTGATCAGTTAGAGTTAGCCCCAATCTTTGAAGATTTGGCGCCCACATTAGTTGAAATTTTATCTGGCACTGTTTTTGTGGCCCATAATATTAATTTTGATTTACCATTCTTAAACGGTGAATTAAAGCGCGTTGGCTTACAACCATTAGACTTAGCCGGGATTGATACCGTCGAATTAGCCCAAATTATCTTACCCGAAGCGCCTAGTTATCGTTTACAAGATTTAACTCAACTATTAGAGATTGAACACGATAATCCCCATCAAGCCGACAGTGATGCGCTTGTAACAGCTAAACTATTCTTGAAATTGAGTGCCCGCTTGCAGGCCTTGCCATCGGTCACCCTCAATCGTTTGAGTGAACTTGGTGAGGGCTTATTACGACAAACAGGTGATTTTTTCACCGATACTGCCCAGCAGATGCGCGAAAAATCGCAACCACTCCCCAACGAATTGTTAATTCAAGAGGAGATTGCACTCCGTAAACCCGCACCAGTTGATTTTGAAATCTACCCTGGTTCGAGCTATGCGGCTCAGTATCCCATAACTGAAGCTGAAAAAAAGCGTCTTTTAAAACCACATTTGAAATGGCGTAAGGCACAGGCGACGATGATGGATTTAATCCACGATAATTTCGAGTCTAAAACGCCGGAACCATTGTTAATTGAAGCAGCAACTGGGTTAGGAAAGACGATCGGCTACTTACTCCCGTATAGTTATCGGATGTCACGTGATCATAAGTTAGTGGTTGCGACATCAACGACGCTATTGCAAGAACAGATTCTAACCCAGGCCAAACCGCTATTAGAACGCTTGGTCGGTCGGCAAATCGATGCGGCAGTTGTCAAAAGTGCGAGTCACTATATTGATTTGCATCGTTTTGAATTATCATTGCGGCTACCGCATAAAAATCGGATGATTCGCTTGTTGCAGATGAAAATTTTAGTTTGGTTAACGCAAACGACGACTGGCGATTTAGATGAACTTAATTTAACCAGTTACAAAACCCCATTTTTTGTCAGCATTCAACACCGAGGCCTGGCTAGTTTGAATCCTCAAGCACCGTTTTATCATGAAGACTTCCTAAGACGATTGACACACCGGCAGCAACAAGCTGAATTATTGGTAACCAATCATGCTTATTTAGCAAGTCACGCGGATGAACAACAAATTTGGGGCCCGAAACCTTACTTGGTCTTAGATGAAGCTCAAAACATGGTGTTTAATGTGCAGACCATTTCACAAGAGACTTGGTCGTTGTCCAGTTGGCAATTTTGGGCCCAAAAAGGACTCCAATATACGACAGGTGCGCAAACCAATAATTTGGTCCGCCTGTTCCCAGCGGAAACGCCCCAAAATCGTTCATTGAAGTTATTGCATAAGACATTGGGTAAGTTGACACGGACCTTAACGCATTTAGAAACTTATCTAACGGAGCAGTTTGAGCCAGATGAACCAACAGATGGACAAACTTTTAGTGAACGGTATTTGAATCCGGACGAAGTGATTCAATTCGTTAATGCCAGTCAGCGTGAGTTTGGACAGTTAAATCGGGAATTGTTGACGATTCAAGATCATTTCTTAGCGTTACGCTATGCCCTAGAAAATCAATTAGCACGTTATACCGAATCTGATCTAGCAATTTGGCAATCTTTTGAAAATGAACTCAATCTCTTATTAGCAGATGTTGACCATTATCAACGGTTTGAACAGCTATTCATTGCGACGAAACCGCAGGAACGCCATGCGTTAGCGATTCAAATTACACGGCCTAGTCAACCGAGTCAGTTACCGCAATTTAAATTGCATTGGCAATTGTTATCGGCTGGGCCCCAAATGCAACAAGTGTTAAGCCATTTTGAACCTGTTACGTTAACGGGCGCGACGCTAGCGGTTAATGGTCATTTCGACTACCTCAAACGTGAATTTGGTTTTACTGAAGAGCAAGCCTTACAAACTAAGAAGTTGAGAAGTCCGTTCCGCTTTAAACAACAAGCCCGTTTTTATATCGCAGAAGATGGTCCGGTTCAAAAAGAATTAACACCTAGCGAATATCATCAACAGGTAGCGGCGCAAGTGATGACTTTAATTGCCAATAATCCGCATCAAACCCTCATTTTATTTAATGCCAATCAAACATTGGAACAGGTTTATTACGCATTAGGTCGTGCTGGGCTATCACTCGATCGTGAAGTGTTGGCCCAAGGGATTACTGGTAGTGCCGAAAAAATTACTAAACGGTTCATGTTGGGGCACGATTCGGTCTTACTGGCAACCAGTAGCTTTGTCTCAGGGGTTGATTTTCCTGAGGCCGCCCTTGAAATGGTTATTTTGGTCCAATTACCATTTGATGCGCCCAATGCATTGCAGACCCGTGTCCGGTATGCACAATTATCAGCCCAAGGGATTAATCCGTTTAGGGCTGAAGCACTACCTAAGGCAACGATCCGGTTGCGGCAGTCATTTGGCCGCTTAATTCGAACGCCAAATGACCGGGGTTTATTCATTTGCTTGGATCCACGGTTGTTGACCACGCAATATGGCCAACAGATGCGCCGTGCCTTACCGGCAAGTCTGCCTCAAAAGGCGGCACCTGTGCAGACAATTAGAGAGCTCAGTGATTTATTTTGGTTAAATTCTGACTAAGTTCTGGGATTTAACCGTAGCGAAACTTGTTTTTTGCTATAATAAAGCTATTCAATGCAGCAAGGAGAGAATACGCCGTGCGTAAATATAAGAGATGGATATGGGTATTTTTATTAGTAGTCTTGATGGGCGCAATGTTTTTTGTCTACCACCAAGCGCGCTTACCCGAAGTCACCGCAGAAGCAAAGGCGACCAAGATTGCTAAGAAATACGCTAAACTAGAAAATCCAGATGGTTTCTACACGTACCATCGCAATGGCACGTATTATACAGTCAGTGGTCAAGATAAAAATAAAAATGGTATCTATGTATTAATTAACGAAAAAGGCAACCATGTGACCATTTATCGTCAATCAAAAGGGATGACTAAAAACGAAGCCCTTAAAAAGACGTGGTCCACTAAGAATCCTCAAAAGGTCCTCAATATTAACTTTGGTTTTTACAAGAACAAACCTGTTTGGGAAGTTGTTTATCGTAGCGACAAGGGCCGTCTTTGTTATTTAACGCTTGATTTCAAGACCGGTAATACGACCCAATTAATTGAAAATATCTAGGAGTTTTGCTAATTAGGGCTGTTGTCGTCAGTGTTTTGTTATATAATAATAATTATCAGTTATTTTGAACTGTTTAAGTTAAATTAAGTCAGCATAAGGAGACAGAGTATATGGTTAAAAAAATCAGTATTATTGACGCTAAAGACCATGTCGATGAAGAAGTCAAAATCGGCGTTTGGTTAACCGATAAGCGTTCAAGCGGTAAGATTTCATTCTTACAATTGCGCGATGGTTCAGCCTTTTTCCAAGGGGTTGTTGTTAAGAGCCAAGTAAGTGAAGAAGTCTTCCAATTGGCTAAAGATGTTAAACAAGAATCAAGTATGTGGATTACAGGTGTGATTCATGAAGATACACGTTCACATTTCGGTTACGAAATTGAAGTCTCAAATATTGAATTAATTGGTGACAGTAGTGAATACCCAATTACACCTAAGGAACATGGGATTGAATTCTTATTAGATCACCGTCACTTATGGTTACGTTCAAAACGCCCATTTGCGATTATGAAGATCAGAAATGAAATCATTCGTGCTTCTTATGAATTCTTCAATCAAGAAGGCTTCATGAAGATGGACCCACCAATCTTAACGGGTAGTGCACCTGAAGGCACAACTGAATTATTCCACATCGAATACTTCGACAACGATGCTTACTTGACACAAAGTGGTCAATTATACGCAGAAGCTGGTGCAATGGCCTTTGGTAAAGTCTTTACCTTCGGACCTGTTTTCCGTGCTGAAAAATCAAAAACACGTCGTCATTTGACTGAATTCTGGATGATTGAACCAGAAATGGCCTTCATGGAACAAGATGAAAGTCTTGAAGTCCAAGAAAAATACGTGGCTTACCTTGTTCAAAACGTTATCGATCACTGTGCCTATGAATTAAAATTATTGGACCGTGATATTGATCAATTGAAGAAGTACACACAAACACCATATCCACGTATTTCATACGATAAGGCTGTTGAAATGTTACAAGCAGCTGACTTCGATATTAAATGGGGCGATGATTTCGGTGCACCAGATGAAACTTACTTATCTGATCAATTCGAACAACCTGTCTTCATTTTAAACTACCCTAAAGCCATCAAACCTTTCTACATGAAGCCACATCCAACACGTGATGATGTCTACTTATGTGCTGATTTATTAGCACCAGAAGGTTACGGTGAAATTATCGGTGGTAGTGAGCGTGAAACTGACTTCGATAAATTAGAGGCTGAAATCAAATCAATGGGCTTAGATATTGAAGAATATCAATGGTACCTAGATTTACGTCGTTACGGATCAGTGCCACATTCTGGTTTCGGTTTAGGCCTTGAACGCGCAATCACATGGATTTGTGGTATCGATCATTTACGTGAAGCTATTCCATTCCCACGAATGATTAACAGAATCAAACCATAAATTAAATTTTGAAAAAGTGCATTTTAAAAGCATGTCGTCAATTATTGACCGACATGCTTTTTTATTTTCTCAAAACCCGTTACAATAGAAGTAATCATTTTCCAAAAAGAAGGCTAGTATATGAACGAATTAACGGCATTTATAGAGGGCGGTCAGCTCAGCGTGTCGCGCTTATTATTACAACATTACCAGACGCTCAGAATGTCTTCTGACGAACTGGTTGTCTATTTACAACTGAGTGATTTTGCCAGCCAAGGGGATACTTTTCCAGACTTAGCGGTGATTGGTGAACGGATGGGATTGGCGCCAACGCAAATTTATGAGTTGATCCACCAATTGCTTAAGAAGAAAATTATCACGTTGAACTCAACCGTTAATGAACAAGGACAGCCAGTTGATCATTATGATCTAACACCAGCATTATCCAAACTCAGTGTCCTAGCTGTCCAACAAAATCAGGCAGCATTAAATTCGCAAGAAACCAATCAGCGCCTATCCGTCTTTAACCAAATTGAGCAAACCTTTGGGCGGCCATTATCGCCACTTGAATCCGAAATCATCTCAAATTGGTTGGATTTGGATCATTATTCGGCTGAGTTGATACAGCTCGCAGTCCGCGAAGCAGTCTTAAACCAAGTTTATTCACTTAAATATGTCGATAAAATTCTATTGAATTGGCAAAAACAAAATATCCAAACCAAAGAAGATTTACAAGCGTATCAAAAAGCACATCCACGACGTTAATCTGATAAGGGAGGTAGTTGAACATGTTATCAAAAGCAAAAACAAGATGGGCCATGACACAACTGTACGAGCTGATTCCCGATGCAAAGGGGGCCTTAATTGCGGACAGTCCATTTCAATTATTGATTGCGGTGATGTTAAGTGCGCAGGCGACCGATGTATCAGTCAATAAAGTAACACCACAACTTTTTGAACATTTTCCAACGCCAGCCAGTTTTGCGATCGCAAATCTAACCGCAATCGAAGCTGATATCCGTTCAATTGGTTTATATCACAATAAAGCTAAACATATCCGCACTTGTTGTCAGCAGTTAATCACGGATTTTGGTGGTGAAGTCCCGCAAACCCATGCTGAACTCGAGCAATTAGCCGGTGTCGGCCGAAAGACCGCCAATGTTGTCTTAGGCGACGCGTTTAATGTACCATCATTTGCTGTTGATACGCATGTTAGTCGAATTGCCAAGCGATTAACGATTAGTGCTGAAAACGCCTCTGTGCGCCAAATTGAAACTGACTTTCAAACAAAGCTCCCCAAAAAAGAATGGGTCCAAGCCCACCACACGTTAATTTTATTTGGTCGGCAAGTCTGTACAGCACGGAACCCCAAGTGTAATCAGTGTCCGTTATTAAGTATCTGTCCGGCAGGGCAACGAATACTTCAAGAACGTGGTTAACGGAGTTAGTAATTTTAAGAAAAAAATAGCCTGATTGTCCGAACTCTTAAGAGAGCGACAATCAGGCTATTTGATTAGTGCGAGGTTGTTATTGAGGGTTGGCTCGTCGACTGACTTGTTGTCGGTGCACTTGACGAACTAGCTGGTGCTTCAGAAGAAGAGGTGACTGTTGAAGAGGATTCGCTTGGTGCTGATGACACGCTTGAACTTGATTCAACAGAACTGCTACTTTCCGATACACTGCTTTCAGAAGAAGCAACACTTTGACTTGAGCTTTGAACTGAAATTGAAGGTGTTTGAGATTCAATCACGCTGTGTGTTGATGAATAAGAAGAGCTTGTTGAGTCCTCCGCAACTGTCGCTGTCGTTCCTTTAACGAAGAGCTCTCTAACACCGGCAATCGTTTTAGCTTGAACTGAACTAGGCATCGTCCAATCCGTATTTGAAACATTTTGTGAGAGGTAAACCATCATTGCGCGGTAAATGTAAGCCGCAATGTTTCGTTCTTCCATCGTTAACCCATTTTCGAGCGGCTTGTCGTAACCCGTCCAAACAGTAATGGAGTAATGTTTCGTGTAGCCGGCAAACCAACTATCTTTCGCAAGGTCTGAACTGAGTCCTGATTTGGCTAATTCTTCACTTGAATAATCGGTTGTCCCGGTCTTACCAGCTTGATGTAATCCTGAGATCTGTGCTAACGTCCCAGAACCGTTCTTGATGACGTCTTTCATCATATCAGTCATCATGTAGGCCGTTGAATCTTTCATCGCGTCAGAGCCTTCAGAGTTGTAATTATGGGTGACGCCATCTGCAGTTTCAACTTTATTGATGTAAGTTGGTTTGTAATAAGTTCCACCATTGGCAAAAGCGCTATAGGCAGCAGATTCTTC
Organism: Latilactobacillus parasakei; assembly: GCF_049674265.1. NCBI lineage: Bacteria > Bacillati > Bacillota > Bacilli > Lactobacillales > Lactobacillaceae > Latilactobacillus > Latilactobacillus parasakei. Next base: position 370,601 of record NZ_CP186861.1, on the reverse strand, counting down.
TAAGGTAGAAACATTCCCACCAATCCCATAAGCAAGGCCGGTATCTTCAGGAATCGTAATCCCTAAACCTTTAACAAATTTACGCGCACGCGTCATACCAACATCTTCTAATAAGCGAATTGCGGGGACGTTTCGAGAATTAGCTAACGCATTACGGGCTGTAATTGTCCCCAGGTAGCGGTTATCAAAATCGTGAAGTTGAATGTTGGTACCTGGATAAATATAGGCTGTATCTTGTAGTTTTTGAGCCGTTGAATAATTGAGATATTCAATCGCTGGTGCAAAGTCCATCATTGGTTTCATAGAAGACCCATTACTACGACCAGATGAGACCGCCCGGTTATAGCCTAACTGGACATCGCCAGTTTTACGGCCACCAATCATCGCAACAATCTTACCGTTGTTAGGGTTAGTAATCGTTACAGCTGTTTGCATCTTATCATCAGGGAACTGGACGGTTGTATCGTCATTGACGGTATCATATAACTTCTTTTGCGCATCCATATCAATATTGGTATAAACTTTTAAGCCGTCTTTATAAGGATCATAGCCTTTTTTCTTGAGGTCTGAGATAACTTCCTTAACATAGGCATCAGTTGCTTTAGCGTTCGTTGATTCATTGGTTTCAGATTTTTGTGCGACTAACCCAGTGTTAATCGGAACAGCTTTAGCTTCAGTTGCTTCTGCTTCGGAAATCTTATTGTTTCGTTGCAAGGCATCGAGTACTAAATCACGACGCGTCTTTGCTTGATCTGGATGTGCATAGGGATCGTAATTAGCAGGGGACTGTGGCATACCAGCAATCAATGCTAATTGTGGGAGACTCAATTGTTTTAACGTCTTATCGTAATAGTACTTGGCAGCTGTTTGCATACCATAAACACCATTATTCAAGTAAACTTTATTCATATAATATTCCAAAATTTGATCTTTAGAATACTGCCGTTCAACTTGAACGGCCAACCAAGCTTCTTGTGCTTTACGTTTGAAGGTTTGATCGCTATTTTTTGTTGAAAAGACCGATAACTTGATTAATTGTTGCGTTAAAGTACTCCCACCTTGTAAACCTAGCGAAGAGTGTCCAGTAATGTTAGCAAAGGCCGCCGATGCGATTCGGACTGGATCGATCCCAAATTTCTCCTTATAAAAGCGCCGATCTTCGATTGAAACGACGGCATCTTTTAACGTTTGTGGGATTTGATCGCTGCTAGCATAAGTCTGATTAGCAGCGCCTAATCGCTTAAAGGCTTTGTTGTTACTGTCATAAAGAACAGTTGCATTACCATTTTGCAATTTATCCTGTGTAATCTCGGGGGCATCTTTTGCATAGTATGCAAATAAGCCAATCCCCGCGATAATTAGTGCAAAGAGGGCCAATAAGCCCCATTTGATAATACGGCCAAATAGCGACTTAGTACGCTTTTTGGCCGGTTTCTGGTGTCTTGTGACACGTGTGTTACCTGTTTGATTGGCAGACATGTTAATTTAAACTCCTTTGTGGTGGCGTGCGATTAATTGATCGACGGCCTCTAAATAGGGAATACTTGGGTTTAATTGATACTGAATTTCAAACCCATCGGTAACGATCGCCGCTAGTGGAATTGATTTCCGACCACCAGTTGCTTGATTATCCCATTGTGTAATCAATAAACTTGCCGGATACACAAATAAACGTTGCAATGGGACGAACTTCATAATCACAAAACAAACCCCACCTTGTTGTAAGCAAGCTCTGAAATGATCAATTTGATGTTGATGAAAGTTTTGGAATGGAAATGACGTTTTATTCTTAGTTTCCTTCGCTTCAAAATCCACATAGTGTCCCTGATAGATACCGTTATAATCGGTGGTTGAAGCTTGCTTAAAGTAGGCTTCCTTAATAACAGCTTGACTACGCGCTGGGTAATCAACCTTAACAATTTGAATAGGGGTGGGTTTCTTATAGATAACCGCAGCATCACGTAGTCGATAGTATTGATTGCTATCGTTGATTTCTTCTTCTAATGACATACCGCGTTTACCATATAAGGTGGTTGGACTAGTATGTCGCCCTTGCTTTTTAGGTTGTTTTGTTTCATGATTTGAGTAGGGCTGTCCGTTTGGATAATGAAAGGCCATCAAGAATCACACTCCTGTGAAACTATTATAGCAATATTCACTCAAATTTAAAATCATTAGGTGGAGGACTGACAATTGAAACGACTATGGTTAACCGGCTATCGAAGCTATGAACTCGGTGTTTTTGGCGATTCCGATGAGAAACTTAAAGTTATTAAATATTCTTTAAAAAAGCAACTTAATAATTACCTCGATGATGGCTTAGAATGGCTTATTACCGGGGGCCAGATGGGTATCGAACAGTGGGGGATTCAAGTTGCACAGGAACTTAAAATAGATTATCCTGAATTAAAGGTTGCGATGATGCTACCGTTTAGTGATTTTGGTCAACAGTGGAACGAACAAAATCAGGGTACATTGATGACGTTAAAAGCCCAGGTCGACTTTTGCGAACCCGTCATTAAAGCCCCGTATTCTGGGCCCCAACAGTTGCGCCAATATCAACAGTTTATGTTGACTCATACGGATGGTGCATTATTGTACTATGATCGTGAAGCGCCTGGTAAACCAGAATACGATGCTAAAGCAATTGAGACCTATCAAGAACAACATGAGTATCCCAATAATCAGGTCGATTTTTTTGAACTGCAAGATTTAGCAAACGAGTTGGCGGAGTTAGAGAATCAAGCCTTTTAGGGCTTTTAATTCTTTAATAACTTTAATAACTTTGCTATAATGGGATTTATGGTATATTTATTATAAATGAGGTGTCAAAATGGATAATCAATTAGAAATCGAATTAAACCCAACTGAAATTTTGAAAAAAGAATTTAAGTCAAAGATGCGCGGCTATGATCCTGAAGAAGTCGACGGTTATTTAGATTTAGTGATTAAAGATTACCAAACTTATCAAGAAAATATCGATCGTTTAACGGCCGATAATACCCGCTTATTTAACAAGGTTGAAGAACTTAATCGTCAACTAAGTGCTTCTGACAGTGTTAAAGAAGTCAAGCCACAACAGGCTTCAGCAGCAACTAACTATGATATTTTGAAACGTTTATCAAATCTTGAACGTCACGTATTTGGTGCTAAGTTAAGTGACCAAAATGGTGCCGCTCAAACAAGAGTTCAAAATCATTCACAATTTGATTAGACAAATCGCTTAAGATGTACTATAATAATATACATTGATTAACATTTGTAAATCTTGAGTAATCGCGGTCTACATCAGTAGGCTGAGGAAGGTCCATGCCCGCACAGGCTGAGATGCTTGTAGTGTTCGTGCCTGGCCCAATAAGCCAGGGTACCTTAATGGTAACGGCGGAAAAAGCGCTAAAACTTCGGTCATGCGTTAATATCCTTAAATAGTGCCACAGTGACGGAGCGTTTGGGGAAACCCAAACGATGGAACGAGGTAAACCCCGCGAGCGAGTAACCCAAACTTTGGTAGGGGCGTCTCATTTATGGAAATGAACTAAAAATGAGAGTTCGAAAGAACAGATAGATGATTACTGAAGGAGCTTTCTTCCTGGGGAAGTTCTGGAACAAAACATGGCCTATAGAGGTTTACAAACAGGTGGCTTGGGCTTTTGCCCAAGCTCTTTTTATTTAAAAAATAATTTCCTAAGGGGATCTTTAAAAAATGACTTACCAACTATACGCTACAATGGCAAGTGGTATCGAATCCATTACGGCTAAAGAACTACAGAATTTAGGCTACGAAACGCGTTCAGATAACGGTCGGGTTTATTTCGAAGGTGACTTGGCAGATATCGCCAAGATTAACCTTTGGTTACGCAGTGCCGATCGTGTGAAGATTGCCATCGGTCAATTCGAAGCAAAAACGTTCGATGATCTTTTTGAACAAGTGAAAGCTTTGCCATGGGATCAATATTTACCACTAGACGCTGCCTTTCCAGTAGCTGGTCGTTCTGTGCGTTCAACACTCCATAGTGAACCAGATGTCCAAGCCATCACTAAAAAAGCGATTGTTGATAAGTTAAGTACTGTTTATCACCGTCGGACGCGTTTAGCTGAAACCGGTTCTGTCTATCCACTAGAAGTCAGCATCTTAAAAGATATGGTGACAATTAGCTTAGACACAACCGGTCCTAGTTTATTCAAACGTGGTTACCGTCTTGAAAAAGGGGAAGCGCCATTGAAGGAAAACTTCGCGGCCTCATTAATTCTCCTCAGTCGTTGGCAACCAGATATGCCGTTTGTTGATCCAACCACTGGTTCAGGTACAATTGCGATCGAAGCGGCCTTAATTGGTCGTAATATCGCGCCTGGTATGCACCGTAAGTTTGCTTTTGAAGACTTTGACTGGATTGACGCTACTGTTTTAGCTGATGCGAAGGCTGATGCTAAAGCACAAGAAAAACCGGATCAAGAACTTGAAATCTTCGGCTATGATATTGACCAAAATATGGTTGATATCGCTAAGTTGAACGCTAATGAAGCTGGTGTCTTACATGATATTCAGTTTAAACAATTAGCTGTTAAAGATTTTAAAACAGATTTAACGAACGGGGTCATCATTGCTAACCCACCATACGGTAAACGTTTGAGTGATCAAACTCAAGCGCGGGTATTGTATAAAGAAATGGGCGATACTTATCGTTCATTGAAAACTTGGAGTAAATACATTTTAACAAGTGATTTACAATTCCAAGAATCTTTCGGCCAACGTGCAACAAAACGTCGTAAACTTTATAATGGTCGGATTCAGACTGATTTATTCCAATATTGGGGTCGTCCAGTATGGCCACGTGCTGAAAAAACCGAAAAATAAGAAATTTAAAGCATTTTCCCATTATATCGGGGTAAATGCTTTTTTATTTGCCCAAAATCCATTATAATTAAGATTACTTCAATAATAAGGTGAGGGATCGACTTGACAGTCATATTAGCAGCAGAACCAATTCCTGAACAACACGTAGAAGATTTACAGCAACAAGGGTTAACCATTATTAATTTGGCCGACGTACAACCCGAACAATTGGCAACCATCGATATTATGTTTGGTTGGAATAAAGTGGTGGGGCCTAAAATTTTGGCAACCCCAAATCATCGCTTGAAATGGATTCAAGCAGCTAGTTCTGGTGTTGACTATTTACCATTAGCAACATTGAGTGAACAAAGCATTATCGTTTCAAATGCCAAGGGTATGCACGCTGTTCCGATTGCACAAACCGTGATGAGTTATATTTTATATTTCACTCGCGGTATTCGTCAAAGTTTGAGTTCTCAAGCTAACAAGGAATGGCGACACCATGAAATTGGGCGCGCGACCGAAACCCTTGAGCACCGAACAATTATGGTCTTTGGTACCGGCCAAATCGGTCATCAGATTGCTGTTTACGCTAAAGCGTTGGGGTTAAAAACCATCGGGATTAATCGTCATGGTGAAAAACGCGATGCGTTTGACGAAATTTTAACGGATCAAGATTATCAAACGAAATTAGCTGATGCGGATTTCGTTGTGAACGTAATGCCGTTAACGCCGGAAACGGAAAACTTTTTCGATACAGCATTCTTTAATGCAATGGGTGAAGGGCATTACTTCTTCAACCTAGGTCGTGGCGCTTCAATTGATGAGACGGCGCTCATGGCACAGTTGAATAACGGCCATCTCGCAGGGGCCGCAATTGATGTTGCACAAACTGAACCATTACCAGAAACATCACCACTTTGGACGACAACCAATTTAGTGATCACACCACATATCTCGGGTTACATTCCAGATATTCATGAACGGCTCTTTAGAATCTTCGAACAGAATTTACCAGTCTTCTTAACGGACGGGCAACTCACTGTTAACCAAGTTGATTTATCGGCTGGTTACTAAAAAAATAAGACTTAACACTGATACAGTGTTAAGTCTTATTTTTGTGGTTAAATTTTTATAGACCAGGAATTGGTTCCGCTAATAAACAGTTATCTGCTCGATCGTAATAACTGACAATTTTTTGAGTTAAATCGCTTCGCCAATAAATAATGCCGGCAGCTGCAGCTAATTCACAAAATATTTCAAACGTTATTTGGCCAGACTGCGCTTTTTTGACAGCTGCTTTAATTTGAGTGGCATTACTTTTAAGGGCAACTTTTTGTGGCACACCATTCATCTTCAAATCAAGATAACCATCATTATCGTAATAACGATATTTTCCGGGTTCAACAAGGTAATCATATTTAAGGACACCCAGTTTTTTAAAGGACTGTATTAATTTTGGAAAGTCACCAGCATTCTGTTCAGCATCGACCGCTTTTTGAATTGCTTCATAATTTAACATCATTAATCTCATTTCTATTTTTCTTTTTAGCGTACAACAATTGCCCGTTTTGGACAAGTAAAACCGGCTTTTTTAAATCCGTAATTTGAGACGTTTTGACGACCACTTGTCCGTTAGTTAATCTGAAATGCGCTTAAAATGCGTCTCTCGCGATTGATGTGTTTTAAACGTGATTAGACCGGTCTTTGGGACACTTTTAGTATTTAGTGGTATGAGCGCACGCTTTTGGTAGAAAGAATGCGCTCGGAATCCCTTTAAATCAACGATAGTTGGGGGTGCAAAATACGACCGCATGGTTTATAATGATATAAGTAAAAAGAATGCGGTCAAAAGGACGGAATTTTAATGCGAAAATCACGAACTAAAAAAGGCAAAAAATTAAACGTACAGCCTTTAAGGACCAAAGACGAGATTGAGGACATGAAAGTGATCTTACGACACTCCCAAATGGGTAGTCGGAATTATTTACTTTTTTTGTTAGGTATCAATACCGGTTTACGTTGTTCTGATATTGTCCAATTAAAAGTGAAAGACGTGATCGAAGACAACCCCGTCATCGTCGAACAAAAAACGGGTAAGTGGCGTCAAATTAGTTTAACCAGTTTGCGACCTTACATTAGTTTATATATTCAAAATAATGAACTGACTGGTAACGACTGGTTATTTGGGAGTCGCGTCGGTGATAGTCACATTACAGTTAATGGCGTTTACCGTATGTTAACCGAAGCTGGTAAAAAACTCGGTCGCAATGATATCGGTACACATACAATGCGCAAAACTTACGGGTATTGGTTCTACAAACAATTTGGTGATGTGCGGTCATTAATGATTGATTTTGGCCATTCAACGCAGGAAACAACCTTGCATTATATCGGGATTACCCAAGATGAAGTTTTAAGTAAGAAACAACAATTGGCGATCGGCCTTTAAAAAAGGCTTGCCTTAAAGTGAGCTTCAAGGTGTATAGTAGAGATATCAATTATATAAGTTGTAATTGTGTTTATAAATTTCGCTATATAATAGGAAGAAACACGTTCAAAAAAATTTTGGGAGATGTTTTTATGAAAGCAGCAACTTTTATTGAACCAGGAAAAATGGTGATTACCGAGGTACCGAAACCAACCATCGAAAAGAAGACAGATGCCGTTATTCGGATTATTCGGGCTTGCGTCTGTGGCTCTGATTTATGGTGGTATCGCGGCCTTTCAAAACGCGAATCAGGTTCACTAGTCGGGCATGAAGCAATTGGGGTTGTTGAATCCGTTGGTGAAGCAGTGACTGATATTAAAGCTGGAGATTTTGTAATTGTCCCATTTACACATGGTTGCGGACACTGCGCTGCTTGTTTAGCTGGCTTCGATGGTGATTGTACAAACCAAGAAGGCGGCGGCAATGGTGGTTATCAAGGTGAATTCCTCCGTTATACCAACGCTAATTGGGGCCTGGTTAAAATCCCTGGCCAACCAGCTGATTATTCGGACGAGATGTTAAACAACCTCTTAACACTTTCTGACGTCATGGCAACTGGCTATCACGCTGCTATTTCTGCTGAAGTTAAACCTGGTGACACAGTGGTCGTCATGGGAGATGGTGCGGTTGGTTTATGTGGTGTGATCGGTGCTAAATTATTAGGGGCAAAACGGATTATCGCCATGAGTCGTCATGAAGACCGCCAAAAATTAGCACTATCATTTGGCGCAACTGATATTGTTGCTGAACGTGGGGACGAAGCTGTTGCAAAAGTGATGGCACTAACTGACAACGCTGGGGCTAACGCCGTCTTAGAATGTGTTGGGACTGAACAATCCGTTGCAACAGCTGTAGCCGTGGCTGGCGCGGGTGCTGTTATTGGGCGCGTTGGCATTCCACAAAAGGCAGAGATGAATACCAATGTCTTATTCCGTAAGAACATCGGCCTCCGTGGTGGGATTGCGGCCGTCACAACTCATGATAAAACACGATTACTCGACGCTGTTTTAAAGGGTGAAATCAATCCTGGTAAGGTCTTCACGCAACGCTTTACTTTAGATGATATTCAAGCCGCTTACGAAGCAATGGATCAACGCCAAGCTATTAAGTCATTATTAGTGATTAGCGATTAATCATTGGGAAGGAATGGTTGCATGATTTTCCGGTTAATTAGTTTAATTTTTGTCATTTTATTACTGCTTAGCTTCTGGATTAAAATCCCATTTTTCAATGATTACCGGCCAGTTATGATTCTCATATATGGTCTTACTTACTATTTCGTTGATCGACATCAGCGACTCACACGCTAATATAGCTCAAAAAAGCCGTTCGGATAGCATTATCCGAACGGCTTTTTATGTATTTTTAAATAAGTTTAAGTAAATAACCACCTAAGCAACCAAAGATAAGACTTAATAAACTACCGATTAAATAATATTCTGCAAAGTGGTGTTCATTCGCTTCAATGGCGCGAAACCGCGTGAGGGCTTTGATTGCGACGACGACTGCGATACTTGCAACGTTATTGGTATAGCATAATAACAGAATCGCTAAACGTTCTAAGCGACCGATATGCCGCCCCAACTGCACCCGGTCTGGTAACCGTTCCGTGTTTAAATCTAAACTTTTTAAAAATAGGCTGATGAAATAATCGGCAAAATATAATGTCGCAATTATCACACTTGCGGCTAACAACCAGCGGTTAATCGTGGTTGATTGCCAATTAGTCCCCAATAGTTGACTAACAATGACAATCACAAGTAGATGTAAAATTTGATCCAAAAGGTAACTGATTAGAGGGACTTGTTTGGGATTCAAGTGTAAAGCACGTTTTAAAATGGGTTGGCAATTCTGTTTAGTGACGTCGATTAGCCAATGCGTTAGGACGACGATTATTAAGCTAATGCCGAACGTTTCAAGCGAAGGCCAGTTTGCGAAACGTAGTAGCGTGCCGATTAACCAAGTGCCAATCACTATTGGCACTTGGGTCAACGCGTGTCCCAATAATGGGTACCATTTAACGGCCAATTTCGTTGAACGCTTGCAACTGGCCATTTGATCGGATTGGATTAAAAAATCCGTCAAGAAATGGGCCAATAGCAAAATCGCAAATAATGTCATACGTTCACCTCCGCTAAGCTCATTAATTGCGCTCGAACCGTTGTTAATGTCTGTTCAATGAGGGGATAATCCATCTGATTGAGTAGGCGGCTAATTTTACTAGAAGCGATAGCACGCTCTTTTTGCTGCGTATAATCCACCTGGTAAGTCTGATTACCGTATGCTTCCCATAAAATTTGGGCCAGCTGATAGCGTTTCAAGTTCGGTTGCGCATAAAGTAGGGCAAACGCCTCTTTTCGCAGTTTCGTATTTAATAGCCGTTCATAAATTAAATAAAGAAGGGCACTGACGCCATTGGCAGTTTCTGCAGCCTGATCAGTAACTAATTGCCACTTAAAAAGAGAGGTCGAAAACGGATAGCCGAGGGGTAAAGTTGCCCCTTGCATTAGGCGTTTTGCCTGATCAACTGCAGTCAAGGCATTAACAATTGCCGAACCATTTACGCGATTAACGTCTTGATAATCTGTTTTTTCAACTGTGACTAATTTCCCTAAGCCAACGCCAAAATAAAATTCCGGCAGGTCTGTTGCCCCAAAAAACGGCTGCCAGAATTGTCTAAACGCCACACTTCGTAAATAGGCATTACAAAACACAAATAAATCTGCCAACTGTGCCTGGTCCGTGGCTTGAAAACCACCTAATAACCCATCACCATCTTTTACCATGAAAGGAGTAAGTAAATCCGGAAAACGGTCATTCAGTTTTTCCTGCAGATGTTGTAACAAGGTTAAAATCTGAGCCTGATCGGTAAAATTTGTCCGACTACCAACTAGATCGATAAAACAATAAGCAGCTTGCATGATGAACCTCCTTTGAAAAACATTTGATTATAAGTACATAATAGCTAAATATACCCTTAAAATCAAATGTTTAACTGTAAAACTTGCGATTTTATACGTTAGTGTTATAGTTAACTACATAAGTAACTAACCAATCAACGAAACGGAGGTGTTCCGGATGCTTTTTGAATTTAATAACGATTCACCACTCTATCGGCAGATCGCCGAACAGATTGAAGAGGGCATTTTTACCGGGGTCTTTCCCCCCGGCAGTCAAATCCCATCGACAACTGAAATTTCCAGACAATTCAACATCAATCCAGCCACGGTACTCAAAGGAATGAATCAACTGGTTGCCAGCGGCTTAATCGAAAAGAAAAGAGGACTCGGTATGTTTGTCACACCAAGCGCACCCGCACAAATTACTGAAAAACGGCAATCAGAATTTTTTGAACACTATGTTGCCCAATTCATCACTGAAGCACAACAACTGAACTTATCTAAAAATGATCTGATTGGACTAATCGAAAGGGGCTACGACCATGCCTAACTTACAAACCATACAGTTGATTAAACAATTCGGAAACCAAGTCGTCCTCGATGACATCAACTTAACGCTTAAACCAAACACGATTTACGGATTACTCGGCCGCAACGGTGTCGGGAAGAGTACCTTATTAAGTATCCTGGCTAACCATCAAACCGCATCCTTGGGTGAGATCAAATGGGGCGATACGGTCTTAACGGGGCGCGATCATCCCTTACAGGCGATTTACCTCATGTCTGAAATCAATCTCTTCAATAAAGATGATAAATTAAAGACAATTATTAAGAATACCGCCTTACTTCAAGGGTCATTTGATCATGAATTAGCCGAAGAAATGCTGACTGCGTTTGACTTGAGTCCGAAAAAGAAGCTCAATCAACTTTCAACCGGCTATCGGACGATTTTTAAAACAATTGTCGCGCTTTGTGTCCCAGCGGAATATGTTTTTCTAGATGAACCAGTGCTTGGACTGGATGCTAACTACCGTAGTCTCTTATACCGGTATATTTTGCAAGCCTATGAGAGTCGGCCACGAACATTTGTCGTTGCGACTCATATCATCGAAGAAATCGCGACCTTAGTCGAACACGTCTTGGTCTTAAATGACACCCAATTAATCGTCGATGATGATTTGGAAAACGTCCTCGCTAAGAGTTACCGTGTCAGCGGTCCCGAAGAACTCGTCCGAAAATACTGTACCGACTTAAATGTCTTAGATAGCCAACAAATGGGGACGTTATATACGGTTTATCTTTATGATACGTTACCAACAGAACGGATTATTCCGGATCGTCTAACAATTGAACATATCGATTTACAAGAAACCTTCATTAAATTAACGAATAAAGGAAGTGAAGCACATGTTTAATGCAATGATGCGGTACCGCCTGACCGCCATTTGGAAAACACTGACGATGGTTGCCGTAGGATTTTTCGGTGGAATGGTCGTCGTTGCCCTTATCTTCATAAAGAAGGGCATTGACTTTGGCAACTTTGGTCTCACAATTGTGACAGGTTTATTATTCCTGAGTCAAATCACATTGGTCGTTCAGTCATTTACAACCACTCGAAAAGCTTTTAATTTTGCCATTTTAAATGGGATTCCGAGAAAAATTAGCTTTCTAACACAATTAGTTAGTCTCTTTAGTAGTCAACTGGTGACGTTTGCAATCTTATATCCAATCGCGATTCATAATCAAATATTTGCCGGTATTAAAATTAACCTGTTAGATCCACACATTACCGTGGCATTTATTCTTGTCGTATGGACGTTCATTGCCCAAGGTCTAGCAATCAGTAGCTTCATTACCTTATTTGAACGCAAAGCCTGGGTTTTCCTATTTGCAGCATGGTTAATTATCGCCACGGTTTATGAACGTTATATTACACCAATCATTACTCGCATGCTTCCAGATTGGACCGATTATTTCTTCGTTAATTTCGAACAAGCGAATGTCGTATCGGCGATTAAAATTACCTTCGATCAGCCAAATTTTTGGATTAGCACTTTGACCAGTATTGTTGCACCACTCATTATCGCCGGCATTTGCCAATACTTCATGCAAACTAGACGGATTACGTTTAGATTAAAAAAAGTAGCGCGTTAGTCAATTGTCTCGCCTTTGTGCGGGACTTTTTACGTGGTTGCAATTTCAGCCTCAATTGTTATACTAATAATTATTCTATTTTCCAGGGAGGTTGTCTCATGTTTTTAGCCCCATTATTTGAATGTGATGTCCCAACAATCCGCTAATTCCGTGCATTTAACACAAATTGGAGGATTTACACATGACAATCACTAAACAAGCAAACTTAGAGCAAGCACAATTGGTAACCGCAACATTTGGATTCACTAATTCTAAAAAGGATACCGCATTCTGGAACACGACTTTAACACCACTACTCAATGAGATTGAAGCCGACTTAACACTCGAACAGATTCGCGAGTTGCCTAACATTATTGCGACGAAAAAAGCGTATAAAGCAGTCGGTCTTGATGCAGCACGTCATCGCCCATCTTCGGATAGTTTATTACGCCGCGTCGTTAAAGGACAGGGACTCTATCAAATTAATGCGTTAGTTGATGTGAATAATTATCTCTCTTTGAAGCTACAACTACCGATTGGCAGTTACGACTTAGCTAAAATCGACGGTCCAATCAGTTATCAAGTCGCTGAAGAAGGGGCCGAGTACGCTGGAATTGGTAAGGGCGCGATTAATATCAGTCACTTTCCAACACTAGTCGATCAACAAGGTGCGTTTGGCAGTCCAATTTCGGATTCCACACGCGCAATGATTGCGCCTGAAACGACAGAAGCGATGCTTGTTGTCTATGCTTTCGGACAATCACCAGCACAATTAACGGTAATTGAACAAGCCGTTAAAACTGTTCTTCAGGCGGCCTTTAACCCAGAAGAAATCACAACTGAAATCATCGCGTAAATAAAAAAGAGGCTAAGACAAAAGTAAATTTTGTCTCAGCCTCTTTTATTTATCTGAACTTTTATAGTCTAAACGTGTTCTGTCAGCCAACGCTTTCCGGTTAACCGAGTTACGGCACACCTTTTTTATTGCGCTAATAATTCTACTAATTCTGTTTTAGGAATGCCTGTAAAGTAAGGCGTTGTGTCAATTGGTTCGAGGGCTGCTGCTAAGTGTTCACGGTCATAAATCGTTCCGGCTAATTTTTCTGCTAAATCATTAGCATCACCTGAACCGAAGAAATCGCCGTAGAATTTAACGTTGGCAATCTTACCATTTTCGATCAATAAGCGAGCATCAATCGTCCCAAAATCAAAGTGTTTCCGCTTTTGAATTGTTGATTTAGGTGACTTGCCATAAACCCAGTCCCAGTTACTATAGAGATCATTGAAAATCTTGTCGATGGCTTGTTCATCTGCCGCCGTTAATTGATATTCACGATCGGCAATTTCTGGTAAGCTTTTGGCATTAAAAAGGTTCAAGAGTAAGACATCTCTAAATTCTTCGGTCGACATATTTTGATATTCAGGGTTCACGTGGTCTTTTAAATTAGTTACCCGCTGGCGAATGGACTTGATGCCTTTAGAAGCAATCTTATCAGCAGGGACGTTCAACGCTTGTGTGAGGACATCTAGATCGACGTTCCATGAAAGGGTCCCGTGAGAGAACGTTTTGCCGTTTTTGGTATACATCGCATTGCCAGAGAATTTCTTACCAGCGACTAACATATCGTTACGGCCAGAGACTTCAGCCGATGTTGCGCCCATTTCGTGAAGTGCGTCGACGATTGGTTGCGTAAAGGATTTGAAATCCCCAAATTGTTCTGAATCAGCATCGACAACGAAACTAAAACAGAGGTTACCGAGATCTTGATAAATACCACCACCACCAGATAAGCGGCGGGTCACCGTAATGTGATTATCTTCGACGTATTTTTGATTAATTTCTTCATACGTATTTTGATTCCGACCCACAATAATACATGGTTTTTCAATATAGAAAAGCAATAATGGTTCATCAAAGTTCTTTTGATTCATTAAATATTGTTCGGTGGCCAGGTTACGGCGAATATCATTTGACTTCATAACAACGTAATACATCAGCATAAAACCCCTTTCATTTTCACTACTTTTTCATTATACTACAGATTCAAAAAAAGGGACTAACAAAAAGAAAGTTACTAAAAAACCCGGATAATGGTTATTTATCCGGGTTTTATTAATCATCTACATATTCTAATAGGTCGCCTGGCTGACAGTCAAGCGCTTGGCAAAGACGTTCTAATGTCGAAAAGCGAATCGCTTTTGCCTTTTCCGTCTTTAAGTTTGAAAGGTTGGCAATAGTGATCTCAACTTTTTGTGAAAGTTCAGTGACACTCATCTTTCGTTGGGCCAGAATGACGTCTAAATTAACCCGAATTGGCATTTTAAATCCTCCTTAGACTGTGAGGTCGTTTTCCGTCTGGAGCGCGATAGCACTCTTAAATAGGTCTTCAACGATCTGCATCAGAATGGCCAAAGCAAACGGAATGAAGATAAGCGCAATCCCAAGTAACAACAAGCCCGGCGCATCTTCTAGTTGCGTAATCCGATAGAAAAAGGGAAGTGACAATAAACTAGCAAAACTTGCGATTAAGACCGCATTTCTAATCGATGATACGTAGCGCAATGTTTGTGGCGCGAATACTTGGTGTTGTTCTATCGTATTGAGAATGCGATGCAGCGCATATAAAGCAACCCACACACAAATCGTCACGCTATAAGCAGCCAGCACCAACGTGATAATTTCAAAAGGATAGTCTAATTTAGCTGCCGTCACTATCTGGACGGTAACTAAAAAGCTAAAAAGAAAGAAGACTGCGCCGATTCCTAAAAGTGCTAAACGTAAAAGCCATTTTTTTAACATATCAAACACCTCATTGAATGAATTAATAGCTTGATTATAACATTTTAATATCGATAAACAATTAATTTTTATCGTTTTTCGATAAACTTCGAACTTTATTAATAATTACTATTGGCGGTGTTGATAGGCCAACAGCGTCAATGGCATAAATAATGCGATAATCAGCGCACCACTGATAAGGACCATTGTCGCTGTATTGTTCCAACTGCCAGTGTTTAAAATCGTCCGAATAGCGGTAATTGTTGTGCTGACCGGATTAATCCTAACGACTGGCTGTAAAAAGTGGGGCAGCGTTTTGATGGGAATAAAGGCGTTCGATAAGAACGTTAACACGAGGATAATAATCATCGATAAGCTGCTAATCAGCTCTGCATTTTTAACCATTAAACCCACTAAGGCAAAAACCCAAGAAGTTGACCAGCCGATAAAGACCGCCAGTAGTAATGCCCCGATCAGTGCCCCCAGATTGACGGTGGGGCGCCAACCCATTATCACCGCTGTGAGAATCGCCATTCCGCCAGAAAGCACTAATCGCAAAATATCACCTACTAATTGCCCTGCCAGTGGTGCTATTGGTGAAATCGGTAATGTTTTAAAACGGTCGAAGATGCCGTTATTAATATCTTCTCGTAATTGTTGGCCAGAACCAGAAGCTGCATTTAAGATGCTTTGAACTAAAATACCAGAAACCAGCATCGGTAAGTAGGCGTGAACGCTACCAGCGATGACCCCGCCGAATAGATAGCCAAACAATAGGGTAAAGATAATCGGTTGGATGAGCACATCACTGACGTTATCGGGATTGTGGCGCGTTTTTAATAAGTTACGGTGGGTTAAAGTGAGAATATCACGTATAGTATGACGTTTTATTATATTTGTATTCATTATCTGAGCTCCTTAGTTTTTACCAACCGTCATTTTTAGGAAAACATCATCTAATGAAGGTGTTTCAAGGTTTAAATGACTAATTGTAATCTTAGCAATTTGTAATTGATTTAATATTGCGGTTATCGCTGGAAGAGCGTCGCCACCAAGTGGGCTGACTAGTGTCTGTTCACTAACGCTGATTGGTTGCTTTAAAACGTCCTGGACAATTGCGCGTGCTTGAGGTAATTGCGCCAACTCTGTGACGGTTAAAGAAAGTTGTAAGCCACCTAATTTTTGCTTTAATTCATTAGGTGTACCACTGGCGATAAGTTGACCGTGATCAATAAGTGCAATGTGATTGGCAAATTGGTCGGCTTCCTCTAAATATTGGGTGGTTAAAAAGACAGTTGATCCTTGGGCCACCAATTCTTGAATTACTTGCCACATTTGAATTCTTGTTCTAGGATCTAAACCGGTAGTCGGTTCATCCAAAAATAAAATCTTCGGACGACCCACTAAACTGACTGCTAAGTCTAAACGGCGTCGCATGCCACCGGAAAAAGTGGCCAACGCTTGATTAGCCGATTGCGTTAAATCAAAAGCCGTCAGTAACTCGTCTGCACGAATCCGGCTGGTTCGGCTGCTAAGCCCGTTTAACCGTCCAAATAAACGGAGATTATCACGTGCACTTAAGTCTTGATCAATCGCTGCCGTTTGATTCGTCACGCTAAATTGTTGGCGTGCTTGGCGACTTTGGCTTAGTGTATTAAATCCATTCAGCGTAATCTGCCCCTCATTAGGGCGTAATAAAGTTGTCATCATTTTTAAAAGGGTCGTTTTGCCAGCGCCATTTGGGCCTAAGAGGCCAAATATTTCGCCTTTTTTTACATTGAAAGAAATATCTTGAACGACTTTCTTTTGACCAAATTTTTTTTGAACATTTCTGACTTCAATGACATTATCCTCACGCATATTAGTGCCTCCTCATATTTAATCAGGTCACCTGATTAAATAATATAGTAAGGCCCCCTTACTAAAATGTCAAGGATTGCTATTTTCAAATTTTAGAATGGTGTATACTGGATGAAAGACAAAGGGGAAGATGACACATGACAAACAGCGTCAAAGCAGAATTAGTTGCTGGTAAATTAGCCGAATATGAACAACTCAGTAAAATCTATGATGATATCGTCAAACAAGCGCGGCCCCATCTGATTGTCGAAGGTCAGGGGAAAATCTTATTGGCACTAGCTGATGAAGATCACTTATCCCAACGAGAACTCGCCACGCGTTTAGGCATGTCACCACAATCTACCAGTGAATTTGTTGCGAAACTTATTAAACGTGAATTGGTCACTTTGACCAAGTTGCCGAGTGATCGGCGGGTTAATTTAGTAAATCTGACCGCTGCTGGTCGCCAGGAAATCGAATCCGCTAGTCGAGAAGTGCCACCTTTTGTGAACGCACTTTCTGAAGCAGAACTAGATCAACTCGTACCGTTACTGACAAAAATCACAACAGCGATGTATGCTGATATTGACGCGTCTAATCCTACATTGGGCGTTAAATTCCATAAGTTATTGGCTAGTCGGTACTTAAATCAATTCAAAAAATAAATGGCATTCAAAAAAGCGAGACTCACTAATTTCTTAGTGAAGCTCGCTTTTTAGTTGAATTTATTGTTAATCGAAGTCATAATCGCTGTCATTCATGGCTTCAACATTGCCCAAGCGGTAACCATTCCCAACTTGTGAGAAGAAATCATGGTTCGCTGTTGATGTTGACATCCCATTTAAGACAACGGGGTTCACATCTTCGGCTGTATCTGGGAAGAGGGCGCCTTGTCCTAAGTTCATTAAGGCCTTATTGGCGTTATAACGGAGGTAAGTTAAGACTTCTTCCGTCCAGCCAGTGCCATCGTAAACTTCATGGGTGTACTTTTCTTCATTGGCATAAAGATCGTAAAGTAAATCGTACATCCAGTTTTGAAGTTCTTCTTGTTCAGCTTTTGCTAATTCGTTAAAACCGAGTTGGAATTTATAACCGATGTAAGTCCCGTGGACAGATTCGTCACGGATGATCAACTTAATGATTTCAGCAACGTTGGCCAATTTGTTGTTCCCTAAGTAATAGAGTGGAGTGTAGAAACCAGAATAGAAGAGGAATGTTTCTAGGAAAACACTGGCAATCTTTTGTTGGAGTGGTGAGCCATTTTGATAGATACTGTTAATCTTATTGGCTTTGTATTGCAAGTATTCGTTAGTATTTGTCCAATCAAAGATTTCATCAATTTCATTAGGCGTATTTAACGTTGAAAAGATTGATGAATAACTCTTAGCATGCACTGATTCCATAAATTGGATGTTATTCAAAACAGCTTCTTCATGCGGTGTTCTGATATTGGCTTTTAAGCTCGCCATACCGTCTTGTGATTGCAACGTATCAAGTAGCGTTAAGCCACCGAAAACGTGACCCACAATCCATTTTTCATTGTCTGGTAAACTCCGCCAGTCATCTAAATCATTTGAAAGGGGAATTCGTGTATCTAACCAAAATTGTTCGGTTAGCTTTTCCCAAGTCGCTTTATCGATTTGATCTTCAACCTGATTCCAATTAATTGCATGATAATTTTCTGTCATCGTCTATGAACTCCTTTGAGGTATGTAGACCAGCTTTGGAACAGCTGGGGGAAACGTGCTTTTAATTGGCAGCTTCCTGTGCCTAGCCACATCAGTCAAATCACCGACTTTGTCGGTAATCCGCCTGATTAAGCTAGTGCTCGGAAGCTAACCGCCAATTAACGCACTCTGATTTCTGAAACGTGCTTTTTGGTTGCAACAACTTCCGCTTAATCTAAAATTTCAAATAATCCCAAAACCAAGATTATTTGAAATTTTGTATTAATGCTCAGTTGCTGATCGCAACCAAATGCACTCTTTTTTTGAAACGTGCTCCATAAGCCATCTTCTTCCGGTTAGCTACGTCTGTCAAACGACCAACAAGTTGGTCATTCACCTGACTAGGCTAATCCTCAGAAGATACCCGGCTTATTGCGCACTCTTTTAAATTACGCAGCTTTCACATGCGTTTGCGCCGACTTCGTTTTCGTCGTCCGTATATGTTCGGATGTAGTAGATTGATTTAATGCCTTTGTGGTGTGCGTAGTTTCTGAGGATGTTAAGGTCTCGAGTGGTCATCTTATCTGTGCGACCGTCTTTCCAGTCGTATAAGCCAGCTGGAATTGTTGAACGCATGAAGAGTGTCATACTCATCCCTTGATCAACGTGTTTTTGTGCAGCAGCATAGATGTCGATTACTTTACGCATATCGATGTCATAGGCTGATTCATAATAAGGCATCGTTTCGTTTGATAGACCTGGTGCTGGGTAGTAAATTGTCCCAATTTTCTTTTCTTGGCGATCTTCAACGCGGTTGACAATTGGTTGGAGACTAGCCGAAGTATCGTTAATATATGAGATTGAGCCATTAGGTGCAACTGCGAGTCTGTTTTGATGATATAACCCGTCTTGCATAATCGCTTCTTTCAAAGCGGCCCAGTCTGCTTGGGTCGGGATGAAGACGCCGTCGAATAATCCTTTGACTTTAGCCGTCTTAGGCGCCCATTCAGTATTCAGGTATTGATCAAAGTAACTACCATCAGCGTACTTACTGTTTTCAAAATTATCAAAAGTAATCCCACGTTCTTTAGCAATCTTGTTTGAAGCAACTAATGTCCAGTAGTTCAATAACATAAAGTAATTGCTTGTAAAGTCGATTGATTCTTCTGAACCGTACATCATTTGATTCTTAGCGAAGTAGGTGTGCAAGCCCATGCCGCCTAAGCCGATTGTGTGGGCTAATTGGTTCCCATGTGCCACAGAAGGGACAACATCGATATCAGAATGATCGGTCACATAAGTTAATGAACGAACCATCGTTTCAATTGAATGGCCAAAATCAGGAGAGGTCATCATGTTCGGAATATTAGTTGAACCTAAGTTACAGCTAATATCAGTTCCTAAAACGTCATATTCTTGACGATTGTTAATTTGAGAAGGGGTTTGCACTTGTAAGACTTCAGAACAAAGGTTACTCATGATAATTTTACCGTCAATTGGGTTGGCTTTATTAGCCGTATCGATATTCACGATATAAGGGTAGCCTGATTCTTGTTGGAGCTTACTAATTTCATTTTCTAAATCACGGGCTTTAATTTTCGTTTTCTTAATCGCATCGTTTGCCACTAAGTTGTCATATTCAGCCGTAATATCGATATATGAGAAAGGTTGGCCGTATTCACGCTCAACACTATATGGGCTGAAGAGATACATATCAGCGTCTTCTTTGACTAATTCATAGTACTTATCTGGCACCGTTAAGCCGAGTGAGAGAGTCTTTAACCGATATTTTTCGTCCGCATTTTCTTTTTTAGCGCCCAAGAAAGCCACGACGTCTGGATGAAAAACGTTCAGATAAACAACACCAGCGCCTTGACGTTGCCCTAATTGGTTGGAATAAGAGAATGAATCCTCTAATAATTTCATAACAGGTAAGACACCACTTGCAGCACCGTCGATGCCTTTGATTGGATCACCAGCACCACGCAAGTTAGACAGGCTAATCCCGACGCCACCACCAATTCGTGATAATTGAAGGGCAGAGTTGATGGTCCGGCCAATTGAATTCATATCGTCGGTTGTTTGCAATAAGAAACATGACACTAATTCACCACGACGAGAACGTCCCGCATTTAAGAAGGTCGGCGTCGCTGGTTGGTAACGTTGATGGATCATTTCATCAGCAACACTCATTGCCAGTTCTTCGTCACCATCCGCAAAATAGAGCGCATTGGTGAAGACCCGGTCTTTAAAGTCTTCTAAGTAAAAGCCGTTATCATTTGTTTTAAGAGCGTATTGCGCATAAAACTTATAAGCTGCCATGAAAGATTTAAAATGAAAGTCTTGATCGATTAAATATTGGTTTAAGCGTTCCATAAAATCGATTGAGTAGGCCTTTAGAAAATCCGCTTCGTAATAGTTTTCAGCCACCATGTAATCCAAGCGATCTTGTAGTGATTTAAAAGTCACCATGTTGGGTTGCACATTTTGTTCTAAAAAGGCTTCTAGTGCTTCTTGATCCTTTTGAAGGGGGATTTGACCGTTAACCGGAATGTTGATTTGGTTATTCAATTCATAATAAGTTACGTTTTCAGTTTTAATCTCTTTTAAAGACATTAGCGCACCACTTTCTTAAAAAAATTAATAAAATGCCCGATTTTGGGTGTAAAAAAAGTGAAGACCAACTCTTCAAGGAGTTGGTCCCACTCGTAGATGCCTATTTTAAGGACAGCACTTAAACTTAAAAGGCCAATTTTTGTAATTCGGCTGGTCTAAAACCGGAGAAACTTTCAACACCGTCAGCTTCAAGCACAGGAACAGCTTGGAACCCTTTTTCTTTTAAGTAATCAATATATTGGGGTTCATCATTAATATTATGTTCGCTAAAAGTGATATTGTGTGTTTCTAAAAAATGCTTCGTCATACGGCATTGAGGACAGCCGTTCTTCGTATATAGTGTAATGTTAGCCATTGTGATTAACTCCTTGTAGAACTTAATTAGTAAGTTCAGTATACCGTTTAAAAAAGAATCATGCAATGTTTAAATACCAGATATGGTAGTCAAAAGTAAAACAGCCACTAATTATAGTGGCTGTTCGCGAATGATTCTAAATTCAACTTGTGTAGTGTTCCTGTTTTAAAGTTACCATTATCTTGGATAATGTCAATCCCCAATTCGATTGTAAGCAATTTGAAACCGACACCGTTTCAGCCGTAGCAACGTTCCTAAAAAATATTAAAATTTCTGACCCACCCTTGAAAAATCGGAGGACATTTTTTTACCGAACGATTTATAAAATTGGTGATAGAAGTCGTGAAAATTTTTGTTTGAAACGTAACCATGCAGATTGTTGGGCAATCATTTCATCTGTTAATAATACCGCGTTTTTGATATCTTCTAAATAAATCTGCTCGAGCTGACGAGCCAATTTAGGATCATAGATAAAAGCATTGGCTTCAAAATTCAATTTAAAACTCCGAATATCCATATTGGCAGAACCAATGGTGCTGATGTGACTATCCATAACCACTGTTTTGGCGTGTAAGAAGCCATCTTGATAAGCATAAATTTTAACGCCGGCTTCATGTAATAACTGACTATAATACTGTGTGGCCCGATAAATGAAAGGATGATCTGGCATGCTAGGGGTCATGATCCGCACATCGACACCAGACATTGCTGCTGTCGTGAGGGCATCGATAATACTATCGTCGGGTACCAAATAAGGGGTTTGAATCCATAGTTTCTTCTTAGCTGAACTGATCATCTTCAAATACCCCAACTTGATTTGTTCGTCTAATTTATCCGGCCCGCTCGAAACAATTTGCATCGCTGCCGTGCCACGGTTAGCTTCCGCTGCAATCGGGAAGTGGCTTTCAGAATAAGTTAAACGAATTGCTTCTTCAACACTGGCATTCCAATCCATCAAAAAGCGTACTTGAAGCGCCAAAACCGCGTTGCCGGTAATACGCATGTGTGTATCACGCCAATTGCCAAATTTAGCACTTCGGCCGAGATATTGATCGCCAACGTTAAAACCGCCGATATACCCAATTGTGCCATCTAAAACGACGATTTTACGGTGATCTCTAAAATTCAAACGAAAATCGGTAATTGAATGTTTTGAACTAAAGAAGGTCCGGGCATGTCCGCCAGCTTCTTCAAGTGGTCGCCACCATTTTTGGGTCGCCCCTTGAGAACCCCAAGCATCGTATAAGACGTTTACTGCAACACCTTCTCGGGCTTTTTGAACCAATAGTGCTTGTAGCTCATTACCGATTTGATCATTGTAAATGGTGTAGTACTCAATATGAATACTCTTAGTCGCTTTTTTAATATCGGCGAACAAGGCAGCGAATTTTTCGGTCCCGTCAGTATATAATGTGACGTGATTATCCTTTAAAACCGGTGCGTTGTTGATGTTTAAGAAAAGATTGACCATTTCAGTCGCTTCACTGGACAACACCTTCTTAGGTAATAACTCATTACGCCGATTTTCTTGACGTTGAATATCAACTAAGGCCAAAACCCCATCGTTGATTTGTGACTGACTTTGGAAAATCTTTTTCCGGGATAACCCCCGCCCTGTAAAAAGGTACAAAATAAAGCCGACGACAGGCAGTAAGATTAAAACCAGTAGCCACGCCCAAGTCGCCGCAATATCGCGCGGTTGTCGTAAGACGGTAATGACCGCAAAGAGGCCGTTAATTAAAATAATTGCGGAAATAATCTCCGTTAGTAGTATCATATGCAACCAATCCTTCCAGAAACTAATTAAGTGTATTTATAAACAGTCTACTAAAACCCATTTCGAAACGCCATGTTTTTAATGACTATTTTTTTAAGGCTTGTTGTGCGAGGTGGTGCGCCCCTTTATTTTGCCGATCAGGTAACCACTGATGTAGCACGAGGGAATAGGGCTGTTCTAAGGCGATAATCTGATCAACATATTGCTGATAATGTTTCGCATATTGTTTTTCGAGGCTTTGACAGACAATTTTACTATCAACATTAATTTGAAGCAGTGACTCGGTCAAAGCGAGTGTGGCAATCTTTTCTAAACCTAATTGAACCGCCATAAATTCGGCAACATGATTATCCACCGGCGGTAAGGGAACGCTAAATTGATATTGTTGCTTAGCGGTTACAATCAAAATCCCAGCTGCACTAGGACCGGGATTGCCAAGTGTGGCCGCATCCGTATAAAGTTTAATCATTCGTAAAGTTTCCACCTTTCCACTGACAGAGACCCCTAGTTAATGGTAATATGGACTGCATAAGGAGTGTTTCTATTGCAAACTAACAAACGCCTATTTTATCAACCAAACTACGCTTATTGCGTCACGATTTGGTCTTGGATTGGTTTTATTTATACGCTAGCTTTAATTCTGCAACTTGAACTCATTAATCTTAATTGGCAATCAATTACGGTGGGGATCATCGCGGTTATTTTAACCATTATTAATCTATTTGGTCACCGTCTCGACATCTCTGCACAGACAATAACGCTTAAACGACCATTATTTAAATATAACCGAACAATTCAATTGGCACAAACAACAGCCATAATTGTTCAAAAACACGGCTTATTAATTAAGACAACTGAGCTTGACTATCAACCAGAACAATTATTATTATCGGCGAAAGTTAAAAAACAACTGATCGCTACGCTACAAGCAAATAACTGGCCAGTTCAAAATAAACAGTAAAAAAATAGAGGACTCGTGCAAAACGTAAATCGTTTTGGCGCGGGTCCTCTTTTTAAATATCGTTAAGCTTCAATTTTTTGGACGTTAGCCGCTTGTAGACCGCGGGCGCCTTCTTTGACTTCGAATAAGACCTGATCATCTTTGTCTAGTGTCTTATAGCCGTCAATTTGGATTGCGGTAAAGTGGACGAAAATTTCCTCATCATCTCGGTAATTGATGAAGCCATAACCTTTAGCATTGCTAAACCATTTCACGATTCCTCGTTCCATCACAATCCCTCCTCTAAAGAGTGGTGTGTCAACACACCATTGTCATTGTGCCAATTAAGTTGTAGGCCTTAACTGGTCACAATTACATCTTACCACTTTAGTCGAGACGTGTCGAAGATAAAATTTATCGGATTACTATCTGCCAATTCCGTACAAAATCAGCTATACTAGGTACTATCATAAACAAAAGGAGCTGGTCGTTATGTCAGATATTCAAATCGCACAAGCAAATGAAGCTACAGAAATGAAGCCCATTACAGCAATTGCCGAACAAATCGGGTTACAGGCCACCGATATTGAACAATATGGGCCTTACAAAGCAAAACTTAACTTTCAAGCTATCAATCGGTTAAAAGAAAAAGAAGATGGCAAACTCGTTTTAGTCACTTCGATTAATCCAACCCCAGCCGGCGAAGGGAAGTCGACCGTTACTGTTGGGTTAGGGGACGCCTTACGCCAACTTGATCAATCAGCAGTGATTGCCTTACGTGAACCTTCATTAGGCCCTGTCATGGGGATGAAGGGGGGCGCAACTGGTGGCGGTTATGCCCAAGTCGTACCAATGGCTGATATTAATCTGCATTTTACCGGTGACATGCACGCCTTAACGGCCGCTGTAAACACCCTAGCAGCCTTAATTGATAATCATCTACAACAAGGAAATGTTTTAAACATCGATCCTAGACGGATTATCTGGAAACGCGCACTTGATATTAACGATCGTGCTTTACGCCAAGTCGTGATTGGCTTAGGTGGGCCAGTACAAGGGATGCCAAGACAAGACGGCTTTGATATTACCGTTGCCAGTGAATTAATGGCGATTCTTTGTTTAGCAACCGACATTACCGACCTTAAAAACCGGATTAGTAAAATCGTGATTGGCTACAACTATGATCGCGAACCTGTGACTGTTGGCGACTTAGAAGTCACTGGAGCCATCACCATGTTATTAAAAGACGCGCTCAAACCGAATATGGTTCAAACTTTAGAACATACCCCAGCACTTGTGCATGGTGGCCCATTTGCTAATATTGCCCACGGCTGTAACAGTATCTTAGCGACTCAAACAGCCTTGAAATTAGGCGATATTGCCATTACTGAAGCTGGTTTTGGCGCTGATTTAGGCGCTGAAAAATTCCTCGATATTAAGGTACCGCAATTAGGGAAAACACCAGATACCATCGTGATTGTGGCGACTATCCGTGCTTTGAAGTATAACGGTGGGATGGCCTTGGCTGATTTAACCACTGAGAACTTAGCCGCTTTAAAAGCTGGTTTCAGTAACTTAGCCAAACATATTGCCAATATGCAACGCTACGGTGTACCAGTTGTGGTATCAGTTAATGAATTTACGAGCGATACGGCTGCCGAAGTCCAATTGCTACAAGACCTTTGCCAAGCCATGAACGTCACTGCGGTCCCAACCAGCGTCTGGGCTAATGGTGGGCAAGGCGGGATCGAATTAGCTAAAGCGGTCTTAGAAGCCTTACAACAACCTAAGGCCTTCAAACCATTATATGATCCACAGGCTGACATTAAATCTAAGTTAACAACCGTTGTAACTGAAATTTATGGTGGCCGCGATGTCGTATTCGAAGGCAAAGCCATCAATCAATTAAAACAAATTGAAAAAAACGGGTGGGCTAACTTACCAGTCTGCATCGCCAAAACGCAATATTCATTATCAGATGATCCTAAAGCACTTGGTGCACCCAGCGACTTTACTATCCACGTCCGCGAATTGATTCCAAAGCTCGGGGCCGGTTTTATCGTCGCAATGACTGGGGCCGTCTTAACAATGCCAGGGTTACCTAAGAAACCAGCCGCACTCAATATGGATGTTACTGCAGATGGGACAATTAGTGGCTTATTCTAACGAGACTGTACCTAAATTGCACAATCCTGTATCCCACCACGAAAACTGATTGACAAGCGCGTTCTTTTTAAGGACAATGTTAATCAGTATGAATAGGAGGCAACCATGCTACTTTATATTATTTTAGGCCTATTAATCTTGGTGGGTGATCAACTCTTAAAAGGGTGGATTGTCGCCAATGTTAGCTATGGCGCGTTGCACACTGTGATTCCCAACATTCTCGGCCTTACTTACGTCCAAAATGACGGCGCTGCTTGGAGTATGTTGGCTGGTCAGCAATGGTTCTTCTATATTGTTACCATCATCGCAGTAGGTGTTATTGGCTATTTATTTTATACCTCTGAACGATCTGAAAAACTGTACCGCATTGGTTTAACGTTAATGTTAGCCGGCGCGTTAGGGAATTTCATCGATCGTTTACATTTAAAATACGTGGTTGATATGTTCCAATTAGAATTTATTAATTTCCCCATCTTTAATGTTGCAGATACCGCCCTCACTTGTGGTGTCATCTGCGTCTTTATTGCCATCTTGTTGAAAGAGAAAGTGACTCATGACTGAAAAAAAAGAATTTACAATTACAACCGAAACCGGCCGGATTGATAAGGTATTAAGCCAATTATTACCTGATTATTCGCGTTCCCAAATCCAACAATGGTTAAAAAAGGACCTCGTTGAAATCAACGGGCAAACTTCTAAAGGTAACCATAAAGTGGTCGCTGACGAAAAGATTAGCATCACGATTCCGGATCCCGTCTCACTCGATTTAGTACCAGAAGATATTCCTTTAGACATTGTCTATGAAGATGACCAAGTCCTTGTGGTCAATAAGCCACAAGGGATGGTTGTTCATCCTTCACCAGGCCATCCTAATGGGACTTTGGTGAATGCTTTATTAGCACATACACCACTTTCTGAAATCAACGGTGTTTTCCGCCCAGGAATCGTGCATCGAATTGATAAGGATACTTCCGGTTTATTGATGGTCGCTAAGACTAACGAAGCCCACGAATCATTATCAGAACAATTAAAGGCTAAGTCTAATCTCCGTGAATACCTCGCATTAGTGCATGGTAATATCGAAGAAGACGAAGGCACAATCGATGCACCAATTGGCCGTTCAAAACTGGATCGGATGAAACAAGCAATTGTCCCAGACGGTCGCCCAGCGGTCACTCATTTTGAAGTTGTCGAACGCTTTACGGATTATACTTTAATTCGTTGTCGCTTAGAAACTGGCCGGACACATCAAATCCGTGTGCATCTTGCTTATATTAACCGCCCAGTAGCCGGCGACCCAACTTATGGTCCTCGGAAGACATTGCCTGGTAAAGGGCAATTCTTACATGCTGCTGTTTTAGGCTTTAAGCACCCAACAACCGGTGAAAACATGCGTTTTGAAGCGCCATTACCAGCCATTTTTGAAAAAACGTTGCAGGAATTACGCGAAAACAATTGACAAACCGCGATTTATCAACTATGATTATGACAACTTAATAGAAACCTTTAATTTCAGTCCCGTGAGGCTGAGAAGGCACGGTGAATTAATCCATTAGATTAGGACTCTAGGACTAGTCTCAAACTGTAACCTCTCAACCAATATCGGTTGAGAGGTTTTTTGTTGGAAGGAGTGTCATGAACATGGTGAAAGAAGTCGTAGATAGCACAACAATGAAACGTGTTTTTACACGGATTACTTACGAGATTATCGAACAAAACAAGGGGATTTCAGACCTTGTCTTTGTCGGCATCAAAACACGGGGCGTTTTTATCGCTGAACGCATCGCTAAACGTTTAGAACAACTCGAAGGCGTTACGGTACCAGTGGGGACACTTGATATTACACTTTATCGTGATGATCAACATGATTTAAATAGTCATAATGAACCCCAACTAAATGGCAATGACATCCCTGTCGATATTACGGACAAACACGTTATCCTCATCGATGATGTCTTATATACTGGCCGGACAATTCGGGCCGCACTTGATGCCTTAATGGATCTTGGTCGCCCTAAAAAAATCTCACTCGCTGTTTTAGTCGATCGTGGTCACCGCGAACTACCAATTCGACCTGATTTCGTTGGTAAAAACATTCCAACTGCTCTTAACGAACAAATCAAAGTCGCTATGCAAGAAATTGATGATCATGATGGCATTACCATTGAAAAATTGAATTAAAGCTAGAACCGTTTAATTGTCTCCAGAGAGAGCAAAAGGGTTTGCCCGCATAATTGGCGAAGACTGACCAGCATCAGTCCGCCACTATGCGTCCAAAGGACATACCCGCAGAGTAGGGATGTCCTTTTTTTATCGCCATTATCACTTAATGATTAATTATCGGAGGTCTTCATATGACAAAATCAACTTACCGTAATCCCGATGCGGTGTTAGACGTAAACGAGCGTCCAACAACCGGGAAATGGATTGGCTTATCCATCCAACACATGTTCGCCATGTTTGGATCAACCGTCTTAGTCCCCATCCTAGTCGGTTTAAACCCTGGGATTGCACTCTTTAGTTCCGGGGTCGGCACCCTGATGTACTTATTAATTACTAAAGGAAAGATTCCAGCTTACATGGGCTCGAGTTTCTCATTCATCGTCCCAATGCTCGCTTTAATGAAAACAACTGGTTATCCCGGGATTGCGCAGGGGACAATGGCCGTCGGTGCGGTTTACCTCATCGTTTCTGTCTTAGTAAGTTTAATTGGCTCCGGCTGGATCGACAAAGCCTTGCCACCGATTGTTGTCGGCCCGATTGTCATGGTCATCGGCCTCTCATTAGCCGGTACAGCCGCTAAACAAGCGACAATCAATGCCGCTGGTAACTATGACTTGAAATTCTTCGCGGTCGCTATCTTAACCTTACTAATCACAATCGCCTTTAACATGTACCTCAAAGGCTTCATGAGTTTGATTCCGGTCTTACTCGGTATTGTCTCAGGTTACATCATCGCCGTTTTGTTCGGCATCGTCGATTTCCAACCGGTCTTAAACGCCCCTTGGTTCAAGATACCGGATTTCCAAGTCCCATTTGTCACCTATAAACCCGGTCTTTACTGGGGTGCAATTCTCAGTATGGCACCGATTGCTTTTGTCACAATGACGGAACACATGGGCCACATCATGGTCTTAAATAAATTAACGAAACGCAACTTCTTCAAAAATCCTGGTCTCCACCGGACTTTAGCAGGGGACGGAACAGCTTCCATCATCGCCGCTTTTGTTGGGGGTCCTCCTGTCACCAGTTATGGTGAAAACATCGGTGTCTTAGCCATTACTAAAGTTCACAGTGTCTGGGTATTAGGTGGCGCTGCATTTTTTGCCATCATCTTCGGTTTCATCGGTAAACTGAGCGCACTCATCCAAAGCATCCCAGCACCCGTTATCGGCGGGATCAGCTTCTTACTCTTCGGCGTTATCGCTTCAAGTGGACTCCGGGTCTTAATCGACAACCAAGTCGACTTCGATAAAAAACGGAACTTAATGATTGGCTCATCAATCTTAGTAATTGGGATTGGGAATGCTTACTTACAACTTGGTCAATATCAATTCTCAGGCTTAGCGATTGCA
Source organism: Latilactobacillus parasakei (assembly GCF_049674265.1). Lineage (NCBI taxonomy): Bacteria > Bacillati > Bacillota > Bacilli > Lactobacillales > Lactobacillaceae > Latilactobacillus > Latilactobacillus parasakei. The sequence goes on along the minus strand of NZ_CP186861.1, from coordinate 340,529 downwards.
ACGGTCTTAGGTATCGCAATGAACTTAATCTTGCCACAAAAATCAAAGAGTGAAATCGAATTGGAGGCACAACAAAATGACTAATCAAGCGGCGATTGTATCTGTTGAACAATTAACGAATTCATCTGTTTTAGATTTAATTGAACGGGCGGAAGCCTTTAAACAAGGCGCGACCTGCGAATTAACGCGTCCCGTATACGCGATGAACCTCTTCTTTGAAAATAGTACCCGGACCAAAACGAGCTTTGAAATGGCTGAACGCAAGCTGGGATTATCGGTAATGTCTTTTGAAGCCGAAACCAGCTCAGTCTCAAAAGGAGAGACACTCAGTGATACACTTAAGACGGTCCAAGCAATCGGCGTCGATTTTGTCGCTGTTCGTCATCCGCAAAACAACTACTACGACGATTTACTCGCCGATCCAGCCTTCCACTTAGCCTTGGCTAACGGCGGGGACGGCAGCGGTCAACATCCATCACAATGTTTACTTGATATGATGACCATTCACGAAGAGTTCGGACACTTTGACGGTTTGAAAGTGGTTATCTGCGGTGATTTACGTCACTCACGAGTTGCTAAATCCAACATGCAACTTTTAAAACGACTGGGTGCACAACTCTACTTTGCGGGTCCTGAAGAATGGTTTACCGCTGAATTCAACGATTACGGCCAACACGTCGCCCTCGATAGCATCTTAGATCAAGTCGATGTGGTCATGTTACTCAGAATCCAACACGAACGCTTTGACTCAGCCGAAACAATGACCGACGAAGCCTTCCACGTTAAATATGGCCTAACAGCACAAAGGGCCGCCCAATTAAAAGCAAGTGCCATCTGGTTACACCCAGCACCGGTTAATCGCGACGTTGAAATCGCCGATGAATTAGTCGAAGCATCCCAATCACGGATCTTCAAGCAAATGCACAACGGGGTCTTCATGCGCATGGCCATGATTGAACATTTATTAAAGCAAAAAAATCTCATTAAAGATTAGGGGTCTGCAATATGTATCGACTTATCCAAAATGGTCAACTATTAATTGACGATCAACTCGTCAAAAGAGACATCGCGATTGATGAAAAAGGACGGATCACTGCGATTGAAGCGCATATCACACCGAGCGATGAGCCAGCCGAAACAATTTTTGACGCACAAGGCGCACTTGTAAGTGCCGGCTTAATTGACGGACACGTTCACTTCAGAGATCCAGGTTTCACCGATAAAGAAACCCTCCAAACAGGTAGTCAGGCTGCAGCTCACGGTGGTTATACAAGTGTCATTGCAATGCCGAACCTCAACCCAGTACCTGACAATCTACCCGATTTCAAAATATTAGTTGCCCGTAACCAAACGGAAACAAGCGTCCATACGTACCAATTTGCACCGATCACCGGCAATTTAGTCAATAACGACCTGGTTGATATGCCAGCGTTCAAAGCAGCAGGTGCCGCCGGTTTTACCAATGACGGTCACGGAGTGCAAGACGCTCAAACAATGTACCTCGCGATGCAACAAGCAGCAGCAATTGATGCGCCAATCGTCGCGCACGTTGAAGACATCTCATTAGTCAACGGAGGTGTCATTCACGACGGTGCCGCGGCTAAACGGTTAAACGTTCCTGGCATTCCTAGCGTGAGCGAATCCGCCCAAGTGGCTCGCGATATCGAACTCGCTCGTGCAACCGGCGTTCACTACCATATCTGTCACATTTCAACTAAGGAAACAGTGGCGCTTGTCCGCCGCGCTAAAACAGAAGGTGTCAATATCACCTGCGAAGTCACACCACATCATCTTTTACTCGACGATCGCTCAATCATCAGTGACGATGCCATGTTAAAAATGAATCCCCCCCTCAGAACGTTAGCAGATCGTCAAAGCCTCTGGGCAGGTCTGATGGACGGTACAATCGACGTGATTGCGACTGATCACGCACCACATACCGCGGCTGAGAAAAGTCAGTCGTTATTACAAGCACCATTTGGTATAGTAGGGAGTGAAACAGCCTTCAGTTTACTCTATACACACCTGGTCGTTAATGGCCCCTTTAGCTTAGCGCAATTATTAGCTAAAATGACGACCGTTCCGGCGCGGGTTTTCAATTTACCAGCAGCTGGTCAACTACGCGTTGGCGACCAAGCCGATATCGCTGTTTTTAACCTGACACAACCCACTACTATTCAAGCAACCGACTTTCAATCTAAGGGTCACAACACGCCATTCATCGGTGAAACGGTACTTGGCGGTACAGAATTGACCTTAGTTGCCGGTCAAGTTGCTTATCAAAGGAGTAAATAGCTTATGAAACGTTATCTCATCTTAGAAGACGGCACCGTCTTTAGCGGTTTTGGCTTCGGTGCACCTACAATCTCAACCGGTGAAATTGTCTTTAATACCGGTATGAGTGGTTATCAAGAAACCATTACGGATCAATCCTACAACGGCCAAATTATTGCTTTTACATACCCATTAATCGGCAATTACGGTGTTAACCGCGATGATTTTGAATCAATCAAACCTACTTGTAAAGGGGTGGTCGTTCATGAAGTCCCACGCTTAGCTAATAACTGGCGAATGAACATGAGCCTTGACGACTTCTTAAAACAAAAGAAAATTCCCGGTATTTGGGGCATTGATACCCGCGCCTTAACGCGTCGCTTACGGGATAAAGGTACTATGAAGGCCAGCATCGTGGATGCCGCCGACGATCATGCTTTTGATCAATTAAAAGCCTTGGTATTACCTAAAAATCAAGTTCAACAAGTATCAACGGCTAAACCATATCCTAGTCCTGCGACCGGTCGCAATATCGTGGTGATTGACTTCGGATTGAAGCACAGTATTTTACGCGAATTATCAAAACGCAACTGTAATTTAACCGTCCTACCTTATAATGCCACCGCTGAAGAAATTCTCAGTCTCGATCCAGACGGCGTCATGTTAACCAACGGCCCTGGGGATCCAGAAGATGTTCCAGAAGCAATCGAAATGATTCGGGGCATTCAAGGTAAGCTACCAATCTTTGGGATTTGTCTTGGCCACCAATTGTTCGCACTCGCTAACGGTGCTAAAACATACAAAATGAAGTTTGGTCACCGCGGTTTTAACCATCCTGTTCGCGAAATTGCCACTAACCGGATTGATTTCACGTCACAAAATCACGGTTTCGCCGTTGATGCAGACTCAATCGACCCCCAACAACTATTAGTGACCCACGTTGAAATTAACGACCACACTGTCGAAGGACTCCGTCATCGTCAGTACCCAGCATTTTCCGTTCAGTTCCATCCAGACGCAGCACCTGGTCCACACGATGCTGTCCACCTATTTGATGAATTCATCGACATGATTGATGATTTTAATCGCCGCCAAAAATAGAAAAAGGGGATTTAGTGATGCCAAAAAGAACCGATATTCGTAAAATTTTAGTCATTGGCTCCGGTCCAATCGTGATTGGTCAAGCTGCCGAATTTGATTATTCAGGAACCCAAGCCTGTCTTGCACTTAAGGAAGAAGGGTACCAAGTGGTGCTCATCAACTCAAACCCTGCGACGATTATGACTGATAAAACAGTTGCTGACACGGTTTATATCGAACCAATCACACTTGATTTTGTGACACAAATTTTAAGAAAAGAACTACCAGATGCGATTTTACCAACACTTGGGGGTCAAACAGGCTTAAACATGGCCTTAGAACTCGCTAATTGTGGGATTCTTGCTGAACTCGATATCGAATTACTCGGGACAAAATTAAGTGCCATCGATCAAGCTGAAGATCGGGAATTATTCAAGAACTTGATGAACCAACTCAATGAACCCATCCCTGAATCAGCCATTGCGCACTCATTAGCTGATGCACAGGAATTTGTAAAACAAAATGGCTTCCCCGTAATTATTCGCCCGGCCTTCACACTTGGTGGGACAGGCGGTGGGATTGCCGAAAATGCAGGCCAACTCAAAACAATCGTCAAAAACGGAATTGCATTATCCCCAGTTGGTCAAGTCCTTGTTGAACAAAGTATTGCAGGTTACAAAGAAATCGAATTTGAAGTGATGCGTGATCGCAACGACAACGCCTTAGTCGTCTGCAATATGGAAAACTTCGATCCAGTCGGCATCCATACCGGTGATTCAATCGTCTTTGCCCCAGTTCAAACATTAAGTGACCGCGAAGTACAAATGCTTCGGGATGCTTCATTAAAAATTATCCGGGCCTTGAAGATTGAAGGGGGCTGTAACGTTCAATTAGCCCTTGATCCTAACAGTGAGCGCTACTTCATTATCGAAGTTAATCCTCGGGTGAGTCGTTCATCAGCCTTAGCCTCAAAAGCAACAGGTTATCCAATCGCTAAGATGGCCGCTAAAATTGCGGTTGGTCTAACGCTAGACGAAATCTATAACCCAATTACCGGGACCACTTACGCGCAATTCGAACCCATGTTGGATTACGTTGTTGCCAAGATTCCCCGCTGGCCTTTTGATAAGTTCAATAAGGGTGATCGCCAATTAGGTACACAGATGAAAGCGACTGGCGAAGTCATGGCGATTGGCCGGAACATCGAAGAATCACTCCTAAAAGCCGTTCGCTCACTTGAAATCGGGACAGCCCACCTTGAATTAGAAGGTTTAACCAGCGTCAGCGACAACGATCTGGTCCAACGGATTATTCATCCGCAAGACGACCGTCTTTTCTACCTTGCAGAAGCATTACGGCGTGGCTATCTCATTCAGGAATTAGCTGAATTAACGAAGATTGATTTATTCTTCCTAGATAAGATCAGCCACATCATTGAATTAGAAGAACAACTCCGTAGCCAAAAAGGCGACGTCGAATTACTCGAAATCGTTAAGAAAAACGGCTTTTCAGACGAGAAGATTGCCAAAACATGGCAAATCACGCCAATCCAAGTACGCCAAATGCGCCAAGAAAGTGGTATTCAACCCGTTTATAAGATGGTCGATACTTGTGCTGCCGAGTTTGAATCACAAACCCCTTATTACTACGCGACCTACGAACAAGAAAATGAAAGTTTAGTTTCCGCTAAACCATCAATCTTAGTTATCGGTTCTGGCCCCATTCGGATTGGTCAAGGGGTCGAATTCGATTACGCAACCGTCCACTGTGTACAAGCTATTCAAAAAGCTGGTTACGAAGCAATCATCATGAATAGTAATCCAGAGACGGTTTCAACTGATTTTTCAATCTCCGACAAGCTTTACTTTGAACCATTAACACTCGAAGATGTTTTAAACGTCGTCGAACTAGAAAAACCAGAAGGCGTTATCGTTCAATTCGGGGGTCAAACAGCGATTAACTTAGCTGCACCACTTGAAGAAAACGGCGTTAAGATCTTAGGGACGAGCGTTGCCAACTTAGACCGCGCTGAAGATCGTGATTTATTCGACCAATTAATTCAAGAATTGAATATTCCCCAACCAGTCGGGAAAACAGCAACCAACGCACCTGATGCGTTAACGATTGCAACAGAGATTGGTTATCCCGTCTTAATTCGGCCTAGTTTCGTCTTAGGCGGCCGGGCAATGGAAATCGTGCATACCCCAGAAGACTTAACTCACTACATGCAAGAAGCTGTTAAGGTCTCCGATGAACACCCAGTCTTAATCGATCGTTACTTAATGGGTAAAGAATGTGAAGTCGATGCTATCTGTGACGGACAAGAGGTCTTAATTCCAGGCATCATGGAACATATCGAACGGGCCGGCGTCCATTCAGGCGATTCAATGGCCGTTTATCCACCACAAAACCTCACAGAAGATCAAAAAGCAGCAATTATCGACTACACCACTAAACTCTGTCTTGCGCTCGATTGTCATGGTTTGTTGAACATCCAATTCATCATTCAAAATGACGAAGTTTACGTCATCGAAGTCAACCCGCGTGCTAGCCGGACAGTGCCATTCTTAAGTAAAGTTACTCAAATTCCAATGGCACAACTCGCAACCCAATTAATTTTAGGCAGCACCTTAGCTGAATTGAAGAGTCCAACAGGGTTGTTACCAGCAGGCCCACTCATCCACGTGAAAGCACCAGTCTTCTCATTCTCAAAACTAACCCGTGTTGATAGTCTCTTAGGACCTGAAATGAAATCAACCGGTGAAGTGATGGGGACAGATGTCACGATGCAAAAAGCACTTTATAAAGCCTTTGAAGCTAGTGGCATGCATCTGCCAAGTCACGGCAACGTCTTAATGACAGTCACGAACCAAGATAAGGCTCAAGCACTTGCTTTAGCAAAACGCTTTAGAGAAGTTGGTTACCAAATCATCGCGACACCGGGAACAACACAACAATTTAAAGCGGCGGGCATTCCAGTCCAACAAGTCGACAAGATCAACGCCACTTCAGGCGACTTACTCGACAAGATTAAGGCCGGCCATATCCAACTGGTCATCAATACAACTGGTTTAAACGAAGCACCCCAAGTGGCTAAAGATAGTATTGTCATTCGTCAAACCGCTATTGAACATGGCATTCCCTTATTAACATCGCTCGATACAACGGACGCCATCTTAACGGTCCTAGAATCACAATCACTACTTACAAAACCACTATAAAGGAAGTGCGTTCAAACTGGTTATATTCTGAGCATTATAAAAGCGCCAAGGACCGCCTTGGTCTTGGCGCTTTTATTACATAAAAATTCAAAGGAGTCACGCTTATGTTGCCACTAGAATGGCTGTTAACGATTCAAAATCAAACTGAAATTGCACCTGGTATTTTCGAACTCCGCTTATCAGGTGACTTAGCCCAAGAAAAGGTGCAACCCGGACAATTCGTCGATGTCAAAATTCCTAGTGATGCGCTCCTGTTGAGACGCCCATTTGGGATTGCCAATGTCGATGCCGCACATAACACCATTACCTTACTTTATCGGACGGTTGGCGAAGGCACTCAAATCCTCAGTGAGTGTTCACAAGGGACTGAACTATCCGTCTTAGGCCCATTAGGCGGTCATGGTTATCCAATCGACCAACTTAAGCCGCATCAAAAAGCTTTAATCATCGGTGGGGGAACCGGTATTCCACCGTTACACGAATTATCCCGGCAATTAGTCGCTAAAGGCGTTCAAGTCCAACACGTTTTTGGCTTTGCCAATCAAGAGGCTATCTTTTATCAAGCGGAGTTTGAAAAACTAGGGCCAACCGCCTATGCAACTAATGATGGCTCTTACGGTTACAAAGGCCACGTCGGCTTATTACTCGACGCGCAATTTGCAGATGCCGCCACAACCTACGACGCAATCTATGCCTGTGGGCCTAAAGGCTTGTTAATGGCTGTCGATAATCGCTTTAGTGCACATCCAAACGCTTATATCTCATTAGAAGAGCGAATGGCCTGCGGAATTGGTGCTTGTTACGCCTGTGTCACGAAACTAAAAGTCGACCCAACAATCCAGCTAAAAATCTGCGATGACGGACCAGTCTTTAAAACAAACGAGGTGTTAATCTAATGACTAGCGATTTACACGTTTCTTTACCCGGCTTAGAACTGAAGAACCCCATTATGCCAGCATCAGGTTGTTTTGGCTTTGGCCAAGAGTACGGCCGTTATTACGATCTTAATTTACTCGGCGCAATTATCATTAAAGCCGCCACAAAAGAACCCCGCTTAGGGAATGCCACACCAAGAGTGGCCGAAACACCTAGTGGGATGTTAAACGCAATCGGCTTACAAAACCCAGGGATTGAAGCCATCATGGCTGAAAAGTTGCCTTGGTTAGCAGAACGTTACCCAGACCTGCCAATTATCGCCAACGTTGCGGGGAATACAGAAGCAGACTATGTCGCTGTCTGTGAACGGATTAGCCAAGCACCGAACGTTCATGCGATTGAATTAAACATCTCTTGTCCCAATGTCGCACACGGCGGCTTAGAGTTCGGAACTTCACCAGAGGCCGCCGCGACTTTAACGAAAGCCTGTGTTGCGGTTAGCCAGGTCCCCGTCTACGTCAAACTCTCACCAAACGTCACCGACATTCGACCGATAGCTAAGGCAGTCGAAGCAGCGGGAGCAGCCGGGTTCTCGCTAATCAATACCTTAGTTGGGATGCGCATTGATCCAAAGACCCGGCAACCAATCCTGGCTAATCAAACCGGTGGTCTCTCAGGTCCAGCCATCAAGCCAGTCGCAATCCGCCTAGTTCATCAAGTGCGTTCGATTTCCAACCTCCCGATTATTGGGATGGGCGGGGTTGCAACAGCGGGGGATGCACTCGAACTGATGGCAGCAGGTGCTAACGCGATTGCTGTTGGCACGGCTAATTTCAGTGAGCCATTTGCCTGTCCCAATATTATCAAGGCGCTCCCTGATGAACTTGCTAAGTACGATTTACATGACTTTAAAACATTCGCCGTTAACCAGGAGGTTCTATAATTAATGACAAATCCCGTAATTATCGCGCTAGACTTTCCTAATTGGCAAAAAACAGACCAATTTCTCCAACAATTCCCCAAAGATGAAACACTATTCGTAAAAATCGGCATGGAACTTTTCTATCAAGAAGGGCCGCAACTCATTAAAACGCTCAAAGCACGTGGCTATCGGATTTTCCTTGATTTAAAGCTCTATGACATTCCCAATACGGTTCAAAGCGCAATGACCATCATCGGCCAATTAGGCGTCGATTACACGACGATTCACGCCGCGGGTGGACAAACAATGCTACAAGCCGGCGCCGCTGGGTTAAAAGCGGGTGCTAAACAAGCAAACGTCAAACCCGCTAAGTTATTAGCCATCACGCAATTAACGTCAACCAATGAGGCTCAAATGCAACAGGAACAACTCGTTTCTGTCAGCCTGCCTGAGTCAGTAGCACATTACGCACAACTCGCGCAACAATCCGACTGTGACGGAGTGATCTGTTCTGCACAAGAGATTACAACTATTAAAAGTAAGACCGCTACAGATTTTCTCTGCGTCACACCGGGTATTCGTCCCGCAACGAGCCAAAATAACGACCAAAAACGGGCGGTCACACCACTTGAGGCCGCTCAGATGCATAGTAACGGCATCGTTGTTGGGCGCCCGATTACGCAAGCTAGTGATCCTTATCAAGCTTACCAAGCTATTAAATCAGAATGGGAGTCTTTCAAATGACAACAATTGCCGAACAAGTCGCACAAGCCTTAATCGATATTAAAGCAGTGAGCCTCAGCCCAAATCAACCCTTTACCTGGGCGAGTGGCCTCAAAAGCCCCATTTACTGTGACAACAGACTTACAATTGGTTATCCTCAGGTCCGCAAGCTAATTGCCAGTCAATTAGCCGCTGCCATCAAAGCTCAATTCCCAGAAGTTGAAGTCATTGGTGGCACCGCAACCGCTGGGATTCCACATGCTGCCTGGATTGCAGCTGAACTCGATCTACCCATGGTTTATATTCGCTCTAAACCAAAGGACCACGGTCAAGGGCGCCAAATTGAAGGGCCTTTTACAGCCTGTCAAAAAATGGTCTTAATTGATGACTTAATTTCAACTGGCGGTAGCGTACTGCAAGCTGCTCAAGCTGCTCAAAAAGAAGGCGCTGAAATTTTAGGCGTCTTCGGGATTTTCTCATACGAATTGGCCGCCGGTCGCAAGAACTTCGAACAAGCCGGGTTTCGATTGATGACCCTTTCTAACTTTTCAGCACTATTAGCCGTCGAACAAGCTGCCGATAATCTGACACCAGAACAAGCGACCTCCTTAAATGAATGGCGCCAAGACCCACAAGCATGGTCAGACGCACATTAAAAAAAGAGTGTGACACCAGTCGGATATGATCTGAGGATTAACCCTGAACAGGATGACTAATGGAACACGTTTAGAAAGTGGCGGAAGTCATCTACCTAAACTAACAAAAAAGCGTTCCGTCAAAATTTAATTTGGCGGAACGCTTTTTAATTAGGCTTGCACTGGTTTGTTGCGTAACTGCTGAACGAGTGCTTCGTCCGGTGTTGTATAGAGGGTTTGTTGTCCTTCGTAAATGACAAAACCGGGTCTGGCACCGTTTGGTTTCTTAATTTTTTTAACTTGAATGTAATCAACTGGTACAGCGGCTGACAAGCGGGCCTTCGAGAAGTAGGCTGCTAAGTTACCAGCTTCTTGAATCGTTTGTTCAGACGGTGTCGGACTATCAATAATCACATGGGAACCCGGAATATTCTTAACATGCAACCAAATATCGGTTTTATGTGCTTTTTTCAAGGTCAACTGATCATTTTGATAGTTATTCTTCCCAACAAAGATTCGCGTGCCATCTGTCGCATAGAAGACCTCTGGTTCACTAATCTTATAGCGTTTTTGTTTCTTAGCGCCTGTTTTCTTAATCTTAAGATAGCCTTCAGCCTGTAATTCGGCCTTAATATCTTCCAAATCCTTAGGTTCGGCAATCTCAATTTGGGCCATAATGGTGTAGAAATACTGTAACTCAGCTTCCGTCTTAGCCATTTGGTCATTGACGTAGGCAATTGAGTTTCTTAGTTTTTGATATTTCGAGAAGTACTTCTGTGCATTTTTAGAAGGACTAATCTGATTGGATAACGTAATTTTAATGGGTTCATTGTTATCGTAAAAATTAGGAAGCGTCACTTCCGTCATACCCCGTTCAACTTGTCGTAAGTAGGTGGTTAAAATTTCACCTTTGATCCGATAATCATCGGCACTATCGGCTGCTTTGAGTGTTTTTTGTAGTTTTTTAAGTTTCTTTTCATCCTTTTGAATCTCATTACGAATGAAATGAATGAGGGCCCCACCTTGTTGTTGCACACGGTCGCGCTGAGCCTTATGCAGATAGTATTGGTCTAACAGTTCACTCAGCGTTTCAAAATGGCTCTGAGTCCCTGTTAGGCTCTGATAAGGGAAGGCGGTAAACCATGATTTCTTTTCACCAATTGTTAACGTCGGTTGTGCTTGGTCAAATTGCTTGAAGAAATCGGTCACGACTGCTAAATAGTTATCGTGATCCATTAAACGGGTTTGCAATTCAAGGGCACTTTCGCGGCTCATGCCTTGGAATTGTTGTTGTAGCCAGTGAATCTGTTCATCGGCATCTTCATTATAGTAACTTAACCAATCAAGAGTTCCTAGATCGGTCGTAAAGGCATTTAGACCAGTTGGTGCTGGTGGATTAACGTAATCAGCCCCGGGCATTAAAAAGCGGAACCGGTTTTGTGAAACCCCGACATGGCGAATTAAATCTAAAATCTTTTGAGTTTCAAGGTTAATCAAGATAACATTACTATGCCGACCCATTAATTCGACAATCAAACATAGTTTTTGCATGTCACCCAATTCATTGCGGGATTTAAAGGTCAGACGTAAGATTCGGTCACTTTCAACTTGTTCGATCCGTTCTAAAATGGCACCGTCTAAATATTTACGAAGCGTCATCGCAAAATTGGGTGGCGTTGCAGGGTTCGCATAAGGCACCCGCGTTACTTGTACTCGTGCATAAGAAGGGTGTGCAGATAACAAAAGAGGGTACGTTTTACGATTTGCCCGGATCGTTAAGATTACCTCATTGGCATAAGGCTGTTGGATTTTAGTAATTTTACCGTCGGCAAGCGTCGTATTGAGCTCGTTGACAACGGCGTGAGTCATTAAACCGTCAAAGGTCATTATTGGTCACACTTTCTATAATAGAATTATCTTACTTATTGTAACTGTTTTGGCACAGAACCTCAAAGAAATTAACGTATCTGCTAACTAACCATGGGTGTTTAAAATTTACATAATTAGCTAAACCGTTATCATCGCCGTTATAACGATAAACTAAAAGAAGAGGGCCTATACAACTTTTTGAAAAAAGCGATTAATAGGGGAATTAGCCCGTCATTTATGATATAGTTATTAGCGAATAATAAAAAAGTAGGTGTCAACATGAAAATTGCTGTAGTCACTGATAGTACTGCTTATCTCACAGAACAGCAAGTGAAAGACCATCATCTCTACGTTGTTCCAATCCCAGTAATTCTCGATGGACAAGTGTACGATGAAGGCGTCGACATTACATCTGAAGAGTTCTATCAAAAATTAAAAACAGCCGAAACATTTCCAAGCACCTCACAGCCTCCACTAGGCGAGATGTTAAAATTATATGAGGATCTAGGTAACGAAGGTTACGATGCTGTCATCAGTATCCACCTTGCCAGCACGATTTCCGGATTTGTGACAACTTTGAAAAATGCGGCCAGCACCATCGATAACATCCAAGTCGTACCTTACGATTCTGGCATTACCGTGATGTTGATGGGCTATTTAGCAATGGAAGCAGCCAGAATGGCTCGCGATCCAGAAGTCACTGTTGAACAAATTATTGATCGACTCGATGATTTAAAAAGCACAATGGATGAATGCTTCATCGTCAACGATTTACAAAACTTAGTCCGTGGTGGCCGTCTATCAAATGCCTCTGCCTTTATTGGTAGTATGTTAAAAATCAAGCCATTATTAACATTTGATGATGAAACCAACAAGATTACAGCTTTTGAGAAGGTGCGTTCATTGAAGAAGGCATACGCCCGCGCCGAACAAATCTTCGAAGAAACACAAGAACGTGTTGACTACCCATTACGCGCATTGATTATCCATGCCAACGATGAAGCAGCAGCACTATCATGGCGTGATAAACTCCGTGAAAAACATCCTGATTTACCGATTGATATCAGCTATTTCGGCCCAGTTATCGGTGCCCACTTAGGTGAAAAGGCAATTGCCCTAGCTTGGATTAAGGATTTCACGAAAGAATAATATTAAATAATACTTTAAAAAAATGGTTTACAGCAATTAAGTTTGCTGTAAACCATTTTTTAGTTATATAATCATGTAAGCGGTTAGCTTATTTCGACTAATTTTGTGCCGATCAGTTTATAGATGACAGATTTAACGGCTACTTTTTGCACAATTGCTAACGACGATTCGCTAAGGTCGAATTCATTGACGCTGGCAGGCGCATTGATATTGGCCATTTCATCGTTAAAAAGGGCCACAAATTGGTCATAAGCTTCACCGGCACTGGCATTATCTAAGGCTTGTTGAATCCCTTTTTTGCAGACGTCTAGCGGGAAAACAAGCTTCATAATGCTGACAATAATCAATTCAGCTAGATGATCGCGGTTATAGCGTTTCTTGATTGGCCGCTCAATAATGGCCATCTTAACGTAGCTATTAATCATTGTTTTCGTAATCTTAACGTGCAAGAGCGGCTCTAGTTGCTTATTGACTTCATTAATCACTTGGTCCATATATAACTCTAGATCCGGAAAATCTTCCCATTGCGGCAAACGCAGGGCTTGAAAATCACTAAGCCACTGCTTAAATTCTTGAGATTGCATTTCGATACTCCTTAACGACCAACTTGTTTGTTCTTTTATTATGCCATAGCGTTAATCATTTGTCACGTATGTAGAATGCGATTCTATTTTTAGTTGACTTATATTCTATATCAATCTATAATACTCGACAAATAGAGAAAAAAGAGGCGATCATTTGCATATGATGACTAATAAACGACAACAAATTATCTACGAAGTTTGGAATGCCATTACACACGGTGTGGGCTTCTTCGGTAGCCTAGCGTTGGTAATCCTCCTGATTGTCAAGAGTGTTCAAAAATCGCTATCCCCAGTTGCGATTGCTAGTTTAATCGTTTACGGTGCCACATTACTAGCGCTGTATCTCGCATCAACGTTATTCCATTGTTTAGCCTTTACTAAGGCCAAACGGGTTTTCCAGATATTTGATCATAGTAACATTTTCTTGTTAATCGCTGGTACCTATACACCATACTGTTTGATTTTTATCGGGCATACGGCGGGCATTAGTCTATTGATTGCGATTTGGACACTTGCAATTGCGGGCATTTTAACGCATATTTTTAGCCACGGTCGCTACCAACGTCTAGAAACCAGCATTTACGTTATTATGGGCTGGTTATGCTTATTGGCAGGCAAGACGTTATACACTAACTTATCACCCTCAGGTTTTTGGTTACTCGTCAGTGGTGGCGTCGTCTTCACAGTTGGCGCCTTAATCTACAGTTTTCCTAAAATTCCTGGATTACATTTGATTTGGCACTTTTTCGTAATGCTCGGGACGACATTAATGTTCTTTTCAATTTATCTGAACATCTAAATTATTGACTTAAAGGAGTACAACTCACATGACAATTAAAATAGTAACCGATTCATCAATTCAATTAACTGCAGCAGAACAAGAACGGTATGATATCCATATTGTGCCACTGACGATTCAACAGGGGGCTGAATCCTTCGTTGACGGTCAAACAATTACCCGTGCCGAATTCTTAAGCCGCTTGCAAAATGCAACGACTGAGTTTCCAACAACAAGCCAACCAACAGTCGGCAGTTTCGTTGAATTATACGACCAATTGGGGGCTGATGGCAGTACGATCTTATCAATCCACTGTACAGGGTTACTCAGTGGCACTATCGAAGGCGCACACACAGCGGCTCAACAATCAACGAGTGACGTCCACGTCATCGATAGTAAAGAAATTGACCGTGGCCTGGCTTATCAAGTCGTCGCAGCCGCTCAAGATGTTGAAGCGGGGAAGACACTCACTGAAATCATTGCCCATCTTGATGAGATTCGTAGCAAGACAGAAACCTACGTCTTTTTAGACTCACTAGATGCACTCCAACGCGGCGGACGTATCAGTCGAATGGCGGGGCTCTTAACAAAACTGATTAAACTCAAGGTGATCGTCCGCTTAACGGATACAGAATTAGAAGTGATTGCTAAGGGACGGGGGCTAAAGGCCTTCACCAAAGAAATCAATAATATTCGCGAACACTTGGCCACTCAGGATATCGCTGAAATTGGTATTTCACACGTCGGCATTACTGACGAACTATCCGCCAAAATCCAAGCAACGCTAGCAGAAACCCAGCCCCACGTCCCTTATACAGTCGCTTTAACGAGTCCCGTTATTATGAGTCACGTTGGTCTGGGGGCCTTCGGGATTTTTTACCTTACGAAATAGCATCACCAAAGAACGTCTTCATGAGACGTTCTTTTTTTGTCTTTGAAATTGCGCAAAATCTAGTTGCGTTATTCAGAGTCATCATCTATACTAGAATGAACGTTCTAATAAGAGGAGATTATCAGATGCGCACGAAAGAATTTGAAACAACAGCCGTCTTAGACAAAGCAATGCTCGTTTTTTGGCGCCAGGGATATGAACAAACGTCGATGCAAAACCTAGTCGACGAAATGGGCATCCATCGCCGTAGTATTTATGATACGTTTGGTGATAAGCACCAGCTATTTATCGAAGTCCTAGCGCATTACCACGATCAAATCACCACGACATTTAAGCAAATCATCAATGAGCATAGCGACCTTAGTAGTCGTTTGACAGCCATCTTTGAAACGTTCATTAACCATCCAGCGCAACAACCAGACGGCTGTTTAGTCGTTAATACGGCAACCGCGTTATCAACGTTAGAAGAAGACATTCAACAGCTCATTAACCGCTATTTACAGCAGGAACAAGCAATGCTGCAGCGATTACTGATTGAAGGGCAAGCTGAGTTGCAGTCTCCGATTAAGAGCGAGCTACTAGCCGCAACACTTCAAAATGCATTGGTTGGTATCCGTGTCATGGCTAAAGTAAATCCCGATTCAGAGGCATTATTAGCAATAGCACACCAAACACTTCAAATACTCCCATGGAAAGAGGCACTTTAAAATGAAAGCAACTCAAATTACAAACTATAGTAAAGATCTCAATGTGACAGTGAAGGAAATTGCCACCCCCAAACCCCAAGCTAACGAAGTACTCATCAAAGTTAGCTATGCCGCAGTCAATCCGTTAGATTTAATGAATATTCACGGCAGTGTTAAGTTGATTCAAGATTATTCGATGCCACTAACCCTTGGCAATGAAGTTGTCGGTGAAATCACTGCTATCGGCTCTAACGTAACGCCTTTTAAACCGGGTGATCTGGTTTACACCCGGCTACCACTTGCTAAGATTGGTGGTTTTGCAGAATACGTTGCGGTTAATGCCGACGCTATCTGGTATACACCTACCAATTTATCAGCTAAAGAGACCGTTGCTGTCCCCTTGACCGGTTTAACCGCTTATCAAGGTCTCACGGAAGAATTAGCTGTTGAAGCAGGGAAGACGATTTTCATTCCTGGTGGTTCTGGCAGTTTTGGCCAATTAGCCGTGCCAGTCGCTAAATCTTTAGGCTTAACAGTCATTGTCTCAGGGAACGCTGCAGCACGTGAGCATATTCTAGAATTAGGCGCTGATCAATACCTTGATTACCGGACAACCGATTATTGGGAAGTATTAAATGATGTCGATTACGTTATCGATACTCGTGGGGCTCAAGATATCGAACGTGAACTTTCAATTATGAAACCGGGTGGTCGCTTATTAAGTTTGGTGGCAGGCCCTAACAAACACTTTGCAATCACGCACCAATTACCTGCTTGGAAACGGCTCTTGTTTGGTTTAGTCGGTAAGAAATGGGATAAACTCGCTGCTAAAGCACAAGTTGACTACCGCTTCATCTTTGTGCGTTCGGATGGCCAGCAACTTAAAAAAGTCACTGAATTAGTTGAAAAACATCACATTACACCAGCTATCGATCCACACGATTTTGATCTTGATCACGTTCAAGATGCACTGGAATTGGTTGCTAATGGTAAATTAGCCGGTAAAGTTGTAATTCGACTAACTGACTAAAGTAAATCTAAAAAGCCCAGTTATTGGTATTTAACCAGTATCTGGGCTTTTTTAAATGGCCTGTGATAAATTCTAAAGTACTGTTTGGTGCCATTTTTAGCTAGTTCAAATAACCAAACAGTTCAATTAAATTTAATCTAGTTTTCAACATAAAAATAATCGATTACGGTAATTAAAGACGGTGTGGGGGACCTATTAAATAAAAAAAGATATTCTAGTTTACATAATATATATTATAGGAAGTATACGTTTATTTTAAAAGAGTGGCTGATTTTGACTTATTAAGCTGTATTTAAGTCCTTAATTTAGCAAATTCTTTTAGCAACGTTTTAAAATGCTTTAACTAAAACATCAACCGTTTAAAAAACTCAACTACGATTAACAAATCTCAATGCTAAATGACTGATCTGACCGCAGATTAAAACCATTTCCTAATCATTAATGATCAAAAACCACATGAAATTCATTAAATAACTCAAGATTGATTTATACAGCTGTAAAATCCGTAATTTTAAGGCTCAAATTGCTAATCATTAACCATAATCCGAGTTCAATAAAACGCTAATTTGATGCTCAAATCGGCCTAAGCATGCTATAAACGCTGTTATATCAACGTTTTAATAGGATAAAGGACCGTTAAACAGGCATTTTATTCGTTTTTAAATGGCTGCTACAAATGGCCTAAAAACTGACTTCTCGGGTTAGTGGTCAAAATTCGTCAAACAAGTGTTGTTAAAACCATAATTTTAACAACACTTGTAGTGTTCTCGCCGCTTTTTTGTTAAAATAACTATAATTCTCTATTAAGGTGGTTTCAATCATGGACCAACAACGTTATCTCGAACTATGTGAACAACGCTTGGCGGATCTTCCCGATTACGTCCGTAAATTTTATATTAATCGGCAAGCCAATGCATACTCCTCTGCAACGCTCTATCAATATCTCCAAGAATACATCCGCTTCTTCTCCTGGTTAATTGACGAACAAATCGTTGCTGTTCAAACGACTAAGGATATCCCCCTTGTCGCGCTTGATAAGATGAAATTAGAAGATATCGAACTCTATAAGATCTTTTTAATGAATAAACGAAAAGCAAATAATCATAAACTCTCCTTCCAGGCGGTCAATCGCTCTATCAACGCTTTGAATGCGCTCTGGTACTTCCTGACAATTGAAGCAGAACAAGCCGATGGTGAGCCTTATTTTTACCGTAACGTCATGAAAAAAGTCAAACTACTGAAATCTTCCGAGACAATGGCCACTCGTTCACGCCATATCGGTCAAAAGTTGCTCACCGGCGATAAAAAACATGACTTCATTACCTTTATGCAAGTCGACTATCCCAGTGCGCTCTCTAATCGCCAACTCGCTTCTTATACGCAAAATTGCGAACGGGATATTGCGATTTGCGTATTGGCACTTACTACCGGCATTCGTCTTTCCGAACTCGCCCAAGCTAACGTTTCTGATTTGAACCTCGAACAACTAACAATTACGGTTATCCGTAAGGGTGGTCAACAAGATACCGTGCCCATCGCACCTTGGGGCTTACCTTATCTGCAAGATTACGTTCAAATCCGACAACAGCGCTATTCTACCACTAACGAACGGGCCTTATTTGTCACAAAGTATCGCGGCCAAGCGAAGCGAATCAGTAACTATGCCATTGAAAAACTGGTAGCTAAGTACTCTGAAGCTTTTGGCGTTCGCCTAACGCCGCATAAATTCCGTCATACACTCGCAACCGATCTGATGTCAGCGACCCACAGCGAAACGATTGTGGCGACCCAATTGGGCCAAACAACCACGCAAGCCACCCATTTGTATACGCACGTAGTTGATGACGAACAGCGCTCGGCGATGGATAAGCTCGAATGAAGCTTGATTGCTTGACATCTTTGTTGTATCCGGTATACTGAAAACGTTCTTAAAATTTAAATATTAACCATCACAAAGGGGAGCCATTGGCTGAGAGTGATTAAATGATCAGACCCTTCGAACCTGTTTGTTAAGACAAGCGTAGGAATTGTGATGGAGTTGAGACTTTAACTCCTTTTTTGTGTTGGTTAACCAAGAAAAGGGGTTATTTTTATGCAACATCAACGGTTATTGATTCAAATTGAAGGGGCCATTATCGCAGCGTTTGCGATGGCACTCGAGTATATTCCTCATACAGTAGGACCTTCAGCGATTGAAGTTTCCTTTGGGATTATCCCTATTATTATCTATAGTCTCCGTCGCGGCGTCGCTGCTGGGATGGTTTCGGGTTTAATCTGGGGCCTTTTAGACCTCGTCTTACGCGGACTTGGTAACGGGAGTGTTCTCAACGTTTGGCAAGGATTACTAGAATTTACGATTGCCTTCATGGTCGTTGGCCTAGCTGGCGTTTTACAAAAACCAGTTCAAGCAAGTATCCAACAAAATACCAAAGTAAAAACGATTGCGCTCCTTTGGTCCGCAGCTTTCATTGGTACTTTCGCCAAATACTTCTGCCACTTCTTAGCTGGGGCCATCTACTGGGGCTCATACGCACCTAAAGGAATGAATGCTTGGCTCTATTCGTTAACCGTAAATGGCGGCAGTTTCGTTGCCGGCTTCATCTTAAATGGTATCGTCTTTGGGATTTTATTGGCGATGATTCCGAAATTATATCTCCCAAAAGATATGTTTTTAAAAGTCCAATCTGAAAAATAATTAACAACAAAAAAGAGGCCCTTAGCGGCCTCTTTTTTTAATGGTCATTTCTAGCACGTAATGCGTATAAAATCGAAACTGTGTCGACAACTTCTTGGAATAAAGCACCAATTAAAGCTGGTACGACACCGGTACTAGCAATCAACATCAATCCGATACAGATGAAGATCCCAATCAAAACGGACTGGCGCGCAACCCGCATTGTGTCTCGTGCAATCGTGATGGCGCGACTAACCCGACTCAAATCATCCTTTAAGATGACAACATCTGCTGATTCACTCGCTGCTGTGGCACCGTGAGCACCCATCGCAATTCCGACATCGGCACTCGCCAAGGATGGTGCATCGTTAACACCGTCGCCAACCATGATTATCGGCCGCTGCTCCGGCGCAACATTATTGATGAGTCGAATTTTATCGGCAGGCAAACACCCAGCGTGAACTTCATCAATGCCGACTTGAGCCGCAATCTCTTTAGCGGTTGTCGCCTGATCACCTGTGAGCATCATTAAGCGCTGTAAACCGAGCTGATGAAGCGTTGACATCGTTTGAGGTGCTTCCTGGCGAAGATGGTCGATAAACGTGATATAGCCCGCATAACGCCCGTCAATGCCAATGTAGACAGTTGTCTGTGTCTGGGGTTGTTTAGCTTGGTTAGGCGCCACAAATTCAAATTTGCCGACTTGAACCGTCTGTCCAGATGCTAATTGGGCGGTTACACCAGCACCCGTCATTTCTTTTAAACTAGTAATCTCTAATAATCGCGCTGCTGGGACGACTTGTAGTAAAGAACGCGCCAGAATATGCGCCGAAGCCTGCTCAGCACTGGCTGCTAAACGACATAACTCCGATGGTTTAATATCAATCTCCGGTACGACTTGATCCACGGTTAATTGGCCATTCGTAATCGTGCCGGTCTTATCAAAAGCAGCCGATTTGGCCAGCGCCAATTTTTCAATCGTCGTCCCCGTTTTGACGATAATCCCATTCCGGCTGGCACGACTCATACCTGAGATAAGCGCAATCGGTGCCGCGAGAATCAACGGGCATGGCGACGCGACCACCAAGACCTCGGCAAAGCGCACAGGGTCTTTTGAAAGCCACCACGCTACACCCGCAATCAAATACGCCACTAATGTAAACGGCACGGCATAGCGATCCGCTAAACGCACAAAATGAGCGGGTTGCGCTGCTGAGCTTTCAACCAGTTTAACAATTGCTTGATACTGACTGTTAATAGCCAATTGATCGACCACCATTGTGATTGATGTCTCACCGTTTACTGATCCTGACATAATCGGCTCATTGATTGTCCTTTCAACTGGGCGTGATTCACCGGTTAGAGACGATTCATCAAACAGCGATGACCCCTCAATGATATGACCGTCAACCGGAACCAGTTCTCCTGGCTTCACAACAACTTGATCATTGACTTGGAGTTCGTCGACAGCAACATCAACAAGTCCGTCACCACGCATTAAATGAGCGACCTGTGGCGAGTTGTCCAATAACGATTTTAATTCCCGCCCTGCTTTATGCGCGGCATAATCTTCTAATGAATCCCCACCCGTTAACATCACGAGGACCATCAAGGCAGCCCAATATTCACCAACAGCGAGTGTTGCAATGATGGCGGTAATAGCCAGTAAATCAACACCATATCGACCAGATTTTAAAGTACGAATCATCTCAATCAACATCGATAACGCAACTAAGCCACCAGCTAGACTGACTAATACTTGGGCCCACAGTGGTTGTTGGCATAAAAAGGCTAATACTAATGCGGTAATCCCAACCACAATTGTGAGTACTAACTTCAACGTATGTTTCATCATTATCGGCCTCCTTGTGAATTCTCTTACATTATAACACGTTTGATGTTAGATTAGAATCATTATCATCTGTAAAAAAGACACAAAAAAACCCATCATATTATTGATGGGTCTCATTTACAGAAAGTTGTGCCATAATAGCTGTCCGAATGGATGTCATTGCTGCTATTAATGTTGTCATCCGCTTAATTGCAGGCGATGTCTTTTTTTGGTTAGCCAACGCTTTTTCGGTTTTATGGATGATTGACTCAATCGGTGCCTGTGCCCTGACCAATGCTTCAGCAGTTATATCTGTGCGCCCATTCAATAAATCACGACCAACTTCCAATGCGTGAATTCTATTTTTTAATAAAGTAAATTGGGCGGACCCTTCTCCAAATTTTAGCTGGCTCTTTTGACAATTTCGAATTGTCGCTTCAATTACTTGAATTGCCTTTGTTACTTCCTCAGTCATCTGTTGCTCCTAACAAAAAAATAAAGCCCCGCAGGACTTTATCTTCTTAATTGCTATTAAAATGCTGCTGTTAATTGTGGGACAACTTGTTTCTTACGTGACACAACACCGGCTAATTGGGCACGATGGTTGTTTAAGGTCACATCAAAGGCCTTTTCGAAGGCTTCAGCTGGTTCGCCGATAACAAGCGCTTCTGAGTTACTGTTTAAGATGTCAGTAATCAAAAGTACGAATAAGTCGTAACCGTTAGCTTTGTTGTCTGCTTCGATAGCAGCTTCAAAAGCAGCTTGGCGTTTGAAGACCGCTTCGATATCAACTGTGTTAACTTGATCGATACGAACTTTTTTACCAGCCATATCGAATGTTTTAGCATCAGCTTCAATTAATTCAGCTTCGCTCTTATCATCTAAGTTAGTACCAGCTTTTAACATTTCAAGACCATATGATTCAAAATCAACATCTGCAATTTCTGCTAATGTCTTGATAGCAATCCGGTCTTTTTCAGTTGTTGTTGGTGATTTCATCAACAATGTATCTGAAATGATGGCACTCATCATTAAACCAGCTAATTGAGCAGGGATTTCGATTTTATTTTCGTTGAACATTGATAAAAGAATTGTGCTGGTACAGCCAACTGGTTCAGCACGGTAGAATAATGGGCTTACTGTTTCAAAGTTAGCGATCCGATGATGATCAACAACATCAGTTACTGTTAAATCTTTGATATCAGCAACACTTTGTTGTGCTTCGTTGTGGTCAACTAGCATAACACTTTGCACTTCACTACCAGCTTCTTTAATCACACGTGGTGTGCTTGCAGCAAAGTGGCGTAATGCATAACTTGTTTCTTCATTTGGTTCACCTAAAGCAACAGCTTCGACATCCTTGCCAAGTTGTTGTTGTAGATAAGCAAACGCCATTGCCGCAACAATTGCGTCTGTATCTGGGTTTTGGTGACCGAAAACTAATTCTTTACTCATATTTATACAGACCCTTCTTTTCAAAATTACATTATCGATTATACCAGAAATATTAAACGATTTTACGGTTTTGTTCTTTAATTCGCGTTAAATAGTCTTTTTCTTCTAGGTAAAGATTGAATTCACGGAAGAAACTGTCAATCCGAGGAATATCTTCCTTTTCTTTACGGAATACGAAGGCTAGTTCAAATTGAATCGCTGGATCAAATTGTACCGCGTTCGATTCAATCCCAACATTATGGGCATCGTAAAAGCTCTTAGGTAGTGCGGTGCTTAAACCAGTTGCTTCAGCAAAACGTAAAATTTCAAATGGCGATGTAAATTGTGCGGCACTAACTGGCCGATCTACCATTTGATTCTTATACGCTTCACTGATGAATTGATTGAGATAGTATTCATCAGGATAAGTAACCCATTTTTCAGTTAATGTATCTTCAAAATGAATCTTCTTGCGTTTCTTCAATAACGGATTATTGCTCAAGAAAACAAGGCTTTCATCCGCAATCTTCTTGGAACGGTAAGGCTTCCAATTTTTAATACTGTCATCTGGTAAATACATGATTGCAAGATCAATTTTATTATTTTCGAGACGATCCCAAATTTCCTTACGTGTCAATAAATGAACACTGACTTCGATATTGGGGAATTGTTGGTAATACTTGATTAAGAAACTTTGAATAACACTGAGTTCCATCGATGCTAAAATCCCGATATTAATTTTACCACGACTAGCGCTAGTTGCACTTTGGATTTCGTCCGTTGCCGTGTTTAATAAATCATAGATTTGGTGGGTTGCATCTAACATTGTCCGGCCGGCATCAGAGATGTGTAATTTCTTACCGACAGAATAAAAAAGTGGTGCCCCAACTGTGCGTTCCAATTTCTTAATTTGTTGGGTTAATGCCGGTTGTGTAATCCCTAATAGCTGAGCGGCCTGCGTATAGTTCATCGTTTCCGCTAATTGCAAAAAATAAGTTAATGTTTTTGAAGAAAATATATTCTCTTGTCTTGTCTTCATGCTCAATCCTCATTTCTTTGGGTTATCCCTTATCATTATAATAATAAAAAAATAAAAAAAGAGCAACCTTTTTCGGCGCTCTTTCTTATTATTCACTTAAAAATTTCTAATGCTACCGCTTTATACCGCTTATTTTGAATAATCAGCGGTATGTAACAACCGTTCGGCATTAACAACCCGATCATGAGTTGGTGGTTCGATGCCTTCAAGTGGGTACTTAATCCCCATTTTTTCATATTTGACAATTCCCATTGTATGATAAGGCAACACCTCAACCCGGTCAACATTATTCAAGGTCTTAATGTAATCGCCAAGTCGTTCTAAGTAACAATCATAATCTGTCCGTTCTGGAATGAGGACGTGCCGAATCCACATATGATGACCGTGATTAGACATATATTCAATCATTTCCAAAATATGTTTATTTGAAAAACCGGTTAACTTCTTATGGCCTTCTGGATCGATATGCTTAATATCAACCATCGATAAATCCGTATACTTCATCAATTCTTTAAACTTACTGAAGAATGGTTCCTTATACGTGAAAGGTTGCCCACACGTATCAAGACATGTATTAATGCCCTGTGCTTTGCATTTTTTAAATAAATCAATTAAGAAATCAATTTGAATTAGTGATTCACCACCGCTACAGGTGATGCCACCTTCCTTACCCCAAAATGCTTTGTAAGGTAATGCTTTTGCAATTAATTCGTCAGCAGTATACGGTTCACCACTACCAATATTCCAAGTATCGGGATTATGACAGAATTCGCACCGCATGCGACACCCTTGTAAAAAGGCCACAAAACGAATACCAGGGCCATCTACGGATCCAAAAGATTCGATTGAATGGACATAGCCAATTGGTGCTTCTGTGGTTGCTTCTGGTACGACTGTTTCTGCGGTTTCCGTTGATAAACGGGTTGTAAATTTAATTGCCATTTCTTCCACCTCTTATAAAAGACACTCTTCCTAGCAAAACTGCTAAATCAAAATTAGCAGCTTTACAAGAAAGCGGATAGGGTTAGCTATCCGCTGCCTCGTTTATTCTTATGAATGACTACATTTCATCGAAGAATGTTCTTGAAATAACATCATCTTGTTGTTCCTTGGTTAAATCTGCGAAGTAGACACAGTAACCAGAAACACGAACGGTTAATGTTGGGTATTCTTCAGGATGTTGTTGAGCATCCATCAATGTTTGTTTGTTGAAGACGTTGATGTTCAAATGCATACCGTGGTTAACCATGTAACCGTCGACCATGTTGACTAAGGCATCTTTACGAGCATTGTCATCATGACCTAAAGTATTAGGTGTGACACCAAATGTATTTGAAATCCCGTCAGTTGCATAACGATACGGAATCTTAGCTGTTGAAAGTAATGATGCTAAAGCACCGTTCTTTTCAGCACCGTATGCTGGGTTAGCACCAGGTGAGAATGGTTCGCCAGCTTGACGGCCATTAGGTGTTGTCCCTGTATTCTTACCATAAACAACGTTTGATGTGATTGTTAAAACAGATGTTGATAATTTTGAGCCACGATATAGGTGATGTGTGTTCATCTTATTGTAGAAAGTCTTAACTAACCATTTAGCAATATCATCAGCACGATCATCATTGTTACCATAACGTGGGTAGTCAGGATTTTGAGCTTCAAAATCGACTGCCATGCCGTCTTCGTCACGGATAATCTTAACTTGACCATATTTAATAGCTGAAATTGAATCAACCGCATGTGATAAACCAGAGATACCAGTAGCAAATGTCCGGTCTAAGCGACTATTCTTCAATGCTAATTGTGCTGATTCGTAGTAATACTTGTCATGCATATAGTGGATTGTGTTTAAAGCATTAACGTAAACGTCTGCTAACCAATCCAACATCTTGTCGTATTTACCCATGAATTCTTTGTAATCGATGACTTCACTTGTAATTGGTTGGTAGGCTGGTCCAACTTGTGCTTTACCTAATTCATCAATCCCACCGTTAATTGCGTAAAGGATTGTCTTAGCCAAGTTAGCGCGAGCCCCGAAGTATTGAACGCCATCTGCGATTGGTTGTGCAGAAACACAACAAGCAATCCCATAATAGTCGCTACCCCATTCGTTGCGCATCAAGTCATCATTTTCATATTGAATTGTTGAACTCTTGATTGACACTTCAGTTGCATAGCGCTTGAAACCTTCTGGTAAGCGATCTGACCAAAGTAACGTGATATTAGGTTCTGGTGCAGCACCCATGTTTTCCAATGTCTTCAAGACACGGAAGGCAGTCTTAGTAACATGGTGACGACCATCCATACCAATCCCACACATTGATAATGTTGCCCAGATTGGATCACCAGAGAACAATGAGTTGTAGTCTTCTGTCCGAATGAAACGCACCATCCGTAATTTCATGACAAAATGATCAACCATTTCTTGTGCTTCAGCTTCTGTAATTAAGCCACGATCTAAATCACGTTGGATAAAGATATCCATTGTTGTATCAATCCGGCCAACTGACATCGCAGCCCCGTTTTGAGTCTTGATAGCTGCTAAGTAACCGAAATAGATCCATTGAACGGCTTCTTGTGCGTTTTTAGCAGGTCTTGAAATATCAAAACCATAGCTAGCAGCCATTTTCTTCATGTCTTGTAAGGCACGATATTGTTCATTGATTTCTTCACGAAGACGAATAACATCATCTGTCATTTCTCCGTCGCCAATGCCATTAAAGTCGCGCACTTTTTCTTCTGCTAAGCGGTCAATCCCATAAACGGCAATCCGAGGTAAATCAGGGATAATCCGGCCACGTGCATAAGCATCAGGAAGACCTGTAATAATCTTGTAGTGACGTGCTTTACGCATATCAGGAGTGTAAGCATCGAAAACCCCTTGGTTATGGGTCTTACGATATTCGTTAAAGATTTTGTGTTGTTCTGGATCTGTCTTAAAGCCATAAGCTTCTAAGGCATCTTCAGCCATCCGAATCCCACCAAATGGCATGAAAGCCCGTTTGAGTGGTGCGTCAGTTTGTAACCCAACGATTTTTTCAAGATCCTTGTTTAAATAACCAGGACCGTGTGATGTGACAGTTGCAGGATTATCGTTATCAGCATCTAAAACACCGCCTGCTTCACGTTCTTTTTTCTTAAGTGCCATTAATTGGTCGTTTAAAGTTGTTGTCGCTTCAGTAGGACCAGCTAAGAAACTTTCGTCACCATCGTAGGCTGTAAAGTTTTGTTGGATGAAATCACGAATATCAATTTCATCTTGCCAATCACCCTTATTAAAACCGTCCCAATAATCGGCTAAATTGATTTTTTCAGTTTTTACCATGTGGATTGCCTCCATTTATTTAAAATTCAATCATACAGTTTTTACACATTTAGTATAACACGTCACAAGGTTTTTGCAAACCCTTTCTTTTTAAAAATATTTACCACCTGTCATACGCCTTAAAACACTGTTATGTAAGCGTTGGTAGTTCATTTAAGAACAAGTTGTCCGCCTGATTTAGATTGTGCAAAACCTTTTAAGTGTTATGGTACAGATTCTAAATTTCCGTCTCTTTTATATAACAGAAAAGGACACTAATTAGGTTAATTAGTGTCCTTTTGATTAATCTTTATGATTTGAAATTGGTTCGCTGGATTGTGCTAAAACAAATACTGGTTGACCAACTTCTTCAACATCCATGACGAAGCTCCCGTTTGAATAACGGTCACCTGTTGCATGCGCTTGTGGTTCAATTGTTAATAATGCCTGTTCGGTTTTCACTAATAATGTAATCTTAGGTGCGACACTAATCATAGCGGCCACACGATGTGGATCACGTTTTAATTCGCGCAAGATCAAGACACCACGCCGGGCACGGCTTGTTAAGCCAATTTCACTTAAGAACATGCGCTTAAAGGCCCCACGTTGCGTGATAATTGCCACAGCAGCGTGTTTTTCGGTTGGATCAAAAAGCGTAAAGTTAGCGACGTGATCGCCATCTTTAAGATCCATCAGTTTCACACCGCCGGCTTTGGCACCAGAGACTGACACTTCGCTTAAAGCAAAGCTTAAGCCATAACCGTTATAACTAGCGCTAAAGACGGCCTGTTGTTGAGCATCTGCTTCAGAGACCCAATAAACATTCGTCACGTTCGCACCAGCATGCAGTTTGATAAAGTCTTGGGCTTTTGAACGATAGGTCCGACTTGGCAATAAGTCTTGGAAAGCTGTTTGCTTAATATAACCATCTGTCGTCCCGATGACAAAATAGCCATTTTGCTCGTTTGGTGTAAAGCTAAAGGCCGCAATAATCGCTTCATCAGCTGCTAAGCCAATTGATTGCGAAATATGTTCGCCCATTTCTTTCCACTTCAAATCGGCAATTTCATGCACTGGTCGTTGAATCAGATGACCAGAGTTGGTAAATAACATCAATTGATCGAGTGTCTGCATTGGCTTTTGTAAGATGGCAAAATCGCCTTCTTTCAGACCACCGTCAGCCCCTTCTGATGCTTGATAAGAACGGAGACTACTCCGTTTAAGGTAGCCATCATGACTAACCGCAACCATGACAGTTTCATCAATCACAGTCACACTCGTATCAATCTCAAGGGTTTCAATTTCGGCTTCAATTTCTGTCTTCCGATCGTTCCGGTAAGCTTTAACCACCGATTTTAATTCAGACTTAATGACCCGTGCAAGTTCTTTAGGATTTCCCAAGATTGCTTGGTAGCCTTCAACCGCTGTTTTTAATTCAGCAGCTTCGGCTTCCAAGGCCGTCACATCGGTATTCGTTAAACGATACAATTGCAAGGAAACAATCGCTTCGGCTTGTGCTTCAGTAAAATCATACTGTGCCACCAAATTCGTCTTAGCGTCTTTTTTATTCTTACTTGCCCGAATCGTACTGATTACTTGGTCAAGAATCGATAGGGCTTTAACAAGACCTGCAACAATATGCAACCGATCTTGTGCTTTTTGTAAGCTGTATTGTGTCCGCCGCGTAACGACTTCTTCTTGATGCTTCAAGTAGGCGTGCAAAATTTCAAGTAAGCCAACTTGTTTAGGTTGCATATCAGAGATAGCCACCATATTGAAGTTATACGTAATTTGTAAATCAGTATTCTTGAAGAGGTAGTTTAAAATCCCTTGGCTATCAGCTTGTTTTTTCAATTCGATGACCACTGACAAGCCCATCCGATCACTTTCATCACGGACTTCAGAAATACCGTCAACTTTCTTCAAGACCCGTAATTCATCAATTTTTTTGACCATTTGGGCCTTATTGACTTCATATGGAATCTCGCTGATGACGATTTGTTCCCGATTACCGCGGAGTTGTTGAATGCTGGTTTTAGCCCGCACAACAACGCGACCACGACCGGTTTCGTAAGCTTTCTTAATCCCGTCAAGGCCTTGTAGAATCCCACCAGTCGGGAAATCAGGGCCTTTAACAAAGGTCATCATCTTTTCTAGCGTTGCGTCTGGATGATCGATTAAATAAACCAACCCATCTGTGACTTCACCTAAGTTGTGTGGTGGAATCTCAGTCGCATAGCCGGCCGAAATACCAGTTGCCCCGTTGACCAAGAGGTTGGGGAAGCGGGCTGGTAAAACAGTTGGTTCTTCAGCCGTATCATCAAAGTTCAAGACAAAATCAACCGTCTTTTTATCAATGTCTTTTAACATCTCACTGGCAATTTTGCTGAGTCGGGCTTCTGTATAACGCATAGCAGCTGGTGGATCCCCATCCATCGAACCGTTATTCCCGTGCATTTCAATTAATGGTTCCCGTAATTTCCAGTCTTGGCTTAGGCGGACCATTGCTTCATAAATCGAGCTATCACCATGCGGATGAAAATTACCCATGACGTTCCCGACAGACTTCGCTGATTTACGGAATCCTTTATCATAAGTATTGCCATCAATTGCCATTGCGTACAAAATTCGCCGTTGAACGGGTTTTAAACCATCCCGAATGTCCGGTAATGCCCGTTCTTGAATGATGTATTTGGAATACCGGCCAAAGCGGTCGCCCATGACTTCTTCAAGGGTTAACTCTTGAATTTTTTGTGCTTCATCAGCCAAATTAATCACTCACTTTTCTAATCGTCTAATTATTCTACTGCGTTATCGTCGGAGACTGGTGTTGCTGTTTGCCCCGTCGTCTCTAAAATACTGCCTTCTTCAGCGAGCGTGAATTTCACATTTTCTTCAATCCACTTCCGCCGCGGTTCAACTTTATCACCCATCAAGGTTGTGACCCGGCGTTCTGCTAAAGCAGCATCGTCAATCCGAACACGAATTAAGGTCCGACTTGTTGGATCCATCGTCGTATCCCAGAGTTGATCGGCATTCATTTCACCTAACCCTTTGAAGCGTTGTTGGCTATAACCCTTCCCCATATCCTTAGCGACAACTTTTAATTCATCATCCGTCCAAGCATAGGCAATCTTCGTTTTAGCACCGGCGCCTTTTTGAAGCTTGTATAACGGTGGTAAGGCGATATACACTTTACCGGCTTCGATTAATGGTCGCATGTAACGATAGAAGAAGGTTAGGAGTAAGATTTGAATATGAGCGCCATCGGTATCCGCATCGGTCATGATAATAATCTTATCGTAATTGCTATCTTCAATTTTGAATTCAGCGCCGACACCGGCCCCGATTGTATAGATCATCGTATTAATTTCTTCGTTTTTTAGAATTTCTTGTAATTTTGCCTTTTGGGTATTCAATACTTTCCCACGTAATGGCAAGATTGCTTGGAACTTCCGATCACGGCCTTGTTTAGCTGAACCACCAGCGGAATCCCCTTCGACCAAGTACAATTCGTTTTTGGCCGCGTTCTTAGATTGCGCAGGTGTCAACTTACCAGAGAGTAACCCGTCTGATTTTTTCTTTTTCTTACCGTTTCGGCTTTGTTCACGCGCTTTACGGGCTGCCTCACGGGCTTCACGGGCTTTGAGTGACTTTCTAACCAAGGCTTGGGCAAATTCCCCATTCTCCAGTAAAAAGAAGCTCATTTGCTCGTAAACGAGGTTGTCGACCGCTGTTCTAGCCTGTGGTGAGCCTAACTTACCTTTGGTCTGACCTTCAAATTGTAGTAACTCTTCTGGGATCCGCACAGATAAGACGGCGCTAAGTCCTTCACGAACATCTGAGCCTTCCATGTTCTTATCCCGCTCTTTTAGCAAGTTAACCTTGCGTGCATAATCGTTAAACGCCTTGGTTAACCCGGCTTTCATCCCTGCTTCATGCGTACCACCATCACCAGTCCGCACGTTATTAACAAATGACATGATGTTTTCGGAATAGCCGTCATTGTATTGACCAGCGAATTCAACTTCGATGTCTTCTTTGGTGCCTTCAAAATAGAGTTTATTGCCAATCGTGTCTTTATCCTCGTTTAGATAATCAACGAATGATTGAATCCCCTCTGGATAATGAAAGACATCTTCCTTAGCAGGATCAGCACGTAAGTCCGTTAATGTAATCTTAACGTCCTTTAACAAAAAGGCTGATTCCCGTAATCGTTCTGCTAACGTATTGTAATTATACGTTGTAACTTGGAAAATTGATGCATCCGGTTTAAAAGTAATCAGTGTCCCGTTAGGTTCGTTAGCTTTACCGACCTTTTTTAAAGTACCGACTGGATGGCCGCCGTTTTCAAAGCGTTCTTCATAGGCAACGCCATCTCGAACCACCCGGACGGTTAACCATTCAGATAGCGCATTAACAACACTGGCCCCAACACCATGTAGCCCACCAGATGTTTTATAACTATTCTGAGTGAACTTACCACCGGCATGGAGGACCGTTAAGATGACTTCAATCGTTGGAATCCCTGATTGATGCATCCCGGTTGGCATCCCTCGTCCATGGTCACGAACACTAATACTATTGTCCGCACCGATTGTGACGTTAATTTCGGCACCAAAACCGGCGAGTGCTTCATCGACCGCATTGTCGACAATTTCGTATACTAAATGATGTAACCCACGCCCATCGGTTGAGCCAATATACATGCCAGGCCGTTTTCGAACTGCTTCCAAGCCCTCTAAGACTTGAATCGAATTATCATTATAATCTTGTTTTTGATTTGGCATTCAACAATGACTCCTTTGTCTAAAAATGAACAGATAAGTTATATTATCAACAAATTTGAACGATTTTACAATCCCTAAATTTAAAATAACCACTTATCCAAATGTATGTTCGCATTCATCTATTCTAACATACAATATTCCTTTTCCCTTGTCAAAATGCTAGAATAGATTAATCAAATGTTGTGAATAGGAGTTCTGACAATGAAATTAAGTCTTATTTTTATCTTGGCCTACCTGATTGGCTCGTTTCCCTCAGGCGTCATTATCGGTCGGGTCTTTTGTCATAAAGATCCCCGTGATGCTGGCAGTCATAATATTGGAACAACCAATTCTTACCGGGTATTGGGCCCAATCGCTGGAACAGCCGTTTTATTCCTCGATATTTTAAAGGGTACTTTAGCAGCCAGTCTACCAATGATTTTTCACATCCCTAATCATTCATTAGTCTTAGTTGTTGGTTTAGCCGCGGTTGTTGGCCATGCCTACTCTATCTTTTTACGCTTTACAGGTGGCAAAGCCGTTGCAACTAGTGCTGGGATTTTACTTGCTTATAACCCACTTTTCTTCGTGATTGCCAGTACAATTTTTATCAGTGTCATTTTAATCACAAGTATGGTCAGCATGGCCAGTATCATTGGTCCCTTGCTGATTGCTATCTTGTCATTTTACACACACGACTGGTTACTCGGTACGATTGCGACATTAGTCCTAATCTTTTTAACCTACCGCCATCGCGAGAATATCAGTCGCATTAAAAATGGTACGGAAAACCTAGTCCCATTCGGGTTATATTACCGCTATAAACAAAAAAAACGCCAATAAAGGCGTTTTTTTGTGCGATCATTTAAAGATCAATTAATTGTTCTCGGTCATTATAAAATGAATGATAGGCTAAGTAACAGGCAATAACTGACCCGAGACTCGTCGCCGATAATAGCATGAATGTGACTAATATTTGGTACATGATGGCTTTAACTGGATCAACGCCGGCAAAGATTAACCCCGACATCATCCCTGGGAGACTGACCAGACCAACCGTTTTGGCTGAATCGATAGTCGGTGACATCCCCGTCTTGATACTTTCTCTCACAATTGCAATTGAGGCTTGTTTCAAACTAGCGCCAAGTGCTAAGCGTTCCAATACGGCTTGGCGTTGATCCTTAAACTGCGTCAACATACTCCGATAGCTCAGACCAATGGCAACCATCGAGTTAGAGGCAATCATCCCCGTAATCGGGATAATCTGTGAGGGCACAAATTTAATTGCGCCGGATAAGACTAATAACCCGAGCGTGACACCCGTACTCGTTAAAATGGCAATTAATGAAATGCTAAACGCGTGTCGTAACGTATTAGCGCGTTTACGCGCGTTAGCCGCCGCGTTAAAGATAATGATGAACATCATCGCTAGCGTTATCCAGACATGGTTAATTTGAAAAATAAATTTCAATAAATAACCCACGATAATCAATTGGACAATCGCCCGCCCGACACTGATTAGCATATCCTTTTCGAGACCGATTTTTTCGTGGAAACTAATGATTAACGCGACAAAGACTAACGAAACAGCAAAAGTTAATGATAATCCGTTAACGGCTAGATTCATCTGTGTGTACCAAACGACCAGCTACAATTTTAAGTTGGCGCCCTTTCCGTTGTTGTTCTTGTGTATCATGGGTAATCGACAAAACCGTAACCCCATCTTCTTTGTTCAATTGTGTCATTAGCCCATTAACCAAAGACTTAGTCTGCTCATCTAGGCCGGTGGTGATTTCATCCAGTAACAGGATCTCCGGTTTAAACATCAGGTTACGAATCAAAGCAATTCGTTGTTTTTCGCCCCCCGAGAGCGTTGTGATCTTCTTAGTCAAGGGCATCTCCGCTAACCCAACTCGGGCTAACTGTGTCTTAACTAGCGTCTCATCCACGGGTAATTCGCGAATTTCAAACGGAAATACCAGATTATCACCAACTGTCTCCCCAAATAACGTTGGTTGTTGGAAGCAATAAGACACGCGTTGCCGATATTGCGTCGGTTTATAGTCGGTAATGGCCTGTCCTGCCAACAAAATCTCCCCACTCGTTGGTGTCAATAAATCGGCTAATAGCCGTAACAATGTGCTCTTACCACTCCCAGATGGCCCCACAATCGTATTGTAAGACCCTTGTTCAATTGCGATGTTAATATCGCTCAGTATTGATTGGCCATCAACGCTATAACTGAGGCCTTTTGTCTCTAACTGAAGCATGGTAACCTCCCTTAAATCTGTCATTATTTCTAGTATACGCGACTTTTTAATTTTTAGGGTAAACGATGATTGATAAGTAGCGTGAATAACGCTTATACTAGCAATAGGAATTCTTAATTGAATATCGCCAATTAAGCTGACCACAAACTTAAGAAAAGAGATGGTTACAATGTTAAACAGCTTTCCCCAAGTCATGACAATCGCCGGTTCCGACTCCGATGGTAGTGCTGGCGCCCAAGCCGATTTAAACACCTTCTTCGCACGAGGTGTTTATGGCATGAGCGTTCTGACCGCCTGCGTCGCTGGTAACTCATTTGGGATTCACGCGAGCCAAGCGCTAACCCCCGAGTTTATCAACGCCGAATTTGAAGCAATCGCCGCAGATTTTAAGGTCCGGGCTTGCAAGACCGGGATGCTCACCGATAGTGAGACAATTATGACAGTTGCCAAACAGCTCAAGCAACACGATTTTGGCCCCTTGGTTTTAGACCCCGTCATTATTACAAAACACGGCGCATTATTGCTTGCTGATGAAGCCTATCAGACGCTTAAAACCGAATTAATTCCGATGGCGACCGTATTAACACCGAATTTCTATGAAGCCCAAAAATTAACTGGTATTACTTTAAATGAACCGGCCGATTTCCAAGCAGCAGCTGAAAAGCTACTGGCAATGGGTGCTAAAAATGTGATGATCAAAGGTCACCACGCTGCTGGTCAATCGATTGTTACTGATTACGTTCGACTAGCCGATGATCAAGAATTCTGGTTATCAGAACCCTACGTCGAAACGACTCATATTAACGGAACGGGCGATTCACTTTCTTCATGTATCTGTGCTGAGATTGCTAAGGGGCATTCAATCGAAGAAGCCATTAAAACAGCTAAAAAATTCGTACACGCCGCCATTGCTAATCCAATCGACGTTGGTCACAAATACGGTCCCATTAATCATCACGTACAATAAAGTTTAGTATTTCCCCTTATTAGCCGCTGCATAACGACTGATAAGGTTGTGCTAAAGCTTAATCGGTAATACGATTATTAATCGTAGCTACTTTTCTTAAATCAGTGCGTACAGGCCACTTAAGGCGATAAGAATAGCAAAAGACCCGGCAAACGTTGCTTAAAACGTCTGTCGGGTCTTTTTTTAGTGTTCTGCTTCTTCAATATCGGCGTTAATTGCCTTCAAATCGAAATCGCTGTTTAAAAAATCAGTATCTTGACTTGGAAAATGTTGCTCGAATGTCTCAAACGGTTGCACAGTTAATTGGGCGTCTTCAATCACATAATCTAAGACGTGGCCCCCAAAATCGTGCGCCGTGTTTAAGAAGTGCACGTGATAACCCGCAACTGCCGCGCCTTGATAGAGCGCTGGTGCGTAGTACCCAACTAGCGTGCCAGTCACACCATCTTGCTCAAACTCGGGCTGCACGCGCGTTGCGTCCGTCAAATTAGGATAGGGTTGTTCTTGGGCCTCAACGGCACGCGTATGCATCTTCTTAAAGCGACCGTCCACCTTAACCGCAAAGAAGAGATTCTTCAGTGGTTGTTGTGCTAAGATTTGCGCTTCAAGTTCCGCCTTAGTCACTGTCCCTAGCGTTTGACTTGGTAGCTCAGGCGCTTGGAAATGAACTGTCGCAAAAGGTACCATGTCAGTAGGCGCAAGCTGATTAACTTGGCCTTCACCGGTCACTTGGTAAGCTTGACCATCCAAGATAATCATTTCGCCTGCTAAGCCATGCGCCGTGCCGATGCCAAAATCACCATGGGTTAATAAATCGGCAACCGACAAAGTACCGGTAAATAAACCGGGTACCAATAGGGCCAATGTGCCGTGTTGATAAACGCGTTGATAATCAAATGTCATTTTGTACTTCCTCCTTCACACCAATCAAAAAGACTAAACGAGTTGATCTGGTAATAAGGCTTGACCAAGTAGCTTATTATCACTGTAATCGACTGGAATATCGACAATGACTGGACCTTCAGTTGCAAAAGCTTGGTCTAGGACTTTACCTAGATCGGCTGCTTTTTCAACACGTAAGCCAGTAGTGCCGAAGCTTTCAGCATATTTGACGAAATCAACTGGGCCAAATTGAACGGCTGCTGATTCGCCATATTTCATTTCTTCTTGGAACTTAACCATGTCATAGTAACCATCATTCCAGATGATATGCACGATATTTAAGTTCAAACGAACGGCTGTTTCTAAATCTTGGCTTGAGAATAAGAAGCCACCATCACCGGAAACTGAGACGATTTGCGTATTAGGACGGACTAAAGCAGCACTAATGGCCCATGGTAAAGCGACGCCTAACGTTTGCATCCCGTTACTAAAGAGTAAATGACGGGGTTCGTAACTTCTAAAGTGGCGTGCCATCCAGATATAATGACTCCCGACATCGACCGTGACTGTCATTTCATCAGTCACGCGTTCTTGCAACTCAGACACAATATTCAATGGATGATTGAGTGTCTTATCAGCTGACATTTCAGGTGCTGTATCCCGTTGGTGTAATTCTGCGTGGAGTTCCTTGAGGTAGTCACGAACATCATCGGCTAATTGATAGCCCTTCATGTATGGCAACAAGAAATCGAGTGTTTGTGCGATATCCCCAACTAATTCCTTTTCAGGTTGGAAATTATGATCGATTTCAGCACGCATATCATCGATGACCATGATGTGCGCATCACTTTCGGCATTCCAGTTACGTGGTTCGTATTCAATTGGGTCGTAGCCAATCGCAATCACCAGATCACTGCGTTTTAAGATCCGATCGCCTGGTTGATTACGGAATAAGCCTACACGACCGTAAAAATCAGTTTCTAATTCACGTGAGACGACCCCAGCGGCTTGGAAAGTTTCAACGACCGGAATATGTGTTTCGGCAATTAGATTCCGAATAGCAGCTGTTACTTCGGGTGAAGATGCCCGCATCCCAACTAATAATACGGGGAGTTTCGCTTCTTTAATCCGTTGCGCTAACAAAGTTGTTTCAACCGGACTAGCAGGGCCTAATTTAGGTGCGATTAGAGGCTTAATTACTTTAGATTGAACCTTAGCGTCCGTCACATCTTGAGGGACACTGACAAAACTGGCCCCTTGTTTAGCTGATTCAGCTTCTTGGTAAGCATTGGCAATCACTTCTGATAAGTTTTCAGGTTCTTGCACTTCTGCACTAAACTTAGTAATTGGTGCAAAGAGCGCTGCATTACGCATACTTTGATGGGTTAAACGGAGCAAATCAGCCCGTTTCACTTGCCCGGCAATTGCTAAGACAGGATCACCTTCAGCAGTGGCAGTCACAACACCTGTCGCTAGGTTACTAGCACCAGGACCAGATGTGGCCATTACAACGCCTGGCTTACCGGTAATTCGGCCGATACCAGCTGCCATAAACGCCGCATTTTGTTCATGACGCGCTAAAATTAATTGGGGTGTTTTAGGGTTAACGGGATGTTCTAGTCGTTCAAACACCCGGTCAATCTTGGCACCAGGAATACCAAAAACATATTCTACTTCATGATTTACTAAGCTATCGATAATTGCATCTGCACCGTAGTACTCTTTTTTATCAGTCATGATTTCCCTCACTTATTGTTTAATAATTATTATCTTAGCATGCAATCTATTTAAAAACTAGCAGGTTTGCTTCGTGTAATACCGAGCAAAAAAGCGCTTCTCTACGAGAAACGCCTTATATTAACTATTTAACTGTAATTTCATAGCTCGCATTAAATTCTTCATTAGGTGCTAATTGATTGACACCAAATTTTTCTGAAAGTTCACCAGAAGCATCGACATCATCAGCAATTCCCCACCAAGGTTCAAGGCAAACCAATTCGCCCTCCGTTGGATAAGGTGACCAAACACCGATAAATGGGGCCCCTGATACTTTCAAGCTGATCGCATGGTCTGTTTTTTCAGAACGAATGCTAAATTTATTTTCTTGACCCTTTAATTCGTAAATTAAAGCATCTTCTTTGAAAAGTGGGTGATTAATATCAGTCGCCACATCCGTTGGCGCCAATGTGCGTTCATTCAAATTGATGAATGCGCCTTGCAATGGAATCTTAACCCGTGATTTTTGTGGTCGGTAGTCTAAGAAATAGTCTTCAAATTGGGTATCGTCCGTTAATGGCACTTTAAAGCCGGGATGACCCCCAACGGAGAAGTACATTGGACTAGATTGCGCTGTATTTTTAACGTCATAGTCCACTTTTAGGTGTGTGTCGTTTACCTGGTAAGAAACACGTAATTCAAATTCAAATGGATAGATTTTTAAACTCTCTTCATCTGATTTCAATAAGAATGTTACAGCCGTATCAGTTTGACTTTCTACTTCGAATTGACGGTCACGGGCAAAGCCGTGTTGGCCCATTGGGTAAGTTTTACCCTGATACGTATATTGATCATTCTTAGAACGCCCAACAAACGGGAATAAAACGGGTGCGTGACGGCCCCAAACTTTGGGATCCGCTTGCCAGAGATATTCTAATCCTGAAACGGCCCCTTTAACGCTCTGTAATTCCGCACCTTTTGGACTAAGTGTTACTGTTAAAAATTCATTTGCAATTTGGATCATTTTTAAAACCACCTTTAGAAATTTATAGAATAAAGCGGGTTAAATCTTTATCGGCTACAATCTTACCAATTTTATCATTAACGTATTGTTCAGTGATGGTGATATCACCCATCTGCATATCTGGGCCTTCAAAGAGAATGTCTTCTAACAATTTCTCCAAGATGGTTGCTAAGCGCCGCGCACCAATGTTTTCAGTATCGTGGTTTACTTGGAAAGCAATCGCAGCAATTCGGCCAATAGCTTCCATCGTGAAGGTGACGTGCACACCATCTGCGCCGATTAAAGCCATATATTGTTTAACAAGCGCATTATTCGGTTCCGTTAAGATCCGAACAAAGTCGGCTTCAGTTAAGTCTTCTAATTCAACTCGAATTGGGAAACGGCCTTGTAATTCCGCAATTAAATCGCTTGGTTTAGATTCCGCAAAGGCGCCTGAACCGATGAAGAGGATATGGTCCGTCTTAAGCATCCCGTATTTCGTATTAACTTGTGAGCCTTCAACGATTGGTAAAATATCGCGTTGAACCCCTTCACGTGAGACCTCACCAGATTGCTTCTTGCCACCGGCAGCAATCTTATCAATTTCATCGATAAAGATAATCCCGGTATTTTCAGCTCTTTGAAGGGCATCATGATAAATATCGGCATGGTTAACCAACTTATCAGATTCTTCTTGAATGAAGATTTCACGTGCTTCTTTAACGGTAACGGTTCTGACCATCTTCTTTTTAGGCATGATTGATCCTAATGTATCGTTCAAGTCAATTCCCATTTGACCCATCATATCGTTCATTGGTGCAGCCTTTTTAGGTTCGTCAACTTGAATTTCGATTTCACGATCATCCAAGAGTCCCTTATCAAGTTGTTCCTTAACAGATAGGCGTTGATCACGTACTTCGTCGGTGACTTCTTCGGTTTCAGCTTGGTTTAAACCAGCTGGCGTTTCACCATTTTGAAGGGCAGTGAACATTGACATTAAATCGTTCATGCTATTATTATTCTTACGTTGTTCCTTCTTGATACCTGGAACTAATAATTTTACTAAGCGTTTGTCCGCTTGACGGGCCGCTTTACCGCGCACATTCTTGAATTGTTCTGATTCTTCCATGTGAACAGCAACATCCGCTAAGTCTCTGACCATTGATTCAACGTCACGACCAACATAACCAACTTCTGTAAATTTAGTGGCTTCAACCTTGATTAAAGGGGCATCAACGACTTTCGCTAAGCGACGTGCGATCTCTGTCTTACCGACCCCGGTTGGTCCGATCATCAATAAGTTTTTAGGTGTAATTTCTTGTTGCATCTTAGTGCTTAATTGCATCCGACGGTAACGGTTATATAACGCAACCGCTACGGCCTTTTTAGCTTTATCTTGGCCAATTACAAACTTGTCTAATTCAGCGACAATTGATTTGGGTGTCTTATTCATCAAATCCATCTGGGCCACCTCCTAAAATGATTCCACAATCACGTTGTGGTTCGTATAAACATCGATGCCACCAGCGATATTCACGCCAGTTTCAACGATTTGTTCGGCTGTTAATTCGGGCTTACCTTCTAAAATCAAGGCTGTTGCAGCTGCTTGGGCGAAATTACCACCTGAACCAACCGCAATCACTTGATCACCTGATTCAGCAAGTGTATCAGGGGTAATGACTTCACCGTTACCTGAGATTAAAAGAATATCTGTTTCGTTAATGGCAATCAACATTGCTTCTAATTTTTGAAGCGTTGGATCTTTACGCCAGTCCTGTGCTAAGGCAACAGCGGCGTGTTGTAAATCACCTGAGTATTTTTCTAATTTTTGTTCAAACCATTCTTGTAACGTAAACGCATCTGCAACGCCACCGGCAAAACCAATTGCGACTTTATTGCCGTAAATCCGGCGAATTTTTTTCGCTGAGTCTTTTGTGACGAATTTTTCGCCCATTGTTACTTGTCCGTCGCCAGCAATTGCTGTCCGACCATTATGTTTTACTGCACAAATTGTTGTCATTTGATTTGCTCCTTTAAATAGCGTTAATCACATTTTAGCAGTCTTTAAGACTGTGTGCTAATTCTATCGCTCTTTTTTATTAAAAAAATCGTTCTTTAGACCTAGTTTTTAGCCCGTGGGAAGAACTGACGGTAATCCTTTTGTAAATGGGCCGTCGTCACGTGCGTGTAAATCTGGGTCGTCGATAAGCTACTGTGTCCTAATAACTCCTGAACCGTTCGCAAATCCGCCCCGTGGTCTAATAAGTGGGTCGCAAAGGTATGCCGAATCATGTGGGGATGAATGCCACTGGTTAAACTGGTCTTTTTAACCACTTGATCCAATGCGTATTCAATTCCCCGACTGGTAATCGGATTTCCTAAATGATTGACGAAAACTACATCATGTTCTTGTTGGCGTTTAGCCATCAGTTGTACCCGGCCATCGTTTAAGTAATCCTGCAAAGCCTTAGTCGCGTGATTGCCAAAAGGCACGTAACGGTCTTTATTCCCTTTACCATGTACCAAAATAACCCGTAAACCAAAATCAATCTGGCCAATCGTTAGCTGGTCACACTCGCTAACCCGCATCCCTGTTGCATATAATAACTCAAGAATGGCCCGATTACGTTGTGTTAATGGTTCTTGTCCCACAATCGCAGCAAATAACGCATCCATCTCTTTTTCATAGAAAAAGCGGGGTAACTTGTGACGTTGTTTTTTGAGTTGGATCGTTTCAAACGGATCTGTCTGTAAAAATTCGTTGCGTACCAAGTAGCGATAAAACGACCGCAAGCTTGAAATCCGCCGGGCAATCGTCTCGCCACTATATTGTTTTTGGTCCATTTCGTTCAAATAAGTTTGTACTTCTAGGGTGCCGACCTGTTTAAAGGAAGTCAGACCACCATTAACCGTCAAAAAATCGACGAACGCTTTAATATCGGCTTGATAGGCCTTTTGCGTTTCTGGTGAATAGTGTCGATCAACAATTAAGTATTGTAAAAATAAATTAATCCAATCTTGTTCAAGCGCCAAAAAAATCCCTCCAAGCTTGGTTAATAATACTTTACCACAAGCCTAGCGGGATTTAAAAGGTGTTTACCTAGAGTGTTTCTTTAAATGTGTCAATACTTGCTAACGCGCGGTCGGCAAGTGCTTGATTCCGTTCTTTTTTATCACGAATCCGTTGTTTTAGGGGTTCGAAAATCCCAAAGTTCGCATTCATTGGTTGGAAATGTTTGGCACTGGTATGCGTAATGTAATGTGCCATTGAACCCATTGCCGTTGTTGCTGGGAAAGTAACTGGTTCTGTGTCTAATGCTAAACGAGCAGCATTAATCCCAGCCACTAAACCAGAAGCCGCACTTTCAACATACCCTTCGACACCTGTCATTTGACCGGCGAAGAATAAATCAGAACGTTGTTTTGATTGGTAAGTTGGTAATAGCACGTCTGGTGACTTCATGAAGGTATTACGATGCATAACACCGTAACGGACAAATTCAGCGTTTTCTAAGCCCGGAATCATCCGGAAAACGCGTTTTTGTTCACCCCACTTCAAATGGGTTTGGAAACCAACGATGTTATAAAGACTTGCTGCAGCATTATCCTGACGTAATTGAACAACAGCATAAGGTTGTTCACCAGTCTTCGGATTTTCAAGCCCAACTGGTTTTAAAGGTCCGAATAACATGGTTTTGATACCACGTTTTGCCATGACTTCAATTGGCATACAACCGTCGAAGAATTTTTCATCTTCAAAGTCGTGCATTTCAGCAACTTCTGCCGAAATCAAGGCCTTATAAAAGGCTTCGAATTCGGCTTCAGTCATTGGGCAATTCAAGTAAGCTGCTTCACCCTTGTCATACCGTGACTTGAGATAAACTTTATCAAAATCGATACTGTTTTTATCCAGGATTGGTGCAGCGGCGTCGTAGAAATACAAACCTTCACTACCGTTTAACGCACTGATTTCTTCTGCTAAGCCAGGTGACGTTAATGGACCAGTAGCGACCACTGTGGGCCCTTCTGGGAAAGCGGTCAATTCTTCGTGATGCACGGTTACCCGTTCATGGTTGGCAAGTTTATCAGTAACCGTTTGTGAAAATGGTGTCCGATCGACAGCTAACGCGCCACCAGCAGGAACGGCATTTTCGTCTGCTGCAGCGATAATAATTGAATCTAAACGGCGCATCTCTTCTTTAATCAAACCAGCCGCATTCGTGACTTGGTTTGCACGTAGTGAATTGGTACAAACTAATTCCGCAAATTGTTCCGTGTGATGAGCGGGCGTCATTTTAACCGGCCGCATTTCGTATAAATGAACATCAACACCGCGTTTGGCGATTTGCCAAGCTGCTTCGGAACCAGCTAAGCCGGCACCAATCACATTTACAAAAGGTTTTGTCGTCATCTAATTACCTCAAATTTTCTCTTATTTTTGAACGGCTTCTTCATAATCACCATTAGGACAGATGACTTGTTTGCCGCCTTTAATTTTCTTTTCAACTAAGTAGTGTTCACACTTAGGACAGTTTCTGCCGACTGGTTTATCCCATGTGACAAAATCACAGTCTGGATAACGATCACAGCCGTAGAATAACCGGTTTTTCTTAGATTTACGTTCAATAACTTGGCCCTTGCCACACTTAGGACATGTCACACCGATTTCTTTAACAATTGC
This sequence comes from Latilactobacillus parasakei, assembly GCF_049674265.1. Lineage (NCBI taxonomy): Bacteria > Bacillati > Bacillota > Bacilli > Lactobacillales > Lactobacillaceae > Latilactobacillus > Latilactobacillus parasakei. The sequence continues at coordinate 297,243 of NZ_CP186861.1, read as the reverse complement.
CTTGGTATTGCGACAATCTGGGAAGCGACTGCAAGCGAAGAACTTACCATAACGGCCCATTTTGACCACCATTGGTGCCCCACAAATATCACAATCAAACCCAGCTGGTTCATCTTTAATCTGAACCTTTTCGATTTGAACGCTAGCCTTTTCAACTTCTTTTTCAAAAGGTTGATAGAAATTATCGATAATCTTGATCCAATTTTCTTGGCCCGTTTCAACTTCATCCAAACGATGTTCAAGATCGGCAGTAAAATCGATACTGACAATATCTGGGAAGAATTCGACGATTAAATTATTGACGATTTCACCTAATTCCGTTGGTTCAAATCGTTTGGCATTCAACTTCACATAATAGCGTCGTTGAATCGTTTCAATCGTTGGTGAATAGGTTGAGGGACGACCAACGCCGTTTTCTTCGAGCGCTTTGACCAAGTTGGCTTCAGAATAGCGTGCAGGTGGTTGTGTGAAATGTTGTGCTGGATCGGTTTTAGCTAATTTCACTTCATCGCCAACCGCTAATTCAGGTAACAAGTTATCTTTCGCTGAATCTTCGGTATCGCGGGATGAAACGTATAGCTTAGTAAAACCTGGGAAGCGCATTTGTGAGCCATTAGCCTTAAATAAGACGTTGTTTTGGTTAATCTTAACCGCCACTGTATCAAAGACAGCGGGTGTCATTTGACTGGCAACAAATCGTGACCAAATCAAGTTGTAAATCTTATATTGATCGTTTGTTAAAACATCTTTTAAGCTCTTAGGTGTCCGCATCACAGAAGTTGGGCGGATTGCTTCATGGGCATCTTGTGCGCCTTCTGGATTTTTAGTCTTATGGGCTTTAACAGCGGCATATTCTTCACCATAGTTATCGTGAATGAATTGTGACGCTTCGTGTTTAGCACCCGTTGAAATCCGGGTCGAATCGGTACGCATATACGTAATCAACCCAACCGTGCCTTCTTTACCCCCGAGATTAATCCCTTCATATAACTGTTGGGCTTGCATCATCGTTTTACGGGTTCTGAAGTTTAACTTCCGGTTGGCTTCTTGTTGCAGTGAACTGGTGGTAAAAGGTGCTGCCGCAAAACGCTTGCGTTCACGCTTTTTGACATCTTCGATTGTAAAAGGTTGCGTCTTATCAATTTGCTTTAAGACGTCTTGAACCGCATCGTTATTACCTAAGGCTGTTTTCTTACCGTTTAAACCGTAGAAACTAGCTTTAAACTTGCTGCGACCCTTCTTGAATTCAGCATCTAATGACCAATATTCTTCAGGTTTAAATGCTTTGATTTCTTGTTCGCGATCAATCACGAGTTTTAACGCAACTGATTGCACCCGACCGGCACTCAAGCCTTTTTTAACTTTTTGCCAAAGGAGCGGACTAATTGAATAGCCCACAATCCGGTCTAATACCCGTCGTGCTTGTTGGGCATCGACTAATTTCATATCGATACTACGTGGATTTTTAAAGGCACTCTTAACAGTGTCTTTGGTAATTTCATTGAAGACCACCCGATTTTTATCGGTTGGATCTAATTTTAAAATATGCGAAACATGCCATGCAATTGCTTCCCCTTCACGATCGGGATCGGCTGCTAGATAGATATGATCCGCTTTTTTAGCGTGTTTCTTTAATTCTTTAATTGTTTCGCCTTTACCGCGAATTGAAATATATTTAGGTTCATAATTATTTTCGAAATCCACACCCATTTGACTCTTGGGTAAATCGCGGATATGACCCTTACTTGCAACGACTTTATAGTTGCGTCCAAGATATTTCTCAATTGTTTTGGCCTTTGCAGGTGATTCTACAATGACTAAATTTTTGCCTGCCATGGACAAACCCCTTTCAACAGAACGCTTTGTTCAAAATCGTACATAATAATATGTGACGTGGGCGCCGTTTGTCAAATCCAAACGGGCGCTAGTGATTATCAGATTAAAGCATAGCATAGGTTTCCCAGTATTCAAAGGAAACTTATCAGAAAAACAGTGGATTATAACAAATTCATAACCAATCCTACCGCACTAAACCACAAAAAAACAAGGTGTGATAAAAAATAATTTTTATCCTTACCTTGTTTTTTTAAGCGTTAACTTGCGCATTATTAGCTAAGATATCTGTAATAATACCAGCCAACTTAATTTGAGCCATCTGATCTTCAGCCGCTTTTTGAACCTGATCATAAGCGTCATTCAATGCCGATTGAATATTAGCGCCCACCAAACACTGCGGATTGGTCTTTTCATCGATATGCAACAATTGCTGATCAGTATCAAGCGCCTGATAGACATCTAAAACACTAATCTGCTCTGCTGGCCGCGCTAATTTAGGTGCAATCGTCCCTGGACGGCTCTCTAATAAGCCAGCTTTCACCAAAAGGGACATCAACCGACGCACTAAGCTCGCGTTGGATTCGATACTGCCAGCAATTGACTGGCTCGATAAGTCCCCATCTTGATAAATTTCGACATAAGCTAAGATATGAATGGCATCACTTAGTTTGTGGGAATATTTCATCGTTTAACCTCAATTTCAAACGGATTCTCTACTTTGATTCTGCGGGTAACAATTCTTGAAGGGCTGCGGTTAATGATGGCAATGGCCGACCTAAGACATCTGGTAAATCACTTGAAACTTCATCTAATTCACCATCACGGATCAGGCTTTGAATCATTGTAACAACACCAACGACTTCAGCAGGTAAACCACTTGCTTCAAGCCCTTTTTGATACTCAGCAATACTTAATGATGATACCGCAAATTTTTGATTAGTCAATTGTGCAATACTTTCGGCTAAATCAGCATAAGTTGCAGGTGCACCAGCGAATTCATAAATATCTTTTGCATCAGTCATCGCTAATACTTTAGCAGCTGCTTCAGCATAAAGCCGTTCAAGTGTCCAACCAACATGACTGTCACCAGCGCCATAAACGAATGGTTGCCCAGCGATAGCGCCTTTGATTGTATCGAGTTCGTTTTCAAGATACCAATTATTACGTAAGAAAGAATGCGCAATACCAGATTCGATAATAGCCGCTTCTGTTTTACGGTGGTCTTCAGCTAAACCAGAAGTTGTTTGGTCAGCATGTGGGAAACTTGTATAACCAATCCAGTTAACCCCGGCTTTTTTAGCAGCCCGAACAACAGCCAGATGTTGTTGATCACGTGGGACTTCTGCGCCTGGTTGAGATGAGATGAATAGTAGGCGATCAACACCTTGTAATGAGTCTGCTAAGGTTGCTTCTTGTGTATAATCCCCAGGGCGAACGGTAACGCCTGCTGGCACCATCTTTTGGGCTTTTTCAACGTTCCGTGCCAAACCAATAATATCTGAAGCAGGTACTAATTTTGCTAATTCGTGAACGGCTACTTGACCAAAACGTCCTGTTACAGCTGTAATTGCATATTTCATAATTTAAAATCCCCTTAGTGGTTTATTTGTTACTTTATAAGTAACTTGTTGTTTTAATAATAACAGGAGGGATTATGAATGTCAACCAAAACAGTTTCGCTTAATCAAAATAACGTAGTTCTTCTATTAATATGTTTTTATCTAACAATGGTGTCGCTCCCGCGGCGATTAATTGGTTGCACCCCTGTGACAGTGATTGATCAATGCGCCCCGGAATTGCATAGACATTGCGATTAGCTTGAAGGGCCAAGTTAGCGGTAATCAAGCTACCACTCTTGTGCCGAGCCTCCGTCACAATTAAGCTATGACATAACCCCGCAATGATTTTATTCCGGGCTGGAAATTGATAACGCCGGGCTGGTGTATCGAGGGCATATTCAGATAGTAACAAGCCTTTTTCAGCAACTACCTGTTGTAAATGCTCATTTTGTGGTGGATAACTGCAATTAATGCCCGTGCCAATCACCCCAATTGGGGCTAACCCACGCTGCAAGGAAACTTCGTGGGCCATCGCATCTGCCCCCTGCGCTAACCCACTAATAATCGTAGTGGCAGTTAGTCCCTGTAATAACTGTTCAAGTGATTGTTTAGAATAATGAGTCGCTTGACGCGCCCCGACTACCGCGAGACATGGCTGTTTTAACAATCTTAAATCACCACGATAAAATAACAAAACGGGCGGCAAATAGGTTTCCAATAAGCGTTGTGGGTAATCTTTATCTAAGATGGTTAAATAAGTCGTTCGAACTTCATGTTCGATACATTGGCGTTGTAAGGTTGTACTTTGAAAACTTGCTTGAAAAGTCGGCCAATAACGTTCCGGCAAGCGCGCAATCTGCGCAATTTCTAACGCCGATAATGCCCAATTATGACTGGTTGCCAGCCACGCCGCCAAGCGTAATTCACTAATAGGCCCAAAACCCGCCGCTAAATGTACTTTTAAGAGTAATTGATTTTTAGTTAACACAAAAACAGCTCCTTTACGTTAATTAATAATCCGTAAAAGAGCTGTTTTATTTTTCTATAAAGCGTTTTGAACAGGGGAAAAACTGCGACGATGAATGGGTGTAACCCCGAGTTCAGCAAGCCCCGCTAAATGCTTAGCTGTCCCGTACCCCATATTGTTGGCTAAATCATAACCCGGATATTGTTGATCGTAATTAATCATCAATTGATCCCGAATGACTTTAGCGACAATGCTGGCTGAGGCAATACTAATACTGCGGGCATCGCCCTTAATTAATTTTTCTTGCGGAATATCAGTGGGCACGGTCATTGCATCCACTAATAAGTAATCCGGTTGCTTATCCAGACCGGCAACGGCTTCGCCCATTGCTAATTCTGTTGCGTGGTAGATATTTTCGGTATCGATCCGTTCAGGTGACGCAATTCCGATACTAACACTGACTGCTTGGGCCATAATCTCTCGATACAACTCTTGCTTGAGCTTAAATGACAGTTGTTTCGAATCGTTGACCTGCCAAAGATCAAAATCATGGGGCAAAATCACAGCGGCCGTCACAACGGGTCCGGCTAATGGTCCACGACCCACCTCGTCAATTCCGGCGACCAACGGATAATCAGGCCAGAGCGCTTTTTCCATTTGACGCCGTTCTTCAAAAGCCGCTTTTTGTGTCGCTAGTTTTGCCGCTCGCTTATGATATTGAACTACCAATTTTTGAACACCAGCCCGCGAATCAGCCGCAAAAGTGGCCAGCTGTTCTTCAGTCACTGGTGCTTGTAATAATTGCTTAATTTCAGCAATCGATTGTGCTTTGGTCATCTTATGACGCCTCCACTGGTACAACGTCTAAAGTGAAGCGTCCTAATTTACCTTGGCGTGCATCATTAATGAACTTCACGCAGAAACGGTCATAATCTTCTTTGAAGCCTAACCGTTTGGTTAAAATCATGATTAATTCTGCAGCTGGTTCTTCAAGCTCAGCATCTGTCACCTTATAAACTTTTTGAAGTTGACTTGGATAGTATTCTTTGAAGTGTTCTAAGGCAAAAATAACGACATCGTCTGGATGATAGATAGCATCTGAAATCGCACCAGTAAGGGCTAATTTACTACCGATTGTTGGATCTTCAAACTTAGGCCATAAAACTCCTGGTGTATCGAGCAATTCAAGTGTTTGTCCGGCTTTCAACCATTGTTGGTTCTTCGTCACACCTGGGCGATTACCCGTTACAGCGATGTTCTTTTGAACTAAACGATTTAAAATCGTTGATTTCCCAACGTTAGGCACGCCGACACACATCGCCCGGATGACCGGGTTGCGAATCCCTTTAGCACGTTTTTTAGCCAATTTTTCAGCTAAAATTTCTTGTGCTACTTTTTCGATCATTGGTAACTTAGCCTTATGCTGTGCATCAAGAGCAATTGCGGTAATGCCGCGTTTCTTGAATGTTTCAATCCATTGTTGCGTCCGTCGTGGATCAGCCATATCGGCCTTATTCATAATTAATAGAATGGGTTTGTTTTGACCTAATTCTTGAATCATTGGATTAATTGAAGATTCCGGTACACGGGCGTCCACAATTTCTAAAATTAAATCAACCGCCTTGAGCCGTTCTTTAATTTGTTTTTGTGCTTTGGCCATGTGACCTGGATACCATTGTATTGTCATAATAACTCCTTTATTACTGTTTAAGATGAATACATCTCTTACCGATAGTATTATTCTTAATTCTATCATACCTCAGCGCGAACTTGACGGCTTAAATTAAAAAGGTTACGACCCGCAGTCGTAACCTTTCTCGTTTATTTAAAATAAGTGATATCTTCAATCGGCCAATAAACGCCCACTGCGCGGCCGATAATCGTTTCACGTTCGATTGTGCCAAACGTGCGACTATCCTTGCTAATTCGACGATTATCCCCGAGAACAAAGTATTGGTTAGCCGGAATCCGATCGTGATCCGTTAATGTTTTTAAATCAAAATCGGAAGTTAAAACCGTCTTTTGTCGTGATTGCTTCAAAAAAGGTTCCGCAACGGGCCGATCATTGACGTATAATTGGCCCTCTTGATAAGCGATATGCTCACCCGGTAGACCAATCACCCGCTTCACGTAAGTGGTCCCATTGGCTAAGCGAAAAACAACGATTTCAAAGCGATGGACCTGCCCAAACTTTTTCAATAAGAGTTGATCACCCGATTTAAGGGTTGGTTGCATTGAATTACCAGCAACCGTCGCCGGCACCAAAAAGAAGGACCGGATGACAAAAGCAACCAGTCCGGCTACGAGAATTGCTAAAAACCAATTACCTGCGATTGCTAATTTTCGTCTCATTAAATCGCCTCAATCACTCTTTTACTAGGCCTCTTCGCTTTCTTGATACAGCTGATAGGCCTCGTCAAAAATTAGCATGCTCGGTAAATAACTGCCGTTTAACTCCAAATATTGCGATAACGATTCATAGTCCCCTTCATGCTTGGGGAATGATTGATCGAAGAAAGCATTGTTGGCAAATTGCGCAACTGGTTCGTAGTTATTCGGATCGCGTTGTGTCATGAGATACCGATAGAAACTCTGCTTCATTTTGCACACCTTATTTCTTATTTTTTAGTGGCACGTATACGGATAAATCAATCTTATCGTTCTTCAAATCAATATGGCGGGCCTTAACTTGCATCCCGTTAGCCAACTTAAATTCATTCAAGCGCAGAGTAATGCGACTCTTATGCGCATTTAAAACAACCCATTTAGGGAATTTATATTGTCGTTGGATGTAATTAAAAACAAATGACATCGGTACTTTCAACTGACCGACAGCCAATTGCTTAGCACGTAGTTGAATATCGCCGTTTTCAAGCACATAGGGTTTGAAAAAGAGGTTAAATTCGACCGGAAAGCCTAAAAATTTGAATTGCCCTGACAGAATCGCTTGTTGATCTAGGGTAAAGTTGTACTTCACCTTTGAATTCTCAAGGTAGTTTTCAAGGTAATAGGCGACCACGCTATTAATTTGCTTCTTGTGCATCTGAATATCAAAAGTACTGTCAGCTTTGATTATTTTTTCAGTCTGAACTTGCTTAGTTTGCGGTGCACTAACGTTATAGGCGATAAAACCGAGCGTACCAATCACTAGCGCTAGTAGAACAATAAAGCTATATTTCCAATAATTAATCGTTCGTTTAGGGCTAACTTGTTCCTTTTTTAAATCTTGTCTGCTTTGCATTAACTAACTTCCTTACTTGGTCCAATCTTTTTGGTGTGCATTCATCTGTTGCCAAAAAGCATTGGTGATGAGTTGATATCCTTTTTGATTAGGGTGGAAATGATCGTCGTCGCTAATATAAGGGTTGAGGTGCTCGTTTTCTGCAAGTGTTTTTTGCAGCTTACTACTGTCCATTTTAGCAAGCGATTTTGTTTGTTTCACATAATGGCCGTCACCATGCGTTAAAAGACGGTCGCTATTGATATAATAAGCCGACTCAAAGTCATTAGCAACTTCTTTGACTGTCTTATTCCACGCTGTCACGGCCTTTGACATCCCCGTAATCTCTGGGAAGTAAACGTAAAATGGATTATAGACCCCCATCACGAAAATTGGTGCCGTTGGATTTTGTTGGCGAATTTGTCTAAACAGCGTCATCAAATGCGTTTGGTAGGCCTTTTGCCCGGCTGTAATCTGTTTTTGATCTAAATCCAAAAAGTTATTTTGTAAGACCGCCATTAAATCATTGCCACCGACGGTCAGTGTGATGATGTCCGCCTTTTTTAAATTAGCTTGCAGTGTTGGTTGCGTGCGCACGCGTTTTTCGATCTGCACGCTGGTATCACCGGTGACACCATAGTTTTCGGTCGCGACAGGATGGCCCGTTTCAGTTTTAATTTTAGCGGCAATCCGCGAAACATAACCTTCTTTATTTTGCTCATCACCAACCCCGTGAGTCAACGAATCACCGACTGCTACTAAATGCAGTGTTTTTTTAACTTTCTTTGGTTGAACGACTTTCGTTTTCTGAACACTTTCTTGATGACTACGTACTTTCATTGGACGTGGTGTCAATAACTGCCAAACGATAAAGACGACGAGTAATACCCCGGCAAATATCCCTAGGTCGATCAACAATTGTCGTATTTTTTTCATATCTGGCATCCTCATATCTCTTTAGATAATAGTTAAGGCTGGGACAAATAAATGTCAACCAGCCTTAGTCATAAACTTCTTAGTTTTCAGTATAATACATCACTGCAAAAGCACCGGCGCCCGCGTGGGTTGCAATGACTGGATCAGTGGTTCGTACTAAAATTTCGATTGCTGGAAAGGCTGCTTGTAATTGCGCCTTGATTTTTTCACTGAGTTCCAAACCATCGGCGTGTGAAATACCGATTGCTTTAACATTTTTTAACTTTCTGAGATCATCGTCCATTTCATCAATGAACTTCGTAATAGTCTTCATACCGCGACCTTTACGGAGCACCTTGAGCTCACTGTCAGCGACTTCAAGGATCACTTTGATGTTTAATAAACTTGAAATCACACCGGCTGCATGGCTTAAACGGCCACCTTTAACAAGGTTGGTTAAGTCTGTGACACCCATGTATAGTTTCGTATTATCGTGAACTGCTTGAATGGCTGCTAAGGCATCTTCTAATGAACCGCCCGCTTCAATCACTTCCGCTGCTTTTAAAACTTGGAAAGCCATTGCACGATCTGTAAAATCACTATCAATAACAGTGACGTCAGCTTTAGCCATTTCGCCAGCTTGACGCGCTGTATCAACTGTCCCGCTAATCGCACGTAACATATGAATTGATAGAATTTGACTACCGTCAGCCGCTAGTTGTTCGTATGTTTCGATAAAATTACCAATGGCTGGTTGACTCGTCTTAGGAAGCGCGCTAGCACTAGCCATTTCAGTCATAAATTGATCACGTGTGATTGTTTCACCATCAATATAGACGGTATTGTCAATCATGATGGTCAACGGAATCACCGTAATATGATGTTGTTTAATTTCTTCTGGTGTTAATTGAATTGATGAATCCGTTACGATTTTAATATTAGCCACTACTACTTCAGCCACACTTTCTATCTCGAAACAGGCCCATATGCGGACCGCTATTTCTATGATTATATCTATAAGACAGTATATCAAACTACGCCCATTTTTTCAGCAAAAGTTACTGAGAAAAAATGACAGTCTAATTAAAAAGGATTACGTCGTTCGTTTTTAAACGAATAACGTAATCCTTTTTAACAACGTTTATTTCTAATATCAACAGCCACTAATCTTTGCGTCAACTGCAAGTACAAACAGAGTAGCTGCTAATAAATCCGCACTACCGCCTGGCGAAATATGGTGTTCTTGGCAGTATTGAATCAGCGCCGTAAAACTAGCATTGGGGAGTGCGTTTTGACCAGCCTGCATGGCTAGTTGTTGCATCTTAATAAGCGTTTGTTGATCACTACGGTGTAACACGCAAGTATCCGCGACTGATCCCATTAACGTCAATAACATCTGAAGTTGGGCTTGTTGCGGCGTACTTGTTTGCCATTTTTGATAAGTCCGAACAGCTAACAAGATATGCGGATACCCTAAGACGGCTTCTTCATAAGCGCCATTTACACGATACCGCTTTTTTACAACGGCGCCGTGTGTAACATTTTGAGATGTATACCGTTCATCCGGGAATTGGGCTAATTGGCTAACTTTTTTTAAAACAGTGTCAATTTGCATAGACTGACGCATACTAATTTGGTGCGCATAAACGCTCACCAAGAGACCCATCACCCAAATAGCACCCTTATGCGTATTAACCCCACCAGTTGCTTCAAACATAGCTTGTTCAGCGGATCGACCAATCTGTGCGATTGTCTCTCGCAATGTCTGATCGACAGGATGACACCAAGCAGCCTGTGCCATTTGTTCAAAAAAAGGCGTCAAAGCCCGTGCCGACTTGATAAATAAAGGCGCGTCCATATCCGTATGCGCACCTTTATCGCGCGCATCAACTAAACCAGGTTTGGGACTCAACTGAACCTCGTCGACTAAAGCTTGCTCAACTAAACAAGCCAATTGTTTAGTCATCATTTGTTGTGTCTTATTATTTATCAAAGTCTAAACACTCCTTAACTAAATTGCTTTTTAATCCCTGACCATCCTAAATGAAGGAGCCAGCTGAGCATAAATGCAACGGTCGCCGTACTCAAGTATGCGACCACAATCATCGTCCCCATTGGTAATCGTAACCAAGTTGACTTAAAGACTAGTAATAAGGCTTGGAAAACAAAAACATTGGCTAAATACGTCCGATAAGCATAAACTGCTAGCCATTTGAACAAGGGTAACTTAGGTGATTGATTAACAATCATTCTTGAGGCAAACGTAAAGACCGTCAGAATAATAATCAAACTGTATAAGCTTTGCAAGGTATTCAAATAAGGCGCGTGGCCAAAGTTAACATCGCCAGGATAAGCTAATAAGGCGCGTACTGATAAACCACCAACGACTAAGCCAATCGGGAGTAATGCAAAACGAATCCGATTTAACTGCTCAAAAATTACTTCATGATAGATAAAACCGGCAACGCCATAAATCCCATAAATTAGGAAACTAAAGACAAATCGGTCTAATAAATACCAGCTTTCAGCTAATGGACCGTTTAAAACCTGCATACCATAAAAGAGATACCATCCGATATAAAGAACAGTGGCTCCTATGAGTACCGGCCCAACGAGTTTACGATTAGCAAAAATACGATAGCCCAACCAAATAAAGAACGGCATCAATAATTGAATCTGTAACATCATGACCGTATACCATAGATGCGGTGCACCATCACCTGTGATAACTTTCAATAAAAAGGTCCCCATATTAGTGTATGGTGTTTTTTGTTGCACACCTGGGAAAATCAATAAATAAGCGACTGTCCATAGTAAGTATGGTACAACAAGTTCAAAAAATTTATCCTTTAAAAATTCAAAATAAGATGTTTTCTCACTGGTTTTAACCATATTGTAGACAATAGCAAAAATAAACATCGGTGCTGTGTATTTAGCAAATACATAAAGTGTTCCAACAAAAGCCGCCGTCGTCTGATTGTGACAATTAGCCAATGCAAAACTCAATATAGTTTGTAACATAACCGCCGTCACGGCTGATACTTTTTGAAAATCACTAACGTTTATTTTAGTCTTCTGATCTTCGAACATTTTTTCCACCCTCATTTATGACCAAAGTTCTTTGGTTAATAGCGGGCCTGCATCGGTTTTTAATAAAATCTTTTTAGCCGGTGTTCGCAAATATTCCTTTAATGCAAAACCACCCTTGGCGGTTATCACTTGCGTATCAAACTGTTCGAAAAAAGAATGATTGGCAGCAATTACCGTAAGCGGTAACTCTGCCGGCGCGTTAGCATATAGCAATAAATCAAAATCACTCGTCGGCTTAATGGCGCTAATGCCAGATGATAATTCAAACCCTAAGCTGCCACCAACACCCCATTTGAACCCTGATAATATTTTTCTAGCAGCATGATATTGCGCATAAGCCGGAAATTGTGCGACTTCACTAACTCTGAAAGATTCACGCGTCGTGATTTCCCAGGGATGAATAACAGCTTGAATTGCATCAGCAGGAATTTCGAGAGCAAACCGCTGATTCCGAGCTACTCCGCGAAGGCCGACTGGTACGAGATCTGACTGACTAGCAATTCCCCGACGAATAACGCCGAAAACCTGTTTAGTCAGTGCTAATTGGGCCACTAAAGCTGGTTGTTGAATAATTTCACAATCAAAGCGAACAATATCATGTGCAGATTTCATTTAATTAAGCATCCCATTCTTCATCCATTTTTGCTTGGACCTTATTAGTTTCAACACGGCCCATTTTGACAGCAATGTCATTTGTGTAACGGTTCGTCAACATCGTATCACTCGTGTGACGAACGTCTTCAATGGCATCATTAACGGCTTCAATCACAGTTGCAACGTTATCAGTCGTCGTTGTTTGATCTGTCACACCATCTAAGAAACGATACAAGGCACCTAATTTATTATAATTACGGATATCGTAGGCAATTGAAGGTACTTTTTCTGCTGCTGCTTCAATTTCAGCAATTGATCGTTTAGTAATTCGGCTAGCACTTGCTTTAGACATCGCTTGAACAGTAATTGCGTCGCTGTTTAAAGCAATTAACCGGCTAGATTGTAACCCATGTGCTAAGAAAGCACCTGAAATAGCATTACCAACGACCACCCCAATTACTGGGTGCCCTGCTTGCCGTAATTTGGCATAAGCCGCTGCACTATTTGCTAGCGCCACATGAATACCAATTAATTCTTCGTTATAACCGTAAGCTTGACTAGGGACATCAATGACGACAACGATTGGTCGTTTAACGGTCTTATTTTGATCTTCTTCATAGATGTGATTTAAGATTTGTGCCATCCGGAAGCCTTCTACCAAGCCAACTTCGCCATCTCGTACACGGTACATTGGATTTTTACCATCTGGTACAATCGTCGTTACAACAGCATCTTCACTAAAACAATCTGAATCACCGTAATAAACAGTACTAATTGTTGAACTTGGATTCTTTAAACCAGTTAGCGCTTGGAACCAGTCGTACCCAACACTGGCTGTTGCCGGTGTTGCTTGTTCAGTAATCACAGGTAGTTCAACTGCTTGTGTTTGGTGTTTGGCAAGTACTTGATTATAGTCTTCAATGGCCATTGGTTTTGAAAGATCGAGCTCAGCCAATAATGACAAGTAAAAGTCCGCATTTTCACTACGGTGGCTATCTTTGCGTTCAACCATTGCAGCGACAATTGCATCCTTAATATTTTCGACACTATCAGTCACCAATTCATCAATAATTTGAGCTTCAACGCGTTGACGGGCACCAATTGTATTCCAAATTAAATCTTTGTCGCTGGAATCAAACTCACGGACGCCGGCTTCTTGTTCGATTACTTCTGGGCCATTCAAGCCAACCCGCGCTTTTTTAGTCGTAATTAAATAACTCATTAAAGCTGAAGTAATGGACATCCCACCAAATGAACCAACTCGCCCAGGAACAACCCCAATGACAGGGACGTACTTTTTAAGTGCCACGATTAAGTTGCCAATTTCAGAAATTGAAAGTAGACCATAGTTGGCTTCTTGTAGCCGCACGCCACCAGTATCTAACACGATAATTGGGAAAATTTCATTACCATTTTGATTTTCAGTCAAGGCATGTGTTAGTGCAGCGATAATCTTTGCACCTGAAACTTCGCCAATTCCACCACCTTGGAAACTGCCTTCCATTGCGATTACGACAACTTCTTTATTACCAATCGTCCCACGTGACACGATAATGCCATCATCACTTTCTGGGACAATTCCTTGAGCAATCAAGTTAGGAGCTGTCATTTGGTCAAAAGGACCAACTAATTCGCGACCAGTGGGTGTGTCTAATAAAGCATTCACCCGTTCGCGTGCCTTTAATTCTACAAAACTATTTTTCATCAGCTAGTTCCTCCATTGCTTGTGTTAATCGGAGATAAACGACACCCGGTGTTGCACCGAAGTCATTAATCACAATGTCGGCTGAAATTGGATAACGATCAAAGAAACGTGTTAATACATTTCCCCATACCTCATCAAAACCGTCACTACCGGTACAGACTTTAACTGTTGATTCAGCTTTATTGGTTGGAAACATTAAAATTTCCAAATCCCCTGATCCAACGACCCCGACATGCACTCGTTTATTAATGGGTTGGCTTGTTTGATATTGATAAGCTAATTGTTCCATGATAATCTCCCTTTCCTATGACCAAGTTCTGAACTTCATTGGTGGTTGATATAGGCCATCTGACCATTCAACCAAATCATCAATTGTTTGCGCTGCTAATAATGAACGTTTTGCATCGCTTCGTTTGATACCCAAGTCTTCAGGCAGTTTTACAATCCCAGCTTGTCGTAATTGATCCAATGATTCTTTAGTACTTGTCATGCCAAGTGGTGTTACGCCACCGATTGCAGCAATTGCGGCTTGACGCTGTTCTTTGCTAGTTGCCTTGTAAAGATAGGCAATCCCTTCTTCCGTCACAATATGCGTTGTATCTTCGCTATAAATCATAACGGGGGCGTTTGCTAGGCTTGCTTGTTCTTGAACGGCGAGTGCGTCTAATGTTTCAACAAAAACTGGTTTCTTATTAGAACCGTATGTTTCGACCATTTGGACGACTAGTTTTTGGCCTTTGCCTAAAGGATTTTCTTCATCGCGTAATGATTGCCATGCCGGTGTTGAATGACGACGACCACCAGGATTGTGCCCCATGTTAGGTGCGCCACCAAAACCAGATAGCCGACCTTTGGTAACAGTTGAAGAATTACCATCATAATCTAGTTGCAGTGTTGAACCGATAAACATATCAACCGCATATTGCCCAGCCACTTGGCCTAAGACCCGGTTACTGCGCATGGTGCCATCTTGGCCTACGAAGAAAATATCAGGACGGGCAGCAATATATTTTTCCATCCCAACTTCGCCACCAAAACTATGGATACTTTCAACCCAACCAGATTCAATCGCTGGAATAATTGTTGGATGTGGATTTAAAGCCCAATTTTTAGCAATTTTACCCTTAAGGCCTAATGATTCACCGTAGGTTGGTAAGAGAAGTTCAATGGCAGCTGTGTTAAAACCAATCCCATGATTAAGTGATTGGACACCATGTTCTGCATAAATCCCTTTAATCGCCATCATTGCCATTAGAATCTGAAGTTCCGTAATATTTTGTGGATCACGGGTAAAGAGCGCTTCTAATTCATAAGGTTTGTCCGCTGGAACAACAACATCCACCCAGCCAGCAGGAATATCAATCCGTGGTAATTCATCAACGACTTCATTGACTTGAACGATCACAATCCCGTCTTTAAAAGCGGCTGCTTCAACAATCGTTGGTGTTTCTTCGGTATTAAAGCCGGTATATAAATTACCAGCTTTATCAGCCTTATCTGCAGCAACCAATACGACATTAGGAATTAAATCAATGAATAAGCGACCATATAGTTCTAGATAAGTATGAATATCGCCTAACTTCATTTTGCCGTCTTCGATCATTTGCGCAACACGAACACTTTGTGCACCTGCATATGAAAAATCAATTTTTGAAGCAATTTGGCGTTCAAAGATATTCAAATGTTCAGGACGTGAAATACTCGACATAATCATGTGTAAATTGTTTACTTTTTCAGGGTTAACTTGTTCTAAACTTTGTGACAAGAAACTGGCTTGCTTTTGATTATCGCCTTCTAAAACGACCTTATCACCAGGGGCAATTAAGGCCTCTAGAACTGTGATAATTTGGTCTGTTTCGACATACTTACCAGTCATTAACTGACTGATTTTCGCTAATCGTTGTGCTTTTTGAACTCGTTTCGTGTCCCAATTGCGTTGTGGTTTTTCCATCTAGTTCATCTCCATTTTCGATATAGAAACGTTGTATCATCAATGCCGTGTTGACTAATATTAATCGTCCGGATTAACTGCTCTCCAAAATTAGCATGAATCAACTTTGTTAACGTATTGCCTGGCGGAAATTCAATCGTCAGATCCATTCCCATTTCCTTAGCAACGGCCATCATTTGTCGCCATTGTACAGGTTGTTCAATATTAGCCAATAAATCCTGACGAATCGCTTCTGCATCCTGTGTGAGCCGACCATCCGTATTCTTTAAGTACGGACAAGTCGCCGGTTGCAATGTCAATTGGTTAATATAAGGCGTTAATTTTTCAACGGTTGCTTGCATCAACTTACAATGTGATGGCACCGGAACCTTCAGTAACTTAGCAGTTTGTGCTTGTCGCTGCTTAGCTACCGCCAAAGTCTTCTCAAGGCCAATTATGGCACCCGAGATTGTATGCTGCATTGGGCAGTTCTCGTTTGAAAGATAGACCGGATAAGCAGGATCAAATGTTTCTTGAACTACTTGAGCCGCCTCATCCCGGGTCAATCCAACAATAACGCCCATCGCATAAGCGCTTGGATAAGCAGCCTTCATTAATACTGCTCGTTGATAAACCAACCACACAGCATCATCAAACGATAACGTTTGACAAGCGACAGCAGCGGCAAAAGCCCCCAACGAATGTCCAGCAACCAAGTCCGGCACGATCTCATTCTTTTGGATTTCGTCTAAAGCAAATAATGCCTTCACTAACAACGCCAATTGAATAAAGACGGTATCCTCATAATTCTGAGGGACATCAATTAATTGATAGCCCGTCACTTTAGCGACCCGCTCAAGGTATTCAGCGGGGATATCTTGTAACATACCAACTTGTTGACTACCTTGCCCTGGAAATAAAAATGCTGTACTCATTAAATCTCCTCCTTTCGCAATTACCGATTACTCTTTAATCTTAAGGGAGTTCTGTTATAATAAAAAATACTTAAAAAATGGAGAACGATAACTAATAGGTATCAATTAAGGTGGTCAATAATGAAATTAATTCATTTACAATACTTTAAAAAGGTCTTTGAAACTCAAAATATTACACAGGCAGCCAAGGCACTCTATATTTCGCAGCCGGCACTTAGCCGCGCCATTAAACATCTAGAATCTGAGTTAGGGGTAACACTGTTTTATCACACCGGTCGTAATATTGAAGCAACCCCATATGCCCATACCTTCTACCCCTACGTTACCAAGACACTAGCCATTCTTGATGACGGATTTCGCGCAGTTACTGCCTTAAATAAGGAGATTATCACCTCAGTGACGCTTTGTTTAGAAGTTGCCTCTGTGTCAGTGCCAAACCTAATTCGAATTTTTTCAGAAAAACATCCTGATATTAAATTAACAATTATCCAACATCATCTCCCAGAAAATATTAATGAATCGGTTTTATTTATTACATCGGATTCAAAGCCGGATTTAAATAATGTCCCGATTATAAAAGAGCCCGTCTTAGTCGCTATCCCGAAATCACATCCATTAGCTCACAAAGCAATTTTGCAAACAAGTGATATTGAACAAACACCCATTATTATGTTGAGTCCCAGCAACGCTTTTCGTAATACGATTGATATGGCGCTTGAAGCTAATCATATTCACCCTAAAATTAGTTCAACAACGGATGATCCTGGCACATTGCGCTCCATCATTAATCAGGGGTTAGGAATCACCTTCTTCCCGCAAATTTCTTGGTCATATCGAGCTAACGATCACTTCGTCCTCAAAGAAATTGCGGACATCTCAATTGAACGAACTATCTATCTTTCTTCAACACTGCGAAAAGATCACCCGCTTGTTGAAACAATTGTGACGACACTCCGAGAATGGTTCATCTGCCACAATTAAAAAAGGAACGGTTACTATCAATCAATGATAGTAACCGTTCCTTTTTGTTGTTTATTCAGTTATTCTTTGATAAATCTCAAAGGTATGCGGGTATTGATTACGTTCATCAACCGTCCCTGCTTGTTGCGAAATTAATTTAAATTGCGTGTAGTCAATTGTTGGCATATAAACATCACCTTGGAACTTGTCGGCAATCTTCGTAACGTATAAATAGTCGACATCAGCCGCAAAAAGTTTAAAGATATCAGCACCGCCGATAATGAATAATTTTTGCGTGGGATGTTCTTTTTGATAATCAAGCAGTTGTGTACGCTCATTAAAAACTAAAACGTCTTTAGCAACTGTCAAACCGCTTTGGCGTGTAATCACGATGTTTTGTCGGCCGGGTAACGGCTTTTTAGGCAAGCTGTCATACGTTTTGCGCCCCATAATGACTGCTTCGTTAATCGTTTCGCGTTTAAAATTGGCTAGATCATTGGGTAAGCGCCAAGGTAAATGCCCATCTTGACCGATTAAGCCATTTTGATCTTCAGCCCATAAAAATGCTATCATCTGCTACCTCCTATACCGCAACGGGTGCTTTAATTGCGGGCTCTGATTCATAATTTTCCACTTTAATATCAGCAACATCAAAATCAAAGATACTCTGCTTGTCTGGATTTAACCACAATTTAGGGGCAGCATGCATTGGCCGTGCCAATTGGGTCTTCACTTGGGTCACGTGGTTACTGTAAATATGCGCATCCCCCAGCGTATGGATGAATTCACCGACTTCAAGCCCCGTTTCATGGGCAATCAAATGCGTTAATAACGCATAGCTGGCGATGTTAAACGGCACACCGAGGAAGACATCCCCACTTCGTTGATAGAGTTGACATGAAAGCTTACCATCGTTGACGTAAAATTGGAACATGGTATGACAAGGTGGTAAAGCCATACTAGGCACATCTTCTGGATTCCAAGCAGACACAATTAAGCGGCGTGAATCAGGATTCGTTTTAATCATTTCGATGACATTTTTAATTTGATCAATGGTTTCGCCGGAACGTGTTTGCCAAGCGCGCCATTGCTTACCGTAAATATCCCCTAATTCGCCATATTGTTTCGCAAATGCTTCGTCGGCTAAGATTCGCTCGTTAAATAGGCGCATTTGTTCTTGATAAACGGTTTTGAAATCAGCATCATCTTGGGCCCGATGACTGAAATCGGTCATGTCAGGACCGGTGTAATCAGTACTTTTAACGAAGCGTTCAAATGCCCACTCATCCCAAATATGATTATTATGTTGTAATAAATAACGAATATTGGAATCTCCCTTTAAGAACCACAAGAGTTCACTCTTGATTAAACCAAAAGGTACCTTCTTAGTTGTCAATAAAGGGAATCCTTCTTGTAAATTAAAACGCATTTGGTAGCCAAAAAGGCTATAAGTACCGGTATTAGTCCGATCTTCCTTGTAGTGACCCTCTTCTAAGATTGTCCGTGCTAAATCGAGGTATACTTGTTCTGACATGGTAAACTCCCTTTTTGATAGTTGTGGTAACGTGCTTTTCAAGCTAACTTTCTGTGCTTAGCTTCGTGCACCAAATAATCGATACCGTCGGTTATTCGCCCCACTGTGCTAATGCTCAAAAATTGACCAAGCTTGAACGCACTTCTTTTCTTAACGTGCTTTTTGAAACTGACTCCTGCGCCTAACCATATTTGTCAAATCAGCGATTGCATCGCTAATCCGCCAAATCCAGTTAATGCTTAGAGTCAAACCGTTTCAAACGCACTTCTCTTCTTAACGTGCTTTTCAACCCATATTCCTGTGCCTAGCGCCATAAGTCAAACGATTCCTTCCAGTAATCATTCGCCTTATTATGCTAGTGCTCGGAACATAACCGGTTTGAACGCACTTCTCTTCTTTAACGTGCTTTTCAGCCCATACTTCTGCGGCTAGCCACGTCCCGCAAATGCCCGACTTTGTCGGCCATTCACTGGACTTCGCTAGTCCTCAAAGTATAACCGGGCTGAACGCACTTCTTTAGTCTGCGTATTCGCTTAGATAATCCCAGCGCGCCATTTTTTCATCTAGTTCTTGGTTTAAACGGTCTAACTCAGCTTGCCATTCGGCTAATTTACCGTAATCAGCACCATTTTGATTCATCTCAGTCTTGATTGTTTCGATTTGTTCATCTAGTTTTTCAAGATCTGTTTCAATATGGGCGTATTCCTTTTGTTCGTTATACGTTAACTTATGTTTAGCGGCTGGTTCCTTAACCGTTTCGACAGTGACTTCAGGTGTGGGCTTAGGTGCTGCAGCCTTTGTTGTCGCTGTTTTTTGTTTAGCCAAGTAGTCACTAAACAAGCCGACTTCTGTCGTAATATTGCCGTGACCATCGAGTACTAATAATTTATCGGCAACTTGATCTAGGAAATACCGGTCATGAGAAACGGTAATGACGGTCCCGTTAAAGTTTTCAAGATAGTTTTCAAGAATCGTCAATGTTCCGATATCAAGGTCATTAGTTGGTTCGTCCAATAATAAAACGTTTGGTTGTTGCATCAATAATTTTAAGAGATACAACCGGCGTTTTTCGCCACCAGATAATTTCTTAATTAACGTCCCATGTGTTGACCGATCAAAGAGGAACTGTTCCAATAATTGTGTGACACTAATCCGGTCCCCATTTTTACCGACGACTTCTTCACCGGCTTCTTGGAGGTAGGCAATCACCCGTTTATCAAGATCTAAATCTTCATTTTGTTGCGTATAATAGCCCAAATTGACCGTCTCACCGACGACCAGTTCACCACTATCTAGCGGAATTCGTTCAGCTAAAACATTTAGTAGTGAAGACTTACCAGCACCGTTCACCCCGGTAATCCCAATTCGATCATTGGCTTGCACTAACAAGCTGAAATCTTTCAAGATAGGATGAGCATCAAGCGTTAGGTTAGCATCTTTAAGTTCCAAAACCTTCTTCCCTAAACGTGATTGCCCCATTTGAATATCAACTTCGGCAGTATCTGGTCCAGTTGTCAAATTGCCCTTCAAATCGTTAAACCGATTGATTCGTGCTTGTTGTTTTGTCGTTCGGGCTTTAGCCCCGGCTCGCATCCACGTCAATTCTTGCTTATAGAGTTGTTGTTGTTTGTGGGCGGCTTGTTGTTCGCGTTCAAGCCGGTCTGCTTTTTGTGTTAAGAATTGTTCGTAGTTCCCGGTATACGTATAGAGTTGACCGGCGTCCAATTCAAAAATTTGATTTGCGACCCGATCCAAGAAATAGCGATCATGCGTCACGATTAAAAGTGCGCCCTTATATTGTGCTAAGCGTTTTTCTAACCATTCGATAGAATCAAAATCAAGGTGGTTAGTCGGTTCGTCTAAGATTAATAAATCGGGGCTTTCAATCAAGGCTTGTGCCAAACCAACCCGTTTTTGTTGGCCCCCTGAGAGCGTATTAATCGGTTGATCTAAATCGGTTAAATGCAATTGCGTCAAGATCGTTTTGATATCGGTATCCACGGTCCAAGCATCTTGTTGCGTCATCTGCGCATCAGCTTGTTCATATTGCGTTTGTAACTTAGGATTCGTTGGATCAGCCGTATAAGCTGCCAAGACCCGTTCATAATTCTGAATCGTTTTAAACACCGGATTTTGGCCGGCAAAAATAGCGGCCATGATACTCAAATTAGTATCAAAAACCGGTTTTTGTGCTAAATAACTCATTGCGTATTGATTAGGGGTTTCAATCTGGCCGCTATCATAAGAGTCAGTGCCTGTTAACGCGTTTAATAACGTCGTCTTCCCAGTCCCGTTAATCCCAACGAGGCCAATTCGATCACCTTCGCGAATTAAAAATGAGATATCTTTAAAGAGCGTTTTTTCGCCATAAGTCTTCGTTAAGTTCGTCGCTGTTAATGTTTGCAATATTTTTCACCTTTTACTTTCATTCTCTCAATCATAGCGAATAATCCGGCGGGTGACAATTAAGAATCACTAAAAAAACCGATTCATAATCGAATCGGTTTTAATGCAGTCATTAAATTTCAGGATATTCATCGGCAATTGAGCTTGTAGCATCAATGACGATGTATAAATGACCATTTTTTTGTGAGATTTGGCTGGTTTGATAAATGTTATCTAAACCGCTTGTATCCTTATTCTTGAATGGGAAGTAAATTTGAAGTGGTTTTTTATCTTGTTCGTCTTCAAAGATAAGGTCTAACTTCTCAATATCTTGATACTTCGTTGCGCGACCAAACATCCCCATCTCAAGCGAGCCAGTATTAATGTCTTCACTCTTAACATGATCAGCTTCTGGTAAGATTTCAGCTTTAAAACTCTTACATGGATGAATTTCTTGCATTGGACCACCGTTAATTCGGCCATAGCTGGTTGTTACCCGGCTAATCCAAATATCGTTCAATTCCTTGTGGTTGATTGTCCATGCGTCACCATTTCTAAAATACAATTTCAATTCTTTAAAAACGTGTTGTGCCATCAATGTCACCCTTTCTGAATGTGCTTACATGCTTATTTTAACACAAGTCTTGAAAAAGTGGTTCATTTTTATTTAGCAGCCTTTAGTAACGCTTCCGTGTCATTTGGTAACTCGTCTAGGACCACTTTCCGTTCTAAAATAGCCAGCGTTTTGCCTAAAATCGGCCCTGGTTGGAAGCCATTTTGCATCAATATTTGACCGTTAATCGCTAAATCGGCTTTTTGCTTAATTTGTAACCGATCATAGCGTTCTAACCAGTCGGCAGTCGGAATTGTCGCAGTCGTCACCAATTGTGCAATTTGCAGACTAATCACTAACACCGCTTGACCAGCTTGATAAAGGTCCCATTGGTCGGCAGTTGCCGTCAATAGTTTAGGGAGTAAGACTAAGCCGGCTTTAACCGCATCAATCACATCATTAGCACTCTTCCAATGCTTCAAAAAACGTCCAGCCTGTGCGGGTGTTTGCCCGAGTAAATAGGTCACCACTAACCAAACCGCACTTTCATCATGCAATTGTACCGTTGGCAAGGCCGTCAATTGTTCCAAAGCCGGTAATTGATCTGCCAAATCTGGACAATACCGATATAAGCCCGTGTCAATAAACGTCCGTAACCCATTTTGCCGTTCAATCCCTTGCATCAACTTCATAAATTCAACGTGAATGCGTTCAACCGCAATTTTTTCAAGCAAGGCAGCGTGTTTTTCAATCGCGGCTTGCGTGGTTTCAGTCACTGAAAAACCGAGTTGGCTCTCAAACCGAACTGCCCGCATCATCCGTAGTGCATCTTCATGGAAGCGTTCATCGGCGACACCGACCGCACGAATTTTATGCGCCTTCAAATCAGCAATGCCGTCGAAAAGATCGATGATTTCACCATCTGCGCGCATCGCTAAGGCGTTAATGGTAAAGTCACGTCGCTTCAAATCCTCTTCCAACGAGCGGACAAACGTTACTGAATCAGGCCGCCGGAAATCTTGGTACCCGGTTTCCGTTCTAAAAGTTGTTACTTCGTAGCCATTACCATGGTCTAAGATCATGACTGTGCCATGTTGAATCCCGGTATCGACGGTCCGCTTAAAAATTTGTTTGATTTCAGCTGGATAGGCAGATGTCGCAATGTCAACATCATGAATTGGTAAGCCCAATAAATTATCACGGACACTCCCCCCAACAAAGTAAGCCTCAAAACCAGCTGCTTCAATTTGTTCTAGGATTGGCAGTGCTTCTGCAAATTCGGGCGCAAAAGTCGTTAATTTCATTTATTCAACCTCTTATCTAATCACTATTGGTACATCATTTTATCCATTTATCATACCACAATCCTTTGCTAAACTTAATTGGCTTAGTCATGACAGCGATTCCGTGCTATATTTAATAGTAGGTACCACAGTAAGGGGGAATGACAAATGACACAAAAAACAAATTTGACCACCACTCTTCGTGATTTAATCGCGATTGCCATTGGTTGTGCGATTTACGCCTTTGGTTTGATTACGATTAACATTCAAAATCATTTAGCTGAAGGCGGGTTAACCGGGATTACCTTAATTGTGCGCTATTGGCTTCATATTGATCCAGCCTATACAACTTTAATTTTAAATATCCCATTAGTAATTCTTGGGTACAAATTTTTAGGCAAACGCGCCTTAGCGTATACGATTTACGGTACCGTCATGATGTCCGTCTTCTTATGGATTTGGCAACGAGTTCCTGTCACCATTAACTTAAACCACGATATTTTCATTGCCGCGCTACTTGCTGGTTTGTGTGGTGGCTTTGGTAGTGGTATCATCTACCGCTATGGTGGTACGACAGGCGGTAGTGATGTGATTGCTAGGATTATTGAAAAACGGCGTGGTGTCCAAATGGGACGCTCCCTATTAATTTTTGATATTTTTGTTTTAACAGCTTCTCTCAGTTACCTCGATATCGAACACATGATGTATACCCTAATCGCATCGTACGTTTTCTCCCGCGTCGTTAACTTTACACTCGAAGGGACATACGCGGCCAAAGGCTTGTTAGTCGTCAGTGATCACTATCAAAAGATTGCCGATCAAATCATGACTCAAACCGGTCGGGGTGTAACCTTCTTACACGCTGAAGGTGGTTATTCACACCAATCGCGTCAAATGATTTATTGTGTCGTCAGCGCCAGCGAAGTGGCTCACCTTAAAAGAATTATCGAACAACAAGACCCTAAAGCCTTCATTTCAATTATTGACGTCCATGAAGCACTAGGAGAAGGCTTTACGTATGAGACACCAACGAAAGATTAAATAGCATAAATGAAAAAAGGCTGAGCAGATAACTGCTCAGCCTTTTCTGATTTTTTTAAATAATTGTCACGCTTTATTCTTAATAATCCCAATTTCCTTACTTCGTAATATTTAAATCCACCGCTTGATAGAATGCGTTTGCTGTATCCGAAATATTCCAAACACCTAGCAGCACATTATAGCCACTTCTGTCGGTTGGAATATTAATCGTCTGTGCAACATCTTTGGCTGGTAACTTTCCTTGATCATCAATCGAAGTAATCTTTTCAAAGTTTAAAATACTTAGCGGTTGATTTGGATTCCAACCTGGGCGGGTTAAGTAATAGTCCCACGTACTTGTTTTATGTTGTGCCGTTAAGTGCCACTTAATCGTTAATGCGCCTGATTTAACTTGATTTTGATGCCATCTCGTACTCGTTTGTTCATCAAGATTCGAAAATGAACTAATATTAGCACTCGCTAATTTGCCATCGATAAATGTATTCTTAGGGGCTTCAATACTTTGTGGCTCGTATTGAACTTGACCAACATTGGTGTTCAATGGTTTTTGACCGGTATCATTTGTGAACGCATTACTACCTAAATACGCTCGACTACCTGGGGATGTGATATACCCGTGTGCGCTAACTTGTCCGGCACCCAATGCTGTCACACCTAATACTGAACAAAAGCCAACGATGGTCCATTTCAATAATTGCTTCTTCATCATATCCACTCCTTATCATTTATATTACATTTTAATGTTATCAAGTTCAAGAAAGCGTTGTCAAAAAATTGCGCTTCATTCTTTCTACCTTTTTAAAATCAATACCATTTATACACTAAAAAAGACCCTTCGGTTAGATAACGCTAACTGAAGGGTCTTCAATTTATAGTAATTCTTTACCGTCGATTATTTCAATTTCTTTTTCTTCTTCCTCCGCCGTTATGAAATACTGTTGATTGCGAAGAACGAATAAAATCCCAATTAGAATCATCAAACCTGCGAAGTAAAATGTCCAGTGAGCTGACCATTTTTCAGCAATTTTACCAGCGACAAAAGGCGCAATGGCCCCACCAGTAAACCGAATAAAACTGTAGGCAGACGATGCGACACTACGTTCAATCGTCTTATTTTCCATTGCAACCGTTGTTAAGAGCGTATTGACTAAGCCTTGGAAGAAGCCGGCGATGATCACGCCAAAGGCCACTAGGACCGGTTGATCAGCATTAATCCCGATCACTACTAAGCAAACGAGGAAAAAGCCCAACCCAATCAACAATGTCATTAACGTATTCGTCTTTTGTTCCAAGCGAGGTGCCACAAAAACGGACGCAATGGCGAGTAAGATTCCCCAGCCAAAGAAAACAAACCCGACTTGCATTTCAGTGAGCCCAACTAATAAAAAGGGTGCGTACGCTAAAATTGTAAAGAAGCCAAAGTTATACAACAATGCAATAATTCCGATTGAGCGGAGGCGATGATTTTTTAAGGCAACCGCGCCGGCAAAAAAGCGCGCTTTTTTAACGGGTTTGGCAATCGGTTCTAATAAAAATACAATCGTCATCGCAGCGATAAACATTAAGATTGCTACGCCATAAAACGGAAAACGCCAAGAAAAACTCCCCAGCGCCCCACCGACTAACGGACCAACTGCCATTCCGATTCCCATTGAACCTTCGTATAACATAATGGCTTGTTCCGTTTTTTCGGGCATCACACTAACAATTGCCGTTAACGCTGTCGATAAGAACAATGCGTTCCCAAAGCCCCAACCGGCCCGCAACGAAATTAATTGTGAGATTGTCTGTGAACGACCTGCTAAAGCGGCAAATAATACAATAATGATTAAACCGATACTAATTGTTCTTTTGGCACCAATTCTAGTCGAAATGAAACCAGTAAATAACATAATAATCCCTGTCACCAACATATAACTCGTAAATAATAGCGTCGTTTGCGCTGGTGTTGCATTCAATTTAACCGCGATGGTTTTTAAAATTGGATCAACTAAGCCAATCCCCATAAAAGCGACCATACACGTAAAAGCCAAGGCATACGCTGATCGCAGCCCTTTATTTTGATTCTCCATTAACATATCACTCTCTTTCTCTTTATATAAAGTACACTAGATTTTAAAACGTGTCAATTTTGACACTAATTTTTGACATGAATTAATGACATGTTTGTGAAAGGAAAGTATGTTATACTGAGCAATAATTAATCGATTAAAGGGTGAAACAAGATGAGTACACTCAGCTATATTTTATTATGTATGTTAGTTCGTAAACCTTGCAGTGGTTATGAGTTAAAGCAGTATATTAATTTATTTTGGGAAGCACACCATAGCCAAATTTATACAGCTTTGAATAAACTTCATGAACAAGGCTACGTATCAGTCGAAACCGATGCCATTCACAAGCAAAAAAAAATTTATCACTTAACGCCTGAGGGACAACTCGTGGTTGCTGACTGGTTCCAAGAAGAAACCAATGTCCCTACTCAACGTGACGAATTTTTAGCTAAAGTGTATGTCATTGCTTTATTCAACCAAGAACAGGCAACCTCTTTACTCCAAGATCGCCGTCACCATTACCAAAAAACACAAAAACAATATCAACATAAGATGCAAGAATACGACGCTATTACGGACCCCATTGAAAAACAGAAAAATTTAGGCCGCTACCTCATCTTGAAACGGCGCTTAATGGTCTGTGCCACCGAATTAGAATGGTGCGATTGGGCACAGGAAACACTTAGTCAACAATATTTAACCGATCTCTAAGTAATAATCGTTACACCAAAAAAGCATTAAGACCACTATATCGTTGGTCTTAACGCTTTTTTAATTATCTAATGTTTGATAATCGTCATAAAGAGTCTGCATATCAAGATCATTGGGCACTAATTGCAAGTATTGTTTCAAAGCCGCTAATAACTCTGGGACTTGCGCCATTTCTTGGAAGAATAAGATTAAGTCGTGTAAGAATTCTGGATTATCCTTTAATTCCGGATAAGCGAGCAAATAATTCTCACGTGCATCGTCGAATGCTTCAATCGCAAATTGTGATTGTGCCAATGACCAATAAAGTTCAGCCGTTGGTTTATGATTGGCAATTGCTTCTTGCACAAAGGCCACGTTTTCTGCATGGCGGTTTTGTCGGCGATAAACTTGACTCAAGGCACTGATTTCACCCATATTATCCGGGTTAATTTCTAAGGCCTTGTTCAACATTTGTTCGGCCACTTGGTCGTCACCTAATTGGAGGGCTAAATCGCTCCCCTTTTGATAGAGGACCTCACTATACATATCATAGCCAATTCCAGTTTGAACGGTCGTGAGCGCTTCTTGAAGCTCATTTTGAGCCTCTTGGGCTGTCGCTAGGTAAACGTAGAGCGATGTGTATTGTGGATCAGCTAATTGGAGCTTCGTGAGAATTTCAATTGCTTTTTGATAATCCTTGATTTGTAGGTATAAAAAGCCCATTTGGAACTGATCGTCTTCCGTTAAGAATTCGACGGTCATTGTTTCGTAGATTTGAAGTGCTTCTTCAAAAGCACCGCTGCTGGCATAACTTGTTGCCAAGCGCTTTTGAATATTAACTTGACCCAATTCCATCACATCTTGGTCAATTAAGGCTTCGTAATAGTTAGCCGCCTTACCGTATTCACCCATTTCAAAGTACAATTCGGCAAGCGCAAACTGCATCACTGGTTCGTCGGGATAAAGGCGCAGTGCCGTCAATAGTTTCTGTTCACTGACTTCTGGCAAGCCCATCGTCTGGTACACGTCAGCTGCCGTTAACAGGCTTTCTGCGTACGCATTAGATTCCGGCGTAATATCCGTTAATAAATTGAGTGCGTCGTCGTATTGGCCGTTGCTGACCGCAATATCAGCCAACGTCGTCCGAATTTGATCTTCATCTGGGAATTGCGCTAATAATTGTTGATAGATTGTCGACGCTTGTTCCAAGAAGCCCATTGCGTAGAGTTCTTCGGCCAAACTGTACAACGTTTCTGGATCGTCTTCTTTTAAAGCCTTTTGGAAAAGCTCATCGGCTTGTTTTAAATCGTTATCTTCTAATGCTGATAGCATTTGTTCTGAATTCGTCATTTAACCACCCTTTTTCGATTTATCTATTCTACCATAAAATGACTTTTAGCCAATCAAAAAGGACTGGGAAAATCCCAGCCCTCTCATGAATTCTTATTTAACAGAATCCTTTAAAGCTTTACCTGGCTTGAATGCAGGTACTTTGCTTGCAGGAATCTTGATTTCTGCACCAGTTTGTGGGTTACGGCCCTTACGAGCTGCACGTTCACGTACTTCGAATGTACCAAAGCCGATTAGTTGAACTTTGTCACCTTGTTTCAAAGTGTCTTGGATTGAACCAAATACTGCGTCTACTGCAGCAGTTGCATCTTTCTTAGTTAAACCAGTCTTTGATGCAACGTTTTCGATCAATTGTGCTTTGTTTGCCATGTTTTTCACCTCCTGCTCATCACAGATAATCAGTAATAAATACCGAAACCATTTTTGAGTGGTCAAAAATGACGAAACAATGAGTTGATCACCATTTCATTTTTAAATTTATCACACAAACCTAGTGATAGCAAGGATTTTCGCTAAAAAAAGGGCTTTCTTTCCAATTTAGTTAATCATATTAGCTTATCAACTTCGAAATTTGTTTATTTCCGTTG
Source organism: Latilactobacillus parasakei (assembly GCF_049674265.1). Taxonomy (NCBI): domain Bacteria; kingdom Bacillati; phylum Bacillota; class Bacilli; order Lactobacillales; family Lactobacillaceae; genus Latilactobacillus; species Latilactobacillus parasakei. The sequence continues at coordinate 268,055 of NZ_CP186861.1, read as the reverse complement.
ACGAGGGATCAAATGAATTGGTGTACCAGTAAAGTCAAACGTTTTGCGTAGTTGATTCTTCAAGAAACGTTGGTATGAGAAATGTAATAGATTAATGTCATTAACGAAGACAACAAATGTCGGTGGTTGAACCGCCACTTGTGTCATGTAATAAATTCTCAAACGTTTCCCGTTAATCGCTGGCGTTGGTGTGACCGTTGTGGCTTCCATCAAGACGTCATTTAATAAGGCTGATTGAATTCGTCTGTTTTGGTTTTCACTGACTAATTCGATCATTGCTGGTAAGTTTTGAAGACGAACACCCGTCTTAGCTGAAACAAAGATGATTGGTGCGTAGTCTAAGTATTGGAATTGATTCCGAATATGGTCTTCGAATTCCTTCATCGTGTGGTTATCTTTTTCAAGCGTATCCCACTTATTAACGACGATGATAATCCCACGACCGGCTTCATGTGCGTAGCCAGCAACTTTCTTATCTTGTTCCCGAATACCTTCTTCAGCATTCAAGACGACTAATACGACGTCTGAACGGTCAATCGCACGTAAAGCACGCATAACAGCGTACTTTTCAGTATTTTCGTAGACCTTACCACGTTTACGAATCCCAGCAGTATCAATCATTGTAAATTCTTGATTATTTTCCGCCATGAACTTCGTATCGATGGCATCGCGCGTTGTCCCTTCAATTTGAGAAACAATCACCCGATCTTCTTTTAACATCGCGTTTACTAATGATGATTTACCAACGTTGGGACGACCGATTAAACTAAATTTAATACTATCATCGTCTTCTTCTTCAAGATCCGTTGGAAATTTAGCAACAGCGGCGTCTAATAAATCACCGACCCCTTGGCCATGCGCACCAGAAACGGGAATTGGATCACCAAAGCCTAAGCTGTAGAAATCAAAGATATCTTGACGTTGTTCTGGATTATCGGCTTTATTAACCCCTAATAGGATTGGTTTATCAGCGCGATAAAGAATTTGTGCAACACGTTCATCGGCATCTGTCACACCTTCTCTGGCACTCACTAAGAAGATAATAACGTCTGCTTCATCAATTGCGATTTCTGCTTGTTGTTTAATTTGTTCCATAAATGGTGCATCACTAATTTCAATCCCACCGGTATCGATTAGACTGAATTCATGACCTAACCATTCACTTGCTGTATAAATCCGGTCACGTGTAACACCTGGCGTATCTTCAACGATTGAGATCCGTTCGCCTGCGATCCGGTTAAAAATTGTTGATTTACCGACGTTAGGACGGCCAACAATTGCGATAACTGGTTTTGACATTGTATTCATTCCCTTCATTGTTCAGTTTACCTTGTCCATCAATTGACGACAAGCACGTTCTTGCGAAAAAAGTCCGCAAAATAACACAAGGACAAAAAGTGCTTTAAGCAAAGCGACCCCTTGTCCCGCGATTAGTCTATTTAGCGACTATCAGGAAAGGGTCTGGGACAAAAAACTAGTTTCGTCCCAGACCCTACCTTAAGCCTATTAAGCATTCAATACGATTTTACAAACTATTTTTCGTCTAATGCTTTACCAAGCATATCACCGATACTAAAGCCAGTTTCTTCTTCTGGCATTTCGTAATCTGATGGTGCAACGTCTTCTTGTTCAGAATCCTTAGCACCTGCTGGTTTTTCTTGTAAAGCTTTGATTGATAAACCTAAACGTTGTTGTTCAGGATCAACTGACAAGACTTTCACTTGAACAGTTTGTCCTTCTTCTAAAACATCGTTTGGTGTTGCAATATGTTGATGTGAGATTTGTGAAATGTGCACAAGACCTTCAACACCAGGGAAGACTTCAACAAACGCACCAAAAGTAGTTAAGCGTTTAACAGTTCCTTCTAATGTGCTGCCGACAGGTGCTTTTTCAGCGATGTCATCCCAAGGACCAGGTTGTGTATCTTTGATTGATAATGAAATCCGGCCTTTTTCTTGGTCTAAGCTAAGAATCTTAACTTTCACTTTTTGACCAACTTCTAATACATCTGAAGGTTGGTTAATGTGATCGTATGAGATTTCTGAAACGTGAACTAAACCATCAACGCCACCTAAGTCAACAAAGGCACCGAAGTTAGTTAAACGTGCAACTTCGCCTTCAACAATATCACCAGGCAATAGTTTTTCAAAAACGCCTTTAAGTTGTGCTTGACGTTCTTGTTCAACTAAAGCTTTGCGTGATAAGATTAAGCGATTTTCACTTGGTTCAATTTCAATGATTTGTAATTCTAATTCTTGACCCTTGAAGCTATTAAGATCACGAACGAAACGATCTGAAAGCATTGAAGCGGGAATAAAGCCACGCACGCCAGCATCAACGACTAAGCCGCCTTTGACAACGTTTAGAACAGTTGCTTTAATTGTTTCTTTGTTTTCAAATTTTTGTTCGATTTCTGCCCAAACTTTACGGGCTTCTAAACGGCGCTTAGATAATAAATAGCTACCATTTTCCTTGTCGTTACCGATTGTCGCAATAACAACTAAATCAAATTGATCACCAACTTTAACAGCGTCCGTTAATGTTTCAATTGGTTGACTTGATAATTCTTTTTGAGGAACAACGCCTTCAACGCCAGTTCCTTCAATACCAACAATGACTTGTCGGTCTTCAATTACTAAAACTTCACCCTTAACAACGTCCCCAATTTTGACTTCATGGACACTATCTAAAGCAGCTGCCATTGTTTCACTGCTTTGGGTGTCATTCAAATTAGCATCATTCATAGCTAAAATCCTCCTTAACGACTATCTATACATCTTTTATTTTAGTTGATATGGCAATGGATTACCAGTTTTTTTATCTGATTAACCCATAAAATTACATATTTTGTTTCGCAATCGTTAAAATTTCAGCAACAACTTCATCAATTGAGAGTTTTGTCGTGTCAATTTCGATTGCATCGTCAGCTTTTCTAAGCGGTGAAACTGCTCGTGTACTATCTTTTTGATCACGTAATTCGATTTCTGCTTGTAACGTTGCTAATGGGGTCATAATCCCTTTAGCTGTATTTTCAGCATAGCGCCGTTTAGCACGTTCTTTTGCACTAGCCACCATAAAAATCTTAACTTTTGCATCTGGTAAAACAGTCGTCCCAATATCGCGACCATCCATGACAACTTGTCCTTGTTCGGCAATTTGGCGTTGACGATCAACCATTTCTGTTCGAACTGCTGGTAACGCTGAAACTTGTGAAACGTTATTCGTAATTTCTGGTGTCCGAATCGCTAGCGTAATGTCTAAGCCATTTAAGAAGACTTTTTGACCCGCTTCATCTGGTTGGAATTGAATATCAGCTTTAGCCAATTCAGTCATCAAACCGGCTTCATCACCATAATCGAGACCTAATTGTTGTGCCAAGACGGTTGCTGAACGGTACATTGCACCCGTATCAACATAAACGAATCCTAATTTAGTGGCAACAATCTTAGCCACGGTACTCTTACCAGACGATGCTGGTCCATCAATTGCAATTTGCATGTAAATCCTCCTAAAAAAATCATTAAAAAAGGCTGGGAGAATCCCCAGGCCTTCTGTCTAGCATTATTATTTAACCTTGAGTGCAGTTCCTGGTGCAACACTTGAATTAGCTGTTAATCCTGGATTCAATGCTAATAATTCACTCAGTGACATGCCGTTATTGGCAGCAGCACGGTAAAGACCTTCGCCTTGTTTAAGGGTATAAGTACCACCCGCTGTTTCAGATGAACTGCTTGACGCTTCATCTTGACTTTGACTTGAACTGGCAGCAGATTCTGAGGCAGCTTGTTGACTAGCACTATCAGCGGCAGCTTGTTGTTGACTAGCGGCTTGTTCACTAGCTTCTTGCGCTTTAGCACTTTCGCTAGCTGACTTGGCACTAGCTGCTTCACTATCAGCCTTCGCCTTACTTTCACTGGCTGCTTTACTTTCAGCTGCTTCTTGGCTTTCACTGGCTTCTTTAGCTTTCTTAGCAGTTGATTTACTCTTACTCTTCTCGCTATCAGCGGTTTTGACGACAATCTTAGAATCTTCTAAACCGGGGCGGTTCGCACGACTAGAATGAACGGTGTAAGCAATAATTGGAAATGCGATCATTAAAACTAATAATACAGCTAGAATAATAGCAAAATATGTATTTCCTTTTTCCTTACTCTTGGCAGCGACGCGGGATAAATTTCCTTTGTCATCCCGATCATCGTCGAACTGGCTTTCCCAGGGTTTTTCTTCCGTCGGATTATCTTGTTTTTTCTTATCATCTTTGAGCATTGACGGCCCTCCCTATTGGTATTCTTTGATATTGTACCACAGACTTTTCTAAAAAACTTTAAATTTATCTAAAATAATTGGTCCAAGATTCCCGTCCAACCAGTCAGAACAACGGTTTCAGCGGTTTTATAATTAATAGCCTGTTCTAAGTTTAATTGGGCTAAAAAGTCGGTCGAATCCTGTTCCCCGCAACACGTTTCGCTGTGTTCAATCGTCTTTGGTGCCTGGTCAAAATAGTTCACAATAAATTGCCGTCGGCAGCCCTTGAGGGTCAAATAATCCAGCATCGTTTGTAGTGAAAACTGCTTTTCGGTTTGACGATTATCCAATAACTTAATGACCTCTTCTTCGGTCATCCCCAATTGTTGGTAGCGACGCAGTAGTTCAAATTCATTGCCCTGACTTTGCTTAAATAATTGCGGTTCCTGATAATAGCGCCGAATGAGGCCTGGTTCCGGAATTCCAAATGAAACGAGTGATTGTTGTAAATATAAATCTTGCGGAGTTGTTAGGACTAAAGCATAGGCTGGTTGCCCGTCTCGACCTGCCCGTCCGATTTCTTGCAAGTAACTTTCGATGTTTTGTGGCAGGTGATAATGAATCACATAGCGAATATCCGCCTTATTAATCCCCATCCCAAAAGCGTTGGTTGTACAAATCAAATCAAGTTGTCCTTGCATAAATTGTTGTTGAATCAAATACCGCTCCTGGGTTGATAACGCCGCGTGGTAATACGCAATTTTCAGATCAGTCTCTTGCTGTAAAAAGGCTGCAATCTCCATCGTCTTTTGCCGACTTGAAAAATAAATAATCCCGGGACCTTGGCTTTTTTGCACTAAGCTTGCTAGAAATTGATTTTTCGCTTGTTCATCGGGTTGTTGGCTCACACCTAAATAGATATTGGGGCGATCAACAGAGGTCATGATTTGGGCCGCGTTTTTTAACGCCAATTTATCCAAAATATCTTGGCGTACACGGTCATTGGCGGTCGCCGTCAAAGCCAGTGTTGCGGTTGGCTGTAATTGAGCCTTAATGGCTGCTAAAACTAAATAGTCCGGTCTGAAGTCGATCCCCCATTGTGAAATACAATGGGCCTCATCAACCACAAACAAATCAATTTGGCAGCGTTGGAGCGCCTGAATCACTTCGGGTTGACTGATGGTCTCTGGCGCCATGAAGATAAAGCGGTAATCCGCTAAATGCGTCAACAACTGATGTTTTTGCTGGGGCACTAAGTTGGAGTTAATCGCGACAGCTCGTTTTTCCCCTTGGTAATTCAATTGAGCAACCTGATCTTGCATCAATGCGATTAGTGGCGAGACAATCACCGTCGTATGCCCTAAGATATAGGCCGGTAATTGATAACATAGCGACTTTCCAGTCCCGGTTGGTAAAACGGCTAATGTCTCCTGTCCAGCAAGCACTGACTGAATAACCGCTAACTGACCCGGTTTAAAGGTTGAATAACCAAAGTGCTTCGCTAACTGGTCATAAATGAGTTGTTCAGAAGTCATGCGGCCACCACCTTCGTTTTAATTTGATATAACCGATAACTGAAAAAATCCAGTGTCGGTAATTGCTCGTGAGCAACGTTAAACGTTAAATCCGGCATCTCAGTCATCAAAGCCGCCAAAGCGGTCTCTAAATCTGAACTAATAAACCGCTCAAACGGAAACTGCGGCTGCAGGATTGCCGTTTCTAAAATATGTTCCCTAATCGTGCCTAACTTAACCCGGCGTTTTTGGCTAATCATTTCAATGGACTGTCCTTGTTGCAGCAGTGTCCAGGTTTGTGCCGTGCTTAAACTCAAGGTTGAATCCAATGGTGACAATAAACCCGCTAATAACGGATAGTCGGTTGTGTGCTGGCTGAGGATGGCAAAAAAATGGGCTTGCGCATCTAACAGCCGAATCGTTACGGTCAGTGGTTCTAAGGTTAGTTTTTGCGCCAATTGCTGTTGACTCTGCCCAATTATTTGATGGCCAACTAGGCGATTCGCTAATAAATCAGCCTGAACAGGTGTTAACTGCGTTAAGATCTGTTGTAATTCTTGTTTAAACTGAGTGACCATCTCTGAATCTTGTTTATGCTGTTTAAACCAACTGACAACTTGCACACGATCACGCATGCTAGTTTCAATTGGAAAATAGTGTGTGTTATGGTGACTATATTCCGACATAATTTGAATCGCCAAAAACAAGCGGCTTTGAAACTGCTGTAAATGACCCATTTCTGGGCCATAATAATGCGTTGGCCACTCCAAAGTCGTCATCAATGTAGCCTTTTGAGCCGCACCAGTCGGTGTCAACCAAGCTTGCCGATCTTCAACCATTAACCAACCTTTTTCTTGTAGTTGTGTTAATTCAGCTTGAAATTGGGCTAATTCTAGATTAGGATAAATCTGAAGCCACTTTAATAAACCATACGCTAAACCAGCATACAGGTTGGATGTGGTACGCTTACCGACCAATGTATAATAAATGGCTTGGTAGCGGCGGGGTGCCGTCGCAAATAAACAGAGTAAATAGTCTGTTAACATCTTAATAATTCCTCTAATCTAGAAAGTGTGAAAATAATGCTCTATAGTAAAGTTATCCCAGAACGCTGTATTGCGTGCGGGTTATGCCAGTTAAAGGCGCCTGAACTCTTCGACTACGATCACGAAGGGGTTGCTTTTTTTAAACCGGACAATAATGCCGGCCAAACTCCCATCGAAAATCCGCATGATCTAATCGCTTTTAAAGCCGCTTATACCGCTTGTCCGACCCGCGCAATCGTCCGTCAAGAGGAGCCATTTTCATCGTAGCATATTCAGACAAATAATACACGTTTTGTCGCTAAACTAATAAAAGCCTACCGCTATTTTGCGGTAGGCTTTTATATTTAGATTGCTGTTTTCATATGTTGTTTTAACCATGGTAGAATTCTGAGATATAAAACTGCAAAGACGACTGTGACCAACGCACCCTTAATCAAATTAAAAGGTACTAGTCCGATAAAGACGTATTTAGTCATCGACATCCCCAAATTAAAGTTCAATAGTTTAATATACATCGGTAAGATGAATAACCAGTTGGCTAAGCACATCACGATTGTCATACTGATCGAACTGACTGTTCCGGCAATCACTTGCCCCCACAGCACACTCTTTTGGCGGTTAAAGAGATAATAAAATGGCAATAGATAAAAAATCGATGCCATCACACCGGCAAAATCGCCAACTAAACTAGGTAAGCTAGCACCAGTCATGATGAAATGGAGTAACGAACGAATTACCGCGACTCCGATTCCGCCGATTGGTCCGTAGATAAAGGTTCCTAACAAGACAATCACATCACTGAAATCTATCTTCAGAAATGGAAAAGCCAAAATAATGGGAAACTCGAAAAACATGACAATAAATGAGATTGCCCCTAACATCGCGACCCCCACCATTGTCCGTACTTTTGAAACACGCATTGCAAACACCCTCCGTATGAGGTTGCCTTCGTCAGCGGACCCGCTGAGTCGATTGTACCTAAAAAGGCCTGCTAATCAGGGTGATTAACAGACCTTAGTTGAATACGTTCATACTCAAATAAGCCCTATCTTCTTCCATCTAGACTTTCACTATCGGTACTGGGATCACACCAGTTCAGCCACCACAAGAATCAACATTGCAGCAGGTCGCGGACTTTTACCGCCGGTCGGGAATTACACCCTGCCCCTGAAGACGAACCATAATATTTTATTACGCAATAAGCATAGCAAACCAATGTGCGAAAAGCAACTAATTAGTCATGTCGTGACAATTTTGGTCTGTTTTTATGCTTTGGTTTTTCATTTAATTCAGCGATCTTTTTGAATTCTGCAACTTCGATTGGTTTCAAAGCACGGTATTCGCCAGAAACTAAACCATCTAACGTTAAGAAGCCGTATGTTTCCCGTTTTAACTTAGAAACGGGTAAGCCAACAGCAGCTAACATATTCTTAACTTGATGATTCATCCCTTCATGAATCGTAATACTTAAAATAGCCGTATTCTTGCGACGATCCGTTGAAATGATTTTCACTTTAGCAGGGGCCGTCTTACGTTTTTCAAGCATAATCCCCTTCCGTAATTGACGGAGCATTTCTGCAGTTGGTAAACCTGATACTTTCGCAACATAGGTCTTATCAACCTTGTATTTTGGATGCATCATCATGTTGGCGAAGTCACCGTCATTGGTTAATAGTAATAAACCTGATGTATCGTAATCAAGACGTCCAATTGGGTAAACGCGTTCTTGAATATCTTCAAGGTATTCTGTGACCACGCGGCGCTTTTTATCATCCGTGACAGCTGAAATCACTTGGCGCGGTTTATAAAGGGCATAATAAACCTTTTTTTCACGTGTTAATGGCACACCATCCACTTCGATATGAGCAGAAGTGCTATCAACCTTAATCCCCATTTCTTTAACCACTTTACCGTTTAAAGTAACGTGACCAGTCGCAATTAGCGTTTCAGCCTTCCGTCGTGAGGCAACCCCCGCATTTGCGATGACTTTTTGTAGTCGTTCCATAGTTATTGTTCTCCTTTAGGGGCCGTCTCTGGTCCCGTTTCATTTAATGTCTGTTCAAACTGACGATAGTATAAATCCGCAGAATCATTATCCGATTCTGCCGTATCGTCCGTTAATGTCATTTGTTCTAGTTCTGGTAATTCTTTTAACGAACCTAGGCCAAAGTAATCTAATAAATAATCGCTCGTCCCATATAAAATCGGCCGACCAGGTGCATCTTTACGCCCCTTTTCAACGATTAATTGTCTGGCAAGTAGCGTTTGAATCGCACCACTACTTTGTACACCACGTACTTCGTCAATTTCAATTCGAGTGAGTGGTTGCCGATAAACGATGATCGCCAATACTTCAAGTGCTGCTTGGCTAATACTCGTCGAAACGGGACCATCAAAATAGGCCTTCAATAAACCCGCGTAAGCCTTCTTAGTCACTAATTTATAGCAATCAGCCGCTTGAATCAGGTTAAGACCAGATTGTTCATCTTCCTGATAACGTTTTGCTAATTTCGTTAGTAACTGTCGTACTGCAGCCTCGTCTAACATAATGAGTCGCGCGATGTGTTGCAACGTAATGCCTTCATCGCCGGCAACATAGAGTAAACTTTCAATTTCAGCGAGATGGTTCATCTGCAATACCTTCTTTCAATGTCACTAATATCTGTTCATCATAACCTGCTTGGTCACAATTAATCAGCCGTTCTTTCATCAATTCTAAGACGGCCAAAAAGGTCGTTACAATTTCTTCACGATCAAAACGGTTGATAACCAACTGTTCAAAAGTCGTTGTTGCTCGTGTCTTTAAGCGATCGATAATCCAATCCATCTTTTCAGCAATCGTAATTTCATCATTTTGAACCGTCTTAAAATCGGTCTGTTGAACAGTTGCTTCAACCAACATTTTAGACACAGCCGCCGCTAGATCACGGGGCTTAATCACACCACGCGCCAGTGGCACCACTTTTTCGGCAGGATTGGCGCTTGCCGGTTTCGCAAATAATAATTGTCTTTCTGATTCTCGTTCTTGTAAGACCGTCGCAATTTTTTGAAAAGCTTGGTATGCCAATAATTGGTCCACCAATTCCTGACGAGGATCAACATAGTCTTCCTCTAAGGTTTCAGCCATTGCCGGTGGTGCTGGTAAGAGCAACTTACTCTTGATTTTCATCAAGGTCGCCGCCATTACTAAATAATCACCCGCAATATCTAACTTCAATTCTTGCATCTGGTGCAAGTAGTCTAGATATTGCGTGGTGATTTCAGCAATTGGAATATCATAAATATCAATTTTAGTCTGATTAATCAAATGTAATAATAGATCTAATGGTCCTTCAAAATCCGTCAAAATTAACGTTAATTGTTCAGTCATGCGTTACATTAATCCATTTCTTTAGTCTGCTGTTGCTCCCATTTAGCAATTAAAGGCGCTGTATCCAATGATCCCATGACACGGTTATCAGGATAAAGTGCTGCCAGTTCATTCAAGATCCGGAATAGATTAGTATCAGTTCTTTCAGCGGGACTTAGTGACATATGACGCACCAAAATAAAATCAGTGCCAATCTCGACCCCTACGACGCCGGCGAAGTCGCCCTCATCATTTTGCCAAAGGTATAAGACGTGTTGATCGTCTTGATTGTAAAAAGCAAGTTCTGACTGTACATGACTTACTTCTTTTAAATCTGGAATAAACGATAAAAAGCCCATCGCAATTTTTTCATAATCATTCTTGTACTTAAATAACATGTTGACCTCCAATGATCAAACAAAGTTCTGTTAGCAATACTCTACCATAAATTAGAAAACACGACAAATCAACCTAATCACGCGGATGACTTCTCTGATAAACTTCCGTGAGATGTTTCTTACTGATATGCGTATAAATTTGGGTGGTTGAAATATCAGAATGGCCCAATAACTCCTGCACAATTCGCAAGTCAGCACCATTTTCAAGCAAAACAGTCGCAAAAGAATGCCGCAATGTATGTGGTGTCACATCTTTATCAATTCCTGCGGCCTGGACAATGGCTTTTAAATTCTTCCAAATGCCTTGTCTTGTTAACCCGTTTCCGTGAAAATTGACGAACAAATAAGGTGAATCCTTGCCCTTGATTAACCGATTGCGGCTACGTTCTAGATATTGATTAATCCAGTCCACCGCAACATCGCCGATCGGAATAATCCGCTCCTTATCTCCCTTACCTAGGGTCTGAATTAACCCCAGAGATAAATGCAAATCCGTCAATTTCAGATGAACCAGTTCACTAACCCGCAAACCAGTCGCATACAAGACTTCAAGGATTGCCCGGTCACGAAGACCTAATGGTGTACTCGTGTCCGGTGTCTTTAACAAACGTTCAATCTCTTCTGATGATAAAACAGCCGGCAGATGCCGGCCTTGCTTCGGGGAATCAATCTGCAGCATCGGGTCTTTTTGAATACGTCCCTCACGCGCTAAATATTGATAGAATTTACGCAATGTCGAAATACTACGCGTGATACTGCTTTGCGCCTTTTGGGCCGTCGTTTGGGCCTGTAAGAAACCCAAAACAATAAATCGGTCTTCTGTAAAAGACGTCAATTTTTGCGACACTAAAAACTGCTGATACTGTTTCAAATCTTGCCGATAACTCTGACGCGTATTTTCAGAAAGGCCGCGTTCAATCTTCAGATAATGTAAATAATCTTGAATTAGATCATCCAAACAAACCCCTCCTACAATTGGCTAATATCCACTTGCTTACTTGGATCTAGCTGATTGGCCGGTAGCCCATTAGCCGAATTGGCGGCTTGACAATTGGCACAAATTCCCTGAAGGGTTAAGCGGTGATCTAAGACGGCAAATGAGAACCGCTCAGCAACCGTCTGTTCGACGCTTACCAATAAGTCTTCATGAATTTCTTCGATGGCCCCACATTGTAAGCATAACAAATGATGGTGGAAATGCTGACTGGCATTTTCTTCGCATAAATCATAATGCGTCACGCCATCTTCCACAAAGCTAATCTTATTCAGAACGTGTAACTCAGTTAACATCTCTAGTGTTCGGTAAACCGTCGCTAAGCCAATCTCTGGCACTTCGGCTTTAGTCTTGATAAAGATTTGCTCGGCACTTAAATGCGCCTGTGAGCATTCTAAAATGACCGCAACGGTTGCTTCTCGTTGGGCAGTCAATTTATAACCCGCTTCTTGCAATTGTTTTCTGATTTGTTCTAACTGCTCAGCCTTACTCATCAATAGAGACTTCCTTTTTTAAATAAATCACGGCATTACTGTCATTAATTTAAATTAATCTTGGTCTTGATCGTTATCAACAATTGGTTCGATATCTTTTTGGCCCTTAGCCGTTAAAATTGTTTCGCCTTCTTCTTGCACGATGAAACCATTCTTCATTAACCGGCCTAAAGCACGCTTGAAACTGCCCTTACTAATCCCAAAATAACTCTTAATCAATTCTGGATTACTACGATCAGTATATGGCATTGCGTAGCCTGGTTGCCGTTTTAAGACGGCCATAATCATTTCGGCATCATCACCGATTTCTTCATAGGCTCTAGGTTTTAAACTAACATTTAAACTACCTTCTGGACGCACACCGATGACCCGGCCTTTAACCCGTTGGCCAAGACGTGGTTCTGCTTCACGTTCTGAGGGGTGAATAAAGCCAATGTAGAAATCATCTGTTAATAAGAAAGTCCCTGCCATCTTCAAACGATAAACGGTCCCTTCAATATCTTGGTTCTTCATTTCTTGTTTAGCACCCTTAGAAATAGCTCTAAAGATATTTTCGTCGGCTAATTGGCCCCACATCCGACCTTTTTGATCAACTTCGATGGCAATCATCAAGCGATCGCCAACCTTAGGCCATAATTTCATGATAGTTGGTAACACATCAAGCGAAACCACAATATCCTTATCAGGTAAGCCGATATTAACAAAAACACCGAGATCACGACGTGTTTCAACGACTTCACCAAAAGCAAAGTGACCGACACGTGATTTAGGAATAATCGTTGATAAAACTAATTCCCGGCTTGAATTTTCATATGCAAAACCGGTAACTGTTGCCCCGATTGCTAATTCTTCTTCTAAATGGTCTTTCTTTAATTCAAACGTTACGCCGTCTTTTTGGGCGAAGTACGCTTCTTCATTTTCATCTGTTACAAGTGCTGTAATCACTTGTCCGATTAATTCGTTCATAGTTAACCTCTTTATTCTTCTTAATGGATTGGTACTAAATTGAAAATTGTTAAAATGGTGTAGGTGATACCTGCAGCAATCACTGGTCCAGCCGCAATCCCCTTAAGGAAAACGACTCCCATAATTGTCCCAAATACAAGCGCCACTGTCATTTCGGGACTAGCGGCTAACAAGCCAACACCCTTTGCCGACAAAACAGCGACTAACACGCCACACCCAACGGCAATAAAACCTGCCGGTGTCTTAAAAGCACTGATTAATTCTTTAAAACCGATTTGACCAGTCGCAATTGGTACTAAGATGGCCACAGAAATGACCGTCACGCCCCAATTAATCCCTTTAGCCTGGATAACCGGCAATACTTTTTCAGAAATTGGCAATGCTTTTAAGACTAAAACAACTGCGGTGGCAATGATTAAAGATTGATTTTTTGCTAATAAGGCAACGATTAAAATCGCTGCTAAAAATAACCAACTTTCCATGTGAACCTCCAATAAAGTCTCCCTATCATTGTACCGATAATTAGGCGGCTTGTCAGTATTTTCATAAAAGTAATTTCAGAAAACAAAATTTTCAAAGCAAAAAGCGACTTGCGCACAAAAAAACACCCTCAAAATTTGAGGGTGTTTTCTTTCTTAATCAGCGTATGATTAAAGAGCGTTTGTTGCACCGCGGTAAACAATACCACGACGTGAATCAACAGTAACAACTTCGCCATCTTTGATAGCTTCTGTTGCGTCTTTAGCACCAACAACAACTGGGATACCCATAGCGATACCAACAACAGCAGCGTGTGATGTTAAACCACCGTTTTCAACAACGATAGCACTTGATTTTTCGATTGCTGGTAAGTAATCTTTGTCAGTTGCTTTAACAACTAAGATACCACCATCAACAGCTTTTTCAGCTGCTTCTTTAGCGTTTGAAGCAACAACAGCCTTGCCAACGATTGTTTCATCGCCAACACCTTGGCCTTGTGTTAATTTTGAACCAATTAATTGGATCTTCATAACGTTTGTTGTGCCACGTTCGCCAACAGGAACACCAGCAGTAATCAAGATTAGGTCGCCTTCTTTAGCAAAACCATGTTCTTGAGCTGTTTGTGTAGCCAAGTTGAACATATCATCTGTATTAGCAGGTTTCTTAGCCATAACTGGGTATACACCATAGTTAACTGTTAAACCACGACGTGTACGTTCGTCAAATGTAACAGCCAAGATATCAGCTTGTGGACGGTATTTAGAAATCATACGTGCTGTAGAACCTGATTCTGTAGCAGCAACGATTGTCTTGATACCTAAGTTACGTGCAGTATGTGCAACAGCTTGGCCAATTGATTCTGTCAAGTTAGTCTTGCTGTATGCTTTCAATGCATATGCATCGCGGTCTGTTAATGATTTTTCTGTTCTTTCATCAATGCGGGCCATTGTTGCAACAGCTTCTACTGGGTAGTCACCGTTAGCACTTTCACCTGAAAGCATTGTTGCGTCAGTACCATCAATAACAGCGTTAGCAACGTCATTAACTTCAGCACGTGTAGGACGTGGGTTTTCTTGCATTGAGTCCAACATTTGTGTAGCTGTGATAACTGGTTTGCCAATAGCATTACATTTCTTGATCAAGTTCTTTTGTACGAAAGGAACGTTTTCAAATGGAATTTCAACACCCATGTCACCACGAGCAATCATTAAACCGTCTGAAACTTTCATGATATCGTCAATGTTGTCGATACCTTCTTGTGATTCAATCTTAGGGAAGATTTGAACATGTTCCATGTGTTTTTCTTCTAATAATTCACGGATATCTAAAACATCTTGAGGTTTACGAACAAAACTTGCAGCGATAAAGTTGATATCGTTGTCTAAACCAAAACGGATGTCACTAGCATCTTTTTCTGTGATACCAGGTAAGTTGATTGAAACACCAGGTGCGTTAACACCTTTACGTGAGCCAACCATACCATCGTTTTGAACTTCAGTAACAAGTTCTTTGTTTGCTTCGTCTTTTTCAATAATCTTAAGATCCACTAAACCATCATCGATTAAAACGTGGCCACCAACGTGAGTATCGTCGTATAGACCTGGGTAAGTAACGGCAATTTTTTCAGGTGTTCCTTCAAGAGTATCGTCCATTGAAATACGTACCACTTCACCAGTGTGTAATTCAAATTTCTTACCTTGTTGAACAGTTGTCCGGATTTCAGCACCCTTAGTATCTAACATGATACCAACAGTTTTGCCCGTAGCTTTTTCAGCTTCGCGAACCATATTCATACGGCTTAAATGTTCTTCATGATCACCATGAGAGAAGTTAAAGCGGAATACGTTAGCACCTGCTTCAATTAATTTTGTGATGATTTCAACACTGTTACTTGCGGGTCCAAGTGTACTTACGATTTTGGTTTTCTTCATAAGTGGAATCTCTCCTTTTATGTCTGTTTTTTTAAAAGACTTTACAGTCATTTTAACGAATTTTGGGTAGAACTATAAAATACTAGTAAGCTAAATCTTCATTTAAATCATAAAGATCTAACATTGCGTGATGCTTGTGGTTGAATAAGTCTAACATATCATGTGCGATAATTTCATTCTTTTCAATCCCAAGTGCAACCCCGCCTTTACCTTCAAGCAATAATTCAACTGCTTTTGAGCCTAAGCGGCTAGCTAATACACGATCACTAGCTGTTGGTGAACCACCACGAACAACGTGTCCTAAAACAGTTGAACGTAAGTGGAAATCGCCGTATTCAGAAAGTTTTTCTGAGAATTCATCGGCATGCATAACGCCTTCAGCCAAAACAATAATAGCATGTTTTTGGCCATGTTCGCGTGAAGCACGTAACTTTTCAGCAACGGCCTTAACGTCGAAATCACGTTCTGGAATAATAATATCTTGTGCGCCACCGGCTACACCAGCCCATAAAGCGATGTCGCCAGCGCCACGGCCCATTACTTCCACAACGAAAGTTCTTTCATGACTTGCAGCCGTATCGCGGATACGGTCAATTGATTCAAGAACTGTGTTAACAGCTGTATCAAAGCCAATTGTTTGATCTGTAAATGGAATATCGTTATCAATTGTTCCTGGAAGACCAATTGCGTTATAACCATGTTCAGTCAAACGAAGAGCACCGTGATAAGAACCGTCACCACCGATAACAACTAAAGCTTCGATACCGAACTTGTTGAGTTGTTCAATACCCTTCAATTGTCCTTCGACTTGTGCAAATTCTGGATAACGTGCTGAGTATAAGAATGTACCACCACGTTGAATCTTGTCTCCAACCGTAATTGGATCCATCTTGAAGATATCACCAGCAACTAAGCCAGCGTAACCATAATTGATACCATAGACTTCAAGGCCTTCATGCATTGCTTTTCTTGCAACGGCACGGACGGCAGCGTTCATACCAGGTGCATCCCCACCACTTGTCAAAATACCTATGCGTTTCATCTTTTCACCCCAGGCAAATATTTTACTTAAAAAACCGATTTGGTCTTTCAAAGTCACTAATATATTATCACTTTTCTGAAAAGAAGTCTTGTCTTTTCAGAAGTTTTTAACAAACTTATTTTCAAAACTAAACTAACTAAAGCCCTTTAAAATAACGTTTGTAGGCCCCAGTAAGGTTGTAAGCGCCGTCGTTAATTTTTCATCGTTCGCAATCCAATAGCGTTCGTTCAAAAGAATTGACTTCTTCGTTGCTGAATTATAGAGAATTACCGGGATTGGCCCTCGACTTTTTTCGAGTAGTTGGTACATTTTTTGTTGCTGTTCACGCGTTAAATCCGCAGATAGTCGTAAATAAAGCGTGGCCTTAGGCAACCCTTTTTGCGCTTGTTCCGCTAACATAATCTGATTACCGATAAGTTGCAACTCTTGGCGTTGTTCCGTCTTTCCTGTGACTAAAATCACTTGTTCTTTGGTCAGCCAATCTGCTACTTGCCGATAAACCGATGCAAACAGCGTAACACTAATCTCGCCGGTGGCATCTTGTCCCGTCACAAAAGCCATTTGCTCGCCTTTTTTCGTTCGAATCACCTTAATTCGGCGGACAAATAAGACTAGTCGGACATTTTGATTGGGTGCTAAGTCACTAACTTCCGGCACGTGATAGTACCGACGGACACGTTCATACTTTTCTACCGGATGCCCTGAAAGATAAGCCCCCAGGTACTCCGCTTCTTTGTCCAAGCGCTCCGTTAACGTCAAATTAGACACCGTTTTTTCTTTGGGTGCTAGAATTTCGAATAACGACATATTATCGCCAGCTAACTTAACACTATCCAATAAATCATCGAGATTCATCAAAAGTGCGTTGCGATTGGGATTAAATTGATCAAAGGCCCCACTGTAAATCAACGCCACTAGCGCCTCTTTTTTGAGATACTTCGCGTCTAGTCGTTGTAGAAACTGTAACACAGATTTGAACGGACCACCCGTTTGGCGCTCATCCAAAATTGCCGCTACAAAATCCCGTCGTAAACCCTTGATACTGTATAACCCAAAAATAATCCCGGCATCTGTCACCTTAAAATAACGCTGACTGAGATTAATATCGGGTGGTAAGACTGATAATTGTCGCTTCTTTGCTTCCGCTAAATACGTTTTAGTTTTTGTTCCTTGATTTAAGACGGCATTTAAAACCGCTGCGAAAAAGGCTTCTGGTTGATGAACTTTTAAATAAGCCAACCAAAAGGCAATTTTACTGTAAGCGACCGCGTGCGACCGGTTAAAACCATAGTTGGCAAACTGTTCGATATAGTCGTAGACCGTTGTCGCGGCTTGCTCGGTATGCCCTAAAGCCAGTGCGCCTTCGATAAACTTCGTTCGACTCGCATCAATCACCGCTTTTTTCTTCTTACTCATTGCCCGCCGTAAGATATCGGCTTCCCCTAAGGTAAAACCGCCCATCTTAGAAGCCGCCTGCATGACTTGTTCTTGATACACCAAGATGCCATAAGTTGGTTGCAAAATTTCAGCTAACGAATCATCCGGATAGGTCACCGGCACTTTGCCACTTTTACGATCGATGAAGGTATCAATATTTTCCATTGGCCCCGGTCGATACAACGCATCGGTTGCGACAATATCTTCAAAAGAAGTCGGCTTCAAGCGCCGTAAAACATTTTTAATCCCTGTTGATTCGAACTGAAAGATGCCGTTTGTATCGCCTTGTTGAAATAACGCTAGCGTTGCTGGGTCATCTAACGGAATATTTTGCGGATTAAAAGGCTGACCTGTTTGTTGGCTGACTAATTTAACAATATTCGCTAAAATCCCTAAGTTTCTTAGACCCAAGAAGTCAATCTTCAACAATCCTAGTTCTTCAACATTGCCCATTGGTAGTTGGGTTAACTCAATTTCATCGCCACCGCTTTGCAGCGCAACGGTTTCCGTTAATGGCGCTTGGCTCAACACAATTCCCGCCGCATGGGTTGAATAATGGCGTGGTAAGCCTTCAATTCGCTGCGCCGTTTCAAATAGTAAGCGATTTTGTTGAGAATCTGCTACGAGGTTCTTCAAAGCTTGCGACTGATCGTAAGCTTCTTGGAGCGTAATTTTTAAAACGTTTGGAATCGCCTTAGACCAAGCACTCATTTCAAATTGACTAAGGCCAAAGACCCGACCAACATCCTTTAATGCCATCTTAGCGGCCAAGGTCCCAAACGTAATGATTTGGGCCATGTGATTTTGCCCGTACTTTTGATAAACGTAATCTAACACTTCATCCCGACGGTTATCCGGGATATCCAAATCAATATCCGGCATATTGGCCCGGTTAGGATTTAAGAACCGTTCAAACAGTAATTGATACCGAATCGGATCAACATCTGTAATCCGTAGCGCATATGCCACTAGCGCACCGGCAGCCGACCCACGCCCTGGACCTGTCATAATATTTTGTTGGTGGGCGTATTGCATCACATCGGCGACAATGAGAAAATAATCGGCAAAACCCATCTCGTTGATGACCTGTAACTCGTAGTCTAATCGTGTCTGGTAAGTTTCTGGAATAGGCTGTGTCTTAAAACGCGCTTGCAAGCCCGCTTGACTCTGTTGCTTTAAATAAGTGGCGGCTGATTGCCCCGCTGGTGTCTCAAATTGGGGGAGCTGGGCCCGTTTGAACGATAAATCCACCTGACATTGAGCCGCAATTTTTTGCGTATTAGCGACGGCTTCTGCCAGTTGTAACGCTTCAAAGGCGGCCGTTGCCTGCTGCACATCTTCTAAAAAGTAGCCACCTGGCGCTTGCGGTGTTTGGAGATTAACCTGCGTACCCGCTTTAATATGTTGCAGGACTTGAACCGCAAATGCATCTTCCGGTTCTAAATACCGCACGTCCCCTAAAGCAACTAGCGGTACTGCCGTTTGCTGGCTTAATTGTCCCAGAGGCACTCGCTGTCGGCTAGCGGCTTGTTTAGCACTAATCCCTAGATAAAGACTATCTGCATCGACAACCGCCTTTAATCGCTCAATATAGGTCTGTGCTGCCGTTGCATCATTTTGCAATAACAGGCGCACTAACTCGCCATCTTGACTTGGTGTGATAACCACTAATTGCTGCAATAGTGATTGAACCGCCTCAAATGGGACTAATTCTGATTGCGTCATAATTTTCGTTGAAATTTTTAAAATATTTTGATAACCCGTTAAATTTTTGGCCAGTAAAATCAACGGAAACCGTTCGTCAGTCTGTATAAGTCCGCCAACTTCAATTGTGATCCCCAATAGCGGCTTAATATCAGCTGCTTTGGCAGCCTTATAAAAATCAACTAACCCATAGACAACGTTCTTATCCGTTAACGCTAAACTCTGATAGCCACGCGCTTTGGCGGCTGTTACTAAATCCGTAATTTTAGTGGTACTTTCTAAGAGCGTATAGGTACTCTTAACCTGGAGTTGCACAAATGCCAAGAACGCCCCTTCTTTCTGATGACAGATTCTAATAATTCCAGTATAACAAATTATTTCAAATGAATCTCGTTGTAAAACGTGTTACAATATCATAGAATTGCATGAAAGAAAGAAGGTCAATCATGAAATACGTTATGACGCTTTTTTGGACGCTAATCTTCGGATTCGTTGTCGGCTTCATCGGTTCTAAGTTAGTTAAATTGGACTTTAATGTTCAAGCAACGTTGACTGTCTCAGTCATCTTTGGGATTTTACTCAACCTAGTACCCCTTGTTTTACCTAAAGACCCAGCAGCATAAGACAAAAAAGGACGACTCAACATTTTCGTTGGGTCGTCCTTTTTTTGCTTTATTTTGTAATGTAGATGTATAAATGACTTGCAGAAAAGCCGGTATTAAACTTAACGCCATTTGAAGTAATGGTCTTCATTGTCGTTTGGTTGCTCTTCTTATTTTTCTTCGTAAACTTACTGAATTCAGACATGACTTTCTTAGAATCCGCACCAGTTGATTGTGCGAGTAACGCAAAACTCGTTCCGAATTCCTTTAAAGCCGCCTTATCCTTAAGTGCTTTGATTGGTGCGATTAAAGTAAGTCCCATCACATCTTGATCAGCAATTGCCCCTCGGATCACAACGTTATCAGTTTTCACCAATTGATGAACACCATCAGCTGGTTTTGCTGGTAATAATTGCGCCTTCTTAGCCGTTTTAGCTTGTTGCATAGCTGCTTGAACATCTTTTTGCGTTTGTTGGAGTGCCATTAGTTGGGCTGGTGCCAATTGACCGGCTTTAGCTGCTGCCGCTTGTTTTTGTAAACTTTGCGCTTTGGCTTGATCTGCCTTTGATAACGCCATACCAATGACAGCTTGATTATACTTATCGGCAATCGCTTGGTATTGACCAACAGCGTTGCCTGCTGCCACTGTAACTTTCTTTTCAATCGTCTTTGAGCCCGCTTTAGCCTTTAATGTGACCGTTTGTTGTTTGGTTGTTGTTGGTACTTGAACAACGTATGTGCCTTCTCTAACGCTTGTTTTATGCGTTGCGCCTTGGTCAATTTGATAGCTTAAGTGCGCCTTTTTATTAGTGGTACCTTTGACAACTGCGACCATCCCATTTTGATGGTAATTTGTTTTAGAAGTCGTTAACTTTGCTTGGCCACAGCCCGCTAGTAAACTAGCTAATCCCAAACTCACGACTAATCCAACTACTGTTTTTTTCATTTTTCGTCACCTTTTCATAGAAATTATCGTTAATGAGCTTTTAGCGTAACCCTTTTAGAACAACATTTCAAGTTAAAACGACGAGGTGTCACAAATATTTTCACCATACAAAAAGGCCACCGCAGATTCGATGACCTTTGTTAATCTTTTTATTTTAAGCCTGTTTTCTTTTCGTAACGATTGAACATAATCAATGCGACAACTGTAAAGAAGACTGGACCGGCAATTGACCAGAATGTTTGGCCAAGGTTACCGTCGATTGCAGGTTGAATAATTGTGAAGACGTTGGCGAACCCAACTGTGAACATCACCATCCAAACACAGAATTTGTAGAAGGTTTTACCCTTATAAATCGTGAATGGCTTTTCGATACTGTTATCCTTCTTAAAACCAAAGAAGGCAAAGGCAACGAATAAGTATGGTAATGTCATTGAAACGTTTGTCATGGCTGTTAAAATTTCGAAGAACTTAGCAGCACTCTTACCACCAAAGGCAACAAAAGCGATAATCACGATTACAATCGCAGCTTGAACAATCATTGCGTTAACTGGCATATTGTGTTTGTTCTTCTTAGCAAATGACTTAGGCCATAATTCAGCTGGTGTGCCTTCGATAATCGTCTTAAGAGGTGAGAAAATTAATGTAAAGAATGCACCACTAAGTGCAAGGAACATTGAAAGACCCATATAACGACTTAACCAAATCCCAACTTGAATTGCAGCATGTTGACTCATATGAAGTGCAAGTCCTAATTGGTAACCCATATTATTCATCGCAATATAAGCAACGTTCCCTAAAGTAACTTCGGCATTTGAGCCAGTTGCTTTGGCAAAACCGCCACCTGTTTTGAAGACGAAGTCCCAGTTAGTAAAGGTCCCCATCATGAAAATCCCAACGGCATAACCAATTGCAATTACGATTGCTGAAATTGCTAAGCCTTTAGGGAAGTTGACTTTAGCATTTTCTGTTTCATCAACTAACCCACCAACAACTTCCAAACCACCATATGCGAAGATTGCAAATACAACGAAACTAAAAACTTGAATCATTGATGTGTAACTTTCATTAGGTGATTGGAAAAAGGCCTTAGCCGTAATTGGTTGTGCTGTAACACCCTTGTTTAGGATCAGGATTAATAACCCACCTAAGAATAAGATCACATTAATCAATGTGATGGCTGATCCACCGATGCTTGTTACTTTTTTGACTTTATCAAGCCCTTTGGATGTGACAAAAGTAATCACAATAATCCAAATAATAGCAAGAATTCCTAATGTTTGCACACCATTGGTCAACCCAAAGAATGTCCAACTTTGCGTCTTATCAACCCCGAAAATAGCATTTGATAATGGAATCCAAATCCCGTTCCCAACGTTAACCATCCAAATGATGTATGACGCAAACCACATGAAAGTCCCAATAAAGGCAAATTTAGCATTGACGGATTTTTCCATCCAAGAATAAATCCCACCCTTAGCTTCACCAAAGGCAGCGCCCATTTCCCCGAGCATAAATGCATAAGGAATAAAGAAGGTTACAGCTGCTAAAACATACCAAAAAATTGATGCATATCCCATCAAGAAAAACGCTCGTGGAATATTTGTAAAACCAAAGACTGACGTGAAAATCATGAGAATAAGTGCCCCTAAAGTCAACTTACTCGTCTTTTTCTTTTCTGCCACCCCAAACACCTCTTTCAAATAGTTTAATGGTCTAAGAATAATAGCCATTCGCCTAATATTGTTTATTATTAAATTAATAACAAACTAACTAGTCATCTTTATTTTACGGTGTAAATCAGTTTAGGTAAACGCTCTATTTCGTTTTCTAATCTAATTATTTTAATTTTTAATCGAAAGTTAATAATCTTTTCAATTACTTATTTTTTATCAGCCGATTTTAAGGTTGCCGCTTGATCCTTTTTAACTGTTATCCGAATCGCAATCTTATAAACGACGCTCTGACAAGCTAACTTCAATAATGTTTTTTGGGTTTCAGTCACTAAACCATTAGCCGGCTTTGTCCCTTGTTCAAACGGGCTGTATTCTTCGTCTAGTTGATGAATCGCGTCTAAGAACGTCAAAATGAAGTAATCATAGAGTTGCTTTTCGTTACGATCAGTTGCTGTTTCCACTGACAGTAACCGACCGATTTCTTCAATTGAAAAATTAGTCTTTAATAACGCAATAATCAAGACCTGTGAGATTTGTTGCTTAGCATAGCGTTTCTTGTCCGGCGCAACGACTAGCCCCTTTTTTACGTAATTATTGATCATTGCAGCAGTGATTTCATCTAAATCCAATACTTCTAAATATTGATTGATATAACTAACCACTTGGTCCATATATAAATTCAAACCTGGCAGATCCGTCCAGCGGGGTAATTGTAATAGTTGTAATTGATTTAAGTCTCGTTTTAATAGCTCATTATTCATAATAATCAGCCTCCTTATATTTAATAATAAGTATACCATCATCTAGTTTCAAAAACCAGAATAAGGCATAAAAAAAGAGCTTCCCGAAGGAACCTCTTAACTAAGACTAGTCGTTAGCTTTTGGTGTAACAACTTGTTCGCCCTTGTAGAAACCTTTTGGTGAAACACGGTGACTTACACGGTATTCGCCATTAGTTGCATCGAATTGTACGTTTGGTGTGTTCAATTTGATATGTCCACGACGCATACGCTTCTTCGTCTTTGATGTTCTTCTTGCTGGAACTGCCATTATTTTCAGACTCCTTTATATCTTAGATTCATTAATGATATACCGAACTCAGGGAACTTAGCAAGGATTAAATCAATCTTTGCTAAATTGATTTAAAATCAATTAGACGTCCCACTACTTTTGTCCGCGACTTCTATAATACTATGTTTACGTAACAAGAGCAAGTTATTTCATAAAAAACAATCTACTCAACGAATTCAATTAAAACAAAATTCGAGATTGAAACTCATCATTTCAACCTCGAATTCATGTTTAATCTTATTCTCAATAAACACAAAGTCAATCACTGATTACTCGTAATTGTATAATACAAATCTTGATAAATCAATCATAATCCGACTATTTTGAAAAAGCTTCTTACAAAAATTAGTCAGTTACTTTGTTTTCAAATACTAATTGATCGTCTTTTAGACCAATTTCAACCGTTGTATTAGGTAAAACGTTTCCGGCAATGATTTCTTTTGCCAATGGCGTTTCAATCCGGTTGGTAATATAGCGCCGTAATGGTCGTGCCCCGAACGCTGGATCATAACCTTCTTTAGCCACCCACAACTTAGCGTCTTCAGAGATCGTCAATGTAATTTCTTGATCTGCTAAACGATGTGATAAATCAGCCAACATCTTAACTACGATTTGTTCGACATTTTGTAAGCTCAACGGTGTAAACATAATCGTATCATCAATTCGGTTCAAGAATTCTGGCTTGAATTTCGTTTGAATCAAGGCTTGAACGCTATTAGCTGCTTCTTTTGAAATTTGACCTTGCTCATCAACGCCATCCAATAGAATTTCAGAACCAAGGTTAGAAGTCATGATGATAATCGTATTCTTAAAGTCGATTGTCCGGCCTTGTGAGTCGGTTAAACGACCGTCATCTAAGACTTGTAAAAGAATATTGAAAACATCCGGATGGGCCTTTTCAATTTCGTCTAACAAGACGATTGTATAGGGATTACGACGAACAGCTTCCGTTAATTGACCGCCTTCTTCATAACCGACATAACCAGGTGCCGCCCCAACAAGTCGTGATACCGAGTATTTCTCCATATATTCACTCATATCGATTCGGACCATGTGTCGTTCAGAATCGAAGAGGTCTTCCGCTAAAGCCTTAGCTAATTCCGTTTTACCAACCCCAGTAGGGCCTAAGAACAAGAATGAGCCCAAAGGTCTATTAGGGTCTTGCAAGCCAGCACGCGCTCTTAAAACGGCATCTGTGACCGCATCAACAGCTTGGTCTTGACCGATTACCCGTTCATATAAATGATCGGCTAATTGTAACAGTTTTTGCCGGTCACCTGCTACTAATTTAGCGACTGGAATCCCGGTTTGCGAACTAACAACTGTCGCAATTTCATTTTCGGTAACTGATTCTTGAACCATCCAATCCTCTGGCTTTTCAGCCTTTTCAAGGTCAGAAAGATCTTGTTCCAATTGTGGAATGGTGGCGTGTTGCAATTTAGCAGCTGTTTCCAAATCGTAGTTACTTTGGGCATCTTCTAATTGCCGTTTTGCTTGGTCTAATTCTTCCTTTTTGTCGTTAATCTTGTTCAGATCAGCCTTTTCGGTTTCCCAACGCATCTTCAAGCTATTCGTCGTTTCCCGTAAATCAGCTAATTGTTTTTGCGTTTCGGCTAACCGTTTTTGTGAAGCCGCATCCGTTTCATTCTTCAATGCCGCTTCTTCAATTTCCAATTGCATTAATTGCCGCGTCGCTTGATCGAGCTCAGTGGGTTGCGAATTCATTTCAACGTTGATATTAGCACTCGCTTCATCGACTAAATCGATTGCCTTATCAGGTAAAAAGCGATCTGTGATGTAGCGGTTAGATAACGTTGCAGCGGCTACTAAGGCATTATCGTGAATACGAACACCGTGGAAAATTTCGAAACGTTCCTTTAACCCCCGCAAAATACTAATTGTATCTTCAACAGTTGGTTCTTGAATTAACACTTTTTGGAAACGTCTTTCGAGCGCTTTGTCTTTTTCAATATTTTGACGGTATTCATCAAGCGTTGTCGCACCAATCATGTGTAACTCGCCACGAGCTAACATCGGTTTCAAAAGATTGCCGGCATCCATGCTGCCTTCAGTCTTCCCAGCACCAACGATTGTGTGAATTTCGTCGATGAAAACTAAAATCCGCCCTTCGCTCTTCTTAACTTCTTTTAAGACCGCCTTGAGTCGTTCTTCAAACTCACCACGATATTTGGCACCTGCAATTAGGCTCCCCATATCAAGTGAGACGATGGTTTTATCCTTTAAGTTATCAGGCACGTCTTTTCTAACGATACGTTGGGCTAACCCTTCAACTATCGCTGTTTTACCAACACCGGGTTCGCCGATTAAAACTGGGTTATTCTTGGTCTTTCTAGAAAGAATTCGAATGACGTTTCTAATTTCTTCGTCCCGACCAATCACGGGATCCATTTTGCCTTCACGAACAGCCTTCACTAAGTCTGTGCCATACTTTTCAAGCGCTTGGTAGTTATCTTCTTGGTTTTTAGATGTCACACGCTCGCCTCCTCTTAATTTGGTAATAATGTCTTTTAATTGTTTAGTCGTCACGTTATTTTTTTGTAAGAATTGTACTAGCGGGTTGTACTTTAACTTCATCAACCCTAGGATAACCGTTTCAGTTGATAAGAATTCATCTTGAAATTCTTGCATGTAAGTTTGAGCCGCATTTAAAACTTGATAGAGATTTTGTGAAATATTTTGACCATAGTTTGTTTGACCTTCAACTGTTGGAATCGTATCAATTTCGCGATCAATTTCACTTTCAAGTGTGGTTAAATCAATTCCCGCTTCCTGATAGATTTGCCGCCCCAATTGTTGAGGTTGAATTAAATACTTAAATAAATGTGGGACATCGATTTCTGTTTGATGACGCGTTTTTGCAATATTCTGTGCTTCTGCAATTGCATCTTGAACAGCTTGTGTCATTTGTTCTGGATTCATAAACGTCATTCCTTTTTAAGTTTATTTTTTGAATTAAATGTCAATAATGATTGACTAATTCTATAATAGTCAAAATAGGTCAAACATTCAAGGTTAATGCTCAAAAATAGGACTTAAGTCTAATAAAAAAAGAGGTACCAACCAAAATAAATTCGGTCGATACCTCTTATTTAAATTAAACTTCTTTGGACTGCATTAATTGCTTCATTTTAGCATTCATTTCATGTAATTCAGCTTCTTTATCAGCCAATAGTTTATCATAGACCTGCTTTTGTTTAGCTTGTTCTGCTTCAACCGCGGCTTTAATTTTTGCTTCTTGATCTTGTTCTAGGTCCGCTTTTTCTTTAGTCCATTGCTTTTGCGCCTTACGTTGGCTCAATGAACTCCCAGTTGCGGCTAAGAATGTGATAATCGCACCGATTAAAAGCGACACAACGATCACAATGATCAAGGGCCAATCAACCGTTGTAAAGCCAAAATTAATGGCAACTGGATCAACATTCAAAACGGCAAAAACCACCACGATTAGTGCGAGAATTAAAATTGTAATTAAACGACCTTGCTTTTTCATCATACAACCTCCTATTTCTTGTTAAACAAATTACCAGCGACGTAGTCACCAATATGGGGTGCCAATTGATAGAATTGAGCGCCTAGTGACATCAACCACGGTGCGTTAATTTCGCGCTTAGGATGCCCAATAGCCCCCACAATTTTGTGTGCGAGTTGATCTGGATCAAGCACGATCCAGTTAACCGATTTAAGATAGTTACCAGTTTGATCAGCAATATCAAAAAAGGCGGTATCAATCGGCCCTGGATTAACGGTCGTCACTTGAACCCCAAAGGGTTTCAATTCAAGCCGTAATCCATTCGAGTAGCCTACAACGGCAAACTTAGTCGCTGAATAGATTGCTGATTTAGGTGTCGCCATCTTACCAGCCATTGAGGCAATGTTAATGATGTGCCCACGTTGTTTTTCAATCATCTGTGAGCCAATGGCCCGCGTCAAATACATCAACCCCAAGACATTCACTCTAAACATCTGTTCCACCAAAGGCATTGGTGTGGCGAGTGCTTCTTCAAAGTGACCAAAGCCAGCAGCATTCACTAAAACATCCGGCGTCCCCACTTCTGCTGTTAATTGTGCAACAACCGCTTCAATCGCTTCTGGGTCACTGACATCTAATTGGTAAGCATAAGCTGCTTGACCAGAGAGCCGTTGACATTCGTCACGAACTGCCTCTAAGGCCGCTTGACGCCGTGCTAAAACGACGACAATGGCACCTTTGCTAGCTGCTTCATAGGCAATCGCCCGGCCTAAACCTGACGAGCCCCCTGTGATGACCACAATCTTTTGTTTTAAGTCTTGTAACGCTGCTAAACTTTGCATTTTAATTACTCCTTCCGACCATGAAATGGAATATCATACAAATCTAAATCGCTAACGACACGGGTATTTTTGAAAATATCGCGGGCATCGTTTTGTAATTCACGCACAGCTTGGCCTAAATAACGGGCTGAAATATGCGTGAGTAATAACCGTTTGACATGTGCTGTTTTGGCCACCTTGGCCGCATTGATATTCGTTGAGTGGTAGTATTGACGCGCAATTTTTTGTTCTTGCTTGCCAAATGTACTTTCATGCACTAAAACGTCGGCATTTTCTGCCAAGCGCGTGATGGCTTCACAATTGCGAGTATCACCAATAATAGTCACAATCCGCCCTTTTTGTGCATTACCAATGTAGTTACGACCGTCAATTTCACGACCGTCACTCAACGTCACGGTTTCACCGTTTTTAATCCGGGCATAAACGGGACCTGAAGGAACACCGTCTGCTTGTAGTTTTTCAACCTGTAATTCACCAGGATGATCTTTTTCAACGATTCTAAAACCGTAACTTGCAATCCGGTGATCTAATTTTGCACATTCGACCCGGAATGTTTTGTCATCAATAATGACACCATTTTCTGGTAATACAACGAACTTCAAGGTATACGTTAAATGACTTTCGGAAAGTTTTAAACTTGTCCGAACGTATTCTTCCGTTCCTTTGGGGCCATAAATCGTCAACGGTTCGTCGCCACCTTGAAATGAACGGCTCGATAAGAAGCCCGGTAGCCCGAATAAATGATCACCATGTAAATGCGTTAAAAAGATTTTCTTAACTTTCCGTGGTTTTAACGTTGTTTTAAGAATTTGGTGTTGCGTTGCTTCCCCAACGTCGAATAACCACACTTCATTCCGTTCATCCAATAATTTTAATGCAATACTCGTGACGTTACGTTGACGGGCAGGAACACCCGCACCAGTACCAAGAAATTCTAATTCCATCTAACTCTTCCATTCTATATTAAATTTAAATCAATTACTGCTTAACTAACGCTTTTGTAACGATGGCCGCATATTCTTTGACACCAACTGGATTTGGATGCACTTGGTCATCATAGAACCAGTCGCCATGTTTTCTTGCTTGATCGTACCAGTTGATAATCGTTAGATTGGGATACTTCTTAGTGGCCCCTTGTAGCATTTGATTAACATCATTTTGCCAAGGTCGTGTTGGCACGTATGCGTTTAGCCAAAAGACTTTACGTTGACTGCCAATGGCGGCCATAAACTCGTCTAACTGGGCTTGCGTAAATGAGCCATTGGTTCCTAAACTAATTAAAACTGTATCGCTAAGCGCACCTTTTTGGGCGTAACTATCAACGACTGGCGTACTCTTATTCAATTGGCGACCAACAGACGCATCCACCAACATATTAGGGAACAGTGTTTGTAACGTTTTACCAGCATCGAGCAATACAGAATCCCCGATTGCTGTAATTGGCATCGATTGCGCTTTTTGCAATTCAACCTGCGTTAATCCGTACTTCTCATATTCTTGGTTAACTGGGTGTTTTTGTGCCGCTGCTTCGGCCTCTTTATCAGCTTGTGCTTTTGATTTAGCCTTTTTCTGTTGCTTATTTTGAGCCTTGGCTTTTTCAACTAAGGCTTTATTACGGGCATCATTTTCTTTTTTGTTCTTTTGAATATTTACCGCAAGTGCCGATTTATGCGCATCTGGCGCTGGCTGCCCCGGTGCTTGAATCGCGCCGACAAGTCCGACTAAAAAGACAATTGCCATCCCAAAGACTAATCCGGATTGCCGATTCAACGTTGGATGTTTAACAAATTGACGCATTCTCTGGCCTAATTCTTGATATGGATAGTGGGCCAATGGTTGTTCGATAAAACGATACGATAATTCTGTCAATGCGAAAATAATCGCCACTTCGATCACTGGGTATAAAACCGGGTGTGCAGCAACATTTTTAAAGATACCCTCAAAGAAAATCATCACTGGGAATTGATACAAATAAATCCCATAACTGCGTTTCCCTAACCAATTGAAAATCGGATTGGTTAACAGGCGATTCCAATCTGAGCCAGGATGTGCAACCACTGCTACCAAGACACAGATTAGTAAACTAAAGATGAACAATCCACCCCGATAAACAAAGGCACTTTCCGCATTCATCTTAACCATTAAGACCAACATCGTAATGGTACTCAAAAGACCGATACCATCTAACGTCCATCGTTGACGTGGAATAATTTTTTGTTTCAAAGCTGTCGAAGGCCAAATGAAGGCTAATGCAGCCCCTACCAAAATCGAGAACATCCGCGTATCTGTCCCGTAGTAAAGCCGACTTGGATCCGCATTTGGGTGGTATAAAATCGCCATCCAGATAGCAGAAATCAAGCCAACACCTAGTAAAACACGTGCAATCCGGCCTTTATTCTTAAGACCGATAATCAATGCAACGACTACAAACGGCCATAAAAGATAGAATTGTCCTTCAATCGAAAGCGTCCATAAATGTGTAAATGGTGATTCATTATTAGCAAACCGATCAAAATAGGATTGACCGTGGCCAATTTGCCACCAATTATAAACGTACAAAATATTAGTGATAATAATTTGATTTAAGTTATGCAACATCTGCCGTTCAAATAAGGTAATGTACGCTCCTGTCGCAAACAACATCGTCAACAAACCCGGATAGAGCCGCTTAACACGTCGTAAATAAAAACTCTTCAAATTAATCCAATGATTCTGCTCCCATTCTTGGACCAGCAAATCCGTAATCAAATAGCCCGAAACCACCATGAAAATCGGAACGCCCAGATACCCACCTGTAAAAGTGTACGGCATCAAATGATACAAAATAACTCCGATAACCCCAATAGCTCGTAATCCGTCAAACCCAGTAATATAACGACTGTTATTTAAGCGCTTTTTCCCTGCCATTTTCTCAACCTACTCTATATTCTAATATAAAACATTATAGCAATGTTTCCCACCACTGCCTACTTGAAGCTCTTTTTTATATTGATGCTATAGAAAAAGGAAGAATCCAGAGTCGAATTTCTTCCTTTTTGAACCCTATTATTCGACAAATTCAAACGTAAAGTTATCAATTGCCACTAAATCGCCATCATGAGCGCCTTTTTCACGTAACGCTTCGTCAAGTCCCATAGAACGTAATTGACGGGCAAAACGCATCACACCATCTTGATGATCTAAGTTACTCATCTTGAAGAGACGTTCAACCTTCTCGCCTGTGATGTAGAACGTACCGTCTTCATCTTGTTCGACGTTAAAGGCTGGGCCTTCTGGTTGATATTGATAAAGTTTTTGTGTTTGTGCTTCTTCAACATCACCCATTGGGAATTCTGCTGTTTCAGCTAATAAATCGGCTGTCTTGTTCATCAATGGTTGAACACCTTGATGCGTAATACTTGAGATTTCAAAGATCTCATGTGTATCGCCAGCCGCTGCTAATTTTTGTTTGAATTCAGCTAATAATTCAGCTGAGCCAGGTAGATCCATCTTAGTTGCCACAATCACTTGTGGGCGTTCCAAGATTTTTGGATCATATGATTCTAATTCATGATTAATTTGTTGGTAATCTTCATATGGATCACGACCAGTTTGATCATCCATTTCGATTAAATGTAGGACAACACGTGTCCGTTCAACGTGGCGTAAGAATTGAATCCCTAAACCAACACCATCTGAGGCCCCTTCGATCAACCCTGGTAAATCGGCTAATACGAAATCACGGCCATCATCAAGTTGGACCATCCCTAAGTTAGGTACCAATGTTGTAAATTGGTAGCTCGCAATCTTAGGTTTAGCACTTGTGACAACAGAAAGTAATGTTGATTTCCCAACAGATGGGAAGCCAACTAAGCCGACATCGGCTAAGACTTTCAATTCGAGTTGGATGCTGCGTTCTTGGCCTGGTTCGCCGTTTTCAGCAATTTCAGGGGCACTATTCTTAGCGGTTGCGAAATGCATGTTGCCACGGCCACCACGACCGCCCTTTGCAATCACTAATTCTTGACCATCTTCCGTTAAATCGCCTAACAATTCATTTGTGTCGGCATCACGGACAGTTGTACCAGGTGGCACTTGGACAAATGTATCTTCGGCACCGCGGCCATACATTTGCTTATTCTGACCGTTACCACCACTATTGGCTTTAAAGTGATGACGGTAGCGGAAGTCCATTAATGTCCGTAGACCTTCATCTACGACTAGAATGACACTACCACCACGACCACCATCGCCACCGGCTGGTCCGCCAAGTGGCACAAACTTTTCACGACGAAATGCAACAGCACCATCGCCGCCTTTACCAGCTTTCACATCAATTTTGACTTGATCTACAAACATTATTTTGACTCCTTCTCGTTTCTAAACAGTACCTTATATACTACCTAAATTTAGGCTAAAAGTAAACAGACAACGTCATAATCAATCATAAAGTCCTCTAAATTAATGATTTTTAAGTAAAAAAAGAAGACGCATTAATCATCGTCTTCAGTATAACGCTTATTGAACATTCGGGATTAGTTTAAATGAACTCCAAGGTTTTAAGTATTTTAATAGGAATAACTCGTCTGGTGCAATCTGCCCCACAACGTTTACCCGACCATCATTGGGCATTGCTTGAAGCGCGATTTGGGTTTCACCTTTATATTGGCCATAGCCAACATTATCAATCAAGATATCGCCCCGTTTGATATCAACCGTATTATGGGCTGCAAATGGTAAGTCTTTATAAATGACCCGGGTCATTGTTGAACGCAGGATGTATTCAGAACGGTCACCACGATAACTGTGTAAGCTTTCAAATAATACTTTGCGTTCATCAGCCGTAATATCGTCGGCCACATCAATCATAATCGCTGGGAATTCTGCATTAAAGACCGTTTGCATTGTTTTTAGTTCTGCTTCGGAAGCATATGCATTTCCAACAATAATGTCATCGATATTATCCATTAACATATAATGTTTCATTTGGGTCGCCATCGCTAAATCCCGATCGACTTCCATCGTTGGTAGACCATCTTGTGTTGGCCAAGGTCCAAAAGTGGCTTCATGCGAATTAACAAAAGCAGCCGTATTTAAATTATACTGTGCAAATTGCGCTGTACATTGATTAAAGAAGTCTTCCCCTAAACCGGAATAACGATGTGGATAGAAGTTATGACACCCCAATAAGTTAGCCCGTTTAGGTGAAAAACTCATAATATTGTCAACATAGCTTGTCCCTTGACTCATATTAATTTCGATTTTAAGGTCGTATGGATTACGAGTCATCTTCGCTTCTTCTTGACCTGTAAACCCGTTATCTAAACGAATCCCCCAAGCACCTAATTCATGGAAGAAACTTAAATCATCATAGGAAATACCAAGTTGTTCAAACAAACCAGGATTAATATCAATCATCACTTGCATCCCTAATTGGTTTGCATAATCAACCACGCGCTTGAAATTAGTAAGCACCGCATCTTGATCACCACTGACTTCTAATAATGATGTGAAGACCCGTTTAAAGCCGTATTGATGTGCAAGGTCTAGATAAGCCGCATCCTTTTCAAAAGTTGATCGTTCTGGATAAATTGAAACGCCTAATTTTCCCATGTCTATTACCTCCTAAAAATTGGGCTATACCGCCCTAACATCTTTTAGTTTATCATAGATGACTCATCAATGAAAACCTTTACACAATTATAAATTCAGTTCTCTTTAAATTCATTTGATTGTTTTTGAACGTTTTTGAAATATTTTGGTTGCTTTTTATTGTAAACGATGACATAATGAATGCACGGAGGTTTTTGATATGTTAACAGAAGAACGGCACCAAGCCATCCTGGATTTATTACAACAACAAGATGTCGTCAAAATGAAAGCGTTATGTCGCTTATTAGACGCATCAGAGTCCACTATTCGTCGTGACCTTCAACTTTTGGAAGAACAAGGGTTGGTCACTCGAATTCATGGCGGTGCTAAACGCCTCAATAAATTACAGGTTGAATTAGGGCAAATCGAAAAAACGAGCAAAAACGTTCACGAAAAAAATGAAATTGCTAAGTTTGCAGCTTCTAAGATCCAATTAGGGTGCGTCATCTATCTGGATGCCGGCACAACGACTCAAGCAATCATCCCTTATTTAACACCTGAAATGAATTTAACCGTTGTCACTAACGGGGTTGATACAGCTTCACTTTTAGCTGATCATCATATTCAAACCTACCTATTAGGTGGCCGGGTTAAAAATAAGACCAAAGCGATGGTCGGTGCGGGCGCCTTAGAAACACTGCTCCAATTTCAATTTAACCAAGCGATTTTAGGAACTAACGGTGTTGACCAATATTCAGGTTTAACAACGCCCGATCCTGAAGAAGCAACGCTCAAGCGATTTGCGATTCAACAGGCTAACCAAACGATGGTCCTAGCTGATCATACAAAATTTGATGCCGTTTCATTTAGTAAATTTGCCGAACTTGCGCAAGTTCAACTGATTACCGATCAACTCTCCCCTGCACTACGTCAAACTTATCAAACACATACAGATTTACAGGAGGTTTTATAGTGATTTATACGATTACGGCGAATCCATCAATCGATTACGTCATCCAACTTGAAAAACTAAATACAGGTAACGTCAACCGCGTTCAATCTGACGTGAAGCTACCTGGTGGTAAAGGGATTAATGTTTCAAGAATCCTTGCTGAATTAGCACTCCCTAGTGTTGCGCTAGGTTTTGTCGGTGGCTTCACCGGTCAATTCATCCAAAACAAACTCAATAATGCCTCTATTGACTGTCGCTTCACAGAAGTTGAAGAAGATACACGGATTAACGTCAAGTTAAAAGATAGCGTTGAAGAAACTGAAATCAACGGCCAAGGCCCTCACGTTTCAGATGGTGCTGTTGATAACTTGAAGCAACAATTGGCTAAATTAGAAGCCGGCGATATCGTCTTCATGTCAGGCAGTTTGCCACCTAACTTACCTGCTAGCTTCTATAAAGACTTGATTCCAATGATTCAAGCGCACAATGCTGAATTCGTAATTGATACAACTGGTCAAGCCTTATTAGATACTTTAGCTGAAAAGCCATTGGTGATTAAACCCAACCACCATGAACTAGCTGAATTATTCGACACGCAATTTGCTAACCAAGGTGAAATCATCGCTGCCGGACGCAAATTATTAGACAAAGGTGCCCAACACGTATTGGTCTCAATGGCCGGTGATGGCGCCCTCTTAATTACACCAGACCACGCTTATCTCGGTGGCACCCCTAAAGGGACTGTGATTAATTCCGTTGGTGCTGGTGATTCAATGATTGCCGGCTTTGTCGGGACATTCGCGCAACATCACGATGCACTAGCTGCTTTCAAAACAAGTCTTGCTTGTGGCAGTGCCACAGCCTTTTCAGAAGATTTAGCGACTAGCGCTAAGATTAACGAACTCTTACCACAAATTGAAATCACACAAGTTGATTAATTTTAAATACAAAGGAGATTTATTATGAACATCCAAGATTTACTCTTAAAAGATGCGATGATCATGGATTTACAAGCAACGACTAAAGAAGCCGCTGTTGATGAAATGGTTGCCCGCTACAAAGATATCGGTGTTATCACAGATGATGCCCTCTATCGTAAAGATATTTTGGCTCGTGAAGCCCAATCATCAACTGGGATTGGCGAAGGCATTGCGATGCCCCATGCCAAAGATAGTGCTGTTCAACGCGCAACTGTTTTATTCGCTAAGAGTCAAAACGGGGTTGAATACGACGCATTAGACGGCCAACCCGTTTACTTGTTCTTCATGATTGCTGCTCCAGAAGGCGCTAACGATACGCATTTACAAGCCTTAGCTGGTCTTTCATCACTTTTAATCAACCCACAATTAGTGGCTGATTTAAAACTAGCCCAAACACCTGAAGACGTCCAAGCACTCTTTGCTAAGGCTCAAGCAGCCAAAGATGCTGAAGACGCTAAGGAAGAAGCAGAAGAAGCTGCTAAAGCGCAAGCCGCTGCCGCAACACCTGCTGATGAACAAAAACCATTTATCGTTGCTGTGACAGCTTGCCCAACTGGGATTGCTCACACTTACATGGCCGAAGCTGCCTTAAAAGAAACAGCTGCTAAAATGGGCATCGATATCAAAGTTGAAACAAATGGTTCTGAAGGGGTTAAACACCAATTAACAGCCGATGATATCAGCCGTGCAACAGGTGTCATCATCGCTGCCGATAAGAAAGTCGATATGCCTCGTTTCAACGGCAAACATCTCTTGAACCGCCCTGTTATCGACGGTATCAAAAAACCTGCCGAATTGATCCAAAAAACATTGGATGAAGAAGGTTCAATCTTCCATGCAACAGAATCACAAGCAAGCGAAGAAGCTTCAGCTGATAAGAAAACACTTTGGAGCCGTATCTACCAAGATTTAATGAATGGTGTTTCAAATATGTTACCATTCGTTGTCGGTGGTGGGATTTTAATGGCCATCTCATTCCTATTGGAACAAACAGTTGGCGCTCATTCAACAACCTTTATTTTCTTGAACTCATTAGGTAATAATGCTTTTAACTTCTTAATTCCAGTACTTGCTGCTTACATCGCGATTTCAATCGGTGACCGCCCCGCTTTAATGCCTGGGTTTGTCGGCGGGTATATGGCCAGTCAAGCAACAGCTAGTGTGATTTCTTCTGATAGTCCTGCTGGTTTCCTTGGTGGTTTAGCTGCTGGGTTCATTGCTGGTTGGGTGATCGTTGGTTTGAAGAAAGTCTTCAAGAACTTACCACAAACATTAGATGGTTTAAAACCAATCTTGATTTTCCCTGTTCTTGGGCTATTGATTGTCGGCTTTATCATGTTCTTCATGGTCAACCCAGTCTTTGCTCAAATTAACCTCTGGTTGAGTACATTCTTAACGCACTTAGGTGCCGGTAATGCATTATTGCTTGGTGCAATTTTAGGGGGTATGATGTCCGTTGATATGGGTGGTCCTTTCAATAAGGCTGCTTATACCTTCGCAATCGGTGTTTTCACAACCACTAAAGATGGTTCATTAATGGCCGCTGTTATGGCTGGTGGGATGGTGCCACCATTGGCAATCGCCGTTGCTGCAACAATCTTCAAAAATAAATTTACGGGTAGTGAACGGAAACAAGCCTTTGCTAACTACGTCTTAGGGATTTCATTCATTACTGAAGGTGCTATTCCATTTGCTGCAACAGATCCATTGCACGTTATCGTTTCAAGTGTCATTGGCTCAGCAATCGGTGGTGGTTTAACCCAATTATGGCAAATCACTGTTCCGGCACCTCATGGTGGGATTTTCGTAGCCCCACTTGCTAACCACGGTTTACTCTTTGTCCTCGCTGTATTAATCGGGACATTCGTCAGTGCTTTAATCTTAGGCCTTTGGCGTCCAGTTGCTAAAGAAGCTTAATTAAAAAAAGTCGCAGTCAAATGACTGCGACTTTTTATTTGCCTTGAAAATCAGTATTATGCTTTTGCTTCCATTCGTTAATATAATTTAGACGTTGTTTCATCCGCCCTTCATTCCCTTGTTCCGTTGGCCGATAATAGATGTGATCAGCAATGCTATCTGGTCTTGTCGGCATCGTCGTCAACTTATCATCATAAAAATGCGCGAGCTGATAGCCTTTGCCATAGCCAACTTCCTTCATTAACTTTGTCGCTGCATTCCGGAGGTGTAATGGCACTGGTTCATCAATCGTTTTTTGAATATCCTTTTTAACAGCCATCCGCGCTTTATATGTCGCATTAGACTTTGGTGCAAGCGATAAGTAAAGCACACACTGGGTGAGATGAACATCACACTCCGGCAAGCCTAGCGATTGGCAGGCCTGAAAAACGTTCATCGCTAAATTCAACGCGTTATTATCCGCTAACCCAATATCCTCGCTTGCAAACCGGACGAGGCGCCGGGCAATATAAATCGGGTCTTCACCACCATCAATCATCCGACCTAGCCAATAAATGGCTGAATCCGCATCGCTATTACGCATCGACTTATGCAAGGCCGAGATAATGTTATAGTGCTCCTCACCATTTTTATCGTAGTAAGCCGTTTTCTTATTTACCAATTCGCCAAGCAAATCGCCGTTCACAGTTACTTGATGGTCCTGCACGTCACTATTGATCACAAGCATCTCTAAAATATTGAGCGCTGTCCGAGCATCCCCATTGGCAAAAATTGCAATCTGGTGTAATACATCAGCGCTAATCTGGACAGTTAAATCCGGAAAAGCTTGTGGTGCTTTTATTACGCGCTGTAAAAGTTCAGTAATATCATCTTCGGTCAGTTGTTTCAAAATAAAGACGCGTGAACGCGACAGCAACGCTGAATTAATTTCAAACGATGGGTTCTCAGTTGTCGCACCAATGAGGATAATACTGCCCTTTTCAACATACGGCAAAAAGGCATCCTGTTGCGCCTTATTAAACCGGTGAATTTCGTCAATGAAGACAATCGTTCGTTCACCCAGTTGGCGATTGGTTTCGGCCTCATTCATAATCTTCCGAATTTCCTTAATGCCGTTCATCGCGGCACTAAACGTGATAAAATTCGAAGCCGTTTTCCGTGCAATAATTTCGGCTAGCGTCGTTTTACCAACACCCGGTGGACCCCAGAAAATCATTGAAGTCACTTGATCCTTATCAATCATTTCCCGTAAAAATTTACCCGGCCCAACCAAATGCTTTTGACCAACGAAGCTGTCTAAATCAGATGGCCGAACGCGGTTGGCAAGTGGGGCATTCATTGCCATTTCTTGATCAAATAATGAGGTTTGTGTCATTTTTTCACCCGATTTCAGTTGTCGTTAGTTGAAACTTTTTAAAATGCGCCCGAAGATAACTTAACGTTAAGCTTTCAGTCTGTGAAGCGACCAATTCAGATGGTGTTCCACTGGCCATCACTTGACCACCTTGGCTGCCGCCTTTTGGGCCTAAATCAATTAAATAATCAGCATTCGTCATCAAATCAAGGTCGTGGGTAATCATAATCACCGTTGCGCCTTTGGCTTTTAATTGATTAATAACGCCCATCAAGGTTTCCACATCCCGTGGATGCAAGCCAACAGATGGTTCATCGAAGACGAATAACGTCCCGGTCCGTTTTTTATTCAAATGTGTTACTAACTTTAGCCGTTGCGCTTCGCCACCTGAAAGACTTGGCGTACTTTCACCAAGGTGCAAATACCCTAAGCCGATCTCTTTAAGAATCTTGAGTTCTTTCAAGATGTTAGGTACGTCCGCAAAAACCGGTATTGCTTCTTCTACTGATAAGGCCAATAAATCCACAATACTATAACCCTGCCACTTAATCGCCTCAATTGCCGGCTTATACCGTTTGCCCTGACATTCTGGACAAACTTCTTCCATATCTGGTAAGTATTGAATATCCAAAATAACACTGCCCAGACCACCACAATTGGGACAGGCGCCTTCTTTATTGTTGTACGAAAAATGGGCAATCCCATAATTGTGAGCTTGCGATTCCGGTAGCCCAGCAAATAATTTCCGAAGATTCGTCATGATGTTAGTATAAGTGGCTAAAGTCGAACGCGTATTTTTACCAACTGGTTTGGCATCAATGCTTACTACCGCTGTTAAATCCGTCGTTAACTGTGTCACCTGTTTGGGAAGTTGCTCATGCTTGTGATGGGCTTCAATCGCCGGTACCAAACTATCCAAGATTAAACTTGTCTTACCAGCCCCCGAGAAACCAGAAACTGCCGTAATTTGATTATCTGGTATTTCAATGGTCACATCGCGCAGATTAAAATACTGGCCAACCGCCATTGTCGTTCGAACACCTGAAGCTTGCGTTGCTACTTTGGGATACAAAATATTGGCCCGACCGGCGATGTATGGTCCAATTAATGATTGTGGGTCTTGCACTAAATCGGCCGGCTTGCCTTGTGCAATCACCTGACCGCCATTGCGACCCGCTGCCGGGCCAATTTCAATCACCCAGTCGGCTTGGCTAATGATGTTGACTTCATGATCAACGACCACTAATGAATTGCCCTGCGCCACTAACTGTCTGAAAATATGAATTAAACCTTCAACGTTATCCGGATGCAACCCGATTGATGGTTCATCCAAGACATACAAAACACCGGTTGTTGCCGTTCTTAAGGTCCGCGCTAATTGTATTCGTTGGAGTTCGCCAGTCGATAATGTATTGCCATTCCGCGACAACGTTAAATAGTCGAGTCCTAATGACAATAATGGCTGCAACGTTTCTAATAAGTTCTTAAACAAAATGGTTGCCATTTGTTGCATCTCGTCTGGTAAATCGGCTTTAGTAGCCGTTACCCAAGTGCCAAGTGCCCCTAGCGTCATATCAGAAACTGCTGCAATATTTTGCCCGCCAACGGTTTGCGTTAATAGTTCGGGATTGAGCCGTGTCCCATGACATGTTGGACAAGTTGAAAAATGAAAAAACGAATTGACCTTGGCCATCGCACGATCACTTTTGACCGATTTCAAAGATTCATAAACGGCGTCGTAGGCATTTTCATAAAGCGTATTTTCCGTACTAAAGACACGGCCTGTTGACGTGTGAAAATCGACCGCGTATTTATTCCGCTTACCATGCAAAATAATTTCTTTTTCCTCGTCCGTCAAATCTTTATAAGGGACATCAATTCGAACCCCAATATGCGCTGCGACCGTTGGCATAAAGTTCCGCCCCGGTAAACGCCACGACGCAATTGCCCCATCTTCAATACTAAGATTTTCATCCGCAATGATTTTGCGATCATCTAGCGTTTGAATTTGGCCAGTTCCATGACATTCTGGACAGGCACCTGCTGAATTAAAAGCGAAATCCTCAGCCGATTTAGCCATAAATTCTACCTGACAAGTTGGACAGGTAATGACACCCATTTTATCGCCAGCTAAATCCATCGCTTGCGCAATCTGCAAACTAGGTTGAATCTCATGCCCGTTCGGACAACGCGTCGTGCCTAAGCGTGAAAAAATTAACCGCACAACATTAAAAATTTCACTCATCGACCCCACTGTCGACCGTTCTGAAGGGACACTGGGTCGTTGTCGTAATGCGATCGCCGACGGAATATGCCGCACTTCTTGCACTTGCGAGCGTTTATTCTGCGTAATACGCCGCCGTGTGTAAGTCGAGAGCGCTTCTAAGTAGCGCCGTGAGCCTTCCGCGTATAAAATGCCCATCGCCAATGAGCTTTTACCAGATCCTGAGGGCCCCGAAATCGCCACAAATTGGTTCAAAGGAATATCGACATTAATATTTTTTAAGTTATTGACGTTACCGCCCCGCACTTCAATCTGCGTTGGTTGTTTAACTGCCATGATTAACCTTCTTCTTTTTTAGATTGACGGTTAAAAGTCGCCGCTTCTGCTTCTAAATTTGCTAAAATTCGTTCCAAATAACCATCAACGGCTGTTACTTCCGCATCGGAAAAACCTTTATAAAAAACGGCACTCAATCGTTGACTAACATCATCCCCGACACTTTGTTGCGCTGTGCCAAGCGGTGTTAAATCAAAAATGCGCTTGCGCTTGTCGACTGGTGATTGTTCGCTAATCAATAATTGCTGTTTTTCAAGCCGATGAAGCATTAACGACAAACTACTATTAGCTAAACCGGTGACTTGTGCCAATTCCGTTGCCGTTTGCGGATGGCGGTCCCACAACGCTGACAAGATTTTACCTTGTTCCGCATTGTAGCGCGCCCGCTGATCCGCTAATAGATAGCGATTAAATAAGCGTGTATTCAGCAACCGAATCTTCAAGGTTAAATAGCCGCCTCGTTTCGTTTTCATCCTAATAACCCCTTATTTGTTTTTATATCAACATTAATTATATATTACTATATAAAACTAATTTTAGCGAATAAAAAACATCGCGGCTACCCACGATGCTTCTATAGTAACTGTTTTAATTGTTCCGCTTGCACACTACGGACTTCTTCTACAACCACCAACGCCTTAACATCGATTTGTGAGACAACCGGCACCAAAGTCGCGAGTTGTTTCGCCGTACAGATAACATACAACATCGGTCGGTCGTTTTGGCTGTAATAACCTTGGGCCTTAATAATTGTAATCCCTTGTTGAAACTGCGTCGACAACGTTTCAGCAATCGTTTCGTATTGATCTGAAATAATCGTTACCGCACGCTTAGCCCCAAATTTAGCCAATAGTTTATTCAAAACAACTGCTGATAAATACAATTCAATAATCGTTAAGAGCATATTTTGGAAACCAATGATCAATCCCGACGGAATGGCCACAATTAAATCGAAAAAGAGCATCGCAGAGCCATTCGGGATTCCTAAATAGCGATTAACAATTTTCGCCAGAATCGTACTACCGGCAATTGTCCCCTGGCAATGAATAATAATTGCCATTGCAATCCCCATCAAGACGCCACCAATCACCGTTGGAATTAAAGTTTGCGTCGTATGGTAGCCGATAAAATGCGGTAGCTTTAAAAAGAGTGAAATCCAGATTACCGCCCAAACTGAATACCAGATGGTTTGGCGCTCAAGGTATCTAAAGCCAATCACCACTAATAGGCCATTTAGAACTAGATTCGTAAAAGCCGGCGGAATCGCAAGTGCATAATACCCAATCGCGGTGAGTCCGGTCACACCACCCTCACCGATTTGATGGGGAATCAAAAAATCGTTAATGGCGATGGCATAAATAAAGGCCCCAATGATAATGCCCAGTCCGTTTTTTAAAATTACTTTTTTCTGCATTTGTGTCACTTCCCGTTCCAAATTAGAATAAGCGTATCATACATTGGGGGCTAGATAAAAGAGTCATTTTAGAGCAACTTGGAACTACCAAAAAACGCCACAAGGATTGCCCTGTGACGTTCACCAATCTTTATTTAATAATACCTAAATCGATCATCGATTGACCGGTTGCAATGATCGAATCTGCTGCCGATCTTGGTTGCCAATCTAAAAGCTTTTTAGCTTTTTCATTACTTGTATCGGCGTATTTACCCACTAAAGTCGCTAACATTCGTAAATCTGGTTTGAATGTCGCTGCTAGCTTAATAACACTATTGGGAATTGTCTTTTGCGGTAACCGACTTGCGTATTGTGGGAAAGCATCACGTAAGACATGGGCCACTTCTAACATAGATAATGTTTCACCAGTGGTTGCTAAGAAGCGTTCGCCATCTGCTTGTGGTGCAGTCATCGCTAATAGGTGTAAACTTGCAACATCGCGGACATCGACGTACCCTGATTTTACTTGTGGCACAGCCTTAACTTGGCCATTTAACAGTTGTTCAACTTGCACGTTTGAATGCGAATAAACGGCTGATAAAACAGGGCCCATAACACCAACCGGGTTGACAGCTGCTAGTGATAAGCCTTGCCCTTCAGTTTTAATGAAGTTCCAGGCCGCCTGTTCAGCTAACGTTTTCGATTTTTGATAAGGGTG
Organism: Latilactobacillus parasakei; assembly: GCF_049674265.1. Classification (NCBI taxonomy): domain Bacteria; kingdom Bacillati; phylum Bacillota; class Bacilli; order Lactobacillales; family Lactobacillaceae; genus Latilactobacillus; species Latilactobacillus parasakei. The sequence goes on along the minus strand of NZ_CP186861.1, from coordinate 224,386 downwards.
AATATTTTTAGCACTTAAATCTGACCAGTCGGCTTCAGTGTAAGGTGTTTGTTGATTAGGATGCCCCGCACAGATTGCCCCATATGCAGAGGTTAACACGACGCGCTTAACATCCGCATCGCGAGCGGCTTTTAAAACCATTAAGACACCATTCACTGCCGGATTAATCATTTCAGATTCATCCTTAAAATTTAATTTAGGCGTTGGTGAGGCCACATGCATGACGTAACTGACCCCAACCATCGCCGCTGGCCATTGCTCTGGATGTTGCAAGTCGGCTTCCACGAATGATAAATCTTCAATATTGGTAATCCCGTTTGCTTGCATGCTGGTGACAATTCGTTGACTCTTAGCCATTGAACGCACCGTTGTCCGAACTGCGTAGCCCTGTTCTAATAATTGTAAAATAATATGTGATGCAATAAAACCACTACCACCAGTTACTAATACTAATTCTTTCATCTTCAATTCCTCGCTTTCGTTACACTTGTAACATCTATGGCTTTATATTAAAATAAAAAACGTTCACAAACAAGCGATTCATCAGCATCTGTGACAGAAAGGCGGAATTGTTATGGCAGCGACTAACCATGCCCAAGCAATCAAACAAGATTCCCAAGAATACCTCACTACCGCATTATTACAACTCCTAGAGGCCCATCAATTTGAAGATATTACAGTCACCCAAGTCGTGAAACGTGCCGGTGTCAGTCGAATGGCTTTTTACCGCAACTTTGATTCACTCGAACAGGTCTTAATCGATTATTTTACACCCATTATCGAAACACACTTCAAGGCCGTCCTACAGCAACAATCCGCGGAACTTAAGTTAGCGGCCCTCTCGACATTTTTTATCGAATTAGAAGCGACTCTGAAACTGGCGGCCAAACGTGGCTTCGAACCGATCGTCCGCGACGTCTTCACGGACAATATTCAGCAGTTTTATCAAACAATTGACCCCTGGCGGTCACTGGATGCGATTCGGCAAAAATATTACGTGCAATTCATGGCGGTTGGTGTCTACCAAATTTGGCGTGATTGGTTACTAGGCGGACAAAAAGAACCCTTATCATTTATTCATCAACTATTAGCAAATTTACAACATCATATGGATCTGGCTGTTAGCCAACCATTAGCGGATTAAAAAAACGTTAGGCTAGACAATGATTTGTCCGACCTAACGTTTTTTATAGTGATAATTTAATGGTTTGTGCAACTGTCTTCGAGATCCCGAGTGCTTCAAGTTCTTCAACAGACGCATCTTTTATATGCTTCATCGAGCCAAAATTCTTCAAGAGTTTCGTCCGCGTTTTCGGACCAACCCCCTTGATATCATCCAACTTAGAACTCAACGAATTCTTACCACGCAACTGGCGGTGAAAACTAATCGCAAAGCGATGGACTTCATCTTGAATTCGCGTCAATAAGTAAAAACCCTGACTCTTAGGATCAAGCTGGATTGTTTGATCGGCTTCACCAAATAATAACGAAGCTGTTTTATGGTGATTATCCTTAACCATCCCCGCAACTGGAATTGTGAGCCCTAATTCGTTTTCTAAGACGTCTTTGGCGGCATTGAGTTCAACTACCCCACCATCCATTAAAATTAAGTCAGGCAGCGCTTTGCCCTCTTTTAGCAAACGTGAATAACGGCGATAAATCACCTCACGTGTATTGGCATCTTCGTTGGCGCCGGCGCGCTCTGCCGTCTGGGTTAATTTATACTTCCGATAAAGCTTCTTCTCAGCGCGGCCATCAACGAATGTGACCATCGCCGACACCGGATCAGTCCCTTGAATATGCGAATGATCGAATGCTTCGATAACATGGCCATGGGGTAAGCCGAGTGCATCCATAATTTCATCTTGCGCACCAACCGTCTTGCGATTATCGAGTTCCAATAAGCGAAACTTTTCTTCTAATACCAGACGGCTATTTTTTTGCGCCATTTCCATCAAGGCTTTTTTCTCTCCCCGTTGTGGCGTTCGAATCGGTACTTGCAAAATATCGGATAAGACTTGTTTTTCGATCCCATCTGGCACAAGAATTTCTCGTGGTAACACATTATTCTTACGGTTATACCATTGGAGAATAAAGGTCGCCAATTCTTCTTCCGGCGTATTGACACATGGAAAGAGGCGTTTTTCCCGCCGAATTAAACGCGCTTGGCGAATAAAGAAGATTTGAATCGACAACCAGCCTTTATCCATGTAAAAGGCAAATAAATCACGCGGTGTATGATCGTTAGAAATAATCTTTTGTTTTTCAACAGTTGCTTCAATATAGCGTAATTGATCACGCAACTCAGCAGCCCGCTCAAATTGCATCTCCTGGGCGGCCGTCGCCATTTTCTCCGTTAAATCCTTCTTAACATTGTCGACTTGCCCGTTTAAAAAGCGTTTAATTTTCTTAATCTGTTCGGTATAGGCTGCTTCTGGTACTTCTTGGAAACAAGCGCCCAAGCACTGCCCCATATGATAGTACAAACAAGGGCGTCCTTGATGGCCCTGACAGCGCCGCAAGGGGTAAACACGTTGCAAGAAGCGTAAAGTCTCCTGAGCCGCATAAACGTCCGGATACGGACCAAAATAATAGCCACCATCTTTTTTGACATCCCCAGTAATCAATAAGCGTGGGTCACGTTCATTGGTAATCTTGATGTACGGATAGCCCGTGCCCCGTTTTAACTTGATATTAAAGTAGGGTTGGTGCTTTTGGATTAACGTAATTTCCAACAAAAAGGCCTCTTTATTTGTCGATGTAATGATTGTTTCAAAATCGACAATTTCAGAGACCAATTTGGCCGTCTTACCTTCGTGGCTACTCTTAAAATATGAGCGGACCCGGTTCTTCAGGTTCTTGGCCTTACCCACGTAGATAATCTGTGCGTTAATATCTTTCATCAAATAACAGCCCGGCAAGGCTGGTAATAAGGCTAATTTATGTTCGATATGTTCACTTGCCAAAAACACCACTCCTTTAATCCAAAACAAGTGTTCGTTCCTATATTTTACGTGTTTTTGGCTAAAATGCAACTATCGACGATTATTGCGCTAAAATTTTAGCTAGGAATTGTTGGGTCCGTTCTTCTTGTGGATGTTCAAAAAGTTGCGTTGGTGTCCCTTTTTCAACGATTTGGCTGTCTGCCATGAACCAAACTTCATCAGCTACTTCCCGTGCAAAGCCCATTTCATGGGTGACAACGACCATTGTCATACCTTCTTGCGCCAAATCTTGCATCACCTTCAACACTTCACCCACCATTTCTGGATCGAGCGCTGATGTTGGTTCATCAAACAATAAAACATCTGGTGACATTGCAAGTGCTCTGGCAATCGCGATCCGTTGCTTTTGCCCACCTGACAGTTGGTCGCTATAAGCATCGGCCTTATCGGCTAATCCAACCCGTTCTAACAACTGTTGTGCTTTTTGGGTGGCTTCTTCTTTTGATTGATGTTTAACCTTTTGTGGTGCGAGTCTTAGGTTATCCAAAACCGTTAAGTTAGGGAATAGATTGAAATTTTGGAAAACCATCCCCATCTTAGTCCGCATTTGGTCCAATTGTTTTTCAGAGAGACTCATCAAGTCGGTCCCTTCAAAAAGAATTTGACCACTTGTTGGTTCTTCTAACCGGTTCAAGCACCGTAACAAGGTACTCTTCCCACCACCTGAAGGGCCGATGACAACAATCACTTGACCGGCTTCAACATCACCACTAACCCCGTTTAAAACAAGGTTATCGTCATATTTTTTAACTAATTGATTAATTTTAAGCATGTTGCATCTTCCTTTCAATATGGTTGAGTAGTTTCGAAAGACTAAAGGTTAAGATAAAGTAGATGACCATTGCGACAAAGATGGGTGCAACCCCTTTGTAAGTCGCTGATTGAACCACTTTTAATTGGTAAATCAAATCCGTCACACCGATAATTGAAACGATTGAACTTTCCTTGATTAATGAAATAAATTCGTTGCCTAAGGCTGGCCAGATGTTCTTCAAAGCTTGTGGTAAGATGATATACCGCATTGTATCGTGTTGTGAGAGCCCCAAACTTCTTGAGGCTTCCGTTTGACCAGCGTCAATCGCGTTAATTCCTGAACGAATAATTTCAGCAACGTACGCAGCACTGTTAAGCGAAACGGCAATCACACCAGCGAATAAAGCTGGAATATTGACCCATAAACCAATCCCGAAGTAGACAAACATGATTTGAATCATCAATGGTGTGCCCCGGACGAATTCGATATACATCACGGCTAGGCTGTGGAATAGTTTATTCTTAGAAAGTCTTGCAAAGGCGAGTACAACCCCAATGAAGATCCCGATAATGATTGAAATAATTGTAATGAATAAGGTATAACCAATCCCTTTAGCGAAATAAGACCAGTAGTGCCACATACTTGTATTGTGCGTGTTCGTTTTCATCAAACTACCCGCACTCTTTAAATATTGCGGAATTAATTTTTGTTGCTTAATTTGAGCGATACTCTTATTAGCAGCGGCGACTAAAGTTGGTGAGTTCTTTGGAAATGCAATCGCTGAACCTTGCATATCTGCCCCTAAGTTAAATTTACCATCGATTTGAACTAATTCAGGATCATTGCTGGCATAAGCAGTCGCCACTGGTTCTTCGGCCACAATCCCGTCGATTTTATGACTCTTAAGCGCTAATACTAAATCGGGTACTTTTGTTAAACCTGTAATCTGCGCACTTTTAATTTGTTTTTTAGCTAATGTTTGTTGGAGACTCCCCGTTTGGACCCCAACCTTCTTACCGATAAAACTATTTTTTGATTTATAAATCTTGGCGTCGGCCTTATTGACGAGGATCGATTGACCACCTAAGTAATAGACATCCGAGAAATCGACACTCTTAGTCCGTTCATCAGTTGGTGACATCGCTGAAATTACCATATCGACCTTGCCAGTTTCTAGACCAACTAACAACGCGTCAAAATCCATTGACTTAATCACTAACTTAACGTGTAAATCGTCAGCAACCTTTTGTGCGACATCAATATCCATCCCAACGGTTTTATTTTTGCCGTTTTTATTCACTAAAAATTCATACGGTGCATAATCTGGGCTTGTCCCCAACACTAATGTCTTCTTAGCTTGAACGCGACTAACCGTCTGCCCCGCGGCTGATACAGCTTGGTTATTCCCCACTAATAGCGCCACTAGCAAGGCTAATGGTAGTAAAATGAATGCTAAACTTTTTTTGATAGTCATTTGATCCCCTCCTATGATGTTTTTCATAATACACTACTATAAATATTTATGCAATATTTATTTATAAATTAAGAATAATTGGCGAACTGATTTTTATCTGGTATGATAGACTCACATCAGAAAAGAGGGATATTATGGGCTTAAAAGTAACACGTCAAACAGATTTAACTAGTTTATTCGACAAATTTGCATCAATTCCCGGCGATCGGGAAAAAATGGCAGCTGAAGTTGAAGAAACGGCTGAAAAATTAAAAGAAACGGAATCAAAGACAACTAAAAAAGAATAATCAAAAAGAGGTGCGGACAAAATTACTTTGTCCGCACCTCTTTTTTAATACCTGACTTATAGCCCACGCTTTAATTATTCTGCGTGTCGTTCTGGATAACGTTCTTTAAGCTTTTCAATATTTTCTTGTGCTACTTTTTCAAAGTCGACGTTATTCCATTCAGCAATCTGTGATAGATACCAGAGGACATCACCAATCTTCTTGGTAAGTACTTGTTCATCTAGTTGGTGGCCTTGGAATGTATATTTTTTGACAATATCCACGACTTCGCCACTTTCGCTAGCTAAACCTAATGCCAAGTTCGTTAAAACTTGTTCATTACCATATAGCGTTCTGTTCGCTAATTTTTGGTATTCATTAAATTCCATTAACGACGACCTCCAATATCACATTGTTGTTCAATCCATTCCCAGACGGTATCCTTACCAGCACCAGTCAACGCACTGAAGCAGACAAACTTATCAACGGGGTTAAAATCAAGCGCCTCTTTAATGATCTTTTCTTGGCGATTCCATTTCCCAGTTGAGATTTTATCCATCTTAGTAGCAACGACTAAAACTGGAATATCGTAATACTTAGCGAAGACATACATTGCAATATCGTCATCAGTTGGTTCATGACGACCATCGATCAATGAAATTAAGCCGCGTAAATTATCCCGATTAGTGAGATAAGCCTCGATAATTTGCCCGAATTTTTCCCGTTGTTTCTTAGAAACCTTCGCATAGCCATAACCAGGCACATCGACGAAATAAAGTTCATTTTCAACACGGTAGAAATTTAGGGTTTGCGTCTTCCCTGGCTTACTTGATGTCCGTGCGTAACTCTTACGATTAATTAACTTATTAATCAAAGAAGATTTACCGACATTTGAGCGGCCAGATAACGCGATTTCAGGTAATTGGTCAGTGGGGTACTGCGAAGCAGCTACCGCACTCATCACCATTTCAACTTCATGTACTTCCATAATAACCTCCGATTATTTCCTTCGAATGCTAGTTTAGCATAAATAAATAATTATTGCGCCGTTGACTTATTTTCAAATCCATGTTTAGCGGCACCCTTATGTAAAAAAAGTTGCCGGGTCGATTACGCCCCGACAACTTCATAGTCATTATGACGCTTCTTGACCATCAGCTAAGAAAAGTTGTGGTTTAGCAGTGCCATCAACGGCTTCTTTTGTCACTAAGACTTTGACAACGTCTTCGCGACTTGGTACATCAAACATCATATCCATCATGACTTCTTCGATGATTGAACGGAGGCCACGCGCACCGGTATTACGTTCAATTGCAAGGTGCGCAATCGCATGTAATGCCTCTGGCGTGAATTCTAGTTCAACATCGTCTAAAGCCATCAATTTACTATATTGTTTAACTAAGGCGTTCTTAGGTTCCGTTAAGATCCGAACTAAGTCGTCTTCAGTTAATTTTTCAAGTGCAGCCGTGATTGGAATCCGACCAATGAATTCAGGGATAATCCCAAATTGCATTAAATCTTCCGTCACGATTTGTTGCATCAAGCTTTGATTTTCATCAACCGCTTGGCCAGCTTTGCTACCAAAACCAATCGTCTTTTCACCTAAACGGTTTTTAACGATTGTTTCGATGCCATCGAAGGCCCCACCAATAATGAATAAAATATTGGTTGTGTCGATTTGAATCAATTCTTGTTGTGGGTGCTTACGTCCACCCTGAGGTGGCACGCTAGCAATTGTCCCTTCAAGGATCTTCAAGAGTGCTTGTTGCACCCCTTCACCAGAAACATCACGCGTAATTGAGACGTTTTCGCTCTTCTTGGCAATCTTATCAATTTCATCAATATAAATAATGCCACGTTCAGCGCGATCAACATCAAAATCAGCGTTTTGCAAGAGTTTCAAGAGAATGTTCTCAACATCTTCACCAACATAACCGGCTTCCGTCAACGTCGTGGCATCTGCAATCGCAAATGGGACGTTGAGGATCCGTGCTAAGGTTTGGGCTAAGAACGTCTTACCTGAGCCAGTAGGCCCGATTAAAGCGATATTACTCTTTTGAAGTTCAGTATCACCTTTTTCGGCAACTGTCATTTGGTTAACACGTTTGTAATGGTTATAAACGGCAACTGAGAGCGCCTTTTTAGCTTCTGTTTGACCAATGACATAATCATTTAAAATTGCAAGAATTTCGCGTGGTTTTGGTACTTCTAATAAGTCATTAACAGCTTCATCTTTAAATTCTTCATCGATAATTTCTTTACAGAGATCGATACATTCATTACAGATATAAACACCAGGGCCGGCCACAATCTTCTTTACTTGATCCTGTGATTTACCACAAAATGAACAAGTAACAGGGCCGTTCGTTGTTTCTGTATCATCTAACATACTGGGATTCTCCCCTTCCTATACATCTATCATAGCAGATTTCTAATATTAGTCATCTCAGACCGCTTAGAAATGTAATTAAGACTATATCACATCACTGCGCTAGATGAAAGTAATCCGTTTTTGACGCCATATAACGCAAAAGCGGGTTCAAAGTAGTCACCTTGAACCCGCTTTTAGAACCGATTAAAGCTCATCTAACTATCTAATTATTTAGCGTCTTTAACTTCAACAGCTGAATCAGCAATCACTTCGATAGCTTTCTTAACACCGATATCATGTTTTAACATGTCATCTGATAAGACGCTGCGAACAGCTGATTCTTCCATGTTGTATTGTTCTGCTAAACTCTTAAGTTCTGCAGCAACTTCTTCGTCAGTTGCTTCGATCTTTTCAGCTTCAACAACAGCTTCTAAGACAAGGCTTGTCTTAACGCGTTTGTCAGCATCACCGGCGAATTGTTTCTTCAAATCATCTTCTGTTGTACCAGTGATTTGATAGTACATTTCTGGGTTGATACCTTGTTGTTGCATGTTACCTAAGTATTGTTGTAATTGACTGTTGATTTCTTCGTCAATCATTGCTTGAGGTAATTCAGGAATTGTTGCATTTTCTGTTGCTTTAGCAACGGCTGTATCTTGGATAGCAGCGTCAGCAGCATCATTCTTTTGTTGTTTTAATTCTTCACGAATTTTTTCTTTTAATTCGTCTAATGAATCAACGTCTTCGTCGATATCCTTAGCAAATTCGTCGTCAAGTTCTGGTAATTCCTTACCCTTAACTTCGTGAATCTTAACCTTAAAGATTGCTTCTTTACCAGCTAATTCTTCTGCTTGGTAATCTTTAGGGAATGTTACTGTAACGTCAACATCTTCTTCAGCTTTGTGACCAACTAATTGATCTTCAAAACCAGGAATGAATGAGTTTGAACCTAATTCTAATGAGTAGTTATCTGCTTGGCCACCATCAAAAGGTACACCATCAACAGAACCAGCATAATCAATAACGACTGTGTCGCCATTTTCTGCTGCTGCATCTTCTTTAAGTACTAATTCAGCTTGACGTTCGCGACGTGTTTCAAGTTCTTGTTCTACGTCTTTAATTGTAATACGACGGCTTTGTTTTGGTACTTCTAAGCCTTTGTAATCGCCTAATTTAACTTCTGGTTTAACAGTGACTTGAGCAGTAAGGACCCAAGCTTCACCTTTTTCCATTTTTTCAACATTAATTTGTGGTTGATCAACTGGATCAATCCCTGCTTCTGCAACAGCTGCTTCATATGCTTCTGGTAATACAGCATTTAAGGCATCTTCGTAAAGTGCTTCTTCACCGTACATCTTGTTAAAGATTTGGCGAGGCATCTTTCCTTTACGGAAACCAGGTGTGTTGATGTTTTTACGTACACGTTTGAACGCTACGTCTAAACCTTCACTAATTTTATCTAAATCAATTTCAAAGGTAAGTTCACCATCATTGGCGCCCTTTTTTTCCCATTTTGCTGACATAATTTCCCTCCGACAGTTATATTCACAATCTATCAATTGCATACTTAATCAGCATAAACTATTTGACCTAAATTGTAAATATTTATTGGCCTAAAAAACCGATAAAATCCGTTTTTTTAGCGATTAAAGCGCATTATTGATTGAATCTTATGTATAAAAAAACTCGCAGCTTTTACACTACGAGTTTTTCCAATTCAACTAAGTTGAATATTAGTCAATAATTTCACTTACGACACCGGCACCAACAGTACGGCCACCTTCACGAACAGTAAACTTAAGACCCTTTTCAATAGCAACTGGTGAGATTAATTCAACAGTAAATGTTACGTTATCACCAGGCATAACCATTTCTACACCTTCTGGTAATTCGATAACACCTGTAACATCAGTTGTATGGAAGAAGAATTGTGGACGATAGTTTGAGAAGAATGGTGTATGACGACCACCTTCATCCTTGCTCAAGATATAAACTTCACCCTTGAAGTTTTTGTGAGTTTGGATTGAACCAGGTTTAGCTAAAACTTGGCCACGTTCGATGCTTTCGCGATCGATACCACGTAATAAAGCACCAATGTTATCGCCAGCTTGACCTTGATCCAATGTCTTACGGAACATTTCCAAACCAGTAACAGTTGTCTTAGCAATTTCTTCCTTAAGACCAACGATTTCAACTTCGTCACCGACAGTAACTTGGCCACGATCGATACGACCTGAAGCAACAGTACCACGACCAGTGATCGTAAATACGTCTTCAACAGGCATCAAGAATGGTTTGTCTGTGTCACGTTCTGGAGTTGGAACATATTCGTCAACAGTAGCCATTAATTCTTCAACAGCTTTAACGTCGTCAGGGTTGCCGTTCAATGCACCAAGTGCTGAACCGCGGATAACTGGAATATCGTCACCAGGGAAATCGTATTCTGATAATAATTCACGAACTTCCATTTCAACCAAGTCCGTTAATTCATCATCATCAACTAAATCTGTTTTGTTCAAGAAGACGATGATGTAATCAACACCGACTTGGTGAGCAAGCAAGATATGTTCACGAGTTTGTGGCATAGGACCATCAGTTGCAGCAACAACTAAGATGGCACCGTCCATTTGAGCAGCACCAGTGATCATGTTTTTAACGTAATCAGCATGTCCTGGGGCGTCAATATGTGCATAATGACGGTTTTCTGTTTCGTATTCAACGTGGGCTGTATTGATAGTGATACCACGTTCTCTTTCTTCTGGAGCAGCATCGATGTTTGCATAGTCTTGAGCTTCAGCCAAGCCTTTGTCTGCCAACATCTTTGTGATTGCTGCTGTTAAAGTTGTTTTACCATGATCAACATGTCCGATAGTACCGATGTTAACATGGGGTTTTGTTCTTTCGTAATGTGCTTTTTCTGCCATTAAACGAACCTCCTGTATTTTCGCAAGAAAAAATCAGCGTATAGCATTTCACTAATACTGATAATCCTTTACGTAATATTATAATACTTCAAGCGTTAAAATCAAAGTGTTTTTTTACGCTTAAAGAATTCAAAAATGATTATATCTGCTATGAGCGCGTTTGTAAACACTTAAACCTTAAAAAAAGTATTATTTTGAGCATAAAATCATTGTTTTCTAGCCCTAAAAGACTAGCTCTTCTGTTAATTCTTGCAATTTTTTTAGCCATTGAATCGTCTTTTCTGAAATTGGAACTGTTGGCTCAAAAATAAAGACCCCTAACTGTTGAATCAGCGCCTGGCCCCACTCTTCAGGATTATCAATCACTGTTTCCTCGAATGGATAAAGATAAGCAAACGTCATTTGACACTCCGCTAAGGCCGCCTCTAAAATAATTGGATCTTGTTGTCCCAAGATATTTTGAATTGTTTTTTGAATTAATTTTAAAACAGGCCGATTAGTCATCAATTCTAACTCAGAAGGTGTCACTTGTCGGACCTGATCAAACCAATTAATCGTTACTGATTCTGAATATCGCAAACGAACGAGCGTTTCTAAAACCGTCGTTTTTACAAATGGATGGCTATACGGGTTCACCAAAATTGGTAACACCCCCTGTAAATAATCAGCTAGTGGTAATAATTCTGCTGCATCAAGTCGTCGCTGTTGGTCTTGAAAATCACCAGTTGTAATATTGTAGAGTTGTTCTTGGCGTTTCTTGATTGCCTGCTGTTCAGTCGCTTGGTAGTCCTTTTCAGCCATCTTTAATAGCGCTTGTCCCTTTTGCTTAGTTCGCTGTTCAAAGGCGTCAGTCGCCTCCACAGCAGACCACAGCTCATTTGCCGCGATAAAGTGCTGATTTTTAATGAGTAACCCATTATACAGCAACCTTAAATCGGTCTCATTGGTATAGAAGTCCTTTTTTTCAAAGGCCAATTGCAGCGCGCGCTGATTGTCACCAGCGGCCACTAATACACTAACCAATAAAAGGTTTAATGCCGTTGTTTGTTGCAAGTCATAAGCAGCCTCCAAATGGGCTATTGCCTCTGGCCATTGGCGCTGGTTGAGGGCTACTTTACCTAGGCGGATCAAATTTTCAAATTGATTCGGCAAGGCCGTCAATTCTCCCATCACTAACACTCCTCTTCAAAAACACTAAATTAAAAGGGCCCCGATAAATAATCCTTTATCCGGCCCTTTTTTAGTGTTATCACTTAATTAATCTTGTTTTTTCTCAACTGCTGGTTTGGTGTCTTTCTTTTGACGACGGTGATTTTGGTTAATTTCCATAATCACCGGTAAAATAACTGGGCGTCGCTTTGTTTGTTCGTATAAATAATGACTTAAGTTTTCGCGAACGTCTTGTTTCAAGTGACTCCAGTCAAACTCTTTGTTATCAAGGTTATTTTGAACGGCTTGCTTGATGATTTCTGAACTTTCTGCCATGAGGTCCTTACTTGTCTTAACGTAGACAAAACCTCTTGCTGTTACTTTTGGTTCAGCAATAATCTTCTTATTCTTCCGGTCAATTGTCACAACTGCGATAAAAATGCCGTCTTCTGACAATAATTTACGATCACGCAAGACAATATTGCCGATATCACCGATGCCACTACCATCAATCATGACATCAGTCGCATCAACTTGACCACCAACATGCATCTTATCATTGTCGTAAGCGACAATATCACCTTTACCGACGATGAAGATGTTCTTGTAATCCATTCCTGTTTCATGCGCAATGTCCGCATGAGCAGCCATTTGGCGATATTCGCCTTGAACGGGCATTAAGAATTGTGGGTGTAATAAGTTCAACATTAATTGCAAATCATTTTTATTAGCGTGCCCTGAAGCGTGTAGATCGTCGCCGACTGCTTTGACTTCGCCGCCTGCACGATAAATCATATCCTTAGTTTTCGCTAAAATAGTTTCCATTGCATGTGAAGGTGACGTTGTTAAATAAACAAGATCACCTTGTTCAATATGGATTAAGCGGTGATGGCTTGTTGCCATCTTTTGGAGGGCTTTGATTGGTTCACCCATGCGACCTGTTTCAAGGATCACTGTTTCTTCAGGTGCTAATGTACTTAGCGCTTTAGGTTGTACTAAGATATCTTCATCTGGCAAAGTTAACATTTCCAAACGCATTGCTGTCCGCACAATTTTTTCCAAATCACGGCCTGTTAAAACGACCTTCCGGTTTGTTTTATAAGCGGCATCGATAACTTGTTGAATACGGAGGATATTTGAAGCCACTGAAGCCACGATAATCCGACCGTTTTGATATTTAAATGTTTCTAAAATTGATTCGGCAATGTCGCGTTCATTAGCCGTTTCAAAAGGTGATTCCGCATTAGCAGAGTCACTTAATAGAGCTAAGACGCCTTGTTGACCGATTTCAGTTAAACGGGCATAATCCGTTTGATACATCGGTAATGCTGATTGATCAAACTTGAAGTCCCCAGTATAAACAATTTGACCTTCATCTGTTTTCACAACAATCCCTAATGAACCTGGAATAGTATGCGTCGTTTTGAAGAATGAAACCGTCGCTTGTTCAAAATCAATTGCTGTATTGGCATTAATCACGTGGAAATTATTGAAATGCCGTAATTTAGGTTCGCTGCTGACCGTAATCTTAGCGAGCGCAATTGTTAATTCAGAACCAAAAACGGGCACATCATGGCCTTTTAAGAAGTATGGCAAAGCACCAATCGCATCAGCATGACCGTGTGTTAGGAAAATCCCGGCAACACGTTCTGCATTTTCTTCTAAATAAGTCATATCTGGGATTACAATATCAATCCCTAATAATTCAGTTTCTGGGTATTTCAACCCACAATCTAGGATATAAATTTCGTCGTTAACTTCCACAACGTTTAAATTTTTACCGTTCTCGCGTACACCACCAAGTGGTATAATCTTAATATTACTCATTCTTTCACCTCTAAAATTGAAAGGGTTACTTTCAAACTATTATTTGTTTTTTTGAGTGTTACTTTCGTTTAAAACTCATCCGCTTTAAAGTCTAATACATATTTTATCACAATTTAAACAAACTAACAGCTTTTGATTACTAAAGGCCTTACATTTTCAAGTTCACATTAAAAAAGCGCACAAAAAAAGCAAACAGCCATAACGACTGTTTGCTTTTGAAGGTTGAATTAACGACGTAAGCCAAGGCTCTTGATTAATTCACGGTAACGTTGGATATCATTGTCACGTAAGTAACGTAAAAGGTTACGACGGTGACCGATTTTCTTCATTTGACCAACATATGAATGGTGATCTTTCTTATGAACAGATAAATGTTCGTTTAATGAGTTGATTTCTGCAGTTAAGACAGCGATTTGTACTTCTGCTGAACCTGTATCGCCTTCGTGACGTGCATATTCATTGATGATTTCGTTTTTTCTTGCTTGTGAAATAGCCATTGCTAATTTCCACCCTTCAGTTATATTACCCGAAACAACGAATAGCGTCGGGTGAACGTCGCTAAACAGAGTAACGGGTTTGTGCTTTTAAAGCACTGTCTTAGTTTACTAAAAAATTATGCTGAAAGCAAGGCTAAGTTCAAATTCGTTAAGCAGTCAAGTTTAAATACTTTACAAGTTTTTATTGCAATCCCCCACACTATTTTGGTATAATAACGTCTGTTGAAATTAAAAATCTTTTTTATAAAGATAGTGAAACCCATCGGAGGTGAACAACCATGCCACAAATTAAATCTGCTATGAAACGTGTGAAAACAATTGAAAAAGCAAACAACAGAAACGCTTCTCAATTAAGCACAATGCGTTCAGCAATCAAAAAGTTCAAAGCTGCTCAAGCTGCTGGTAACGAAGAAGCTGCAGACCTATTAAAAGCTGCTACACGCGCTATTGATATGGCCTCAACAAAAGGCTTAATCCATGCTAACAAAGCTGGCCGTGACAAGTCACGTTTAAACAAAATGATGGCTAAGTAATTCTAACCAATATTTTAATAGGCCCGACTAAGACGTTTTCGTTTTAGTCGGGCCTATTTTTTTGCGTTTTATGCCACTTTTTTAGCGGCAAATTGGAGCATGAACAATTCAAATAACAATTCAGGTTGCCCCTGCCCGGTTTTAATCTTAACTTCGATTTCTTCTAATCCTAAATAAGCTTGCGCTAGGGTTTGCTTTGAAAAATGTTTAATCTGTTGCATCGCCAATTTAATTCGGTACGGATGAATTTTTAAAACACTGGCTAAATTGCCCTGACTGTACCCTTTTTCAAATAAAATTTTAACTTGTAATAATAAACGGAATTGTCCAATCAGAATGGCATTAATTTTGAGCGGTTCTTCTTTTTGAAGTAACAATTCATGATACATCGTCAAAACGGGGCCCACTTTTTTCTGCAAAACAAGCGGTACTAATGAAAAGACGTTATCTTCAATACTGCTGCTGACCAATTCAGCGACCGCTGCTGTCGTAATTTGTTTAGTTTGTTGTGCATACAGCATTAATTTCGGTAATTCTGCCATGATTTGGCTGTAGTCACTATTGGTTTTACTAATCAATAAGGCTAACGCTTCATTTTCAATCTGCATCCCCTGTTGTTTCAACTCAGCGGTTACCAATTGTTGAACTTGGCGCTCATTCACTTTTTCAACAGAAATTAATGAAGCAACCTTTTTTAATTGCTTCACGATTTTTTTACGTTCATCTAACTTAGGGTACGGCGCAAATAGCACCACACTCGTTGTTGGTTGTGGCTTTTCAAGATAGGCTTGGAAACGAACTAAATCCTGATCGAGCTTGTTTTTAACCTTTTCACCCGTTAAAAAATAGGGGTTTTGCATAAAGACAATTCGCCGCTCACCAAAAAAAGGTGCCGATTCGGCATCATCCAAAGCATTCGCCACATCGGTCGTTGCTAAATCATAGCTGGCAAAATTCATCGTTTGTTCTTCTTCTGGTAGATAGTGTTTAAAGAGTTGACGCGCTTTTTCAATCAACGCTGACTCTTGCCCTAAAACCAGGTAAATCGGTGCTAATTGATTTTGTTGAATCTCTTTTTGTAATTGTTCAATTGTCATTTTCCACTATCCTTTATTGTTGTTTGCAGTTTCTCACTTTGACCAGGACCGTACGACCAGGTCAACATCCCTTGCTGGGCCGTTAGCCAATAAGGCACTTTAGCTTCTTGCAAAGTCGTCAAAGTTTCCTGGTGCGGATGACCATAGCGATTATCACGACCTGATGAGATTAATGCACCTTTTAAGTGTAATTTTTTAATCACGGTAGGGTCACTAGCCGTTTTACTACCATGATGACCAACTTTTAAATAATCGACGGTTAACTGTGGATACCGCTCGATAATCGCTCGTTCGCCTTCTTGCTCTAAATCTCCTGTAAACAGCCAGCTAGCGCCACCAATTTGTGCCTGTAAGACTAACGAATCACTATTTTCGCCTTTTCCCGGCTTAGTCGGTGCTAAGACGTTAAATTTTTGTGGCCCCACTTTAAATGAAGTCCCGGCTAAATAAGGTTCAATCTGAACCATTGCTAAAAATGGCCGAATTTGTCTTTGAAATTGTCGATTTTGTGGTAACCCAGCAGCACAAATGATGCGATCAACACGAATTTGTTTTAAAATCTGATTCAAATCACCAATATGATCGGCATCCTGATGAGAAAGTGCGACCGCATCAAGATGATCTACCCCTTGGCTATAGAGATAATTAACCGTTACTTTTTCCGCCCGCGATACACGCTCCCGGCGTTGCCAAGCTGCTTGCGGTAGCGCTAGGCGGCCACCAGTATCAATTAAAAGCTGATGCCGGTTAAACGGCGTTTGAATCAACAAACTATCCCCCTGCCCGATATCAAACATGATCACCCGACCAGCCGGATTAAAATGAATCGCCAAAAAACTAGCCAAATACAAACTTGCTAATGTGCGTTTCAGCCGTTTACGCCACTGATTACTAATTGCCTGGCCATCGATTAACAAGAGGCTGACCATCACAATCAATAGTAACGGTAATAATGGTATTTTACCAAACGTAATCATCGCATGGGGAATTTGAGCGACTAGTCCTAAGCCTTTGTAAATCAACTGTAATAGCCACTCACATCCGTTAACCACTAGATTGCTAACAGGTAACATAACACTCGCTGCAATCACCAAACCTAGCACAATTGGCAGATAGATAGGCGTTACCAAGGCATTCATCATAATCGTTAGCACATGCCAGCGATAATTAAAACGTAAGCAAACCGGTAAACTCAATAAACTTAGCCAGTAAGCAACTTTAAACGTGCTACCCTCACCAATATAAATGAGCGCAAAGGCCATCAAATAGCTTAAAATTCCGCCCATACTATGTAGCAAGTAAGGCTGCCAGAATAAATTGACCAATAATACCAAGCTCCAACTATCTAATCTTGATTGCCGGATACCCAGCTGTTCGCAAAGTAAGCGGCATAAAATAAGCGCAATTGCGCGACTAATGCTCGTCGTCCCACCTACCAATAAGGCGTATACCGGCAATAGCCCAAATAACATACAGTTTAACCACTCACGCGGTATGCGGCAATAAGTCGCACACCACCGAATGACTTGCACTAAATAAAACACGTGTAACCCTGATAGACTTAAGAGATGAATAATCCCTAAGCGGCCCAAAACAACCTGATAATGGTCAACTTGTGCTTCCCGCAGCCCCAATAATAACGTCTGCGCATGAAACCGTAGCGCTGTTGGTAACTTACGTAAATACAGCGCACACGTTTGGCGCCAATAATGTAACCAATCCAAACCGCTACTAGGGCGTCTCAGCATAAAAGTCGTTTCTTTGGCTAACGTCAGTTGGTAAAAGCAGCGCTTCTGTTGCGCTAAAAAACGTGCATAGTCAAACTCATTCTCATTGGTAGCACCTGGTATACGTTCAAAATCTTTTGTCCCATAGAACAAAACGGGTTGTCGTGCTTGTTGCCAGCGCCTCTTCTCGGCGAATGTTTGGCAGCGATAATAAGCCTTAATAGTTTGACCATCTTGTTGGCCAACCGCTGTTAATTGAACACTATCGCCCGCGATTTGAATTGCATCGGGTTGCACCTTAAAATGCTGCGCCACCGGTTGTTGTGGTTGCGTCACACTAAGGTAGCTTATCCAAAAACGGCCGCTATAAACAAGACATAAACCGAGCGTCACAATCGTTATCTGAGTTTGCCGAAGACTGATTAATTTAACAAAAGCCAACAATCCCAAGCCCCAGGTTAACCAGGATGGCCCCCCAAGCATTAAGCTATTTAAACTGATTAAACAAATAACTGGATAAATCCAGTTATTTTTCATTCAGTCGCTTGTTCGTTCTCCAAGAAATTAACGAGTGTGTGCGCATCATCAACTGATAAATCAACTTGATCAAGTTCAATGCCTGATTTTTCAATTAATTTTAGTGCGTAAGGGTCATTATGATAGTCTTTTTGATAATGAATCTTACTAATACCCGCTTGAATAATTAATTTCGTACATTGTAAACAAGGAAAATGTGTCACATAAATTTCAGCACCTTCGGTTTGAACGCCGAACTTGGCACATTGCGTTAAAGCATTCATCTCAGCGTGAATGGTTCTGAGGCAATGACCATCCCGCATTAAGCAGCCAACATCGATACAATGATCTTCATGGGCTACCGAGCCGTTATAACCACCAGCAATAATCCGCCGATTGCGAATCACAAGTGCCCCCACAAATAAACGCGGACAGGTACTGCGCATCGATAATAAAACAGCCTGTAACATAAAATACTGATTCCAAGGCATTCTCTTATTGGTCATCATCATGCTCCCTTTAATTGTTTCTTTCTAGTATAGCAAAAATACCGCTTGATAAAACTAATTCACACAAATTTGTGATTGCAATTGTTCAAACGTCTTGGGGCCAATCCCACCAACTTTTTGTAGATCTTCAATCTGCTTAAATTTTCCTTGTTCATCACGATAAGCAATTATTTGTTCAGCTTTCTTGGGGCCAATGCCATTGAGCGTTTGGAGTTGGGTACTATCAGCCTGATTTAAATCGATTTTAGCGGTGTCACTCGTGCTCGACGTATTTGCACTCGTCCCAGTTGGTGCTTGTTCTGGTGTACGCTCACTAGCCGCTGTAACTTGTTGTGGGGCCTGAATCAATTCTTGATCAGTAACCACCTCTCCTTTTTTCGGAATATAAATAATCAATTGATCCGTTAACTTCTGGGCTAGATTAAGTCGCTTGGTATCAGCCGCATCAGTCGGACCACCTGCATTTTTGAGCACCTCAAATAAGCGCGTTTCAGAGACTGTGATCGGATAAATTCCCGGGTAGACCACAGCACCTTTAATATCGACAAAACCGCCTTTTTTCTTGGTTGCCGCTGGATGTGTCTTCTTAGTAGCGGGTTTTGTTTTAGACGCACTGGTTGCTAGCAGTTGCTCATTTTGCGTTACTTTTTGTTTTTGTTGCGATTGATGCCAATAAAAGCCACCCGCGATGATCCCCAATAGCACTAAGCAAGGCACCCACCAAAAACGCCGATATCGCTGCCAATAATCTTGCCACATCATCGTCACCTCCTTACTCTTATATACCCTTAAAGCACAAAAAAGTTTGCCGATTTTTATCTTCGGCAAACTTTTTTAATGGTTTTTCAAATAAGTTAACGCATCATCTAAGGTTTTGACCGGTACGATCTTCATCTTAGTATGAATTTTTTTAGCGGCATTTTTAGCGATTGTATAATTGTTTTGATAATCAGGATCAACCTTTAAAATTGCCTTTGTTACAGGATCATTCGGTGCAAAAAAGACCGTTGCGCCTTCTTGACTAGCGACCAGTACCTTTTTATCAATCCCACCAATAGCACCTACAGTACCATCAGCAGCCATTGTGCCGGTCCCCGCAATTTTACGACCCTTTTGGAGATTTTGCTTCGTTAATTGATTATAAACTTGCAACGTAAACATTAAGCCCGCGGACGGTCCACCAATATCACCTGCATCAATTTTAACCGGAATGTCGGTCTCAATCTCAGAGTGATCGGTCAGCGTAATCCCTAACCCCGGATGGTGCGTGCCTGGTAGTTTAATCAAGCGATGCGTTGCCGTTTGCTGTTTTTGACCATGATTATAACTAATCGTAACCTTTTGACCAACCTTCAAGCCTTGGACATACTTCACAAAAGCATTGGCGTTTTTAAACTGATGATGATCAATTGCGGTGATTGTATCACCAACTGCCAAGTCATCCTTAAAAGCAGACTTATCTAACATCGACATCACATAAACACCCAAATACTTCGTATGGTAGGCTTTACCTGCTTTTTTATAAGCAGCTTCAACGGCAGCGTTAATCGAACTATCCATATAGTACTTTTGAATCTGTTCGTAAGCTTCTGTATCCTCATTGCCCATCAGTTCATCGCGACTTTCAATTTCCGTAAAAGGTTGTGTCTTGGACAATAATAATTGAAGCGGCGTCACCGGCCCCCTGACACCAACCGTCGTCAACATAAAATGGCCCTTTTGGTGATCATGTTTGCCATCGACTTTAACGTATTGACTGGTATTTTCCGCGGTCCCAGTTCCTTCAATATAATAGCCAGTGGGCATTAAACAAACAACCGCAACAATGATGAGAACCACAATTGCAATTAATCGTTTTGTCAGTTTCTTATTTTTTGGCATGCTAATCTCTTCCGTGTTTTAATTTTTCTTGGAGCGCAATTGCGACTACTGGCGGCACTAATTGATCAACTTGACCACCAAAAGCAGCGATTTCTTTAACCATACTGGATGAAATAAATGAAAATTCTTGTTTTGCTAATAGTAACACGGTTTCTAACTGTGCATCCTGTGTCTGATTGAGCGCCGCAATATCCCGTTCATATTCAAAATCGTTAGCATTTCGAATGCCCCGAATCAAATATCTAGCCCCAACTTCTTGCGCGAAATTAGCGGTCAACGTTCTAGGTTGCGCTACAACACTCACATTGCCTAAATCAGTAATGACGGTTTCAATCAAAGCAACCTTCGTAGGGCCATCAAATAACGGCTTCTTCGCTGCATTAGTCATGACCGCAATAATCACGCGGTCAAATAACCGACTTGCCCGTTCAACCGTATCTAGATGTCCTTTGGTAAAAGGATCAAAACTGCCTGGAAATAATGCGATTCTTTCAGTCATTCGACCACTTCCTTAACCGATAAATTCAAAAATTGCCACTTCAGTAATCCCGTAATTCTGTTGGCGTTTCAATGTATAATGTGGAATCTCTTCAGGATACGTTAAACTCGTGTCCGTTTCACAAAGAATAATGGCCCCTGGTTTTAAGAGGTCCATCCTCACAAATTGTTGTAACTCTAATAACATTTGTTGTTGCTTATAAGGTGGATCTAATAAAATTAAGTCAAACTGTTCTTTTGCATCCGCTAATTTTAACAATGCTTTTTCAGCTGGCATCTTCCAGATTGTAAAACATTCCGGCATCTTCGTAACTGCCACATTGTCTTGAATCGTTTGAATCGCCGCATATTGGCGATCAATTAAATAGGCATGATCCATGCCGCGTGAAACAGCCTCGATTGCGAGGCCACCACTACCAGCGTATAAATCGAGTGCTTGGCCGCCATCGAAAAATTGGCCTAACATACTGAACATGGCTTCTTTCACTTTGTCCGTTGTGGGTCTAGTCTTCATTCCGGGGACCGCTTTTAAGCGGCGGCCACCAAATTCTCCTGCAATAATCCGCATCTCTTTACTCCTTTAATGCCGCTTTAGTAGCGGTCTCTTGATTCGCTAATTCAGCTAATGCGCCAAATTCCATGTCGAGCATTGGGCGTTGTGAACGCGTCACCCGCTTAACATAATGTAATTTCTTTAATCGTTCGATAACAGCCGGTGCTTGGGCCGCATCAACATATAAATAAACGTATTTCATTCGTTTAGACGTGTAATAAACAAGTCCGTAACGTCGCAATTGTTTGACTTGGCGTAATGAATACAGCCAAACAACGATGCCTTGCCGTTGCGTGATTTCTAATGCCATTTTATCAGTCCTTATCTTGTAGTTTATTCACCAATCACAACCAGCGTATGGCCCTCTGTACAAATAATTTGAATTCGTTGATGGGCCTGGTCATGGATTGCTTGGTAAAATGCTGGATTGGTCTGCCGTTCAAAAATAAGCTGTTGCACACTGACTGGTTGTTCAAAATAAAAGAGCTGTTTGTTCGTCAGTTGATAATCTTCTAAAGCCTTAGCGGTAAAATCTGCTTCAGTTAACTTTTGTGGTAAAGCGGTTTGCCGTTGTTGCTTAGCATGCTTTAAGCGGCGCTCCCCAGAGTCGGTTAACAACGTCTTAGGTGCGCTTTTCAGCGTCGTCAAAAATAGTTGATCAGCTTCAAGTAACGCTTCACTACGCAATTCGGGTTGTTTAGCATTCAGTCGAATTGTCTGACAATATTGTAACAATGCCGTTTGGCGTTCATCATCAACCTGTTGTGATTGCCCCATCGCTATTTCTGGTACTGGCACCGGCGTCATTGAAGTCACCGGATATAAATTCGATTGTAACAGACGATTAGCATTCAAATAAACCGCCGTTGCCAATTCACCTTTTTGCATCACCAAAATTGCATAGGTTTTATTCTTAAATGCAATCAGTGGTCGCTGCCGCTGTTGTGTTTCGTTCAACTCAATTTGAAACTTTTGTTCGTGTAAATTCAGCTCATAATTGGCTGGAATCGTCGTAATCTGAGTAATTGCCTTTAACGACTGGCCAAGCTTAAACGGCTTAATCGCGTTATCTTGACCAATTACCACTAATTGTTGCGTCGTCCCTGTTTGATCATCAATCGTCGCTTCAATATAGCGCCGACTATTCAATTGAAATAACCAACGACTCTGCAAGCCATCTTCTGCTGATTGCTTAACAGGTTGACCGTATTGTCCAATGAGTTGTCCCGCGGGTTGATTAATAAACTTTGCTGGTCCCTGCGTTTTTAATAATGGATTTTGTGGATGCGTCAGTTTTGTATGCCGTTTAACCCTACTCTGTGCAGAATCTACGGTTGGTTGGGCATGATGCATAATGGGCCACGCGTACAACAACACTAACCACGCGCCTAACGCTACCAAAAAGCGCAGCAAATTTTTCATCTGTGAACCCTCATGATTGCTTTGTTTTGAGTGCCTTTTTTTCCTGGGCACTAACGTTCAAGACTAAGCCCAGACCTGTTGCTAACACTAGCATACTTGATCCACCGTAACTAATGAAGGGTAAGGTCACACCGGTAATTGGCAGTAAGCCTAATAGACCACCGATATTAAATAAGCTTTGAACGAAAATAATCGTGCCCACGCCATAACAAACTAAGGCATTATAGGTTTGACGCGCTCTAATTCCAATGGTAAAAATTCTAAAAATCAGTAAAAAGAGTAGCCCTAAAATAAAAAGGGCGCCCACGACACCGAGCTCTTCAGTTGTAATCGATAAAATAAAATCGGTATAAGGTTCCGGTAAATAACCCCGTTTTTGGATACTATTACCGAGGCCCATACCAAACCAACCGCCATTATTAATCGCATAGTAGGAATTAACCAATTGACTCCCACCCATATTTTCAAGTTTAAATGGTTCTAGAAAGGCTAGAATTCGGTTAAACCGATAATTGACGCCGGTCGTTAAATTCAAACGACTCAATCCAGCAATCGCCGCGATGATCACCGCTAAGGTTGCACTGATGATTGAAATTCCCCACCAGAACGAAATCCCACTGGCAAATAATAATACCAATAGAATAATTCCTAGAATAGCCGCCCCACCAGTATCGGGTTGTACCAATACAAAGGCGATAATGACAGCTACCAAAATGACGGGTGCGGAAAATAGCCGCACATTATCTCGCCAATGCTCTGACAAATTCTTTTCACGTTTGGATAGCATGTTAGCCAAGTATAAAACAATCAATAGCTTGGCAAATTCCGCTGGTTGAATACTAAAAGGGCCCAAATTAATCCAAGCGGTTGCCCCATTAATGGCAGCGTCCGGTCTAATCCGACTTAACACCAACAAGTAAAAGAGCGCCAATAAAATGACCGCCGTGACACCAATTAAAAACTTAGGTTTCCTTAATAAATTCAACTTCAAAAAGAAGGAAAATAGTAATAATACGAAACCGAGCCCGATATAAATTAACTGCTTAGTAAAATAAGCATCTGGCTTAGCACCATGAATCGACATTAAATCCGAACTCGCGGAATAGACCATCAAGGCCCCTATCGCACATAAAATAACGTACGGGATTAATAACCAATAATCTAAATACTGCGCTTTATCTCGAAGCTTACGCCACACACTTACACCTAATTTCTATGAACTTCATTTTGAGCTTGCGTTTGATAAATCTCTAAATAGAGTTGATTAATACGCGTTTCAAGTTCGTTCACTAATTTTGATCCTTCTTGATCGCTGATTAAACGAACTCTTTTGGCAAAATCAACCTCTTTTGTAAAACCAAACAGTTGTGTATCAATAATTTCTTCAATGATGGGACATTGACTTAAACAAAGCGCATCAAATTGCTTCGTCAACAACGCTTCAATTTTAGCTGCGTCTGATTTTAAAGTCATATACCCGATTGTTTCTTGTTTAATCATCATTTAACGCCCACTTAAACTGTTATAGTAATGCACACTCTGCAGGTTATTATACCATATCTGACACTAAAAAAAGGTAGCCTAAAGTGTCTTAGGCTACCTTTTAATATAGTTTTAAGCTTATTATCCGCGTTTACGCTTCTTGTCAGCTTTAGTACGCATACCTGTGTCAAGAATCTTCTTACGTAAACGAACAGAAGTTGGTGTTACTTCACAGTATTCGTCATCGTTTAAGAATTCAATTGATTCTTCAAGTGACATTTCTTTAGGTGTCTTGATAGCAGCTGAGTGATCTTTACCAGAAGCACGAGTATTCGTTAAGTTTTTACCCTTAGTAACGTTTACGGCGATATCTGTATCACGGCTGTTTTGACCAACAATCATACCTTCATAAACATCAACGCCAGCGCCGATGAATAATTGGCCACGATCTTCAACTGATTGTAAACTATAAGTTGTTGATGAACCAGCATTGATTGAAACTAATGCACCGTTACGACGGCCTGGTTCCCAGTTTTTGATAACTGGCATGTATTTTTCGAAGGTGTGGTTCATAATACCATATCCACCAGTCATCGTTAAGAATTCTGTTGAATAACCGATTAAACCACGTGAAGGTGCTAAGAAAGTCATACGTGTTTGGTTATTAGCATCACTTTCCATGTTTTGCATTTCACCTTTACGTTGGGCCATTGAATCGATTACTGAACCTGTGTATTGATCAGGTGTATCGATTTGAACCATTTCAAAAGGTTCGCAAGTTACGCCATCAACGTCGCGGTAGATAACTTCTGGACGTGATAATTGTAATTCGAAGCCTTCACGACGCATTTCTTCAACCAAGATTGAAAGATGCAATTCACCACGACCTGAAACGATCCAAGCACCGGCTTTGTCTGTATCTTCAACACGAAGTGAAACGTCAGTGTGTAGTTGGTGACGTAAACGTTCTTCAATCTTACGACCAGTAACGAAATCACCTTCACGGCCAACAAATGGTGAATCATTGGCAGCAAATGTCATTTGTAAAGTTGGTTCGTCGATACGAAGAATTGGTAATGCTTCTTGATGGTCAACTGGTGTGACAGTTTCACCAACGTAAATATCTTCCATACCAGAAACAGCGATTAAATCGCCGGCTTTAGCTTCTTGGATTTCAACACGGTCTAAACCGATGAAACCAAAGATCTTCGTAACACGGAAGTTCTTAGCAGAACCGTCAAGTTTAAGAACAGAAACTTGATCACCGATCTTGATTGTCCCACGAGAAACGCGGCCAATACCGATACGGCCAACATAATCGTTATAATCTAACATAGCCACTTGGAATTGAAGTGGTTCGTCACTATTATCAACTGGTGCTGGGATTGTATCTAAGATTGTGTCAAAGATAGGAACCATTGTGTGAGCTTGTGTATCTAAGTCTGATTCAAGACTTGATGTCCCGTTAATAGCACTTGCGTATACAACTGGGAATTCAAGTTGATCTTCGTCAGCACCAAGTTCGATGAATAATTCAAGCACTTCATCAACCACTTCTTCAGGACGTGAGCCTGGGCGGTCAATTTTGTTGATAACAACGATTGGTGTTAAATGTTGGTCTAAAGCTTTTTTCAAAACAAAACGTGTTTGTGGCATTGTACCTTCGAAAGCATCAACGACTAATAATACACCGTCAACCATCTTCATGATACGTTCAACTTCACCACCGAAATCGGCATGTCCTGGTGTATCCAAGATGTTGATTTGTTTGCCGTTATATTTAACAGCAGTATTCTTTGAAAGAATTGTGATCCCACGTTCTTTTTCGATATCATTTGTATCCATTGCACGGTCAGAAATTTCTGCATGGCCATCCAATGTATCTGATTGTTTTAACATTTCGTTAACTAAGGTTGTTTTACCATGATCAACGTGGGCGATAATTGCGATATTGCGAATGTCTTCTCTTTTTTTCAAGTGTTTCAGCTTCCTCTCGCTAGTGACTTAACTAGTGTTGTTTGTCTCATGTATACAAGCTATTATTTTACCATAATAAATAGGGCTATGCTTCTTATATTAGCGATTTTTTGAAAATACGCAAGACTTTTTCATGAAAATCTAATTATTCGGCCGTTTTTGAATGAGCCATAATGGCGATAATTTCTTGCATCGCTTGCTTCGGTGCAATAATCATGCCTTCTTTGGCAACCATTGAAATTGGTTGACCGTCGAAATTTAAAATCTGAAAACCAAGTGTCTCGGCTAAAACGCGTCCCGCAGCAACATCCCATGGTGCTAACTTCGAAATATAGGCTTGCGCATTCCCTTTTAATAATTGCGCAAAAGTGATGCCGGCACTGCCATAAATACGCACACCCGAGCTTTGAACGAAAACTTGTTGTAATTGTCGTTCATTCGTCACCAACATGCGTGTATTAACGCAGATTAAGCCTTCCGATAGCGGTTGGTCCACTGCCTGTTCTAAGGCTTGTTCATTGCGGAAAATCCCTAATTGCGGACCACCCCAGAAAAGTTGATCGGCCATCACATCGTAAATAATTCCGAACAAGGCTTGGCCATCTTCGTAGACCCCAATCATAATCGCAAAATTTTCCTGTTGCTTAACAAAATTCATCGTCCCATCAATTGGATCAACAAAAAAGGTTAGACCATTATGCCAATCACCGGCACCGACGTTAGCCCCTTCTTCTCCGACCAATTGTGCGGTTGGGTATTCTGCTTTGATTTGTTCTGCAAAAAAGGCTTGGTTCGCGCAGTCGACGTTGGTCACTAAATCATTACGACTTGATTTAGTCATAATTTCTAAAGGTTGTGTCATCTTCTTGCGTGTTTCAGCGGCTGCTTCAAGCACCCATTTTTGTAATGAACGACTTAATTGATATAGCGCCTCTTGTTCCATCTTTTTTCATCTACTTTCAATTATTAGTCGTCATCTTAATTTGTGCCCGGCCACTCTTTTGAGCAGTTTGCATACAACGGTAGATTGAATAACCAGAAGCTTCCGTAAAAGCCTTATCAAGTTGTTTTTCAATCATCTTGCTTCGAACGACTTGTTTAAAATCACGGTAGGCCGCGTTTAAATCTTCAACTTTAGCGCCAAATTCATAAGCTTGTTCAACAAGATTATATAAATGCATGACTTGAACCACTTCTTCTGGTGTCCAATCTGATTCTAAAGGATAGCTATAGTTAGTTTGCATAAATACTCCTAAATTTAAGTCAATTTAAGCAAAATTGACGTTTTTAATATCAATCATTATAGCGCATTTTTTTAGCAACTGTCGAATCGTTTTAGCAAGTAGATACAAAAAGGGCCGTCATAATTCATGACGAACCCTCCAGTATTAGATATGAATTGGTAAGCCCAATGCTAATTCAGCGTCATCCATAATTGCTTCACTCAATGTTGGATGTGGGTGAATTGTTAAGGCTAAATCTTCCGCGTTCATCCCTGATTCAACCGCTAAAGTTAATTCTGAAATCAAGTCGCTAGCCCCAACGCCCGCTACTTGTGCACCAAGCAACGTATTATCGTCAGTATTCGTTACTAAGCGTACAAAACCGTCAGTATCAGCCAATGATAAAGCACGACCGTTAGCAGCAAATGGGAACTTAAAGCCTTTGGCGTTATAGCCTTTTTCTTTTGCTTCAGCAACCGTTAAACCAGTAGTTGCCAATTCTGGATCAGTATAACAAACCGCTGGCATTGCTTTGTAGTCCACAACCACTTTTTTACCAGCGA
Organism: Latilactobacillus parasakei; assembly: GCF_049674265.1. Taxonomy (NCBI): domain Bacteria; kingdom Bacillati; phylum Bacillota; class Bacilli; order Lactobacillales; family Lactobacillaceae; genus Latilactobacillus; species Latilactobacillus parasakei. The sequence goes on along the minus strand of NZ_CP186861.1, from coordinate 196,138 downwards.
TTGCTTCGGCAGCAATTTTAGCTTCATAACTGGCCTTATGAGCCAACGCAGCACCGGCAACAATATCACCAATAGCATAGATGCCTTTGATATTGGTTTGGCCTTGTTGATCAACTTCGATTAAACCACGATCAGCCATCTTAATACCGGCCTGTTCTAAGCCCATATCATCAGTATTAGGGCGACGTCCAACAGTTACCATGACATAATCGGCAACCAATTGTTCTTCCTTACCGCCAACTTCGTATTTAACAGTCACGTTTTGATCCGTTTCGATTGATTCTTTAGCCATAGCACCGGTAATCACATCGACACCCTTAGTCTTGAAGTTCTTCGTTACAAGTTGCACCATATCTTTTTCGAAGTTTGGCAAAATTGAATCCGTTCCTTCAAGAATGGTGACGTGGGCACCCAAGTTAGCGTAAGCACCTGCTAATTCAGAACCAATGTAGCCCCCACCAATCACAACTAATTCCTTAGGCACTTCCGTTAAGTTCAAACCACCCGTTGAATCAATCACACGTTTGTTGAACTTGAAGCCCTTAATTTCAATTGGGCGACTACCAGTTGCGATGATTAAGTTCTTAAAACTATAAGTTTGAGCACTTTCGTCTTTAATAACCCGTAAGCTATGTTCGTCAACTAAAAAGGCAGAACCATCTAAGACGTCAATCTTGTGTTTTTTAAACAACATTGAAATGCCGCCTGTTAACTTTTCGACAACTTGGTGTTGCTTCCAATCTTGTGTCTTTGCAAAATCAAGCGTTGCACCCGTTGTTGAAACTCCGAAAACTTCAGAATTCTTAGCTTCTTGCAAACGATGGCCTGCAGAGATTAATGCTTTAGAAGGAATACAGCCGACGTTCAAACAAATCCCACCGATATTTTCACGTTCAATAACCGTTACTTTTTGACCCATTTCAGCTGCTCGAATGGCAGCCACGTAGCCCCCAGGTCCAGAACCAATAACGACAGTTTCTAATTCAATTGCAAAATCACCTACAACCATTTTTAAATCATCCTTCCATCAATAGTAGCTCTGGATCAGCTAATAATTCTTTCAATTCGTTCATTGCACGTTGCGCAGTCCCACCATCAATTAAACGGTGATCAAATGATAATGACAATTTCAAGACTTTACCAACTGCAAGTTCGCCATCTTCGTTAACAATTGGTTCTGTGCCGATACGGCCAACCCCTAGGATAGCCACTTCAGGGTAGTTAACAACTGGTGTAAACCAACCACCACCGATTGACCCGATGTTACTAATCGTCATTGAACCGCCACTCATTTCGGCAGGTTTCAACTTATTATCTAAAGCTTTTTGTGTGTTTTCGCCAATCTCCTTGGCGATGGCAAAGATACTCTTGCTGTCGGCATCTTTAATGTTTGGTACATAAAGGCCGTGATCAGTATCAGTTGCGATGCCGACATTGATGTAGTGTTTATAAACAATTTCGCTTGTTGTGTCATCAATTGAGGCATTCAACGTTGGGAAATCACGTAAAACAGTTACCAAAGCTTTAACAATGTATGGTAAGAAGGTTAACTTAATATCCTTCTTAGCAGCAACATCCTTAAATTTCTTACGATGGGTCATTAATTTAGAAACTTCAACTTCATCAAATAACGTCACGTGTGGTGCAGTATGCTTGCTTGTCACCATTGCTTTAGCAATTGCTTTTCGTGTTGGTGACATCTTTTCACGTGTTTCAAGTTCTGGTGTTGCTGATTCATAAGGTTTAACGGCTACTGCTGGTTCAGGTGTCGCTGTTGTTACAGAGGCACTCTTAGTCTCAGTTGTTGCCGTTGAAGTAGTTGGTGTAGCACCATTTTGCATGAAGTTTTGGATATCTACTTTTGTTGTACGACCGTGTTTACCAGTTGCTGGAACCTGGCTAATATCCACGTTATTTTCACGCGCAAATTGACGAACAGATGGCATTGCTAATACTTTCCGATTTGGATCACTAATGGCAACAACACTTGCGTCACTACTATTATTAGTTGCTACTGGTGTTTCTGCTGCCTTAGGTGCCGGCGTTTCTGCTACGGGCGCTGAAGCTGTTGCAGTATTGTGGCCTGGCGCATCAATTTCAACGAGCACTTGACCGACTGTTGCGACTTCACCTTCGCCCACTAAGATTTTAACAATCTTACCGCTAACAGGTGATGGAATTTCTTCAACTGATTTATCGTTTTGGACTTCTAATAAGGTATCGTCTTCTGCAATTGAATCGCCTTCTGCGACTGCCCATTTTTGGATTTCGCCTTCTGCAATTCCTTCGCCAATATCCGGCAACTTAAATTGATAAACACCTTCGCTAGCTGTAGATGCTGACGTTGTAGGTTGTTCTGCTGCTGGAGCAGTTGCTTGTGCTGTTGGTGCATCGTTACCTTCAACCCCAGGCGCATCGATTTCAACGAGGACTTGGCCCACTGTTGCGACTTCACCTTCGCCCACTAAGATTTTAACAATCTTGCCACTCACTGGTGATGGGATTTCTTCAACTGATTTATCGTTTTGGACTTCTAGTAATGTATCATCTTCAGCAATTGTATCGCCTTCTGCGACTGCCCATTTTTGGATTTCGCCTTCTGCGATACCTTCACCGATATCTGGTAATTTAAATTGATATGCCATGCTTATGTCGTCCCTTCCTTCGTTATCGACTAAAAGTTAATAACTTCCTTAACTTTATTTTCAATATCAGTTGCGTTTGGTAACCATGTTGATTCGGCTTGGCCAAATGGGAATGGTGTGTCTGGCGCTGAAACGCGACCAATTGGTGCTTCTAATGAAAGGACAGCGCGTTCTGAAATTTCAGAAGCCACTTGTGCCCCAACACCCGCTTGTTTTTGCGCTTCTTGCACAATCACTACGCGACCTGTTTTTTCGACTGATGCAATAATGGTTTTAATATCTAATGGGGCAATTGTCCGTAAGTCGATAATTTCGACTGAGATATTGTCTTTAGCCAAGTTTTCAGCAGCTTTCTTAGCTTCGCGAACCATTGCGCCATAAGTGATGATTGAAACGTCTGAACCTTCCAATGTCACTGCGGCTTTATCGAGCGGCACTGTGTATGATTCGTCTGGCACTTCCTCACGGAATGAGCGATAAAGTTTCATATGTTCCAAGTATAAAACAGGATCATTTGAACGAATCGCAGAAATCAATAAACCTTTGGCGTCGTAAGGATTGCTTGGAACAACTACTCGGATCCCAGGAATTTGAGTAATCATGCCTTCAAAGTTATCTGAATGCATTTCAGGAGTATGCACGCCACCACCAAATGGTGCCCGGATTGTAATCGGCATATTGCGTGTGCCACCCATCCGGTAACGTGTCCGTGACATTTGACCGGCGATTGAATCTAGTGTTTCAAAAATAAAACCGAAGAATTGAATTTCAGGAACAGGTCTAAATCCTTCTAGCGCTAACCCGATTGATAAACCACCAATCCCAGATTCAGCTAAAGGTGTATCGAAAACGCGGTCTTCACCATGTTTAACTTGTAAGCCTTCAGTCGCACGGAAAACACCACCGTTTTTACCGACATCTTCCCCGAAAATTAAGACATTTTCATCACTTGCTAATTCTAAATCCAGCGCATTTGTAATTGCTTGAATCATTGTTTTTTGTGCCATCTTAATTCGACTCCTTTGCACTGTATTCTGTGATTTGTTCTTGAATATTTTGTGGTTGTTCTTCAAATGTTACTTTTAAGAAGTCAGTTACCTTTTGTTTAGGAATGGCATCTGCTTCGTTGATTGCTTCTTTAATAGATGCTTTAACTTGATCGATTAATTCATTTTCTTGTTCTTCTGACCAGAGGCCCTTATCCGTTAAGAAACGACGCATTCTAACTAATGGATCACGTTTTAACCAAATGTCATCTGTTTCTTTTGTCCGGTAACGGGTTGGGTCATCCCCGGAAAGTGTATGTGGTCCATAACGATAAGTTAAGGTTTCAATTAAAACAGGCCCATTACCAGCCGTTGTAAATTCTCTAGCTTCCTTCATTACTTCATAAACCGCTAGTGGATCCATCCCATCTACTTGGATAGCAGGAATCCCAGCAGCAACCCCTTTTTGGGCTAATGTCACTGCAGCTGTTTGTTTTTCACGAGGAACTGAAATCGCAAAACCGTTATTTTGAACAACGAAGATTGCAGGGGCTTTGAAGGCACCAGCAAAGTTAATCCCTTCATAGAAATCACCCTGTGACGTACCACCATCACCCGTATAGACGTAAACGGCATTCTTAGATTGACGTTTCTTCATCCCAACAGCGACACCCATTGCTTGAATGTATTGTGCCCCGATAATAATTTGTGGTGGCATTGCTTTGAGTGATTCTGGGTACTTGTTACCTTCAATATGACCACGTGACCATAAGAAAGCTTGTGATAGAGGTAAGCCATGTTGCACCAATTGTGGTACATCGCGATAACCAGGGAATAAGAAATCATCCTTGTTCATCGCAAAATTACTTGCTAATTGACTTGCTTCTTGCCCAGCGGTTGGTGCATAAAAGCCTAAACGTCCTTGACGATTTAAAGCGGTTGCACGTTGATCAAGCACACGTGACCAAACCATCTGTTTCATTAATTCAACAAGTTGTTCATCACTTAGATCTGGCATGATATCAGGATTTACAACTTGGCCAGTTTCATCTAAAATCTGAACTGTTTTAAAATCTTGGCTTTCATCGCCGAGTAGTTTATCAAAATTAACTGCAGCTTTATTATTGGCCATAATATTCATTCTCCTCTTCACTAAACTGTTTTAATGTCTGCTTATATCTGTATCAATTAAGCTTCTTCACAAATATAATTTAGCATTTTATAACACTAAATGCAAGCGTTTTACATAACTAATCATCAAACTCCGCACGCTTATCGTTTTATGTATATGTGAATTTAGTCACCAACTAATTTACATCTGCTAAGCGCTATTACTGTTATATAATATATTCTATTTCTGTTATATAATAGCCGCTGTATCACTGCACAAAAAAAGCGTTTAGTACAAACTGATAGCTGCACTAAACGCTTGTTAATTATATTTTTGTTGGGGTACTTCACGCCAAGACCGGTTGGGGAATTTCAGCGTTCCCAGCATGCACTAGGAAGCGTTGGACATCCGCCCAAACTGGTTCAACTCTTAAATGAGTCATTAGACGATGAAGATTAACTAATAGGCGCATCCGTAATTGACCGATACTTACGAAAACAAGTAGGTTCTTGAATTGCCCTGATTTTGTAACGCGCATCATCATAACGGCAGTACAAACTGCTAAGCCGATTGTCACACCGGCAAAAGCAAATTCATTAACTGCAAGGACCGCAAGGAATGACACAAGTGCTGCCACTGCCATAAGGAAAGCATTCCCTAGGCGAACCTTAACGATATCATCCTTAGGTGATAGTGTTTCGTTCAACACGACACCTCTTGTACCTGTTTTAACAACTGTACCGGCTTTGATGACCGTCATTTCTTTATCGATTGTCGCTACGGCAACTGGTGTTTTTTCTGCAGCATCTAATACTAAAATATCGCCTGCTACAATTTGATCAACACCAATTTCGCGTAGGAAACCGTCGCGCACAACACTTGCCATCCGATTTGAATCGGCAACTAATGATGCTCGTTTTGCAGCTTCAATTGTTGTTAACCCGCTTGGACGAGTTGCCAACAAACGCATTAACATCCCGCTGCTTGTGATTGCGTTTAACGTTGTTTCTTGCTTTAAATTCTTGTGCATCGCGTTCGACACTCCTTCCCTTTTGAGGAAGTCGTCGTAACACTGCTAGCCTAAAACTGCTGGCAGTAAAAAGACAGACCACCTCGGATGATCACTATCGCTACTACTTAACGGACCTTCAGCTGTTTGCAACATTTTACTCACCAGACTTTCTATTAATTTTAGAGATCGTACTCAGTTGTACAAAAAAAGACGCACAACAATTGAGCGTCATCCACAACATCATGGCGTTCCCAATCGTTCAGTTTTAGCACTATATGACGTAGAAACCATGTTCAGCTACGTTAGAAAAAGCCTTCATTGGCAGTTTCTGTTGACTCAATTGGCATCTCTCGATGTTTCTGAGTAGCAGCGTATGTTCATATAGGAGCCTCACCTAACGGAAAAGCGATATCTCTATATATTCATTCTACTGGTTATAGAGAAGTGGGTCAACCCATTTGTTCCGTTTTTTTTAATTCTGTGCTAGAATAATCTATGATGAATTAATCGGAGGTCTTAACTGTGATATTAATGAAAGATATTATCCGCGAGGGTAATCCTACACTTAGAGAAACTGCACAACCTGTTTCATTCCCGCTATCTGACGAAGATCGGCAACTTGCCGCTGACATGATGACATTCTTGGAAAATAGCCAAGATCCAGAAATTGCTGCGAAATACCAATTACGCGCCGGTGTTGGCTTAGCCGCACCTCAAGTAGACGTTTCAAAACAAATGTCAGCTGTTTTAGTCCCTGGTCCTGAAGGCGAAGCACCAATCTTAAAAGACGTGATTATTAATCCTAAGATTATTAGCCACTCTGTTCAAGACGCTGCTTTAGCTGAAGGCGAAGGTTGCCTATCAGTCGATCGCGAAGTCCCCGGTTATGTGCCTCGGCACGACAGAATTACATTACGTTATCAAGACGTTGAAGGTGTTAGTCATAAGATTCGTCTTAAAAACTATCCCGCAATTGTTTGCCAACACGAAATCGATCATTTAAACGGCATTCTTTTCTTTGACCACATCAACAAAGAAAATCCATTTGCCGCACCAGATGATATGATTATTCTTGAATAATGAACGAACGAAAAAGGGTTAAGCCAAATTTTAGCTTAACCCTTTTTATTATGCATTTAATTTTGTTTCTGCAAATTGACTGTTATAAAGCTTAGCGTAAACACCATTAGCGGCTAATAAGTCGTCATGCGTTCCCTTTTCAACAATTTGACCGTGATCCATTACTAAAATTAAGTTAGCATCCCGAATTGTTGATAAGCGATGGGCGATCACAAAACTGGTTCGACCCTGCATCACTTTTTCCATCGCCTTTTGCAATAAGCTTTCTAATCGCGTATCGACCGAACTGGTTGCTTCATCTAAAATCAAAATTTTAGGATTGGCAATCACTGCCCGGGCAATCGTTAAGAGTTGCTTTTGTCCTAACGACACGTTATCCGCTTCTTCATCAATTGCCATCTGATAACCATTTGGCAACGTGTGAATAAAGTGATCAACATTAGCTGTTTTAGCAGCGTCCACCACTTCATATTCGGTGGCATCTAGCTTCCCAAAGCGGATATTTTCCGTAATCGTTGTGTGGTACAACCAAGCATCCTGCAGAACCATCCCAAAAAGGGAGCGAACTGTTTGTTTACTCAACTGACGCGTATCGACGCCATCAATTAGAATTTGACCAGAACTAACATCGTAAAAACGCATCAATAAATTAATCATGGTCGTCTTCCCGGCACCAGTTGGCCCAACAATCGCAATTTTATCGCCCGGATTGGCGGTGAAACTTAGATCCCGAATCAACGGTTTGGCTGGATCATAGCTAAAGCTGACATCTTTAAATTCAACTTTCCCCTGAACGTCAGCCGGTAATTCAGCTGTTTCTTGATCAGTTGGTTCAATAGGTTCATCCAAGATTTCAAAAACCCGTTGTGTCGCAGCGGCAGCGGCTTGCATGACACCAGATAACTGCGTGATTTGCGAAATTGGTTGATTAATCTGCCAAATATATTGAATAAAGGCCTGTAAATTACCAACCGTAATGACACCGTGCAAGACGTAGTAACCACCCAAGGTTGCCATCCCCGCGTAGGTTAGATTAGTGGTTAAACCCACTAACGGCATCATGATTCCTGAAATAAAGGCCGCTTTGAAGCCAAATTCAGTCAATCGATCGGTAATCGCTGCAAATTCATCAACTGCTCTGTCTTCTTGACCATACAACTTCAAGACACTGAAACCACCGTAGTTTTCCTGAACATAACCATTCATTTCGCCCAGGGTATTTTGTTGCCCTTGGAAGTAAACTTGTGACTTTTTGATGATTGCTTTGGAAATCAAAAGTGAGGCCGGGATCATAATTAAGGATAATAACGCCATCCATAAATTAATCGTCAACATCATAACGACTGCCATGATGATCCCCAAAATTGAGGTCACAACTTGAATTAAACTCTGTTGCAAGGCATTCGTGATTGCGTCGACATCATTGGTAACCCGCGACAAGATATTCCCTTGTTGTTGTGAATCAAAGAAACGGACTGGCAATGCATTCATCTGTAAATTGATATCTCGTCGTAAATCGCGCATTGCGTGTTGGACTGCACGCGTCATTAAAAACGACCCCAAAAACATCATCGTTTGATAAAGTAATGCAAAGCTGAGAATCATCGCAATCACTTTAGTAATGTAACTAAAGTTAACGGCGACGTGTTGCGCTAAGTTTTGACTAATCTCAGTCACTGCTAGTCCCATGATAAATGGCCACAAAGCATTCGCTAAAACGGAAATCACCGTTGCTGTAATTGCTGACCAGAACGTTATTTTATAAGGCCCAATATAGCGCATCAGGCGTTTGAGCACCCTAATATTCTTCATTGAGCTCCTCCTTTGACAACTGTGAGGCGGCAATGGCCCGGTAAACCTCATTTGTTTTAAGTAATTCTTTGTGGGTACCGATGCCCACAACTTGTCCTTCATTTAAGACAACAATCCGATCTGCATTCATAATCGTCCCCACACGTTGGGCGACAATTAAGACCGTCGCATCCTTAGTAATCGATTTTAAGGCGCCACGTAATGCCGCATCAGTTTGGTAATCCAAGGCTGAAAAACTATCGTCAAAGACGTAGATGTCTGGGCGACGAACAATTGCTCTGGCAATCGCTAGTCGTTGCTTTTGACCACCTGATAAGTTGTTACCCCCTTCGGCCAAATAAGTTTGGAGACCCTCTGGTTTTTCCGCCACGAATGTTTTGGATTGGGCAATCGTTAAAGCATCCCATAACTCAGCATCCGTCGCTTCCGGATTACCGTAGCGCAAGTTATCCGCAATCGTGCCGGTAAAGAGAACTGCTTTTTGGGGAATAAAGCCAATTTTTTGGCGCAATGCTTTCAATTGATAATCTCGTACATCATAACCATCAATCATAACTTGCCCCCGCGTCACATCGAAGAAGCGTGGAATCAATTGAATTAAGGTTGATTTACCACTCCCCGTACTACCGATGAAGGCGACAGTTTCACCTGGATGGGCTTTAAAACTGACATCCCGAATGACCGGACTTTCAGTCGGACCAGGATAGGCAAAAGAGACATTTTCGAAGGCCAATTCACCTTGGGTAGTCGTGGTTTGAATCCCCTGATCATCATCCGTAATATCTACGGGTGAATTAAGGACTTTTTCAATCCGTTCAGCTGAAACAGCCGCTCTAGGATACATCATGAAGACACTCGCAAAGAGCATGAATGAAAATAATACGTGGAAAATATATTCAATAAAGGCGATTAACGTCCCTACTGCCAAATTGCCAGTATTAATTTGAACCGCACCTTGCCAAATGATTAAAACGAAAACAATATTGAAGATAAATGAAAAGCCAGGTTGTGCGAGGGCTACTAATGTAAAGAGTTTGATTGAACTCTGACTGTAGGCTTCGTTGACTTTTCTAAACCGCATACTCTGGAATTTTTCACGCACAAATGCGCGAATAACCCGAATCCCAGTTAAATTTTCACGTAAGTTTAAATTGATTGCATCTAAGTTTTTTTGTTGTTCTGCAGACATTGGTTCAGACAACCAGCCAATGATGACCACCCCAACTAATAAAATTGGAATGGCTGCGAAAACAATCCATGATAACGACAGACTCGTCCGCACAATCATAAACGCACTGGCAACGATCATCATCGGGGTCATAAAACCAGTTCGTAACACCTGGACCATGAATTGCGTCACTTGAAACGCATCGTTGGTCGTCCGAGTAATTAAAGAAGATACCCCAAATTCACCATATTCATGATGTGAAAATTGCATCGTCTTTTTAAAGATATCGTTCCGGATATCACGCGTTAAATTAGTGGTTAAACGGCTCCCAGTGTAGGCTAGTCCAATTAACCCCACCAAGCCAATTAAGGAAATAACAACCATTAAGGTCCCATATTGCCAAACCGGCCCAACCGTATGGCGGTTGATACCTTTATCGATAATTTGTCCTAATAATGTTGGTAATCCCAGTTCAATTAAAATAAACCCAAATACGCAGATAAAATTCCAAAATAACAGTTTTTTATAGCGAATGGTATAGCGCCACATTAATTTCATAGGTGCTAACTCCTTCTTGTTTCAAATTTAGTCCATTACTCGTGCCATATCTTTGACGTATTCAATTGTTTCTCGATTGACAATAAATGCCACGTCAAAATGGTAATCCTGATCCAATAACCAAGCATCCGTAATGACTAACGCTGGATATCTAGGATTAACGGAGGCAATTCGTCGTTCGTCTGCAACCTCATTTAAGGTCTGTTCTAACGTTTCCGTAATCGGTTTTAACGACATATCCGTTTGTAAAACGTTCACGCGATACTCAAACAACATCACGTTACCGCCCCAAACCTCTGTTGGTAAATTGGCAGTTAACGTTGCTTGTTTCGTATAAAATTGCGGTTGTGCGGTCAATAGTCTTTGATAAGCAATATTGACAATCTCGTCTACCGTTTCTTGACTACTACTTTGTAAGATCCGCATGGCTCTTTGCCGACGAATCCGGTGAATGAACCAAGCCAGACCGCCCGCCAATCCAATTAGGACTAGTAGTAATAACCAAATTAACATGGCAACCCCCTCTTTCTAATTGTAACGGTTGTCATAATTATAACCGAATTAGACTAAACTCGCTATTACGAGGCCGTTGCCCAATGTATACTTTAATTAAAAGATATGCTAAAATATTCTTAAATGTTGAGTAATCAACCTCTGGACGGTTAAACTTTCGTTTAAAAATAAGATGAATATCAAAGGAGTTTTACAATTGATTTATAAAGTACTTTTCCAAGCAGACAAAACACAAAGTCCTCTACGTGAGGCAACTAAATCACTCTATCTTGAAGCTAACAGTGCCGTTGAAGCACGTCAACTTGTTGAAGACAATACACCCTACAATATTGAATTTGTACAAGAACTTACCGGTGAACATTTAGCTTACGAACAAGAATCAGAAGACTTCACATTAACGGAGTTCTAAGTAAATGAAACTCAATATAAAAAACAATGAAACAGCCGTTTTTGCCGTAGGGGGTCTTGGCGAAATTGGTAAGAACATGTACGGTGTTCAATTCCAAGATGAAATTATCGTTATCGACGCCGGCATCAAGTTTCCAGAAGATGAATTATTAGGCATTGACTATGTCATTTCCGATTATCAATATCTTCAAAAGAATCAACAAAAAATCAAAGCCCTTGTCATCACCCATGGTCATGAAGATCATATTGGTGGGTTGCCTTTCTTCTTACAACAAGTACCAAACGTTCCTGTTTACGCAGGTCCTTTAGCCCTTGCTTTAATTCGTGGCAAGTTGGAAGAACACGGTCTTTTGCGGTCTACTGAACTACATGAAATAAACGAAGATACCGTCCTTAAATTCCGCAAAACAAGTGTTGATTTCTTCCGAACAACCCATTCAATTCCTGATACATTAGGGGTTGCGATTCATACACCTCAAGGGGTTGTTGTTGAAACTGGTGATTTCAAGTTTGACTTAACACCTGTTGGTAATCAACCTTCTCCTAACCTTCAAAAGATGGCACGTCTTGGCGAAGAAGGCGTCCTTTGCTTAATGTCTGATAGTACCAATGCTGAAGTGCCTAACTTCACGAAATCAGAACGTTTTGTTGGTAATTCAATCCGCCACATTGTGGAACGGATTGAAGGCCGGATTATCTTCGCAACTTTCGCTTCTAATATTTCACGGGTCTCACAAGCAACTGATGCAGCGATTGCTAATGGTCGGAAGATTGCGGTCTTCGGTCGTAGTATGGAAGCTGCCGTTGTTAATGGTCGTGAATTAGGTTATTTAAATATTCCTGATGAAGCACTAGTTGATGCAAGTCAACTTAACTCATTACCTGCTGATAAAGTGATGATTATCTGTACGGGTTCTCAAGGTGAACCAATGGCTGCTTTGAGCCGGATTGCTAACGGTACTCACCGTCAGATTTCAATCCAACCTGGCGATACAGTTGTTTTCTCAAGTAATCCAATTCCTGGGAATACAACAAGTGTTAACCACGTTATCAATAAGCTTTCTGAAGCAGGCGCTGAAGTTATCCATGGTAAGGTCAACAACATTCATACTTCTGGTCATGGTGGCCAAGAAGAACAAAAATTAATGTTGCGTTTGATGAAACCTAAGTTCTTCATGCCTTGTCATGGTGAATACCGGATGCAAAAGATTCATACCGAACTCGCCCAACAATGTGGCGTTGAACCAGATAATTGTTTCATCCTTGAAAATGGTGATGTCTTAGCCTTAACCGCTGACTCAGCACATGTTGCTGGCCATTTCAGTGCCGATGACGTTTATGTTGATGGTAACGGGATTGGTGATATCGGTAATGTTGTCCTTCGCGATCGTAAAATGCTTTCTGAAGAAGGCTTAGTCGTGGTTGTCGCAACTATTAACTTCGGTGAGAAAAACATTCTCGCCGGTCCTGATATCCTTTCACGGGGATTTGTCTATATGCGTGAATCTGGTGAATTGATCAGCGAAGCTCAACGACGGGTTTTCAGAATGATCGTCAACACGTTTAATGCTAACGACAAGGTCACTGAAAGCCAAGTCCGAGAAGCAATTATTGACGGCCTTCAAGATTTCTTATTTGAAAAGACGGAACGTCATCCAATGATTTTACCAATGATCATTCAAAGTAACGAATAAAACCTTTAAGGGCGATACAAACTCACGTTTGTATCGCCCTTTTTTTAAATTCTTATCAAAAATTTAGGTAGCAAAACTTGTCATTTCCCGCTATAATATACACCGAATATCTTTTCTGAAAGGGGGTATCCGAATGGCTGATACGCCACATTTTTATATTATTTTAAATCAAGTTGCTGGTACTGGCCAAGCCCAGAAGATTTGGCCGCAGATTGAAACCGTCCTCAAGCAACGCGGCATTTCATACGAACTACAAATTTCTAGCTATCCCGGCCATACCACTCGGATTGCCTACCAATTTGCCCGCTTTAAACGAACCAATCAAGTTTTACTGATTGTCGGTGGTAATGGCACTTTAAACCAAGCGATTAATGGCGTCCAAAGCGCCGGTAAAACCGACATTCCTATTGCGTATTTACCTTGCGGTTCTGGCAATGATTTCGCTCGCGGAATTGGCTTAAATAGCGACCCACTGCAAGCTCTCGAACAGATTCTTGCAACTACCGCCCCCGTCAATATCGATTTGGGTGTCTATCACGATGCCCTCAAAGACGAGACCGGTTATTTCGTCAACAATGTCGGTATTGGTTTTGACGCTTCCGTTGTCAGTATCACCAATAACTCTAAAAGCAAACGCTTCTTAAATAAGTTTCATATCGGCTCCCTATCTTACGTCTTCTCGCTAATCCAAGCCTTCACCTCACAAGATGCCTTCCAAGTGACAGTTAAGACCAACGGCACTGTTAAAAACTTCAGCCGTGGTTTTTTAGTCACGACGACAAATCATCCTTACTTTGGCGGTGGTGTTCCAATTATGCCTTCTGCACGCGTCGATGATCAAAAGCTCGACCTCGTGGTGATTGAAAAGCTGAACGTTTTCTTCTTCTGCTACCTATTCATCATGATGCTGATGGGCAAACATACCCGCTATAAGGCGGTCCATCATTTTAGAACTGACGATCTTATCGTTCGAACCCAAACGTTAGAATTTGGCCAAGTTGATGGTGAAGAAATGGGCAGTCGCGCATTTGATATGCACTTTACCGTCACATCTCAACCCTTCTGGCTAACAACAGCCAAAACAGAACAATTCAAATAAACCGCTACAATCTAAAAAAGAGCAACGCATTTAGCGTTGCTCTTTTTTATTATTTGTAAAAATCAGCTTGAACTCGTTTAAAAATCGTTGTTTCCTTTAATTTAAACAAGAATAACCAAGCGATTAGGCTGCCCAAAATGGCACCGCCAAAAAAGCGTGGTGTGTAAACGAACCAAAATAAACCGTTAGCACTGCCGGTAAACCAAATCATAACGGGATAAGAAAGCAATGAGCCGATTAAACCCGTTCCTAGAATTTCACCCGCAATTGCCCAGCCAATATGCCCGCCATACCGGTAACCAAGGCCAGCTAATAAAGCGCCGAAGAAAGCCCCCGTTAAGGCTAAAGGTGGAATCCCCAGTAACATCATTCTTAAAACGGCCGTCACTAACGCCATTACGGTTGCATAAATTGGCCCCATCAACACTGCCGCTGTAACGTTCAGAACACTCGACATCGGTGCCATGCCTTCAATGCGAAATAACGGCGATAAAACGACATCTAGTGCAATCATCATCGAAAGGATGGTTAATCGCTTCGTTCGGCTATTGTTCATCGTATTCGTCCCCGCGCAACCATTGTTCCTTGCGATTAGCCATCTCCCAAAAATGATATTCCAATTGGCTGCTACGAACAAACGCCTGCACCATTTTAACCTGATCTTCCGCTGAGCTTGCTGCATACAAGCGGTTTAAAACAATGCCCATCATTTGAATTTCATCCTGCAATTCAGCCTTTGTATAAGTTTCAATCCAGCGTTGATAATATGGATTAGGTGAAGCAGGCCGTTGGCTTAAAGTCATTCCGATATCACCGTATAACCAAGCACAAGGGTATAAGCCAGCCGCAGCAATTGCGGGGTTATCCGCAAATAATTGCCGATACATATGAGCAATATAGTGATCAGTTGTCGGCGCAACAGGGGTCGCTTGAACCTCATCATCCGTTATTTTTAAAGCTTCAAAGAATTGTTCCCGAATAATCATTTCACCATCTTTCAAACCAGTTGCGCTTAGTGTCATCAACGCTTTTAATTCTTGATCCTGACAGCGATCGGCGACGATTTGATGTAACTTTCTGAAATGACGAAGATAATAATGATCTTGAATCAAATAATACCGAAATATCTTCTCTGGTAGCGTCCCCGCTTGCAGTTGAACGATAAACGGATGCCGTAAACTACCTTCCCAATATGGTGCGACTTTCTTACGAACGATACTTGTAAATGACATGTTGCCCCTCCTATTAATTCACTTCTGGGGCCGCTTTACAAGCACTCAAAATACCCGCCAATTAAGAATTGACGGGTACCAAAATAAGCACGTTTATAAACAAACGACACGACATTTCCCTGCGCTAGTACTAACTATATCAGGTTCAATGGGTATAATCTCAGCTCTTAGGCACCCCAGATGCGTTATTCAATTGTGGCTCTATTATAGCATGGATGTAAGCGGTTGTTCATTAGAATTATCATAGAAAACTAAAAACTATTGATTACCTATTTTTCTCCATAACGAAGTTGGTCAATAAAACACCTTGCCGTGCTACTTGTTGTTCTCGAATCACTTGATAGCCCCGACTTTCAAAGAACGGTCTGGCCGTAATCGAAGCATGTGTGACAACTCGGCATGCAACAGCTTGCTCGAGCTGATGACAGATAGCAGTCGCAACGCCTCTTCTTTGATAATCGGCATGGACAAATAACCGATCGAGATAGCCAGCTTGATCAATATCTCCAAAACCAATCAGGTTATCATTTTCAAGTGCGACAACACTGAAATGTGATTGCAGCGATTGATCCCACTGCTTTAAATCAGGCTCACCAGTGGCCCATACAGCCAACTGCGCTTTCGTATAATCGCCAGCATTCACTGTATGCACTGTCTTATAAAACAGTTCTGCCACTGCTTGACAATCCGCCTGCTGATAGCGTCTAATCTCCAATTATTTAGCCCCTCTTTAATCTTTTTCTTCTTCATGTCTTATTGTAATCGCCATTTGTTTCTCCTAGTAATAATGCTTTTAATTTTTAAAAAATATCTGGTTTATTGAAGTTTAAAATAGGGTTGAAATTCCACTGGTGCTGCATCTTGCGCAACCCATCGATTAGGGAGCTCGGCTGATGCGCTTGGCTGCTCTTTTGCAGTGATTAAATAGCGGCAATCAATGTGCATGTGGGCTGCTTGCTTTTTCACTGGATTCTCCGGAATTGTAATTAAATTAGCGTCCACCAACTGCGCTTGTTCCCCGACTAGCCCGGTTTCCTCTAGTAATTCCCGCAGAGCGGTTTGACCTGGCGTTTCAGACAGTTCAACATGCCCCGCTGGTAATAACCATTGCTGCAAGTATGGATGGCGCACCATCAACAACTGATTGTTTTTAAAAACAAGTGCACTAGCCGATAAATGATATTGATCGTTGACTCCCCGATAAAGCGGGGCTGTTTGGTGCGCCATTAATTCGTTAATCATCTGATATTTTGGCGGATCATTAAACGCTGCCGATTGCTCAGCTAGCCGCTGAATTTGCGTTAACAAATCGTTCATGAGCGGACCGCCATTAATAGATCTGCTTGCTGATAACCTTTGAATAAATTGATCATTTTATGCGTTGCCAAAACATCGTGCACGCGCAGAATACGGGCCCCCTGCTCAACCATCAATTGTTCCAATAACAGCGTCGAGGTTAAGCGTTCTGCCATCGGATAATCAAATTTGCTTTCCATAAAGCTTTTCCGAGAAATCCCCGCCATAATTGGCGCGCGGTATTTCATCGTTGGTTGAATGCTATTGAGTTTAAAGAGATCCAGTGACGCTGTATTTTTAGCGTGTGAAAACCCAACGCCAGGATCCAAAGCAATTTGTTGACGTGTTAACCCGGCCGCCTCTAGGCTCGCTAATGTTTCTTGGTAAAATTGATCAAGCGTTTCAAAAACATCATTTTGATAATGACGGCCATTATACATCGTGACCACCGCGGGCCGATGGTTGGCGACGACTTCGAGCTTAGCCGCTTTATTAAAACCATCGATATCATTCAAAATTGGTACCCCGCTTGTGACTGCCCGTTGCATAACATCCGCATTATTGGTATCAACTGCCAACACCGCGTTGGGCCATTCCTGTTGCACTGCCGCAATCACGGGCGCGATCCGTTGCCATTCTTCATCCGGCGTAATTTCTTGATAACCTGGGCGCGTTGATTTGCCCCCAACTTCAATCACCGCGGCACCATTGGCCAAATCAGCCTCAATTTTCGTCATAATCTGGCCCAGCGCTTGGCTCGGTTGCCCGTCGTAAAAAGAATCCGGTGTACAGTTAATAATCGCATAGACAACCGGGTCAACAGTTAAATCGAACTTGAAACCAGGGCCGGTCCATAAAATTTGCTTAGCGTGCCAAATTTGTGTCAATTGCACATTTGGTTGTCCAAAATATTGTGCCCATTTTCGCTGTAACACCGCTAGTTGAAAAAGACTAAATTGCCCAAACCATTGTTGATCCAACTGCTGAATTAGACAATGACTGGCTAAACAAAGTCGCTGTAATGTTTCGATTTCAGCTGCATCCCCACTAAAGCTTAACAGCGTATGATTTCCTTGATTAGGTTGTGCTTCGCTAATTTGCATGTGATCCTCCCCGATTTAAAAAGTGTTGCCGAACTGTTTTTAATAAATAAAATGACCCTACGACTAAGATGACTTGCGGTTTTGGCCCGGTTACTGATTGATTAGCCGCCTTTAAAGCTGCTTCAATTGCTGGATATTCAGGTGCTGTTTGGCCTGTTATCTGCGTGTATAGCGCCCCTAATTCAGCAACTGGTAATTGTCGGTCATCCTGATTGATGGGGGTCGTTAAAATAAATCGCGCTGGTAGTTGCGTTAAAAGCTGCAAGCATTCAGTAACCGCCTTATCTTTTAAAAAGCCAGTTACAATCGTTAAGTCGTAATCGCCGTAGCGTTCTTGGACACTCCGGACAAACTGCCGAATGCCGTCCGGATTATGGGCACCATCAATCACAACTAGCGGCTCTGTTGCCAAGCGCTCAAAGCGGCCCGGTAAACGGACCTGCCCTAAAGCGCGTTGTAAAACGGCTTCGTCTAGTGCTTGCCCTTGATCACGACAAAACTGACGATACCACGTCAATGCCGTTAGGAGGTTCTCTAATTGATAGGTCCCCGCCAAGGCCAAAGAAATCGTTAACGGTGAACGCTCGGGTAATTTAACCGTCACCGCTTGGCCCGCACTGGTTGGATGACTTGTGACTAACCAATCACGGGAAGCAATCTGCAGCGGTGCTGATTGCCGCTTACCTTCAACCTCTAAAACATGCAAAGCCGTTTTCGTTTGTCCAGGGGCCACAATAACCGGTGTTTGTGGCCGAATAATTTTAGATTTAGTGGTGGCAATTGCTTCAATCGTCTCGCCCAATAACGCCATGTGATCGAGGCTAATCTTCGTAAAAATTGTGTAGGCCACTCGATCAACCGCATTGGTTGCATCTAACGCACCACCCAAGCCACATTCCCACAGGACATAATCGACTTGTTGTTGCTTAAAATAGACCAACGCCACCAATACCAAAGTTTCAAAGTACGATAAGTCCGTCGTCGGATCAAAGCCGAGTTTTTTCAAAACGGTTTGGACCGTCGTCAATAATCGTTCAAACTGCGCTTTTGAAATCAACTGTCGGTTAATCTGAATACTTTCCTCGACTGCCATGATGTGCGGACTCGTAAATAACCCCACGGAGTAGCCGGATGCTTGCAGAATTGCCGCAATCATCGCACTCGTTGAGCCTTTGCCATTCGTCCCACACACATGAATAAACGAAAAAGCATGATCTGGCTGCCCCATCGCCTTTAAAATCTGGCGCAAGAGCGTCACCCGTTCGCCTTCACCATATAACATCCCTGGTAATTGCGTGACCATTTCCTCATCTTGCATACTAAAATCCCCTATTTCAATAGTTGTAGAAATTCGCTGCGTAATTGGCGGTCGGTTTTAAAACTACCACTGTAAAAAGTCGTATGGGTCTGACTATTGGCCTTCTTAATGCCGCGCATCTCAACACACATATGGCGCGCTGTCACTTGAACCGCAACCCCGTGTGGCTTTAATATTTGATTTAAAATTTGTCCGATATCACGCGTTAAATTCTCCTGAACACTCAATCTTTTTGAAACGAAATCCACTAACCGGGGAATTTTACTCAAACCGATAATCTGCCCGTTGGCTGGTAAATACGCCACGCTGACCTGACCAAAAAAGGGCAACATATGATGTTCGCACATCGAATAAAACGGAATGTCTTGCATCATCACCATCTGATCATCGTCGGTCTCTTCAGTTTCAAATAACTTATAGTCCTTAAAGATGGTTTCCCCCTGATAGGCCAAAACTTCTCCGTACATTTTAGCGACCCGTTGTGGGGTTTCTAACACGCCAGCACGATCGGGATCATCGCCAACTTGCTTTAAAATATCACGCACATCTTTTTCAATTTGCTGATTTGCTTGTTCTATCATCGTTTACCTCTTCTAATCGTTTAATCGTCTGAGTTTGATCCTGCTTTAAGACATCAATCTGAGCTTCAATCGCTGTTTTTTGGTAAAAGTCGGCCCCACAGATTTCTAGGATTGGCACTAGCACAAATAGTCGCTTGAAAGCTTCTGGATGGGGAATCACTAACGTATCACTCTGTAAGACCAGCTCATTAAAGAAAATGATATCTAGATCCAACGTTCGCGGCCCCCAGTGAATTGTCCGTTCACGCCGACACGCCTGCTCAATTTGATGTAAGACAACCAACAACTGATCCGGCGTATAATCGGTACTAATTTTTAAAGCGCCGTTGATAAAATCGGCCTGTTCAACTGGACCCACCGGCGCGGTTTGGTAAAAGGCCGACTGCCGTTCAATTTGAATTTTCGGATCAGCTGCCAAAAGAGCTAGCGCCTGGTTAATATTCGCCTTTAAATCACCCATATTACTGCCGTAACTAATATAAACTTGATTGCTCAAACTCAACCCTCCATCTCGATTTCGACATGGTCAAAAATGCCTTCAATCGGCACCGCAATCTTGCGCACCTTAACCGTAACTAAGCCAATTCGCTCGGTATCAAGGGCGTGAATTGCCTGGATAATCTCATGAGCGATTGTTTCGACCAAATTAGCGCGCGATTTGACGATTAATCGAGCAATCACTTCATAGAAATCAGCATAACTGACCGTATCCGTTAATTCGTCCCCTTGATAAGGCGTCATAATTGCCACCCTTAAATCAATTTCAATACGCTGACCTAGATCCTTTTCAGCTTGAAAAACACCAATATGCGAATGAAACTGCATATTATTAATTTTAATATGATACATCAGTCCGCCTCCTAATAACCGTTCATTGGCTAATATTTTATCACAAATATACGGAATTCCCTCTGATAATGACGTTAAATATTTAATTTGACGAAATTTTGTTCATAATTTTCATCATTCTCTCACAATTCGTAAAGTTGATATTCTTAAATAAAACCGCATAAAATGATGTCGTTCTCTCATCATTATATATCAGCGCATTTCGCCAATTAAAAAATACTGCCTAACCGAAATGGTTAAACAGCATTCGTATTTTTAAAAATGACCAAAAAGGACATTATTAATCACTTAATTGACTTCGAGAATCATTTAATTTAATCTATCAATAAACTGAAAGTAGGTCATAAAATGTTATCGAATCAATTAGCAACCATCTCAGACTATGCGCTAGTCCTCGATATTTGGGAACGGTCCGTTTTAGCGACGCATAATTTCTTACAACCTGAAGACGTAACTTTTTATAAAACACAAATTCCCCATTTTCTGGATCAAACGGTCCTCAGAATCTGGTCACTAGATAACCAGCCAATCGGGTTTAGTGGTACCAACGGTCAAGAATTAGAGATGCTATTTCTCGACCCTCATTACATTGGTGGCGGGTATGGCCATCAAATCTTAGATTGGCTAATCAATAATCAACAGATTAATAAAATTGATGTGAACGAACAAAATCAGCGCGCCAAAGCGTTTTACTTAAAGCACCGTTTTACAGTTGTATCACGGAGTCAGCGAGATGGCTTTGATAAACCATATCCGATTTTACATTTGACAAGATAAATAGCTTTCTACAAAAGAGGACACACTATCCATTAGATAGTGTGTCCTCTTTTAATTAGACCATTTTACATTGTTGTGCCACGTTCTGACCACCAACCATTAAGCAGCCACAACCGACCATTTCTGCCAGCTGGGCGTCCAATTGAACCATCACATCATGAATTGTTCTTAAATCCGCACGTGGTTCGTGACGACAAATAAACAACGGTAAATCGTTACGCGTGTAATAATAACTCATCTGTCCCACAATACCAACGCCTACTTTAGACAACATGACATTGCCTGTCTCATTTAGCGTTAAAGAATACTGATCATTAATCCGTGCTGGTTCAAATTGTTTCATTCAACTCGCTCCTGACATTTTATTACTGCTAATATCTTACAACAGAAAAAAATTAAATAACATTCTTGACATGCACCTTAATCACACTAGATTTTTAAAATTGCTCCAATAAACATTGTGAGCAATTACATTGTCCCAACTTCTTGAAGATGTTATTTTTAAGTTAAAGAAGGAGGTGTTGAATATGAAGACTTTAGACAATATCGCTCTTGCCTTATTAATCGTAGGCGGTTTAAACTGGCTACTTGTTGGTTTATTTAAATTTGACCTTGTGGCTATGCTATTTGGCGGCCAAGCAGCTATTATTTCACGAATTGTTTATGTCCTAGTTGGACTAAGTGCGCTCTACTGTATTAAATTATTTGCTAATATCAATGCACGTTAATAATTCATTATGCGCATAGTATATCAAATAATTAAAAGCAATAATCATTATTCCTATAACTATTACTGTTTAAACTGGTGCACTCACTTTAATCTCAACTTATCCATAATTTCAATGTCCTCAGATAATGGTATTAATTTGTATAAGTTAATACCATAAAGAAAGCCAATTCGTTTAACCGCGAATTGGCTTTCTTTAAATACTTCTCTAGAAATCAACATGTCCAAACTGTGTAAACTTCTTTGGTAAATATTCATTCGTACTTACTTGATACATTTGTTCATTATTAATCATTCTAAAACCGCCGTTTTTCCACTTAGTACCATTTTTCAGCTTATCTATGGCCATCGTTCCATCTAATTTATAAGTCGGAACTGATTGCCCAGGAATATAATTAACTTCTACAACTCTATTATCGATAGTTGTGTCCTTTCTTGGGATATATTCATCTCCACCAACCAATATCATTTCTTGACCATTGATCATTTTAAGGCCACATACTTTCCAATTAGTTCCTTTTTTAAATACATTATTAGTACCACTCATTTGGGCACCACTAGATCTATAACCAAAGGTACTATTAACAGTAATTCTTGCCGTTGATTCACTTTGTGCGGGTTTTGGGCCGCTGGCCCCAAATTGAGTATATAACTTAGGTAGATAGACATCTCTACCCACTTGGTACATTACTTGCCCTTTTATCGTTGTAAATCCACTATTCTTCCACTTAGTTCCAGTTTTTAATTTATTGGGTGCCAAAGTTCCATCTTTTTTATAAGTATTCACCGTTAAATTAGAATAATAATTTATTTCTAAAATACTATTATCAATAGTTGTATCTTTTCTTGGAATATATTCATCACCACCAACTAACAACATTTCTTGACCATTAATCATTTTAAAGCCATTTACTTTCCAATTAGTTCCTTTTTTAAAAACATTATTAGTACCACTCATTTGAGCCCCACTAGACCTATAACCAAAGGTACTGTTAACGGTAACTCTTGCCGTTGATTCACTTTGTGCGGGTTTAGGCACGCTTGTATTAATGAACGCTTCTTGATCCCAGTTTTGTAAGCCATATTGTTCAATTACACGAATAATCGTGGCTGCATAATTTGGATCGGTTGCATAACCATCTTGTTGTACTAATTTCGCTACTTGCTTATAGTCTTTGACCCCTAATAAATTATGATACCGTTCATTATCTGTAAAGAAATTACCGTGATCTTCTACACTAGTTGCCCAATTTGGATATTTTCTAAATTCAGCATTAATTGTTACATAATGGCCGTTTACCCATTCTTGAGTTGGAAAAACGATATATTGCCCATTATATCTACCTTTAATCCCAAATAAATTATTTGCTGCAGTAGTTAAACCCGAAGTTCCCCAACCACTTTCAATTGCGGCTTGTGCTGCAGTCACTGATGGTAAGAAATTATGCTTCTTCCATGTATCTACAGCGCCTTGCTTAATAGAATTGAAAAATATTGATGGATCTGTCCGTAACATTGGATTTGGTAGGGCTAATTTTTGACTAGGTGAATAAAAGCCTTGCCCAATCTTACTATTTTGAACTAATGGTGCCTCATGCTGTTGTACTGTGGCATCAGCCTTAACACTATTTATATTACTAAAAACTGGTAATGCAGCTCCTGTTGTTAGCAGTAAAGTCGCAAGTGATACTAAAAGCTTTTTACTTTTCATGTGTATCTCCTCCGGTATATCTGAATAATATTGTACTCAAATCAATTAAATTTTTTAAATATTATCTTAAAAATCAACGTGTCCAAACTGTGTAAACTTCTTTGGTAAATATTCATTCGTACTTACTTGATACATTTGTTCATTATTAATCATTCTAAAACCACTATTTTTCCACTTAGTACCGTTTTTCAGCTTATCTATGGCCATTGTTCCATCTAATTTATAAGTCGGAACTGATTGCCCAGGAATATAATTAACTTCTACAACTCTATTATCGATAGTTGTGTCCTTTCTTGGGATATATTCATCTCCACCAACCAATATCATTTCTTGACCATTGATCATTTTAAGGCCACATACTTTCCAATTAGTTCCTTTTTTAAATACATTATTAGTACCACTCATTTGGGCACCACTAGATCTATAACCAAAGGTACTATTAACAGTAATTCTTGCCGTTGATTCACTTTGTGCGGGTTTTGGGCCGCTGGCCCCAAATTGAGTATATAACTTAGGTAGATAGACATCTCTACCCACTTGGTACATTACTTGCCCTTTTATCGTTGTAAATCCACTATTCTTCCACTTAGTTCCAGTTTTTAATTTATTGGGTGCCAAAGTTCCATCTTTTTTATAAGTATTCACCGTTAAATTAGAATAATAATTTATTTCTAAAATACTATTATCAATAGTTGTATCTTTTCTTGGAATATATTCATCACCACCAACTAACAACATTTCTTGACCATTAATCATTTTAAAGCCATTTACTTTCCAATTAGTTCCTTTTTTAAAAACATTATTAGTACCACTCATTTGAGCCCCACTAGACCTATAACCAAAGGTACTGTTAGCGGTAACTCTTGCCGTTGATTCACTTTGTGCGGGTTTAGGTGACTCAGCCGGTAATTCAGTTGGTAAAACTCTTCTAGCAAAGCTAGGATAATAATATTTCATATTAGTAATTTTTACATTTTGGCCTGGTTGTGGAGCTTGAACAAAGTTGCCATCACCGATATAGATAGCAACGTGATATGTACTACCGCGACTGCCCCAGAACAATAAATCACCTGGTTGCAAAGCGCTTAAACTAACTTCTGATCCACTTTTTTCTTGTTGCGTTGTTACCCGTGGTAAATTAATTCCCGCTGCATGAGAATAAACATATTGAACTAATCCTGAACAATCAAAACTGTTTGGCCCAGTTGCTCCCCAAACATATGGTTTCCCAACTTGTTGCTTAGCTAAGTTGACAACCGCTTGTTGCTTACTATTCATAGCTGCCGCTTGGACAGGTGTGGTATTTGTTAAACCATTCGATATTAGGCCTGTCCCTCCTAATGATAATCCAATTGCTGCCAATAATACTAAAAGTTTTTTATTAACTTTCATTTGTAATCCCTCCTTTACACCTCCATACTAGTCCTATATAATTTTAATACAACTCTATTATTAATTAATTCACAAGAGTATAATTTTAATTGTTATGACTTAAATATTAATAAAATTAACCATTGATGTTTAAAATATGTCTTTTCGGATTTCATCATTTTTTATTACCAATAAAATAAGGCTACCTCACAATTAAGGAAGATAGCCTTATTTCTATAGATAACCTACTTATTTATCAAAGAAGTTATTTCATACTTAAAAGAAGAGGTATTTGATTATTAACTTGGAAAAAATCGGCTTTTTAGGCCAAATTGACCAGAAATATGAGTACCACACATACCCATACGCATCATTTAAAGCAAATAAGATTGTCTCTGGATCTCTAACAAAAACTTTTTCATATCAATTTTTGCTTATTTCATGTTGCTTGAATGGTTTATTTAAATTCGACCTTGTGGCTATGCTATTTGGCGGCCAAGCAGCTATTATTTCACGAATTGTTTATGTCCTAGTTGGACTAAGTGCGCTCTACTGTATTAAATTATTTGCTAATATCAATGCACGTTAATAACCTGAAAAAAGCCCTCAGTTGAGGGCTTTTTTGATGGCTACATTAAAAGTTTTAGGTCACTAGTCTTTTTTTATTATCCCACAGACCCTTCCATTTCATAACTAATCAATCTATTCAATTCCACCGCGTATTCCATTGGGAGTTCCTTGGTGAATGGTTCGACGAAGCCCATGATGATCATTTCGGTTGCTTTGGCTTCCGAAATGCCACGGCTCATCAAGTAATAGAGTTGTTCTTCTGAAATTTTGGAGACTTTGGCTTCATGTTCCATTGAGACGTTCCCGTTTAAGATTGTATTATACGGAATCGTGTCGGAACTGGATTTATCATCCATAATAATCGTATCACATTCGACGTGGGCAAAAGAGCCGTCACTGTCGCGTTCAAAACGAACAGTGCCCCGGTAATCAACCGCGCCACCGTCTTTGGCAATCGATTTCGAAACGATTGATGACGACGTATTTGGTGCGGCGTGAATCATCCGGGCGCCACTGTCTTGGTCAACACCTTCGCCGGCAACAGCGATTGACAGCATTGTGCCCCGTGCGCCTTCACCATCGAGGTAGACGCTTGGGTATTTCATGGTCATTTTAGAACCGAGATTCCCATCAACCCATTCCATTGTCGCGTTTTCCATGGCTTGGGCCCGTTTGGTTTCCAAACTATAAACATTCTTCGACCAGTTTTGAATCGTCGTGTAACGGCAGTAAGCATCCCGTTTAACGAAGACTTCAACGACCGCAGCGTGCAAGCTATCACTTGAATAACTTGGCGCAGTACAGCCTTCGACGTAGTTAACACTGGCGCCTTCATCAACAACAATCAATGTCCGTTCGAATTGACCTGAATTTTCAGCATTAATCCGGAAGTATGATTGGATTGGAATATCTGTCCGCACACCTTTTGGCACGTAGATAAAGGTCCCCCCGGACCAGACAGCCGAGTTGAGGGCTGAGAATTTATTATCGGTTGGTTTAACCAAAGTACTGAAGTATTCCTTCACGATATCGGGATATTCGCGCAAGGCAGTATCCATATCGGTAAAGATAATCCCGAGCTTTTCAAATTCATCGCGCATATTGTGGTAAACCACTTCTGATTCATATTGCGCACTTGAACCAGCTAAGTATTTCCGTTCAGCTTCTGGAACCCCTAAGCGGTCAAAAGTCTCCTTGATTTTATCAGGGACATCTTCCCAATCGCGGTATTGTTTATCAGTCGCCTTTTGGTAGTACAGCATATGCTCTAAATCAAGGCCGGATAAATCTGGGCCAAAATCGGGCATTGGCATTTTTTCGTAAGCATGGAATGATTTTAAACGGAAGTCTAACATCCATTGGGGTTCTTTTTTCTCGTGCGAAATTGCGCGCACAACATCTTCAGTTAAGCCCCGACCGGTTGAAAAGACGGGTTCAACATCATCGCTAAAGCCGTAATCGTAGTTCTCAAATTGGGGCATCGTCGTCTCTTCTGTCATTAATCTGTTCCCTCCGTTTCTGCATGGTTCACAATTTGACCCGTTGTCGCTGTGTTGGTATCGCTATTGAGCGCTTTGTGGAGCGCCTTCCAAGCAAGCGTGGCACATTTAATCCGCGCTGGAAATTGTTGAACGCCCTGCAAGATGGCCGCATCTTCTAGAATTGTCCAATCCTCATCGCGATCACCAATCACCATGTCTGAAAAGCGTTCGATCATCACTTCAGCTTCAGCAGGTGTCTTATGCAAGACCGCATCGGTCATCATGCTGGCAGAGGCTTGGCTGATTGTGCAGCCTTCCCCTGAAAAAGCAATCTGGCTAATCCGGTTATCTTCAAGCGCAATCTCCAACTGCAACACATCGCCACAAGTTGGGTTACGTAATTCAATTTCATGATCGACAGTGTCTAAATGACCATGATGGTGCGGATGTTGCGAATGGTCTAAGATGACCTGTCGATATAAGTTATCTAATTTAGAGAGTGCCATTTTGGAAAAACTCCTTTGCTGCTTGAATCGCGGCCACTAAGGCTTGTACGTCTTCTGACGTATTGTAGAGGTAGAAACTCGCGCGAGCCGTTGCCGCAACGTTTAGCCACTGCATCAGTGGTTGTGCGCAATGATGCCCAGCGCGAACAGCGACCCCTTCCATATCAAGTGCCGTTGCTAAATCGTGCGGATGGAGATTATCGAGATTAAAAGCAATCACACCCGTTCGCTGACTAGCTTCTTGCGGGCCATAAATCGTCAACCCGTCAATCGCTTGTAAGGCCGGTAATGCCTCGGCGACTAAAGCCTGCTCATGTGCCTGGATGTTGGTCATCCCAATCTGATTCAGATAATCAATCGCAGTTCCTAAGCCAATCGCACCAGCAATATTGGGTGTCCCACCTTCTAAGCGCCAAGGCAGTTCTTTGAATGTCGATTCTTGTAAGCCAACAAAATCAATCATCTCACCACCATATTCAACCGGCGGTAACTGTTCGAGCAAGTCCTGCTTACCATACAAGACACCGATCCCTGTTAGGCCCAACATTTTATGCCCTGAAAAGGCATAAAAATCTGCATCGAGCGCCTGCACATTAACTGGCATATGCGGGACAGCTTGTGCGCCATCAACCACCATATAACCACCTTGTGCGTGGACTAGTGCCGCAATCGTCTTCACCGGATTGACAACGCCTAAAACGTTAGAAGCATGTGCTAAACTGACAATTTTAGTCCGTGGACCAATAACCTGCTTAGCAGCTTCTAAATCTAACTGACCATCTGGCAATAGATCGATGTAGCGTAGTTTGGCCCCCGTCTTTTTAGCAAGTTGTTGCCAAGGGACTAGGTTGCTATGGTGTTCCATGTAGCTGATGACGATTTCATCGCCAGCTTGAACAACGGTTGGCCCGAAACTGCCGGCGATCCAGTTTAAACTCTGCGTGGTCCCTTTTGTGAAGACTATCTCCGCTGAAGAAGCTGCATTGATAAATTGTTGAACTTTAACTCTAGCAGCTTCGTATTGAGCAGTCGCCCGCTCCGCCAACGTATGCACGCCCCGGTGAACATTGGCATTATCATGTTGGTAGTAACTCACTAATTGGTCAATCACCGCTTGTGGCTTTTGCGTTGTCGCTGCGTTATCCAAATAGACCAAGGGTTCGTCATTCACCAATTGTTCTAAAATTGGAAAATCTTGCCGACTAGTGTTCAGACTTTTGCCCATCGATTAACTTCCTCTCGATCGTGTCCGTTAATTGTTGACGAACATTTTTGTCCGGAATTTCAGTCAGGACGGCGCCTAAGAACCCACGAATGACTAGGCGTTGTGCGACTTCTTTAGACAAGCCCCGACTCATGAGATAGTACATTTGTTGTTCATTAACACGGCCAACACTGGCAGCGTGACCGGCTTGAACGTCATTTTCATCGATTAATAATAGCGGATTGGCATCCCCACGGGCCGTTCGTGATAACATCAAAACCCGGTTTTCTTGTTGTGCATCGGCACCCTTAGCGCCTTTGATGATGTGCCCAATCCCGTTAAAAGTCAGGGTCGCATCTTCTAAAATAACGCCATGTTGCAAGATATGGCCAATTGAACGGGGACCAATATTCGTTACCCGCGTATCAATTCCTTGAATCTGTTTCCCGGTTGAAATAGCGACCACTTTCGTTTCAGCATGCGAACCATCGCCGACCAAATCAGAATCAAAGTCGCCAATGATATTGCCGTCATTCATGAAGCCCAATGCCCAATCAATCCGGGCATCACGCATTAAGTGTCCCCGACGGTTCAGATAAGTCGTAACAAACTTACCAAACGCATCAACGGCTGAAAAATGCACGTGACTATTATCCTTAGCAATCACTTCAACCACCATATTGGCTAGGTTCTTGTGATCACCCATTGTTTGTAGATTTTCTAGATAACTAAACTCACTATTTTGTTCCGCCACAATTAAAACATGGTGGATAAAATCAGTAGCTTGCGTGCTATCTTGCACATAATAAGCCGTAATCGGTTGTTTAATCACCACATTCTTCGGTACGTACAAGAACATCCCACTGTTCATCAAAGCCGTGTGAAAGGCTGTCAAACGATCCTCGTCCGGTTTAACCGTCACTTGCATATAGTATTCATGAACTAATTCAGGATAGTCTTGTAAAGCAGTGAAGATATCGGTAAAGATGACCCCTTGTTCTGCTAATTCACTAGGCAGATTTAATTTAGCAATCGTTTGTCCAACTTGTACGACATAGGGTTGATCCGCTGTTAAATCAGCGACCATTTCGGGTAGTGTGTCAGTCGCAGAAGTTGTCAAAGTAGGCGCACTCGCAGCCATAATTGGCCAATGTTTGTAATTAATCTTTTCGAAAATAGGTAAGTCGAGCTTTTCAATTTGGCCTAAGGCTGTTTGGCGTAAGGCTGCAAACCAATCTGGTTCTTGATGGGCAATTGAAAAAGCCGCAACTTGTTCAGGTGTGATGGCTAATTTCTTTTTCATCAAAGCTGCCCCCTATTTACTTTCATCGTCAGTTAATTTAATGTCTAACCCTAACTCATCACGAATACCGGCGTAACCTTCGTCTTCTAGACGTTTGGCCAATGACGCATCACCAGTCGTTACGATTTTACCGCCCATCATGATGTGCACGAAATCAGGCACAATGTAATTCAATAAACGTTGATAATGCGTGATAATCAATGAACCGAAGTTGTCACCGCGCATTTCGTTGACCCCTTTAGAAACAACTTGTAAGGCATCGATATCTAAACCAGAATCAATTTCATCTAAAATAGCAAATTTAGGTTCAATCATCATTAATTGTAGAATTTCGTTCCGTTTCTTTTCACCACCAGAAAAGCCTTCGTTTAAGTAACGTTCAGACATTTCTTCTGTCATATCTAAGACAGCCATGCGTTGATCTAATTTTTTCAAGAAGGCCATGATTGAGATTTGATCATCTTCAGCCCGACGCGCATTGATAGCAGCCCGCATAAATTCAGCATTTGTAACCCCTTGAATTTCAGATGGATATTGCATCGCTAAGAACAAGCCAGCGCGCGCCCGTTCATCAACTGGCATTTCAAGAATATTTTGACCGTCTAATTTAATTTCACCTTGAAGCACTTCGTATTTAGGATTACCCATGATGGTTTCTGAAAGGGTTGATTTCCCGGTCCCATTTGGTCCCATGATGGCATGAATCTCACCCGTATTCATTTCTAAGTTAACACCTTTTAAAATTTCTTTACCGTCAATTCCGACGTGTAAATCGATAATTTCTAATTTAGACATTACTGACCCTCCAAAAATCGCATTATAGCACGTTGTTGCTGACTTAATTCTAAGCTAAATGAGAACGCTTTTCAATAGAAGAATGATTGTAAAAAAGAATCAATTCTTATCTATCTCCCAAAAATATGCTAATAAAAAAGCCCTATCCTTCGATAAGACTTTTCCTTCATTATTTAACGGGTAATACCGCCCCGTGCCATTGTTTTTTAATCCAGGATTGGGTTGATTTTGATTTAAGTGCTTTAATTAACTTCTTAATAGCGGGTTTGTTTTCATCACCTTTATTAACGGCGACGACGTTTACGTATGGTGATGAGAGACTTTCAATTGCCACTGCATCTTTTTCCGGTGTGAAGCCGGCTTGAACCGCATAGTTTGAATTGATGGCAACCAGTGTACCTTCATCATTTTTCAACAATTCAGGCATCAATTTCGGTTCAAATGTGTACTTAAATTTGAGCTTCTTCGGATTTTTAGCGATATCCTTGAAGGTCGCATTTTCAACTTTGACCCCTGGTTTCAAGGTGATCAAGCCGCCTGCTTTTAGAATCGAGAGGACCCGGCCCCAGTCAGTTTGACTATTTGAAACCAGAACGGTAGCGCCGGTTTTGACGGCACTCAATTTTTTAACTCGCTTACTATAAAGACCTAGTGGTTCCAGATGAATCCCACCGGCACTCACTAAGTGATAACCATTATCGTGGTTAGCCTTTTTCATAAACGGAATGTGTTGGTAATAGTTGGCGGTCAATTCACCGC
Organism: Latilactobacillus parasakei; assembly: GCF_049674265.1. NCBI lineage: Bacteria > Bacillati > Bacillota > Bacilli > Lactobacillales > Lactobacillaceae > Latilactobacillus > Latilactobacillus parasakei. The sequence goes on along the minus strand of NZ_CP186861.1, from coordinate 164,469 downwards.
TGGCTAAAGCCTTATTAGGTAATACATAATCACTGAACGCTTTGACGTCCAATGTGATGCCTTCTTTTTTTAATTCGGGTTTAATGTGTCTTAAAATGGCGGCATGCGGAATGGTTGATGCGCCAATCACAATCGTATTGGGATCTGCTTTTTTAGCGCGACAGCCAGTCAACAGTAAGCCAACAATTAAAAGCCCGGCGAGTACGCTTAAATATCTTTTTTGCATCTACTTTTCTCCCTCTGTTTTAACGATGATCAATTTTAGCAATGATCATGTCACCGGCTTTTTGACAAATGAACACGATGATTAAAATAATGATTGTCGCCACTAACGTAATTGTATTTTGATTTGCTTGGAAGCCTTCCGTATAGGCCAAGTTTCCTAAGCCACCGGCCCCAATCACACCGGCCATTGCCGTGTAACCAAGTAATGAAATCGCGGTGACGGTTAACCCAGAAACAAGTGCGGGCATGCTTTCTGGTAAAAGGACTTGCCAGATAATTTGCCATTTTGAAGCGCCTAGTGCGCGGGTCGCTTCAATCACCCCGCTATCAACTTCACGAAAGGCTAATTCTACTAACCGGGCGTAAAATGGTGCTGCCGAAACGATTAATGCGGGAATTGCAGCTTTGGGACCAATCATGGTGCCCATTAATTCCTTAGTCATGGGAATCAAAAGCACGATCAAGATGATGAATGGCACTGAACGGAAAACGTTAACGAATAAAGCGACAATCCCATTTAACAACCGACTCATAAAATCCGTTTTACCATTCGTTTGATATAAGACTAATCCCAATAAGAAACCGAGAATCGCCACTAGCAAGACACTGACAGCTGTTAGCCAAACCGTTTCGCCTGTCGCTTCCCACATCGTTGGCCAGTCGATTTGTTTAAATTGAAAATAAGATTGAAACCCGTTGATATTAGCCATGTCTTAACACCTCTACTTCGATAGTTTGTTGACTTAAGTCGGATAATGCCTGTTTTAAATCGTCTGGACTAGCTTGAATCTGAATGTATAAATACCCCAGGGCACCATTAATCGTTTGTTGTAAACTCCCACTAATCACGCTGACTTCAACGCTTGGATAGCGGCGCATTAATTGGCCGATGACCGGTTGACTGGATTGTTCTTCGTTAAACCGGAGTTTGACGATCGTGCCCTCTGGTACCCGCGTCAACAACTGTTCGATTGAAGCGGCTGTTTCGCTAGGCGTAATCACCAATGATTCTGAAACAAAGGCTTTCGTCACTTCTGCCTGTGGCGTTTCGAAGATGGCTTGTGTTGTGCCTTCTTCAATTACCCGACCGGCCGCCATCACTGCGATTCGTTGGCAGATCCGGCGTACCGCATCCATTTCATGGGTTACCAGCACAATCGTGATGCCCATTTCCTGATTAATCTTAGCTAAAAGACTTAAAATTGAATTCGTTGTTTTAGGATCCAAAGCACTGGTTGCTTCATCACATAGTAAGATGGCCGGTTCGCTGATTAACGCACGGGCAATCGCAACCCGCTGTTTTTGGCCACCTGAAAGTTCGCTAGGATAAGCAGCGCCCAAGTCTGTTAGTTCGACTAACGCCAACATCTCTTTGGCCTTAGCTAAGCGTTCCTTCTTACTAACCCCCGCTAATTTAAGCGGTAAGGCAATATTTTCAAGAATTGTTTTTGACCAGAGTAGATTGAAGTGTTGAAAAATCATGCCAATCTTTTGCCGAATTGGTCGCATTGCTTGTTCGCTCAAACCAACGATTGATTGACCGTTGACCAAGACATCCCCGCTGGTTGGTTTTTCTAAACCATTTAATAATCGAATCAACGTACTCTTACCAGCGCCTGAATAGCCGATAATACCGTAAATTTCACCCGCTTCAATTTTCAATGAAATATCGCTGAGTGCTGTAAATGTCTGTTGTTCCCGTTGGTAAACCTTACCGACTTGCTTTAGTTCTAACATTGCATTCTCTCCCTTTGACTAAAAATGTACAAAAAAAGTCCTCCCTCTCAAATAAATGAGAGAAAGGACGCCAATTTGCGTGTTACCACCTTAATTTCACGACTACTTCACAATAATCGCCTTACAAAGTACCAGAATCGATACTCGTTCGCTATATCGGGCAACCCCCGCATTCGGCTCAGTTAAACCTTACCAAATGAATTTGCTCAAAGACCATATTCGAAAATTGTTCGCATTATCCGCTTGCACCTGACCGGACTCTCTTAAAATGCTACTAAATCATCTACTCATCTTTTCATCGCTTGTATTAAGTAATTCTTATCTTAATTAATCAGACGCCAGATGTCAAGTCTAATTATCTGAAATTCGAATATCGGCAATCCACGCATCTTTTTCATTATCCGCATTTAATAATTCGGGATTATCGGCTAAATCAGTATTGACGTTGACTAATTCACCTGCTAAAGGACTATCTAACTCTTGAACCATTTTTTCAGCTTCAATTGCAACAAGTGGCATATCAAGTGCCATCTTTTGCCCTTCAACTGGGACATCTACAAATTTAATTAACCCAAATTCATTTTGCGCACCCTTAGTCAAACCAATTCGTCTGATTGAAGCTGCGATTTCTTCTGTCCAAAAATAATCATTGTTACTCATTGTCAATTGTTTTCACTCCTAGAAAGTATCTTCAGATTCGCTGAACATATAACTCTTATAATGGTACCGCATCGACATGATAAAGCCAATCCCCATCATGTTCCCCAATAGCGATGAACCACCTTGTGAAATAAATGGTAATGGAATACCAGTCAATGGTAATAGACCAACACTCATCCCAATATTTTCAAAAACATGGAAAAGAATCATCATGATAACACCCGTTGAAACATAGGCATAAAACTCATTTTTGGTATCAAATGTGACCCGAATCATTTGGTAGATCAACAAGAAATACAATAAAATGACTAAACAAGAACCGATGAAGCCGAAGTTTTCACCAATTACGGAGAAAATCATATCGGATTCACGAACCGGTACGTTAACCTGAATCTGATTGAAGCCTTTACCAAATAGTTGACCAGACCCGATGGCTTTTAAACTTTGGGACAATTGTAAACTTGTGCTGGCCGTATTATCAAACGGATGTAACCAGGCATCAATTCGGTTAAATTGATAGGTTTTAAAGCCTAAGTGGGTTAAAATCGCCCGCCCGGGGGTTGTTGCCGCCAAGGTCAAAGCAGTTCCACCAATGGCCGCCATTATCGCCATTGCAGGTGCTAAAATCTTCCAAGTAATCCCAGACACCAAGATAATACCACCCAAAATTGCAACGAACACTAATAACGTCCCAAAATCGTTTTGTAATTTCAATAGCACCATAACCGGTAAAGTCCAAATTAATAATCGGCCTAACAATAACCAATCCGTATTAATCGTGTGTTCTGGATACTCAGTATTGTGCTTAGTGACAACCCGGCTCATCATCAAGATATAAGCCGGCTTCATCACTTCGGAAGGCTGGAACGAAATCGGTCCTAACGAGAACCAACTCTTAGCACCAGTTTGAATCGCCACTGCCCGATTGTAAAAGAATAAGACGGCGACTAAGAGGAAAATCCCAATGCCATAAGCAATCGGTGCAACTCGCCAGAGCTGTTCCGAATCAAACTGCATGATGGCCACAATTGCGATCCCACCAATGACGTACCAAGCCGCCTGCATTAGCACAGCTCGCGTTGAGCTGGCACTACTTGTATCATGCGTTACCGCGACATAAATCGACATTAAACCCACTAACGCTAACATGAAGACGGAAAAAACAATCCCGTAATCTACGCGCGAAGTATCGTCGACTTTTTCTAATTCCTTTGGCATGTTAAGTCTCCTTCAACTAAAAACTGTCTTAATTATAAAATAACCCGGCCAAAAATCTGCCGGGTTACTCTAAAGCTAATTAATTCTTAAGAATTAACCTTGGTGTAAGTGATACTCCCGTAGTAATTCGTTAACAGCATCGTCGTGTGTTTTAGTAATGATGCTTTGGCCAGTACCTTCGACAGTTGCTTCAAACCGTTTTTTAGCACTGTCTTCGACAATAACACCCACTTCGTTTTTACCAACTTTGACACTCGTCATTGCTTGGCCGTTGCGGTTAATATCATCAATTGTGACTTCTACGCGTTGTTCTTTTTTAGACATATTTTTTGAAACTCCTTATTTTGTAACATTAGTCATTAACGGACTTATTCCGAAACACTGTGAAGTGGTCCGGAACGGGATCATAACCACCCTTTACAAACGGGTGACACCGCAAAATGCGGCCGATACCCATAATCAAGCCCTTAATAGCGCCATGTTTTTGAATGGCTTGAATCATATAACTAGAGCAAGTCGGATAATACCGACAGCTCGGTGGTAAGAATGGCGAAATACCAGTTTGGTAAAACCGCACAAGTGCAATTAATATCTTTCGCATGCAATCACCACTTATCCTGGCCTACTGTAAGAAATTAATAATGTGACTCCAGGTACTTGGCAAAAAGACGGCAAACGGATTTTGTCCACCCATTGCAAAACCGATCATTTGGCCAATTAGCCCGGCGAAAATCATTAAAACAATTACTAGTAAGATCTTTTTAAGAACTGGTTTGACGTGCTCTTCAAAATTTGATCGATACACAATATTCACAATCCCTTACTTCTGATTTAGTGTGCTCGTTTTTGTGCAATATTTTCTAATAAAACACCCGTACCTAAGGCAACCGCGTCTAATGGCTTTTCAGCTAAGACAACTGGGACCTTAAGGTGTTCAGAAAAGAGGTTGGCAATATTGCGTAACAGCGCGCCACCACCGGTTAACATAATCCCGCGATCAATAATATCACCGGCTAATTCTGGTGGTGTCACTTCAAGCACTTCTTTAGCAGCAGCTACGATGGCCATCATTGTTTCGTGCAAGGCAAGTTCAACTTCATCCGCACCAATCGTGATTGACACTGGTAACCCACCAACAATATCACGGCCACGAACTTCTAGTTGTTCGCTTGCATCAGCATGCCAAACGCTACCAATCTTCAACTTGATTGTTTCGGCAGTATGTTCACCGATTAATAAGTTATGTTTACGTTTAACGTATGCTGCAATTTCTGCATTCATACGATCACCGGCAAGCCGTAATGACCGACTTGTCACCACTTCACCCATTGATAGCACGGCGATATCACTCGTCCCACCACCAATATCGATGACCATGTTACCGCGTGGTTGGAAAATATCCATCCCAGCACCCACGGCCGCAACTTTGGGTTCAAATTCTAAGAAAACTTTACCGCCGCCAGATTTTTCTGCAGCTTCTACAATTGCTTTTTGCTCAATCGATGTAATATTTGTTGGACAACAAATTAAGATGTTTGGTTTTGATAGAAAACCTTTGACGTTTAATTTATTAATGAAATAAGCAAGCATTGCTTCGGTCATGTCAAAATCAGCAATCACACCATCTTTAAGTGGGCGCACTGCCAAAATATTGCCGGGTGTCCGGCCGACCATGCTGTATGCTTCAGAACCAACTGCTAATACTTTTTTTGTTTTAGTATCGATCGCAACGACTGAAGGTTCATTAAGAACAATGCCCTTGTCCATGACGTTAATTAAGACGTTGGCTGTCCCTAAATCAATCCCGATATCTTTAGCCATTTAGTGTTGCTCCTTCCAGAAACCATATTCAATAGTCAATTATACCACAAGCCTAATATCAATAAAATATAAGTTTCGTTTACGAAATTAACACTAAAAAAGAATGACCTCCGTCTAAAAACGAATATCATTCTTTAATAACTGCTAATTAAGCTAATTTTTGAGTTGTTTTACGATGACCGGCTTCATCAAAATCAGCACGGCTGATATGTGCACCTAATGCTCGTAATTTTTGATGGAAGTGATAATAACCACGATCCATATATTGTAAGTTGGTGACCAGTGTTTCGCCATTGGCTACTAGACCTGCGATGACCAATGCTGCGGCTGCTCGTAAATCAGAAGCAGCCACTTCAGCACCAGTTAATTCAGTGGGTCCATATAAGATGACAGATTGACCTTCAACTTGGTAATCAGCATTCATGCGGCGCAATTCTTCTAAGTGCATGAAACGATTTTCGAAGACTGTTTCAGTCATGACACTCGTTCCATGAGCCATCAATTGTAAAGCGGTCATTTGCGCTTGCATATCCGTTGGGAACCCTGGGTATGGTAGGGTTTTGATATTACTTGGTTTCAATTCATCAGGCCCGATAATCCGGATGCCATTTTCTTCCTCGATAACTTGTGCGCCCATTTCAGCTAGTTTAGACAATAAAGGTTTATTATGTTCAGAAATAGCTTCTTCAACTAAAACGTTCCCCTTAGTAGCCGCAGCGGCAATCATGAAGGTCCCTGCTTCAATTCGATCTTGCACAATACTGTGTTCGGTCCCCTTTAATTCGGTAACCCCTTCGATTCGAATTTCTTCAGTCCCTGCGCCGAAAACTTTAGCGCCCATCTTATTCAAGACGTTAGCTAAATCGACAATTTCTGGTTCGCGGGCAACGTTTTCGATAACCGTTGTCCCTTTAGCTAAAGTTGCCGCCATCATGATATTTTGCGTTGCACCGACACTTGGAAAGTCTAAATAGATGTTTGCACCGACTAATTGGTCGGCCTTAGCTTCTATGTAACCATGACTTTGTGTAATCGTTGCGCCGAGTGCTTCAAACCCCTTGAGGTGTAAGTCAACTGGTCTTGAACCAATTGCACAGCCACCTGGCATGGCAACTCGGGCGTGACCCAGTCTTGCTAATAAAGGTCCCATGACAACGATTGAAGCCCGCATCTTTGAAACATATTCGAATGCCGCTTCAAAGTTTAGTGGTTGATTGGCATCAATCATTAGATAGTTACGTTGTTCATCAAATTTAACACGTGCATCCAGACTCTTCAAAACATCTTGCATCATAAAAACATCTGATAAGATTGGCACGTTCGTTAATTCAACTGGTCCTTTAGAGGCTAAAAGTGCTGCCGCCATGATTGGTAAGACTGCGTTTTTAGCACCTTCGATGTGGACATCACCAACTAATGGTTGTCCGCCTTGTATGATCAATTTTTCCAAGAGTTTCCCTCCGATATGACTGCTAATTTATTGGATTAAAAAAATGATATTGCGCGCTTGCGCGATAATATCTAAAAAGAATTGACTCACTAAATAACCCATTACGATGGCTGTAAACATGAGGACAATCTGAATCTGTCGAATATGATTCGGTTTAAAAAGCTGTTCAAGTCGTAAAGACTGTAGACCGTAAAAACTAAGAACGATAAAGCCGATATGACTAATAATGGTAACAACTGCTTGTGATCCAATTGATTGCACTTCAATAACGCCCCTCTATGAATGGATATAGGGACATTGTAACACACAGAAAAGTCCCTTGTCTGTATTTAGCTGTTTTCTTAATAAAAGAAGATTGGATTGTATTATAACACAACAAAAAAAGCCCCCACGACTTTTGCCGTGAGGACTTTTACAATGACTATTGTAAATGATTTTTGACGTCAATCCGGTTCATCGCGCGTTGAAGTGCGATTTGAGCCCGACGTAATTCGTCTGAATCATGTTTTTCTGAAGCCGTCTTAATAGCGTCTTCAGCACGTTGTTTAGCACGTTGGGCACGTGATAAGTTAATATCGCGCGCACGTTCAGCACCATCAGCAACGATTGAAGCGATGTTATGACTAACTTCCATAAAGCCGCCAGTAATTGCAATGGCGTCTTCATGCCCTGGGTTATCCGTCCGCTTAACACGAATTTCACCAATTTCTAGAGGGGTAATAATTGGCTCATGATTAGCCATAATACCAAGTTGTCCTGCCATTGCTGGTACAACCAACATTGAAGCATGGTGATCATAAACGACACCATCAGGAGTTACGATATTAACGGTTAATACCTTTTGCTCTTCTGCCATCATTAACGCCCCTTTCTAGTCTTGATCGACAGCCTTTTCAGACTGTGTATAGCCCATTTCTTTTGCCTTTGCTAATGCAGCATCAATGTTCCCAACAAGACGGAATGCTTCTTCTGGAACATCATCGTAGTCACCCGCAAGGATGGCCTTGAAACCAGAAACAGTATCCTTAACTGGCACGTATGAACCGGCTTGGCCTGTGAAGGCTTCGGCAACGTGGAAGTTTTGTGATAGGAAGAATTGAATCCGACGAGCACGTGCAACGATAATCTTTTCATCATCAGATAATTCATCCATACCTAAGATAGAGATGATATCTTGTAATTCACGATAACGTTGTAAGACGTGTTGTACTTCAGAAGCAACTTCGTAATGTGCTTGGCCAACAATTTCAGGATCGAGCGCACTAGAAGATGATTCTAGTGGGTTAACAGCAGGGTAAATCCCTTGTTGTGTTAACTTACGATCCAAGTTAGTTGTGGCATCCAAATGCGCGAAAGTTGTTGCAGGCGCAGGATCAGTATAATCATCGGCAGGCACATAAATGGCTTGGATAGATGTAACTGAACCTTTTTTAGTTGATGTGATTCGTTCTTGTAATTGACCCATTTCTGTTGCCAATGTTGGTTGGTAACCAACGGCTGAAGGCATCCGTCCTAATAGGGCAGAAACTTCTGAACCAGCTTGCGTGAAACGGAAGATATTATCAATGAACAATAGCACATCTTGGCCTTCAACATCACGGAAGTATTCAGCAATTGTTAAACCAGTCAAGGCAACACGCATACGTGCACCAGGTGATTCATTCATTTGACCGAAAACCATGGCTGTCTTTTCCAAAACGCCTGATTCTTTCATTTCAAAGTATAAGTCATTACCTTCACGTGTTCGTTCACCAACACCAGTAAAGACAGAAATACCACCATGTTCTTCAGCGATATTATGGATTAATTCTTGGATTAAGACGGTTTTACCAACACCGGCACCACCGAACAAACCGATTTTACCACCACGCACATAAGGGGCAAGTAAATCGATAACCTTAATCCCTGTTTCTAGAATTTCTGAACTTGTATTTAATTCCTCAAATTTAGGCGCAGAACGGTGAATACTGTCGCGTCTAAAATCTGCAGGAAATTCTTCGCCGCCATCGATTGTTTCGCCTAAGACGTTAAAAACACGTCCTAGAGTTTCTTTACCGACTGGTACGTTAATTGCACGTCCAGCATCTTCAACAGGCATGCCACGACGTAAACCGTCAGTAGATTCCATTGAAATTGTACGCATTACCCCGTCGCCTAATTCTAGAGCAACCTCTAAAACGACAGTTTCATCATTACCTTTATCGACTGTTAAGGCATTATTGATATCTGGTAAATCCGTATCTAAAGAAAATTCGACATCGACAACGGGACCAATAACTTGGACAACTTTTCCCATACTCATAGTTGTTTCTTCCTCCCGCATTTTTATTCTAATGCTGCCGCACCACCGACGATTTCGGTGATTTCAGTTGTAATTTGAGCTTGACGTGCACGGTTATATTTAATTGATAATTCTGAAATTAAATTATTCGCGTTATCGGTCGCACTCTTCATTGCTGCCATTGAAGCAGCATGTTCTGCTGTTTTAGAATCTAACATTGCGCCATAAATTAAGCTTTCGGCGTATTGCGGTAGAATTGCGTCTAAGGCATCATCCACGGAAGGTTCCGTAATGTATTCTAGATTTTGATCAGCAACTTCTGAAACATCTAAGTCGGTAATTGGTAACATTTTTTCAGCTCTAAAGCCAGATGTTAATGAGTTAACATGGTGGTTGTAACAAACGTACAACTCATCGTAAACACCATTATCATACATCGCAACGGCCGTTTTAATAATTTGTTTAACTTCTTCAAAAGAAGGGACATCACTGACACCACGATATTCGTAAGTTAAGTTCATGCCACGTGCTTTAAAGAAATCAGCACCAGTCCCGCCGACCGCAAGAATTGCGTATTCATCAGGTGATTGATGCGTTTCTGAAATCATTTGGACCATTGCTTTTAGGATTGAGCTGTTATATGCACCAACTAAGCCCCGATCACTTGTAATAACTAAGTAACCAGTTTTCTTAATTGGTCTTTCCACTAACAAATTACTCAACGTTACTTCGTGCTTGATCGCCTTTTTAATAGTTGAATCAGCAGGTTCTGCTTGTAAACTACTCTTTTGACGAGCAATGTCAATTAATTGACTTGCAGCTAGATGCGTCACGATTTCTCGAATCTTATCAGTATAGACTTGGTAAGCAACTGAGTTCTTTTCGATTTGAGAAAGCTTAGCACCAGAAACCATTTGCATAGCACTTGTAATTTGCCCAGTTTTTTTAGTAGAGGCGATTCTTCGTTTGATATCCATTAAAGATTCAGCCAATTAATTCACCCCTTACTTATCTGAGTCTTTGTCATCGGCAGCTTGTTCTGGTACAAAACCTTCTGTGAAGGCTTTAATAGCAGCATCAAGTTTGTCTGTGTCTGGCAATTTAGTTGTTTGACGGATTTCATCCATCAAGTCTTTAGCGTTACTTTCTAGATAATCATTTAAACCACTCTCATAACGCATGATGTCATCAACAGGTACATCATCGATGAAACCGTGTGTTAAGGCATATAGAATTACCGTTTGTTGTTCAAATGGTAATGGTTTATGCAATGGTTGTTTCAAGACTTCAACAGTCCGTTTACCACGATTTAGTTTGGCTTGTGTTGCGGCATCTAAATCAGAACCGAATTGCGTAAAGGCTTCTAGTTCACGGTATGATGAAAGGTCAAGACGTAATGTCCCTGAAACTTTCTTCATAGCCTTGGTTTGAGCTGCCCCACCAACACGAGAAACAGATGAACCAGCATCAATAGCTGGACGTGTTCCTGAATAGAATAAATCACTTTCCAAGAAGATTTGACCATCTGTGATCGAGATAACGTTAGTTGGGATATAAGCTGAAATGTCACCAGCTTGTGTTTCGATGATAGGTAAAGCAGTCATTGAACCGCCACCTAATTCATCACTTAACTTAGCAGCACGTTCTAGTAAACGTGAATGTAAGTAGAAGATATCACCAGGGTAAGCTTCACGGCCTGGAGGTCTTCTTAAAAGTAATGAGATTTCACGATAAGCAGCAGCTTGTTTACTTAAATCATCATAGACGATTAAAACGTGCTTGCCGTTATACATGAATTCTTCACCCATTGCTGCACCAGCATAAGGGGCAATGTACAAGAGTGGTGCGGGTTGGCTAGGGCCAGCTTCGACAACAATTGTATAATCCATTGCACCATAACGCCGTAAGGTTTCAACTTGTGTTCTAACAGTTGATTCCTTTTGACCAATGGCAACGTAGATACAGATCATATCTTGACCTTTTTGGTTAATAATCGTATCGATCGCAACAGATGTTTTACCAGTCTTACGATCCCCGATGATTAACTCACGTTGGCCACGACCAATTGGCACCAAGGCATCGATCGCTTTTAAACCTGTTTGTAAAGGTTCTGAAACAGATTGACGGGCCATAACGCCGGGTGCTTTCTTTTCGATAGGACGCGTTTTGTCTGTTTTAATTTCGCCGCGTCCATCCACTGGTTGACCCAAAGGATTAACAACACGACCGATTAAAGCATCGCCAACAGGTACTTCCATGATCCGACCTGTCCGTTTAACTTGGTCCCCTTCACGAATATTTTCGTATTCGCCGAGGATGATGATACCAACATCATTTGTTTCCAAGTTTTGTGCCACACCGTATGAACCGTTAGAGAATTCTAACAATTCACTTGAGAGGGCATTTTCTAAACCGTGAGCACGTGCAATCCCATCACCAACATAAGTGACAGTACCGACTTCTTCAACGGCTAATTCTTCATTATAATTTGCTAGTTGTTGTTTAATTAATGCACTGATTTCCTCAGTTTTAATGCTCATCAGGTTCACCTCTTTATCAACGATTGACTATTTCAATAATAACGACTTAATTTGGTCTAAGCCGTGTTTGACACTTCCATCGATTACCTTATGGTTCGATTCAAGCACGATACCACCAATAATATCTGGATCAACGACACTTTCGATTAACACTTCGTTTAAACCTTCGCGTTTAGCGAAAGATTGACTGATCTTAGCTAATTGATCATCGTCTAAAGCAACTGCTGAAGTCACCTTAGCGTGTGCAATCCCCTTATGTTGATCGTAAAGATCTTCATAAGCTGCGATAATATAAGGCATTTCAGCCATTCTTTGATAGTCAAAAACTAAGCTCAAAAAGTGTTGCATTAAAGTACTAAAATCATTACTCAATGATTCTAATAAGTTACGCTGTTTCAACCCAGATAAGGTTGTATCTGTTAAAACTGTGCCTAATTTTGGATTGTCATTGAAAATGGTCTCGAGTGCTTGTATCTCATCATGGATACTTTCAAATTGTTGCTCTTGTTCTGCAAGGGAAAATAAGGCCTTTGCATAGCGTTGTCCGACTGCATACTTATCTAGTTTCATTTTGCTTGTCCAACCCTTCAATATAGGAATTGATCAATGACTTTTGATCAGCGACTGACAATTCTTTCTTAATGAGTTTAGAAGCAATTTCAATAGATAATTGAGCAACATCATCTCTCGCACTGTTTAACGCATCTAAACGAGATTGTTCGATGTCTTTTTTAGCATTTTGTTTTAAAGTTTGGACTTCTTCTTGAGCGAGGGTAACCATACCTTCGCGTTGTTTTTCACCGTTTTGTTTAGCTGTATTAACAATCTCAACGGCTTCTGATTTAGAGCTTTTCAACTCTGTTGCGCGTTGTGCAGCCAATTTGGCAGCATCTTCGCGTGATTGAGCGGCGCTATCTAAATCATTTGTGATTTTATTTGAACGTTCCTGCATCATTTTTGAAACAGGTCCGAAAGCAAATTTACCAACTAAAGCGACTAAGATGATGAAGACAACAAGTACAAATAGTGAATCTCCAAGGTAAGATGCAGAAGCACCAACGATTAAATTACTAAACATCTATTGACACTCCTTCCTTGACTTACTGTCTAATTTTTAAAGTGAAACGTTGTTCACTCGGATTAACTAAATAAGATCAAGAAAGAAACGACGATTGATAAAATTGGAACAGCTTCAATCAAACCAACACCGATAAACATTGTTGATCTTAATTGTGCTGACAATTCTGGTTGGCGTGCCATACTTTCGATTGTCTTAGAAATTACCTTACCATTACCGTATGATGCTGCGAATGCTGCAAGTCCTGCTGCGATAGCTGCTGCTAAAAAGTTCATATTTTTTTCCTCCTGATTTTAGTCTTCCATTTCGACTTTCTCTGAAATGTAGACCATTGATAATGTTACAAATACAAAGGCTTGAATTGATCCGATAAAGACGGAGAAGCCTTGCCATACCATTTGAATTGGTGCTGTGACAAGCATTGTGGCTGGGCCATGCGAGAAAGCCATCTTAACTAAAAGATTCAATAAAACTTCCCCGGCAAAAATGTTCCCATACAAACGCAATGACAGCGTCAAGAAATTGGTAAATTGTTCGATGATATTAATCGGTAAGAAAAATCCTACTGGTTTAATATAACTCTTCAAATAATTACCAAATCCTAGTCGTTCAATACTGAAATAATGCGAAAGGACTAATACAATCATCGCTAAGGACATTGTAATAATCGGATCCGCAGTTGGACTCTTCAGCCAAACCACTTCGTCCACCTTCATCTGGAAAATCAAACCGAACTGATTACTAATGAATACGAAAAGAAACATAACAAAGGCAAATAGGTAGAATTGCTTCCCTTCTTCGCCCGGCATAGCACTCTTAACGATACCATTAGTAAAATCGATCATCCATTCCAGGACGTTCTGCCGCTTGGTTGGTTTCAACGCAATCTTTCTTGATAAAAAGAAGACGAGCGCGAAAACAATTGCTGCACTTAATAATACCGAAAGGCAGTTCGCTAAATTAAAACGAATTCCCAAAATGCTAATAATGGGATATTTATCACCCACAAGATTCCCTCCTTCCCTAGGCTTATTTAATAGTTCACGCGAGTTTTCCGATTAACAACTACGTACAACCAATTAACCTAAAAAACAGTAACATTTATGTAAAGAGACGCATAAATTATTACCGCAACACAATTAAGATAATACCACCATTAATTTGAAAGTACAAAGTAATTAGTGATTAATTTGTAATTATTTTTTGTTGAGTCGGTTAAGCGTTAAATAAAGCGCTAGCATGTTCAAAACATAACGTTGAGTATCAAAAAGGCGTTCGCCAAAATGCCGAACGCCTCCTATTATATGTGCATTAATTATTTAGTCCCGAATAAGCGATCACCAGCATCGCCCAAACCAGGATAAATGTAACCTTCTTCATTCAATCCATCATCTAAACCAGCTGCATAAATATCAACATCTGGATGTGCTTCTTGCACAGCTTTAACGCCTTCAGGTGCTGCTACTAAAACAACTAAGCGCATTGATGTTGCGCCACGTTTTTTAAGGGCATCAATTGCCATAATTGCAGAACCACCAGTTGCCAACATTGGATCAACGATGAATAATTGACGTTGGTCAATATCTGTTGGTAATTTAACGAAATATTCGTGTGGTTGAAGCGTCTTTTCATCACGATACATCCCGATATGACCGACCTTAGCGGCTGGAATTAATTCCAAAACGCCGTCGACCATGCCTAAACCGGCACGTAAAATTGGGACAACTGCTAATTTTTTACCGCTCAATTGCTTTTCAATAGCTGGGCCCATTGGTGTTTCAACTTCAACGTCTTCCATTGCTAGATCGCGCGTAATTTCGTAAACCATTAATTCGGCAATTTCATTCGCCACTTCACGGAACACTTTAGTCCCCGTATTCTTGTTACGAATAATTGTTAATTTGTGTTGAATTAACGGATGATTTAATACTGTGAACTTTGCCATTACCTTTTGCCCCTATTCTATTCAATTTGATGGAAAGAATTTCAACAAAAAAGAGTGACTCCAAAGAAAACATCCTCTGAGCCACTCTCCTTTCCGCTTAAAATTCTGTTTACTATTGTAGCGTATATCACAGTAAAAAACTAGCAGTATTCCTAAATTAGTCTAAAAATTTTGCTTGGGTGATTGGGAATTGGTCGGTTAACTTCAAGACCGCTTCACTAATTGCAGTCATTGCTTCTAGTTGATCGTGTTTTTCAATCACTTCTAGAATCAGTTTGGCGATTTGTTCACAATCAGCCTCTTTAAAACCACGTGATGTAATAGCTGGTGTACCAATTCGAATCCCACTTGCCTTAAATGGACTTAATTTTTCAAATGGAATTGTATTTTTATTAACCGTAATATGCACACTATCCAATAGATTTTGCAATTCTTTCCCATTGAGGCCACTATTGGTCAAGTCCAATAACATTAAATGGTTATCCGTTCCCCCCGAAACGACCCGGACTAAATCTGATTGATCAAAAACGGCAGCCATTGCTTGCGCATTAGCAACGATTTGTTTTGTGTAAGCTGTAAATTCTGGTTGGAGCGCTTCACCAAATGCAACTGCTTTAGCAGCAATCACGTGTTCTAATGGTCCACCTTGAATCCCTGGGAAAATGGCAGAGTCAATTGCCTTAGCATATTCTGCTTTGCAAAGAATCATCCCACCACGAGGACCACGGAGTGTCTTATGGGTAGTTGTTGTGACAACATCAGCATACGGCACTGGACTCGGATGGACACCCGTTGCAACTAAACCGGCAATATGGGCCATATCAATCATTAGATAGGCACCAACTTGATCAGCAATTTCACGCAAACGTGGAAAATCAATCGTGCGGCTATAAGCTGAAGCGCCAGCAACAATCATCTTAGGATGCACTTCTTGGGCCTTGGCTGCTAAACTATCATAATCCAATTGTTCGTTTGTATCCGCAACCCCATAACTATAAAAGTCATAGAGTTGGCCACTAAAGTTGAATGGTGAACCATGCGTTAGATGGCCGCCGTCCGTTAAATTCATCCCTAGAATCTTATCGCCAGGTTCTAATAGCGCTTGATAAACCGCCATGTTAGCTTGTGAACCAGAATGGGGTTGAACGTTGACGTGATCGGCACCAAATAATTCTTTAGCCCGTTCAATCGCAAGTGTTTCGATTTGATCGATATACTCGCAACCACCGTAAAATCGCTTGTTGGGATAACCTTCCGCATATTTATTCGTTAGCACGCTGCCCTGTGCTTCTTGAACAGCACCCGAAACAATATTTTCAGACGCAATTAATTCAATATTATGACGTTGACGATTTTCTTCTTGCTTAATTAAATCATTAATCACTGGATCTGTCTTAGCTAACATGCACAACACTCCTTAGGGGGATTATTGGGTCAAAAGTGCTTCACTTGCAACTTACGATCACTGGCCATTAGGCAGTTACTAAACCATTAATCGGCTTGTTGCTTACTAAAATACTTTTGCCCTGCTGATTTTTCGAGGCGGTTCATATACGCTAAACCAACACCTTCCTTGGCAAAGCCTTGGACAAGGATTAGTTTAACTTCCGGATTCAAATCAAAATACCGTAGTCCTTCAAATAAATGCTGGCTCGCTGTGACAACCGATTCACCTAATGAGAATTGGTCCTTGAAGCGGACTTTTGCTTGCTTTTCCAAAATCGTATCGACGGCCATCACACCAAATGGGACAGCTTGTTGGCTAGCCCAGTCAATCGCAGCGTCAAAGTCATCCGGATTAGCAACAATATAAACCTGTGCGTTAGGCGCATAATGCTTATATTTCATCCCGGGTGCTTTCGGTGTTTCTGCTGCTCCGACTTTGTGCTTATTGGTCATAATGGGGCCAATCACACGTTCAATGGCTTCTTGGGTTACCACACCTGGCCGTAAAATGACTGGTGTTGCCACACTTAAATCAATAACCGTTGATTCCAAGCCAACACCGGTAGGCCCGTCATCAATGACGCCGGCAATTTTCCCTGTCAAATCATGTAATACATGATCAGCTAAGGTTGGACTTGGTTTCCCAGATGTATTAGCTGAAGGGCCAACAATCGGCACTCCCGCGGCTTTAATCAATGACAATGTCACTTGGTTATCTGGCATTCTAAAAGCAGCCGTCTTCAACCCACCTGTCACAACAGCATCAAATGCCCCATGTTTTAAGGGCAAGATGATTGTTAGTGAACCGGGCCAAAAAGCTTTGACTAATTGCCCAAAAGCCGGGTTTGACGTCACTGCATAATGTTCAACCGTTTCAACCGAAGCAACATGGACAATCAATGGATTATCGCTAGGACGTCCTTTGGCAGCGTAGACCTTCTTAACAGCGGCTGGATTAGTCGCATCTGCCCCTAAACCATAAACCGTTTCAGTTGGAAAAGAAACTAATTCGCCCGCATTTAAAGCAGCGGCTGCTTGTTCAATTTGGTTGACTGTGTATCGTTTTGTTTCCATTATATGCCTTCCTTAATCAACATCTTATTCTATAATAACAAATTCCGATTGAAATAGTAACCCACTCGCATCATTCTAGACCAATTTGCCATATCTTTTTGTACTTCAAGGCTGAATCGGGGGTCTTTTTGCTCAAAAATACGAACAATCGCTTCTTTTTGCTGATAACCAAACTCTAAAAAGAGCGCGCCGTCTGATTCTAAAAATGCGGGGACTTCCTGCGCGAAGCGTTCATAAAAGGCTAACCCATTATTAGGCGCAAATAACGCTAAATCCGGTTCGTGTTTAAGTACCGAAGCATCCATGACAGAGCGTTCGTCTTCTGCGATATATGGTGGGTTCGAAACAATCACGTCAAATTGTTGCCCCATAACAGGCGTTAAGAAATCACCTTCGATGAAGTCAACCTTTGCACCTAATGTTTGCGCATTTTGTTGGGCCACAGCAATTGCTGCCGGTGAAATATCAACCGCAGAGACTTGCCAATCTGGGCGTTCACAGGCCAAAGTAATCGCAATGGCACCAGAACCGGTTCCGACATCTAGCACTTTTAGCGGTCTGTCCTTAACAGGGGCTACTGACAATACCCATTCTACCAATTCCTCGGTCTCAAGTCGCGGAATAAGCGTTGCGGGTGTCACCTTAAAATCACGTCCGTAAAAATTGGCATAACCTAAAATATATTGTGCCGGTTGATCCTCCGCAAATGCCGCCAAATCGGCTTGGTATTGTTCATACTCTTTTGCAGGCATTTCATCTCTGTAATGCAACACTAATTGGGTAGTCGTCCAGTGATGACGTCCTAATAATAGGAAACGCGCTGCTTCGCGTTCTTTATTGCGTTCTTCTAAAAATAAAAAAGCCCAATTCAGGGCTTTAAGATAAGTGAGCTGTGCCATCTTGTAATTGCTCCAATTTCTCTGTTTGATCGAAGAGGATTAAGGCATCGATTACGTCGCCTAATTCACCATTCATAATGCGATCTAACTTATTGAGCGTCAAACCAATTCGATGATCAGTCACACGATTTTGTGGATAATTATACGTTCTGATTCGTTCTGAACGATCCCCAGAACCAACGGCTGATTTACGACTTGAGTCATATTCACTCTGATTTTGTGATTCATAATAATCGTAAACACGTGCTTGTAAAATCTTCATTGCTTTAACACGGTTTTGTTGTTGTGAACGTTGATCTTGCATTGCCACAACAATCCCAGTTGGAATATGGGTCATCCGAACGGCTGAAGAGGTCTTATTAATATGTTGACCACCGGCACCAGAAGCACGGTAAACATCAACCCGAATATCTTTTGCTTCTAATTCGACATCGACACCATCGTATTCAGGCATGACAGCAACGGTTGCTGTTGACGTATGAACACGGCCTTGTGATTCCGTCTTTGGGATCCGTTGGACACGGTGTGCACCATTTTCATATTTTAGTTTAGAATAAACATTCTTACCGGTAATCATCATCGCAACTTCTTTGAAGCCGCCGACTTCAGTAGCCGTTTCATCGATGATTTCTGTTTGCCAGTTTTGTGATTCAGCGTAACGTTGGTACATGTTGAGGAGGTCACCCGCAAAGAGACTTGCTTCATCCCCACCAGCAGCGCCCCGAATTTCCATGATGATATTTTTTTCATCGTTAGGGTCAGTTGGTAACATTAAAATCTTAATTTCTTGTTCTAATTGGGCTTTTTCAGTTTGGAGTTCTTCTAAATCAGCCTTAACTAATTCTGTCATTTCAGAATCGGTTGTTTCTCGCAAAAGTTCTTCATTTTCAGTCACTTCGCTTAAAACTTCCTTCAAACGCGTATACTTGCCCACAATTTCGCGCAAGCCCGCTTCTTCCTTAGAAAGTTCCATGTAGCGACTGGTTTCATTAATCACTTCTGGATCAGACATTAATTCCTGTAATTCTGCATAGCGGTCTAATAAACCATCGAGTTGTTCAAACATTTTATCCATGAATGATTAGCCTTCCTTTTCAATCTCTTCTTGTATTGGTGGGTTAAAATAGTGCTTCCGGCATACTGGATAGTAAGCTTCATTGCCACCGATTTGAATCTGTTCACCTGTATAAACAGGCAAGCCGTTATTCATTCGCAAGTTCATAATCGCCTTTTTACGGCAGAACCAACAAATTGTCTTCATTTCTTCTATCTTATTGGCAAACAATAAGAGGTATTTCGAGCCTTCAAATAATTCATTCTTAAAATCATTTTTAAGACCAAACGCCATCACCGGGATATTCAAATCATCAACGACTTTGGCAGCTTCGATAACATGGTGCCGTTCTAAAAATTGTGATTCATCAATTAAAACACAAGCGGCATCTGGATTAGTTGCTTCAACCAATTCGTAAATATTCGTGTCCGAAAAGATCGGTGTTGCTTCGCGTTTCAAACCAATTCGACTTGAAACGATTCCCACGCCGTCACGATTATCAATCCCACTGGTTAAGATAATCACTGATTTATTCTGTTCTTCATAATTATGAGCAACTTTTAGAATTTCAATTGATTTACCACTGTTCATTGCACCATATCGAAAAAATAATTGCGCCATTTCCAAACACCCCTATATCAAAGCACATTTTAGTCTAGTATACCTGAAAATAGGAATCGCAACAATATCGGCCCCGATAAAAACTAAAGTTTCCATAAATTTTGCCCCTTCATGACTTCCCTATCGTCGTTTTCCAGAAAATATGCTATTATTATGAACATTGAAAGGGTGGCTTGCATGACAATTAAAAGTTCATTTGCAACAACAACGGGACGTTTTTCATACTGGTTCTTACATACCTTTATGAAAGGCGGCAGCTCTTTACCTGGTCAGATTGCAACAAATCTAGACCCCGCTGTTTTGAAAAACTTAACTAAAAACTACGACGTGATTATCATCACTGGGACCAACGGGAAGACGTTGACGACAGCTTTGACGGTTCAAACGCTCAAGCAAAAATACGACAACATCATGACCAATTCAACAGGATCGAACATGATGCAAGGGATTACGACGGCCTTTTTGGCCCATCATCCTAAAAAAGGGCAAAAGCAACTTGCGATTCTTGAAGTTGATGAAGCCAACGTTGAACCACTTTGTCGTTATATTGAACCCAAAGCAATTGTGATGACTAACATTTTTAGAGATCAAATGGATCGTTTTGGTGAAATTTATACCACTTATAATAAGATTTTGGCCGGGGTTAAACTCGTGCCCAATACGACCTTAATTATGAATGGCGATGTACCACTTTTCTCATCGGTTGAATTACCTAATCCTAAAATTTACTATGGTTTCAATCATCAACCAGATGGTGAAATGCTCGCACCAAGCAATACGGATGGCGTTTTGTGCCCTGTTTGCCAACATATCATTCACTACAAGTTCATCAGTTATAGTAGCCAAGGCAAATTCTACTGCCCAAATTGCGGCTTCAAACGCCCTGAACTAACGGATCAAGTGACGGCCATCAACGAAATGCGCCCAACCAGTTCTCAATTTGAAATTAACCAAGCACCTTTTGAAATCTCAATCGGTGGTATGTATAACATCTATAATGCCCTAGCAGCTTACAGCATTGGCCGCTTCTTGGATGTTCCTGTTTCAGATATTCAAAAAGCCTTCACGCAAAATAAAAAAGTCTTCGGTCGCCAAGAAGTGATTCAATTGAAAGACAAGGCAGTCACATTGGTACTTGTTAAAAACCCAGTTGGCTTAAATCAAGTCCTCCAAATGATCAGTTCTGATCCAGAAGATTTCTCATTAGCAATGTTACTAAATGCTAACTACGCTGATGGTATCGATACAAGTTGGATTTGGGATGGCGAATTCGAAGACCTTTTGAAACACCACATTCCAACGGTTATCACCGGTGGCGAACGGCGTGATGATATCACTTTCCGCTTGAAAGTGGCTGGTGTTACTGACGAACAACTACATGAAACAGCCGATTTAGATGCCACATTAGCAGCTATTGAAGCAGCCCCTACGAAACATGTTTACGTACTTGCTACCTACACGGCAGTCTTACAATTACGTAAAAAAATGGCAGAGGCCAACTACATTAAGAAAGGACTATCAGTATGACCCAAACCTTAAAAATTTGTCATCTTTATGGCAACTTAATGAATACTTATGGGGATCTCGGCAATATTTTAGTCCTCGATTATTACGCTAAGAAAATCGGCTTAAAAACTGAAACAGAAGTTATCAGTATCGGCCAAGATTTCGATGCCAGCCGCTACGACATCGTCCTCTTCGGTGGTGGCCAAGATTTCGAACAAAAAATCATTTCAGAAGATCTTAACAGTAAAAAAGCTGCACTCACAGCATACATCGAAAATGGCGGTGTAATGCTTGCCATTTGTGGTGGTTACCAATTATTGGGCCACTACTACATCGGTGCGAATGGTGATAAGATTCCCGGGATTGGCGCCCTTGATCACTACACACTCAGCCAAGATAATAGCCGTTTTATTGGCGATATCGTTATTGAAAATCGTGAATTTAACGAAACTTACCTCGGCTTTGAAAATCATAACGGTCGGACTTTCTTAGGAAAAGATGAAAAACCACTCGGTTACGTTAAACGTGGTCATGGTAACAATGGCGAAGATGGCACTGAAGGTTGTGTTTATAAAAACACCTTTGGCTCTTACTTCCATGGCCCAATCTTAACCCATAACGGTGTCTTAGCTAAACGACTCTTAACAACAGCGATTAGCCGCCGTTTCCCAGAGTTTGATCTTCAACCACTAGCGGACCTTCCAATCGAAGAATCCCGTTACCAAGTCGAC
Organism: Latilactobacillus parasakei; assembly: GCF_049674265.1. Classification (NCBI taxonomy): domain Bacteria; kingdom Bacillati; phylum Bacillota; class Bacilli; order Lactobacillales; family Lactobacillaceae; genus Latilactobacillus; species Latilactobacillus parasakei. Next base: position 142,183 of record NZ_CP186861.1, on the reverse strand, counting down.
GCAGCAGGTGTCAAAAAGGTCCAAAACTAAATACTCCCAAAAGAACCCCGACAATATCTTTTTCGATATTGTCGGGGTTCTTTTTTTGCATTTTAATCTGCCAATGTTAATTGACTTTGGGCCGCTGCCAAACGGGCACTTGGCACTCGGTATGGTGAACACGAGACATAATCAATGCCTAAATCACGATAAAACGGCATCGCTGCTGGATCACCACCGACTTCGCCACAAACACCAATCGATAAATCAGGTTTGGTTTGACGGCCTTTTTGAACCGCCATTTGCATCAAAGTACCGACCCCATCTTGGTCGAGTGTTTGGAACGGTTCGGTCGGCATTAATCCCTGTTGTTGATAATCCGGCATAAAATGACCAATATCATCGCGAGAAAAGCCGTACGTCATTTGCGTTAAATCATTGGTGCCAAAACTAAAGAAATCTGCGGTCTCTGCGATTTGATCCGCAACTAAACACGCCCGCGGAACCTCAATCATTGTCCCAATTTGATAAGTTAGTTGTTGGTGATTTTCTACCAAATAGTCGTTGATGGTTTGTTGTAATAGTTGTTTTAGATACGCCATTTCAGTCGCCGTGCCAATTAGCGGCAACATTATTTTAGGGATTACAACATGGTGGTGCGTCGCTTGAACCGCTAAGGCACTTTCGACGATTGCTAAGACCTGCATTTGGTAAATTTCAGGATAGGTCACCGCCAAGCGACTGCCACGATGGCCTAACATGGGATTAACCTCCGCTTTATCAGCAATCCGCCGCTTAATCTCGGCCAGACTAATGCCTAACGCGGTTGCTAATTCAGCCTGTTCCGCTTCATTTTGCGGTAAGAATTCATGCAATGGTGGGTCTAACAAGCGAATCGTACATGGCCGTTCTTCAGCTAATGAAAAGATTTGCTGAAAGTCAGTTAATTGAAGGGCTTTTAGTACCGCCAACGCCACTTGGCGATCCGCTAGTTCAGTTGCTAAAATCATTTGGCGCATTTTAAAAATTCGTTCTGGGCCAAAGAACATGTGCTCCGTCCGCACAAGTCCTAACCCCTGTGCGCCAAATTCAAAAGCAGTCGCCACTTCTTGAGGTGTTTCAGCGTTGGCCCAAACCGCAAATGGCGCAATCTCATCACACCAACTGAGCACCGTTGCAAGCGTTGTTTCATGTACACCGGTTTGTTGTGGTAATGTCCCCAAATAAAGATTACCAGTATGCCCATCAACCGAAATAATCGCCCCTTCTTTTAAAACTCGGTCGGCAAAATGCGCCTCACGTTGTTCATAATCCACTTGAAGCTGCTGACAACCAACGACACAACAACAGCCCATTCCCCGGGCAACAACCGCCGCATGCGATGTCATACCACCACGACTCGTAACAATTGCCTCACTAATCACCATCCCATCAATATCTTCTGGTGATGTTTCTTGGCGAACTAAAATGACTTTTTCACCAGCTTCGTGTGCCTGTTGTGCTTTTTGGGCGTCGAAATAGATCGCACCAGTGGCAGCCCCGGGACTCGCTGGTAACCCAGTCAATAACTGAGTTGCCTGTTGCACCGCACTATCTTCAAAAAGCGGGTGTAATAACCCATCAATCATCGTCGGCTTCAAGCGACTAATCGCGGTTGGTCGATCAATCACCCCTTCATTAACTAGATCGACTGCAATTCTAAAAGCGGCCGGTGCAGTTCGCTTACCAATCCGTGTTTGTAAAATATATAACTGACCAGATTCAATCGTAAATTCCATATCTTGCATATCCCGGTAGTGCGCTTCTAATTGGTTGGCAATCGCTTTAAATTGTTCATAAATTGCTGGCAACTGTGCCTTTAACGTTGCAATTGGTGCGGGTGTTCGAATCCCCGCCACCACATCTTCACCTTGTGCATTCAATAAATATTCACCAAACAAACCAGGTTCCCCAGTTGCTGGATTCCGGGTGAACGCAACGCCAGTTCCACTTTGTCCTTGATAATTACCAAAAACCATTTGTTGCACGTTGACTGCGGTTCCCATGGCACCGTCGATTTGATTTAACCGCCGATAAGTTTGCGCACGTGAATTCTGCCATGATTTAAAGACGGCTTCAATTGCCAGTCGCAGTTGTTGATCAACCGACTGTGGAAATTGATATTGTCCAGCCGCTACGTACAGGCCTTTATAGGTTTCAATCAATTGTTTTAAGTCAAGTAGTGTTAAGTCGGTATCCTTTTGAACTTGTCGTTTATTTTTCAGCGCCGTTAATGCCGCTTCAAAAATTGGCTTATCAATACCGTAAACCACATCCCCAAACATTTGAATCAACCGACGATAACAATCATAAGCAAACCATGGATCATCGGTCATCTCAGCTAAACCGATTACCGTTTGATCATTTAGGCCCAAATTCAAGATGGTATCCATCATCCCCGGCATTGAGATTGGTGCACCGCTACGAACGGATACCAATAACGGTTGCTCAGCATTCCCTAATTGTCGCTGCGTTTTTTCTTCAAGAACGTGAACCGCTTTCATTAATTCGTCTTCTAAAAAGTCCGTCTCTTGTTTAGAACTCGCTAAGTATTGTCGACAAGCAGCCGTTGTAATTGTAAAGCCGGCTGGTACGGGTAATCCTAATCGCGTCATTTCCGCTAAGTTGGCTCCCTTGCCACCTAATTCTTGATTCGTTAACGTTTGATCTTCAGCAAAAGCATAAATACAGTTCATGATAGCGCCTCCAAATTTTATCGATACCCGCATTATATAGTGTGTCACATTACAAGTCAATAGTGTAGCTTATAAAAATTAATAGGTCACACTATTGTGTGAATATATTGCAATTAGCGTACTACTATCATATAATGAATTCATTGAAACCGATTTATTTAAAGGAGCGCTTATGGAATTATCTATCCGCCAACAAGCAATTATTAAAATCGTCAAAGCGAATCAACCCATTAGTGGGACTAAAATCGCTGAACAATTGCATCTTTCTCGGGCAACCTTGCGTAATGATTTCGCAATTTTAACAATGACCGGTATTTTGGACGCCCGCCCTAAAGTCGGCTACTTTTACGTCGGCCAAGAAGTGATGCCGCTCTTAACCGATGAACTCTACCAAGAAACAGTCGGTCAACTGATGGTCCCACCTCTTTTAATCCCTCAAACGACAACGATTGATGAAGCGGTCACGCAACTATTCATGCACGATGTTGGGTCGCTTTATGTAACGGATGAGCAGTCAGGTTTGCTAGGTGTTTTATCACGAAAAGACTTACTGCGGGCAACCATTAATACAACTAATACACAAACTACGCCTGTTGCCATGATTATGACGCGAATGCCAAACATTACAACGACCACCGAGGAAACATCTGTCTTACACGCCGGTCAACGGTTAATCGCCCATCAGGTTGATTCATTGCCAGTGGTTGCAATCGACGGTATCACCGTCATTGGCAAAATCACCAAATCAATTATTATGCGCTATTTCATCGAAGCCGGACTACACAATCAATCATAATTTTTTGGAGGATTACAAAATGTCAGCGATTCCAATTTTTATCATTTCAGATTCAATTGGCGAAACAGCCCGCAACGTCATTGCAGCAGTTAACGCCCAATTCCCCGCGTCAGTCACCCTTAAAATTCAACGCTTTCCGTTTATTACCGATCAAAAAACATTAACCCCCATTTTACAAGATGCCCATCAAGAACAGGCAATTGTTGTCTCAACACTTGTTAACCACACGCTTCAAGAAACGGTGATTCAATTTTGCCAAGCCAAGCATTTAACCTTAATCGACCTTCTGTCTCCGCTGACCAATGCCATCAGCGAACGCAGCCAAACCGCATCACTGGAAACCCCAGGTTCATTACGGAAACTTGATGAACACTATTTCCATCGGATTAGCGCCATGGAATTTGCCGTTCGTTACGATGACGGTCAAGATCCACGTGGTTTATTAGAAGCCGACATCGTTTTATTAGGCGTTTCACGGACCTCAAAAACACCCCTCAGTATGTATTTGGCCAATCAAAACTATCGTGTGGCCAACTTACCACTCATTCCCAACGTGCCGTTACCAAAAGAATTATTCAAAGTACCCGCCCATAAAATTATTGGTCTAACCATGCCACTTTCAACACTGCTAAAAATCCGCCAAGAACGTTTGGCCACTTTGGGATTACCGCAAACAACGAACTATTCCAATATGACAACCGTCGGTGACGAGCTTGCCTATGCCAACCAGATTTTTGAACAATTAAACGCCACGACGATTAATGTTGCCGATCGTTCGATTGAGGAAACAGCTAGTTTAATCCAAACCTTAATCTAAAGATTAAGGAAACGACTTAACCTTTTTTAAAGAAAAAAGCCGATTTTTATTCATAAAATATCAATTGTTTGATAACATTCCCCAGCTATACTGTTGTTATAGATTAAAAGGAGCGATCGATATGCTAATAAAAAACCAAAACATTGAATCCGTTAAAATTAAAAGTATTGATAGTCAAGATAAGGTCCTCGCGACAACCGAGTCCGGCGAAATTATCGAACTACATATCACCGATCAACAAAAGAAGGATCGGCTTTTCTGGGAATCATTGGTGAACGTTTTACGCGCTGAACTTTGGCTCCCTCTCAAAAAGAAAACCCATGAACTCTTACAAAACGACTGGTTAGCAGAACCAGAATTAAATTAACCAAAAAGAACGTTGGCCAGAAGTAATTCTGACCAACGTTCTTTTTTTAGTTATTTTGCGCCTTGCCATTCCGCAATGTACTCGGCCACAAAGTCTTGCATGACTTGTGTTCTAGCGGTTGCGATTTCTCGCGCCACTTGCGTATTCATCGTCGCCGCGAGTTTGAAGAGCTTTTCATAAAAATGATTAATCACCGTTGAAGGTTCCCGATAATTAGCCTTGGTTAACTCGGCCCGTGGTTGAATTTCAGGATCATAAGCCACCCCATCGTGCGCACCACCGTACATAAAAGTCCGCCCAATGCCAATCGCGCCAATCGCATCCAACCGATCCGCATCTTGAACGATTTGTCCTTCTAAACTTAATGCTTGGTGCTGATTAATATTTTTAGAAAATGACATATGATCGATGATGTCAAAAATCGCAGTTGATTGCATCTTATCAATGCCATTTTGGGTTAAAACAGCCGCTACGCTTTGGCGAGCTTGTGCCACATCGCTAACAATTTTTTCATCAATTACATCGTGTAATAGTGCGGCTAATGTAATCGTTGTTAAGTCGCCATCACCAACTTGGCGTTGAATTAAGCGGGCATTATTTACAACCCGTTGAATGTGATCAAAACCATGGCCACTATGCTCCTGAGCTAACGCTGTTCGTACGAATTGTTCAATTGCTTCAATTTGTTTTTGCATGACTGCCACCCTACTCTTTTAATCATTAAAAAAATTGCAACCACGGCTGCGGTTGCAATTCGTTATGTTTATTTTACTTGTTACCCGGTTCTGAAGCAATAATTTGCATGTTACCTTTTAAGTCCCATGACTTAATGCCAAATGGTAAGACAAAGTGCATGTTCTTATGAATTGGGTAGGTTTGACCATCCGCAACCAATTCACCTTCACCGTCAACCACTGACACTAAAGTATAAGGGGCTGTTGTCCGGTCAAAGTGTAAATCACCCTTGACCAACCATTGGTAAACACTGAAAAATGGTGACATTGGGGGTTGCACATAAGTTGTGATGGTTGAATCCCCAACGTGTTCTGTTTGAATATTCAAAACAGGATCTTGATGGGGCACAATCGTGGTATCAATTGATTGTTTTAGATGCAATTCACGTTTTTCACCCGTCTTCGCATCTACTCGATCATAATCGTATAACCGATAAGTCGTATCACTACTTTGTTGCGTTTCAAGGGCCATAATCCCCTTATTCAAGGCATGAATTGTGCCACTTGGGACGTAGAAAAAGTCGCCCGTTTTAACAGGTACTTTACGCAATAAGTCATCCCACTTACCCGCTTCAATCATTTCCGTTAGTTCTGCTTTGTTTTTAGCGTGATGACCATAGATTAAGTAAGCACCAGGTTCGGCATCTAAAATATACCAACATTCAGTCTTACCTAATTCTGTAGGGCCTTCGTGAGCAGCTGCATAGGCATCATCTGGATGGACTTGAACTGATAAGCTTGCTTCGGCATCCAAAATCTTCGTTAATAATGGGAAAACTTCTCCCTTGGCATCACCAAAATAATCGCGGTGTTGGGCCCAAGCTTGATCTAATGTGAGCCCTTTTAAGGGACCATTTTCGATTGTGCTGGGACCATGTGGATGTGCTGAAATCGCCCAACATTCACCAATGTCGCCATCTGGTAAATCATAGTCGAAGGCTTCTGCTAATTTGCGGCCACCCCAAATTTTTTCTTGGAAAACTGGTTTTAGAAATAATGGTTCTGTCAATTCAATCACTCCTAATGCACTTTATTTATCAATGTTTCTATTCTACCATAAATGAAAGCGGATAAGACGTGGTAGTAACTGTTTTTAAAGCGATTTCGTGATTAGACCTTATCTTCAGCCAAGAATTGATCCACAATCATTGTCCGCCGATCAAGAAAAGCTTGATTATCTGCTGACGGGTGAATCCGATTGCTCAATACAATCAAGCCCGTCTGGCGTTTTCGATCTAGCAACATAAAAGTCCCCGTAAAACCGGTATGATAAATCAATGGTGTCTGATCTGCTGTAAACCGTAAATCCCAACCCAATGATCGACCTAAATGGGCTGGTGTCCAGTCGCGGTATAAGCCCTTAACACTTGCTTGACTAACCGGTGCCTCAGCAACTTTTAATTGCCCTAGTTGAAACTGTGCAAACCGAACGACATCGTCTAACGGTGCAAAAAGCCCTGCTGCACCACTATGGTTTTGTAAAGTGTAACTCTTTGGATCGTGGACAACGCCTTGAATAAGCCCTCTAGTCATTGTTAGTTCGGTCGGTACTGCTCGACTTGCTTCTGGGGTAAACGTACTCTGGTCCATCCCTAAAGGGGTTAGCACCATATTTTGAATTAAATCTTGAACCGGTTTACCATAAATCACTTCTAGTATCCAGCCCAAATACAACATACCAATATCCGTGTAGACAACCTTTTTTCCAAAATTAGGGCCAACTGTCAATTGCGTTAATAGTGCTTCTTTTAATGCTGGCGCAGCTAACTGATTACGATTAGGAATATAGCCCTCTAAGCCCGATGTGTGGGTCAAGAGGTGCAAAACCGTCACCCGTCGATCTTTAAACGCTGGTAAAATGCTGTGAACCTTGGTCGTAAGTGACAGGCGACCCCGCTCTAACAAACGGAGAATCAACGTCGTCGTCCCAATCACCTTCGTCAAAGACGCTAAATCGTATAATTGTCCTGGTTCTAACGGGATTAGGTTAGGCGTCAGTTCTGAATAACCAAGAACCTTAGTCGTCACTTGCTGGTCTTCAATTACGGCATATGAAACACCTGGTACAACTTCATCAGCCACTAACGCCTCAATTTGGTGAATCGTTTGTTCAAATCGCATCTCAAAACCTCCTATTTGAATCAATACTATTAGTATACGCCATCTAAAAAAAGACACCACCAGTTTAACCTGATGATGTCTCTTATTTAATAGCAATTTAAATCTCGACGTTCCCTGAGAATTGACTGTTATATAGATCAGCGTAGAAGCCATCTTGAACCATCAATTCATCATGTGTACCGGTTTCCATAATTGAACCGTGATTCATCACAATGATGTTATCCGCATCCCGAATCGTTGATAAACGATGGGCAACAACGAAACTCGTCCGATTTTGCAATAGCCGTTCCATTGCGTGTTGGATATGAATTTCAGTCCGCGTATCAACCGAACTTGTTGCTTCATCCAAGATTAAGATATCTGGATCGGCCACAAAAGCCCGGGCAATCGTCAATAATTGTCGTTGACCTTGTGAAATATTTGAAGCTTCTTCATTCAAGACTGTGTTATAACCTTCAGGTAACTGACGAACAAAGCCGTCAACATGGGCCGCTTTAGCAGCTGCCAAAATTGCTTCATCTGAAGCTGATTCATTACCGTATTTCAAGTTATCCCAAATCGTCCCGGTAAATAGCCAAGTATCTTGAAGAACCATCGCAAAATGACTCCGCAATTCTTCCCGACTCATATCACGTGTATCGACACCTTTTAATTTAATCGAACCGCCACTAACATCGTAGAAGCGTTCAAGTAAGTTAATAATAGTTGTCTTACCAGCCCCAGTAGGACCAACAATCGCGATCATTTGGCCTGGTTTAACTTGTAAATTATAGTCCGTCAACAAGAGATCCTTGCCTTGGTAACCAAATTCAACATGTTCCATTTCTAATTGGTTGGCATCATCTTGCACAACTGGGACAGTTGAAGGCTCTTCAGACATATCTTCTTCATCTAAAACTGCAAAAACCCGTTCAGCTGAAGCAATCGTTGATTGAATTGTGTTTGCCAAGTTAGCCAATTGTGAGATTGGTTGTGAGAATTGTTGTGTATATTGCATGAAGGCCTGCATGTCCCCTAATGTGACTTGACCGTGTGAGACGCGAATCCCACCGATAATTGCCACGAAAACATACCCTAAGTTATTGACGAAAGTCATCAATGGCATGATCACCCCAGAGATAAATTGGGCTTTCCAAGCAGCTTTATACAACTTTTCATTTTGTTCTTCAAATGTATCAATCGTGACTTGTTCCCGGTTAAAGGTCTTCAAGACCACTTGACCGGAAAAGTTTTCTTCGATTTGATTATTTAATAACCCTAAACTCTTTTGTTGTGCGGCAAAGAATTTTTGCGACTTAGGTGCGACAATCCCAACGACAATTAAACTCAACGGAATTGTGACCAAAGCAATCAGTGTTAATTGCCAACTAATTGTCAGCATCATCCATAAAACACCGATAAACGTTACCGTGCTGGTCACCATTTGCGTTAAACTTTGTTGTAGCGTGCTGGCAATATTATCCATATCATTAATCGCACGACTCATGATATCCCCGTTTGAATGGGTGTCGTAATAATTGATTGGCACCCGTTGCATCTTATCTTTCAATTCCTTACGTAATTCGTAGACGGTTTGTTGTGAAATCCGCGTCATAATAAATTGTTGTAAGAAACTGAAGACGGCTGAAGCAAGATACATCAAGATCACCGTCATGATAATGTGTTGAATCTTATCGAAATCAATTGGTAAGCGATCCATTGCAATCCCAGCTTTTTGCATAGCATTGCCTTTCATCACCCCTTTAAAGATTTCAGTTGTTGCTTCCCCTAAAACTTTGGGCGTTCTAATTTGGAAAATAACGGAGACAATCGCCAAAACAATGACAAATACTAAGGCAATTAAACGGCTCGACATGTATTTCAATAAACGATTAGTTGTGCCCCAGAAATTCTTAGGTTTTTCAACGACGCCGCCCATGCCGCGACCTGGACCGTGACCACCTTGTGGCCGGTTTGTTGCTGCTTTTTCTGCCATTAGGCTTCATCCCCCTCTCTGATTTGTGAATTGATAATTTCTTGGTAAGTTGCATTTGTTGCCTTTAATTGGGCATGCGTGCCTTTACCAACCATTTGGCCTTCATCTAAGACCAAGATTGTATCGGCATCAGCCACAGTTGAGACCCGTTGTCCAACAATGACGACGACACTCTTTTGAATTTCAGTATCTTCCTTCAAGGCTTTGCGTAAAAGGGCATCCGTCTTGAAATCTAAAGCTGAAAATGAATCATCAAAAACATAAACTGATGCGCGTTTAACTAATGCCCGGGCAATCGCTAATCGTTGACGTTGACCACCTGAGAAGTTACCGCCACCTTGTTCAACGTGACTGTCTAAGCCACCATCAAGTTCGCTAACGAAATCCTTCGATTGGGCAATTTCAAGTGCATGCCAAATCTGATCATCAGTTGCATCCGGATTCCCATATTGCATATTTTCGCGAATCGTTCCTGTAAAGAGATTGGCTTTTTGCGGTACAAATGCGACTTGTTCATGAATATCATGCAATGTCACATCTTTGACGTTTAATCCATCAACTTGAACTTGGCCGGCTTCAACGTCGTAAAAACGCGGAATCAAGTTAACCAAGGTTGATTTACCTGAACCAGTCCCCCCGATGATCGCAACGGTTTGACCAGCAGACGCTTGGAAATCAATCTTCTCTAAGGCTAATTTTTCTGCATTTTGGTAGCGGAAGTTAACATTATCGAAGGCTAAGCTGACAGTTTGATCTGTCAAGCTTTTTGGGTTTTCTGGATTTTCAATTGGTGTTTGTAAATCTAAGACTTCATTAATCCGAACGGCTGATGCTTGTGCCCGTGGAATGAAGACGAAAACCATTGAAAGCATCATGAAGCTCATTAAGATTTGCATCGCATAAGTCATGAAGGCTAATAGGTTCCCCACTTGCATGGCTTGATCAGCAATTAAGTGACCACCCATCCAAGTAATCGCAATATTTGTCCCACTCATAATTAATGTCATCACAGGTAACATGACAGACATGATACTGTAGACCTTTTTAGCATTTTGTGTGTAATCTAAGTTCGCATCGTCAAAACGTTCTTGCTCGAACTTATCGCGCCGGAATGCACGGATTACCCGCACCCCTGTTAAACCTTCACGGAAAACTAAGTTAATCCGGTCAGTCTTCTTTTGCATCGCTTTGAAAAGCGGTACGGCAAAGTACATCACGACACCGATAAAGATTGCCATCAATGGTAAGACAACGACGAAGATTGATGTTAATTGCGCATTCTTTTGGTAAGCCAAGAAGCTAGCACCAATCAACATAATAGGAGCCATGATCATCATTCGTAAGAACATCATCGCCACATTTTGAATTTGAACAACATCATTAGTCGTCCGTGTAATCAGTGAAGAGGTCCCCACTTGGTCCATTTCATCGTGTGAGAAATTGATGACCTTCCGATAAATATCTGATCGTAATTTTTGGCCCAGACCTTGTGATGTCTTAGCAGCTAAATAAACGTTACAGATTGCGGCTAAGATACTGATCAATGAAAAGCCGAGCATTTTGAAGCCGGCTTGCCAGATATAATCAATATCGCCTTTGGCAATCCCATTATTAACAATATCAGACGTCAAATTAGGGAGATACAAGTTACTAACAACTTGAATCACCATGAATAAGACAGCACCAAAAACGGCTAAGCCCGACATTCTCTTTTTTGCAAGTTTAATCATGCGTTTTGTTCCTTCTTTCTATTCTACTTATCTTGAACGCTCGCGCCGGTTTCTAACCAACCAGTGACTAATTCGAAGTGTTCGTAGATTTGTTCTATTGTTAAGGCTTGCTCAGTATCACGATTTAAATAATAGGAAGCAATGCTTTGAAAAACATTATTCATTAATTGATGGAGAAGCAACCTAACGGCATCCGGCTGTGTTTTATCAATTTTCAGCAAACTAAAATCAACATGGTCCATTAAAAACTGAAAACCCTCTGTCCGATGCGCATGCATCAATTCAGGTGACATTTTACGGCGATTTTTGAAATCCATGTGCAAGAATAAATGCCGATAAAATTGCGCATTCTCACCATTAATCGCTTCATTCGCCATTGCCTTAAAGAAAATCCGAATTGTCTTAAAAAGATCACCCTTGGTATCTAATAAGAGCTGTTCTAAATCCTGTTTAGAGCTATCACGCAGTAAACTGAGGTCGTAAAAGAAAATATCAGCCTTATCTTCAAAGTACTGATAAAAGCTACCCCGTGGAATTTCAGCAGCTTTAATAATGTTGCTGACCGATGCTTCATTAAACGGGACCCGTGAAAATTCGGCATGGGCGGCCTTTAATAACCGTTGTTGTTTTTCTGCCGGTAACCGGAAAAAAGTTTTTTTAGGCATGCATTGGGACTCCTTTCAACTAAAAATGACATACCGTCGCAATTTATGACGTTCTGTCATTTTAGCACTGATTTTAATTGGATGCAATACTAAGTTATTACCAGGCTTGATACAATATCACTCACTAACCGTTATTGTCTAACAGCGCCATTAATCTTATAATAGGAATGTTCTTATTTAAAACTAATTTTGTGAGGCATATTATGAAGTTACTCAAACGTTTTTACACGATTACCATCGCCATACTCGCCATCATCTCAATTATCTTCGTTCTATTAGACTACAGCGACGTCATTGACCTGACAGCTGCACCCTATCTCGCCATCGATAATACGATTTTAATTATTTTTACGGTCGATTATTTCGTGCGTCTTTGGCTTGCTACTGATAAACGCCGCTTCTTCAAGACGAATATCTTTGACCTACTTGCGATTATTCCGCTAAGCACCCTCTTTTCATTTTTCCGACTGGGACGTCTCTTTCGCATTGCTGGGTTAATGAAAGTTTTCCGTTTTACACGCTTGGTAGGTTTAACAGGTAAGTTACAGCGCCATTCCAAGAAATTCCTCAAACAAAATGGCCTACTCTATCTGACTTATGTCAGTGCCGCCGTATTAATCATCGCTTCCGTTTTATACGCACTCGCCGAAAAGGCAACCCTTGCTGATTCATTCTGGTGGGCGATTGCGACCGCCACAACGGTTGGCTACGGTGATATCTGACCACACACGCTGATTGGTCGTATCGCGGCAATTATGCTAATGTCAGTTGGAATAGGTTTTATCGGCACACTCACCAGTTCGATTACCAGTTACTTCACTCAAGATACTGATGACAAACTAGACGCAATTCTCAAAAAACTTGATCACCTCGAACAAGAAAATGAAAGCCTTAAGGCGCTTTATCACGACAAACAGTCCGAGTCAAAATAATTAATATAAATTAAAAAAAAACGATAATAATCATCAGATATTGGCTTTAAGCCTTTTAATTGGTTATTTATAGCACCGGTATTTACAATAAATTGTAAACAACTAAAAAAGGTTGGCTAAACAAGAAATAATTGTTTAACCAACCTTTTTAATTTTGAGCATAAAAAAACCTCGCATAAGCGAGGTTTAAAACATTATTAAAGTTTAACGATGTTTGTTGCTTGAGGACCGCGGTCGCTGTCTTCAACATCAAATGATACTGCTTGGCCTTCGTCTAATGACTTGTAACCGTCACCTTGGATAGCTGAGAAATGAGCAAATACGTCTTTGCCATCTTCACCAGTAATAAAACCAAAACCCTTGTCTGCGTTAAACCATTTTACTGTACCGTTGTTCATAATAATTTCCTCCTAATACATATACATGTACGTTTTGTTGCAATAAATAATGATAAATAAACGCTGATTAGAGTTATGAAATTCAAAACTTAAATTACGCTTCAATATTGATTACTTGTTTATAATACCATATAAATTATTAAATAGCAAAAAAAGAATTTTTTTTTATTGATAATCTCACTAATATGCTATGATAGCCACATGGAGGTGGCGCGTATTAAACATTTCAAACACATTATCTGTTTTATCTTGCTTTTAATCATGCAACAAATCCCCCTTTTATTAGTAGGTAGCTTAGCTGCCCTACCAAAAGCACAGCGAACGACGCATTTAATTTTAATTGTCGAGTGGCTCTTTTTAATTCTAACCATTGGGATCACCATTTTAATGTGGTATCTTTACCAAAAAGTAAAAGGGCCGCAATATCATAATCATTTTTCAAAAGCCCACTGGCGTGCAATTCTAATTGGATTTGTCGCCATGCTAGTGATTAATAATTTGACGGTGCCCTTTATGCAGAAAACAGGAAACGCCAATGTCGATGGCCTCGTTCAAATTTTTGCCGTCCTCGGTATTTTCATGTTGCCCTATACCTTGATCTTAGGGCCAATGATGGAAGAATTACTTTTCCGTGGTTTCTTAATGAATTGGTTCTTCGTTAAATCACCTATTCTAAACATTATGACGAGCGCTCTATTATTCGGTCTCGTACACGTTTCAACTGATCCGATCTATTTCATTTCCAAAGCACTACTCGGATTAGTCTTAGCAATCGTTTATTATCGCACAAAAACCATTAAGAGTAGTATCATATTACATGTCTTAAACAATCTCTCAGCAGGGCTAACTATTTTTTAATCATTGAAAGGAATTCGCCTATGTCTACTTTAACAACTATTTTAACCTATATCCAAGAAAATCCTGAAACAGTGACGTTAGAACCGTTCCAATATGCTAACGTTATCCGCTTTGGCATCGATGATCAGGTCCAACTACCAGATGTTGAAAAACTATTCCCAGACATGCGGCTCCACGTTAACCGTATCGATTCTGACTATGTTAATGCCCACCGTGACTTATTAGAAGCTTTTTACCAACAAACAATAGAGAAACAAAAAGACGGCTTTCAAGATGTCTGGATCACAACCACCCATCTTTCCGACCGTCATATTTTCCTAGTGGATCTTTCTTTTGAATAACCCACAATTTCAAGCATTAAAGGTTGAATTCGTTAAATACGCAATTTTAACCCTCTTCTTATTCGTTATGCGGGCCTTTATTGCGCACCCGATTATCATTATTGCCAGTTGGCTCAGCACCCTCGTTTGCGCAGGCTATTTTGTCGCACTGGTGATGACTTATCACTACCGTTAACGGCTCATTTTTTTCGTTTCAGCGATTACTTCTTCAGTGAAGTATAACTGTAATGCAAAGAAAATTGCCAGCAATGCTGCGGCTAACCAGGCTGCACGGACATTAATGACTTTGACTAAGAAACCAGAACCAATCGTTCCGATAAAGAAGCTACCAACAATTAGCCCAAAATACTTGGCTTTTTGTTGGTATTTTTTTTCCTTCGTCGCAATAAATAAATAACAATTTTCAACTAACTTCCGGTAATTCCCAGTCGTAAAAGTATTGGCATATGGATAACCATTAACCGTTGAATAACTGGCTAGTTGGGTTGCCATCGACATCGATAACATCGTCGTAACAATCATATTAGGGACAGCAGTGCTTAAAAAACCAACGATAATCAAAACGATGATTTGTAATGCGAGTAACCATAAACGCCAAATATTCAAGCGTGCCGTGTTAAAGTGGCGCCGAGCCAATTGCACAATAATGACCCCAATTCCAAAAGCGATGATTGGCATAATCTTTTCAGGTAATTGTGACCACTGATTGGTAGCGATATCAACACCGATAAATACGATATTACCCGTTTGTGCACTAGCAAACACGCCACCTCGTAGAATCACACAATAAGCATCTAAAAAACCACCGATAAAGGTTAAAAACATGGCAGTTCCTAACCGGTCGTGAAAATTAATTTTCTTTTGCAAGACAAACCCTCCAACTCAATACTTCTATTATACGCAAAAAAAGAACCGTGACAAAATAAATTTAGTCCCGGTTCTTTTCTAGTTTATAGATTGATTGGATTAGAGTCTTGATCATGAACGACTTCTCGGAAATCCATCAGACCTTGGTCAAGGCCCCGCAATAGCACCTCCGCAGTGCCAATATTAGTGGCAAGTGGCACTTCGTAAACGTCAGACAACCGAATGAGCGCATTAACATCTGGTTCGTGTGGTTGGGCCGTCAATGGATCTCGTAAGAAAATAACAAGGTCCATTTTATTTTCAGAAATTAAAGCGCCAATTTGTTGATCCCCACCTAATGGGCCAGACTTAAAGCGTTTAACGGATAAACCCGTTGCATCAATAATTTTCTGACCAGTTGTCCCAGTCGCAAAAAGTTCATGTTGCGCCAAAATAGGCTGGTAAGCTGTTGCTAATTTGACGATTAACGGTTTTTGACGATCGTGTGCAATTAATGCAATTTTCATAAGAAAGCCTCCTAATGTCTTCTATGTTTAACCACTGTGAAAAAGCGGAGTACGCTCGCAAGTAAGATAAAGAAAATTAATACAAACGAGACGTAATTCACCCAAAACTGGGTAATGGGTAACACAATATTAACGAGCCGTTGCAATAACATGGTAATCAACGTAGCGCAAGCAACCATGCCAAATAACTGTCCATAACGTTTCACGGTATCATCCGTCCTTTTAGCTTTATCATGAAGGCCAGCGCCGATTCGCTGACACTCAGTGCGTTTTTTCATAGATAATGTCTTTAATCCAAATGAGTTGGTTTGAACAACTTCTCGAATCTTCAGCAGTCCGGCTGCACTAAGCACCTTATCAAAAGTTCTAAAAGTCCCATCAGTCATACCGGTCACAAACTCTTCTAGCCCGCTTGCATAGCAACTACTGATAGTCACGTAACTTTTCCCCTTAAACCGATCAGGCAAAGCATCTCCTGCCCGATTAAAGCGCACTAGGCGCCCTCGCAATCTAAGAAGTTTTTCATGACACCAGACATAGCGCCCCAATAAGTAGGCGCAACTAATACCCATACATCAGCTGCTAACAATTGTTGTTCAAGTTGATCTAACACCGGATTTGGTTGCCCCGTGTCCGGTAAAATTTGGAAATCGTTTAGAAAAATAGTTGAGACATCATCTTCGGGACCCACACCTGCTAAAACGGCTTGTAATAGCTGGCCATTAACGCCATCGCGTTGGTGACTACCTAATATTCCTAATACTTTCATGCCCAAAACTCCAAACTTTTAAATTAATTCTAGTGTACACTTTTTAAGCAGGGGTTGCCAACATAAATAAAGCGCTTTATTAATAGTGTAAAAAAAAGCAACGGCGTTAGCCACTGCTTTTTAGTTTAAACTATTTTATCTTAATACCAACCGTTTGCTAACCAGAAGCTCTTTGCGCCTTCCCATGAACCATAACGGCTTGTTACATATTGATCTGCAACACGTTCTTGGTTACTTGCTGAGTAGTCACCATTTAAGTATGAGCTTGATAATTGGTAACGACCAACGAATTGACCGTTACTTGCTGTGTATGAACCACCTGATTCTTTGTTGGCAATCCATTCTTTAGCTGAGTTAGTTGTTGATGTTGTTGTGTTTGTAGTTGTCGTAGTAGTTGTTGTTTGTTGTTGTTTAACAACTGGCGTTGTTGTTGCTTGTTGTTGAACGGGTTGTGTTTGTGTTGCTGCTTTTTGAACGGATTGTTGTGTAGCAGCAGGTGTTGTTGTTTGAGTTGTTTGTTGTGTTGCAACTGGTGTTGTAGCAGGTGCTACTGTAACAGTTTGTGTTTCTTCATCAATTGTTAATGTTTCACCAACATAGATTAAGTTCTTGTTAGCAATTTTATTAGCGTTAGCGATCTTTTCGATTAAGCTGCTGTTGCCAGCAAATTTTTGTGAGATTGATGATAATGTATCACCGCTGACAACCGTGTAGTTCGTAGCTGCATCGGCATGGCCGTTACTTGCGAATAAAAGACCTGCAGTTGCGGCAGTTGATAATGTAGCGCTGAATAAAAGTGTTTTAAGTGATTTCATATTGTGTGTTTATCTCCTTGTTGTTTCAAAAATTTAATGTCGTATTAATAACGTGACATTAATATACCATCTAAAAATCATTTGTAAGTATCAAACAAGTAACAATTGATGACAATCCTGTAACAAAACAACCGCTTAACGGCCTGATCTGTAATATTGTCCCCTGTGATGACTGGTAATATAGGATTTATAATCTATTGAAAATGACGCAAAAAAAGGCGGTTTTTTTCTGTAAATTACCAAAAAAAGCACGATTTTCCGTTTTAAATCAAAAAAAGATTGTCAATCCGACATTATTTACTTATACTTTTAAATATTATTTACCTATGTTAAATACTGATTTAAGCAATTACGTCCCTTGGAATCTACTTATCTGTCCAAAAAACCGATGACAATAAAAGCTGAATACTTATCTTTTGGAGGAGATAAAATGTCTAACTTTTTTGCATTACTATTGGTCATTTCTTTTTTTGCCCTACCCTATTATGGCATTAAGCGGTATATGACCAAGAAAAAGAATCCCGAGGTTTACGCCAAGATCAAGAAACGGATCTGGTATGCACTTATTATTTTTGTAATCAGTTTTATTGGTGTGGGGGCAACTCAACCTGCTGCCGCTAAAACAAAAGCTCCACAGCATGACAAAGTAACAACTGTCGATAACAAACTAACAGCGGCAAAATCTGCGGTAAATGCGCTTTTTACAAATAGCAAGCACACTAAATTAAAACAAGATGTGACCAAGCATGATATCACTGCTGCTGACAAGCAAGTCAAACAGCTAAAAGATTCAAAAACTAAAAAGCAACTACAAACATCAATCGCGACCGCTTCAGATCTACTAAAAAAAGCTGAAAAAGAAGCTGCATTAGCAACCTCAAAATCCGAAAGTGCTCGCGCTGCTTCTAAATCAGAATCCAAAGCTCAAAAAGAATCGGAAGAACGTGCTGAAAAAGAATCTTCAGAGAAATTAGCCGCCTCGATTTCAAACTCAGAAAGCGTATCAAGCGTCCAAGCTGCTTCTACTAGCGCTCGTCAAGCAAGTGAACAAGCCGCTTCAAGCGCTGCTTCTGAAAGTATTCGTATTGCTAATGAACAGGCTGCTAGAGCTGCAAGTGAATCAACTGAACGAGCAGCAACAGTTGCCGCCCAAAGTACACAAGCAACAGGTGCTGATACAACTACCAATCAAGGTGTGATCGTCGGTAACACAAGATCTCACATCTATCATGTACCCGGACAAGCAACCTATCATATGAGTTCTGCTAATATGATTACATTCCCTAACGAACAAGCTGCGATTGCTGCAGGTTATCGCAAGTCAGAACGTTAATCACCAGCTAGGTAACCCTTTATGGTTAACAAGAATAGGTTCAATTCCTATTAGGGTTGTTATTGAAGAAAAAAATAAAAAGCACATAAAAAGAGCTATTAAACCGCGGTTTAATAGCTCTTTTCATTCTAGGATATGATCAATATCACCCGTACGGGGATCGAACCCGTAACTCCGCCTTGAGAGGGCGACGTCTTAACCAATTTGACCAACGGGCAATAAATTGGAACACCTAATATATTAGCGAATAACACCCGTAATGTCAATTATTAATTGAACTAGATAAAAATCTTATAGTTCCGGTGGTTAATAGTAATCGATTCCCTTGTGACTTTGCGATTGGTTTTACGTTTGAGATTCTTCAGAATATTCAATGCGTAGTCGCGATGCTGTTCAATTAAGGTTAACACATCGTTTTCAATCGATAACTCCAATCGTTTACGCGAATCCTGTAATTGAATATGAACTTGGTTCTGATCTTGGGAAATCGCCTTTCCCTGAAACAACTTTTCAACATCTACTTTATTCATATCGATAGCCTCCCATATCAGTATAGTCCTTTTTACTGGTTTTGTTAAAAATCAGAATTGACAAGCGTTAGGGCATGCAGTATCATAGTATTCGTTGATAACATTGGGTATTCGCCAAATTGGTAAGGCACCGGACTCTGAATCCGGAATTTATAGGTTCGAGCCCTATATACCCAATTGTATTTTCGCTAAGCCTGAGAAATCAGGCTTTTTTTGTGCATTCAAATCATTTTATTCTCTTAATCGCATAAATCTCTTCTATATAAATAGCTTTTTGATTAACTATTAACTGGTTGGCTATCCAGCCCGTAATTCTCCCCGTTATTGGTGCCAGAATCTGGCCATCCTGATTACGTTGTGCTAGATCTACAGTCACGACTTCTTTTTTTACAATCGCCTCGTTGATGACATTACTAATCTGTTCAACTGACATCTTAGCAAGATGCGTTCGGTGTAACTGCACGTCAGCAGCACTGGCTTCCTTAGCACGTACAGAAGTATGGTCACTTAAATAAAAGCCTTGCCACTTCATCATACCCCGATCGTGATAATCATACTTCAGAAATTGTGTCACCAGCTTGCTATTAAACTGCTCAGTCATAAGCATTGCCGCCCGCATGACCCCCGATAAGGCCAGCGCGTTCAATCGCGGTTGCGCCCTTATCCTTACTTGATAACTTGACCAACGACGCAAAACCAAACTTCTGTCGAATTTCATCAACGGTTTGATCCAATTGCTGTTGCTTTAAATGACGTAATTCCGGATCAAAAAGATCCAGCTGTTGCGCATCATCATCAATCAACTGACCACAAGTCAGGCTAATATGCCGAATGGTCTGCTGTTGCCACTGTTCTCGAAATAATTGAATCGCTGTTGTAGTAATTTCGTGATTACCATTAGTCGGGGCCACTTTTAATGATCGGCCAAACCCTGAGCGCACACCACTTTCATTTTCGGAAAAAGAAAAACCAATCCCTAAACTAATTACACACGCTTGTTTACGATGTGCACGCAAGCGAGCCGCAACTTGCTCAGCAAGTTCTCTGATAACGACTTCGATCTCCCCTTGTAAAAAATAATCACGGGGTAACACCTGACTATTGCCATAGGAACGCTCTTTGGGCGTATATTTTTGATGCACAATTGCGCGATCAATCCCCCAACTAAATGCAAATAATTGGCTGCCAATAATCCCCATTTTTTGTTTTAACTCATATGGATTAGCGTGCGCTAAATCGGCCATCGAATAAATCTTTAATTGATTTAATTTGGCCGCTGTGCGTTGCCCAATTGACCAGACACTTGCTAAATCCGTTACGGGCCATAACTTGTCAGGCACATCTTCATAGTGCCATTCTGCAATTAAACTGTGATTATGTTTAGCCTCCAAGTCCAAAGCGAGTTTGGCAAGTAGCGGATTATCGCCTATGCCAATCGTCAAATAAATACCCGTTTCTTTTTTCACCGCCAGTTGAATTTGACGTGCCACTTCATAAGGTGTTTGACCAAAAAGATGCCAACTTGCCGTTATATCGAGTAGTGATTCATCAATCGAATAAGGTTGAATATCTTCTTCAGCCGTAAACCTCTGAAAAATACGATTAATCCTTAAATTTTCTTGGATATAAAGGTTCATTCGCGGCTCTGCGATAATAAGCCGTTTATCATGGACCGGTACTTGAGTCGCCCGGGTCACATTGCTAATGCCAAAAAGTTGTTTAGCTCGCGGACTAGCTGCCAACACCAAGCCACTGCCGGCATTTTTGGCAGTAGACATCACTACCAGAATCGATTTCAGCGGGTTTAACCCCCGTTGAACCGATTCTACAGAAGCGTAAAAAGATTTAGAGTCAATCATCAAAATAACCCGACGCGGTTCATCAGTGTAATCATACATTAACCATTCACCGCATTTCTAACATGATACTTATCAACGATGAGTTGGTTTTTACGATTATAACGTCCAAAAACAGCAATCCGTGCATTCTGCTCTGCTACATACATTAAATTAAAAGCATCCTTGGCAACCAAACAATTATAATTCTGAGTAGTTGTTTGCAAAGTAAACCGGACTAAATACGGCGCGAACGAAATGACTTTGATCGTACTACTAATCGTTCCTTGAAGACTAACGTATTGCATGATTATCCCACCTTTTTACTTAAACAATGCCCTTGGTTAAAGTTTGAATCAGCTGTACTTGCTGATCTAATTGACTTTGCCAGCGATTAATTTCAATTAAGGTGACTTGTGGCAAGTGTTTCCCAATAAATTGCGGAAACTTACTACGATTATAGTAATAATTCATGGCATCTCGTAAATCACTTGATGAACCTGCTTGTTGCCGTAATTCTAAGACACCAAAACCATTTAAATACAAACTTAAATTTTGTTGTTGCAAATCAATTATCACTCGATTTTTTTGCATCAAGATCACCTCAATCATCTGTTCTCTTATTACATTATACGAATGTATGTTCGCGTTAGTCAAGTTTAATTTAATTTTGACCACAAAAAAAGCAGTGACGTCAGCCACCGCTTTTTAGTTTAAACTATTTTATCTTAATACCAACCGTTTGCTAACCAGAAGCTCTTTGCGCCTTCCCATGAACCGTAACGACTTGTTACATATTGATCTGCAACGCGTTCTTGGTTACTTGCTGAGTAGTCACCGTTTAAGTATGAGCTTGATAATTGGTAACGACCAACGAATTGACCGTTACTTGCTGAGTATGAACCACCTGATTCTTTGTTGGCAATCCATTCTTTTGCTGAGTTAGTTGTTGAAGTTGTTGTGTTTGTTGTTGTCGTAGTTGTTGTTTGTTGTTGTTTTACAACTGGCGTTGTTGTTGCTTGTTGTTGAACAGGTTGTGTTTGGGTTGCTGCTTTTTGAACGGGTTGTTGTGTAGCAGCAGGTGTTGTTGTTTGAGTTGTTTGTTGTGTTGCAACTGGTGTTGTAGTTGTTTGTGTTGTAGCAGGTGCTACTGTAACAGTTTGTGTTTCTTCATCAATTGTTAATGTTTCACCAACATAGATTAAGTTCTTGTTAGCAATTTTATTAGCGTTAGCGATCTTTTCGATTAAGCTGCTGTTGCCAGCAAATTTTTGTGAGATTGATGATAATGTATCACCGCTGACAACCGTGTAGTTCGTAGCTGCATCGGCATGGCCGTTACTTGCGAATAAAAGACCTGCAGTTGCGGCAGTTGATAATGTAGCGCTGAATAAAAGTGTTTTAAGTGATTTCATATTGTGTGTTTATCTCCTTGTTGTTTCAAAAATTTAATGTCGTATTAATAACGTGACATTAATATACCATCTAAAAATCATTCGTAAGTATCAAACAAGTAACAATTGATGACAATCCTGTAACAAAACAACCGCTTAACGGCCTGATCTGTAATATTGACCTCTATAAAGTCCGGTAATATAGGATTCTAATGCAACAAAAAAACGACTTAAAAAAGTCGTTTTTTGCTTGTTTTTTTAAGATTCTTCTTGACGCCGCTTCAAATGGTACTTATTAATTGCTTTTTGGCGTCCTAAAACCAACGGAATACGTTCGACAAAGACATCACTATACTCTAACCCAAACCAAGATGCTGGTGTATCTGTAAATTTCTCTAACCATAAACGCATTTGCACGATTCCTTTATCCATTGCCCTGATTTGTGTTTCAGGTGATAAGTCTTCTTGAATAATCACAAATGAGAAATCACCGACTTCACGATTAGGAATTGTCGTGTAATGTTGTGGTTGTGCGGGTAGTTCGCCATTATGGATCATTTCATGGATGATTTGCCGGATAAAAATATTGACCTTTTGTTCCATCTTAAAACCTAAATACAATTGGACACTGACAATGTAATCTGTACCTAATGTATCAACCGTGTACTCTGCGGTATAGGGCTCGTCTGTCACGTTGACAGCGACAAACCAATAAACCTGAGCACGCTTAGGTCGTTTATCCAATATTGAATAGAGGATATTCTTTTTCACCATATTTTTGCCCCGCGGTTCTGCTTGCGGTTTTGAAAGATAAACTAAGTTCGTTGTATACAATGGTAGTGATGTTTCATTACGTAGGTCATGCAGTTGTCGTTTATACGCTAATAATGACACTGTACTTGACTTAAAGGTGTTACTTTCCTTAATTGTATTACTCCGGTACCAAACAAACATGATGAATAAAATGACAAAGGCGATTAAAACGGTCACGTACCCACCGTGCATAAATTTAGCCGCACTTGCGATAAAGAAAATCGTTTCAATTGCACCAAAGAATAGTAATACGGTATAAGCTAAGAACCACCGTTTTTCACGGCGACCTAAATAATGGAATAGGAGAATTGTCGTCATTAACATTGTAATTGTAATTGCTAACCCGTACGCTGCTTCCATATGCGCTGAATTCTTAAAATAGAAAACAACTGCTAAACAGACTGCCCATAAAATCCAGTTTACAATTGAAATGTAGAGTTGTCCCTTTAATTTAGCCGGATAGTCCACTTTAATCCGTGGTAATAAACGTAACTTGATTGCTTCTGAGACCAAAGTATATGAACCAGAAATCAAAGCTTGCGACGCAATAATAGCAGCTACCGTTGCTAAAAGAATCGCCGGAATTTTTAATTGTGCCGGCATTGCTTCAAAGAACGGATTAAAATCGGTCATATTTTGATAAGCGGCTACTTCCTTGTGTTGTAATAACCAAACGCCTTGCCCAAAATAATTAAGCACTAAGCAAGCAGCGATGTATGGCCAGCTACCATAAATATTGTGCCGACCAACATGTCCCATGTCAGAATAGAGTGCTTCGGCCCCGGTGGTTGCCAAGAAAACACTCCCTAATATTAAAATTCCGACTTTATTTTCGGGACTGAATAAAAGATGCAGTGCGTAATAAGGGTTCAATGCTTTAAGCATCGTTAAATCTCCCATTAAATTCATAACACCAATTGCACCAATAAAGGTAAACCAGATGAACATAATCGGTCCAAATGACTTACCAATTAAATCCGTTCCGAATTTTTGAATAAAAAAGAGGACCGATAAAATCGTGACAGTTAAAATGATCACTTCGCGTTGATTAGAAACTAAAACGTTACCATTGATTGGCAATCCCTTCAGTCCTTCAATAGCAGTTGTGACCGTCACAGCCGGCGTCAACATCCCGTCAGCCAGTAATGTTGCCCCACCAATAATTGCCGGTATCACGAGCCACTTAGCTTGTTTACGGATTAACGTATACAACGCAAAGATTCCACCTTCACCGTTGTTATCGGCGCGCAGCGCGATTAATACATATTTAACCGTTGTCATTAACATCAACGTCCAGAAAACAAGCGAGATGCTCCCCACCACAAAATCCTGACTAATATTACGAATACCGCCATTACCTTCGACAATGGACTTCATCACATACAATGGTGACGTCCCAATATCGCCATAGACAACGCCCATTGTAATTAACATACCAGCGATTGACAATTTTTGCCGGGTTGTTTTCTTTTCTGTTGCCAATTTCATCTTCTTACTTCCTTTACTGTGATATTAGCATTATCGTAGCCTGTTCCAAGCAGAATGTCTAGTTATATCTATAATTTCTAGTTGTTAGTCTCCAACTTTATTAAAGATGGTGTTTCATGCTATAATGAATACACTGAAATAAAAGAGGGACATTAATATGAAAGATAAAGATCAAAAAAAAGTCGAAATCGCTAAGAAACAGTATAAAAAGCTAGCTAATCGCCCACTCGCTAAAGAACGCAAAAAAGCAGTTGGGACATCTTCTATTTATCTGTTTGTCGTTGTTGCGGTAATTTTAATTGCGTTAGCCATTTTTCTTAAACAGCGTTAAATCAAAAAAGGTTGCTGAAGCAGCCTTTTTTTGATTGAATGTTTTTTATTTACCGTCTATAATGAAGTAGTTAACTCTTTTAAGCGCAACGATTTATATAAAACACGAACATTACCCAGAAAGGCGGCTCTTATGTCTACCAACAAAAAAATCTATCTCGCAGGTCCTTTTTTTAGCCCCGAACAAATTGAAAGGCTTGATAAAGTTGCGGCCCTTCTAGCGCAAAATCCAACAATTGAAACGGAAGCAATCTTCCGCCCTAATGAACATACCTATTCAGCTGCTGAATTTGGTAGTTTCGAATGGCAAACTGCGACCTTTGGTTTTGATATTCGCCAAATTGATCAAGCAGATGTCGTTGTAGCAGTATTAGATTATCAAACCGAATCTGGTCAATTCGAACCCGACTCCGGTACGATGTGGGAATGTGGCTACGCCTTCGCTCACAACAAACCCGTTGTTTTAGTGCGTTACAAAGATGATTTACCAATTAATTTAATGTTATCTGGTAGCGCGACGGCCGTCTTCAACGGCGAAGCTGATCTTGCTAATCTAGCAACTTACGACTTTGGTACGCTTCAAACTAAATACGTTGCAACTAAAATTTATTAATCAAAAAATGTCTCGCTAAACCATCATTAGGTCTAGCGAGACATTTTTTTAATTAAAACCCGTTATTTTCTGTTAATTGACGATACCAATGACCACTTTTTTTCATAGTCCGTTGTGCATTATGCTCTAAATCAACACGGAAAAATCCATAACGATTTCTAAACCCGTTTAACCAGGACCAACAATCATTAAACGTCCAAGTATGGTAGCCAAAACAACTACTACCGTCCGCGATGGCACGATGTAATTGGCGCAAATGCTCCTGCATGAACTCAATGCGGTAATCATCTTGAACCTCACCGTCTGCAGCCATAAACCGCTCCTCGTCTGCAACCCCCATGCCATTTTCAGAAACATACCACGGGATATTTTGGTAATCGTTTTTCATCATCATCGCAACATCATACAGGGCTTCTGGATAAATCTCCCAACCACGATATGGATTAATCCGCCGTTCCGGCCAAACGTAATTCGTATAGAGATCATCAGTCGTCAAGGCTGGGAAGTGCGGATTAGTTGGTGCTTGCACTCGCAATGGTTGATAATAATTAACACCAATGAAATCAACGCGGTTAGCCGCTAATAAATCTTGGTCTCCGGCTTCAGTAACAGGTGTCAATTGATGTTCTGCCAACAATGTTATCAAAGCAGGTGGCACCTGACCTAGCACTGTTGGTTCTAAGAAACTTTTGGCCAATAATAAATCCGCTTTTTCCTTAGCTGCGAGATCTTCTGGTGAATCACTCTTGGCATAGGCCGGTGTAATATTTAAAATAATACCAATTTGACCGTCTGGTTTCACTTTTCTAAATTCAGCAACTGCCGCGGCGTGTGCTAGCAAAGTATGATAACCCACTTGAACAGCTTTTTTAAAGTCAACAATATCCGGATAATGATAACCCGTTAAGTAACCACACTCAATATGAACAATTGGCTCATTAAAAGTTGTCCAACGATCCACTAAGTCACCAAATAGTTCAAACGCTGTTTTAGCATATTGCGCAAAAGCCGTTACTGATTCGCGATTCTCCCAACCACCCTTTTCCATTAACCACCAAGGCATGTCAAAATGGAATAAATTAATGATTGGTGTAATGTTGGCAGCCTTCAAACGTTTAAAATAATCCCGGTAAAAAGCGACCGCTTCCGGATTGACATGTTCACCATCGGGCATCAAGCGCGTCCAGGCAATTGAAGTTCGAAATGAATTCAAACCAATCTTTTGCATGTTTTGGACATCCTCTTGATACAAGCGGTAAGTATCACTAGCTGAATCAGGCCCCTGATCGCCGTTAAACTTCTCAGGGTGCATTTCAAACCATTTGTCCCACGTTGAGGCGGACTTACCGTAGTTAAGCGCATAGCCCTCTGATTGGGGTGCTGACGTGGCTGCGCCCCACATAAAATATTCTGGAAATTTGATCATTGACTCTTCTCCTTCAAAATGTAATCGGCACCATTTGTTATAACTTTATTGTAGCATGCCTTGTTTTAGGTTTCACTAAATAACTAATCGCTAATCAGACGGGTTTGCAATCGCTATCATCACTTCATTTTACCATTTATCATTATTTTTTATACATTTTTTATGTTTTATGCGTAATTTACTTTAAATTTAGTAGCATTTATGATATATTTTAGCAGGAATGATTAATACTCCCCCAAGTAAGATCATTTCGATACTCATAAGGTACCCGGCTTACTCTCTTCCCCAATTAGAGTTTATGCCGGGTATTTTTGTGCAAAAAAAATAGCCCTCGCGGACTATTTTGATCATTATGCAAAAATAATTTGATAGATTC
Organism: Latilactobacillus parasakei; assembly: GCF_049674265.1. NCBI lineage: Bacteria > Bacillati > Bacillota > Bacilli > Lactobacillales > Lactobacillaceae > Latilactobacillus > Latilactobacillus parasakei. Next base: position 114,640 of record NZ_CP186861.1, on the reverse strand, counting down.
CTGCACCACAGATTGCGCCGATAATTGGTGCAACGACTGGTACCCAAGCATAACTCCATTGTGAGTCGCCTTTGTTCTTAAGTGGTGTTAACATATGCACCAAACGTGGGCCTAAATCACGAGCTGGGTTCAAGGCAGGACCAGTTGGGCCACCTAATGAAGCAACCAATGTCATAACCAATAAACCAACAACGATATGTCCGGCAGCGCCAAACTTACCAGCACCAATTGCTAAAGCACCGAAAACTAAGATAAATGTCCCCAGGAATTCGTTAACGAAACCATTCATACGGCTATGAGCAGCATCGATTGTCACGAATGAACCCAAGATACCTTCTTGGTTTGTTGTGCGATCGTAATATGGTTTGTAAGCTGCAACCAATAATAATTGGCCAACCATTGCGCCTAAGAATTGAACAATGATGTATGGTAATACGTTTTCCCATGGGAATAAGCCCATCACTGCAAAACTTAATGTAACAGCTGGATTAAGATGGTTACCAGAAATGCTACCAAACATAACGGCGGGAATCATAACCCCACAACCATATCCAAAAGCGATTAAAAACCAATCACTACTAAAACCTTTTGTTCCTTTTAATTCAACGTTGGCTACTGCCCCGTTACCAAAAATAATCATAATTGCAGTTCCAATAAATTCGGCAGCCAAACGGGTTGTCAAAGAAGCATCCACTACTATTTCCTCCTAATGTTAACATAAGTATATATATCATGATACGTGATAATTTTCAGAAAAACAATTAGGATTTATAATTAAAGCCCTTTTATGAAAAAAATCGTCTTTTTTTCACATAATTCTATTAAAAATACCTTGCTTAAATTGTGTAAAATGGGATAATATTCATTGGTTAACCATGTTAACGCTGATTATCTAATTGGAGGTCACTTTATGAACTTAATGTTAGCCGTCATTCTCTATTTCGGCTTAGCCATCTTCGGATTGGGCTTATTACTACTCTTGTTCCTTCTCATCTTTAAAAAAAGCATTAAAGCCGCGTTAATTATTTCATTAATTGGTTTACTTGTCGCAGCCGCACCTGTTGGGTATCAATATTATCTAACTCAAAAGGCCGCTCATGAAGCACAAGTTAAACTTGAAAAACGCGAGAAAAACTTTAATAAACATGAACGTCAATTCTTAAAACATATCAAGCAAGCCACAGCTTCCACTGAATATGTTGCCCAAAAGTACACTGCTACTTGGGAAACGCTCATTAAAGACGGTTCTGTTACAATCGGTGATTCAACTTATACCGATAACGAAAACGCAATTGCCGGCGAAGGTCGTCTACTAGTTGCTAAGGGTAAACTGGATGACGCTGATAATTATTACGCCATTGCGCAAACTGATTATGAGAGCATGAAAGACTATAAGACAAGTCATAACAAGGAACGCCTTGTTTACGCTAAAAATGTTTTGGAAAAAACAAACGCCTTTATTTTAGCCGCAACTCGTCCTAACAGTACTTATCAAGATTATGCAGATGACATCTACAAAACCAATAAACGGCACGTCCGTGCGATTGATCAGCTAAAAAATGCCCGTTCGACCGATATCAATTAGCGTCACTGAGAATCATTTTTGAATTTAAGCACCGACAGTTTTGTCCGATAAAATAAAATGCTGGGGAGCATTTTATTTTTGAACTTGTGGTTAACCCCATTATATTTTGGAGGGTGAAAAAATGCGTCGAATAAAATTACTGAGTTTGTTAATGAGTCTTCTTTTACTACTAACTGCTTGCGGCAATCCCGTAGCAGTTAAGCTCCACGAAAATGGGAGCGGGTTCAATGCGACCGTCACTGGGAAAACTAAGAAAAAGCGGGTCTACTGGCAAATTGGTGATCAAACCCACTCTGTAAAAGTAACTGATGGCACTTTTGAAGTTGATATTCCCTATAAAGCCAAAGAATATCGCGTCACATTCGCCGATAACGAACAACTTAATAATCCAACATACTTGCAGGGACCTGCTGCAACACCAATTACAAAATGGTCAACTTTCATCGCACGCTATAATCCGTTAGCACGTCAAAAGAATTTAGGTGTTTTTGATGCCAAATCAATCGAAGGCATTCGTTCCGACCAAATTGATGATCATAATGTAATTTCTATCAATGCTAGTGACGGTCAAATCTTAGGTATTTCCGTTAAATCGCTAGATGCCAAGAACAACCTCGTCTTTAAAAACTATTTGGAATCTTTCACCGCTAGTCTTGGCACCAATAACAAGCAAGTTACAGCGCTCGTAAAACAGTCGTTCAACCGACCTAATAAGCTTTTACAATTAACGACTAAAAAGATTCGCTATTCAATCGTCACGACTACCAACCAAAAGCATAAAATGACCCAGCTTGCCATTACACATGCTGAATAGAACAATAAAAAAGACCTGAAGTTGACAATCTTCAGGTCTTTTTTATTTAATTAAATTATATAAGTAGTTTTTAATTTCGGGAGAAATTATTCACAAGTTCAGTATAACTCATCTCCAGAATCACGTAAACGATCGGTCAAGCACAACTTAATACCATCAAATCAAATTAGCAGAAAAAGCTAATCCATTGTGTTATATTTAAGTTATTAAGAAGGAGGTTTTTATCATGTTAGAATATCATAATATTTTAGTTGGATTAGACGGTTCAGAATTAGCTGATAAGGCGCTTAAACAGGCGATTGAAGTGGCTAAGCGTAATCATGCCAAACTTTTTATTGCTCAGATTATTCCAGATGAAGTCTCTGTCAGCACAAGCATCACATACCCCGCTTCTTCCCTAGAAGCAGAACGAAAATCAACGAAGCTCTACTTAGAAGAAAAAGCCAAGGAAGCTAAAGATCAAGGCGTTGAAGACGTCCAAACTATTTTCAAGGTTGGTTCACCCCGTCGTGAATTAGCCGTCACCATCCCACAAGAAGCCGATATTGATTTAACGATTGTTGGGGTTAGTGGTAAAGGCGCCATTGAACGACTACTCATCGGTTCAGTTGCACAGTTCATTAGTATCCATTCCACAACAAACGTTTTATTGGTTAAATAAAGCGAACGGGCCTTTAAAATTCGGTAAAGATTACTTTAGTGACTAACCGATCCCTAAAACGGGTATCATTCGGATTTAATCTACATCAAACGTTATTAGCGCGTAGCGTTATCAATTTTGTTCGTTTTTCAAGCATCATTAACAATGAATATTTGATAATCGATTGTCTATTTCGACCTTGCTAATGTTAATAATTGTTATATAATGAAGGCTAAATCCCCTCTTAACAACTATATTTCAAGTAAGGAGTGTTATACGTGGCATTTGATATTACTAAACTTTCGGATCAGCACCTCAAGGCCGCGTGGCACAAACATCGAAAACAAATCTTATCGACATTGATGCATCCCGCAACCTGGTTTGATCAAATTAATCGCCTTTTGATGGCCTTTTTTAAATAAACAGTAAGCGTCTAGTGCTAAACAACATTTTGTTTAACGCTAGACGCTTTACTTTTGTCGTCATCAATGGTTGTCCCCCATACAAAATGGTATACTGCTATATAAGAAGGCTTTTACAATATTGAAAGTGAGGCTTTTTTTATGTTGGCAATCTTATTAGTGATTTGCGAAATCTTTATTAGTACGGCCCTTATTTTATGGACCAAGCACACTTGGAACTTACCGATTCTATTAATGGGTGGCGGCCTTATTTTATTGGCACTCTTCACTCAAATGTGGTGGCAAGTTTTGTGTATCAGTTTACTCATAACTAGCTATGAACTGCTTATCTATTACTATCACCTATAGCAAGGAGCACTTATCTTTGAAACTCAAAAAAAAGCATCGTCTAAGACTAATAGGATTACTACTGATTGTTGGCATCGGCTTATTGATTGTTCAAGCTCAGTTCGGTAATCCCTTGTTAAAAATGCAAGACGCTCAATCTGCGCAAGATATTACTAAGAAACCTAAAAAGGTGCTGTTAGATATCGCACCCATTTCACAATTTCCAGAATTACCAACTGGCTGCGAAATCACGGCCGTCGCAATGTTAATGTCCTATAAGGATGTTGACCTGCCCAAAACAGCTATCCCAGAATTGATTCCTTACACAACCACTGGTGATATGGAAACCGGCTTTTGGGGGAATCCTTTTGATGATTCCGGCTATACCATGTACCCACCTGCTTGGGCCGATCTATTCGACCAATATCTGGGGAGCTTCACCGATCTTTCTGACGCATCCATATCGAACTTAAAAAAGACTCTTGATCAAAAAAAGCCAATCGTCGCCTGGATCAATTACCACGGCCAACCCGCTCACTCCGTTTTAATCATCGGTTATGATCAAGAACACTTCTTCTTTAACGATCCTTACACTGGGAAGCGTAAGACGATGACATTTAAGACTTTTTGGAAAATTGCGAGTTATCAAGGCCACCGGGCAATGACTTATTAAGTTTAATTGGGAGGATTTATCATGTTAAAGCACCAAACACTAACACTATTATTCGGCACTAGTCTTTTATTACTAACAGCTTGCCAAGCAAAACAACCTAGTACGCACTCAGCAACATCATCCTCAGCTCAACAAAGCTCACAGGTTGCTCATTCAAAATCATCTTCTGCAGAAATGGTTTCTAAAACCACTACTTCCTCGTCAACGACTAGTCATGCCGTACAAGAAACGACTCACTCTTATACCGACAGTCAAAAAGCAGCAATCACCCATGATTTCTTAGAGTGGGCCGGTCAACGTGCTGAAGTTGGTAATATGGCTGTTAGTGACTGGTACTTTGACCATGGTGCTGATGATCCTGGTGATTGGTACGCCGAAACACCGGATGGAAGAATTTTAGTTCAACACGGTGAAGGTGATGGGCGCCACTACCCCATTCAAGCAGTTGGTGGTTGTGTCTTTTACACAGCATTAGATGGCACAACCGGTATCGATTCACAACTATATGATTCCTACGCTAGAAACTATGCTAGCAATATGAACATGAACCGCCCTATTAGTAAATATTTATTAGGCGATAATGGTGTGGTTTACGAACTTAAAACGGGGAATGGGCAACCAACAAACACAACAGACGGTTTCGCATTAGCCCCATTCAGCGGTAGTAGAGATACAACGCCCACACCATTTACCGTTTCACAAGATACGGCGGCTGCACAACAAGAATTAAAATCGTTGTTAGCCGCCTATTAGACACATTTCAAGGAGAATTCAATGAATAATGCAGCTTTATTAGAGTATCTCGAAGCAAACTCACGGGCTCTCGATACCTTTCGCGATAAAAGTCTCGATTATCAAAATGAAAAAAATATGAAACGCCAACCCGCCAAACGTTGGAACGATGCTAAGATTGATCGCGCCGTCGATAAGATGGTTGCCGAATTTATCGCTAGTATTCAACAGAAGATGGCCTTTAACATTCGGGGTGAACATGCCGATGAGTACCAAACGTGGGTCGATTTCATCGAACAAAATGAGGTCTTAGAAGGCCTAGAAGAATCGGTCAATGAAATGACATTTGAATAATGTAAACGAATCAGAGTTAGCTCAGCAATCAGATTGAGCCTAACTCTTTTTTTGCACTAAAAAAGCGACTAAAAATAAATTTTAGTCGCTTTTTCAAAAATATCAGTCTTGAATTATAGACGTTCGTTTAATTCTTTACCAAGTTCTTCGAAGCCAGGTTTGCCAAGTAAAGCAAACATGTTCTTCTTGTAAGCTTCAACACCAGGTTGGTTGAATGGGTTAATACCATTCAAGTAACCTGAGATTGAAACTGCTAATTCGAAGAATGTGATCATGTAACCTAATGTGTAGGCTGTTTGATCAGGAATATTAACGGTCATAACAGGAACGCCACCATCAGTATGTGCTAAAACAACACCTTGGTAAGCTTTCTTGTTAACGAAGTCCATTGTGTGGCCTTCTAAGTAACCTAAACCATCTAAGTTTTGTTCGTCGGCTGGGATGTCAATGTCGCTGTTAGGTTTTTCAACGTTAACAACAGTTTCCATCAAGTTACGACGACCTTCTTGGATGTATTGACCTAATGAATGTAAGTCAGTTGAGAAGTTAGCGCTTGAAGGGTAGATACCTTTTTGGTCTTTACCTTCAGATTCGCCCATCAATTGCTTCCACCATTCTGAGAAGTATTGCAATGTTGGTTCGTAGTTTTCTAATAATTCAGTTGTGTAACCCTTACGGTATAAGATGTTACGTAATGCAGCGTATTTGTATGCATCATTCTTAGTAACGTCTGTATCTGTATATTCTAAGCGTGCGTCAGCGGCACCCTTCATTAATTGATCAATATCGCCACCAGCAACGGCAATTGGTAATAAACCAACAGCTGTTAATACTGAGAAACGACCACCGATATCATCAGGCACAACAAATTCTGCATAGCCTTCTGCATCTGATTCAGTCTTCAAAGCACCTTTAGCGCGGTCAGTTGTTGCGTAGATCCGGCTCTTAGCTTCTTCTTTACCATATTTCTTGATTAACTTATCTTTTAAGACACGGAAAGCAATTGAAGGTTCCGTTGTTGTTCCTGATTTTGAGATAACGTTGATTGAGAAATCGCGGTCACCAATCAAGTTAACTAAGTCTGATAAGTAGCTTGAACTAATTGAGTTCCCAGCGAATAAAACTTGTGGGAAATCGCGTTGTTCTGCTGGTAGCATGTTGTAGAACGTGTTGTTTAAGAAATCAATTGCAGCTTTAGCGCCGAGGTATGAACCACCGATACCAATTGCAACGAAGATTTCTGAATCGCTCTTAATCTTAGCAGCAGCTTCTTTAATCCGTGCAAATTCATCTTTGTCGTAATTAACTGGTAAATCTAAGAAGCCACGGAAATCGTTGCCTGCGCCAGTTCCTTCACGTAATTGTGAATCTGCAGCATTAACCATTGCTTGCATTTCTGCAAGTTCGTTTGATTGAACAAATTTGTCCAAACGTGATGCATCAAATGAAATATGTGCCATAGTAGTCTATTCCTCCTGTTTTTAAAACACAAGTATACTTAATAACTTTAGCTTTTTTAAGGCTAAAATGCAAGCCAGATTCCCCCCTTTTTCACGCAAGTTTTGGTTTCTTTTCAGAATTTATTTTCTTAAAGGCCTTGACTTCATTCTGGCAAGCCGCTATACTTTTCAACATCAAATAAAACGGAGGTTACTGAACATGACAAACACTCACTTAGTACAATTGAATATTCGTTGGCAAAGCCGCTAAGTGAGATTGTATACCGTCGTGGGATACAGTCTTTTGATTGTATCCATGCGGCCATTCATCAGTAATCGATTGAATTTTAAGCCTACATGGATTTTACTCGAGGAAATCCATGTAGGCTTTTTCTGTCCCCTACATGACTATGTGGGGGACTTTTTTATTTGAGAAATAAGTGCGTTCAGCCTGGTTATACTTTGAGGAGTAGCCTAGTCCAGTGAATGAACGATGTAATCGTTCGTTTGCGGGACGTAGCTAACCGCAGAAGTATGGGCTGAAAAGCACGTTAAAGGAGCTTTCGTCAATGTCTAAACTAAAACGTTTTTTACCACTCATCTTAATTTTCGGTAGTTTACTCACACTACTAGGCATCAAAAAAATCAAAGAAGCCCACCAACCTGATTTGCCAATCGTTGGTATTTTACAGCCCTTATCCCATCCCGCACTTGACGAAATCCACCGCGGCATTGTCGCAGGTTTAGCGAGTGCCGGCTATCATAATCATCAAAATATTAAAATTGATTTTCAAAACGCACAAAACGATCAAAGTAACCTGCGTCTAATGAGCAACCGGTTTGTCACCGAAAAAGCTAAGGTCACTATCGGTATTGCCACACCGGCCGCCCAAAGCCTGGCTAACGCAACAAAACAACTCCCAATTATCCTAGGGGCCGTTACTGATCCAGCGAGTGCCAACCTCGTTCAAAATAATCAACATCCCGGTGCCAATATCACCGGTGTTTCCGATCAAGCACCCATTCAAAAACAACTCGATTTAATGCAAGCCATCATGCCGCAGCTCAAAACCGTTGGTATCTTATATTCTAGCAGTGATAACTCGGCAACAAGTCAAATGCACCTATTCAAGCAACTCGCTGAACAAAAAGGCCTTCAAGTCGTTGATGCGAGCCTTAGTTCCGTCAACGATCTTGAACAGGTCAGCCAAAATCTAGCCCCTAAAGTTGACGCAATTTACGTACCGACCGATAACACAATTGCCAGTGCGATGGGCACACTTGTCCACGTTACCGATAAAACTAAAACACCAGTCTTTCCTTCGGCTGAAACGATGGTTAAAGACGGCGGGCTTGCCACTGTTGGCTTGAGTCAATATGATTTGGGCGTTGAAACCGGCAAAATGGCCGCTGCCGTTTTAAGCGGTCGTTCAAAACCCGCTTCAACACCCATTCGCTATTTACGTAAAGGCCACCTTGTCTTAAATCTCAAAAAGGCCAAAGACTTACACATCACCATTCCTCAAAATCTTGTCAAAACCGCTAAAGAAAAAGGAGCGATTATCAAATGAGCCTCATTATTTCAACCATCGACCAAGGATTATTATGGAGTTTACTTAGTTTAGGGGTCTTCATTACCTTCCGGATTCTCAAATTTCCTGATATGACTGTCGAAGGTAGCTTCCCACTAGGCGCGGCATTAAGTGCCGTCATGCTACAACAACACAACATTGCCCTTTCGCTACTCGTTGCCTTTGTTGGCGGTTGTCTTGCCGGATTAGTCACCGCTATCTTATACAATTATTTTCACGTTCAGAGCCTCTTAGCCGGTATCTTGACGCTAACCGGTCTTTATTCGGTTAACTTACGTATTTTGGGCCAAGCAAATCTTGCAATCGGTGACCAACATAATCTCTACCAATTGCCTTTTTTACAACAATTAACTGTCGATCAACGGCTACTAATTTTGAACCTCATCATTATTGTCGTGGCGATGTTGGCCCTTGCCTTATTACTCTATACTGAATTCGGGCAAGCACTCATTGCCGCTGGTGATAATCCGACAATGGCACTTTCTCAAGGCATCGCCGTCAAACGGACTAAGACAATCGGAATCGTCCTTTCTAATGGTCTCATCGCTTTAGCAGGGGGCTTAGTCGCCCAATATAACGGCTTTGCAGACGTTAATATGGGCATCGGCGTGATGGTCATTGGTTTATCCGCCATCATCATTGGTGAACGACTATTGGTTGGTCGCCACTTCATCTCTAAATTAATCAGCATTATTCTTGGGAGTATCGTCTACCGTTTAATCTTATTGTTGGTTCTCCAACTTGGCTTTAACGCTAATGATTTCAAACTATTCTCAGCTGTTATCCTCGCCATCTTCATCATTGCACCGCAACAAAAGAAAGGAATGACCACTAAATGACGCCTCGTATGACTTTAAACCAAATAAGTTATCAAATCACTGATGACAATGACCAAAAACAATTACTCGACCAGTTAAGCCTCGACATCAACCCCGGAGAATTCGTTGTGCTACTGGGGGCCAATGGTGCTGGTAAATCAACCTTTTTCAACACTGTTGCTGGTGATTTAACGCCAACTAGTGGTCAAATTATTTTTAATGGCCAAGAGATTACCAAGCAATCTGCCCAACAGCGGACACGTTTAATTAGTCGCGTTTATCAAGATCCCAAACTAGGGACGGCCGCTGATATGACCGTCGCCGAAAACATCCTATTGGCCATGCGCCGTGGACAACGCCGCCGTTTGTTGCCCCGTCGCCTAAAACAGCAATTACCAAAAATTAAGGCCCTCGCCAAAACGTTACCCAACCATCTAGAACAACAGCTTAATCGACCAGTCAGTGCCTTATCTGGTGGACAACGCCAAACCCTAAACTTCTTGATGGCAACGATTCAAAAACCCGAATTGCTACTATTGGATGAGCATACATCGGCCTTAGACGCCGTTTCAAGCCAGGCATTGATGACTTTTACAGATCAAACCATTCGGGAAAATCAACTCACCTGTTTGATGATTACCCATGATTTGGAAGATGCCCTCCGTTATGGTAACCGACTTTTAGTGCTAAAAGCCGGTCAATTAATCGCTGATTTTGACGCAGTGGCAAAACAACAACTAACAACTGAAACACTCCTCAATTATCTTAATGCCTAAAAAAATAACAAGTATTCCTAGCGCTGACTAATGCTCAGAAGACGGGATACTTGTTATTTTATTTTCTCAAACTACCAGTAATCAGTTCAGTCTATTGATAAAATAAGCGAAACGCTTGTAATCGATTTCAACGTGTGCTAAATTATATGTCATAAGGTTGCACACAACCTAAATAGTTAATTCACTTAAAGGAGTTCTTTTACTATGACTGGTACAAATACTGAAATACAAAAAACTATTCCAGCAAGCGTTGCAATGCTTCGTGTTCTTGAATCTTGGGGAGTTGACCACGTTTTTGGTTATCCTGGTGGCTCATTTAATTCAACAATGCGTGCGTTAACGATCGAACAAGATCGACTTAAATATATCCAAGTGCGTCACGAACAAGTTGGTGCACTTGCTGCCGCTGCTGATGCTAAATTAACGGGTAAAATTGGGGTTGCTTTTGGTTCTGCTGGTCCTGGTGCAACAAACCTTTTAACAGGTTTATATGATGCTAAAGAAGATCACGCACCTGTTTTAGCATTAATTGGCCAAGTCCCAAGTACGAATATGAACTACAATTACTTCCAAGAATTTAATGAAAACCCAATGTTTGATGACGTTTCTGTTTATAACCGACTCGTTATGACGCCAGAAAGTCTACCATATGTCGTTGATAAGGCTATCCGTGAAGCTTATAAACACAAGGGTGTCGCAGTTGTCATCATTCCTAATAACTTTGGTTACGTTGAAATTCCAGACACACCATACAGCTCAAGCTCACCAACAGATCGTAAACAAGTTGCCGGCCCTGCTGCGACTGACGAAGAAGTTGATCAATTCTTGGCAATGGTTAAAGACGCAAAACGCCCTGTAATCCACGTCGGTCGTGGGATTAAAGATGGCGGCGACAAACTCGTTGAACTATCAAAGAAATTACAAATTCCAATCGTCATGACTGGTCTTGCAAAAGGCTTAGTGCCTGATAGTTATGAAGGTAACTTAGGGATGGCTAACCGGGCTGCTTCAAAGGCGGCCGATGAAATCATGGCCGTCAGTGATCTTGTGATTGCCATCGGTGCTGACTTCCCATTTGCCAACTTAATTTACCGGACACATGACTTCAAGTTCATCCAAATCGATAACGATGAAGCACAATTTGGCCGTCATCATTTCTTAGACTTTGGTATCTGGTCAGATGCAACCACTTTTGTTGAAAAAGTAATTGCGCGTAGTCAAGCTGCTGCACCAAGTCCATTCTTCAAAGCTGCTGTTGCTGACATGAAGAACTGGCAAGCTTATCTTGATGACTTAACCAACCGGCCATCTGATCCACTTGAATTTGAACCAATCTATAAAGAAATCAACCGGATTGCTGAACCAGATGCTGTCTTCTCAATCGACGTTGGTGATAATATTATCAATAGTTTCCGCCACTTAAACTTAACACCTAAGAATAAATGGGTGATTTCAGCCCTCTTTGCTTCAATGGGCTCAGGTGTCCCTGGTGCCTTAGCTGGTCAACTCAGCTACCCAGACCGTCAAGTCTTCAATATTGCTGGTGATGGTGCCTTTTCAATGGTGATGCAAGATTTAATTACCGAAAAGAAATATCAATTGCCAATCATCAATATCATCACTTCTAATGCCTCATTAAACTTCATTAAGAGTGAACAAGATGATTTACCAATGGATTACTCAGGAATCTTCATCGAAGATCAAGACTTCGCAATGATTGCTCAAGCAATGGGCGTTGAATCAATCACAGTTCGTTCTTCTAAAGAATTACCTGCCGCTTTTGACAAAGCCCTTGAAGTCACAAAAGCAGGTCGCCCATTCTTAATCGATGCTAAAATTACTGACAAACGTAGTATCCCTGTTGAAGAATTAGAATTAACTATCAAAGATGGCAAGCTAACAGAATCAATTAGCGCAAGCTATGATGCTTCTCGTCCTGCCGGCAAAGAATACAGCGTCGCTGATTTCTTTGCAGAATACGATGGTCAATCACTTAAAACATTGCCAGAGTTATTTGCAGAAAATGGCGTTGAACTCTAATATTTTCAAATTAAAAAGCATCCTAACGCGTGTTAGGATGCTTTTTTGATGCTTTAATTTTCAGTAATCGTTTCTTTTGGATGGAACCAAACAACATTCTTATCGAAAAATGACACTAAATCGTTTGATAAGTACAAGATGTACGTGAAGAATAAAACCCAGTTAGAACCACCTTGCATTGCTGTAATACCCCATAAAGTAATTGAGACAATACTTTGGATAAACCAGAAGTAGTAACTTTCCTTGAAACGTAACGTTGTCAATAACGCACCAGTAAAGCCAACCGAAGCGGCAACACTATCAATCAACGGCCGTGGGCTATCTGTCATATGACTTTCCCAGAGATATAACAACCCTACTGAAGCAGCGAAGAATAATAACGTCAGTACCCAGTTACGAAGACCCTTACCACGACTCGCAAGACCACGGACTTTTTTGTCGACATTTTGTGCCCAATCTGGCATCAATAAGACCGGAATATCTAACATAATAATGTAGACCGTTTGTAATAACATATCATTATAGTTTTTAGCGTTGTAAGCCACAATAATGTAGATTAACGCAGAAATAATCCCAAAAACACCATTTAAGGGTTTTGTATTAGTGATACTAATCGTACATGTAAAACCTAACATGCCCGCAAACATCGTTAAAATTGAAACACTATTAATGGGTCCACCTGAAACTGTGGCAGCTAAAATAAACCCCAAACCAAACATTAATAAGCCATAACTAGCTGTTGTCCAGCCCTTCATTTGTTGGATATACCACTTTGGATTAAATACACTGGCGATTGCACGACTATCTTGCATTGATCAAAAACCCTCTTCATCTCAAATTAGTTATTTATTCGGATTGTCAACACCGTTTCCTATATATTGGTGTATAAAACAAATTAACAACACTATATATAGTACACGCAGGCTTTTAAAATTTAAACTCTTGTATTTAATTTAAAATATGGTAGCTCTCAAACTGTGATTTCTAAGATGCCCGTTAGCACGCTAATGCAAGCGCTGAACTAGGCCAATTAAAAAAGATAGTTACCCACCTTAGCAATTCACTCAAAAAAAGTGTCGCTCAAATTAAATTGAGCGACACTTTTTAAATACTTTTTTAAGCCCGATAAATTGCTTTAGCGGCGTTCATTGCCGACCAAGCTTTTGGCCAGCCGACATAAAAGGCCAGGTGCGTAATGACTTCGACAATTTCTGCCTCGGTAATGCCATTGTCCTTACCGATTTTCAGATGTGCTGGCAGCTGTTCAAAATTACCACCTGAAATTAACGCACTAATTGTAATTAAACTACGTTGGTGCGCCGGTAGTTCTGCTTCTCGTGACCAGACTTGCCCAAATAAAACATCATCATTTAATTCAGCGAACTTAGGTGCAAAGTCACCCAATAAATCGCGGCCTGCCGTTTGTTTTTTTGCCATTTTAAAACCTCCCTTTAGTTTGTTAATGCATCATAATCGGTATCGGAAACAGCTTCTAGCCATTCAGGCGTCCCAGCTGTAATTGCGATGTGGCTAAACCAACTGTCCTTAGTGGCACCATGCCAATGCTTAATGCCGTCTTTAGTGACAATCACATCACCAGGCACCAAATGTTGCGCTGCTTCACCAGCTTCTTGATACCAGCCTTCACCACCAGTGACTAACAAAATTTGATAACCATCATGATGAATGTGCCAGTTATTGCGACAACCTGGTTCAAACGTGACATTGCCAACATTAGCATTCACATCTGGTTCGTTAACCAACATTGATAAATAACTTTGCCCAACAAAGAAGTCTTGGTAAGCCACATTTGGTTCACCCACTGTAAATAATTGTTCTGTTTTTAATTGTTCATTTTTAACCATTTTAATAACCTCACTTTATTATGATTCAAATCGTTGTAAATAGGTCTCAAAGCTTTCTGATTGATCTATCGACTGGTCTAATTTGCCATCATACCAATCAATTTTATGCCCCATAATCGCCAAATTAGCTTGTAATTCAGCGACCTCGGCTTCGGCCCGTGCTTTAACCTGCTGCAATAGCGCCTTGCGCGCCTCAATCGTTGGATCACCTTGAGCTCGCAGTTCAACATAGTTCTGTAATTCGGTAATCCGCATCCCGGTCCCTTTTAGATGGAGGATAAAACCGACCCATTTCACATCCTCTAATGTGTAATAGCGTAACCCGGCTGCATCCCGTTGCGGTTTGATTAAGCCTTGTTCTTCATAATAACGTAACGTGTAGGTTGATAACCCCACTAGGGCCGCAAACTCACCAATTTTATAATGTTTTTCTGCCAAAATAGACGCCTCCTTTTAATAAGCTGGTCGATTGCCGTCCGTATTGGGCTGATTAATCCCCCAACTTGCGCGAATACCAAGGGTTGGTTGATTAATTAAATCTACCACCACCTTGGCGATACTTTGTCGTGAAATAATCGTTCCTTTAAATGGTGTGCCTTTTTCCGTTAATTCATAATCAACAATCGGTTCATCTGTCATATAAGCACACCGTAAAATTGTGTAATCTAATGGCGATTGTTCAACGATTGTTGCCGCTCTACGTGTATCTTCCATGACATCGTGACCTACAGCGCGTTCATTCCACGCACCAAATTCGCCCGGTACTTCATGATAAAGACCCAACCCACTGATATAAATCAACCGTTTGACACCGGTCGCAGTCATCGCTTGAACAACAGTCTTCATTAAGGGTTCAAATTTGCCACCTAAATTAGCATAGATAATATCAATCCCCTTCAAGGCTGACGTTAATCGCGATTGATCTAAAACATCGCCTTCGATAATTGTCACATGCGGATTTGTTTTTAAAGTGGCCAACCGTTCGGAATGCCGTAAATATAAAACTAAATCGTGTTGCTTAGCTGCTAATAATTCTTGAATGACCAGCTGTGCGACTTGGCCTGCCGCACCTAATACTAATATTTTACTCATGATTGACACTCCTTTGCTTCAGTAACTGTAGAATACACCTTCTAGTGGACTATAAGGCAAGCTTATTTTTAAATAACATTTCAATTTTGCACAATTTAAAAGTAATCGGTTGAAGTATCACAAGACGTAGTTTATAATAATTATAAAGTAATAAAGGTTATTGGAGGCTTCATTGTGACTAAGAAATTATCTCTTGCTCAAAAAATTAATGTTATGCGGGCTAGTGTGATGGGTGCCAACGACGGCATTCTTTCCGTTGCTGGTATTGTAATTGGGGTTGCCGGTGCCACTAGCAATCACTTCGCCATTTTTATCTCAGGGATTGCCGGTATGTTAGCCGGTACTATCTCAATGGCAATGGGCGAATACGTTTCGGTCAGCACGCAAAAAGATGCGCAAGAAATGGCAATTTTCAATACACAACTCAATCTCAAAAGTAATTATGAATCACAAAGCGCCTTTGTCCGTCAAAAATACATTAAAACGGGTATTGCCCCAGAATTAGCGACGAAAGCCACCCAAGAAATGATGACGGCTGATCCCCTAACAACTGTTATCCGAGAAAAATACGGCTTTTTACCCAACGCTTTCACGAATCCTTACGCAGCTGCGATTGCCTCATTTATTTCATTTCCGATTGGCTCTATTTTGCCACTAGCAGCAATTACCCTTTTCCCTAATCGTATTAGCGTTATCGCAACTATCATCGCGGTGATGATTGCCCTAGCCATTACTGGTTATAGTGCCGCTGCCCTCGGTAAAGCCAATCGGCCCAAAGCCATTATTAGAAACGTTATCTCTGGTTTATTAACAATGATTGTCACTTACGCAATTGGAACACTGTTCAAACAATAAACGCTTGCCTAGCTGATTTTTAAAACACACAATTATTTTTTCTCGAAAGGATCCTTTTCTATGTCGATTTCAAAAACAACTGCCCCTTCAGTTGAAAAGCCCCACCAAACAATGGAAGAAAAAATGAATACATTACGGGCTGGTGTTTTAGGTTCCAATGACGGGATTTTAACCGTCGTTGGCGTACTTTTTAGTGTTGCCGCCGCCACAACTAATAATTTCACGATTTTTATCGCTGGCTTAGCAGACCTACTAGCCTGTGCCTTTTCAATGGCCGCTGGCGAATATGCCTCCGTTAGTTCTCAAAGCGATACTGAAAAGGCCGCCGTTGCTATTGAACAGCAACGCTTAATTCATGATAAGGAAGGCCAAATCAAAGAGGTGCAATCCTTCTACGAATCAAAAGGCGTTACACCAGAAACCTCACTAGCGATTGCCAAAGATCTCATGTCGAAAAAACCTTTAGCGACCATCGTCAACGTTAAATACGATTTAGAACTCGGCCATTATATGAATCCTTGGGCAGCAGCCTTTGCTTCTCTTTTCTCCGCAGCCTTCGGTGGTGTTTTCCCACTATTTGCTATGATCATTCTCCCTGAAGCCTACAAAATGGCGGGGACCATCATCGCCGTTACTGTGGCGGTTTCTATTACAGCTTACATCAGTGCTAAATTGGGTGATGGCAAGGTCAAAGTCTCAATTATTCGAAACATTCTAATCGGTCTAGTCACCATGGCTATTCATTACGGTATCGGCCAACTCTTCTAAATTTAAATAACTAAAAAAGCCTTGGCACAAAAGTGATTTTTGTGCCAAGGCTTTTTTTAATGATTAATTTTATTTATCAGAAACCGGGCAATCTTTTCATGACCGGCATCATTGGGATGCAAGCTATCGAGACTAAAGGCTTCTGCTTGTTGCGCATCGGCAAAAGATAATGCCTTTTGATTAAAGAGACTGATGTGCCGAATGCCTAGTAATTCGGTGACTTGGACAATTGCCTTTTCATAATCGACTTGGCGATAACCGCTTTGATTGATAGCTGGGAAAAAATCCGTTCCAATTTTGACATGCGATATAAAATAAATCGTTGCTTGCGGATAATGTTTACTAATCTGACCGAGCATCTGTTGCAACGCGCCATAAAAAGTCACGGTTGTTTGGTCGCTAAGTTGGCCTAACGGGACATCGCGACCAAAATCATTGATACCAGCATAGATTAATAATAAATCTGTTTCAGTTGGTATCTGTTGCCAGCGATTGACCATTGGATCGTACGGTTGGGCAATCGTTGAGCCGGAAATACCGAGATTGGTGGTCTTAGGAATCGCTAACCAGTCCGCCAACCATTGGTAATACCATTGATGCGCATAGTGGTTTCGTTGATCGGTGATACTATCTCCTAAAACCGTTAAATGTTGATACTGCCTCACCTGTCATTCACTCCTATTACCGGATAGTCAATTAATTGCCAGCCGTTTTTTTGCCAATAAGCCGTACTTTGTAACGTTTTTAGCGTTTCCAACTCAAGCAGGCGGTTAGTCGTTAAACTACTTTTTTGCCTTAAAACACTAGATAAATACCCGACATGACTTAAAATAACCGGTAACACCGCTTGGTCAACTAACGATAATTGGTGGTGAATATCAGCGGGTGTTAAGTATGGCCCTTGTTGCGCCGTGATTAATGCACCAGTCGTTTTGACCGTGCTCTTTTGCCACAAATCTTGATAGGCTATTTGCTGTTTTTGCGGTAACTTAGTGACTTCATGACGTAGCGGGACATGATAAGTCTCAGCCAATTCAAGCACTACCGCATAAATGGCAGGCGTTAAAGTGGCGATAAAATGATGAGAAGTCAGATGAGTCAATTTTAAACCGCTCGCTAAAAAGCAATCGATCTGAGCTTGAAATTCACGTCTGACCTCGTTGATATCAAGTTCTTGCGCACGTGCTTGCAAATTGGCATAGCTCGCCAGTCGGCCAGTTGTCGTCACCAAACTGGGGAGACTTTGTGGCTCACAAATTGGTACATCCTTGTCGAGTACGAGATGGAGGCCCATCCCCTGAATCCCCATTTGCTGGGCCAAAACCGCACTTTCTGCAAAAGCTGGTGACGTGACTTGCGCATTAGTTGCCGAGAGCAACCCGCGCTTTAACCCCAATATAATCGCGCGTGAAATCGGGACAGTCATCCCGAAATCATCGGATTCAATAATAATTGCGCGCATATAACACCTTATTCCGCCATTAAATCGAACTGACCAATGACACTATCCGTCGTCACTGCTGCTGGTAGCGGTTCGGTTGGTGTGAATGTCGCATTGCTGCTGACGACCATGATTGTATTGGCTTTATCCGCTGCTTTTAGCTGTGCCCAGTCGATTGTCACCAGTGGTTCGCCAGCTTTTACTTTAAAATCAGCTTCCACTTGCATTTCAAACGGTGCACCTTGTAATTCAACTGTATCAATTCCCATGTGAATCAAGACTTCGACACCTTGTTTCGTTTTAATCAAGATCGCATGTTTGGTTGGAAAAATTGAACTAACCACGCCATCAACTGGCGCATTAATCGTATTCGTCATTTCGTCCGGCACGATGGCAAAACCATCACCAACTGCCTTGCTAGCAAATACTTCGTCCGTTACTTTTTCGATTGGTAAATAGTGACCTGTGACTGGCGCTGTTAGTTGGCCCGCAGGTGCTTTTTTCATAAATTTAAACATCATTCTTATCCTCTTTTCATTCAACTTCTAACATAACGGCTTCATATGGTCGCAATATGATTTGGTCGGCCGTTAATTGGTGGTCTGGATAATTACTCATCATCACCGCTTTAACGGCTGCGTTAGCGCGTTGTTGTGTTTGATCTGTAAAGTTTGCGATCACACGGACTTTTTTATCACCTAACTGTCGTTGATAAGTATAAACCGCTTCATCTTCCGGTGCCAATAATTGATACTGGCCTTCAATGAGGACTGGTTCAGTCTTACGTAGCGCTACTAATTGTTGGTAAAAGGCAAAGACACTGTCAGGCGCTTGTGCTTTAGTCGCCACCGAATAGTCATCCGCAACAACCGGTTGCAACCAAGGTGTGCCAGTTGTAAAGCCGTGATTAGCTGTCATATCCCATTGCATTGGAATCCGACAATTTTCACGCGATTTTTGTTGCAGGATTTGGATTGCTAAATCTTCACTAATACCATCAGCTAACATTTGATGATATGCGTTAATCGATTCTGCGTCTTGATATTGATCAATCGAAGTGAAATTAGCGTTCTTCATCGCAATTTCTTCCCCTTGATAAATATACGGTGTGCCTTGTAAACCAAATTCAACTAATGCCAATAACTTAGCGGATTGATCCCGATACTGACCGTCGTCTAAAAACCGTGAAATCGCCCGGGGTTGATCGTGGTTTGACCAGAATAGTGCGTTCCAGCCACCGCCCGCTGCCATTTCAGTTTGCCATTGACTTAAAATCCGCTTCAAATCAGATAACCGGTATTGCCCTAGTGTCCACTTTTTACCACCCGTATAATCCACTTTGACGTGGTGAAAGGTAAACGCCATTGAAAGTTCTTCGCGTTCTGGATTCGTATACCGAATCGCTTCTGAAACGGGCGTTGATGATAATTCACCAACTGTCACAAAATTGTTAGGCCCAAAGACACGTTCGTACATTTCATGAATATATTCATGGACGTGCGGCCCATTAGTATAAAAGTTACGGCCATCATCACTTGGTGTTTCAAAGGTATCGTTTGGAAAATCTTTATCCTTCGAAATATTATTGATGACATCTAACCGCAAACCATCAATCCCTAGATCAGCCCAAAATTGCATCATTTGATAGATTTCTTCACGTAATTGCGGATTGCGCCAGTTTAAATCAGGCATCCGCTTCTCATATAAATGTAAGTAATACTGATCTAGCGTAGGGACATACTCCCAAGCACTACCACTAAACTTAGATAACCAATTATTCGGTTCATGACCATCAACTGGATCTCGCCATAAATAATAATCGTGATAAGGATTGTCCTTGCCCTTCAAACTTTCTTGGAACCAACGGTGTTGGTCTGAGGTATGGTTGACCACCATATCCATCATAATTTTAATCCCACGTTGATGGGCCTCTTTCAAGAGACGCTCAAAATCAGCTAAATCCCCAAAAATCGGATCGATTTGATAGTAGTCCGCAATATCATACCCATTGTCGCGACCTGGCGAGACATACATCGGTGTTAGCCAGATTAATTCAATCCCCAAATCTTGTAAATAATCTAAGCGTTGGATAATCCCGTTAATATCACCGATACCATCACCATTTGAATCTTGAAAACTCCGTGGATAAATTTGATAAACTGTTGCTTTTTGCCACCATTTCATATGATTCTCTCTCCTATGCCGTTACTTTTTTAGTCGTACCTGGTTTTTGTGGTTTAGCCATTCCTTGCCCTTCTTGCATTTGGTCGTTATAACCCCAAACATAAGTGACGATGAATGGCACAATTGTTGCAACCGCTGAAGCAGCAATGAAAATCCAGAGGTTTGATAAATCTGCTGGGTGTTTTGGATCCAAGAATGATGCAAACCCAATCCATGAACCGGCAAAACCAAACATATTACCATGTAATAAGCCGCTGACAAAACCACCAGCTGCTGAACCGATTAAGCCAGAGATGAAAACCCGTTTGTATTTCAAGTTAATCCCGTAAATAGCGGGTTCTGTTACCCCACAGAAAGCTGAAATTGCACCAGCAAATGATAATTCTTTTAAAGCTGTTTTCCGAGTTTTAATCGCAACTGCTAATACAGCAGCCCCTTGGGCAACCATTGTTGTGCTTAAAATAGCGTTTAAATAACTGTGTCCCGAAGTGGCCACGTCGTTGGCAATGATCGGTAAAATCCCCCAATGAAGACCGAAGATAACGAGCACTTGATAGAAGCCGCCGATTAATAGACCGGATAACCAACCACTCTTTAAGAGTAAGAATTGAATCCCAAATGCTAAGCCGTTTGATAACCAAATAATAGCTGGACCTGTAATATAAAGTGTAATGGCTGCAACAACGGCGATTACAATTAGTGGTGTAAAGATAATTTGTAAGTAGCCTGGTAACCAATTCTTAACCCATTTTGTTAATCTAGCGACCAACCATGCTGCTAAAATCATTGGGAAAATTGAGTACGTATAGTTCACCATTGGGAAGTTTAACGAACCAATCTCAAGAAGTGATTTACCGTTTAAAGCGACTAATGAGGGATGGACTAAAACGCCCCCGATAACCGCTGTTAAGACTGGATCGCCTTTTAATTTCTTAGCGGCTGTAAACCCAACTAACATTGGTAAGAAGTAAAAGACAGAATCGCCCATCGCACTTAAAATGATGTAAAATTCACTCTTTTGACTGACTACCGCGCCTAATTGCGGCATCGTTAACATTGCCAATACACCTTTTAAAATCCCGCCGGCGGCCAAAATGCCAACGATGGGACTCATCGCACCAGTGATAACACCGATCAGTTCACTAAAAGCGTCTTTCACACGTCCCCATGGTGTTAGGTTTTGTTTTCGTTTAGTAGTTGCCACCACTTTAGCTGTTTCATCTTCATCGGCAAAGTCTTCACCAATTTCAGCAATCACAGCGTCATAAACGGCTGTGACCTGATTACCGATCACAACTTGATATTGCCCAGATGCTTTTTGCACATTAATAACGCCATCCAAAGCTTTGATCGTTTCTGTTTGTGCTTTTGATTCATCTTTTAAATAAAACCGAAGCCGTGTAATACAGTGAATCAAACTATCAATATTCTCTTTGCCCCCGACACCGGCAACGATTGCTTTCGCGAGTTGTGAATAATCTTTTTGTGCCATATTAAATCCTCCCTTAATTTCTTTTTGTAAAAGCGCTTTCTATTTATGAATTCATCATACAACATGTATAGACAAGTTGTCAATGAACTTTTTTTAACCGTTTTCAAATGCCTCTTGCAACTTTAGTCATTAATTTATATGATGGAACTAATCAAACGATTGAGGTTTAGTTTATGTCGAAAAAATACGAAACAATCTACCGCGAATTGGTCCATAAAATTACGAATCAAGTTTACCCAGCCAATTCATTTTTACCAAGTGAGAACGAACTCGCAACAGCTTATGGCACTTCGCGCGAAACCGTCCGTAAAGCCCTTGCTAGTCTTTTAGAAAACGGCTTCATCCACAAAATCAAGGGGAAAGGTTCTTTAGTCCTCGATTTCGATAAATACGCCTTCCCAATTTCTGGCTTAACCAGTTACCGTGAACTCGATAGCCTCTTTGAAATGCACACGCAAACGACGGTCTTACAACTCCAAAAAACAACCGTCCCACAAGCGCCTTTTCATTTAGACCCTACCGAGATCCTACCCGCAACCTATATTCAACGGTTGCGGACCGTTGAGGGTGAACCAATTGTTATCGACAACGATTACGTTCTAACCAGCGTTGTCCCAGAAATCTCGCGGACAATCGCCCAAGATTCGCTTTATCACTACTTTGAACAAGAATTAGGCCTGACCATCGGCTATGGGAATAAGGAATTCACCGTCGTCCCTGCAACTGAGGAACAATGTGCCATTTTAAAACTAGCGCCTAATAGTGCTGTAGTCAGTGTTAAAGGCATTACTCACTTACAGGACAATACCCTAATTCAATTTACCGAATCCATTCATCGGGCTGATAAATTTAAATTCATTGAACACGCCCGCCGCCAATCAATTTAGAACAATCGTAATATAAAAGGAGGGACCGATTTTACCATTGGTCCCTCCTTTTTGATGACGCCACTAACTGTTTAGTGCACCAATGCTATTTAAGAGTTGATTTAATTTTAGTCGTTGCTGCTTTTGAATCGTTCGACATTGGTTTAATTGTTGTTCCAGTTCTGATTCCTCAGTCAACCGCATCGCATTGACAAAGTCCTTTGCCGCAGTGACATAATGGTTAATAACCTGCTGTAATTGTTCATGTAACGCGCCAAATTCTGCCGGTGGTTGAATACGCGCAATTTGGTCGACAAACCGGTCAAGCACCGTCAGATTCTGTTTAGAATAGCGATTAAGTAACTGTAAATTTTCATCGACCAAGCCTTTACCGCGCATAATATTCTTACTCGTTTGAGCGTATTCGCTAAAAACTGTTTCAAAGACAATAAACCGTTCTAAAAATCGATTCCATTGGATGATATAAGCTTGTGCTGATAACTGAATTGTTGGTTGTAACATCCTAATCGCCTCCTTGACTATACTTTAAATCTTATTGTTAGTATAATCATATAACGTTGGCAATCATTCTGTCAAAGATAGTGTACTTGTTCACATTCGCTGTTTAGGACCTGGCGCGCCAGCGCACCCTCCCCACTATTATTAACCAAATTAAGAGCGTTCCTAAACTAATGAATTGACCTAGCATTAATCCGGGTGCCCGATACCGTAACTGTATCTGATTGGCACCCCGCTTTAATGGCACAGCTAGCATATTAGCCATTACCTTTTTAGGTTTAATCGTTTGACCATTGACCTTAGCTTGCCACCCTGTATCATACGGTATACTGAGATATAGTAATTGATTAGCGGCAGTCGTTTTAATTTTACCCGTCACATGTCCATTATTTTCCCACAAAGCAGTCGTCGTTAACTTTTGCCGTTTCAGCTGTTGAACAGCCTGATCGAACCGTGCCTGATTAAGCGTTGCAACTTGAAAATGATTAATGTTCTGTCGTTTAGGACTAATCACCGTCAAACGCAGTGGCTGTCCCTTATGTGAGTCCTCAAGTGGCACAATTGCTGCGCTGTTCACTCTAATCGGCGTTTTCTTTTTACGGCCATTAACGAATAATTTAATATGTGTTAGATTTTGATGTGGTAAATATAAATAGGTTGGACCCACAGTGTCTCTTGGAATTGATAACGTATAGCGATAACGACGCGTTTTAACCTCCTGGCGAACTGTTTGAATGCGATGAATAGTGTAAAAAGGCTGATCAGTGTTCACCATTGCTTGCAACAATCGATTTTGGTTGTCAAATGGGCGATGCTTTTTCAAAGTAACATGTGCTAATTGCGGATTAACCGCAAAGCCCAAACCAAGCGTTTGGTGTCGTTGAATAACCGTTTGCTGGTTTTTCTGTTGTAAATCATAGCGATTGGCAAATAATAAATCCGTAATCGCCGTATGACCAACACCATTGATTCGCCGGACGTTCTTACTGTAAAAACCGAGGTCCACTAACATACTACGCATTTGTTCATCCAAAGTTGACGAATAATTATTCAACGTATATTGCCCAAATAATAACGCATCATTGTAACCATAATAAGGTTCGTGATATGCCGATTTTAATAAAATTGACTGATTATTGACACGGTAAAAATCATTATCCTTTTCACTGAGTTGTTCATACAGCGCAGCTTGACGTTGATATTGTTGCGCATATTGTTTTTGATAACCCAATGGTATTTTATGCGTCATTAATTGAAAATTAGTAACTAACTCGCCAAAAGAGATCAGAACGACACCCGTCATTAATAATTTTTGATAGCGACGGTTAGTTTGCCCCCAATAATAAAATAATAACCCGAGAAATATTGTGTAGCCAATTAACAACCACCAAGGCTGTTGCGCAATCTGTGGATATTGACTACCGTGTAATTTTAATTGGCCAATCACTAATAAGATACCAACTAGTACAATGGTCCAACCCTTAGCCTTTTTATTTTGTCCCCGTACTAAACTTGCCTCATAAGCAATCTTAATTAAGACAAACGAGAATAAGTAAGCATTTCGATAGGGAAAACCTTCTGGTTGCTGGAACATATGCCAAACTGTATTAAAAGTTGTTACCCAAAAACTAAGCGCTAAACTAATCACTAAAAAGCCATTAGCATACTTCGCCTGTTTTCTAATTTGCGGCAGCATAAAGTATAAAACAGCAAATAATAACGCCAATGTGCCCACAAAGAGTGTTGGTTCATGTGTTAATCGTTGCGTATAGCGACTAGCGCCCACCTGAAATTGGGTCAGCACTTCCCACCCAAATTGCGGTGTGGGGTAAAAGCTAGTCATCGCAATCGTCTTTTTACCTGTCTTCAACATGCCCAGTAACGCTGGTAGTAAGATAGCCGCACTTAATCCGCCGACAATCAATGATGACCACATAAACTGCCAGATGACTTGTGCTTGTTGCCGTAATAAGTGGCCCCATTTTTGCTGTGGTTGCCGTTGCTTAATCACAAGACTAATCATATATAAAACGGCAAATAAGCATGTCATGTAACCCAAATAATAATTGGTTAAAATTGAAACCGTCAACGTCACAATGTAAAATGTCGGCTTTTTAACTGAAAATAAGCGTTCAAGGCCGATGACAATCAGTGGCACTAGGATTAAAGCGTCTAACCACATCAAATTATAAAAATTCATTGCCACAAAACCGCACAAACTATAAGCCGTTGAAAAAATGAGCGCGGTATAATGATACGTCGTTGTTCGTGTTCTCAAAAAATAACTCATTGTCACGCCCATCGTACAAATCTTAAGTGCAATAACATAACTCACGATAACTGGTAACTGACTATTTGAGCCTAGCAGTAGCAGCAGGTTAAACGGACTAATTAGATAATAAGCTGCCAGCGGAACTAAATTACCCCCTAATGATAATGAAAACGAGTAGGCACTAAAGTTAAGGTGCGCCACTTGTCGCTTAAATTCAGCTAAAAAGGGCATGTACTGGGTTCCTAAATCGCTAAACAATAAATTGTGATTACCAAAAGGCACTAATCCCATAATTGCAAAACCGATTAAGACCAATACTAATGGCAACCCGAAACTGAGTCCATAATAGCTGATTGCCTGCTTATGTTTTGTTTGCATCAATTTTCAACCCTCTCTTATTTGAAACCCTCTCTAAGCATAGCATGCTAATTAGCCAAAACACCATCAAACAACTATGCCGATTTGATGACACATTTAGCAAATAAAAAAGCAGACTACTACCCGTCATTAAGGTATCAGTCTGCTTTTTGATTAATATTAAGATTATTTCATCATTCCAAGTGTCACGCCACCAACAATGACTAATAAACAGCCAAGTGTGACATACACCATTTCTTTTTTCGTTTTACGTTCACCCAAGAGGTAGATACTACCAATTGTTGAAATGATAATCCCACATTGTGAAAGTGAATAACTGATGGCAAGACCGATATCTGACATTGAAATCAACATGAACAAGTTTCCTAAGCCCCACAATAGACCAGTGACAATGTTCAAACCTGTTTTCTTATCAAAGACTGCTTTACCAATACCAACGCCAGCAAAGATGGCAGCGCCGATAAACATCCCAATCGCTTGCGGTAAGACGATTGTGGTTGCACTAATTCCTGACCAGTTAACAATGATTGTGTAACCACCATAACCGATTGTTGAAAGGATCAAGGCCCGGAAGCCACGTGCAAATTGTGTATCTTCTTTAGCAGCTAAGCTACTCTTAGGATCTTTCATTGATGTTAACGTTGCACCAGCGATTAAAATCACTAATGCTGTAATCCCGAAGATATAATCATGAGTTGTTTTCCATTCGTGGAATAACAAGGCGCCCGCTAAAGTGTTTACAATCAATTGCATCCCTGTTGATAATGGGACGGTTTTTGAAACACCCATCGCTTGCATTGATTGGAATTGTTGTCCTTGACCAATGCTCCAGAATAATCCGGAAATGACACCGATTACCATGATGAATAAATCGATTTTAGGTTGAATAACTAAAAAGGTACCGATTCCAAAAACTAACGCACCAATTGTCATCCCAAAAGTTTGTTGATAAGCGTTACCACCTAATTTACCACTTACCAATCCGATACTACCCCAAGCAAGTGCTGGGATTAATGCAATTAAAATAGCCATTTTTAAATTCCTCTTCTTCTCTAAAGTACAAGAATCCATTATACAGACAAACACAATCGATTTCTAGAGGGAAAACGGCACCATTAAGCGCCTTCCAAAATGGTCTGTTTATGAAAAAACGACTATACCAACCATGTTAACGGTTACCATTTTTTTGCGTATAGGTTGAATTTTTTTTACTTTTTTTTAGTAAACCCGCTAACCTTTTTTAGTAAACCCATTAACCTATTGTTCTGACGCAATTAAAAAGGTATCAAAGGCCTATCATTTGCCTTTAATACCCTCAATTTAATGTTTTGCAATTCGATAGCCTTTGTATAAACTCACCCCAATAATCGTCCCAAGTGTATTGAAGATTAAATCATCAATATCGGCCATCCCTGTTCCTAAAATAAACTGGGCGGTTTCAATTCCAAATGAAAATAACGCCCCTTCGATAATCGTTAATAGCCAGGTCCCTTTTCGGTCCGTTAATGACCCGCGCAACCACCCAAACGGCATAAACCACAGAATATTACCATAGAAGTTATACCAGTAATCTAGTTGTGCCGGCGCATTTCGTAATTTAAACGTTTCAACAAACGGCGTTAAATTAATTTGCGTTAAAGATCGGTTGACGTATAGGTGCATTTGCCAAGGATAGTAAATATGGCGTAAAACCGTTAACGATAATAGTAGACATAGATAGAAGACAAATATAAAAAGTTTCAATTCATACTTAAATTGAATCCGACGTTTTTTAAGGCCTAGGTACAATAGGCGTAGTCCGATAAAAATAAAACAATACAAAATTGTCTTATCCAAACTCTCTACCGTTAATTTAATTAAAGGCAGATGATTATATTTTGTCCCCCAAGGGAGAATGATGTTGTCATAAAGACCACCTAAAAATAACAAATGATAACCCCACTTATCCGATTGATTTAAGCTATTACGTCATGTGTCCATTATATACACTTTGACGACTAAATGACACATGACACCCCACTAACTAAAGTGAATCTTAAACTTCTAATCAAGATACGCCTAGCGTTGGAGGAGAGATTTAACGAGCTATGCTATAATGGTGTGATTAGTTACCAATATAACGTGTCACAAGGAGCCATTTAATGAAAGTTTTATTGTACTTTGAAAGTGAAAAACTACTCGCTAAATCAGGTATTGGCCGCGCACTAGACCATCAAAAACGTGCGCTAACTGCCATGGGCATCGATTACACACTCGATCCCAACGATACTGATTATGATATCTTACATATTAACACATACGGTTTAAATAGCCGCCGGATGATTAAAAAAGCGCGTCAAGCTGGTAAAAAGGTGATCTATCATGCGCACTCAACCGAAGAGGATTTCCGTAATTCCTTTGTCGGTTCCAATCAACTGGCCCCATTTGTCAAACACCGCCTAATCAGTCTCTACTCAAAGGCAGACCATCTCATCACCCCCACCCTATATTCCAAGGCACTTTTACAAGGGTATGGTCTCCAGGTGCCAATTGCACCCATTTCTAACGGCATTGATCTTGTTAAGTATCAAGCAACGCCGGATAAAGAACAAGCTTTTAGAGCTTATTTCAACTTGAAACCAGATCAAAAGGTAATTATTTGTGTCGGTTTATTCTTCCAACGTAAAGGCTTGCTAGATTTTGTTGAAATTGCTAAGCAATTACCCGAATACACCTTCATTTGGTTTGGTGATGTGCCGATGTACAGCATTCCGCGCAATATTCGCCTGATTGTTAAAAAGGACCATCCTGAAAATGTGCGCTTCCCTGGTTATATCAAAGGTGACATTATCGAAGGCGCTTATGCTAACGCTGATTTATTCTTTTTCCCTTCTTATGAAGAAACAGAAGGGATTGTGGTGCTAGAAGCTCTTGCCAGTCACCAAAAAGTATTGGTGCGCGATATTCCGGTCTACCACGGCTGGCTCAAAGATCAACAAAATTGTTACATGGGTACCGATAATACGCAATTTAAGCGATTGATTCAAGACATCGTTGAACAACGCGTCCCCGACTTAACTGAAGCGGGTTATCAAACCGCTGAATCGAAACAGATTACCGCAATTGGCCATGAATTAGCGGCCGTCTACCAACATGTCTTAAACCCTGATGAATCAAATCCAACCTACACGCAAATCATGCAGCACACTTTAAAACTTTAAGTTTCCGTTTAAATCATGTCATGCACTTTGCGCTGTCTTCATTTGGGCGGTAAAATGAGGCAATGACGCGCTTTAGATTGATTTTGAAAGGATGTTACATTTCTTGAAACTCACAAAAATAAAACAATTTATGGCCTCTAAGCTTGGCTTTTTAAGCCTATTAGTCTTTTTATTTTGGGTTAAAACCCTGTTTGGTTATTTCACCGATTTCAACCTCGCAGCTAGCGATCCGCTCCAAATGGCCATTTTAATCTTCAATCCACTCGCAACTACCTTGCTTGTCTTGGGGATTTTATTGTACATTAAGCAACCGATTATCAGTTATTGGACCGGGCTGGTGATTTACACGGCCAACACGGCCCTTTTGTACTTTAATGTCATCTATTACCGGCAATTCACCGATTACATGACAATTAACACCATTCTCGGTTATTCAAAAGTTTCCGCGGGCCTCAGTAAGAGTTCGTTAGCCCTAATGAACTGGCACGATGCACTCTACTGGCTAGACATTATCGTTTTAGCCGTTTTAATCCTATTGAAAGTTATCAAGATTGATCACCGCCAATTCCCTAAACGGTGGGCATTTAGTATTACATCCCTCGCCGTTTTATTATTCGGCGTTAATCTTGGTTTAAGTGAAATCAGCCGGCCACAGATCCTCTCACGGACTTTTGATCGGAACTATATTGTTAAATACCTCGGTATCGACACCTTTACGGTCTACGATGCCGTTAAAACTACCCAGAATAATCAAGTGCGGGCCCAAGCTGAAAGTTACGACTTAGATCCCGTCTTAGACTTCACTAAGCAACACTACGCCGCGCCTAATGCCGATTATTTCGGTGCTGCTAAGGGTAAAAACGTGATCGTCATTCATCTTGAGAGTTTCCAACAATTCTTAATTGATTTCAAATTTGAAGGTCAAGAAGTGACGCCATTTTTAAATAGTCTCTACCATAATCAAAATACGTTGGCCTTCTCTAACTTCTTCAACCAAGTTGGCCAAGGGAAAACCAGTGATGCCGAAAACATGCTTGAAACTGGTGTATACGGCTTACCACAAGGTTCCGTCTTTACAACGCTTGGTTCCGACAACACCTTCCAAGCAGCGCCTTCAATCCTCAAACAAAATGGCGATTATACCAGCGCTGTTTTCCATGGGAATGTCGGGACGTTCTGGAATCGGAATAACGTTTATAAGAACTTTGGTTACAATTATTTCTTCGATTCTAGCTATTTTAATACAAGTCCTGATAACGTCTTACAATACGGTCTCAAAGATAAACTCCTCTTTGGCCAATCAATTAAATATTTAGAACAATTGCAACAACCGTTCTATTCTAAATTTATTACCGTTACCAACCATTTCCCATTCCCACTACCTAAAACAGATGGTGATTTTCCACGGGCAACAACCGAAAATTCCGCTGTTAACAACTACTTCGCAACCGCTCACTATCTCGATCAATCGCTCGCTGAATTCTTCAATTATTTGAAGAGTTCTGGTCTCTATGATAAATCGATGATTGTGCTATATGGGGATCATTATGGCCTCTCAAACTCCGATAATAAAGCTTTATCTGGCGTTTTAGGTCGCGACTATGATACTTGGACCGATAACGATAACGCTCAATTACAACGAGTCCCTTACATGATTCATATGCCTGGTTTAAAAGGTGGTATTCAAACCCAATATGGTGGCGAAATAGATGCCTTACCAACCATGTTGCATCTATTAGGGATCAATAGCCAAAATTACGTTCAATTTGGAACGGACCTACTTTCCAAGCAACACGATCAAGTTGTCGCCTTCCGAAATCATAACTTCGTGACGCCAGAATATACCGTCCTCGATGGCACCATCTACCAAAATCAAGACGGTACTGAAGTCACCCAACCAACGACTAAATTACAAAAGCAAGTTGCCAAATGGCAAAAGCAGGTCAATCACGAACTTAGTCTTTCTGACTCAGTTAATGAAAAGAACCTCTTGCGCTTTTACACGCCAACCGGCTTCAAACCAGTTGACCCCGCCGATTATAATTATCAAACTGGCTATCAACAACTGGTCGATATCGAAAATAAACTCGGTTCTAAATCAACAAGTATTCTTTCCCAAAACAAGGGCAAATCAACAGTCCCATTATTTAAAACAGATGCCCCTGAGTTAGCGGATGATCAATCTAGTTTAACTGAAATCCCTAAAAGCAAAGCACTAAAAGATAGTGCAGCTACCTCGTCAAGTAGTAGCTCGGAATCCAGTCAATCAACATTAGAATAGTCCCAAATAAAAAGTGCCATTCCGAATTTGGAATGACACTTTTTGTATTTAATGCGTTAATACTTGTTTCTTAAAGCTCTCAAAAACTGATTCTTGTTCTGTTGTAAAAATGATAATCAATTCATTATCGGCCGCAATCTTGCGGACATCGTTTAATAACTGCCGCGCATCTCGGGGAGGTAGTTGATCCAAATAACGCATTAAAACAAAGACCTGTTGCCGATTTGCTAACCCGCGGATAAATTGAATCCAAAACTGATCGATTGGTTTTAAAGCACTTCCCAACGTCGTTCGCACCTTTTTGACATATTGATCAATTAAACTGCTAATGACTGACTGATCAGCATCCTTAGGGAGCAATAGATTATCCCAGCCGGATAAGAACGGTAAGATCTTTGGTTGCGCATAATCAATCGTAAAGGGCTGATTAGGCAGTTGTAAGACTGTCTTTAACAACTCCGGTTGACTGAAATAAATCTGACCGACTTCTAAAGGTTGTTTGTTCAACATACCGACTCACCTCTTAAATATTTTTTCTTAAACCGGCTAACCTGTAAACGACCAATCATCAAAATAGGTACGGCTAAGCTAATGATTGCCTGCCATAATTGGTCAAAAATTTGATTGGTTAATGTTTGTTTAACACTATTGTGCAGTGTCGGGTTCAAAAGAGAATGGCTACTAAAATCCGTTAAATGATTTTTAAAAAGTGGATTGAGCGTTTTAGGCGCTTTTTGCATTCCTTGTAGTGGTTGATGCCAATAATGATTAACGGCTTCTAAGCCCCGCCAGAATGGCTGATTAGCAACTAACAACAACAGACTGACCGTTACGATAGCGAAAAATAGTAAGCAAAGCGCCGTTAAGCCGTAATACAGCGTCACTTTTGTTCGTGTCCAATTGGCACTAAAAAAGGTTTCGATGTCACGCGCCAAAATTTTAAACGCTAACCAGCTAATGATTGCTGTGGTGATGATTCCAATAATAATTAGTAATAGATATGCGGTTTGATACCGCTCTAAGACTGTCTGGTT
The DNA here is from genome assembly GCF_049674265.1 of Latilactobacillus parasakei. Lineage (NCBI taxonomy): Bacteria > Bacillati > Bacillota > Bacilli > Lactobacillales > Lactobacillaceae > Latilactobacillus > Latilactobacillus parasakei. The sequence goes on along the minus strand of NZ_CP186861.1, from coordinate 82,181 downwards.
AGAATGGAGTAATGTCTTTAACGGATGATCCGCTGCGAATTTTTCCTCAGCTGTAAAATTAGCTAACTGACTCTTGAGTTGGGTTAAGTTATGTCGTTCTAACCGAATCAAGCCCAAGATAATTGTCGCCAGGCCTAAAAATAAACAGTCCAATAAATAAATCGCTAGCGACTGCCGCCAATAGTAACGAATATTGGCCGGAATCGATTTTAAGAAAAACATTAACTCACCCCCTTATAGAAACAGTGTAAAGCTAAAGTGTGAAAAATATATGAACTATCTGGTAAAAAATAAAAAAGCCAGTATAAAACGACTTTTATACTGGCTTTCCATAACGATTTAAATCGCTTTTTTAGTTTGTAATTGAACGGCTACGCCATAAAAAAGTGCTGTGATTAACATGGCGATAAAGGTTGCCCCTGTATAGACGTGCACGATTGCGAATTGATTTAAGATTAAATAACTGATAACACCAATCACCCAACTGAATAGTGCCGTTAGATGATAGCCCTTCGTGTACCAGTATGGCCCAGCAATCGTATTGAGCGCATCAACTTGATATTGTCTGCGTCTAATCCAGAAGTAATCCACTAGGAAAATGGCAATCTCTGGTCCTAAGAACATCCCAATACTGTCTAAGAAGGTTTCAAAAGTCGTCAAAAATGACGCAACATAAACTGGAATAAAAGTGACAACCGTTGCCAACAAAGTGACGCACCAGAGTGCTGGCGTTAACTTAAGTTTTGGGAAAATATTAGTGAGCGCCGAACCAGCAGCCATTAAATTAACAGCATTCGCGGTTGTACTGGTAATTACAATCACCAACAAGGCTAAAACGCCGAGTCCTAATTTAGCGGCAATCGTACTTGGATCAGCGTTATTAGGATCAAAATGATTCAACGTAATCGCGGTCGCAATTGTTGCCGTCAAACCGATGAAGGCAAACCAGAATAAGCCGATATTCGCCCCTAGGAATGAATAAACAGTTGCGGCCTTCTTACGCTTGGCAAAACGACTAAAGTCAGCTGCTGCTGTGACCCACGCTAAATTAAAGGCGGCTAAAATATCGATTGCTCGACCGGCTTCAAGACGAAACTTGGCAGCTGGACGCCAAGCCACCAAATCTTTGAACGGTACCATTTTGAAAACAATAATTGATTCCCAAGTCACTAGGATAATCACGAGTATAATCCCAATCCGTTCGATCCAACGAACGGATTTTTCACCTAACGAAATGCTGATAAGATGCAAGATCGACATGATGATAATACCAACGATCAAGCTCAAACGATTCGTGGCAGCATCATTGCCCGACCAGCCCATGATTTCTTTCAAAATAAAGCTCACAGAAGTTGCCGCAATATAGGTATTAACGGCTGCCCAACCGATAAACTGCACGACGTTAATGAGTGACGGTAAGACTGAACCCTTAACGCCAAATGAAGCACGCGTTAAGCCCATTGCACCCACACCGGTTTGATAGCCCATATAAGAAGCAAGTGCTAATAAGACATAGGATAAACAGCCGATGACAATCAACAGTGTAGAGCCTTGAATAAGACCAGTTGCGGCAATAATCCCGCCGATGTACCACGTCCCATTATTAGCGTTGGCACCTATCCAGGTCGCAAATAAATCCCAATCACCCATCGTTCTTTCAGACTTAGCGACTGAGTGAATCGTGTGTTGTTTTGCCATTTTCTCTCCTCCAACTTCGACCATCACAAACAAAAAAGGCCCACTCCAAAACAGAGCGAGGCCATTAAATCCCGATAGTCGCTCCTTTGTCAGCCTCTCTGGACTGCACTTAAAAGGAATTATATTTATAAGCATTGTATTAAACCTACTTGCCAAAGTCAACCCAGTATTGTTATACTCACTATTAAAAAATAGCGAGGATGGATTCAGATGCTTATTCAAAACGTTCATATCGAGAACCAGACAGCTTTAAAATCAATTAGAATTGAAAACGGTCTTATAACAGCGATTGAATCACATCTTGAGCCCCAACAAAATGAAAAAATAATTGACGGTCAACAACAACTAGCGCTCCCACCGTTTGTTGACCCCCACGTTCATCTTGATTCAACACTAACTGCCGGACAACCAGAATGGAATGAATCCGGAACACTTTTTGATGGCATTCGAATCTGGTCCGAGCGTAAGAAAACACTGACACACCAAGATGTTAAAGAACGAGCCCTCAAAGCCCTGAAAATGCAGGCTAGTCACGGCGTCCAATTTGTTCGCTCACACGTTGATGTCACTGATCCTGAATTAGTCGCCCTGAAAGCACTGATTGAGGTCCGCGAAGAAGTGAAAGACTGGATGACATTGCAATTGGTTGCCTTCCCACAAGAAGGGATTCTCTCCTTTCCAAATGGTAAGGCGCTAATGACCAAAGCTGCTCAACTAGGTGTGGATGCCATTGGTGCAATTCCCCATTTCGAGTTCAATCGGGAATACGCTGTCGAATCCTTGAAATTTGCCTTTGAATTAGCGCAAGAATATGATTTATTATTCGATGCGCATACTGATGAAATTGATGATCCTAATTCACGAAGCCTCGAAACAGTCGCCACACTCGCCTTAGAAACTGGCATGAAAGATAAGGTAACAGCTTCACATACAACGGCAATGGGCTGTTACAATGATGCCTACATGTATAAGCTAATGCGCTTATTGAAAATGGCCGATCTTAATTTTATCGCTAACCCCTTGGTCAACTTATTCTTGGGTGGCCGTTTTGATACCTATCCCAAACGCCGCGGCCTCACACGGGTCAAGGAATTAACAGCTAACGGATTGAATGTTGCGTTTGGTGAAGATGACATCCAAGACCCTTGGTACCCTATGGGCGATGGTAACATGTTAGACGTCCTCCATGCCGGTTTACATGCCACTCAAATGATGGGTTATACAGAAATCATGAATGCTTACCGTTTCATTACCCACAATGGCGCTCGGGCAATGCATGTCACTGACCAATACGGTCTTGAAGTTGGGAAACCTGCCCACTTAATCTTAATGGCTAGTGATAATTTCTATAATGCAATTAATCAACGGGCCGCTGTTACGCTATCAATCCACGCTGGTCGTATCATTAGTGAAACACAGCCGGCTACCACTCAGTTATTTATTTAAAAGCTAAAAAAACGCAACCTTATAGGCTGCGTTTTTTGTTTGCGTAGTTATTAATTAGCATCCGTTGTGACTGTTTCATCTGGGAAAGTTAACGTAAAGGTTGTCCCTTGATCCGGTTCACTTTGAACCTCGATGGTCCCATGATGCAATTGGACAAGTTGATGAACAATTGCTAGGCCCAAGCCAGATTCGCCGTATTTTGTGTTCTTTCGGGAAGGATCAGCCTTATAGTAACGTTCCCAAATATTTTTGACTTGTTCAGGGGTCATCCCAATCCCAGTATCACTAACCGTCAGAATGGTTTCGTGGAACCCAGCTTCTGCAGTAACCGTGATCTGACCGTCATTGGTAAATTGGATGGCATTTTGCATGATATTAAACATCACCTGAACAAAGCGGTCGTAGTCGGCATAGATAACCACTTCTTCTTGTGCTTCAAGCACAATGGTATCACCGGCATCCGCCGCTTTTTTCTGAAGTTGTTCTTGAATATTTTGCAACGCTTCTACCGCATTAAATGTTTGTTGATTCAATTTAATTTGGTTTGTTCGAATCTTTTCATAATCCAAGTTCTCATTAACCAAGCGAATTAAGCGATTGGTTTCGTTTTGCATTAATGAAATACTCTTTTCTCGCATTTCTTCTGGGATGGCATCGTAGGCTAAGCCTTCCAATAGCCCCTTGACCGTCGTTAATGGTGTCCGCATTTCGTGTGCAGCATCGGCCATAAACTGACGACGACGATCTTCTTGCCGCTTAATTTCGGCCTCAGATTCATTAAGCGAGTGGACCATTTCGTTAAAGTCGGTCGCCAAATCATCCAGTTCATCCTTACCGGGATTATCGATATGGACATCAAAATCCCCTTCGGCAACCAGATGCGTTGCATTTCGTAAGCGGCTAATCCGATAAATCTGGTAGCGCGCTAGGACGTAACTGAGTAAAATGCCACCAATCGTCGAAAGTAAGAAGGCAATTAATAAATTCTTGCGCATCGTCACTAAGCCCGACTTAACGTTTTTGATAGAGGAACCAACCCCAATAACATAAATCAACTTATCATTATAGAAAACCGGTTTAAAAACGACCAGTTGATCTTGATCATTATTAAACTGACGGGAGTCCTTGCTCATACTGAGTCGTTGGACTTGCCCCTTCTTCAAGTACTTCCAATACTTTTTCTTAACGGAGACGTTCGAGTTAGGCGCTGGGTAGACCATTTCATTTTGCGCATTAAAGAAATTAAAACTAACCCGTTGTTGCGACAGGATGGCTTGACTATCGTCAATAAACTGCTTGGATAGCGTTGCCTGTGAGCCCTGTTTGAACGCTTCACGTTCGATAACTGATGCGTAACCTTCCAACTGATCCCACGTATTATTATAGGCCGTCTTCGTTGAATACTGCGTAAACGCAATCCCGACAATCACGATGGTCGTCATAATAACCCCAAAAAAGGCTAGCATCCACTGATAGATTAGTTTCATTAGTGTTTATTAACCGCTGAATCATCAAATTTGTAGCCAACACCCCAGACCGTCTGGATCACTTGGGGACCAACCTTTTCGATCTTTTGACGGAGTTTTTTAATATGGGCATCGACTGTTCGTTCATCGCCAAAATATTGATAATCCCAAACAAGTTCTAATAACTGTTCACGTGAGAAAACTTGGCGCGGATTTTTCGCTAAAGTCTTCAATAAATCAAATTCTTTGGGCGTAAGATCTAAAATCGGTTCGTCCATTAAATAGGCCTCGCGCGTCTTAGAGCTCATCTTGAAGTGATCTGTTTGCACATCGTAATCAGAATCATCTACTTCTTCAGCTTGCCCATCTTCAGCGACGACTTGTTCGTCTACTAATTCAGCACGGCGATGGAGCGCCTTAATCCGGGCGATCAATGTAATTGGACTAAAAGGTTTCGTCACATAATCATCCGCACCCAATTCGAGCCCTAGGACCTGATCACTCTCTGAATCACGGGCCGTCAACATAATAATCGGCACCACCTTAGATTGTTCACGAATTTTTTGGGCGACTTGCATCCCGTCCATCCCAGGCAAGTTCAAATCTAACGTAATAATATCCCAGCTATCAGGATCAGCACTAAATTGTTCAACTGCTTCATTACCATCATACGCAAAATGGGCATCCCACGCTTCTTTTTGAAAGAACATGCCCATCATTTCAGAGACAGACTTATTATCTTCAACCATTAATATTTTCATTAGAATTCCTTCTCTTTTGTGTGATTATATTCTTATTATACAGTATCTTAACCAATGGCGGATGAATTAAATATGAAGAAGCTATGAAATTTACCATGTTGGATTGACGAATCTTGACACACTTGTTAAAATTAATTTATAATTTAAGTGATTTATACGCAAGTCAAAAATTAATTTCTAACGCTCAACTAGTCTTTTATAAAATTAAATCTCCTGTAAGCTAGGGCTTAACCAATTGGTTAGGCCCTTTTTTTATGACCAAGCGAATTAGAGGAGGTGGTCAACTTGATCGAACACGAAGCACTTTTTTTCAAAAACCTGAAGATTCTTCAAGATTTGAAGTTCATGATTTATGAACGAACGTCACCTGCAATCGATTTTCATTGCTTTGGTATTCTCTATCTCGAAGTTAATCAACAACAGATTGACCTCGCAGCGGAATATCAGGCTTTAAAAAGCGATCATTCATTGGGTGAAATTGCCCAGACAATCATCAATCACTATCAGTTATAGCAGTTTTACTCGGGGGAGTATTAATCAAACACATGAACAATTTAGCCATCTTGTAAACCGGAAGGACGTTTATTTGCATGCATGCTGAAACCATGCTAGCATGGAGTTTATTATGATATTAGGAGGCACTTATTTTGACCTATAAAGGACTTGTATTTTTTGATCTTGACGGGACACTTTACAACGAACACTCTCGCGTGGACCCAGCAGTCGCCATCGCTGTTAAACAACTACGCGCCAACCATTACCTCCCAATCATTTCTACCGGTCGTTCACCACTTGAAATTCAAGAGGCATTAGCAATTACCGGAATTGACTCATTCATCGCATTAAACGGTAGTTACATTCAATTTGAAGGCCAACCGGTTTACCAAGGTACTATTCCAACTAAGACGATTGAACAAGTGGTTACAATTGCTAAAGATGCTGGCGAAGCAGTTGCCTTTTATGATGATCAAGCCATTCGGATTACCAGTGTGACACAAGCAGCTAAAGATGCTTATGCTGAAGTCAACGCACCAGTACCAAGTGTTGATCCAGAATATTACTTAAACCATCCAATTTATATGCTGTTAATTTTGACGAACGACAATGATGCGGCTTATGCAACAGACGATTTAACATTCTATCGGAACACACCTTATTCAATCGATACTGTTGAAAAGAACGGTTCTAAACAAACTGGTATTAAGCGACTACTTGCTTCTCAAGGATTAGAAGACATTCCAACTTATGCTTTTGGTGATGGTCGCAATGACATTCCGATGCTTAGTTACGTCGATTATCCTACAGCCATGGGCAACGGCATTCCAGAAGCTAAGGCCCAAGCTAAATACATCACATCAGCCAACGTAGAAGGTGGCATTATTGAAGGCTTAAGACACTGGGAATTAATCTAAGCTAATGTGACTTAAACACCATTTCATTCATACGGGATGGTGTTTTTTTATTGCTTATCCCTATTGACTGTTTGCTCCTTCACAGCTTACAATAATAACTATTTACTACTAACTAAATAGTTAATCAAAGGAGTCCTATTATGTCCAAACATTCTTTATTTGCTAAAAAGAAAATCGACGCGAGTCAATTTAAAAATGGCTTACTTGAACGAAACTTAACCGCAGTTGGCCTAACTGCAATGGGAGTTGGCGCCGTTGTGGGGGCCGGCATTTTCATCACACCCGGGATTATCGCGGCTAAATATGCTGGACCAGGTGCAATGTTATCTTACCTATTAGCAGCCGTCGTTTGTGCATTGGCAGCCCTTTGTTATTCTGAATTTGCTTCTACCATTCCACTAGCTGGTAGTGCCTATACTTACGTCTACACCGTCTTTGGCGAATTAGTCGCTTGGATTTTAGGCTGGGCACTGGTTTCAGAATATCTATTTGCGGTTGCTTCGGTTGCGGTTAGTTGGTCAGCTTATTTTCAAAATTTAATGGCCGGCTTTGGTCTTCATTTACCAACTGCGCTTTCGGCAGCGTGGGAACCTGGAAAACCAGCTGGTGTTAACTTGATTGCTGGCATTGTCGTTTTAATTGTCGGTTTCTTACTCTCAAATGGTATGCGCGAATCTACTCGGATTAATACCATTATGGTCGGTGTTAAAATCGCCGTCATCGTCATTTTCCTTGGCGTTGCCATTTTCTACGTTAAACCAGCCAACTTCCACCCATTCCTCCCTTATGGTGCCTCAGGTGTCTTATCTGGTGCCGCCCTGGCCTTTTACGCTTATATTGGGTTCGACGCTGTTTCAACGGCCTCTGAAGAAGTTATTAACCCCCAACGTGATATGCCAATCGGGATTATCGCTTCATTGTTGATTGCTTCATTATTATATGCCGCTGTCGCAACAGTATTAGTGGGGGTTGTCCACTATACAAAACTAAATGTTGGTGATCCGGTCGCATTCGCATTACAATTGATGCACCAAAACTGGGTGGCCGGCATTATCTCGTTAGGTGCCGTCGCTGGGATGACAACCGTTTTACTCGTGATGACTTACGGTGGAACACGTTTAATCTTCGCAATGAGTCGTGATGGTTTATTACCGGCCGTCTTTGCCAAGATTAATCCTAAAACACACGTACCAGTTGCCAATACTTGGATTTTTGCAGTCGTTACCAGTGTTGTGGCCGCCATCGTGCCGCTTGATAAAATTGCCGAATTGGTTAATATCGGTACCCTCTTTGCCTTTGCAACTGTTTCATTAGGCGTGATTTTCTTAAGAAGAATTCCAAACTACAATGAGTTGCCTCAAGGCTTCAAAGTACCGCTCTATCCTATCGTGCCAATCCTCTCATGCATCCTCTGCGTCCTCTTAATGACGCAACTGCAAATAACAACTTGGATTGTCTTTGTCATCTGGCTCGTTATCGGATTGGTGATTTACTTTAGTTATAGCTATCACCATAGTCAACAAAGAATGTAAGGTATTAAAAAAAGCCGTCTACTAAGAAACTAATTAGTAGACGGCTTTTTTAATGTACTTTTATTTTTTATGTTTTTTATTCAAAATCTTGTCGAACAAGTTATTGTCTTGTGGGTTAACTGAGTCACCACTAGCCACCGCAAATGCTTTTAAGGCATCACGTTGTTTACTGTTTAAGGTCTTTGGTGTTACAACATTGACTGTCACTTTTTGATCACCGTTGCCTGTGCCGTGAAGTTTAGGCGCACCCTTACCACGTAGACGGAAAACAGTGTTCGTTTGTGTGCCAGCAGGAATCTTCAACTTAACTGGGCCATGGACCGTGTTAACTTCGATTTCATCCCCTAAAGCGGCTTGGACGAATGAAATTGGCACTTCAACAAAAATTTGAGCGCCATCACGTTCGAACTCATCACTAGGTGCAACGCGGAAGACGATAAATAGATCCCCATAAGGGCCACCATTTGAACCGGCTTCACCTTGTCCTTGAAGACGCATTTGTTGGCCATCTTCAACACCAGCAGGGACTTTCACCTTAACGGTGTGACGTTCTTCTTCGCGACCTGTCCCATGACAAGTATCACATTTTGACTTAATTTCCTTACCAGTCCCACCACAGACATCACATGTTTCGCGTGACATCATACGGCCAAGTGGTGTTTGACGTTCCACTTGGATTTGACCAGCACCGTGACATTTATGACACGTTTCAGCACTTGTGCCAGGCTTAGCACCTGAACCGTGACAAGTATGACATTCGGCTTCACGGCTGTAAGAAATCTTCGTTTCCTTACCAAAGATAGCTTCTTCAAACTTCAAGTCCATCCGATATTGTAAATCAGAACCTTGACGTGGGCCATTAGGTTGTTGACGAGCCCCGCCACCGAAAAATGAACTGAAGATATCGTCGAATCCGCCGAAACCTTCTGCGCCACCGCCAAAACCACCAAAGCCTTGCCCAGCACCAGCGCCGCCACCAAAACCACCATTCATGCCGGCATGACCATATTGATCATAGGCTGCTCGTTTTTGAGGATCGCTTAATGCTTCGTATGCTTCAGTTACTTCTTTAAATTTTGCTTCTGCATCAGGTGCTTTATTGATATCTGGATGATATTTTTTAGAAAGTTTACGATAGGCTTTTTTAATCTCATCGTCAGAAGCGTCGCGTCCGACACCTAAGACGTCGTAATAATCTCTTTTTTCAGCCATTGTGGGCCTCCATTCATTTACTTACGGGTTAAATCTACCCTAACAAGAATAGCATAACTGATTGATTAAAAAAAGCCAAAGCCCTAGACCATACTAGGTTTTGGCTTTTTTTAACGTTCTTATTCTTTGTCGTCTTTAACTTCTTCGAAGTCGCCGTCAACAGTACCGTCATCAGTCTTAGCATCAGTTGCGTTACCTTCAGCACCACCAGCAGCTTGTTGTGCTTCTTGGGCTTGTTGATATAACTTAACTGTCAATTCTTGAACAATTTCACTTAACGCATCGCGTTTTGTCTTCATATCTTCAAGATTGTTTTCTTGTTGTGCTTTAACTAATTCTTCTTTAGCATCTTTTGCTTTTTGTAATTCTTCGTCAGAAACTTTACCTTCAAGTTCTTTCAAAGTCTTATCTGTTTGGAAGATTAATTGATCAACATCGTTCTTCAAATCAACTTCTTCTTTACGTTTTGTATCTGCTTCTTCGTTTTCTTGTGCTTCTTTCATCATACGATCGATTTCTTCGTCTGATAAACCAGAGTTACTCTTGATAGTGATTTTTTGTTCTTTGTTTGTGCCAAGATCTTTAGCAGAAACGTTAACAATACCATTTTTATCAATATCAAACTTAACTTCGATTTGTGGCACACCACGAGGTGCAGCAGGAATATCTGTTAATTGGAAACGACCTAAAGTCTTGTTGTCAGCAGCCATTGGACGTTCACCTTGTAAGACATGGATGTCTACAGCAGGTTGGTTGTCAGCAGCAGTTGAGAATGTTTGGGCCTTGCTTGTAGGAATGGTTGTATTCCGGTCGATTAACTTCGTGAAGACACCGCCCATTGTTTCAATCCCTAATGATAATGGTGTAACATCAAGTAAAACAACGTCTTTAACGTCACCTGAGATAACGCCACCTTGAACAGCAGCACCAAGTGCAACGGCTTCGTCAGGGTTGATTGAGTGATCTGGTTCTTTGCCTGTCCAGTTCTTAACAGCTTCTTGAACAGCAGGAATCCGTGTTGAACCACCGTTTAAGATGACTTTGTCGATTTCGTTTGCATCTAAGCCAGCATCTTTCAAAGCATTCATAACTGGTGCTTTTGTACGATCAACTAAGTCTGATGTTAAACGATCGAATTCAGTCCGTGATAATGTCATTTCTAAATGTAAAGGACCATTTTCGCCGGCTGAGATAAATGGCAAGCTGATTTGTGTGCTTGATACACCTGATAAATCTTTCTTAGCTTTTTCAGCAGCATCCTTTAGACGTTGCATAGCCATCTTGTCTTTTGATAAGTCGATACCATTGTCTGATTTGAAGTTTTCAACTAACCAGTTCATGATAGCTTCATCAAAATCGTCCCCACCTAAACGTGTATCACCATTTGTTGATAATACTTGGAAGACACCATCGCCTAATTCAAGAACAGAAACGTCAAAAGTACCACCACCAAGGTCATAAACTAAGACTTTTTCGTCTGTTTCTGTCTTGTCCAAACCGTAAGCTAAAGCTGAAGCTGTTGGTTCGTTGATAATCCGTTTAACATCTAAACCGGCAATCTTACCAGCATCTTTAGTAGCTTGACGTTGTGAATCGTTGAAGTAAGCAGGTACTGTGATAACAGCTTCTGTGACTTCTTCACCAAGATAGTCTTCAGCGAATTTCTTGATGTATTGTAAGATCATTGCTGAAACTTCTTGTGGTGTGTATGATTTGTCACCAACAGTTACTTTGTAACCTGCTTCGCCAATGTGACGTTTGATTGATGCGATTGTATCTGGGTTAGTGATTGCTTGACGTTTAGCAACTTCACCAACTTGGATTTCACCATTTTTGAATGATACAACAGATGGTGTTGTACGAGCGCCTTCTGGATTTGTAATAATTTTGGGTTGTCCGCCTTCTAATACGGCAACAGCTGAGTTTGTTGTTCCTAAATCAATACCGATTACTTTACTCATTGAAAATACCCTCTTTTTTTAATTTTTTAAATTTTATTATTGTGCAACTACAACCATTGCTGGTCGTAAAACGCGGTCCTTCAAATAATAGCCTTTTTGGAAGACTTGAACCACGGTGTCAGCTTTTTGATCACCATCAACCGCAATCGTTTGAACGGCTTGGTGAATGGTCGGATCAAAGGCTTGACCTTGCGCCTCAATTTCTTTAACACCATGATCTTCTAAAGCATGTTTCATATGATCATATGTCATTTGAACACCCTTTTTAAGGCTTTCATCAGTTGCTTCAGCTGCCAATGCGCGTTCTAGATTATCTAAAACAGGTAAGACATCTTTGGCTAATGATTGGCCATCATATTTTAACAAGTTAGCTTGTTCTTTTTGATTGCGCATTTGGATGTTCTTAATTTCAGCTTGTGACCGTAAGAAACTATCTTCCATAGCGTCATATTTCTTTTGAAGTTCAGCTAATTTATCATCTGCTTCTTCAACAGGTGCTTGTGCTTCAGTTGTTTCTTCAACTTCATCAGCTTCCATAACTGGTTCAAATGGTGTTTCTTTTTTAGGCGTTTCTTCTACAGTTTCTTCAGTTGGCTTTTCTTGGTTTTCAGCCTTTTCTTGCTTTGTCAAACAAACACGCTCCTTTTAAGATTGATTATCATCAAAATCTGCATAATAATCAATTAATTTCTTCGCTAGTTCTTCGCGGAATAAATCGAGTAACCCGATCATGCGCGAATATGGCATGCTAGTGGGACCTAATAAAGCAATCAATCCTTGGCCGTGTTCACCAACATCATAATTAACAGTCATTAAACTGTAATTCTTCAATAAATCATTGGTCATTTCATCGCCCAAACGAACCTGAACTTGGCTATTGGCCTCACCCGGTGATAACTCTAGCAACTTAGCTAGATCGTCCGATTGATTAATGATGTTGTAGATTGACTTCAACTGTGACACATCCGTCAATTCCGAGAAGTTTAATAAGTTCGATTGGCCCCCCACATATAAACGTTCCTGTGAAGCTTGTTTTAAGACATCATCGAAGATGTTTAAAAAGCCACCCGGTGAGCCCATGTATTGCATTAATAACGCAGGCACCTCTGTTTTCAACTTCTGACTGACAACGGTCAACGGTAATCCGATTAGATGATCATTCACGACTCGAATCGCTTTTTCAAGTTCATCACCTGAAATCGCGTTTGGAATTGTGAAAACCTGATTATCAACCGTTCCGGCACTTGTCACGATAATCGCCATTACCTGGTGGTTACCAAGTGGTACAAGTCGGAAACCTGTCAACCGAATCTCTGCCATCTCCGGCCCTAACGTAATCGCTGTATAGCTCGTTAGGTTTGAAAGAATATTAGCAGATTGTGAAACAATCTCGTCAATCTTATGATAATGGCGTCCAAATGATTGTTGCACAGTCGCAACATCCATTGGATTTAAGACAGCGGGCTGAATGAGATGATCTAAATAGTAACGATAGCCCTTCATAGAAGGAACCCGTCCAGAAGACGAATGCGTCTTCTCTATTAAACCGACATTCTCAAGATCAGCCATATCATTTCGGATTGTCGCGGAACTAACGTGCATTGGTAATTCAGACATTAGCTTCTTAGAACCCACCGGCTGACCACTCTCGGTAAAAAGACGAATAATTTCTTTCAAAATCATTAATTGTCTTTCGGTCAGCATGTTATCACCTCTTTTTAGCACTTGATTATTACGAGTGCTAATTACAAGTATTAATATAGCAAGAACGTCAAATAAAGTCAAGAATTGAACTGTAATTTTCACGGATTTAATGAAAATGGGACCAAAGACTGATAAAAGGCCACACCCAAATGATGAGTGTGACCTTTGCAAAGATTGCTATCAATAATTCTCGTGAAATTGTTGTAAATCAGCGACTGAATGACTCGCTAATATTGATTGGGCTGCTTGAACTTTTTCAATTGGCCAGTGGTACCAATCAATTGCTTGCAGGATTTCAATGTCAGCTGGTGTAAACCGTGATTTTAAAACCCGTGCTGGATTACCACCAACGACAGCGTACGCCGGCACATCCTTAACCACCACCGCGCCGGCAGCGATAATCGCGCCCTGCCCAATATGAACGCCAGGCATAATTAACGCGCGCATCCCAAGCCACGCACCGTCTTCAATGATTGTATCGCCCTTGGGCTCATAAGAGGCCGCAATTTGTTCTGGGAACGGGTAAGCGCTAATCCAATCACTATGATGATTATGATTACCGCCCATCAAAATAACAACGCCACTGGCAATGCAAACGTAACGGCCAATAATTAGGCGGTCCAATTGCCAACCAAATTCAGCCTGTGGATTAAATAAGGCACGTGAGGCATCATCGCCCCAATGATATCGAACACAGCCGTCCTCAAAATTCTGGTGATCATAATACCCCGAAAAGTAAGAATAATCGCCGACTTCAATTAATGGGTTTGTCACCAAATCCTTTAAATATTTTGTTTCTGACCAATGTTGATAAGTATTCTTGTCCATTTCATAAAACCTCGCTTCTAAGTTTTTGTTATCTGCTTAACTTAGAAGCGACTGCTTGTGAAACGGCCCGTAATTGTAAAAGGTGTCTAACCAAAAATGATCACCATCCCATTTGCTCGAAATATAACCCGGTTTGAACGCACTTCTTTTTAACGTGCTTTTCAAGCTAACTTTCTGCGCTTAGCTTCGTGCGTCAAATAATCGACTGCGTCGCTTATTCGCCCCACTGTGCTAATGCTCCAAAGTTGACCAAGCTTGAACGCACTTAATAGCTGTCTAACAAGAATTCCTGGAAGACTTCGTTGCCTAGGAACTTTCCTGATTCAGTTAGTCTTAGCCAGTCGCCTTCTTGTTTTAGGTACCCTTTTGCAATCTGATTGGCGACTGTTTCGCCGTAGATGTTTTGTAGTGGGTATCTGAATTTTTCTTCAAAGTGCTTGATTGAGACACCTTGCATCGTCCGCAGACCTAAGAAGAGTTCTTCTTCCATTTGTTCGGTCAAGGGAAGCACGTGGCGTTCAATCACTGGTACTTTATGTGCTTGTAGCGGTTCTAAGTATTGTTGGATTGGGCCGAAATTATGATAGCGGTCCTTGCCTAAATAACCATAAGCACCGGCCCCAAAGCCGAAATACTTTTCGTTCCGCCAATAGGTTAAGTTATGTGCAGACTGGTAGCCTGGTTTGGCAAAATTGCTAATTTCGTATTGTTCTAAACCAGCTTGTTGGAAGCTATCAATCGCATTTTGGTACATGTGTGCTTCAACATCTTGCGATGGTAAGCGTAACTTACCTTGACGCATCAAATTATAGAAAATAGTTTTCTTCTCTAAGATTAATGAATAAGTTGAATAATGCGGCAAATCAAGGTCGATTGCCTGTTTCAAACTGTCCATAAAATCTGCTTCGCTTTGTTGTGGTAGTCGGAAAATCAAATCAATACTGATATTTTCGAAACCAACTTGGCGCGCATTAGCGATGGCCCGATAAACGTCAGCACTGCGATGAATCCGGCCAATCTTCTTAAGAATGTCATCATTAAAAGACTGCACACCAATGCTCAAGCGATTGACGCCATTGTCTTTTAGTACCTGCAATTTAGCGGTATCTTGTAAATCATTGGGGTTGGCTTCAAACGTAAACTCGCCACCCTCATAAGGTAAGTACTGATGAATGCCATCCAACAAACGTTGGAGTTGGGCTGGTGAGAGTGTCGTTGGTGTCCCACCGCCGACATAAATTGTTTCAATTTTCTCGTCTGGGTATTCCGCCATTACCAATTGGAATTCGCGAATTAACATGTCAACGTACTCATCAACCGGTTGCCCTTCAATGAAGACCTTGTTGAAGTCGCAATAATAACAAATATGTTCGCAAAACGGAATATGAATATATGCGCCTGCCATTAATGTTGACCCTCTAATTTCTCAAAATAAGTCCGGGTATCAGCTTCATCTTGGTGGAGTTGGTCGATCAACGCTTCTGCTGAATCAAACTTCACTTCACCTCTTAAATACTGATACCACTCGACTTTAACTTGTTCACCATAAATGTCCGCACTAAAGTCGAGTAAGTTAATCTCGACTGTCACGGGATTATTGACATGGAACGTCACGTTCCGGCCAATTGACGCCATCCCCCAGTACCATTGACCACGAACCAGTAAACGGACCGCGTAAATCCCAATGCCCGGTAAACGTTCTGGTTTTTGACTCTCAATATTAGCCGTTGGAAAGCCGAGTTCCCGGCCCCGTGCTTCACCGTGAACAACTTCCCCAGTCGTTTGGTAAACATAACCTAACAACTCGTTAGCTGCCGCTACTTGGCCTTGATCCAAATCTTCACGAATCAAAGTTGAACCAATCTTATGCCCTTGATAGTCATGTTCAGCCACCGTCACAATTTCAAAGCGGTCTTTGGCATATGTGCTAAGGGTCTGCATATTAGCGATGTCTTTTTTACCATAAGTGTAATCAAAGCCCGCGACCACCGTTTTCGCGTGGAGCGCCACTAAGTATTGATCGACGAAATCTTGGGGTGCCAACTTCGCAAAGCCGTCATTAAAATGAACGACATACAAAATATCGACACCTAAATCAGCCATTAATTCTTGCTTGCGTTCCACTGTCGATAAATAACGAAAATCGGCTTGATTGACGTTCCGGTAAACAATCGCGGGATGAATATCAAAGGTCATCACCGCTAATGGACGGTTCTGTTGCACCGCCAATTCTTTGGCCGTCTTAATCACTGCTTGATGTGCCCGGTGGACACCATCAAAAAAGCCGAGTGCTAAAACAATTTCTTCGGCTGGTACTTGTTCTTTTGAATAGGGATGAATTAATTCAATCACACGCATTTTTTTCACCTAGTTTTTTTAATGAGTCCCTTGGTTTTGTAAATACATTTTATATGGTCGATAGAGATGTTGTTTCGCGTTAGCCACTTGATACAAGGCCTTGATGTGCCCTTCATAAGTTAAGGCTAAGATCTCTTCTGTTTGTTCTGGGAACGTTAAGAAGACACCATTTAAAATTTTGGCCCATTGATCATCATCAAGCGCAATCTTGACGTTTTCTTCAAAAACATGATCTAACGGAATCAAAATATCCGCTAATTGACCGTTATCAGCAGCTTCAGCTAGTTGTGCCAAGGTAACGCAACTGCCAATTTGAATGCCACCACTCTTAAGCCGCGTTAAATCAGACATGACTGCCGGTAAGCCTAACTTACGGCCAAAATCAACAGCTAAAGTCCGAATATAAGTGCCTTTTGAACAGCCCGCAATAAAGCGGAATGTTTGGCGACCCGTTTTTGCATCGAATTCTGGTTCGCCTTGCAAGTCAAATTGCGTAATTGTAATTTTGCGTTGTGGGCGTTCCACAGGATCGCCGGCCCGTGCATAATCGTATAGACGGCGCCCGTTAACCTTTACGGCTGAGAACATCGGTGGAATCTGGATTGAATCCCCTAGAAAACTTGCCAGTGTTTCTTTAATTTTTTCAGTTGAAATTGGTTCAGCTAATTGTTGTTCTTCAACGACTTCACCATCTAAATCTTCGGTGGTCGTTGATAGGCCCAACGTAATTTCACCAGTATAAACTTTACCAGAGTGCACCAATTGGTCCACTACCTTGGTTGCTTGGCCAATACAGATTGGCAAAACACCGTCTACATTGGGATCAAGCGTTCCAGAATGCCCCACTTTTTTCATATGAAGAATCCGTCGTACTTTAAAAACGCAATCGTTGCTAGTCATGCCGCGTTCTTTATATAAGGGTATAATGCCGTCCATAAGTAATCTCCTTTTAACTATTAACTAAACCATTATAGCATAGAGTGCTAACCCGCACGGGATTTGCTTTATGATGCGCCCCAATTTATCGTTAACAGACAAAAAGCCGGGACAAGTATTAAGTTGTCTCGGCAATTACTTTGAAAAAATGAGTTCTTTATTTTGAAGCTGACTGTCGATTCGGGCACTTTTTAATGCGATTGCATAAATAATTTCTTTTTCCTTTTCTTCTTTAGATAAGCTCTCTGCATAACCAGGCACCTGTTTTTGATAGGCGGCCGCCACATCGCTAAAGCGATACTGTGTGCGATATACCTTGAGGCGATTGCTGGTAATCCGTAGCCCTTCACTCGTGGGTAGCGTATAAATTGCGGCCCGACCTAAATCCAGCTCACTTACTTTCGGCGCTTCCGGATCCGTTCCAAAATACCAAATATTGGGCACATCATTGAGCGTGACGAAACTAATCTGTCGACTAGAGGGCTGTCCCTGTTCATCCGCTGTACTCAGTAGGATTGTATTAAACTGCTTAACATATTTACGAAACGCACTTAAATTATTCTGATACAACTCTGGACTAGTTGTTTGGCTGTCAATATAAGCAATTGCATCATCAATCGTCTCTAAGGTCGGATTAGCTTCAAGATAATAAAGAATCTGGGGAATAATCTGCGATATTTCTCGTTGATGATAATAAAACTGCAACCACCGATTAGAGGCTGATAAAGCATCCGTATAACGCTTATCCAACTGTCTGCGATAGCGATGCACAATATTTTTTAACGGGCGATATTTAACTAGTTTTTGAAAGACCGCTAAACTCACCAAGAACATGACAATTGCAACTAGGATATTAATTTTAACAATCCCCATCATTGGCCAACCTTCATATTGCATGAACCAATCATACAATAACACTAAAAAAACGGTCAGCACTGCGGCACAAGCAATTACCAAACGCCGTTTAAAAACCCGCCGTTTATGGGTCATCGCTTCGATTATTTTTTGCCGCTCTTTCATGGTTCGTTCGCGGGCAATCATTTCATCAATCACGACTTGATCTGCTTCAGAAATCATCGTCATCCTCCTCAAATGCATCAAAGCGTTGGCGTAATTCATAAGTCCCGACATCAGCAAAATCAGAAATGATGATATTTTGCCGCTGTTTGCGCATGTTTGCAGCGCCGTATTTAGCGGTATACATCTCTTCAGCCCAGGCTAATCGCTGTTGTAGCCGCTGTTCATCAAACGTTTTAATAACACCCTTTCTAATCCGATACTGTTTTACTTTATTCATTAAATAGAGGCTGATAAAGAAAACTGAAAAAACGATAATATAGCGTAAGAAGATATAATTCGTATTCTGTAATAATTGTTTAAAGGCGGCCCGATTAACCGGAATCATCGTTTCACGGGTTAGATAGATACCGACTGTTGCCGCGGTGGGAATCAGACACATCAACCAGCCAATACCAATCAATACTAATTGACGCAAATGATGCCCAGTCTTTTTAGATGTAAAAAACCAATCGATTGTAATCTGATCTTCACTTAATTGATGACGAATATAATCTGGTTTACTCATCTGAATCCTCCCCTTCTCGTTTTCCGGTTGCTTCTGTCGAACGTGTCGGTGATTTCCAAACCCCAGCATCTTTGCCCCTGATAATTTGGCGAATGGTTGGGACAATCTCGACCGCTACGGTATACGTATTAACCATCCAATAAATCAAGATATACCAGGGCGCAAATGCGATATACTTCAACGAACGGCCCCCATCATTAAAATAGGACGCTTGCACCAATTGAATTAACCCCACCAATATCTCAATCGTGATAAAAATTGCTGCAATAGACAAACTCGAAAGGAGCCGTTGCCAATCCTGATTAATCAGGTAACCAATTTGAAGAACGATAAAAGTCACCATACTGATCCAGTAAAATAACGACCAAATGATACTCAAACCATAATCAATGATAATCGGAACCATCGAAAAATGCTTAATTGGGTGCCGTAAAATACCAAACGATTTCGTCAAGAGCACGTAGATTCCGCCAGAGGTCCATCTTCGCCGCTGCTTAACGAGTTCCGGCAGTGTTTCTGGCACATCCATAAAAAAACGAATGTGCGGTGCAAAATAAGCCTGCCAGCCTGCGGTCTGCATATCCCATGAAATCGCAATATCTTCAGTTGGTTGTTCTGCTTGCCAACCACCAACATCAATCACTGCTACCTTACGGTACATCGTATTAGCCCCAGAAAAGGCAAACAATCCACCATAAGAAAGCTGCGAGCGTTTAATGAGTCCAATGATTGAATTCAATTCATTTTGCTGGGCTTCTGCCACTAGGGTTGTCTTATTAATCGACAACATATTGCCAGTCACGGCACCTAATTGCGCCCCACCTTCACGCTCGAAATAGTACATATACTTCCATAAAGCATCAACTTCTGGTTTGGAATCAGCATCGTTGGACAAAATAAATTCGCCTTTGGCAAATCCTAAAGCACTATTAAAGCCGGCTGCCTTACCACGATTATTAATAATCGTGACCGTTCGTAATCGTTGACCGTATTTTGCTTGTAATGTTTCTAAAATAATTCCAGTTTTGTCCGTCGAGCCATCGTTGACGACAATTATTTCATATTGATCGGTTGGATAATTCATTTGGGTTGCTAAATGATCAATCGTGGCTTCAATTGAAGCTTCTTCATTATGTGCTGGCACTAAAATCGTGATGAACGGCGTCCCTTTTTTTAGATAACGAGGTTGATCTTCCTTCTCCATTAATAGCCAATAATACAAACTCGAGACAATAAACGATAACCCCCCGATAATCGGATAAGAAACCAGTGTGTAGATTAATATTTGGGTGAAATAGTCTATCAATAGCATATATCAGGCCTCATTTCAGAGCGAATTTTAATCAGCTAACAATGAAATCATATCAACAACTTTCCTCGATAAGTCATAAATTAATTCTAATTTTAGTTTAAAATAACTGCTAACAACAATCATTGCCTATAACTCAATAGTAATATGGTGCAATCTACCGTGTCAATTTAAGGGATTATAGTTGCCATAAGGTCATCAAAACAAAAAAAGAGCACCGACGAAATTCGTCGGTGCTCTTGGTCACAGCCTAACGCTGTGCTTCATCTTGATGTAACTTACGCAATAATTCGTCGATATGTTCACCATAACGAACTGAACCATCTTGTTCAAAGGTAATTTCTGGAATCTTGTATAACTTAATTCGTTGGCCAAGTTCGCTACGAATCAAGCCTTTAGCTTTATCCAAACCTTTTTGTGCTTTTTCAGCATCACTGGCTAGATTAGACAAGATACTGTAATAAACCTTCACGTGTTGTAAGTCACCACTCAGATTAATATCTGTAATCGTTACCCCTTCAACTCGGGGATCACGTACACGTTTTAATAAAATATCATTAACTTCACGTTGAATTTCTTGTTCAACACGACCGACACGATGTTTCATCTGTAGTCCTCCTGTAAATTAATTATTTAACAGGTACTTCTTCCATCACGTAGGCTTCAATTTGATCATCAATCTTGATATCATTGTAATCTTCGATTGTCACACCACATTCAAAGCCGGTTTTAACTTCTTTAACGTCATCTTTGAAACGTTTCAAGCTTGAAAGTTTACCTTCATAAATCACGATACTATCACGAATCAAGCGGACACCACTATCACGTTGGATAACACCAGTATCAACGATACAACCGGCAATTGTCCCGATCTTAGAAACATTATATGTTTCACGAACAGTTAATTGACCTGTTACTTTTTCTTCGTAAACTGGTTCTAACATACCCTTCATAGCAGCTTCGATTTCTTCGATTGCCTTGTAGATGATTCGGTGTAAACGAATATCGACTTGTTCAGCATCGGCTTGGATCTTAGCTTGTGGTGTAGGACGAACGTTGAACCCGATAATGATAGCGTTACTTGCAGCTGCTAATGTGACGTCACTTTCGTTAATCGCACCAACGGCTTCATGAATAATATTCACGCGAACGCCTTCGACTTCAATCTTCCGTAAACTACCAGCCAAGGCTTCTGTTGAACCTTGAACGTCGGCTTTGATAATAACGCCAACTTCTTTTAATTCACCTTGTTTCATTGTTTCAAACAAGTTATCTAATGTGACAGGGTTTGAACGGCTACGTTCCTTCAAGAGGGCCCGTTTAGCACGTTCTTCACCAGCAGCACGAGCTGTTTTTTCGTCTTCAAAGACAACGAAACGATCAGCTGCTTGTGGCACATCATTTAACCCAGTAATTTCAACTGGTTCTGATGGGAAGACTTCTTTAACACGACGACCGCGATCATTTGTCATGACACGGACACGACCAAAGGTATTCCCAACAACGATTGGATCACCGATCCGTAATGTCCCTTGTTGTACTAATAATGAGGCAACAGGTCCCTTACCTTTATCAAGGCGGGCTTCAATAACTGTCCCAACCGCTTTTTGATCACGGTTAGCCTTCAATTCAAGCACGTCGGCTTCAAGAAGAACCATTTCAAGCAAGTCATCAATGTTTTCACCAGTTTTAGCTGAGATCTTAACAAAGATTGTATCGCCACCCCAGTCTTCAGGAACAAGGCCGTAACCCATTAATTGTTCCATCACGTGGTCAGGGTTAGCACCTGGTTTATCGATTTTATTAACCGCAACGATAATTGGGGCTTTAGCAGCCTTCGCATGGTTAATAGCTTCGATTGTTTGTGGCATCACACCATCATCAGCAGCGACAACTAAGATGATGATATCAGTAATATCAGCACCACGTGCCCGCATGTTAGTGAAGGCCGCATGTCCTGGTGTATCCAAGAACGTGATTAAACGATCGTTTAACTTCGTTTGGTAAGCACCGATATGTTGTGTAATCCCGCCGGCTTCACCATCAGTAACGTGACTGTTACGAAGGTTATCCAATAATGTTGTCTTACCATGATCAACGTGACCCATGATTGTGACAACTGGTGGGCGGCTTACAAGGTTAGCATCACTCTTAGCTTCTGTTTCAAAGACTGAATCAATATCAGCGATATCCACTTCAACTTTTTGTTCTGCTTCGATACCGTAATCAGTTGCTAATAATTCGATCGTATCCTTATCAAGTGATTGGTTCATGTTAACCATAATGCCTAACATGAATAACTTCTTGATAATTTCAGCTGGTTCGCGATGAATCTTCTTAGCGATATCCGCAACGTTCATCCCTTCAGAGAAAACTAATACTTCTGGTAATGGCCGTTCTTTACGTTGTGGCATTTCCTTCTTAGCTGCGTTTTGTTCAGCTAATTGTTGCTTACGTGTCTTCTTACGTTTCTTATTGAAACGTTGTTGGCTATTGCCGTAGCTGTTATAGCCACCGCCACGTTTTTTATCTGGGCCAAAGTTCTTTGGCTTGCTTGCTGTATTGTTTGATGCTGGTTTAGAAGCACTAACAGTATTAGCTTGCATTTTTTGTTGCATTTCTTGTGCAGAAACTGGCCGTGATGGTGTCGTTGCTGGACGACTGTTTGTTGGTCGGTTATTCGTCGTATTAGGACGTGCACTATTGTTATTGTTTGGACGGCTGCTACCTAATGGGCGACCATCTTTTGTAACGGTTGGTCGTGGACTGTTAGTCGTTGGACGTGCACCGTTTGTTGGTTTGCCGTTTGATGGGCGGTTGTTTGAAGCATTATTTCTTGTTGGACGTGGACGATTTGCTTGTTCACGACGCTTCTTTTCGTCTGCTTCACGTTGTTCACGTTGTTGTTGAATCCGTTCTTGGGTTCTTTGACGACGTGCATTAGCCTGTGAAATCTGTTCTTGTAAGCTCATTGGATGGTTAGCGCTTGTTGAACGATTTTGGCTATTGTTATTTGGCCGACTGTTTGTGTTAGGACGGCTGTTATTAGGACGAGCGCTATTGTTGTTAGGACGCGCATTGTTTGTCCGGTTTTGACCATTGCTTGCTTGACCGTTACGGTTAGCATTAGCTTGTGGTCGGTTGTTTGAATGTTGCGCTGGTTTTTTGTCGGCTTCTGGGCGGCGACGGATAGCAGTTTTATTGATCTTGATCTTACCACTTTCTGATTTTTCGCTCGCTTTAGGTGCGGTAGGTGTTGCTGGTTTACTTGCAGCTGGTGTTGCTTTTGTTTGGAAAGCAGCCCGCAATGTTTTTTCTTGATTATCATCAATTGTTGCCATGTGATTCTTGAGATCATAGCCTTTTTTGTTGGCAGTCTCTAAAATGTCTTTGCTAGCAACATTAATTTCTTTAGCTAATTCATAGATACGTTTTTTACCCATATCTTCACGCTCCTTTATTATCCCAGTAGCGTTATCATCTTTTTGGCAAACCCAGCGTCGACAACCGCTATGGTGGCTCTATGTAATCCAATTGCTTGGGTTAGTTGGGCCGCGGTGTAGGCCTTTGTTTCTGGGATTTTGTAGAAATGACTCTTATCAGTCAATTTCTTCTGCGTCAGTGGGCTGATATCCTGGCCGATAAAAACCAATTTAGCTTTTGACTGCTGAATGGCTTTTAGGACCTGTTCTTCACCACTGACCAGTTGCCTTGCTCTCATACAAATGCCTAAGAGTTGCAATAAACGGTCTGGTTGTTCACTCATTTTCGTTCTCCAAATAGTTCTTGACGGGCCTTTTGATGGTCAACATACTCGAACAATTCTGTGTAAAAGTCTGCTGAAACATCAATGCCAAAAGTCTTTTCTAAGATTTTCTTAGCTTGCGCTGTCTTAATCGCATCTGGTTCTAATGAAACATAGGCACCGCGACCAGATTTCTTACCAGTCGGATCGATACTAATTTCGCCTTCAGCGGTTTTAACAATTCGCACCATTTCTTTTTTAGGCTTCATTTCTTGTGAAATAACGTCTTTTCTCATTGGTACTTTTCTTTGTTTCATCATGAACACCTCACTTATTCTTGTGGTTGTTCTTCAGAATCAACAACAGTTTCTGCTGGTTGTTCGATGTCTTCAGCAACTTCTGCCGTTTCAGGGGCTACTTCAACTGTTTCTTCAGTAGTCTCTGGTGTGATTGTTTCTTCTTCGAAACCTTCAACCACGGCTGATTCATCTTCACTATCATCGCCATCGACAAATTCGACTTCTGATTCAGGTTTGATGTCAATCTTGTAACCTGTTAACTTAGCAGCTAAACGGGCATTTTGACCTTTTTTACCGATTGCCAATGACAATTGATAATCAGGGACGATTACCGTACATGTATGTTCGTTGCCATCGTTAAATTGAACAGCGATGACTTCGGCTGGGTTCAAGGCATTTGCGATGTAGTCTGAAGGATCTTCTTCCCACTTCACAATATCCATGTTTTCGCCGTGTAATTCATTAACGACTAATTGAACCCGTTGCCCTTTAGGACCAACACATGTTCCGACTGGATCCACGTTAGGATCTGTTGAACGAACTGCCATCTTAGTCCGGTCGCCAGCTTCTCTTGCGATTGACACAATTTCAACTGTGCCGTCATAAATTTCTGGCACTTCTTGTTCAAATAAACGTTTTACCAAATCAGGATGTGTCCGACTAACAAAGACTTGAGGGCCTTTAGTTGTGTTTTCCACTTTAGAAACATAAACCTTGATCCGGTCATGTGCGTTATACACTTCGTTAGGGATTTGATCTTGCTTACTTAAAACAGCTTCAATCTTGCCTAAGTTGACGTAGATAAACTTGTTATCTCGACGTTCAACAATCCCTTGCATAATTTCGTTTTCGTATTGGCTGTATTCATTGTAAATGATACTTCTTTCAGCTTCGCGAACCCGTTGCATAATAACTTGCTTAGCAGTTTGGGCGGCAATCCGACCAAAATCCTTAGGTGTCACTTCAAAACGAATTGTATCGCCAACTTCATATGCTTTATTGATTTCTAAAGCATCTTGATAGCTAACTTCCAAACGTGAATCGAAAACTTCATCAGTCACTTCTTTGACAGCATAAACGTGGATGTTACCCTTCTTTTGATCGAATTCAACTTCCACATTTTGAGCTTGACCGTAGTTTCGTTTATAAGCCGAAACAAGCGCTGCTTCAAGTGCTTCAATGACGATTTCTTTCTTAACACCTTTTTCTTGTTCTAGCGCATCTAGGGCGCCTAACATTTCCTTGCTCATGTAACTAGCCTACCTTTACTAAAATTCAATTGCTAAGCGAGCTTTGGCAATTTCCTTGCGATTAAATGTCACTTCTTTTTGACGCGTTTTAATTTTAATGGCTAATGTTAAGGTCTCTTGATCAAGCGCCTTTAATATTCCTTGATAAATCTTCTCGCCATCAACGGCTTGATATAACGAGATATGAATGTATTCGCCAAGTGCATTTTGAAAATCTGCTTCCTTCTTCAAAGGACGCTCTGCACCAGGTGATGAAACATCTAAGAAATAAGCCTGCGGAATTGGATCCGGGTCGATTGAATCCAGTTTCTCACTTAACGCATCGTTAACTAAGGCACAATCTTCAAGGTCAATGCCGTTTGGTTTATCAATGAAGACACGTAGATACCAGCTACTACCTTCTTTAACAAATTCAACGTCGACTAGCTCAAAATGGTGTTGATCTAGTATCGGCACGAGTAGATCATGAACTGTTTCCACAACGGTACTCAAATGATTCCCTCCAATTCATTTATATATTCAGATTAGACGTGCTCCAATAAAAAGAGTGAGCATTTCTGCTCACTCGCTCTGAAGTATCTAATTACTGATAACAATATAACATAATTTTCATAAAAATACAAATAACCGCTTTAATTTTCAGTGGTTGCGACGCTATTTTGCGTCTTACCTGTCGTCAATATTTCATGGAAGTTTTCAAAACTAATTTCGACCATGTTCTTGAGGGCTTCGTCAGTATTCGAACCAACGTGTGGTGTCAACAAGACGCGTGGGTATAAATCAATTAATTCTTGGGTTGTCGCATCAGGGACTGGTTGGTCTGCTGGGAATTGTTTGAAGAAGATTTCGCCTTCAGCTGGTAATACGTCAGCGGCAAATGCGCCAAGTTGATCAGCTTTCAAAGCATCGATAATCGCACGGTTATCTTGCAATTGACCCCGAGCTGTATTGACCAAAATGGCATCATTCTTCATCTTCGCGATTAAATCAGCGTTGATAAATTGATCGTTTTGACCAGCAAAGTATGGAATATGCAAGCTGACAATATCACTTTGCGCCAATAATTCATCTAAGCTAACAAAATCAAGGACTTCCTTAGCAATTTCTGATGGGTACAAGTCATACCCCACTACCTTGGCACCTAAGCCTTTGTATAGCTTTGCTTCGGTATAGCCAATCTTACCAGTACCGATAATCCCAACCGTACAGTTGCGGACTTCTTTACTAAACATCACTGGGCTCACACGAAAATCATGATGTGCCGTTCGATTCGTCGTGTAAGTGGTATGGCGCAATAATGACATCCCCAACGTCAAAGCTAATTCAGCAATCGCGTTTGGTGAGTAGGCCGGCACACGAGCAACTTCCATATTGTACTTGCCTGCTGCGGCTAAATCGATATGACCGTACCCGACTGTCCGCGTAAAGACATAATGGATGCCATATTCATTCAACTTCGCCAGATTTTGCGCATCGGCGGCACAGTTAGCGCGTAACAATACCGCGTCATGGCCTTTAGCTGTTTCGATATTAGCGTGTGTCAATAGTTCTTCAATTAAGGTTAAATCATAATCATAGTTGTTATATTTATTAAACGTCGCCACTTCATTGGGGCGAACGCCGTAACAAGCAATTTTAAACATTTAATTTCCCTCTTCCTAGAAAATACCGATTTGGTTGATTACTTCTAAAATTACTAACCAGACTGGCGTCATCACAACGGCTAATACCGTTGATAATAATGACGCATTCGATGCCAAGACCGCATCCTTATCAAAACTAATCGCATAAGCAGCGGCAACTGTTGCCGTTGGCGTTGCCATCATGATGACGATTGTTGCCAAACTGATGTAGCTCACTGGTAAAATGTGTGTCATTGTTAGGATTGCTAATAGCACGATGTTTAAGGCAGGCACTAAAATGACTTTGTTAATACTGTAAATCCATGAGGTCTTGTCTGAAGCAGCTTCTTTGAAACTGATTTCGCCAAGCGTTGTCCCAATTGCTAACCAAGCTAACGGTGAACATAAACCAGCTAAGTAGGCCATTGGTTTGAACAACCATGGTGCCGTTTGATCAATCCGTAAGAAAGCAACTGAATGACCTGCAACCGCTACTTGTGGTAACGTGCCTTGAATTAACCAGATGATTAACCCGGCAAATGTCGCGATGACGATTGGATTTAAGAACATATTTTTTAAGTTCTTTGATTCCATCTTCAAGCCGCTCATCTTGATGTATCCGTATGAGTATAGGAAAACACGGTACCCAATGTTGAAAATTGAGCTATACATCACCCCTTTAGCCCCGAAAACCGCGCCAACAATTGGAATCCCAAAGAATGTTGTTGAACCAAAGATTGTCAAAACACGTAATGTATCTTGTTGATCACCCTTAAAACGTAAATATAAAGGTTTCGTAATTAAAATTAAAATAATATAGATTAAGAAGCCCCAAACTAAAACGTTGATGCCTTCTTTTAAAGTCTTACCATTAATGTCTTGCATGAATGAGTTGAATGCTAATGCTGGTAAAGCAACCGTTAAAACGACTTTTGACAGAATCTTCCCAAATTTATCCGTGAAAATCTCGCGTTTGCGGCAGTAGAATCCTAATAAAATAATAAACACTGTCGACGTGATTGAACTCACAATATCCATGTTCGTAAACGTCTTCGTTAAAATATCGCCAATACTCATCTGTACTCTCCTCTGTTATAATGTTAGCCCGCTGTATTATAACACGAACAACTGATATCGATTATAACAAGAAAGTTGGGGAAAGGAAATAGGGCAAAAGAAAAAGAGTGAAAAATAACATCACTCTTTCTCAGACCTAAATTTTGTATTCATTTTTATTACATGCTATATATTAATTATCTAAACTTCCGAGGAGGTTCCCCCATGCCCAGACAAAGCATCTTCAACATGTCGCTTAACAAGATTTATCCCGCACTTGTGCAAAAAGCAGAATGTAAAAATCGTACCAAAGCCGAAGTCAATCAGATTATCTGCTGGCTAACCGGCTACTCACAAAGCGAACTCGACGCCCAACTCGCAAAAGACATCACCTACCAAACGTTCTTCGAGGAGGCACCACAGATGAATTCGAATTGCGCTCTCATCACTGGTGTAGTTTGTGGTGTCCGCGTTGAGGACATTGAAGACCCACTGATGCAGAAGATTCGCTGGCTAGATAAGTTGGTGGATGAATTGGCTAAGGGGAAATCGATGGAGAAGATATTACGGTCATAGTCAATTATCTTCTCCTAAATTGCTACCTTTGTAGAAGAAAATACGAATTAACAAGAAATGGGATATTTTCGTTGATAACTCAAATAAGAGGGCGAATAAAACACTTTTGAATAGTGTTTTATTCGCCCCCTTATTAAGTATTTCTATTCCTTAGGTGCTGGGTATTTCTCCGCATTCTTCACTAATTTCTTAGCAATGATATCATCAATATCGAGGTTCAAATTGTCAGCCATCATATAGCTATAGATTAACACATCGGCTAATTCTTCTTTCACGCGTTCAATATCTTGAACGCCTTCTTCTGCTGTCTTCCATTGGAATAGTTCCAATAATTCAGAAGCTTCTAGTGAGATTGATAATGCCAAATCTTTTTCATTATGGAATGGGCGCCAATGACGTGCATCCCGAAATTGGTTAATCTTTGTCATACTACTTTCTGTCATTTAATACCGCTCCTTTTTTTAAAGCCGCTCTTAATTCATCATCTACAGCATATAGGTATAGTCCGTTTACGCCACGTGATAGTAGCACGTTTAGTTCATTTCTCAACATTTCTTCTGAAACATCAACTTTAGAACCATCTTTTAGAGACCGACGCTGTTTTGCTTTATTGTTCTCACTTGCCGCTTTATCAAACACAATCCGACCATTTCGATATTTAACTGATGGACCAATAATGAC
The DNA here is from genome assembly GCF_049674265.1 of Latilactobacillus parasakei. Taxonomy (NCBI): domain Bacteria; kingdom Bacillati; phylum Bacillota; class Bacilli; order Lactobacillales; family Lactobacillaceae; genus Latilactobacillus; species Latilactobacillus parasakei. Next base: position 52,744 of record NZ_CP186861.1, on the reverse strand, counting down.
ACCTGCATAATTTAAATCAAACCCTTGAATTGTAAAGGTCGAACCAATTTCACCAATCGTTTGTGGTTGCTCAGCCCAAGCTAATTTCTTATTCTGCTTTTTCTGTACTTTATCTACTGGTAATTGTAAATTCCATGGCATCTGCCAATCACCAATTTTAACGTACCAAGGATGGTCACCGTCTTTTTTACCGTTGATGTACTTCCAGTCAAACGTCGCTAAAAGACGTGAAATACCAAAATTCTCATCTCGAGCCTTATCTTCAATTGCCTTTTGTAATACTGCCGGTGAATCAAAAAGTTTAATTTCATAATTTTTCTCATCATTTTGTGGGAGTGGTTTAACTGTCTGTTCATCAATTAGACTACGAATCCAAGCGATTGTTTCTCTACCAGCATTAATTCGTAACTGATTTTTTAAACTAATTAGATTCCCTTGCTTTTCGACATCTGCCAATAAACTATCAAGCTGGTCAGGTTCCCAGTATTGTTCCCGTGATAGTATTTGCTTTTTATCAAAGACGGCAACCACCACCCGTGCACGTTTTAATAAATCATTCAGTTGATTTTGTCCCGTATATGATTGCTTACCTTGCGTTAATAATAAGTGAGCTTCATCAACAATAACAACATCCACAGGATTATCTTCGGAGTAGCGATTAATAAATCGTGTTGGCTTCAGGACTGTTTCTTGCTTTCCCAGTTTAAAAATTTCTAATTTCTGCGCAATTTCTTCATAAACCTTCAACTGCTGATCATGGTTAACTAACAAGAATTGACTTGTATTTCTTAGGATAGGATTTTCAGATTCATCCTTCGCTAACTGATTCAACTCATAAAATAAACTACTCATCAAGACTGTTTTCCCAGAACCAGCATTTCCTTCAACCACAATCAACTGACCTTTATTTGTTTTGCTCGTTAAATTAGCTTCAATAGTTGCCATAATCTTGTCTTTTGCATCTAACTGTTCATCAGTCAATTTATGAAATGGCGATGCTTTAAATAACGCCGAATCCCTGATTGATCTCTCTAATGGAAAAAGACGCTTATCAAACTTTCTTAGCTTACGCCAAATTTTAGAAAATATTTTTTCCATTTCATCATGAGAGTAATATAGGTTTTGCTGATTAGTACGTCGATTATTAACCTTTTTCACAACGTCAACACTGGCCATATATTGCATCATTTTATTTTCAATATCTAGTGTCATCGATTTATTAAAATGTTCGTGACCGATGATATACATTTCTGAGGTTTTGGAGTCGGCTAATTCGCGCCAATCTGTTCTTTCTTTCGAGTCAACACTAATATGTTCAATTGTCCGTCGCTTAATATCACTTGTTTCACCGACATAAACAGAATAATTCAACTGTTTGTCAGCATCTTTGACAATATAAACAGTTGGATAACTCAAAATGTACTTCTTATCCTCTTCCTTAATGATATCTTGGTCGATAATTTCTTTTTCGTAATTCATTTCATATATGATTGGTTTCAAATGCGGCATCTTGTACCCCCAGTTGTTCTGCTTAATTGAATTATACTATTTATCGATTCCCATTAAAATAGCCCAGCTAAACTGCTGTCTGCAATCTAGGTGGGCTATTTTCTTACATCATATTAGCAAAAATATTATTGGTAAATATAAATTAATTACCAAACTTCAAAAAATCATTATATTATTACTTGCTATATTTAGCATCATATTGATTAAAAATATACGCAAATAGATTTGTCTTTGACGATTTAACATTAGTTATTTCAACTTTACTATTTGTTTTACCTAAAAAATCATTGATAAATTGTCTTTTCCCTATATTTAATAAATCCTTCTTTGAAGCAATATTATAGCTCCCTCGATTTTCAAAAATAAGTATATTTCGTATTATGCTGTTGAGATTTGATTTTTTGATTTTTGTTTTATCTTTTTCAGGCGTATCTTTTTCTCTATCTTTAACATAATTAGCAAAATTATTATACTCTAACGAATATCTATTCCAACCTTCATTTCCCAATTTTCTTATTCCATACTTGGTAGATTGTAAAATTAATCCGAACGCTGTTCGGACAAAAAAGATCAGCTTCCTTTAAAATGGTGTTTACCACAAACCCATTTTTTAGGAGCTGATCTTTTGTCTAGTATAACCTATTCTGAACGAATTAAAATTGAAACTTTCTGTGAGTTAGAACTATCCAATATTGAAATGGCCAATCTGTTAAACCGTTCACCAGCGACTATTTCATACGAATTATCGCGTTGTCATCCTTATCAAGCTGAACTGGCACAAGCAGATACAGAACGTAAACGGGCTCAGTGCGGCCGCAAAACTAAGTTGACCGCCACTTTGAAACAATTAATCCTGAACCACCTACGTTTAAGCTGGCCACCAGAATCTATTGCGCATGAATTTAATTTAGCGACTAAATCTATCTATAATTGGTTAAATCATGGACAGATAGACTTCCCCTTAAGTGAGCTATCTGAACATGGTTTGCGCCAACGGCGTAAAAGCGACCAACGTTCAAAATATAACCAATCTCTGGGGTCGTCAATTGAACAACGACCACCAGTCATTAACCATCGTAACCGAATCGGTGATTTTGAAATGGATACAATTGTTGGTCCTCGTGGACGCAGTAAGGCGGCCTTATTAACTTTAGTCGATCGTAAATCACGATTCCTATGGGCTTACCCACTAAAAGAACGATCAGTAGCTGCTGTAAATGGTGCACTGGATAATTTTCTAGCAACCTTTAAAGGAACTGTGCACAGTTTGACCGTTGATCGTGGGACTGAATTTAGCGGTCTTGGTTCTTTTGAACCGCAATATGGGATTAAGACTTATTATTGCCATGCTTATAGTCCAGCTGAACGTGGTAGTAATGAACGATTTAATCGACACTTACGTTATTTCTATCCAAAAGGAACTTGTTTTGAGCACGTCAGTGCTCATGAACTAACCACTACGCTGCTCGAAATTAACCAGAGACCACTTAAAATACTCAACTGGCAAACACCCTACCAGGTAATGCTGACTAATTTGTCGAAAAATTCGGATTAAATTTGCAATCTACCACTTACTTAAATTCATTTTAGATTCTTCATCAAAGGGTACTGACTGCTGTTGAATTAGCGAATTTATGTTCTCATCAGTTATAAAGCGTACTGGATATCCAAATGTTTCGATCACGTCATTACTTGAATAAGTTAATTCCACATATATATTATTAAAAATAAATATTACAGCTATTGTTCCGTTAATACCAAGTTTAAAAATACTAATTTTATTTTCAAACTGAGAACTTCTCATATTTAACTCATCCACATAGCCTTTTAAAAATATTGTATCTTTTATAATTGATGCCGAATCTGTATTGAGTAAGCCCTTGTTTTCTTGTACGATTCTTCTTACCCTAGAAACATCGCTTTTAGATTGCTTTATTTCCAATCTGTAAAGTAAATCTCTAGATAACCCATCCAAGTTCTCCATTTTTACATCATTATTTTTAATCATTCTACCAAGTCGCTCAATTTTTTCGTTCAGAACCTCAAGATTACTTTGAAGTATACTGCCTTCCAAGTAGTTTTTGTATACCTTTTTTATATCAGATCTCAGTCTATGTTCAAAATCTAATATATCTTTAGTCACTTCGAATTTCGAGCCATCGCTTGGTAAATGATACATCAAATTATCGAGTTCCTTAAAATCCCTTTTAAATTCTTTATCTCTCCAATATCGTTTACCAGTCAGCGTTGTTCGTAATGCAGGGTCTTCATTTAAAACATACCCACAACAATCACTGCCAATAAAAAGTTCATTTTTATTTTTAATATTATATACATGAAACACACTTTTTTTAAGAGTTGTATTACATAAATTGCACTTTTGGTTTTTTCCAGCATAATCTTTCTTAATACTAAGCTCAAATTTTTGCTTATGACGTCTCCACTCAGACATACATTGTTTTAACCATTCATGTCTATTAATGCTAATAGAATACTGCTCTGCCACTGGCAAGTTCTCTAGTTGTTGATCATCCCTAATGTAACCTAATATTCTATTCAAGTCCGGCGTAGCTTTCATGAATTCACTTTTTAACATCATGTTAGCATCTTTTTCTTGCATGATTTTTGTCAAACAACCAACTCCTATGTGCTGTATATAGTGTCAAATAAAAATAATCACTATATATAGATTATCATTTTGAGAATTTTTATACAAATTCCTGTGAATTAAAAAGATCCCTTTTTAACTAAAAATAGCTCTTAAGTATCCGTCAAAAATTTCTAACAAACACGTAAGAGCCTTTTTAATTTACATCATATCAAACAACGACAATTGATTTTCATCTGGTAAATCATTTAAGACGTTATTTTCTGTTAAATATTCAATCAATGTTTTTGAGACTTTCCCACGGTTAGATAAGTCTTCTTTGGATAAGAAAGGTTTTTCTTCGCGGGCGGAGACGATTTGTTTAGCAACGTTATCACCCAGACTTGGGACGGCTCTAAATGGTGCAAGCAAGGTATGGTCGTCTTGGATGATGAAGTTGGCGGAATCTGATTTTTCGATGTCGACCATCTTAATCGTGATGCCACGTTCCAAACATTCATTGGCGATTTCAAGAACGGTTAACAAGTTCTTTTCTTTCGTGCTGGCTTCCATCCCTTTATCCGTGATTTCCTTCATGCGTGCCTTCACGCCTTCTTTTCCTTGGGCCATCGCTACAAGGTCGAAGTCACTGGCCCGCACACTAAAGTAAGCACAGTAATAAATAATTGGGAAGTACACTTTGAAATAGGCAATCCGGAGCGCCATCAAAATATAGGCGGTCGCATGGGCTTTCGGGAACATATATTTAATCTTGAGACAAGAATCAATATACCAATCCGGCACGTTTTCATTATCGCGCATGGCTTGTTGCCAATCATCCGGAATCCCTTTGCCTTTACGAACGCGTTCCATAATGTTGAAGGACATACTATCGTCCATTCCCCAGTGAATTAAATCCATCATGATATTATCACGACAACCGATAACGTCTTTCAGGGTGACAACGCCTTTATTAATCAATTCTTCGGCATTGCCCAACCACACGTCGGTCCCATGAGAAAGGCCAGAAATTTGGAGTAGTTCTGAGAAGGTTGTTGGATGTGTTTCTTCCAACATTCCGCGAACAAAACGCGTCCCGAATTCTGGTACACCTAAAGTGCCCATCTTCGAATTAATCTGTTCAGGCGTTACGCCGAGTGAATCAGTCCCTGAGAACAAGGCCATCACACCCGGATCATCAGTTGGGATCGATTTAGGATCAATCCCAGAGAGATCTTGGAGCATCCGAATCATCGTGGGATCATCATGACCCAGGATATCGAGCTTCAAGATATTATCATGGATCGAATGGAAATCAAAATGGGTGGTCTTCCAAGCGGCATCTTGATCATCAGCTGGGAATTGGATTGGCGTGAAATCATAGATATCCATGTAATCAGGCACAACGATAATCCCAGCTGGATGTTGGCCGGTCGTCCGTTTAACGCCGGTCGAGCCTTTTGCCAACCGATCGACTTCAGCCCCGCGGAAAGTTTGTTCCGTATCACGTTCATAGGCTTTAACATAACCGTACGCCGTTTTATCAGCGACCGTCCCAATTGTCCCGGCCCGGAACACGTTATTTTCACCGAACAAGACCTTCGTATAGTTATGGGCGACTGGTTGATAATCACCGGAGAAGTTCAAATCAATATCCGGCACCTTATCCCCGTGGAATCCAAGGAAAGTTTCGAACGGAATATCATGACCGTCCTTATCAAGTGGCGTGCCACATTCAGGGCAATCTTTGTCCGCTAAATCGTAACCCGAACCAACTTCCCCTTTGGTAAAGAATTCGGAGTAGTGACAGTTAGAACACCGATAATGCGGTGGTAATGGGTTAACTTCGGTGATCCCGGTCATGGTTGCGACTAAACTCGAACCGACCGATCCCCGGGAACCAACCAAGTACCCATCCTTGCCACTCTTATAAACCAATTTTTGGGAAATTAGGTAAATAACGGAGAACCCATTCCCGATGATACTCTTCAATTCTTTTTTCAAACGGGCTTCGACGATTTCAGGTAACTCAGCACCGTACAATTCGTGCGCACGATTCATCGTTAAGGTTTGAATTTCGTCTTCGGCACCGGCCATCTTAGGCGTGTAGAGTTTATCTTTAACTGGCACAATTTCGTCAATTTGATCGGCAATCTTTTGCGGATTGGCCACGACTAATTCTTGCGCTAATTCTGGCCCTAGGAAGTCAAACGCCGTCAACATTTCATCCGTTGAGCGGAAATGAACATCTGGTAACTTCGAACGGTTCAAGGGATTAGCCCCGCCCATTGAGTGAATCAGAATCTTCCGATAAATCGCGTCTTCCGGGTTCAAATAATGCGCATCGCCAGTTGCGACAACTGGTTTGTTGAGTTTTTCGCCGACTTTAACTAAGTTGCGAATGATTTCTTCAAGCGCGCGATTGTCGCGCACCAATTCACGTTCCAATAATGGCGCGTAAACCGCTTTGGGCATCACTTCGATGTAATCGTAGTATTTAGCACGATCAAGCGCTTCGTTGTACCCCTTTTGCATCATTGCTTCAAAGACTTCGCCATTACTGCAGGCGGAACCGACTAAAATCCCTTCGCGCAAAGCATCAAGTTTACTCTTAGGCAAGCGCGGTGTCCGGTAATAATATTCGGTCATTGAGGCTGAAACCAATTTGAATAAATTCTTCAAACCAGCTTGGGTTTGCGCCATTAAGACCGCATGCGCTGGGCGGGCTTGTTTGTAAAACTCGCCGACCCCGACGCGATCGTTTAATTGATTGACGTTCACCATATCGTAATTTTCAGCGGCTTCTTTTTCCAACTTATACAATAAATAACCGGTTGATTCAGCATCGGCATTGGCCCGATGATGGTGTTCTAGGTTAATCTTGTAGCGCTTGGTCAATGAATCCAACTTATGATTCTTATATTCTGGATGCAACATCCGCGATAATTCCAAGGTATCAATGACCGGATTGTCAATCAAGCCAATATCATTGCGTTCATAACCCGCATTTAAGAAGCCCATATCGAAACTAACGTTATGACCGGCTAAGACGGCATCGCCAGTGAATTCCTTGAACATTGCCAAGACTTCGGCTTCCTTCTTGGCACCGTGGACCATTTCGTTGGTGATGCTGGTCAATTGCGTTGTGAAAGCTGATAGTGGTCGCTCTGGATCGATAAATTCATCGAACGAGGCGACGACTTCACCATCACGCATTTTGACCGCAGCCAATTCGATAATTGAATCGTAAACAGCTGACAAACCAGTCGTTTCCACATCAAAAATTACGTATTCGGCTGATTCTAGGACTTGGTCGCGCAAGTTATAAACGACTGGCGTGCCATCGTTGACCAAGTTGACTTCGACGCCGTATAAAATCTTGACGCCGTTTTTCTTCCCAGCGGCATAAGCATCCGGAAAGGCTTGGAGATTATAGTGATCGGTCACAGCAATCGCAGGTTGGCCCCACTTAGCGGCTTGTTTGACGTAATCGCCGATTGGATTGGTCGCGTCCATTTGAGACATGTTGGTATGCAAATGCATTTCGATTCGCTTACCTTCAGTCGCTGTATCTTCACGTTTAGGATGACTAACTTCAACTAAATCGTTGGCGTTAACCGTTAAATCACGCATGAAGTTATCTTCTTGAACACTTCCGCGAACCTTAAACCACATGCCTTTATCAATTGCGGCGAATAAACTTTCATCGCTAGCATCTCTTGAGAACTTCTTGACCGTAAATGATGATGAATAATCAGTCATCTTCAAGATTAATAATTGGCGGCCAGAACGGAGGACCCGGACTTCTTTATCAAAGATAAAGCCTTCAATCACGATTGAACGTTCCTCTTCAGTGATACTAATCATCTGACGGACAGGTTCAGCCGGATTAATCCCGCGACCCATCACGATTGGGCCATCAACTGGCTTGCCTTCTGTTTTGCGTTTTTCTTTGAGCGCTTCGTTTTTCTTAATCGCTTCGGCAGCTGCTTGCGCACGTTCAGCATCTTGCACCGCCCGTTTTGCTTGGAAGTCTTCGATTGATTTTTGGGAAGCTGATTCATCGATTAATGGTTGAATCGCAAAATTGGGGAAGCCCAGGCGTTTATAGCCGGCTTGAATCGTCGTTTGCGCTTGATTGATGAAAAAGGTTTTAACAATATCATTTTCCACAACCAATAAGACTTTGTGCCCTTCGATATAGGGCGTCTCCTTGGCACATAATTCATGCAAGAGTGACGATTGAATCCCACTATGATTGACGACATATTCCCAATAAGCGGCTAAAACACCACCATCGAGTTCTTTGGCATCGGTACTGATTTCAATTGAAACGGCCGCAATCGCTTGAAAAGCCGCTTCTAAATGTTCTTCAAACGCTGTGTAAACCGCAAAGGGTAACACATTATCGAAGTGTAATTTAAAGGTCCACCGTTTTGACGTTTCGTGGACAATCACTTGTTCGACCTGCCCCGTTTTAAAGCCGGGATAGTGCGCGACATCCGCAGGTAAAGCAATCTGTTCTAATAATTTTTGAAACAATGCGGTTTGATCTAATGCCACAAAAGGGCCTCCTTCTAGTGATACGTTGAATTAAAAAGAGGCCGAAAAGTAACAATTGCCCATAAACGTGCAATCTTGCTACTTTTGACCCTTTTTAAAGCTTACTCAGTGACAAAAAACGAGTCTGAGACAAAAGCAAGTTTCATCCCAGGCTCGACTAATGTCAGTTCATCTTTATTTTTCTGAGGCTAACAAAATGCTGAGGGAATTAATTAATTCATCCTTCTTCACTTCTAATGTTTCGCCTGTTTTACGTAATTTAACTTCTACGATTTCTTCGGCAGCTTTCTTACCAACTGTGATTCGGATTGGTAAACCAATCAAATCGCTATCGGCAAACTTAACGCCAGCCCGTTCTTTACGATCGTCGACTAAGACTGAATAACCAGCTTCTTCTAACAAGCCTTCAATTTGTTCAGCCAATTCAACTTGTGCATCATCCTTAACGTTCACTGGAACAACGTGTAAGTCGTATGGGGCGATGGCACTTGGCCAAACCAAACCATTTTCGTCAGCTTGTTGTTCTGTAATTGCTGATAATAAACGACTAACACCAATTCCGTATGAACCCATGATGATTGGTTTAACACGACCATTTTCGTCTAAGAATGTTGCACCGAATTGTTCAGTGTAACGTGTTCCTAATTTGAAGATATGACCAATTTCGATCCCTTTAGTGAATTGTAATTTACCTTCACCGTCTGGGGCTGTTTCGCCTTCTTGAACAAACCGTAAGTCAGCATAGTCTGCGACATTGAAATCGCGCTTGCTGTTGACGTTCAAGAAGTGATGATCAGCTTCGTTAGCACCTACTACGGCATTAACAAGTGCTTCAACACTGTAATCAGCAACGATTTGAACGTCTTCTGGTGCATTAACAGGTCCGATTGAACCCATTGGGGCGTTCATCGTTGCTTGAACTTGTTCAGCAGTTGCTAGGTCTAAGAAGTCAGCATCTAAGAAGTTCTTCAACTTAACATCGTTGACTTCATAGTCACCACGTACAAGCACTAAGACTGGTTTTTCATCAGCAATGAAAAGCACACTCTTAATAATCTTTTGAGCGGGTACTTCTAAGCGTGCTGCTACTTCTTCGATAGAATGCGCATCGCCAGTTGCGACTTTTTCCATTTCTAATTGGACGTCAGTTGAACTTTGACCAGGACGAACCCCCGTTGCCATTTCTAAGTTAGCAGCGTAGTCACTTTGATCAGAGTAAACAATCGTATCTTCCCCGATTTCAGCAATCGCAGAAAATTCCATTGAATCCTTACCACCCATAGCGCCGGCATCCCCAACGATTGCGCGGAAATCTAAACCGCAACGTTCAAAAATGTTCGTGTAAGCTTGACGCATTTGTTGGAAAGTTGTATCCAAATCTGCTTCATTAGCAGAAAATGAATAAGCATCTTGCATGATGAATTCACGACCACGGAGTAAACCATAACGAGGACGATCTTCGTCACGATACTTCGTTTGGATTTGATATAACGTCAATGGTAACTTCTTGTATGATTTAATGTTATTGCGCACTAAATCGGCAAATGTTTCTTCATGTGTTGGTCCGAGGATAAAGTCTCGTGAATGACGATCTTTGAATTTGAATAAATTAGGGCCATAAGTTGCATAACGACCTGATTCTTCCCATAATTCAGCTGGTAAAATACCAGGCATTTGCATTTGTACTGCGTCGATCTTGCTCATTTCATCCTTGATAATCGCTTGGATATTTTCCAATACGCGATAAGCCAAAGGTAAGTAGCTATAAACACCAGCTGATACTTGGTGAATGTAACCCGCACGAAGCATCATTCGGTGACTTTTAGCTTCAGCCGAATTAGGCACTTCCTTGAGGGTTGGGATAAATAATTTTGATTGTTTCATAAATTGTTACGCCTCCAAAAATATTCTAAAAGAAAAATCGTTGTATATCATTCCACGTGACTAAGACCATTAATAACACCATAATACCGACACCGATTAATGTCACGATGCCTTCTTTTTCAGGCGAAATTGGTTTGCGACGAATCGCTTCAATAATGTTCAAGACTAACTTACCACCATCTAACGCCGGAATCGGAATTAGATTCATAATCCCCAAATTAAGTGATAAGAACGCTAAGAATGCAACTAGCGCTGTGAAGCCTTGTTGGGTAAATTGGGTCGTCATTGAATACATGCCGACCGGCCCCGATAATTTATCTAGTGAGAACCCACCGGTTAAAAATGACCCGAGGATCTTGAAAATCTGACTAGCAATTGACCAAGTTTGCGTAAAGCCGTAAGAAACCTTGGCCTTTAGGCTATGGTCAATTTTGACTTTTTGTGTGACCCCCACCTGACCAACCTTTTCTTTTTGGTTAGCCACTTTGACAGCCTTGGGTGTCACCTTAATTGTCTTTTCAGTTGCGCCCCGTTGAACGCGCACCGCAACGGTTTCGTTAGGGTGTTCTGAAATAATCGCACTAAAGTCAGTGAAGCTCGCTACTTTTTTGTTATCAACTTTCAAAAGACGATCGTTGGCTTTTAAACCTGCCTTTTGAGCAGCTGAGTTCTTTTGTACCGTGCCAATTTGATTGGATTGCTGTGGCACACCCCCGCTTAGAAAAGCGAAGAGGATAAAGGCCAGAATTGCGAGGATGAAGTTATTAAATGGTCCGGCAAAGTTCGTTAACATCCGATTAATCAACGTTGCTGATTGGAATTGGACATCTACGGGTGCGATTTGCACTTCCGTTCCGTCCGCTTCGATAATCGTCGCATCATGTAAGACGGAATAACGTTTCATTTCTGATTCGTCACCGCCTTCGTAACCTTCAACCCACAATTCCTTTTGTAAATCTGTTTTAGCAATTTGGAAAGGCACCCCGTTTAACGTGGTGACCTTGTCACTTGTATTAATCTGTTGAACGCGTCCTTGTTCGTCCAAAATTAAAGTCGCTTGTGTGCCAGCTTCAATTTCAGATTCATCGTCGGCCATTCCCGCCATTCGAACGTAACCACCTAATGGTAACCACCGGATGGTGTAAGTTGTGCCGTTTTTGCGAGTGGCAAATAATTTAGGCCCCATGCCGACAGAAAACTCACGCACCAAAATGCCTGAGCGCTTAGCCATGTAAAAATGCCCAAATTCATGAACGACTACTAAAATACCAAAGATGATGATAAACGCAATAATTGCAGCCAATGTATCCGACCTCCTTTTTCAATACCGTCATTCAGATTCTGATTTTATAGTGAACTGTCTTATTATATCACGAAATGAAAAGAAAAAAGAGTGCTTTTGCATGCGCCCCTTTTCACAGCTTGATCGCAGAGGATCGAGTTAGTGATAATGAACGGATGGAAAAACACTCTGATCTGAATGATAGCTTTAAAAACGGGTCATTCATGCTAAATGATGCCAAATAAATGTAGTAATGGTAGTACAAACAACATACTGTCGAAGCGATCTAAAATACCGCCGTGACCTGGTAGGATTTTACCTGAATCTTTAACGCCATAGTAGCGTTTATAAGCTGATTCAACTAAGTCCCCTAATTGACCACAAATTGAGAAGATTAAGGTTAAACCTAACATGATTGGCAATGAGTAGATTTGTGGGAAGAAGTATAAGTAAACTGCTGCAACGGCTACGGCTAATAAAGTCCCGCCAATTGAGCCTTCCCATGTTTTATTAGGGCTGATTGCTGGCCACATTTTGTTTTTACCAAATGCACGACCAAACATATAAGCACCAATATCTGTCATCCAGATGACCAATAAGATGTACATCACTGTATCGAAACCACCCAAATTACGAGCACCGGCTAAGTAGTGGAAGCCAAGTCCGATATAAAGGCTGGCTAACGTTGTGACACCCATATCATCAAAGTTCACACGGTTCTTCGTGAAGACCGTGATGGCTAATAAGATTGCGACGAATAGATAGAATAAATCAAATTGTGAAACGCCATCTGGCAACCAATCAAACGCCCCCGCTGGTAGTGCCAAACTTAATACGGCTAAACCGGCCACCATGGCATCTGGTGAAACGATAATCCGCTTGCGCATAATAAAGACTTCTGATAGTGCGACTAATGCTAATACGGCTGCGGCGATATCAATGAAAATCCCCCCACTAATTAAAATCGGGATAAAGATAATTAACGCAACAACCGCTGTAATTACTCGTTGTTTCATAAACTGAACTGCCTCCTAATAAGTAAACGTCTATTTTAAACCGCCAAAGCGCCGGTGACGTTGTTGATAAGTAAAAATTGATTTTTCAAAAACTTGCGGTGTAAAATCTGGCCAAAATTCATCAACGAAGACCAATTCACTATAAGCAATTTGCCAAAGTAAAAAGTTCGAGATACGTTCCTCACCACTGGTCCGAATCAACAATTCTGGATCCGCGTACTCCCCTAAGAAGCCAGTCATCAAATATTGACCAATCAAGTCATCATCAATCGAATCAGCCTCAATTGTACCACTTACGGCATCTTTGGCAATCTGTTGAACAGCCTGTTGAATTTCATCGCGACCACCGTAGTTCAATGCGAAGTTTAAGATCATCCCCGTATTTTGCGCCGTATCAGCCATCGCATCTTGCGCTGCTTTTTGCGTTTTTTCAGGTAGGGCATGAATGTTGCCCATAACTTTCACGCGTACGTTTTCTTCAATTAATTCTGGCATGAACGTGCCGAAGAAATCAACGGGCAATTGCATCAAGAAATTAACTTCATCACTGGGACGTTTCCAATTTTCTGTTGAAAAAGCATATAACGTGAGGACTTTAACCCCCATCCGACTAGCAGCTTTGGTAATTGTTTTCACATTTTCCATCCCTGCTTTATGGCCAGCAACTCTCGGCATTAACCGTTTGTTAGCCCAGCGACCGTTCCCATCCATAATAATAGCAATATGGTGCGGGATATTTTCCGGATCAAGTTGAATTTTTGCTGTTTCTTTTTTATTTGTAAACAAAATGACTCCTCCAGTTTAGTTACTCAACACTGATTGTACCAAAAATTGATGGGAGTGACTATTTAAAATAAGATTAAATATTTTTTCAAATCATCATGATAAGCTCCAAGTATCCTATTAAATGTGCTAAACTAATTAGATAACTTTTATTTTCAAAGGAGTCCTCTATGAAAAAGACATTCGAACTCTTCCGATTGGATTGGCGGCGGATTCTCAAAAGCCCAATCGCATTCTTACTAATTCTCGCCCTAATTATCATCCCATCCCTCTACGCATGGTTTAATATCTGGGCTTTGTGGGACCCTTACAGTAAGACACAAGATTTAAAAGTCGCTGTTTATTCAGCAGATCAAAGCGTGACAGTCGCTAAAAAGAAAGTCGCAATTGGTGATGAATTAATCGACCAATTGAAAAAAAACGATAAACTTGGTTGGCAGTTTACAAGCAGTAAAAAACAATTAGACGAAGGCGTTAAAACCGGTAAATACTATGCCGGTATTTACGTTCCCAAGAACTTCTCTAAGGATTTAATCAGCTTTGTCGATGGTAAAATTCAAAAGCCAACGATCGTTTATTCATCCAATGACAAGATTAACGCCATTGCGCCGAAGATTACTAGTGCGGGCGCGACAACGCTCCAATCAACCATTTCAGACGAATTTGTCCAGACGGTTGCTAAAACACTCATGTCTTCTCTCAATAAGGCTGGCTTTAAACTCGATGAAAATCTGCCCGTCATTAACCGTTTCTCAAGTATGATTCTTAAAACAGACCAACAGATTCCGGAGATTAATCAATATACGGATCAGGTCGTCGCACTGCAAAAGAAAATTCCTGAAATGCAGGCTAAATTAACACAAGCCAATGACTTCGTAAACTTCTTACCCGAAGCAAATAAAATGGCTAAGAAAGTCGTCGGGGTTAATCAGTACCTCCCAGAAGTTGAATCTGCAGGTGCCTTAGCCGTTAATGTCCAGGGTAAGATTCCAGAGATCCAAAATGCTGGTAAACAGGTCGCAACTCTTGACAGTGACTTTGACGAGATTGCCAACACCTTAACCAATGGTATTTCCGAAGCTAAAACTGGTTTGACCGTTCTTAATAAGACCCAAACCGTGCTCCCAGAAATCATCACCTTTGGTAAATCTGCGCAACAAGTTTCTAGTCAGGTTAAAAACGACCTGATTCCAAAACTTAAAACGACCTTGCCTGTTATTCAAAGTGCTGTTGATCAAGGCTTAACGATTACTGATCAATTAGCAAAAAATATCGATAATGACTTAAATGCCGTTAATAAACTATTAGAACAAGCTAAAAACGATCCTGATAATCAAGAATTGAAGGCTGCCTTGAAGACCAACCTCGAGCAATTATCAGCCCATACCGCAACGTTACAAGCTAACAACACGCAATTGGCGAATACCTTGCAAAGTTTACAAGATGCTTATAATGAATCAGCAGTCGCAGCTGGCAAGCCTGAATCACACCTCTTAGATGATCCGATTCAAAAGCTCAATGCCGCTGCAACCCATCTTGGTCAATTAAAAACTAAGATTGATAACGTGCTCGCTCATTATGATGATCTCTCTTTAACTGATATTCAAAATCAACTAACCCCAATCATCGCTTTTGCTAAACAAGTTCAAAATACCGTGAGCCAAGTTCAAAATGCCGGTATCGGCGCGAACGTTAAGAGCGTCCTTGCTAAATTCGAAACGATGATTACGCAAGGCGATGCTGTTTTAAATCAAATCAACACAGCTGTGCTACCCAAATTACCATCACTATTAACAAATACACAAAAAACATTAAAAACAGCTATCGATTACCTCGAAAAATATCAAAAGCAAATTCCAGCCTTAAAACAAGAGATTCACGATGCCAATACCCTCTTAAATGGCAATATGGGCACCATCGTCAGCGGTTTGAACACCGCTTCTGATCTCTATCAAAACGATTACCCAACGTTGAAAAATAAATTGCAACTCGCGACCGGCTTCATCAATAACGATTTACCCGGTATCGAAAATGATTTAACAACCACGCTAGCAATGGCCAACGCTAAATTCCCACTCCTTGAAAAAGCATTAAATGATGCCACTGATTTAATTCATAATGACTGGCCATTCTTGAGAAGTGGGATTCAAAAAGGCGCAGAAGCAATTCGCAAGCAACAAAAGACGGTTGATTTGAAAGACTTGATCAAACTACTCCGTCGTGACGCCACTAAGGAAAGTAATTTCTTAGCCGAACCGGTTAAGTTACAAGAGAAACATATCTATCCAATTAAAACTTACGGCTCAGCGAGTGCACCGTTCTATACCGCCCTTTGTCTTTGGGTTGGTGCCCTCTTGCTCAGTAACATCGTCCTCACGAACTTCTCGTTAGACGATAAACAAAAAGAACGTTACAGCAAGAAACAACAATTTATCGCCCGTTGGTTGACCTACATTGTCATCGGGGTCGCCCAAGCGGTCTTTGTCGCACTTGGGAATATCTTCCTGATTAAGGCTTATATCGTTAGTCCAGTAGCACTCTTACTACTAGCCGTCTTCCTCAGCACGGTCTTTATGACGATTGTTTACGTCTTAGCCGCGATGTTCGGGAATGTCGGTAAAGGATTGGCGATGATTATCCTCGTGCTCTCCATCTCTGGTGGGGGCGGGAACTTTCCGGTTGTTTTATCCGATAAGTTCTTCCAATTCATTAACCCGTTATTACCATTTACTTACGGCGTTAACTTATTGCGGGAACCAACCGGGGGCATCTACGCACCAAATCTCTGGCATAATTTCATTATTCTAGCGATTTACGCAGTTGTCTTCTTCTTCATCGGCCTCTTCTTAAAAGATCGGATTAATCCTTTCTTCGAAAAACTCCATAAAGAAGCAGCCAAAAGTAAAATTATTCATTAATCAAAAAAAGGCGTTGAGACAAAATTTGTCTCAACGCCTTTTTAATGACCGTCAGATTAACCTTCAGTAATTTCTTTTTCTTTATCTTTAGAAATAGCATCGATTTTCTTTGTTGCTTCGTTCGTTAAGTTTTGGACTTGTTCTTCCAAATCGTGCATTTCGTCTTCACTAATTTCGCTAGCTTTTTCAGCCTTTTTCAAGTTATCCATTGCGTCACGACGAGCATTACGGACAACAACTTTAGCTAATTCAGCTTCCTTACCAACTTCTTTAGCGATTTCCTTACGACGTTCACCCGTTAATTGAGGGATTACTAAACGGATTACTGAACCATCGTTAGCTGGTGAAATACCGATATCAGCTGTGTAAAGAGCTTTTTCGATATCTTCAAGTGCACCTTTATCATAAGGTGTGATTAACAATACCCGTGCTTCAGGGATTGTGATTGCAGCAATTTGATTAAGAGGTGTCATTGCGCCATAATATTCGACGTTGACACGGTTAACTAAGCTTGCATTAGCGCGGCCGGCCCGGATTTGACCAAGTGTCCGGCGCAATGAAGCTTCTGCTTTTTCCATGTTTTCTTTAGCTTGTTCTAAAATTGGATTTGCCATTTTTATTCCTCTCCTTCAATCGTTGTACCAATATTGGCACCTTCAACAACCTTTTTAATGTTGTCTGCTTCGTTCAAGTTGAAGACTACCAATGGAATATCATTATCCATTGATAAAGTACTTGCAGTTGAATCCATCACTTGTAGACCTTTGTTGATAATATCTAAGTGTGTTAAAGTATCGAACTTAACAGCACTAGGGTCTGTGTTAGGATCTGCAGAGTAAACACCATCAACGTTGTTTTTAGCCATCAAGATAACGTCAGCATCGATTTCAGCAGCACGTAATGCAGCTGTTGTGTCTGTTGAGAAGTAAGGGTTACCTGTCCCACCAGCAAAAATAACCACGCGGCCTTTTTCTAAATGACGGACAGCCTTCCGACGGATGTAAGGTTCAGCGATTTGACGCATTTCAATTGATGTTTGAACACGCGTTGGGACACCAATACTTTCCAAATTGTCTTGTAATGCCAAAGCATTCATGACAGTAGCCATCATACCCATGTAATCAGCTTGTGCACGTTCCATACCCATTTGTTCGCCAGTCACGCCGCGCCAGATGTTACCACC
This sequence comes from Latilactobacillus parasakei, assembly GCF_049674265.1. Classification (NCBI taxonomy): domain Bacteria; kingdom Bacillati; phylum Bacillota; class Bacilli; order Lactobacillales; family Lactobacillaceae; genus Latilactobacillus; species Latilactobacillus parasakei. The sequence continues at coordinate 35,019 of NZ_CP186861.1, read as the reverse complement.
ACCACAGACGATTGCGATTTGAACACCTAAATCATGAACTGATTTAATTTCGTTGGCAACTACCTTAACGATTTCAGGATTGATCCCGAAGCCTTGTTCGCCGGCTAATGCCTCGCCACTTACTTTTAAGACAATTCGCTTATATTTTGTATTTGTCATATTTAATATCCCTCCGTTGATTACTAGGCCCATTTTACCATATTTAACTAGGCATTTGGGTATGCGATTCTGAATTATCGCAAAACTGCAAAAAAAAGGAGCGCAAATTGCGTTCCCTTTTTGAAGCAAATATGCTTATTTGATTTGACCCATAACTTCATCAACGAAGTTATTTTCTTTTTTCTCGATACCTTCACCAACAGTGAAACGAACGAAGCCTTTAACACTACCATTTTTTGATGCAACGAATTGTGCAACAGTTTGGTCTGAGTCTTTGATGAATGCTTGGTCGTTTAAGCTGATTTCTGACAAGAACTTGTTAACACGGCCTTCAACGATCTTAGGAATGATGTTTTCTGGCTTGCCTTCGTTCTTTGTTTCTTCAGTTAATACTTCACGTTCGTGATCCAATGTTTCTGCAGGAACATCTTCGCGAGAAACGTATTGAGGATTAACAGCTGAAACGTGCATAGCAACGTCATGAGCTGCTTCATCGTCAGCACCTTCTAAAGTAACTAATGAAGCGATTTGGCCACCATTGTGTAAGTATGAACCGAAGTGATCGCCATCATTTTTTTCAACTAATTCGAAACGACGGAAGCTGATCTTTTCGCCGATAACAGCTGTTAAGTTGATTACTGAGCTAGCAATTGTGCCTTCACCCATTGGTAATTCTTCAGCAGCAGCCATGTCAGCTGGTTTGTTTTTAGCAATTGTTTCAGCAATATCTTTCAATAAAGCTTTGAATTGATCGTTTGAAGCAACGAAGTCAGTTTCTGAGTTCACTTCAACGATTGCAGCAGTATTGCCATCAATAGCAACGCCAGCTAAACCTTCAGCAGCGATCCGATCGTTTTTCTTAGCAGCCTTTGCCATCCCTTTTTCACGTAAAGCATCGATTGCTTCTTCAACGTTACCATCACTAGCAACTAGGGCTTTTTTAGCGTCCATGATACCAACGCCAGTTTTCTTACGTAATTCCATTACTTGAGCAGCTTTAATTTCAGCCATAATTCGTACCTCCGACAATTTATATTAAATATGATTGGTTTAAAAAAAGCTGTCCCACAAGTCAGGCAGTATTTGCGAAACCTCTAAGACAGCTTATTTGAATCTACTATTTAGCGTCAGTGTTAGTATCGTTGTTGCCTTCAACTGCTTCAACGATTTCTTCCATTGAGTCTGCTGATTTGTTTTCTGCAGCAAATGTAGCTTCTTCAACATCATCTTCACCTTGACGGCCTTCGATGATAGCATCAGCCATTTTAGCTGTGATTAAACGAACAGCGCGGATAGCGTCATCGTTTGATGGGATAATAACATCAATATCATCTGGATCTGAGTTAGTATCAACCATAGCAACGACTGGGATATTTAATTTTTGTGCTTCCTTGATAGCAATCCGTTCTTTACGAGGATCAACGACAAACATTACATCTGGGATGCGTGGCATGTCTTCGATACCGCCTAAGAATTTTTCAAGTTTTTCTTGTTGTTTCTTCAACAAGGCAACTTCTTTCTTAGGTAAACGTTCGAAAGTACCATCTTCGTCCATTGCTTTGATTTCCTTAAGACGTTTGATACGTTTTTGGATTGTATCCCAGTTAGTTAATGTACCACCTAACCAACGGTGATTTACAAAGTATTGGCCTGCACGTACTGATTCTTCAGCAATTGCATCTTGTGCTTGTTTCTTAGTACCAACGAATAAGAATACACCTTCGTTAGCAGCTTCTTCTTTAACGAAGTCATAAGCATCGTCAACCATGCGAACTGTCTTTTGCAAGTCGATGATGTAGATACCATTTCTTTCAGTAAAGATAAATTTCTTCATTTTTGGGTTCCAACGACGTGTTTGGTGACCGAAGTGAACACCCGCTTCTAATAATTGTTTCATTGACAATACAGCCATGTCAACAGACCTCCATATGGTTTTATTCGACCACTGGTTTCACTTTTTTAGAGAACTTGTCGCCAAGCACCTCTCTAGAAATCAACCAGTGTGAATTATTTTTTGGTAATGAAATACCGTTTAAAAGTATACTAAAGATATTCGCTAGAGTCAACCTGTAATCCCGTTTAAAATTGGGTACTTTCAATCCCGTGTGCGATTAAGTACTGTTCCTTTTTTAAACGGCTTTGGTGTTTAAAGGCGTATTCGGCTTTTAAAGCGGATGACTTGTCCGCAAATGTTTCGTAATACAACAAACGCACCGGGCGCCGAAGCTTCGTGTACTTCGCCCCTTTACCAGCATTATGTGTGGCAACGCGTTTCGTGACGTCCGTCGTAAATCCACCATAAAAACTACGATCGGCACAGACTAGTACGTAAAAATAATAAGCTTTCTCAGTCATCTTCTGCCATGAATAACTTCGTGCGCATTTCTGGTGTATAATCGCTGTTTTCATCATAGATCGTAAGTTCCGGAAGCATTCGCAAGCCTCCTTTTTTACCATCTTTGACAGCTTCAATCAACACCATGCTGGCTTCTTTACCTGCCTTAGGGTAAACGAACCGGACGCGCTTGGGTTCCATGCGTGCTGCCCGTAATTCATCACAGATTTCTAAGAAGCGTTCTGGACGGTGCACGAGATATCCTTTACCATTCATCTTCAACAAACCACTCATTGTTTGGACCACAGTTCTTAAATCCGTCGCAATTTCGTGGCGTGCTAGGGCTAGGTGTTCATTAGGATTCTTTTGACTATTGGGTGCCACCTTAAAGTACGGCGGGTTACAGGTCACAATATCGACGCTATCTTTTTTAATAACGGTCGTTACATCTTTTAAATCCATATTTAAAACGCTCAACTGTTCTGTCAACGCGTTTAGTTCGATTGAACGTTGTGCCATATCTGCCAAGCGTGGTTGTAATTCGACCCCTACAATTTGGCCGTTTGTTTTGGGGCTCATAAATAAGCCGACCGCGCCATTACCAGCGCACAAATCAACAATCAGACCTCGCTTTGGCAATTGCGCAAAATCAGCTAACAAGACTGCATCCATTGAATAAGAAAAGACGGATGGACTTTGAATAATTTGAATATCTAATCGGAATAACTGATCAATTCTTTCATCTGCTTTTAACATGCTACTTTCAACCCCACTTGTATTTAGCCCATATTATAACAAAGACCAGCGTTATTTGGTATAATAGCTAGGTAGTTCGTTAAATCGCCTTAAAAAAGGTTTTTTGAAAGGAATTAAAATTATGTTTTTCTCATTTGCCCGCTTCATCGTGCGGATTCTTGCCTGGTTACTTAATGGCCGAATCAACGTTGAAAACAAATCAGCTTTACCAGAGGGCACCTACGTTTTAGTTGGCCCCCATCGGACTTGGTGGGATCCCATCTTCTTCGCACTTGCTGCAAGCCCTCGTAAGTTTACGTTTATGGCTAAAGAAGAATTATTCAAAAATCCAATCTTACGTTTTATCTTGAAACACGCCAACGCGTTTCCTGTTAATCGTCAAAATCCCGGCCCCTCAGCGATTAAAACACCGGTTAAAGCCCTACGTTCAAAGGACTTATCTTTAATCATGTTTCCCACTGGTAGCCGTTATTCAAGCGAATTAAAAGGTGGCGCAGTGGTCATTGCTAAAATGGCGCGGGTTCCATTAGTCCCTGCTGTTTATCAGGGCCCATTGAAATTTTCAGACGTCTTAAAACGTAAAAAGATTACGATTCGTTTCGGCGAACCAATTCCAGTTGACCCTAAACTTAAATTAAACGACGAAAACCTGACAATGATTGGTGATCAAATGCAAACTGCTTTTGATCAAATCGATCACGACATCAATCCTGATTTTAAATATGAGATTGACGATCACAAATAACACAAAAAAAGACGCACGCCAACGATGAAAATTATCGTTGACGTGCGTCTTTTTAATACTCTATTTTTCCCAATACTGATCTAAGAATTTTGCAACCTTATTGCGATAAGCTGTTGGTTGCTTGGCCAATGCTTCACCATGACCTGCATCTGGAACAACCCATAATTGCTTAGGCGCATTAGCGGCTTTGTAATTTTCGTAAACCATTTTCGTTGGTACAAATTTATCTTTAGCGCCATGAATCAACATGATTGGTAATTTTGACTTAGCGAGACTCTTGGTTGCGTCTCCTTCGCTAAAGTTATACCCAGCACGGACCCGCGCCATCAAGTTAGTGGTATAAAATAGTGGGAACTTCGGCAAACCAAACAAATCATTGAGTTGATAGGCCAACTCACCTGAGATACTGCTGTACCCACAGTCTTCAATCACCGCTTTAACCTGTTTAGGCAACTTTTCACCAGCAGTGTACATCACAGTGGCGCCGCCCATGCTAACCCCGAAGAGTGCAATTTGGCTATCTTGACCATTTTTGGCAATCACTTGTTTGATCCATTTAACGTAATCTAAGCGATCTGGCCAACCATAGCCAATATAATCACCTTCCGATTCGCCGGAACCACGATCATCAGGTGCCAACACGTTGTAACCCAAGTCATGATAGAGATGAATATAGCGCGCCATATCCTCTTTGTAGCCCATATAGCCGTGTGCCACAACGATTGTTTTAGTTGTTTTTTTAGCAGCTGGCACGTAAATCGCGTCTAGCTGAAGATCATCAGTCGCTGATTTTTGGTACCATTTGACTTTATCGACCTTTGCCAACCAATTCTGATTGTCGCGATAAACTTTGCTAGGCTTACCGTTATTCAAGAATGACTTTTGCCCTGGTACAAAAGCATATTGATACATATACAGCGTTGCGCCAAAGACACCGATCACAATCAAAATAATAACGCTTATTAAAGACCATTTAAGCCAGCGTTTCTTTTTCATCTTCTAAAAATCCTCCTGGTTATTCCGAAATGTACTAAACGTGCTTGTTGAAACTGCTTCTTCCACTTAACCTAATCCAAACGTGTGCTATAAGTCGTATCCTTGTGGTTAACGCCGAATGTCAAACGATGGCTTACAGCCATCATTCGCCACTCTCTGTTAATCCTCAGGATATAACCGACTTATAGCCCACTCTGTCCATTTTGTAATTGATACATTTCATAATAGCGGCCCTTTTGTGCAACCAAACTATCATGATTGCCCCGTTCGACAATTTGACCTTGATCCAAGACGAGAATTAATTCTGCGTCGCGAATCGTTGATAACCGATGGGCAATCGCAATACTCGTCCGCCCCTGCCGCAAACGAGCGAGGCCCGTTTGAATCACTGATTCTGTTTCGGTATCAATGTTGGCAGTCGCTTCATCCAAGACCAAAATCTTCGGATTGGTCACTAATGTTCTAGCAAATGAAAGTAATTGGCGTTGACCACTCGAAAATTGTGCACCACCCTCAATCACTCGTGCATGGTATTGGCCAGGTAATTCCTTAATAAATTCATCTGCTTGAACAAATTCAGCGGCAGCTTGAATCTGTTCATCCGTGATGTCATCGTTAAACAAGCGGATATTAGATGCAATATCGCCGTAGAACATGAACGCATCTTGTAAAACTAACCCCATTTTACGGCGTAGTTCTGCTGTTTGAAAACTGCGGATATCTTGACCGTCAATTAAAATTTCGCCTTCATAAAATTCATAAAAGCGCATCATAACGTTGATAATCGAACTTTTACCAGAACCGGTATGTCCCACTAGCGCAACCGTTTGGCCCGGTTCAACGACAAACGAAATATCATGAAGAATTTCATGCTTGCCATCATATGAGAACGACACGTGTTTGAATTCAACACGGCCATCGGTAATTTGACTAGCCGCATCTGCATCTTGGGCTGGTGCAAATTCCGTTTGATCCAGAATTCTAAAAATACGACGCCCGGCAACCATCCCATCTTGTAATGAGGATAATGAATCCATCATATTGGTCATCGGATTGAAAAAGTTGCTAACGTACGTCGTAAAGGCATAAACCAACCCAGCCGCAACAAAACTATGCAACGCTGTAAGCCCGAATAAACTTAAAACAACGACTAATGCCAACGTATAGAGCAAATTAACGACCGGTGCCAACAATAAGGAATTAGTCCGAATCATTGCTTCTCTTGTTTTAAGATAATCTTCGTTAACCGATTCGAATTCGGCTGTCAGTCGTTTTTCTTGGCGGAACTGTTGAATAATCGTAATCCCTTCAATCGATTCGTTCAACTTAGTGTTCAATTGACTCAACTTTTCACGCATATGCCGATAAACCTTGGCACTATAACTGCTGTAATACCAAATAATGACTAATAAAATGGGTAAGAAACCAGCCGTTGCTAGCGCAATCTTCGGTGATAATAACCACATTGCAATGAACGCGGAGATAATTGAAAATGAACCCACTAATAATGATAGGAACACATTCCAATAATCAATTAACGTCATCGTATCATTAGTAACTCGTGAGACGATTGATCCAGCAGGCGTTTGGTCAAAATAACGCATGCCTAAACGGTGCAATTGCCGAAAAAGGTCACGGCGCACATCTTCCATCGCACGTTCTGAACCCATTCCAAAAAGGAAGGATTGGGCAAACTGCGTGATAGCTTTCAAAATAACCCCTAAGGCGTATAACCCGGCGATCCCTAATAAAATCTGAGTTGTCGCTGTTTGTTTCGTTAAGTAACGATCCATAAAAACTTGTAATAAGCGCGGCAACAAAATGTTAATCGTTGCTAAACCCGCCGCTGCGATGATTGCGCCGATAAATTGTTTCTTATAGCGCTTGGTATAACCAAAAAGTCGTTTCATAATTTGTAACTGTTCTTTAGTCGATATCTTTTGTGACCATTCAGATTGATACTTTTGTGCCATCCTATTGGCCCCCCATCGCTTGATTTAATTGTTGTTTAACCCACATTTCAGCATACCACCCTTGTTGGGCTAATAAGCTGTCGTGCGTTCCGCGTTCGGCAATCGTCCCGTCATCCATGACAATAATCTCATCAGCGTGCATTACACTACTGAGTCGATTAGCGGTAATAATTGTCGTTTGATTTGCCCGTAGCGTCTTAAGATTCATTAAAATTGCTTCTTCAGTCTTCGCATCGACCGCGGACAATGAATCATCTAAAATTAAAATTTCAGGATCAGTCATTATTGCCCGGGAAATAGCAATTCGCTGTTTCTGTCCACCTGATAATGACACGCCACGTTCACCAACAACTGTGTCGTAGCCCTGTGCAAACGTTAAAATATCTTCATGAACCGCGCCAGAGCTAGCCGCTGCTTCAACGGCCTCTTGTTCTTTTTCAAAATCCGCAAACCGAATATTATCGCGAACATCTGTTGAAAATAAAAAGTTATCCTGTGGTACATAACCAATACTATCGAGTAATGCATCTAATGTGTAATCCCGAATATCGTTCTGGTTAATCTTAATTTGGCCCTGATATTGATCATATTCTCGTAACAGCAACTTGATCAAAGTACTTTTACCAGAACCAACCTTCCCGACAATTCCTAGTGTCTTTCCTTGTGGCAATTGGAAATGCACATTCGTTAAAGTTGGTGTTTGTTCTTCAGGATAGGCAAATTGTTGAATGGCATAGTCAATATCACCAGTTGCCAACGTTTGAATGGCATCTGGCTTTTCAATAATCGTGCTGGTTTCTTTTAATAATGATTCAACCCGATCATAACTAGCATTGCCACGTTCAAGCACATTGAATAAACGACCAATCGCAAACATTGGCCAAACCAAAGCTGCGATATAACTAATAAAAGCAATCAATTGACCAATTGTAATACTGTGGTTCATAACCAACGTTCCGCCATAGATAATCGTGACGAGGTATGTTAACCCAATGATCAAACTAATCGCTGGATCAAATAACCCATCGATAAAGTTGACGCGCTTGTTAATCGCAATTGTCTTCGTCACAATTTGGTCGAAATCATCGATATCCGCTTCTTCTTGACCAAACGTTTTTAAAACTTTGATCCCAGAAACACTCTCTTGCGTCTTATCATTTAATTTTGAAAAGGCTGCTTGTGATTCTCTAAAAGCGGTATGCAAATGCGTGCCTAAGCGCCCTGAAGCCACTGCTAATAATGGCATTGGAATCAGGGCCATTAATGTGAGCCGCCAATCGACAAAAATAATCATCGCGATGATGGTCGTCCCACCCGTAATAATCGAATCCGCAAAGGTTAAAATACCGGCGCCTGCAACTTGTTGAATCGCGGTTAAATCATTGGTCGCATGGGCCATCAAATCGCCAGTCCGGTGTTTCTGGAAGAAAGTTGTATCCATCTTCATAAAATGCCAGAACAAACGACTCCGCAATGTCCGTTCCAACTTGGCAGCGCCACCCCAGATACGAGTCCGCCAACCATAGCGAAAGAGATATTGTAAAATCGCGGCTGCTAATAAAACCCCAATCCACATTAATAAAACCGACGCCTTTAACTTTCGAGCGGCCATTAAATCAATTAACGTCCCAATCACTTTTGGTGGCACGATTTGTACAATTGCAACTAGAACTAAAAAAATAACCCCTAATATATAGCGGCGATATTCTTGTTTAAAATACCAGCCTAACTTCTTAAATATACCCATAAAATATCTCCGTCTTCAAAATTAGATAATCCTCATTATAGCAATCTTAGTTCAGTGGGACAATTATTTCTCTTCCAATAAAAAGAGGGTTCCATACAAAAATAAGTTTTTGTACGAAACGCCTCTTTAATTAAGTCATGTTTATTTTTTTCTACGTTTTTGTTGTGCTTTCATTGAGCTCATCATCTGGTTTAATTTCTTTTCAGATGGTTTTTGCCCCATTTGCATCATCATAGCTTTCAACATATCTTCATTAACTGGTGGATTTTCTTCGAAATATTTCTTCATGTAAGCACGTGCGCCGAAAAAGCCAGCAACTGCACCTAATAATGCCCCAATGACAAAAATTAATACGCCTATTCCAATATTCATATCTTATGCACCCCTTCCTCATTCAGTTCACTTAAATATTCTACACATTATTGCACTAAAAAGAAAGCGGAATTCCTAGATTAATCGTCACGTAAACCCTTTTCACGTTGGATGTCCTTCACTTTTTCAGGTGTGACTTCCTTACCATCTTTATCATAAACTTGTAGCATCTCAACTTGTGAACGGAAACTAGAACGGAAATCCTTCAAATAAGCGTCCCGTAGTTCTTGACGTTCCGTTGTTTCTTCAGGTGTTAACCCTTCTGCTTTTGCTTTATGTGCTAATTCGTTGATACGATCGAGTCGTTTTTGATCCATTGCCATCATCGGCCTCCAAATTTAAACTTTTATCCTATTTTGGACTAAAATGCTCAAAATGTCAAAAAATACGAACACTTGTTTGAAATCCACCTATAAATATGCTACTATATGCTTAATAGAACGAATGAGGTGCGCTTATGACTAAAACTGAATCCAAACAATTAGAGGTCTTACGTTTTATTCACGAACGTGTTCAAGACAAAGGTTACCCACCAACGGTCCGTGAGATTTGCGAAGCCGTTAATTTATCGTCCACTTCTACTGTCCATGGCCATTTAGCCCGACTTGAGAAGAAGGGCTTATTACAAAAGGATCCCACTAAGCCACGGGCGATCGAGTTAACGCCCGCTGGCTTAACGGCAATTGGGGCGACACCCCAGAAAATTCCAGTCTTAGGGGTGGTTACTGCCGGTGTGCCTATCTTAGCAGTTGAAGAAGCAACTGATTATTTCCCGCTTCCACCTAGTTTGCAAACCGAACAAGATTTGTTCATGCTAACAATTCGTGGTGAAAGTATGATTAACGCCGGTATCTTAGATGGCGACGAAGTCATCATTCGCAAGCAATCAACCGCCGATAATGGCAATATTGTCATTGCGATGACTGCCGAAGATGAAGCAACCTGCAAACGGTTCTTCAAAGAAGCAGATCACTATCGTCTCCAACCAGAAAACGATACGTTTGAACCAATCATTTTAAATGAAGTCAGCATTCTAGGGAAGGTCGTTGGCCTTTACCGCGATCGCATGTAATAAAAAAGAAGTTCGCTTAGGCGAACTTCTTTTTTTGTCTGTTTCTCTTTAACGTGCTTTCACCAACTGCTTTTTGCGCTTTGCTACATCAGTCAAATCACCGGCTTTGTCAGTAATCCGCCTGATTAGGTAAATGCTCAAAAGCAACCGTTGATGACGCACTTCTTTATTAATATTCCATTAATTTGAAAATATCATAGTCCTTAATCTTTTCGCGGCCGTTTAAGTCCTTCAATTCGATGAAGAAGGCTGTCCCAACGACGATGCCACCTAGTTCTTCAACCATTTTGATTGTTGCGGCAATTGTCCCACCGGTTGCTAATAAGTCATCTGTCACTAAGACTTTTTGGCCTGGTTTAACAGCATCCTTATGCATATACAACGTTGATTTACCGTATTCTAAACCATAGCTAGCTGAAACTGTTTCGCGTGGCAACTTACCCTTCTTACGAGCAGGTGCAAAACCGACACCTAATTTGTAAGCAACTGGGCAGCCAACGATAAAGCCCCGGGCTTCAGGGCCGACGATCATTTCAACGCCTTTGTTTTTAGCGTATTCAACAATTTTATCCGTTGCTGCTGCGTATGCTTCACCATCGGACATCAAAGGTGAGATATCACGAAAAGTAACGCCAGCTTCCGGAAAATCCGGAACACTTGCGACATAATCTTTAAAGTTGATTGACATATATAATTCGCTCCTTAACTCTTTTAGCGATTTGCTACTGCTGGGAGAGTTGCTAGCCAGTCTTTCACCTCGGTAAAGGTTGAATAAACAAGCTGTTTTTCCATTTCAATTTTAGCTAATCGTTTTTGATAACTTGGTGCACTTTCCAGTGCATGCTTTTCAGGTTGTAACTCGGCCATAATCAGACCACGTTCTATTCTAACAAATCCGAGGTCAAAAAACACCTGCAACATGAAAATCATTAGCGGTAATTGTAATTTTAAATACGCCGCTAATTCAGCTAACCGCGCTTTTTCGATATTTGGGTGCTTCCGTAAGTAGACTAAGAAAGTCGCAAACTGCTGTTTTGTCGGCATTCCTTCTAAGTAAGCAGAGTGTTTAGCATAAAAAATCAAGCTTAATTTAGCGGCCTGTTGTTGTTGATAAAATTGTTCAAAAGCAGTTAAATCAGCCGGTTCATCAACCACAATCAGCTCTTGGCTAGTAGCAACTTGTTCATCGGTCGCTAACAGCGCCTGACTCCCTGCCGGTAAATAAGACTGCAGTTGCTCGCGCATTTTATCATTGAAAAAGACGTAGTCGCCTGTTGATTGGAATAATTGTTTTGTCAGGCGATTACTGCGCTGATCAAGTATGACTTGCCCACTCGTGGCAAGGTCTTTTACCATTAATTGCAACGTCGTCTGGCCACGCCAAGTATTCTCACTCAAACTTCCGACTAATTTCACATCTTCAGCGGCAGTTAAATCGGGCATCAAAGCACCTTTATTGAAAGCTAAAACCGCTAATTGTTGTTGTTGATCAACCGCCATCATCTTCAAATGCTTCTGATCAGCACCAATTTGTTTGACATCGGCTAACTGGGGCGCACTAAGTTCAATCAACGGTTCTGGATTATCACTGCCAAAAGGTGCCAGTTGTTGTAATGCTTGGTATAAATCAGGCGTAATATCAGCCAAGGTCAGCGCCAAATCAACTGGTAATGGTTGGCGTCCCGTTAAATCTAACTGATTAACTTGCGCATACTCGTTCATTGCAGCTTGAATCAGCGCTAATTGATCAACCTTAACAGTCAAGCCAACTGCCATGTGATGGCCACCAAAATGAACCAATAATTCACGATGGGCATCTAACGCTTTAAATAAATGAAAAGCTGTCACACTACGGCCAGAGCCTTTAGCTAAACCAGTTTCCGGATCAATCGTCAAGACTAAGGTTGGTTTACCGGTCTGTTCAACAACGTGACTAGCTACAATCCCTAGAACCCCTTCGTGCCAACCTTCATGGGCAATAACTAAGGTTGCACTCGCTTGATTTTCCGTTGTTTCAGCAATTGTCATTGCCGTTGCTGTAATTTCTTGCACTAGCCCTTGGCGTTTTTTATTTTGTTGTTCAATAAACTGTGCCTGTTCAACTGCTTCTTCGTCATCAAGCGTCGTCAACAATTGCACACCAAGGGTCGCATCGCCTAAACGACCAATTGCGTTTAAACGGGGACCAATCCCAAAACCAATATTAGTGGCATCTAGTGTCGCTTGTTCTAAGCCGGCTGATTGACATAATGCAACCAAGCCTGGTCGATCAGTATTTTGTAATTGTTGTAAGCCCAAACTAACCAACGTTCGGTTTTCATCAACTAGGGGGACGATATCACAAACCGTCCCGATTGCGGCTAAATCTAATTTATCGTAAGGAATCTCTTCTAATAAAGCAGTCGCCACTTTAAACGCCACACCGACCCCACAGAGTTCGCCAAAAGGATATTGCCCTTCTGGATGTCTGGGATGCACAATCGCCACTGCGTTGGGTAATTCTGCTGGTAATTCATGGTGATCGGTCACGACCACGTCAACACCGTGTTCTTGCGCGTAAGCGATTGGTTCTAAGCCACTCACCCCGTTATCGACGGTCACAATTAATTGGGTGCCATTTTCAATCAAGCGTTTATAAGCTTCTAAATTAGGCCCGTAGCCATCCTTAAAACGATTAGGCACATAGACTTCAACATCGGCACCTAAGTCATCTAAGGTTTCCTTCATTAAAGTCGTACTAGTAATCCCGTCCGCGTCATAATCGCCATAAATCGTAATTTTTTCGCCGTTCACAATCGCTTCTTGAATTCGATCAATCGCCTTTTGCATATCATGCAAAGCGTATGGATCGTGAAGTTGACCGACATTGGGATTCATAAAATCATTGATCTGCTCTGCATCCCGCAAGCCACGTTGCCACAAAAGTTGGGCCGCAGCCTTGGGTAGCGGATTGTCTTTTGTAATTGTTTGTAATTCATCTTCAGTTGGTACTGGTTTTAATTGCCATTCATATTGTGCTTCCAAATTAATCCCTCACTACTTCCCAGTCATTAACTAAACCATTATAGCAAAATTTAGCACTTTTCGCCCAACTTCGCCTTTTGTTTAATCCGATAGATGCTATACTATTAAGAGTATACCTGTATTCTCAACTTAGGGGGAAATTCCATGTCAATTCTAGTTTTAGGGGGCGCCGGCTACATCGGTTCCCACACCGTTGATCAATTAATCCAACGCGGCTATGACGTCGCTGTTGTCGATAGCTTGGTAACGGGTCATCAAGGCGCCATCAATCAAAAAGCCCGTTTTTATCAAGGTGATATCCGCGATAAAGACTTCATGCGGACCGTTTTCCAACAAGAAGACGTGACTGGTGTCATTCATTTTGCCGCCTTTTCAATCGTGCCTGAATCAATGCAAGCACCACTTAAATACTTCGATAACAATACTTATGGGATGACTGCCTTATTAGAAGTCATGAATGAATTCGATGTTAAACGCATCGTCTTTTCTTCAACTGCCGCTACTTATGGCGAACCTAAATCAATTCCCATCAAGGAATCTGATCCACAATTACCAACCAACCCTTACGGCGAAAGTAAATTAATGATGGAAACCATGATGAAATGGGCTGACAAAGCTTACGGCATCAAGTTTGTTGCATTACGTTACTTCAACGTAGTTGGCGCTAAGCCAGACGGTTCAATCGGTGAAGATCACCATCCTGAAACCCATCTCTTACCAATCGTCTTGCAAGTTGCTGCTGGCAAACGTGATCAATTATCAATCTTTGGTGATGATTACGATACACCAGATGGTACGAACGTCCGTGATTACGTGCACGTTTTAGATTTAGCAGACGCCCACATCTTGGCCTTTGAATACCTTGCTGATGGTCATGACAGCAACGCCTTTAACTTGGGTTCATCAACTGGTTTTTCAAACATGGAAATCGTTGAAGCTGCTCGTAAAGTAACTGGCAAAGCGATTCCACTTGAAATGGCCCCTCGTCGCGCCGGCGATCCAAGTACCTTGATTGCCGCTAGTGACAAAGCCCGCGAAACACTCGGCTGGGCACCCAAATATGATAATATGGAAGCAATTATTGAAACCGCATGGAATTGGCATTTAAACCATCCTAACGGCTACGCTGATCGCTAAACTAAATTAAAGCAGTTCAAACCCTAATAACGGTTTTGAACTGCTTTATTTGTTATAATAAAAATGGAACTTAAGGAGGTTCATCATGTCTTTATTCATCACAATTTTAACGAGTTTAATCGCCATCGAACATCTCGGCATTATGGGACTCGAAATGTTCGCTAACGATCAAACAAAAGCCAAGGCCTTCGATATGCCACTTGATTTCGTTCGGCTGCCCAACACCAAAGTCGCCCTTGCTAATCAGGGGATTTATAATGGGATGCTTGGTGTCTTAATCATCGCCGTCAATTGCTTGTTGACCGGTGCCGCTTTAAAAACCGTCTTAGCATTATTAATGTTATACATCTTCATCGTTGCCCTTTATGGCACTTTTACCGCAACGAAAAAGATTTTCTTCTTACAAGGCTTACCAGCACTGATTACATTGTTACTAATTTTAATCTTTTAAAAAAGGAGTTTTCATAATGACTAATCAAATTTTAATCACTACGACCGAAACAATTCCGGGCAAGCAATATGAAGTACTTGGTGAAGTTTTCGGTCTCACAACTCAATCTAAGAATGTTTTCAAAAATATCGGTGCCTCACTTAAAAACGTGGTTGGTGGCGAAATTAGAGCCTATACCGAAATGATGACCGAATCTCGCGATGTCGCAATCGACCGCCTGCGCCAAAACGCCATTGAGATGGGCGCTGATGCTGTTGTGATGATGCGCTTTGACTCTGGTTCAATTGGAACGGACATGCAATCAGTCGCTGCCTACGGGACAGCCGTTAAATATATCGACTAATTAAAAAGCCTCGTAATTGGTTTAACAATCAATTACGAGGCTTTTTTTAGTTATGCTGCTGGTACTTCAGGCTGCGTATTATTTAATGTCCAAGTAATATCACTGGAAAAAGTTTCACCAGCTTCAATTTGGAGGTCTGAATTGGCAGCCATCAATAAGTTACCCGTTACTTGCCAAGCGTTTGATAACTTGGTCGATGCAATCGTTGTTTCACTACTATTATCAACCAATCCTAAATTAGTTCCGCCTGGTAGACCACTCATATTAACCGTCGTTGTATTCAATCGATGGCCAGCTTTAGATGCCATTTTAGTCATCTTTGCTGTTAGTTTCCAACCCGGATTAACTCTAGTATCGGTAATTTTCAACGTATCACTAACTTTATATGGCTGATTCTGCGTACTTGTCCCCGCATAAACATCTTTCGCTAAAACATTACCAAATCTAAAATTAGGCACTTGATCCAATGTTAACTTGCCTAATGATGGCTGAACTTGTAATTCGGCCTTATTAGAGACGACGACGACCTTTTCTGTTTTTTTACTTGATTCTTCTTCAGAATCAACGCTCGTCGTTAGTGTTAGCTGCGCTTGATAACTCTTACCACTGGCAGTCGCAGCTGCGGCCTGTTTCATAAACAGACTATCCTTAGCAAACGTTAACGGTTGTGCCGTATTTAAGTCAGCCAGATCATTAATATCACCGCTATTATTTGTCACGCCACTATTTGTTGGTAACTCGACCGTTCTACCAGTACTATCCATAAAACGCCATTCATAATGCCAAGCACTCGTTGCGCCGGTTGCTTTAACTAAGTCACTTAGGCCCCCTACAGACCAACTACCACCGGCATCCATTGCCCGATTATAGGCTGGTAAACCACCAACATAAACACTCTTATTAGCCGCTACATTGCCAGCTGCCACCTTAAAGTTAGCGGGAATCCCCGGTACTTTAGGATCACGATTGACTTGGTTAACGTAATAAGAATCCGGTATATATTGTTTGTCGCTACCAACTTCACCATTACCGGCCATTAGCGATGTTTTCCGGCCATTATTTGGTGTAAATTTCAAAAGATCTTCAGCACTGGCTGCTTGCCAAGTAATATCATCGGTCGAATCGACAGGGTCAATAATCGCTTTAGCGCCATAATCGACATCTGAATAGATGACTTTAGGTGTACCGTCAGCATTATCCGTATCGGCATTAATCGATTTAGCCGGTTTCGGTTCTGGCGTAATCCCAACCTTCGCTAAATCAGAATAGAAAGTCTTATTAAAAGGCCAGATACCGTCAGAAAAACTAAATTGATAATAATACGTCCCGACACCTAAATTACCCGACTTGTTTAAAGCGTAGTCATCAATATCTAAAAAGCCTAATGAGCCCATGATTAAAGACAAACCAGTCTTTGCTTTAGGTTGCTTTTTATCCTCAACCCAGTTATTCTGACTGGCGTCCCAGTGCCAACGACGAACAGTAATATCTTTTCCTAAGCCATTACCCAAATTGGTTAGAATGCTCATCCCTGAGAACTTAGCCCTATCAATATCTTGCAGCGCAAAATAATCTTCTTCTTGCGGCTGACGGCTAAACCCTCGTCTAAAAATTGTTAGTAAGAAACTCCACCCATCTTTTGAAGGCTTATCCGCATTACTAGGTGTGCCAACTGGTTCAGTACTGCGACTGGTTGGTGCTTGCTCACTCGTAGCTGACTCCTGTGGACTTGCATCAACTGATTCTACTTTTTTACTATCACTAATACTAGTTGTTGGTTCCGGTGCTGCTGCCCAAACCTGACCCGGTACGTTAATTAAACTACCGCTGAACATCATTGCCGCCAACCCAACATAAATTAGGCGCTTAATTTGCATCATAGTCCGTCCCCTTCGTATTAGTTTGTTGGCGATACCAGCCAAGTACCAATAGAATCATCGCACTACCAACCAAACTTAATAACGTACCCTTCATAGCACCCGTTTGCGGTAAACGACCAGTGGTATTTCGAGAGCCGCTCGCCGTATAATGAATTTCTTGACCATTTTCTGGTATTGTTGGTTGCGCAACACCGCCGTCTTGACTATGGTCCCCAGGTGGCGTTGGTCGTTTTTGATCAATATGCACCGCAAAACTAACTGTGCTTTGGCCGCCATCAATTCGATTAGCCTGTACTGGCCGCACCATTATTACTAATAAAAACACTAGCAATGTTACTGCAATCATTAAAACATCCCTACGTTCTGATAATCTACTCGTCATGTTCCCCGACACCCCTTTTTCGACCGATTAAATAGGCAACTAACGCAATCACTAATAATAACAAAATCCCTAGGGAACCCCATAACCACCAATTAATCCCTGTTTTTTCTGGATTGATTAGTGTTTTATTGACTTGTTCACGGTTAGCGCCGTCAACTGTAAAGTGTTGTTTTAAATTAAAGGTTTTCTTACCCGACACCATTTTGACATGATAAGTATATTGGCCTTTGGGTAAAATTTTATTATTCGTCTCAATTGCATAGTTAAATGTTGAGCGCGGCGCCATTGCTAATTTTTCAGCATTCTTTTGATATAATTTTTTGGTTTGATTCTTCTTTGTAATCCAGGCATGCATCTTAATTTGACCAAACATTGTCGGTTCATGGTTGGCAATTTGGCCAACCACTTGCGGCACCCCGCTGTCTGAAACCTGCTTAGTATTCGTTAGCATTAACTTGGGCGAGATTTTTCGATTAAAATCTTGTGTCATCACGATTGGAATCGTCATCGCAAAGCTGTTTTTAATGCCAAAGCCCTTCTTTTGCGATTCGTTATTCGACGTTCGCTTTACATAAACACTACCAAGAATCGTTCCTCTAAAACCCTTTTTAGGTACTTTAACGTTAAAGGTCACTTTTTTTGACGCGCCTGGCGCTAACGTCAAGCTTTGTTTGCGGACCTCTTTTGAGACCAAATCAGGTAACAATGGTGCTTTTGTTTTGACCATTTTTTGATGCGTCGGTGTATAGTCAATACTGCCGCTATTTGAGGTTGAGGCGGCTACAAGCTGTGCATTAAAATTATTTGTTTTCTTCATATTTAAATTTTGTACGTTGACGGTAATCGGATAGGTTTGCCCTTTTTCGGCTTTAATTGCAAAATAACCCAAACTAGCATCCGTTTGTCCTAACCCATATTCAGGTGTTACGGTAAATTCAGCACCTTCAGCATGCACCGATTGCGCAAAACTACCAATCCCCACCAATAAACACATTAAACCTAACATTGTGATTAATACTTTCTTTTTAAACAACTTCGTAGCCTCCTATAAAAATAAGGGGTGGACAAATCACTTTGCCTGCCCCTTATCCAACACATCATTCACTTGATTGACGATGACGATCACTAGCGCCAATGACTCATTATTTCTAGATTAAGCTTCTGGTGCAACTGGGGCTGTTGATGATAAGTTCCAGTTAATTGTTGTTGAGAAAGCTTCATCTTTTGCTAAATTAGCAGCTGGGTTAGCTGCCATTGTCAATTTACTATCAGCAGCTGCCATGTTGAATGTATCAACACCATGGGCACCGTTACCTTTAACAACTTCAACAGCACTTGCATCATCTTTAATAGCAGTTGCTAAGTCTTCACCTAATGAACCAGTAGAAGCTAAGTTCAATGTTGATCCTTTTAATTGATTATCTTTATCGGCAAATTGGCCCATATCAGCTGTTAATGTCCAGTCCGAAGCGCCTAAACGTGTATCAGACACTTCTAAAGTACCATCTGCTTGCGCTTTTTTATCATTAAACCCAGCATAAATATCACTAGCTTCAATTGTGCCAAAGTTAAAACTTGGTACTGATTTTAAAACTAAAGTACCATTTTCAGGATCTGTTGGGTTAGTTGGATCTTTAGCAACAACCGTAAAGTCTGCTTTTGATGTTTGTGGTGTTACCGCATCAGCTGATGCTGAACTGATTGTCATTGCGGCTGGTGCCACCAATGCTGCTACTGCTACTACTGAGAATAATTTAGTCTTCATGAGTTAATTCCTCCAAATATCAATAATTAATTACATTTAATATAATAGCATGCAATCTATCTTCCAAATAACAAAAAAGAGATACCAAATGGTATCCCTTTCTTGTTATTAAATTATCTTTTTTTGAAACTAATGCACGGCATTGCGCTTTATTTACCAATCACCAATCTTCTTGTATACACCGCTTGACCTGAATGCATCACAGCGTCATCAATAACCGAAACTAACCGCGCACCGCGTGTCACTGCCGGCGTCCAATTATCATCAATCACTTCCTCTAAGCTTTCTAGAGAAACATCTTGGAGATAAGCTTGTGTTAACTTAACAGCTGCTGCCAAATAATCAATTAGAAGTTGCCGATCAGAGACGACTACCTTGGCCGCTTCTTCAGGACTATGTTGCCAATCTTGCGTATCATCTGGTAACGCTAACCCAAAACGGCCTGTCCAATTAGCACTGAGCCACAATGGTGTTTGTCCCTTTAAATCTGAAATCTGATAGTCTAATTCCCGTGCCGTATGCCAAATGAGCCATGTTACTGATTTGATAAGCGGATTAGGCATCGTATTAGCCTCCTCCAATGTCATCTGTTCTAAAGCTTCTAACAGACGTTCTTGGGCGCGAGCCACCGTTTCAATCGATAATTGCATTGCTTCCATCATAGTTTCCTCCAAATTCACTAAGCTGTGGTCATTATAGCATGCTTGACTCAGCAATACCGCCATCAACCATCGCCACCTATTCTCGCAGCATCACTTTTTTGATATACTACTTTGTAAGGTCAACATATCAAAGGAGTAACCGCATGTCATCAGCACAACAAATTATCCTATTATTTATCTTCTTTTGTTCAGCAGTCGCTGTTCTTGGCTCATCCGTAATGAGTTTCATCGCCTTTTATAAACATAACGCGACCCTCAGAAAAAGCGCCAGCGTCACTTTCTGGATCAGTATCATTATCCTCGTTATCTTTCTAAAACTAATCGATATGTATCAATAACAAAAAGGCCTCCGATCATGATCGGAGGCCTTTTGCTATTTATTTACCTTTTTTATCTTCTTCGTTCATCTTAAGGATCGACATAAAGGCTTCTAATAGACAGTAGAAATTTCATCATTCCTCACCGACCCTCACTTATTCTCACAAGCATTTGCTACTATTGCGTTTGTCGGTAGTTTTTATTCCCTATCATTTCCACTGTATTTCAGTGTATCTTATCAAAATTTATCCAAAGTTGGCAAAATGTTGGCAATGTCTTTTGTATCTTAATTATGAGGTGAATAAAATGAAATGTTTAATGATAAAACGCTTAGATTTAATGATTGAATTACAAGATTCTACTATTAATATAGTAGGCAATAAAAATCTAGAATTGAAATTTATAGAAGCCAGCTTAGCAGAATTTTGGTTTAATAGTTTGGTAACTCAAGTTGAATCGCTACAAGATTTTCTACTATAATAAATGATTTTAAAGTAGAAGAATAAGCCTAATCCCAATTTAAAAGGGATTAGGCTTATTCTATAGGCAAGAACTGGCAACGTTCTTTCCGCCAACTGTTAGACAACCGCATTTGACCATTTCGTCCATTTGTTCATCAAGTTGCACCATCACATCATGGATTGTTCTCAAATCCGCGCTAGGTTCGTGACGGCAGATGAACAAGGGTAAATCGTTTCGCGTATAGTAATAACTCATGCTGCTAACAACTCCGATGTCCTCTTTATATAGCTCAACGTTGCCTGTTTCTTTTAGCGTTAAAGAATACTGATCGTTAATCCGTGCTGGTTCAAACTGCTTCATTTGATACGCTCCTGACTTTGGTTCTGATATTATCTTACAATAGATAAATTTTGAATAACATTCTTGACATGAAACTTATCTACTATTAACTGGCGTCGCTTATTAAAGTGACCAAAGATAGAGATTTGCACACCCTCGTGTGCCAGATAAACGAAATTAAACGCATCTTTTGCAACCAGGCAGTTATATCTTTGTTCTGGTGTCTTGAGTTCAAATCTCACTAAGTACGGTGTAAAACTGACAACTTTAATAGTGCTACTAATCGTGCCTTTTAAACTGATATACTCCATCTCGACCACTCCTTCGAATATCATTATACGAATGTACGTTCGTATAAGTCAAGTGGAATATATCTGGACGTTTGCTATACTAGAGAAGGTATTCTATTAAAAGGAGACACTGATATGATTGAAAAATTAATAATAGTTGGAAATGGGTATGATTTGGCCCGTCAGTATAAAACCAGTTACTCCGATTTTTTTGATTGGCTAATTATTAAATTCAACATCGATTCTTCACAAATTAAAAATATCGTCGAATTAGATGATATTGATAAATTAGTCCAGAACTTATCAGAGCATGAATGCATACTTAAAAGTAACTTTTGGTTTGCTTACATGACCCTGCTGAAACCTAATAATTCAGATTGGAATAATGTTGAAAAAATAATTGAAACAACACTTGAACTTATCCCTAACGAAATCAATAAATTATATGATGAAGACAAGAATGTTATCAAAGCTGTTGCTGATATGGGTTCTAATTTTGAAAAAAAAGTTTTGTTTACCACACTTTTGCTTTTCATAGTATTAATACATTTGAAGACACAATTGACTTTCTCTTTCAATCACTAATTGATTTTGAAACCCTTTTCGAAGAGTACTTATATCACATATTAAGCAAGCCTTATTACTTTGATGATATTATAGATACAATAGATAACCATATAATTAGTACCACAGATAGAAGCAACATATCCATTTTGAATTTTAATTATACTAAATTCTCCAAATTTAAAAAGGAACAGTCTCGTAACATACATGGCGCTATTTTGAAATCCGATGACTCACCCGTAATTTTTGGAATCGATAGCACCAATATATCGTCATCTAATAAATTCTATAAATTCACAAAAACTGCTAGAATTATGGCAAATGGTGTTGGGCATAGTTACAGTTCAATTCTTTCACATAGTATTAAAGACATTTGCTTCATTGGACACTCACTCAATAAAGCTGATTACAGCTATTTTCAGAGTATTTTTGACTACTTATCAATCTACGATTCACCTGTTAGCCTTAACTTCTTCTATACAACTTTTCACGAAAAGAATGCTAGTGTTATGCAAGATTACCAACATTCAATTCAAATATTATTAGATCGTTACGGTGAAACACTTGATAATAAATCTCATGGTGACAATCTTACCGCTAAATTACTGCTTGAAAATAGACTGAATCTGATAAGAATTCCTGTTTAGTTACCTTATGTATTGCCCTCCTTCGAGGGCTTTTTTGATGCTTATTTAAATGTTCCCCAAGCTGTTGAGTTGTAGCGAACTGGCAAAAACATATCTTTGTTTCCCCATTTGTGATGGATCATGACATAATTACCAACGCGCTTCCATGAATCGTACTTCCATGAAGTATAAGCCGGTAAGTAACCACCTTGTGCCGCATTGA
Organism: Latilactobacillus parasakei; assembly: GCF_049674265.1. Taxonomy (NCBI): domain Bacteria; kingdom Bacillati; phylum Bacillota; class Bacilli; order Lactobacillales; family Lactobacillaceae; genus Latilactobacillus; species Latilactobacillus parasakei. The sequence goes on along the minus strand of NZ_CP186861.1, from coordinate 12,398 downwards.
AGCTAGCAGCGCCGATACGGTTCATGATTGGCGTATCTCCGTTTACGAACGTGCCATTTTCAGGAGTAAACCCAGCAGGCACGTTTGAGTTGCTTGGCGTCGTTGGCTTTGTGGGATTGGTTGGGGTGGTATTCCCGCCACCAACGTTAGTTGTCCCTTTAGCCAAGTCATTAGCAAGTTTAGCTTTTGAGACCCCCATAGAAGCTAAATAGCCGTAGGGGTCTACGTGGTCGCCCCAGATGTTTTGCGTGATCCACAAATGGCTCTTAATGCCCGGTGTGCCAGCGCCACCAGCATCTAGTGTTGTGGGGATTCCGTATTTCTTGGCGTAATCTCGGGCCAACTCGATGTAGGTTGCATAGTTTTTCGCGAACGTGGCCTTGTCGTACGTCCGTTGGAGTTCAATTTGAACGGGGCTGTATCCATTAGCGTCACCTGCTGCGTATGCAACATAGCCCGGTGCCCCAACTTGATAGACGTGTCCACCATCCCCGACCACAAACGTTGAGTAAGCTGTGTAAGGTGTATAGTTATTTTTCATGTTAGCCGCAATGTTTCTCCCCGGCGCTTCAAGTCCGGCTTCGTGCAAAATTACAAATGAGTGGGAAGCAAGTTGCGCACTCCCTTGATTTGAATTAAACGCAAAAGTGTAATCAATAGAATATGAAGCTTGCGCCTTGTCTGTGTTGATCGAAAAAATCCCAAATAAAATAGCCATCGCAATGATGGCCAAAGTTTTTCCGTATTTATTTTTCATCTTGTTTCTCCTTTTTTGTCTCCCCAAATAGGAAGTATTTTTTTGTTTTGGCCTCAATTTCGTTGTCCAACCATTTAAATAGAATATCTAAAACTCTAGCTGGGAAATATGGACGCCAACCAAGTATATAGGCGTTTGCGCATACAGACTTAAAGTTTTGATAAATGAATGCAGCCGTAAAAAAAGCGAAAAAAATAGATCGCGATTGTAAGAAATCATCGACCTCAATCATTACGATACAGATTATAACAATGACTGCATCGCGGATTGCCGAGTCAATCGCTGTATTAGTCTCTTGCGATTGCTTTGGCGATTTCTTAGCCAATCGGGAACCGCACAACCAATCTAAACCGAAAACTACTAGTAGGACAAAAATACCTACGGCGTGCTCCTTTGTTGGCCCCTGATGCATCACCCAATCAGGGATGACGAAAGAAGCCACTCCGCTTGTTGCTCCAGCGGCAATACCAACTGTATAACTTTTTGAATCAATTAATTTATGAAAAATATCCATAAACATATTGTTTAGGTTCATTAGATAGTTCAACCATTTCTCATCTCCTATATTTTTCTGACGAATCAAATATTTCGAAAATACATGGTATCAAGACTGTACCAAAAATCCTTGTTAGGCTGACCTGTTACACCCACACAAATTCCATTACCATTTATATCCAGCGCCCATCGTGCAGAATTCACACCGGTAGCAGGATTGGTAAATGTCCAATCCGATGTGGGAGCCACGCTGTTAGGAATCGTAAAGGATGGTTTTGTAAAACTAAAAACAGGTGTATAACAATTACCGCTTAGCATTACCAATTCAGTATGAGGCCCAATTTTTTGAACAGAGTAATTAAGCGTTACTTTAGCCCCATTCATTGCCTTAACACCTGTAGAGCTTTTGGTATATGGTTTAGTAACGTTATTATCTAAATTAGTCTGTACTTTTTGAATATTTGTATTTAAAGCATTAACTTTCCCATCAACTTCCCCCTTAGAGTAAGAACCTACTTGGGCTGATGTGACGGCATGTGGGTTAGATTTATTGCCAACATGACTATTAATCTTAGTGTCAGTCTCCGACTTTGTGTATGCCCCTGTTTGACCAGCAGTAACGCTATGTGGATTGGATTTGCTTCCTGTATGTGCAGCGGTCTCACTTCTAAGTTGAGCAACCTTACTGTCTATATCCTTTGTGGTATAAGCGCCAACCTGTCCTGCAGTTACCCCATGCGGATTGGTTTTATTGCCAGTATGACTATTTAAATTCCTCGTAATATTGTCTAAATCAATAGAATTAACAATCCTTCTCCATGGCGTCCATACCGGATTTGCCCCAGAAAAATTACGAATATATATATCACTGGCACCAACCGAAGATTGATAAAACTGCGTTTTAAATCCACCACCACCATTTGTACTTGCTGATACACGCAAAAAGCCATACAACCCTCCAGTTGTTGGGGCATTAATGGTATCTGAAACACCGGAAACCAGATAGGTCCCAGATTTTACATAACTATTAAAGTTTACACCTGCTGTAACGCTTGGAACGTCAGCATCTGAGAGAGGGATAACTTTCCAAGGACTCCAAGAATTAGCATAGAAATTGCGAACGTAGACTCCTCTAAAACCGATATTATTAGCTTCATACGTGTAAAACTTTTGTGTACAGCCAGCATTTTCTGTGACTTCGAGACTAAATGCTAATTGCTCACCTACTGGCAAATTCTTCATTGTCTTTGCTTCATCAGTGTGAGCATTAAAATAAAAACCCGCATTTTTATAACTGTTTAAATCAGCATTTTTTGGTATAACATTATTTCTTGTCATATACCGATCATCATTTTCATTATTATTTCTAAAAAATTTTTTCCCTTGACCAACACCATTAGCTACAACATAAGTAAGTACACCAGTTCCTTGACTAGCAATTGCATATATCCAAGATGCACTTTCTTTTACTACATTAAAATTCGTGATTGGCGTATTTTCATCCCTAATAATCGAGAATCCAATAGGAACAGCACTTGATTTTAAAAATTCGCCAAAATCTTTTCCAGACGGACAAACTGCATATCGATGCGTTCCCGGTTTAAAAATAGGCTGTTTTTGCCAGTTTACAGTATCTGCTAACTGAATAATTTTGCTTACAGGAATAACTTTGGCATTTGCGGGTGACTGATACCCAGTAATTAAATAGCCTTCTCCATCGGATACAAAATATGCAACCTCATTATCTTTTGTTACAGGTGGTATATTTGATGTCACCTTACCATCCATTATTGCTTGTGCAAGTCCTTTTGCACTTTCTCCACTGCCAACAATAGTATTCCCACCGGCCCCCAACGCAATCATATCACCGTAATTTACTTCTGTATTGTATGATTTTAGAACAGGGTTGTCACCTGAACCAGACCCGGTATTCATTTTCAACTCAGACGCGCCATTAATAATTACATTATCTGTAAATTTAAATCCTGCGTTCATCTGCTCAGGTTTGTCGTGATGAACAGCCGTATTGGCCGTATTTTCGACCGATGCTATTTTTTTATTAATAGCATTATCAGCATCGGTTCGTTGTTTTGTTTCCGATGCCAAACTAGCATTTTGCTTGCTATCAGCGTCAATTCTAGCCTTTGATTCAGTGCTATCAGCTGCTGCTCGAACTTCTGCCTCTTTATCAACTAACCCCTTAGCATATACATCCGCATTACGTTCTGCATCACCAGATTTGACATCAGTGTATTCTTGCAACTTTTTATAGTCGGCAGCTGTCAGTGTACCAGCACTATCAATCTCAAGAGAAACCACATCAGTATTCGATATTTTGAAACCAACATTGATCTGTAAATTAGTAGACGATTTTCCGTCATATGCATTCATATATTGAACCTGGTTAGCCTTTAATACCGCAAATAAGTGATCTGTTGTCCCGATTTTTGTCAAAATAACAACAGAATTCAAGCCATAATCTGCTGATACGGTATTACCATCAAGTGTAATTTCAAAATAGACAGTGTCGTGGTTTTTAATCGTGATATTACTAATATGTCCTGTTTGATTTTTGCTTAGCTTTTTTAAATCGGAATCGGTTAATTTAACCAATTGTTCATTTGTATAACTCGTCGCTGATCCAATCGCTGATAAAAACTGTAACTTAGTATTATTTTCAATCGCTTGGCTAATTAAGTTAATCCCAGTAGCTGAAATTGCCCCGTTGAATTTTTCGGTCATTTATTCTCCCCCTTTAATTAAAATGGCACATCATTGGTGTAAACAATGGCCGTATTTGCTGCAATAATTGTTTTAGCAACAATCCCGGCGTTGTCGACAAATTGAATGTAATCGACTCTTACACCCGCTGCCACAACGCTTTTGATTCGATTCAACAGATAGGTTTGTTCCCACTCTGTTTTCGCGATTTCTAACGGAATATCAGTAATCCTAATTGCCAACGGCTCTCCTGAATCTGTTGGATTGACACGTAGACACTTTACTTTAACTCCGCTCACCGAAACGTTTAATGAGCTTTGAATCGCCCTTAAGATGCCATCAATGGTCGCATCACCAGCACGAACAATAATCTTAGATTTAATCATTACTCGATAAAAATCATCGTTGGCCGGTCCGCGAGTCTGACCGTACTTTGCTCCTAAGGCATCAAGCGCTTGTCCAGTTGCGTTATCGATACTACGATATAAATCAATCGTCTCATATAGCGACTTGACTTCAGTTAGTGGTTCTGTAATGAATCGAGCAACCTTTTGCACATTGACACCTAATCGATTAATGGAACTTGGTAACTTGTTTAAAAAGTCATCAAAGTAACTCATTATTCAACCACCACCGAATCCGCCGTTATCGTCGCTCTTTGAATATCGGTAAGCTGAATATCAGCAGCTGTTAATTGATCCTTACTTGTGCCAATCTTTACATCCGCTACAACAATTCCGGGCACATTATCGTAAATGAATCGATATAAATAGCTGTAATAGATCATTTCTCCCATACCAACTGAGCTAATATAATCTAATACAGCTTGTTTAATTTGATCGTTACCTTGCAACGGAAACGAGTCATTCGTTGTCACTTTTATTTTTGCAAAAATAGATAATGGTGTCGGTTTATCAAAATAAACATCGTGTGTTGTGCCACCAATGTCCTTAACGTGATTTAAAATACCACCATAGGTTTGAACTCCTGCAGCGACACTTTCTAGGATTGCTTTTGCAATATCGTCCTTATAGCCGCCATCAACGTAAATATGCAACGTTTTAGGTGGGTTCCCCGCTGAATCAGCGACTAATGTATCATTAGACACGATTTTAACGGCATTAACACCAACAACATTGTGCACTGCTGATATAACACCATTATATGGGCTGCTGGGCGCTTCTTGGCTGGCTTGCTCTAGTCTTGAGCGTAAAGCATCATCAGTTTCTAAATCAGCCCCACCGGTTAAATTACCGACTTGTACAGCAAGCACTTCTTCGACTGGTGTTACTTGATTGGTTGGATAGTTTACAATTGATTCGGGTTTATTAAACTTACTGCCCGTACCGTTGGCGTATAGGACCGTGCTATCCCCAATCCCGATATTTTGATTGTTGTAAGTAATTGTTCCGAACCCTTCAACATTAAGCTGCTTCTTACCAGTATCAACAAGCGTTATATCTTCACTGGTAACATAGTTCAATCCATCTTTCGTTTGAAACAACGTTCCCGCTTTAACACTATATCCAGCGAGCCCGTATATTTTAATATCACCAATCGCAGTCTGCGGGGCCTGACGAACTAGACCTAAATTTGCGGCTAATTGATCTAAAGTTGGCCCAGTTGCCGAATCAATGAATTGCGATTGATAGACAAGCTCGGCTAGCTCATATACCTTATTCAAAAAAAACGCCATTAGTCGAATAAAAATACCACCAACTGAATTAGCGGCGGTATTAGCGTTCTCTCCAAATAATTGAAGCCATTTTGCTGTTAATTGTTCAACTAACTCTGCATACGTTGGTCGAATAAATCCATTTTTATCAAGCAATCACCGCCACCTCCATTGTTGTTTGCACATCTTGATTGATTGTAAAATTGACCGTTGCAATTAGCTTACGATCACTCCCCTTGTTTAAACTAATATCATTTACCGAAACTACTCGTTGGTCCTGCTGAATAGCATCTGTTATTGCGGCAGCAGCATATTGTTGATTATAATCTTTACCAATAACATATTCCCAATCAAGCCCACTTTCCGGAGCTGCAAAGAATTCTCCAAGCTTGGTTCTAAGGGTTATCCCAACGGCTTGTTTGATTTCTTCCACCTCTGAAATTAGTTTTAAATCATCTGTAAACGATAAATCAGCATTACTATCTAAAGCGATATCAATCATTAGTACACCTCCACAATAAATGCATCATTAACGTCGTGCATCCGTTCGCTTGTCAGCACAAAGTCGCTATTGGACCCATCCCAATTTTCCAAAGAGCGGTCCATAAATAAAATGACGACCACATCACCCACCTGAACAACGTCTCGTAATAACCGTCCAACGTGCACATTTAAAAGCATGCCACGTTTTGTCCCAGATTTATTTAACGCCAACGGCTGAACATTAACCTTTGAATGATTTTCATTCGCATAACTAATTACACGACCTAATTGGGCGACGTTAGTTCTAATCGACATATTTTTAATTAGATTTTTAACAAATTCAACATCATTATTTCTTTTTGCCAATTATTTTTGAACCCCCTCGAAACTAGTTGTTGGTTGATCCCCATCAAATGAATGCTCACCGTTAATTACCATTACACTTGTATTTACGTACTGCGTTTTAACGTGGACGTTTGCAAATGTCGTTAAATGATAATTTAAGATACTATCAACGGACCAGCTAAATTTACCCAATCCGTCGTCATCATCATTATCAACCCAATCATCATCACGGCTCTCTCTTGTCGGGCTTTGCAAAAGCCCGGTTCCATAGTTAAGTTCAAATGCATCAGCGCCATAACCGTCATAAACATACCGTAAAGTTAATTGGCCTCGAAGATAGAATAATGATGTATGGCAATCATCAGCTACTGTGCTTAAACTTTCCATTGGGTGATCATCTGCAGTATAGCCATCATCATATTTCTTGTTGGTTTTAAGCGAAACATAACTAAGATTGATTCCTGATTTAGACACAATAGATTTTACAATATCGCTAGCATAGGTTCCTTTAGCAAACGTCAAATTTTGTTTGGCCAATCGACTATAATCCTGGCCTTCTAACACCTTCAATACATACGCCGTGTCAGCCTCTTCAAGGGTTGGTACAGTTGGACGGTAAATAGTTCCCGATACTAGTAAACCTATGTCACCGGCGTACCCAGCGGACAATTTAACCTTATTTCCGGCTTGTATCCGATTGAAATCATCTGGGTTGATATTGTACAACGTAATTTCAGAAATATTTTTCTCTGGTTGATCCGAAAACGGCACATTAAAATGAATTTCAATACCGTTCGCCATCTTGCCGTATTGATACGTTAAAGTGCCACTGTTAGTTTCAACAACGCATTTAATTTCAAAGTTAAATTGAGTTTTCCCCATAGTAGCCCCCTATTCGCTATCTAATACGGTGTCTTGATATAGAAAAACCGTATATCCAAAGTTATCCTTAGTAATTTGATTCGTTTGCCCGGACTCATCTAGTGGTACTAAATCGACGCACGGAACAAGCGGATTAACCGATTGTCTCCAAAGTCGCTTACCGTACACCAACTTTTCTCCCATGATTACCGGATTAAACTCGCTGTCATATAAATCTACTGTGAAAAAATCGCCAGTTTCATTATAATTTAAACCAATTGATACGCTCTGGTTGCCAAACATTGCATCAAAAATAAATGGCACCTTGCTATAATCGAATTCATATTTTCCACGTAATGCCATTATTTTACCCTCGCTCTCACACCTATCGGAATTCGTCGATCAGGCCAGTGGTTCCAGTTCCTCAATGTTTGAATAGCAGTCCCGTATTTTACCCACCAGCCCCAATAGGTATCACCGCCTCGCACTGTCACATAAACGCCAGGTGATGCTGGTTTACTTGGTGCCTTTGGACCAACATGGGTTGCTTTAACAAAGCTTGTACTTACAAGATTAATATTTTTGAGTGACAGCGTCACTTTTAAGGCATTCTTAAAGCCGCCATCCTCGTAGGTTTTGTTTAGTTCTTCAATAATAATATTATTGTGATGAATCGCGCCGTTATAGGTTAGTAACGTACCATTGTACTGCCAATCTAACAATTTTTGATACTTAACATCAATTTCATGTTGATTGGCTGCATATAATTTGCCTATAAACTGCCAGTCCTTACTTTCTCGTTGCGTGTGGTCAACTATCGGTTGACCACGTTGAACCGGATGTTGGGCGACGTTATTTTTAATCGTTTCATCTTCAGTTTCCGCAGAAAATTCCAACTTCGTTTTTCCGTCACTTAAAATCCCCATATTATCCTCCTAGACCTCAGCCAATGGGAAAATTTGATTAAGTTTTTCCCCAATTGCATTAGCAATATTTTGTGCTTCATTTTTAGCGCCACCAACCATATTTATAGTGATATTAATGATTGGTGATCCAGAACCACTAGCGTTATTTTGCTTTGGAACAGCTCCTTTAGCTCCTGGTGTCCCTGTGGCCAAATGCGGAAACATTTTGTGCGTATCATCCCCATTCAAGACCTGAGTCCCTTCAGGTAACGGCACACGTAAATCGCGCTTATTTGGGAATAATCCAAATAAACCATTTTTGAGTTTAAACGCTTCTCTCCAACGACCACCCTTGGCATCATTTACAACATACATTCCAGCTTTAGTGCCACCATTCGCAGCCCAACCTTGTGCCAAATGAGTTGGTGCATCAAAGCTCGGTGTCCCTGTGGCCAAGTGAGTAAACGCGCTTAACGCACCGGGTGTCCCAGTTGCTAATTTGCCAGCACCCTTACCTTTTACGTTAGCTGTGATGGTAACAGTCTTTGATTTCAATCCATTAATAGCACTTTGTAAAGATTTAACTTTGCTTACTGCAGATGTAGCAGATGTTCCGATTTTGTCCATCGATTTAGCAATACGGCTAGTGGCACTATTAGCAGTGCTAACCATCTTATTGAACGCCGACGACATAGTGCTATTAGCCTTACTCATGCCAGATTTAATAGCGCTACTCATCTTATTAGCTCCAGATTTAACTGTGCTATTTACCTTATCCATACCGGACTTAGCGGATGCGGCCAATTTGCTAAAACCAGATTTACCAGCTGATCCAACTTTACTTAAACCAGTTTTAACCGCCGATACTATCGATTTAGCACCCGATTTAGCAGCAGATTGTGCGGATTTCATACCAGACTTAACAGAGCTTGTTAAGGATTTAAATGAGGACTTTGCACCTTTACCGACACCCTTTAGTCCAGACTTAACATTTGTCGATATCTTTTTAGCACCTGATTTAGCCGCTGCTTGAGCTGGTTTCATTCCAGATTTAACTGATGATGATAACTTCTTAAACTCTGACTTAGCCGTCTTACTAACGTTTTTTAAGCCAGATTTCACGTTTGTTGATATTTTCTTAGCCCCAGATTTAGCAGCTTTTTGAGCTGGCTTCATTCCAGACTTAACTGCTGATGTTACTTTTTTAAATGCTGATTTAGTATCTTTCCCAACATTTTTAAGGCCAGACTTAACATTCTTAGCAATCTTCTTTGAGCCAGACTTAGCCGAATTAGCAGCCGTCTTCATTCCGGATTTGATTGCCTTACTAATTTGTTTAGAAGCTGTCTTGTAATTCTTTGACATCGCCTTTGAGGCCGCCTTATCCGCCTTTGCGATATCCTTAGCAGCCTTTTGTTGTGCAGCTTTGACTTTCTTATTGGCAGATTTAACTTGAGCTTCTTTTTTCTTATTCGCCGATTTCAAATTCTTGGTTTGTTTATCGAGCTCTTTTTTCTGAGCCTTAGTTAATTTAGAAAAAGATTTACCAGTTTTCTTGTTAGATTTTTCAGTATCTTTGTTAGATTTTGAAATCTTTTTATTTGCTTTTGTAGCTGAATCACCAGTTTTGTCAATTGCTTTTTTATGCTTTTGAGAAGCCTTAGTTGACTTATCTACTGCCTTTTTGTGCTTTTTGGTTTCTTTCGTCGCTTTTTTAGTATCAGAAATAGACTTGTTACCTAAAGCGACACTAGCCTTATCAGATTTAGAAGCTTTTTTAGATAAACCCTTTGCTTTTTTACTACTTTTTTGATATTTCTTTTTGGCAGAATTAGCTTTCTTTTGAGCTTTTTCATATGCGACGCGATCAAGCCCAGTACCTCGTGTGTTGAATCTTTTTTTCGCTACTTTTGCCTGATTCTTTGCAGTTTCGTATGATTCTTTATCACTTTTTGCCTTTTTAGAAGCTGACTTTGCGGTGTTTGAATAATACTTTGCAGTTTCAGCCGCTGCCTTGACTGACTCCTTACCATAAGTAGTGAAATCGCCTTTCTCATATGCAGCATTAGCGGCAGCAGCGTGTTTCTGGGCACTTTTACTCTTAGTTCCTTGCGCTGATACTACTGCCTTAATTTCTTTTTTAGCACCTTTAGCATTCCAAGCGCCATGCCCATCGGCGATAGCTTGAGCTTGCTCGTTTAATTGACGGTTATATTCGGCTTCAGCTTGATAATCAGCAGCAGATTTACCCGGTTTCTTGGCTTTGGCAGCTTTAGGTTTTGAACCACCGGTTTTCCCGCCAAACCATTCACCTGCTTTCCCACCTAACCAACCGCCAAGCGCTCCACCTGCAAATGTCCCCATGCCAAACGTAAAGGGATCGGCGAGAGTTCCTAATGCCATACCAAGTGTTGAGCCAACACCGGTACCAATAGCACCACCAACCTTTTGATGACGAGCTAAACTGCCTGATTTGGTAGAATTCATGGCGCTCATTGCATCAATACCTGCAAAAGTTGCATTCATCATCGGCATACCCTTGCCAATAAAACGTCCCGCAGAGCCAATCCCTTTAGCGGCGCCACCTGCCATTCGTCCAATTAACGAAGTGCTGATACTTTCAGAAATTCCACCCAACTTGATAAGCGAATTACCTTTTAGCTTTGTGAACCATCCTTTATTTGCCGCGATACGAGACCCTTCGGCGCCTAACAACGTTTCGCCTTTCATCATTAATTTTTCGCCGAATCTAGGTGCTCGTCTTGAGTTTCTTAATGCAGCCTGATACTCACCTCTATTTGCATAATCACTAGTTACTAAACCATTTTCATCAAGTCCTGCTTTAGAAAACTTACTTGCCGTACCACTCGCACTGTTCATTTTGTCTGCAGCTGCATTCATTTTGTCTGCAGCAGTATTCATTTTATTTCCTGCAATGTCCTGCTTAGGTTTAATACCCGTCAATTTCGTGACAAAACCACTTAGAGTTTTACCGACTACCGGTATTTTGCCTAAAACTTTTGACAACGGACTAACAATCTTTGAAACAACGCCAGCCATACCCGGCAACTTAGAGAAACCACGCAAAGCAACTAAGAACGCTGTAACTTTACCAGTATACTGTCCAATATTGCTTAAACCATTTTTGATTTTGCCATCAGGTAAAAACTCAGCAACTTTTGTCCCTAATCCTTTTATATATTCATAAGCATCTTTTGTTCCTTTAGCAATAACTTTAATTTCGCTAATAAACCCTTTAGCAAATCCGGATGTAAATTGTTTAGCATACGGTGCAATATCTTTACCAACATTAGCGGCTTCTTTGCCAATTTTGCCAATTGTATCTGCTACTTTAGCTAATGAATTTGCGAATTGATCAGCTGTTTTTTTCATCTTATCTTGGCTTGTAAAGAAGTTATTTAATCCACCTAAAAGGCCGTTTTTCCCGCCCATAGATTTATTTATATTGTCTGCAAAACTTTGAATAAATCTTCCAGCAATATACTTAGTACCTTCTTTACTAGCACGACTTACACCGCCAATAGTTCCGTTAAAACGTTCGGAAGCTTTAGCAAGACCTCCGGAATTCCCAAATCTATCTATACCGGCAAATGCTGTTTCTGCATCAACCTGACCCCAGTCATAATTACCTGTCTTAGTCTTGCCAAGCTCTTTACCATTGCGCCGCTTATATTCTTTACGAATTGATTGCCCAATTTTTCCATCTAAAAGATTTAAACTTTTCATGGAATTACCGGTGACTTTGCCTAAATCACCGATATTACCAACCGCTGTTCTAAATTGAAGCATTTCTCGTTCAGACAATGCATTCGCATCTTGAATATTAAACATTCCTCTAAGCATATCTTGGGTCTTATTAACATTTCCCGAATATGAACCTGCGCTTGATGAATAAATCTGCTTAGAGATTGCATTAGCTTCTTCGTAGCTGTTACCTGCTTTAATGGCAGTTTGCATTGTTGCATCACTGGCTTGCTTGGATTGTTTAGTTAATGCTTTACCGCTTACATTCGGATGAGCATCTTGAATAGAGGTGGCCCACATTGCGGCACCAGCTTGCTGTTCTTTGATGCTCTCGTATCCACCTTTAAAAGCATTTTTAATTCCTTCAACAGCGCTGTTGACTGCAGTCATA